>JASGHK010000001.1:0-1281767 GCA_049841135.1 Myxococcales bacterium
TCTTGGCATGCGAGTTGACGAGGAAGCCCGATGACATCATGACAAATGACGGGGTCCAGGGGTTCGGCGCCCGCTTCGTGGAGGCCCCCGAGTTCGACCGCACCGGTCCTGCGCCGCTACCTGCTGCCCGTTAAGAAGCGCGGCTGACGGGCTGTCCAGGCAATCGTTCGGCGGGGCCTGCGTACGGCTTGTTGCTGTCCCATGCCTTCCGGAGGCTCCATGCAGTTCGTCCCGATTGATCTCGCGCAGGTGCTCGCCGTCGTCATGGGCACCTCCATCGTGCTCGTGCCGGTCATCGGCCTGACGGCCCGCTTCGCCTTCAAGCCCCTGGTCCAGTCGCTGCTGGCCCTGCGCTCGCCGCCCGAGTCGACGCAGCGCATCGCCGAGCTGGAGCGGCGGGTCGCCCAGCTCGAGCAGCAGCTGCGGCAGGCCCAGTTGCCCACGGCCGTCCCTGCGAATTCGTCGCTCGGCGAGCCGGTGCGGGAGCAGGCGCGCCTGAGCGGCTGAGCGAGCTACTTCTCAGGCTTCGGAGCGCGCGGCGCGCGGTAGCGGCGCCACCAGCGCCAGTGCGTCAGCGACGTGCCCACGACGAGCCGCTCGACCGGACGCCAGCGGAGCGCCCGGTGCAGCAGCCGGTAGGCGCCGAACATCGCGGCCATGGTGAGCACGGTCTCCAGAACGTTGCGAGCCGCCGTCGCGGCCAGGCCAGGCCCCATCAGGAACGGCAGGACCTGGTGGAGCAGCGGGTAGACGAGCGCCGTCATCCCAAGCGAGAGGAGCACCAGCAGGCCGACGAAGAAGCCGTGGGCGGTCTCGATGGCCCGCTTCGGGCACTGGTTCATGCAGCGCATGCAGCTCTCGCAGCGCCAGGTCCAGAACGGCCGACCGTCGACCATCTTCAGCGCGCCGATGGGGCAGCCCTTCACGCAGGCGTTGCAGGCGTCGCAGTCGCGCGAGGCGATGAAGGACTTGGCGAGCAGGAAGCGACCAACGAGGTAGTAGCCCATCGCGATGGGCGAGATGGCCAGGTCCTGCGGCAGGTCCCACAGCGCGCGAAGGTCGCCGCGGCCGTCGAGGAGCAGGCCCGCGAACTGCCGGCTGAGCCGCTCGCAGCGCTCGTACAGCGCGCGGACGTTGTCCTCGCGCAGCCCCGGGTGGAGCGAGATCCAGTTCGAGGGCAGGTCGATGGGGCGCATCCCCACCACCCGGTAGCCCTTCAGCGTCAGCACCAGCGCCGCCCACAGCTGAGTGAGGCCGCTCAGCCCCGGGAGGGGCAGGCCGAAGAAGCGGACCCCGGCGCGCGTGTTGACGATGAAGGCGCGGTTCTTCCGGGGCGCGCGCGGAAAGGCCGAGAGGAAGGAGAGCGTGACCGGCGGGAAGTTGAAGCCGTGGGTCGGCGAGGCGAAGCCGACCACGTCGTCGTCGCCGAGCTGGACCGAGCGCGGGTCGGTCTGGGAGAGGTCGTCGACCTGGGCCGCCTCGCCGCGCTCGCGCCAGGCTCCGGCGATCCAGTGCGCGACGTTGCGAGCGTTGCCGGTGCCGGAGAAGTAGAAGAGCCGGAGAGTCATGAGGAGGCGGCGCCGATCCACGCCGCCCCGCGGGGCCGCAGCAGATCGAGGAGGAGCTCGGCCACTGCGCGGGAGCGCTCGCTCCAGTCGTTGGCGCGGGCGTAGGCGATGCGGCGCTCGCGCAGGGTGGGATCGGACTCGGCGAGCGCGGCGCGGATGCCGTCGGCGAAGGCCTTGGGGCCGCTGGCGACGTAGAGCAGCTCGCCGATCCGCTCGACGTCGCTGACCGGCGTGGTGACCACCGGGGTGCCGAAGCAGAAGTACTCGTAGATCTTGATGGGGTCCGCGGCGCGGGCGACGACGCCTTCCTTGAAGGGGATGAGCGAGACGTCGAAGCTGGCCATCGCCTTGGGGACGTCGGGGTAGGCGCGGTAGCCGGGCAGCACGACGTTCGGCAGTCGGGCGAGCGCGGAGACGTTCACGCCGCGGCGCACCGGGCCGACCAGGACGAACTCGTGCTCGGGGAGCTCGCGGGCGGCGCTTGCGAGCAGGTCGATGTCCACCCATTCGTAAAGGGCGCCGAGGTAGCCGATTCGCTTGCGCGGGCCCTTGGGGTCCGCGGGGCGGGAGCAGCGGACGAACTCGTCCACGCAGACGCCGTTGCCCAGCACCTGCACGCGCTGGCCGCCCTTGGACTCGAGGTTCTGGGCGAGCGCCGGGCTGACGGCGAGCGATGCGGCGCTGCGCTGGAGGAGGTCGCGCTCCCAGGCCTGGAAGCGGGCGAGGCGGGCGGGCTCGGAGTGCACGCGCAGGTCGTCGAGGCAGTCGTAGACGACCTTCGAGCAAGGGTACGCCTTCGAGGACCGGCGCCCAGCGCGGCGTGGAGACGATGGCCACCGGAGGCGGACGGCCGAAGAGCGCTGCCCGGAGCCAGGTCCGCTGCGCGGCGTCGTGCAGGCGAGGGACGACCGGCAACCGGTCGGAGATCTTCGGGATGGACGGCGGCATCGGCAGCACGAGGAGGTCGTCCGGCGCGTCGTGCGGGTGCCGCAGGCGGTTGAGCGACTTCTTGAGCGAAGGCGGCTCGACGAAGGTCACCCGCGCGCCCAGGGCCCGCAGCCCCAGCGCCAGGTAACGCGAGCGGCCGAGCAGTGCGAAGTCCCAGGGAACGGTCGCGAAGAACCAGACGTCCAGGCCGTCAAGCCGGGAGCTGGCGCTGGAGGTGGTCGTCGTCACGCCGCCACCTCCGCCGGGCCGTCCAGCGCGCCGCGATAGGCCGCCAGGGTCTGCTCGCCGGCACGCGCCCAGGTGAACTCCTTGAGGACGCGCGCGCGCAGCGTCAGGTCCTTCGGCTGGCCCAGCGCTTGTCCGACAGCCGCGCGCATCGACGTCGCGTGCGCGGGATCGAGATAGATCGCCTGGTCGCCGAAGTACTCGCGGGTGGAGCCGCGGTCGGTGGTCACCACTCGGGTCCCGGCGGCGGCCGCCTCCAGGCTCACCAGGCCCGGCGTCTCGTACCAGGCCGGCGCGACGTGCGCCTGGGCCTTCTGGAGCAGGGCGAAGAGCGTCGGCCGCGGCTGGGCGGGCAGGACCATGGCCCCGGCGCGCACGGCGGCGGTGCGCACGCGGCGCAGATAGTTGGCGTGCATCGGGCCCGGGTCGCCCACCAGCACCAGGGGCATGCGGAAGCCTGCGAGCGCCTCGACGAGGGCGAGCTGGTTCTTGCGTGGCTCGATGCGCCCGGCCGAGAGCAGGAACTTCGGGGGAAGGCCGCGCGGCAGCAGCGCGGTGGCGGCCTCGGCGGGAGGCGGCTCGGTGGCGTTGACGACCGGTGCGATGCGTCCCCGGGCGCCCAGCTCGCGCAGCACCGCCGCCTCGGCGTTCGAGTTGGGCAGCAGGCAGCGCGCGTTCGACAGGAGGAAGGCGACCCGGTCGTCCCAGGGGGTCGGGGCCGCGGCGAGCAGAGGCGTGCGCCAGGGCCCGTCGGCGAGCAAGGCGCGGACGCCGTTCTTGGCGACGTCGGCGGGCACGCTGGAGAGCGCGCGGTGGAGCAGCTTGAGCGGCCCGACGTGGCCCTGCTGCTCGAACTGGGCCATGGGCCAGTGGATGGTCGACAGGACGAAGGGCAGTCCGGCCTTGGTGAGCGCCTGGGCGTGCACGAGGGTGTCGAGCCGGGTCAGGTGGAAGAGGTGGGCCAGGTCGTAGCTGCCGCGGGGCGGGACCGAAGGCTCGCTCCGGAGAGCTGGACCTGCACGCCCAAGGACTGCAGCGCGTCGCGGGTGCGCAGGATCTGGGTGACGTCGCCGCCGCCGACGGTGGAGAGGTCGGAGCGCACACAGAAGAGGACCTTGAGCCCGGTGCCAGCGTTCATGGTGGAGCGAAGCTCTACCACGGCCGGCCGTGCAAAGGCCCGTTGCAGGTTGCGACGGGGCGTAGCGCAGAGGCTCGAGGGAAAGGTCCGTCATTCCGCCGGGTTCGGCTCTGGCAGGAGGGTTGCCATGTCACCGCGGCATGACCTGCCTGCTCGCCGCCACAGCCGCCGCCCTGACCCTGTCCGCGCTCTCGGCCGAGCCGGACGCCGCGACCCGCTACGCCGACGCGCTCGCTCGCCTGGAGAAGGACCGGGCCGAGCTCGCGGCGCAGTACCAGAAGGGCAAGGCGAAGGAGCGGCCGGAGGTCCTCTCACGCGCACGCGACCGGCTCTCTCGCGCGCTCGACGAGGAACTGGTGCCCGCCTGGTACGGAACGCCGTGGGAGTTCTATGGCGTGTCGGAGACGCCCGGTTCGGGGGCCATCGCCTGCGGCTACTTCGTCTCCACCGTGCTGCGCGATGCGGGTTTGCGCGTCGAGCGGGTGCGGATGGCCCAGCAGGCGAGCGAGTACATCGTCCGCTCGCTCGCTCCGGCCGCGCGTATCCTGCGGCTGAAGAACCAGACCAACGCCCAGGTGATCGACCAGGTGCGCAAGCAGGGGGACGGCTGGTACGTGGTGGGGCTCGACTACCACGTCGGGTTCATCCGCATCGACGGCGACGCGGCGCGCTTCTGCCACTCGTCCTACTTGGGCACCAAGGCGGTCACGTGCGAAGCGCCGGAGCTTGCGGGTGCGCTCGTCTCCACGCTCCACGTCGTCGGGCCGGCGTTCGCCGACGCGCGAGTGGTCGACTGGCTGCTGCAGCGGCCGGTCCCGACGCAGGTGCCGCCCGCGCCCGCGAAGAAGACGGCGGCTACGAAAGCTCCAGCAGCTTCGGAAGCACCTCGCCCGCCTTCCCTGTGACCACCTCGTCGAAGGCGCCGGCGTTCTCGGGCGACTCGAGGCCCACGTACACCGAGCGGCACGGCTCGCCGTTCTGCTGGCGGTAGCGGACCTCGCGGACGAGCCCGGCGGCGGGGTAGACGAGCCCGGAGCTGCCGACGCACAGGAAGAGATCGCAGGCCTGCACCTTTCGCTGGATGAGGTGCATGTCGAACGGCATCTCGCCGAACCAGACGATGTGCGGGCGGATGCGCGAGCCGCAGAGGTGGCACTTGGGGATCTGCTCGCCCGAGAGGTACAGGCCGTCGTCGGAGAACGGCTCGCTCCTGCAGGCCGGGTTCTCGCAGCGGCTCTTGGCGAGCTCGCCGTGCATGTGGACGAGCCTCCGTGACCCGGCGGCCTCGTGCAGCCCGTCGACGTTCTGGGTGCAGAGGAAGAAGCCGTCGCCCAAGTGCTCCTCGAGGCGGGCGAGCGCCAGGTGCGCCGGGTTGGGAGCGACCGCCTTCGCCTGCCGCCGGCGCTCCGAGTAGAAGCGCCAGACGAGCGTGGCGTCGCGCTCCCAGCCCTCGGGGGAGGCCACGTCCTCGACGCGGTGCTCCTCCCACAGTCCGTTGGAGTCACGGAACGTGCGCACGCCGCTCTCGGCGCTCACTCCCGCGCCGGTCAGCACGAACACCTGGGTCTTCTTGGAAATCCTCATCGCGACACCCCGAGCGGAGAGGCAAGCAGCGCGAGCCTCTTCTCGACGCGATCCATGGACTTTGCTCTCACCACGTTTCCCCCACGAGAGGGCAGTGACCGCAGCCACCCTTGCTCCATGTTGATGGGTGCTGACATATCTTTAGCAACCCTTCGGCGATTCTCATCGGCAACGCCCGACAAGCCTCGAAGCCGAGGCTCCCGCACAGTGGGACGCTACCTGGGGTCCTCCAGAAGAAGAAGGCACTGGCGGCACGGGTCCTCTCCCTGGGCCTCGGTCCAACCTCGCCCCGGACCCCGCGCCGGGTTCCCCCTCTCCGCGAAGCTCGCGAAGCCGGAGAGGGGGTCAGGGGGTGAGGCTCGTCACTTCTGGGCCATCTTGAACGCGCCGGGCCAGTCGGCGGGCGCCACCGTGCCTAGCTGCTCCAGGCGCTTGAGCAGCGCGGCGCAGGCGGGGTCCTCGGGCCAGAGCGTCCGGGCCGCCTCCAGGCGATCGCGGGCCGCCTCCCAGTTGCCGTCGACATAGCGGTCGACGCCGGCGTCGAAGGCCTGGCGGAACTCCGCGTAGCGCGCGGGAGGCTCGAAGTCGTAGGTGAAGATCGATACCGGTGTCTTGGTGCCCACGACGACGACGCGGTCGATGCGCCGGGTCTGGGGCCGCAGCTCCTCGGGCGCGTGGGCGGCGATGTCCTCGGTCACCAGCAGCCAGGTCCCGAACTGCTTGTTGGCCGACTCCAGGCGCGAGGCGATGTTGGCGGCCTCGCCGATCATCCCGTAGCGGCAGACCCGCTCGTTGCCGATGCGCCCGGTGGTGACCACGCCCTTGTGGATGCCGATGCGGGTGCGGATGCGCCGCAGCGTCCCGTCGCGCCAGGCCGGGTGCGGCAGCAGGTGTCGCCACTCCTCGGTCTCGGTGATCCGCTCCAGCGCCTGGATGATCCGCACGCCGGCGCTGAAGGCGCGCCGCTCCTTGCCCTCGCCGGCGAGCGTGACGATGAAGCCGTCGCCGGTGTGCTCGAAGATGTCGCCGCCGTGCTCGGCGACCACCGCGGCGCTGTGCCGGAAGTACTCGTTGATGGCCGTGAAGCCGTCCTGGCCGAAGGTCTCCATCAGCGAGGTGAAGTTCTGCATGTCGGTGAAGGCGATGGCCCAGTCGCGCGAGCGGACGGTGGGACCGGCGTCGGCGTTGAGGATGTTCTCCCGGGCCTCGGAGTTGACGGCGGCCACCAGGCGCTCGAGCAGCGGGATGAAGACGCGCTGCAGGAAGGTCACCGGCTCGGTGTCCTCGACGTGCCGCAAGAAGCCCAGGGCGTCGTTGCGGCGGATGGCCTGCTCGATGGAGCCCTGCAGGTCGCGCAGGGGCCGCAACAGGATCCGGTCGGTGGCGCGCACGAAGAGGGTGCTCATGGTCACCATCACCAGGACGATGAACAGCGCTAGCAGGATGTCGAGCTGGGCGCCGGCCAGGCGCTCCTCGCGGTGGGAGATCCACAGGACGCGGCCGCCCTCCTCGTAGCGTCCCAGCTCGTAGGCGGCGAGGCCGCGGGCCCGGGCGGCCTCCTGCGCCTGGGCGAGGCTCGAGGTCGTCGAGGGCGCGAGCAGGAGCACGCGCGGGTCGGCGCGCAGCACGTCCTCCTCGGCCTGGAGGAGCGCGGTGGCGGTGGTCCGGGAGAGCTGGCGCAGCGACTCGTGCAGGCCGTCGCGGGCGGTGAAGGCCTCGCGCAGCGGGATGAAGAAGAGCGCCAGGACCACGAAGAGGGCGACGAGCGAGTTGAACTGCGTCTCCAGCTCGTGCTGCAGCTGGGTGGCGCTGGCCTCGGCCGCGGTGCCCCCGGCGGCGCGGGCGCGGCGGAAGAAGAGCGCGTCGCGCAGGCGCAGCATCGTCCGGCTCTGGCGGGCCAGCCGCGACAGGCGCGTCACGTAGACCGACATCCGCAGAACCCGGGCGTTGGGCCAGGCGCCGCTCTCGGCCTGCGTCGCGTAGACGGCGGCCGGCAGCTCGGTCAACAGCGAGGCCGTCGCGACGAGGTCGACCAGAAAGTACAGGCTGAAGAGGTAGTCCTTGCCGAAGGCGACGAGCCGCAGCAGCAGGTCCAGCGAGAAGACGGTGAAGAAGACGCCGACGGCGGCGAGGTAGCCCGGCTCCTGCAGGCCGGCGGGGTTGGCCAGCGTGTACGCCGGGAAGCCGAACACGGCGGAGAGCGTGAAGAGGCCGACGACCAGTTCCCACGGCGGGCTGCGCACCAGGACCTGCAGGCGCGCGCGCCAGCCGGGCGGCGCGGCCGGGGGCGAGGGCGCTGCGGCGAGCGGCGCGCGAGCAGGGGACTCAAGTGGGCGGACCGGCGCAGGGGCTGAGGCGCTCACGTCGGTGACTCTCGGTGCGGGTGGGGAGGGACGCTCCTGCTGGGTATCGGGAGCCGCCCGCGCCGTCAACTGCGGGCTCCAGCGGACGGTCCCTTGACGCCGGGCGCATGCCCGCCCGATCCTCGGCGCTTCGAATGGGCGTCGGCTCCACCTACGGGAAGTTCTTCCTGCTCAAGAAGCTCGCCGCCGGCGGGATGGGGGAGATCTTCCTCGCCCGCCAGCAGGGACCGGCGGGCTTCGAGAAGGTGGTGGTGATCAAGCGGATCCTCAGCCACCTCACCGACAGCCCCGAATACCTCGAGTCCTTCCTCCAGGAAGCGCGCCTGCAGGCGCGCATGAACCACAGCGCCGTCGTGCAGATCTTCGACCTGGGCCAGGCCGAGGAGGACGGCTCGTTCTACCTCGCCATGGAGTACGTGCACGGCAAGAGCCTGCACGAGCTCATCCAGCGGCTGAGGTCGCGCAACGAGCCGCTGCCGCCGGCGCTGGCCTCGACGATCATCGAGCGCGTCGCCGAGGGGCTCAGCTACGCCCACAACCTGTCGGACAACGCGGGGAGCTGCCTCAACATCATCCACCGCGACATCTCCCCGCACAACGTGCTGGTCAGCTACACGGGCGACGTCAAGCTCATCGACTTCGGCATCGCCAAGAGCGAGATCAACACCCACAAGACCGAGGCGGGGACCATCAAGGGCAAGTTCTTCTACATGTCGCCCGAGCAGTCGGCGGCCCAGAAGATCGACAAGCGCTCGGACATCTTCTCGCTGGGAATCGTGGCCTACGAGGCGCTCACCGGCGAGAACCCGTTCTGGCGCGCCAACGTCGTCCAGGCGCTGGAGGCCATCCAGAAGCAGGACCCGGCGCCGCTCTCGTACGAGCGCCCGGAGTTGGCCGCCTTCGACCGGATCATCGGCAAGGCGCTCGCCAAGGACCCCGACGAGCGCTACGAGGACGCCACCGACTTCAAGGACGCGCTCACCGCCGCGCGGGTCTCGCTCGGGCCACCCGCCGAGAAGCTCGGGCCGCTCCTGCAGCGCGTCTTCAAGGACAAGGTCGAGCAGGAGAACCGGCTCCTCGTCGACACCGACTCGGCGAGCTTGCCGCTCAAGCAGCAGAGCAGCAGCAAGATCCGGCTCGAGGCAGGCAAGAAGCCTGGCTCCGAGTCCAAGCCCAGGCCGAAGACCGGCGACCCGGAGGTCGACGCGCTCCAGCGCGAGCCGACACCGGTCGTCGAGCTGCCGCCGCGGAAGCTCATCGAGAGTGCGCAGACCAAGCTCGTCGCCCCCGCGAAGAAGCTCTCCGAAGACGAGGAGCCCGAGGGGCCTCAGCAACCGGCCGACGGCGACGCGGGAGAAGAGGAAGCGGACGAGGATCCCCGCGCGACGCTGGTCGAGGGCGCCGCGGAGACGTTCATTCGCGAGCCGCTGCCCACTCCCGTGCCTGGCCGGACCCCTGCGCCCACCAAGGCCAAGACCAAGGCCAGGCCTTCCGACGAGCTCGAGGTCGAGCAGCCCGAGCGCCCCACGCTGGAGATGGACGCCAAGGCCGACGAAGAGGACGCGGCCGCCGTCGCCAAGATGAAGGGGGGAAAGGGTCCGCTCTACCTGGCCGTGGGCGTGGCAGCGCTGGTCCTGGTGGGCGCCGTCTACGGGTTGATGCCGGGAGGTGGCTCCGGCCCGATCGAGATGGCGCAGCCGCTCAAGCCCGATCCGGAGCAGCCGCTGAAACCGCCGCCGACCGAGGACCGGGCGGAGGCGGTGGAGGAAGCCAAGGCCGCAGAGGACGCCAAGAAGACAGCCGAGGCCAAGAAGGCGGAGGAGGCGAAGGCCGCTGCCGACGCCAAGAAGGCAGCCGAGGAGAAGAAGGCCGAGGAAGCCAAGGCCGCGGCCGACGCCAAGAAGGCAGCCGAGGAGAAGAAGGCCGAGGAAGCCAAGGCCGCCGCGGAAGCCAAGAAGGCGGCCGACGCGAAGAAGGCGGAGGAAGCCAGGGCCGCCGCCGAAGCCAAGAAGGCGGCCGACGCGAAGAAGGCGGAGGAAGCCAAGGCCGCCGCGGAAGCCAAGAAGGCGGCCGACGCGAAGAAGGCGGAGGAGGCCAAGGCCGCCGCGGAAGCCAAGAAGGCGGCCGACGCGAAGAAGGCGGAGGAGGCCAAGGCCGCCGCGGAAGCCAAGAAGGCGGCCGACGCGAAGAAGGCGGAGGAGGCCAAGGCCAGGGTCGCCTCGGCCGGCGCGGCGCTGGGCACGCTCTCCATCCGCATGGCGTCTCCAGCCACGCTCAAGCTCAACGGCAAGCCGGTGGACGGCGCCCAGGTCGTGCTCCCCAGCGCCAAGGGCACCCTCGACGTCTCCGCCGACGGTCTTCCGCTCAAGATCAGCGTGACCTATTCGGCGGGCGGGGCGCAGCTCAACAGCGACCCCTGGGCCATCGCCTACGTCAACGGGATCTCCAAGGGGAAGACGCCCTTGAGCCTGCCCTTCGACGCCGAGCCGCGCCGGATTCGAGCGAAGCGCCCCGGGCTCGACCAGCCGGTCACCTTGATGTGGAAGTTCTCGAAATGACGCCCGCCGCCGCCAAGAAGGCCTTCAAGCCAGGCGCCGCCGGCAGGCTCGTCCTGGAGACTGCCGACCGCCAGGACGGCACAGTCTTCCCCATCATTCTCAAGCACACCCTCGTCGGCCGCATCGACAGCGCCCAGCTCGTCCTCGACGACCTATCGGTCTCGCGCCTGCACGCCCGCCTGGACGTCGAGCCCTCGGGCGTCTTCATCGTCGACCTCGACTCGCGCGAGGGCACCTGGGTCAACGGCATCGCCGTCCGGCGCGCTCGCCTGAGCGACGGCGACCACCTCGCTTTCGGAGACGCGCTCGTCCGGTACGAGGTGTGAGGCGTGGGCGGGTTCGCTCCACCTGCCCTACCTTGGCTGTGTGGAATCGTCCCGCTGGGTTGATCTGTGGCAGCCCAAGTGGCCGCCCTGGGAAGTGGCGCTTCGCGCCGCGGCCGTCTATGCGTTCGTGCAGCTGCTGCTGCGGCTGGTGGGCCGCAAGGAGCTGGGCCGCTACGCGACGAGCGACATCGCGGTCCTGCTCCTCGTCACGGTCGCCGCGCGTGGGTCCATCGTCGGCTCCGACACCAGCCTGACGAGCGCCTTCGTGGGGCTGGCGACCATCGTCGGCCTCGACTGGCTGATCTCGTACCTGACGTTCCGCGTGCCGCGGGTCGCGGACATCATCGAAGGCCCCGTACGCCAGCTCGTCCGCGGCGGCGCCGTGCTGGAAAGCGAGCTGCGGCGCACCCGCCTCTCGCGCGAGCAGCTGGCGGCCTTCCTGCGGGAGAAGGGCCACCGCACGCTCGACGAGGTCCGCGACGCGTACCTGGAGCGCTCCGGCCGGGTCTCGTTCATCCTCTTCGAGCCGAGCGGGCGAGCGGGAGAAGGTGCCGGGCAAGGGGAGGTCGTCGGGGGCAAGGGGAGCGGCCAGCGGGCCGGGCGCTGAATGGAAGAGACCACGCGCGCCACCGGTTCGAGCCTCCGCAAACCAGACCCGGGCGGCCTCGGCCGCGCCCCTCAGGAGCCATCGACGTGATTCTCTCCCTGGCCGCCGCCGCAGCAGCCGCCCTCGCAGTCTCTGCCGCCCCAGCGCCCGTCGGCGACCTGCCGCGCATCGCCCACGGCGTCGAGCTGGGCACCGGGGTGGCGGCCGCGCTCGCGCCTCGCCCGGAGGAGGAGGAGAAGGGGCCTCGCTCGCGCCTGGGCGTGGAGGCTCCTCGGCGGGTCCACCATGGCGGGCGGCACGGGCAGCCCCTGGGTCCGGCCCAACTCCTACGACAAGAAGTCCGACGACCAGGCGATGAAGGAGCTCAAGGCCGCGGAGAAGAAGGACCGGACCTGGCAGAAGGTCCTCATCGGCGTGGGAGTCTTCGCCGCGGCGAGCGCGGTGGCCATGGTCGCCACCGGCGGCGCCGGCAACTCCGTCTCGAGCCAGGGGAAGGCGCTGCAGGAGAGCGGGGCGGGCCCGCGCGGCGGGGGCGCGGCGTTCGTGTGGAAGGTCGGCTTCCGCTAGCCGGCTGCTCGACTCCGCCCCTCGTTCCTCGAGGCCACGCTCGGGGTGAGGGACGTCAGCGGCTCGAGAGCAGGTCGGCGATGGCCAGCAGCGTCGCCATGTCGTCCGCCCCGGCCGCCAGGTCGGGCACGGCGATCGCCGCGGCGCCCGGCCCGGCCTTCGAGGAGAGCGCCGCGAGCAGCGTCTCGTCGCGCTCGGCCGCCGACTGCTCGTCGCGCGCCAGCGCCTGCAGCTTCTGGAGGCCGCGCAGCGCCTCGGGGCTCTTCTCCTCGAGCATCGCCTCCTCGGGGAGGAGGCGGCCGCTGCCGGCCCGGGTGCGGTTGAGCACGAACCCGCGGAAGGGCAGCTCCAGCGCGCGCGTCTTGTCGCGGAAGAAGAGCACCTCGTCCACCGCCGCCGGCGCCGGGGAGCAGACGAGCAGGAACGCCGACTCCGCTCCGCCGAGGATGGCCCGCATCCGCGAGACGTCGAGGTTGAGCATCCCGAACAGCCCGGAGAAGGCGGTGAGGAACGCGGTGAACTCGCCGGCGAAGTCGGCGCCGAAGGTGGCCGAGAGGATCTTCTCGATGATCTTCGAGGCCGCCCGCGTGAGTAGCCCGCCCGCCTTGGGCAGGAAGGCCTTGAAGACCTTCATGTCCAAGAGCCGCGCGAGCCGCCCGGGCGCCTCCAGGAAGTCCAGCGCGTTGCGCGAGGGCGGGGTGTCGAGCACCACCAGGTCGTAGCGGCCGGTCTCCATCAGCCGGTGCAGCGCCTCCATCGCGGTGTACTCGTGCATCCCCGCGACCATGGTGCTCACCTGCTGGTAGATGCGGTTGTCGATGAGCCGCTGCGCCTCCGCCGGGTCGGGGATGAGCCGGCGCACGGCGTCGTCGGCGACGACCTTCGGGTTGAGCAGCCAGGCGTCGAGCGCGCCCGGCGCCGCGATGCCCGCGGCCGTCGCGCGGTCGGCGGGGAGGGCCACCGGCGCCGGCGGGTTCTGCGAGACGCCCAGGGTCTCCGCCAGCCGCCGCGAGGGATTGATGGTGAGGACCAGCACCCGCCGGCCGGCGCGGGCCGCCGCCAGCGAGAGCGCGGCGGCGGTCGTGGTCTTGCCCACCCCGCCCGCGCCGCAGCAGACGATGATCCGCTTCTCGCGCAGGAGCGCGCCGACGTGCTCTCCGGTGAGGGCGCTCATGCCACGCCCACCGGCCGGGCGGGGGAGGCGACCGCGGCCGCCACGGCCTCGAGGGGCAACGCGGCGGACGGGAAGGCCAGCCGCTCGAGCTCGACGCTCAGCGCCGGGACTCCGCTCGCGGTCTCGGGCAGCTCGACGATGGGCAGGCTCGTCGAGCGCCGCAGCCGCTCGCGCTCGCGCACGCTGACCGCGTGGCGGTGGAAGGCCTCCGCGCCCCACACCTCGTGCCGCGCGAGCACCGGCGCCAACGCGGCGCGCTCGCCGGGGGTGAAGGGGTCGGGGCGCAGGCGGTTGACGACCACGCCGGCGGCCGGCATCCCGGTGCGCTGAAGGCCCGCGAGCAGCTCCAGGCACTCGCTCACCGGCAGCGTCTCGGGGAGCGTGACCACCCAGGCTTCGCCCTTGGTGGGGTCGTTGAGGTAGCTCTGCCCCTCGCGGAGCGCCTCGGCGATGGGGCCGCGGGGGACCAGCTTGAGCAAGAGCTCGGGCAGGCCGGTCAGCGAGAGGGTGTGCCCGGTCGCCGGCATGTCGATGAGGATCAGCTCGTGCTCGAGGCCGCCGTCGGCGCGCCGGGCCCGGAGCAGCCGCAGCAGGTGGTAGAAGACGCCCATCTCGCGGAAGGACGGGCCGGCGTTGAGCATGCGCCGCAGCGCCTCGGAGCTCATCGCCGCCCTGGCCAGCGTCGCGGTGTGCAGCACGCTCGCCAGGAACATCTCCTGGCCGGTGCGCGGCAGCAGCGTCACGCCGTGGATTCCGGGGGCGAGCGGCTCGGGGGAGGCGGGGAGGCCGTCGCGGCCGAAGAGGCGCGCCAGCGGGGAGTGGCCGTCGGTCTCGTCGCCGACCTCGCTGACCAGGACGCGCCGGCCGCGGCGGGCCGCGAAGGAGGCCATGGCGGCGGTGACGGTCGACTTCCCGGCGCCCCCCTTGCCGGTGACCAGCACGCAGCGCTTGTGGAGCATTCCTTCGAGCGACATCGAAGCGGCCTCCCGGTGCGACGCGCAGGATAACCGCGGTGACCGACCGAAGCACGCCGCGATACCATGGCCTCCATCATGCTCAGCGCCGCGCTGCTTGCCCTGACCCTCGCCGCTCCGCCCCCGGTCGCCAAGGCCGAGGAGCTGGCGGCCAAGAACGACGCCGAGGGCCTGTTCCTCCAGTTCGGCGCCATCAAGGCCGACGACTATTCGGGCGAGGAGAAAGCGCGGCTGGTCAGGGCGCTGACGTCGGGCGTCGAGGACTCGCGCAAGGACCCGGCCATCGCCGTCGGGCTCGCCGAGAAGGCGGTGCTCCTGGAGAAGACCGCGGAGTCGCTGACGCTCTTGGGCGAGGTGGAGGTGGACCTCAAGCAGCGCGCGGCGGCGGCGGGCCACTTCGACGAGGCGCTGGCGCTCAAGGCGGACCACGTCCCGGCGCTGATGGGCCGCGGCGACCTGGCGATGAAGGAGGACGACTTCGCGGTGGCGGTGGACCGCTACGAGCGGGCGCAGAAGGCGGGCGCGAAGAACGCCAAGGCGCCGCTCGACAAGGCGAGGAGGGGGCTGGAGGCCCAGAGCAAGGCGGTCGAGGACCTGAAGAAGACCGAGCAGGAGATCCAGGTCCGGGTCGCCGCCGCCGCCAGGAACGCCACGCGGGACTGGCTCAAGCAGAATCCAGTCCGACGACGAGGAGGCCTACCAGAAGCGGCGGCTGGCCCCGGACGGCGTGCGGCGGCAGGAGATGACCCACTTCGTCTTCACCTACTCGGCCGGCAACGCCAAGACGAGCGACATGTTCGCCTTCGAGAGCAAGGTCGAGAAGCTGCTCGACAAGACCTACGACTTCGTCTCGGACCAGCTGGGGTACAAGCGGGCGGTGCGCACGAACGTGGTGCTGATGACGCGTGCGGAGTTCGCGCGCCGGCACGCCGGCAGCCCGCAGGCGCGCGCCGCCGGGTACTGGAACGGCCACGAGATCGTGATCAACGGCGGCAGCATGATCGACGAGCGGTTCGTGCAGGTGATGGTCCACGAGTTCACGCACGCGGTGGTGGCCGACCTCGCCGGCCACGGCAACCCGCCGCGCTGGTTCAACGAAGGGCTGGCCGAGAACATGAGGCTGTCGGCCATCGGGATGAAGGGGAAGATCTCCGAGCGCGAACGGGACACGCTCTTGTTCCTCAAGAAGAGCGGGCGGCTGCCGTCGGTCGCACAGCTCGACTCGACCTTCATCCAGCTCGGGCCCGGCTCGGAGGTCGCCTACTTTCTGGCTGCGCACGCCGCCGCGATCCTCGTGGAGCGGCGCGGCTACACGCGCTACGTCGACACGCTGCGAGAGATGAAGCGCTCGAACCCCGAGGAGGCGTTCGAGCGCAACTACATGAGGGTCGAGGAGCTCGACAAGCTGATCGCGGAGTCGCTGTAGCCCGGCTGGGGCTGAGCACACTTACGGATCCAGGGGCTGCGCCGCAGCGTCCCCTCCGAGTTGCCCGCACGGGCCGACTCGGACGGCCTTCTCGGACGACAACACTTTGAAGTCGGTCCCGTCGAATCGCAGCGTCATTCTGTCGACGACTTCCCTTCGTCCAGGCCTACCGGGCTCACAGAATGGGTAGCGCGGGAAGTCGGCGACGATCGTCTTCTGTCCCTTGCGCTCCGAGACGGAGAGATCCATCGAGCCTCGACCGTCGACCTGCCTGAAGAACCGAACGACTCCATTTCTCGTCCTCTTGTGTAGCTCGATGCAGGACGAGTTCGACGAGCAGCGGTCGCCCGTCTCATTTCCCAAGACTTCGATGGCGCCATCGCCATCGAGGTCGCCGACGTACACAGTCCTGAACCTGCCGGCGATTGCTGGAAATGAGGCCGTCAGTGTCTCCAGGTCGCCCCCGCTGGCGTCGACAGCCTCGAACAAGAAGTTTGAATCAATGAGGGAGGGCGCAGTCCGAGCGTCGAACGTCCCATGCCTCGCACCAAACCTGGGGTTTCGCCTTCCGAGGCGTCGCACTTCCTCGTTGAGCCGCTCCGACTCCAACTGCGCCTGTTCGGAACGCGCTGCGACTGACTCGGAATCACCGATTCGGCGGACCGCTGCGTCGGCACCAGCTTCGTTGAGCCGCCCCGAGTCAGGCCTGGCGGCCCCGTCTGTCGCGGCATTCGCCAAGTGGGAGGGCACGCTGCTAGAGGTGCAGCCAGGCACGCTACAGGTCGCGAGTAGCGTCAGTAGGAGTTGCGGCTTCACGCGACCTCCTCCCGGCCTACCCGTGTACGTGCGCGCCGATCTTCCTCATCCGCGCCAGCGCGTCCGGTGAGAGCGGCCCCTCGTCCAGCGCCGCCAGCGCCTCGTCCATCTGCGCCGCGTCCTTCGGCCCGGTCATGCAGACGTTGAAGTCCGGGTTGGAGAGCACGAACCGGTACAGGTCGCGCCCGCGCGGGGCGAGCTCGCCCTGCGGCATCTTCCCCGGGTCGAGCAGCTTGCCCCACGCCGTCGCCGTGTACGCGACCGTGCCGGGACGGTTCTCCTTGGGCAGCGCCGGGAAGATGTCCTTCTCGGCTCCGGGATGGGCCGCGTTGTAGCGGATGTGGAAGATGCCCAACCGCGGGTCCTTGGCGAAGTCCACGAACGCGGGCCGGTGGTGCCCGGAGAATCGCCAGGTGGCGGACCAGGCCCTTCTCCTTGAGCTGCATCGCCTTCTCCATGATCCGCTCGGCGGGCGCGCCGCCGTACCAGCCGAGAAGCAGCACGTCGGCGTGGTCGGTGCCCATCAGCTTCAGGCCCTTGGCGAACGTGTAGTCCATGAAGAGGGCGGAGCGGGAGTAGCTCTGCAGCACCAGCACGAGCTTGTCGCGCTGGCCTGCCTGCACCAGCTCGCGGAAGGCCTGGGTCATCCCCGGCTTGCGCATGGAGCCGTGGTACCAGTAGTTCACGCCGCGCTCGAATGCCCGGTGCAGCGAGCGGGCATCGACGCCGTAGCCGCCGGAGACCGCGAGCGGGCAGACGGAGAGGCCGGTCCTGCCGAGAGTCACTTGGGAGGGGAAGGGTGCCATGCGCGGCATTCTAACCTCCCGCTTGCGCGCTGCACCCCATTCTCCCCCAGAGATTCCTGCGCGAAGTCCAGAGGTTGAACGTCCAGGCGGAGTCGAGACCAAGAATCTGCGCGACCTCGGCCGGGCGGGACCATCAAGGTCACGGACCCAGGTTCCGTTGGTATCCTGCGGACCTCACCGGGAGGCCTCATGCAGCCGTCGAGACTCGTCTGGATGCTCTTGCTGGCCGCCGCCGGATGCGGCGCTCCCGCGGCGGTCACGCCCGACGCAGCCTGCACCGTCGAGACCGACGAGGAGCTGTGCGCGCGCGAAGCGGCCTCGTGCGGCGAGGTCGAGACCTTCGACTCCTGCGAGCAGAAGCGGGTGATTGACTGCGGCACCTGTTCGTGGCCGCAGCTGTGCGGCACCGACTACGCGTGCCACCTTCCGGACTACGACGCCGGGCCCAAGCCGCCCCAGGATGCCAGCTCGCCCAAGCCGGCCGACGCCGGCGCTTCGCCGCGCGACGGCGGCGCTCCGAGCCTGGCCGACGCCGCTGCTCCTCATCCTGCCGACGGTGGACCTGCGGCTCGCGATGGCGGAGGTCCCGCTGGTTCCGACGCCGGTCTTCGCACCGACGCCGGGCAGGAGCCGTGCCGCAGCTATGGCGTGCTCTGCGCCGGCGCCGCCTGCTGCTCGGGCCTGCAATGCTCAGCCTCGGTGTGCAGCCCCTCCACCTACTGCCTGGTCGAAGGCGAGTTCTGCACCGCCGAGGCCGGCGGCTGTTGCGGCGGGCTCGAGTGCCGGTCCGGGAAGTGCCAGAAGCCCGTCCCGACGTGCACTCCGGTGGGCGGCGCCTGCAGCGGCTCCGGTTGCTGTGGCGAGGCCCTGTGCCGCGCTGGGCACTGCACCGAGTGCGCCGCGAACCGCCTGCCGTGCAGCGCCGATTCCGACTGCTGCAGCGGCTTCTGCCGGGCCGGCGCCTGCGACACCCAGCCGGATCCGGCGACCTGCATCAACCTCGACTCCTACAGCTGCGACAGCGTCTCCGAGTGCTGCGAGATCGCCGACACCTGCGTGTACACCAAGGGCAAGTACCGCTGCTGCCTGATGGCCGGCACGAGCTGCGTCTACAGCACCGACTGCTGCGGCTCGATGCTCTGCTCGGGCGGCAAGTGCGCCAAGCGTGCGCTCGACGCCAGCTGCGAGAACCACGAGGACTGCCTCTCCGAGTCGTGCGTGGAGGGCAAGTGCAGCTACGACACCTGCGTGGCGGTGGGCACGGCGTGCGGCTACGGCGGCGCCGGCGGCGGACACGGCTGCTGCCCGGGCTACATGTGCTACCTGGGCGTCTGCCAGGTGGACACGTTGGAGGGCCGCTTCTGCGTCGGTCGCAACCAGGCCTGCGCGTCCACCGTCGACTGCTGCTTCCCGGCCTCCTGCGACGGCGGCACCTGCGTCGACGACTTCTACTGCGGCTTCGGCGGCGAGGCCTGCACGAGCAACTCCGAGTGCTGCTCGGAGAAGTGCAACAACGGCGTCTGCGAGATGTACGTCTCCTGCGCCGCGGCGGGGGAGGGCTGTGACGCGGGGCTGGGCAACTGCTGCGCGGGCCTGACCTGCAACGCCAACGTCTGCGAGGACCTCACCACCCGGCCGCCCTGCGTCACCGGCGGCGGGGACTGCTTCTACACCTCCGAGTGCTGCGACGGGCTCGGCTGCAACGGCGGGAGCTGCGAAGCGGTGACCGCGTGCGTCGCCGACGGGGCCAGCTGCAGCGCCTCGTCGACCTGCTGCTCGGGAGCTTGCTCGGGAGGCGTGTGTTCGTCGGCGCCGTCCTGCGCGACGAGCGGACAGGCCTGCTCCGCGGCCACTCAGTGCTGCGCCGCGGCCCCGTACTGCCACGGCAGCTCCGCGACCGGCGCGACCGCCTGCTCCTCGTCGTGCGGCACCTCCAATGTCTCGTGCTCGAGCTCTGCCGACTGCTGTGCCGCGACCACCTGCTCGGCAGGGGTCTGCAAGGCCGCGTGCGGTGCGTCGGGGGCGTCGTGCTCGGCGAGCTCGCCGTGCTGCAGCGGGCTGAGCTGCTCGAACGGCACCTGCAGCTCCGCGCCGACGTGCAAGGCGGCCGGGACGCAGTGCTCGTCCGGCTCAGAGTGCTGCTCGACCGCGCACTACTGCGGCGCCGACACCACCAACCAGCTCCAGAGGTGCCGCAGCGCCTGCGTGCCGTACCTGGGCGCGGCGGCATCGACCGCCGACTGCTGCGCGGACCTCGTGCGCAACAGCCTGGGCTGGTGCGACCGGCCGTGTGGTGCGGCGGGAGCGTCGTGCCGCGGGAACACCGACTGCTGCTCGCTCTCGTGTGGGCCGACGACCTTCAGGTGCAATTGACCTCTCGCTGACTTGATGACGTGAGGCGCTGGTGGGGTGTGGGCCCGGCTTCCACGCCGGGGGCAACCTGGCTGGCTTGATGACCTGAGGCGCGCTGGTGGGGGGAGGGCCCGGCTTCCACGCCGGGGGCAACCTTGCGGACTTGATGACCTGAGGCGCGCTGGTGGGGTGTGGGCCCGGCTTCCACGCCGGGGGCAACCTGGCTGGCTTGATGACCTGAGGCGCGATGGTGGGGTGTGGGCCCGGCTTCCACGCCGGGGGCAACCTTGCGGACTTGATGACCGGAGGCGCGCTGGTGGGGTGTGGGCCCGGCTTCCACGCCGGGGGCAACCTTGCGGACTTGATGACCGGAGGCGCGCTGGTGGGGTGTGGGCCCGGCTTCCACGCCGGGGGCAACCTTGCGGACTTGATGACCTGAGGCGCGTTGGGGTGTGGGCCCGGCTTCCACGCCGGGGGCAACCTGGCTGGCTTGATGACCTGAGGCGCGCTGGTGGGGTGTGGGCCCGGCTTCCACGCCGGGGGCAACCTTGCGGACTTGATGACCGGAGGCGCGCTGGTGGGGGTGTGGGCCCGGCTTCCACGCCGGGGGCAACCTGGCTGGCTTGATGACCTGAGGCGCGCTGGGGTGTGGGCCCGGCTTCCACGCCGGGGGCAACCTGGCTGGCTTGATGACCTGAGGCGCGCTGGTGGGTTGTGGGCCCGGCTTCCACGCCGGGGGCAACCTTGCGGACTTGATGACCTGAGGCGCGCTGGTGGGGTGTGGGTTCGGCTTCCACGCCGGGGACAACCTGGCCGACTTGATGACCTGAGGCGCGCTGAGTGTGGCCTCGGCTTCCACGCGCTTCCGCGCCGGGGACAACCGTGTGGAGACCTGCTTTAGCCGACCCCGAGATCCTCTTCCATGCCCCGGAACCCAACCCAAGGGTAGTCGACTGTCCCGGGCCACCGACGCCAAGGATTCCCAATCACGTACTGAATCTTCTCCTGCAAATCCATCTCGTTCCGAATGATCCGGTCGTAGTACTCGCGCTGCCAAAGTCGGCCGGTCCGCCCATGGTCTCGGGCAAGCGCGTGGGTCGTGAATGACCGCCAAGAGTGGATGATCCGCTCGAGCGGCTCAGTCCTGTGCGTCTCGACGACCGTGTGAACGTGGTTGTCCATGACGACGTGGGCGAGGAGTTCGAACCGCTGGCGGTCGGCGAACAGTAGTGCCGCTTGGACGACTGAGCGTTCCGCTGGCGAGAGCCTCAGGTGGTCCGACTCGAGACGCCAGGTGACGAAGTAGGTGGCCCCGTCCATACGCCAATGTGGCAGTCGTCTCCGGTAGAACCGCATGATTGTCCCCTCCCGATGGCCAGGTAAGTGTGTGGCCACGGCGGACTGTGCAGTGCTCATGCCGATACTGGGCGACGCTTCGGTTGCTCGAACGAAATGTGAGGAATCAAGAGGCGTGGAAGCCGGGCCCACACCCCACCAGCGCGCCTCAGGTCATCAAGTCAGCGAGGTTGCCCCCGGCGTGGAAGCCGGGCCCACACCCCACCAGCGCGCCTCAGGTCATCAAGTCGGCCAGGTTGTCCCCGGCGTGGAAGCCGGGCCCACACCCCTACCAGCGCGCCTCAGGTCATCAAGTCCGCAAGGTTGCCCCTGGCGTGGAAGCCGGGCCCACACCCCACCAGCGCGCCTCAGGCCATCAAGTCAGCGAGGTTGTCCCCGGCGTGGAAGCCGGGCCCACACCCAACGCCTCAGGTCATCAAGTCAGCGAGGTTGTCCCCGGCGGGGAAGCCGGGCCCACACCCCAGCGCGCCTCAGGCCATCAAGTCAGCGAGGTTGTCCCCGGCGTGGAAGCCGGGCCCACACCCCAACGCGCCTCAGGTCATCAAGTCAGCGAGGTCGTCCCCGGCGTGGAAGCCGGGCCCACACCCCAGCGCGCTACTCCAGCCAGAAGTACGCGGTGGCGATGAGCGTGCGGTTGACGTTCACCTTGCCGCGGACGGCGAGCATGGTGAGCGTCCGGTCGAGGTCGCCGTAGCGGCGGTCCTCCTCCATCCGCAGCGTGCTCATCCGCTTGCGGTACTCGCGGTCGGCGCGGTCCAGCGCGGCGCGGGCGCGGACCTTGAGCGTCGGGTCCTCTTCCGCCATCAGCGCCGCCCGGGCCTCTTCCCACTTCTTGCGCGCCTTCTCCACCGCCTCGCGCGGCGCCATCAGGCAGTCCTCCGCGTAGCGCATCGCCTTCTCGCGGGCGCGGTCGGCCTCCAGGGCCACGGACTCGTTGACCTGGCCGGCGACCTCGTCGCGGGCGTTGGCCAGCGCCGCTTCCTGCGCGGTCGAGACCGGCAGCACCGCCGGGCACCGCCCCAGGGCGGTCTTCCCGGACAGCCGCGCGATCGCCTCGCCCTCGGAGAGAGACAAGGCGCGGTAGGTCGACCCGTCGCGCACGAGGACGATGTGCACCAGCCGCTCCGGTGGCCTCGCGCCGCTGACCTCGAAGCGGTAGACGAACCACCAGCCTTCGGAGCCGGAGAGCGAGGAGAGCCGGGAGGGCAGCTCGCTGGCGTTGAGCGTGACGTAGCTGATGGCCGGGGCGGGCTTGCTGCGCAGCTCGCGGATGGCCTGCTCGGTCTGCGAGCGCGAGGCCTCTTCCTTGCCCAGCACCGCCTTTGTGAGCGCCCGGCTGCCCTTCTTGCGCCGCTCGATGGCGGCCTGCGCGGTCGTGCCGGTGATGCGCAGGCGGTTGCGGACGTCGTCCTCGAAGTTCTCGAGCAGGATCTCGCGGGCCTGCTCCATCCGCGCGCCGATCTTGGTTTCGAGATCCGACCGCAGCGCCTCGAACGCCTTGGTGATCTCCGCCTCGGTGCGGCAGCCCTGGTAGATGTCCAGGACCCGCTTCTCGAAGTCGATGCCGCTCTCCAGCGCGCCCAGCACCTCGTCGGAGGCGCCGAAGACGCCGTCGAACAAGGTCAGCTTCTTCTCGAGCAGCTCGAACAGCCGCTGGTCCGCGGCGTTGGAGCGGTTGAGGAAGTTGATGACCAGCACGTCGCGGGTCTGGCCGTACCGGTGGCAGCGGCCGATGCGCTGCTCGATGCGCTGCGGGTTCCAGGGCAGGTCGTAGTTGACGATGAGGTTGCAGAACTGGAGGTTGAGCCCCTCGGCGCCCGCCTCGGTCGACAGGAAGATCTGCGTGCGCTCGCGGAAGTCTTCCACCAGCTGGCGGCGCTCGTCGGGGCCCGCGCCGTCGCCGGAGAGCGTGGAGATCTTGCCCTTGAAGCCGTGCGCGGACAGCAGCTGCACCAGGTACTCCTGGGTGCGCTTGCTCTCGGTGAAGATGACCGCCTTCTGGGGCCAGCGATAGCCGGCGGCCACGGTGAAGGCGCGGTCGAGCGCGCGGCAGAGCGCCTCGCCCTTGGCGTTGAGCTTGATGGACTCGGCGAGCTTCGCGTAGTGCTTGAGCTCGTGCAGCTCGCCCTCGAGCGCGTCGATGGTCACCGGCGCCTTGCGCGGCTTGCCGTCCTCGGCCGGCCCGAGCTCGATCTCCTCGAGCTCCTCGTCGAACTCGCGCAGCTCCTCGACCTCGGCCTTGGTCAGCGTCAGCTCGAACGCCTTGCCGGCCTTGGCCGCCTTGATCCGCTCCTCGAGGCTGTCGGCCAGGCGCCGCAGGGTGGGGGCGATGGCGTAGGTCGAGGAGGCCAACAGCTTGCGGTAGACGAGCGTGAGCAGCGTGCGCCGCCCGGGCTCGATGGCCAACAGCTCCGCGCGGCGCAGGTACTCGCTGACCTTGTCGTAGAGGTCCTGCTCCTCGGCCGTGTAGCTGAAGTCCTCGACCATCGACCGGCGGGCCGTGAACTTCACGTACTCGCGGACCTGGCGGCGCAGGGTGCGGTGGACGACCGGCTCGATGCGGCCCTTCAGCTCGGCCAGCGCCTGGTGCGCGTTCTCCTCCTGGCAGCCGAGGTAGCGGGCGCGGAAGGCGTGCTCGGGCCCCAGCACCGACTCGTCCAAAAAGCCGATGAGCCCGAACAGCTCCATCAGCTCGTTCTGCAGCGGGGTCGCGGTGAGCAGGAGCTTGGGCCGGCCCTCGAGCGCCGTCCGCAGCGCCTTGCCGGTCTTGTTGTTCGGCTTCCAGGCGTTGCGCAGCCGGTGCGCCTCGTCGATGACGACCAGGTCCCAGGGGATGCGCGAGGCCTCGGCGGCGCGGTTGGAGCCGAACTGGATGGAGGCGATGACCGGCCCGTTCTGCTCGAAGGGGTTGGCGCGGAAGTTCTTGGCGAAGTCGCCGTCGACGCAGACCCCGGGCAGGCCGAACTTCTCGAGCAGCTCCGCCTGCCACTGCGCGCGCAGCGGGGCGGGGCAGAGGATGAGGATGCGCGACTTGCCTTCGGCCCACAGCTGGCCGAGGACGATGCCCGCCTCGATGGTCTTCCCGAGCCCCACCTCGTCGGCGAGGATCCCGCCGCCGCGGGGGATGGCCTCCATCGCGAAGGAGGCCGCTTCGATCTGGTGCGGGTTCAGGTCGACCGTGGAGGTGGTCAGCGCAGTGGCGACGCGCGCGGCTCCAGCTTGCGAGAGTGCAAGCTCCTCCGCCAGCAAGCGCTGGTGGAAGGGCGTCATCGAATTTTCGCCAATGTTTCCAGAGGCTAGCAGTGCGCGAACGTCCACGCTCCCCACTAGGTCACTGACCGCCGTCCGCATCGACCCTCGCCTTCGCCACGAATTCTTGTTGAGGCGCGGCACTTTAGCACTTGGGACGGAGCAGGCAACCGGTTGCTACAGCGGCGTGGTCACGCCACGTATGGTCAGGGGCCGAGGATCCACTCAAGCCACGACGACCACGAAGGAATTCGCACGAGCGTGCCCCCGGGCAAGGTGAGGATCGTGGGGGTGAACCAACTGGAGGATGGGTAGGAGTATTTGCAGGTGACTCCGTGGCGGATGGCGGCGACGAGCCCGCTGCCGTCGAAGACGACTTCGCGCTGGCGGAAGGAACCCGGCTCGCCGCGCGAGAACTGCCACCACTCTTCGTCGACCGGAGCGCGGGTCGTCGTCAGCGGCCAGCCGACGAGCTGGCGCACTTGGGCCCGGCTCATCCCCTTGCGCAGCCGGGTGAAGCCTTGATGGCTGTAGCCCTCCGAGTACTGGGTACCCGTGAAGAGCAGCTCGCGGTGCAGCCCGTAGTGCAGGTCGCAGCTCCCGACCGCGTCCAGTGCCAGCATCGCCTTGGTCTCGGGGACGAGCGCGGGGAGCACGGCGCCGGCCAGGCCGAGGGTGACGACGGCGACGACCAGCAGAAGCAGGCGCAATCGAACTCTCGGGCGGCAGGCCATGTCGAGCTTCCTGACACCGCGCCCGGCGCTCGGGTTCGCACCCCTGCGAAGCGGACAGGACGCTCAGGAGGAGGGGCCGCTCGCGGCCTGCCCTCGAGGCAGCGGCGCCGGCTCCGGGGCCGGCTCGCGGGCCTCGATCGAGAGCGGCGACTTGGCTGTCTGTGCGACCAGTTCGCAGCAGCTGGGGCAGTCGTCGAGGTGGCGCTGGACCCCCTCTCGCGCCTCGCGGCCGAGGCGTCCGTCCAGCAGAATCGAGTACAACGCTCTCCTTGAGGCAGGCCCTGGGGAAGGAGTGGTCCGGATGCCAGCTCCCATCGCACAGCGCTCCTCGCGCGAGCTCTTCGAGGAAGGCCGCCAGGCCTGGCCCGCCGTCCCGCTCACCGCCGAGGACTTCCAGCGCTTCGTGGAAGGCCGCACGCAGGAGCTCGCGGAGGGCGTCGCCGGCGACCTCTACCTCGCCTGCGCCTGCGCGCGACAGACTCCGCAGGCCCTGGCGGCGTTCGAGCAGGCGTTCGTGGGACAAGTGCCGGCCTACCTCTCTCGCGTCGAAGGCGCGGGTCCGTTCCTGGAGGACGTGCGGCAGCTGCTGCGCATCCGGCTCTTCGTTCCGCCGGCGGCGGGCGCGCCGAAGATCGCCGAGTACCGTGGCAAGGGGCCCTTGGGCGCCTGGGTCCGCGTGGTCGCCATCAACCTCGCGCTCGAGCTCAAGCGGGCCAGCCAGCCCGCGGTGTCCACCGAGGAGATCGAGCGGCTGCCGGAGATGGTGGCGCAGCCCAACCCCGAGCTGGACTTCATCCGCGTCCGCTACGCCGAGCCGTTCAAGAAGGCGTTCGCCGCGGCGCTCTCGGCCCTCGAGCCGCGCGAGCGGACGGTGCTCAAGATGCACCTCGTCCACGGCCTCTCCATCGACAAGATCGCGCAGCTCTACCAGGTGCACCGCAGCACCGCCGCGCGCTGGCTGGTGGACGTCCGCGAGCGCCTCTACGACGAGACGCGGGGGCGGCTGGTCGATCTGCTCCAGCTCCCCCCGCGCGAGCTCGACAGCCTGCTCGCCCTGGTGCGCAGCGACATCGACGTCAGCGTGCGGCGCATCCTGGGCGAGTCGAAGGCGGATATCTCGAAGGATGGGAAGGCGGGGCCTACTGGCAGCGGCCGTTGACGCAGCTGCCCGAGGTGCACTGGGTCGAGTAGTTGCAGGCGCTGCCCGACGAGTTGCCCGAGCACTTGCCGCCGGTGCAGTTGCCGGAGTCGCACTGGGTCGAGTAGTTGCAGGACGAGCCGACCGAGTTGCCGCGGCAGCAGCCGTCGGTGCAGTTGCCGGAGTCGCACTGTGTCGAGTAGCTGCACAAGGAGCCGTTGGTGTTGGGGTAGCAGCGGCCCTTGGTGCAGTTGCCCGAGTCGCACTGGGTCGAGTAGCTGCACTCCTTCGCGAAGGAGTCCTCGCGGCACTGGTTGCTGGGCATGGTGCACTCGCCGTCCTTGCCGGCGTTGCGCGAGCACTGCGACGGGTCGTGCTTGGCGTTCATCGCCTCGTCGTCGCACTTCATGTGGCAGTTGAAGTCCGTGAAGTCGCACTTCTCGTGGCAAGCGGCCGGGTCGCCGCCGGCGCACAGGTCGAACCCCGCCTTGTCGGCGCAGCCGTAGAAGGCGCCGTTCAGGCAGCAGCTGTAGGTGGCGTTGTTGTTGTTCTGGTTGTTGTTGTTGTTGTTGTTGTTCGGGTCGGACGGGTTGGCGCCTCCGCAGGCGGCGAGGGCGAAGCAGGCTGCGAGGACGAGAGAGGACAGAAGGCGGGACATCGTGGGCTCCTTGGGACCAGAGGCGCCGAGCCATTCGGCGCCGTTTGATCCGCTGATGGAGCCAGCCCGAACCGGTCGCGCAGAAAGTCCAGCGAGGCCGCCGGGCCCGGTCTAATCGAGCGAAAGGGCGGGCGAAATCAGGCGGCCGCCAGCCGGCGACGGGCGAGCTCGCGCACCAGCGCCTCGGCGAAGTCGATGGAGTCGGCCAGCTGCTTCGGGTCCAGCCGGTCGGGCGTGTCGGTCATCTGGTGGTACTCGCGAGGGACGCCGAAGGCGGGGTCGACGCAGATGACCGAGCAAGCGGGATAGCCGGCGGCGAGGAAGGCGTGCGCGTCGGTGCCGCCGAGCGGCGGGTCGAAGGGGACGATGTCCGGCCGGCAGGCCTTCATGGCGTCGACCAGCGGCGGCGGAATCCAGATGCGGACCACGTCGCCCTCGGCCACGAAGTACGAGAGCTTGCCGTTGGTGAGGGTGTCGAGCGCGACGACGATGGTGTTGGCCGGATCCCAGCGGCCGCTGGCCTTCATCGACTTCGCCAGCGCATCCGAGCCGCCCATGCTGGCCTCCTCGCACCCGGTCGACGCGAGGACGATCTCCAGGCCTTGGGGCTTGTCCTTGGCCAGGCGCGCGGCGAGCACGGGGAGCGCGGCGACGCCGCTGACGTCGTCGGCCGCGCCGGGGACGACCTGGTTGCGCAGGGCGATGTCCAGGTTGAAGACGAGCGTCCCCGCGGGCATGACGCTGAGCACCCCGAGGACGATGAAGGCCCAGCCCGGCAGCGGCGCCGCGAGCGAGGCGACGAGATCGAACGCCGCGAGCGCGAACTGGCTGTAGGTCACCACCGCGAGCGTGCGGTGCAGGCCGAGCGGCCACTTCTTGCGCGAGAGCTTGGGGCCGACCTTGGGGTTGAAGATGAGCCCGGTCGTCGCCGCGTCGATGTGGGCCATCAGCACCACGCGCAGCTTGGGGTCGCCTTCGGAGGGCAGGGTCGCCAACACGTTCTGCGAGGGCCGGAAGGGCAGCAGCCGGCGCAGGAGGTAGGCCTTGCGGGTCGTGTCGCAGAAGAGGCTGATGCCGACCAGCAGGTGCAGCACGAACGCGGCCGGCGCGAACAGCACGCTGAGGACGGAAGCCAGCGTCGCCAGCCCGGTGTGGAGCGAGAGGTTCTGGTAGAGGTTCGCGTTGAACCGGAACGGCTCGACGGTGGTCTTCAGCCCGAGCCGCTCGAACTCCTGCTTCACCAGCTCCTGGGCGCCGCGCTCGTCGTCGCTCGTGGGCGCGCGCCTGGGGAAGGCCTCGACGATGCGGCGGTCGAGGTCCATCGGGTAGCGGGGATCGAGGGGGTCGGCCAGTCCGGCCGGAGGACGACGATCGGTGACGGAAGTCCGGGGCGAGGAGTCGGTCGTCATGGCCGAGGTGTCGAGGGGTGCGGCTGGCTTCGGGATTGTGGCCGCCTAGAACAGCATCTCCAGCGGGCGCAGCGCCTCGGTGTCGATGAAGGCCGGGTCGCCGGAGTCGGGCACCGCACGCTTGAGGGCGTCCTTGTCCAGGAACTGGAACTCGGGGACCTGGCAGTGGCCCGTCTCGTTGATGAGGTCGTCGAGCACGCAGATGTAACGCCCGGGGCACGGCGTGGCGTGGTCGCAGGGCTTGTCGGAGAGCTCGGCCGGGCCCTGGAAGACGGGCTGGAAGGCGCGGGTGATGCCGTCGACGTCCAGCTCCATCCGGTCGTTGCGGTCCCAGGCGCTGACGCCGTCCGCCGAGCCTGCGGTGAAGAGGAAGACGCCGTGGCCGTTGGTCGAGGACTGGTGGAGCCTCTGCAGATCGACCGGGTCCTCGAAGCAGGTGGAGAGGTCGAGCACGTAGTCGGGGGCGTGGGGGAAGCCCTGGGGCCCGGGCTGCACCAGCGTGGTGCGCAAGAACTGGATCTGCGCGTTGAAGTCGGCGGCGAAGCTCTTGGCGTTGGGGGTCTGGAAGTTGAAGACCCCCTTGTTCTTCGGCTCGCGGGTCATGGCCAGGCTCGCGTCGGTCAGGGCCGCCGTCAGCCACTGGCGCGCGCTGTCCAGCTCGAACCCCGGCTGGCGGTCGAGGAAGACGTCGTTGAGCTCCTGGATCAGGGTGCGCAGGAGGAAGCCCCGCTCGGCCCGGGCGCTCGGGCCGGACTCGGTGTCGAGCCACAGCTGGTACTCGCCGAGCAGCTCGTCGAAGCGCTTGGCCACCGTTCGGTACTGCGTCAGGCCGCGGCCCAGGGCGATGACGACGTCGAGACCGGTGCGCAGCACGCGGGCATCGGTGATGTTCACCGGGATGTCGCCCTCGACGAAGACCAGGCCGCCCGGGACCTTGAACTGGAAGACCTCGGCGTCCGGGTCGGCCAGCACCACCGAGAGGTCGCCGGCGGCCTGCTCCAGCACGGTCAGGAGCGCGAGCGACTTCTCGCGCAGCAGCTCCGCCGACAGGCCCGGGCACTGGTCGAGCAGGACGATGAGCGGCTCGCGGTGCGGAGGACCGTCGTCGCTGCCGAGGTCGGCGAAGGGCAGGGTGAGGCGGACGGGCGCGCCGATGGTGTCGGAGAGCGTTCCGTTGAGCTTCAGGTAGGGCCAGGCCTCCGGGCCGCAGGGGTTGCTGCCGCAGCTCGCCGGCCGGCCTTCGAGCTCGACGTTGACGAACTCGATCGCCACGGCGTCGCCGGCCCGGCCGGTGCCGACCTTGGTGAAGAGGAGGTTGCCGGAGACGGGGCGCTCGTAGCTGTCCCAGACCAGGCCGTCGGCGCTGGGCAGCGAGACCCGCAGGGTGCCGCCGAACTGGTCGGCCGGGAGCACCAGGCCGTCGGTGAGGCGCTGCACGCGCAGGCCCTCGAGCGCGGCGTTCGAGTAGGTGACCTCGAGGACGAGCTGCGCGGTTTGGCGGCCCGCGTAGGAGTGGTCTTGAACCTGGACCCTCAGGCGCTGGTCGGTCGCCGAGGGCAGGGTGAGGGTCTGGGTGGTGGTGCGGAAGCTGTCCCCGGTGAAGGTGATGGGGGCCCAGTCACCCGAGGTGCCCTTGCGCGTGGCGAGGCTGAGGGACCCGGTCCCCATGCGCGCGTCGTGATCCTGGGCGAGGACGCCCGAGGGGCCGAAGAGCTGCTGCGCGAAGTTCAGGTGCGGCTGGCCGCAGGTGTCGAGCAGGGCGCCGATGGCCGGGTCATCGGGCAGGAGCAAGAGCGAGGTGAGCGCGGCGCCGAAGGCGGCGTGAGAGTCGGCGGGCCGGGCCGCGAGGTCCGCGGTGTAGGCGGCGTGGGCGGCCACGACGTTGCTCGAGCGCAGGTAGTCGTCGGCGGGGCTGTAGGGGGTCCCGCCGTCGCCGGGCCGGCCACCGTCGGCCCGCGGCGGGTTGGGCGGGCTCCCGGGACAGGCGGAGAGTGCGACGCACGAGAGTAGCGCGAGGAGAGGTGCGGTGCTGCGCATGGTTGTCGGGGCTCCGAAGATGCAGGGGCGGCCCGGCCAGACCACCTGCCTTGGTAGATGCCGGGGACAGGGGTCCAAAGTCAAGGCGTCAGAGGGGCAGGGGACGAAGGACGAGCCCGCCCAAGGGTTTGACTTTTCGAGAGCTTCTCCGTCGGCCGGGGCTCGGCTGCCGGCCTCGACCACCGGCGGGCGATTTCTTGATATTCAACGGGCCTCCATGCCCCACCGGACCTGGCTCACGCTGGCGGTCACCGTCCTGGCGCTCGGCGCCTGTCCGGAGTCCAAGGCCCCGGTCGCTCCGCCGGTCTCGGCGCTGAAGACCGATCGGTCGTATCTGCGCGACAGCCAGGGCCGGTACGTCCAGATCCACGGGGTCAATGTCGGCGGGACCAGCAAGGTCCCGGCGAGCGTGAGCGCGTCGGGGCTGCCCAGCTTCGTCGGCCGCCCGTTCCCCATCGAGGACGCCGACGAGCACTTCGCGCGCCTGCAGGCGGCGGGGTTCGATTCGATCCGCCTGGTGCTGCAGTGGGAAGGCATCGAGCCTCTGGCGCGCGGCCAGTACGACGAGGCGTACCTCGACTACGTCCAGAAGCTGGTCCAGGCGGCGGGCCAGCGGCGCCTGCGCGTGCTGCTCGACATGCACCAGGACCTGTTCAGCCGGCTCCTGGCGGTGAAGTTCAACAACCACCCGCGCGGCAAGGCGGGCGACATCGAGAGCATGCTGTTCGCCTTCCTTCCGCCCTACAACGACACCATCCAGGGCGACGGGGCGCCGAAGTGGGTCGTCCAGGGCTGCCTTCCGGAGAAGAAGCTCGACTCGCCGAACTGGGGCACGCCGCGCGTCCTCTCCGGGCTCGACGAGGAGGCGCTGCTCGCCATCTACAACCTCTTCCAGAAGCTCACGAGCGGCGGGCCGGCCGCGACGTCCGGCTCGATCCCGTGGATCGTCGACTTCCTCCTCCAGAAGCCCGACCCGTTCGGCCCGGAGGAGACGAGCGACCTCTTGCCGCTGACCAACGGCTCGGCGGCGCTCTCGCTCGACGTCGCGCGCGCCTTCGCCTGCTTCTTCGCCGGCGATAAGGCGTTCCCGGGGCTGATGGCGGAGGGGCGCAACGTCAAGGACTGGGCGCAGGACGCCTACGCCGAGGCCTTCGCCCAGGTCGCCCAGCGGGTCGCGGACGAGCCCAACGTCATGGGCTACGACCTGATGAACGAGCCGTCCTCGAACTTCGTGGTGCTCGCGGCCTACGGCGCGATGGCCACCGGCGGGCTCGAGGGCGTCAGGAGCACGCTGAACGCGATGCTCGGCCCCGAGACCGGACCGCTCGCCTTCGACGTCCTCGCCGCCTTCCGCGTCCTGCCGCCGGACCTCGCGCCTTCGACCCTGAAGGCCTGGGGCCTGGACCGGATCGATCCGACGTTCCTGCTCAGCCTCAACAACGGCTTCGAGGACGATCACCTGCGGCCGTTCTACGAGCGGGTGGGGCGGCGCATCCTGCAGGAGGACCCGGACGCGATCTTCTTCGTGGAGAACACGCTGGGGCTCAACGCGTTCCTGGGGCAGAGCGGCGGTATCGCGGGGACCTTCGAGAAACCGATGACCCGCCCGGACCTGCCGCAGGTGGTCTACGCGCCGCACTACTACGCCGACATCTACCCGTTCCCGGGGATCAACCAGCCGCCGCGCAAGATGACGGCGACCGAGGTGCGCTACCGGGACTACCAGGCGCCGATGGAGAAGGCGGCCTCGCTCTCGCGCTACTCGATGGGCAACCCGCCCACGCTCTTCGGCGAGTTCGGCACGTTCTTCACCTTCAACGGCATCTACCAGGCGCGGCAGGAGGAGTACCTGACCAGCGCCTGCATCCTGAACGACTACTACGAGGCGATGGAGCGGATGGGGATGGGTGGGATGCTCTGGTGCTACTCGGCGGGCAACACCTTCGAGAAGGGCGACCAGTGGAACCACGAGGACTTCTCGATCCTCGACCAGGACGAGAACCTGCGTGCCGCCCAGGCGTGGGCTCGGCCGCATGCGCGCGCGCTCGCCGGCAAGCCCCTCTCCAGCCACTTCTACAGCGACCTGCACTACTTCGACCCGGACAAGGGCGTGGTGCCGCCGGTGCGCGAGTTCGAGGTGCGCTACGCGTCGAAGGAGACGGTGGCGCCGAGCGAGATCGCCATCCCCGACCAGCAATACCCGGAAGGCTTCTACGTCTGGCTCTCGGACGGCCACTGCGTCTTCGACCCCGCGACGCGCACCCTGATGCACTACCCGAGCGACGACGCCCCGGAGACCGTGCACACGCTCAAGATCCTCCCGCCGCTGGAGGGCCGGGTGAACGAAGGCTGGCGCTACTTCTTCAAGGGCGACAAGGTGCTGACGAGGGACTGAAGGAGAAGCGCGAATGGCTCACTGCACCAGGCATCCGGGATCCCTCGCGACGGACATGTGCATCGAGTGTGGCGAGAGCGTGTGTGGCCAGTGCGCCTTCGTCACCGCCGACCGCCGCGTCTTCTGCCCCAACTGCCGGGGCAAGGCGTCGCAGGAACCGCCCTCGATTCGAGTCGCTCCTCGGGGTCGAGGGCACTTCGGCAACGCCGGACGACTCTCCACCACCGCCCCCGCCTCGGCAGCAGCCCAGGCCACGGCCGGTGCTGGTGCGCGACTTCTCCCCGAAGGTGACGGCGCCGCCGGCGACGAAGACCAGCCCGGCCCTGATCTGGGCGCTCATCCTCCCGTTCATCTGCTGCTTCTGGGGCGGGCCGATCATCGGCATGGTGCTGGCGGTGCGAGAGAACAACCTCGTCAAGGCAGGCAAATCGGCGTCCAGCCCCGGGCTGGTGACCGCCGCCATCGTTCTCAATGCCTTTGGGCTGGTCGTCTCGGTGCTGGGGGTCTTCGGCAGCTTCATAGGGAGCAAGTGAGCCGCGGAAGTTCTGGTTTTCCTCAAAGACTGCGCACGGTTGCCGAAGCACGGTCGAGGCTCGGGAAGGCATCCCCCAGGTCCCCTGTTGGTTGGGCTGGATAACAGCGATTCAGTGTCGCTGGTCCTCTCCATTGACGCCGACAACCCGGGACCGGTTCATGCCCCCGAAGACGAAGACGTCTCCTGCGGATGGTCAAACGAAGCAGAAGTCCTGGCTCGAAGCGCCGCTAATGACGCTCGACCAGGCGCACGCCCTGCTCCAGGCGCTCGCGCGCACCGGGCAGCTCATCATCCAGGGCAGTGACGACGAAGAGGTCGACGGGCTCAACGGGTTCGATTCGCTGCACCACCCAGCCTGACGGCTCTTCGAGCAGCTCTTCCCGGGCCGCGAGGGTCTCGTTCCACGCCCGGAAACCTCGATTCAGAAAATGAGTCGACGATTCCAACCATACTCATGTTTCGAATCGTCGCTTCCGGCCCAAGGAACACCTCGCCCGTCGCGGTCGGCGTGGGCCAACGAACGGGCTCCACCCCACTCCTTCTTCATAGAAGCCAGCGCAGCGCAGCACGGCGCCCTGCCTCGTGCGATGAGCACCGGCGCCGGGCTCAAAGCAGTCCACGTCCCTTGATAGCCAGGTACTCGTTGATGGCCGCCGCGGAGAGGTCGTTGACCGAGGCGTTGACCACCAGTGCGCCGGCGTCGCGCAGCTTGGCGACGGCGCGTTCGCGTTCGCGGACGATGGATTGCGCGGCGGCGCGCTCGTAGGCCTGCTCGGGAGTCTCGGGGATCGCCCTGGCTGGTCGAAGCACCGAGCCGTCGGCGACCGCGACGACCAGCGGCAAGTGGCGCGGGCGCAGGTGCAGCGTGCGCTCCAGCACGGTGCGAGAAGAGTCCTCGTCGAGCAGGTCGGTGAAGGTCACCATCAAGCTGCGCCGCTTCTGGCGGTTGGTGACGAGGTCGAAGGCGGCGCCGTAGTCGCTCTCGACGAGCTCGGGTTGGAGCGGGTAGAGCGCGTCGACGAGGGCGTGCAGGTGGGCGCGGCCGCGGCGAGGCGGCAGGAAGGCGTGGACGCGGGCGCCGAAGGCGCAGAGCCCGACGAGATCCCCCTTGTCGAGGGAGACGCGGGCCAGGCGGAGCGCAGCGTCGACGGCGTGGTCCAGCTTGGTGCGCTCGCCGTCGCGGGAGACCATGTGCCGGCCGCAGTCGAGGAGGAGCATCACCGTCTGGTTGCGCTCCGGCTCGTACTGGCGGGCGATGGGAGCGCTGCGCTTGGCGGTAGCCTTCCAGTCGATGATCCGCACGTCGTCGCCCGGGATGTAGGCGCGCAGCGACTCGAAGTCGCGGCCCTCGCCGAGCGAGCGCTTGAGGCGGGCGAGGCCGGTCTCCAGCTCGGGGCGGACCATCGCCAGGGCGTCGCGGGAGAGCGCCTGGACGTCGGGATAGGCCTTGACGGTCCGCGCGGCCCGGAAGCGGTACTGGCGGGTCGCGAGCTTCCACGGGCCGGTCAGCCGCACGTGCAGATCGCCGAAGCGGTGGTCGCCGCGCGAAGCGGGGTTGAAGGAGTAGGTGAGGGCGGCCTGTCCCTGGGGCGGCGCCTCGAAAGCGCGGCGGTGGCCAGTGGAGGTGCAGCCCGGAGGAGGTGCGTCGGCGACCTCGCCGGCCAGCGGTCTCGCTCCGAGGTTGTCGACGGTGAGGCGCACCAGGTTCGGGCAGCCGGCGCTGACCACGTCCTCGACGGCGCGGGCGAGGCGGACCTCGCGGCGCTTCGGGCAGCGCGCCCAGTCGACGGCGGCGAGGAGGAGAAGGACGGCGTCAAAGGCCGCAACGCCCCAGAGCGCTTGCGGGAAGGCGATGCCCAGCGCGGCGGGGAGCAGGCCGAGGGAGAGCAGGAGGGCGAGGCGAGGGGAAGGCATCAGGGGAGGGCTCCGCTCATCTGGGCACAGCCACCTCGTCCAGCAGTGCCCCGATGGCGTCCTCGACGGTCAGCCCTTCGATCTCGGCTTCGCTCTTGAGGATGAGCCGGTGCCGCAGGACGGGCCGCGCCATGGCCTTCACGTCGTCCGGCGTCAGGTAGCTCTTGCCCGAGAGCGCCGCGGAGGCCTTCGCCGCCAAGAGCAGTGAGACGGCCGCGCGCGGCGAGGCCCCGATGCGCAGCCGCGGGCTCGACCGGGTCGCCCGGCACAGCTCCGCCACGTACCGGAAGACCGAGTCCTCAACCTTGATGGCGGCGGCGGCGGCCCGTAGGCGGTCGGCGGCGCTCTTGTCGACGACCTTGGCGACGCCCAGGCGGTCCAGGTCGTGGGAGTCGAAGCCCTGGTGCGCGCGCTTGAGGATCTCCACCTCGTCCGCGGCCTCCGGGTAGCCCATCCGCACCTTCATCAGGAAGCGGTCGGTCTGGGCCTCGGGCAGCGGGTAGGTGCCTTCGAGCTCGAGCGGGTTCTGGGTCGCGATGACGAAGAAGTGCCGGCCCAGCGGGTGCGCCACGCCGTCGATGGTGACCTGCCGCTCCTCCATCGCCTCCAGGAGCGCGGCCTGGGTCTTGGGCGGGGTGCGGTTGATCTCGTCGGCCAGCAGCACCTCCGTGAAGATGGGGCCCTTGGCCAGCTGGAAGCGCTGCTCGTTGGGACGCCAGAGGCTCGTGCCCAGGATGTCCGCGGGCATCAGGTCGGGCGTGAACTGGACGCGGGCGAAGGCGAGGTCCAGGCAGCGCGCGAGCGCCTTGGCGAGCAGCGTCTTGGCGACTCCGGGCACGCCTTCGACCAGCACGTGGCCGCCGGCGACGAAGGCGGCGAGCAGCTCGGTGATCGCCGTTTGCTGCCCGACGACCGCCTTGGCGATCTCGCTGCGGATGCGGCCCTGCGCCTGCGTCAGCTCGGAGTCGGCCGCAGGCGTCGGAAGAGGTTCGTTCATGGCGGCGGGAGCTTAGCAGCGGCTCTGTGCGTTGCGCGACCGTCGGCCAGCACGCTAGGTTGCCCGCTCGTCGCGACGCTCGCGGCGCTCTCAGAGGAGCGAAGAGTGGCCACCGAAACCGTCCTGGTCTCCGCATTCATCGCCGCGCCGCCGAGGAAGGTCTACTCAGCCTGGCTCTCCGCGAAGGAGCACGCGGCGTTCACCGGAGCCGAGGCCACCGGCGACGAGCGCGTCGGCGGCAAGTTCACCGCCTGGGATGGCTACATCAGCGGTACGAACAAGGAGTTGCTCGAGGGCCGGCTCATCGTCCAGGCGTGGCGCACCACCGACTTCGACAAGCGCGACCCCGACTCCGTCCTCACCGTCCACTTCGATCCCGACAAGGGCGGCACGCACGTCACCATCCTCCACACCGAGATTCCGGAGGGGCAGGGCGTGGGCTACCAGCAGGGCTGGTTCGACTACTACTTCGATCCGCTCCGGAAGTACTTCGGCAAGGGCGGGGCGAAGGCGAAGAAGGTCGCCGCGAAGAAGAGCGCATCCAATGTGAAGGCCAAGCCTGCGAAGAAGGTGAAGGCCCCGGCGGCCAAGAAGGCTGCAGTGAAGAAGGGCAAGAAGTAGGGACTGCCGGTGGTCCGGGCGCTCAAGATGCTCGCCGTTGCTTTGGTCGCGGTCTTGGTGCTCGCGGCTGGGGCGTATCTCGCGCTCCTCCTGCGCACGCGCGCACTCGAGGAGCGGCTGGTTCGCGACGCCAACGCGATCTTTGGAACCCCGAGGTCCCGGCCAACGCACGTCGACACTCCTGAGCCGGGAACTCTGGGCGAAGCCCTCTCGAAGCATCTCTCGGCCTTCCGACCGGTCTGGAGAGCGGTCGCCGATGACGCGGCGGCCATGGCTGCGCAAGACGCGGTCCTTTTCGGGAAGCTCGGACCTGCGGACCTTCCTCGGGCCTGCGTCGACGCGATCGAAGGCTTGAAGGAGGATCTCGATGGGGTGCTGCGCGGGGCTCGAGTGGCAAACGCAGACCTCGAGGTCGCCGGCGATCCGTATGACGCCTCGCCGGCGGGCAATTGGCTCGCCTATCAGATGGTCGCCTTCCTTGCGGGGGCGAGGGCGCGGCAGGCGCTGGCCGCAGGAAACGCGAGCGCCGCGCTCAGCGATTGCCTGGATGGCCTGGGGCTCGGTCGCGACGCAGCCGTGTCCGGTGGCCTCATCGGCCACATGATTGGTCTCAAGTGCATCGAGAAGCTGGCACCCACGTGTGTCGACGCCATGGCCAGCGCCAGCGAGGCCGACCGGACGGATTCGATCGACCGGCTCCGGAAGATTCGCGATGCCGTGCCAGGCTTCGAGAAAACGATGCGCGAGGAGGCAGTCGCCGTCCAGGTGACGGCGTTGGGCCCAATGCTCGGCGCGGAGTTCAGCAAGCGTCTTCTGGGGCGTGCGCGGTTGATGGCGAACGGATGGGGCGTCCCGTCGATGGACGAGAGAGGTCTGCTGCGAACCTGGTTCGAGCGCCTGGTCTGGAGGGACCGCCAGGAGATCTACGATGAGCTGGTCACGGACTCGGCAATGCGCGGCGCCGCGCGCAACGCAGCTTTCGCGACGCTCGCCGAGAAGGTCTCGCAGCGGGGCTCGTGGATTCGGTCGGAGCTGCCTCAGCCGCTGGACTATCGGCACTACGCTCAGCGCGCCGAGATCGGCATCGCGCGGCTGGACCTCGTTGTCTTGGCGGGTGCCGCAGCATCGTTCCGGGGGGCGCACGGCCGTTGGCCGCGAGATATCGGGGAGCTTGCCGCGAGTGGGTTGGTTACTGCCCTGGAGCGCGAGAGGAATGGCGAGGTGCGATTGGTGCCGAGCGCCGGTGATGCTCTCGAAATCGTGACCCCCATCGAGAAGCCGGCGGAGGACGCGCCATCTGAGGCGAGGGTGGTCGTTAGCGGGCCGTAGGCCCGGGAGTCCCCATCTCCAGCCGACCTCCGCCCACCGACCCATATAATGTGGTGACCCGCTGCGTCATGGCGTAACCCCTTGATCTCTCGTTACTATTCGGTCGAAAAAACAGCCCAGATTTCGGGCGGTTAGAGGGACGAAGTTTCAGGGGACGACGGCAGGGAAATCAAGCACTTAGAGTCGCTTCGCCTTCTTGCGCGAGTTGCGCGCCGAGTCGAAGGCGCCGACGGCCATGAAGAGCACGAACCCGCTCACCGACAGCACGAAGGAGTAGGGCGGGTCGACCCAGCCGTGGTGCTGGGCCATCACCGCGACTCCCATGAGCAGGAAGGCAAGCACGATCCCCACCCAGCCGATGCTCGAGATGGGACCCGCGCTGCCTCCACGCCCCCAGCCCCACGTCTTTCTCCACCTCGGCACGAGCGCGATGACGGCCGCCACGAGGGCCAAGCCGAAGCAGAAGAGCGTCGATGGAGGTATCTGCAGGCTCACGGTCAGCACCCTATCTCGCGCTGGAACAGCGCGTACTCCCGCGAGAGCTTGGCGTACTGCTCGGGCGTGGTGTTTCCGGCCGCCGCCTCCAGCGCCCGGCGCGCCAACGCCAGGTAGCGCTCGGCGCGGACCTGCGTGCGCTGCTCGAGCCTCCGGGCCACTTCCTGCTCGTCGAGCCTGGCCGAGATGCCCATCCGGTCGAAGAGCGTCCGGCGAAGCGACTGGTGCAGCTCGGCGCAGAGCTCCGGCTCGACACGCGAAGCGCCGTAAAGCTGCGCGAGCTGGGTCACGTATTCGCCCTGGCTTCGACGCCGCGATGCCGTCAGCGGCCTGGGCTCGCCCAGCCGCCGTCCCAGGGCCAGCGCCAGCACCGCCGCGGCGAGCAAAAGCTGGAGGATGGTCGGCCCGACCGCAGCGACGAGGCTCCGGCCCGTCTGCTCCGGAGGCTTGTGGTGGTACTCGTCGAAGTACACGCGGCCACGGGAAGCCAGGTTCGCCCAGAACTGCAGGTTGTCGCCCAGGGCCAGCCGCCGGTTCTCGGCCAGGTCCGAGCCAGCGAGCAGCACGAACTCGCCCTTGCCCCAGGCGAGGGTGAGCACCGCCGGCGCCTCGCCAGCCCCGGCGATGGCTCGCGTGCGAGAGATCTCGGACTCGAGCCCGTCGTCGGCCGCCACGCGAAGCGTCTTCACGCCGGAGAGCAGCGGGTGGGGCAGCCACGGCTCGGCGTTGGTTCCCGTGGGGTCGTCCTTCTCCCTCGACTTGCTCAGGAGCGCCTTGAGGCCTTCGTCCAGGCCGTCGGTGTCGATGAGCGGCGCTGGCCGCACGCCGAAGATCCACTTGAGCGAGAGGAAGGTCTCCACGTACTGCGTGCGCAGACGCCGCGGCACGCCGTAGACGAAGGTGTTGCCGTCGCCCACCCAGTCGCCGATGGCGACCAGCTCCTCCTTGGAGATGGGCCGGTTGGTCGGCGCGATGGCCAGCACCACCTTGGCGTCGGCAGGCAGCTTGGTGATGGGGGCCGTGAGCACGCCCGGCGGAGTCCCGCGCTCGGTGAGGTAGGCGAACAGGCCCTTGGCGCCACGGGCGTCGGAATTCTCGATGCTGGGCAGCGGCGACTCGGCCTTGTGCGTCTCGTTCGAGCGCAGCGCCAGGGCGGCGCCCGCCACGAAGCAGAGCACCACGGCGTACCAGACGATGAGGCCGGCGCGCCTTCTCACGCGGCCTCCTTCGGCCGGAACCTCGCGGCCTCGTCGCGCGCGGACCTCGCCTCGCCCACGAAGCGCCTCGCCTCGTCGAGCGGGACCGCGGAGAGCGAGTACCAGGCGCGATCGTAGAAGCTCATCAGCGCGTGGACCGAGCCGGCCAGCGCCGGAGAGCCGCCGCGCGCCTCGACGTGCTCGGCAACCTCGCGGTTGGTGGCAGACCTTCCGGGCGTGGCCAGGCGGACGCGCTCCAACGTGGCCAGCAGCGAGAGCAGGCCGTTGCGGATGGCTTCGCGGCCGTCCCCGCGATCGAGCGCGCCGCCGGCGTCCTTCTCGTAGCGAGCGGGATCGTCGAGGACGACCGCGCCCAAACCCATCGCCGCCGCCGTCGTGCGCCGCTTCAGGCGGATCTTCGAGAGGCGCCAGGCGAGGTAGGCCACCGCGAGGCAGGTCACCACCAGGAACACGGCTCGGGTGGAGATGGCCGCCTTCTGCACCAGCTCGCTCTCGGCGAAGACGTCGCGCATCCAGGTCCAGATGCGCTGGAAGAGCCGCGCCAGGAACTGCTCGTCGCGGGAGCGCAGCTCGTACTCGGGCCGCGACAGGATGGCCACCGCCAGCGCGCGGTCCGTCGAGGCGGGCGCGGGGACCTCCTTGCCCAGGAGCTTGCAGGTCGACCGCAGCCGCTCGGCGGTGAAGTGCATGCGCTCGGCGAGGTCGCGCCGATTCGCGTCCTTCTCTTGCTCCTTGAGGAAGCGCCCCAGGAAGGGCAGGCGCAGGCCGTGCTCGGCCTCCAGCATCCGGGCGAGTCCGAGCGCGGCGGTGGCCTGCTTGCGCGCGTCTTCGAGCTCGAGGGCGACCCGCGAGTCGTCGAGCAGGCGCCCCACCTCCTTGACCCGCTCCGCTCCCGCCAGGCACTGCTCGACCTCGGGGCTGGCGGCTGGCTCGATGGGCGTCGTTGGGGCGGCGGCCGCGAGCGTCAGCGCCGCGAGCACCGCGCCGGCTGCGGTCACGAGCCGTTCCCCATGCGCGAGGCGAGCAGCTCCAGGTCGAAGCCTTCCTTGCGGATGCGCAGATCGAAGTAGAAGACGATGACCGCCAGCAGCCCGAACGGCGCCACCGCGGACTGGGCGAGGACTCCCAGGACGTCGACCGGGACGCTCGCCCAGAGCGGGACCAGCGCGGGATCGAACCGCTCCGGGTCGAAGGGGGAGACGCCGTAAGCGCTGTTGACCAGCGCGTTGGGGATGGAGGTGACGACCAGCACCGAGAGCGAGATGCAGAAGTTCACGGCGTAGAGGATGGACAGGCGGATCTTGCAGTTGTCCACGAAGGTGGGGCCGATGCGTCCCGACATGAGCTGCGCGCTGCGGCGCATGGCGCCGACGAACGAGCGCTTCTCGATGACCACCACCTCGGAGACGAGCGCGTAGCGCAGCAGCAGGTAGAGCATCACGACCACCTGCAGCACCAGCACCACCGCCGAGCCGCCGAAGATGATCGTCAGGCGCGTCCCGCTCGGAGGCACCAGGAACGAGGCGGCGGCGATGCCCAGCCCCGGGAGCGTCGCGAGGCCGAGGTTGAAGACGCACCAGAGGAGCAGCACGAGGAAGGTGCCGACCAGGTGCGGTGCCCGCTTGAGGCCTTCCCACAGCGCAGTGCCGGCTTCGATCTTCTCGCCCAGGTAGGCGCGGGCGGCGCCGGTGGTGAGCGAGGCCACGGCCAGCTGGTAGAGGGTCATGGCGAGGAAGAGGAATCCGACGAGCTTTCCCAGCAGCCACAGGAGCGCGGAGATCTCCGGCACCTGGCCGCCCGCGGACTGGCGCAGGAAGGCCGCGGACTGGTTCATCACCGACTTGAAGAGCGCGTACATCGGCGCCTGGAACGTGAGCATCACGATGAACAGGCGCGCGAAGTGAGTGCGGAAGAGCTGCAGGGCGCGGTCGAGGAGCTCGCCGGCGCTCATCGGTCGAAGCGCGGGGAGGGGAGCGCCCGGAGCGGGTTGGACGAGGTCGGTGGCTAGCGGCGTCTCCACGGTCGAAGTCCTCAGGCCGCGTCGAAGGCTCGGAGCAGGTTCGCCGCCGCGGCAGCCGGATCTTGCGCCGAGAAGACGGCGCGGATGCAAGCGATCGCGCCGAAGCCGGCAGCGCGCAGCCCCGCGGCGTTGGTGTGGTCGACGCCTCCCAGCGCGACCAGCGGCAGACCGACCTTGCGCGCCTCGGCGAGGCGGGCGGTCCCCACCGGAGCGCCGTAGCGAGCCTTGGAGGGAGTGGCGAAGACCGGGCCCCAGGCCGCGAAGTCAGCGCCGTTCGCGCGCGAAGCGAGCTCTTCCGGCGTGTGGCTGGAGATGCCGAGAAGGGCGCCCGGCCAGACGCGGCGGACGACCGCAGCGCTCAGCGAGCCGCCGCCGAGGTGGACGCCGTCGGCGCCGAGCGCGAGCGCGACGTCCAGGCGGTCGTTGACCAGCAGCCTCACGTTGCGGGCACGACAGACGTCGAGGACGGCGCGGCCCAGCCCGAACAGCTCCCGGGCGCTCAGATCCTTCTCGCGCAGCTGCACCGCCACCCGCGAGGGATCGACCTGCGAGAGCGCGGCGGCGAGGACCTCCGGTAGAGGTCGGTCGCACGCCGCGCGGTCGGTCACCAGGTAGAGCGCCGGAGCGCTCCTCAAGAGATGAGGCCCTCGATCGGGCTGGAGGCGCTGGCGTAGAGCTTCTTCGGGATGCGGCCGGCCAGGTAGGCCTCGCGCCCGGCCTCGATGGCGAGCTTCATCGCGGTGGCCATGCGGATGGGCTCCCTGGCGCCGGCGATGGCGGTGTTCATCAGCACGCCGTGGCAGCCCAGCTCCATCGCCAGGGCGGCGTCGCTGGCGGTGCCCACGCCGGCGTCGACGATGACCGGCACCTTCACCGTCTCGAGGATGAGGCGGATGTTGTACGGGTTGCGGATGCCGAGCCCCGAGCCGATGGGGGCGGCCAGCGGCATCACCGCGGCGCAGCCGAGGTCCTCGAGCTTCTTGCAGGTGATGGGGTCGTCGGTGATGTAGGGCAGGACCGTGAAGCCGTCCTTGACCAGGACCTTGGCGGCCTTGAGGGTCTCCTCGACGTCCGGGAAGAGCGTCTTCTGGTCGCCCAGGACCTCGAGCTTGACCAGGCTTCCCATCGAGAGCTCGCGCGCCAGGTGGCAGGTGCGCACGGCGTCGTCGGCGGTGTAGCAGCCGGCGGTGTTGGGGAGCAGGGTGCGCTTCTTGGTGTCGATCCAGCTGAACATCGACGCCTCGCCCTTGGCGTTGAGGTCGACGCGGCGCAGGGCGACCGTGACCACCTCGGCGCCGGAGGCCTCGTGCGCGGCCTTCATCGTGGCGAAGTCCTTGTACTTGCCGGTGCCGATGAAGAGGCGGGAGGTGAAGGTGTGGGGGCCGATCTTCAGTTCGTCGCTCATGGTGTCCTCGGGTAGGCCTACCGCCTACGGCCTACAGCCTAAAGCCTGCATTTCTCATCCGCCGCCCACGAAGGTGACGACTTCGACGGCGTCGCCCTCGGCGAGCCGGTGCTCGGCGTGCCGGGCACGGGGCACGATGGCCCGGTTGACCTCGACCGCCACGCGGGGCGCGGTCACTCCCAGGTGCACGAGCAGCTCCGCCACCGTCGCCGCCTGCGGAACCTCGCGCGTCTCGCCGTTCACCGTGAGCTTCATGGCGGCCCCTAGATAGGTCGGCAGGCGAGGCGAGTCAACGGCCACGCGGTGGACCTCGCGGAGCTCCGGCGTTTGGGCGTGTAGAGAGGGCCGGCCAGATGGCTGGCGACCTGCGACCACCGTGAGCTCGGTGCTGGGCCAGCCAGATGGCTGGCGATCCGCGAGCCCCTTTGCCGGGCTTGACCGGCGAGCGAGCGGCCCCCTAGCATCCACGGCTCGACATTCCGGCCTCTCGGGGAGGTGGCATGCGCCACAAAGAGTTGCTCAAGAAGGTCAGTATCTTCAGCGACCTCGACGACTCGGCTCTGGCGAGCCTGGAGCGCATTGCTGCCGAGCGCCAGTTCGGGCGCGAGAGCGTCATCGTCTCCCAGGAGGACCGGGGCGACGCGCTCTATGTCGTGGTCGACGGCAAGGTGAAGGTGGTCCTCTACGGCAAGAGCGGCCGCGAGGTCATCCTCTCGGTCTTCAAGCCCGGCGACTTCTTCGGCGAGATGAGCCTGCTCGACAACCAGCCGCGCAGCGCCAACGTCATCGCGCTGGAGCCGGCGACGATGCTGGTGATCGAGCGCAAGGCCTTCACCGACCACGTGGAGAAGCATCCCAAGGTGGCCCTGGGCATCCTCCGCGAGCCTCTCCCGCCGCCTGCGCCGCGCCGACGGCATCATCGGCAACCTGGCGCTGCTCGACGTCTACGGCCGAGTGGCGCGCTACCTGCGCGAGCTGGCCAAGGCCGAGGGCGAGGCCAGCCAGGGCGAGGTGGTCATCCGCGCGCGCCCGACGCAGCAGGAGATCGCCTCGATGATCGGCACCTCCCGCGAGACCGTGTCGCGCGCCCTGTCCGAGTTCCAGCGCCGCGGCTTCATCGAGCTTCTCCGGCAAGCGGATCATCCTGCGCGCGAGCTTCGCGCTCTCCGACGACTACGCGCTCGACGCGGGGCCGTAGCCGATGGCGCTCAGAGGGCCGCGGGTCAAGGTGTCGGACGCCAGCTTCCTCATCGAGCGGCCGGCCGAGGCTCGGGCGCTGCTCAAGCTGGGCCTGGACTCGCCCCGCGAGCTGGAGAAGGCGCTGGCCGACTCCGGGTGGAGCATCCACCGCGCCCCCGACGGGGCCATCGACGACATCGACTTCTCCGGCCCGACGCTCTCCACCGAGTTCAACGCCGTCCTGAGGCAGCTCGGGCCCTTCGTCTCCAGCGGCTCGTTCGTCGTCCTGGAGAACGACGAAGGGCTGCAGTGCCGGTGGGACTTCGACGGCCGGGAGTGCCAGTTCGTGGACCTGGGTCTGGGCGACGAGGCCGAGTAGTCCAGGCCACATCCCCCGTCTGAGGTTTCACAGCCAGCTTCTGATTGCTCTGTGGGATTGCGAAGAGTTATACACACGTGCCGCTAGCTGACAGTCCGGCCCCTGGGGCGGGCGTGGCATCGAAGGAAAACGAGCTTCGAACCAACGGTTGGAGGGAAACAAAAATGGCTCAGGTCCGTGTCCTGTTCCTCGCGGTCGTCGCCCTTTCCCTGGCGGGCTGCGGAAAGAACGTCTGCGACAAGCTTGGCGACGGCTACTACGCCTACCGGACGGCCGGGTTGGGCTGCGCCTACGTCATCCCATCCGTCAAGAATCGGTGACGCGTGCGGCGTGAACAACGGCGGATGCGACGGCAACGACACCAAGCTGCTCGAGGAGTACGGCACCTGCCTCGGCAAGATCGCCAAGTGTGAGACCGGCAGGGAGCAGGAGTTCGCCGACGCCGAGTCCACCTGCTACGCCAGCCTCTCCGCGCTGTCGGATGGGTGCGCCACGGGGCTCTCGATGGTCTGCACGACGAGCACCAACCAGGCGTACTCGCTGGTGGATGCCTATGACAACCTCACGTCGCTGGCCGGCAAGTGCACCGTCTACGCCGACGCCGAAGCGCCTGGGCACGAAGAGGCAGTGGCTCGACTGGCGGCCCTCCAGCATCTTCTGACCTCGGAGCCGTGCCTGCGCGGCATCGAGAGCTGCACCCACCAGGACCTGGACGCCATCGAGGCCTACACCCTCTGCCTCGAAGACATGACCAAGTGCGTGGACGGCAGCGAGGAAGCCTTCGAGGCCACCGCCGAGAAGTGCTTCACCGACATGACCCTCTCCGCGAAGTGCCTGGAGGCCATCCAGGTGAAGCCGGCTTCGGCGGCTCCGTAGCCGCATCGTCGCTCTAGGGAATCCAGGCGCCGGGTCCTTTGTGGGCCCGGCGCCTCTGCATTGGGGCGATTCATCCGCCACGCCATTGCGAATCCACCCTCGTCAAGTATCTGCCGGTTGAGAGAGGAGGAGGTCTAACGCGTGCCGGAGCCCCGAAAAGCACTGCGCCGGACTCCCGCGAGGGAGTCCGGCGCAGTGGTTGAATCCGCTCCCAGGCCCCGAAGCCCGAAGCCCGGAGCCCGAAGCCCTACTTCTTGTAGATATCCATCACGTCCTTGAGCAGCTTGACGGCCGCGTCGTGCGGGCGCTGGAAGGCGTTGCGGCCCATGATGGAGCCGAAGGCGCCGCCGTCGCGCAGGCCCTTGATCTCCTCGAGCACCTCGGCGTCGCCCTTGGACTCGCCGCCGGAGAAGATGACGATGCGCTTGCCGTTGAAGCACGACTGGACGACGTGCTTGACGCGGTCGGCCATGGTCTTGGTCGGGATGTTCATCTTCTCGAAGACCTTCTTCGCCTCGGCCTGCTCGATGAAGTCCTTCGGGGGCTTGACCTTCACCACGTGCGCGCCGAGCTGGCAGGCGATCTGGGCGGCGTAGCCGGCGACGTCGACGGCGGTCTCGCCGTCCTTGCTGATGGCGCCGCGCGGGTAGCTCCAGACGATCGTCGGGATGCCCTTGGCCTTGCCCTCGCGGATGAGCTCGCGCAGGTCCTCGTACATCTTCGTGCGGTCGCCCGAGCCGGGGTAGATGGTGTAGCCGATGGCGCTGCAGCCAAGGCGGAGCGCGTCATCCACGCTGCCGGTGACGGCCGACAGGGGGTTCGGCACCTTGGCCAGCGTGTCGGAGTTGTTGAGCTTGAGGATGAGGGGGATCTGGCCGGCGAACTTGGCGGCGCCCGCCTCCAGGAAGCCCAGCGGCGCGGCGTACGCGCTGCAGCCCGAGTCGATGGCCAGCTGGAAGTGGTAGTCGGGGTCGTAGGCGGCGGGGTTCGGGCCGAACGAGCGCACGGGGCCGTGCTCGAAGCCCTGGTCGACGGGCAGGATCACCATCTTGCCGGTGCCCGCCAGGTAGCCGGTGTTCATCAGGCGCGCGAGGTTCGAGAGCACGCCAGGGTTCTCACCCGCGTACCAGGACAGAATCTGCTTCACGCGATCGGTCAACATGTGTGTCTCCTCCGTCTGCAGTTGGGCGCTGAACCTCGAATAGGCGCGCCCGCTCGGCCCTAGGACGGCCAGGCGGGCGCCAGCGCGCGGACTATGCCCCAGGCCGATCCCGGGCTGCAAGCACGTCCGAGCGCCAAAGTGGGGCGCGACTCTGAGTTGTGCAGTCGACGCGAGAACGCCCAGCCTCGGGAGGCCGGGCGCTCGGCTTCTGAGAGGGGAAGGGCGGTGGGGCCGGCTGGCCCGGGGGTGGCTACCTGCCCTGCACGTGGATGGGGAACTCGCCGGAGGGCTTGCCGTCGAGGGTGACGAGGACCTTGTAGTCGCCGGCGGCGTTCGCCTCGAAGCCGTCCCACTCGATGACCACGTCCATCTCGCTGCCCGCGCCGAAGTTCACGTCGGCGCGGCTCGAGAGCAGCTCGTTCCCAGCCGGCGACTTGAAGCTGACCTTGAGCTGCACCGGGATGCCGTTGGTGGAGGAGAGTCGCACGCAGGTCTTGAAGGCGCCGACGCGGGCGGGCAGCGAGGTGAAGTTGAACCCGCTGATGCCGCTCACCGGCTTGTAGCCGTTCTTGGTGGCCGCGAAGTCCTTGGCGTGGACGACGCTGACGACCTTGGCGGACGGACCGTCGGTGGTCGAGACGCTGCGCAGGTCGCCCGCGGCGGTCTTGGTCTGCATCTGGTCGTTCTTGGGAGCCTCGCCAGCCTTGACGCCGTCGGCCTTGGGGACCTGGGGCAGGTTGAGGTCGATCTTGGGTGCGTCGGGCTTCTGCGCGTCGATCTTCTGGATCTCGAGCTTCTGCGGCGCGGCAACGAGCAGGAGACTCAATAGGGCAGTCAGCATCGCTATCCCCCTGTCATGACTTGAGGATTCAAAGGACCCGGCCAGTGTGCGCCCAGCACCCTCATGGACGCAAGCCTGCCTTGGGACATTCGCCGGACGCGGGGTGTGAGCGGGCGCACAGATTTGCGGGGGAAGGCCAATCTTTTGGAAAACCGATAGGTTCTGGTAGCATCCTTGGCCACTTGCAGCGCGCGGCCCGCAGAGCCGCAGGGAGCTGGGCTTTGAGCTTCAAGGTGCTCATCGTCGACGACTCGAAGAGCACCCGAGAGTTCATCGTCGCGGCCATCGAGCAACTCGACGGCTTCTCGGTGTTCGAGTCGGCCAGCGGCTTCGAGGCGCTCAAGATCCTCCCGCGGCACCGCTTCGACCTGATCATCACCGACATCAACATGCCGGACATCAACGGGCTCGAGCTCATCAACTTCGTCAAGAAGAACCCCAACTACCGCGACACCCCGCTGTTCATCATCAGCACCGAGTCCTCCGAGACCGACCGGCAGCGCGGGCTGGCGCTGGGCGCCGCGGAGTACCTCATCAAGCCCTTCGAGCCCGAGGCGCTCACCTCGCTCGTGCGCCGCTACGTGGTCAAGGCCGGTTGACCCCGACTCCTCCCGAAGAGCCATGACGACCTCCAAGGCGCTCAACGAGTTCATCTCGGAGGCGCAGGAGATCATCGACGCGCTGTCGAAGGACCTCCTCAAGCTCGGGGAGGCCCGCGGGGGCGACCCGGACCCCGACCTCGTCAACCGCGTCTTCCGCGCCGCCCACTCGCTCAAGGGCATGGCGGGCATGTTCGGCGTCGCCCGCCTGGGGACGCTGGCCCACGCCGCCGAGGACCTGCTCGACGACGTGCGCATGGGCCGGGTGGCGCTCGAGGACGACGTCCTCGACCTGCTCCTGGAGGTCGTCGAGGTCTTCCAGAAGATGATCGCCGAGCTGGTCGACGGGCTGGACGGCGACCAGCCGGGCGGCACGAGGCCCGTCGCTCAGGACCTCCAGCAGCGCATCCAGGCCCGTCGCGAGGGCAAGCCCAACGCCGGCTCGCAGGATCCGCTCGACGCCATCGGCATCGACTCCTCGGTCCGCAACGTGCTCACCGAGTACGAGGAGCACCGGCTGCGCGAGAACGTGAAGAAGGGCGTCTCGCTCCTGCGCGTGCGCGCGGCCTTCGACCTGGCCGACTTCGACAAGGGCCTCTCCGAGCTCAACGGGCGCCTCAAGCCGCTGGGCGAGGTGGTGAGCACGCTGCCGTCCGCGGAGGCGGTCTCCGGCGGCGGCATCGCCTTCGACCTGATCTTCGGCACCGGCTCCAAGCTCGCCGCCGTCGAGACCGCGCTCGCGGGGCTGCCCGCCAAGGTCTTCGTGATGGGGCAGGCCAAGCCCACGCCGGCCCCGGCCCCCGCCTCCTCGCGGCGTCCCAGCGTCGTCGCCGCCCCGCCTCCCGCCGCGGCCGTCGAGGCCTCACCGGCGCCGGCCCCCGCGGCCAAGGCAGCCCCGGCGGCACCGGCGGCCCCTGCCGACGACCGCCGCACGGCGCTCGCGGCGGGCGAGGACACGCTGCGCTCGGTCTCGCAGACCGTCCGGGTCGACATCCGCAAGCTCGACCGGCTGATGAACATCGTCGGCGAGCTGGTGCTGGCCAAGACCAACCTACAGCGGCTGAGCGAGGCGGCGCGCGGCGAGCGGGTCGCCCCGGCGGAGGTCAGCGGGCAGCTGCAGCGCGAGACGCGGACGCTGGAGCGCAAGCTGGACGAGCTGCAGAAGGGCATCCTCGAAGTGCGGATGGTCCCGCTCGAGCAGGTCTTCGACAAGCTGGCGCGCATGGTCCGCAAGGTGGCGCGCGAGGCCGGCAAGGAGATCGACCTGCGGGTCTCCGGCGGCGACGTCGAGCTCGACAAGCTCATCGTCGAGGACCTCTCCGACCCGCTGATGCACATCATCCGCAACTCGGTCGACCACGGCATCGAGGGCCCCGAGGAGCGCGCCCGCGCCGGCAAGCCGCGCCGGGGCACGGTGACGCTGGCGGCCTACCAGAAGGGCAACCACGTCGTCATCGAGGTCAAGGACGACGGGGCGGGCATCGACGAGGAGGCCATCCGGCGCGCGGCGGTGGAGAAGGACCTCACCACCGAGCAGGCGAGCCGCGACCTGGCCCACCGCGACCTCTTGAACTTCATCTTCCTTCCCGGCTTCTCGACCGCGAAGACGGTCAGCGAGCTGTCCGGCCGCGGCGTGGGCCTGGACGTGGTGAAGACCAACATCGCCAACCTCTCGGGCATCATCGACCTGCAGACCAAGGCGGGCGAGGGGACCACCTTTGCCCTGACCCTGCCGGTCACGCTGGCCATCATCCGCGCGCTGGTCGTGAACTGCGCGGGCCGGACCTATGCGGTGCCGCTCAACTCGGTGCTGGAGATCCTCTCGGTCCGCCAGGCCGAGGTGCGCACCATCGAGACCCGCGAGGTCGTGGACGTGCGCGGCACGACGCTGCCGCTGGTGCGCCTGGCGAGCCTGTTCAAGCTGGGGCTCACCACGCCGCCGGAGACCATGTTCGTGGTCGTCGTCGGCCTGGCGCAGGAGCGGCTGGGGATCGCGGTGGACGACCTGGTGGGCCAGCAGGACGTGGTGGTCAAGCCGCTGGGCAACCTGCTCTCGGGCATCAAGGGCATCGCCGGCGCCACCGACCTGGGCAACCGGCGCACGGTGCTGGTGCTCGACGTCGGGGCGATCATCGAAGAGGTGCTGGCGGGGGAGCGGGCGCTGCTCGAGGCGAACCGCTGACCCGTCGTCGTCGGACCAACGGGGGAGAGGGGACATCAGTCGATGAAGAGCGTGAGCGGTGTGTGGGCACTGTGCGTCTTGGCCACGGTGTCTTTCGGTGAGGCGCGGGCGGAGGGCGAGCTCTCCGACGAGCGTCTGTTGTCGGCGAGGCCGACGCTCTACGTGGGGACGAACGACGCGGAGTTCGGCCACTTCGACCCGGGCCTGCACGTCGGGCTGGGGGGCCGAAGCCCGGAGTTTGGGCCTCAGCTGCGCGCGGAGGCGGAGCTCTCGGTCTTCCTCTCCTTGGAAGGGGAGAAGCTCAGCCTGGCGGACAACTCCAGCTGGATCCGGCTCTCGTGGCGGCCGGAGGGCTGGAGCCCTGGAGAGGGGCTCGCCTTCACGCTGCTGCCGCTCCACGCAGACCGGATCTTCATGGGCTGGGAGTATCCGCTGGCCACCGGCTTGGCGGGCGTCAGCCAGTCCAGCGTGACCAGCCCGAGCAACCCGACCACCGGCGCCGAATCTTCGGCTGGCCCGGGAGGACTGGTACGCCTTCTTCGCGAGCAAAAGCCAGATGGGCCAGAACGGCCAGCTCAGCCGGCAGGAGCGGAACTACTCGGTCTTCGCCGGCGGCGGCTATGACGTGCTCCGGGCGCTCTGGCTCGAAGCCCAGGTCGGGTATGCGCAGCTCGGGACCAACTACTCCGCCTTCTCGACCACGGCGTCCATGGACGCTCTCTCGGTGGCGGCGCGCGCGAGCTACCACTACGGGATGCCGATCGGCCCGCCGACTGACTGGCAGCGCTACCAGCACGACCCGGGCGTCTTCGAGAAGCTTCTGCGGCCAGAGACGTACCCGGGCGGCTTTGCGCTCACGGGGTTGGTGGAGGGGATCTACCTCCAACAGCGCGGGCTGATCTCTTCCAACTCGACCCAGCCGTACGTCGACGTGAATGCGGGTGCGTTCGCGGCCGAGCTGCGCATCCGCTGGGAGGAGCTGCGGATCTTCGCCCGGGCGCAGCACCGCACCCTGCGCTTCCTGCTCGCCGATCAACTGGCCGCGCTTCGGTATCAGGACTTCGCCGGCGGAGCGACGCTCGTCGGCCAGACCGACGCGAACCTGGCGGTGGACTACCACATCAGCAGGGCGCGCCTGACGCCGGGGGTCGCAGCAGGCGTGACGCTTCCCGGGTCCTACACCATGAAGTACTTCTCTTCGGGATGGTGGACGGTCATCGTCGACACCGAGCATGGCTCTTCGGCCATGCTCCCCCTGGGCCAGGAAGTGCGCCCCATCTTCAGCGCCAAGCTGACTCTCCGTCTGGATTTCGAGCAGGTCTCGGCCATCGCCGAGGGCGTCTACGCTCACAACGCGAATCGCTACGCCTATCAGGAGACTCCCACCGGCGCTGAGTCCGCCGCCAAGGACCCGTCGGTGCTCGGCTTCCATTTCCTCCTCCAGGCCCGCTTCTAGCCTCCCCCAGCCGAAAGGGCAGGAAGCTCGCGAGGATATGGGGGAGATCCTGTAGAATCGCGGCCGGTATGGACTCCTCCGAGCCGCGCAAGGCGACCAAGACCGGCAAGCAAGCGGCCTCCAAGCCACTCCTCGAGCCCGAAGCCGACGCCGCCGAGGCGGTGGCCCAGGCGTTCGAGCCGGCCGCCGACCCGCTGGCCGAGTTCTTCTTCCGCGAGGACGAGGCCGTCGGCGCCGAGGTCGACCTGCCCGAGGAGGAAGAGGAGTCGGCGTCCAGCGACGCTCCCGAGGAGCCGGTGCGCGAGTACCTGGGCATCCGCCTCGCCGAGGAGACCTACGCCCTCGAGCTGGGGCGCGTCCGCGAGATCGCCAAGGTGCCGCCCATCACCGAGGTCCCGCGCGCGCCCTCCTTCGTCATGGGCGTGATGAACTTGCGCGGCGAGGTGATGCCGGTCTTCGACCTCCACAAGCGGCTGGGCCTGGTGCGCCACGCCCCGTGCAACCGCGGCTCGCGCATCATCGTCGTCGAGACCGGGAAGGGGCCGGCGGGGCTCTTGGTGGAGGCGGTCGAGCAGGTCGTGCGGCTGCGGCCCTCCACCATCGAGGCGCCTCCGCCGGGCCTGGGCGCCGGCGTGGAGTCCGACTACATCGTCGGCATCGGGCGGCAGAAGGACCGGATGTTCGTGCTGCTCAACCTCCAGAGCGTCCTGGGCATCGGCAGCAGCGCCCAGCGGGAGCGGCGATGAGCGAGCGCGAGAGCGCGGTGCCGGAGCAGCCCGCCAAAGAGGAGATTGTCCAGCTGTGCGCCTTCGTGGTCGGCGGCGAGGAGTACGTCGTCGACATCATGCGCATCAAGGAGATCATCCCGCCGCTCAAGATCACCCCGGTGCCGCACGCGCCGGCCTTCGTCGAGGGCGTCATCAACCTACGCGGCGCCATCATCCCGGTGGTCGACCTGCGCCGGCGGCTCTCGATGCCGGTGACCGACCCGACCAAGAAGAGCAAGTACGTCATCTGCAGCGTGGGCGGCCGCCGCGTGGGCCTGGTCGTGGACGCCGTGACCGAGGTGCTGCGCATCCCGCGCACCGCCATCCGCCGCACGCCGAGGATGCTGATGCTCTCCGGGGCGCCGCGCTTCTTCCTGGGCGTGTGCGGCCCGCCCGAGCGGCTCAAGCTCCTGCTCAACGTCAAGGCTCTGCTCGAATCCGGGGAGACCGTGCCGGGCGCCGAAGCCCGCGCGCGCGCCCGTGGCCAGCTCTAGCGAGGACGACACCATGGATGAGGCCGCCGCCGGATCCGCCCGCCTGAAGGACACCGACCCGGAGGTCCGCTACCGGGCGATCACTTCGCTCGACGCGGCGCGCGACCTCGGCGTGCTCCTCGAGAGCCTCTCCGACGAGAGCTGGCGCGTGCGCAAGGCCGCGGTCGAGAAGATCGTCGAGAACGCCGATCCCGGGGCCGCCATCGAGGGCCTGCTGCTGCGGCTGTCCGACGCCGACGACGCCGGGGCGCGCAACTCCGCCGCCGAGGCGCTCGCGCTGATTGGCCGGCCGGCCTGCGGCGCGCTGGTGGCCAAGCTCAAGGACCCCGACTGCGACGTGCGCAAGTTCGCCGCCGACGTGCTCGGCGAGATCCGCGACCCCTCCACCGTCCCGGCGCTGGTGGCGGCGCTCGCCGACGCCGACGGCAACATCCGCAACGCCGCCGCCGAGGCCCTGGGCAAGGTCGGCGGCGACCCGGCGGTCGCCGCGCTCGAGGACGCCATCGCCAAGGGCGACCGGATGCTGCAACTGGCGGCGCTGGACGCGCTCGGGCGCATCGGCAAGGCGCCACCGATCGCCGTGCTCGCCCCGCTGGCCAAGGACAAGTACCTGCGCCGCGCCGTGCTGCGCCTGCTGGGCGTGGTGGCCGGGCGCGGCTCGGTCGAGCTGATCGCCGAGGGGCTGCGCGACCCGTCCAAGAGCACCCGCGAGGCCGCCTTCGAGGCCCTGGCGCTCCAGGCCCAGCGCTTCGGCGAGCGCGGCGTGCAGGGCTTCGCCCAGACCGTCGGGGCCACCGCCAAGTCCACCGCCAAGATCGCCTCGCTCGCCCGCGAGATGCTCCAGGCCGGCAGCTCGCTGGCCATCGAGGGCGCGATGCGCGTGCTGGGGGTCGCCGGCGAGCCGGCCGACGCCGCCGCCGTGGTGAAGGCGGCCGCGGACGAGTCGCTCAAGGTCGCGGCGCTCGACGCGCTCAAGGGGATGGGCGCTCCCGCCGGCCCCGCGCTCCTCCGGGCCCTGCCGGATTCTGCTCCCCGAGGTCCGCCCGCTGGCCATCCAGGCGCTCTCGCAGCTGCGCGAGCACAGCGCGACTCCGGCGCTGGTCGAGCTGGCGCGCGAGGGTGGGGAGGCGGAGCGTGCGCTGGCGGTCGAGGCCCTGGGCGCCCTGGGCGATCCGGCAGCCATCCCGTCGCTGGTGCGGCTGCTGGAGGATCCGTCGCTGTGCGGCGAAGCGGTGCGGGCGCTGGTCTCGCTGGCCAAGGCCGACCGCGATGCGGTGCGCGAGGCCTGCAAGTTCAAGCTGGGCGGGCCGGCGTCGGCGCCCGCGGTCCGGGTGCTGGGCCGGGTGGGCACGCCCGACGACCTGCCGCTGCTCAAGCAGGCGCTGCGCAGCGAGCACACGGATGTCCGCCTGGCGGCCGCCGAGGCGGCGCAGGCGCTGGGCGAGGCGGGCGCCGCGGAGCTGCTGCGCCTGGCGCTGGCCGACGAGGCGCCGCCGGTCCGCGCCGCCGCGGCGCGCGGCCTGGGCGCCTTCCCGTCGGAGGAGACCTTCGCCGCACTGGGCGAGGCGCTCGACGACCGCGAGGCGTCGGTCTCCGCGGCGGCGGCGGAGGCGCTGGGCGAGCTGGGCGAGGCCCGGGCCATCGAGGCGCTCACCCGCGCCGTCTCCCGTGGCGAGAACCAGCCGGGGACGCCCGAGGTGCTGCCGGCCATCGCCGCCGTCCGCGCGCTCTCGCGGCTGTCCGCGGCGACCCCGGCCGTGCTCGCGCGGGCCGTGGCGCACCCCGATCCCGAGGTCGTCAAGGAGGCCGTGGCCGCCGCCGAGGCGCTGCCCGGAGCGGGCGAGGTGCTGGTCGCCGCGGCCCGGAGCCCGCGCTGGGACGTGCGGCGCGCGGCGGCGCGGGCGCTGGCGGCGCGTGGCGACCGGTCGCTGCTCGCGGCGGTGCGCGAGCTGGCGCAGGCCGAGCGCGATGACCTGACCGCCGAGGCCTTTGCCGACGCCGTTCGCACCCTCGAGGCCCGCCCGTCGCGGGACTAGCCCATGCGCTTCGACGACGGGCCGCGCTCTCCGATGACCCCCGACGAGTTCCGCCTGCTGGCGGAGCTCATCTACGACCACTGCGGCATCCTCTTCAAAGAGGACATGTGCTTCCTGCTCGAGCGCCGACTGGGCGTGCGGGTCAAGGCGCTCGACCTGCCGGACTTCATGGCCTACTACCGCTACCTGCGCTTCGACGCCGGGCGGAGGGCGGAGCTCGACACCGCGGTCGAGGCGCTGACCACCAACGAGACCTACTTCTTCCGCGAGCCCCACCAGCTCAAGGCCTTCCGCGAGGAGATCCTCCCGGGGCTGGTCAAGGAGCGTGCGTCGACGCGGCGCCTGCGGCTCTGGTCGGCGGGCTGCTCGACCGGCGAAGAGGCCTACACGCTGGCGATGCTCATCCTCGAGAGCGGGCTGTGCCAGGGCTGGGACGTGGAGATCTTCGGCTCGGACATCTCGCGCAAGGTCCTCTCCGCCGCGCGCAAGGGCACCTACGCCAAGAACGCGCTGCGCGAGGCGCCGCTGGAGATGGTGCAGCGCTACTTCGTCGCCGACGCCGGCCGCCACGTCGTCAAGGACGAGGTCAAGGCGCTGGTCAGCTTCGGCCACCTGAACCTGCTCGACGAGCACATGGTGGCGATGCTGGCGCGCTTCGACGCCGTCTTCTGCCGCAACGTGATGATCTACTTCGACCTGCCGGCGCGCCGCCGCGTCCTCAAGAGCTTCCACGGGCGGCTGGTGCCGGGCGGGTTCCTGCTGCTGGGGCACTCGGAGAGCCTCATCCACGTCACGGCCGACTTCGAGCTCGTGCACCTCAAGAACGACCTGGTGTACCGCAAGCCGGTCTAGCGAAGAGAAGAGGAGAGTGGAGTCGTGGGCAAGGGCAAGAAGCTGCGCGTGGTGGTCATCGACGACTCGGCCTACAACCGCCGGGCCATCATGGAGATGCTCGAGTCCGTCGAGGACATCGCGGTCATCGGCACCGCGGCCGACGGCGAGGAGGGGCTCAAGGTCGCGCTGGGGCTCAAGCCCGATGCCATCACGCTGGACCTGGACATGCCGAACATGGACGGGTTCACGTTCCTGCGGCTCTTGATGGCCCAGGCGCCGATCCCGGTCATCGTCATCTCCGGCTACGCGCGCAGCGCCGACGTCTTCAAGGCGCTGGAGCTGGGAGCCATCGACTTCATCGCCAAGCCCAGCCGCCACTTCTCGCCCGAGACCGCGAGCGTGCGCGACGAGCTGGTGCAGAAGCTGGCGGCGGTGCGCCTCTTGCGCCGCGGCGCCTTCGCGCGCACCGAGAGCGGCAACGAGATCCCCGCGGCCAACGCGCCGGTGAAGGTGGCGGTGGTAGGCGCCTCGACCGGCGGCCCGCCGGCCCTGCAGCGGCTGCTCTCCTCGCTCCCCGGCGACCTGCCGCTGGGGGTCGCCGTCGCGCAGCACATGCCGGAGCGCTTCACCAAGGCCTTCGCCGAGCGGCTCAACCGGCTCTCGGCCTTCGAGGTGGTCGAAGCGCGCTCGGGCGACCTGCTGGCTGCCGGGCGGGCGCTCATCGCTCCCGGCGGGCACACCATGCGGCTCATCAAGGCCGCCGACGGCCTGCGGGTGGCGCTCTCCGAAGGCACGCCCAAGGACAAGTACTTGCCCTCCATCGATGCGCTCTTCGAGAGCGTCGCCGACGCCTGCGGCAAGACGGCGGTGGGGGTGCTGCTCACCGGCATGGGCAACGACGGCAGGGCAGGGATGCTCGCGCTCAAGAAGGCCGGGGCGACCACCATCGCCGAGTCCGAGGAGACCGCGGTCATCTACGGCATGCCCAAGGAGGCCGTGGAGGCCGGCGCCGCTCGCCACGTGCTGCCGCTGGGGTCCATCGCGGACGCGCTGGCGAGGTTCTCCCGCGGCATGGCGGTGTGAGCACCGAAAGGCAAGATCGCAAAGCACTTCGCAGACTTGGCGCTGCTCAGAGCGCTGGGATAAATTGATGCGCAATTCTGTCCCGGGCACGCCTTCCAAGAAGGCGCCTGCCGGAGGTTCCGACGTGGCGTCGCGAAAAGTCCTGATCGTCGATGACTCGCAGGCCATGCGCCGCAGCATCGTGTACGCCCTGCAGCGCATCGACGACGTCTTGTGCCTGGAGGCGCAGGACGGCGCCGAGGGCCTCAAGCGGCTGGCTGCCGAGCGCTTCGACATCATCCTCACCGACATCAACATGCCGGTGATGGACGGCCTCAAGCTCATCGCCCACGTCCGCAGCGACGACAGCCCGCACAAGACGACGCCCATCGTCGTCATCAGCACCGAGTCCGCCCAGGAGGACCAGCGGCGGGCCCTGGCGCTGGGAGCGAGCGCCTACCTGATCAAGCCGCTGGCGGGCGAACGCGGTGCTGGAGACGGTCAAGCAGCTCCTCAAGATCCCCTAACGGGACGGAAGGCCGATGGGCGTCCAAGAGAACAAGACGAAGTTCGGGGAGCAGCTGGTCGCCGCCAACGTCGTGACGGCCGAGAACCTCGCCAAGGGCGTCGACCTGCAGACCGAGCACGGCGGCAACCTCGTCGACGTGCTGATCGAGAACGAGCTGGTCGACGAGCGCCGGGCGCTGCGCTTCCTCGCGGAGACGAGCTCGGCGCGCTACATCACCAGCGACAAGCTGGCCTCGGCCAGCATCCCGCCCGAGGCGCTGGACCGCATCCCGGTCCGCCACGCCGACAAGCTGTGCGTGCTGCCGCTGGGCTACCAGCCGAACACCAACACCCTGACCCTGGCCCTCTCGGAGATCGACGAGGGATTGCTGGAGCAGGTCCGCCTGGCCGCCGGCGTGGGGCAGGTGCAGCCGATCATCGCCGCGCGCTGGGCCATCCGCGCCGGCATCAAGCGCTACTACCTGGGCGACGTGTACGCCTTCGCCCAGTTCGAGGACTCGCAGGCGCAGGCGCAGGTGGTGGAGGAGCCGGGCGAGGTCCGCCACCGCGAGCCCACCCGCAACGAGCCGGCGCCCAAGCCACCCGAGGGGACGGCCTCCACCAGCGACAAGGTCAAGCACGAGGCCAACCTGCTGCGCGTCGCCGGCGAGCTTCTCCAAGCACCTCGCCAAGGAGCGCGACCCCCAAGCCATCCTCCACCGCGTGCTGGCCTTCGCCAGCGACACCATGAAGGCGGACGAAGCGGTGCTGCTCATGCCCGAGCGGGGCAACTTCGTCTCGCGCGGCGTGCGCACCAAGACCGGGGCCAAGACGGTCAAGGTGAGCATGACGCTGGTGAAGGAGATTGCCGCCAGCAAGTCGGGCGTGGTGGTCGCCGACGCCAAGGCCGACCAGCGCTTCGCCAACGCCGAGAGCGTGGTGCTCTCCGGCCTGCGCAGCGCCATCGGAGCGCCGCTGGTCATCGGCAACACCGTCCGCGCCATCCTCGTCCTGGCCCACAAGGAGCGGGTCGACTACTTCAGCAAGCAGGAGCTGGACGTCCTGATGGCCATCGCGGCTCAGGCCAGCCAGTCGCTGGAGGCCGCCGAGACCGCCCGCCAGCTCGCGGCCGACGCCGCCAACCGGACGCACCTCCTGCGCTACCTGCCGCCGGCACTGGTGGAGCAGGTGGTCTCGGGCGTCTCGACGCTCACCGCCGCCGGCGACGCGCACGAGGTCTCGCTGCTCTTCGCCGACATCTCCGGCTTCACCGCGCTCGCCGAGCAGATGAGCCCGCGCGAGGTCGTCTCGCTGCTCAACGAGCACTTCGCGCAGATGGCGGAGATCGTCTTCTTCCACGGCGGCATCCTCGACAAGTTCCTGGGCGACTCGGTCATGGCCCTCTGGGGCGTCACCGAGCGCAGCCCGCTCTCGCCGGTGAAGGCGCTGCGTGCGGCTCTCGAGATGCAGCAGCGGGTGGGCGACATGAACGCCCTGCGCGCGGCCAGCGGAAAGCCTCAGTTCGAGATCGGCATCGGCGTGCACACCGGCTGGGCCATCTTCGGATCCATCGGGTCGGCGCGGCGCCAGGACTACACGGTCATCGGCGATGCGGTGGCCACGGCCTACAAGCTCAGCGGCGCCGCCAAGCCGGGGCAGATTGTCGCCTCGGAGATCACCATGACCGCGACCCAGGGCGCGTTCGTTGCCGAGGAGCTGCCCAACCTCGGCCTCTCCGGCCGGGCGGCCGCGCTGCGCGCGTTCGCGGTGAAGGAAGAGAAGCCGAAAGGGTAGCCGCCGCGGCTGCCGGCTCCATCGCTACCAAGCAGCGAGGCACACATGGCTCGACTCATCACCCGCCGCCGGGTCCTCTACGGGCTGGGTGGGCTCGCCGGCGCAAGTGCCCTGGGCGCCCTGGGTCTCTTCGCCGAGGACCGCTACAGCCGGTTCGTCCGCGGCGCCGAGTTCGCCATCAAGGACCACCGGGTCGACGTCCCGGCGACCACGCCCCGCATGGTCGTCACGCACGGCATGGACGCCGCCAAGAACGTCCGCGCGGTGGTCGAGCGGCTGGGCGGGATGTCGAAGTACGTGACCAGCGACGACGTGGTGGTCATCAAGCCCAACATCGGCTGGGACCGCTCCGCGGAGACCGGCGCGAACACGCACCCGGACGTGGTGGCCGAGGTGGTGCGGCTGGTGAAGGAGGCGAGGGCCAAGCGGGTCATCGTCGCCGACTGCCCGGTGCGCAAGTCGCGGGCGGCGTTCCTGCGCAGCGGCATCCAGCAGGCGGCCTCGGCGGCGGGCGCGGAGATCTTCGCGCCCGAGGACATCCGCCACGTGGCGGTGAAGGTCTCCGACCGGCTGGGGACCTGGGACGTGCTCGAGCCGTTTGTCCAGGCGACCAAGATCATCAACGTGCCGGTGGCCAAGCACCACCCGCTGACGGGCGTGACCGCGGGCCTGAAGAACTGGATGGGCATCACCGGCAAGCTGCGGATGATGCTCCACGAGGACATCGAGCGAGCCATCGCCGAGCTGGCGGCGCTGATGAAGCCGACGCTGACCATCATCGACGCGACGCGGCTGCTGATGGGCAACGGGCCCGACGGAGGGAACCCGGTCGACGTGAAGCCGATGGGCGTGATGGCCGCCGGGTTCGATCCCGTGGCGCTCGATGCCTGGGCCTTCAGCCTCTTCCCTGGAGTGCCGCTGCCGGGGAACCTGCACATCGCGCAGGAGCTGGGGCTGGGCACCATCGACTTCAACGCGCTCAGTCCGGTCGAGGTCGGGCAGTAAGTCCAGGTTCCCGAGGGGGCTCGGCGACTTGCCGCGATGGCGTGAGGCGGATCACATTCCGCTTGGGTCGGCAACCGTTGAGACTTACGCGGGATTTCGGCGTTTGGTGACGCAGGTCACGAAGCGGCCCGCAACGATCATATGGGTTGGCGCGGTCAGGGCTTGGCTGGCGCCTTGAGCCCCTCCGCCAGGCCGTCCTTCATCGCCTGCCAGTAATCCTTGCCCGCGGCCCACTTGTCCTTGCGGAACTTCTCGACCCAGGCGTCCAGCGTCGCGTCCTTCGGCTGGTCCTTCTGGGCCTTGAAGAGGTAGGTCGCCACCATGTCGCAGACGCGCTCGGTCTCCCAGAACTGGGTCCGGTTGAGCGCGTTGAGCTCGTTCGCCAGCTTCCGGTGGTGGGCGTCGACGTCGACCTTCTCGCCCTGGAAGTCGTCGACGATCTGCGGAAGCATCGCCTCGGCCCAACCGCGGTGGAAGCGGCACATGCCGTAGTTGTCGAGCATCAGCTCCTTGCCCATGCGCACGCCGCAGGCCTTGCCCAGCTCGAACGGCGGCTTGTACTCGACGCCGTAGTCCAGGTAGTAGCGCCCGAGGATGGGCATCGGGCTGAACATCCCGGGCACCCAGTACTGGTTGGGCACCAGGCAGTCGTCGCCGTCGCCGCTGGCGCTGTAGACCGCCGCGTCCTTGGCCTTGCCGCCGAGCTTCTTGGCCGCATGGCGGATGCCCTGACGGAAGTCGGCGGCGCGCGGGTCGTCGAGCATCCAGGCGATGACCTTCACCGCGAGGTCGGCGTTGTGCGCGCTGTCGGCGACGACGTCGAGCTTCTCGGGATCCCAGTGGGGCTTCTCCTCGATCCCGGTCTGCTCCTCGGTCAGCCAGCCGTTGGCGAGGCACTCCATGATCCAGGCGACCTCGCCGCCGATCTGGATGCCGTCGAAGCCGGCGGCGTCGGCGCAGCGGTTGGTCTTCTCGGCGGCGCGCTGGTCGAAGACGCCGATGAGCGGCCCCAGCGACTGGTAGGGCTCGTAGTCCTTCTTGTACTTGTCGTTGAGCTTCTTGCAGACCGCGCCGCAGGGCTCGCCGCAGTTGAAGTTCTTCTTCTTCTCCACGATCTCCTCGTCGAACTGCTTGACGTAGTGCGGCTCGATGAGCCGGTCGTGGATGGAGAGGCGCCGCTCGTCGGGCCAGTTCACCGACTGGTAGTTGAAGGAGAGGACCTTCTCCTTGAGCGCGTGGAAGTTCGAGCCGAAGGTGCCGGCGGTCTTGAACTTCGGGTCGTACCGGTACTTGGTGGTCTTCTCCAGGTCGACCATCTTCAATGGCTTCTGGAACTTCTTGTCGAAGTAGCCGTCGACGAGCTTGCGGTCGGTCAGGTCGACGTCCTCGTAGTCGCCGCCGTAGATGACGGCCGCGATGTTGTGGTGCTGGAACAGGCGCGAGCCGAGCCCGCCGCGCCCGGCCCAGGTGTCGACGTGCGTGAGCTCGCCCTTGACCACCGGCACCGAGCAGATGGCGCCGATCCGGGTGCGCGCTGCCGAGGGGCCGGTCGCCAGCACGCGCGCCGACTTGAACTCGGCGCCGTGCGTGTCCCAGACCTGGTGCAGGAGCGCGTAGACGCCGATCTCGTCGTGGTAGCCCTTCCAGATGCCCTCCACGTCGAGGGGCGCGAGCTCCACGCAGTCGATGCCCTTGACGTTGAGGATGTGCAGGACGCTCGGCTGCGCCGCGCGGCCGCTGAGGACCAGGAAGTTCGCGCCGACGCCTTCCCAGGGCAGTCCGGCGCCGCCCATGGTCGAGGGGAAGAATCCTCCCCAGATCGGCGAGTGGCCGCAGACGACCAGCCGGTTGGAGCCGGGGACGAACGAGCCGGCGATGGGGCCGGAGCCGATGACGGTGTGCGTCTTGCCGGCGTCGCCCAGCTTCCAGGCGAAGTCGATGACGCCGATGACTTCCTTGTCGTCGACGGGCCGGTACTCGTGCGACCCGTCGGCGGCAGAGACGTAGAGGGCTCGGTAGTTCCTTGGCATGCGCGGAGTCTAGCTGAAGTCGCGCGCGGGTCGGCGCGCCCCGAGCGGTCGGTTGCGCGGCCGGCGCGGAGCCAGCGCCAAGGCCACCAGCCCCACGGGGATCTGGATGAGCTGGCCGACGCGCTGGACCAGGCCGAGCACGAGGCCGCTCTGCGGATCCAGGCCGACCAGGCCGAAGAAGACGCCGAGCGAGCCTTCCTGGACGCCGAGCTGGCTGGGAATGAAGGTGAAGAGCGCATTGGCCGCGATGGGCGCCGCGGAGACGATGAGCGCCTCGGCCGGCGACGCGGGCACGTGCAGGAGCCGCAGGCCGATCCGAATCTCCGCGGCCAGGAAGAGGCGCGAGGCGAACTGGATGGCGGTCGCCTGGAGCACGCAGATCGGCCGGTCGCGCCAGAGGCCGCGCAGCGCCTCGTCGACCGCCTGGGCGTCCGGCACCTTGCCCGCCATGGACTTGAAGCCGACCTTGCGCAGCACCTGGACGAAGGGCACCGAGACGCCGGCGCGCGCGGTGAGCCACACGAGCCCCAACGCGAGCAGCACGGTGGCCAGCGCGACGGCGAGCGCCAGCCACTCCAGCCGGCGGGGCAGGGCGAGCCAGAACACGGCCACGGCGATCGCCAGCAGCAGGAAGACGAGGTCGGCCAGGATGAGCAGCGCGTTGTCGAGGATGATGGCCGGGACGGCGCGCTGCCGGTTCTCGGGCGCGACCCACAGCAACCGAGCAGCTTCGCCGCCGATCCCCAGGGCGGGGATGGTCAGGTTGAGCGCGGACGCCGCCAGCCGGCTGGCCACCGCGGCGCCGATACCCAAGCGCGAGCCCGGCTCCATCAGCGGCAGGATGGCCAGGGCGCGCACGCACAGCCCCGCGAGCGAGGCCGCCGGCATCAGGAGGAACGCCGGGCCGATGCGGCCGAGGCTGCCCACGATGGTGCCCAGGCCGACCCGGTGCAGCAGGTAGGCGAAGACGGCGATGCCCAGCGCCAGGGACAGGGGACGCCAGGACCGGGCGAGGAGCTGCTTGAGCCTCGGAATAGGCCGCACGCCTTGAGGTTTGGGCCGGTAGAGGACGGTTTCACCCTCAGCCAGGCGGCCACCCCCTCGGACGAGTTCTTGGGCGATGCCGAAAGGCGGGCCAGAATCGGAGAGGCATGCACCCGGTCCCTCACACCTCGTCCGCCAAGGCGGTGCTTTCTGCCGCCTCGCTGCTGCTCCTCTCGCTCTCGTTCTGGAGCCCAGACGCCTGGTCGCAAACCGCTGGCAGCGGCGCCGCGGCCGTGGCGCACGCCGGAGTCGACGCTGGCGCGGTCGCGGACGCCGGCTCGCCGGTGGTCTGTCCCGACCCGGAGATCGTCCAAGGTGCGGTCGAGGCGGACGCGAAGCTGCGCGCGACCAACGAGTGCCTTCCCGAGGAAGCTCGAGCGCCTCACCGCCGCCGTGAAGATGTACGACCAGTGCGCGGGCACGGTCCGGCCGGCCAAGACCTGGGTCTTCCCGCTCGCCAACATCCCGCCCGGCGAGGCCATCGGCGGCGACGGAAAGGGGTTCATCAAGAACCCGGGGATCAAGTGCTTCGTGACCCCGTGGGCGGGCCACCCGGCGCACGACCTGTTCGTCGACGACCCGTACCACAAGAACGTCGACCGCAAGGGCAAGCCGTTTCCCACGCTCGCCGTCGAGGACGCCTACGTGCTGGTGGCCCACGACGGCTGGACCGTGGAGGACAAGACCCGGGGCGGCAACTACGTGATGCTCTACCTGCCGGGCCGCAAGCAGGTCACCTACTACGCGCACCTGGACAAGGTGATGGTGAAGGCGGGCGACAAGGTGACCGCCGGGCAGGTCCTGGGGACCATCGGGCGCACGGGCAAGAACGCGATGCCGCGGCGCTCGCAGACCCACCTCCACTTCGGCCTGTGGGACATCGACGGGTTCAAGCCGGTGAACAGCTACTCGATGCTCCGCTCGGCGAAGGTCCTCGTCGTCGACCTCACGGCACCTTCAGCTCCACCGACTGGGTCGGCGGCTTCGAAGTGAAGGTGGCCTGAGGCGGGGTAGGCGAGAAGGGGTTCATCGCCCAGGCCAGGGCGTCGGTGACCGGGTTGCCGGTGGCGCTGGCGTCGAGGCTCGTGAAGGCGCGCACGTCGAAGGTGGCGTTGTCCTTGAGCGCCACGGCGGCGAAGGTGCCGCCCAGGGTCCCGTCCGCGCCGGGGAGCAGCAGCGTGGGCATCAGGATGAGCTGGGCCTTGATGCCGCCCATGCCGAAGGTCAGGTTGCGCACGGCGACGGCGCCCCAGCCGAAGAACGCCGGGGTCGCCGGGGTGTAGGTGATCGTCCCGTCGAGCGCGGTCCGCCCATAGGCGAAGTCGGCGACCACGACCTCGTCCGCGGCGCAATCCTTGGCGCTGCTCAGGTCCACCAGCAGGTTGAGCGAGATGCCGGCGCCGGCGCCGATGAGCGCCGGGACCGGCATGTACATCGACGGCGTGAGGTCGGTGATGAGGTAGGTGTAGCTCTTGTCGGTGTCGTTGGTGGTGACCCGGTAACCGTTGCTGAAGGCGGTCAGGAGCGTCTGCGGGTCGGTGCCGGCGCCGCCCTGGAGCAGCGCCGGGTCGAGCGCCGCCACCGAGAGGTTCTGGTTGGCGATGGGGACCGGGAAGCTCACCGTGCCCTTGAGGGTGCACAGGCCAGGCTGCGAGGCGGCGATGTAGAGGCGCACGCCCTCGAGGCTCGCGCGGAAGGGGTCGTTGAGGTCGAGGTCGAAGCCGTAGGGCGTGCCGTCCAGGTCGAGGAAGGGGATGAACTGGCCGTCCTGGTTGGTGTCGGCGATGGCCTGCAGGCGGTGCGTGCCGGTCGTAAGGTCGGTGACGGTGAAGGGGACCTCGCCCTTCTGCGCGACGAGCCCGAGGGGAAGGGTGCCCAGGTCGGCGGCCACGGCGATCTCGTTGCCGGCCGCAAGCTCGCCGAGGACGACCACGCCGCTCACCGTGCCCTTGGGGCCGCCGGCGCGCACGTACATCACGCTGCGGGCGTCTTCGCGGGCGCCGTCTTCGGTCTTCGAGAAGAGTGCCAGCGTGGTGGTCTGGTCGAAGGTGAGGTGGAAGGGCGCCGGCTTCGCCTGGACCGTGGGGCTCTGCTTGGGGTCGCTGCCGTCGGTGGTGAAGTAGACGGTGGCGGGCTTGTCGGTGGTGAAGGTGACTTCGACCGAGCCGTTGAAGGGGCCAGGCGGCGGCTCGAGCGTCGTCCGGGCAGGCTGAGGCGGAATGGAAGCGTCCGGTGGAATGACGACGACCGTCGCGTCCGGCGGCGTCTCGTCGTCGTCCTTGTCATTGTCCAGGTAGGTGCGACCGCAGGCCGAAAGGATCAGCAGGACGGCGAAGAGGGCGAGGCGCAGCTGCATGGGGCGCTCCGTTGAGAAGGCCCCGGATTCTAGCGCCCCCGGCGATTACCTGCTGCCCTCGAGCAAGGCCTGGGCACGCCTGCTGAAGAAGCTCCGGTCCCGCGCTCCCGTGGCCGAGCCGACGACGCGGCCGTCCCGGGTGACGAAGGCGGTGGCCGGAACGCCCCGAGCGCCGAAAGGAGCGAGGACCTCGTCGGTGGTGATGGCGACGGTCCCCTCGAGGCCCAGCTCGAGGACCGCGTCGCGCACCTCGGCGGCATCAGGCTCCATCGACAAGGCCAGGAAGCCCACGCCCCTGGACTCCCACTCCCTGCGCGCCGCTTCGAGCTCGGGGAACTCCCGAGCGCAGACGCCTCAACCGGGCACCCAGAGATGGATGATCCACGGCTTGTCCGCGAGCGTCCCCGAGTCGATGGCCTTGCCGTCCAGAGTCGTCGCCGCGAACTTCGGCAGCGGCCGGTCGAGGCGGTCGTACTTCTCGCAGGCGGCGAGGGCCAGGGCGAGACCGACAAGCAGGGCGGACGCGGCGGAGCGCATGTCGGATAAGAGTCCGGCGGGCGGAAAAGGATTCCGCCCGCCGGCAAACCTCAGCTCACGAGGCAGGGAGGGGTGAGGCGCTACTTGCCGGCCTCGAGGCCCTTGCGGAACGCCTTGACGTTCACCTCGGCGGCGCCCTTCTTGCCTTCGAAGGTGACCTCGATGGCGTGCTCGACGGTCTCGGGCTTGACGACCTTGGTCGCCGCCACGTAGGCGCCGAGCATCACCATGTTGGCGGCCTTGCCGCTGCCTTCCTTCTCGGCCAGCACGTTGGCCTCGACGTAGACGACCTTGAGGTCCTTGCGCTGCACCTTGCGGTCGATGAGCGAGGTGTTGACGACGATGAGGCCGTTGTCGACCACCCCGGGCTCGAACTTGTCGATCGACTGCTTGTTCATCACGATCGCGGCCTGGTTGCGCTTGAGCACCGGCGAGCCGATCGGCTCGTCGTCGATGATCACCACGCAGTTCGCGGTGCCGCCGCGCATCTCCGGGCCGTAGGAGGGCATCCAGGTGACGTTGCGGCCTTCTTCCATCGCGGCCTTCGCGAGGATCTTGCCGATCGCCATCAGGCCCTGTCCGCCGAACCCGGCCATCACGATGTCTGACGATGCCATGGTCTTGTTTCCTTTGGAGAGTGTGGTTGTCCGTCGGTCGCGCCTTACTTCTTGTCGTCGCTGACCTTCAGGTCCGGCTTGTAGGGCTTGGCCTGCTCGGGCATCGCCGCCGGCTCGCGGAACACCTGCATCGGGAAGAACGGGACCATGTTGCGGTCCAGCCACTGCGTCGAGTTCTCCGGCGTCAGGCCCCAACCCGTCGGGCAGGTGGAGAGCAGCTCCACGAAGGTGAACCCCTCGTGCTGCAGCTCGAACGCCTGGCGGATGAGCTTCTTGGCCTTGTTGATGTGCTTGGGGGCGTGCAGCGCGCCGCGGGCGATGAACTTGGGCTCGACCAGCGTGTTGAGCATCTCGCACATGCGGATGGGGTGGCCGCACAAGAGCGTGTCGCGGCCGTAGGGCGAGGTGGTGGTGCGCATGCCCGGCAGCGTGGTCGGGGCCATCTGGCCGCCGGTCATGCCGTAGATGGCGTTGTTGATGAAGATGACGGTGATCTTCTCGCCGCGGTTGGCGGCGTGGACGATCTCCGCCATGCCGATGGACGCCAGGTCGCCGTCGCCCTGGTAGGTGAAGACGTAGCGGTCCTGCGGCAGCACGCGGCGGGCGCCGGTGGCCACCGCGGGGGCGCGGCCGTGCGCCGCCTGGTGCCAGTCGATGTGCATGAACTGGTAGGCGAGCACCGAGCAGCCCACCGGGCAGACGCCGATGGTCTTGTCCTGGATGTTCATCTCCTCGATGACGTCGGCGATGAGGCGGTGCGCCACGCCGTGCGTGCAGCCGGGGCAGTAGGACAGGTGCGCGTCGGTGAGGACCTTCGACCTCTTGAAGACGACTTGTTCGTTGGCCATGGGGGACTCCAAGACGCCGGCACGCGGCCGGCGATCCGGAAAAAGGTGGGCCTAGAGCGAGGCCTGGAGCTGCTTGACCTGGGCGATGATCTCCTCGACGGTCGGGACGATGCCGCCGGTGTGCCCGAAGAACTTCACCGGGCGCTTGTTCTCCACGGCGAAGCGGACGTCGTCGATCATCTGGCCCTTGCTCATCTCGATGGTCAGGAAGACCTTCGTCGCCTCCACGTGCTTCTTGAGCGCCTCGTACGGGAACGGCCAGGCGGTGATGGGGCGGAACATGCCCACCTTGATGCCCTGCTTGCGCAGCTCGCGCATCGCCGTCTTGCAGATGCGCGCGGTGGTGCCGTAGGCGCACAGGACGATCTGCGGGTGGTCCTCGAGCTGGTAGTCCTCCCAGCGTTGTTCCTTGGCCTCCATCACGTCGAACTTCTTGAACAGGTGCTCGACGTGCTGCTCCATGACCTCCGGGTCGAGGAAGAGCGAGTTGATGATGTTGCGCTCGCGGGTCGCCGGCTTGCCGGTAGCCGCCCAGGGCTTGTCGAACTTCTTGGGCTCGCCCTCCGGGAAGGTGACCGGCTCCATCATCTGGCCGATGAGGCCGTCGCCGATGACCGTCACCGGGTTGCGGTACTGGTCGGCGAGGTCGAAGGCCAGGTTCATCATGTCCACCGTCTCCTGCACGGTGGCCGGGGCGAGCACGATGGACTTCTTGTCGCCGTGCCCGAAGCCCTTGGTGTGCATGTGGTAGTCGCCCTGGCTGGGGGCGATGTCGCCCAGGCCCGGGCCGCCGCGCATGATGTTGACGATGACCACCGGGACTTCGGCGCCGACCAGGTAGCTGAAGCCCTCGCTCATCAGCGCCACGCCGGGCGAGGAGGAGCTGGTCATGACCCGCACGCCGCTGCCGCCGGCGCCGTAGAGCATGTTCGCCGCCGAGACCTCGCTCTCGGCCTGCAGGTAGACGCCGCCGACCTGCGGCAGGCGCTTGGACATGTACTCGGGGATCTCGTTCTGCGGCGTGATGGGGTAGCCGAAGAAGTACTTGCAGCCGGCGCGGATCGCCGCCTCGGCGATCGCCTCGGTGCCCTTCATGAGCATCCGTTTCTGGGTTGCCATGGGAAGTTCCTTGGGAAGAGGGCTTTTCGAAGAGGGAAGGGCTTGCGAGAATCAACCGGCCTTCTTGGCCTTGATCTCCTTGTAGACGGCGATGGCCGCCTCGGGGCAGACGGTGGCGCACAGGGCGCACGCCGTGCACTTCTCCTGATCGTGGATGGCGATGGGGTGGTAGCCCTTGGCGTTGAGCTCCTCCGCCAGGTCCAGCAGGTGGAAGTTGCAGGTGCTGATGCACAACCGGCACGCTTTGCACCGGTCCTTGTCGATCTCCAGGCGGTTCATGGCGTAGCTCCTCGGGTGGACTGGGATTGCGTCTTCGACGGCGCGAGCACCACGCCGCCGAGGAAGTGGGGCATCATCCGGCGGCGGATGCCCACGACGGGCGGCAACCCGGGCCGTGCTTCGAAGGTCTCGACGAGGTGCTCGGAGAGGGCGAGCAGCCGGAGGGGAACGCCCAGCTCGGCGGCGACCGGCCGCGCGAGCTCCAGGCCCCACTCCACGTCCTCGACCGTCGTCTCGTCCATCAGGTGCGTGTTGGAGATGACGCCGGTGAAGTCGAGGTGCGCCGCGGCGGCGATGCGCCGGGCCTGCTCGACCACCTTCTCCTGGCCGTCCATGAATGGCCGGTGGCGGTTGAGGACGAGCAACAGGTCGTACTCGGTGCCGCCGATGACGTCGGAGATGGAGCCCAGGGCGCGGGCGCCGACCGGATCGCCGCCGACGTCCAAGACGAGCTGCGTGTCGGCACGCAGGACCGAGCCGCGCAGCTCGGGCGTGATGATTGGCAGGTCGCTGTTGGCCAGCGCGCCCGGAGGGCAGAGCAGCTCCACGCCCTGCTTCTTGATGGTGTCGCTGACCTCGCGGGACCGGAAGTAGGGCTTGAGGACGTCGAGGTCGCCGAGGACGGCGCGCTTGATGCCGCTCGTCGCCGCCGTGCCCTGGACCACCTGCTGGGCCGCCCAGAGGGCGAGGCCGATGGAGAAGCTCGGTCTTGCCGCTGCCGTACGGGCCGACCAGGGCGGTCACCCGGCGCAGCGTGAAGGCATCGGCAGGACGACGTTCAGTGGGCTCGGCACACATCGGTCAAAGCTCCGTAGCTGCGAAGCTCCCGGACTTGGAGAGGTGACTGCGCGGTCCCTGCGCGTCCCGACGAGGCGTGCATTCTCTGCCAATGGCCAGGCTTAGGCAACCGTGTCGTTCCGTGGGCAGAAGTCGGGAAAAGCCTTGTGCGGACGGGCGGTTGCCGAGGGGCGAGACCCCTGTAGCAATTTCCAGGATCGCTTTTTCGGGCCTCGGCAACCAAAGAGAGAACGCCGGGTTTCACAGCGACGCAGTTTGCAGGGTCGGCTCGGCTGAACGAATTCGAGGAGGACGGCATGCGCAAGACGATGCTCGGACTGGCGGCGCTTGTGGCGGTTGGGCTGACGGCGACCGCGGCGCGCGCTGACGGCATGGTGCCGCCGGTGATGGTCGGCCCGGTGGTCATCACCGGTTCCGAAGCCGAGAAGATGATCAACGAGCTGTCGCACCACCGCCACGCTCACTACCGCGCGGGCCGCTCGCTGGACTTCCTCTACCAGTCGCCCGTGCAGCCGGCGCTGACCCCTGGCATCCCGCCGGTGTACGTCAACAACGTCCTCATCGTCGGGCACGAGGCGGAGGAGATGATCGACCGCCTCTCCCACCTCCGTCACCACGGCCACTGGCGCGCCGGCATGCCGCTCGACTGGCTCGGCATCGCCAACGCCATGCCCATGCCGGTGCCCGTCCAGATGCCCGCCCCGGTGATGGTCCCGGTCGCTCCGATGCCGATGGCTGCGCCGATGCCGCCGCCCCCGATGCCCCCGATGCCGATGGTGGTCACCCCGGCGCCGGTCGTCGTCATCAACAACCCGCCCGCCAAGAAGGATGATGAGCCCAAGCTCGGCCGCGTCATCGTCGGCATCAACGGTGGTGGTGACCTCAAGGAAGTCGCCGCGGGAGCCAGCCTGACCGTCGAGGGCAAGCGCTGGGGCTTCAACCTCAACTACGGCATGACCGTCTTCGACGCCGACCAGGACACCCGCAAGATCGAGCTCAAGATGCTCGACGCCCACCTGGTCTTCGCCCCCATCGTCGGCCAGCGCGGCCGGGTTCGCATCGAGGTCGGCGCGAACGGCGGCTACGCCTGCGGCGCCTGGATCGTGGCTCCCGAGGTCGGCCTGTCCGGCGACGTGCGCATCCTCGGCCCCATCGGCCTGAGCGGGTTCGTCCGCGGCAGCATCTGGCCCTACAAGCGCATCGACGCCTTCGCCGGCCTGATGGCGCAGCTCTCCATCCTGCGCATCGAGCTCGGCTGGCGCGAGATGCGGCTCGACGTCGACTTCGACAACGGCTCGCACGTCGGCGACCGCTGGGGCGGCCCGAACCTCGGCCTCTCGATGGTCTTCTAGAAGCTCAGCCGGAAGGTTCCTCTGGCAGGAAGGCCGTGAGTTCCTCTATCGGCCCAAACTCACGGTCCGCAGCAGGTGCACCGCGCTCGACGGACGAGCGCGGTGCACTGTTTTTGGGTCGGTGCCTCAGCCCTGCAGCAGGTGGACGGCGTTCGACTTGAAGAGCGCGATGCAGTGCTTGCCAGGCGTGAGCGCCAGGTCCTCGACGGCCGCCCGGGTCAGCAGCGCCACCATCGGGAACGGCCCGGCGAGTCGCACGTAGAGGCCCGCCGGCGCGGGGGCGATCGCCGAGACGGTGCAGGGCACGCAGTTGCGCGCCGACAGGTGCCCGAGCTCGCCGGTCGCCAGCAGCACGTCCTGGGCGCGGATGCAGGCCGTCGCCGAGTCGCCTTGGACGGGGGCGGGCGGGCAGGTCAAGGACACTCCCGAGGCGTCGAGCCGGAAGCCCTCCGCGCCCCGCTCGAGGATGCGTACCGAGACCAGGTTCTCGACCCCGATGAAGCGAGCCACGGCCTCGTCGGCCGGAGCGCGGAAGACGGCGTCGGTGGCGCCCGTCTGCACCAGCTTCCCATCCAGGATGACGCCCAGATGGTCCGACAGGGCCAGCGCCTCGGTCCGGTCGTGCGTCACCGCGATGCAGGTCGTGCCGGTCGAGTGGATGGCCTGCTTGAGCTCGATGGTCAGGGCCTCGCGCGAGGGCGGATCCAGCGCCGCGAACGGCTCGTCGAGCAGCAGAGCTTCCGGCTGGGAGGCGAAGCCGCGCGCCAGCGCCACCCGCCGCGCCTCGCCACCGGAGAGCCGGCGCGCCCGTCGATCCGCCAGGTGCTCGGCTCCGAAGAGCGCCAGCGCCGACCGCGCGGCCGCGCACCGGGTTTCCGCCGCGATTCCGCGCAGTTTGAGCGGCAGGGCCACGTTCTCGAGCACCGTGTCGTCCAGGAGGAGCGTCTCCTGGAAGACCGTCACGACCCGCCGGCGGAGCGCGAGCGAAGGCTTGGCAGCCACGGCCTGTCCGAACAGCTTGAGGCTCCCCGCCGAGACGGCCTCGAGCAGTCCAACGGCGCGCAGCAGCGAGGTCTTGCCGGCGCCGTTGGGCCCGACCAGCACCCAGGTCTCGCCGCGAGTGACCTCGAGCGTCCCGAGCTCGAGTACGACCCGACCGCCCCGCTGGATGCGCAGGTCGCGAGCCTCGACGAGCAGGGGCGCGCGCTCGGTCAAGTCGCCCGCCGCTGCTGGACCCAGGTGAGCGTGCCGTTGACCAGCAGGGACAGCACCAGGAGCACCATGCCGAGCAAGAGCGCCATCGCGAACTGGCCTTGGCGGACCTCCAGCACCATCGCCGTGGTGAGCACGCGCGTCTCACCGCGGATGTTGCCGCCGACCATCATCGCCGCGCCCACCTCGGAGAGGAGCCGGCCGGCGGCTGCCATCGCGGTGGCGAGCAGTGGCAACCGGGCTTCCTTCAGCAGCAGCCACGCCAGTTGTAGCCGTGAGGTCCCCAGCGCACGGAGCTGATCGGGCAGCTGGTCGCCGAGCTGCTGGATCCCCGCGGCGGTGAGCGAGACGACGATGGGGATCGCGATCAGCGCCTGCGCGACGACCATCGCTCCCGGCGTGTACATCAGCTCCAGGAAACCGAGCGGGCCGGAGCGCCACAAGAGCAGCGCGACGACGAGCCCGGCCAGCACGGGGGGAAGCCCCATTCCTGCGCTCGCCGTGCCCAAAAGGATCCGGCGGCCAGGAAAGCGGGCGAGGGCGAGCCAGAGGCCCACGGGAACGCCGATCGCCAGACCGACGAGCAGGCCCGACGCGCCCACCCGCAGGGTCAGCAGGAGGATGCTGGCAATCTCGGGCAGGTCGGCGTCGGCGAAGCTCACGGCTTGGCGGCGTCCGGCACGAACAGCGCCTGGCCGAACTTCTCCTTGCCGAACTCGCCCACGAACTTCTGGACCTCAGGGGAGACCAGGAACAGCGCGAACCGGTGCGCGCCCTCGGCGTTGACCTTCGGGAACTTGGCCGGGTCGACCTCGATGACGTGGTACGGGTTGAAGAGCACCGTGTCGCCTTCGACCATCGGCTCGAGCTGCAGCGTCGCCTGGGCGAAGAGCCACGAGCCGCGGTCGGTCAGCGTGTAGGCCTGCTTCTCGCTCGCGATGCGCAGCGTCTCCGCCTGGCCCTGGCCGGTGGAGAGGACGTTCGGCCACTTCTCGACGCCGGCCTTGGACAGCAGGTCCTGCTCCTTCTTGTGCGTGCCCGACTTGTCGCCGCGCGAGGCGAAGGTGGCCTCGGGGGCGCCGGCGATCTTCTTGAACGCCTCGACTGCCGACTTGCCGCCCTTGATGCCCGCCGGGTCGGCCTTGGGCCCGATGATCAGGAAGTCGTTGTGCCACAGGGCCTTGCGCTCCTTGCCGAAGCCCTTCTTCACGAACTCCTCCTCGGCCTTGGGCGCGTGGACCACCAGCACGTCCGCGTCGCCGCGCTCGCCCATCGCCAGCGCCTCGCCGGTGCCGACGGCGATGGGCTTGACCGGCGCGCCGCCTTGCTCAGCCCACTTCTTGAGCAGGGCGTCGAGCATGCCCGTGTCCTGGAAGGAGGTGGTGGTCGCCAGGACGATGGCCTTCTGGTCTGACGGCTTGGTCTTGCCCGCGGGGGCGGGCGCAGCGGCAGGGGCGGGCGCCGCAGACAAGGCGAGGCTGGCCAAGAGGACCACGAGAGAAGTCATCGTTAGGCTCCTGAATAGGTCAGAGTTCGTTGGAATTTGTCGGGTCTCGTCCGGCTGAAGGGCGTGGGGCCATTGATAGGCAAGGCCGGCCCCGAAGTCCACCGCCGTGCGTCGTCCTTGCCCGCCTGCGCTCGGATGTGCTACCGCCAGAGGCCTCATGCGCACCCGCAACTGCCCGTTGGCGCTGTCCTTTCTCGCTGTCGCCCTCGTCCTCCCGGCTGCTGCTCGGGCCGCCGACCCCATCGGCCCCGAGAACTGCAAGACCTGCCACCCCGCGGCCTACGAGGCGTGGAAGGACTCGCAGCACTCCAAGGGCTCCTCTTCGCTCTCGGCCAAGCAGCAGAAGGACGCGCGCTGCCTGTCCTGCCACTCGCCCGACCAGGCCAAGGGCGTCCCCGACGTCAGCTGCGAGACCTGCCACGGCGGCGGCCAGTTCTACTCGCCGCGCTACGTGATGAAGGACCAGGAGCTCTCGCGGGCGGTGGGCCTGCTCGCCCCCTCCGAGAAGATGTGCCTGAAGTGCCACGACGCGAACGCGCCGTCCCTCGCGCCCTTCAAGTTCGAGGAGAAGCTCAAGCTCATCGACCACTGGTCCGCCGCGCGCGCCGCCCGCAAGGAGAAGGCCGCCGCCGCGAGCGACAAGGCCAAGGCCGACAAGCCCAAGGACAAGCCGAAGGGAAAGTCCTCGCCTTGACGTCGGCCGCGCCCGTCCGGCCGCGGAAGGACGACGACTGGATCGAGGCGATCTGGGCCTCCTTCGTTTCGCTGAGAATGACGCTGTACCTGCTCGTGGCCCTGGCCGCCGCGAGCGCGCTGGGCACTTTCCTCAGTCCCGTCACCCGGCCCGAAGAGCTCCAGGCCAGGTTGGGCGATGGGGCCCTGGCGCTCGTGGGCCGATTCTTCGAGCTGGGCGACCTGTTCCACTCCTGGTGGTTCACGGTCCTGCTCTGGGGCCTCGCCTTCAATCTCATCGCCTGCACCGTGGAGCGGCTGCCGAAGGTCTGGCGGCTGGCGCTCAAGGGCGAGCGGCGGCTGACCGAGGCCGTCCTGCGGGAGCGCCGGCACGTCTCGCGCTTCGCTCTTTCGCCGGCAGGCAAGCCCAACGCGAGCGCGATCGAGGTGGTCGCGCAGGCCATGCGCAAGCAGGGCTATCTGCCCGGTGCGGTGGAGCGCGATGGCGACACCGTCTACCTCTTCGCCGAGCGGGGACGCCTGTCGCGGTTCGGCGCCCACGTCACCCACCTGGCGCTGCTCGTCATCCTCTTCGGCGGCATCGTCGGCAGGCTCGGGGGCGCCCAGGGGCTGGCCGAGATCCGGGAGAGCGGCGAAGGGTTCGGCTCGGTCCCGGTGATCGGGACCGACGGGAGGGGCTCCCCGCGCAAGCTGGGCTTCTGGGTGCAGGCCACCGACTTCCGCCTGCTCTCGTTCGCCGACGGCTCGCCCCGCCAGTACGAGACCGACCTGGAGGTCTGGGGCGCGGAGGGCGACGAGCTGGCGCTGCGCAAGACCATCAGCATCAACCACCCCATGCACTTCGGCGGCTGGACCTTCTACCAGGCGTCCTACCGCGTCGCCTCCGAGGCGCGGAAGGCGCGGATCGAGATCACCGACCGGGCGACCGGCAAGCGGAGGCAGGAGACGCTGCTCGTCGACGACGCGGTCACGATGGCGGACGGCGCGCGGCTGGGGCTCGTCGGGGGCGAGGACGACCATGCGGGCGCAGGACCCGCGGTGCACCTGGCACGCGAGCAGGACGGCGTGGTCACCGACTTCTGGGTCTTCCAGGCCTTCCCCGGCTTCGACGCCGCCAACCGCGACGACCGCTGGTCGGTCGACTTGGTGGGCTTCGAGCCCGTCTACCTCACCGGCATCCAGGTCGTCCGCGACCCCGGCGCGGACATCGTCTTCTTCGGCTGCCTGCTGCTCGCCCTCGGGCTGGCCCAGTCCTTCTACAGCGCCCACCGCCGCATCTGGGCCCGCGTCGACGCCCAGGAGGTGGTGCTGGCCGGCAGCTCGCACCGCGGCCCCCAGCAGTTCGCCCGCGAGTTCGCCCAGCTCTCGCAGGCGGTCGGCCGCGGCCTCTCCTGAGCGTCTCGCGGCGAGCCGGCGAGGCCCGAGCCGAGGCGAAGTGGATAGCTTCGGGGTCGGGAATCCGGAGGGGGAGCCACACCATGAAGAAGTTCGCCGAACAGAACCTCGACCAGGCGTTGGACCTGCTCAACGAGCGCCTTGTCTTCGAGCGCTCGGGGGTCGCCTTCTACGACAAGATCGTCGAGGTCATGACCGCGTCCAAGGACGCAGGCATCCAGCAGATGCTCCCGCAGATGAAGGAGCACCGCGACCAGGAAAAGGAGCACGAGGAGTGGCTGGAGTCGCAGATCCGCTCGCTGGGCGGCGACGCCCACGCCGAGACCGATCACTCCAAGCTGGTCGCGATCGAGTCCGAGGGCATCAAGGAGGTCATCGACGGCGACTTCGCGCTGCCGCACCTCTTCCACGCGCTCCTGCAGGCGGAGCTCTCGGACAACGCCGGCTGGCAGCTGCTGCTCGAGCTGGCCGACGAGGCGGGCGACGACGAAGCTCGCGAGGCCTTCAGGACGCGGCTGCACCACGAGGACGAGCACCTGCGGATGATGCGCGAGGCGGTCTCGACCTTCGCCCGCCGCGAGGTGCTGGGCGAACAGGCGGTGCAGATGCCCACCGGCCCCTGACGCCAAACCAGCGGGTGCCCGCGCGTGGGCGCGGCCTGTGGCGTGGCCACCTTTAGGGGTCCGGAGGTGGGCCATGCCATACGACGAGCTCTGTGAAGGAATGACGGTCTTCGGGGCGGACGGCAGCAGACTGGGCACGCTCGTGGAGAAGCGGCCGGACTGCTTCGTCATCGAGAAGGGCTTGGTCTTCAAGAAGGACTTCTTCTGCGACTACTCGCTCGTCGGCGACGTCGTGGGTGACGGGGTCCGCCTGAAGATGAGCGGGGATGCGCTCAGGGAGCAGCCGCCTTCGGAGAGAGCAAGGGAGCTCACCCCGACGCGCATCCTGCCGGCCGAGGAGGAGCTCGAGGCCACTGGGCGTGCGGTGACGAATCGGTCCGGGGTGCGCGAGGAGCTCCGCGCTAGCGAGCCCGGCTACAACACCAACGAGGAGCGGCGGGCCAGCGAGGAGGTGCGCAAGGAAGGCGACCTGGAGCGCCGCGAGCCGGACAAGAGCTGAGCGACGGTCGGAATCAACGCGATGCCGCGGTGACGGTGACCTGGAACATGGCCTCGGTGGTCTCGGCCGCGGCGGGGAAGACGACCGTGGTCATGATGCTGCCGGTGCAGGTCCGGAACCGGCGCCCCGCCTCGAGGGCCTGCTCGCTCGTGCCCTCTGCCACCGGGTGGAATGGCACGTCGCCGGGCGTGGACTCCGCGACCTTGCCGTCCACGTGGATGGCCAGCGTGAGCGAGCTGTCGACGGTCGCCAGGCAGCCGTTGCAGGTCGCGTTCGCCTGGGCGAAGCAGTCGCGAAACTTCGCCTGCTGCCCCTCGACGGCCTCCTGGATCGACTTGAGAGGGAGCGGGCCCTTGGCGCGCAACGGTCGCACCTGGAGGCGTGAGGCGCTGGGGGCGGGTGCGGGTGCGGCGGCCGGAGACGCGGCCTGCTGGGGTGTGACGGGCCTCAGGGCGAAGAAGGCACCCGCAAGGGCGAGCGCTCCGATGATCAGCCCGACGACGAGGACCGGCTTGGGGGAGGAAGGTCGTTCGTTGGACATGCCGGGGATATAGCAAAGCCGCGCGGCGATGGCCTCAGTTGGGTGGCGATGGTCCAACCGGCGGGTTCAGTGCAGGGTCGCGCCCACGTAGGCGCAGATGGCCATCAGCGCGTTGGGCGGGAGCTGCGTGAAGCGGATGCCGATGCCGTCCTCCCGGCTGTAGCAGACCTCGCCTTCGACCTCGATGGGGCCCATCGAAGGCAGGCATAGGACCAGCTTGAGGGGAGAGCGGGCGGGGGCGGCTTCCCCTTTGAAGAAGGCGCCGCCGACCGAGAGGCTGTCGCAGATACCCGAGGCGCGGCGCTCGCCGAGCGTGACGACGGCCGCTGCGTTGCAGGGGACCCGGGCGTAACGGCGCTGAGTGAAGGTCTGGGCGGGCTGGTCCATCGGCGCCTCCTGGCGAGCGTTTCTACGACGTTCGGCGCGGCCGAAGGTTCTGTTCCTTCAGGCCCCCCGTCTTGGGACGGGTCGGGGATTCTCCGTCGAATCGAGGGGTTACTGCCGGGTGCCGGTGACGCTGAAGGTCGCGGTGCAGTTGCAGGAGAGGTCCGAGAAGCTGTGGTAGACGGCGTAGCTTCCGGTCAGCGCCTGGTCATTGCTCAGCTTGAAGTCGCCGGAGAACGTCTCGGTGGAGGTCGCGGTCCCGCAGGTCCCGGCCGCGGAGAAGACGCCCTTGGTGGAGAAGTGGAAGCCGGTGAGGTTGCCGGTGAGCTTGCGCGCGGCGAGGTTGGGGTCCTGCGCGGTGAGCGCCGCCCCGGAGTGCGTGAAGTCCAGCGTGGCCGCGGGGAAGCTGATGCTCGCCTTGCCGCAGGTGACGGAGGGCTTGTTCGGCACCAGGGTCCAGCGGCCGTTGTAGTCGGGCGGCGGCAGGATGGTCGCCTTGGCCGATGCTTCGCCGGTAGCGGCGTGGGTGTCGGTGACCTTGAGCTTGAGGGGGTAGACACCCGCGGTCGTCCAGGAATGGGTGGGCTTGTCGGCGGTGGCGTGCGCCGAGCCATCGCCGAAGTCCCAGTCGTAGGCGGCGACCGCGTCGCCGGAGTCGAGGTCGTAGGAGGCGGTGCCGTCGAGGACGACGGCCTCGCCGACGCGGGCGGTCACGTCGTGGCCGGGGACGGCGACCGGCGGCCGGTTGCCGACGTCGTCCCCGATGGTGACGGTGAGCGAGGCCGAGCCGGTCAGGCCGCTGGTGTCGGTGACGGTCAGCTGGACCGAGTACTGGCCATTGGCGGCGAAGAAGTGCGTCGCGCTGGGGCCGCTGGCGGTAGCGCCGTCGCCGAAGGCCCAGTCGTAGGAGGCGAGGGCCGAGGCGCCGGTGGAGGTCGAGCCGTCGAAGGTCAGCGCGTCGCCCATGCGGCCCTTGCTGGGGCCGACGATGGCGGCGGTGGGCGGCGCGTGGAGGTCGCTGACGGTGATCTCCACCGTGTCGCGGTCCGTGCCGCCGACCGAGTTGCGCACCGTGAGCGTCGCCACGAACGTGCCGGCGTTGGCGTAGGTGTGCTCGACCTTGGCCTCGTCGGAGCTCGTGTCGTCCCCGAACTCCCAGTGGTGGCTGGCGGCGTACAGGCTGCCGCTGCCGTCGAACTCGATGACCTCGCCGACGCTGGCGGTGCGGTCGGGGCCGGCCTTGGAGACCGGGAGCTTGACGTCGGAGTGGGTCGAACCGCCGCATGCCGCGAGGAGCAGGAGGGCGGTCGGCAACAGGAAGGTCGATCGGACGAAGGGAATCATCGGGAGCCTCGTCTCAGCGGTTGCCGGTGACCTTCCAGTTGAGCGTGCACATCACCGTGTTGGTGAGGGAGTTCTTGATGAGCTCCTGGTCCGTGCCGGTGAAGGTCTTCGGGTCGGAGAAGGCGCCGTCGTAGGTGTAGTAGTGGACCGCCAGCGACTCCGAATAGGTGCCGGTCATGTGGAAGGTCCGAGCGGTGGGGTTCCAGGTGCCCTCGTAGTGGAGGTTGAAGCTCGGCTGGCCGGGGATGGTCTCGTCGGCCTTGGCGGTGGTGCCGCTGATGGTGAGCACGAGCTGGGTCGGCACCCACTTGGCGTCGGTGCCCGAGCACTTCAGGGTCGCCGGGTTGGCGTTGACCGAGTAGGTGCCGGTGTAGTCGGGCTCGACGATTTGCACCTGGGCGGTAGAGCTGCCGGTGGCGCCCTTGTCGGTCACGGTGAGCGTGACGGTGAAGGTGCCCAGCTTCGCGTAGGCGTGCGCGGCGAGGACCCCGGCTTGCTTGGGCGAGCCGTCGCCGAAGTCCCACTCGAAGGCCTCGGTCGTGCCGTCGGGGTCGAACGAGTTCGAGCCGTCGAAGAGGACGGGGATGCCCGGGTTGCCGGTCTGGTTGGGGCCCGCGTGGGCACGGGGCGGCTGGTTGGACCGCAGCGTGACGGTGAGCGACAGGCGCGCGGTCGCGGTGGCGCCCTGGTCGTCGCTGGCGATGAGGGTCACGTCGAAGGGCCCAGGCTTGCCCCAGGCGTGCTGGACCTGCGCGCCTGGGGTCGTCGTTCCGTCGCCGAAGCTCCACTTGTAGTCGGCTACGGTCCCGTCCGGGTCGGTGGTGCCGGTAGCGTCGAAGGTGCCGAGTTGGCCGATCTCCAGCGTGGTCGGGCCCTTGATGGAGGGCAGGGGCGGCTTGTTGGAGACCTTGGCGACGACGTGGACCTTGATGATCGAGGCGCCCGTCTCGCCGCCGTCGTCGGTGACGGTGAGGGTGACCTCGAAGGCGCCGGCCTTGGTGAAGGTGTGGGTCGCGACCGACTCGGTGGAGGTGCCGCCGTCGCCGAAGTTCCAGGCGTACGAGGCGACCGAGCCGTCGGCGTCGGAAGCTCTGGCTGCCGTCGAAGGAGAGCGGATTGCCGGCCACCGCGTCGCGGTCGCCGCCCTCGATGTTGGCCTCGGGCGGCAGGTTCTCCTTCACCCGGGTCGACTCGCCCTCGCTGCAGGCGAACGTCCAGAGCAGCGCACACAGGAGAAGGGACAGCCGACGGCGCGGGTGGAGCATGGCAGCCTCTCGGAAGGTCCGCGGAGTCTAGCCCAGGCTCGACCTCGAACGTCTACGGGGGCCCCGAGGACGCCGGGAACGAGCGGATCTCCCAGGCGCGCCAGAGACCAGGCTCGCCCATCGTGGTGTCGCCATTCACGAGCGCAGCGCACTGGACCGCGGTCGCCTCGTCGAACAGGCCGTGCTCGTTCGGCTTCGCACCGAGCCTGGCGAAGAAGTCCTTCTCCGCGCCGCCGCATAGGTAGGAGTGGAAGCCGCAGTCCAAGCCCAGGACGTCGAAGCCGAGCAGCGTTCCTCCGGCTTCGAGCGGACGGTCTTTCTCGAGGGCCAGGAAGATTCCGCTCGGGGAAGCGCCGGGAATCGGCGTCGTCGCCTTCAGTGCCTTCGACCGACTCGCGGCGTCGAGTCCGATTCCCAGGATCAGGACGTCGTCGAGCCGGGCGAGGAACCGGTCGCGGCACTCACGCGCCTTGCCGAGAGTGAAGAAGGTCGATTCCCACCCGAGCTTCTCCGGCCGCCAGCGCCTCCTCGGCCCAGGCGCACAACTCAAGCTCCTCGACATCCGTGAGACCGAAGTTTTCGCGCTTCTCCCCGAAACCCGAATCCCCCCGAGACCACGTGTACGTCCAGATCCCCGGAGCGAAAGGAGCCAGGCACTCGGAGAGGCTGACGAGCGTGGCTGGAACGAGCGAGGCGTCCATCCAGGGACGCCTCGCCGTCCGTCGCGTGCAGTAGTAGCCGCCGCAGACGCGGTCCATTCGCCCTCTATCGGGCTAGCGCGCCTCGAAGATCTCGAGCGCCTGGACCTGGTAGGGCGAGAGCTTCGCGTAGAGGCCGCGATCGAGCAGCTCGCGCCCGGTCATCGGCTTGTTCCAGAGCTTGGCCTTGGGGTCGTCCGCCATCAGGTCCCGGCACTGGTAGGTCTTGTTCGGGTCGATGCGCGCGCGGGTCTGGGCGTCGAGGTTGAAGCTGTTCTCGCGGGTACGGCCGTTGTTGAAGTTGGCGAAGACCACCACCGGGTTGCCCTTCTTGCCCGCGTCCGGGAAGCGCGCCATGGCCAGCAGCTCGCCGTCCAGGCCGCCGGTGGTCAGGTCCAGGAAGGCGCGGTTGTTGTCCGCGAGCGCGGCCACGCCCGACTTGGCCACGCCGGCGCGGCGCAGCTGCTCGGAGATCTTCTCGCCGGCCTCGGACGGGGTCTGGAGGGCGCCCACCGGGTTGTGCTGCTTGAAGGGCATCGAGTACTTCTCGCCGTACTCGTCGCCGGCCACCAGCATGTCGGTCCCGCCCAGCAGCGGCAGCAGGCCGTACATGCGCGCCGCGGCCTTCATGTCGCCGTGGAACTCGAAGCGCTCCTCGTCGTGGCTGGCGAGGTTCACCATCTCGCGGTTGTCGAAGTAGGGGTTCGAGAAGATGTCGCGGATGCTCGCCGGGCTCGCCGAGCCCATCAGCGCGTTGCGCAGCCAGGTGTCCTGGATGTTGTCCAGGTGGCTGGCGTTGTACTCGGCGTTGAAGAAGTCCTCGCCGGTCAGGTACAGCTGCACGCCCGGGCGGTGCTTGTCGACGGCGGCCTGGGCGTGGTTGAGGCCGTCCTCCATCACCGTCTGCGGCAGGCCCGTCAGGTGGTCGAGCCGGAAGCCGTCGGCGCCCATGTCCACCGACCAGTACTCGAGGACGCGGCCGAACCACTCGTTGACTTCCTGGTTGATGGCCTCGTTCTTCACGCCGTAGCTGCCGCCGTGGTTGAGCTGCTTGGTGTCCGTCCACTGCAGCCCGCCCGCCGCGATGTCGCTGACGTCGCTGGCGCCGCCCTGCTTGCCGGTGCGCGAGGAGTAGAGCCACGGGGCCACGTACTCCAGGTAGTCGGGCAGCTTGGGGTCGTCCAGCCGACCCTTCATGATCTCGGCCTGCTCGGCGTTGATGGCGATCTGCGTGAAGTCGTTCTTGCGGACCTCGCGGATCTCCTTGCCGGAGGCGTCGGTGCGCGTGAACAGGTCGGCGAACTCGTAGTTGTGGCCGACGTGGTTGAGCGCGACGTCGACGACCACCTTCATGCCCAGCTTGTGGGCCTTGGCGACGAAGTCCTTCCACTCCTGCGTCGCCGCGGCCTCGGCCTCCGCCTCGGAGCCGCCGCGGGCGAGCACCGCCTTGGCGCGCGCGGAGAGGTCGGGGTCGACCGCGAAGTAGTTCTTGGTGGCGTACGGGCTGCCGGCGTCGTCCAGCGGATGGCGGCCTTCCCAGACGCTGCGCTTGAACGGCGGCTGCACCCAGACCGAATTGATGCCTTCCTTCTTCAGGAACTCGAGCGTGTACTTGCCGTTGGTCTTGGGCGAGCCCTTGCCGGTCAGGTCATCGAGCGTGCCGTGGCCGCCGTTCACGCTGCTGACGTTGACCTCCATCATGTTCAGGGCGTCGTGCGCCTCGGCGTGCGGACGGAAGCGGATGTCCTGCAGGCCCGACTCGCTGCCCCAGGCGAAGCTGCGGCCGCCGTCGGTGGAGATGCGGGCGGTCGCGCGGTAGTTGCCCATCTTCGTGACCGGCACCTCGACGCGGAAGGTGCACCTGTTGCCGTCCTGGCGTACCAGCTTCATCGGCAGCGCGTCGTACTGGCCCGGCTTGTCGTTGTGGTTGGCGTTGGTCCACAGGTCGGCCTTGACCTTGGACGGATCGCCGTCCACCCGCACCGTCAGCTCGAACGGGATCTTGTCGCCCGGCTTGTCCCAGGGGAACACGACTCGGCCGCCGGCGTTCATCATCGGCGACGAGAGGGACTCGATGCGCGCGCCTTGCTGGGCCGCGCCGCAGAAGCCGGGGGCGCTCGTCTGGGCGGCCTTGCCGGTCTTGCCCGTCTCGAAGACGTCCTGCGCCTTGGCCGGCGTCTTCGCCGCGCTCTTGTCGGTGGTCTTGGGCGCGGTGGTCGTCTTCTTCGGGGTCGCGGAGGTCTTGGCCGTCGTCTTCGAGCTTCCGCTGCGAGGAGTGGTGCTGGCGGGGGTCGTGGAACGGTGGCCGGTGGTCTTGACGGGGGACAAGGCTTCCTCCGGGGCGGTGTGGAGGGAGATTATCGCGGCCAAGTTCCTGAAGTTGCTTGGAATGTGCAGCTTGTTCGGCCGTGTCGGACAAGGTGTGCAAGTGCCCGTGGTTGCTTGAGGAAGAGCGGGCGAGCATCATCGCCGCCTTCCGAGTCAAAAGAGGAGGCTGCATGCCCGCCCCGAAGGAAGAGCAGGCCATCCAGGCGCTCAAGACCGTCCAGGCCCTCACCGGGGCCGAGCTGCAGGCGCGCATCGACCAGGAACTGGGCACGCCGATGCTGGGGGTGCTCGACTCGCTGGCCAAGGCGGTCTTTCCAGACGCCAAGATCGAGGACCATCACCGGCAGGTCCACCTGATGGTCTTGAGCTACCTGATGCGCGCGGAGGCCGAAAAGGAGAAGAAGTAGGGCGCCCGGGCGGAGAAAGGCTTAGGAGTACGAGCAGTTGGCGTCCGAGCAGCTGGGCTGAGCGTTGCCGCCAGAGTGCGATGTGCTAATTTCGCACCATGAAGCGGAACGCTCCGTCGCTCAAGGAACTCGGCTCCCGACTCGCTGATGCGCGCAAGGCAGCTGGCCTTACGCAGGCCGACCTTGCTCGTGAGGTCGGGCTCGACCGAACTGCGGTCACGAAGATCGAGACGGGGGCGAGGAGTGTGGATTCCCTCGAGCTCTCGCGCATCGCGGCTGCCCTCAAGCGACCCGTCGATTGGTTCCTGTTCCCGTCACCGCGACTCGTCGCGAGTCGGCGCAAGGCCCTGGACGTGTCGAACGAGCGTCCCGCCGACGTGCAGCTGGAGATGTTGGCTCGTGACGTGGAGCAGATGATCGAAATGGGGGCGCTACGTCTTCCCGACGTCCTGCGCCCGGCTGGCGCGGTCAAGACGGTCGAGGACGCCGAGCGCGCTGCACGAGGGGCGCGCGACTTCCTGAAGTTGTCCGACGGGCCGCTGCGGAACCTCATGCGTGCAGCCGAGCTCCTCGGCGTCGTGGCCGCGTCTCTCGATCTCCAGGACGACAAGCTCGATGGCTCCTACGTAGCGCTCGACACCGGTGGCGTGGCGCTCATCAACGGCGCGACGCCCTCCGGCCGGCGCCGATTCACCCTGGCGCATGAGCTCGGGCACCACGTCCTTGCGGACTCGTACTCGGCCGAATGGATCGTCACTGCCGAAGACGAGGACCGCGAAAGGTTGGTCAGCGCGTTCGCGATCCACTTCCTCATGCCTCGCGAGTCCGTCGTGCGCCGATGGGCTGAGCTCGACGGTCGCAAGGACGAGCGGCGTGCCGCGATCGTCCTCGGGGCAGAGTTCGCGGTGAGCTGGAGCGCCGTCTGCGCGCAGCTGCGCAATCTCGAGCTGATCTCCGAGGGGGCGCGGCGAGTTCTCGTCGAGCAGCGGCCCACCAAGGCGGACTTCCTGGAGCTGGAGGTCTTCATCGAAGAGGACCTCCGCGCTCCCTCGCTTTCGCCCGGCTTCTCCTCGGCGGTTGTGAAGGCGTACCGCAAGCACAAGCTCAGCCGTGAACGTGCGGTCGAGCTTCTCCGTGGGACCGTCGAGCCGAAGGACCTTCCTGCGCAGGACGAGGTCCCGCTCGAGGCCATGCACGCCGAGATCAGGCCGCTCGACGAATGAAGCTAGTCTTCGATACCTCCGTCCTGAGCTGCTTCGCGCGCGCCGAGTTGCTCGACGAGCTGGACCTGGTGACGCGGGGCCACGAGCGCCTGGTCCCCAAAGCCGTCCTTGGGGAGATCAAGCAGGGCCTCGCCGACTACCCCAGGCTCGCGTCCGTCCTCGACGCCAGCTGGCTGCACGAGGTCCCCGTCGACGCCCTCGAGTAGCTCGCCGCCTTTGCCCACTACGCTCGCCGCCTCTCCGCCGGGAGTCGCAACGTGGGCGAGTCCTCGGTCCTGGCCGTCGCAGAAGTCCAGGGAGGGATCGCCGTCGTTGATGACCAGGACGCTGTTCAGGCCGCGAAGGAAGAGGGCGTCCCAGTCCTTCGCAGCCTCGGAATCATCTCTTCAGGCTTGAAGAAGGGCGTGTTCGTCGAGGCCCGTGCGGTGGAAATCATCGACGCCTTGGTCAAGTCGGGCGGCGCTCGGTTTCCCTGCGATGGCGCCGGCTTCGTGGCTTGGGCTGCCCGATACGGCTTGCTCTGAGCTGGTCGAGCGAGTCCTGCCGCTACACGTGGTTGCGCAGCATCAGCTCCGCCGGGTACGGGTTCAGGAACACCTGCCGTTCCAGATAGGCGACGCGGAACTTGCGGACGTAGTGCTTGACCAGCGTCAGCGGCACGACCAGCGGCACCTGCCCAGCCTTGTAGTCGGCGATGAGCTGCACGAGCTCCGCCTTCTCGTCCTTCTCCAGGTCGTTCTTGAAGAAGCCCATCATGTGCTGCAGCACGTCGGTGAGCTTCTTGGGCGTGGTGCGCACCGCCAGCACCGCCGCGAAGCCTTCGTGATAGCGCCGGTACAGCTCGGCCGGTGAGTAGCGCTTGGCCTGCGCGACGAGCCTGCCGAGCTCGGTGTAGCCGCTCCTCCCGTGGCCCAGGAGCAGGTACTTGTGGTCGGCGTGGAACTCGACCAGCCGGCCACGGTCCAGCCCGCCGCGGACCAGGTCGTACCAGCGGCGCATGCAGAAGATCCGCTCGATGAACGCCTCGCGCAGCGCCGGGTCGTTGAGCCGGCCCTCTTCCTCGACGGGGACGAGCGGGTAACGCTCCATGAAGGTCCGGGTGAAGAGCCCGGCGCCGGTGCGCTCGGGCATCCGGCCCTCGGTCGCCGGGTAGACCTTCACCCGCGTCATCCCCGAGCTCGGCGAGTCCTTCTTGCAGACGTAGCCGCACAGCTCGAGGTCCGCGTAGTGCTCCACCTGCGCCCGCGCAAAGCGGAGCATCTGCTCGGTCAAGTCCTGGCCGGTCCGGCTGACGAGCCGCGGCGAGGACGGGTCGCCGACCAGGTGCATCGACGGCCTCGGGGTGGGCATGCCGCAGTCCACCTCGGGGCAGACGCGGACGAACTCCACGAAGCGGCCCAGCGTCTCGACCAGGAAGGGGGCGTACTTGTGCTGGCCGTCGTAGCGGACGTTCTCGCCCAGCAGGCAGGCGCTGACGAGCAGGCGCAGCCGGCTTCCCCCGGCGGGCGCCGGCTCGAGGGGACGGACGGGCAGGGCGGCGTCGGAGTCGCTCTGGGGCGGCAGGCTCGGGGGCGGTCTCACGGGGTTTGGGTAGCTCCCGCCGGTCGCAGGGGCAAGCCGCAGGGAAGGTCGAGAGACGGCGCCCTCCCCGCGGCCTGGTCCCTCAGCGGCGCGCGGCCGTCACTGGAAGGTGAACGGAAGCGCCGGCGGGCTGTCGCAGCTCGAGACGTGAAGCTGCAGGTTGCCGTCGGTGATCTGCACCGGCTCGCCTTCCGCCGTGTCCGTGGTGCTGACGACCAGCAGATCGCCGGAGGAGTTGAAGACGCGCAGGTAGTAGCGATCGATGAGCGAGCCGAGCGAGGCGCCCTTGCTGCCGGGCTCGTTGTGGTCCTCGACGCGGGCGAAGAAGCTCACGATGCCGTAGTCGGCCTTGTTGCCGTGGATGCCCTTGAGCGTGCCGGTGCCCCGGAACTCGATGAAGTTGAACGGGGTCTTGGGCGAGCTCGAGCCGGGCTCGGGCGGGGGCGTGACGTTGCCGCAGCGGACGACCACGATCTCCCGGCCCTGGAAGTGGAGGTTGATGCCGTCGCGGGCGACGTGGTTCCAGTTGCCGCCGTCACCGGCCGTGGCGCTGCAGCCCGGGTAGACGTTGCCGCCGAAGGAGTGCTCCGGCTTGCCTGCCTTGAAGCCCTTCACTGCCAGAGGGAGGCGCAGGAGCGGGTCGATGTAGGCGCCGCCGCCCGTCATCCAGCAGCCGCTGCCGCACGCCGGCCCGTCGAGGATCCAGTCGAGGATCAGTCCTTCGATGGGAGTGGTGAATTCGGCGGTCGTCCCCGAGAAGAGCTCGCCGCCGTTGATCTGGTACTTCACCGAGGTGATGCCCGGCGGGAGGTTGCCGATCTCGGCGTCGTAGGTGCCCGGGTCGGGCATCGACAGCTCGTAGGACCCGTCGGCGGCGGTGGTCGCCACGCCCAGCAGCCCGTTGACGTTGGTGAAGGTGATGGTGACGCCTGCGAAGGCGGTGCCGTTGGGGCAGGTGACCTTGCCGCGGATGGGGCAAGCCAGCGCGACCGCACTCGCCAGCGTTACGACGAGCGCCATCAGGGTTCCGACGAGGACTCTTCTCATGAGCTTTTCAACCTCTCTGCACTCCCACCTTCCTGAGCTCCGTTTTCGGTTCAGCGGGCGGATCTTGGGCACAGGCAAATCGCTGGGCGGCCCGTCGATTGGGCCTCCGCCCCGCTCCAGGAGAGACGACCGAGCAGGCGATGCATCAAACGGCTATCCTTTTGGGGGTTGTGCGAGGGCCCGGCCTTGCTGATCGACTACTTCCTCAGAGGCGGCTGGGTGATGTGGCCCATTCTCGGGGCCTCGATCGTCGCCCTCGCGGTGGTCCTCAACCGGCTGCTCTACTTCCTGCGCACGCGAGGCGAGCCTGCAGACCTCGTCCGCGAGGTGCTCCGGCTCGTCGACGAGCGACGCCTCGCCGATGCCCGCACCCGGTGTGCCGCCTCGCGGATCCCCAGCGCCGCCGTGCTCGAGGCTGGGCTCTCGGCGTGGGGGCTCTCGCAAGAAGAAGTGGAGCGGCGCATGGAGCAGGCCGCCAGCGACCAGATGGCCGCGGCCGAGGCGAGGCTTCCGATGCTGGCTTCGATGGTCGCCGTGTTGCCGATGCTGGGCTTCCTGGGGACCATCCTGGGCCTCATCGAAGCGTTCGGCGCCTGGGCCGCCGCCGGCGCCAGCGTCTCCATCGAGCAGCTGGCGCATGGCATCGAGGAGGCGATGATCACCACCGCCGGTGGCCTCCTGACCTCCATCCCGTACGTGTTGGCCTACAACGCCTTCTCCGCGGCCACGGCGCGCGTTGCGCGCTCGCTCAACTCCGCCGCCAGCGAGCTCGCCGGACGGCACTGCGCCCGTGATGGTGAGGAGAGCAAGGCGCCAGCGCCGGTGTCGGTCCTCTCGGTCGGAGCCGGGGGAAGCCGATGAAGGCGGTGATGCCCAAGACGCGTCCGATGCTCGACGCCGGCGGGGTGTCCGCGACCGACATCATCATGAACTTGTTCGTGTTCTTCTTCATCGCCTTCAGCCTTCTGGCGACCTTCAACAAGAACAAGCACGACGCGCAGAACGAAGAAGAGCAGCAGCGGGAGCGGCAGCAGCAAATCCTCCTGCCTGCGAGCCAGCGCGAAGCGCCGGTCGTCGCTGGCGACGCGATCATGGTGGAGCTTGATTTGGAGCAGCGGGCGCGGGTCGACGGCAAGCCGCTGAGTGGCCAGAGCGTGACGGACGCGGTGAAGGCGGCGCTCGGCCCGCACCGGAAAAACGTCGTGGTTCGGGCTCACAAGGACTTGAGCCTGGGCGCGACGGTGACTCTGATGGATCAGGTCTGGGCCGCGGGCCCGGAGAGCGTGGCCATCGCCACCCTTCCGGGGCTGGCCCCGCCGTGAACGTGAAGGCCCTGGCCCGGACACAGGTCCAGGACGAGCGAATTTCCGAAGAGAGGGCGCGATGAAGCGAGCAATTCTGGCAGTGGTCGCTGGCAGCTTTGCCGTTCACATGACCGCAGCGCGGGCCGAGAAGATGCCGCTGCCACAGCAGTACGTGGAGCGCCTGAAGGCTCCGGCGACCGACGCGATGCAAGCCGCGGCGGGCTACCTGGCTGGCGCGCAAAAGGACTTCAAGGACGTCAAGGCGACCTGGCCATGGGAGGAGAAGGGGGCCCAGGCGGCGCCGAACGCGGCGGGGATCGTCGCCAAGTCGCTCATCGCGGTCTACGTGCGCACCTCGGATCCGACGGTCAAGGCGGCGGCGGAGGCGTGGGGAAAGGCGAGGCTCGCCGACGTGAGCGCCGCGAGGATGCTCTACGACCCGGACATCGAGGCGCTGGCGGAGCTGGGCAAGGTCACGGGCGAAGCCGCCTACACCAAGGCGGCGAAGGCGGCGTTCGACCTGCGCCACTCCGGGGCCAACGGCCGGGAGGTCGTCGAGCGGCTGTTCATGGTGCGAAAGGGGAACGACACGCTGGTGGGGTTCGACGCCGCGCACACCATCCGCGCCGGCATCGCGGTCGGGGAAGTCGGCAAGGCCCGCGAAGTCGCCCAGGCGCTGGCCGAGACCGAGAAGCGCTGGAACCTCTCCGACAAGTACGGCTTCTACCTGACCAGCCGCGCCGCGGTCCTGGAGGCCCTGGTGGCGCTCAAGGCCAACCTGCCGCTGGAGGCCTCGCTGCGCTCGCAAATCATCGCTTCGCAGGGCAAGGACGGCACATGGGGCCAGCGCAACACCCAGGCGACGGCCTACTCGACCCGCGCGCTCTTCGTCAGCGGCGACGCCAAGTCGCTCGAGGCCGGCAAGCAGGGCCTGCAGTTCCTGCGCACGACCCAGCTGAAGGCGGGCGGGTGGGGCACCTTCAACGACTACCTGCCAGAGCCGTTCGTCGGCGAGTCGATCTACGAGGTGACGGCCGAAGTGCTGCTGGCGGTGGCGCGGTCGAGCTGAGGCTCCTACGGTCCTGGAAGTTCGTGGACCGGGTGGACGGAGTGGACGCTGTCGACGGAGTGGACGCGCCAAAACCGACCGGGGGCGCTACAGAATCCACGAACGGGGTGCCGAAGCTGACGACGACCTTCATCCAGCCCATCCAGCCGGTGTACGGCTCCGCCAGGCGGATGACCGGTTCGATCTCGTGGTCGAGCTCGGCGGAGCCCGTCGACCGCTCCATCTTCACGGCACGGACATAGCCGCGGAAGTCGACCTTGAACTTGACGATGGCGACGCCGCGCTCCCCGGTGCGCTTCACGAGCCCGGGCCCGACCAGGCTCGCGACGTGGTTCACGCGCTCCTGGACCAGGTACCGCAGCTCGGCGCGCCCGGCCACCGATGCCATGCCCTCCTCGTCGCCCGAGCCGTCGCCCTCGGGGGCGATGACGATGCGCCCGGCGGCCGGGACGCCCTGCTGATGGCCCTCGACCGTCTCGCTCCCCACGAGCTTTCGCTCCGGCGCGGCCACGGTCCGACCTGACTGATCGGCGCGACGCGCTCCTTCTTCGCCGCCCTCGAAGGCCTCGACCTTGAGCCGCTCCTCGCGCGAGGTGAGCGCGGCGTTCCTGGGCTGTGGGGTGAACTCGCTCGCCATCTGGGCCTTGCGCGACTTCTCGTCGCCGGCGCCCGGAGCCCGGGGCGTGACGGCCATCGCCAACGGGACGGGCTGGTTCTGGGGCTTGCCCTCGGCGAGCGGCTTGGGCACGGCGTCGCGTGCTCCCGATTCCTCGCGCTTCTGCTGGACCTTGCCTTGGGCGACCCACAGCCCGGACTGGCTCTCGTCGCGGGACGCGGCGGTCGCTTCCTCCTCTTTGCGCTCCTCCGCCGGCGTCTTCTCGTCCTGGGCGTCCGCCTTCTTCGTCTGAAGCAGGTCCTTCCGGCCCTTCTGCGCCAGCTGTTCCTTGGTCTTGCCAGGGTCGTCCTTGCGCGCGGGGTCGGCCTTGGTCGTGCGGTCCAGGCGGTCGAACGGCTTGGGCTCAGCCTTCTTCGCGGTGGTCACGACCATCGCCAGGCGCGGGTCTCGCTTCTCGAATGGCGAGCTCGCCCGCTGCAGGCGCACTTCTTCGGCCTCGGTCGAGTCGGGCTTGAGGGGCTTCTCGATGCCCTTGGCCTGCTCGCGGTCGGGGACCGGTGCCGGCGGGTCCTCGGCCTTCTCTCGCTGGGCGGCCTGCTCGCTCTTGGCGAGCTCGGCTCCGGGAGGCGGCGGCAGTGGCGAAGAGGAGGGCGTCTCGGGCGAGGGCTGCGCGAGCGGCATCGCGGCGGCGGCCTGGCTCTCGGCTTGGGCCTGCGCCTCGGCCGCCGAGGGACGCCCGAGATCGGGCTGGTCCCGGCCCGACGAGAGCATGCTCGCGAACAGCCCGAAGCCGGGGTCAAGGTCGGGGCGCTGGATGGGAGAGCGCTCTTCGTCGCGCCTGGCCGACCGGAGGTCCGAAGTCTTCGGGTTTTCGAGCTGATCGGGCTCAAAGGACGGCAGCAGCACCTGCTTGCCGAGCTTGCCTTCCTCGCTCGTGGGCCGTGCGACGCCGGGCATCCCTCCGGTGGCACGCGCGTCGTGGTCGGAGAGGCCCGACCCCATCGGGAGGATGACCAGCTTGCGCTGCTCGGCGGGCGCCTCGGGCCGCACCCGCGGGAGCTCGCGCTCGAGGCGGCGGCTGGCGTCGTTGCGCGCCGGGCGCTCGCGGTTGCCGGCGCGAAGCGGGGTGTCGGAGCGCGGCGGGGCAGGGCTCGCTGGCGTGCGCGAGAGGCGCTCGATCGCCATTGGCGCGCCGAAGGCCGCAACGGCGGCGCCGTGCAGGAGCACCGAGAGGAGTAGCTCGACCAGACCGCTTTGGGCAGTGCGCGCCACGACGGGTGATTGTAACGGCCCGCCCCGGCAGACGCTGAGGCCGCCGGCTTCACGCTGGCCTGCTCATCCGGAGGCACCTCGGCTGCTAAAGATAGGCACCCATTTCGTGACATGAGATTGCGGCTCGCCACGGCGACGGAGCGAAGGGCAGGAGGCGCTCCGTGCCTGGGAAGAACCTTGCCCGCCCGGCCCAGAACGCCTATTCATCCGGCCTCTCATTTCGGAGGCGGTCTTGTCGAAGACTCTCGTCACCAGCGCCCTGCCGTACGCCAACGGCCCCATCCACCTCGGCCACCTGGTCGAGTACCTGCTCACCGACTTCTACGTGCGCTTCATGCGCAGCTGCGGCGAGGACATCGTCTACGTCTGCGCCGACGACACGCACGGCACGCCCATCGAGATCAAGGCGCAGCAGATGGGCATCAAGCCCGAGGAGCTGGTGGGCAAGATCGGCGAGGAGCACCGGCGCGACTTCGCGGCCTTCGGCGTCCAGTTCGACCACTACGACTCGACCAACTCGCCGGAGAACAAGCACTACGCCGAGATGATCTTCGACCGGCTCCAGAAGGCCGGCCACATCATCCAGAAGCCGCTCGAGCTGACCTACTGCGAGAAGGACAAGCGCTTCCTGCCCGACCGCTACGTGCGCGGCACCTGCCCCAAGTGCGGCGCCACCGACCAGTACGGCGACGTCTGCGAGAAGTGCGGCGCCACCTACGCCCCGACCGACCTCAAGGAGCCGAAGTGCTCCATCTGCGGCACGCCGCCCATCCGCAAGACGAGCGAGCACTACTTCTTCAAGCTCGGCAACTTCGGCGAGTACCTCAAGGAGTGGAGCAGCAAGGAAGGCACGCTCGACCCCGCCATCCGCAACAACCTGATGGGCGGCTGGCTCGGCACCGGCCTCGCCGACTGGTGCATCAGCCGCGACGGCCCCTACTTCGGCTTCACCATCCCCGGCGAGACCGACAAGTACTTCTACGTCTGGCTCGATGCCCCCATCGGCTACATCAGCTCGAGCGAGCGGATGCTCAAGGCCCAGGGCAAGACCGGCACCGACCTCGCCCTTTCGACCTGGTGGAGCGAGCAGGCCGACGCGAAGATCGTCCACTTCATCGGCAAGGACATCCTCAACTTCCACGCCCTCTTCTGGCCGGCGATGCTCAAGGGCGCCGGGCTCAAGCGCCCCGAGCGGCTGCTCGTCCACGGCATGCTCACCGTCAACGGCGAGAAGATGAGCAAGAGCCGCGGCACCTTCATCACCGCCGAGCAGTACCTGCAGGTCCTCGACCCCAGCTACCTGCGCTACTTCTACGCGTCCAACCTGGGCCCCTCGCCTGAGGACATCGACCTGTCGCTCAAGGAGTTCCGGCTCAAGGTCAACGCCGAGCTGGTCAACAACCTGGGCAACCTCTGCAACCGGGCGCTCTCCATCCTGGCCACCAAGATGGGCGGCAAGCTCTCCGGCGACCGCAACGCCGCGCTGCTCGACGACGCGCTCAAGACCGTGCCGATCGTGCGCGCGGCCTACGCCAAGCTGGAGATGCGCCAAGCCATCCGCGCCATCGTCGAGCTGGGCGAGCGGACCAACAAGTTCGTCCAGGACAGCAAGCCCTGGGAGAAGGTGACGAGCGCGCCGGAGGAGGCCCGCCGCGACCTGTCCACCATCGCCGACATCGCCTACCTGGTGGCGACGATGCTCTCGCCCGTGGTTCCGAAGGTCTCCGAGGAGATCTGCAGCCAGCTGGGAGCCAAGCTCCTGTCCTTCAAGGACCTGGAGAAGGCGACCGGCGCGCTCCTGCCCGCCGATCACACCATCGGCGCGCCCAAGCCCATCATCGGCAGGCTCGACGAGAAGGTCGTCGAGAAGCTGGTCGTGGAGGGCCCGCCTGCCGCTGAACCCGCCAAGGCCGAGAAGAAGAAGCCGGAAGCCGGTGCCGAGAAGAAGGCCGAGGCGCCCGCTGCCGTTCCGGGGATCGCCAGCTACGACGACTTCTGCAAGCTCGACCTCCGGGTCGGCAAGATCCTCACCGCCGAGCGCGTGCCGAAGGCCGACAAGCTGCTCAAGCTCTCGGTGGACCTGGGTGAGCCGGAAGGACCGCGGACGATCGCCGCTGGCATCGCCGAGGCCTATGCGCCCGAGCAGGTGGTGGGCAAGCGGGTGGTCGTGGTTTCGAACCTCGCCAAGCGGGCGATCCGCGGCATCGAGTCGAACGGCATGCTGCTGGCGGCCGGCGAGCCGAAGACCGGCCTGACCCTCTGCGAGGTGCCGGGCGAGCTGCCGCCGGGGACGAGGATCAAGTGATCGGCGACCGTCTCGAAGCGCTGGTAGCAGACCTGACGTCGAGCCGCACCGACCGGCGCAACGTCGCGGTGGGCGAGCTGTTCGCGGCGGTGGAGTCCAAGCAGGAACCGGAGGCGCTGGAGAAGCTGGCGACGCTGGTCGAGCCGCTGGCCGCCTCCAAGGTCTCGTGGGACCGGGCGCTCGCCATCCACCTCATCGGCGGCGTGCGCGGCGAGCGGGCCCTGCCGCTGCTGGAGAAGTACCTGGCCGATCCGGACTCCGAGGTCCGCTCGGCAGTGGAGGACATCGCCGAGGACCTGGGCGATGCCGGCAAGCCGCTGCTCAAGAAGCTGGTGAAGGACGAGGACTTCGGCGTCCGCTTCTGGGCCGCGGCCACCCTGAGCGAGACCAACGACCCCGAAGGCGTCGAGGTGCTCATCGAGGGCCTGAAGACCGCAGGGACGCGGTTCGAGTCGTTGCAGGGGTTGCGCCGGCTGCAGGAGAAGCGGGGCGAGGCGGCGGCGCGCAAGGTCCTCGGCAAGTGGTTCCTGGCGCCCATCGACCGCGTGGCGGCGCTCGGGCTGCTGGCCTCGATCGGCGACGCGGAGTCGAAGCAGCGGCTGGTCGAGGAGATTGGCAAGAAGCGCAGCGACGCTCGCGGGCTGGCGATGCAGATCGCCGGAGAGGCTCAAGCTCGCGGAGGCGGTGCCGGCGCTGGAGGCGACCTTCGCCGACCGCGAGGACCCGCAGCGCGGCTCAGCGGCGATGGCGTTGGGCGAGATGAAGAACGACAAGGCCCTCTCGCAGCTCGTGACGATGCTCGAGGACGAGAGCGCGTCGGCGGACCTGCGAGGGGACGTCGCCTGGGCGCTGCACCTGAACGGCTCGGAGCAGGCGCTCGCGGCGCTGCGCAAGGCGCTGCCCAGGGCGGCTGAAGACCTGAAGAAGGACGTGCAGCACGCGCTCGAGCAGTCGGAGAAGGAGGCGGGGAGGGCGGCGCAGCCATGAGGCTGGTCGACGCCCACTGCCACCTCGACGACTTCGAGGACCCCCGGCAGCCCATCGAGCGGGCGCTGGCTGCGGGCGTCGTGCACCTCGTCGTCAACGGGCTGTGGAAGGCGCCGGGAGACTTCGGCCCGGCCCTGAAGATCGGCGGCGAGCATTCCTGCGTCTCGGTCACCGCGGCCATCCACCCCCACGAGTGCGGCCAGGCGCCGCAGGCCGACTACGACCGTCTCGCGCAGCTGGCGGCCGACCCGCGCATCGTCGCCATCGGCGAGACCGGGCTCGACTTCCACTACAACCACTCGACCCCCGACCGGCAACGCGAGGTGTTCCGCTGGACCATCGCGCTGGCGCGAAAGGTCCACAAGCCGCTGGTCATCCACATCCGCGAAGCCGACGCCGAGGCCGCCCGGATCCTCGGCGAGGAGAAGGCGAGCGAGGTCGGCGGGCAGATCCACTGCTTCAGCGGCGACCGCGCCGCGGCCAAGGCCTACCTGGACCTGGGCTTCCACATCTCCTTCTCCGGCATCGTGACCTTCAAGAACGCCGACGAGCTGCGCGAGGCCGCGCGCCTCACTCCAGCCGACCGCCTCTTGGTCGAGACGGATTCGCCGTACCTGGCGCCGCTGCCGTATCGCGGCAAGAAGAACGAGCCGGCGTACGTGGTGGAGACGGCGCGCAAGCTCGCGCTCGTCCGCCAGGTCGACCTCGAGACGCTGGCGGCGACCACCACCGACAACGCCCAGCGCCTCTTCCACCTGCCTCTGACCTGACCCCGCCATGGTCTCCGCCAAAGCCCTCGCCTCAGCTGTCGCGACCTCCGTCACCACCTTGGTCCTCGCGACCGCGCTCGCCGGCTGCACCAAGGCCGGCGAGAGCTGCACCACCGACCTCGACTGCGGCGACAACGCCGTCTGCGTGGAGATCGAGACGACGGAGAAGAAGGAGAAGGTCAAGCGGTGCCTTCTGACCTGCTCGGTCGATCGCGACTGCACGCTCTCGGGGCGCATCGGCAAGAGCTGCCGGCCCATCAACGACCAGGCGAGCGGGCCCGCGGCCATCGAGCCGCGCATCCGCTACGGGCGGCCCAACACCGACACCACCACCCGCGGCTCCATCCGCGTCTGCCGCGACGAGAAGGACGGCGTCCGATAGTGGTCCGAGCCGTCTGGCCGACGCTGCTGCGCCTTGTGGCGCGCGTGGGCGGCATCTAGACGAAGCCGCATGCGCGGGCAGTCGTCTTCCCCCATCAACCCCATCGCGCCAGGCTTCGCGCAGGCCTTTGGCGGCCGGGACGGCCATGACCACTCCGAACCAAGACGAGCAGGCGACGTGCAAGACGCTGGACGAGCTCTGGGCGCGGCGGGACGAGCCGGCGATCGTCGAGCAGAGCGAGAAGCTGCTCGCCCAGGCGCTGGCGGAACACCCCTCCTCGGTGGGCGTCCTCTGGCGCGCGGGCCGGCTCCACTTCTGGCGCGCCGACGTCTCCGACGACCTGCGCACCCGCGAGTCGATGAGCCTGCGCGGCTGGGAGGAGGCGGAGAAGGCGGTGGGGCTCGACCCGGGCAGCGCCGACGCGCGGTACTGGGCGGCGGCCGCGTGCGGCACCTACGCCGAGGCGATCGGGGTGCTCAACGCGCTCTCCAAGGGGCTGGACGGCAAGCTGCGCAAGAACCTGGACTGGGTGGTGGAGCGCGTCCCGGCCTACGAGTGGGGCGGCCCGCTGCTCACCATCGGCCGCTACTGGGCGCAGCTGCCGTGGCCCAAGCGCGACCGCAAGAAGGCGCTGGAGAACCTGCGGGCCGCCGTCCGAGCGCACCCGAACAACCTGCGCGCCAAGCTCTACCTCGTCGAGGTGCTGCAGGCCGAAGGGAGCAGCGCGTCCAAGCGTGAGGCCGACCAGCACCTCGAGCAGATTCTCGCCGCGGCCCCGGGCGGGTACGATGCGCCGGAAGAGAGGCTCATCCAGCGCCGCGCCAGGGCGCTCGGAGGCCAAGGCACCAGGATTTGAGGTAGAACGTCCGCCTCGCCACGGGCGTACGCCAAGAGGGAGTCACCATGGTCCCGCAGAGCGCCGAGCCGTCCTCGCAGGGCTCGGCCTACACCATCCGGTCGCTGCACACCGCGAAGAACATGATCGACCTGCTGCTGATGTGGACGGCGAAGCAGCCGGACCGCATGGCGGTCAAGTACAAGGTCCGCGGGCAGTGGAAGGAAGGCAACTGGACGCAGGTGACCGAGCGCGTGCGGCGGCTGTCGTTGGCCATCGCGGCGCTGGGCGTGGAGCCCGGGGACCGCGTGGCGGTCTTCTCCCAGACGCGGCTGGAGTGGACGCTCACCCAGCTGGCGGTCTGGGGCTGCGGCGCCATCGTGGTGCCCATCTACGCCTCGAACACCTCGGCCGAGGCGGAGTACATCCTCAGGGACTCCGGCGCCAAGCTGCTCTTCCTCGACCACGACGACGGCGAGGGCAAGCTGCCCGGGCGGCTGCAGCGCCTCAAGCCGCTGCGCGAGAAGCTGCCGCAGCTCAAGCAGATCATCGCCTACGAGCTGGCCTCGCGGCCGGACGACGGGGTGATGGGCTTCGCCGACCTCGAGGCCAAGGGCGTGGAGCTCTTGCCGGCCAACCCGAAGGCGCTGGAGGCGCGCGCGGGCGCGCTGCAGTGGGACGACCTGGCCTTCGTCATGTACACCTCGGGGACCACCGGCTCGCCCAAGGGCGTGATGCTGACCCAGGGCAACTGGACGAGCCACGGGCGCTCCATCCACGACATCGACCTGGTGGTCCACGAAGACACCGTGCTGCTCTTCTTGCCGCTGGCGCACTCCTTCGCCCAGGTGATGGTCTCGGCGTGGCTGGGCACCGGCTGCCACCTGGCCTTTGCCGAGTCGGTGGAGCGGGCGGTGGACAACTCGGCCGAGGTGGGCGCCACGACGATGTGCGTCGTGCCCCGGGTCTTCGAGAAGGCCTACAACAAGGTCGTCTCCGAGGGCGGTGCGTCCGGCGGCGTGAAGGGGCGGCTCTTCGCCTGGGCCATGGGGCTCTTCGAGGAGTACGCGGCGGCGCGCATCGCCGGGCGCGAGTACGACTCCCTGCAGTGGCCGGTGGCCAAGCGGCTGGTGTTCAGCCAGCTCGCGCAGCGCCTCGACGCGCGGTTCGGTGGCAAGGCGCACAAGTTCATCAGCGGCGGCGCGCCGCTCTCGCGCAAGCTCGGGTACTTCTTCGACCTGTGCGGCTTCAACGTGCTCGAGGGCTACGGCCTGACCGAGACCAGCGCGCCCACCCACGTCAACCGGCCCACGCGCAACCGGCTGGGGACCGTCGGCGAGCCGTTCCCCGGCGTGCAGGTGAAGATCGGCGAGGACCACGAGGTGCTGGTCAAGGGCCCGCCGATCATGAAGGGCTACTGGAAGCTGGAGAAGGAGACCGAGGCGGCGTTCGAGGACGGCTGGTTCAAGACCGGCGACATCGGCGAGGTCGACTCCGACGGCTACCTGCGCATCACCGACCGCAAGAAAGACCTCATCAAGACCTCGGGCGGCAAGTACGTGGCGCCGCAGGAGCTGGAGAACGCGCTCAAGGCGAACGAGCCGATCATCAGCCAGGTGCTGGTGCATGGCGACCGGCGCAAGTACGTCAGCGCGCTGATCACGCTCAACGAGGACGCGGTCAAGAAGCTGGTGGCGGACAAGGGGCTCGCTGCCAGGGAATTCGCGGCGATGACGGCGCTGCCGGAAGTGAAGGCGAAGGTCCAGGCCGCGGTCGACGCGCTCAACGCCGCGCAGCCGTCCTACGCGTCCATCAAGCGCTACGCGATCCTCGACCACGACTGGACGCTCGAGACCGGGGAGATCACCCCGTCGCTCAAGGTCAAGCGCAAGCTCGTCAGCGACAAGTACAAGCGCATCCTGGACGGGCTCTACGAGGGCGAGAAGTTCGACTGACGAGCCTCACCCGGCGAGCCTCACCCCCGGCCCCTCTCCGGCAAGCGGAGAGGGGTGACTTGGTCTTGCGCCCAGACTCGAACTTGCACTCCTGCGCTTCGGCCAGCCCTCCACGCGCATCGTGGCGCGGCTCGTCGAAGCCGGCCGCGCGGAAACCGGCGTGTTGATGAGACGAAGTCACCCCTCTCCGCGAAGCCGGAGAGGGGCCGGGGGTGAGGGTCGTTACTTCGCGAACCGGTACCCCACGCCGCGCACCGTCAGGAAGTGCCGCGGCTTGTCGGCGTCCGGCTCCAGCTTCTGCCGCAGTCGGCTGACGAAGTTGTCCAGCGTCCGGTCGGTGCCCTCGTAGTCGTAGCCCCACACCCGCCGGACGATCTCCTCGCGCTGGAGCGCCTCTCCCTCGCGCGAGAGGAAGAGCTTGAGGAGCTCGAACTCCTTGGTCGTCAGGTCGGCCACCTGGCCCGCGACCAGCACCTGCCGCGCCACGAAGTCGACCAGGACCTGGCCGAAGCTGGCCTTGTCGAGCTTCTTCTCCGCCTGCTGCTTGCGCCGCAGCACCGTGCGGATGCGGGCCAGCAGCTCGGCGAGCCCGAACGGCTTGACCACGTAGTCGTCGGCGCCCAGGTCCAGCCCGCGCACCTTGTCGACCTCTTCGCCCTTGGCCGTCAGCAGGATCACCGGCACGTCGATCTGCAGGCGGCGCAGCTCGCGCAGCACTTCGAAGCCGTTCATCCGCGGCAGCATCACGTCGAGCAGCACCAGGTCGGGCCGCTCGTCCACCGCGAAGCGCAGGCCCAGCTCGCCGTCGCCGCAGACCTCGACCGAGTACCCCTCGAACGCGAGGTTCTGCCGCAGGCCGCGGGCGATCGCCGGATCGTCTTCGACGACGAGGATGCTCTCCATGGGGGCTTACCTTAATCCTGCATGGCGCCGTCGGGCAGCCGAACGGTGAAGGTGCTGCCTCGCCCGGGCTCGCTTTGGACCGCCACGCTCCCGCCGTGCGCCTTGACGATGTGATCGACCAGGCTCAGCCCGATGCCGCACCCGCCCACCTCGGTCGTGCGCCGGCAGTCCACCCGGTAGAATTTCTCGAAGATCTTCGCCTGCTCGCTCTTGGGGATGCCGATGCCGTGGTCCTCGACCGAGAGCACCACGACCCCGTTCGCCTTCTTCGCGCCGATCCTCAGGCGCTTGTCCTCGGGGCTGTACTTGATGGCGTTGGTCACGAGGTTGATGAGCACCTCGATGAGGGCGTCGCGGTCGGCGACCACCGTCGTCGCCTCCGGCGCGATCGCAACCTCGACCTGGAAGCCCGCCTGCTCGATGACCGGTTTGCACGCCAGCAGCGCCTGCTGGACCACGTCCTGGATCGGCTCGGGCTTGGGGCTGTAGGCCTTGCGGCCGGCCTCCATGCGCGAGAAGTCGAGGATGCGCTGGGTCAGCCGCGAGAGCCGCTCGGTCTCCTGGGCGATGACCTCCAGGCATTCCTTGGACTCCTGCTCGTTGCGCACGCGGCCCAGGAGCAGGGTCTCGGTGAACATGCGGATGGAGGTCAACGGCGTGCGCAGGTCGTGCGAGACGCTGGAGACGAAGTCGACCTTGAGCCGGTTCTGCCGCGCCTCCTTGACGATGGAGCGGACGGTGTAGGCGATGCCGGCGATGAGCGCGGCGACGACCAGAAGGAGCGACCAGAGGATGAGCCGGGTGCGGTTGCCTTGGAGGCTGAGGAGGCTGGCCTCCTTGTCGTTGGGCATGAAGACGATCTCCCAGGCGAGATCGGTCTTCTTGAGCAGCGCGTAGGAGGCGACCTTCTCTTCGACCTTCATCCACTCCTCCTTGCTCAAGCGCGAGAAGAAGGGCGGGGGAAGGACGGGAAGGATGAGGGTGTCGGTGGGCAGCGGCGGTCCGGCCTGCGCAGTGGCCTCGGTGACCAGGGCGTCGAAGGCCGACGGGACCAGTTCGTAGCCGACGAGCATCCCGTCCATGGGTTGGGCGACCACCACGCGGTGATAGCCGTCGATGTAGAAGGCATGAATGGTGGGTGGCCCTTCCTTGGCATGGCTCAGGTGGGAAAGGTGACCGAGCAGGGCAGGGCGCTCGGCGATGTACATCAGCTTTCGGCGCACGAGCTCGACCTTGGGGGATTCGGGCAGGGTCTTGAGCTGGGCGGCCGCGAGCCGCGCCCCTTGTTCGAGGGTGGCGGGATGTGCCCAGTTGGTCGGTGAGGCCAGCGTCGCGAGGGCTTCGGCCTGTTCCAGAAAGCGCGGCGAGCTGGCGCTTTCGAGCGTCACGCGGAGCCCTCCCTCGGGCGCGTCCGAAGGGCGGGGCAGCAGCACTTCGCCCTCGGAGGTCACGACGAAGGGATTGACGGCATAGCGGGCGGCTGCCGATTGGGCGAGGTCTGGGAAGGCGGGCGCCCCTTCGTCGTCGTCGGCTTCGGCCGCCTGGCGCAACCGTTGGAGCAGCTCCGGCGCCTCCTTGAGCAGCTCGTCCATCGTTCCATTGAACCGCTCCGCGCACTTCTGCAGCACGGGCTTGTACTGGTACTCGAGCCGGCTCTTGGTGGCCGACGCCTCGTTGGACACCGCCAGCGCCGCCAGCCCTGTGAGGAGCAGGCTCGGCACCGCGATGGTCAACACCACCAGCACCACCACGCTGCGCGCTCGCTGTCCGCTGGGATCCATGGGCCCGATTCTAACGAGGGAGTGTCACCGCCATGTCACGGCAGAGGCACGGAAGGCCTCGAAACCCATGACGAAACCGTGACCGACCGATGAGGGTCCGGTGAGCGCGAGGGGGCTACCTTCCTTCCCGAAAGAACGGCCGTGCAATCGGTTTTCGGCAGGGCCGTAAGGTGAGCAGAGGCGAGGGCGGCGAGGGCAGACGGAACGGGACGGAGGCCTTCATGAACTCGCGAATGAACGAGGTGGCGAACATGGCGAATTGCGCACTCGGTATCTTCGCAGCGGTGGCTTTGACCCTGGGCATGGGCGGCGTGGTGGCGGCGCAGCTGGACCAGACCTTCTCTTCGGCGCCCATGGAGCAGCGAGCCCCCAGCGGCAAGCGCGGCCTCGTGCTGGTCGAGTCGGGCGCCCAGGACGTGCTGGACCAGTGCCTGACGCAGTGCGACCCGGTCTCCTGCCCGGTGCTGGCCTGCCAGGCGCCTGCGGTGAGCGAGGACAGCGGCTCGTAGGTTTCAAGGTCTCATCGGGCGCCTGGCCCCCCAGGCGCCCTCGGCCCTCCCGGCTGCCCCCAGCCGTGGAGGGCTTTTCTTGTGCCGGATCCGGGATCCTCCGAGAGAAAGATCCATCGGGAGGTTGGGATAGACTCCCGGGCCATGTTCCGTCACCTCCTGCTCCTCGGACTGGTCGCGCTGGTCCTGGCGCCGCTGCCGGCCTTCGCCACCACCGTCCTCCCGCTCACCCGCGCCGATCTCGCCGCCCGCGCCGACACCATCGTGCGCGCCAAGGTCGACTCCCGCACCGTCGTCCGCAGCGAGAAGACCGGGCGCATCCTCACCCGCTCCAAGCTCACGGTCCTGCAGACCTACAAGGGGACCCCCAAGCCGGCGCTCGAGCTCGAGCAGATGGGCGGCACCCTCGATGGGGCAACCCTCGTGGTCCCCGGCGATGCCCGGATCGGCACCGGCGAGGAGGTCGTCCTCTACCTGCGCTGCGTCGGAAAAGAGCGCTGCCACGTCTTCGGGCTGGGGCTGGGCAAGTACGGCGTCCGCACCGAGAAGGACGGCCGCAAGCTCGCCGTCCGCGACCTGCAGGGCCTCAAATCGCTGTCCGGCGAACCCATGGCCGAAGAGCGCCCGCTGCCCCTGGCCGACCTCGAGCGCGAGCTGAAGGGGGCTCGGCCGTGAGCGCACGCACCTTCACCCTCGTCTTCGCCCTCGCCCTCGCGACGCTCGTGCCCGCTCGCCGCGCCTCCGCCATCGAGTGGCTCGGCGCCAAGCTCCCCAACGGCCCCGGGCAGCCCTGGCACTACTCGGTGGACGGGCACAAGGCCGCGCCCGCGGGCATCGACCGCCTCAAGGTCGAGCAGAGCTTCAAGACCGCCTTCAACCTCTGGCAGGGCATTCCCTGCCAGTACCTGTCGTTCACCTACGACGGCGTGGACTCTGTTCACGGCCTCGCCCAGCCGGACAAGGTCAACGTCATGGGCCTGGTCCTGGAGTCGATTGGCGACGATCCCGAGTTCTACGACAACGCCCTGGGCGGCGGCGGCGCCATCGCCGCGGCGGCCACGCTCTACTACGGCGGCACCATCTACGAGTGCGACATCGGCATCAACGCCGTGAACTACCCGTGGGGCACCAGCGGCTCCGGCTCCGTCTTCGACCTCCAGAGCATCGCCCTCCACGAGAGCGGCCACTGCCTGGGTCTGGCGCACTCCGCGGACCCCGAGGCGGCGATGTACGGCTCGCTCTCGCTGGGCGAGCTGCGCCGCGGCATCAACAACACCGACCAACTCAACCTCTGCGGCGTCTACCCCAAGGCCGGCGCCGTCGGCTCGCCCTGCGCCGACACCGCCCACAGCTGCACCAACGGCCTGACCTGCGTCGGCAGCGGCGCCACCGCGTTCTGCACCAAGGGCTGCGAGCCGGGCGCCGCCAATGCCTGTCCCATCGGCTTCTCGTGCATTACCCCCTCCAAGGTCTGGGGCGAGCCCGGCTCCTGCGACTTCGGCGGGTCCTCCTCAATCAAGGTCGGCGCGCCGTGCACGCTCCCGACGCGCCGCGAGGACTGCGGCGACGTGGCCGACTCGATGTGCCTGGTCTACGACTCCATCGCCGACCGCTGGGCCGACGGCTACTGCATGGCCGACTGCACCACCAACCCGTGCCCGGACAACTCGCACTGCTACGACCTGCTCAACGGCGGGGGCGGCATCGATAGGCGGTGCCTGAAGGACTGCCGGCCGGGGATGGGCGACTGCCGCTACTACTACGCCTGCGAGCCGGTGGGCGACGGCCTGGGCCGCTGCATCCCCGAGTGCCACTCCGACGACGAGTGCAACGGCGGCCAGTGCCGCAACTGCGATGGCCTGTGCATCCCGGCCGGCGGCCCCAAGAGCGTCGGCGACTTCTGCACCGACAGCGCCGAGTGCCCGGCCGGCGGCGTCTGCCGCACCGACATCAACCGCGGGCTGTGCGTGATGCCCTGCGCCAGCACCTGCGACGTCTGCCCCCAGGGCTCGACCTGCACGACCTACCGGCCCACCGGCGAGAAGCTGTGCTTCAAGGACTGCCCCAACGGCCCCTCGGATTGTCCGCAAGGGCAGGGCTGCTTCGAGGCGGGCAGCATCCGAACCTGCCAGCCCGCCTGCTTCACCGACGACGACTGCCCCATGGGCGTCTTCTGCCGCAACGATTCCTGCATGCGCGACCCGGGCTTCGACGGCGGCACCTGCACGCTGTGCGACCACCGGGACGCCTCCACGCCCGCCGGCCCCGACGCCGCCCAGCCGCCCGGAAAGCCGGTCCCCAAGGGCTGCGGTTGTGACAGCACTGGCGGCACTGCGCTGTTGGTCGTTTTCGGAAGCCTCATCCTCATCCCCACGCTCCGGAGGCGTTCGCGATGCCGAACGTAGGTTCGCCCAAGACTCCCGCTCCCGTTGCCGCGCCGCCGGTCCTCACCAAAGGCATCGCCAAACCGGCCGAGGGCGCCGCTCCTTCCGCGGTCGCCAAGCCGCTCGCCGGCAAGGCCAGCGGCCCCAAGCGCTCCCGGATGCGCAGCGAGTTCTCGGTCGCCTTCGTGCTCCAGGCGCTCGCGGCCTACGGGCTCATCACGCCCGAGCAGGCGCGCGACGTAAAGCTCAAGGAGAACGGCGTCCGCTCGCGTCTGAGCCGCGACCGGGGCCAGGACGGGCGGCGCTATGACGCCTCGGCGGTCGAGATCGTCTCCGACTTCAACTTCCCGGTCCCCGGCCGCCCGGGCCTGTTCCTCGACCAGGACAAGATCAGCGAGATCTGCGCGCTGCAGGCGCAGGTGCCCTACAAGAAGATCGACCCGCTGACCCTGGACGCGGCGCTCATCACCCGCACGCTCTCGCGGCCCTTCGCGAGCAAGCACGCGGTGCTGGCGCTCGAGCGCGTCGACGCGAGCCTCCACGTCGCGGTGGCCAACCCCTTCGACGACGAGCTCTTCGACAACCTGCGCACCATCGTCGGCTCGCCGATCGTCCCGGTGCTCTCGTCGAAGGCCGACATCCTGCGGGCCATCGACCACGTCTACGGCTTCAACAAGAGCATGGCCGCGGCCGTCGACCAGCACGGCGCGAACGCCGGCCCGGACATCGGCAACTTCGAGCAGCTCTTCCGGCTCTCGACCAACCAGGAGCTGGACCTCAACGACAAGCCGGTCGTCGCGGCGGTCGAGTACCTGCTCCGCTACGCCTTCGACCAGCGCGCCAGCGACATCCACATCGAGCCCCGCCGCGACGACTCGGTCGTCCGCATGCGCATCGACGGCATCCTCCACCCGGTGCACACCATGCCCAAGGCGGTGCACGCGCCGGTCGTCTCGCGCATCAAGATGATGAGCCGCCTGGACATCGCCGAGAAGCGCAAGCCCCAGGACGGACGCATCAAGACCGACAAGGACGGCCGCGAGATCGAGATGCGCGTGTCGACCCTGCCGTGCGCCTTCGGCGAGAAGGTGGTGATGCGCATCTTCGACACCGAGGCCCTGGTCCAAGACCTGGCCGAGGTCGGCTTCCTGCCCGAGGAGCTGACGCTCTTTGAGGGGTGGATTCGAGCGGCCGCACGGGATGATCCTCGTGACCGGCCCCACCGGCAGCGGCAAGACGACGACGCTCTACTCGGCGCTGCGCGTGCTGGCCGGCCCGGAGGTCAACGTCACCACCATCGAAGACCCCATCGAGATGGTGCACGAGAGCTTCAACCAGGTGCAGGTGCAGCCGAAGATCGACTTGGACTTCGCCGCGGCGCTGCGCCACATCCTCCGCCAGGACCCGGACATCATCATGGTCGGCGAGATCCGCGACCCGGAGACCGCCCGCTATGCCGTGCAGGCGGCGCTCACCGGCCACCTGGTGCTCTCGACCCTGCACACCAACGACGCCTGCGACGCGATCACCCGGCTCATCGACCTGGGCGTCGAGCGGTTCCTGGTGGCGAGCGCGCTCATCGGCGTCATGTCGCAGCGGCTCATCCGGCAGATCTGTCCGCACTGCGCGACGGAGTCGATGCCCAGCGCGGACGAGGTGCAGGCGCTCTCGGTCTCGCTGCCTCTCTTGCCGCAGGGCACCACCTTCCGGCGCGGGACCGGCTGCGCGCAGTGCCGGCAGACGGGCTTCCTGGGACGCACCGGCATCTTCGAGATGCTGGACGTCGGCAAGGAGATCAAGGCGAACATCCTCTCCGGCATGAACCCGGGCGAGCTCAGCGCGAAGGCGCGGCAGCTGGGCATGCGGTCGCTGCGCGAGTCGGGCGTGCTCAAGGTGGCCATGGGCATGAGCACCATCGACGAGGTGGTGCGGGTGACCTGACCGGTCGCGAGGAGGGGAAGGGAGGGGAGAAGGGCGACGGAATGCGGCTCTCGGTCTCGACCAACTTCGACGACGCGCTCCTCGACGGACTCGCCGGCACCGAGGTCCAGTGGGTGTACGGCAAGCTGAGCGAGGACGCGGTGGGTGGGGGGCGCCCGTCGGTGCTGCTGCCTGCCGTGGACCGTGAGCGGCTGGCCCGGCACGTGGCGCGCGCGCACGCGCGCGGGCTCAAGTTCGACTACCTGCTCAACGCTACCTGTATGGACAACCGCGAGCTGACGCGCGAGGGCTACGCGCGCGTCGCGGACCTGGTGGACTACCTGCGCGGCATCAAGGTCGACGGCGTGACGGTGGCGATCTCGATGCTCATCCCGATCATCCGCGAGAGGGCGCCGGAGATTCCCGTCTCGGTCTCGAGCCTGGCGAACATCGACACACTGGACAAGGCGCGGCAGTTCGAGCGAATGGGGGTGCAGGGGCTGACCCTCTACGAGGACCACAACCGCAACTTCGCGCTGCTCAAGCGCTTCCGGCGTCACCTCACGTGCGACCTGCGGCTCATCGCCACCAACAGCTGCAGGCTCAGCTGCCGCAACCGGGTCTCGCATGCCAACGCCAACGCGCACGCCTCACAGGCGGGTCATGCCTCCAACGGCTTCCTGCTGGACTGGCCGATCCTCGAGTGCGTCGGAGCGCGCCTCGCGAGCCCGGTCGAGCTGCTCAAGGCGACGTGGATTCGCCCCGAGGACCTGCACCGCTACGAGGAGATCGGCTTCGAGCACTTCAAGCTCACGGAGCGCTTCAAGACCACCGAGCGGCTGCTGGAGACGGTGGCTGCGTACCGGGCGCGCCGCTTCGACGGAAACCTCCTGCGGCTGACCGGGACCTATGCGGAGGCGAGCTCGCTGCCGCCCAACTTCGAGCTCCTCCACCGCGCCGGGATGGACCAGGACGAGCGCTGTGCCGCTTCCGGCCCCTTGTTCGGAGCGCTTGGGCACGTGATCGTGGACAACCGGGCCCTGGACGGATTCATCGACCACTTCGTCCGCAACAGCCCCGACTGCCCCAACCTCGTCTGCGGTGAGGAGTGCCGCTACTGCTTCGGCTGGGTCGAGCGGGCGGTCAGGCTCGATGGCGAGGTTCCAGGGCTGAGCAGGGCCTTTGGAGAGTTCTTCGCACGGCTCGCGCACGGGCCCGACGGCGCGTGATGGCCGTCACGCAAGCGGGTCCGGAAAAGCCAAGAAAAACAGCATGTTGCAGATCGCGAGGGAATGCCCCTCAGGGCCACAGGATGGCCAGCGCTGAGGCTCTCGGGAGGCCAGGCTTGCTGAAATAGGCCTGGCAGGGCAAGTCGGCCGCTAGGGCCGTTTTCGGGCCCCTGGTGGCCGATCTGGTGGATCCGCGTTCGCCTGGCACCCTCCGGAGCCGTTCTGGGCGCCCCGTGTGACGAGTGCACACCCACATCGCCTGACCCCGTTGCCCAGCGTGCGCAGCGTGATTCGTGCGCCGGGGAGGGCGGAGCGATGCCGAAGCTGACGAAGCAGGGCCGGAAGAGCCAGCGGGCGGTCGGGTATGCGGTCATCGGGCTGGGCCACATCGCGCAGACGGCGGTGCTGCCGGCGTTCGCCCACTCGCGGACGAGCAAGCTCGTGGCGGTCGTCTCCGGTGACAAGGCCAAGCGCCGGCAGATCCCGAGCGCATACCCGGGCGTGCGCGCCTACGACTACCGAGACGTCGACGACTGCCTGGCCTCCGAGGACGTAGACGCGGTCTACATCGCCGAGCCGAACACGTTGCACGCCGAGTTCGCGGTGCGCGCGGCCAAGGCGGGCGTCCACGTGCTGTGCGAGAAGCCGCTCGCCCCGACCGAGGAGGAGTGCCGGCACATCATCGGCGCGTGCAAGGACACGGACGTGAAGCTGATGGTCGCCTACCGGCTGCACTTCGAGGAGTCGAACCTGCGGGCCGTGGACCTGGTGCGCAAAGGCAGGCTCGGCGAGCCGCGGCTGTTCAGCTCCGTCTTCAGCTACCAGGCGAAGCAGGGGAACATCCGGCTCAGGGTGGAGACCGGAGGCGGGCCCGTCTGGGACATCGGCGTCTACTGCGTCAACGCTGCGCGGTACCTGTTCGCCGACGAGCCGATCGAAGTGACGGCGTTCGCGGCGGCGGGCTCGACGCAACGCTTCGCCGAGGTGGAGGAGGGGATGGGCGTGCTCCTGCGCTTCCCGCGCGAGCGGCTGGCGGCCTTCACGGTCAGCTACGGCGCCACACGCGAAGGCTTCTACGAGGTCGTGGGGAGCGAGGGCCGGCTCCGGCTCGACAACGCTTACGACTACGACGGCGAGCACACGCTGAGCTGGGAGATTCGATGGCAAGGCGAAGACGAAGGTCATCCCCGAGTCCGACCAGTTCGGGCCCGAGCTCGTCGTACTTCTCGGAGTGCGTCATCGCCGATCGGGAGCCCGAGCCATCGGGCCTGGAGGGGCTCGCGGACGTGCGGGTCATCTCCGCCATCTACGAGTCGGCGGCCACGAGGGCGCCGGTCCGGATCGAGCCGGTGCGCATCGCCCGGCGGCCGGGGCTGGAACAGCTCATCCGGCTGCCGCCGGTGGGGAAGGCGGCGAGGGCGGTTGCCGTCTCGGCGCCGAGCTCGTAAGGCTCCTGCGTCGGGGGTCAGGTCGTCGCCGCGCGGTGAGGGCTCAGCGCGGGAGGGTCGCCAGCTTCGCCACCGCCTCGATGGTGATGGCCGCCAGCGCCGCGCAGTAGTCGAGGTCGATGTTCTTCATGGTGTCGTTGGTGTCGTGGTAGCCGGTGCGGCGGATGTCGTAGTTCTCCATGAACAGCACCACTGGGATGCCCAGGTCCGAGAAGATCTGCCCGTCGGTGTTGTAGAGCGCGCTGCGCGGCTCCCACTCGGTGCGGATCTCGCCCTGCAGCGCCAGGTGCTCGGCCACCGGCGGTACCTGCTTCGGGTCCTCGATCCGCTTCGAGCGGCCCTGGCCCTTGCGCTCGGGCTCCTTGTTCCAGGCCGCCACCGACCGATTCCAGCGTTCGTTGGCCTCGTGGGCGATCTGCGCGAGCCGGGCCGAACCCGCGCCTTCGCCCGGGGCGATTCTGGAAGACGTCGCGGTCGTTCTCGTTGTTGTGGCCGATCATGTCGAGCACGTAGCCGCCGACGACCTTGGCCCCCGAGACGTCCACCGGCGTTCCGTCGGCCTGCGTCAGCGCCAGGTCTCCACGTACCAGCGAACGCGCCAGCGCCCGGGCTCCCAGGCAGTCCGCCGGGAACTCCTCACCGGTCAGGTGCACGAGCCACACGGTCTTCTCGAGCTTCCCCTCCCGCGCCAGGGGCAGCAGCACGTCCGCAGCCAGCAGCAGCGCCGTCGTCGCCGAGTGGTTGTCGTCGGCGCCGTGGGCGGCTGCGCGAAGTTGGTCCTTGCCGTACAGGTCCTCCATGTAGGCGGTGTCGTAGTGGTCGGCCATCACCACCACCTGCTTCGGGTCCTTGCCGGGGATGACCACGACCACGTTGCGCTCACTGGGCTTGCCGCGGTTCTTGGCCCAGCCCCTCGACCAGCCCATGTCGAAGTCGGTCTCCCAGCGGAAACGGTGGTCGGTGACGAAGGCCCGGCCGGTCATGCCGTGCGCGGCGATCTTCCTCTGGTGCAGCACGTGGAGGTGGTCGGCCAGCTTGTCCAGGTCGCGCGACTTGGCCGCCGCGATGCCTAGCTTCTGGCCGAGCTCTCCGCCGGTCCTGCCTTCATTGGCGGTGACGACGTCCGCGTTGTCCTTGTGGCGGAACTCGCCGCCCTGGGCTAGCTCGGCGATGGTCTTCCACAGCGCCTCTTCGAAGGCCCGCGTGCGCGTCTTCTCGTACGTGAGCGAGGCCGGCGCGCCGTTGCCGGGCGCCAGAGTCGCTCCCGCCGAGAGACGCTTGCGCAGCAGCTCAAGCGCTCTCTCGCCCTGGGCGGGCTCGGCGGCGCGCGTCTTGAGCGAGTCGAGCCAAGGCTCGAGCGCGCTGTCCTTGGCGACGTCCAGCAGCCGGTGCGCCATCGTTGGCGCGACCTTGCCGCCGAGCATCTCCGAGAACTCGAAGATCTTGCGCAGGTTGGAGGACGTCGTCCGGCGCCGGTGGCCGGGATCGGAGAGGAAGCTGGCCGCGGCCTCCTGGTGCCCGTCCCGGCGCAGCAGCGTGGGCTCGAGCTCGAGCCACTTCTCGGTGGGGTGCTCGGCGGTGACGAAGCCCAGGAGCGGCTCAGGCGGCAGGCTCACCGCGCCGGTCTCGTGGTCCATCCGCGCCAGCAGCGGCCGGTGCCAGAAGAGCGAGCGGGCGCCGGCGCGCATCGGCGGGAAGAAGAAGCGGTAGCCGAAGCGGCCGCCGCCTCGCACCGCCGCGGCGGCCTTGGCGAGCGCCTTCGCGTCCGCGTCCGGGCCGTGCAGCACCGCCTCGTAGCCCGGCGTCCAGATTGGCTGTTGCGGGCCATCGGCTTGCGGTAGAGCCCCAGGTCTTTCGGGTCCTCGGAGAACAGCGCCACCGTGACCAGGTCCTCGTAGGCGTCCGGCGCGAGGTCGGCGTCGCGGGCCACGCGCTCCCAGCGGTGGGTGCGCACGAAGGTCCGCGCCATCTTGTGGCCGTCAGCCCGCGCCTCGCCGGCCTTCTTCTCGTCCAGCCAGCCCGACTGCGGGATGCGCAGCGTGTAGCTCGACTCGCTGCGCGGGAACATCTGCAGCAGCGGGATCTGCAGCGCCAGGGGAAGGGTCTTGGCCAGCGCGCGATAGCCCGCGTGCTCGAAGAACACCAGGCCGGCCGGAGTCGGGACCACGGTCATCGCGCCGTCTAGGAAGGCCTGGCGGAGCGCGTCTGGGAGCTTCTGGAGCGGCTCGAAGGTCAGCAGCGTCTTGGGCGCCGCCGCGCCCGGCTTCCAGAGGAGCGCCTTGGCGAACGACGGCAGCGGTCCCTCGTCGAAGCCGGGCAGCGCGGGGTCCGCCGAGCGCGGATGGACCCGCACCCCAGCAGCCTCGAGCGCCTGTACGGTGTCCGCCTGGATCCCTGCGAGCCATCCGGCCGTGGCGACAAAGCGCTTCTCGCCCTTGGCGCCGAAGCTCTCCCAGAACGCGCGCGCCGGACCGGTGTGGCTGGCGCCGAAGAGCGTCCAGCGGGCGTTGCCCTTGTCGTCCTGGGTGCGCGAGAGCGCGAGCGGGATCGCCAGGGTGAGCGCCCGGGGCGCGCGCTGGGAGGCCGAGGCCTCGGCGGGCCAGGCGGGGTTGCCCTTGAGCAGCGTCGACGAGAACTCGTGCTCCTTGCGCCTGGCCGGATCGGCGTGCGGCTGGACGAGCTTCTGCACCTCGTCGAGCAGGTGCCTCGCAATCCTCGCGAAGCCCGGCCCGAGCTCGTTCGCCTCTTCGTACTCGGTGACCCCGAACCCCGAGCCGCCGACGGCCGGCAGGCCCAATAGCCCCGGCGCGTACGGCTTGAGCGCCACATACGGCGGCGGCATGAACTCGGAGTAGGCCCGAGCGGCGACCGGGTCGTCGCCTCTGAAGCAGCGGGCAGCTTCCTCGGCGATCATCTTCCAGGCAGTCATGACGTGACTCCGTGAGCTGGCGAGCAGGTACGCCTGCAGAGGCAGAGCCGCGAGCGTGGCGGCACGGCCGGTCGGCAGTCAACCCTTCCACGACCAGCCCGCGCAGGCGGGCTTCGCAAAGTCAGGCGCGGCTTCAGCCGCCGGCAGCGCGCCGGTTCGTGGTCCCGAGCGTGCCGTGCGGTGACCCTGCGTCCTCCCCCGACCGGCCCCATCGTTGAGACCAGGAATCGGCACCGGGCGCGGCGGCTCACCCGGGGGCACGGCGGGCGGGTGAGCATGGGCTTGCCAACTCTGGCAGGGCGCGACCTGGAGCGGCTCGAGCTTCCCTTCCGGGTCATCGCTTTCGACTGGGATGGCACCGCGGTGATGGGCCGCAAGGAAGACGCGGCCGAGGTCTGCGCGCTCCTGGTGCGGCTGATGCGCCGCGACGTGACCATCGTGGTCATCACCGGCACCAACCTCGCCAACACCACCTACCAGCTCGCCCCGGCCATCCGCGACGCGGGCGACCACAACCGCCGGCTGTTCATCGCCACCAACCGCGGCTCGGAGGTCTACGGGTTCGACGGCCGGGGCAAGCCGGTGCCGCGCTTCCGTCGCACGGCCAGCCCCGAGGAGGAGGCGCGCCTGACCGCCGCCGTGGAGGCCGTGCGCGACCAGCTGCGGGATCGGGCGGGGATCGAGGCGCGCATCGTCTACGACCGGCTCAACCGCCGTAAGATCGACCTCATCCCGCTGCCGGAGTGGGCCGATCCGCCCAAGCCCGAGATCGGCCGGCTGCTGGACGCTGTCCAGTCCCGGCTCTTCGCCGGCGGCATCACCGGCGGCCTGCAGGAGGTGCTGCGCCTGTCCGAGCGCGCCGCGGCCGAGGCCGGGCTGCGCGACGCGCGGGTGACGAGCGACGTCAAGCACGTGGAGATCGGCCTGACCGACAAGTCGGACTCGGTGGAGTGGATGATGCGCGAGGTCTGCGCCCGCGAGCGCGTCCGCCCGGCCCAGGTGCTCATCGCCGGCGACGAATTCGGCCCCATCGGCGGCGTGGAGGGCAGCGACCACAAGATGCTCACCCCGGGCTCCCGCGAGGCGGTGTTCGTCTCGGTGGGGCCCGAGCCCGGCGGGGTCGAGCCGGTCATCCTGCACCTGGGCGGCGGGCCGGCGCGCTTCCGCGAGCTGCTCTCGGAGCAGGTCGACTTCCACGAAGGGCGCCGCGCGCCGCGCCGCGAGGAGGCGGCGCAGGCGCTCCTGCCGCTGGCCGCGCCGACCACCGAGGCCGACTGGACCATCGTCGGAGAGGGCCTGGACCTCGCCCGCGAGCGCGAGGCCGAGTCCGTCTTCGCGGTGGGCAACGGCTACCTGGGCACCCGTGCCGCGCTCGCCGAGCGACACTCGCTCGCCAGCTCGCCGGCGACGTTCGTGGCCGGGGTCTTCGACTCGCTGCCGTCGTCGAGCGCGGTGCCGGAGTTCGCGGTGGCGCCGGACTGGACGAAGCTGAAGGTGAGCGTGGAGGGGCGCGAGCTCTCGGTGGCGACGGGCACCACGCTCGAGCACCGGCGCATCCTCGATCTCCGGCAGGGCGTCACCTGGCGCGAATGGGTCCAGAAGGATCCGGATGGACGGATCACGCGGCTGCGCGGGCTGCGGCTGGCGAGCCTCTCGGACCGGCACGTGCTCTTGCAGGCGCTGGAGGTGACCCCGGAGAACTGGAGCGGGCGGCTGGAGGTCGAGGCGGGCATCGAGACGGCGACCGGAGTGGTGGCGGGGCTCCCGGTGGCGCGTCCGCGGCTCTTGCCGGCGCCGGACGCCGGGGGCGCGCTCGTCTATCAGAGCCGCCGCGGCGACCTGCGGCTCTCGGTCTCGAGCGCGAGCAAGCTCTCGGGGCCAGCGGCGACGGTGCCCGAGCTGCGCACGTCCTCGGGCCCCGGCACCTTCTCCGAGCGATGGTCGGTGGACGCGGAGCTGGGCCAGACCTACCGGCTGGAGCGGCTCGCCACCGTGTTCACCACGCGCGACGGCCGGCGCCCGGAAGAGCAGTCGAGCCGCCACCTGGCGCAGGCCGCTGCCCGCGGGGCCCACGCCCTGGCCGCCGAGCACGCCAAGGCCTGGCGCGAGCGCTGGGAGGCCTGCGCGGTGGAGGTGGAAGGGGACCGGGCCGCCCAGCGCAACCTGCGCTTCGCCGCCTACCACCTGCTCTGCGCGGTGACTCCCGAGGACGAGCGCGTCTCCATCGGAGCGCGCACGCTCACCGGCGAGTCCTACAAGGGCCACGTCTTCTGGGACACCGACATCTTCATCATCCCGTTCTTCGTCTTCACCTGGCCCGAGGCGGCGCGCGCGCTGCTCGCCTACCGGCACCACACGCTCGACGGCGCGCGCAAGAAGGCGAAGGAGGCGGGTTACCGCGGGGCGCTCTACGCCTGGGAGTCGGCGGACACCGGCGAGGAGACGACGCCGCGCTTCATGGTGGCGCCCGACGGCGAGGTCATCCCCATCCTTTCCGGCGTCCAGGAGCATCACATCAGCGCCGACGTCGCCTACGCCGTCTGGGGCTACTGGGAGGCCACGCACGACGAGCGCTTCCTGGTCGAGAAGGGCGCGGAGATCCTGCTCGAGACGGCGCGCTTCTGGGAGAGCCGCGGGAATTGGGGCGAGGACGGGCGCTTCCACCTGCGCACGCTCATCGGGCCCGACGAGTACCACGAGGGCATCGACGACAACGCCTTCACCAACCGGATGGCGCGCTGGAACCTGGAGCGGGCGCTGGAGGTGCGCGGCCTGCTCGCCCAGCGCTGGCCGGAGCAGCTGCGCTCGCTGGAGAAGCGCCTGGCGGTCACGGCCGACGAGCTCGTGCGCTGGCGCCGGGCGGCAGAGGCGATGGCCTTCCACGTCGACCGGCAGACCGGGGTCATCGAGCAGTTCGCCGGCTTCTTCGGGCTGGAGGACTTCGACCTGGCGCCGCAGCGCGCCCAGGGCCGGGCCTCGGCGCCCATGGACATGCTGCTGGGCCGGGAGCGGACCCAGCGGACCAAGATCGTCAAGCAGTCGGACGTGGTGATGCTCCTCCAGCTCCTGTGGGACGAGCTGGCTCCCGAGGTCCGGCGCGCCAACTACCTCTATTACGAGCCGCGCACCTGCCACGGCAGCTCGCTCAGCCCCGGGACGCACGCGCTGGTTGCGGCGAAGCTGGGAGAGCAGGAGACGGCGCTGCGCTACTTCAAGCAGGCCGGGGAGATCGACCTGGCCAACAACATGGGCAACGCGGCGGGCGGGGTGCACGCCGCGGCGCTGGGCGGGCTCTGGCAGGCGGCGGTCTTCGGGTTCGGCGGCGTGGGAGTGCGCGGCGACGTCCTCGTCGTCGATCCGCGGGTGCCGCCGGCCTGGCGGACGCTGCGGTTCCCGCTCTCGTTCCGGGGGACGCGGCTCGTGGTGACTGGCGGGCGTGGATGCGGTCGAGGCGCGGTCGGCCTCGGGCGGACCGGTGCAGGTGGCGCTGGCAGGACAGGAGGCCAGGGAGGTGCGGCCGGGTCAGGCGCTGGCGGCGGCGAGGCGGGAAGGGCGCTGGGAGCTCGAGGAGGCCGGCCCATGACCCCCGAGGAGCTGCAGCCGACGCGAAGCGCGGGCTCGGGTGTCCTGCCCGTCGCCCCGGCGCGGAGCCTGGTCGTCCCGCTCGACGGGACCGAGGCGGCCCTGGCGGCGGTCCGGGTCGCGCGCGTGCTCGCCCGCGCGCTGGGCGGCACCGTCCACTTCGTGCACGTCGCTTCGGGGCGGCCGGTGCCGCTCGCGCAGCTCGTGGGTGAGCTGAGGCTGCGCCCGGGGGAGCTCGTGGGAGGCATCGTGGAGGAGCTGGCCGGCGCTCCGGCGGAGCAGATCCTCGCGTTCGCCGACGTGCTGGACAGCCCGCTGGTGGTGATGTGCGCCGAGGCGCCGGACGGCCCGGGTCCGGTGGCAGGCGCGGTGATCGAGCGTGGCAGCTCGCCGGTGGTGCTGATCAAGCCGCAGCGCCTCGAGGCCCCGTGGTCGCTCGCCCACCTCCTGCTGCCGCACGACGGCCGGAGCTTCACCGGGGCCTCTCTGGGGCCGGCGATGGAGCTGGCGGAGCTCGCCGGGGCCCAGGTGACCGTGCTGCACGTCGCGAGCGCCGAAGCGGCGGACGTGCTCCCGGCCTACGAGGACCAGGTGCAGCACGAGTGGCCAGCCTGGACGCGCCAGTTCCTGGAGCGCACGGCCGCGACCGCCGGCGTCGCGTTGCCGCCCTCGACTGAATTGGCGCTGGCGCGCGGCGAGGCGGGGCCGGAGATCGTCCGGTTCGCGGCCCGGCACGAGGTCGATCTCGTCGGGATCGCGGGCTCGGGCGCGGCCTTCCGTGAAGTCCTGCGACGTTGCAGCTGCCCGGTGATGACCCTGCGTTGACGGATGGCTCTCCTGGCGTAATAACTCGGCGTCGTCCGGGCCGAGTCGAACCGCAAGGAGGGGTCGTCATGAAGTCCGCTCTTCCGTTCCTGGCTTGCCTGCTGGTCCTCGTGGGCTGCGAGTGCGAAGCCCCGCCGGAGCTCGAGCAGCGCGAGGACGCCATCGCCGGGAATTGCGCCACCAACCAGACCTTCCTCGTCGGCGCCGGCATCTACGACATCACCGGCCCTGCCGCCGAGGTCGGGATGATGGGCTACGCCCAGGTCGGCCAGAAGACGGCCGGCATCCACACCCGGCTGCGCTCGCGCGCCTTCGTCATCGGCAGCCCGTGCAATGGCAAGCGCCTGGTCTTCGTCAGCGCCGACGCCCTGGGCATCTTCCAGGGCGTCAAGCAGCAGGTCGTCGAGAGGCTCCGGGCGGCCTATGGCAGCACCTACGGCGACGCCAACGTCATCCTGAGCGCCACGCACACCCACAGCGGGCCCGGCGGCACCTCGCACTACGCGCTCTACAACCTGACGACGCTCGGCTACGACGCGCAGGGCTTCGAGGCGCAGGTCAACGGCATCTACCAATCCATCGTCCGCGCCCACGGCAACGTGGCGGAGGGGCGAATCAAGATCGCCCGCGGCGATCTGCTCGACACCACCATCAACCGCTCGCCCCAGGCCTACCTGGCCAACCCCGCCGCCGAGCGCGCGCTCTACGCCTACGACACCGACAAGCGGATGACGCTCCTGCGCCTGGAGAAGGCCGACGGCACCGAGTTGGGCACCCTCAACTGGTTCGCCATCCACGCGACCTCGATGGGCAACACCAACAGGCTCATCAGCGGCGACAACAAGGGCTACGCGTCCTACCAGTTCGAGAAGGCCAAGGGCACCAACTACGCCGCGGCGAGCACCTTCGTCGCGGCCTTCGCCCAGTCCAACTCGGGCGACGTCTCGCCCAACATCTACGGCGGCGAGATTGGGGAGGGCGCCAACGACTTCGAGAGCACGCAGATCTCCGGCGGCAAGCAGCTCGCCAAGGCGCTCGAGCTCTACAACGGCGCGAGCGAGCTCCTGACCGGCGCGGTCGACTACCGGCACACCTTCGTGAAGATGGACGGCCTCACCGTCGGCTCGGCCTACACCGGCGGCGCTTCCGCCCCGACCTGCACCTCGGCCATCGGCATCTCGATGATCGCCGGCGCCGAGGACGGCCCGGGCTACGGCAGCGAGGGCGCCACCTGCAACGACGTCGCGGACCTGTTCGACGAGTTCACCTGCGCGACCACCACCACCTCCTGCCAGGCCGAGAAGCCGATCGTGCTCTCCACCGGCAACAAGACCCCGTACCCGTGGATCCCGGAGGTCCTGCCGCTGCAGGTCGCTACCCTCGGCAACCTGGCCATCGCCGCCACGCCGTTCGAGATCACCACGATGTCCGGCCGCCGCCTGCGCAACACCGTGGCCAGCCGCCTGGCGCCGCTGGGCATCACCGACGTGGTCATCGCCGCGCCGAGCAACGCCTACGCCGGCTACACCGCGACCCGAGAGGAGTACGCCACCCAGAACTATGAGGGCGCCTCGACGCAGTTCGGCCCGTGGCAGCTCGCCGCCCTGCAGCAGGAAGCTCGATTCGCTCGCGGCCGCGCTCGCCGCGGGCACCGCCTCGCCGGCCGGACCGACCCCGCGCGATCTGCGCAACGAGCAGACGACGCTGCAGACCGGCGTGGTCTTCGACGACAAGCTGCTCTGGGTGAGCTTCGGCTCGGTCTACTCGAACGCGGCGGCGTCCTACTCCCGCGGCCAGACCGTGAGCGTGACCTTCTGGGGCGGGCATCCGAAGAACAACCTCCACACCCAGGGCAGCTTCCTGCAGGTCCAGCGCAAGGTGGGCTCGTCCTGGGTGGTGGTGGCGCAGGACTGGGACTGGGAGACCCGGTACCAGTGGGCGCGCAACAACTGCGTCCCGACCTTCGCCTGCTCGCACGTGACCATCCAGTGGACCATCCCCCAGAGCGCGACGCCCGGCACCTACCGCATCCGCCACGACGGCGACTGGAAGTCGGGCTGGGACGGGAACATCCGGGCGTACACCGGCACCTCGCGCGAGTTCACCGTCAACTGAAGTCGCGGTCCGACAGAGACTCCTCGACCATGACCTTCCGCCTCTGGCTCTACCTCGCGGCGATGGCGCTCGGCGCCTGCCGTACGGCCGCCGCCATCCCCGAGCAGGCCTTCCGCTTCAACGCCGAGGGTGCCCAGGCGCTGGAGGAGGGCGACCTCGACCGGGCCGAGCGGCTCTTCCACATGGCCTGCGACTGGTACGCCGACTACCCGGACCCGCACAACAACCTCTGCCTGGTGTTCAAGCTGCGCGGGGACCTGGGGAAGGCCAAGGCCGAGTGCATCAAGGCGCTGCGGCTCTTCAACGACTTCGCCATCGCGCACTCCAACCTGGGGACGATCTACCTGGAGGAGAAGCGCTACGGCGACGCGCGCGACGCCTTCAAGGCCGCCTTGAAGATCGACCCGGGCTACGTCGAGGCCCGCTACAACCTCTGTCTGTCGTACCTGCACCTGAAGGACGCGGCGGAGGCCCGGGAGTGCTATCTGCGGCTCATCGAGGTCAACGCCAGGACCTCGGACGCGCACCACGACCTGTGCATCCTCGACCTGCAGGACGGCAAGCCGGCCTCGGCGATCAGGCGGTGCACGCGGGCGGTCGAGCTCGACCCCAAGTTCGCGCAGGCCTTCTACCACCTGGGCCTGGCCTACGCGGCCATCGGCAAGACGTGCGAGGCGAGGACGGCGTACTTGAGCTGCCTGCAGGCCAAGTCGGACCACGTGGAGTGCAGCGAGGCGCTCTCGAAGGTCAGCGGCGATGGGTGCCTGGAGGCGAACCGCTGAGGGCCGGGCTCACGCCTTGAGATCGAGCGCTCCGCCGACGGCGCGGGGACAGACCTTGAACGGGATCCGCGCCATCAGCCGCACGAAGACCCAGAGCAGGTCGGTGTCGAAGCGGTGGCGCAAGGGTCCCCACATCGCGCCCAGCGCCTGGTCCTGCGAGTAGGCCGGCCGCTCGGCCGCGGGCGCGGTCATGCCGTCGTACTGGGCCGCCATGGCCAGCACGCGGGAGACGAAGAGCGGGTCTCCCTGCGGCTTCCACGCCGTCGCGCCCGCGGCGTCGCGGACGGCGACCTTGTGGCTCTCGTGCATCTGTCCCACGGCCAGCGCCCGGAGCTGCTCGAGCCGGCGCAGCGGCTGGGAGAGCAGCGCGCGCTGCGAGGCTTCGACGAACGCCTGGGTGCGCAGCTGCTGGTGCTCGGGCGGCAGCCGGTCGGGATCCGCCGGCATCCACAGGTCGGGTGGCACGTGCACCAGCGGCGCCTCGCAGGCAAGCGCGGTGACGGCCAGGTCGCGAAGCTGCGGACGGGCGAGCCCCAGCCGCTCGCCGAAGGTCACCGCGACGAGCGCGGTGTTGACGAGGTGGTGGGACAGCGCGCGCGGACCCTCGCCGTTGAGCACGAGCGGCAGCAGCGTCCCCGGCAGGCGTGAGCTCGTCTCCACCAGCTCCTGCGCCACGCGTGGGCAGGCGGCCATCAGGTCGTCGGAGCGGCGCTCCTGGAGTGCGCGGGTCTGCAGGTCGGCCCAGAGGAGGCCTCGCGCATAGGCCTTGAGCGCGCGCTGGCGGGCCTGCTGCGCGGACTCGCCGGAGGAAGGGGATGCGGTCGCAGAGGCCAGCCCGCCCGCGGAGAGCCGGCGCAGCCGCAGCTCCTGCATCTTGTGTCCCGGCAGGCCGTCGTCCGGCGGCGGCTCGGGCAGGTCCTTGGCGAACAAGGTGAAGAAGCTGCGCAGGTCCTCGAGAGAGACCGGGCCGGCGGCCACCAGCGCGGCGAGGCCGCGTGCCTGGAAGGCCTGGGCGAGATCCGCGAGCGCCTCCTGCCCCGCGTGGTCGAGCGCCACCGCCCGGCCGTTGAGCTTCAGCGCGCTCGCCTGGACCTCGACGTCGAGGCGGCGGGCGAGCGCGACGCCGCGGTTGAGCGGCTCGAGCAGCCCCTGCAGCTGCTTGAGGAAGACGGCGTTCTCGGTGCTGTAGATGCCCGCGGACCTGGCCAGCAGCGCCATGCCCGAGAGCAGCTGCCGCCCGAGGGCGCCCAGGTCTTCGCCGGCGCCGGTCAACGGCCACCTCCGCGCTTCTTGTCCGCGGAGACCGGGCTCGCCCACGCAGGCGCAGCGGCCACCGGCTCGGTGAAGTCGAAGGCGGGATCCGTCGCGATCTTTTCGGGCGCACCGACCGGGGCCGGCGCCGTCTGCGGCGCAGGGGCCCGGGCGAGAAGGCGCTTCTTGACGTGCTCCAGGGCTCGCGCCACCTCGTCGGGCAGCGGCTCGGGGCCGACCTTGGGCTTGGCCTTGCCGCCGCTGGCTCCTGCGCCGAGAACGGCCTCACGCACGACCTCTGCGGCCTTCTGGGCGGCAGCGGTGGCTTCGGGATCCTGGTCGGGTATCGCGCCCACGGCCTGCAAGAGCTTGAAGGACTGGAGCACCGGCATGTTCTGCAGCGCGAGGACGGCGAGCAGCTTCAGCTCCACGCGCTTGCCGCCGAACAGGCCTTTCTTGGGCACCTGCAGCAGCGAGGTCAGGTAGGCGAAGGCCTCGTTCGACTCGGTGCGGCCCAGGCACTCGAACAGGAACTCTCTCTCCTGCAGCGGCCGCTTGTCCCAGTCCGGCAGCTTGGGCAGCCGCAGAAGATCCTGCGCGGCGCGCGCGGGCGAGAGCGCCACCAGCGTGCGCCAGGCGGCGTTGCGGATGCGCGAGTCGGCGTCCTTGGTCGCGTCGAGCACGAAGCGGTGCATCGCCTCGGGGATGGAGGTCTGCGCCAGCGCCTTGAGGGCCGCGACGCGGATCTCCGGCATCCTGTGGTGGATGGCCCGGTCGAAGAGCTTGCCGCGCTCGGCCGGCGGCAGCCGCTCCACCAGCGAGAGCACGTCGGGCACCACCGCCGCGCCCTCGACGTCGAGCCGGTCGGCGAGCAGCGTCCAGGCGTCCTTGTCCAGGCCCGCGACCGCCTCCAGCACGAGCAGCTTGCTGTGGGCGGGCTCCAGGCCGGGCAACAGGCCCAGGAGCGCGACCCCCGCGGTCGCCCTGCACTCGGCCAGGTAGCGCGCGAGCGACCCGTAGTCCGGGCGCGGAGCGTTGAGCAGCCTCGCGACCGCCTGGAGGCGGCTCTCGTCGCCGAGCCGGGCCGAGAGCACCTGGGCGATGGCGGGGCCCTGCGGCTCGGGAAGGCAGAGCAGCGCGTCGAGCAGCGTCGCGAAGGGCTCGAGGTTGCCCTGCGCGAGCATCGCGTCGACGAGCCGGGCCAGCAGCTCGCCGGCGCGCGCCGGGTCGGACAGGGCGCCGCTGCGCACGTGCTGCAGCGAGAGCGCGATGAGCTGTGGGGCGAGCCGCCGGGTGTCGTCGCCCAGGCTGTCCTGCAGGGCGCGGTCGCGGAAGCTCTCGGACGGCTGGCCCTGCACGAGGTAGGGCACGGCCTTGTTCTCCAGGCCCTCGAGCTTCTGGTCCAGGCCCTGGACGAGCGCGGCGGCCTTGGCGCGCAGCTCCGGCGAGGCCGCGGCGTGGCGGCGCTCGAGGTCGGTGACCCGCTGGTGCAGCTCGAGGTCCATCTGCGACTCGGTGAGCCCGCCGAACGCGTAGCTCTCCGACAGGCCGACCGAGAGGTGGGGCAGGGCGGCATTGAAGAGCTGCGTCGCGAAGTCGTCGGCCCGCGCTTGACCTTCGCCGGCGCGGTCGGGAGGGGTCAGCAGGACGCCGACGAGCGCGTCGAGCTCCGCGTCCGAGAAGCCAGGCGCGAAGCCGAGCGAGCGGATGCCCGACTTGTAGAAGCGGCCCGGGGTGTCGTCGGTGCCCTCGATGGCCCACATTGCCTCCTGACCGAAGGTGAAGGCGTCGGGCTGGACGGAGATGGCCACCGGCCCGCCCGAGAGCAGCGCGAGCAGGGGCTCGGAGAGCGAACGGACCAGCGCGCCGCGCCGCGCCGGGTCCTCGGGGAACATCAGGAGCTGGCGCACGCCCTTGCGCAGGCCCAGGAAGAAGCTCTGGGCCGCGCGCAGGCGGGCCGCGGCGTCGGCCCCAGCGGTTGCCGAAACCTTCGGTCCAGGTGAGGCAGCGGGCGCTCCGAGCGGGCTCGGCGGCGTGGGTCGGTTTTCCCCCATCGCGGCCATCCTAGTCCGGAGCGGTGCGCGGGCGTGCGACTACTTCAGCTTGGCCTTGAGGGTGGCGACCAAGGTCTTGGGGTCGATCGGCTTCTGGAACACGCCGTCGAGGCCCAGCTTGTTGACGTTGGTCGTCTGCGACATTCTCGTCGCCCATGCTGCTGAGCATGTAGATGGGCGCCTTGCAGCCGAGCGCCTTGATCTTGGTGACGAGGTTCGTGCCGGAGTCGATCTGCTCCATCATCAGGTCGACGAGGACGAAGTCCGGGGTGACCTCCTGGTACTTCTTGTAGCCGTCCTCGGCGCTGGAGGCCTGCACCGCGTCGTAGCCGTTCTTTTCGAGGATCATCCGCAGGGTCTGCAGGATGTCCTGGTCGTCGTCGACGCAGAGGATCTGGTACTTGCCACCCTTCATGGTGTGCTCCCTCCAGTAGCAGTAAGGTCCCGAGGCGATGTCGTGACACGTTTCACGGACTGGGCGCCTGTTTAGCTGTCGCCCACGGTCGCGTCAAGCCTCGGCGGGCCCGTCCGGGGGAGCCGTATTTCTTCGTCTTATCGGGACCATAAGCGGCGAGGGGGCGACGCTTACGGGACTTGGCAAGCCGGACTGGCGGCGTTAGACACGCGCCTACCCGTCGGGGAGGTTGGAGAAGACAACCATGGAATCGCAGCAGAGCCCGTTCATCGACGAAGCGCGCATCGCGAAGACCCTCGAGGCGGCCGCGGGACCGCTCGACCCCAAGAAGCTCGAGGACGTGCTGGCCAAGGCGCTCCAGCTCAAGGGCCTGGACGCCGACGACGTCGCGTTCCTCTCGCAGATCAAGGACCCGGACCAGGCCGCACGGCTCTTCGCCACCGCGAGCCGCATCAAGGACGAGATCTACGGCTCGCGCCTGGTGCTCTTCGCGCCGCTGTACGTCTCGAACCTGTGCGGCAACGAGTGCTCGTACTGCGCCTTCCGCGCGCGCAACACCGAGCTCAGGCGCCGCGCGCTCGACCAGGAGCAGGTGGCCGAGGAGGTCAGGACGCTGGTCACGCAGGGCCACAAGCGGGTGCTGCTGGTCGCCGGCGAGAGCTACCCCAAGCGCGGCTTCGACTACGTGCTCGACTGCATCAGCACCATCTACGCCACGCGCGTCGGCAACGGCGAGATCCGCCGGGTCAACGTCAACGTCGCGCCGCTGGACGCCGAGGACTTCAAGCGCCTGAAGGACGCGAAGATCGGCACCTACCAGCTCTTCCAGGAGACCTACCACCGCGAGACCTACAAGCGCGTGCACCTGGCCGGCAAGAAGGCCAACTACGACTGGCGGGTCACGGTGATGGACCGCGCGATGGAGGCGGGCATCGACGACGTGGGCATCGGCGTGCTCTTCGGCCTGGCCGACTGGCGCTTCGAGCTGCAGGCGATGCTCCAGCACATCCGCCACCTCGAGGAGCGCTTCGGCGTCGGCCCGCACACCATCAGCGTCCCGCGCATCGAGCCGGCGGTGGGCTCGCCCATGGCCGACGCACCGCCCAGCCAGGTCTCCGACGACGACTTCAAGCGGATCGTGGCCATCCTGCGGCTGGCGGTGCCGTACACCGGCATCATCCTGTCGACCCGCGAGAATGCGGAGACGCGCCGCGCCTGCTTCGCGCTGGGGGTCTCGCAGATCTCCGCGGGCAGCCGCACCAACCCCGGCGGCTACCAGGAGGCGCAGGACAACGTCGCCGCGCAGTTCTGCCTGGGCGACCACCGCGGCATCGACGAGGTGGTGCGCGATGTGGCGTCGATGGGATACCTGCCCAGCTTCTGCACGTCCTGTTATCGACTCGGCCGCACCGGAGCGGACTTCATGGAGTTGGCCAAGCCGGGGAGATCAAGTACCACTGCGAGCCCAACGCGCTCTCCACCTTCCAGGAGTACCTGCTCGACTTCGCGTCGCCGCAGACCCGGGAGGAGGGCGAGGCGCTCATCGCGCGAACGCTGGAGAGGATGGACGGCCGGCAGCGCGAGATCTCGAAGAAGCTGATCGAGAGGGTGAAGGCCGGGCGCAGGGACGTGTACTGCTGAAGCAGCGAGCCTCAATTCCACCCCGGGAGGAGACAGACCATGGCCAGCAAGAAGGAGAAGCACGTCATCATCGGAGTCCACATCACCGACCGCGTGCAGCACGCCACGCACGTCCAGCAGATCTTCACGGACTTCGGCCAGAACATCCGCACGCGCCTCGGGCTCAACGACGTGGGCAGCGGCAAGGCGGGGCCGAACGGGCTCATCCTGCTGGAGATGGTGGGCGACGAGAAGGTCACCGACGACATGATGAAGAAGCTCAAGAAGATCGGCGGCGTCGACGCCAAGAAGATCATCTTCGAGCACCGCTAGTCGGCACGAAGCTTCGATTCGAACGGTGCCGGGGAGCAGGCGTGTCCCCGGCGCCGTCGTGAGCGGGACGATGGCACGCACCGAGAAGGATCTCCTGGGTGAGCGAGCGGTCGGCGACGACGTGCTCTGGGGAATCCACACCGAGCGCGCCCGCGAGAACTTCCCCATCGCCGGCCGGCCGGTGCACCCGGCGCTGGTTCACGCCTTCGGGGCGGTGAAGCTCGCCTGTGCACGCACCAATCGCGCGCTGGGCTTCTGGGCCGACGACCCGGCCAAGGCCGATGCCATCGAGCAGTCCTGCCGCGACCTGGCTCGCGGCGCCCTCGATGCGCACGTGGTCGTCGACGAGCTGCAGGGCGGGGCCGGCACCTCGACCAACATGAACGTCAACGAGGTGCTCGCCAATCGTGCGCTGGAGCTCCTGGGCGAGCCTCGCGGGCGCTACGCGCGTGTCTCGCCGCTCGACGACCTGAACCTCCACCAGTCCACCAACGACACGTACCCGACGGCCCTCAAGCTGGCCGCGATCCAGCGGCTGCACGGGCTGGAGCGCTCGCTGGTCGCGCTGCAGGAGGCCTTCCAGGCGAAAGAGAAGGCCTTCGCGCACGTGGTCAAGGTGGGGCGGACTCAGCTGCAGGACGCGGTGCTGACGACGCTGGGGCGCGAGATGGGGGCCTACGCCGAAGCGCTCTCCCGCGACCGCTGGCGCGTCTACAAGTGCGAGGAGCGGCTGCGCGTGGTCAACCTGGGCGGCACGGCCATCGGGACCGGGCTCGCCGCGCCCCGGCAGTTCATCTTCCGGGTGGTCGACGCGCTGCGCGAGGAGACGGGCGAAGCCCACATCGGCTTCGCCCGCGCCGAGAACCTGGTCGAGAACACCCAGAACGCGGACGTCTTCGTCGAGGTCAGCGGCATCCTCAAGGCCTGCGCGGCGACGCTGCTCAAGATCTGCTCGGACCTGCGCCTGCTCTCGAGCGGGCCGGAGACGGGCTTCGGCGAGCTCGTGCTGCCCGAGCGGCAGGCGGGCTCATCGATCATGCCGGGCAAGGTCAACCCGGTGATCCCGGAGGCGGTCAGCCAGGTGGCGATGAAGGTCTTCGGCCTGGACTCGACGCTCGCGGTCGCCTGCGCCTCCGGAAACCTGGAGCTCAACCCGTTCCTGCCGCTCGTCGCCTCCTGCCTGCTCGAGAGTCTGGATCTGCTCGATCGCGGCTGCGACGTCCTGCGCAGGAACTGCGTCGAGGGCCTCGCGGCCGACGAGGCGCGCTGCCGCCGGAACCTGGAGGGCTCGACCGCCGTGGCGACCGCGCTCTTGCCGGCCTTGGGCTACGAGCGGGCGAGCCAGATCGCCCAGAAGGCGCGCGAGTCGGGCAGGTCCGTGCGCGAGACGGTGTTGAGCGAGGGCGCGCTCGACGAGAAGACGTTCGACGGGCTCATCAGCCCGGAGGCGGTCTGCAGGCTGGGGACGCCGGAACCATCAAGGGGCGGGTAGGGGAAAGAAGGATGACGCCGGAAGCACCGAAGGGCATGCGGCTGCACATCGGCTTCTTCGGACGCCGAAACGTCGGCAAGTCGAGCCTGCTCAACGCGCTCACGCGCCAGCAGGTCTCCATCGTCTCGCCGACTGCGGGCACCACCACCGACCCGGTCGAGAAGGCGATGGAGCTCTTGCCGCTCGGGCCGGTGCTCTTCATCGACACCGCCGGCATCGACGACGAGGGCGCGCTGGGCGAGCTGCGCGTGCAGAAGACCCGCCAGGTCTTCGAGCGGACCGACCTGGGCGTGCTGGTGGTCGAGGCGGGCCGCTGGGGCGCGTTCGAGGACCAGATCCTCGGCGAGCTCGAGTCGCGCAAGGTCCCGGTCGTCGCCGTCTTCAACAAGGTGGACCAGGGCAAGCCGGCGGCCGAGCGGGTGTCGGCGCTGGAGGCGCGCAAGATCCGCTGCGTCGAGACCGTCGCCTCGGAGCAGAAGGGCGTGCTCGAGCTGCGCGATGCGCTGCTGGCCGCGGCCCCCGAGGACTTCATCGACAACCCCAGCATCCTCTCGGACCTGGTCGGTCCCGGCGAGCTGGCGGTGCTGGTCGTCCCCATCGACAAGGAAGCGCCGCGCGGGCGGCTCATCCTTCCTCAGGTGCAGGCCATCCGGGACTTGCTCGACGGCGACGCGATGGCGCTGACCGTCAAGGAGCGCGAGCTCAAGGAAGCGCTCAGCCGGCTGAGCAAGCCGCCGAAGCTGGTGGTGACCGACTCGCAGGCCTTCCTCAAGGTCGCCGCGGACACGCCGCCCAGCATCCCCATGACCAGCTTCTCGGTGCTGATGTCGCGCTTCAAAGGCGACCTGCTCTCCCAGGTCGAGGGCGCGCTGGCGGTGGAGAGCCTCAAGCCAGGCGACAAGGTGCTGGTGGCCGAAGCCTGCTCTCACCACCCCATCGGCGAGGACATCGGCCGCGTGAAGATCCCGCGGTGGCTGACCCAGTTCGTGGGCGGCAAGCTCGAGTTCACGCACGTGCAGGGCAAGGACTTCCCGGAGGACCTGACGCCCTTCAAGCTCGTCGTGCACTGCGGCGGCTGCACCTTCAACCGGCGCGGGATGCTCTCGCGGATCGAGCGGGCGCGCCGGCAGCGGGTGCCGATCACCAACTACGGGCTGGCCATCGCGTACAGCCTGGGCATCTTCGAGCGGGCGCTGGGGCCGTTCCCGGCGGCGCTCGATCGCTTCAAGGCAGCGAGGGCGGGGAAGGTGGCGGTGCGATGAGCTTCGACAACTTGACCCGCGAGGAGATCCTCGGCTGGCTGCGCGAGGAGACGGCCGAGAGGCTCGAGGAGCTGTTCAAGGCCGCAGACAAGGTTCGCCGGGAGCGGGTGGGGGACGAGGTCCACCTGCGCGGCCTGGTCGAGGTCTCCAACATCTGCCGGCGGCAATGCGGCTACTGCGGCATCCGCGCCGGCAACGCCGCCATCGAGCGCTACCGGATGACGGCGGACGAGGTGCTCGACTGCGCCAGCCGGGCCATCAAGCTCAAATACGGCACGGTGGTGATGCAGGCGGGCGAGGACCCGGGCATCGAGGCCGAGTGGATGGCCGACCTCATCCGGCGCATCAAGGCCACGACGCCGCTCGCCGTCACCTTGAGCCTGGGCGAGCGCAGTGACGACGAGCTGCGCCTGTGGCGCGACGCGGGGGCCGACCGGTACCTGTTGCGCTTCGAGACCAGCGACCGGGCGCTCTTCGACCTCATCCACCCACCCGCGCCCGGGCAGGTCCGCTCCGACCGGATCGCCCAGCTCCGGGTGCTGCGCTCGCTCGGCTACCAGCCCGGCAGCGGCGTGATGATCGGCATCCCGGGGCAGAGCTACGAGAGCCTGGCCGACGACCTGCTGCTCTTCCGCGAGCTCGACCTGGACATGATTGGCGTCGGCCCGTTCATCGAGCACCCCGCGACGCCTCTGGGCAGCGGGGCCGCCAAGCTCGCTCCGGGGGTCCAGGTGCCGAACACCGAGGCGATGACCTACAAGGTTGTCTCGCTCGCACGGCTGGTACGGCCCGACGCGAACATCCCCTCGACCACCGCGCTCGCCACCCTCAACAAGACGACGGGACGTGAGCTCGGTCTTTCGCGAGGCGCCAACATCGTCATGCCCAACCTGACCCCGGTTCGTTACCGGGCGAAGTACGAGATCTATCCGGGCAAGGCCTGCATCAACGAGACGGCCGAGGCCTGCGCCGGATGCCTCGAGCGGCGAATTCGCTCGATGGGACGCAAGGTTGGCGTAGGGCAGGGCAGTCGCCAGAAGGCTTGACTCCCAGTCCAGGCAGCATCGCTGCCCGAGCGTTCACGATTTAATTCGCGACGTGATTCACGAATATCGCGAGCGAACGCGAGATTCCCGTGAGCGGGCGGGAATCGGGAAGGAACTCGGCAGCTTGCAGGGCGAGGGGGCGTCGGAGGCGCGATCGAAGTAGTCGAAGTTCTCGATATTCCGGCGTGTTTGACGTTCCGGCCGACTCGTGAATGGCCCCCAAATTGTCCAGAAATGTATTGACTCCGTTCGCGGAACGAGTACTATCTCTCGTGAAAGTTGTAACGGCGTTCGACGAATCACGAATTCGAGACCCCTCGAGGGTTGTGAAAGAAGATGACCTCGGACAAAACCATCGGCCGGCTGGGCTTGTACCGCCGCTGCCTGAACCGCCTCCAGGGGGAGGGGCGGCCGTTCGTCTATTCGCATCAAATTGCCACTGAGACTGGCGTGAGCGCCGCCCAGGTCCGCCGCGACCTGATGGCCATCGGCTACTCCGGCAGCCCCAACCGCGGCTACCAGACCACCGAGCTCATCAAGAGCATCGGCGAGCACCTCGACGGCCCCGGCGAGACTGGCGTGGCGCTCTTCGGCCTGGGCAACCTGGGCCGCGCCATCATCGCCTACGTCTCCCGCCAGCGCCCCAACCTCTCCGTCACCGCGGCCTTCGACAAGGACGCCACCAAGGCGGGCCGGGTCATCCAGGGCTGCCGGTGCTACGCGGTCGAGGAGATCGCGCAGATCGCCAAGGAGAAGAACATCAAGGTGGGCATCATCGCCGTGCCCGCCTACGCCGCCCAGGACGCCGCCGACCGACTGGTCGCCGCCGGCATCCACGGGCTGCTCAACTTTGCGCCGCACTCCCTCAAGGTGCCGGCGCACGTTCATGTCGAAGAGCTGGACCTGACGCTGTCCCTCGAGAAGGTCGCCTTTTTCGCCCGCCGAAGCCAGGCGGAGAAGCAGTCGAACTCCGGAGGCCAATAGACCATGTCGTCCCCGACCCCCAACACCGGGCCGCAGCCCGGGCCTCAGCAGCCGCCCACCGGCAAGCTCGCACAGGTGCTCGCGAAGTTCCCTGACGCCAAGCGCGAGTACCTCATCCCCCTGCTCCAGGCCGTCCAGGAGAGCGAGGGCTTCCTCTCGCGCGAGTCCATCGTGATCATCGCCGAGCACCTCAAGCTCCCCGCGAGCAAGGTGTACGGCGTGGCCACCTTCTACAACCAGTTCCGCTTCCAGGCCCAGGGGCGCTACCACGTCCAGGTCTGCCGCGGCACCGCCTGCCACGTGAAGGGCTCGGCCAACGTCCAGAACGCGCTGCAGCGCGCGCTCAAGGTCCAGGCCGGCCAGACCGCGCGCGACGGGCTCTTCAGCCTCGAGGTCGTCGCCTGCATCGGCGCCTGCGGCCTCGCCCCCGTCATCACCGTCGCCGGCGAGTTCCACGCCGCCGTCGCTCCGGAGAAGGTCACCGGGATCCTGAACTCCTACCGTCGGAAGGCCACGACATGAGTCTGGCGAGCACGACCACCATGACCCCGAACATCCAGATCCCCAAGTGCTGTGACAAGTGCTGGCACACCTCGGAGAAGCCCTGCCACGACTACGTGGCCTGCCTCACCGAGGGCCCCAAGTGCCACGGCGACATCGCCTGCGCCAAGACCCTGCGCGAGCGCGCCGTCCGCCTGCGCCGCGAGACCCTGGCCCGCCCGGTGGTCTTCGTCGGCACCGGCACCTGCGGCCTGGGCGCCGGCGCCGCCAAGACCCTCGCCGCGGTCAAGCAGTACCTGACCGACAAGAAGGTCGACGCCGATGTCGTCGAGGTCGCCTGCATCGGCCTGTGCACCGCCGAGCCCATGGTCGACGTCCAGGTGCCCGGCCGCACCCGCGTCTCCTTCTCCAAGATCACCGCGGAGAAGGTGCCCGGGCTGCTCGACAGCGTCCTGGCCGGCCGCATCCCGTTCGAGAACCTGGTCGCCCAGATGCGCAACGGCGCCCACACGCCGTACGAGGGCGTGCCGTTCTTCGAGCAGCACCCGTTCTTCGCGCCGCAGACCCGCCGCGTGCTGGTCAACTGCGGCACCATCGACCCGGCCTCCATCGACGAGTACGTCGCCCGCGGCGGCTACCGGGCCATGGCCGACGCGCTGCGCACCAAGACCCCGGCCGAGGTCGCCGACACCGTCGAGAAGAGCGGCCTGCGCGGCCGCGGCGGCGCCGGCTTCCCCACCGGCACCAAGTGGAAGTTCGCGGCCAAGGAGTCGGCCGACCAGAAGTACCTGGTCTGCAACGCCGACGAGGGCGACCCCGGCGCGTTCATGAACCGCGCGGAGATCGAAGGCGACCCGCACCGCCTCCTCGAGGGCATGGTGCTCGCCGCCTACGCCATCGGCGCCAGCAAGGGCTACATCTACATCCGCGCCGAGTACCCGCTGGCCGTCCGCCGCCTCTACGAGGCCATCGACCAGGCCAAGGCCTTCGGCCTCTTGGGCAAGAACATCCTCGACTCCGGCTTCTCGCTGGAGATCCACGTCAAGCAGGGCGCCGGCGCCTTCGTCTGCGGCGAGGAGACGGCGCTCTTGCACTCCATCGAGGGCCGCCGCGGCATGCCGCGCCCCCGCCCGCCGTTCCCGGCGGTCAAGGGCGTCTTCGGCAAGCCCACGGTCATCAACAACGTGGAGACGCTCTTCAACGTCCCGACCATCGTCGCCAACGGGCACGAGTGGTTCGCCTCGGTCGGCGCCGACAAGAGCAAGGGCACCAAGGTCTTCGCCCTGTCCGGCAAGGTCAACCGCACCGGCCTGGTGGAGATCGCCTACGGCCAGACCGTGCGCACCGTCGTCTTCGACATCGGCGGCGGCATCCCCAACGACAAGAAGTTCAAGGCGGTGCAGATCGGCGGGCCCTCCGGCGCCTGCCTGCCCACCGTGCTGCTCGACCAGCCCATCGACTACGAGTCGATGAAGAGCGTCGGCGCGATGATCGGCTCGGGCGGCCTCGTCGTCATGGACGAGGACACCTGCATGATCGACGTGGCGAAGTTCTTCATGGACTTCATCCAGCGCGAGTCCTGCGGCAAGTGCATCCCCTGCCGCGAGGGCACCCGCCGCATGCTGGAGGTCCTCACCCGCATCACCGAGGGCCGCAAGTCCGAGAAGGGCATCGACGCCCTCAACCGCATGCACGGCGTCATGTCCATGCAGCGGCTGGCGCAGGTCATCAAGGACACCAGCCTCTGTGGCCTGGGCCAGTCGGCGCCCAACCCGGTGCTCTCGACCCTCAAGTACTTCCGCGACGAGTACGAGGCGCACATCTACGAGCGGCGCTGCCCCTCGCACGTGTGCACTGAGCTGCTCTCGTACACCATCGACGCCCACACCTGCACCGGCTGCGCCGTGTGCGTGAAGGGCTGCCCGTCGGGCGCCATCCGCGGAAGCCTCAAGCAGCCCCACGAGATCGACCAGGCCAAGTGCATCGCCTGCGGCGCTTGCGTGGACACCTGCCGCTTCGACGCCATCCTCGCCTCGTGACCGGAGACAAGACGACCATGACTGCGACTTTCAACATCGAGGTCAACAACAAGACGGTCGAGGCCCGCACCGGCGAGACGCTGCTGACGACGCTCAAGCGCGCCGGCGTGCAGGTCCCCACCCTCTGCCACATGGAGGGCATGCTCCCCACGGGCGCCTGCCGCATGTGCGTGGTGGAGGTGGAGGGGGCGCCCAACCTCGTGCCCAGCTGCGCCTTCCCGGTGCGCGAGGGCATGAAGGTCAAGACGCACACCCTCCGGGCCGTGCGTGCGCGCAAGACCATCGTCGAGCTCCTGCTCGCCAACCACCCCGACGACTGCCTCTACTGCGGCCGCAACGGCAACTGCGAGCTGCAGACCCTGTCCGAGGGCCTGGGCGTGCGCGAGCGGCGCTACTCGGGCGCCAAGAACGACTACAAGATCGACGCGTCCAGCCCCTCGGTCGTGCGCGACCCCGCCAAGTGCATCCTCTGCGGCAAGTGCGTGCGCGTCTGCGAGGAGGTCCAGGGCGTCTCGGCGCTGGACTTCATCGGCCGCGGCAGCAAGACCCGCGTGGGCACGGTCTTCGACCAGGGCCTGAACGTGTCCAGCTGCATCAACTGCGGCCAGTGCATCATGGTCTGCCCGACCGGCGCCCTGACCGAGCAGAGCCACTTCCGGCAGATGCTCAACGCCATCGACGACCCGGACAAGACGGTGGTCGTCCAGGTCGCGCCGGCGGTCTCGGTGACCCTGGGCGAGCTGTTCGGCCTCAAGCCGGGCGCGGATGTGGCCGGGCTGCTCAACGCCGCGCTGCGCCGCATCGGCTTCGACCGGGTGTTCGACACCGGGTTCTCCGCCGACCTCACCATCATGGAGGAGGGCTCGGAGCTGGTGGACCGCCTGGGCAAGGTGGCCGCCGGCGGCGCCAAGCTGCCGATGTTCACCAGCTGCTCGCCCGGGTGGATCAAGTTCGTGGAGGAGTACTACCCGGACCTGATGGGCAACCTGTCCACCTGCAAGAGCCCGCAGCAGATGCTGGGCGCGGTCATCAAGAGCTACTTCGCGCAGCGCGAGAAGCTCGACCCCGAGAAGATCTTCAGCGTCTCGGTGATGCCCTGCACCGCCAAGAAGTTCGAAGCGGGGCGCGGCGAGATGGGCCGCGGCGACATGGCCGACGTGGACCTGGTGCTCACCACCCGCGAGCTGGCGCGCATCATCAAGATGAAGGGCATCGACCTGAACGTGCTCGAGCCGGAAGGCGCCGACACACCCTTCGGCGAGCGCTCGACCGCGGGCAAGCTCTTCGGCGCCACCGGCGGCGTGATGGAGGCGGCGCTGCGCAGCGCGCACTTCCTCATCACCGGCAAGGAGCTGGAGAACCTCAAGGTGCAGCCGGTGCGCGGCCTGACGGGCGTCAAGGAAGCCGACATCCCGGTGGGCGACACCACGGTCAAGGTGGCGGTGGTCAGCGGGCTGGCGAACGCCCGCAAGATCCTGGACGAGGTCCGCGCGGGCAAGAGCCCGTACCACTTCGTCGAGGTCATGACCTGCCCCGGCGGCTGCATCGCCGGCGGCGGCCAGCCCATCGGCGCGGACCTCGAGGCGGTCAAGGCGCGCATGCAGGCGCTCTACAAGATCGACCGCGAGGAGACCCTGCGCACCAGCCACACCAACCCGGCCGTCCAGCGCATCTACCAGGAGTTCTTCGGCAAGCCGCTGGGCCACAAGAGCCACGAGCTCTGCACACCCACTACGAGGCGCGCAACGTCGTGAAGTAGAGCTCGACGATGGAAGCCCTGCACGACATCCCGCTGATCTCGACCATCAAGGAGCGCTGCCGCGTCTGCTATACCTGCGTGCGCGAGTGCCCCGCGAAGGCCATCCGCATCAAGAGCGGACAGGCCGCGGTCATCGAGGAGCGGTGCATCGGCTGCGGCAACTGCGTGAAGGTCTGCTCGCAGGGTGCCAAGCAGTTTCGCCGGTGCGTCGAGGTCGTGCAGGGCATGCTCAAGAAGGGCCGCCAGGTGGCGGCCATCGTCGCCCCCAGCTTCCCGGCCGAGTTCCCCGGCCTGCCGTACCCGAAGCTGGTGGGGATGATCCGCTCGCTCGGCTTCTCGCACGTGATGGAGGTCGGCTTCGGGGCCGACCTGGTCGCGCGGGCCTACAAGCAGCTGCTCGACCGCGACCCGCTGCGCCGGTGGATCTCCACCACCTGCCCGGCGGTCATCGGCTACGTCGAGCGCTACCACCCGAAGCTCGTGCCCAACCTGGCGCCCATCGTCTCCCCGATGATCGCCACCGCGCGCGTCGTCCGGCAGCTGCACGGCGACGACATGCGGGTCGTCTTCATCGGCCCGTGCATCGCCAAGAAGCGCGAGGCGCTCAGCAAGCTGGTCGAGGGCGACGTGCAGTCGGCGCTGACCTTCCTCGAGCTGCGCGAGTGGTTCGAGGAGGCCAAGGTCGTCCCCGAGAACTGCCCGCCCAGCGACTTCGACCCGCCGCTGGCCTCCAACGGCCGCCTCTTCCCGATCACCCGCGGGCTGCTCGTCGCGGCGAACATCGAGGAGGACCTGGCCAGCCAGCGGGTGGTCAGCGCCGACGGCCGGACCGGCGTCTTCGAGGCCATCGAGGAGTTCGAGAAGGGCTACCTCGACTCGAACCTGCTCGACGTGCTGGCCTGCCGCGGCTGCATCATGGGCCCCGGCTTCGCCAACCCCGGCCCGCTCTACAGCCGGCGCGCGGCGGTGGGCAGCTACGTCGCCACCCGGCGGGCCAACTTCGACCCCAAGTCCTGGCAGGAGGCGCTGGACCGGTTCGAGCACCTGGCGCTGTCGCGCTCCTTCGCGGCCTGCGACCAGCGGATGGGTGGCGCCTCGGCGGACGAGCTCGCCGAGATCCTCGAGCGGATGGGCAAGCACGAGTTCAAGGACGAGCTCAACTGCGGCGCCTGCGGCTACGAGACCTGCCGCGAGCACGCCAAGGCCATCCACGCCGGGCTGGCCGAGTCCGAGATGTGCCTGCCGTACACCATCGACCAGCTGCGCAAGGCCCTGGGCGACCTCGCCGTCAGCCACCGGCAGCTGGCCGACACGCAGGAGGCGCTCATCCACGCCGAGAAGCTGGCGTCGATGGGGCAGCTGGCGGCCGGCATCGCCCACGAGGTGAACAACCCCCTGGGCGTGGTCCTGATGTACGCGCACCTTTTGCTCGAGGACACGCCGACGGGCTCCCGGCAGCGCGAGGACCTGGGGATGATCGCGGCGCAGGCCGACCGCTGCAAACGGATCGTGGCCGGCCTCCTGAACTTCGCGCGCCAGAACAAGGTGATGCTGCAGCCGGTGACCCTGCCGGAGCTGGTGGCGCACAGCACCCAGGCCTTCCAGAACCGCGAGGGCGTGGACCTGTCGATGGAGCACGAGGGCGACCCCTCGGCCGAGCTCGACCGGGACCAGATGGCGCAGGTCTTGACCAACCTCGTCGCCAACGCCATCGACGCCATGCCCGAGGGCGGGCCCATCGTGGTCAGCACGGGCGGGGACAAGGAACACGTCTGGTTCAAGGTGAAGGACGCCGGCGTGGGCATCCCCCAGGGAAACATGAGCAAGCTGTTCGAGCCGTTCTTCACCACCAAGCCGATGGGGAAGGGGACCGGGCTGGGGCTGGCGGTGACGTACGGCATCGTCAAGATGCACCGCGGAGACATCCGCGTGGAGTCGAACGCCGACCCGGCCAAGGGCCCCACAGGCACCACCTTCACCGTCACCGTGCCGCGCCGGCCGGCGACGGAGCTGTGACCTTCAACAGCACCTCGAAGCAGCACCCCGGAGACGCCATGAACGCCGAGACCGCCAACAAGACCATCATGCTCGTGGACGACGACGAGGATTACCTGCTCCAGACCCGCATGCAGCTGGAGGCCGCGGGCTACAAGGTCGTCACTGCCGGAGGCCTGGGCGAGGCCGACGGCAAGCTGGCCGAGGCCAACCCCGACCTGGTCGTCGCCGACCTGATGATGGAGTACCTCGACGCCGGGTTCGTCCTCTGCCACCACGTCAAGAAGCGCAACCCCAAGACCCCGGTCATCCTGGTCACCGCCGTCACCAGCGAGACGGGCCTGGAGTTCGAGAGCGCCACCGGCGAGGAGCGCAGCTGGATCAAGGCCGACGCCATCCTCACCAAGCCCGTCCGCGCCGAGCAGCTGCGCAACGAGATCCACCGGCTGCTGCAGGCCGTCTAGCGACACCCTCGGGGCCGGGCCGGAGGCCGCATGCCGCACGAACCGCTGCGAGTGCTGATGGTCGACGACGAGGCGGGGATGCGCCTGGGCGCCGCCCGGATCCTCGAGCGGTTCTCGGTCAAGATCCCCGACCCGACCGGCCAGGGCACCGACGGCGGCGAGGTCGGCTTCGCGGTGGACACCGCGGAGAGCGGCGAGGAGGCGCTGCAGAAGATCGAGAAGACGCCTCCCGACATCCTCCTGCTCGACCACAAGCTGCCGGGCATGAGCGGCCTGGAGGTGCTCAACCGCCTGGTCGCCGACAAGCGCGACGTGCTCACGGTGATGATCACCGCGTACGCCACGCTGGAGACTGCGGTCGCGGCGACCAAGCGCGGGGCCTTCGACTTTCTGGCCAAGCCGTTCACGCCCGACGAGCTGCGCGCCACGGTCTTCAAGGCCACCAAGCACGTGGTGCTGCAGCGCGCCGCGAAGAGGCACGCCGAGGAGAAGCGGCGCATCCGCTTCGAGTTCATCAGCGTGCTGGGGCACGAGCTCAAGGCCCCGCTGGCCGCCGTCGAGGGCTACCTGATGGCGATGCAGGACAAGTCGCTGGGCGGCGAGCTCGCCAGCTACGAGCCGATGGTGGAGCGCTCGCTCGTGCGCCTGGGCGGCATGCGCAAGCTCATCCTCGACCTCCTGGACATGACCAAGATCGAGAGCGGGCAGAAGAAGCGCGAGCTGGAGAGGGTCGACGTGCGCGAGCTGGCGCTCAACTCGCTGGAGACGGTCAAGGCCGATGCCGCGCGCCGCAAGATCACGCTCGAGCTGCACGCGGCCGGCCCGGTGCCGATGACCGCCGACAAGACGGAGATCGACCTGGTGCTCAACAACCTGGTCACCAACGCGGTCAAGTACAACCGCGACGGCGGGCGCGCCGACGTCTTCGTCGAGGCCCGGCCGGACGGCGCCTTCATCAAGGTCAGCGACACGGGCATCGGGATGACGCCGGAGGAGTTGGGGCGGCTGTTCAAGGAGTTCGTGCGCATCAAGAACGAGAAGACGCGCGGCATCGTCGGCAGCGGGCTCGGGCTCTCCACCGTCAAGAAGATCGCCCAGCTCTACGGCGGCGACGCCAAGGTCACCAGCGCGGCCGACCAGGGCACCACCTTCGAGGTGGACCTGAAGAACGCCGTGGCGTGATCGCAGGGATTGCCCGGGGCTCTCCTGTGGCCGCCTTGGACCTTCGGGTCCGGGCCCAGGAGGGTGCCCGGGATTTTTCTCGGCCGAGAGGCGCCGCGAGACTCCGCGAAACCCCGTGGCGGGCTCGAGTCCAGACTTCGGGCCCTGTTTCGGCCGAATTCCCCGGTAGAGGCCCGGGGTTGGAGCGGTTTGGTGACCGACGTCACAGGGACGCCCGCATCGATCATATGGGTCGAGCGGCCATTGGGGCTGATGCCCGCTACCGCAAACGGCGCACGAGCCCCGGCGCCAGCACCCAGCGGATGACGGCGCGCCGGCTGTAGCCCTCGACGTCCAGGCACGCGACGCCGGCCTTCTTCAGCTCGCAGATCGGGAACTCGACGTCCGCGCACGCCTTGGCGATGACGAGATCCAAGTGCGGCGCATGGCCGACGCACAGGACCTCCTTCGAACGCGTGGCCGCCGCCTCATCGAGGAGGTCCATGGGCGGACTCCCCGGCGCGAGGCGACTGCTCGCCTTCACCTTCGCCTTGGGGAACGCGCGGCCGACGATCTCCGCGGTCTGCTGGGCGCGCACGAGCGGGCTCGAGAAGATGAGCGAGGGAGCGGCGCCGAGGTCGCGGAGCGCCTCGGCCATCTTCTCGACCCGCGAGCGGCCCTCGGTGGTGAGCGGGCGCTCGGCGTCGCTCCGAGAGTCCGAACCCGCGGCCTCGGCGGCCAGGCCGTGGCGCATCAGATAGAGCAGCATCGTGGCCCCTCCTCTTGCGACGGTGGGCGGCATGATAAGAGCTTCACGGTCGGTCAACCAGCGGGGCGGGCAGTGGCGAGAGGCAAGCAGCCGAAGGAGCACAGAGCACCGTCGGAGCCAGGGCGGCTCACGCTCGACGAGCGGCTGCCGCTGCGGCTCGGGCTGGGGGCGGCCTTCGCCGGCGTCGTGGGCTATGCCCGGGCGATGGTCGACGCCGCCGCGGACGATCCCGTCGATGCCGTCCACGAGTACCGCAAGGCGCTGCGCCGGGCGCGAGCCGTGGTCCGCCTGGCCCGGCCGGTGCTCGGCGGCGAGAGCTTCCGCGCGCTCGTTCACGACCTCCGCGACGCGCTGCGAGGCACCTCGCCGCTGCGCGATGCCGCGGTCCTGCTGAAGACCCTGGCGGGCCTGCCCGACGACCCGGCTTCGAGGCCGGCCCGACACGCGCTGGCCCGGCTGCTCCAGGCGGAGAGCGAGGCGGGAGTCGCCGCCGCTCCACAAAAGGAGCTGCGCCGCAGCCTGCAGATCCTCTCGCCCATCCCCGAGCGTCTCCTGGCCTGCCTGCCGGAGAAGGTGCGCTGGCGCGAGCTGCGCGCGGGGCTCGAACGCAGCTACCGCCGGACCCGCCGGGCGCGCGAGCGGGCGTTCCGCACGCGCGAGGACACCGAGGTCCACGCCTTCCGCAAGAGCGTCAAGGAGCTGCGCTACCAGGTGGAGCTGCTCCAAGCTGCCGGCGGCGAGAAGCCAGGCAAGGCCCGCCGCAAGCTGGCCGGGCTCGCCGAGGCGCTGGGGGAGGTGACGGACCTGACGCTCCTGCGCCGCACGGCTCACCTGCGACTGCAGGAGCTCGCGGGCACCCGGCCCGAGGCGCTCTTCGCCGTGCTCGACGAGGCGATCGAGGCGCGGCTCGAGGCGCTCGAGAAGAGCTCGCGTCCGCTGTTCGAGCGCTCCTGCCGGGACTTCGCCGAGCGTGCGACGCGCTCCTTCCACTAGGATAGGGACCTGCGGACGAGGTCCGTCACCCGCCGCCGGAGAGGCTCACCCGAATGAACATCGACCACCTGAGGGTTCCCTGGGACAGGAAGTTCAGCCTCAAGCACCAGGACCCGAGCTCGACCGACGGCTTCAAGAACGAGGAGGAGGGTGCGGCGCGGCTGGAGAAGGACAAGGAGAAGATGGCCGAGCTGCAGGACAAGCTCTACGCCCAGGACAGCTGGGGCGTGCTGCTCCTCTTCCAGGCCATGGACGCCGCCGGCAAGGACGGCACCATCAAGTCGGTGATGAGCGGCGTCAACCCGCAGGGCTGCCAGGTCTACGCCTTCAAGGCGCCCAGCGCCGAGGAGCTGGACCACGACTACCTGTGGCGCTTCATGCAGCGCATGCCCGAGCGCGGCCGCATCGGCATCTTCAACCGCAGCTACTACGAGGAGGTCCTGGTGGTGAAGGTCCACCCGGAGATCCTCGACAAGCAGAAGCTGCCCAAGCCCTGCCTCAAGGACGTGTTCAAGCGCCGCTACGAGGACATCAACGCCATCGAGAAGTACCTCGTCAACAACGGCATCCTGCCCATCAAGTTCTTCCTGCACGTCTCCTACGAGGCGCAGCTCAAGCGCTTCCTGAAGCGGCTCGACAAGCCGTCGAAGAACTGGAAGTTCAGCGAGAACGACATCCAGGAGCGCGAGCTCTGGGACGACTACGCCGCGGCGCAGGACGAAATGCTCAAGCGCACGAGCACCAAGCACTCCCCGTGGTATGTGATCCCTGCGGACAACAAGTGGTACACCCGGGTGGCGGTGGCCGAGGTCATCGTCAAACGGCTCGAGGAGCTGGACCTGAACTACCCCGAAGTCAGCGAGGCGCGGAAGGCGCAGCTGAAGGAGCTGCGCAAGAAGCTCGGCGGTGATCCGGGGTGACAAGGGAGGTTGCTACGAAGCTCATTCACTTCACAGCGAGGTGGTGTCCGTTCTGCCCCGCCTCGGAGCGTGCGTTTCACCTGTTCAAGGAGAAGCACCCGCGGCTGCAAGCCGAGCTCATCGACGTCGATGAGGACTCGGCGACCGCGGACCGTTACCACATCGATGCGGTGCCCAGCGACGTGATCGTCGGTGGCCCGCGTCCCATCCACGGCGCGTGCTACGACCTCGATGACTTCGAGGCCTTCTGGCGCAACGCGACCGAGAAACCGGAGAAGAAGATGCCCGTGAAGTCCGTCAAGAAGACCGTCGCCAAGAAGCCTGTTGCCAAGAAGCCCGCGAAGAAGGCCGCGAAGCCCGCGAAGAAGGCCGTGGCGAAGAAGCCCGCGAAGAAGGCGGCCAAGCGCTAGCGTCAGGCTCATTGAGCTTCGAGCAGCAGGCCCCGGTCGAAAGACTGGGGCCTGTCGCCTTTGTAGTCCCCGACCTCCGTGTCGGGGGCGCCTTCGCGAGACTGAGGATCTGAGGCGTGCTGACGGAGCTGCCGGCCTCCGCGCCGGGGGCCGCGTTCGCGGAACTGGGAGTCCCCCAGCGCCGCGGAGGCCGGGGACAACACATCGGCTACTTCACGCCCGGCGCCGTCCCCGGGCCCTGCGGCCGGAACACGGCGAGCCGCTTGATCCGCGCGGCCTCCGCCCGGGCGACCGCCTCCTCCATCATCACCTCCTGCTCGCGCCGCGGGGGCCTGCCCTTGGCCCCGGCGTGCCGCTCCCAGGTCCCGTCGGGCTTGAGCCTCCAGGCCCGCTGGTTGTCCTCGAAGCACAGGTTCAGGAAGGCGACGAGCGAGCGGCGCGCGGCCTCGTCGCGCACCGGGAACATCAGCTCCAGCCGGCGGTCCAGGTTGCGCGGCATGAAGTCCGCGCTCGAGCCGTAGAGCTCCTCGGCGCCGCCGTTCTTGAAGAAGAAGAGCCGGCTGTGCTCGAGGAAGCGGTCGACGACGCTCACCACCTCGACGTTGCTGGAGACGCCCTTCACCCCCGGCCGCAGGCAGCAGATGCCGCGCACGCACAGCTTCACGTGCACCCCGGCGCGCGCCGCCTCGAAGAGCGACTCGATGAGCGCAGGGTCCACCAGCGAGTTCATCTTCAGCATGATGAGCCCCGGGTCCTCCTTGGACGACCGGGAGATCTCCCGCTGGATGAGGCGCCCGAGCCGCTCGCGCAGGCCGGTGGGCGCGACCACCAGCTGGCGCCACTCCTGCGGCTCGCTGTAGCCGGTGACCGCGTTGAAGAAGTTGGAGGCGTCCGCGCCGATCTCCGCGTCGCAGGTGAACAGCCCCACGTCCTCGTACCGCGTGGCGGTCTGGTCGTTGTAGTTGCCCGTCGACAGGTGCACGTAGCGGCGCACGCCGTCCGGCTCGCGGCGGACGACCAGCAAGAGCTTGGCGTGCGTCTTGAGCCCCACCACGCCGTAGACGACCTGCGCGCCCGCCTCGGAGAGCCGCTTGGCCCAGGCGATGTTCTGCGCCTCGTCGAAGCGCGCCTTGAGCCTCGACGAGCACGGCCACCTGCTTGCCGGAGAGCGCCGCCCGCTCCAGCGCCGCGATGATCGGCGAGTCGGCGCTGGTGCGGTACAGCGTCTGCTTGATGGCCAGCACGTTCGGGTCGTCGGCGGCGGCCTCGACGAGCTCCACCACCGGCCGGAAGGACTCGTAGGGCAGGTGGACGACGACGTCCTTCTCGCGGATGGCGTGCCACAACGACGCCGCGCCGTCGAAGGCCGAGACCGGCTGCGGCTCGAAGGGCTTGTAGTGCAGGCCCTTGCCGTCCAGGCGCGTGGCGAGCTTCATGAACGCCTTGAGGTCGAGCGGCCCGTCGATCTCGTAGAGGTCGCGGACCGGGTCGAGCCGCAGCTGCTGGCACAGCCAGCGGGTCATCTGCGGCGAGGCGTCGGACTCGAGCTCCAGGCGCAGCGCGTCGCTCTCCTTGCGAGCCCGCAGCACGTCCTCCATCGCCTCGAGCAGGTCGCCGACCTCCTCGTCGTCCATGGCGAAGTCGGCGTTGCGCGTGACGCGGAAGAGGGAGGCCTCCTCGATCTCGTAGCCCGGGAAGAAGCGCTCCAGGTGGTGCCGGACGATGTCCTCGACCAGCAGGTAGCGGTGGCCGCTGTCGGAGGGCAGGAAGAAGAACCGCGGCCAGGAGCGGGGCAGGGGCAGCACGGCCCAGCTCTTCGCCTCGCCGCGGGTGCCCTCGGCCTTGAGCCGCACCGCGAAGTGGATGGCGAGGCCGGCGACCTCCAGCCGCTCGCCGCTGCCGTCGTCCTCGACCGCCACCGGCGTCAGCGACGGGAAGAGCTCGTCGGCGAAGTAGCGCTCGACGATGGCCTCGTCCTTGCGCTCCAGCGTCTCGGGGCGCACCCGGCTGATGTCTCGGCGGCCGAGCGCGGGCAGCACGTCCTGCTGCAGGCCGCGGTAGAGCTGGGACACCATCGTCCGCGCGCGCCGGGTGATCTCCGCGAGCTGCTCGGCGGGCGTCATCCCCGCGGGGCAGCGCCGGTGCGGCTCGTCCTCGAGCGCGCGGAGCAGCTTGCCGACGCGCACCATGAAGAACTCGTCCAGGTTGGAGCCGACGATGGCCAGGAACGCCAGGCGCTCCAGGAGCGGGTTCTCGAGGTTGAGCGCCTCCTGCAGCACGCGGTGGTTGAAGGCGAGCCAGGAGAGGCTCGCGGTTGATGAAGTTGCCCGGGGCGTCCAGCGCGACGGCCTTCTCCGCAGGCCGCTCCGAGCTCCCTCGCTCCGCGGAGCCGGAGAGGGGGTCAGGGGGTGAGGCCCGGGGCCCAGGGGGGGAGGTCGGCTTGGTGGTCATGGCGTCGTGCTCCGGTTGAGGACCACCTTGCGGCCGTAGACCTCCTCGAAGAGGTCCGCCTTCTGGCGCAGCGCCAGCCGCTCGAGGGCCAGGTCCTGGTCGCGGTCCGGGGTGAGGACGAGCTCGTCGTCGCGCAGCTCGACGCGGGCGAGCGCCAGGCGCTGCGAGTCGCGGTCCAAGGCGTCGGCGATGCGCAGCAGCGCGGCGAGCTTGGAGACGGTGGCGCGGTCCTGGCGCGAGAGCGTGGCGTACCCGGGGTGGGTCAGCGCGGGCAGCGCCCGCCGGTGGTAGCGGGCGATGCAGGCCACCATCGCCTTCTCGTTGGCGCGCACGCCGAAGATGTCCGAGGCGCCCACCAGGTACTCGCTGTGCTTGTGGTGGGAGTTGGTGCCGACGAACAGGCCGATGTCGTGGACCAGCGCCGCCACGCGCAGCAGCCGCCGCTCGCGCCGCCCCAGCCGGTGCTCGCCGGCGAGCGCGTCGAAGAGGGTGCAGGCCAGGTCGGCGACGTGGTGGGCGTGGGCGTCGTCGTACTGGTAGCGCAGCCCCAGGTTCTCGGCGGAGGCGTAGATCTGCGCGTCGAGCTCGGTGAGCTGCTGGCCGGTCTGCTCGGCGGCGGCGTCGAGGAGCAGGCCGTCGCGCAGCGTGACCGAGGGGATGAGCACCTGCTTGGCGGGGGTGCGCTTGAGGAGCTCGGAGTAGGTGAGCAGGCCGGGGACCACCGACTCGCACTCCTCGATGGGCGCGCCGTGGCGCCGGGCGATCTCCTCGGGGGAGAGCGGGGCGACCTCCTTGGCCAGCTTCTGGAAGGCGGCGCGGGAGACGGCGCGGATGGGGCCGGGCTGGCCGGGGCAGAGCCGGTCGGCGACGAAGCGCGCGTCGCCGCCCAACAGGACCAGGTGCTCGATGCGGCGCAGGGGGAAGCGGTGCTCGACCTCGTCCAGCGACGAGCCGACGAAGCGCTTCATCAGGTCGAGCCCGGCGGCCCCGGCGCGGCGCTCGGTGACCACCGCGTTGGCCAGGCGCAGCGTGCCCAGGGAGAGCGAGGTCGCGGCCACCACCTCGCCGCCCTCCAGGCGCGCGAAGTCGATGTGGCCGGCGCCCTGCTCGACGATGAGCGAGTCGAGGTGCTCGGTGCGCTTCTGGCGGCCGAAGGCGTCGCGCACGCCGGACCAGAGCAGCCGGTCCTCCTCGGCGCCGGTGATGACCTCCACCGAGATGCCGGTGGCCATGTAGACGCGCTCGACGAACAGCTCCTGGTTGCTGGCCTCGCGCACGGCGCTGGTGGCGACCGCGCGGACCTGGCGCACCTCGTAGGGCCGCATCACCTCCTGGAAGCCGCGCAGGATCTCGATGGCCAGGTTGAGCGTGCGCCGCTCGATCTTGCCCTTGTTGAAGCTGTCGCGGCCCAGCGGGACGGCGCGCTTGAGGCTCTCCAGGACCTGGAGGCCCTTGGGCCCGACCTCGGCGATCTCCACGCGGATGGCGGAGGAGCCGATGTCGATGACGGCGACGGCGCTGGGGCCGGCGTCGGGGGGCGGGCGAGGGGCCGGAGGCTGCGGCGCCGAAGGGACGGGGGAGGGCGGCTTGCGGGCAACGGACATCGCGGCCTCGTGGGGGCTGCCGTCAGGCGTCGTCGCCCAGGCAGGTCTCGACCAGCCGCGCGGACTGCAGCCACGGGTGGTCCATGGGGACGATCTTCTTGTAGCCAGCGACCTTGGGCAGCGGCACGGGTTCGCAGTGGTCGCCCTTGACCGCGACCATCGCGCCCGAGACGCCCTCGGCGAGCAGCTCGGCGGCGCGGGTGCCCAGCCGGGTGCACAGGACGCGGTCGGCCGGCGTGGGGCCGCCGCCACGCTGCACGTGGCCGAGCGAGGTGACGCGCGCTTCGATGCCGGTGAGCTGCTGCAGCTGCCGCGCGAGCCGGCTGGCCATGGGCTCCTGGACCAGGTGGATGCGCGGCGCGTCGTCGCCGTTCGGCTGCGGGGGCATGGGGATGATGCCCGCGGCGAGGTCGCCATCGCCGGCTTCCTCGTCAACGCCCTTGTGCTTCTTCTCCTTCTTCTTGTCCTTGCCCTTCTTGGCCTTCTCCTGCGCGCGCAGCTCGGCCTGGTGCTCCTCGACCGAGCGGGCGCCTTCGGCGACGACGATGATGGAGAACCGCTTGCCGCTGCGGCGGCGCTCGAAGAGGTGCTCGGCGACGATGCCCAGGTCGTAGGGGATCTCGGGAATGAGGCAGACGTCGGCGCCGCCGGCGATGCCCGCCCCCAGCGCCAGCCAGCCTGCGTTGTGGCCCATGACCTCGCAGACGATGAGCCGGTTGTGGCTGGTGGCGGTGGTGTGCAGGCGGTCGATGGCCTCGGTGGCGATGACCATCGCGGTGTCGAAGCCGAAGGAGACGTCGGTCTCGGCGACGTCGTTGTCGATGGTCTTGGGAAGCGTGAGGACCTTCAGCCCCGCCTTCTGCAGCGCCAGCGCGTTCTTCTGCGTGCCGCCGCCGCCGAGGCAGACGAGGGTGTCGATGCCCAGGCGCTGGGCGTTCTCGACGGCGGTGGTGGTCATGTCCATCACCTTGTCGCCCATCTGCATCTTGTGCGGCTTGTCGCGGCTGGTGCCCAGGAGGGTGCCGCCGTGGGTGAGGATCCCGGAGACCGCATGGTTGTCGAGGGCGATGGTGCGGTTCTCGACCAGGCCGCGGAAGCCGTCGAGCACGCCGACGACCTTCATGCCGTACTCGCTGATGGCCGCGCGGGCGACGCCGCGGATGGCGGCGTTGAGGCCCGGGCAGTCCCCGCCGGCGGTGAGGATGCCGATGCAGCGGTTCTTGGTCTTCTTTCCCATGGGATCCCTCGGTAACACCCGCGCCCGGCGGACCGATTCGGGTCGCCGGGCGCTGGACGGTTTCGAAGTGGCCCGGCGCCTGCCCGTCCGCCCGCCGAGCTCACCTTCCTGATGTGGCGAACCGGTGACGGGCGGGAGGCGAAGTCGCCGGCACGGCTCTCAGGACCGCGAGGCCTTGTAGAAGTTGATGAGCCCGTTGGTGGAACCGTCGTGGCTGGTCACCGGGCCCTCGGCCTTGAGCTCGGGGAGGATCTTCGAGGCCAGCTGCTTGCCGAGCTCGACGCCCCACTGGTCGAAGCTGAAGACGTTCCAGAGGACGCCCTGGGTGAAGATCTTGTGCTCGTACATCGCGATGAGCGCGCCCAAGGCGTGCGGGGTGAACTTCTTGACCAGGATGGAGTTGGTCGGCCGGTTGCCGGGGAAGCACTTGTGGGGCAAGAGCTCCGCGACCTTCTCGGGCGGCAGGCCGGCGGCCTCGAGCTCCTTCTTGGCCTCCTCGGCGGTCTTGCCCTTCATCAGGGCCTCGGTCTGGGCGAAGTAGTTGGCGAGGAGGATCGGGTGGTGCTCGCCGACCGGGTTGTGCGTCTGCGCCGGGGCGATGAAGTCCGCCGGGATGAGGCGCGTGCCTTGGTGGATGAGCTGGTAGAAGGCGTGCTGGCCGTTGGTGCCCGGTTCGCCCCAGATGATCGGCCCGGTCGAGTAGTCGGTGATCGGGTGGCCCTGCTTGTCGGTGCCCTTGCCGTTGGACTCCATGTCGCCCTGCTGCAGGTAGGCGGCGAACCGGTGCAGGTATTGATCGTAGGGCAGCACCGCGTGCGTCTCGGCGCCGAAGAAGTTGGAGTACCAGACGCCCAAGAGCGCCAGCATCACCGGCACGTTCTTCTCGAACGGCGTCGAGCGGAAGTGCTCGTCCATGGCGAAGGCGCCGTCGAGCAGCTCCTCGAAGCGGTCCATGCCGACGTAGCAGGCGATGGGCAGGCCGATGGCGCTCCACAGCGAGTAGCGGCCGCCGACCCAGTCCCAGAAGCCGAACATGTTCTCGGTGTCGATGCCGAACTTGGCCACTTCCTTGGCGTTGGTGGAGACGGCCACGAAGTGCTTGGGGATGGCGGCCTCGCCGAGCTTCTCGACGACCCAGGCGCGGGCGGACCTGGCGTTGGTGATGGTCTCCTGCGTGGTGAAGGTCTTGGAGGCCACGATGAAGAGGGTGGTGGCCGGGTCGAGGCGCTTCATCGTCTCGGCGATGTGGGTGCCGTCGACGTTGCTGACGAAGTGGGCGCGCAGGTCGAGGCGGGCGTAGTGCTTGAGCGCCTCGCAGACCATCAGCGGGCCCAGGTCCGAGCCGCCGATGCCGATGTTGACGATGTCGGTGATGGGCTTGCCGGTGGCGCCCTTCCAGGCGCCGGAGCGGACCTTCTCGGTGAAGACGCGCATCTTGCCCAGCACCGCGTTGACGTCGGGCATGACGTCCTTGCCGTCGACGAGGACCGGCCGGTTCTTGCGGTTGCGCAGGGCGGTGTGGAGGACGGCGCGGCCCTCGGTCTGGTTGATCTTCTGGCCGGTGAACATCGCCTCGATGGCGTCCTTGAGCTTGGCCTGGTCGGCGAGCACCACGAGGAGCTTCACCGTCTCGTCGGTGATCCGGTTCTTGGAGAGGTCGACGAGCCAGTCCTCGAATCGCAGCGTGAAGCGGTCGAAGCGCTTGGCGTCCTGGTCGAAGAGGGTGCGCAGTTGGACGTCGCGGACAGCCTGGTGGTGGCGGACGAGGGCCTGCCAGGCAGGCGAGGTGGTCAGGGCGGACATGGGGAGCGGCCTCCAGAGAGTGGGATACACCTGTGGCGCGCGAATCATAGCCGCACCGGCGAGCGGTCGCGACGGGTAGTACCCGTCCTCCGCGCCGGGGTCGGGCAACCGTACGAAAGCGAGAATCCGTAGCGCGCCATCGACGTGTAGTACCCGGCCTCCGCGCCGGGGGCATCCCGAGCATCCGTGACATCCGAGGCGCGCTGACGGAGCTGCCGGCCTCCGCGTCGGGCCGGGCGACCGTCTGGAAGGAGAATCCGAGGCCTTCGGACGGACGTTCACGTTCGATGGTTGTCCAGGACGGCAGTCGCGCCTCGGAATACCGGTTCGCCATGAGGCTCCCGGCGCGGAGGCCGGGTACTACACATCGCGGTGCGCCTCAGCGCGCAGGGACGCGCAGCCGCACGACCGTCCACCCGCCGTGCGAGGCGAGCTTGGTGTGCCCGTCGGCGGCCCCCTTGCGCAGGGCTGCCTCCACGAGGCGGGCGGCGCCGAACGACAGCGCCGTGCCTCCCGGTCGGACCAGGCTCGCGAGCCTCTTCCATTCCTGGAGGGCGCCCGAGTCCCCGAACGCTGCTTGCACCTCGGCGACTGCGGTGTCGAACGGCGGCTCGGTGACCTCGTCGAGCGTCGCGGCGGGCTTCAGCTCGACGGCGCCCTGCGTGTTGAGGCGCGTGAAGGAGAGCGCCAAGAGGTCGCGGTCGGCGGCGAGTACCTTCGTCCCGCGCTGGGCCAGGACCCTCGCGATGGCGCCATAGCCGCCGCGCCAGACCAGCGCTCGCGCGCCGGGCTTCGACGGCAGGCAGGACAGGAGCAGCGGAAGCCCCTCGCGCTGGTGCCCCGGGTCTTCTGAGATGTCGGCCGGACGATCGAGCTCGGCGTCGCCGACCTTCACCCGGTCGCGCAGATAGATGTGCTCGCCCTCGTCGATAGGCCCTTCGTGGCGTGCGATGGCCCAGACCTCGTGGCGCGCGCTCTGAGCCGTGCGCCGTCCATCGAGCCCCTGGGAAGCGAGGACCTCGGCGACGACCGGACCGAGATCGCGGATGACCACGAAGCGCAGCTCGCCGCCGGGCGAGAGCCGGGCGGCTCCGCCCTTGGCGAACGCCGCGATGGCATCGCGGCCGATGCGCGCCGGGACGTTGCAGAGGATCCAATCGAAGGGCCCGGGGCCCACGTCGCGGTAGCCCAGGCTGCCGGCGCAGGTCACGTTCTCGAGCTTGTGCTCCTGGGAGTTGCGCTCGGCGTAGCGGACCGCCAGCAGGTCTCGGTCGACCAGCAAGAGCCTGGCAGAGGGGTTGGCGGCGGCGATGGGCAGGCCGAGCCCGCCGCAGCCGCACCCGAGGTCGAGGAGGGTCCCCGGCGTGCCGCTGGGCAGGTTCTGGAGGAGCAGCAGGGTCCCGTCGTCGAGGCGGTCAGCGCTGAAGAGGCCGGCCGCTGCCACCAGGCGAAGCTTCTGGCCCAGGGCCTCGACGAGGAAGTGGTGTTCGGTCAAGCGCATGGGTGCACCGCGTCGAAGAGGACCAGGCGGACCTCGAGCGCCCCGTTCATCAGCGGGATCTCCTTCGCGGGCGCCATCCCGAAGGCATTGCGCGGGGCCTCGGCCGGCACCAGCAGCGCCGCGCGCCAGCCGCCGAACCGCTCGCGCAGGACGGTCCCGACGTCGCGGCACAGGCCCTCGAGCTGCCCCCGGCCGATTCGCTCGCCGTAGGGGAGGTTGGCGACGATGAGTCCGGAGGGCGCGGGCGGCTTCAGGTTCTGGAAGGAGCTCTCGGAGAAGGTGATGAACTTCTCGACCCGCGCCCGCAGCGCCGTCTTGCGCGCCAGCTCCACGAACTGTGGCCGCAGGTCGGAGGCGAAGATGGGCTGGGCCGGCGCGGGCTTCTTCGCCGCGCGCACCTGGTCGGAGACCTTGCGCCACAGCGCCCGGTCGAAGAACGCCACCTGCTCGAGCGCGAACTCGTCCTTGCCGCGGTGGATGAGCGGCGCCTTGCCGAGCGCGAGGTAGGCGCCCTCGATGGCGATGGTCCCCGAGCCGCACATCGGATCGAGCAGCGGCTCGGACCCGTCGTAGCCGGCCAGCAGGAGGAGCGAAGCGGCCAGCGTCTCTTTGAGCACCGCCGGGTGTCCCTGGACCCGCCAGCCGCGCTTGTGCAGCGCCTTGCCGGCGGTGTCGATGCCCAGCGTGCAGACGCCGCCGCGCAGGTGCGGCACTAGCGTGACCAGGAGCTTCCCCTCGGGATCCAGCCGCGGCTTCTTGCCGTCCGGGAAGCCTGCGAGCACGGCGTCGGCGACGGCCTTCTTTACGGCCTCCTCGCCGAGCGAGCGCGAAGCGGTGTCGGTGAGGATGGGCGCAACGTCGAAGGGCCGGTCCGGACGCAGCCAGGCGGGCCAATCGATGGTCTGCACCGAAGCAGCCAGCTCGGCAGCCGACGAGGCGGGCAGCTCGGCGACGACCCGCTGGATCCGGCTCGCCGTTCGCAGCACCAGGTGCGCCCGGTACGCGACCTCGCGGGGGGCTTCGAAGCCGACGCCGCGGAAGAGCGGCTTCGGCTGGGAGACCCCGAGCGAGACGAGCTCGCCCACGAGCACCTCCTTGGTGTCCTCGGGGCAGGTCGCGAGCCAGCGTTCGGTGAGCAGCGGGTCCATGAGCGGGCGGGAGCCTAGCCGAAGCGAGGGAGCAAGGGGACGTTGGCCCAGTTGGAGAATCGAAACGTGAAACGCTTCTGAAACCAATCTGTCAACATGTTCGTCAATGAAATCAAGTAGTTAGGCGACTTCATGAAACGAATCCTGAAACGAAATTGAAACGAAAGGCGGCGGTCGGGGGAAACGATCAGCGTTGCCTCCGGAAGCCCGAGGAAGATCGAAGGGTTGCGAAGAGGCGCCCGCGCCGAATAGCCTCCAGGGCTTCGGCAGGGGGGCCACCGGTCGTTGCGCCGGTCGGATGGACATCAGGAGTCCCGGTTGACCAGCAGTCGAGCGCCGAACGCCAAGACGATGGAGTTGCTTGCCCCGGCCGGTGGCGTGGAGGCCGGCCTGGCCGCCTTCCAGTACGGCGCCGACGCCGTCTACCTGGGGCTCAAGAGGTTCTCGGCGCGCGCCGACGCCGACAACTTCACGCTCGAAGGCTTCGACTCGCTCGTCGGCTACGCGCACTCGCTCGCGCCCCGCCGCCGCGTCTTCGTCACCCTCAACACGCTCGTCCTCCAGACCGAGCTGGCCTCGGTCGCCCGGCTCATCGGACCGATGGCCGACGTGGGCGTCGACGCGGTCATCGTCCAGGACCTCGGGGTGCTGCGCCTCTTGCGCCGGCACTTCCCGGAGCTGGAGCTGCACGCCAGCACGCAGCTCGCCGCGCACGATCGTCCCGGGGTCGAGGCGCTGGCGCGGATGGGCTTCAAGCGGGTCACGCTCGCCCGCGAGCTGACCCTCGACGAGATCCGCGATTGCGCCAGCGTCCCGGGCTGCGAGGTCGAGACCTTCCTGCACGGCGCGCTCTGCTACTCGTACTCGGGCCTGTGCCTGCTCAGCTCCCACGAGATGGGACGAAGCGGCAACCGCGGGCGCTGCGCCTATCCGTGCCGGGACCGCTGGCGCGCCGAGAGCGTCTGCCCCCAGTCGGCCGAGCTCGCCCCGGAGGCCAAGAGCGGCTTCGCCTTCTCGATGAAGGACCTGGCGCTGGGCGAGTTCGTCCCCGCGCTGCGCGACGCCGGCGTGGCCTGCCTGAAGATCGAAGGCCGCAAGAAGAGCCCGCTCTACGTCGCCACCACCGTCGACTACTACCGCTCGCTGGTCGACGGGACGCTGGATCCCGCGAAGCGCGCCGAGCGCGAGGCCGACCTCAAGGCCGTCTTCAGCCGGCCGTGGACCAAGCTCTTCGCCCAGTCCAACCGCGACAAGGACGTCGCCGACCGCGACTTCGTGGGCCACCGCGGCGTGCGCATCGGCACCGTCGAGCGGGTGGTGAAGGCGGGCAAGACGGTCTCGGTGCGCTTTGAGGCCAATCGGGCGCTCTCCAAGCACGACGGCCTGCAGATCGACATCCCCGGCCTCGACCGGCCCTTCGGCTTCGGCGTCAGCGACCTTCGGGCCGTCGGCTCCGCGCGCGGGGCGCTCGAGGTCCCGGCGGGCACGCACGTCGACGTCCCGCTGCCCGAGGACTACCCGACCATCCCCGAGGGCGCGCCGATCTACTGCTCGTCCTCCCAGGCGGTGAAGAGCCGCTTCAAGGTCGCCAGCCCCAACCTCAAGGCCTTCCGTTCGCGGCTGCCGCTGCACCTCGAGGCCCAGCTGTCGGCGAGCGCCCTGGAGCTCGTGGCCCGCGTGCCGGATCGCAAGGTCGAGCTGACGCAGTCGCTCGCCGGTCCCTTCGAGCCCGCCAAGGACGCCGCGAAGATGGACGGCGCGGCGCGGGCGGCCTTCGAGAAGCTGGGCGACACCCGCTTCCGGCTCGAGGCGTGGAGCTGGAAGAACGCCGAGGGGCTCTTCGTCCCGGTCTCGCGGCTCAACGAGGCCCGCCGCCTGCTGTGCGAGGCGCTGGAGGCGAAGGTCGCGGCGCAGAGCCAGGAGCGGACCGATTCCGCGGTCGTCAGCTGCGAGGAAGGGGCGGCGGCGCGGCTCTCGCGCGAGGGCCTGCGCTGGTCGATCAAGGTCGACCGGATCAAGTCGCTCGGCGAGTTCGGGCCCGAGGAGTGGGCGGCCATCGACGAGGTGGTGGTCGATGTCTCTCGCGAGCCGTTGGACGACCTGGACCACAAGCTGCGCAAGCTCGCCGAGCGGTCGGGCCGGCCCATCCGCGTGGCGCTGCCGATGGTCTCGCGCGGCTGGGAGTCGAAGCCGCTGGAGGCCAAGGTCGCCCTGCTGCGCGGGGCCGGCTTCGAGCGCTGGGAGGCCGCCAACGCGTCGGCCTTCGCCCGGCTGACGAGCGGCCTGATCGACCTCGCGACCGACTGGTCGGTCTACGTGCTCAACCGGCTCGCGGCCCAGCAGGTCATCGACTGGGGCGCCACCCGGTTCTGCCTCTCGCCCGAGGACGGGCTGGAGAACATGAAGCCGCTGCTCTCCGAGTACGGCGAGCGGGCGGTGGTCATCGCCTACCAGGACACGCCGCTGTTCGTCAGCGAGTCTTGCCCGTACGCCAACCTCAAGGGCGGCTGCCCGGGCCCGGCCCAGTGCGACTTCGAGCGGATGGACCTCGTCTCCAGCCACGGCGGGAAGGTCCTGGCGATCAACGACCGGTGCCGGACCTGGGTGGTCAACGCCAACCCGTTCAGCCTCGCCGGGCGGCTCGAGGCGCTGCGCCAGGCCGGCGCTCGGTCGCTGCGCGCGGACTTCATCCACCGGCAGTATTCGGAGGCGGAGGTGTGCTCGCTGTTCCGCCGCCTCAGGACGGGCGAGCCGGTGGCCGGACACCGCGGAAACTTCGAGCGCGGCCTCGGCGGAGGGGCTGGAGAGTGACCTCCGACTTCCGGCGAGAGTGGCCATGGACCTGATGCTGCACGCCAAGACCGGGGACTGCCGGATCGTCCTGGGCGACGTCCGCACCCACCTGCCTGCCCTGTGCGCAAAGCGCAGGGTCGTGGTGGTCACCGACGCCACCGTCAGGCGCCTCCACGCGGCGACCTTCCCAGCGGGGGCGGACGTCATCGAGATCGGCCAGGGCGAGGCGAACAAGACGCTGGAGACGGTCGCCCGGATCTACGAGCGCTTCCTGGAGCTGCAGCTGGATCGCCGGGCGCTCGTCGTGGGCATCGGCGGCGGCATCGTCTGCGACGTGGCGGCCTACGCGGCGGCGACCTGGCTGCGGGGGCTGGACACCGGGCTCGTGCCCACCACCGTGCTCGCGCAGGCCGACGCCGGCATCGGCGGCAAGAACGGCGTCAACTTCAAGGGCCTCAAGAACCAGATCGGCACCATCCGCCAGCCGGGCTTCGTGCTCTGCGACCCGGCGTACCTGAAGACGCTGGCCGAGGCCGAGGTGAAGAGCGGCTTGGCCGAGGTCATCAAGGCCGGCGCCATCGCCGACGCGGCCCTCTTCGAGCTCCTGGAGGCCCAGGCCCCGGCGGTGCTCTCGCTCGAGGCCGAGCCGCTCTCCCGGGCGATGTCGGGCGCGCTGGCGGTCAAGCATCGGGTCGTCGAGGAGGACGAATTCGAGACCGGGCTGCGCCGCACCTTGAACTTCGGCCACACCATCGGCCACGCGTGGGAGGCGCTGCTCGGAGTGCGCCACGGCGAGGCCGTCGCCGCCGGGATGGTCTTCGCCGCGCGGCTCTCCGAGGCGCGAGGCCGGCTCGCGAAGGGCCAGGCGGAGAGGCTGGAGCGGCTCGTGACGCGCTTTGGTCTTCCCACCCGGCTGCAGGCCGACCCCGACGCGGTCCTCGAGGCCGTCGGCAGCGACAAGAAGCGCGCCGGCGACAGCGTCCACCTGGTGCTGCTCGAGCGGATCGGCCAGGCCGTGGTCGACCTCGTCCCCCTGACCGAGCTGCGCCGCGCGCTCACCTAGCGAGACCCTTGGCCGCCATGAACCTCTTCGCCGTCGTCGGCAAGCCCGTCCTCCACAGCCTCAGCCCGCGGATGCACAACGCGGCCTTGGCGGCGCTCAAGCTCCGGGCGCGCTACGTGCGCCTCGCCGCGGACGATGCCCGCGCCGCCTTCAAGGCCGCCGAGCACCTGGGCCTGCGGGGCTTCAACGTCACCTCGCCGTTCAAGGAGGACGTCGCCCGGCTGGTGCCGTACGCGGACTCGAGCGTCGAGTACCTGCAGGCGGCGAACACGGTGATCCACAACGGGCGCGGCTGGGAGGCGTTCAACACGGATCCTTTGGGGGTGGTTGGCGCGCTCGCCGACGCCGGCTGCCGGCTGGAGGGCCACGCGGTGGTGCTGGGGGCCGGCGGGGCGGGCCGCGCCGCGGCGCACGCGCTCGACACTTGGGGCGTGAAGGTCACGCTGGCCAACCGGACCTTGAAGCGGGCGCAGCAGGCGGCGCGACGCCTGGGCTGCCCGGCGGTCGCGCTCGGCTCCAAGGAGCTCAAGGCCGCGCTCGCGCAGGCGCGGATCATCGTCAACACCACCTCGACCGACGCGCGGGTGGTCGACGCGCAGGACCTGCCGCGAGGCGCCTTCGTCCTCGAGGCCCGCTATGCGTCCAGGTCGCAGCTGGCCAAGGACGCCAGGGCTCGGGGCTGCCTGGTCATCGACGGCAGCGCCTGGCTGCTGCACCAGGGCGAGGAGTCCTTCCGGTTCTTCACGGGACGCGAGGCGCCGAAGGGCCGGATGGACAAGGCGCTCGCGGCCCCGCCGGAGGAGCGCGGCGAGCACCTGGCGCTGGTCGGCTTCATGGGCGTGGGCAAGTCCACCCTCGGCCGGCTCGTCGCCGAGCAGCTCAAGATGCGCTGCCTGGACACCGACCAGCTCGTGGGCGAGCGCGCAAAGATGGCGGTCGCGCAGCTCCTGGTGAAGAAGGGCGAGAAGGCGCTGCGCCGCCAGGAGGCGGGGGTCGTCGAGGAGCTGCCGAAGAAGCCGGTGATCCTCTCCTGCGGCGGCGGGCTGGTCACGGTTCCCGCGACGTGCGCGGCGCTGCGCAGGCGGACCAGGCTCGTGGTCTGGCTCTGGGCGAGCCCGGAGACCTCGCTCGCGCGCATCGGCGACCCGAGCAGCCGGCCGCTGCTGGGCAAGCGCCCGTTGGCCATGGCGCGAAGCCTGCTGGACGCGCGGCTGGAGCACTATGCCGAGGCGTGCGATGTCGTCGTGGACACCGAGGGCCGTTCGGCCGAGGCCGTGGCCGACCAGATCGTCGGGCTGTGGCGCGAGTTGGAAGCTGCGCCGGCACGAGGCCGGCGAGTCGGCCCGTCCGGCCGGAAGAGTGAGCGCGAACCATGAGTGAGCCGATGCTGGGCCTTTTGCCGACCATCCTGAGGACGGGCTTCGTGCAGCTCGAGGACGTCTCGCCGGTCACGGTCATCCGCTACGTCAAGATGCTGCGCGGCATCACGCCGGACCAGCGCATCCAGGCCGCGGCGCAGCACAACCGCGAGGCGCTGCGCTTCGCCTTCCGGGGCATCCAGCCCCTCCAGCCGGACGTGCCGCCGTACGGCGCCTGGAAGGCGCTGGCCGAGGCCCGCTACGGCCCGCTGCCGCAGGCCCTCAAGGTCCGCGACCCGGAGCGGGTGATCGGCATCGACGGCGTGAACCTGGCGCAGATGGCCTCGGCGGTGGGCTATGCGCTCGAGACCGCGAGCATGCGCTGGTGCCTGTCCGGGGCGCTGGCCCGCTGCGCCTTCGGCGAGCCGCGGCCGGTGGCGGACCTGGAGTTCGTCGTCAACCTCCACAAGGACGGCGTGCCGGCGCTGGTCAAGCAGCTGGGCGACGCGTTCTGGACGAACCCGTCGCAGCTCGAAGAGGCGGCGGCGGAGAAGAAGGCTGGCATCGTCTTCCACCTCGCGACGCTGACGCTGGTGCGCCTGGTGCCTGCGGCCGACGAGCTGCTCGAGTCGGCGCTCAACCGCCGCACGCGCGTGGAGGGCTCGTCAATCGGCCGGCTGTGGCTGCAGACGCGCGAGGACTCGGTGCTGCAGGGGCTGGTGGCCTGGCGTGACGCCGAGGAGCACGAGGAGCTGCACTGGCGCGACGTGGCGATGCTGCTGGCGGCGCAGCCGGAGATGGATGCGGCCTACGTGGACGCCTGGGCGCAGAAGCTGGACCTGGCCGACACCTTGCGAGAGTGCCGGGTGCAGTCCGGAGCGGGAGGCGCACCGTGAACACCTTCGGAAGGCTCTTCCGGGTCTCCATCCTGGGCGAGAGCCACGGACCCGGGATCGCCGTGCTCATCGACGGCTGCCCCGCGGGGCTGTCGCTCTCCGCCGAGGACTTCGAGCCGGACCTCGCTCGGCGGCGCGCCGGCGCCCGCGGCACGACGCCGCGCACCGAGAAGGACCTGCCGCAGCTGGGAACGGGCCTGTTGGACGGCCGGACGACCGGAGCGCCGCTGCTCATCGCCTTTCCGAACGAGAACGTGGACTCCTCGAGCTACCGCGAGCTGCGCGAGCGTCCCCGGCCGGGCCACGGCGATCTCGTGGGCCAGCAGAAGTTCGGCGGCTTCGCCGACTGGCGCGGCGGCGGGACCTTCTCGGCGCGGCTGACCGTGGCGCTGGTGGCCGCAGGCGTCGTCGCCAAGAAGCTGCTCAAGGGCGTGCGGATCTCGGCGCGCATCGTCGAGGTGGGCGGCCGGATGACGATCGACAAGGCGCTCGACGCGGCGGAGAAGGCCCAGGACTCGATCGGCGGGATCGTCGAGTGCCAGGTCGACGGCTTGCCGCCGGGGTTGGGCGAGCCGTTCTTCGACTCCGCCGAGTCGGTCCTCGCGCACCTGGCCTTCGCGATTCCGGCCATCAAGGGCGTGGAGTTCGGCGCCGGGTTCGCCGCGGCGCGGATGATGGGCAGCGAGCTGGCCGACGCCATCGTGGACAAGAAGGGCAAGACGGCCACCAACCACGCCGGCGGCATCAACGGCGGGCTCAGCAACGGCAACCCGCTCGTCTTCCGGGTGGCGGTGCGGCCGCCGTCGAGCAGCGCCAAGGTCCTCAAGACGGTCGACCTCAAGAGCGGCAAGCGCGTCGAGCTGACCCCCAAGGGCCGGCACGACCGCTGCGTGGCGCTGCGCGTGCCGGTGGTCCTGGAGGCGGCGACGGCCATCGGCCTGGCGGACCTGATGATGCTCGAGCAGCGGACCCCCAGGGTGGTGAAGGCGGGGCGCAAGAAGTGAAGACCGGCGACCTGGACAGGCTGCGCAAGCGGATCGGCAAGCTCAACCGCCGCATCCTCGACGACCTCAACGAGCGGCTGCGGTTGGTCGGCGAGGTCCGCCAGGTGAAGGTCGAGCAGGGCCTGCCGTTCCATGACCCCAAGCGCGAGGCGGCGATGCTGCGCGAGCTGGCGGCGATGAACGAGGGCCCGCTCACCGAGGCGCAGCTCGAGCGCATCTACAGGGCCATCTTCAAGTCGGGGCTGGAGTACCTGAAGGCGGGCGATGGCGGCGCTCGGAAGAGGCGACCGCCCCGCCGGACGTCATGAGCGTCTACTGGTTCGTGGCGACGACCACGAGCCTTCCGGACGAGCTGACCGAGGGCATCTTCTGGTCCGAGCAGGTCGGTGACGAGGCCGAGGTCCCGGAGCATTCGCTCGCGTACGCGGTCCTGTGCCGGGCCTCGGCGGAGTCGGAGCTCGCGGCGCGGGCGCTCATCGCCCGGTGGTTCGCCGACGACGACACGAGCACGGCGCCGGCGCTCGCGCCCATCGACGTGTCCAGGGGCGTGACTCGGAAGGAGCAGGGCATCGCCGCGGGAATGCAGCCGGGCGAGGTGCTCGTGCGCTCGGTGTTCGTCGCGTATCCGAGCGGGGAGCCGAAGGGGAGGGAGGAGGCGCACGGGCTGTTCGAGTCGGTGGTGCTGAAACGCTGGTGGGAGTTCTGGCGCTAGGCCCCTCTCCCGTCTCCCCGTCGCGGATCGATGGGATGGATGAAGCACGGGTGGCTCACTGCTCCGGGGAGAGGCCCGGCTCTGCTTGTTTCCACCTGCGGCGTGACACTGCGTCCGTTCGTCTCGCGAGAGGTCGCAGCGAAGTGCCTGGGCACCGCAGGCCGAAACCGGCACCGATGCCTCAATGAGCTTTGAGCACGCCGCGCATGCGGCGCACGGCCTCCTGGAACTCGTGCGACTCGCAGTTGGTGCAGATGCGCACGAAGCCGGGGGCGCGGAAGGCGCTGCCGGCCGCAACCGCCACACCCGCCTTCAGCAGGCGCTCGGCGAACGCCTGGTCATCGGGAGCCTCCGGGTGCGCCGCGAAGACGTACATGCCGCTCTGAGGCTCGACGAACTGGAAGCCGGCTTCGCGCAGCGCCGTGGTGGCCACGCCCGCGCGCATTCGCCAGATCGCGCGGGCCTCGCAGAGGATCCGCTCCTCGGCTTGCAGGCACGCCAGCCCAGCAGCCTGCACGAGCTGAGGCACGCAGGTGATGCTCAGCTGGTTGAAGGCGGCGAGCTTCTCGGCGACCGGCGCCGGCGCCACTGCGTAGCCCAGCCGCCACCCCTCCAGGCTGAACTCCTTGGAGAAGGAGCGGACGCGAATCGCTGCCGCGCAGGTCGGGACCTCTTCGAAGGCGAGTCCTCGGTACGCCTCGTCGAGGATCAGCGTTGCGCCCGCGGCCCGTGTCCGCGTCTCCACCGCCTCGACGAGCGAGGGGGGATACACCGTGCTGGTGGGGTTGAGCGGATTGCAGAGCAACACCAGCGCGGCGCTCTCGACCGTCGCCGGGTCGAAGCGCCATGCGTCTTCCAGGGTCGAAGGCAAGCTCTGCAGCTCGAGGCCGAGTTGCCGCGCCATCAGCTCGTAGGCAGGCCAGGCCGGCGACGGCACTGCCACCTTGGCGCCGCGATCCGCGAGCACGCTGAGCAGCGCGTAAAGGAGGTGCTTGGAGCCCGGGCCGACGACGACCTGCTCGACGGCGCAGCCCTCGCGCCGGGCGATGGCCTCGCGTAGCGCCAGCGCACCCCAGGCCGAGCCGTACCCCGGCTTTCCGGAGCGCAGCGCGGCGGAGGCAGCCTCCACTGCCTCGGGCGGCGGGGGCAGGCGGGTCTCGCCGATGTGCAGGCGCAAGATAGGCTTTCCGCCGGCTTCGATGGCCTCGACCATCCGGTAGAAGCCGCCGCCCGCGCTCACGCCAAGTTTCCCCGGAGCCTGCGCAAGAACGCGCGCAGCTCCTCGCCGTCGCGATCCCGGATGACGCGCTCGAGCAGCTCGAGCCGCGACCGGATGGCCGCCAGCTGCGCCAGCGATCGCGGGTTGAAGAGGATCTCCGTGAGCAGCTCGTCGTCCTCGGAGAGTAGGCCGCGCGCGGTCCTCAAGTGCCGGGCGAAGGAGGTGCCCGGGACGACGGTGTCGTCGATGCAGGCCGCGAAGACCAGCGAGGAGGCGAACGGGGTGGTCAGCGAGTACGCCATCATCTGGTCGTGCTCGTCGAAGCTGTACTGGAACAGGCGCAGCCCGAGCCGCTCGAACAGCGCCCGGAAGACACCCACGGTCTCGGGGTCCGACTCCTGGATGAGGATCGCGTTTTCCTGCGAGAGCTCAGACCTCTGCAGGTCCGCGAAGGTGGGCCCGAACATCGGGTGCACCGAGGCGAAGCGCCGGCCGCAGCCCCGGTAGTAGGCGGCGATGTCCGCCTTGACGGAGGCGAGGTCGGCCAGCGCGCAGCCGGGGTCCAGCAGCGGCGCCACCGAGCGGAAGGCGGCGACGGTGCCCGCGAGGTTGACGGCGTTGACCAAGAGCTGCGGCGAGGTTCCCGCCAACGCCTCCAGGGAGTCGAGCGGCCGCACGCCGTCGGTGGCGAGCGCGCCCACCCGCCGTGGCTCGGTGTCATAGGCCGCGACTTCGTGCCCGGCCGCTGCCAGCTTCCGCGCCAGCCAGCTCCCCATCCGCCCGGCGCCGAGGAAGGTGATCCTCACTGGTGCGCTCCCGCGTAGGCGCCCAAGAACCGGTAGCGCTCGACGCGGCGCTCGACCTCCGCGAGAGCGCGCGCCACCGGCTCCTGTTGCGGTGAGCCGGCCAGGTCGAGCAGGAAGGCGAAGCGCGCGAAGTCGCCGCGCCAGGGCCGCGACTCGATGCGCGTCAGGTTCACCCCGGCCTTGGAGAAGACCTCCAGGACCTCGAAGAGCGCCCCGGCGCGGTGGGCGGTGGTGAAGGCGATGGAGCACTTGCTGCCCGGCCCGGGGGCTGGGTTGCGCGCGAGCGCCAGGAAGCGCGTGTGATTGGAGGGGTGGTCCTCCACGTTCTCGGCGAGGATCGCCAGGTCGTAGAGCTCGGCGCACAGGGCGCTGGCGATGGCCGCCGCCCCCTCGGGCCGCTCCTGGGCGAGCATGCGCGCTGCCCCTGCGGTGTCGTACCAGGCGCGCGCCTCCAGGCGGTGGCGCGTGAGGTATCCGCGGCACTGCGCCAGGGCGAGGGGGTGCGAGTAGGCCGCGCGCAGGTCGTCCAGGCCGGTCTCGCGCGGAGCGAGCAGGCAATGGCGGATGGGCACGTAGACCTCGCCCACCACGCACAGGTCGTCGGACTCCACGAGCAGGTCGTTGACCGTGGGCACCGCTCCGGCCAGCGAGTTCTCCACCGGCACCACGCCCAGGTCCAGGCGGCCCGCGCGCACGCCCTCGAAGACGTCGGCGAACTCGGGGCAGGGCAGGGCCACCGCCCCCGGCGGCGCCACGCGGCGCGCGGCGGTCTCCCCGTAGGCGCCGTGCTCGCCCTGGAAGCCGCACAGCGTCAGGTCCTTCTCCTGCAGCGCGCGCGACTCCGCCATGATCTGCGTGAAGAGCTGCTCGGCGAACTCCGGGCGGCTCAGGCCCTGCGCCTGGCGGCGGATGCCCTCCAGGAGCTGCGTCTCGCGCGCCTCGTCGCGGACCGAGCTCTTCACGCGCCGCGCCCGGAGCGCGACCTCCATGCGCTCCTCGAGCAGCTTGAGGAGGCGGGCGTCGAGCAAATCGATGCGCCGGCGCAGGGCCTGCACCGACCAGTCGTCCACCTCGGTACCCCGGTTGCCGGGGAGCGGCCTTCCCGACGTGCTCACTCGTGCCTCCAGCTCGCCCTCTGAAACCCGGACGTTCCGAGGCTCATTTCCGGCGGTCCCAGGTCCTGGAAAGCAGGCCGGAAAGCGGATGAAGGGCTTGCCCAGTCTCCCGACCAACGGCCGCCGAGCTGACGACGGCGGCCGCGCTTGGCCGGACCGGCGGCGCGATGTGCCGCCGCTGCGCGCTCGAACCGAAGAGAGGCTCGTTCCAGTCTTCGGGACCCGAGGGGCGGGAAGCTCGTCGAGCTGCTCGACCAGAGCGTGGGCTCAGGTCTTCGCCGGCCACAGCTCCGCCAGCGTGGCGCCCCAGCCGCCGGCGCCCTCGTCCGCCAACCGGAAGCTCTTCACCGCGGGGTGCCTGCCGAGCACCTTCGCCACGGCCTCGCGCTGCACGCCGATGCCTTTGCCGTGGATGATCCGCACCTGCAGGATGCCGCGCGCCTGGCACTCCTCCACATACGTCGCGACGACGTCCTTCACGTCCCTGGGCGAGAAGGTGTGCAGGTCGAGGACGCCGTCGATGGGAATCTCCACCGATTCTGGCGGCCCGTCGTCGGCGTCTCCGTCGCTGTCGATCATCCGCGGGCCTTTGGCGCGAGCAGACCGATGGGGTTGCCGTCCGGGTCCTGCAGCGCCGCGACGATCTCGCCGCCGGCATCGGAGGGCTTCAGCAGCGGTTTGGCGCCCAGCTCCACCAGCTTCGCGAACGCCGCCGCGCAGTCCTTGACCGTGAAGTGCGGCCGGATGCCGCCAATGCCCGGCTGGTGGCCTTCGGACGTGCGCTGCACGAAGAGCGAGACGGACCCGAGCGAGAGGCCGATGAAGTCCGGCGTCGAGAGGAACTCCTTGGCCTCGAAGGCCTGGAAGTACCAGTCGGCGAGTTTGCGCGGCGCGTCCGAGAAGACGACCACCGCACGCACCTCGCCGACGGCGATCTTTTTGGAACCGAAGAGGCTCACTTCTTGGCGTGCTGCTTCTGGTAGAGGCCGACGAGCTCCGCCTTCTCCAGGATGTGGCCCTGCATCGCCTTCTCGAGGTCGGCCTTCTTCGGCGCCTTCAGGTCCGGGAGGACGGTGTCCAGGGCGAAGAGCTTGAAGAAGTAGCGGTGCTTGCCGATGGGCGGGCAGGGGCCGCCCCACTCTTGCTTCTTGTAGTCGCTGGTGCCGCCCTGCGTCCCGGCCGGCAGGTCCTTCTGCGCCACGCCTTCGGGCAAGCCCTTGGAGGTCGTCGGCAGGTTGTAGAGCAGCCAGTGGACCCAGGTCATCTTGGGCGCCTTGGGATCGGGCGCGTCGGGATCGTCGACGATGAGCACCAGGCTCTTGGCCGCCGCCGGGACGCCCGCCCACTCGAGCGCGGGCGAGATGTTCTTGCCCTCGCACGTCGTGGACGTCGGCAGGTCGCCGTCGTGCTGGAAAGCAGGGGAGGTGATGGTGAGCGCCATGCCTTTGTCTCCTTGGGGCTGCTTGGGTTCGGCGGCAGAGGCGGGCAGGGCCAAGGCCCAAGCCAGCACGACCGCCGCCGCCATCCTCGAGCCGTTCACGAGTCGGTTCCCCCTCGAACGGGTGGCTGAAGCGCGATGAGGCTCACACGAACGATGTGTCGGGTTCAAGCCGCGGGTTTCCGCGCAGGAAAGAAGGGAAAGGGCGAGCGCTTCCGGCTACCATCCCCGGCGATGCAATTCCGCTCCTTTCCCTCCGATCCCAAGCTCCAGGTCTCCACTCTCGGCTTCGGCTGCATGCGGCTGCCGCAGAAGAGCCGCTCGCCCGCGGACATCGACGAACAGGCCGCCACCCGGCTGCTGCGCGACGCCATCGACGCCGGCGTGAACTACGTCGACACGGCCTGGGTCTACCACGCGGGGCAGAGCGAGCCGTTCGTCGCCCGGGCGCTGCGCGACGGCTACCGCCAGAAGGTGCGGGTCGCGACCAAGCACCCGGTCTGGCTCGTCCAGTCCGAAGCCGACTGGGAGCGCTACCTCGATCTGCAGCTGAAGAAGCTCGAGACGGACCGCATCGACTTCTACCTGCTCCACGCGCTCGACTCGGATCGCTGGGAGACGGTGAAGCGGCACCGCGGCCTGAAGGCGATGGAGAAGGCGCTCGCCGACGGCCGCATCGGGCACCTCGGCTTCTCGTTCCACGGCTCGTCCGAGGCCTTCAAGACGATCGTCGCCGGCTACGACTGGGGCTTCTGCCAGATCCAGCTCAACTTCCTGGACGTCGGCTACCAAGCCGGGCTCGAAGGTCTGCGGCTGGCAGGGGAGCGGAACATCGGCGTCGTGGTGATGGAGCCTCTTCGCGGCGGCTCCCTCGCCAAGGCTCCCGCCGCGGTGCAGACGATCTGGACCGGCTCGGGTCACCCGTGGTCGCCGGCCGAGTGGGCGCTGCGCTGGGTCTGGAACCTGCCCCAGGTCGTCACGGTGCTCTCGGGGATGAACGCGCCCGAGCAGCTTCGCGAGAACCTGGCGGTGGCGGACTCGTCCCGCGCCGGAGCGCTGACGGCGGAGGACCTGAAGCGCTACGACCAGGCTCGGAGCATCTACCAGGGCAAGGCCCGCGTGCCGTGCACCACCTGTGGCTACTGCCTGCCGTGCCCGAGCGACGTGTTCATCAGCGATGCCTTGAGCCTGTACAACGCGGCGCTGATGTTCGACTCCAAGGAGCGCCCGGCGGCCACCTACAAGGCGCTCTTCGTCAGCGACGGGGCCGGCGCCGACCAGTGCACACGCTGCGGCGAGTGCCTGACGAAGTGCCCCCAGAAGATCGACATCCCGGACATGCTCGCCGAGGCACACGAGTACCTGATGTCTCCCTAAGACCCTGCCGCAGAAGCTGGAGAAGACCAGCCATGACCCACCGCTACCTCGTCCGCGTCCTGCCCGAGCGCCACGAGCTGGAAGTGACGCTGAACCTCGACGGCGCGACCGCCGGGCCGCTGCGCCTGATGACCCCGACCTGGGTCCCCGGCGCCTACGGCTTCATGAAGTACGGGCGCGACCTGTTCGAGGTGAAGGCGTTCGATTCCAAGAGCCGGGACGAGCTGCCCATCGTCCGCGACGGCTGGTCCGCGTTCGTCGTCGAGGCCAAGGGGGCGATCGAGGTCCGTTTCAAGGTGGGCGCCTCGGATCCGGCGTGGGGCGAGCTGGTGGGGCTCATCGGGAGCGACCGGGCACTGCTCCTGGGAACGCACCTGCTCTTCGCGCCAAGCCTGCCTGGGCCGTGCCGCGTCGAGTACCAGCTCCCGGCGGGCTGGCCGATGCACCATCCGGCGTCGGCGAAGCGGCTTTCCGAGCGGACCTTCGAGTACCCCTCGCACGCCGCGCTGCTCGACACCCCGATCGCGCTGGGCGAGTACGAGCTGCGGACCCGCGAGATCGGCGGCGTCCCGTTCCACTTCCTCTTCTTCGAGAAGGCGCTGGGCTTCGACCAGAGGATCGAGGCGTTCCTCGACGCGCTCACCCGCATCGCCGAGCGCTGCCGCGACGTCTTCGGCTCCTTCCCGTTCCGGGACTACACCTTCTTCTTCACCTTCGACCCGCAGGCCAAGTGGGGCCTGGAGCACGCCGACGGCACCACCATCGCGCTCGACGATGACACCTTCGTCGACGACGACAGCTGGGCGCGCGGCCTGCGTGTCTCGGCTCACGAGCTCTTCCACGCTTGGAATGTCTGCCGCCTCAAGCCCTCGCCGCTGGGCAAGCCGGACTTCGAGCGCGGCAGCTTCCCGGACGCGCTCTGGGTGAGCGAGGGCGTGACGCGCTACTACGAGTTCCTGCTGCTGGTGCGTGCGGGCGTCGTCTCGCCGCAGGCCTTCCTCAGCAACGTCGTCAACTACTGGCGGCAGCTCTCCTCACACCCGGCGGCCAGCCGCGTCAGCCTCGCCGACTCCTCGCGCGCGACCTTCCTGAACCACAACCGGTACCCGGGCAGCGTCAACGCGACCATCGACTACTACGATGCCGGGATGCTGGTGGCCTTCGACCTCGACGTGGCGCTGCGCACTTCGTCGCACTCGCAGGGCGGGCGGTCCGAGCCGCTCGACGCGGCCTTCGGCGAGTTCTACCGGGAGTTCGTGGGAAAGGGCGACGGCTTCACGCACGCCCAGGCGGCGGCCTTCTTCGACGCGCGCGTCCCGGGGCTGGGCGCCCGGCTCGACGACAAGGTGCTGCGCCCGGGAACGCTCTCCATCGTCGAGGCGCTCGAGAAGCTCGGGTTCAAGACGGTGACCGGAAAGAACAAGGTCGTGGGCCTGGTGATGGCCGAGAAGGTCCCCGCGGAGATCGCCAACGTGCTGGACGACTCGCCAGCGGGACAGGCGGGGCTCGCGCCCACCGACCTCGTCGAGCGGGTGAACGGCTTCGCCTTCAAGCCCAAGGCGCTCGCCTGGGCGATCGCGAACGAGCCGAAGGTGGAGCTGCAGGTCAAGCGCGGCTCACGGCTGGTCAGCTTCGTGCTCGTCCCCGAGCCGCGGGAGCAGGTCGTCGAGCTGCGCTGGGAAGGCACCGAAGCACAGGCCGAGGCGGTGCGCGCCTGGCTCGGCAGCACCGAGTTCAAGCCCTCGCCGGGCGAGCGAATCAGCCTGGCGGCCTTCGAGAATTTTCATGGTATCCAGAAGGTCGTCTGAGCCACTGAAAGCCGCTGCGTGACTCGAGGTCCAAGGAGGGAAAGCCGAACCATGCCGAGCAACCGACCGCTGACCATCCTCGCCCTGGCGAGCTACTTCAAGGGCGAGCGTTTCCTCAAGCAGGCCAAGAAGCGTGGCGCCAAGGTCTACCTGCTCACCCTCCAGAAGCTGCTCGGCAAGGAGTGGCCGCGCGACGCGGTCGAGGACGTCTTCGCCCAGAACGACAACCCGACCCTGCAGCAGACGATCAACACGGTCAGCTACCTCAACCGCAGCATCCGCTTCGACCGCATCGTCGCCCTCGACGACTTCGACGTGGAGGTCGGGGCGGCGCTGCGCGAGCACCTGCGCATCCCCGGCATGGGCGACAGCCAGGCGCGCTTCTTCCGCGACAAGCTGGCCTGCCGCATGCGCCTGCGCGAGCTGGGCCTCTTGGTCCCGGACTTCACGCCCGTCTTCAACAACGAGGTCGTCGCCGAGTGGATCGCCAAGGTCCCGGCGCCCTGGATGCTCAAGCCGCGCTCCGAGGCCTCCGCCACCGGCATCAGCAAGGTCCACACCGCCGACGAGCTGTGGAAGCTGCTCGAGTCCAAGGGCGACGCCCGCAGCCAGTTCCACCTCGAGTCGTTCGTGCCCGGCGACGTCTACCACGTCGATGCGCTGACCTCCGACGGCAAGGTCGTCTTCGCCGAGGCGGCGATGTGCGGCGAGCCGCCGTTCAGCGTGGCCCACGGTGGCGGCATCTTCAACACGATGACCCTGGAGCGCGGCACCGAGGAGGAGAAGACCCTCAAGGCCTTCAACGAGAAGATCCTCACCTCGCTCGGCTACCAGTACGGCGCCAGCCACGTCGAGTTCATCAAGGGCAGGGCCGACGGCCGCTTCTACCTGCTCGAGACCTCGGCCCGCGTCGGCGGCGCCCACATCGCCGAGATGCACGAGTACGCCACGGGCATCAACCTCTGGGAGGAGTGGGCGAACCTCGAGCTGGACCACGCCGCCCGCGCCTACACGCTGCCGACGCGCAAGGCGGAGTACGCGGGCCTGTTGATGACGCTGGCCAAGCAGGAGCACCCGGACTTCTCCTCCTACACCGACAAGGAGATCGTCTACCGCGCGCCCGAGCTCAGCCACGCGGGCCTGGTCGTCGCTTCCCCCGACCGCAAGCGGATCGCCGAGCTGATGAACAGCTACAAGCAGCGCTTCGTGAACGACTTCATGACCGTGATGCCGGCGGCGAGCAAGCCGTCGAACTAGCGGGTAGCGGCAGGCCAATCAGATCGAACGGCGTCTGGAGGCATCGATGGATCGCCAGTACCGAACTGCGTTCAACGCGGCCTACTCGCCGGACCTGGTCGCCAGGATGATGAAGCTCCTGGAGGGCAGGGTGGGCTACGTGCCCTTCCGGGTCGCCGAGACGCCGCTGTTCGTCGACCGCGAGCTGCGTGACAAGCTGGTCAAGGCCGCCCTGGACATCGCCGCGCAGCTCTCGCCACCCGAGGTGGTCGCCAAGCTCAAGCGGGCCATCCCCAAGCAGTACGACATGCCGGGCATGGACGAGCTGCCCAACACGGCCCAGGTCGACTTCGCGCTCGTCGAGGGCAGGGACGGCAAGCTCGAGGGCAAGCTGATCGAGATGCAGGGCTTCCCGTCGCTCTACGCGCTGATGCCGATCATGGGCGAGTGCTGGGGCGAGGCGTTCAAAGGGATCGCCGGGCTGGAAGGCTCGTGGTCGGCGTGGATTCCCAAGACGAGCGAGGCGGTCGACGTCCTGCGCCGCACCATCGTCGCCGACTGCGACCCGAACGAGGTCGTGCTGGTCGACATCTACCCGGAGAAGCAGAAGACCCGCTCCGACTTCATCGCCACGCAGCAGCTCCTAGGGGTCGACGAGCTGTGCGTGACCAAGATCCTGGTCGAGGGCCGAAAGCTCTTCCGGATGAAGGACGGCAAGAAGGTCCCGGTCAAGCGCATCTACAACCGGCTGGTCTTCGACGAGCTGCAGGCCAAGAAGGTCGACCCGCCCTTCAAGTGGTCCGACGACCTCGACGTCACCTGGTGCTCGCACCCGAACTGGTACTGGACCTGGTCGAAGTACTGCCTGCCGTTCCTCAAGCACGACTCCGTGCCCGAGACGCGCTTCCTCTCGGAGATCGACAAGCTCCCGGACGACCTCGAGAACTACGTCCTCAAGCCGCTCTTCTCCTTCGCCGGAGGCGGCGTGGTCATCGACGTGACTCCGGAAGCGGTTCGGGCGGTGCCGGCCGAGCAGCGCCCGTTCTGGGTGCTGATGAAGAAGATCGCCTACGCGCCGACGGTGAAGATGCCCGACGGCACCGGAGTGAAGGCCGAGGTCCGGGTCATGCTCGCGCGCCCGCCCAAGGAGACGGCGATGACCGCGCTGCTCTGCTTGGTCCGCCTCTCCCGCGGGAAGATGATCGGCGTCGACCACAACAAGGACATGCCCTGGACCGGGGGCAGCGTGGGCATCTGGAAGGCGGGCTGACGGAGCGGCGGGCTTCGCAAGTTCCGGCGGGCGGGACGCCCGCAACCACAGGGCCATCCGCCTCTCCATCAAGTGGAGAGGCGGGACAGATGGAGCGGCGGGCGGGACGCCCGCAACCACTACCATTGGGCTTCTCCGCCTCCAGCAAGTGGAGATGCCTCTAGAGGACAAGGCAGTCGGCGAAGGCCCTGTGGTGGTTGCGGGCGTCCCGCCCGCGGAGGGCAGCCCGACTAGAACTGGATGGTGCGAAGCGCGTGCTTCTCGTCCTTGAGCGACATCTTGTTCTTGTAGAACTCGCGCCACAGGAAGAGGTAGCCCTCCACCAGCCGCTCGGGCGAGAACTGCTTGGGCTTGAAGACCGCGTTGGCGTCGTTGTAGTGCGACCAGTCGAAGTCGAAGATCCGGTTCTGCGCCTTCAGCGCGTGCCACGACGGCGTGCCGGGGTAGGGCGTGAAGATGGCGAACTCGGTCTTGGGGACCTTCGCCTTCTCGGTGAACTCCAGGGTGCGGTCGAACACCTTCTCGTCGTCGGTCTCGTTGCCCACCAGGAGCGAGGTGTAGGGCTCGATGCCGTAGTCGAGGCACTTGGTGATGCAGGCGACGGCGTTGCTCATCGCCTTGGGGTCGCCTTCGCCGAACGCCTTGCGGGTCACGGGGTCGAAGCCGCAGACCAGGTAGAAGCGATCGACGCCGGCCGACTTCAGGTCCTCGAGCAAGCCCAGGTCGATGTTGAGGATCATCGGCATCGAGATGCCGATGTAGCTGATCTTGTCGTACCCGGGCCGGGGGTCCTCGCGCAGGTCGTTGAGGAAGTCCCGGAAGTGCTTTCGGGCGCCGGAGAAGAAGAAGAAGGTCGTGTCCTCGGTGATGCAGGCCCGCTTGCCGTACTTGCGCAGGTCCGCGAGCGACTGCTTCATCTGCTTGAGCGGCACCGGCCGCAGCTTCTTGGTCATCACCGTCGGCAGCACGCACGCGTCGCAGTTGAGCGGGCAGCCGCGCGAGTTCTGCAGCGGGTAGTCGTCCGGGTGCCGCACCGGGTCCTCGGCGTTGACGTAGAGGTCGAGGCGGGGCGGGGGGAGGGTGTCGAGGCAGAAGGGCTCGGTGGCCTGGTAGCGGGGCTTGAGCTCGCGCTTCTGGAAGTCCGAGAGCACCTGGCCCCAGACCGGCTCGCCCTCGCCGACGATGACCGCGTCGAAGTGCTTGGCCGCCTCGTCGGGCATCATCGTCGGGAAGATGCCGCCCGCCACGACCTTGCGGCCGGCCGCGCGGAGCATGTCGGCGATCTCGAAGGCGCGCTTGGCCGCGGGCGTGAAGAAGGAGAATGGCGTAGAGGTCGGCTTCGACATCCAGCGTGAAGTCCCGGATGCGGTCGTCGTGGAACCGGCACTCGTGCTCGGGCGGGGTCACCGCGGCGATGGACGCGATGCCCAGGGACGGGCCTCCCAGGTACTCGTCGCAGGGGACGCACTCGAGCAGCTCGGGGTGGGCGTTCGCGTGGCGCTGGAACTTGGGGTAGATGAACTGGATTCTCATGGCCCGGAGGGCTACCGTGCGTCCGGCTTCCCGTCAAGCTCTCCCTCGGGCCGCGAAAGGCCGTCCAAGCCCGGGGCCGCGAGTTTGGTCCCGAGCGCCGTTTCACTGGCGGCGAAGTCGGGCCCCCCACCGCGTCCGGCGCCTCCGCTGCGCTTCGGCCGGAATCGCGAAAAGTCCAGGCGACAGGCCAGGATGGACGCTTTCGTGCTCGCCTGAACGAGTGCCGATGTAGCACCCTGTCCACCGGTTGATAAATCAGTGACCTGGCGGGCGGGAAGCGTGTATCCTTCGCCGCTTCTCGCGCGGCCCTGGCTGCCGCGGACGCCAGAGGTGCTTCAGAAATGAGTCACGACCCGGCCACCTCTCGACCTGCCCATGTGCGCAGTGGGGTGGTGTGCGACCCCAAGGCCAACAGCCTCGTCGAGGTGCTGCGCAAGACGGCGGCGGAGTGCCCCGACAAGCTCTACCTGAACCTCCTCGACGCCGCGAACAAGCCCAAGGAGTTGACGTTCAAGGCCGTCCTCGACGGCGCCGAGCGCTGGGCCCGCTGGCTCGTCTCCAAGAAGGTCGAGCGGGGTAGCCGCATCGCCGTCCTGCTGCCCACCGGCGAGGACTTCCTCTTCGCCTTCTTCGGCGCGCAGATGGCCGGGGCCACTCCGGTGCCGCTGGCGTTCCCGCTGGCGTTGGGCAACCACGAGCCCTACGTCCTCAGCCTCGCGAAGATCGTCACGAGCGCGGCCCCGAAGCTCTTCGTCACCGTTCCGAACCTCGAGGCGCCGGCCAAGAAGCTCCTGGAGTCGATCCCCGGCTGCGAGCTGTTCCTCCCAGGGCAGGTGAGCGACGCCCCGGCGGCCAGCTTCCCCGAGATCCAGCCGGACGACGTCGCGCTCGTGCAGTACGCGTCGGGCCGCGTCCACGCCCCCACCGGCGCCGTGCTCACGCACCGCCAGGTCCTCTCGAACGTCTTCGGCCTGGGCACCGCCCTCAAGCTGACCGCCGACGACGTGGCCCTGACCTGGGTGCCGCTCGTCCACGACATGGGCCTCATCGGCGGGCTCTTCACCAGCCTCTACTGGCGCTGCCCGCTGGTGGTGATGCCCCCGCAGACCTTCCTGATGCACCCGTACCTGTGGCTGAAGAACATCAGCCAGTACAAGGTCACGCTGGCCGCTGCGCCCAACGCCGGCTACCAGCTGTGCGTCAAGCGCGTCCAGGAGCGGCACCTCAAGGAGATGGACCTGTCGCGCTGGCGGCTGGCGCTCAACGGCGCCGAGACCGTCCATCCGTCCACCGTCCAGGCCTTCGCCGAGAAGTTCGCCCCGGTCGGCTTCAACGCCAAGGCGATGTTCCCCACCTACGGCCTGGCCGAGAACACCTTGGCGACGGCGTGCCCGAGCGGCGAGTTCCGGACCGAGCAGATCGAGGGCGGCGTCCCCGTGGCCAACCTGGGCGGTCCCTTGGCCGGCCAGGAGCTCGCGGTCGTCGACGACGCCAACCAGATCGTCGCCGAGCGGGTCGAGGGCGAGGTCGTCGTCCGTGGCCCGTGCGTGATGAGCGGCTACCTCAACAACCCCGAGGCGACCCGCCGCGCCATCGACGAGAAGGGCTGGCTCCACACCGGCGACTTGGGCTTCATCGCCGGGGGCGAGCTCTGCCTGACCGGCCGCAAGAAGGACATGGTCATCAAGATGGGGCGCAACTACTACCCCAGCGACGTCGAGGGCCTACTCGCCAGCTACCCCAAGACCGCCGGCGCCCCGACCCTGGCCTTCGCCGCCGCCAACCTGACCGAGGGGACCGAGGACCTGATCCTGCTCGTCGAGACCGAGCAGCCGCTGGATGAGGCCGGCAAGAAGGCGCTGACCACCGAGCTCAACGCGGAGATGCTGGCGAAGATCGGCCTGCGCGCCGACAAGGTCATCCCCATGGCCAAGGGCGCGCTGGGCAACCTCGACCGCGCCCGTCGCGCCGAGCTGCGCCGGCAGTACCTGGAGGGCAAGCTCTCGTGAAGGCCGTCGTCCTCGGCGCGACCGGATTCCTCGGTCTGAACCTGGTGGAGGCCCTCAAGGCCGCGGGCCACGACGTCGTCGCCACGCGCCGGCCGTCGTCGAACACCATCTACCTGCGGCGGTTCAAGGTCCCGCTCAAGTCGGTGCGGCTCGAGGACCCGGAGAGCCTGGTCGCGGCCATGGACGGCGCCGAGGTGGCCTTCTTCTCCGCCGGGCACTACCCACGGCTCTCCATCGACACCGAGAAGCAGGTGGAGCAGGGCGTCCGGGGCCTCAAGAACGCGCTCGAGGCCGCACGGCAGGCGGGCGTGCGCCGCTTCGTCTACACCGGCAGCGTGGCCACCGTCGCGCACCCCAAGGACGGCCGCCCCGCGGTCGAGGCCGACGGCCTCATCGCCAAGGCGCCCCAGGGCTCGACCTACTACGCCGTGAAGCTGGCGATGGACCACGCCATCGACGAGGCGGTCGCCGCCGGCCAGGACGTGGTCACGCTGATGCCTACCGGCTGCTTCGGCCCCTACGACCACAAGGTCGGCACCGGCTTCTTCATCGTCGCGCTCGCCAACCGCGCGCTGGCCACCTACGTCGAAGGCCGCACCAACATCGTCGACGCCCGCGACGTGGCTTTGGGCCACCTCGCCGCGGCGACGAAGGGCAGGGCGGGCGAACGCTACATCCTGGGCGGCACCAACCTCGGCATCACCGACCTCCTCCAGAAGATGGCCGAGCAGTACGACGTCCCGCCGCCCGGCTGCTGCATGCCCGCCGCCGAGGCCCTGGCCTACGCCACCGCCGAGGAGGCGCGCTGCCACGGCACCCCGAACCGGCCCGCGATGTCCCGCGAGATGGTCGACATGGCCCTGGAAGGCCAGTTCGTCGACGTCGCCAAGGCCAGGACCGAGCTCGACTTCAACCCGCGGCCCCTCGAGGAGACCCTCACGGGAGCCTTCGAGTGGTACCGCCAGAACGGCTACATCCGCATCGCCGCTTAACGAACGACGAAAGGAAGCACCATGTCCGCCACCCGTCAGCAGGTTTCCGACCGCGTGCTCGCCATCGTGGCTGAGCTGACCAACGCCAAGGTTGCCGACATCAAGGGCACCGACCGCCTCCGCGAGGATCTGGGCCTGGACTCGATGCAGAGCATGGAGATGCTCTCCCGCGTCAGCGAGGAGTTCGAGGTCGACCCCGACATGGAGAAGGCCATGCAGGTCCAGACCATCGACGAGGTCGTGAACGTGCTGGCCCAGACGATCGGCGCCGCCTAGCAGAGCACGAGCCGGCTCCAGGTCTCGCGAGCTCGAACGGTGAGCTCGCGGCGGCCTACAAGACGGCTCTGGAAGCGAGCGAGCCCTGGGCAGCAAGCCAGGGCAACGAAGCAACGGAGGACCCCATGTCCGCCCCCACCACCAACCTCGATCCCATCGCGCGCGTCCTCGCCGACGTGCGCAACACCGCCGACCGGCTCACCCGGCCCGCGGTCGATGACGCGGAGCTGGAGACGGTCGACGCCGTGCTCCAGGGGGTCAAGACCTGGGGCGCCCGCGAGCTGGACTCGGCCAAGACCGACGCGACGGCCTCCATCCCCAAGCACATCTACCAGCAGGCCTCGGAGATGGGCCTGTTCGGTCTGACCATCCCGCAGGAGTACGGCGGGGCGGGGCTGTCGCTCTTGGCCGCCTCGCGCATCACCGAGGAGATGGCGACCTTCGACCGCTCGGTCGCCACCGCCATCGGCCTGCACAACGGCCTGGGCCTGCGCGGGCTCATCCGCTTCGGCTCGCCCGAGCTCAAGCAGAAGTACCTGCCCGAGCTCGGCCGCGGGGACCAAGATCGCCGCGTTCGCCGCCACCGAGCCCGGCGCCGGCTCGCACATCGCCGGCGTCAAGACCACCGGCACCTGGGACGGCAAGGACCAGATCAGCGTCAGCGGCGAGAAGGCCTACGTCACCAACGGCGGCATCGCCGACGTCTACACCATCCTCGCCTCGACCCCGGGCATGGGCGGCGCGCGCAAGGGCTTCAGCCTGCTGCTCGTCCCCAAGGCGCTGCCGGGCGTCAGCGTCGGCAAGGAGGAGCACAAGCTGGGCATGAAGGGCTCCTCGACCACGCCGGTCCTCTTCGAGAACGTGCAGCTCGGGACCGACCACGTCATCGGCGATGCCGGCAAGGGCCTCGACGAGATCGCCGAGGTGCTCGCCTGGGGCCGCACGCTGATGGCCGCCGGCTGCATCGGCACCGCCCGCGATGCGCTCCGCAGGACCGCCGAATACGTGCAGACCCGCCAGCAGTTCGGCAAGGCCATCGGCAGCTTCGACCAGGTCCGCGAGAAGATCGCCCAGATGCGCGCGCGGCTCTACGCCGCCGAGAGCGTGGTGCGCCTCGTCACCCTCGAGGTCTCGCTGCACGGCTCGGACATCATCTGGGAGTCGTCCATCGCCAAGGTCTTCTGCTCGGAGATGGTCTTCAGCGTCACCGACGACGCCATCCAGCTCCACGGCGGCGCCGGCTACATCGAGGAGACGGGCATCTGCCGCATCGCCCGCGACTGCCGCGTCACCCGCATCTTCGAGGGCGCCAACGAGCTGCTCCGCTTCCACATCTCGGCGATGGGCCTGGGCTACCCGGGGACGCTGGTCGAAGCGAAGCCTCTCGCCGGGCAGATCGCGGCAGAGCTGGAGGCCGAGGCCAAGCGCTTCGACGGCTTCCGCGTCCGGCTGGCCGACACCTGGGGCACCATCAAGAAGAAGTACGGCTTCCGCACCGCCGAGCACCAGCTCTCGCTGGCCCGCTCCGCGGACGCCGCCATCGGCGCCTACACGATGCTGGCGGTGCTCCTGCGCACCGACGGCGAGCTCAAGAAGCTTGCCGGTCAGAACGGCGATCCGGCCCATCAGGCCGCGGAGAAGGAGCAGCTGCTGCGGCTGGCGCGCTACTCGTGCCAGCTGATCGAGCGCCAGACCGAGGAGGCCTTCGCCGCCGCCTCGCGCGAGGCCGACGAGGCGCTGGTCCGCGGCCTCTCCGATCTCGAGTACGAGAAGACGGCGCCGCGCGCGTAGTGGCCGGCCGGCGCGAGGCCGGCGAGTCAAGGAGCCGGCACCAGGCCGGCCGATCCGAGAGAGGCGTATGAAGAGGCCGATCCCAGAAGTCGCCAAGCTGCACACCCCGACCGGGCCGCTCATCCCGCTGGCCGTTCGCCAGGGCGCGGACCTCGAGGGCTACCACCGGTTCCTGCTGCCCGACGGCGGCGAGCTGGAGTTCGACCGCCAGCAGATGTCGGATGCCATCGACCAGCGCGGCCTGCACCTTCTGGCCTGCGGCCTGAAGAAGGGCGACCGGGTCGGCCTGGTACTGCCGCAGAACCACGAGTTCGTGCTCACCTTCATGGGCGCGCTCGCCGTCGGCGTCGTCCCGGTGCCGATGTACCCGCCGTTGTCCCTGGGCAAGCTCGACAGCTACGTCGCGACCGCGGAGCACATCCTCGAGGCCGCCGGCGCCAAGGCGCTCGTCACCGAGAAGAAGGTGCAGCCCGTCCTCTGGTCGCTCTTGGGCAAGGTCAAGACGCTCAAGTCGATGCACTGCGTCGAGGACTTCAAGGAGAAGCTCCCCGGCCAGCCCGACCTCTCGCACCTGACGCCCGACGACGTCGCCTTCCTGCAGTTCACCTCGGGCTCGACCAGCCGCCCCAAGGGCGTGATGGTCACGCACGGCAACCTGGTGGCCAACTGCTACGCCATCCAGATCGACGGGCTCAAGTGCACCCCGAGGGACGTGGGGGTGAGCTGGCTGCCGCTGTACCACGACATGGGGCTGATCGGCTGCGTGCTCTCGCCGTTCTTCATCCACATGCCGATGACGTACATCCCCACGCTGACCTTCGTGAAGCACCCCACGCTGTGGATGGAGACGATGCACCGGGTGCGCGGCACCATGGCCTTCGCCCCCAACTTCGCCTACGCGCTCGCCACCCGGCGCACCAGCGAGGAGAAGCTGGCCAAGCTCGACCTGTCCTGCGTGCGCATCCTGGGCTGCGGCGCCGAGCCGAACCACCCGGACACGCTGCGCGCCTTCACCGACCACTTCGCCAAGGCCAAGCTGCCGCCGGGCGCCATCCTGCCTTGCTACGGCATGGCCGAGGCGACCCTGGCCATGACCTTCTGCGAGCTGGGCCGGGGCCTGAAGACCGACGTCATCGACGCCCTGACCTGGCACGACCAGGGCCGCGCGGTCCCCGCCAAGGCCGACGCCGCCGAGGAGGGCACCCTCGAGTTCGTCAGCTGCGGCAAGTCGTTCGGCGGCCACGAGCTGATGGTCATCAAGGACGACGACACCCCGGCGCCCGAGCGCGTCGTCGGCGAAATCGTCTACAAGGGCCCCAGCGTCACCGCCGGCTACTTCGAGAACGCCGCGGCCACCAAGGAGGCCTTCACCGAGATCGGCCTGCGCACCGGTGACCTGGGCTACATCGCCGACGGCGAGCTGTATGTCACCGGGCGCAAGAAGGACCTCATCATCCTCAACGGCCGCAACTACGACCCCCAGAGCATCGAGTGGGAGGTGGCCGAGGTCCCGGGCATCCGCAAGGGCAACGTGGTGGCGTTCTCCATCCCCGGCACCGCCAGCGAGGAGCTGGTGGTGGTGGCGGAGACCAAGGAGACCGACCAGGAGAAGCTCGTCGCCGCGGTCAAGCAGCGGGTCCAGCAGGCGATGTTCCTCAATGCCAGCGACGTGGTCCTCATCGGGCCCGGCGAGCTGCCCAAGACCTCCAGCGGCAAGCTGCAGCGCCGCAAGACCCGCGAGCAGTACCTCCTGCAGTCGCTGGGGCAGGAGGGCGTGCGCACCCACGGCAAGAGCGCTGAGACGCTCATGCTCGCCAAGCATCTGAGCCGCGGCGTGATGGCGAGGGTCAAGCACAACGTCAAGCGCGGCGCCGAGGGGCTGATGAAGACCCTGGGCCGCGACGCGAAGAGCGACGAGGGGAAGAAGGATTAGGAAAAGCCGGCCGGATGGCCGGCAATCGGAAACCAGAGGGCCGGCAGGATGGCCGGCGATCGGCTGGCAGGTAGCCGGCAACAGAATGTCGGCTGGACGGCCGGCGATCAGCAAGGTGCCGGCAAGACGGCCGGCGATCAGCAAGGACAGAACATGACGACGCAGCGGGACCCCAAGTTCATCGAGCTCTTCTCCAAGGCGATCTGGGAGGTCGCCCAGACCAAGATCGACGGCCTCGGGTTCGACCGGCAGATCGCGAGCTTGGGCATCGACTCCGTCTCGATGATGGAGGTCATCGGCTTCCTCGAGGAGGAGCTGGAGCTCCACCTGCCCGAGGAGAAGCTCCAGAAGGTGCAGACGCTGGGCGACCTGGCCGACGTGATCGCCGAGGTGAAGGCGCAGTAGCCCCTGCCGACACCCCGAGCTTGTCGAGGGTCGGGTTGTCGCAGGGACCGAGCTGGCCCCTCGACAAGCTCGGGGTGTCGCAGAGGTGCCCGGCGGCTGCGCCGGGTTTCGCAGTTCTTGGAGGCGGGAATGAGTTCTCAGCGCACGAGCACCGTGGACGCCAAGAGCGTGGCCATCGTGGGAATGGCTTGCCAGTTCCCCGACGCGCCCGACGCCCCGACGTTCTGGGAGAACCTCAAGGCGGCCCGGTCGAGCTTCAAGGACATCCCCGCCGAGCGCTGGAACCACGCGCTCTTCCACTCCGAGATCCCCCGCGAGCTGGACAAGACCTACGTCCGCAAGGGCGCGTTCGTCGACGGCGTCTCCGAGTTCGCGGCGCTCCACTTCGGCATCGCGCCGCGCCGCGTAGCGGTGATGGACCCCCAGCACCGCCTGCTGCTCGAGGCGGTGCGTGTGGCCCTGCAGGACGCCGGGCTCGAGCGCCCCGACTTCGACCGCTCGCAGATGGGGACGTTCCTGGGCGTCTCCTCCAGCGAGTACCGGACCATCCTCTCGGCGCGCACGCTGGCGCTGCAGATGGCGGGCGGCTCTTTGGGCGAGACCTCGCCGGAGGCGGCGGAGCTCATCACCCGCGCGGCCAAGAACGTCGAGCCCATCAGCGCCTTCTCCATCCCCGGCACGCTGCTCAACATGACCGCGGCGAACGTGGCCCACCTGTGGAACCTGGGCGGCCCGGCGTTCTCCATCGACGCGGCCTGCGCCTCGGCGCTCGTCGCCATCCACGACGCGGTGCTCTACCTGCGCTCCGGCGCCTGCGAGTCGGCGCTGGCTGGCGGCGTCTACCTCAACTTGACGCCCGAGAACCTCATCGGCTTCGCCCGCGCCAGCGCCATCTCCAAGCGCGGCGAGTGCCGGCCCTTCGACGCCGAGGCCGACGGCTTCCTGCAGGGCGAGGGCGCCGCGGTGCTGGTGCTCAAGCGCCTGGACGCCGCGCTGCGCGACGGCGACCGGATCTACTCCGTCATCCGCGGCATCGGCATCAACAACGACGGCTCGACCAGCGACGGCCCGATGGCGCCCAGCCAGTTCGGCCAGGCCGATTGCGTGCGCCGCGCCTGGCGCGACGCCGGCCTGCCGCCGCAGTCGGTGGAGTTGTTCGAGTGCCACGGCACCGCCACCAGGGTCGGCGACCCGGTCGAGGTCGGCGCGCTGCGCGAGGTGGTCACCGAGGGTGGCAAGAAGCCGCACGGCAAGGTCTGGATCAGCTCGGTGAAGGCCAACATCGGCCACACCATGAGCGCCGCCGGCGTCGCCGGCCTGATGCGCGCCACCCTGGCCCTGCACCACGAGACCATCCCGCCGCAGGCCGGCTACAGCGCGCCCAACCCGCTGCTCGAGCTGGACAAGGGGCCCTTCGACGTCCCGCGCGTGGCCATCCCCTGGCCGCGGCGCAGCGCCGCTCCCCGCCGCGCCGGCGTGAGCTCCTTCGGCTTCGGCGGCACCAACTGCCACCTGGTCGTCGAAGAGGCGCCCGTCGAGCAGCGCCTTCAAGTGCAGGTGGGCGCCGCCGTCGAGGAGCCGAGCCGCGAGCTGTTCGTCCTGGGCGCCGAGAACCGCGCGATGCTGGCGCGCCACGCCGACGAGATCGCCACCGCGGTGGCCAAGAACCCCGGCTACCGGCTGACCGACATCGCCTACACGCTCACCGCGACCCGGCAGCACGACGCCGCCAAGCTGGCCGTCGTCGCCGAGAGCCGCGAGTCGCTGATCGAGAAGCTCAAGCTCGCTGCCGAGAATCTGTCGGGCGACCAGCCGCTGCCGCTGGCGCTGATGCCGTCGGTCTACGTGACGCCGGCCGGGGCAGGGGAGAAGAAGCCGAAGATCGCCTTCATGTTCCCGGGCCAGGGCGCGCAGCGCGTCGGGCTGATGCGCTGGCTCTTCGACCGCTCGGACGTCTTCCGCAACCGCCTGCTCTCGCTGGAGAAGAGCCTGGGCAACGCGCTCGAGCAGCCGCTGCTCACCTGGCTGTACCCGAAGAACGGCGACGCCGAGAAGGCCGAGGAGAAGCTGCAGGCGACCCAGTTCTGCCAGCCGGTGATGGCCGCGCTGGGCCTGGCCCTGCACGAGTACCTGCTCGACCTGGGCATCGAGCCGGCGATGTGCATCGGCCACAGCCTGGGCGAGTTCGTCGCCGCGGCCGCCGGTGGCCTGTGGACGCCCGAGGACGCGCTCAAGTTCGTCGCCGAGCGCGGCCGCCTGATGGCCGCCCTGAACCTGCCCGACCCCGGCTCGATGGCCGCGGTCCGCGCCGACGCCGCCACGGTCGCCAGGTACCTCAAGGACGGCGTCAACGTCGCCAACGCCAACCACCCGCAGCAGACCGTCATCTCCGGCGAGACCAAGGCCGTCGAGGCGGCGATGGCGGCGCTCAAGGACGCCGGCATCGGCTCGCGCAAGCTGCGCGTCAGCCACGCCTTCCACTCGCACCTGATGAAGGGCGTCGCGGCGGACATCGCCAAGCTGGTCGAGCGCCAGGCGCTCGAGCCGGCCAAGGTCCCGGTCCTCTCGGCCATCACCGGAGCGCCCTACCCGGAGAGCGTCGAGGAGATCGCCCGGGCCCGCGAGATCTTCGTCAAGCACGCCACCAGCCAGGTCGACTTCCAGGGCACCCTCGCGCGCTGCCAGGAGAAGGGCGCCGAGTACTTCCTGGAGGTCGGCGCCGGCAACACCCTCACCAGCTTCGCCGCCAACACGCTCGACCCGGCGTCCTTCCGCGGCGCGGGCTCGATGGCCGCCGCCGAGGACGACCGCGGCCTGGAGATGTACCGCACCCTCGGCCAGCTGGCGGTGCTCGGCCAGCCCATCCAGTACGAGAAGCTCTACCCCAAGTCCCAGAGGCAGGTGGTCACGCTGCCGGCGGCGCCGCTGGTCCGCGAGCGCTACTGGGCGACCCGCGCGACCGGCGCTGCTGCCGTCGCCACCCCGACCGTGTCTTCGCGCTCGGCAGTCGGGTCCGACAAGACGGAGGTCTCCGTGTCCGACGATTTGATCAAGCTCTTCCGTGAACAGGCTGCAGTCCTCGCCCAGCACGCGGACATCATCGCGCGCCAGACGGCGATGCTGACCGGCCAGCCCATCCCCGCGGCGCAGGTCCAGGCCGCCGCTGCCGCCGCCCCGCAGGTACTGCCCGCGGCGCCTGCGGTCGCGGCGCCCGTCGCTGCTCTCGCCCCCGCGTCGGCGGCTGTGCCTGCCGCAGCGGCGCCCGCCCGGGCGCCCCAGGCCGGCGCGGCTCCTGCCGCTCCGGCGGCCGCTGCCGGCGGCGCAGACATCCTCGACGCCGTGCTCGGCGCCGTCTCCAAGGTCAGCGCGTTCCCGAAGGCCTCGCTCAAGGCCTCGCAGAGCCTGGTCGGCGAGCTCGGCCTCGACTCGCTGATGATGATGGAGCTCGTCTCCGGGCTGCAGGCGGCCTTCCCCGGCCTGGGCGAGGTGCCGCAGTCGCTCTTGAACCAGAAGACCACCATCCAGGACCTGGTCACCTTCATCGAGGGCAACGCCGGCGCGGGCGCTCCCGCTCCGGCGGCCACCGACTCCGCGGCTGCCGCCGCCGAGCCCAAGGCCGGCCAGCTGCGCCGCTACCGTCCGACGCTGACCCCCAAGGCCCGCTCCGCCTGGCGCGCGGTGCCGGTCCCCACCGATTCCTGGACCCTGGTCACCACCGACGGCGGCGCGCTCGGCGAGGCGCTGGTCGCCCGCCTGACGCTCGCCGGCCGCCCGGTCGCGGCCGTCCAGCTGGGCGTGCCGTTCGACGGCGTGAAGAAGGAGTCCGAGGGCGTGCTGCGGCTGCGCTGGCCGCGCGAAGCCGAGCACGTCGACGGCCTGTTCGCCGAGCTCGGCCGCGCCGGCGTCAAGCCCGCGGCGGTGCTGCACGTCGCCGACGTCTCGCTCGCCGCTCCGGTCGCCGGTTTCCTCAAGGCCGGCGCCGCCAAGTGGCCGGACCCCGTGCCGAGCGTCTGGCGCATGGCCGCGAACCTCGCCGCCGGCAAGCCGCTCTCCTTCGCGGTGATCACCGGCCTGGGCGGCACCTTCGGCCTGACCGACGGCGGCGGCAACTCCGTCTGGCAGACCGCGCTCTCGGGCTTCGCCAAGGCGCTCTCCCGCGAGTGGGACGCGCAGGTCAAGGCCATCGACGTCGACCTGGCCCAGGCCGCCGACGTCACCGCCGAGCAGATCTTCGAAGAGCTCTCCAGCGCCGACCGCGAGGTGGAGATCTCCTTCAAGCAGGGCAAGCGGCACGTGGTCGCGCTGGCCGAGCTGCCTGACGACGCCTCCCGCGCGCTGCCCATCGACGAGCGGTCGGTGGTGCTGGTCTCCGGCGGCGGGCGCGGCGTCGGCGCGAAGATCGCCGTGGACCTCGCCGCGCGCACCCGCTGCGCGCTGATCATCGCCGGCAGCCGCGACTCCAAGCCGGGCGACGAGGTCGACCGCAACCTGGCCGCGATGCGCCAGGCCGGCGCCCGCGGCGTCGAGTACGTGCGCTGGGACGTGCGCCGGGCGGATCTGCCCGCGGCGCTCGAGGCGGCCCGCCAGAAGCTGGGCCCCATCACCGGCGTCGTCCTCTCCGCCGGCGTCATCCACGACAAGCGCGTGGCCGACAAGAAGATGGAGGACGTCCGCGAGGTGCTGGACGTCAAGGTCGCCGGCACCCTCAACGTGCTGCGCGCCACCGCCGCCGACCCGCTCAAGTTCGTGGTGGCCTTCTCGTCCTGGGCCGGCCGCTTCGGCAACGCCGGCCAGACCGACTACTCGGCCGCCAACGAGCTCTTGAACCGCATCATGGTCTCGTTGCCCAAGCTGCGCCCCGGCGTCCGCGCCGCCTCGCTCGCCTGGCCGCCGTGGGAGTCCAGCGGGATGGGCCTGTCCATCCCCGCGCCGCTGCGCGCGGTGATGAAGAAGGAAGGCGTGCCGTTCGTGACCGACGACGCCGGCCTGGCCGCGTTCCGGCGCCAGCTGCAGGACAAGGACGACGGCGAGGTGCTGCTGTCCATCGTCCATCCGCCGGCCCGCCGCGAGGTCCGCGCCGGCTTCGACCTGTCGCTGGAGACGCACCCGTTCCTCGACGATCACCGCGTCAAGGGCACGCCGGTGCTGCCGCTGGCCTCCGCGGTCGATCTTCTGGGCAGCCTCGCCCGCGAGCAGGTGGGCGCCCAGGCGCTCGAGCTGCGCGACCTGCAGCTCTACAACGGCGTCGAGGTGAAGAAGCCCGTCTCGCTGACCGCCGACCTGCGCATCAAGGGCGACGGCCCGATGCAGCTCGAGCTCAAGAGCGACGGCCGGGTGGCCTACCGCGCCCAGGCGGTGGTCTCCGACGGCGCGATGGCGCGGCTCACCGTCACCCCCGAGAACCCGGTCCGCGGGGGCTCGCTGCCGATGGCGCTGCAGGACTTCTACCGCGACGTGGCCTTCCACGGCCCGCGCCTGCGCGGCATCGAGCTCGTCGAGGAGCTGGGGGCCAAGCACATCGTCGGCTGGGTCCGCTCGTCGCTGCCCGCCGAGTGGATGAGCGGGACCGAGCGCGAGAAGTGGGAGATCGACCCGCTGGTCGTCGACTCCAGCTTCCAGCTTGTCCTCTACTACCTGTGGGCGCACCAGAAGCGGCTTGCCCTGCCGGTCGGCTTCAAGCGCTACGTCCAGCACGCGCCGCTCACCGGCCGCGTCAAGTGCACGCTGGTGCTCGACCAGTCGGCCGGCGACACGGTTGTGGGGTCCATCCAGTACGAGGACGACAAGGGGCGGCTGCTGGCGGTGATGACCGAGGCCCGCGCCAAGCTCATCGACCTCAAGGGCGAGGCGGTCAAGGGCGCCGTCTTCGCTCCGGCGGCGGCTCCCGCGGCTCGCAACGTCATCGCGCCGTCGGCCCCCGCGCCGAACGCTCCGGCCGCAGTCGCGACTCAAGCGCAGCCCGAGGTCCTGCCCGCGGCGTCCAGCGGGCCCATCGACGAGCGCTACTACAAGGTCGAGCGGTTCCCCGAGGTCGAGGCGCTCTACGAGCGGCTCAACGCCGCGGCGAAGGCGGGGCTGCGCAACCCGTACTTCAACGTGAACGACGGCGTCGCCCGCGACACGTCGATCGTCAACGGCAAGGAGATGATCAACTACTCGGGCTACAACTACGTCGGCCTCTCCGGCCACCCGAACGTCTCCGCCCTCGCCAAGGCCGCCGTCGACCGCTACGGCACGTCCGTCTCCGCCAGCCGCGTGGCCTCGGGCGAGAAGCCCATCCACGGCGAGCTGGAGCGCGAGATCGCCAGCTTCATGGGCTGCGAGGCGAGCGTCGTCTTCACCGCCGGCCACGCGACCAACGAGACGGTCATCGGCTTCCTGATGGGCGACGGCGACCTGATCGTCCACGACTCGCTGGCGCACAACTCCATCCAGCAGGGCGCGACGCTCTCGCCCGCCAAGCGCCGGCCGTTCCCGCACAACGACTACAAGGCCCTGGACAAGCTGCTCACCCAGCTGCGCCCGCACTACAAGAAGGTGCTGGTGGCCATCGAGGGCGTCTACTCGATGGACGGCGACTACCCGGACCTGCCGAAGTTCATCGAGCTGCGCGAGAAGCACAAGTTCCTGCTGTTCATGGACGAGGCGCACTCGATGGGCGTGATGGGCGCCACCGGCCGCGGCATCGGCGAGCACTTCAACATCAAGCGCACCGACGTCGACCTGTGGATGGGGACGCTCTCCAAGAGCTTCTCCAGCTGCGGCGGCTACATCGCCGGCACCCGGGCGATGGTGGACTACATCCGCTACAGCGCCCCGGGCTTCGTCTTCTCCGCGGGCCTCTCGCCGGCCAACTCCGGCGCGGCGCTCGGCGCGGTCCGGGAAGCTCAAGGCGCACCCCGAGGTGGTCAAGAAGCTGCACGACAACTGCAGGCTCTTCCTGACGCTGGCCAAGGCCAAGGGCATCGACACCGGGCTCTCCGACGGCTCGGCGGTCATCCCGGTCATCGTCGGCAACTCGATGATGGCGCTGCAGCTCTCGCAGCACCTGGGCGATCGCGGCATCAACGTCCAGCCCATCGTCTACCCGGCGGTCGACGAGGGCGCGGCGCGCCTGCGCTTCTTCCTGTCGTCGCTGCACAGCGAGAAGCAGATTCGCTACACGGTGGACGCGATTGCCGAGGAGCTGGGCAAGCTCCGGGCGATGGCGGGCGTGCAGGCGGGCGTGCACCCGTCGAGCTGACGCGGCCCTCCCCCCGGCCCCCTCCCAAACTGCGGGAGGGGGTTCGGCTTCTGCTCGTCGCCACCGGGGTCGGAGCTGCTCGGACTTCTTTTCGCGGGGCCAGGTTCCGAATCCGAAAACCGCCGAGTTTTCGGATTCGGAACCTGGCCCCACTCACTTTGGGGGCTGCCATGTCCAAGCGCTACTTCGAGTTCGTCGAAGGCACGTCGAGCAAGTTCTGGGAGGTCTGGACCGAGGGCGGCAAGGTGCTGACGCGCTACGGGCGCATCGGCGCTGCCGGCCAGGTGACGATGAAGGACGAGGGCGACGAGGCCAAGGCCCAGAAGCTCCACGACAAGCTCGTCGGCGAGAAGACCAAGAAGGGCTACGTCGAGAAGGCGGGGGCCGCGGACGCTGCAGCACCCGCCAAGCCGTCGAAGGACTCCAAGGCCGAGAGGCCGGCGAAGGCCGAGAAGCCAGCGATGGTCGAGAAGGGCGCCAGGCCGGCGGGTGCCGGCGGCGTGAGCGAGGCCGAGGCTGCTTTCCGCGCCGCCTTCTGGAAGAACCCGGACGACCTCGACGCGCTGCGCGTCTTCGCCGACCTTCTTCTGGAGAAGGGCGACCCGCGAGGCGAGTACCTCCAGCTCTCCCTGCTCGAGTCGCCCACGGATGAGCAGATCGAGAAGAGCGGGGCGCTGCGGAAGAAGCTGGGTGGAAAGCTGGTGGGGCCCGCGCGCGAGTTCCTGCGCAACTACCAGTTCGGCCAGGACGGCCTGCCGTCCTGGGTCACCTGCGAGGCGCCGCGGTTCATCGAGGGCTTCGAGCAGATCCGCTGGATCCACCCGCGGCTCACGGTGGAGATCACCTCGCTGCGCAAGAAGACCTTGGCCACCATCGCCGAGCTGGTCGCGCTGCCGCTGCGCGAGATCGGCTATCTGCGCGTCGAGGCCAACGGGCTGTCGGACAAGGCTGCCGTCGCGCTCGCGCCGGGCCTGGCGGGCGTCAAGAACCTCAGCCTCGAAGGCAACGACCTCACCGGCGAGGGCCTGCGCGGGATGGCGCCCCACCTGACCGATCTCGAGTTCCTGGGCCTGGGCACCTCCATGGCGCAGTTCAGCGAGCGGCCGCAGGTGGTGGCGGGCTGGGTCGAGGCGCTGTGCCAGCCCGGCGCGTTCCCCAACCTGCGCGCCCTCCACCTGCGGGGCGGCTACAGCGGGGTCCGCCTCGAGGATGCCCAGCGCAAGCGCCTCGAGGCGCTGCCCAAGATGAAGCTGGTCGTCGTCAACGACTACCCGGCCTACGACTTCAAGACGGTCGAAGGCTGGAAGCGGGGCGAGGAGTAGGCCAAGCCCCGAAGCGGGGCCCTGTGCATCCTGCTGAAAACTCGACGCTTTTTGCCGGCCGCCCCGAGTTCGCCGCCGCCGTGCGGATCCGCACGGTTCGCCCTCGCTGGCTCTGGCGTCCAAACGCGCTCTCCCAGAGAGTGGGCGGCCATGCAAACGCACAGCCCGACCATCCTCCCGCTCGAGAAGGCCGCTTCGGCGCTCGCCGGCGGCAAGGCCTCCGGACTCGCCAAGCTGCTCGAGCTCGGCTTCCGCGTCCCGCCCGGCTTCGTCATCATCGGCGCCGAGCCCGGCGAGATCGTCGACGAGGTGCTCGTTGCCTACCGCGCCCTCGGCGGCAAGGTCGCGGTCCGCTCCTCCGCGCTCGGCGAGGACGGCGAGCAGGCCTCCTTCGCCGGACAGTACGAGTCGGTCCTGAACGTCGAGGGCGAGCTGGCCTTCCGCAAGGCCATCGACCACTGCCTCAACTCGCTGCACAGCCCGCGCGCCGCCAGCTACCGCACCGGCGGGATGGCCACGCCCGGCGCCAAGCAGATGGCCGTCGTCGTGCAGCGGATGGTCGACGCGCACTGCGCCGGCGTGCTCTTCACGCTCGACCCGATCAGCGGCCGCAAGGACCGGATGGCCATCGACGCCGTCCCGGGGCTGGGCGAAGCCCTGGTCAGCGGCCGGGCGACCCCGGATCACTACTCGGTCAACCGCGAGGGCAAGCCGGTGCGCACCGAGCTCGCCGGCGGCGAGGCGGTGCTCACCGACGCCCAGCTCGCCGAGCTCGTCAGCCGCGCCAAGAAGGCCGAGGAGGGCTTCGGCAAGCCGCTGGACATGGAGTGGGCCTTCGACGCCAAGGGCGAGCTCTTCTGGCTGCAGGCGCGGCCGATCACCGTCACCGCCGGCGACCTGCACGAGCTCGACTTCTGCCCCGGCGCCGACCACGTCTACACCACCGCCAACATCGGCGAGATGCTCTCCGGCGCGAACTGCCCGCTGACCCTGTCGGTGACCGGCTACGGCATCGACTTCGGCAGCCAGGCGATGTGGCACGCCTCCGGGACGCACCCGGAGGTGAAGAAGGAGCTGACCTGGGTCGGCATCTTCAACGGCCACATGTTCATCGACATGGTCGCCTTCATGCCGTTCAACTGCGGCGTGGCCGGCGCCTCGCCGGAGGTGGCCTGCACCACCATCGTCGGCCGCGTGGTCCCCGAGGTCGTCGCCCGCGCCCAGAAGGTCTCGGGCTTCAAGCGCGCCCTCAACGGCGTGCGCTTCGGCCGCTACCTGCTCAAGGGGCCGCAGGTGATGCGCGACCACGAGGCGGCCATCGCGCGCTTCGCCATCCCGGCGCCGGACTCGGCTCGCGAAGCCTGGGCGGCCATCGACCAGGCCTTGCCGTTCCTGTGGGAGACCTACCGCGTCCACCTGCAGGTCTCCTCCGGCTCGGCGGTGATGGCCGGCGTCCTCGAGGGGATGCTCGCCAAGAGCCCGGGGACGGTGGAGGAGAAGGAAGCGCTGATGTCCGGGATGCTGGCGCACGCCGGGGAGGTGGTCAGCGCCAAGCTCATCCGCGAGCTGGAAGAGGTGCTCGATCACCTGGAGCTGGTCCCCGACGTCCAGGCCAGGTTCCTCGACGTCGACGCGCCTGCTGCGCTCGCCTGGCTCCAGAGCGCCGACTCGGGACGCGCCGGCGGCGCCTTCCGCAACTACCTGACCCGCTGGGGCCACCGGGCCTACCGCGAGCTGGACCTGATGGAGAAGGGCTGGGGCGACGATCCGCTGCCGCTGGCGGCGGGGCTGCGCGCCTCGCTCATCGGGCGGCGGCGGACCAAGACCACGCCGACCAAGCTCAACACCAACCCGCCGGCGAAGAAGCCGGAGCCGCCGCAGCCCAAGAGCGGGTCGATCCGCTGGGCGCTGGAGAAGGCCAAGAAGGGCGTCGTCAACCGCGAGTACACCAAGAACATGCTCGTGATGGTCAACGACCGCTTCAAGAAGGCCTATCGGCAGCTGGGCGCGAAGCTGGTGGCGGAGGGCGTCTTCGCGAACGAGGACGACGTCTTCTTCTTCACCCACCCCGAGCTGGGCCGCATCGCGCGCGGCGAGGATCCGGAGCTGCCCAAGAAGGCGGCCCTGCGGCGCGACGCGCTGCAGCGCCAGCAGGCCTTCGAGTACCCGGTGGTCTCCATCGGCATCCCCGAGCCGCTCTCCGAGGAGGTGCTCAGCGAGAGCATCGCCGGCGAGCTGCGCGGCAAGCCGGTGAGCCCGGGCGTTGCGACCGGGCGGGCGAGGGTGGCGCACTCGGCGGACGAGAGCGAGGCGCTGCAGCCGGGCGAGATCCTGGTCGCGCCGAGCGCCGACGTGGGCTGGACGCCGTACTTCAACCTCATCTCCGGGCTGGTGACGGAGGTGGGCAGCGCCTTCTGCCACGGCGCGGTCGTCGCCCGCGAGTACGGGCTGCCGACGGTGGTCAACGTCAAGGGCGCCACCAAGACGCTCAAGACGGGCGACTGGCTGATGCTCGACGCCGACCACGGCCTCGTCCGCAGGCTCACGCCGGACGAGGTGGTGGACGCTGAGAAGCGGGAGAAGGCCAAGAGCGCCAAGGCTGGGGCCGTCGAGGCCACGGCCGCGTAGGACCGGAACACGACTCCCTGAACTGGAGAACGACATGCTGACCAAGTTCGACGAGCTGACGTGCCACCAGGTCGTCTCGACCTTCGACCACCCGGAGACGAGCGACAAGGCGTGGACCGAGAAGCTGTGGTTCAACATCCACGACAAGAGCGGCAAGTTCGTGCTCGCCACCGGCTTCGGCGTCTACCCGAACCGCAACGTGATGGACGGCTACGGCTGCCTGAACCTGGAGAACAGCCGGCAGGTCAACGTGCGGCTCTCGCGCGAGCTGCGGCCGAAGATCGACGAGGTCGCGGTCGGCCCGCTCGCGATGCAGGTCATCGAGCCGTTCCGGCGCATCCACGTGGCGATGGGCGAGAACGCACAGGGGCTCTCCTACGACCTCGAGTTCGTGGGCGACTTCCAGCCGGCGGAGGAGCAGCCGCACTTCGAGCGCCAGTTCGGTCGGACCGTGGTCAACGCCTGCCGCTACGCGCAGATGGGCCACGCCAAGGGCTGGGTGAAGCTGGACGGCGTGACCTACCCGATCAACGAGAAGGACTTCGTCGCCAACCGCGACCACAGCTGGGGCATCCGCATGGGCGTGGGCGCGCCGGAGGAGGGCGTGCAGGCCTCCGACACCGCGCCCTACGTGGGGATGATGATCGACTGGTTCACCTTCCAGTTCGACGACTTCGCGATGGCCGGCTACCTCATCGAGAAGGACGACGGGACCATCACCCGGCTGACCGGGCACATCGTGCCGAGGATGGACTCCGACCGGCGGCAGATCCCGATCGTCGGGATGGAGCACGACTGGAAGTTCCACGAGCGCAGCCTGCGCACCAGCGGCGGCAAGTTCACCGTCATCGGCATGGACAAGAGCCGGTACGAGATGGAGCTGCGCGAGCTCGACCACCATGTACCTGCGCGGCGGCGGCTACGTCGGCACCAAGGACTTCCGCCACGGCAAGTGGATGGGGAAGAGCTGGGCGGACGGGGAGAGCTGGAACGTCGCGGACCCCAAGGTCGCCAACGAGGTGCACGGGCTCGATGACACCGTCATGGAGATCAAGTGCAACGGCAAGGTGGGCTACGGGATCATGGAGAACATGGTCATCCCGCCGTTCAAGAAGTACCTGCCGATGATGCCGCCCAGGAAGTAGGCCGACGTCGGGGTGTAGGCAGCTGGGTTGTAGGCAGATGAGGGCGCCCCCCGGATCGCCGGCCTCGTGCCGGCGCGGGCGGGCGCCTTGGCGTTTGGGCCAGCGCCCATCGGAAAAGTCATGTCACAAAGTAGCTGCCTATCTTTAGCAGGGCCGCCGATGACTCCAACTCGGCCGAATGGCGCGTTGGAAGGAAATGGGAAAGGCTCGACCGCAGCATCAGCCGGCTCGACCGCGGCGTCATCCGTCGGTGCGGCCACGTCCGCTCCCGCGGTAAACTCGGCATCGGCTCGGTCGTCCCCGAGGCTCGTGTCGACGCGGCACGCGGCAAACGTGCTGATCAACAGCACGACCATCAGCCACTTGCAGTGGATGGGGCCGACCGACATCGGAGCTCCTTCGTTCAGGGGCGGTAGTGGAGGAGCGCGGGGCGCTCGCCAGCAAACCACACGTCATCAGGCCCGCTGCCCCAGATCGCAGAGATGGCCGCGTCGGACCCGTAGGAGACATCGCCCCAGGTCGTTCCACTCCATCGCAGGAGCGCGGTCCGCCCTGGCGGCGGAGGCCATTCCTGTCGCGGGCCATACTCGCGCCCAGCCGCCCAGACATCGGTCGGTCCTGTGCCGCCCAGCGCCAGCAGCGGCACCTCCGAGGTCTGGAAGTCAGTCCACGCAGTGCCGTTCCAGTGAAGCAGGTGCCCCTCCCAGCCCGCCGAGACCGACTTCGCTCCGGCAACCCAGACGTCGGAAGCTCCCAGTACCGAAGACGCGGCTCAACGGGTAGGGCTGGCTCATCACCTGGGCCCAGGTGCCGCCATCGAAGTGAAGGACCACGCCTCCCTCGTTCACGACCCAGATGTCGTTCGCGGCGGTGCCCCAGATGCTGACGAGCTTGGCTCCTGAGGGTGCAGCGACGTCTCTCTCGGACCAGGCCGCACCATTCCAGTGCCAGGCTTTGGGGGCCGAGTCGGAGGTGCTGCCGATGGCCCAGAGGTTCGTTGAACTGCTGCCCCACAGACCGGTGATGGCCTGGTCGTTCGCGGCCACTTCGAAGGCTTGCCATGTGGCGCCGTCCCAGTGAAAGGCCCGCCGGTCGCCCGCGGCCCACAGGTCGTGCGAGTCGATGCCCCAGACTGCAGAGAGCCTGGCATCCAGGCCGCTGGAAAGCTCCTTCCAGCCCGTTCCGTCCCGCTGGAGCGCGACGCCGGAATAGGAGAACCAGAACTTCTCATCGACTCGTTGAACCGAGCCGACCATCCACGTTTCGCCCGCGTCGCTCCAGACGCCGGCGGTGCCGAAGTCCGAGACGATCTCCGAGGCCGATGTCCACGAGGTGCCGTCCCAGTGCAGAAGGGTGCCGGAGTCGCCGACGGCCCAGACGTCGGCGCTGGAGATGCCGCGGATCCGCTTGAGTCGCTTGCCCGGCAGCGCCCGTTCGCTCCAAGCACTGCCGTCCCAGTGCACGATGGCGCTGCCTGCCTGGGCGCCGTTCGTGCTGTCGCTCCCTGCGACCCAGATGTCCGCAGGCCCAGTTCCCCAGATGGAATTGGTCTCGGCTCTCGGTTGCTCGATGGACCTCCAGGTTTCACCAAAGCGGAAGATGCCGCTCGCCGCGGCGGTGACGCTCCAGAAGCTCGCCCGAGGAGTCTGCCCAGACGTCCGTGATCCCGCCGCTCCCAGCCAGCACCGACCAGAAGGTCCCCGCTGCGTCCCATTTCAAGGTCTCGTAGGGACCGACGAGCCATGCGTCGCCCGTGGTCGAGCCGGTGATGGCATTGAATCCGTGACGATGCAGTGGAACCTCGACCTCCATCCACCGCGCGCCGTCCCAATGAATCACGACCGGAGGATTGTCAGAGGCCGCAAAAGGGCCATCGGGACCACAAGAGAATCCGACCACCCAGAGGTCGCTCGAGGAGGAGCGGCCCCACACGCCCAGATACTGAAACGAGTCGGAGAAGCCGGTGACGATCGGGCTCCAGGCCACGCCGTCCCAGTGCAGCAGGGTGTCGTGCGTTCCGACGGCCCAGACGTCGTTGGGCGAGAAGCCGAAGACATCGTGAAGGCGCTCCTGCGTCCCCGTCTCAACGCGGCTCCAGGCATTCCCGTCCCAGTGAAGCGCGACCCCGTGGCTTCCGACGGCCCACACGTCGTCGGACGCACCGCTCCAGAGACCGTAGAGGTCCTCGCCCATGGGGTGGGGACGAGCCCAGTAGAAGTGGCTGCCGGGCGCGGTCTCCCAGTCCGAAGTGCCGGGCGGGCAGATGGTGGAGACGCCGTCGCACCAGGAGTTGTTTCCGCAGTAGGTGGCCTTGGGCTTGGGGGCGCGGGTGCAGCCTCCCGCGCCGTCGCAGCTCATGGACTCGCAGGGCCCGAGGACGGAAGCGCCTGCGTCCGGACCCAGCGTGGCGTCCGCCGCGTCGGAACGGCTCCCTGCATCGGCCACCTCTGCGTCGGTCGCCTGCGCATCGGCGGGATGGCTCGCGTCCGAGACGGCGGCATCGGTGCCGCCGGCCACGTCGGCGTCGCGCCGGTCGTCCCCGAGGTTGGTGTCGATGCGGCACGCGCCGAGCGTGCCAAGCAGAACCAGAAACCCCAGCCACCGTGACATCGACACCCTCCCGGATGCTCTCGTCTCTGAAGATGGAGTGCCCTGCGCCGCGGGAATACCTCCAGCATTTTCTCGCAAGGACGACCGGAGGCATATCGGCCGTGAAATCGCAGCGTTGGCTGCACCTCTCTTGTCCTCGACTCGTCTTTGTCTAGAGTGCGGGGCCGTGCCCCCATCGTTCGCCGCCGCGCTCCTCGCGCTCGTGACGCTCGCCGTCCAGCCCGAGCCGGTCTGGCTCGTCCCCGCCACCGACCTTGCCTGCCCCTCGGACGCCGAGCTTCGCCGCGCTCTCTCCGACCGCCTCGGGGCGGAGCGCGTTCGCTCCGGCGCGCCCGAGAAAGGCGCGATGGTCGTTCGGCTGGCCAAGGTGTCAGACCGCGACTTCGAGTTGCGGCTTGTCCGTCATCCGGCGACGGCGGTCGCCACTCGCCGGCTCTCGAATCGGGACGCCGACTGCCGCGAGTCGGCGCGCACGATCGCCCTGCTGGTGGAGGGACAGCTCTCAGGGCTGGGCTGGAGCGGCGCGATTCCACTTCCCGCTACCGCCGCGGAACCCGAGGCTCGCAGCGAGAAGCCTGACCGCCGCGAGCCTCGGCCCATTCCATCGCCCAGCGCCGAGCCGTCGGTTCCGGAGACGCCGCCCACTCCACCACCCGAGGAACCCGCGCCCGGGACCGTCGAAGAGCCTGCACCGGCCGTCGCCCATCCAGCCCCCGAGCCGGCCTCCAAGCTGGATCCCGTCGCTCCTCCTCCGCCTGCCTTGGCCGCCGATCCGTCCTCCGAGCCCAGGCCAACCGAGACCGTCCAGGCACCGGCAATCCCTGCTGAGCCAGCACCCGCCATTCCCTTCCGCTTGAACGCATACCTCTTCGGCGGCGGTGCACTCGAGGCCAACGGCTCGAGCTCCGCCTGGGAGGGCGAGGCCCGGTTCGGCGTCGTGGTGGTGCCTCGGCTGGAGCTCCTCCTCGACTTCGCGCTAGCGACCGACGTCGGAATCAAGGCCGGGCGCGGGAGCATCTCCGCGGGCACCCAGCGCCTGGCGATCCTGGCGCGCGTCCTGATCCTCCAGCTCGAAGGCGGCCGGATCGACGTGGTGGCGGGCGCGGGCGGGTCGCGCGTCGAGGCGCGCTCCACCGGCTTCCTCGAGAATGACGTGGCCACGCTCTACCGCGCCGAGCTCGGCGTCGGCGCCGAGGCGGCCTTCGAAGTCGTCGAGCGCGTCGACCTGGTGCTCTCCCTCCAGGGCTGGCTGCGCTTCGCCGAGGACCGCCTGTTCGTCGAGGGCGCGGAACCGGGCCTGACCCTTGGGCTTTTCCGGCTGCACGCGCTTGCGGGCCTGCGGGTGAAGATTTGGTGAGGGTTTTCGCCTGCGCGCGGCACTCCTTGGGCGAGGGCCGCCTGACTTGAGCGACGACAAGGCTCGGCAATTCGAGGAGCCTCTACGCGGCGCACGCGTGTGCCGTGCGCAAGCTCATCGTGCGCCTTGCCGGGCCAGGGATGGACGCGGACGACCTCTGCCACGAGGTGTTCGTGGTCGCCTGGCGCAAGCTGGACGGGTTGGACGAAGTGGCGGGCAGAGGCTGGCTGTGCGCCATCGCCATCAAGGTCGTGGCTGGCGCGCGTCGCCGCGCCAGGCTGCGCCGCTTCGTGGGGCTGGACGCGGCCGCGAACCGGGCGAGCGACCGGACTCCGGCGACCGAGTTCGAGAAGGCCGAGGCGAGCGAAGTGGTCTACGCGGCGCTCGATCGGCTGTCGGAGAAGAAGCGAGCCGTCTTCATCCTCCACGAGCTCCAGGGGCTGACGGGCGAGCAGATCGCCTCCATCCTCGATTGCCCGGTGAAGACGGTCTGGAGCCGGCTGCTGCGCGCGCGTGAGGAGTTCGAAGGGCACGTCGAGCGGCAGGCACTGCGGGAGCAATCGCTGGCACGGGACGGTGTCTCATGAACGCTGACATGAAGCCTCCGCCCGAGAAGTGGGGACGCCCCGGAACGCAGGCGCTGCTCGCCGACGCGAGCGCGGTGCACGAGCCTGCGCCCCGAGCCCTCGACCAGCTCTCGGGGCCGGGTGGCCCAGGACACGGTCCAGCGTCCGGCCCGGCGCCTCGTACCGATCCTGGCGGTCGCAATGGCCGCCGCCGCAGCCGTCGGTGGCGTGGTGGTCTGGGCCGCGCTCCCTCAGCCGCCGGTCGCCGATGACTCGCGCCACGTCGCCATCGGATCCGACGTGACCCTGGACGTCTCGCGCAACGCTGCCTTCGACGTCCTCGCATCGTCGGGCGACACCACCCGGCAGGTCATCCTGCTATCCGGAAGCCTCCGCGCGAAGGTCGGCAAGCAGCAGGAGGGCAGCCGGTTCGCGGTCATCACGCCGCACGTTCGCGTGGTGGTGGTCGGCACGCGCTTCTCGGTGGAGGTGCTGCCGGAGCGGACGCTGGTCGACGTCACCGAGGGGCGGGTCCGCGTCGAGCCTGCCCAAGGAGAGAGCGTCGAAGTCGCCTCGGGTGAGCAGTTGCTCTCTACGGATCCCCGGTTGGCGCGGGCGGCGCCTTCGCTCGCTTCAGGCGGCTCGCCGAGCACGACCTGCGACGCCTCGCCGGAGGGACCCTCGCGCCTCGAATGCTACCGGCAGATGGCGAGGGGAGAGGGCCTGGCGGCGGAGAATGCCGTCTACCTGCTCGGGCTGGCGGCCGAGAAGTCAGGCGACGTCGACGGCGCCCTCGACCGGTTCGGCGAGCTGGCGCGGCGATTTCCGAGCGGAGCGCTCGGGCCGGAGGCAGGGCTGGCGTCTTGCGGGTACTGGTGACGGCGCGCCGGTTCGACCAGGCCATTGCCGCCGCCGACCAGTTCCGTCTTCGCTATCCCGGCGATGCGCGGCTCCCGGAGGTGCAGGTCGTTCGCGCGCGGCTGCTGTGTGCCCTGCCAGGTCGGAGCGCGGCAGCGGTGGAGACGTTCCAGGAGGTGGTGGCGATGGAGGCGGCGAGCGCCCAGGTCCGCCAGGAGGCGCTGTTCGCGATGGCGGCGTGTCAGAACGCGAGCGGGGACAGGGCCGGGGCGGAGGCGAGCTGGCGCCTGTACCTGGAGCGGTTCCCGGACGGCGCTCACGCCGAGGAAGCCCGGCGCGCCTGGCAGCCGTAGGTCACCGCGCGAAACGAATCCCTTCGCTTGGGCATCTCTGTGCCGCGCCGAAGGGAGCCACCATGTCTGCTCGCGTCATCACCGTCGTCGATGCCAAGGTGGATCCCGCCCGTGAGGGCGAGTTCCTCGACGGCTACCGGCGGATGGCCGAAGGGCCCAGGCCGGAGGGGCTCCTGCACTCCGAGCTCCTGCGCGGGCAGGACGGCTCCTGGCGGATAGAGACCACCTGGCGCGACCTCGACACGATCAAGGCCGCGCGCAGCAGCGGGGCGCGGCCGGCGGCGCTGGACCTCGTGGAGCGCGTGGGGGCCCAGCACACGCACTCCTGGTACACGCTCGAGCAGAGCCACGAGTTCTCCGGGTAGTGCGCCGATTCCCCGTTTCCTCGCAGAGCACGGCGCTAACGGCGGTAGTGGAGGGTGGGACCGAGGAAGCCGGCGAACCACAGGTCGGTCGAGTTGCCGGCGATGGACCTAAGGAAGACGTCAGAGCCGTAGTCGAGCGAAGTCCAGGTCGCGCCGTCCCAATGCAGTACAGCCTGGCCACCCGTGCCGACCGAATAGGCAGTGGCCCAAACGTCCGACGAGGACGTGCCGAAGACGGCCCACAGCGGGTCTGCCGTGATCGGGACGTTCGACCAACTGGTTCCATCCCAGTGCAGGAGGAGGCCAGAGCCGCCGGTCTGGAGGAGGTAGTCGGTGGTTGCGGTCGAGCCGACGGCCCAGACGTCGGTGGCGCTCGAACCCCAGACACCTGTGAGCCAACCGGAGACCTCGGTGGCTTTCGTCCACGCCGTGCCGTCGAAGTGGAGGATGGAGGACTGGTAGGGGGACGTCTCGACCGTTGCAATGACCCACAGGTCATCAATTCCAGTGCCCCAGACGGCATGGAACATCGAGCCTGCCGGAGCGGTGATTTCGAACTCCGACCAAGCCGCTCCATCCCAGCGCCAAGCGTGGGGCGTGTAGTGCCCGAACTCGCCGGAGTGGCCGACGCCAACGGCAAGGCCTTCTCCGACCCATAGCCTTGTGATCACGTCCTGGTCGGTGCCGAAAGGCGCCGGCGACCAGCTGCTGCCGTCCCAGTGGAACGCTTGTCCCTGCTGGCCGGCGACCCAGAGGTCGCTCGAGCTTCGCGCCCGCGATGGCTGGGAGATACGCCTCGGTGGGCATCTCGTCTGCGAACCATTGCTCGTTCACCTGCCGGGCAATGAGGCTGGACCACGAGACTTCGAAGGACGCGTCCGTCCGATGGACCGAGCCCAGTGCCCAGAGCGAGGAGTCGTCAGCCCATAGCCCGGGAATCGCCCACTCGGGTACCGACTCGACCGCCGAGGTCCAAGAGGCTCCGTCCCAATGGAGCATGGTTCCGCCTCTTCCGACGGCCCAGACGTCCGTCGGGCTCGTGCCTCGAATCCGGTTGAGCGTTCGCCCGTCATAGGGCGCCTCGAACCAAGTCGTTCCGTCCCAATGCGCAATGGCTGCGGGTGGGTTGGGGAGCTTGGCCGCATTCCCAGCGGCCCAGACGTCTGTGGGACCCGAACCCCAGATCGAGTCGGCGCCGATCCTGAGCGAGGCCTCCTGCCACTTCTGTCCGTCCCAGGCCGAGACGGCACCTGGTCCTGTCCTCCAGAGCGCCGTCGGATTGGCCGCCCAGACCTCGCCATCGCGGGCGGTGTCGCTGTGCGTGCGGCTCCAAACGGTACCGTTCCACTCGAAGATGCCATCCCAGCCGGCAGCGAAGATGTGCTGCGACGACAGTCCGAAGATGGAGTCGACACTGTTTCTCGTAGGCGAGGGAGCCAGGGTCCAGGTACTGCCGTTCCAGTGTGCGAAGAGCCCTGAGGCGACCGCCATCATGTCGTGCACCTTGTGGAGCGCGGCGCCCGTGAGCCAGAGGTCGTCCGGCGCTGCGCCCCAGACCCCCGTGTACCAGTTGGTTTCGCCGAGGTTTGTCGCCACCGGTGACCATGCCACCCCGTCCCAGTGGATGACGGTGTCGCCGTCGCCGACCGCCCAGACGTCGTGGCTCGAGAAGCCGAAGACGTCACGGAGCACTGACGTCGTTCCAGTGGGCATCTGCGCCCAGGCGGTGCCGTCCCAGTGCAGCGCCGTACCGTGGCGCCCAACGGCCCAGACGTCGTCCGAGGCGCCAGTCCACAGGCCGAAGAGGTCCTCGCCCGTCGGATGCGGCCGGGCCCAGTAGAAATGGCTGCCAGGCGCGGTCTCCCAGTCCGAGGCGCCCGGCGGGCAGACCGTGGAGACGCCGTCGCACCAGGAGTTGTTGCCGCAGTAGGTGGCCTTGGGCCGCACGCGATTGGCCGGGCACTCAGGCGAGATGCCGTCGCACGCCTCCACCTCGTCGCACAGACCGGCCGCCGCTCGGCACGATTCACCAACGGCTTTGGGGGCAGGGGCGCACGCGCCGGCGTCGTCGCACGCCCAGGTCTCGCAGGGGCGCAGGATAGGGCCTGCGTCAGGAACCGCGTCGGCGTCGGGCAGCTCCGCGGTCGCATCCGGCCTGGGTGCGGCCGCGTCGGTTCGCGCGGCGGCATCGAGGCCAGGCGAAGAGGCATCGCGCGAAGCGGAACCGTCCTTCTGCGACGGCGGGCCGACGGGCTCGAAGCATCCTGCGAGCAGGGAAGCCGCGATCAGCGCTGCGAGGGAGCGAAGCATCACGGCAATTCTGGCAGACCCCGCACCGCCGGTGTAGCCGCCCGAGTCCGCGCTTCGAGGCCCAGAGCTTCGAGAAGGCCGGCCAGGTTCCGGCCGCGTGCCATGGTGCCCCGTCCGCGATTCCCAACCACTCTTCACTCACCTCCCGGGAGCACCCAATGGCAGAAGTGGAAATCGGCCACGTGAACAAGTACTTCGACAAGATTGGCGTCGGGATGATCCAGGTCACCACCGGTGAGCTGGCCATCGGCGACACCATCCACATCAAGGGCAACTCCACCGACCTGACCGCGACCATCGGCTCGATGCAGGTCCAGCGGCAGCCCGTGCAGACCGCCAAGCCCGGCGACGAGGCGGGCATCAAGCTGGACAGCAAGGTCCGCCCGAACGACAAGGTGTTCAAGGTCACGGCGTAGGACCGCTCGGTCGCAAGGCTTGGAAGAATGAAGGGCCGGCTCTGCGCGAGCCGGCCCTTCGTGTTCTCAGCGTCCCGCACGCGTCGCGCCGGCGCCCGACGGTCCTGCTGCACCGGGCGCGGCCCGCCCCAGACGAGACGCTCGCGCCAGCTGGGGGGCGACGGGTGAGCCGCACCCTGGCTAGCTTCAAGCCGGCACCGGGAGGGGACGAGCATGTGGCGAGCCCTGGCAGTGTTGGCGGTAGCGACGACCTTGCTCTGGCCGGCCAGAGGGCGAGCCGAGGAGGAGAAGTTCGAAGGCTCGCCCTTCGGGAACTTCACCTGGTCCTTCTCGGGGGGGGCCACCGTCCCCGTCGCGAATGCCTCCAAGCGCTTCGGCCTGGGTGGCCACCTCTCCGTGAGCCTCGGCTACCGCCTGTTCAGCCGGGTGATGATCCAGGCGGAGTACCTCTACAGCACGCACTCGGTCTCCGCCGACTTCCTCCAAGGAAGCAGTAGTTTCACCTCCACCCATCGCATGCAGGCCGGCTTGCTCGACGTGGAGGTGTCGATTCTCCCCAGGAGCGGACCGGTCGAGCCTCTACGTCGTGGGGGGCCCGGGCTTCTACGGCCGGACCGTGGAGATCAGCAGCGTCGCCGGGGCGCCGGTTCCCACCGTGTGCGACGCGAGCCTGCTCCTCTGCAGCGCCGGGACCGCCCCCTTCAACGCGCAGCTCGCCAAGCAGACGTTGGTCGGCTTCGGCGTGATGGGCGGCATCGGAGCGAGCGTCTCGCTGGGGATCCCCGTGCGGCTGTTCCTCGAGTCGCGGTTCCACTTCATCTGGGGAAACATCAAGACGCCCAGCGGCAGCGTGGTCGCCAACGGTCAGTACGTTCCGATCACCTTGGGCTTCCGCTTCTTCTGATCGCTCAGCTCAGAGGCAGCTCCGAGCCGCCTGAGCCGTCCCCGGGGTAGCCCCGGGGATGAGTCGCAGGCGAGCTGCGCTACTTGGCCTTGGTCACGTCCAGCTTCACCACATCGCCGGTGCTCGGGTCGAAGGACGCGCGGACTTCGTCGCCGGGTTTGAGCTGGTCCAGGGCGATGGGTTGGCCGCTCTGCATGATGTTGGCCTCGGGCTTCACCTTGGCCTGGAAGTTGACCGTGTGCTCCTCCTTGTTCACTCCCAGGACGCGCAGGGTGATGATCCGCAGGTTTTGCGGAGGCGTCGTCGTCCCCTGCTCGTACGTCTTCGAGGTCGAGCCTGGCGGCAGCGGCTGGCCTCCGGCGCTTCCCGAACCGCTCTGTGCGGAGGCCAGCCCCGCCAGGCCCAACATGCCGCTGGCAATCGCTGCTACGAGCAACCCTTTCCTCATGGCGTCCCCCCTTGGCGCGGCATCTCGTCCGCGCACGCCAAAAGCTGGCGAAGGGAGGGGGCCCAGGCAAGGCGCGGCCAGAGGTCCAGCTAGATGGCCAGTGGGCGCTCGGCGGAGCGCTCTCAAGCCGCCCGCTGGGCCCCAAGGAAGGACGAGGCCGTCGCCACCTCGACTGGCTCGATGAGCTTCGCACGCGTGCTCGAGCGCTTCCTGGGGTGGAGGAGGCTCTGGCGCTCGACGGTGAGCGGCACCTCCGGGCGCCGTGCGAGTGGGGTCGAGCGCCAGGGCTGTCGTCCGAGCGCAGGACGGGCCCATCGCCTCACGTCTTTCCCGTGTGCCTTCGGGCCCGACGCCATGGGCTTTCGGGAGGAAGGGAGCGTGGCTGGCTGGCTCGTGCAGGTCAGGGGAGGCCACCTACCTTCGCGGCAGGGAGGCCAGAGGCCATGGCCGTCGCGCCATTTGCGTTCAAGGCGAGCGCCACGCTCGCGCACTCCTGCGGGTACTTCGCCGACAGCGCGCGGACGCTGCAGACGGCGATCGAAGGGGCTCCGGCGAGCAGCATCTTCTACCACCTGCACGGCGCCCTGTTCCGGCGGCACTTCACCACCTCGGAGTTCGTCAACGACTTCGCGCGCTGGACGGAGGCGACGCTGGGGGACGAGCCGCTCGCCGAGTTGCTGATGGCGGTGGACCCGCTCGACCTCCAGAGCATCGAGGAGGCCCGGAGCGCGCTCGTGCGCATCATCGGCGGCTACGTGGGGCGCATGGAGTACACGCCCTCGGTCGGCTTCAAGCAGCGCTTCTGCTTCCAGGAGTCGCTGACGTTCATCTACCCGACGGGACGCACGGCGGACACCCTCAAGACCTTCGCCTCGGCGGCACGGGAGGCGCCGCCGGAGAGCCTCTACTACCACTTCGTGGTCGCGCCCCTCCTCGAGGCCAAGCGCGAGAACGACTTCGCGCTCTGGCTGAGGGAGCAGGGCTGGGACAAGGCGGCCGAGAAGGTGCGCCGGCTCTCGCCGTACTCGACCGACCTGTTCGAGCTCGGCAAGCGGGTGGCCGAGGTGCTGCAGTAACCGGAGGGAGGAACCGATGGTCAAGCTCGCGCAGCGCAAGCTCGAGGACTACGCCTCGGTGGTCGGCGCACAGGCCATCCGCGAGATCCGCATCCTGGCGTCCAACCTCCAGGGGGCGCGCGTCCAGCACCTCAACTCGACCGCGGAGGGAGGCGGGGTCGCCGAGCTCCTCGCGACCCTGGTCCCACTGATGCGCGACGCGGGGCTCGACGCGTCGTGGGACGTCATCGCCGGCAACCCCGAGTTCTTCGAAGTGACCAAGACCCTGCACAACAACCTGCAGGGCCAGCGCCAGCCTCTCACCGCGCGGATGCGCAAGACCTTCTGGGAGACGACGCAGGCCAACCTCCATCTGGTGCGCCCCGACGCGGACTTCGTCTGCACGCACGACCCGCAGCCGGTAGGCCTGGTCCGGGAGCGGACCGAACGGGCGCGTTGGCTCTGGCGCTGCCACATCGACCTGTCCGAGGCCGACCCCGGGTCCTGGGGCTTCCTGCGCCAGGTCGTCGAGCGCTACGACGGCTCCATCTTTCACCTGGGTGAATACGCCAGGGACCTGTCCCTGCCTCAATTCCTCTGCCCGCCGGCGATCGACCCGCTCAGCTCCAAGAACTGCGAGCTCGACCCGGCGGAGGTCGCCCAGGTGCTCGAGCGGTACCAGATCGACCCGAAGCTCCCGATCCTGATGCAGGTCTCGCGCTACGACCGGGCGAAGGACCCGGTGGGCGTCGTCCGCGCCTTCGAGATCGCCGCGCGCAGCCATCCGTGCCAGCTGGTGCTGGTCGGCAACGCCGTGAGCGACGACCCGGAGGGCGAGCGGGTGCTCGCCGAGGTCCGCGAGGCGGCCCAGGGCGTGCCCGACGTCCACGTGCTGGTGATGGGGCCCGGCACCAGCCGGGAGGTCAACGCGCTCCAGCGCGCGGCGACCATCGTCCTGCAGAAGTCGCTCAAGGAGGGCTTCGGCCTGACGGTGACCGAGGCGATGTGGAAGGGCAAGCCGGTGATCGGCGGCGCGGTCGGGGGAATCCGCGCGCAGCTCCTCCAGGGCACGACCGGCTTCCTGGTCCACAGCATCGAGGGGGCGGCCTACCGCATCCGCCAGCTGCTCGGGAACCCCGAGCTCGCCCGGCAGGTCGGAGCGCAGGCCAAGCGCTATGTGGCGGAGAACTTCTTGCCGCCGACGTACCTGAAGCGCTGGCTCATGTGCCTGCTGGCCTTGAAGCACGGGACCGCCTCGCCGGTGATCGCGCTGCGCTGAACGAGGACTCGCCGAGGCGCGGGCGGGTCAGGCCGTCCGCTGCCGGAAGAAGAACAGCCTGCCGACGGCGCGCGCGCCACCCACCGCGAGGACCAGCTCGCGCACGCCGACGAACGCCAGGAGCACGCACGTCAGCCAGAGCTCGGATTCCCCAGAAGCGGCGCCAATCGACGTCCGCGGAGAGCAGCTGCACTCCCGCGCTCAGCCCGTGCTCGAGGACCCGGGGCACCGCGACCTTCGCCAGGCGGTACACCAGCGCGAAGACGGCGTAGACGAGCGACTTCGCCAGCGTCGCGAAGATGAGCGGCTCGCGGGAGAGCGCCCTCGCGACCGGCAGGCGGTCCGCGATGATCACCAGCCGCGAGGCGACCATCGCCAGCGCCACCAGCGCCAGCGTCCCGCTCGGGGTCGCGTCCGAGTGCCCGAGGATCAAGGTGTCGGTGGCGGTGCGGATGTTGAAGAGGAGGAAGAAGAAGACGAACCCCGGCAGGAGCGCCAGGAGCTGTCGCTTGAGGAAGGGAGCCGTCGACGATGCGATTTTGCCGGCCCCGCTCCGCATCGTCCCCTCGCAGTCGGTCCAGTCAGCCGACGTCCTCGAGCCTTCGTTTCAAGATAGGGCCACCGACGCGCCGCGTGCGCGCCCGCTCGAGGAACCGGCTGCTCCCCTGGGGCCCGTCCGTGGCCACCGCGGACGGGCGCTGCGCCTTAACCTCACCTCACGTGGTGGCTCGGGGAGGGCAGAATGCTCTGGCGGACGCTCATGCGGATGGAGAGGGGACGGCGCGCAAGCCTCGTCGTCGTTCCGGTGCTGTGCTCGTTGGCGGCCTTCGGGTTGCTCCGTGTCACCATGGGCGGCGAGCGGCTGATCCGGCTTCCGGAGACGCTGACCTTCACCGAGGACACCGCGGGTCAGCTCCTGGCCACCGTGATCGGCGCTCTGACGGCGATGCTGGCCATCGTCCTGGCGTTCTCGATGCTGGTCGTCCAGCTGGCCATGGGGCAGCTGTCGCCCCGGCTGGTCGGCTTCTGGTACCGGGACCGCCACCTGAAGGCGACGCTGGGGATCGTCGTCGGCGCCCTGGTCTATGCCCTCCTCCTGCTGGCGCGGGTCAAGCCCGGCTTCGTTCCCTCTGTCTCCACGGTGCTGGCGGCGGTCCTCCTGCTCCTCAGCATCGGCGCCTTCCTCTCCTTCGTGCAGCACGTCGGCCAGGTCGTCCGGCCGGAGCACGTCGCCGACCGGATCATGCAGGTGACGCTGCGCAGCGCCCGACGCTGCCTGGCCGGGACCTCGCACGACGAGCAGGAGGCCCTGAACCTGCCCCCGGAGCCCCGCGTCGCGCTGCGCTACTTCGGCCCGCGAGGCGTGTTGCAGCTCATCCATGGGGCCGGCCTGATGAAGGACGCCCGGCGCCTGGGCGTGCGCGTGGTGATGGTGTCGGCGGCCGGCGACTTCCTGCAGCCGGGCGATTGCGTCGCGGTCGCCTACGGGCCGGTCCCCGCCTCGGGCGGCCACCGGCTCAGCCTCGAGCGTCACATCGTGGTGGGCGGCGGACGGCTCCCCAGCCAGGACCTGTTGCTGGGCTTGCGCCTGCTGGTGGACGTCGCCATCCGGGCCCTGTCCCCGGCGGTGAACGACCCGACCACGGCGGTGGAGATGCTGGAGCGCATCGGCGCCCTGCTCGCGGACTTCGGGAAGCGCCGGCTCGGCGCCCGCTGGCTGAGCGACGTCGACGGGCAGGAACGGCTGTGCCTGCTCATGCCGACCTGGGAGGACGCCCTGTCCTTGGGCGTCGCGGAGATCGCCGAGTACTCCCAGGGGGCGCCGCAAGTCCGCCGCCGCCTGCGCGCCCTGCTGCAGGAGCTGCTCGACACGCTGCCGGTGTCCCGGCACGACGCCCTCGATCGCCACCTCCATGAGCTCGACGACGTCGAAGAGCGGCGCCGCGACGCCTCGTCCGGAACCGACCGCCCCGACCGCCAAGGCTTCGGGCCGACCCGCCCCGTTCTCGCGTGAGAGACGAGGCAGGCGTGGCGCGTTAGGCAGCGTCAGGCCGAGGCGCGCTGGTGATGCCTCAGCTGGCGCAGCGCCAGGCCGCCAGCCATCAGCGCCGCGCCGCGGAAGATGATCTCCAGGCCCACCAACGTCCCCACCAACCACAGCGCCGTGACGGGGAAGTTGGCGGCGAGGACCACGCCCAGCACCAGGGCGCACAGGCCGTAGGCAAAGTCGTAGCCCCAGTGTGCGTAGCGGTCGATGACCGAGCTGACGACCCGGAAGAGGCCGCTGACGAAGAAGTAGCCGATGAGCAGCAGCGTCGTCGCGACCAGGCCGGCTCCGGGGCGCGCGGCCATCAGCACGCCCACCACCACGGAGAGGATGCCGCCCAGCAGGTACTGCACCGGGCCCCCGGACCTGCGCACCCGGAGCGCGTGCACGATCTCCGCGATCCCGCTGGCGGCGATCAGGACGCCGAAGTAGATGATCGACGCGATGCCCGTCCAGGCCGTGGAAGCCAGCGCCAGGACGCCTACCACCATCATCAGGAGCCCGAGGACGAAGGCCCCGCCCCACGTCGCGCTCGTCCGCGGTACGCCCATCGAAACCGGATCAATCGCCATGTCCGCCCCCCCCGATTACCCGGGCAAAACTGGGGTCGGACGCGCCGGCCCGGCAACGGCGGTAGGGACTGGCTGGTCCGTCAGGGTGGAACCCCACCGGTCGGCTTCGCCCCCGTCGCGCGACTTCGGCCAGTCGAGGAGATCATCGTCGGACGCAGGTCACTCTGGTCCGCTCGGTCCACGGTGGGGAGGCGCGGCTCTCGCGCGAGTGGCAGCGTGAGCGGGGTTCGCGCCGGAGGCGGTGCTTCATGCTCGAGGGCCTGCTTCAGCGCCTGCACCGCCTGCGCGAGATCGCAGCGGACCAGCGGGCGCTGCTCGCCGCGCTGGTCGCCTGGGTCCCGCTGCTGGTCCTGGCCACGGACCGCGTCTCGGTCCTCCGCAGCGTGGCGGCCTACGGGCGCTTCCTCGCCGCGGTGCCGATCCTCGTCGCCGCCGAGCGCTTGCTGGTCCCGCGGATTCGCGAGGCCGCCGAGCAGGTGCTCCATGGCGGGTTACTGGCCCCGGAGGCGCAGGCACAGTGCGCGGCGAGGCTGGAGTCGCTCGCGCGGAAGGAGGGCCGGCGCACCACGGCGCTGGCCTGTCTCGCGCTCGCGTACGCCCTGGGCCTCTGGACTGCCAGCGAGCAGGCTGCGCTCAACTTCGTTCACTGGGCCCGCATCACCGCTGGGGACAGCACCGGGCTGTCGGCCGCGGGCTGGTGGCTCGAGCTCGTCAGCCTGCCCCTGTTCTGGTACCTGCTCCTGCGACACGTCGCGCGCTTCCTGGCCTGGGCGCTCTTCGTCCTCAAGGTGTCCCGGCTCCGCTGGGTGCTGCACGCCACCCACCCTGATCGAATGGGAGGGATCGCCTTCCTGGCGGAGGTGCAGGCCGACTTCGGCTACGTGCTCTTCGCGGTCGGGCTGGCGCTCTCGACCGCCTGGTGGCAGGTGACCGCCGAGCGCGGCATGCCGGCCAGCGCGCACGTCCAGACGGCGGCGGTCTACATCGTCGGCGCGACCGTGCTGCCGTTGCTGCCGCTCCTGGCGTTCGTACCCCATCTCCGCCGGCTGAGATGGAGCGGCGAGCTCGAGTACGGGCGGCTCGCGACCCGGTACGTCCGGGCCTTCGACCGGCGCTGGCTCCGCGCGGAGCCGGCGCCGGGCGACCAGGAGCTGTTGGGGACGCCCGACCTGCAGTCGCTGGCCGACCTGGTGAACTCCGTGAACGCGGTCCGTGCGGTGCAGCGGCTTCCCATCACTCGCGGAGCGGCGCTCAAGCTCGTGCTGCTCGCCGGCCTGGCGATGGTTCCGCTGGCCCTGGCGGCCGCTCCCTTGGACGCGATCCTGCACGCCGTGCTCAAGGCTCTCCTGTAGCCAAGGGACGCCGCGCTGCCCAGCGCCAGGGGTTGCTGAAGACAGGCAGCTAGATCGTGACATGGAGATCGGCGCCCAACGTTCGTGCCGTGGGCGGCGCGGTGCCCCCTCCTGGTGGCGGATGCACTCCCTGCGGGAGCTCGGCAGGCAGGCGGGAGGAGAGGGTCTTCGAGCTCGCGGAGCGGCTGGCCGGACCTCCCGCGCGGAGGCGACCTTAGGTTCGTGGGAGGTCGTGGTGGAGGGACACATGCCCAGCAAGATCGAAGACTACGGACTCATCGGCGACACGCAGACCTGTGCCCTCGTCTCCAGAGGCGGGGCGATCGACTGGTTCTGCGCGCCGAGCTTCGACTCGGACGCCTGCTTCGTGGCCCTCCTCGGCAACGACGAGCACGGAACCTTCGCGATCCGGCCGGCGGAGGAGGTGCGCCAGGCGCGCCAGCGCTACCGGGGCGACACCCTGATCCTGGAGACGGAGTTCGAGTGCGAGCGCGGCAAGGTGCGGCTCATCGACTTCATGCCGGTGAGCACGGAGCGGTGCGACATCGTGCGCATCGTCGAGGGGCTGGAGGGTGAGGTGGCGATGGAGGTGGTCATCGCTCCGCGCTTCGCCTTCGGCAAGAGCCGCCCGTGGGTCGAGTTCGACGAGCGGGGCGTGACGTTGACGGCCGGGCCCGACGCCCTGCGCCTGAGCACCACGATGCCCTTGAGCCGTCGAGGTCCGGACGTGGAGGGGCTCGTCACCGTGCGCCAGGGGGAGCGGATTGGGATGACGCTCACCTGGTTCCCGTCCTATCGCGAGCCGCCGGAGCGGCTCAACGCCGAGCAGATGCTCGCCGAGACCGAGAGGTACTGGCGGGAGTGGTCGGGCAGATGCACCTACGGCGGGATGCATCGCGAGGCGGTGATGCGCTCGCTCCTCACCCTCAAGGCGCTCACCTACGGGCCCACCGGGGGAATCGTCGCCGCGCCGACCACCTCGTTGCCGGAGGAGGCCGGCGGGGTGCGCAACTGGGACTACCGGTTCTGCTGGCTGCGCGACGCCACCCTGACGCTGCACGCGCTGATGATCGGCGGGTATGGCGAGGAGGCCGACGGCTTCCGCCGGTGGCTCGCCCGGGCCGCCGCCGGCGACCCCGCGCAGGTCCAGATCATGTACGGGATCCGCGGCGAGCGGCGCCTGACGGAGGTGGAGCTCGACTGGCTGCCCGGCTACGAGAACTCCCGGCCCGTGCGTCTGGGCAACGACGCCTCGCGGCAGTTCCAGCTCGACGTCTACGGCGAGGTCTTCTCGGCGGTCTACCGGTCCAAGGGCTCGGCCTGGGCAAGGACATGCCCGGTCAGGCGGAGCGCACGGTGGTGATGATGGAGTTTCTGGAGAAGGCCTGGCAGCGGCCCGACGACGGCATCTGGGAGGTGCGCGGCGGCCGGCGTCACTTCACGCACTCGAAGCTGATGGCGTGGGTGGCGGTGGACCGGGCCATCCGGGCGCAGGAGAAGTGGAAGTTCGGCGGACCGGCGGCCGACCAGCGCCTGCCGCACTGGCGCGCCCTCCGCAGCCGCATCCGCGAGGACATCCTCGCGAACGGCTACAACCCGCGGGTGGGGGCGTTCACGCAGTACTACGGCGGCGACACCCTCGACGCCAGCGTGCTGGTGATGGCGCACGTCGGGTTCCTTCCAGCGACCGATCCGCGCATGCAGGGGACGGTGAAGGCCATCGAGCGCCACCTGCTGCGCGACGGGTACGTGCTGCGCTACAGCACCGAGGGAGGCGTCGACGGCCTGCCCGGCAGCGAGGCGGCCTTCCTGGCCTGCAGCTTCTGGCTGGCGGACAACTACGCCCTGGCTGGCCGCCTCGAAGAGGCCGAAGCGCTCTTCGACAAGCTGCTGTCGATCCGCAACCACCTCGGCCTGCTCGCCGAGGAGTACGACCCGGTCGGCCGACGGCAGCTGGGCAACTTCCCGCAGGCGTTCTCGCACCTGGCGCAGATCTTCACCGCTGCGCTCATTCTCGTCTCCGGAGCTGCGCGCTCGCGCCGGGCGGGGCTTCGAGCAGGCCGCCGAGGTCGTCCCCGGCGTCTCCCAGAGCGTGTGAACGAGCGGCGGCGTCAGGGACGGGCGGAGCGCGCCGGCAGCGGGGAGGCGGGGTGGAAACGAACCTGGAGAGCGGAGCGGGCCTTCAGGCAGGGCGAAGGCTCGGCGCGGGGGAGCTGTCGGCGCTCCTGGCCGGCGCGCCCTTCCTCGAGGGCCTCGGCCCGGACGTGGTGGCGGACGTGGCCGCGGCGTGCGACGTGGTCCACGTCAGCGGAGACGAGCAGGTGCTCCGCGCCGACATCCCCAACGACAGCCTCTACGTGGTGGTGCACGGAGGGCTGCGCCTCGTCGGCGCGGATGCCGACGGCCATCGGCGCGTCATCTCGGAGTCCTACCGGGGCGATAGCATCGGCCTGCTGGGGCTCCTGCCCAGGGTGAGCGCGCCGGCCGACGCCTACGCGATTCGCGACTCGACCCTCCTGCGCCTGACCCGGGCGCGCTTCGAAATCCTCGGGAGGCGGCACCCGGAGCTCGTGGTGCGGCTCGCCGAGGGCGTGGCGAGACTCGGCCTCGCGCTCCTCGGGCGGCAGCCGGAGTGGACCACCTGGTCGCGGCCCGGGGCGATGGCTCAGAACTTCGCGGTGCTCGTCCCCAACCGGGACCCCGCCTTCGCGCGCGCCGCCGCGGACCTCGCGCGCACGGCGCTGCAAGCCTACCGGCGCGTGGGGTGGGTGACCCGCGGCTCGGTCGACGCGGCGCTGGGCGAGGGGACCTCCGCCATCTCGCTCTCGGACGCGCGAAACGAGCGGGTCCTCGCGTATCTCCAGGGCCTCGAGCAGGGAAGCGAAATCGTCCTGTACGAGTGCGACAGCGAGGCCGTCGCCTGGTCCCTGCGGTGCCTGCGCCAGGCGGACCGCGTGCTGGTCATCGTGCGCGGCGATGTTCCGGAGCACCTGGAGGAAATGCGGGCGATGCTGCAGTTCACGCTGCAGCGCGGGCAGGTGCCTCGCCTCGACGTGGCGCTGGTGCACCCGCAGCAGGCGGAGGTCCCTCGTCGGAAACCGGACCCATGGCGCTGGTTGCCGGAGAGCGCGCGGCTCCACCACGTGAGGATGGGCAACCGGGCGGACTACGAGCGGCTGGCCCGCACCCTGGTGCGCACCGGGGTGGGCGTGGTGTTGAGCGGCGGCGGCGCCAAAGGGATCGCGCACCTGGGCGTCCTCCAAGCCCTGGAAGAAGCCAAGATTCCCGTCGACGCGATCGCCGGGACCAGCATGGGCGCCATCATGGCCGCCGGGTACGCGCGGGGCTGGTCCGCGAGCGAGCTCATGGTCCGGATTCCGCGAGCTCTTCAGCAGCCGAACGGCGCTTTACGACCCGACCATCCCGTCGCAGGCCCTGCTCGCGGGGCGGAAGCTGGAGCGGGTCCTGCGCCGATACTTCGATGGGCTGAACATCGAGGACCTGTGGCTGCCCTTCTTCTGCGTCTCCACCAACCTCAGCAAGGCAGAGGCGCGGGTCCACGACTGCGGGAGCCTCTGGCAGGCGGTGGCGGCCAGCTGCTCGATCCCCGGGATCTTCCCACCGCGGCGCGAGGGGGACGACCGGCTCGTCGACGGCGGCGTGATGAACAACTTGCCGATTGACGTGATGGCCGCGCGGTTCAAGGGTGCCATCATCGCCTCCGACGCCAGCCCGCGTGGGCAGGCCGAGCCCGAGCGTCACGAGCGGGGCCTTCGGGGCCTGTGGGGCAGGGTGGTGAACGGAAGAGACCGCCCGCCTCCAGGTCCCGGCCTGTTCGAGATCCTCGTCAACTCCACGGTGGTGGGGAGCCAGCACGCGACCCTCGCGGCGCTCGCGCGCGGCGAGGCAGACCTCTACTTGAGCCTGCCTGTCGCGGGCTTCCGGACGCTCGAGTGGTCGGCCCACGACGGCCTCTTCCAGGCCGGCTACGACTACGCTCGCCAGCAGCTCGCGTCGTGGGCCGTGCCGTGGTCGCGCACCTCCGCGGCGTCGGAGGCCTGGTCCCCGTCGCCGGGTGCTTGATTGATGGAGGCAGGGGGCCCTGTGGTTGCGGGCGTCCCGCCCGCCGCCGGCAGGTCCTGCCGCCGGCTCCCCCGGACCGCGGCCGGCAGTGCGGGCACGGCGAAGGGGCCGCCCCTACCTGTTGGCCATGGACGACTACGCCTCGCCAACGGGGGATGCCCTGCCCAAGGCCGTGCTCTGGATGGACGAGAAACTCCGCTCGGAGCCTGGTGGTGGCGGGCGGCTCGCTCGCCTGATCGCGGAAGCCGCCAGGCGCTTCGACCTGTCGCCCCTCGAGGAGCAGTTCCTCCTCGACCGCTTCCTGCCGCGGCCCGAGGTGCACCCTCCCAGTGAGTGAGGCGCGCTACTTCGTCACGGCGATCGACTTGCGGAACTGCGCCAGGCTGTAGACGAAGAAGCCCAGGCCGACCGCCGCCACCATCAGGAACTGGGACCAGACCGCGCCCAAGCCGCCGCCCCGGTAGATGATGACCTGCGAGAAGCTCACGAAGTGCCGGGCGGGAAGGAGGTAGGTCGCGTACTGCAGCCACTGGGGCTGGCTCTCCACGGGCGTGCTCCCGCCCGAGAGCAGCATCAGCACCAGGATCACCAGGATGATGAGGAGCGCGAACTGGGCCATGGACCGCGAGATGGTCCCGAGGAAGATGCCGAGCGCCGTCGCGAAGAACAGGTAGAGCACGACCCCGGCGAACCACAGGAGCACCGAGCCGGCAAAGGGCACGGCCAGTGCCATCCGCACCACGAGGAAGAGCGAGGCCGCCGTGGCGGCAAGGATGACGAGGCCGTTGGCCCACACCTTGGCCATCGCGATCTCGAACGAGCTCAGGGGCATCACCAGCAGGTGCTCCAGGGTCCCGTGCTCGCGCTCGCGGATCACCGCCGCGCCCGTCAGCACCACCGTCAGCAGCGTGATCTGGTTGATGATGGCCACCACGCTCTTGAACCAGGAGGACACGCCGTTCGGGTTGAACAGCTTTCGGACCACCAGGTCGACGGGCTTGCGCGGGGTCTCCTCCGAGCGGCTGAGGACGGACGCGACGCGGTCGTTGATGATGTTCTTGATGTAGCCGGTGCCGATGCCGGCTTGCTGCATGGCGGTGGCGTCGACGTTCACCTGCACGGCCGGGCTGCGGCCGGCGCGGAGGTCCTCCTCGAAGCGGGGCGGGATGACCACGACGAACATGAGCCGGCCTTCGTCCATGAACCGCTCGACGTCGGTGGCGGCGATCCGCTCGGGGAGCTTGAAGCGGGGAGGGTAGAAGGCGTTGAAGAGCTCCTTCGACAGGGTGGACTCGTCCTCGTCCACGAAGGCGATGGACGCGTTGTTGACCTCGCTGGAGGTCCCCGTCGCCTGGACGTACACCGCGAAGGTGAACGCGTAGACGACGAAGGCGACCATCACCAGGTCGCTCATGAGGCTGCGGATCTCCTTGAGCCCGAGCCAGAAGATGTTGAGCGCGCTCCGCATGCCTACCTCTCCTGCTTTCGCAGCCCGAGGACGCTGACGGCCCAGAAGACCGGGATACAGCAGGCCAGGAACGCGATGTCCGGCAGCATCAGGCGCGCGCCGAGCCCCTTGGTGTAGGCGCCGACGCTGGAGTGCATGTAGTAGGTGGCCGGCCAGATCGAGCCGATGAAGCCGGCGTTTCCCTGCAGCGTCGAGACCGGCTGCAGCAGCCCGGAGAACTGGATCGTCGGAACGATGGTGAGGATCGCGGTGACGAAGACGGCCGCGACCTGGCTGCTGGTGAAGATCGAGGTGACCAGCCCCAGGCCCGTCGTCGCCGCGACGTAGAGCAGCGTGCACAGCGTCAGCATCAGGAAGCTGCCCTTGATCGGGACTGCGAAGACCACCAGCGCCAGGACGGTCAGCAGGAAGTAGTTGATCATCCCGATCGCGATGTAGGGGAGCTGCTTGCCCAGCAGGTACTCGAGCCTCCCCGTTGGAGTCACGTAGAAGTTGATCATCGAGCCCAGCTCCTTCTCGCGCACGACGCTGACCGTCATGAGGATGGCGGGGATCAGCAGCAGCAGCAGCGCGGGCACGCTGGGCACGATCGAGAAGACGCTCAGGAAGGTGGGGTTGTACATGAAGCGTTCTTCGATGACGGCGTTGGCCTGCGCGGGCGGCAGGGACGGCAGCTCGCTCGCAGCCTGGCTCAGCGCGGTGTTGTTCACGCCCTGGACGTACTGCTCGACCGTGTCGCCACGGAAGGTCATGGCCCCGTCCACCTGCGCCATCACCTGGGGACTCGCGCCCCGGCGGAGGTCCCTGCCGAAGCTGGGCGGGATCTCGAGGACCACCGAGACCTCGTCGGATTGCAGGCGCTCGAAGGCGTCCACCGCCGACCGCGCGGGCGGGGTCTCGGAGAAGTAACGCGGCGACCCGGCGAACTGGTCCAGGTAGGCGCGGCTCTCGGGGGAGCGGTCGAGGTCGAGCGAGGTGTAGCGGATGTGCTCGACGTCGGTGGTGATCCCGAACCCGAACACCAGCATCAGCAGCGCCGAGCCCAGGAAGGCGAAGGTCAGGCGGACCGGATCCCGGAGGATCTGCATGGTCTCGTTGTGGGTGTAGGCCAGCATCCGGCCCACCGCTGCCCGGAGGGCCGAGGGCTTGGAATGCTCCGGTACGGGCGTGGGGGCCTCGGGCGCGGCCGGGGTCGTGGGGGCGGGCGCGGTCCCGGCAGGCGCCGCGGCGGCCGCCGAGTCCTCCATGTAGGCGATGAAGGCCTGCTCCAGGTTGGCGGCGCCGCGCGCGTCGATCAGCTTCTGCGGCGCATCGCAGGCCAGGACCTTCCCGGCGTTCATGAGCGAGATGCGGTCGCAGCGCATGCCCTCGTTCATGAAGTGGGTCGTCACGAAGATGGTGACGCCCTGCGTGCGCGAGAGGCCGACCAGCAGCTCCCAGAAGCTGTCCCGGGCGACCGGGTCCACGCCCGAGGTGGGCTCGTCGAGGATGAGGATCTGCGGCTCGTGCAGCACCGCGACGGCCAGGGAGAGGCGCTGCTTGAGCCCCATGGGCAGGTCTTCGGCCATCGCGTCGAGGTGCGCGCCCAGCCCGAACCGCTCGACCAGTTCCTCGATGCGCGCCTTGGCCTTCTCGGGAGGCAGGTGGTACAGGCGCGCGTGCAGGACGAGGTTCTGGCGGACGGACAGCTCTCCGTAGAGCGAGAAGGCCTGCGTCATGTACCCCAGGTTCTCGCGCACCTGCAGGCTGCCGGCCTCCACCGAGCTGCCGAACAGCTTGGCCGTCCCTTCGGTGGGAGGCAGCAGCCCGGTCAGCATCTTCATCGTCGTCGACTTGCCGCAGCCGTTGGAGCCGAGGAAGCCGAAGATCTCGCCGCGCTCGATGGACAGGCTGACGTGGTCGACGGCGGTGAAGGTGCCGAAGCGCTGGGTCAGGCCGTGGGCCTCGATGGCCACCTCCGCGGTGCCCGGCGGGCGGGGCGGGATGACCAGCTCGGTGTGTCCGCGCCGCTTCTCCTCGGGCAGCAGCGCGACGAAGCACCGCTCCAGGTCCTGGGTGCCCGTCCGCGCCATCAGCTCCGCCGGCGTCCCCGTCGCCAGCACCTTCCCGGCGTCCATCGCCACGATCCAGTCCCACTCCTGCGCCTCGTCCATGTAGGCGGTGGAGATGAGGACGCTCATGCCCGGGCGCTGGGCGCGAATCTCGGCGATGAGCGACCAGAACTGGCGCCGGGAGAGCGGGTCCACGCCGGTGGTCGGCTCGTCGAGGATGAGCAGGTCCGGCTCGTGGACCAGGGCCCCGCACAGCCCCACCTTCTGCTTCATGCCGCCGGAGAGCTTTCCGGCCGGGCGGTTGGGGAACGGACCGAGCCCGGTGGCTTGGAGGAGCTCCGCGATGCGGACCTCCCGCTCCGCCGGCGACAGCCCGAACAGCCGCGCCATGAAGTCGACGTTGTCGCGGACGCTCAGCTCCAGGTACAGGTTCTTGCCCAGGCCCTGCGGCATGTAGGCGATGCGCGGGCCGACGGCGCGCCGGTGCCGGGCGTCGCCGATGTCTCCGTCGAGGACGGTCACCGTTCCGTGCTGGAGCTTCTTGGACCCGGCGATCAGCGCCATCAGCGTGGACTTGCCGACGCCGTCGGAGCCGACGATGCCCGCCATGATGCCGCGGGGGACGTCGACGGAGATGCCGTCGAGCGCCACGACCTTGCCGTAGCGGTGCGTCACCTCCCGGACGGAGACGACCGGCGGAGCACCGGGGCCAGCGGCGGGTGGGGGAGGAGCGGACGAGGCCATGGGCTGGGCTCCAGGTTCACGGGACCATCGAGCCGCGCGGAGGGGCCGCGACCAGGTTCTGCAGCCGTTCGGGCCAGGTGGCGTCGGGAGCGACCTTGACGTAGCCGACGCCGCGGACCCCGGTCTTGATCTGCTCGAGGTACTGGCTGGCGAGCTCCTTGGGGACCTGGAGCTTGACGCGGAACATCAGCTTCTCGCGCTCGCTCTTGGTCTCGACCTGCTTGGGCGTGAACTGCGCCTCCGGAGACACGAAGCTGACGAAGGCGGGGATGGAGCGCTTGGGCTCGTAGTCCAGGGTGATCCGCCCTTCGGCGCCCAGCCGCGTCCTGGCCGCCTCCGCGGAGGGCAGGAAGAGCTCCATGTAGACGTCCTCGAGGTTGACCAGGGTGAGCGCCTTCCCGCCGGCGGCGAGGACCTCTCCCGGCTCCGCGATGCGGTAGAGCACGCGCCCGGTGATGGGGGACTTGAGCGTGGCGTCCTCGATGCGCGTGCGGATGGTCGCCGCGTTCGCGCGCGCCACCTCCACGGCCTGGGTGGAGGTCTGCAGCGTCGCCTCCGCCTCCGCGAGGGTGGCCTTGGTCGTCCCCACCTTCGCCTTGCGCACGTCGTAGTCCCGCTGGGACCCGGCGCCCTCCGCGAGCAGCCGGCGCGAGCGCTCCAGCTCGATCTCGGCGAGCGCTATCTCGCTGCGCTGCTTGACGATGGCGGCCCGGGAGACCGCCAGGCGCTCCTCGGCCTCGGCGATGGTCTCGTTCGCCGCGGCCAGCTCCGCCTCGATGGTGCTGGTGTCCAGGCGCACCAGCACCTGGCCGGGCTTGACGAGGGCGCCCTCGTCGACCAGGACCTCGAGGACCCTCAGCGGCTCCTTGGCGGCGGCGTCGACCAGCTTCGCCTCCAGCCGGCCGTTGCCGGAGGCGATCCCCTCGGGCAGCGCGGCCTGCCGGCCTTTCCAGAAGCGGACGAGGAGCACCGCGACCACCGCGACGGCGACGGCCGCCGCGATCCAGGTGAAGGTCTTCTTCGAGATCTTGAGGGCCACGGCGGACTCCCTAGGGCTTCTCGGGCGGCGCCGCTCTTCTCTTCCTGCGACTTCTTCTCCTGCGAGGTCTGCTCCTCGAGCAGTCCGCCCCAGTGGGTGCGCTCTTCCATCTCCTGCCGCACCGGCTTGGCCAGCAGCGGTTGGGACTGGCGCGACTCCCATCCGCCGCCGAGCGCCTTGTACAGGGCGATGAGGTTGGTCACCGCCGACCCGCGCGTCTGGGCCAAGGCGTCCTGCTGCTGCAGCAGGGAGCGCTGCGCGTCGAGCACCCGCTGGAAGTCCACGGCGCCTTCCCGGTACTGGACCAGGGAGATCTCCACGGCCCGCTGGGCGGCGGCGACGGAGTTCTGCTGGAAGACCTGGGCGTCCTGGGCGTTGAGGTAGCCGGCGAGGGCGTCCTCCACCTCCTGGGCCGCCTTGAGCACCGTGTTGCGGTAGCCGACGATCGCCTGCTGGAAGCGCGCGTCCTCGACGCGCACGGCGTTCGTGAGGCGCCCGTAGTTGAAGAAGGGCCAGTAGATGCGGGGGCCCACCGAGTAGAACAGGCCGTCGCCCAGGCTGAAGGTGGTCGGGGACGCCGTGGCGGCCTGCAGCCCGACCGAGCCGAACAGCGAGAAGGACGGATAGAGGTCTGCCTTGGCGACGCCGATCCGGGCGCACTGGGCGGCGGCGAGGCAGCTCGGCGCTCTGGACGTCGGGCCGGCGGCGCAGCAGCTCCGCCGGCAAGCCGAGGGACACGTTGGCGGGCACCTTGGGGATGTCTTTGGGCCCCGCGAGGAGCTCGTCGAGGGCGCCCGGCGGCTGGCCGAGCAGGGTGCTCAGGGCGTTGCGAGCTTGCTGGAGAGAGGCACGAAGCTGGGGGATGGTGGCGCGGGTGCTCTCGAGGAGGGCGGTGGCCTGCGCGACGTCGAGCTCCGAGGTCGCGCCGTTGCGGAACCGGGACTCGGCAATCGCCAACCCCTCCTCCTGGGTCTTGGCATTCGCCTGGGCGAAGCTCGATGAGCACCTCGAAGGTCCGGATCGTCGCGTAGGTGCGCGCGACCTCCGCCGTGAGCGAGACGATGGCGCCGTAGTAGTCGCCGACCGACCCCAGCAGGTTGGCGGCTTGCGCCTCCACGCCGCGCCGGTACTTGCCCCAGAGGTCCAGCTCCCAGACGGCGTCGAACCCCACCTGGTAGTCGACGAAGCGCCGGTCGAAGAGCGCCTCGTTGGCCCCGCTCTTGGCGAGCCCCACCGCGGTCACGTTGCCGTGGAGGGTCTGCACCTGGGGAAACTGCCTGCCGGTGGCGATCCCCAGCTGGGCGCGGGCCTCCATGATCCTCAGGGCGGCCAGCTGCAGGGGCAGGTTCTGCTGGAAGGCGAGGTCGACCAGACGGTTGAGGGCCGGGTCGTCGAACTCCTGCCACCAGAGGGCGTTCACGGCGGCCTGCGAAGCGACCCGCGGGTCCTTCTGGGCGCTCCAGCCTTCGGCCACGGAGACCTCCGGCCTGCGGAAGTCGGGCCCGACGGCGCAGCCGGCGAGCGCGCACGGCAAGCAGAGCAGCGAGGACAAGCCGAGAGCGCACGCGGTGTTGCGGTGACCACGCATTTCAGGAACCCCTGGGAAGTGAGCGGGCCCCACCCGCGCGCGGGATGCGCCTACCGGACGTGCAGGCCGGCGGTCGACTCCCGATGAGGGAAGGGCTCCGCATTGGGACCTCGTGGAGTCGGGGATGGCCATCTGTGACCGCTTGTGGAATCCCACTTCGGGGCTGCAATCCGCTTCGGGGCCCGGTCAGTCGCCCAGGCACATGCCCAGAGAGCGAGCGGTGAGCACGGCGTCGCTGTCGAGCGGCACGGCCTTCATCCGCTCGATGGCCTCGGTGAGCGGGATGGTCTTCACCGTGGGCGGGGCGAGCGCGACCATCACGTTGGTCTGCCCGGCCGCGAGGGTGCGCACCGCGGCGGCGCCGAAGCGCAGGCCGAGCAGGCGGTCGAAGGCCGTGGGGCTGCCGCCGCGCTGCAGGTGCCCCAGGACGAGGCTGCGCGTCTCCTTGCCGGTCCTGCGCGCGATCTCGTCGGCGACGTACTGCCCGATCCCGCCGAGCACCACCTCGCGCCCGGGCTCCTTCGGGCCCCGGGTCATCAGCTGCCCGCCCACCGGCTTGGCGCCCTCGGCGACGACCGCGATGGCGAAGTGGCGGCCGGAGCGCTCGCGCTGCTGGACCTTGGCGCAGACCTTGTCGAGGTCGAAGGGGATCTCGGGCATCAGCACGATGTCCGCCGTCCCGGCCAGCCCGGAGCTGAGGGCGATCCAGCCCGCGTACCGGCCCATCACCTCCACGACCATCACCCGCTCGTGCGACTCGGCGGTGGAGTGCAGCTTCTCGATGGCGTCGGTCGCGGTGGCGACCGCGGTGTCGTAGCCGAAGGTGGCCACCGTGCCCGAGAGGTCGTTGTCGATGGTCTTGGGCACTCCGACGATGGGGATGCCCTTGGCGATGAACTTCTGCGCCAGGCGGAGCGAGCCGTCGCCGCCGACGCAGATGAGGGCGTCGAACTGCATGGCGCGGAAGTTCTCGACCACCCGGTCCGAGATGTCGGTGACGCGGATGCCGTCCGGCGTCTCCAGCGGGTACTCGAACGGATTGCCCTTGTTGGCGGTGCCCAGGATGGTGCCGCCTTGGTGGGTGATGCCGCGCACGCTCTCGCGGGTGAGCGGGACGAGCTCGCGGGTGTCGATGAGGCCGCGGTAGCCGTGGCGCACGCCGAATACCTCCCAGCCGCGCTCGAGCGCCGCGAGGGTGGCCGCGCGGATGACGGCGTTGAGGCCGGGCGCGTCGCCGCCACCGGTGTTGATCGCGATGCGACTGATCTTCTTGGGGTCGAGCATGCCTTGCCTCCGCCTCGTCACCTGAACGTAGCCAGCGTCAGCCGCGGCGCAGGACTCGGCCGCTCGCGCGGCCCTCCCCCTGCCCCCTCCCAAACCGCGGGAGGGGGTCCGCTCACCGCTTTCGGCCACCTAGGTCGGAAGCTCTCTGCCGCCACGTCTTGCCCTGGCGATCTTCGGCTGCGAGGACGCGGCTGCCGTGCTGCTCGTCGTGGCGACACTCGCTAGCCCGCTGCGCGGCATGCATCCTTGCCAAGAGCCAAGTAGAGCCGTGGCGGCAGAGAGCTTCGACGTAGGTCGAATCGAGCAGAGACGAACCCCCTCCCGCAGTTGGGAGGGGGCAGGGGGGAGGGCCGCGCCGCTACAGGGCGAGGCTGGCCGCCAAGGCCGCGGCGCCGAGCAGCCCGGCGTCGGAGTTGAGCACGACCTTGACCGGCATCTGCTCGAGCATGGGGCTGAGGCGTCCCTTGGCGATGAAGGAGGCGCGGAAGGTGCCGTCGAGCAGCTTCGTGACGATCCGTGGAGCGATGCCCCCGGACACGAAGACCCCGCCGCGCGCCACGATCTTGAGCGCGAGGTTGCCGGCCTCGGCGCCATAGAGGGAGACGAACAGGGACAAGGCCTGGACGCAGAGCGGGTCGTCGCCCGCGAGCCCGTGGCGCGAGATGACCGGCGCAGGGTCGGCGGTCGCTCCGGCGATCTCCTCGTCCACCGCGGCGGAGGCCGCCTGTGGCGAGCGGCCGCGCACGAACTCGTAGAGCGCCACCAGCCCGCGCCCGGAGACCACCCGCTCGTACGAGACGCGCTTGTGCCTCGCCAACAAGAACCTCAGGAAGGCTCGATCTCCAGCTCGTTGCGCGGAGCGAGGTCCGCGTGGCCGCCTTCGGAGGGGACGACCTCGTAGCCGCTCGCCGTCCGCACCACCACCGCTTCTCCCAACCCGGTCCCGGCGCCGATCGACGCCCAGGGCCCCCTGGGGTCGGAGGGCGCGTCGTTGAGGAGGGCGAAGTCCGACGAAGGCAGGATGCCAATCCCCTTCACCAGGGCGTGGAAGTCGTTGACCAGGCTGACCCGGGGCAGTCCGAGCGAGCGCTCCACGCTCCGGGCGTCGACGACCCAGCGCAGGTTGGTGGTGCGGCAGACGTCGTCGGACACGGGGCCGGCGATGCCGAAGCAGGCCCGCGCGATCCGCTGGCCCCGCGAGCCCAGGAAGGTGCTCACCATCGCCTCGAGGCTGGCGAAGGCCGCGCTCGGGTAGGTCTGCCTCTCCACGATCGCCCCGTCCTGCACCAGGGCGAGCGCGGTCTTGGTCCCCCCCACGTCACCAGCGAGCAGCATCATGCGGCATCCCTCCTCCCAGCGACCCCGCGCCTCCACGTTCGGTGCCCTGGGCAGGACCGCAGGCCAGCCCTCCCGCTCAATGGCTCACGAGATAGAGCACGACCACCGCCAAGATCAGGAGCTGCAGGGCGATGGTCATCAGCGCGAACTGCCAGTCGGCGAAGAGGGTCTCCCGGCCGGAGAGGGCGAGCCGCGCCCTGAGCTGACGGCCCTTCTTCAACGCCGACCACATCATCCAGTAGCCAAGCAGGACGAACCCTGACGAGAGCAAGACCACCACCCAGCGCGGCCAGCCCTTGACGAGCAAGCTGGTGGCCAGCGCGCCCCCGCCCGCGATGACGGATCCGGTCCTCAGCAGCGCGAACAGGGTCCGGGTCGCCGCCAGATAGGTCTTGTCGAGGTCTGCCTGGACCGTCGCAGGTTCGGGGCTCGAGGTCGGAGGAGTCGGGGCCATGGTCTGAGCGCGCTCGAGGTTCCACGCATGCCCTGTCCTAGAAGACGATGCACACCTTGGCGGACTGGCCCTGGTCGGCCAGCTTGTAGGCGCGCGGCGCCTCGGTCAGCGGCAGGCGGGTCGTGCAGATCTTGTCCGGGTGCAGCTTCCACCGGTCGAGGCGGTCCAGCAGGTCGCTCAGGTGCTTGAGCGAGTTCACCCAGGACCCGAAGAGCGTGATCTGCGGGTGGATGAGCGACTCCGAGACGTCGAACTCGACCGTGCCGCCCTCGCCGACGAACGTGCACCGGCCCCACCGTCGCGTGCCCTGCAGGGCGAGCAGCCTCCCCGCCGCCGCGCCCGAGCAGTCGATGCTGGCCTCGCACCCCCGGCCGGCGGTGAGGTCCTTGACCCGGGCCAGCGCCTGGTCGGCCGCGTCCACGGCCTCGTCGACCACGCCCAGCTCCAGGGCCAGCCTTCGCCGCGGCGCCGACAGCTCGGCGCCGATGACCTTGCTGGCGCCCAGCGCCTTGCCCAGCATCGCGGCGCCCAGCCCGACCGGACCGAGGCCCGTCACCAGCAGGCAGTCGCTGCCGGAGACTCGCATCCGCGTCAGCGCCTCCCACGCCGTCCCCACGCCGCACGCGCACAGCGCGCCGTCGACGTAGGAGAGGCTCGCGGGGAGCGGGATGCAGTCGCGCTCCTCCGCCACCATCCAGGGCGCGTGGCCGCCGTGCCTCTGCCAGCCGTAGGCAGCCCGCGACGGGCTGGAGCAGCTGTTCTGGTAGCCCTCGCGGCAGTCGTCGCAAACTCCGCAGCCGCTGATGTGGTAGACGACCACGCGGTCGCCGGTTCGCAGCGCCTGGCACCCGGGGCCGACCGCGGCGACCTGCCCGCAAGGCTCGTGTCCCGCGATGGTGCCCGGCCGGTAGGCCTCGGCCCCTTTCCCCGTGTGCGCCCGATAGATGGCGCGGAGGTCGCTGCCGCAGATCGCCGAGGCCATCATCTTCACCAGCACCTGGCCGTGCTGCGGTTGGGGAATCGGGAAGTCCCGGAACTCCACGGAGCTGTCGCCCGGCAGGATCGCGGCGCGCATCAGCTCCGGCTTGGTCCTCTCCTGCGGCATGGCTGGGGCCTCCGGCGGGCCGGCAGTCCGTCGCGGAAGCAGCCCGCAGCAGAGTTAGGGCGCGCCCAGCGCCGCAACAATGAGGCGTCTGCCGCTCGTCGGGCCCGCGGCGCCTCGCCCCACCGCCAGCAGACCTGCCACGTGCCCCAGCGGCGCGGCGAGCGCCTCTGCTCGCCTTCGACCGGGCGGCGAGCGGTGGCGCTCTCTCCCGGGTCCGGTCGTCGGATGCCACGGGAATGGGCCGTCATCACGTTGATGGACGCGGCGTCCCGAGGCGGACGGCGGCGGGATCCTCGAGGGCAGGCACGACATGCTCGCAGCGGTCTACGACACCAAGCCCTACGACCGCGAGCAGTTGCTCGCGGCCGCTTCCGGGAGCTCGCTCCAGTGGCAGTTCTGGGACTTCCGGCTCAGCGCGGAGACGGCGCCGAGCGCGAGGGGGGCGCAGGCCGTGTGCGCCTTCGTCAACGATTCGGTGGACCGGCCCTGCCTGAAGATGCTCGGCAGGCTGGGCGTGAAGCTGCTGGCGCTGCGCAGCACGGGGTACAACAACGTCGATGTGCAGGCTGCGCGGGAGGAGGGCATCGCCGTCACGCGGGTGCCGGCGTATTCGCCGTACGCGGTCGCCGAGCACGCCGTCGCCCTCCTGCTGACGCTCAATCGCAAGACGCACCGCGCCTTCAACCGCGTGCGCGAGCAGAACTTCTCGCTGAACGGTCTGATGGGGACCGACCTGCACGGCAAGACCGCGGGGATCTTCGGCACCGGCAAGATCGGCCGCATCGCCGCGCAGATCCTGCGCGGCTTCGGCATGCGCGTCGTCGCCTATGACCCATACCCGGCAGTGGAGTGGGCGCAGCAGGTCGGCGTGGAGTACGTCGACGCCCGCACCCTCGCGCGCGAGAGCGACGTCATCTCGCTCCACGTGCCCTTGACGCCCGAGACCAAGCACCTCATCCGCGGCGAGACGCTGGAGCTGATGAAGCCGGGGGCGATCCTGATCAACGTCAGCCGGGGCCGCCTGATCGACACCACCGCGCTGATCGCGGCCCTGAAGGCAGGCAAGCTGGGCGGCGTGGGGCTGGACGTCTACGAGGAGGAGGAGGGCGTCTTCTTCGAGGACCTCTCCGACCAGGTCCTGCTGGACGACGAGCTGGCCCGGCTCCTGACGTTCCCCAGGGTCCTGGTCACCGCTCACCAGGCTTTCCTGACCCGGGAGGCGCTCGGGGACATCGCGCGGACCACCGTGGCGAACCTGGAGGCGCTGGCCGCAGGCCGGCCCTTCGTCGAGGGCTCGGTGCTGACGGCGGAGCGCGGGCCGGTAGAGGCCGGAATGGAGTCGAGACCCCATGGCACTGCGTGATCACAAGACCAAGATTGTCGCGACGATCGGGCCGGCCTCGGACTCACAGGAGATGCTCGAGCGCCTGATCTCGGCGGGCATGGACGTCGCGCGGCTGAACTTCTCCCACGGAGACTTCACGGCGCATGGGACGACCATCTCCCGCCTCCGGGCAGCCGAGAAGGCGGTGGGGCGACCGGTCACCATCATGGCCGACCTGCCCGGGCCGAAGATGCGGCTCGGCACCATCGCCCCGGAGCCCATCCTGCTCAAGGCCAACGACCGGTTCACCCTGACCTCCGAGCAAATCACCGGAAACGCGCAGCGCGTCTCCATGACCTTCGAAGCGCTGCCGAGGGTGGTCCGGCCCGGCAACCGGCTGTTCCTGAACGACGGATTGGTCCAGCTCGTGGTCGAGCGCGTGGTCGGCAACGACGTCGAGTGCGTGGTCGTGGTGGGGGGCGGAGCTCCGCTCCCGAAAGGGGCTGAACCTCCCAGGGATCGACCTGGGCATCCGAGCCTTCACGCCCCGAGACCTCGCCTGCCTGAACTTCGCCCTGGAGCACGGCGTGGACGCCGTCAGCCAGTCGTTCGTCGAGCGGGCAGCGGATCTCCGCGCGGTGCGTGACGCTGCCGCCTCCCGCGGGAGGGAGCCCTTCATCGTCGCCAAGGTCGAGCGAGCGGGAGCCATCGAGCACTTCGACGAGATCCTCGAGGCCTCCGACGGGATCATGGTGGCCCGTGGGGATCTCGGCGTCGAGGTGCCGATCGAGACGATCGCCCTCTTGCAGAAGGAGCTGATCTCCAAGGCGAACCGCGCCGGCAAGCCGGTCATCACCGCGACGCAGATGCTCGAGTCGATGGTGTCCAGCCGCCTGCCGACGCGGGCCGAGGTCACCGACGTGGCCAACGCCGTCCTGGACGGCACCGACGCCCTGATGCTCTCCGCCGAGTCGGCGATGGGCCGCTTTCCCGCGGAGGCCGTCTCGATGCTCGCGGGCATCGCGGCTGCCACCGAGTCGAAGTGCCGGGTCGGGCGGCTGGCCGGCGCGAGCACGACCGCGGCGGAGGCCGTCTCGTCGGTCGTGGAGCATGCGCTGGAGACCGTTCCGTGTGCCGCGGTGGTGGTCCCGACACAGACCGGGACGACCGCGCGGATGCTCTCCCGCTACAAGCCGGCGGTATGGGTGGTCGCGGTCGCTGACGAGGCCGTCTGCCGCGGCCTGGCGTTCTCCTACGGGGTCCAGGCCGTCCCGCGGCCGGGCGCGGAGGTGGATTGGCGGGCGTTCTCGCTGGGCTGGGTCCAACGGGAGAAGGCGCCCGGCCCGGTGGTCATGCTGGTGGAGGGCCCGTCGAAGAGCGACCCGAACGCGAGCCACCGCATCGAGTTCATCAACACCGGCGAGCGAAGGGGCTCCGGGGCCGATGCCGCGCGGTGACCGGTCGGGCCTTGCATGGCCAGGGCCGCCGAGCGTCGGCGGGCGCAGGGAGAAGCTCATGAGCCTCGTCCTTCAGAAGAACCCGTTCTTCGGCCGCCGAAAGGGGCCGGTGGTGCTCGTCGTCATGGACGGGATAGGCCTGGGCCCCGACTACCCGGGCAACGCGGTCAAGCTCGCCGTCAAGCCGGCGCTCGACGCGCTCCTGGCCAACTCCCGGTGGCTCCCCATCGCCGCGCACGGCGTCGCGGTGGGCCTGCCCTCGGACGCCGACATGGGCAACTCCGAGGTCGGCCACAACGCCATGGGCGCGGGGCGCGTGTTCGACCAGGGCGCCAAGCTCGTCAACAACGGCATCAACACCGGCCGGATCTTCGAGGACCAGGGTTGGAAGGAGGTCGTCGGCAACGTGCTCGGGAGCCGGGGCACGCTGCACTTCATCGGGCTGTTCTCCGACGGCAACGTCCACAGCCACCTGGATCACCTCAAGGCGATGGTGCGCGCCGCCAAGCGCGCCGGTGTGGCCAGGGTGGCGGTGCACGCGCTGCTCGACGGGCGCGACGTGGGCGAGACGAGCGCGCTCGAGTACACCGAACCGTTCGAGAGGTGGATCGCCGAGGTCGACCCGCGCTACGGCATCGCCTCCGGCGGCGGCCGCATGAAGATCACCATGGACCGCTACGAGGCGGACTGGTCGATGGTCGAGCGCGGCTGGAAGACGCACGTCCTGGCCGAGGGCCGGGCCTTTCCGTCCGCGAGCGCCGCGGTGAAGGCCTGCCGCGCCGAGGCGCCGGGCATCCTCGACCAGGACCTGCCGCCGTTCGTGGTGGCCGGCAAGGACGGCAAGCCCTTGGCGCCGGTCGTCGACGGCGACTCGGTGGTCTTCTTCAACTTCCGCGGCGACCGCGCCATCGAGATCACCAAGGCGCTCACCGGCGCGCCGGTGCCCTTCGACCGGAAGCGCGAGCCGAAGATCGTCTTCGCGGGGATGATGACCTACGACGGCGAGACCAACCTGCCGCCGCGCATCCTGGTCCGTCCGCCCGCCATCGACCGCACGGTGGGCGAGTACCTGGCCGCGACTGGCGTCCGCAGCTACGCGTGCTCGGAGACGCAGAAGTTCGGCCACGTCACCTACTTCTGGAACGGCAACCGCACGGGCTACCTCGACGAGGGGCTCGAGCGGTACGAGGAGGTTCCCAGCGACCGCGTGCCGTTCGAGCAGCGGCCGTGGATGAAGGCCGCGGAGATCACCGACGCGCTCCTGGCCGAGGTCCGCAAGGGCCAGCGCGCCTTCCTGCGGGTCAACTTCGCCAACGGCGACATGGTGGGCCACACCGGCGACTTCCACGCCGCGCGCCTGGCCGTAGAGGCCGTCGACCTGTGTCTGGGCCGCATCGTGCGGGAGGTGGGGGCGGCGGGAGGCATCCTGGTCGTCACCGCCGACCACGGCAACGCGGAGGAGATGTACGAGCGGGACAAGAAGGGCCACGTGAAGAGCGAGGGCGGCAAGCCCAAGGCGAAGACCAGCCACACGCTCAACCCGGTGCCGGCCATCGTCTTTGATCCGAACCTCGCCGGCGAGTGGGAGCTGGACGGGGCTGTCGCCAGGCCCGGGCTCGCCAACCTCACGGCGACGTTGCTCACCTTGCTGGGCTATCGGCCGCCGGCCGACTACCTGCCTTCGTTCATCCGCCTGAAGGGGTAGGGGCTCTCGGGACGCTGAAGTTGCTTGGTGCTTTCGAGGTCGAGGTCTCGCTCGGGACGCGAAGTGGAGCGGTGATCGACTCGGGCCGGTCACTGCCCAGGGCTCGAGGAGGCCCGAGGCGCTCACGCTTGCGGCTCGGTCGTGAATGCTGCCGACTTGCGTAAGATATGTCAGCACTCATCAACATGGCTGGCGCCTCAGCTCGCCTCCCGGAAGCGCTCGAGGCTTCCTCGTCGGGCGGCGCATCGGTCGAGCCCGGCGCGAGAGCCGCTCATACCTGTTGGCCAGGGTTCGGCATCCGCCGGCGAGCGCGAGGGCGGTCGCCTGGGCGGGGTGTGGAGGAACCATGGCACGCTCATTCGAGCAGATACTCGCGGACGCCAAGGCCAAGCGCTTCGACGAGCGAGCAAAGAACATCCGGGGCAGCTACCGGTTCGACGTCGCCGGAAAGGGCTCCTATCGCATGGAGGTGGACCACGGGAAGGTCAGCTTCCGCGAAGACCGCGGGCCGGCGGAATGCGTGATCGCCGCCGATGCCGACGACTTCGCACGCATCATCGACGGCGAGCAGAACGTGCTCACCGCCTACATGCAGGGCCGGGTCCAGGTGGACGGGAACCTCGGCCTGGCCAAGGTCTTCCACGGGGCCATCGGCATCGCTCGTACCCCGGAGGTCCAGCAGCCATGAGCGCCGGCACCGTCAGCATCCTGGAGGGGAGCACCTTCGTGGTCTCCGACCGTCGCGGCGACATGGACGCCTCGCCCACCGACACGTCGGGCCTCTTTCACATGGACACCCGCTTCCTGTCGAAGTGGATCCTGACCGTCGACGGCAAGCACCCCAACCTGCTCTCCACCGACGACCTGCAGTACCAGTCGGCGCAGTTCTTCCTCGTGCCGGCGACGGGGACCATCTACGTCGACTCCCCGCTCTCCATCATGCGCAAGCGCGCGGTGGGCGGGGGATTCCACGAGGAGCTGAGCGTCCTCAACCACTCCGCCGAGTCCAAGGACCTCGACCTGCGCATCGAGGTGGGCACCGACTTCGCCGACCTCTTCGAGGTCAAGGACGCCTTGGCCAAGAAGGGCCAGTTCTTCAAGAAGGTGGAGGACGGCAAGATCGTGCTGGGCTACCAGCGCGACCGGTTCCTGCGCGAGACCTGGATCGTCCCGAGCGCCGGGGCGGAGCTGGACGAGAGCGGGCTGCGCTTTCGCATCCACCTCGAGCCGCACGGGCGCTGGGACGGCAACGTGGACGTGGTGGTCGCCTTCGACGGCTACCAGCGGCGCGAGAAGTCCAAGTACTCGGAGACGCACAGCGCTCGCCCGGAGGGGACGAGCCTCGAGGAGTGGCTGGAGAACGCCCCGCGGCTGCTCTCTTCCTGGACCCCGCTCTACCGGACCTACCAGCGGAGCATCGCCGACCTGGCGGGCCTGCGCTTCTTCCCCCGCAACATGCCTGGGGCGCTGCCGGCCGCCGGCCTGCCGTGGTTCATGGCGATCTTCGGCCGGGACAGCTGCATCACCAGCTTCCAGGCCCTGCCGTTCGAGCCGGTGCTGGCTCGCACCACTTTGACCCTGCTCGCCGGCTGGCAGGGGACCCGGGTGGATGCGTTCCGCGACGAAGAGCCCGGGAAGATCATCCACGAGCTGCGCTGGGGCGAGATGACGGCGTTCGAGGAGCGCCCGCAGTCTCCCTACTTCGGTGGGGCGGACACGACGCTGCTCTACCTCATCCTCCTCGACGAGTATGAGCGGTGGAGCGGCGACGCGGAGTTGGTCAAGGCGCTGGAGGTCAGCGCGCGGGCGGCGCTGGACTGGATCGACCAGTACGGGGACCGGGACCAGGACGGCTACGTCGAGTACCAGGCGGGTAAGCCCGAGACTGGCCTGGCCAACCAGTGCTGGAAGGACTCCTGGAACTCCATCCTCTTCTCCGACGGCTCGCTGGCGAAGCTGCCGCGGGCGACCTGCGAGATCCAGGGCTACGTCTACGACGCGAAGGTGCGCTGCGCCCGGTTGGCCCGGGAGATCTGGAACGACGCGGCGCTGGCGAGCAAGCTCGAGGAGCAGGCGGCCGCGCTCAAGCGGCGCTTCAACCGGGACTTCTGGCTGCCGGACCGTGGCTACTACGCGCTGGCCCTGGACGGCGACAAGAAGCAGGTCGACTCCTTGACCTCCAACATCGGCCACCTGCTCTGGAGCGGCATCGTCGACAAGGACAAGGCGGACGCCGTGGTGGGCCAGCTGATGGGGCCGCGGCTGTTCTCCGGGTGGGGCATCCGCACCATGGCCGAGGGGGAAGGCGGCTACAACCCCATCGGCTACCACGTCGGCACGGTGTGGCCGCACGACACCTCCATCGTCGCCTGGGGGCTGCGCCGCTACGGCTACCTCCGCGAAGCGGCGACGCTGGCCCTGGGCATCCTCGAGGCCGCGGAGTTCTTCGACGGGCGCCTCCCGGAGGCGTTCGCCGGGCACCCGCGAGAGGTCACCGGCTTCCCGGTGGAGTATCCGACCGCGTGCAGCCCGCAGGCCTGGGCCACCGGCGCGCCGTTGCTGATGCTGCGGGCGCTCCTGGGCCTGGTGCCGGTCGCTGACCAGTTGCTGGTCGCCCCGGCGGTCCCCAAGCAGATCCAGCGCCTGGGGCTGATGGGCATTCCCGGGCGGTGGGGCCGCGCCGACGCCTTTGCGCTGGGCAAGCTCGACGTGCGCACGCCCGAGATCGAGAGCCGGCCGTCCCTGAGCACCGAGGAGGGCGTCGGGCCGGCGGTGTAAGCCCGCGGGACGAGCAGCTCATCCGGGCGAGGCCTGGGCGGTGCGTTCCGCCTGGGCCTCGCCTGCTCGTTTCTCGAGAGGCCGACCTGCGACGAGCGCGACGTGGTCGGGCAATGGCCGCGGCGGCGCTTCCTTGGCAGCGTAGGGCTTCGGCGGCGGTGCGTCGCACGTAGGTGGGGACCCGGCCGAGAGGAGCAATCGATGGCGCGCGCGCACGGCGGGTCGGCGGCCTGGTGGGTGATCGGCCTGATGGCGGCTGTCTCTGTCGGTTGCTACGGAGACGGCGGTGGCGGCGGCGCGGGCGGAGGCGGATTCGGCGGAGGAGGCGGCACCTTCGGGGGTCCGGATGGGGGCTTCGGTTGCGTGACCCGGTGCGGAACGAGCTGCTGCCCGGCCCACCAGTTCTGCGACCAGGCCACGTTCACCTGCCAGGCGAGCTGCGTTCCCAATTGTCTGAACCGGCAATGTGGCGACGACGGCTGCGGCGGCATTTGCGGCTCCTGCAGGACCGGGCAGACGTGCGAACTGGGCCTGTGCAGTGGGGGCGCCTGCGTCATCAACTGCGCGAACAGAGAGTGCGGCGACGACGGCTGCGGTGGAAGCTGCGGGACCTGCGGGGTAGGGCGGACCTGCGCCGCGGGGAAGTGCGGCGCCGGCGGCTGCATCCCCTTCTGCACGAACCGGCAGTGCGGCCCCGACGGCTGCGGCGGCACCTGCGGCTCCTGCAGCGGCGGGCAATCCTGCACCTTCACCGGCGTCTGCTTCCCCTGAACCCGCCGCCGGGCTGGTCAGCCCTTGGCCACCAAGGGGACCTGGATCTCCGCGACCTTCTCGTTGCTCTCCGTCGAGATCACGTCCGCCAGGAACAGCACCTGACCGACCTGGTCGCCGACGTAGGGGAAGAAGACGTAGCCGTGGGCGCTCCCGCCCTCCGCCAGCTGGCCCTCGGGCATCGCCCGCTGCAGCATGTCGCGCGAAGGGAGCGGCTCTGAGTAGTAGTAGGGCCCCCAGTAGCCGCCGTAGCCCCACGCGGGCCCGTACCAGCCGCCCCAGGGCCCCCAGCCGTATCCGTAGCCGTAGCCATAGCCGTACCCCGGACCGTAGGACCCGCTGCCAGGCCGCTGGATCTGGTACGGCGAGAGCGCCGAAACGCGGACCCCGGTGGGGCCGACCAACGCGAACATCTTGTGCGTCAGCTGCACCGGCTGCCCGCTGTGGTTGGTGATCGTCACCTCGAGCGGAGTGACAATCGCCCCCAGTTCTCCTGGAGAGCCGGGCCAGCGCTGACCATTCACCGCCACGGTCATCCCGTCGACCGTCGTGATGCCCGTGTTCTTCGTCCCCACGACCGCTTGTGTCCCGAGGGCCGGCACGAACTCCGGACCGTAGTGGACACAGCCGGCCACCGAACTGAGCACCAACAACATGAGTATTCGTCGCACGGTGAGCCCCCTTTCCAACTCAACGCTAAGGGCCCAGGCACGTTGAAGCGAGGAAGGAGGGTACGAGCCATTCAGCCGCTCGCACTCGGCAGCGCCGTGCTCGGCCGTGGCCGGCAGCGCGGCGCCGGCCCGGAGTGCCATTCCGCCCTGGCGGTCCACACCTGAGGGGTGAGCTCCGCGAAAGTGAGGAGGGGAACAATGCCCAGGGGGATTCGATGGCTGGAGAGGGTGGCCGCCGGGCTCGCACTCGTCCTCGCCCCGGCTGCGCAGGCTCCCGCAGGCGAGGCGCGGGCGTCGGGCGCGTCGCCAGAGAGCTCTGCGCTCGCTTCGGCGGACAGCCAGGGCGTCGAGAGGATCCAGGGCACCGTCGCCTCCGTGTCGGAGGGGGCGGGCACGGCCGAGCTTCGCGCGGGAGAGGTCTTCACCTTGAGGGGCACGCCGATGGACCTGCGTGAGCTGCGGCCGGGGGCCCAGGTCTCGCTCGTCTACCGCAGGTACGGGGGCGTGCCCTGGCTGCTCTCGGGCGGGATCTCGGGCCCGGGCAGCGGGACGGGCGGGACCGGGTGGCTGGACCAGAACCTGGAATTCAAGACCCACGTCGGGAACGTCCAGGCGGTCGACCTGGCGCACGGGACCCTCGACCTCGATGGCCATGTCTTCCACGGGCACCCGGCGGTGCTCCGGGAGTTCGAGGTCGGCGAGCGGGTCACGGTGCTCTACCAGTCGTTCTCGGGCACGGACTGGATCTCCCCCAGCGCGCTCGGGGGCCGGTGGAGGTGACGGCGTCGCTCGGACGCGACCGGGCGCACCAAGAAAGAGGGCCGGCTCGTCATCGAGCCGGCCCTTCGTTCTCTCAAGACGTGAAGAAGCTCGCCGCCGACGGGCGTGGAAGCTCGCCGCCGACGGGCGTGGAAGCCCGCCGCCGACGGGCGTGGAAGCCCGCCGCTACCCGGCGATGCCGCGCATGGTCTCGTGCATCAGCCAGTCGACCACGGGCTTCATGTCGCCTTCGCTCTTCTCGTAGATCTCGATCTGCCGGTGCGCGCTCGTGCCCTCGTGCGCGATGTGCAGGACGCGGTCCATGTAGCGCTGTGTCCCGAAGATGTCGGTGGCCTCGGAGACGAAGCCCACCAGCTCGTGCGCCAGAGTCGGGTAGGGCCGCTCCTCCTGCATCGCGAAGTCGATGAGCTTGGCGTCGGTGCCGTAGCGGGCGGCGCGCCACTTGTTCTCCTCGATCAGCGGGCGGCTGTAGCTGCGCCAGGCGGTGTTGCGCTTGTACATCAGGTACAGCTTGGCCATCAGCGCCTGGATGAGCGCGACCACCGCCAAGGTGTCCTCGAGGTTGGTCGGCATGTCGCAGATGCGCACCTCGACGGTCTCGAACTTGTAGTGGGTGCGCACGTCCCACCAGATCTTCTTCCCGTTGTCGATGCAGCCGGTCTTGATGAGCAGGTTGATGAAGTTGTTGAGCTGCTCCTGGCTCTCGAACTCGTCGGGGATGCCGGTGCGGGGGAAGCGCTTGAAGACCTGGCTGCGGTAGCTCATCAGGCCGGTCTTGCGGCCGCGCCAGAAGGGCGAGGAGCAGGTCAGCGCCAACAGGTGCGGCAGGAAGTAGCGGATCTGGTTGGCCAGCGCCAAGGCGACCTGCTTGTCCTTGATGCCCACGTGCACGTGCAAGCCGAAGATGAGGTTGGCGCGGGCGACGTCCTGCAGGTCCTCGACGATCTGGTGGTAGCGGCTGTGGTTGGTGATGTCCTGGGCCCGCCAGTCGCTGAACGGGTGCGTCGAGGCGGCGACGATCCGCAGGTCGTTCTTGGCCGCCAGCCGCGAGAGGTCGCCGCGCATCTCCGTCAACTCGCTCCGGACGTGCTCGACGCTGGGGCAGATTCCCGTCCCGACCTCGACCATCGACTGGTGCATCTCCGGGCGCACGCGCTCGCGCAAGACGGCGTGCCCGTCCTCGATGAGCTTGCTGATGTAGGACTTCAGCTCCCGGGTGTTCGGGTCGACGATCTGGTACTCCTCCTCGACGCCGAGCGTGAACTGACCTTCGAGCATGAGTGTCCGTCTCCTTGGGGGTGGCGGGTTTCTCGACGCTTCCTCTTCTGGTTAGCCAGCAAGCGTCGCCGGCGCCCATGAGATTGGCACAACACGCGCCGACGCGGGAAGCCGCCCCCGCACAGCAGAATGCTTGACTTCCCCTATTAGACAGAGGAAGGGCGGCCCTAATGAATTCCTAATATTGCGCCGGGCAGAATCGGGACTAGCCGAGCTTGCGGCTGGACGACTTGGGGTCGACCGAAGAGAGGGGACGCGGCGCGGGCTTGTCGAGGTACTTGCGGAACGAGTAGCCGGAGTTGTTCCGGCGTCCTTCCTTGGCCGCGCGGGTGACGAGGTTCGCCATCTGGTCGACGGCCAAGCGGAAGTACTTGGGCAGGATGGAGTGGACGTCGAAGTCGGGCGCCGGGTTGGTGAAGTCGATGGCGTAGGCGACGCCGTCCTTGATGGCGAACTCCACCGAGTTCATGTCGTAGCCCAGCGCGTGGTTGAGCGCCCAGGCGTCGTCGAGGACGGTCTTCTCCAGGTCCTTGGACAGGAAGCTCTCGGCGTCCTCGTAGCAGCGGCGCTTGGGGTCGTACTTGATCGGCAGGATGTACTCCTTGCCGATGCACAGGCAGCGCACGTAGTCGTCGAAGTCGATGAACTCCTGCAGGGTCATCGCCAGCGCGCCCGACTGGTTGTAGGCGGTCCACAGCTCATTGAGGTTGTGGACCAGCGAGACGTGCTTCCAGCCGCCGCCCTCGGCCGGCTTGAGGATCGCCGGGAACTTCACGTAGTCGACGATGGCCTCCCAGTCGAGCGGGTACTCGAGGTTGCGCAGCGACCGCTGGGGGTTGATGGCCGGCGCGTAGGAGTGCTGGGGCAGGAGCACCGTGCGCGGCACCCGGACGCCCAGCCTGGCGGCCAGGGTGTAGCCGAAGAACTTGTCGTCGGCGCTCCACCAGAACGGGTCGTTGATGACGTAGGTGCCGGCGAGCGCCGCGGTCTTGAGGAAGATGCGGTAGTACGGCACCTCGTGGCTGATGCGGTCGACGAGGACCCGGAAGTCGGGCTTGTGCGTCTCGTTGATGCCCCCGAAGCTGGCGAGCTCGCAGCTGAAGCCGGGGATGGAGTTGACCTTCTCGACGAAGGCGGCGGGGAAGCTCTGCTCCATGCCGCAGATGATGCCGATGCGCTCGGTCATGAGGCTCCTCGGGGGCTGCGAGGGGATTCGGGCGACGCTCACGCTCTGCGGCTGGAGATCCCGGCTGCGCTGGCGGTCAGCCGTTCGCCGCCTTCTTCTCTCCGAAGAACTCCGCGAGGTCCTGCACCGGCGGTCCGACGGGGTTCAGTCCGTGGTTGACGGCCCAGACGTCGAACTTCTCGTGGAGCCAGGTGGGGACGAAGATGGCGAACGTCCGGGCGACGCGGCTGGGGTCGTCCAGCGTCTTGATCATCCGCTGGTAGAGCGCCTCGCCGTAGACCTTCTTGAACTCGGTCGCGTGCTCGTCGCTGTAGACCCAGGCCATCAGGCCCTGGCGGTCGGCCTCGGGGTGGAACTGGGTGGCGACGATGCCCGGCGCGTACTCGAAGCCGAGCAGGGCTTCGCCCTTGTCGCTGCGGCCAATCCGGCTCTCGCGCGCGAGGACCTTGGTGCCGAGCTGCTTGATCTTCGCCTCGTCGGCGTTGACCGCTTCCCAGTGCCGGTTCTCCCAGACGAACATCCGGTCGCCGAAGGGCTTGAAGAGGCTGTTGTGCAGGCCCTCCTCGGTCGTGTAGCTGGGCATCACGCCGAACTTGCGGCCGGACGGACGCTGCTGGACCTTGGCGACCTGGAAGTGGATGGTCGCCAGCTCGAAGGAGTGGCAGACGGCCAGCACCTGCGGCGCCTTGGGGCCGTCGATCTTGTTGCGCTCGACGACCCAGTCCAGAAAGCTCCGGTAGTTGGTGCACCAGGGATCTTCGTAGCCGTCATACGGCGAGCCGGGGCCGCCGGAGGAGAGGAAGAGGTCCGCGGTGCGGTCAGGAATCTCGTTCAGGTTCCGGGGCTGGACGTGGACGTAATCGAGCGTCAGCCCGGGGTTCTTGGCCTGGGCCTTGACCATCAGGCCATCCACCAGTCGCCGGAAGCAGCGGATGGCCTGGTTCGCCACCCCGTTGCACATGTCGATGTAGCAAATCTTCAGCTTGGTCGTACTCATGGGGGCGCGGATTGTAGTAGAAGAGCGCCGGCGTTTGCACGGATGGTCTTAGGGGAGGCGTCCACCAGAGCCAACCGGCCGGATTCATTCATTATTTGCAGGAGCAACCCGCCGTGCCACACCGCGCCCGAGAGATGGCTGCTGCCTCCAAGAGCAACCGCCCGGAAGCCCTGCCGATTGCCGAGCGAATCGGGGGCGATCCGCGCTTCACCGGCCACGGCATCGTCGCCGCCTTTTTGGACTCCGGCTTCTACGCCCACCCGGACCTGACGACCCCCTTCAGCCGCATCCACGCCTACTACGACCTCATCAGCGGCAAGTTCGGCCCTCAGCACCTGACGTCGACCTCCGACCCTTCGAGCTGGCACGGGATGATGTCCAGCGTGGTCGCCGCCGGCAACGGCAGCCTCTCGCACGGTCGCTTCAAGTCCCTGGCCCCCGACCTGGGGCTCGTCCTGGTCAAGGTGGGCACGCTCTCGCGCATCCACCACGACGACATCGCCCGCGGGCTCGAGTGGGTGCTCGTCAACCGGCACCGCTTCGACATCCGCATCGTCAACATCAGCTGCGCCGGCGACTACGAGACGAGCTACCTGACCGACGTCCTCAGCCGCTTCGCCGAGGCCTGCGTGCGCGCCGGCATCGTGGTCGTCTGCGCGGTGGGCAACCGCGGCGATCGGCCCGGCTACGTGCTGCCGCCGGCGAGCGTGCCGGCGGTCATCAGCGTCGGCGGCATCGACGACCTGGGTAACCCGCGCCTGGGCCACATCAGCCTCTACCGCTCGTCCTTCGGGCCGACCATCGACGGCCTGCAGAAGCCCGAGGTCTGCACCATCGCCGACTGGGTCCCAGCGCCCATCCTCCCCAACACGCCGACGGCCAAGCAGGCCGCGCTGCTCCACCTGCTGGAGCGGACGCCGGATGAGGAGCTCGTCAAGGTCATCAACGAGCACGAGGGCGTCTACAAGCCGCTCGACGAGGCCAAGAGCCAGCCCATCTACCTCCTCCGGCAGATCGTGGTCGCCGGCCTGCGCGACGGCCTGGTCATCGACAAGCACTACAAGATGGTCGACGGCACGAGCTTCGCGGCGCCCATCGTCAGCAGCGTGGTGGCGCAGATGCTCGAGGCCAACTCCGAAGCTGACGCCGCAGCAGGTGAAGATGATCCTGGTGCGCACCGCGCGGCGGCTACCCGGCGTCGAGGTGGACAAGCAGGGTTGGGGCGCCGTTCAGCCGGCGCAGGCCGTCCAGATGGCGCTGGACCTGCGAAAGCAGCGGCGGGTGGACGACACGGAGCTGTGAGAAAAGCAGGCTGTAGTCCTTAGGCTGCAGGAAATCCCATGGCCGGCCGCTTTCACGCTCTGCGCATCGTCCTGCTCGGACTAGGGGCGGCGGTCGCCTACGGCATCCTCCAGGACCACGTCACTGCGCGCATCGCGCCGGCCTACTTCAACGTCGCGCACGCCGACCTCGGCTATCCGGAGATCTTTCACAGCCAGTCGCCCACGGTCCTGGCCTTCGCCTGGGGCATCGTCGCCACGTGGTGGGTCGGCCTGCCGCTGGGGCTGCTGATGGCGGTCTGCGCTCGCGCCGGCGGCTGGCCCAAGCTCGGTGCTGACGACCTGCTCCGGCCTGTCGGCACGCTTCTCGTCGTCTTGGCGGTCGCGGCGGCCACCGGCGGTGTCCTCGGTTGGGCTCTGGACCTGCAGCACCTGGCCCCCGCGAAGGTCCCGGTCGAGCAGCGCGCGGGCTGGGGCATCGACTGGGGCATCCACCTCGCGGCCTATCTCGTCGGGCTCGTCGGCGGGCTGGTGCTCTGTGTCTCGACGCTGCTCCGACGGCGCCGCCTGTCCCGGGGGACCGCGTGAGCCCGAACGTCCGCATCGTCCTGGTCCGCCCGGCCGAGCCGATGAACGTCGGCGGTGTCGCCCGGGCCATGAAGAACTGCGAGCTCGACGATCTGGTGCTGGTCGAGCCCAGGACGGACGACTGGGTGACGGCGCGCCGGATCGCGGTGCACGCCGAAGAGCTCCTTGCTCAGCCCCAAGTCGTGGGCTCGATTGCCGAGGCGGTTGCCGACTGCGTCTGGGTGGTCGGGACCTCGTCCCGAGAGATTCCAGGGCGCGAGCGCATTGCTCCACGTCAGGTCGGCGAGCGCTGCGCACAAGTCGAGGGAAGGGTGGCGCTGGTCTTCGGCGGCGAAGAGAGCGGGCTCTCCAACGACGACCTCGTCCGTTGCCACGCGCTCTCCTGCATCCCCGGCGGGCGCGAGCAGCCTTCCTACAACCTCGCTCAGGCGGTGCTCGTCTATGCGTACGAGTGCCTGGTCGCCCGGACCTCCTCCGCCCCACCTCCTCCGACCGACGCGCGAACCTCCCCCCAGCCCCCTCCGGCAAGCGGAGGGGGCGCTCGCGGGGTGCCCGAGCGGGAACTGCAGCTCATCGAGGACGCGACCCGCCAGCTGCTCGTGGCTTCCGGGTTCGCCGATCCGGACCGGCCTCGGCATGGGGTGCTGGACCTGCTCCAGCCGCTGCGCCGCGCGGGCATGACTGCCGACGAAGCCAAGCTGTGGCACGCTGCTCTGCGAACCGTCCTGCGCAAGGCGCGCGGGGCCAAGGAGTAGGGGAGCGTATGGCGAAGAAGGCCGTGGTCACGGGGGCGTTCAGCTACATCGGCGCCGCCGTCGCTGCCGAGCTGGTCTCGCGAGGCTACGAGGTCAGCACGCTGACCAACCGCACGCCTCCTCCAGGCTCGAAGATCCGCGCTGCGCCGCTACGCTTCGACTCGCGCCACCTGCAGGACCAGCTCGTGGGCGCCGACCTGTTCGTCAACACCTACTGGGTCCGCATCCCCTACGCCGGCGAGAGCTTCCAGAACGCGGTCGACAACTCGGCCGTGCTCTTTGCCGCCGCGGCGGCCGCCCACGTCGGGCGCGTCGTCCACGTCAGCGTCAGCAACCCCACCTCGGGGCTCAACCTCGGCTACTACGCCGGCAAGGCCAAGGTGGAGGAGCGGCTGCGCGCGTCCCGGCTCTCCTGGGGCATCGTCCGGCCCACGCTGGTCGTCGGTCCTGGTGACGTGCTGACCAACAACATCGCCTGGCTCCTGCGCCGCTTCCCGTTCTTCCCGGTGCCCAACGGTGGCCTGTGCAAGCTCCAGCCGGTCACGCTCGCCGACACTGCGCGCATCGTGGCCGACGTCGCCCAGGGCACGGAGGCAGCCGAGGTGGACGCGGCCGGCCCGGAGGCTATGACCTTCTGGGACTACGTCCAGATGATCGCCGACGCCTGCCGGCTCTCCCGCCTGCTGGTCTCCCTGCCTGGCTGGCTCTCGCTCGGCGGGCTTTCGCTCATCGAGCCTTTGCTCGGCGACGTGGTGCTGACCGAAGAGGAGCTGCTGGGGCTGGAGCAGGAGCTGCTGCTCTCGCACGAGCCGCCGCTGGGGACGCAGTCGGTGCGGCACTGGCTGCAGCAGAACGCCGAGTCGCTCGGGCGCGCCTACGTCAACGACGTGCGCCGCCACTTCGGCGCTGGGTCCGACGAGGCGGTACTCGATCCTCAGAGGCTCGCGGGCTGATGGCCGCCCGCGCCATCGAGGCCGAGCTGCTCGTCGGCCGGGAGCTCTACACCCGCGTTGTCCGCGAGCGGCTGGAGCAGGCACGCGAGTCGGTGTGGATCGCCACCGCCAACGTCAAGGACATGCACGTCGAGCGCTCCGACGGCCAGTTCGTCTCCATCCTCGACGTCTTCGGCGAGCTGGAGAAGAAGGGCCTCGAGCTGCGGCTGTTGCACGCCGAATCTGCCTTCCCGCCCGTTCCGGGCCCGCTTCGACCGCAAGAAGCGCCTGGTGGCCGGCGGGCTCCAGCTCAAGGTCTGTCCGCGCGTGCACCTCAAGGCGGTGCTCGTCGATGGCGCCTGGCTCTACCTGGGCAGCGCCAACCTGACCGGCGCCGGGCTGGGCGCCAAGGCCGACTCCCGGCGCAACTTCGAGGTCGGCTTCGGCACCGAGGACTTCGAGACCATCGACCGCATCAGCGCGCTCTTCGAGTCCATCTGGAGCGGCGCCGAGTGCAGGACCTGCGCGCTGTTCAAGGAGTGCCCGGATCCCATCGGGGAGCCGCCGAGGAATGCGCGGCGTGGCAAGCGCCAGGACCCTGGCATCCAGCTCGGCCAGTCACGCAGGCTGGGCGGCGGGCGCAGGACTCGCTGGAATCGGTAGCTGCGCGTCCGGCCTCCGCGCCAGGGAGCGTCCGGCCTCCGTGCCGGATGAAGCCCGACCGGGGCTTGGCCCGGTTGCGGCGATGCCCAACCTGAAGGGGTGCCGCCGTCCGCCCGCCTCATCGTCCGAGCCGTGGGGCTCGAGAAGTCGTATGGACCGGTCCGGGTCCTGCGAGGAGTGCACCTCGAGGTCGCCGAGGGCGAGGGGCTGGCCATCGTCGGCGAGAGCGGGTCGGGGAAGACGACGCTGCTGCGTTGCCTCAATCGCCTGGTCGAGCCGGACCGGGGCACGGTGGAGGTCTTCGGAACGGAGGTGCGCGAGGTCGAGCCCGCGTCGCTTCGCCGGCGAATCGGGTACGTCCCGCAGGACGGCGGGCTGCTGCCGCACTGGGACGTGCTGAGGAACGTCGCGCTGGTGCCGCGGCTGCTCGGGTTGGCGCAGGTCGAGCGTCTCGCGGAGGAGGCGCTGGCTCGCGTGGGGCTGTCTCCAGAGACGTTCGGCCACCGCTGGCCGCGCGAGCTTCTCCGGCGGCCAGCGACAGCGCGTGGCGCTGGCGAGGGCCTTGGCTGCGAGGCCGCGCCTGGTCCTGCTCGACGAGCCGTTCGGAGCGCTGGATGCCATCACCCGGAGCGACCTCGTCGCGAGCTTCGGCCGCCTGCGACACGAGCTGGGGCTCACCGCGATCCTCGTCGCCCACGACCTGAGGGAGGCGAGGGCGCTGGCGGACCGGATCGCGGTGATGCGGGAGGGCACCATCCTGCAACTCGACTCCTGGGACGGGTTGCGTGGAGCGCCGGCGAGTGCGTACGTCGGCCGGCTGCTGGAGCGGTCTGGGGCGCTGGAGGCATGAAGGCGCTCGTGGGGATGGCGCTCGTGGCTTCGCTGGCGGCGACGCCGCGCCCGGTGGTCGTGGCCTCCAAGCCGTTCGGCGAATCGCTCCTCCTGGCAGAGGTGTTCGCGCAGCTGCTCGAGGCTCGGGGCCTCCCCGTCGAGCGCCGGCCCGGGCTGGGCGCGACCGAGATCGCCTTTGCAGCGCTCCGCGACGGACGCATCGACGTCTACCCCGAGTACACGGGAACGGGGCTGCTGGCGATCCTCGGCGAGGCGCCGCGCGGCTCTCCGCAGGAGGTCTTCGCTCGCGTCACCACCGAGTTCGACCGTCGCTGGGGCCTACGCTGGCTTCCGCCGCTCGGGTTCGAGAACACCTACGCCATCGCGGTCCGGGAGGAGACCGCCGAGAAGCTCGGGTTGCGGACGCTGAGCGACCTGGCGCGAAGGGGCGCGTCGCTGCGGGCCGGCTTCACCTCGGACTTCATCGGGCGCTCCGACGGCCTGGCGGGCTTGGAACGCGCCTACCGGTTGCGCCTGGCCTCGGTCCGTCCGCTCTCGCCGGCCCTCAAGTACCAGGCCCTTCGTTCGGGCGGCGTGGACGTCATCGACGGCTACTCGACCGATGGGCTCTTGGCGCGGGGCGGCCTGGTGGTCCTGCAGGACGACCTGCCGTTCTTCCCGCCGTACCAGGCCGCGGCGCTGGTGGGATCTCGCCTGCAACGCGAAGAGCCGCGCGCGATCGCAGTGCTCACCGAGTTGAGCGACCGCCTGGACGTCGACCGCATGCGGCGGCTCAACGCTCGGGTCGAGGTCGATTCGGTGCCCGTGGAGACCGTGGCGCGCCAGGCGCTGGTCGAGTTGGGGCTCGTGGAAGGACCGGGCGTGGGGGTCGGAGGCAGCGGCGGGCAGGAGCGCCTGGGGTTCGCGGCCTACCTCTGGGACCGCCGCGGCGCGCTCCTCCACCACGTGGCTCGCCACCTGGTCCTGGTGGCCGTGGCGCTGCTTGGCGCGATCCTCGTGGCCATCCCGCTGGGGCTGTCGCTGGAGCGCCTCCGGCGCGGGTCGGAGGCGACGCTGCGGGCCCTGGGAGTGCTGCAGACGGTCCCCAGCCTCGCGCTGCTGGCCTTCATGCTGCCGTGGCTGGGCATCGGCGTCGTGCCCGCGCTCGCGGCGCTCTTCCTCTATGCGCTCTATCCCATCGCCCGGAACACCTACTCCGGCGTCCGCGGAGCGGACCCGGGCGCCGTCGCGGCGGCTCAGGCGCTGGGGATGACGCCGCGCCAGATCCTGCTGCAGGTCCGCCTGCCGCTCGCGGCGCCGATCATCATGGCCGGCATCCGCACCGCCGCGGTGATCACCGTGGGCTCCGCGACGCTGGCCGCGTTCATCGGCGCGGGCGGGCTGGGCGAGCCCATCGTCACCGGACTTGCGCTCAACGATACGCGGCAAATTCTGGCCGGAGCCTTGCCGGCCGCCGGGCTGGCGCTGCTCGTGGACGGGCTGCTCGCTGCCTGCCAGCGGGCGCTGGCTCCTCGGGGCGTGGGCTGAGCCTTGGGCACCTGCTGCGACCTCACGCTGGCGAGCGCACTCGTCCCGGCACGGTCACCGCGGCGACCAGCGCTCCGACCGCACAGGCAGCGGCGGCCACGCCCATCGCTTCGCTGATCCCGTCGGCGAGCTCGCCCGCCAGCAGCGGCAGCAGCGCCACGGCGAGCAGGCCTGCGAGCCGGGCGACCGCGTTGTTGATCCCGGAGGCGACACCCGCGAACCCTTCGCCAGCACCCGAGAGGACGGTCGTGGTCAAAGGCGCCACCGTCAGCCCGAGCCCGGCTCCCAGCAGCCCAACCCCGGGCAGCACCGAGCGCCAATAGCTCATCCCGGGGTGGACGCCGCCCAGCAGCAGCAGCCCCAGGCCCGCGAGCAAGGGGCCGACGGTCATGGGCAGGCGAGCGCCAATGCGCGGGAGCAGCCGGCCCATCAGTGGCGAGAGGACGAGCAGGAGCGCGGTCACCGGCAAGAGCGAGGCGCCGGCGGCCAGCGGCGAGTAGCCGACCACGCGCTGGAGGTAGAGCACGAGCAGGAAGGTGGCTCCACCGAGCGCGAAGTAGACGGCGAGCGTAGTCAGGTTCGCGCCGGAGAACTGGCGCGAGCGGAAGACTGCCAGTGGGAGCATCGGGGCCGGGGCGCGCCGCTCACGCAGCAGGAAGACCCCCAAGCCGACGACACCGGCGACGAGGAGCAGGACGCCGCGCGTCCCAGGCAAGTCGATAAGCCCCCAGGTGATCCCGCCCAGGCCCCAGAACGCGGCCGCAGCTCCCGCGAGGTCGAGGCGTCCGGCGTCGACCCGACGGGTCTCGGGAACACAACGCCGGGTGACGAAGGCGGCGGCGGCCGCGACCGGCAGGTTCAACAGGAAGATCGCCCGCCAGGACACCGACTGCACGAGCCAGCCGCCCACGAGCGGCCCGAGGGCGGCAGCGACCCCAGAGAGCCCTGCCCAGGCGCCCACCGCCGCCGGTTGGTCGACCTCCACGAACGAGGCGCGCAGCAGCGCCAGGCTTCCCGGGACGAGCAGCGCGGCGGCCGCGCCCTGAAGCACCCGAGCCGCCACCAGGACTTCGATGGTCGGCGCCAGGCAGCACAACGCCGAGGCGAGGGCGAACGCGGCGAGGCCGACGAGGAAGATCCGGCGCCGGCCGAAGCGGTCGCCCAGTGCGCCGCCGACGAGCAGGAGCGCGCTCAGGGGCAGGAGGTAGCCGTCCACGGTCCACTGCAGTCCGGAGAAGGAGGCACCCAGCGAGCGGCCCAGGGCGCTGAGCGCGACGTTGACCACGGTGGTGTCCAGGAAGGCCACCGACGAGCCGAGCACCGCCGCCGCCACCACGCCGCGGCCTCGCGGGGTCGACAGCCTCAGGGCCACGCGCTCGTCCACGCCTGACGGTTCCTCCCACTGACGCTAGGGGCGGGCCGGCCCGTGGACAACGGCGGCCGCGCGCTCCTTGAGGCCTCGCAGGGCATCTGTTACCTCCTAGCTGTGCGAATCCTCCTCACCAACGACGACGGCATCCACGCGGAGGGCCTCCAGGCGCTCCACGACGCGCTCGCTCCCTTGCACGAGGTCTGGGTGGTGGCCCCCGACCGCGAGCAGTCGGCGGCCTCCCACGCCATCACCCTCGCCCGGCCGCTGCGCATCAAGGAGCGCAAGCCGCGCTGGTTCGAGGTCGACGGCACGCCCACCGACTGCGTCTACATCGCCCTGAACCACGTGCTGAAGGACCAGCGGCCCGCCGTCACCTGCTCGGGCATCAACGACGGGCCCAACGTGGGCAACGACGTCCTCTATTCGGGCACCGTCGCCGCCGCGGTCGAGAGCGCGATGATCGGCGTGCCGGGCATCGCCCTCTCCCACGCCGGCCGCTCGCCTCGCGACTTCGCCAGCGCCGCCCGCTTCGCGCCGTCGCTGGTCGAGGCCGTGGCCCGGCACCCGCTGCCCAGGCACGCGCTGCTCAACGTCAACTTCCCCAACGTGCCCACCGACCAGTTCGCCGTGACCTGCCTGGGCACGCGCAACTACGGCGCGGTGGTGCACGAGAAGACCGACCCGCGCGGCCGCCAGTACTACTGGATCGGCGGCGGCGACGTTCATTACGACGACCTCGAGGGCTCGGACTGCAACGCCGTCTTCAAGGCCGGGCTCATCTCGCTCACCCCGCTGAGCATCGACAAGACCGACCACGGCCTCTTGGGAACGCTGCGCACCTGGGACGTCCAGGGTTTCCGGCGGCATGGGTGAGCGCTTGCCAGCCTCGCGGCTCTGCCTGGTCCTCGCGCTGCTCGCCGCCACCGGCTGCGTGACGGCGTCGCCCAAGCCCTCCGTCGAGCTGAAGGGCCACCCCGAGCCGGAGATCCAAGGCGCCACGCACGTCGTCAAGCCGGGCGAGACGCTCTGGCGCATCGCCAAGGCCTACGGGGTCACCGTCGAGGACCTCTCCATCGCCAACAACCTGGGCGACGGCGCCAGGCTCGCCTCGGGCCAGGAGCTCTTCGTCCCCGGGGCCAAGGCCAAGGTGGACGTGCCGCCCGGCGAGTCCCCGCCGCCGGAGGTGAGGCCGATTCCGCAGGGCGACGCGCCGCTCGCCTGGCCGCTCGTCGGGGTCCTGTACGCACGCTTCGGCCCTCGCGGGGACACCAAGCACGAAGGCATCGACATCGCCGCTCCGCTCGGGTCGAGCGTGCTCGCCGCCTCCGACGGCGAGGTCCTCTTCGCCGGCGTGCAGAAGGGCTACGGCAACGTGGTGGCCCTCCAGCACGCCAAGAACCTCGTGACCCTCTATGCCCACAACCAGCAGCTGCTGGTGAAGGAGGGCGAGAAGGTCAAGACCGGCCAGCCCATCGCCAAGGTGGGGGAGGCCAGCAAGACCACCGGACCCCACATTCACTTCGAGGTCCGCGAGAACGGCCAGCCCAAGGACCCGCTGCGGTTCCTCCCCGTGCCGCGCTAGCCGCCAACGCCTCCCGCGACGCCGCCAGGCGATCGGGACGATGGCGTGGCTTGGCCGGGGGGCCGTCACTACAATCCTGGCCACTCGTTTGTCAGCAAGGCGGGGACCCAAATGGAGATCGAGCTGAACGAGCAGCAGGCGGAGCTGCGGAAGCTCTGCCGGACCTTCGCGGCCAAGGAGCTGGCTCCCAACGCGCGCAAGTGGGACGAGGAGCACCGCTTTCCGGCCGAGGCGGTCAAGCTGCTCGGCGAGATGGGCCTGATGGGCGTGGCGGTCCCGGAGGAGTGGGGCGGGGCCGGCATGGACAACGTGGCCTACGCCGTCGCCATGGAGGAGATCAGCCGCGGCTGCGCCGGCACCGGCGTCATCATGAGCGTCTCCAACTCGCTCTACTGCGACCCGGTCGGCAAGTTCGGCACCGACGAGCAGAAGAAGAGGTTCCTGACGCCTTACGCCAAGGGCGAGAAGCTGGGCGCCTTCGCGCTGACCGAGCCGCAGTCGGGCTCGGACGCCGGCGAGATGAAGACCACCGCCAAGCGGGTGGGCGACGAGTACGTGCTCGACGGCGCCAAGAACTTCATCACCAACGGGCCGCAGGCGGACACCATCCTCGTCTTCGCCATGACCGATCCCGGCGCCAAGCACCGCGGCATCAGCGCGTTCCTGGTCCCCACCGACGCCAAGGGCTTCTCCCGCGGCAAGCCGGACAACAAGCTCGGCATCCGGGCCTCCGGCAGCTGCTCCATCTTCTTCGAGGACTGCCGCATCCCCGCCGCCAACCGCCTGGGCAATGAGAGCGAGGGCTTCCGCATCGCCATGGGCACGCTCGACGGCGGCCGCATCGGCATCGCCTCGCAGGCGCTGGGCATCGCCCGCGCGGCTTACGAGGAGGCCCGCGACTACAGCAAGGAGCGAAAGGCCTTCGGCAAGGCCATCTGCGAGCACCAGGCCATCCAGTTCATGCTCGCCGACATGGCGACCGAGATCTCGGCCGCTCGAATGCTCATCTGGCACGCGGCGTCCTTGAAGAACAAGGGCGTCAAGCACACGGCCCAGTCGTCGATGGCCAAGCTGTTCGCCTCGGAGATGAGCGGCCGAGTGACCACCAAGGCGCTGCAGATCTTCGGTGGTTACGGCTACACGAAGGAGTACGATGCCGAACGCCATTTCCGGGACGCGAAGATCACCGAGATCTACGAGGGCACCAGCGAGATCCAGCGGATCGTGATCGCCGCGACCGGACTGAAGGACTGAGAGGGAAGCCGGCGTCGAGACCGGCTTCTCCAGCGACGAGAAGGAGAATGACCGTGAAGACGCTGCGCCTGCTCGCGATCGCCCTGGCGATCGCGCTCCCCGCCACCGGCCTCGCCGCCGACACCAAGGACGGCAAGAAGGACTCCAAGGTCGAGGGGACCAAGCCCAACCTGGGCGAGTTCAAGCTCGACACGAGCCCGAGCGCGGCCGGCGGCAGCGGCGCGACGGGAGCCAGCGGGAGCACCGGCGCGACGGGGGCTGCGGCCAGCGACCCGAACCAGCCGGCCAAGCCCGCGAAGAAGGAATTGGACGTCTCGCGGATGCTCTTCGACGGCGAGGGCGTGCGGCAGGTGGTGAAGTTCTACATGCCCGAGATCCAGGAGTGCTACGAGCGCGTCCTGGCCGACACCGGCAGCAAGCTCGAGGGCCGCGTGGTGGTGGGCTTCATCGTCGACACCAACGGCAACGTGACCGACGCGCGGGTGCTGCAGAAGAAGAGCACGCTCAAGAACGACCGCGTCCACGACTGCGTGCTGAAGATGAAGTACTGGGCGTTCCCCAAGCCCGGCGACAACCGCGACCACCCGATCGAGTACCCGTTCGATCTGAAGGTGTCGCAGTAGCGGACCTCACCCCCGGCCCCTCTCCGGCTTCGCGGAGAGGGGTGACTTCGTCTCGTCCACACGCCCGCTTTCGTGCGATCGGCTTCGGCGACCTCAGCTTCGCCGAGAGACACGCCGGCTTTCGTGCGACCCGCCTCGGCCACTTGCGGCAAGTCGTGCGACCCGTCTGCTGGCCGAAGGTACAGGAGTCCAGGTTCGATCCCGCTCGCGAAGCCAAGTCACCCCTCTCCGCGAAGCCGGAGAGGGGCCGGGGGTGAGGTCCGCTACTTCAGCTCGAATCTCGCGGGTCTCCGGGAACTTCGCCGTCGCCTTCTTCATCGCGCCCTCGATGACCGAGAAGACCTCGTACGTCTTCCCGGCCACCGCCGGCACCGCCACGCGCGGCCCGGTCCCCGCCATCACGCCGTCGACGAAGACCGGCACGCCTTTCGGCGCCTTGACGATGAGCAGGTCGCTGACTGACGCCAGCCGGGAAAGCGACTTGAAGGCCACGTCCATGGCGATGCCGAAGTTGATGGCGCTGGCGTCGGTGATCCCCGCGGTGACGATGCCGACCACCCGGCCCTGGCGGTCGAAGATGGGCCCGCCGGAGTTGCCCGGGTTGAGCGGAATCTGCGTCTGGAAGACCGGGTGATCGGCGCCCTCGGGGTAGATGTTCGAGACCATGCCGCTGTTGAAGGTCCAGATCGCGCCGCGCCCGTGCCCGATGGACCCGACCCAGCTGCCGATGCGCACGTCGGCGAGCGTCGCCCGCGCTGGGACCGGGGCGTCGGCCACTGCTATCTGCACCAGCGCGAGGTCGATCTTGTCCGCCGCCTTCTCCACCACCGTGCCCGGCAGCCGGCGGCCGTCGCGCAGGACGACCTCCACCTTGGGCTTGCCTTCCACGACGTGGGCGTTGGTGAGGATGAGCCCGTCACGGGTGACGAAGAAGCCGGAGCCGAAGTGGTCGCCGCAGAGGATGAAGACGACCCCGGGCGCCACCGACTCGAAGAGCTTTTGCTGCTGCTGCTCGAGCTCCGCCAGCGCTCCGCCAGTGGCTTTCGACTCCGCGGCCGCACTCGCAGGCGCCGGCGTTGGCGCGGCCGTCAGCGCGAGCGAGAGGGTGAGCGCGAGGGCGGCGATCACAGCGTCACCTCGAGGCTCAGTCCGCCGCCGTCCTTGAGGAGCATCGGGCTCAGAGTCGCCTCGCCTTCGGGAAGGCCATAGTCCTTGCGCAGCTTCTGGTTGTACTTGTCGACCAGCCCGCGAGCCTCCTGGCCGTCGATGGTGTGCTCGGGGATGAGGGCGCCCACGACGATGAGCAGGACCCCGGCCCCCGCCGTGACGCCGCCGGCGACGAGCGCGGTGGTGCGCTGGTCCTTCTGGGACTGCGACGGCGGTGACCAATCGTCCCCGATGGTGTCGAAGCCGACCACGGCCATGGTGATCGCGCCGGAGGCGACGCCGGTGATGCCGAGGACGGTCGCGGCGACCTTGCCGGCCTTGCGCGCGCGATAGCCCGACGCGAGGTCCTGCCGTCCCACCAGCTCGTAGAACTCGGCGCCGGCGAGCCGGGTCTGCCCGTAGCTGCCTCGCCCCGGCAGGCCCCACCTGGTGCCGAGCGACTCGGGACTGTGGCTGAAGGTGAGCTTCGAGTGCTCGTAGGCCTGCTTCTTGGAGTCCACCGGCGTGGGCGTGCCGCGCGCGTGCTCCACGGCGTCGAGGGCCGCTTGCGGAACGCCGGTGACGGCCACCGGGCCCGAGCGAGGCGCGAGAGGCTGGCCTTGCTCGACGCTGAAGGCGCCCTGCGCGGCGCTGGTCTTGTCGTAGAAGGTGCCGACGGCCATGGGCGGCCTGTCCGACGCACCCGGGAAGACGCGGACGACCAGCACGAGGTCCACCGGCAGCGCGCTGCAGCGCCTGACGATCTCCTGGTCGGACGCGGTGGCGATGTCGCCCAGGTTGGCGGCATCCATCACCAGCCGGACGCGGTCCGAAGCTCGCAGCGCGGCCTGCAGCGCCTCCGAGGCCGCCGCCGACCCGGACACCGCTCCGCCAGCGCCGGCGACGAGGATGGCGCGCTGGCTGCCGCCCTCTCCGAGGTAGGTGGCGATGGCCGGGCCGTTGAAACTGGCCGTCCAGGCGGGGTCGGCTGCGAGCAAGATGAGGGCTGCGAGGGCGGAGAGCATGGCGGTGTCGTCCCGAGGAGAAAGAGCGGCGCGGATTCTACTGGGGCCAGGCGGAGCAGTCCTGCGCCAGCGTGCGGTCGAGGTCGGGCGGCGCGGCGGAGCGCGAATCCTACTGCGGCGCGGGCTCGTCCCAGGCGCTCTCGTAGCCGCCGGACGAGGTCACGTGCTCGATGAAGTCCCGGTAGAACGGGTGCGCGGAGACGGTCGCGCTGTCGCCCACGACCAGCAGGTGCCGGCGGGCCCGCGTGATGGCCACGTTCATGCGCCGCACGTCGGCGAGGAAGCCGACCTCGCCCGCGGCGTTGCTGCGCGTCAGGCTCACCACCACCGCCTCGTTCTCCCGGCCCTGGAAGCCGTCCACGGTGTCGATCTCCAGGCCCTCGACTGGCAGCAGCGAGCGCAGCACCTGGACCTGGGCGGAGTAGGGCGCGATGACCGAGATGCCGGAGGCCGGCACGCCAGCCGCCAGGAGCTCCCGAACGCGCGCCGCGACCAGCTCCGCCTCCTGCGGGTTGCGACGGCTCTCTCCGTCCTCGCCGGTCGCGTCGTCGAAGCCCTTTCCGGCGGTGTCGAGGAAGACGACCGGGCGCGCGAGCCGCGCCGAGGCCGTCACCGTGGGCAGCTGCGCCAGCGTGTGAGCCGCCACGTCCGGGTGCGCCCGGAGCTCGCCGCGATACATGGCCTTGGACGGGTAGGCCATGATCCGCTCGTGCATCCGGTGCTGCTCGCGCAGCATCCGTGCGATGCCCTGCCCGTGCTCGGCCAGCAGCCTCTCGAAGAGCGAGCGCGAGAGCCCGGCCTTGGCGGCCTCGGGCGAGAGCACGGTCGGAGGCAGCTGGAAGGGGTCTCCGGCGAGCACGGTCCGCTTGGCCCGCAGGACCGCCAGCAGGACCGACGGCTCGGTCGCCTGCGTGGCCTCGTCCACCACCGCGAGGTCGAACTCCTGGCGCTCGAGGATCTCGGTCTCCGCGCCGGTGCAGGTGGCGAAGACCACCTGGGCCTCGGAGACGATCCGCTCGCGCACCGACCGCATCCGCTCGCGGGCCTCGGCGAAGAGCCGCCCCGCCTCGCGCTTGGCTTCGCGCGCCTGGGCGTAGTGGTCCGCGGCCCGGCCCCGGGTCGCCTGCTTGCGGCTGCGCGCCAAGAGCGCGTGGGCCTCGTCGAGCAGCTCCCGGGCGATCCCCTGCGACTCGTGCGCCTCGACCTGCTCCTCCAGTGTCAACGGGAGCAGCGCCTCGCTCACCCGCGCCACGTGTCCCAGCCGCAGCACCCGCAGGCCGGACGGCGCCACGCGGGCGAGCAGGTTGTCGACCGCGGCGTTGGAGGCGGCCGAAGCCAGCACGCGCTCTCCGCGGGCGACTGCGCGCTCGATGATCTCCGCGAGCACCGTCGTCTTGCCGGTCCCCGGCGGCCCGTGCACCAGCGCCACGTCCTTGGCCGCCAGCGCGAGGGAGAGCGCCTCGTTCTGCTCGGGGTTGAGCGAGGCTGCGACGTGGCGCTCCGGATGCGCGTCGAGCTCGGGCGGTCGCTTGCCGGTGAGCAATGAGCGCCAGCGGTCCAGGACCTTGCTCTCGAGCTTCGCGAGCCTGCGCAGGCCGGCACGTTGGCGCTCGTAGGTCACGTCATTGGGCAAGAGCTCGAGGCAGACGGCTCCGCCACCGTCCACCCAGTCGGGCGGAGCCCCGTCGAGCGCGATGGCCATCCGCGTCCGGGAGAGGCGGGCGACGACGGCGCGCACCTCCTCGTCGTCCTCGGCTGCACGCCGCCTCGAGACCCGGACGGTCGACCCCGCGCCGATGAGCGTGGTGGGGATCTCCACGCCCTGCCGGGAGGGCGCGAGCTCGACCAGGACCCGCCCGGCGAGGGCCCGCGTGTCCTGGGCCTTGAGGTCCAGCAGGGCGTGGCCCCTGTCCTGGCGCGCCTCCAGGGACAGCGACGAGCGCTCCAGGTCGAAGCGCGCGCGCTCCTCCCGGCGCTCCGTCTCCAGCAGGCGCTCCAGCGCGGCGACGTACTCGGCGATCTCGACCATGGGCGAGCGACATCCTAGCTGCGGCCGCGGTCCCAGGCAGCGGACGTCTTCCTGGCAGGCACGCGGCTGCCTAGCTTGTCGAAGGAGGGGGCGGAGCATGCGAAGGGCTGCGGCGGTGGTTCTCTCGTGGGCGTTGGGGGCGTGCGGCACCTCGAGCCTCGTCTATTCGGGAATGCCCGACACGGGTGGGGCCGGAGGAGGCACGGGTGGGGGCGGCGGCGTGGTCTACCCGACCGTGAGCTTCTCGCGGCGGGTGCAGCCGATCTTCGCGGCGCGCTGCTTCGCCTGCCACATCGCCCGGCACGACGGAGGGCTCGACCTGTCGTTGGGCCACTCGTACCAGAACCTGGTGAACGTGCCGTCGACGTGCAATTCGTCGATCAACCGCGTCACGCCCGGCGACGTGCGGCTGAGCATGCTCGTCTCGTCGTTGACCACCTCGCCCTATGACTGCGTCCGGGCCATGCCGCTGGGCGGCAATGGGCTTTTGAGCGAGAACCCGTTCGACTACCAGACCATCCGGCTCTGGGTGGAGCAGGGCGCGCCGGACAACTGAGCCGGGAGCGCCGCGAAGCCGTCCGATGCGCAACGTAAGAGCCGGCGCGGGAGGTCGGCTCCCGCGGACGCTCGGAGGGTGCGCATGGACGTCCGACAGGTGCTCGAGGAGCTCGTCAGGATCCCGGAGCAGCCCCAGCCGGTCGCGAGCGTGTTCCTGAACACCTGGTGGGCCAACGAGCACCAGCGCGAGGCCGTCCGGGTCTTCGTCAACGAGAACGTGCGCCGCGCGGTCAAGGCGCTCCCGAACGAGGAGGCGCGCCAGGCGCTCGCGGAGACCTTCCAACCGATCGAGAGCTACGTGGCGGCGATGATCCGCACCCAGCTCGACGAGAACGCCGCCGGCGTGGCGCTGTTCTCCAGCAAGCCGCTGGGCCTGTTCCGGGTCGTCGCCATCGGCGTGCCGTTCCAGCCGATGGAGTTCCACGTCGAGCCGCGCCCCGCGGTGGTCCCGCTGCTGCGGACCTTGACGGGGGTCCCGGACGTCATCGTGGCGGCGGTGGACTCGGAGGGTGGGACCATCCTCGAGGCGGACGGCAGCGTGACCGACCAGGAGGCGCGGATCGAGCGGCCGTTCCCGGGGTTCCACTCCCGCGGCGGGTGGCGGCAGCGCCGCATCGGACGGCACCTGGGCGAGCTGCGCGAGCGGAACCTGCGCGCGGTCGCCGAGCCGCTCACCCGCATCTCGGAGGCACACCCGCGCGCCTTCCTCGTCCTGGCGGGCCAGCACTTCATCCTCACGGCCTTCGAGTCGCTGCTGCCGGAGCGGGTGCGTGGGCGCATCGTGGCGCGCCTGCCGTTCCCGTCGGCGGCGACGGAGGGTGAGCTGCGGCTGGAGCTGATGCGCAGCGCCTCGGCGGAGGTCCAGCAGGCGATGCTCGCCCGCCGCCAGCAGCAGCGCGACGAGGCGCTGGGCGAGGCCGCGCGGGGTGGGCTCGGCATCGTCGGCGTGCAGGAGGCCTTCTCGGCGCTGACGGAGGGCAGGGCGCACCGCGTGCTCCTGGACAGCGGCTTCGAGGGCAGCGGCTTCGCCTGCCAGCAGTGCCGAGCGCTGATGGACGGCCAGGCGACGGCCTGTGGCTACTGCGGTGGGGCTCCTCGGCCGGTGTCGCTGCCCGACGAGCTGGTGCGCCGCGCGCTGATGGCCGACGCGGAGATCGCCTTCCTGCCGACGGGCGTGACGGTGCCCGACGGCCGGGGCGTGGCGGTGCAGCTGCGCCATCGCGGGACCTCGCCGGCGGTCGCCCAAGTGGGCGCTCCGCCCGCGGCGATGAGCTGATTTTTTGACTCGAGCCGGGCGGCCGCCAACATGGAGCTACAGGAGGCGACCATGTTCGACGAGAGAGCCCAGCGACTGAAGAAGCGGCTGACGGTGAACTACTCGACGGCGGACGGCGCGCTCCCGCGCTCGGGCTGCACCCTCGACCTTTCGCCGGGTGGTCTCTTCCTCAACTCGCGAACGCAGCTTCCCGACGGCAGCCACGTCATCGCGAGGATCACGCTCCCTGGCGGAGGCACGGCCGAGGTCCACGGCATCGTGGCCTGGTCGCGGCGGACGCCGCACGCCTACGACGCCACGGCCCGCGGAGGGATGGGCCTGCGGCTCGTCTGGGCGGAAGAGTCCTGGTTCGACTTCCTGGCCAAGAATTCGGTCCGGAGGGATGCCGGGTTCGAGAGCGCCGCGGCGGCCTGAGCAAGGTCTGGCTTGGGGCCAGGTTCCGAATCCGAATCCCGGACTCGGGGCCAGGTTCCGAACCCGAATCCCAAGCTCGTGGTGGGCGCCGCATCGCCTATATAAGGATGCGGGCCAGGGTCAGAATCCCCAGGAAGAACGACAGGTTGGAATTCGGGATTTCACGAATGGCCGAGTTCCCCAGTCGTTACCCAGGCTTGCGCGAGGCCCGAAGGCCGCTCCGGATTCGGAAGATTCGGAACGGGCGTAGTTCCCAGGTTACCGAGCGCCCGCCCCTCGGGAAGCGCGGGAGTTAGTCGTGGAAGGAGGCCTCTCTCGTTCGGATAATCGCTTTTGCGAGAAGAGAAACCCGAACAAGAGAGGCTCCGGTGCGGAGTATTCAGGAGGCGCGGGTCGAGGTCCAGCAGGCCGCTGACATCGTGACCCAGTTGGCGGAGGGCCGATCAGAGCGGCTGGCGGACTTCGAGTCGCAGTTGTGGAGCGCGTTGCTGGCGCTCGGTCGTGCCGCGGTTGGCCTCTACCTGGTGGTCCGCGCCGCTCGGCCGCGCGCTTCGGAATACGAGCACGATGGGCGCCACTGGTTGTTGGGGCCCTGCCGAGATTCTGAGCTGGGGACCCGGTTCGGCAAGGTTCGGTTCGAGCGCCCGACGGGGGTCGATGCGTCTAACCGGCGTGCCGCACGTGACTTGCCGGTCGACCGCGAGTTGGGGCTGTGCGGCGGCTTCAGCCTAGGGACGGTGACGGCGATGACTCGCCTCTGCGCGCAGCTGGCGTTCGCCAACGCACGCCAGAACTTTCGCGAGACGTACGAGTGGGCTCCCAGCCCCCGAGCGGTCCTTCGAATGGTGGACGCGATCGGATCCGAGGCTCGCAACTTCCTCGAGCAGGCGCCCGCGCCGGATGGCGAGGGCGAGATCCTCGTCATCCAGGTCGACGCCAAAGGCGCGCCGATGCTCTCGCCCGAGACGTGCCGGCGACGGTCGCGGCCCCACGAGCGTGAGGAGGTCTCGGGCCGGACGGCTCGAAGGGCCAGCAAGCGAAGATGGCCCAAGCCGAAGCGGCGCTCGGTGGGCAAGAAGGCCAAGAACGCAAAGATGGCTGTGCTCGGTGTCATCTACACCTTGCGCCGAACGAAGAACGGCTACGAGGGGCCGATCAACAAGCGAGTGATCGGCACCTTCGATAGCCATGAGGCGCTGTTCGCCTGGCTCAGGCACGAGGCCGACAAACGGGGCTATGGCCAGAAGCGGACGCTGTTCTTGGCGGACGGCTCGGAGCACATCTGGCGCGGCCAGCTCAAGCACCTCGCGCAAGCGGAGGTGTGCATCGACTGGCACCACATCGTCGAGAGACTCTGGGACGTGGGCACCTGCTTCCACCCCGAGTACAGCGCCGAGTTGGAGGCATGGGTGGCGCGACAGACCACGAGGCTGCGACGCGGGGCGATCGGGGCGATCCTCGGCGAACTCAAGCAGCGGCTCGAAGGCACGCCCAAGACGGGGCCGGGCAACAAGTTCAAGCGCCGGCGACTGTGCCGAGCGATCGACCACTTCGAGGAACACCGAGACCGAATGCGCTACGCCGAACTGCGCAAGGACGACCTGGACATAGCCACCGGAGCGGTGGAAGGGGCAGCGCGCAACGTCGTGGGCCTACGCCTCGATGGCCCGGGGATGCACTGGGGCCGCGAACGGGCAGAGCGGGTGCTGCACCTACGCTGCATCCTGGTCAACGGGATGTGGCAGGACTTCGTGCGCCATCTCGGACAGCTTCCAGAGATCGCTTTGGCAGCCCAACCAGCGCCCGCCACGCCACATCTGGCAAAAGCCGCATAATCCTAATTTCACTAATGAATCTCAGGATCTACACCCATTCGGAACCTGGCCCCGAGCCGCAAAAACGAAAGCCGGCGCCCGTTTCCAGGCGCCGGCTTCCGATGAATCAGTCCGATGAGAGGTGCTAGGCGCGCACGGCGTCGACCGGCTTGCTCTCCGGGCTGCCGTCGGGCGCGGTGCCCGCGCTGGCCTGGCTGAACGGATCGCGCTCCAGCGCCGCCTTCAGGACGTCGTCCATGTGGGTGACGAAGTGGAACTCGATCTCCTTGCGCGCCTGCTCGGGGACGTCCTGCATGTCCTTGCGGTTGCGCTCCGGCATGATGAGCCGCTTGATGCCGGCGCGGTGCGCGGCCAGGACCTTCTCCTTGATGCCGCCGACCGGCAGCACCAGGCCACGCAGGGTGACCTCGCCGGTCATCGCCGTGTCGCCGCGGACGCGCAGGCCGGTGAGCAGCGAGACCAGCGCGGTCAGGATGGTCACACCCGCCGACGGGCCGTCCTTGGGGACGCCGCCCGCCGGGAAGTGGATGTGGATGTCCATCTTGTCCAGGAAGGTGGGGTTGATGCCCAGGACGTTCGCCTTGGCGCGCACGTAGGAGAGCGCCGCCTGGCAGGACTCCTTCATCACGTCGCCCAGCTGGCCGGTGAGCGTCAGCGAGCCCTTGCCGGTCATGCGGGTGGCTTCGATGAAGAGGATGTCGCCGCCGGCCGGGGTCCAGGCGAGGCCGGTCGCCACGCCGGAGACCTCGGTGCGCTCGGCCACCTCGTCCCAGAACTTCTCGGCGCCCAGAATGTCGGCGATCTCCTTCTCGCCCAGCGTGCGCTTGTCTTTCTTGCCGCTGGCGACGTCGACGGCGACCGCGCGGCACAGGTCGGCGATGCGCCGCTCGAGCGAGCGGACGCCGGCCTCGCGGGTGTAGCCGACGATGGTCTTGGACAGGCCTTTTTCGTCGAGCGCCAGCTGGTCCACGCCGATGCCGTGCTCCTTGAGCTGCTTGGGCACCAGGTGGCGCTTGGCGATCTCCACCTTCTCGTCGAAGGTGTAGCCGGGCAGCTCGATGATCTCCATGCGGTCCCGGAGCGGGGCCGGGATGGGGTCGAGCTGGTTGGCCGTGGCGATGAACATCACGCGCGACAGGTCGTACGGCAGGTCGAGGTAGTGGTCGCTGAAGCTGTTGTTCTGCTCGGGGTCCAGGACCTCCAGCAGCGCGGCCGACGGGTCACCCCTGAAGTCGGCGCCCAGCTTGTCGACCTCGTCGAGCATCATGATCGGATTGATCGTCCCGGCCTTCTTCATCGACTGCAGGATGCGGCCGGGCAGGGCGCCCACGTAGGTGCGGCGGTGCCCGCGGATCTCCGCCTCGTCGCGCACGCCGCCCAACGACAGGCGCACGAACTTGCGGCCGACCGACTTGGCCACGGACTGGCCGAGAGAGGTCTTGCCGACGCCGGGGGGCCCGACTAGGCAGAGGATGGGGCCCTTCATGTCGTTCTTGAGCTTGCGGACGGCCAGGTACTCGAGGATGCGCTTCTTGACCTTCTGGAGGCCGAAGTGGTCGGCGTCCATGGTCAACCGCGCGTTCTCGATGTCGAGGTTGTCCTCGGTCTTCTTCGACCAGGGCAGGTCGGCGATCCAGTCGAGGTAGGTGCGGGCGACCGTGTACTCGCTCGAGGCGGCGGGGATGGTCTTGAGGCGGTTCATCTCCTTCTGCGCCGCCTTCTCGACCTCCGGGGGCAGGCCGGCCTTCTTCAGCCGCTCGCCCAGCTCGTCGAGCTCCTCCTCCTCCTCGCCCAGCTCTCCCAGCTCCTCCTTGATGGCCTTGAGCTGCTGGCGCAGGTAGTACTCGCGCTGCGTCTTCGACATCTCGCCCTTCACGGCGGAGTCGATCTTGTTCGACAGCTTGAGGATCTCGCGCTTGCGGTTGAGCAGCTCGAGCACGAGCTTCATGCGCGCCTTGAGGTCCACCGTCTCGAGCACGCTCTGCTTGTCCTCGATGGGGACGTCCAGGTTGGCGGCGACGAGGTCGGCCAGGTGCCCGGGGTGGGTGATGGACTCGACCAGCTCCACCGCCGCCGCCGGCAGCTCGGGCATCATCTCGATGACTTCGCGCGCCAGCTTCTTGAGGTTGATGCCCAGCGCCTCGACCTCGACGTCGTCGGTGGCGGTCTTGTCCTCGACCGGCTCGATGCGCGCCTTGAGGTAGGGGGTCTCCTGCACCAGGTCGAGCACGCGGAAGCGCGCCAGGCCCTGGACGACGAGCGAGTAGTTGTCCTCGCCCATCTTCAAGAGCTTCACGATGCGCGCGACCGTGCCCATCGAGTACAGGTCGCTGGCGCCCGGGTCCTCCTCCTCGGCCTTGCGCTGGGTCACGACGCCGATGACCTGGTCGTCGCGGACGGCATCCTTGATCAGCGCGATGGTCTTCTGCCGGCCCACCGCCAAGGGCAGCACGCCGCCCGGGAAGAAGACCGAGTTGCGCAGGGGGAGGATGGGCAGGACCTGGGGGATGTCTTCCTTGGCGATGAGCACCGGCGCGCCCATGGAAGGCGTCGTGGCCTGTGCGGGTGCGCCCTTCTTCTTGTCGTCTGCCATGGTCCCTCGCTCTGGCGGCCGGCTGGCCGAGGTTCAGCCCTTGGAAAGACTGGTCGTTGGAGTGGGGCTCGACCGAGCTTTTGCCACGGGTTTTGGTAACTTAGCACCGCGAAATCACTTGGCAAGCACGGCGGTCCGGCCCGCATTTGGGTCTTGTGGATGCGCGGACCGGCGCCCCCGTTGCCCGTCCTGACACCGACCGCCGGGTCAGGCTTCCACGGTCTCGGTGTAGACGACGCCGCGTTCGCGCTGCTCGGTCATGAGGTGGTTGATGACCGCCTGGTCGCGCCCGAACACCTCGGGTGGGTGGACGCCCGGCTTGTTCAGCTTGCCGGCCATCAGGTAGCGGGCCATGGACGTCGCCGGGAAGCCGGTCGTGCGGGCCATCGACGTCTCGCGGGTCTTGGGGTTGGTCTTGTCGAGCAGGTCCCAGACGATCCGCTTCTTCTTGCCGTTCTTGTGGCCGGTGCCCTCGACCCGCATGACGGTCAGCTCCTCCTCGTTCTCCTTGAGTTTCCACATGGGGAACATGAGCTTGGCGGTCAGGTCGATGGGACGGATTCTGGCGCCGCCGACCTCGATGGGCTCCTGCGAGAAGAAGCCGGTCTCGCGCAGCACGCGGATCTTCTCGATGTGGCCGGGCCAGCGCAGCGTCTTCTCCTTGAGGTTGGGGCACTTGATGGTGCGAAGGAGCGAGCGCAGCCCGTCGGTGTTGAAGGACTCCATCGTCCCCACCCCAGGCAGGTTGACGAACTCGGGGTCGGACAGGGCCTCACGCTCGACGACCTGGCCGTGCTCCTTGTAGCGGGCGATGCGCGTGTACTCCTCGATGACGTCGATGGGCGAGAAGACGGCCGCGTACTCCCAGGGGAAGCGGCGGGTGACCGGCAGGCCGCCGACCATGATCAGGCCCTGCTCCATGGTGTCGAAGTCGGCCTCGATCTTCGCGGTGAGCAGGTTGCTCATGCCCGGCGCCACGCCGCAGTCGACGACTGCGGTCAGGCCCTTGTCCTTGGCGAGCTTGTCGAGCTCGGTGGCGTCCTCGGGCATGAAGGAGATGTCGACGCAGTTGCGGCCGGCCTCGAGGACGGTCTTCAGGACCCGGAAGCCCATGAAGCCCGGGGCCGCGCCCACCACGAAGTCGTGGGCGGCCGCCAGCTCGCCGACCGCCTTGAGATCCGACAGGTCCGCCTTGCGGGTCTCGATGGGCATTCGGGCCTTGAGCGAGGCGAGCACGCCCTCGTCGCGGTCGACCACCGTGACCTTGAAGTTCGAGTCGCTGGAGAGGTCGCGGGCCATGACGCCACCGACCAGGCCGCCGCCGAAGACGACGATCTTCTTCATGGGAAGCTCCGTTCGTTGCTTCGAGTGTGGAGGGGAAGAGGCGCGAAACTCTAACGCAGCCCTCGAAGCGAAAAACAGCCCCGGTGGTCCACGCTCCGAATCGTCCCGCGGCCAACGCCTCGCACGCGCGTCGGGACGCTGCGGTAGCGGCGCATAGGTCCGGCCGCTAAAGACACCTGTCGTCGACGGACGGACCTTGAGCGGGTGGGCCGTCCTTCACCAGGGGAGGCGCGAGTGAACAAGGTCGTGGCAGGTGGAGCGCGGGAGGCCATCCGCGACATCCACGACGGGGCCGTGCTCATGGTCGGAGGCTTCGGCCTGTGCGGCAATCCGGAGAACCTCATCACCGCCCTGCACGAGAAGGGCGTGAAGGGGCTGACGATCATCTCCAACAACTGCGGCACCACCGACTTCGGCCTGGGCATCCTGCTCAAGGCCCAGCAGCTGGCGAAGATGGTCTCGAGCTACGTCGGCGAGAACAAGATCTTCGAGCAGCAGTTCCTCTCCGGCGAGCTGAAGGTCGAGCTCAATCCCCAGGGCACGCTGGCCGAGCGAATCCGCGCCGGCGGCGCGGGCATCGGCGGCTTCTACACCCGCGCCGGCGTGGGCACGCTGGTCGCCGAGGGGAAGGAGACGCGGGTCATCGACGGCAAGGAGTACGTGCTGGAGCTGCCGCTCAAGGCCGAGTTCGCGCTGGTCAAGGCGAGCAAGGGCGACGCCTGGGGCAACCTCGTCTTCGACAAGACCACCCGCAACTTCAGCTCGCTGATGTGCGCGGCGGCCAAGACGACCATCGTCGAGGTCGAGGAGCTGGTGCCGGTGGGCGCGCTGGACCCGAGCCACGTCCACGTCCCGGGCATCTACGTCCACCGGATCTTCCAGGGCGGCGGCTACCAGAAGTGGATCGAGCGGCGGACGGTTCGTCCGCGCCGAAGCGGGCAGGGGGCCTAGCCATGGCGCTGACTCGAGAGCAGATCGCGATGCGTGTGGCCCAGGAGCTGCGCGACGGCTTCTACGTCAACCTGGGCATCGGGCTGCCGACGCTCATCCCCAACTACGTGCCCAAGGGAGTGGAGGTCGTGCTCCAGTCCGAGAACGGCATCCTGGGCATGGGGCCCTATCCCTTCGAGGGCGAGGAAGACCCGGACCTCATCAACGCCGGCAAGGAGACCGTCACCGTGGTCAAGGGCGCGGCCTTCTTCGACTCGGCGGAGAGCTTCGCGATGATCCGTGGCGGCCACGTCGACGTGGCGGTCCTGGGCGCGATGCAGGTCTCGGAGTTCGGCGACCTCGCCAACTGGATGATCCCCGGGAAGATGGTGAAGGGCATGGGCGGGGCGATGGACCTGGCCCACGGCGCCCAGCGGATCTACGTGGCGATGGAGCACAGCGCCAAGGGGGCCTACAAGATCGTCAAGGAGTGCTCGCTCCCGTTGACCGCCAGGCGCTGCGTCCACCACATCGTGACCGACCTGTGCTTCCTGGACGTGACCGCCAAGGGCCTGGTCCTGCGCGAGCTGGCTCCGGGAGTCACCGTGGAAGAGGTGCAGCGGCAGACCGAGCCCAAGCTCATCGTCCCGCCGGAAGTGAAGACGATGGCGGTCTGACCCGCGACCCCGAGCTTGTCGAGGGGCGAGCCCCTCACCCGAGCGATTCGACGTCCAGCTTGAGGATCGCCTCGGCGATGGGCAGTTGCTGCTCGTCCTCGAGATAGGCCATCACCGGCGGACGGATGATGACCGCGTACTCGGTCTCGCCAGCGAACGGCACGACGAAGAAGGGCACGTGCACGTGGCGGTCGGAGGCCGAGCGCAGGCTCGCCGCCGTGCCGCCCAGCTTCATGGTCTTGACCAGGTCCAGCGCTCCGTGGACCTCCGGCTGAACGAGCACCGCGTCGAAGGTCTGCGCCACCAGCGCACGCTGCGCCTCCAGGATGGTGGAGGTCTTGGCGAGCTTCGCCCCCGCGCCCTCCAACCGCCGCTCCAGGAAGCGGTCGATGGCTCCCAGCACCAGGAGCTTGCGGTGCTCGAGGACGTCGGCGGCGAGGGCCAGCCGCGGCATCCCGCGCGTGAACTTGATGCCCGCCGTGGAGAGACCCGCGATGGAGACGCTCATGGCGGGAGTGTAACGGATCGGGCGCGATTCGCACGGCCCGGGATGCACTGGCACCAACCAGGGCATCCGTGTCGCACTCGAGCGCCTGGCGACCGGGTCCTCGTCGGCTCACGTGAGGCGATGGGGCTGGCTCGGCCATTGCCTGGAATCGGCCGTTTACCTGCCGGCTCTTTCGAACCACACTCATCGTGAGCCAGCCAAGGGAGGGACTCGTGAACCCCCATCTTTCGACCACGGCCCTGGCCTGGGCCATCGTCGCCAGCCTGATCTCGCCGAGCGTGAAGGCCCAGGAGGCCTACCTCGTTCCTCCTCCTCCTCCGCTGACGGCGCCCCCGACCGCGCAGGCGAAGCTCGACCCGAAGCACCTTGCCCTCGACCACTCCGATGCGGGGCTGGGGGTGGGGGAGGCGTTCGGGGCGTTCGGCCTTCAGGTGGCTGCCACCGGTGCGCTGACGGCGATCACGATGGTGCTGATGGTGGCGACGCAGGCCAACCAGAGCCCGAACGATCGCAACGCGCTCTTCGTCACCGCTGGGGTGCTGGCGCCGCCGCTGCTGGCGCTGCCGTCGAGTGCCGTCGCCTACCACAGCGCCAAGAAGGCCTGCCCGCGGGACCGGTCCTTCGGCTTCACCTACCTGGCCGGCATCGCCGGCAGCGCGCTCACCGTCGGTGCCGCCGCCCTGTTCGTGACGCGGGGCTGGGACTCCCAGCAGGACTACTTCCCTGGCGGCAACGAGCTCGGGCTGGTCGGCATCGCGCTGGGCGGCGCCCTGGTTACGGCCGGCATCGAGGTGCTGGCGCTCAACCTCTCCGGCGGCACGCAGGTCGCCGCGGCCCCGATGGTGCTCAAGGACGGGGCAGGCGTGGCCGTCGGCGGCTCGTTCTAGCAACGGGAGGTTGCCGACGCGCGCGGGGCTGTGCCACAACCCGGCCCATGCGCTACCGCACTGAAGTCTGGCTCCTGCTCGCCCTCGACGGCCTGCTCTTCGCCGGCATGGGCATCCACCCCAAGGCCGACCGCTTCACCTGGTTCCTGGAGAACGCGCCGGTCCTCTTCGGCGTCGTCGCTCTCGCCATCGCCTGGCCGCGCTTCAAGTTCACGCGGCTGACCAACCGGCTGATGGCGTTGCACGCCGTCGTGCTCATCGTCGGCGGCTACTACACCTACGCCGAGGTCCCTGTCGGCTTCGTGGGTCAAGGACGCCTTCGACCTCTCCCGCAACCACTACGACCGCCTGGGCCACCTCTTCCAAGGCTTCGTACCGGCGATGATCGTCCGTGAATTCCTGCTGCGCAAAAGCCCGCTCAAGGCCGGCAAGCTGGTCTTCTTCCTGTCGACGTGCGTCTGCCTGGCCATCAGCGCCTTCTACGAGCTCATCGAGTGGTGGACCGCCATCGCCCAGGGCGCCAGCGCCGACGCCTTCCTCGGCTCGCAGGGCGATCCGTGGGACGCCCAGGCCGACATGCTGATGTGCCTCGTCGGCGCCATGCTGGCGCAGGCGAGCCTGGGCTGGCTCCAGGACCGGCACCTTTCGCGCCACGAGGCGGACACCGCGCTGCCCGCAGCGGCCGCCCCGGCTGCAAAGGCTTCTTGACATCGGTCCGCTGTGCAGGCGACAAGCGAGCGCGTCAACAGTCCTATTGACTTCGAACAAGGAGAGCCGAATGGCCCGCAGCAAGAGCAAGCACGTCCGCGTCAAGAACATCCGCGCCAAGCAGTACAAGGCGAAGGTGAAGCGGAAGAAGGCCGCCAAGAAGGCGACCGCCAAGAAGTAGCAGCCCGCGGATCGCCGGCTTCGCGCCGGCGGTCAGCGCGCCCCTTCCAGGAAGGCGCGCACCTGGCAGCTCCGGCCCGGGTTGCCCTGCGTCACGGTCTCGACGACGTCCGCGCGCAGGCGCAACCCGCCGGCCTGGTCTCCAGCAAACGAGCCCGACAGGTCGATCTTCGTCGGCGCCCCGTCCCGGCTCCCGTCCCCCTCCGCCGTGGACGAACCATCCTCGTACAGATAGCCCTTCAGCACCGCGCCTTCGAGCTCGAAGGTCACGCGCGAGCCGTTCTGCGCCACCAGTACGCGCACTGCGCCCGGCAAGGGCGCGCCCTCGCACTGCGTCTGGCCGCTCAGAGTGCGCGTGGTCGAGTAGACGCCGGAGACGTCCGGACAGCGGTCGCACAGAGGCGGCGAGGAGCTCGAACACGCCGCCAACGTGGCGGTGCAGACGAGGATGGCGGCCAGCGGCAACGAGCGACCGGACGAGCGCATCGCAAACCCCCAGGTGACCCTGGGTAACGCCAGGCTGCCCTGGGCCGCTACGGGCCCACCCCCGGAACACGGGTAGAGCGTCCGCCAGCCGACGGCGCCGTGCCTCGCCAAGCGGGGTGGGGCGTGGCAGGCTAAACAGCCGCGATGACCACCTCCGCCCGACGCCCCAGCATCCTCTTCGTCGATGACGAAGCCGACGTCGTCGACATCCTCGCCCGCACCTTCGAGCGCAGCTACGACGTCGCCACCGCCACCAGCCCGGAGCAGGCGCTGGAGATGCTCAAGTCGCGGCCGTTCGACCTGCTGGTGACCGACCAGAAGATGCCCAGCTGCACCGGCATCGAGCTGGTGGCCCAGGCGCGCGAGGCGGGGCTCGACGTCACCGCCATCCTCCTGACCGGGTACACCGACCCGCAGGACCTCATCGACGCCATCAACAAGGGCCACGTCTTCCGCTACATCACCAAGCCCTGGGACGTGACCGAGTTCATGGTCACGGTCAAGAACGCGCTCGACCACCACGCCCTGCGCCAGGAGCGCGAGCGGCTGGTCAAGGAGCTGACCAAGCGGCTCGACGCGCTCTCCATCCTCAACGAGGTCACCCGCGCCGGGGCGGCCCCCGCCTCCTACGAGACCGTCATCGCCCGCGTCGTCGAGGCGGTGCCGCGCATCATCCCCTTCGACCTCGCCGCCGCGCTCTTCGTCGTCGAGCCGGGCCGGAACGCCTCGCTGCATTTGCACCGCCAGGTGGAGCTGGGCGAGGGCGCGCTCCTGCAGGCCAAGGAGCGGGCGCTCTCGGCCTGGTCGAGCCTGACCGGCGAGAAGCTCAAGGAGGACAAGGTCGTCGTCCGCGTCACCGGACACGCCGCGGGGACCGCGACCGGGGCGCCCGAGCTGCCCAGCGTGCTCTTCGCCCCGCTCACCGTCGACGGCCGGCCCGCGGGCGTGCTGCTGCTCTTCGGACGCGAGCCCTCGGCGTTCGGCGAGGACGACGCCCGCCTGCTGGAGGTGCTGGCCAACCAGACCGCGGCCACCGTGCGCAGCCTGGCTGCCGTGCTGGGCACCGAGCGGCGGCGCGTCGAGCGGATGGTCGAGTGCATGGCCGACGGGGTCATCCTGACCGACGCCCGCAACGAGCTCGTGGTCATCAACCCCGCGGCCCGGGCGCTCCTGCAGATCAACGACCCGGCCAAGGCGACCGCCAAGTACCTGCAGGAGGTGCTGGGCTTCTACCCCTTCGAGCTGGTGCGCGGTTGGGAGTACGGCGGCGCGCAGAATCCTCCGCGAGGAGGTGAAGATCTTCGAGCGCACGCTCCATTCCACGGTCAGCCCGGTCACCGACGCCGGCGGGCAGCTGGCCGGCGTGGTGGTGGTGCTGCGCGACATCAGCGAGCAGAAGAAGCTCGAGGCGCGCAAGGAGGAGTTCGTCTCCATCCTGAGCCACGAGCTGCGCACGCCGCTCACCGCGGTCAGCGGGGCGCTGGACCTCGTCCTCAACCACATCGCCGGGGAGATCAACGAGAAGCAGCGCCGCTTCCTGGACATGGCCAAGGACTCCACCGAGAAGCTCAACTCGATGGTGGACGACCTGCTGGACCTGGCCAAGCTCGAGCGCGGCAAGATGCGCATGAGCTTCGAGGTGGTCTACCTCGACGAGCTGGTCAAGAGCGCGGTCGACCGCTACGGCGCCGCGGCCACCGAGAAGAAGGTTCACCTGGAGGCCCGGGTCCCGCCCGAGCCGGTCAAGGTGGTGGGCGACCCGGTGCGGCTGGCGCAGGTCTTCAACAACCTGCTCACCAACGCCATCAAGTTCTGTGCTCCCGGCGGCCACATCCAGGTGGAGTTGAAGCGCCCGGCGCACCTGGGCCGGTTTGCGGTCGTCAGCTGCTGGAACGACGGCGAGGCCATCGCCGAGGACGACCTGGAGCGCATCTTCGACAAGTTCGAGCAGGGCGGCTCGGTGCGCACCCGCGCCGTCCGCGGCACCGGCCTGGGCCTGGCCATCTGCCGGTCCATCGTGCAGGCGCACGGCGGGCGCATCTGGGCCGAGAGCGCCCAGGACAAGGGCGCCCGCTTCGTGGTGGTGGTCCCCATCGAGCCCGGGACGGAGCTGGGCGTGCCCGAGGACCCCGACCGGCCGGCGGCGAGCCAGCCGGTGGGCGGGCGCAGCGGCACGGTGCTGGTGGTCGACGACGAGCCGGACATCGCCTTCATCCTCAAGGCGCTCTTGCTCTCGCATGGGCACAAGGCGGCGGTGGCCTTCAACGCCGACGAGGCCCTGGCCCTGGCCCGGCGCATCCACCCCGACGTCGTGACCTGCGACGTGCGCATGCCCGAGGTGGACGGCCTCTCGCTCGCGGAGATCCTCCGGCACGACCCGGAGACGCGGGCGGCGAGGGTGGTGGTGGTCTCGGTCTCCGACGAGCGCGAGCGCGCCTTCCGGGCCGGCGCCAGCGCCTTCCTGCAGAAGCCGCTCGACGTGCCGAAGCTGCTGGCCACGGTCGACGGCCTCATCCAGCAGCGCGCCGGCGCGGCCACGGCCACGGTGCTGGTGGTCGACGACGACCCGGCCATCCGCGCCATCTGCGCCGAGGTGCTGCGCAACGTCGGCTACCGCGTGGTGGAGGCGGGCGCCCTGGCGCAGGCGCGGGGCATCGTGCGCGAGCAGCACCCGGACATGCTGCTCTTGGACATCGTGCTGCCGGACGGCGACGGTCTGGCCTTCCTCGAGGAGCTCAAGGAGGAGCGGGCGGCGCGGCACATGTCGGCCATCTTCATCACCGCCAAGGGCGAGACCTCGAGCAAGGTGCGGGCGCTCAAGCTGGGCGCCGACGACTACCTGGTCAAGCCCTTCGACGCGCTGGAGCTGGCGGCGCGGGTGGAGACGGTGCTGCGGCGCAAGGAGGCGGAGCTGGGCGCCTCGCCGACGACCCGGCTGCCGGGCTCGGTCTCCATCGAGCGCGAGGTGCTGCGGCGCTTCGAGGCCAAGGAGCACTTCGCGCTCTGCTACCTCGACCTCGACAACCTCAAGGCCTACAACGACCACTACGGCTACGCGAAGGCCGACGGCGTGGTGCAGCAGACCGGCGACCTCTTGCGCGAGGTGGTGGCGGGCGAGCCGGGGGCCTTCCTGGGCCACGTCGCCGGCGACGACTTCGTCTACATCGTCCCGCTGGAGCGCGTGGACGAGGTCTGCCAGCAGGTGGTGGACGCCTTCGACCGGGTCATCCCGCTCTACTACGACGCCGAGGACCGCAAGAGCGGCTACATCGAGGCCGAGGACCGCTTCCGGCAGCGTCGGCGGTTCCCGATCATGAGCGTGTCGGTGGCGGCGGTGGTCAACGACGGCCACTTCGGCAGCCACGCCGAGATCGCCCGGGCCGCGGCGGACCTCAAGCACAAGGCCAAGCAGCTGCCCGGCAGCAAGTTCATCCGCAGCGACAAGGAGGGGGTCTTCGCCTCTCGCACGCGCACCTGCCCGATCGTCGCGCCGCAGACCGTGCCCGTGCCCGGAGCGAAGCCCGGCTAGCGCATGCGCCTGTACCAAAAGCTGGTCCTGTTCATGCTCGCCGCCGCGGTCGGGCCGGTGGCGGTGGTCGGTTTCGCGCTCCTCGGCCGGGCGCAGGACGAGCTGCGCTCGCGCATCACCGAGCAGCAGCTCTCGCTGGCGGTCTCCGCCGCCGAGCTCGCCGCCCGCGACGTCGACGAGGCGGTCGAGGCCCTCACCCGCACCGCGGCCTCCATCCGTTGGGCAGACCTCTCCGAGGACGAGCGGTCGGGGGCGCTGCGCCTGCTGGTGGGCCAGTCGCGTCACTTCGGCGCCGCGACGGTCGTCGACGCGTCGCTCATCGCTGGTGATGGTGCCGGCGGTGGCCGCCAGCTCTCGGTTCAGGCCGCAGGCGGCCCGGCCGACCTGGCGCCGTTCAAAGCGTCGTTGCCCCTGGCGGAGCTGGCCAAGGCCGAGCCGGGTGCGGTGGCCATGTCCGACGCCTTCCTGCGCGAGGGGGCGCGGTCGGCCTCGCTGGCGGTGACGGTGCAGGGCGGGGTCGTCGCGGTGGAGTTCAGCCTGCGCTCGCTGCAGGAGCGGGCCCAGGCGTCGACGCGGGGAGGGGCGGGGGAGCTGTGGTTCTTCGACGTCGCCGGCGGCAAGGTCCTCGCCGCGCCGACGGTACCGAAGCTGGGCGCGGCGGTGCCGGCGCGGGCGGTGGAGATCGCCTCGGGCCTGAAGGAGGCGTCGCGGGCCTGGCGCGAGGTCGCCCAAGGCGGCGTGCAGCTGGCGGCCGTCGCCGCGGTGCCGGGCCGGCCGGGATGGTTCGCGCTGGTGGTCGTGCCCGAGGCCGTGGCGCTCGCGCCGATCGACCGGATGCGCGCGACGGTGCTGGGCTCGATGGGCGGGGCGCTGGCGCTGCTCTTGGCGCTGGGCTTCGGCTTCACCCGCTCGCTCTCCCGGCGGATCGAGGTGGTCGCCGCCGGCGCGCGCGCGCTCGGGCGGGGCGAGCAGAACGTCTGCGTGCCGGAGTCGGGCGTCGACGAGGTGGGCGACCTGGCGCGGACCTTCAACGCCATGGGCGCCGAGCTGGACGTCGCGCGCAAGAAGCTGGAGCGCTGGAACGAGGAGCTACAGCAGAAGGTGGAGGAGCGCACCCGGGAGCTCAAGGCGGCGCAGGCCGCGCTGCTCGAGGCCCAGAAGCTGGCGGCCATCGGCCAGCTCGGCGCCGGCGTCGCCCACGAGATCAACAACCCGCTCGCCGGGATCCTGGGCAACGCGCAGCTCCTGATGCTGGACCGGCCCGAGGGCGACCGCGACACCGCCATCCTCAAGAAGATCGAGACCCAGGCCAAGCGCGCCAAGGAGATCACCGCCAACCTCCTGCGCTTCTCGCAGCAGCGGGCGCAGGCCGACTTCAAGCCGGTGGACCTGAACAAGCTCGTCAAGGACACCCTCACCATGGTCGAGACCCAGGTGAAGGCGGAGGGCGTGGACCTGTCGATGGCGCTCGCCGCAGGGCTGCCGCCGGTCAAGGGCGACCCGGGCCACCTGGCGCAGGTGCTCTTGCACCTCGTCTCCAACGCGCGCACGGCGATGCTCAAGACCTCGGAGAAGAAGCTGTTCGTCACCACCGAGGCCTCGCCGGGCAAGGTGCTGCTCAAGGTGGCCGACAGCGGCAAGGGCATCGACGAGAAGACCCTGCCGCGCATCTTCGAGCCGTTCTTCACCACCAAGGACGTCTGGTCGAACGTCGGGCTCGGCCTCTCGGTCAGCTTCCGGGTGGTCGAGGAGCACGGCGGGCGCATCGACGTAGCGACGGCTTTGGGCAAGGGGAGCACCTTCACGGTCGAGCTGCCGGTGAACGCTCCTTGAATCGCGGGCCCGAGTCGGATTCACTCAGGCCACTGCGATGACCGACTTCTCCTCTTCTTCCCAGCGCAAGGGCTCCATCGTCTTCTGGGCTGCCATCGCCGCGCTCTTCGCGGCGCTCGCCGGCGGCTACCTCTTCTTCCTGCGCGAGCCGGAGCTCCCGCCGCCTCCGCCCGCCGGCCCGGACGCCGGCCGCGCCGTCGAGGCGCCGGCCGACGCCGCCGCGCCCAAGGTGCAGGACCTGCAGGTCACCGAGGTCAGCGGCACCGTCGAGATCCGCAGCGGCAAAGGCACCTACACGCCCGCGCAGCCCGGTGCGGTCCTCAAGGCCGACGACAGCCTGCGCACGCTGGGCGACGGCCGTGCCCGGCTGGTGAGCGAGCAGTCCTTCGACGTCCAGGTCGAGCCAGGGACCGAGCTCGAGGTCCAGGAGCTGACCGAGCAGCTCTCCCGAGTCCAGCTGGGGCTCGGCATGGTGGTCGCCAAGGTCGACGGCAAGCACGGCAAGCACGGCAAGCGCCTCGAGGTCTCCGCCCGCGGCAGCGACGCGGTGGCGGCCTCCACCGATGGCACCTTCGCGGTTTCGAGCAACGGCACGGGAACGGTGGCGGTCGGCGCGCGCGCGGGTGAGGTCGAGCTCAAGAGCGCCGGCAAGGCCGTCCTCCTGCGCTCGGGCCAGCAGTCGGTGGCGATGCCCGGGATGGCCCCGACCGATCCCACGGCCATCCCGACGAGCCTCTTCCTGAAGGTCGACTGGCCTGCGGCGCGGGAGATCAACAAGCGCCAGGTCACGGTGACCGGAAAGACGGAGCCGGGGGCCGTCGTCCTGCTCGCGGGCCAGCCCGCCAAGGTGGAGAAGGACGGCCGGTTCAAGGCGACCGTCATGCTGCGCGAGGGCAAGAACGCCTTGAGTGCCGAGAGCTTGGACGTCGGAGGCCACCGGACCAAGGAGATCCGCGACCTCGCCGTGGATACCACCGCACCCGACACGAACATCCCCACCAAGGACCTGTGGAAGTAGCGGATCGGGGCCCCGGTCGAGCCTTGTCCGGCCAGGGGGTGCGTGCTACCCATATCCGGTCTTTGGGCAACCTTCGCGGAAGTGACCTCAGATGCGCATTCGCCTGGCCGTCCTTGCATCGCTGGCCTGCTGCCTCCTCGGCGCCGTCCCGGCCCACGCGGAGACCGACTGGTTCGCGAGCCTCTACACCAACGAGGGCGTGGAGCTGCGCGCCGACGAGCGCGTCTTCGCCCTGTACGCGGTGCTCAACGCCATGGGCTACGACGAGGCCCCGGTGGTGCGGGCGCTGCCGGTCCCCGCGCGGGACATGCACAGCGTGCGGCTCAAGGTCCGCTCGGCGCTTCGGCTGGACGCGGCCGACGTGGAGAAGCTCAACGGCTTCTTCAATGGCCACGCCAAGGCCGCCGAGGCCTATGGCCGCTACGTCCTTTCGCTCAAGGGGCCCGGGAGCTTCGAGCGCACGCCCGCCGCTGCGGCCGACCTGAAAGGGTTCGAGTCGCTGCTGGCCGACGACTACTCCCGCCTCAAGCTGGGCGAGCTCTTCGCCTCGGTCCAGGACGAGTACCGCACCTCGCTGAAGGGCTATCACGCGGTCGTCGACGCCCCGGTCACCGCGGTGCGCAGGCTGCTCAAGCTCAAGGAAGACGATCCGCCGCGAGTGATCCTGGTCGTGAATCTCCTGGATGGGCAGGGCAAGGCGTACTCGACCCGGACGGGGGAGGAAGAGCTCTGGGTGGTGGTGGGGCCCTCCAAGGCGCCGGACCTCTATGCCGTGGCGCAGGAGGTCGCCCGGTCCCGTCTCGAGCCCCTGGTGGCTGCCAAGGTGAGCGAGCCCGAATTGGCAGCGCAGGCCTCCGACCGGCTCTCTCGGGCCTTCGCCGCGCTCGCGCTCGCCTTGCCTGAAGCCGAGCTCGATGCTCGCGGGCAGCGCGACGGCTTCCCCACGCTCAAGGACTGGGTCAAGCAGGTCGACGCTTTCGCCAAGGGCGCGACCACGCTCGAGGCGTTCGTGGCAGAGGCCGCGCCGGCGCTCCTCAAGGAGCAGGGCAAGGAGCCGGCGGCCGCCACCCCCGCAACTCCTGCGAAGAAGCCGGGCAAGAAGTAGAGAAGAAGTAGCGCAGGTGCGGCGGTTGAGAAGGTAAGGCAGGGGAAGGGACCTGGAGGGCTCGCCCGACCGTGGAACACATCGTCACCCAGAATCCTCACGGGGGCGTCCGGGGCAGGGGCCTACGGCCTGGTCCTCGGCGTGCTGCTGCTGTGCGGTCTGGGCGTGCCGCTTCCGGAAGACGTCGCCCTCATCACCGGTGGCTTCCTCGTCCACCAGGGCGCCGCCCGCCTGGACGTGATGATCGTGATCGCGTTCGTCGGAATCCTGGGCGGCGACAGCATCGCGTTCTTGCTGGGTCGTCACTTCGGGGACCGGCTCACCCGGGTCTGGCCGTTCCGCCTCATCGTGACCCCGGCGAAGCAGGCCAAGGTCGAAGGGCTCTTCGCCAAGTACGGCGAGAAGATCGTCATGGCCGCGCGGTTCATGCCCGGCGTGCGCGCGGTGACCTACTTCATCGCCGGCGCAGCGGGGATGAGCTACCCGAAGTTCATCGGCTTCGACGGCCTGGCGGCCATGGTCTCGGCGCCGGTGTTCGTCGTCCTCGGCTGGAAGTTCGGCAACGAGATCGACTCGCTCATCAAGGCCGTGCGCAAGGGCCAGACCTCGGTCCTCGTCACGGTCGCCGTCGTCGTCCTGCTCGTCGTCGCTTTCAGGTACGTGCGCTCGCGCAAGGCGGCCCGCAAGGAGGCCACCGAGGCGGCCCGGAAGCCGGTCGAGGCACTTCCTGCCGCTCCCGCCATCCAGGCGACCGTCGTCCCGCCCAAACCGGTCGAGGACGAAGCGCGCCTGGCGAAGTAGCACGACGCAGTTGGCAGCCCCAGCCTTCGTGCCCCTAGACGCGTTTCCTCGGCTCAGGTCGCAGACGATCTGGTCGGCCGAGCCGGGGCGTTGGGCCTGCGTAAGGTATGTCAGCGCCCACCGACATCGATCGGCCGCGAATCGAGAACGAGGCGAGCGCGAAGGAAAAGGAAAACGCCGAGAGCCCGGAGGCCCTCGGCGTCTTCGAAGCATCGGGCCGACTCAGCCGGCTACTTCTTCTTGCCTTCCTTAGCCGGAGGGGTGGACCTGGCGGGCTCTTCCTTCTTCGCGGCAGGCGCGGCCTTGGTGTAGCCGGTCTTCTTCTCCGCGACTTCGACCCGGCCGATCAGGACGTCCTTGTCGTCGGGGTCGAGGGCGACGATGCCGTTGCGCAGCACGCCCAGGTCGATGCGGGCGACGTCCTTGGAGTTGGAGACGTCCTTGATGACCGGCAGGTCGCACACCTCGCGGACGAAGCGGTCGAAGTCGCTGCGGACCTCGGCGTAGAAGGAGCGGCACTCGTCGAGGCTGGCCTTGATGGAGTCGGCGGAGGAGCTGTAGAGCAGGTCCGGGTTCTTGCTGACGGCCTCGTCCAGCTTCTGCCAGCGGTCCTTGGCGGCGGTGAAGACCTCGGACATCTTCTGCATGCGCTCGCTCTCCGGGACTTCGGAGTCGCGCGACTGCATGAACTTGTCCTTGAGGTCCGAGCACTTGATGGACGCCACGTCCGCACCCTCGCTGCTGGCGCCTTCGCTCAGGGAGGACTCCAAACGCTGATCGCTGCTCGGTCCGTACGCCCCGTGCGAACAGCCCGCGAGGGCGATTCCGCACACTGCGCCGAAGAAGAATTGGGTCGATCGCATCGGATGCTCCCCGGCTTTCAAGGCCTGGTTGCGCGGGTCGTGATGGCCCGGATCGTGAGGAAATACGCCGAGGTTTGTAGCGACAAGGCCGTTCGAATGTCAACCCGCCTGGGGGTCAGTCGGGGCGGGGACCACCTTGGACGTGGTCGCCGCCATCAGGCGGATCGCCAGGCGTCGCGGGAGGACCCGCCCCATCACCACCGAAGCGACGCGGTTGAGGGTTCCGGGAACCACCGTGGGGCCGTGGCCCAGGCCCTCCAGGGAGAGGCGCGCGACCTCTTCCGGGGCGAGCGTCCCGGGCGCGGGGCGCGTCGAGGCCTTCTGGAAGCCGGGCGTGAGGATGGCGCCGGCGCAGGAGGCCACCACGTCCACGCCGCGAGCCCTGAGCTCCTGCCAGAGCGCCTCGCCCAGGGTGACGTTGAACGCCTTGGAGGCGGAGTAGGTCGCCAGCGCCGCCGTTCCCTGCAGCCCCGCGAGCGAGGACATCAGCACGAGGCCGCCGCGCCCCCTCGAAGCCATCGGTGCGCCCAGCACGTGCGCGAAGACGACCGGGCCGCGGCAGTTGACGTCGACCGCCTTGAGCTTGTCGGCGAGCGGGACGTCCAGGAAGTTGCCGATGGGCGAGAAGGCGGCGTTGTAGACCCCCAGGCCAACCTCCAGCCCGGCGACGGCCGTCTCGAGCTTTGGGGCGAACTCGGAGGCGGCGAGGTCGGCGGCCAGGGTGCGCACCGCGACGCCGTGGCGGTCCTTGAGCGAAGCCGCGAGGGTGTCGAGCAGGTTTGCTCGCCGGGCGATGAGGACGAGGTTCAGCCCGCGCGCAGCCAGGGCGTGGGCGTAGGCCGCGCCCAGGCCTTCGGAGGCGCCGGCGACGACGGCCCAGGGGCCATAGCGGAGCTTGAAGTCGGAGTCGTTCATGGACCGCTGCCTACCGAAGTGGCGGCAGCAGGTCAACGGCGTCAGTCCAGACTCAAATCAGAAGGTGCCGACGAGCTGCAGCCCGTTTCCGGTCGGGGCCAGGGTCACGGTCGCGCCGGAGTCGGTCTTGAGGGTGGTCTTGCGGTGGAGGAAGGGGACGAGGAAGCCCGAAGCGCTGCCGCCGATCATCCCGATGAGGACGTCGGTCAAGTAGTGCTTGTCTGCGGCGATGCGGCTATAGGCCGAGAAGAGCGCCAGCGGCAGCCCGATTCCCCAGATGTAGGGCTCGGCGCGGTAGCCGCGCAGGTGGCAGACCGTACCGGCGGAGACGACGAGCGAGAAGGCCAGCGTGGTGTGACCCGAGTAGAAGGAGAGGTTGTTGTCGTCCGCGTGGTCGACCTTGGCCTTCTCGGATTCGGGGAGGGCGGCGACGAAGGGGCGCTCGCGGCCGAACGAGTACTTCACGACCTGGTTGACCATCGAGGCCATCGTCACCGCTTCGACGACCAGCAAGGCGTTGGTGGGGGTCTCGTCCAGGTGGCCGTCCGCGGCGCCAGCGAGGATGCCGCCGGCGATGGTGAGCACCGGGAGCACGCCGTAGGTCATGACGTCGCTCGCCAGCGCAGCCGCTTTGGTGTTGTCCCAGCGAAGCGCGCCGCGGACCGAGTCGTCGAAGGCGTTGCGCTCACACCACCGGCAGGTCGACGGAGCAAGATCCTTCTTGAGGACCTCGGTGCCGATCCAGCCGGCGCCGGTCAACACGACGATCGACGAGTCGACCACCCAGTCGGCCTGCAGGTCGCCTTCGCGATCCGAAGACTCTGTCGGAGAGGGAGCGGCGCGGCCGGCGGAGTCGGGTGCCAGAGACTGTGCGAGGGCCGGGGCAGTGGTCGTGAGAGCGGCCAGGAGCGCGAGCGTGCAAGAGGAGACGGGACGCATGCGCAGGACAATAGCCGCCTCCGGGCGTTGGGTCGAAGTCCGCGCAAGCCGGGCGGAAATCGCTGCCGGGCCGCGTTAGTATTCCGCGCCTCGACGTACCGCACGCCGAGGAGGGGAGGGCCGCACATGCCGAACCTGGTGGTGGTGGGAGCGCAGTGGGGCGATGAAGGCAAGGGGAAGATCGTCGACGTGCTGTCCGAGCGCTCGGATGTGGTCGTGCGCTACCAGGGCGGGCCCAACGCAGGGCACACCGTCGTCGTCGGCGGCAAGAAGACGGTCCTGCACCTGCTGCCGAGCGGGATGCTCCACGCCGGCAAGACCTGCGTCATCGGCAACGGCGTGGTGCTCGACCCCAAGGTGCTGCTGCAGGAGATGGGGGAGCTGAAAGCGCAGGGCTTCTTCGCCGACGATTCGCAGCTGCTGATCAGCGAGAACGCGCACGTCATCATGCCTTGGCACCGGCTGCTCGACTCCTTCCGGGAGAAAGCGAGTGCAGGCAAGGCCATCGGCACCACCGGACGTGGCATCGGGCCCGCGTACGAGGACAAGGCGGCGCGCCGCGGGATCCGCGTCCGAGACCTCATCCGGCCCGAGAAGCTGGGGCGCCTGGTGAGCGACCGGCTCCCGGCCGCCGTGGCCGAGCTGGCGATGCTGGCCAAGCAGCTCGAGGTCCAGGCGCCGGAGGTGCAGGCGACTCCGGTCATCGACGAGTACACGGCGCTCGGGCAGCAGATTGCCCGCTATGTCCGCGACGGCTCGCTCTTCCTCTTTGAGAGCGTCCGCGCAGGCAAGACCCTCCTCTTCGAGGGCGCGCAGGGCACGCTGCTCGATGTCGACCACGGGACCTATCCGTTCGTCACCAGCTCCAACTCCGTTGCGGGCGGAGCGGCGGTGGGCGCAGGGGTTGGGCCGAACGCCATCCATGCGGTCGCGGGCGCAGCCAAGGCCTACACGACCCGAGTGGGGGCTGGGCCTTTCCCCACCGAGCTGAGCGACGCCACCGGAGAGCGGCTCCGCCAAGTCGGGCACGAATTCGGCGCGACGACGGGCCGACCGCGGCGCTGTGGCTGGCTGGACCTCGTGGCCCTTCGCTACGCGGTCCGCGTCAACGGACTCGACTCCCTGATGATCACCAAGATGGACGTGCTCGGAGGGCTGCCGACGTTGAAGGTCGCGGTGGCCTACGAGAATCGGCGGCAAGAAGATCGAAGAGTTCCCGGGGGATATCGAGGACTTGCAGTCCGCCATCCCCATCTACGAAGAGCTGCCCGGCTGGACCGAGGACCTCTCGGCAGTCACCTCGTTGGAACGTCTGCCGAAGGCTGCGCGGAGCTACCTCGATCGAATCGAGCGCCACTGCCAGGTGTCCATCTCGTGTGTGAGTGTGGGCGCCGAGCGGTCTCAGACCTTCTTCGTCTCGGACCCGTTTTCACCACGGCGTTTCACGAAGGGTTGACTCTTTGCCCCGAGTGGGTAGGAAACTGTACGACCCGGCCGAAAGACGGAGCGATTGCCCCGCCTTCCGATAGAGAGAGACAAGGAGCTAGACCGTGCCTTCCGTCGCCCTGTTGCTCGCATTTGCGCTCACGGCCACGCCGCCTCTTCCCCAGGCGGTGCAGGAGAAGGAGCGTGGAGATCGCCTGGCCGCCAATGGCGACTCGGCTGGCGCGCGCGACGCCTACCAGAACGCCGTGAAGCTCTCGCCCGGGTATGCCGCGGCCCTCAACGAGCTGGGCATCTTGCTCGTCGGCGAGACCAAGCTGCCGGAGGCCGTCGAGTTCTTCCAGAAGGCCATCGCCAATGACCCTGGCTTCGCGCTCGCCCAGAACAACCTGGGCTTCACGCTGCGGAAGCTGACGCGGTACTCGGAGGCCATCACCGCCTACAAGGCCTACGTCGGTCTCGAGCCCAACGATCCTGCCGGCTACTTCGGCCTGGGCGAGTCCTACAAGGGCGCGGGCGACAAGGCCAACGCCCTCGCGACCTACGAAAAGTGCCTGCAGGTCGCCAAGGCGGCCAACAATCAGAAGTTCGAAACCAAGGCTGACGCCGCCGCGGCTCCGCTGCGCAAGGAGGCTCGGGGTCGCCGCCCAGCCTGCGGCACAACCGGCCGCCCAGCCTGCGGCACAACCGGCCGCTCAGCCTGCGGCGCAGCCGGCCGCCCAGCCTGCGGCGCAGCCGGCCGCCCAGCCTGCGGCGCAGCCGGCCGCCCAGCCCGCTCCCGCCAGCTCCGACAAGGTGGCAGCCGCCAAGCTCAAAGTGGAAGAGGGACTCAAGGCGCGCAAGGAAGGTCGCCTGCGCGACGCGCTGTTCGCGCTCCAAGACGCCACCACGGTGGACCCCAACAACGTCCAGGCCGTCTTCGAGCTCGGCGTCGCCTACGCCATGCTCAACTACTTCCCCCAGGCCATCGAGCGCTGGCAGCGCGTGCTGACGATGAACGTGGATGACGGCACCAAGGCAGCCGCCCAGCAGAACATCGACAAGGCCAAGGCCAAGATGGGCGTCACGGCCCAGCCGGCCTCGCAGCCTGCAGCCGCTCAACCTGCTGCCCAGCCCGCGGCACAGCCCGCCCAGGCCCCAACGACCACTGCCCAGCCTGCGGCGCAGCCGGCCTCTCAGCCTACGACTCAGCCGGCCGCCCAGCCTGCTGCTCAGCCGGCGGCCGCTGCTCAGCCGGCAGCGCAACCTGCCGCTGAGCCAGGTAAGCCTCTCCCGCTGACTCCAGAGGCCCAGCAGGCCTACAACAACGGCGTCCAGCTCTATGGCCAGCAGCGCTATCAGGACGCTCTCAAGGAGTTTGAGCGCGCCATCCTCGCCAAGCCGGACTTCGCCCAGGCCTTCGCCGCTCGGGGGAGCGCCTACTTCGCCATGCGCGATTACGTCCGGGCGCTCAACGACTACGGTCAGGCGATGCGTCTGGACCGGGCGATGGCCTCTCCGCTGTTCGGGGTGGCCGAGAGCTACAACGCCCTGGGCCGCAAGGCCGATGCAGTGCCGTACTACCAGGCCTACATGATGTCCCGCGCGCCGGATGCCCAGCAGAACCTGCAGGAGATCGCCAAGCAGCGGATGGCGGAGATCAATCGGTAGCCGATTCTCAGCGCGCCAGCATCCAGACCGCGGCGGTGAGCAGCGCACCGACTGCGGACGCGCCACCCACCAGTGCCACCTCCTTCACCGGCAGCCTCCGCGCCTTCTTGGCGGGAGGCTGCTGGTTCATGGGGGCAACCGTCGCCATGGCCACCGGTGACGTCAGCGCTGCCGCAGCGGGTGTGGAAGGTCGCTCGAGCTGGGCGTCGAAGAGCAGCTCGGTCTCTCCGATGCGGATGACCTCGCCGCCGAAGAGCCGGAGCGCACCTTCGACTTGCTTGCCGTCGACGAAGAGCCCGTTGGCGCTGGCCAGGTGCTCGAGGGTCGCGGCGCCGTCTTTCAGGGTGAGCTTGGCGTGGGTCCGGGAGGCGAGGGCGTCGCGGACGCGGGCGGCGGTGCCTTCGCCCCGGCCCATGAACGTCGCTTCGTCCAGCAGCGTGAGCCGGTTGCCACAGTCGCGACCGTTGAGCCAGACCAGCGAGGGCAGGGGCGAGATGGGCGCGACACCGCCACTGCCCAGGACGCCACGGGCGAGGGCGGCGGTGCCTTGGTCCATGGGGCTGACCGGAATGGACTCCATCTCGACGCGAAGCTGGCTGCCGTGGAGCTCCAGGATTTGACCAGGACGCAGGAGCCAGCGCTCGTGGAGCTCGAGCACGCGGCCAGCGAGCGTGCAGCCCGGGACCTTGGCGGCGACGATGGTGGTGTCCATCGCGACGTCGAACTCCATGAGCTTTCCGGGTGCGCCATCGAGCTTGATGGTGTCGTGGGGTGACCCGCCTGCCGTGTGGAGCCCGAGCGGCAGGACGATGGGCTCCTCGACACCCTGGACCTTCAATAAGAGCGTGGTCATGGGGCGCGCACTTTGAAAGAGGCGTGCCGGCCCGAAATCTGCGAAAACAGGCCCGTTCAGCTGACCCGAGCGTTCTGGGCCGGGACGAAGCCGTTCCAGAACGAGCCCGGCGGAGGACCGATGTCCGCAACGAGATTCCTGGCTCTTTCCGCATTCTTGACCCTCGTGGCCTCCTGCCGTGACCCCTCGGTGGGCCCGCCTCCCCGCAAGCTCGCCGGGGACCAGGCCCAGGCCGTCGCTTCCCATGTCCTCAAGAGCGCGCCGAGCCCCAAGGTCGCGGCCGCAGCGACGCTGGGTGGCGGCAAGATCCGCTTCCTGGGCTCCGACTTCCGGCCGGACCCGGTGGGCCGCGGCCAGAGCCTGCGGATCACTCACTACTTCGAGTCGATCGCGCTGGTGGACAAGAACTGGAAGATGTTCGTCCACGTCGAGGGCGCCAACCGGGGCGGCATCCTGGTCAACGCCGACCACGTTCCGGTCGACAACCTCTACCCGACCGACAAGTGGCAGCCGGGACAGTTCATCGAGGACAGCTACACCATCACCGTCCCGGAGAACGCGCCCGACGAGATGGCGGTGTTCATCGGCTTCTACCGCTTCGACGACCGGCTCCCCGTCGACAACCGCAGCGACCACGACGGCGGCAACCGCATCCCGGCCTTCAAGTTCAAGGTCGGCGGCGAGGGCCCGAGCTTGCCGACCTACAAAGCGCCCAAGCGCACCGGAGACATCGTGATCGACGGCGCGCTCGACGATTCGGGCTGGAAGAGCGTGCCCTCCACTGGCGCCTTCGTGCGCACCAACGACGGCGGCGCGCCCCGCTTCCGCACCGACGCCAGGCTCACCTGGGACGACGAGTTCCTCTACGTCGCCTTCAACGCCGAGGACGAGGATGTCTGGGCCAAGGCCGACAAGAAGGACGACCCCATCTACCAGGAGGAAGTGGTGGAGATCTTCATCGACGCCGACGGCGACGGGAAGACCTACGACGAGCTCGAGCTGTCGCCCAAGAACGTCCCGTTCGACGCCTACTTCCCGGCCCGGCGGCAGGGGATGGATCTCGCCTGGGACTCGCAGATGACCACCGCGGTGAAGATCGCCGGCACGCTCAACGACCCCTCCGACAAGGACCGCGGCTGGACGGCGGAGATGAAGATCCCCGTGAAGAACCTCGCCTCGGTGCCGCGCTGGCCGCCCCAGGCCGGCGACAAGTGGCGCTTCAACCTGTACCGGCTCGAGTGGTGGGACGGGCGCAAGAACAACGAGGGGTCCGCCTTCTCGCCGCCGCTCGTGGGCGACTTCCATCACCTGCCGCGGTTCGGCACCCTGGAGTTCGCTCCGTAGCGGCCGCTGGACCGGGGACGTCGAAGGGTTCGGGGCAACGGGGCCCTCCTCGGCCGAGCCCTCGCTCGCCTAGACTGGCGCCTCCTTCCGAGGGGAACCGGAACCATGAAAAGACTGATCGCACTCGGGCTCGCCTGCCTCGTCGTCTCCGGCTGCGGAGAGCTGGGAAAGAGGCTGGAGGCTGCCAAGAAGCGCAGCGAGGCCGCAGCCAAGCGCCTGGAGACCGCACGCCAGAAACGCTCCGAGCTGGAGGGCGAGGCCGGGGCGCTCCGGCAGAGGCTGGATGCCGCCGCGGTGCGGCAACAGGAGAAGCGCCTGGAGCTGCAGCGCACCCTGGCCGCCGCCCACTTCCTCAAGACAGCCTCGTCGGACCCGATCCTGCTGCCGACCTGGGAGACCGCCAACGCCGCGGCCGCCGTGAGCTTCGAGGCAGCCGTCGCCGCCAAGGACACCAGCCGCATCGGCCGCATCGTCGCCGAGGCCACCGCCCAGCGCCGCCCCTGTGTCGGCACTCCCGAGGCCGACGGCCCTCCGAGCTGCGACCCGGAGCCCTATCTCGAGAACTGTGAGGCCCGGCCGCAGCTGCGCGAGGTGCCGCCGAGCTGGAAATGCGATCCGCCCATCCTCAAGGCCGCGGGGCTTCCGCCGGTGGTCCTGTGCACCGCGAAGGTGGAGCACCCCGCCTCGACCGAGCTGGAGCGGTCGCCCTGGGCCGACCGCGAGCTCGCCACCGAGGTGACCCTCCTGCGGACGGTCTTCCTCCACGACAGCCAGCTCCTCGTCGCCGACTACCCCGACGGCGACCTCGATTTGTACTTCCCGCGCGACGTCGAGGGGCTGACGGCGTGCCGCACGAGCAACGCCCACAGCACCTGCACCCACCAGTGCGAGGTCGACTTCGGCCGGTGGCAGAACCCGTGCGCTCCGCAGTACGGCGACGGCGAAGGCCACGACGACGGGCCGGACGGCTACGAGCCGGAGAACGAGGACAAAGCGGTGCGCACCGCCCGCCTGGAGGCGGAGCGCGCCGAGGCCGAGGCGCGCGAGGCGGAGCAGCGCGCGGTGGACGCCCGCCAGGAGGTGAAGTACCAGGAGTGCCTCGCCAACTGCGAGCCGCAGGTTCCCCGCGAGGGCTACCCGGAGTCGAACCCCGAGCTCGACACGTCCGGAGAGAAGGTCGAGCCTCCCGCGGTCGCCGACCGGGTGGAGCAGCGGCTCAAGTTCGTGCGATCGCCGGCACCGGGCGTCCTCCTGGTCGAGAAGGACGTCGTCGAGCTCATGGGAACCCGCCCGCTCGACGTGGCCACTTCGACGCTGATCCTGCGCATCGCGGCCCTCTCCGAGCTTCCAGCAAGGTGGCTCCGCGAGCAAGGGTGGCCTGGAGAAGCTCGTGCTCGTGGCGGAGATGCAGGACTCGCGCGCCGGGGACGTCGCCAAGAAGCTGAGCATCACTTCGCAGCCCGCGACGGGATCGATGCTCGTCAGCGCCAAGCTCGCCGCCGGGGACGTCCTCGCCGGGGTCCAGGCCGATGGCACGCCCGCGGCCTTCGTGCTCTCGAGTCAGAAGGGGACGCCTCCGATTGCGCCGCTCGAGCGGGCCACGCTCTGCTCGGCCGCCGCGGAGAAGCCCGCCGATCTGGGCGCAGCGGCGCCAGGACTGCTCTCGGCCTGCGAGCGTGCGGCCAAGGCAGACGCGGAGGAGGTCTCGCTGCGCTCCGCGCTCGCGGCCGTCGAGAACGGCGAGGCGCTCAAGGTCTGGAAGGCGGGCTTCGACACCGCCTCGGCGAGCCTCTTCACCGCGGCCCAGAAGAGCAAGCTCCAAGCCGACTTCAGCAAGAGGAAGGCCGAGCTGGGCAAGGCCGAGTCCGAGCAGCTCAAGGCCAGGCTCGCCTCGCTCGAGTTCAAGGACGCCAAGGAGTTCAAGGCGAGTGTGGACGGGTCGTTCGTGCTCGATGCGGGCCAGAAGCGGGAGCTCAACGACGCGTTCGGCAAGCGCAAGCCGGCGCTCGCCAAGGCGCAGGTCGACGCGCTCCTCGCTCAGCTCGCGGCTGCCGAGGACCGCGCTTCGCTCGACCAGGTGAAGGGGGACCAGGAGGCCAGCGTGCTCCTGCTCACCTCGGACAAGTCCAAGGTGGAGAAAACCTGGGAGAAGCGAAAAGCGGAGCTCAAGAAGGCCTGCAAGCTCGACGGCGCCGATGCGTGTCCGCCTCCTCCATCACCGGCTGCGGCGGCGGACGCGGGAGGTGCACCATGAAGCGGGCCCTCAGGTCGGTGGCGGTCCTGCTCCTCCTCGCTGGCTGCGAACAGCGCGTCGCCGAGGCCGAGCGCAAGGCGGAGGCCGAGGAGAAGGCCGCGGAGCGCTACGAGGCGGTCGACGTCCGTGGAGTGCAGCAGCGCATCGACGCCCAGAAGGCGGAGCTCGACGAGCGCGAGAAGGGCGCGGCCCAGGCCGAGGCGCAGCTGCACGAGCTGCGCAAGGACCTGGCGCAGGCCTGGAGCGGCAGCGCCGACGAACTGCAGAAGCGGCTCGCGAGCGCCAGCGTGCCGGCGCCGCTCGTCCGCTACCTGGAGGCCGCGCAGAGCTCGGCGGCGAGCACCACCGTCCAGGCGCGCTACGAGCACGCCCTCGAGGCCCAGAGCTTCGGCGAGATCGAGGGGTTGCTCTACGGCACGGAAACGGACTTCTTCGCGGGCCCGCCGGGGGCCGGCGTGGAGCCTGAGTGCGAGCACGAGTCCATCGATCTGAAGTGCGAGGCCCTGCCTTCCGACGACGCGAAGCTCGCCCCGGTCCAAACGTGCCAGGGCGGCGGCGTGAACTACCTGGCCTCGACCGAGGACGGCGCGCTCGTCGTCCGCCAGCTGCAGCCCCCGGGACATCTGCGCCTGGTGCGCGCCCTGACCCGCGATTGGTGGATGGTCCGCCGCGAGCACCCGACGCCCATCACGGCGCGCTCGGCCGACCGGGGTGACGAGGTCAAGGCGATGGCGTGGGTGGGCTTCCTGCAGCTCGGCTCCGATGCCGCCACCGAGCGGGTGTCCATCGCCGCCGAGGCCAAGGGCGGCGCCGTCGGCTTCGAGCCGAGCGATCTCGACGGGGACGGGACGCCGGAGATCCTGGTGATCGCCCCGGACCAGGTCCGCGCCGTCCACCACGAGCGCAAGGGCAACGACCTCGTCGTCTGGACGCCGGAGGAGACCTGCCGGCTGCTCGCCTCCGGTGGTTCGGCGCCGGCGGCCCGCGAGCGCTGCGCCGAGGTCGAGCGCAAGGCCAAGGAGGCGGAGGCTGCCGCCGCCAGGCTCAAGGCCGCCATCGCCCAGGCTCCGCCGCCGGCCAAGACGCTCGAGGACCTGCGCGAGGCGCTCCTGCGCTGCGACCAGCAAGCGGCGCTCAAGCAGGTCAGCAAGTCCCTGCTCGCGACCATCGAGAAGGAGAAGGCCAAGGACGGGCCGGAGAAGTTCGAGCGCGACTGGAAGAAGCTGTGCGACCAGATCAAGAAGGACGAGCCGAAGCTCCGGTCAATCGCCCTCAAGTCCAGCGAGGTCGTCGGAGGGATCGCGACGGTGGAGCTCGCCTTCCCCGACAACGAGCGGACCGAGAAGCTGCGCCTGGTCTTCGACGGCTCGGCCTGGAAGCTCGAGCCGGAGAACCTTCCCAGGGACTGAGGCGGCTAGAGCTCGGCGCCGGGGTCGATGGCCCACTGCGCGTAGGCCTGCGAGCGCTCCGCGGGGTTGCCTTCGAAGCGAAGGTAGCCTCGCGACTCCAGCGTCTCGACCAGGTCCTCGGCCTCCAGCTCGGAGCAGCCGAGGATGGAGACGATGAGGTCTCGGAGGGTCGCCTTGCCGCGCAGGTAGCCCTTGGGCTCGCCGGGCGGCGCCTTGACGCGCAGCTCGTCTGCCAACTGCGCGAGGTCGATGTCGTCGATCTGCATGGGCGTCACTTCTGGGGAATGACCTGCTTCACGGGTTTCTGTCCGGTCCCACCGACGCCCCGGGTCTTGGCCTCCAGCTCCTTGGCCATCTTCAGGTGCTCCTGGAGGACGGGCAGGGTGGTGGCGGCGAACTTCCGGATGTCGGGGTTCTTCCCGGTCTGCGCTTGCTTGGTGAACGCCTTCACGTCCTTGGTGTGGTCCTGGACCATCGTGGCCGCGTACTGGCGGTCGAAGGCGGTGCCGGACAGCTTGTCGAGCTGGTCGTACGCCTTCTGGCCTTCCTTGCTCGGCTTGGTGGGGAGGGTGATTCCCAGCTGTGAGGCGACCGAGAGGAGCTGGTCGTTGGCCTTGCTGTGGTCGGTCACCATCCGCTCGCCGAACTCCTTGACCTGCGGGTCGGCCGCCTTTTGCACCGCCAGGTGGCCCAGCTGCACCTCGAGCAGGCCTCCCTCGGCGGCCTCCTGGACGAACTTGCGGTCGGCGGCGTTGGGCTTGGCGGGCGCAGCGGCCCAGGCCGAGCCGCCCAGGAGGGCGAGGGCCAGCGCCAAAATGAGGCGGTGCGGGGTCATGGACAGGCTCCTTCGCGCCCGAAGGCTCGAAGGGCGCGCCCCGAGATCTAGGCAGGGGCGCAAGGTCCGACCACGGCCCCTCAGCGCAGCGGGGCGTGACGACGATCGCCCGGCCATCGGTCTGGAAGCGCAAGGCCCCGGATTGGTCGGTGCGGTGGATCTGGGCGCCCACTTCGCGGTAGCGGGCCACGACGTCCTCCTTGGGGAACCCGAAGCGGTTGCGGCCCACGGAGAAGACGACGTGGGCGGGCCGCACCGCCTCGACGAACTCCTGGGTGGAGCTGGTGCGGCTGCCGTGGTGAGGGGCCTTGATCACCGTGGCCTGCGCCAGGCCGGGGCGGGCGAGCAGCGCTGCTTCGCCTTGCTCCTCGATGTCTCCAGGCAGCAGGAACGCGACCTCGCCCAGACTGATTCGCAGCACGAGGCTCGCGTCATTCTCCTCCAGAGCTTCGTCCGCTGGCGCTGGATGCAGGGCCTCCACCAGGCACGGCCCGAGCTCGACCCGCTCGCCGGCGCCCAGCTCGCGCACTCGGGTGCCCTGAGCCTTGGCGACCTCGAGCAGGCGCGCCATCAGGGGCCCCTCCCGCCGGACGCCCTTTCCAATCCACAGCTCGTCGACCTGCACCTGCTGCAGGACGGTGACCAGGCCCAAGAGGTGGTCGGGGTGGGGATGGGAGAGGACCGCGGCACGCAGGTGCGTCGCCCCGAGCCTCGACGAGGGCGGGAACGACGATTCGGGCCCCCGGGTCGAAGTGACCGGCAGGGTCGCCTCCGGCGTCGAGCAGCAAGGCCTCACCGCCGGGAGCCTGGATGAGCGTCGAGTCGCCCTGGCCGACCGAGAGGAACGTGACCACCAGGTCCTTCTGCAGCCGCGGCGCGAGGATTCTCCAGCCGGTCAGGGGAAGAATCACGAGCAGGGAGGCGAGGAGGAGGCGCCGGGCGAGGCGCTTGTCGAAGGTCGCCACGGCGAGGCCCGCCAGGCCGCAGTACCAGGCGAGCATGAAGGGCAGGGAGGGAGCAGGCACCAGGGTCGAGGCGAAGGGCATCGTGCCGAACAGGTGGGAGAGGAAGAGCAGGGCAGACGCCAGCGGCCCGGCGGCGCAGATGAGCGCTGCCGCCACCGGCTCGCCCCAAGGAAGCGCGGCGGCGGAGAGGGCTGCGACGCCGGTCAGGCCGCTGGCGATGGGCAGCGCCACGGCATTGGAGAGCACGGCGACCAGCGAGGCGCGGTGGAAGGTGGCCGCCACCAGGGGCGCCGTCGAGACCGAGGCCGCGAACGAGGCGACCGCCGCGCCGAGCGCGGACTCGGCCCAGCGACGCAGCTTGCCGGCTGGGCTCTCGTCGGTCAGGTCAGGCTGGGGAATGGGGATGAGGGCGCGCAGCGGTTCGCTGAGGACCATCAGCCCAGCGACCGCGGCGAACGAGAGCTGGAACGAGACGGCCCACAGCGACGAGGGGTCGTAGGCCAGGACCGCGAGCAGCGCAGCGGCGAGCGAGCTGGGAGCATCGACGTCTCGTCGCAGGGCGATGGCGAGAAACAGCGCGGAGGCCATGATCCCCGAGCGGACCGCAGGGACCTCGGCGCCCGCCACCCAGACGTAGAGCCAGGTCGCCGGCAAGGCGCTCAGGGCCGCCACGGCCCGCACGTCGGCCGACAGGAGCAGCCGCTCGGAGCGGGACAAGAGCCACCGAAGCGCCCGATACAGCCCCGCGGCGACCACCGCGATGTGCAGGCCCGACACCGAGAGGATGTGTGCCAGGCCGCTGGAGCTGAAGTCGTCGTTGACCTCGGAGGAGAGGTCCGTCCGGTCGCCTACCGCGAGGGCCCGAACGAGCGCTTGCGCCGCCGGATCCGGAACGGCGAGCGCTGCGGTCCGGCCGTAGCGGTCGCGAAAGCGCTCGGCGAGCGGAGCCAGCGCGGGTGGCGCGGTGACGATGGCGAGCTCGCCCCTCGACGACGATCCCGGTCGCGCCGATCCCCTCGGCGCGCAGCCGAGTCTCGAGGCCGGAGGAGCCGGGGTTCGCGTCGCGCGGCGGCGGAGAGAGCCGGACGACAGCGACGAATCGGTCGCCCGGCCACAGCCCGACCGGGTCCATGGAGAGGCGGGCGCGGTAGTGGACGCGGGTCCAGCCGCTCGAACCTTCGGGACGTGCGCGGACGACGAGGGCGACGATGCTCTGCCGTCCGTTCCGGACGATGCGGGGCTGCTCGACGACGGCTTCGATGCTCCATGCGGACTCGTCCGCCGGAGCGCCGCGGGTGCGAGCGTGAAGCACCTGCGCCCCGGTTCCGGCGCCCGCAAACGCCAGGTAGACGAGGAGGGTCGCGACGCCCGGCGCGGCCCGAGCGAGGGCGGCGGCCAACACGCCCAGCAAGGCTGCGAGCGCAAGGAAAACGAGCGCAACCTCGGGGGAAAATGCGCCCGAGAATGCGATTCCAATACAAAAGAGAAGCGCCGCCCCCACCAAGGGCCGGCGCCCCGAAAAGGCCAGGACCCCGCCCACCGATTCCCCTCCCCACTCCCGAAAAACCCTTGGATTACGCTGGAATAGCTGCCGTGTTCCATGCGTAGCAAGATGCAGCCGCATCTTATTCGGGCGGTTGGACGCCAGTCAAGAACCCATTGACCACCATCGAATTTCGTGGTATTTAGGTTTCCTTTTTTTGGGGCCCAAACCAAGGAGTCCGCGTGCAGGCAACGTTCAAGGTCGGCGACAAGGCAGTCTATCCGGGCCAGGGTGTTGGGGAGGTGATGGGGATCGAGCACAAGGAGGTCGCGGGTCAGCGGCAGTCCTTCTACGTCCTGCGGATCCTCGACAACAACATGCGGATCATGATTCCCATCAACAAGGTGAATCAGGTCGGCCTGCGCGAGATCATCAACGACCACGACGTTCGGCAGGTGTACTCAATCCTGAAGGAGAAGGACATCTCGGTCGACTCCACGACCTGGAACCGGCGCTACCGGGAGTACATGGAGAAGATCAAGACGGGCAGCGTCTTCGAGATCGCCGAAGTGCTCCGCGACCTCTACCTGCTCAAGGGCGACAAGGACCTGTCCTTCGGCGAGCGCAAGATGCTCGACACCGCCCGCTCGCTGCTCATCAAGGAGCTCAGCCTCGCCAAGGAGTGCGACGAGGCCGAGATCGAGAGCGACCTGAAGCGCATCTTCAACTGCTAGCGCTGCTCCCCGCCGGCACGAGGCCGGCGCTCCGAGATTCGCGACGCCTCCGCCATCGCGGGGGCGTCGCCATTTGAGGACCATGGCCGCCCCCACGAACCGCACCTCGCAGCCGCCCGACGACGACATCGACCCCGCGGAGTTCAAGCCTCGCTCGACGGGGAGCACGGGGTTGATGCTGACCTTCTCGGCCCTCGTCCTCGCGGGCTTCCTGCTCTTCGACATGCGCTCCGACCTGGTCTTCTGGTTCGGCTCGGGACCTGCCGTCGACCTCGGCTCGACGGGGGCCTACGGCGTCGAGAAGGCGGCGAACAACGTGCTGGCCCAGGTGCAGGGGACGCCGGGACCCGTGGCGAGCCGCTTCAAGCGCTACGGCCAGAGTTACGAGATCGTGGCCCTGCGCGGAACGCCCTTCCTGATCCGCCGTCCCTACTCCGGTGAGGAGCTTGCCAAGCCCGACCAGTCACCCCTCACGGCTTCGGGGCGGCTGCTGCGCGACGACGCCATACCGGAGTACGAGCAGGCATTCCAGAACCTGGTGCAGAAAGGGGAGGCGGTCCCGGCCAACGACCACCTCTGGGTCCTGCTTGACGGCAGCAAGCCGCGCTCGGGCTTCACGACCCCCCTGACCATCGGCGGGGTGCTCGCCGTGCTGGGCTTGAACGCCTACACCTTGGTCCGCTTCTTCCGCGCCAAGGCCGCGGCCAGGAAGGCCACTGCGAAGTCCAAGAAGTAGAAGAATTGGCCGGAAGCTACTGGTCGAAGGCCTGATCGGCAGCCGAGCGCGCGTCGTCCGACTTGGGGGCGGGCGCGCTCCCCAGCTTCTTCGCTGCCGCCAGGCCTTCCTGGGCCTTGATGTTCTCGGGGTCGTACTTGAGCGCCTTCTGGAAGAGCTGGGTGGCCTTCGGGCCGTCGCCCTGCGACAGGGCCTGGGCTGCAGCCTTTTCGTAGAGCTTGGCCAGCTCGCCGCGAATCTGACCGCCCAGCTTCCCCCAGCCCTTCGACAGCTCGTCGTCGACGGCCAGCGCGGTGGTGTAGTGCTTGATGGCCCCGACGCCGTCCTTGCCCGAGAGGCAGCCCTTGGCCGCGCCAATCTCCTTCTTGAAGTTGGCGATCTTGTTGGCCAGCCCGGCGTTGCCGGCGGACCTGGCGGAGGCGATGGCGCCGTCCAGGTCACCCGCCTCGTAGAGGGCCATCGCTTCGGCCGCATCGGAGGTGTCGACCGAGGACATCGGCGCCTTCGGCGTGTAGGCGACCTTGGTCGGCTGCGCCTTCTTGGGCTGGGCCTTGAGCGGCTTGTTGTTGTCGAGGGCGTCGTAGCGCGGGGGAGGGGGAGTCGCGGTGTTCTTCTTGGTCTCGGCAAAGACCTTGGCTGCAGAGACTTCGGTAGGCTGGTCGAGGTTCAGATCGCCCTTGGTCTTCACTGGTCGAGACGGCGGTGCCTCGACTTCAGGCTCGGGCTCCGGAGGCGGCTCGGGACGTGGCTCCGGGCGCGGCGCCAGCGCCAGCGGCTTGGGCTCCGGCTTGATGGGAGTCGGGGCGAGGGGCGCCGGCCTGGCTGGAGCAGCGGCCGCGACCCTCGACTCGTCCACCTGGTTGGGCTTGAGCTTGGCCAGGATCAAGACACTGAGGATGCCCAGCGCGACGGCCGACCCGAAGACCGTGATCTTGAATGCCTTGCGGTCGGTGAGGGGGGCGTTGTGCGTCGAAGTCCCAGCGCGGGTGCCGGTCCCGGTGCCGGTCGCCATGTCCCCGTGCCGCAGGATGAGGACGGCCTTGCCCATGGCGATCTCGTCCCCGCCATACAGCTCGATCCGCCCGGAGATTTGCCGGCCGTTGACGAAGGTCCCGTTGTGGCTGCCTGCGTCGTGGATGTAGAAGCGGCCGCTCTGGCGCTCGAGGATGGCGTGCTCGCGGCTGACCGAAGGGTGCGAGAGCTTGAGCCCGCTCGCCGACGACCGTCCAATCACCATCTCGCCCGCGGGGATGGGCACGTTGCGGCCTTCGCCAGGGCCGCGGTCGACGTAGAGGAACGCAGGCTCGAGCGTGTGGCCGCGCACGGATGGCCCGGGGCGGGTGCGGTCAGGCGGGAAGTTGCGCGGATCGATCTCGGGGATGGGGTGCGTGTCCGAGGGGATGGGCGGGTTGAAGGAGTCCGACGGGAGCGGCGGGTTGAAGGACTCGGGGTTGTTGCCGAACCGCTGGTCCTCGAAGACCCCGGTCGGCACGGCCCGCTGCGGGTCGTTCGGCAGGACCTTGGTCGGGGGCAGGACCGGCGCGTCGTCTTCGCCGTCGAAGTCCTGGCCGATCGACTCGAAGTCGCCGGTCTCGAGCCGGATGGGCTCGTTGGATGGCCCGTTTCGGCGGGCGGGGGGGCGTCGTCGGGGGTCCTGTGCCATCGGTATCCAGCTCAGATTTGCGAGGGATTCATCCTACGCCGCAGCAAGCAGCCTGCCAAACAACATGACACCGGCCAGGAGGGCCGTCGCGCGAAAAATCTCCAGGGTTTTCAACGCTTGCCATGTCTCCCGCCTCGGCCAACCACTTGACGGCTGGTGCATCGATACGCCAGTCGACCATCCGATCTCGACCGAAAAACAGCCACTTGGCTGTTCAAGCCATCTCGGCTGTTCGAGGTGCCTGTCTGGGAGGATCGAACGGGCGGGCGGGCGAAAGGTTGTGTGTTAGGATTCGCGGCCTTTTCGGGCCAGACGGCAGTCGAATTCGAGAGACATCGAGAGGATGGAGACCATGGAGATCCGGACGTTCAACACGCTGACCAACCGCAAGGAAGCGCTGCAGCCGCTCGTGCCGGGGGCCGTCGGCATGTACGTCTGCGGACCGACGGTCTACGACATGAGCCACGTCGGCCACGCGCGCGTCTACGTCACCTTCGACGTCGTCGCCCGCTTCTTGCGCTACACGGGCCTGAAGGTCACCTACGTCCGCAACTTCACCGACGTCGACGACAAGATCATCAAGCGCGCCAACGAGCGAGGCGTGAAGTCGACGGACATCAGCGAGAAGTACATCGCCGAGTTCCTCACCGACATGAACTCCCTGGGCGTCGAGCGGCCCACGGTCGAGCCCAAGGTCACCGAGCACATCCCGGAGATCATCGCGCTCATCCAGAAGATCATCGCCAACGGCAAGGCGTACCAGTCCGGCGGCGACGTCTACTTCGCGGTCCGCGCGTTCGACGGCTACTGCAAGCTCAGCAAGCGCAACCTCGACGAGCTCGAGGCCGGCGCGCGCGTCGACCCCAGTGACCGCAAGAAGGATCCGCTCGACTTCGCCCTGTGGAAGGCCGCCAAGCCCGGCGAGCCCGAGTGGGACAGCCCCTGGGGCAAGGGCCGGCCGGGATGGCACATCGAGTGCTCGGCCATGAGCGCCAAGTACCTGGGCGACACCTTCGACATCCACGCCGGCGGCAAGGACCTCGTCTTCCCGCACCACGAGAACGAGATCGCCCAGTCCGAGGCGGCCAGCGGCCAGCCGTTTGCCCGCACCTGGCTGCACAACGGCTTCGTGCAGATCGACAACGAGAAGATGAGCAAGTCGCTCGGCAACTTCTTCACCATCCGCGACGTGCTGGAGAAGGTGGAAGCCGAGGCGCTGCGCTACTTCCTGCTCGGCACGCACTACCGCAACCCCATCAACTTCTCGGACGTGGCGCTCTCCGACGCCGAGCGCCGCGTGGACTACCTCTACGAGACGCTGGCCAAGGCCGACGAGAAGATCGCCGGCAAGGAGCCGACGCCGGGCGAGCTCGCTCGACAAGGAGAAGGTGGAGAAGGTCGTCCCCAACTTCGAGGCCGCGCTCGCCGACGACTTCAACGCCTCCGACGCGCTGGGCTCGCTGGCGGAGCCGTTCGCGCTGCTCAACGAGCTGGCGGAGAAGCCCAAGAGCAAGGACAAGGCGGCGGTCCATCGCACTCTCTGCCGGCTGCGCAAGGACGTGGACACCGTCGGCAAGGTGCTGGGCCTGTTCCAGCAGGACCCGAAGGCGTTCCTGCTCCGCCGGCGCGAGAAGAAGGCCAAGGCCAAGGGCATCGACGGCGCGATGGTGGAGGCGAAGATCGTCGAGCGCGCCAACGCCCGCAAGGCCAAGGACTTCGCCGCCGCCGATCGCGTGCGCGACGAGATGAAGGCGCTGGGCGTGGAGATCATGGACACGCCGTCCGGGACGACCTGGAAGGTGCTGTAGCCCTTGGCGCTCGCGTACGCGACGGTTCTCGGCAGCCCAGCGCTGATCTGGGTCGCACTGTGCGCGTGGACGTTGAAGGATCGGCGGACGCTCGGGTTCGCTTATTCCTTCACGCCGTTCCTCCTCGGCATCGCGGGCGTGGGTGAAGTTCTGATCCGGGGGACGGAAGCACCTCCGATAGCCGCGCTCGCAGTCCCGACCTTCTGGCTGGTGGCCCTGACCATCGGGGCGCGCTGGACGGCTGACGCGGTCCATCTGCTGGTCCTGTCTGCGGTCGTGTTCATTCCCACGATTGGCGCGCTCATGGTCTTCGGGCTGAACCTCCACGCGTTCTTCGTGGCCATCGCCCAGCACATCGTCGTACCTGCGCAGTAGCCCATATCCTCCTCCCGGCCGATGCCGTCGCCCGGCTCCTCCGTCACCCGACCGAGGACCGCGAACCACGTGTGCTCCGGCCCGTTGTCCCAGGCAAAGGAGGCACACATGGAAGCGAACGCGAAGAAGACCTCGAAGCGGAACCTGGTGGCCTGGCTCGGAGTCCTGGGCGGATTCCTCTGCAGCATCGTCGTGGTGACCCTGGTGTTCGGGCAGAACATCCGCGCCCTGTTCGCGGCGTCGTCCAACGCGCTCGGCGGCAGTAGCTATGAGAACGCCAACGTCAGCAACGCCGGCAGCGCGGGCTACAACTTCGCCTCCAAGCGCAAGGCCATCCAGAACTTCGGATCCAACGGGTACGTCGCCCGACCGCCGACGCCCTCGCTCGTGCCCTCTCGCGACTCGAGTGGCGAGTCCTACGCCCACGTCGCCGAGAGCTCGTTCCTCACCACCACGGCCAACCCGCTCTCGACCTTCGCCGCCGACGTCGACACCGCCTCCTACTCGAACGTGCGCAGCTACCTGAACCTGAACCAGCTGCCGCCGGCCGACGCGGTGCGCATCGAGGAGTTGGTCAACTACTTCAGCTACGACTACCCGGCGCCGCAGCAGGACGCGTTCGCGGCCCACATCGAGGTGGCGCGCGCGCCCTGGAACACCTCGCACTACCTGGCGCGCATCGGCCTCAAGGCCCGCGAGATCCCGAAGGGCGAGCGGCCGCAGTCGAACCTGGTGTTCCTGGTGGACGTGTCGGGCTCCATGGGCGTCCCGAACAAGCTGCCGCTGCTCAAGAAGGCGTTTCGGATGCTGGTCGACCAGCTCGACGAGCGCGACAGCGTCTCGCTCGTCAAGTACGCGGACGGCACCGGCGTCGCGCTGCAGCCGACCCGCGGCGACCACCGGAGCGCCATCCTCTCCGCCATCGACGAGCTGGGCGCCGGCGGCTCGACCAACGGCGCCGGTGGCATCGAGCTCGCCTACCAGGTCGCAGCCCAGAACTTCCGGAAGGGCGGGGTCAACCGCGTCATCCTCGCCACCGACGGCGACTTCAATGTCGGCGTCTCCAGCGAAGGCGGGCTCGAGACGCTCATCCAGGAGAAGGCCAAGACCGGCGTCTTCCTCACCGTGCTCGGCTTCGGCATGGGCAACTACAAGGACAGCAAGGTCGAGACGCTGGCCGACAAGGGCAAGGGCAACTACGCGTACATCGATACCGAGAACGAGGCGCGCAAGGTCCTGGTGGAACAGATGCAGCTCGACGCTCGTCACCGTCGCCAAGGACGTCAAGCTCCAGGTCGAGTTCAACCCGGCGCGCGTCGCGTCCTACCGGCTCCTCGGCTACGAGAACCGCGTGATGAAGGCCGAGGACTTCAAGGACGACAAGAAGGACGCCGGCGCCGTCGGGGCCGGGCACGCGGTTACCGCGCTGTACGAGCTGGTCCCCGCCGGTCAGGACGCGGCCACCAGCGAGCTCAAGTACCAGAAGGCGCCCGAGCTGACCGCGGCCGCCGCGAGCGAGGAGCTGTTCTCGCTGAAGATCCGCTACAAGCACCCCGAGGCCGCGACCAGCCACGAGCTCGCCTTCCCGGCGCCCACGAGCGTGACCAGCGAGATGTCCGGCGAGATGACCTTCGCCGCCAGCGTGGCCTCGTTCGGGATGCTGCTGCGCGACTCGAAGGAGAAGGGCGAGTCGACCTACGAGCTGGTGCTCTCACTCGCCCAGAAGGGGATCGGGCAGGACGCGAGCGGCTACCGCCGGGAGTTCCTGGAGCTCGTGCGCAAGGCGAGCCAGGCCCCAAGGGTCCCTGCGCAGGTGGCCGACTCCAACGCGAACGAGGAGTAGCAGCGCAGATGCCCACGGCAGTCTGTGGCCGCTCGTAGCGCCGGGCGGCCACAGCCGTCTATCGGCCTTCCGCGAAAGCTCGCCAGATCGCCGGCGACATCTTGACCTCGAGCTCCACCAGGTTGCCGGCAAGGCTGAGCCGCATACGCCCGAGAGCCACGGGTTTCGTCGACCGGGAGGCTTCCTCGTTCCACTCTGCTCGGTAGAAGTCGTGGAGTTGATGCGCGAGCTCGAGGAAGACGTGCTTCGCGTCTTCCTCGTTTGGCGCGACGAAGACTCGCCGAACAGAGCCCTCGATCAGCTCGGTCTTCCCGCCGGGTCCACCGAGGAGGAGCATGTCGAGCAGGTCGACGGTCGGCGGCGTTTTCGATGCCATGGCGTTCTCCATGTTCGGGATCCAGCCGCCAAGGTACTGCCCAGGTCCGACATCTCCCTTGACCTTCGTCGCTCGCTCACCTACCGCCTAGGCATGGCTCTCGACAAAGACAGCGTCCTCGCCGCCCTCTCGCAGTCCAAGAAGCCGCTCGGCGTCGGCGAACTCCTCACCGCCATCAAGGGCAACCCCGGCGCGCGCACCGAGGCTCAAGCGCCTGATGCGCGAGCTGCTCAAGGACGGCGCGGTCCAGAAGGACGGCAAGCGCTTCCGAGTGGCCGGGGCCGCCGTCGAGAGCAGCGGCCGCCGTGACGGGCAGCGCGCGGTCGAAGACTACGAAGCCAGCCGCGAGCCGCCGCTCATCGGGTCGCGGGCCGGCAGGGCCGGCGGACGCTTCCTCATCGGAATCCTGCGTCGCAAGCCGGAGGGCCACGGCTTCGTCGATCCGCTCATCGGCCGCGGCCACGGCGTCTACCTCCCCGCCGAGGACGCCCGCCGCGCGCTCGACGGCGACCTGGTGAAGGTGGAGGTCGTCGAAGGGTTCCGCGGCAAGCCGGCCGGCCGCTTCATCGACGTCGTCGAGCGCCGGCGCACGCGGTTCGTGGGTGTTCTCGGCCGTCAGGGCCGACAGACCGTGGCGCTGCCGCTCGACGGCGGGCTCGGCCAGGCCATCCCCGTCGAGCCGACCCGTGCCGCCAAGGACGGAGAGCTGGTGAAGGTGCGCGTCGCCCAGGGACCGTCGCGGCGCGGCCCGGCGACCGGCGAGGTGATGTCGGTGCTCGGCAAGCCAGGCGACCCGCTGGGCGAGGTGCTCGAGACCGCCTACAAGCACGGCTTCTCCGACGACTTCGCGCACGACGTCCAGGCCGAGGCGCGCAAGATCCCCGAGGCCATCCCCGAGTCCGAGATCCGCCGGCGGCGCGACCTGCGCTCGCTCAGGCTCATCACCATCGACGGCGAGGACGCGCGCGACTTCGACGACGCGGTCTTCGTCGAGCGGACGGGGAAGGGCTGGCGGCTGGTGGTGGCCATCGCCGACGTGGCGCACTTCGTCCGCCCGGGCACGAACCTCGACTTCGAGGCCCTGCGCCGCGGCACCTCGGTCTACTTCCCGAGCTTCGCGCTGCCCATGCTCCCCGAGCGGCTCTCCAACGGCGTCTGCTCGCTCAAGCCCGAGCAGGAGCGGTTGTGCCTCGTGGCGGACATGGTCTTCGAGCCCGACGAGAAGGGCGGCGTCCGCGCGGTGGAGGCCGAGCTCTACGAAGGCGTGATGAAGTCCGTCGCGCGCTGCACCTACACCGAGGTCGCGGAGGTCCTGTCCGGCGAGGTCGTCCCGCACCGCGAGTTCCTGCGCGCCGACCTGACGCTGATGGAGGAGCTGGCACGCCGGATGATCGTCACGCGCGGCGAGCGAGGCTCCATCGACTTCGACCTGCCCGAGACGAAGGTCATCCTCGACGATAAGCACCGGCCAGTGCGGCTGGAGAAGCGCGAGCGCAACATCGCGCACCGGATCATCGAAGAGTTCATGCTCTCGGCGAACGAGGCGGTGGCGCGGCACTTCTCGGCGCGCTCGCTGCCCACGGTCTACCGAGTCCACGCCGAGCCGGACGAAGACAAGCTGGCCGACTTCCTGACCTTGGCCCGCGCCCACGGCTTTGCCATCGAACCGGGCACGGAGATCACCGGGCAGGCCCTCAACGCGCTGCTCAAGAAGATCGCCGGGAGCCCGGAGCAGCGCACCCTCAACTACCTGCTGCTGCGCGCGATGATGCAGGCCATCTACTCGTCCGACAACATCGGGCACTTCGGGCTGGCCTCGCCGCACTACCTGCACTTCACCTCGCCGATCCGCCGGTACCCCGACCTCATCGTCCACCGGCTGCTCAAGGAGCACTGGGGGCGGGGCATGCGCTCGCTCTCCGACGAGGAGTCGGAGAAGCTCGAGGACCGGCTGGACGGCGTGGCGGCCCGCTCCAGCGAGCGCGAGCGCGCCGCGATGCAGTCCGAGCGCGAGGTCGACAACTACTTCGCCGCGCTCTTCCTCAAGTCGCACATCGGCGAGGAGTTCGATGGCGTGGTCTGCGCGGTCACCGACTTCGGCATCTTCGTCGAGCTCAAGGGCGTCTACGTCGAGGGCCTGGTGAAGGCGGAGACCATCGGCCCGAGCGCGCAGCTCGACGAGGTCCACCACCGGCTGGTGTTCTCGCGTGGGCCCAGCTTCTCGCTGGGCACCGAGGTCCGCATCCGGGTCTCGAACGTCAGCCTCTCCAGGCGGCAGATCGACTTCCAGCTCATCGCGGTGGGGGAGAAGAAGGTCGTCCAGCACGCCCCGGCGGCGGAGCGAGGCTTCGGTCCCGAACGCGGGCGAGCGGAGAAGCGCCGTCCAGCCAAGCCCCGACGCCAGCCGTTCGAGAAGAAGCCGAAGCGAGGTCGGCGGCGCTGACGCCTGACGGGTCAGTGCGCGGGGACGGGCAGGGCGCGCAGGAACTCGAGCACGCTCCGCTTGGGACCGGCCCCTTCGCGCTTGCCTCGCTCCTGGTTCACGAAGCTGTGCTCGAACGACTCCGGACTCTCGTCCACGAGCAGCCCCAGGTGGGCCTTCTCGACCTGCGCGAAGAACTCGGCCCAGCCGACGCGACGGAGCCCGGACTCGTCGTCGTCCGGCCGGAAGAGGACCGGCGCACCGGAGTCGGCGCGGAGCCCAGGCATGGCCCCGTGCAGGCCAATCCAATCAATGATCGCGTGGCGGGAGTCGAGGTAGCGCATCATGCCCGTCCTGATTCGGCGCGTCGGCCTCGGTTGCAAGCCTCGGATGGGGTAGCTTCGGGCCGCCATGAGCAAGAAGAAGAAGAAGGGGAAGCAGAAGCAGGGGACAGGCACCAACGGCAAGGAGCCTTGGGCAGTGGCCAAGAAGCTCTGCCGGCTGAGCGCCCGCCATGTGGAGATTGCCAAGCGGCTGGGCCTCAACCCCAAGAACCTCCCAGGGCTGCGGCCGTCACCGAGCCAGAAGTGGAAGGCGCCGGTGCGCGTCTTCATCGAGGACCTGTTCTGCGAGCGCTTCGGCTTCGACGACCCGTTGGTGACGAGGGCTGAGCGCGAGAGACACGAGCCGATGTCGATGGCCGACGTGGGCGTCGAGGCTCGAGATGCAGCGCCCCGCGTGCAGAGCCGAACCAAGGATGCAGGCCGAGAGCGCCATGGTGCGGATGGCGAACCTCGAGCAGGCCGTCAGCTGCGCTCTCCAACACGGGGCAGCGACCGCGCAATTCGTCGAGGACCTAACCGCCGATCTGGCTCAGTTGGTCGAGGAGCTGCAGGCGGGTGCCGTGCCCAGCCAGATGCCGTGCGTCGACTTCGACGTCGACAACATGGACGACGTCGAAGATGACCTGGAGGATGACGAGGACGAGTTTCGTCGTCCGCCAGACGACGAGATTCCGTTCTAGGCGGTCCCTGCGCAGAAGCCTGACGAGCTTGGTGCCAAGAGCTCCGACAAAGGTCGAATCGAGCAGAGCCGAACCCCCCTCCCGCAGTTTGGGAGGGGGGTTGGGGGGAGGGCTACCCCTTGAACTCCACCACCGTGATGCCGTCGCCGCCCTCGTGGTTGGCGCCGGGCCGGTAGCTGCGGATGTAGGGCGAGTTCTTCAGGTAGTCGCGCAACGTGGACTTGAGCGCTCCGGTGCCGTGCCCGTGCAGGATGATCGCCCCCGGCTTGCCCTCGCCGTAGCTGCGGTCCAGGAAGGTCTCCGCCGCGCGCAGGGCGTCCTCGGCGCGCATGCCGCGCACGTCGAGCCGGTTGCCCTCGAAGTTCATGGCGGCGGGAGCCGACTCCTCGGCTCTGCGGAGCTTGTCGCCCTTCTTCTCGGCGAACTTGGCGGCCTTGGCCTGGCCCTTGAGCGGCACCAGGTCCTTGAGCTTGCGGCGCACCTTCAAGGCGCCCGCCGTCACCACCGCCTCGTCGCCGTCGACCTCCAGGACCTGCGCATCGCCCAGGTTCGGCACGCGGACCCGCATGCCCTCGTGGATGGCCGAGCCCTCCGGCATCCGCTCCTCGGCCTTGGCTTTGGCCTCGGCGTTCATCCGGTCGAGCTTCTTCTGCTCTTCGTCGGCGACCTTGGCGAGCTCCGCCTGGGCGTCCACCGCCGCGCGGATCGTCGACTTGGCCTGCAGGTCCGCGAGGATCTTGGACACGTCGGCGCGCACCTTCTCGATCTCCGCGACCAGCTCCGCCCGCGCCTCGGCCTGGATGGCCTTCTCGCGCTCGCGCAGCGCGGCGCGCTCCTTGGCCACGGCCTCGCGCTCCTCGGCGATGGCCTTGCGGTCGCCCTCGAGCCCGAGGCGAGCCTGGTCCGCCTCGTGCTCCTTGGCCTCCAGCGCCTGGAGCGCGCGGCCGAGCGGCCCGGCGCTGGTCTTGAGGTTCTCTACGGCCTTGTCGCAGATCTTCGGGTCCAGCCCCACGCGCCGGGCGATCTCGATGGCCGACGACGAGCCTGGGGTGCCGACGTGCAGCTTGTAGGTCGGCGCCATCTTGCTGGCGTCGAAGCCGACGCGGGCGTTGACGTACTGCGGGTCGGTGACCGCGACCGCCTTGAGCTCCTCCAGGTGCGTGGTCACGATGCACCGCGCGCCCTTGGCGACCAGGTCCTCGAGCACGGCGAGCGCGATGGCGGCGCCTTCCCGGGGATCGGTGTCCGCGGCGATCTCGTCGATCAGCACCAGCGAGCCCGGGCCGGCGCTCTTGCCGATCTCCTTGAGCGCGGTCAGGTGGGCGCTGAAGGTCGACAGGTCCTTGGACAGGTCCTGCGCGTCGCCGATGGCCGACTGGACGTCGGTGAACAGGGGCAGGGTGGAGCCGCGCTCGGCGGGGATGAACAGGCCGGCGCGCAGCATCAGGCCGCACAGGCCGACGCCCGAGAGCGTGACGGTCTTGCCGCCGGCGTTCGGGCCGGAGACCACCAGCACGCGCTCCTTCTCGGTGAAGGCCACGTCGTTGGGGATGACCGTCTTCTGCTGCAGGGCGAGCAGCGGGTGGCGCATGGCCAGCAGGCGGAAGGGCACCTCGGCGGGCACCACCGTCGCCGGCTCGGCGAGGATGTCGACGGCCAGCTTGGCGGAGGCCTCGATGGCGTCGAGGTCGCGGCAGGCCTCCAGCGACTCCTCGATTTCGATGGCGTGCTCGCCCAGCTCCTCGGTCAGAGCCTGGAGGATGCGGCGCTCCTCCTCGGTGACCATGGACTGCGCGATGGCCAGCTCGTTGCCGAGCGTGATGAGCGGCTGCGGCTCGACGAACAGCGTCTGCCCGCTCTGCGAGGCGTTGTGGACGATGCCCGGCACCTGCGAGCGAGCGCTGGCCAGCACCGGGACGACGTACCGCTCGTTGCGGATGGTGAAGTAGTTCTCGCGCAGCAGCTTGCCGAACTCGAGGTCGTGCAACATCGAGTCGAGCTTGGTCTTGATGGACCCGTGGAGCCCGCGGGCGCGCTCGCGCAGGTCGAAGAGGGCAGGGCTGGCGCGGTCGGAGATCTTCCCGTCCGGCTCGAAGCTCCGCTCGATCTTCTGGGCCAGCTTGCCCAGGTCGGCGATGCGGTCGGCGAGGGCCCAGGCGCGGGGCATCGTCCGCTGCCGGTCCTCGACGAAGTCCTTCACGCGCACCGTGGCGTTGAGCACGTTGGCGCAGCCCAACAGGTCGGCCGGCTCCAGCGCGCCGCCCTTCGACGAGCGGTCGAGCAGGTTGCGGACGTCGCGCACGCCCCACAGCGGCAGCGTCAGGTGCTCCTGGATCCAGAGCGTCCGCAGCTCCTCGGTCTTCTCGAGCTCTTCACGGACCTGCTCGGGGCCCGGGAGGAACGGGCGAGCCAGGCAGCAGGCCTTGCCCAGGTCGGTCTTGGCGCGGGTGGCCAGCGCGTCGAGGATGGCGTTCCACTGCAGGTCTTCGAGAGTCTTGGCAGAAATCGGATTCATGCGGTCCTGACGATGCGTCTTCCTCGGCCAGTGGTTCGGAGCGGTGGGGTGTACCGGAGGGTCGACTGGCAGACAAGTGGACAACGGGCGGATGGGCTGCCGGGAGGTCGTGGGACTGCACATCCTTTGATCCGCCAAGGTCGCCAAGGGACCAAGGTCGCCAAGAACTGCTTTGGGGGTCTCGGGGCTCGGCTTTTGCCTGTGGTAACGAATGGTTGAGCCTTGTTTGTGAGGTGCGTCACCAAGCCGCCCGCATCATTAGAATCGCTCGCCAGCAGCCCAGTCGGTATCCTCCGCCCGTGTTCGCCTACCTCCTCCTGACCGCACTCCTGGCCGCCTCCGACCCCTCGGCCGACCTCGACCGTGCCCGGACACTGGCCGGCTCGGGCGACCTGAAGGCCGCTGCCGAGGTCCTCAAGTCCGTGACCACCACCTTCCCGACTTGGGGAATCGCGCAGGTCGAGCTCGCCAAGGTCCTGCTCGACGCCGGTGGCGAGGACCCGCTGCTGGAGAAGTCCGTCCTGGCGGCACGTGCGCTCGAGCCGCTCAACCCGCGCGCCTGGCTCTTGGCTGGGCGGTTCTTCGAGCTGCGCAAGGACCCGGCGATGGCGCTCGAGGCGTTCCAGCGTGCCCTCGACCTGCGGCCGGACCTGGCTGACGCGCACCTCGGGCTCGGCCTGGCACTTCACCAGGTCGGGCGCTCCTCGGAAGCGGTCGACCATCTCAAGCTGGCCGCCGCTGCACGCCGGGACGACCGGCAGGTCCGCCTGACGCTGGCCGAGGCGATGGAGAAGTCCGCGGACTTGAAGGGCGCCGAGTCGGTGCTGCGCGAGCTCATCGCCGACGCGCCCAAGAACCCGATCTACCGGAGGCAGCTCATCGACTTCCTCGACCGGACCGGCCAGGTCGAGAAGGCCGCCGCCGAGTCGAAGAAGGCCGACGCCGCGACGGGCAAGAATGCTCGCAAGCTCCGGCCGTTGCCGGCTTCGGGGCGCTAGGCCATGCCGCTGACCTTCAAGGCGCTGCTGCTCGCCGCGCTCGATCTTCTCCTCACCGTGGTGGTGACGGTGACCGTGGTGCGCGTCAAGGAGCACCTGTCCGGCCGCGCGCGCTTCGCCTTCTTCTTCCTCGCCTGGGCGATCCTGCTGGCGAGCATCGGCGCGGCCGCGCTGGTTGGTCCGGGCGCCGTGGTCGGGGCGGGGCACTCGCTGCAGTCGATGGTCCTGTGGCTGGCGGGGCTCGCCTGCTTCATGGAGGTCGCCGCGGTGCGCGCCGCCGCCGACTGGAAGGACCTCGAGCCCGCGGCCCGTCGCAACCGCGCCCTGAGCCTGGGGGTGATGGCGGCGCTCTTCGTGGGCCTGGCGCTGTGGACGGTGCTGACCTGAGCGGTTGACCGTTGGCGTTCGCGGGTGCTTGTCTTGCCGGCGATGAAAGACGACGCACGCGCCGTCGCCTCGGCCCTCGCCGGCAACCGCGAGGGGTACCGGGCGCTGTTCGAGCGCCACCGCCAGGCGGTGGATCGGGTCGTCGCGTCGTTCGCCGAGCTGGATGACGCCGAGGCGCGCGACCTCCTCGTCGAGTCGTTCGGGCGCGCCTTCGGTCAGCTGGGCGGGCTGCGCGAGCCAGGGCGCTTCGGCGTCTGGGTCCTCGGGGTGACTCGCCGGCGTTGCCGCTCACGGCTGGCGCGCAAGAAGAGCCGAGGCCATCTCCGCCGACCTCGCCACGGCGATGGTGCTCGACCTCGCTCCCGATCCGGGACCTGCCCCGGTCGACGTGGAGTCGCTGATCGAGACCATCCCTGTGGGCCCGGAGCGCGAGGTGGCGCGGCTATTCTTCGGGCCCGAGCGGCCGACGGCGCGCGACGTCAGCGAGCGCCTGCAGCTGCCGGCCGAGGTCGTCTCCCGACACCTCGAGCACCTGCGCGCACGTGTCAAGGCCCGGGTCGTCGCCTCGCTCCTCGCGCAGCGCGCCGGCGGCGAGGAAGGCCCTGCGCCGGCACACGTGGACGCGAAGCACTGGAACCACATCCTGCGCGGCGAGCGGTTCCGCGCGGAGAAGGCGCTCGCGGCGCATCTGGCCTGCGACTGCCCGGTCTGCGAGGGCTTCCTGATGGGCCTGCAGGCCACCGACGGACTGGACGGCGACGTCGAGCGCGCGCTCGTCGGCGCAATCGAACCCACGCCTCTCAAGACGGACGTCGTCTTCGAGCAGGCGATGCGCAGCCTCGCTCTGCAGCTGCGCGTCAGTGGCGCGGCGCCGCTCGGCTCCGCACGGCCGCAGCCGGCCAAGGGGCCGCCACTCTCAGTGGCCGCTGTGCTGGCGGTGCTGGGGCTGGGCGTGCTCGCGCTGCAGCGCGGGCCGGCGCAGGCGCCTCATCAGGCCAGTGCCAAGCCCGCCGTCAGCCTCGACTTCTCCGTCGCCGAGCGAGGCAAGGGCGGGAGCGGGGAGAAGGGGACGCCTGGCTCGAAGGTGGGCCAGGACCACGTCATCTACCTGCGCTACGAGCTGGCCTCGGCCTCCTTCGTCACCCTCCTGCGGCTTTGGCCGGACGGGACGGTCGAGGTGCTCGCGCAAGCCGGCCGCGTCGGCCCCGGGCCCCACGTCCTCACCGTCAACGGCAGCCCGGCGGGCGTGTCGCTCCAGGGCTTCCAGGGCCGCAACCGGTTCATCGCCGTGGCCTCCCCAGCCCCCGTCGCGCCCGAGTCCTTGGTGGCGCTGTTCACGGCCTTCCCGGAGGACGCCCCGGCCGCGCCGGGGCTCGAAGGGTCGGCGGTGGCGAGGTTCGACGTCGAGGTGGTGCCGTAGGCGTCCGGTGAGCCGGAGCCCAGGGTCGGCGCTCAGGTCATCGATTCCGGAGGCTGAGGCGTTCGAGAAGGGTAGCGAGTCCTCGGGTGTCTTCGATGGCCTCGTCAGCGTCGGCATCGTTTGGCTGCGAGCGGTTGGCTTGGATTCGCTGCAGGCGACCGAACATGCGATCGCGAAAGTCCAGAAGCCCGTGGTTCCACGGACGCTCGCGATTGAGCCAGAGGGTTCGGTGGGGGGCGTAGAGCCAAGCCCCCTCCGAGGTCCAAACCAGCTTCGAGCAGTCCCGAAGTGATCTGCTCGATCTGCTCGGGTGTGAGCTCTGGGGCCTGGTCGCGCATCGGCCACACGAGGCTAACAGAACGCGGACCTACTTCCCGACGGTCCCGTACCCCGCGAACAGCTCTCCGGCCAGCCGCGACTTCTTGCCCTCGCGCAGCCAGTCGTTGAGCACCCGGCCCTGCGCGTCCTTGCGCTGGCTGGGGTGGGCGAGGTTCATGCGGTAGCTCACGACGCCGTAGGCGACGCGGTGGATGACGTAGACCGTGCCGTCGTCCTCGACGCGGTCGACGATGCCCACGTGGGTCAGGCCGTCGTTGTCGCGGCCGTCGCGGTTGCGGTCGTAGGTCTCGTTGAAGAAGACGATGTCGCCGGGGCGGGGGCGGTCCTTGTGCAGGGAGCCGTGCTTCTGGGTGTAGCGCCAGATGGCCAGCACGCCGTTGCCGCCGGCCTCGGCTCCCTCGCTCATCAAGTCGATGCCGTGCTTCTCGTAGACCGTGCGCACGAGGCCGGTGCAGTCGTCGGGGAACTTGCCGCCGGTCGGCACCTTCTTCTTGCCCACCAGCTCGCGCGCGGCCGCGGCCACCGCCGCCCCGTCAATCGCCACCACGCCCTCGCCATCCTTCGAATCCATCGACGGCAGCGCTGCAGGGCGCCCCTCCGGGGTGAGCAGCGCGGTGGGCGCCTGCGAGAGAGGGGAGCGGCGGGCGAGGTGCGTCGGAGCGGCGCAAGCCGCCAGTCCGGTCGAGATGAGCACCAGGATTGCGAGGCGCACGGCACGTCCTCCGTTCCCTCCATGGTAGGCGCGCCCGCTCCCTGGGCAAGAAAGCCGCCGGTCGTCTCATGGGTCCCCCCTCTCCGGCTTGTCCGGGGCTTGTCGAAGGGGAAGCCGGAGAGGGGACCGGAGGGGAGGCTCGCGTCAGGAGATTGGGGCGGCGCGGCGGCGCTCCTGCGTGCTAGCTTCGCCGCCCATGAAGCCTCTTCCCGCCCTCCCTTCGTTGCTCGCGGTGGCCCTCCTGGCGGCGTCCTGCGCTCCCAAGCCGTACGCGAAGGTCGAGAAGGTGGACGATCCCGAGGCGCTCGCGCGCTTCCTTCGCGAGAACCCGAAGGACCCGTCGGCGCCGAAGGCAAAGACGCGTCTGGCCGAGCTCGAGTTCCAGCAGGCCCGCCGCCAGAACACGGTGCTTTCCTACAAGCGGTTCATGGATGCCTTCCCCGACTCGGACCGCAGGAAGGACGCAGTCGTCCTGCTCGAGGGCCTGCGCTTCGAGACCGCGAGCAAGGCCGACACCTCGCTCGCCTGGAACGAGTTCCTGCGCGACCACCCGCAGGGCGTCCACGTGGCGGACGCGCGCGCCAAGCTGGAGGAGGCCGACTTCCGCGAGGCCGTCGCCACCGGCACCGCCCAGGGCATCGAGGAGTTCCACTCCAAGCACCCGACCTCGGCCCACGCGATGGAGGTCGACCGCCTCGTCGACGACCGCCGCTTCGAGGAGGCCCGGAAGTCCGGCGCCAGGGGCCTGGTCGCGTACCTGGAGAAGAACCCGGCTGGCCTGCACCGCGAGGAGGCACGCGGCGGTCTGGCGGCGCGCGAGGCCGCGGCCCGCGCCTGGCTCGGCGACTTCGAGACCGCGCGCTCGCTGACCGAGCTCATCCCCGACGCCGCGGCGCGCGCCAAGGCGGTCGAGGAGATCGACGCGGCGGAGCTGGATGAGGTGACGGCCAAGCTCGACCCGAAGGCGCTCGAGGCCTTCGCTGCCCGCCGCCCGGGCCCGGCGGCCGAACAGGCCAAGGCGCGGGCCAAGCTGCTCTCGGGCAAGGACCGCGCGGGCGCGCTCAAGAAGCTCGCCGAGAAGCTCGACCCCTCCCACTTCGCCCGGCCGGCCGACGAGCTCGTCCGGGTGCTCTCCGCCCAGGACCCGCGCGACCGCTGGCTCGCAGCGGAGGAGCTGGGGAGGATGGGCGCACGCAACGCCGTGGACGCCCTGCTCGACGCGGCGGCGGCCTCCCGGTTCCACCGGGTCCGCGCCCGCGCCTTCGAGGCGCTGCAGTCGCTCTTCGAGTTCGTCCCGTCCGAGACCCGGGAGCTGGACGTGCGCCGGCGCCTGGAGGCGCTGCGCAAGCTCGCCCAGAGCCCGGCCCTGCTGGTGAAGCTCGGGATGCTGGAGGAGGTGCTGGGCGAGCAGGGTGCGGCGGTCGGGGATTACCAGAAGTGCATGAGCGCGGATCCCTCCGACCTGTTCGTCCTCAAGCGGCTGACGGCCCTGCGGGTGGCGCGCAAGGAGGGCTTCGGCGCCGCGGTGTCGGCCCGCGAGCTTCTCGACGCGCGTGCAGATGCTGATCGAGCAGCGATCCTCCGAGGAGGGGCTGAGCCCCTTGCTGCTCTCGCGCACGCTCTGCGGCGCCCGCGACGACGCCCGCACCGCACTCTCGACGCTCCAGAACCTGCCGCCCGAGGTGGCCCGCGACTTCCCGGAGGACTTGCAGAGCTTCGTCCAGCGGGCGCTGCAGAACGAGCGGCTCGCCAGCGCCCGCCTCTCGGACGTGGAGGTGGAGGCCCGGGCGGCGGACAAGAAGTTCAAGGGGTGCGACGACGACGCGGGGCTGGCGGATCGGCTGGCGGAAGGGGACGCGGAGCGCCTCAAGGCGGTGGGCGAGCTGGCGGCGCGCCCGGAGGAACTGGTGGTCCAGGCGCTGGAGTTGACGGCGCGGCGCGACCCGTCGGCCAAGGTGCGCGAGGCGGCGAAGAAGGCGCTCGACTCCAAGAAAGGGACGGCTTCCAAGTGACGGCGCTCAAGGCCTGGGACGCAGGGCGAGCTCTCGGACATCCAGGAGGTCCTCTCCGACCGGGTCCGAGGCCTGCTCGCGCAGGGCGAAAGGCTCGAGGTCGAAGGCGGGTCCTCTGCAGGGGAGGTCCACGCCCGCTTCCTGCTCTCGGGTTCGCCCAAGGGCGACCGGCTGGAGCTGGAGGCGAAGGTGGACCTTGCGGCGACCCGGCTCGACGCCGAGGCCGGCCGCGACCTGGCCCTCGACGCCCTGGACGCCCTCCTGCTCGACTACCTGCAGTCCGAGCGATCCACGCGCTACCCGGGCGTCTTCGAGGGTCGCGAGCTTCGCGGCAAGACGCTCCTCGTCCGCGCCGAGCGGACCTTCCCCGAGCTCGACGCGGCTGCCGATGCGCTCCTCGCAGGTCCCGGGGACGGCAGCTCCGAGGTTTGACGAAGGGGCTCGCCGCCGGGCTCAGGCCCCCGCTCGCGAGGGCCTGCGCACGAAGCTGAAGAGGATCAGCACCAGCAGGGCTCCGGCGATGGAGAGGAGGAGCCCGCCCGGCGAGTAGTTGCCGGCGTTGCGGTGCCAGACCGCGGCGCCGATGAGCCCGCCGACGACCGAGCCGACGACCCCGAGCAGCGTGGTCAAGAGCAGCCCCATCGGCTGGCGTCCCGGCATGATGGCCCGTGCGACCAGCCCCGCGATCAGCCCCACGATGATCCAAGTGATGATCCCCATTCGTGCTCCTTTCGGCGGCCTTCTGCCGTGGCTGAAAGCTAGGCATCGGCCCGTGTGGGGCGCGCGTGCCGCTCTCCTTGCGACCTGAACACCTGTAGAGGTAGCATCGCGCCCCCTCGGCACGGCGGCCGGGGCTCGACACCGAGAACGGCGAGCGACCTCGTGGCCATCCGCACCTACACCCTCAAGAGCGAGCGCCCGGCGCCGTCCTTCCGCGTCGACTACCGCACCCAGCTCAACGACGAGCAGCTGGCGGTGGTGGAGGCGGGGGCCGGGCCGACGCTGGTCATCGCCGGCGCGGGCAGCGGCAAGACGCGAACCCTGACCTTCCGGGTGGCGCGGCTCATCGAGACCGGCATCGCGCCCGAGTCCTTGCTGCTGCTCACCTTCACCAACAAGGCGGCGCGGGAGATGCTCAAGCGCGTCGCCGAGCTGTGCGGCACCTTGGCCGATGTCCGGCGGATCGTCGGCGGCACCTTCCACCATGTCGGTCACGCGCTCCTGCGCGAGTTCGCCCCGGCACTGGGCTACACCGAGCGCTTCACGCTGCTCGACCGCGAGGACGCGCGCGAGCTGGTCGCCGCGAGCATCAGCGACCTGGGCTTCTCCGCCGGTCCGCGCCGCTTCCCCAAGGCCGACGTGGTGCTCGACCTGATCTCGACCGCGGTCAACACCGAGAAGCCGCTGGAGGAGGTGCTGGTCGACAAGCGGCCCCAGTTCCTCTCGCAGCTCGAGAAGATAGGCCAGGTCGCGGCGCGCTTCGCCGAGCGCAAGCACCAGATGCAGGTGATGGACTTCGACGACCTGCTCGTCTGCTGGAAGCTGCTCCTCACCGAGCGCCCCGAGGTCCGCGAGAAGCTGCAGAAGCGCTTCAAGGCGGTGCTGGTCGACGAGTACCAGGACACCAACCGCCTGCAGGGCGACATCGTGGACCTGATGGCCGCCGGCTGCCGCAACCTGACCGTGGTCGGCGACGACGCGCAGTCCATCTACAGCTTCCGCGGCGCGGACTTCACCAACATCATCGAGTTCCCGGCGCGCTACCCCGAGAGCGCGCTCTACCGGCTGACGCGCAACTACCGCTCGACCCCGGAGATCCTCGAGCTGGCCAACGCCTCCATCGCCTGCAACCGGCGGCAGTTCCCCGAGGAGGCTCTCCTCGGCGCGGCCCAGCGGGCCCCGGCCGGCGCTGGTCCCGGTGCGCGACGTCTACCAGCAGGCCGAGTTCGTGGCCCAGCGCATCCTGGAGCTGCGCGACGAGGGCGTGCCGCTCAACGAGCAGGCGGTGCTCTACCGCGCGCACCACCACTCGATGGAGATCCAGCTCGAGCTGTCCCGCCGCGGCATCCCGTTCGTCGTCCGCAGCGGCGTGCGCTTCCTGGAACAGGCGCACATCAAGGACGTGCTCAGCTACCTCAAGTTCGTCCACAACCCCATGGACGAGCTGGCGTTCAAGCGGCTGCTCAAGCTCTACCCGGGCATCGGCAGCGGCGTCGCCGACGAGGTCTGGGAGCTGCTCCTGCGCTACGGCGAGCGGACGAGCCCGCTGGCGGCGCTGGAGCGCCCGGAAGTGGCGCAGTCGGTGCCCAAGCGCGGCCGCCCCGGCTTCGAGCGCGCCGCCGACACGCTGCTCAAGCTCTCCGACCACAAGCTGCAGAACGTGCCGGGCGAGATGGTGCGGGCGGTGCTCGCCGGGGGCTACGAGGACTACCTGCGCGAGCAGTTCCTCAACGGCGACGTGCGCACCGAGGACATCAAGCAGATGGCCGACTTCGCGGCCACCTTCGACTCGCTGCACGAGTTCTTGGCCGAGGTGACGCTGCTCGCCGACTTCGAGAGCGAGGACGTGGTCGAGGGCAGCGAGCCGGACGAGAAGGTGACGCTCTCCTCGGTCCACCAGGCCAAGGGGCTCGAGTGGCGGGCGGTGTTCGTCGTCTGGCTGGCCGACGGCCGGTTCCCGCTGTCGCTCTCCCTGCGCCAGCCCCACGAGGAGGAGGAGGAGCGACGGCTCTTCTACGTGGCCTCGACCCGCGCCCGCGACGACCTGTACCTGACCTATCCCCTGGTCGCCGCGCCGCGGGACGACGAGCGGACCTTGATGAAGATCTCGCGCTTCATCGAGGAGCTTCCCCGACGGCGAGAAGGCGCCCTACGACCGCGTGCAGATCGAGGTCGCCCCGCCCGGGCCCGCGGCGCTGCCGGCGCCCCCTCCGGCCCTCCCTCCTGCCTCGCCGGAGCGACGCCGGCAGGACTGAGGCTGAGTCAGGAACTCACGGATGGACCGCTGGCCCTGGGCGAAGCTCGGGGTGTCGGGGCTTTGTCGGATGCTGACGAACGTTTCGCAAGCGTGCTAAAAGAGGATGTTTTCACGGCGCCATCCATGTCCGAAAAGCCGCGCATCATTGGAATCGATCTGGGCACGACCAACAGCTGCGTGGCCTACGTGCGCAATCGCATCCCCAAGGTGGTGCCTACCGACCGCGGGAACCTCATCCTGCCGTCGGTGGTGGCGCTGTCGCCCAAGGGCGACCTGGTCGTGGGCGGTGCGGCCAAGGACCAGATGGTCACCAACCCCAAGAACACCATCTATGGGGCGAAGCGGCTCATCGGGCGCAAGTTCGACTCCAAGGTCGTGCAGGACCTGCGCACCTACTACAGCTACGAGATCGTCGCCGACGACGAGGGCGACGCGGCGGTGCGGCTGGGCGAGAAGGTCTACTCGCTGCCGCAGATCTCCAGCTTCGTGCTGGCGCACATCAAGACCATCGCCGAGCAGTTCCTGGGCGGGCCGGTCCCGGACGTCGTCATCAGCGTCCCGGCCTACTACAACGACAACCAGCGCCAGGCCGTGAAGCAGGCGGGCACGCTCGCCGGCTTCAACGTGCTGCGCATCGTCAACGAGCCCACCGCCGCCGCGCTGGCCTACGGCTTCAACCGTGGGCTGGACCAGAAGGTGCTGGTCTACGACCTGGGCGGGGGCACCTTCGACGTCTCCATCCTGCAGCTGACCGGCAACGTCTTCGAGGTCATCGCCACCGGCGGCGACACCTTCCTGGGCGGCGTGGACTTCGACAACCGGGTCATCGACTACGTCCTGGGCGAGTTCAAGAAGGACGAGAAGATCGACCTGTCGCTGAGCCCCATCGCGATGCAGCGCATCAAGAACGCCGCCGAGGCCGCGAAGATCGACCTGACGCTCATCCCCAACGTGGTCATCGAGCTGCCGTTCATCGAGGAGCGCAAGGGCCGGCCGGTCGACCTGCGCGTGCCGCTGCCCCGCGAGAAGCTCAACGAGCTGACCGCCGACCTGGTGGCGCGCACCTTCTCCATCTGCGACCGCGTGCTGGCCGAGAAGAACCTCTCGCCCAACGACATCGCCGAGGTCATCCTCGTCGGCGGCCAGAGCCGCATGCCGCTCGTGCAGCAGCAGATCCAGGCACACTTCGGCAAGCCGCCGCGCAAGGGCGTGCACCCCGACGAGTGCGTGGCGTTGGGGGCGGCGCTGCTGGCGGACTCGCTGGGCCAGCTCGACGCGGTGACCCTGGTCGACGTGGTCTCGATGCCCATCGGCGTCGCGACGACCAACGGGCGCTTCCGCCGCATCATCGACAAGAACTCGACCATCCCGCTCACCAAGAGCTTCCGGCTGCCGCCGCCCAAGGAGCCGGGGGCCGAGACGATCGAGAATGGACATCTTCCAGGGCGACAGCGAGTACATCGTCGACGACGAGTACCTGGGGACGCTGCGCGTGCCGGCGACCGCCGCGGGCCGCAAGATCGACTTCAAGCTCGACTCCGAGTGCCTGCTCACGGTGGTGGTGGACCTGCCGGAGGGCTCCAAGCAGATCGAGCTGGCGACGCGCGACACGCCGGAGACGCTGAAGAAGGCGTTGGAAGAGGACGCCGCGCGCCGCAAGGCCCAGGAGGAGCTGCGGGCCGACGCCGAGGCCGAGGAGCGCCGCGGCGGCCTGCTGGGCTCCATCAAGCGATTCTGGGGCGGCAGCTAGCGCGCCCCGCTATTTCCCACCGCCCGCCGCGCCCGACTTCGGTACGGCGGGTGATTGAAGGAGAGCTCTCGACATGCCCGTGTTTCCGTCGCTCGAGTGGTGCCAGGCCGTCGTGGACGCCATCCACTCCGACCCCGACAGCAAGAAGGCCGGCAAGGGGCTGGTCGCGAGCTTCGCGGCGGCGGTGCTGCCCGAGGCGGGGATGAAGGCGCCGTTCATCATCTACGGCAAGGCGGTCGAGGGCCGGGTGGATCAGCTGCGCGAGCTCGAGGACCTCGACGAGATCGAGGAGGTCGAGCCGGACTACGTCGCCCGCGCCGGCTACGGTGCCTGGCGCAACATCATCGAGAGCCGCCTCGACCCCATCGAGGCCATCCTGCGGAAGCAGATCGAGGTGTCGGGCGACCTGCAGCCCATCATCGAGCGGGCGCAGTTCAAGGACCTGGTCTGGCGCGTGCTGGCCAAAGTCCCGACCAACTTCAAGTAGAGACCCTACGAACCGAGAGCCATGGCCATGGACGACCTGAAGAGCAAGACGGTGGGGATGCTGGGGAAGGCAGTGGAGCGGATGCTCGCCGACGAGCGGCGTGCCGCGAAGGTCGCCAAGGCGGTCGGCGCGATGCAGAAGGGCAAGGAGAAGCTCGACCGCGCCCAGGAGAACCTGCTCAAGAACCTCGGTGTCGCCACCCGCGCCGACTACAAGGACGTGGGCAAGCGCATCGGCGCCATCAAGCGCCGCGTGCGCCACCTGGCCGAGAAGCTGGAGAAGCAGCAGTAGCTCAAGGCTGCGCCTTCCGCAGGTCTGCGAGCCGTCGATGGAGGTTGCTCTTCGTCTCCCGCGCGGTGGCGTCGGCGGCGACGAGCGCCCGCGTCTGGCCTCCGATTCGGAGGCGAAGCCTCGTGTCGCCGATCTCCAGATCGACGACCGTGTTCTCGGGGGCCGAGTCGAGCGCATCGAGGAAGGTGGCGAGCCTGACCAGCGTGGCCTCGTCCGAGTCGGGGGTCGTGGCGGCCTTGAGGCTCACCCAGGCGAGGGCGGTCTGCAGGATGCGCGAGGAGAGGAAGCTGTATCGGTGGCTCTCCGCGTAGGCCGCCAATGCGCCGGGGGTGTCGTGCTTGCGCGCCAGCGCGGCGCCCGACCTCCTTGAGCAGGTAGCTGTCGTGCGGCGCCAGGGCGAGCTCGTGGCGCAGGCGGGACTCGTCGTCCAGGAGGGTCGTCGCGCGCACGGCGCTCAGCCCCGCGAAGGCGGCGGTCAGCGCGAGCGAGGCGGCCACGCCAGCGCGGCGACGGCTTGCCGACCGCTCGAGAAGCAGGCTCAACCCCCGAGCGAGGAGGGAAGCAACTCCGAGGAGCGGCACGTAGACCAGCCGCTCGCAGACGAAGCCCCGGTAGTCCAGAGGGATGAAGTTCGAGACCGGCGCCAGGGGCAGGAGGACCCAACAGACGTCCGCTGCCACCGGGCGCAGCGCGGCGTGACGAACGGCGCCCGCGAGAACGGCCGCCGCCAGCCCCAGGATCGCCAGGCCTGCCGCCAGGATTAGAGCGTTGAGCTCGAAGCCCTGGGCCGTCTCGGGGATGGAGTAGGAGGAGGACGGCCAGGGCAGGACGACGATCCGCGCGTAGGCGCCCACCGAGTAGATCGCCCTGAAGGCCGCCTGGCCCAGGGTCCCGATGGCGCTCGCCTGGATGGGGACCAGCAGCTGGTGCAGGGCCCAGGCGCCGCCCACGAACGGCACCGCGACCGCCAGCTTGCCCAACGTGACGCGCGGCCGTTCGGGCACTGGCCTGGGAAGGAAGAAGGCATCGGCGGCGAGCAGGCCCACTCCGACCAGGGCGGTCTCCTTGGACAGGAAGGCGAGGGCGAGCATCGGCCCGGCGGCCCACCACCATCGCGCCTGGGCCAGCGCCTCGGCGGCGAGCAGCAGGAACACCGCCATCAGGACGTCAGTGGAGCCCGAGACGATGGTCACCGACTCCGGGCGGGTCGGGTGCGCCGCGAGGATCGCGACCGCGAGGAGGGCTGTCCACTGCGCGGAAGGCGAGCCTCCCAGACGTCGAGTGAGCCAGCGGACGGCCAAGAGCGAGACGGCGAAGTGGAGCGCGAAGTTGCCCAGGTGAAAGCCCAAAGGGCCGCCGAAAGCCTGTCGTCCGAGCCAGAAGTAGGCCGACACCACCGGCCGGTACATCCCGCTGACCTGGGTGGGGTGCCAGAAGTCGCTGGAGATGGCCTGCCCGAAGCTGCCCAGCGGGCCTTGCAGCAGGTAAGGGTCGTCCCAGATGAAGGCGCCGCGCAGCCCCGGGCCGAGTCCGACGGCGAGCACCAGGGCCAGGGCCGCTGGACTTGCCCAGCGGGGCAGGGGGGGCATCTGCTGGCGCGCCTCGGAAGCCATCCGGGGCGACAGCCTAGCCGAAACGCCTTGGCGCTGATGGGCAACGTGCCGCCAGGACTTCGGAATCGCGGCTTGACGCAGGAAGGTCAGCGGTTAGATTAGCGCTCTTCTTGTGGGAGTGCTAACGCACGGTTTCATGTAGTTTCTCAACGATTCCAGGAGGTTAAGTCATGGCAGCCAAGGAGATCTTCTTCAACCAGCCTGCTCGCGAGGCCGTGCTTCGCGGCGTGCGCATCCTCGCCGACGCGGTCGCCGTGACCCTGGGCCCCAAGGGCCGCAACGTGGTCATCGAGAAGAGCTTCGGCTCCCCGACGGTGACCAAGGACGGCGTGACGGTCGCCAAGGAGATCGACCTCGCCGACAAGATGGAGAACATGGGCGCCCAGATGGTGCGCGAGGTCGCCAGCAAGACCAGCGACAAGGCCGGCGACGGCACCACCACCGCGACCGTCCTCGCCCGCTCCATCTACGAAGAGGGCCTCAAGCTGGTCGCCGCCGGCCACAACCCGATGGACCTCAAGCGCGGCATCGACGAGGCCGTCAAGGTGGTCATCGACGAGCTGAAGAAGCAGTCGAAGGAGACCAAGGACAAGAAGGAGATCGCCCAGGTCGGCATCATCAGCGCCAACGGCGACCAGACCATCGGCAACATCATCGCCGAGGCGATGGAGAAGGTCGGCAAGGAGGGCGTGATCACGGTCGAGGAGGCCAAGAGCCTGGAGACCACGCTCGAGGTGGTCGAGGGCATGCAGTTCGACCGCGGCTACGCCTCGCCCTACATGGTGACCAACCAGGAGCAGATGGTCGCCGACCTCGACGACCCCTACATCCTCATCACCGAGAAGAAGATCTCGGCGATGGCCGACCTCATCGGCATCCTCGAGCAGGTGGCCAAGAGCAGCAAGCCGCTGCTCATCATCGCCGAGGACGTCGAGGGCGAGGCGCTGGCGACCCTGGTGGTCAACAAGCTGCGCGGCACGCTGCACGTCTGCGCCGTCAAGGCCCCGGGCTTCGGCGACCGCCGCAAGGAGATGCTCAAGGACATCGCCATCCTCACCGGCGGCCAGGTGGTCAGCGAGGACCTGGGCATCAAGATGGAGAGCCTCAAGCTCAACGACCTGGGCCGCGCCAAGAGCATCACCGTCGACAAGGACAACACCACCATCGTCGACGGCGCCGGCAAGAAGGCCGACATCCAGGCGCGCATCAAGACCATCCGCGCGCAGATCGACGAGACCACCAGCGACTACGACCGCGAGAAGCTGCAGGAGCGGCTGGCCAAGCTGGTCGGCGGCGTGGCGGTCATCAACGTCGGCGCGGCCACCGAGACCGAGATGAAGGAGAAGAAGGCCCGCGTCGAGGACGCCCTGCACGCCACCCGCGCCGCGGTCGAGGAGGGCATCGTCGCCGGCGGCGGCGTGGCCTACATCCGCACGCTCCCCAAGCTCGAGAAGCTCGCCAAGGACCTGCCCGAGGTCCAGGCCCGCGGCGTGGACATCATCCGCCGCGCGCTGGAGGAGCCCGCCCGCACGATCGCCTCGAACGCGGGGCACGAGGGCGCGGTGGTGGTCAACAAGATCCGCGAGGGCAAGGACGCCTTCGGCTTCAACGCCGCCACCGAGGAGTTCGAGGACCTGGTCAAGGCCGGCGTCATCGACCCGACCAAGGTCGAGCGCACCGCCCTGCAGAACGCGGCCTCGGTCGCCTCGCTCTTGCTCACCACCGAGGCCCTCATCGCCGACAAGCCCAAGAAGAAGGCCAAGGCCGGCGCCACGCCGGACTACGGCGGCGAGGACATGGACTACTGAGAAATCAGACTGTAGGCCTTAGGCTTTAGGCTGTAGGTTCCCTGCGGGGCGCCCGGATCCACCGGGCGCCCCGTAGACCTTTGTGACGGGGGCGGGGATTCGAATGGCCGATCTGCTGGTCCACGCCAAGACGGTCTGGACGTTCGACCGGGCCAGGCCCAAGGCCCAGGCCGTGGGCATCCGGGACGGGCGCATCCTGTGTGTCGGCAACGTCTTCGAGGTTCGCGAGGCGCTCAGCCAACCGCTGGAAGCTCGACCTGGAGGACGCGACCGTCGTCCCCGGACTGGTGGACTCGCACGGCCACCTGGTCATGCTCGGTCGGGCCGCCCACGAGGTCGATCTCTTGGGCTGCTCGAGCGCCGAGGAGCTCGCCTCCCTCGTCGGCGAGCGCGCGCGCCAGGTTCCGAAGGGCCAGTGGATCCGCGGGCAAGGCTGGGATCAGAACCGTTTCCCGGGCGGCGAGTTCCCCGACCGGCTCGCACTGGACGCGGCGACCCCGGGCCACCCGGTGCTGCTCGAGCGCGTCGACGGGCACGCGGCGCTGGTCAACGCGGCGGCGCTGGCCATGGCGGGCATCGGCACCGGCAGCGGCGGCGACCTGCCGGGCGGACAGATTCTCCGCGATGAGTCGGGCCGGCCGACGGGCGTCCTCGTCGACACCGCCATGGAGGCTCGTGGCGCGCTGCATCCCGCCGCCCAGCGCCGCGGAGCTGGAGGCGCTGCTCGCCCAGGCCGCACGCCGCTGCGCCTCGTTCGGCCTGGTGGGCGTCCACGACGCGGGCATGGACCTGGACGTCATCGAGGCCCTGCGCCGGCTGGACGAGCGGGGCGAGCTCGCCCATCCGCGTCTACGCCATGGTCCGCGCCGGTGGCCCCCGCTTCGCCGAAGCCCTGCAGGCCGGGCCAGGCGCGAAGGGGCAGGTGAGCGTCAAGGCGGTGAAGCTCTTCCTGGACGGCGCGCTCGGTTCGCGCGGAGCGGCGCTCTTCCAGGAGTACGCCGACGCGCCCGGCGAACGCGGCCTCATCACCGCGCCGGAGCCGTTGGCGGAGACGCTCGCCGAGGCTCATGCAGCTGGGCTTCCAGCCCTCGCTCCACGCCATCGGCGACCGGGCCAACGCCCTGGCCCTCGACGCGCTGGAGGTCGCCCAGCGCGCCTCGCAGCGCACCGACCTTCGCCCGCGCGTCGAGCATGTTCAGGTCCTGCGCCCGGCGGACCTCGGCCGGTTCGCGCCGCTGGGCGCCATCGCCTCGGTGCAGCCGGTCCACGCCGTCTCCGACTGGGCTTGGGTCCAGGCGCGATTGGGAGCCGAGCGCCTGAACGAGTCCGGCTATCTCTGGAAGTCACTGGCCGAGGCGGGCGCGCGCCTCACCTTCGGGTCCGACTTCCCCATCGAGCCACCCGACCCCCTCAGGGGCATCTGGGCCGCGTGCACCCGCCACGGCTGGCCGACGACGGCCGAGTGCCTGGACCGCGCGGCAGCCATCGAGGCCTTCACCGCTGGGCCCGCGTGGGCGTCCTTCGAGGAAGGGGAGACGGGACGGATCGCTCCGGGGATGCGCGCCGACCTGACCGCGTTCGACCGGGACATCCTCAGCGAGCCGCCCGAGGCCCTCCTCGAGGCAGAGGTCGAGCTCGTGATGGTGGGCGGCAAGGCTACCTTCAGCGACTAGATCGCGGACCTTGGGCTCGAACTGGGAGCGCCACGGGTTCGCCAAGGTCGCCAGGGACCAAGGTCGCCAAGAGCGGCTTGTCTTGTCCTGGTTGCCTGCCTGCTGGGCGTGAGCTCGTAACCGACATGCCGAGCTTGTCGAGGAGGCTCAGCTGCCGGCGACCTTGGGGCGCGCCGGCGTCGGCGTGGGCGTCGGGGTAGGGGTCGCCTCCACCCGCGCAGGGGCGGCGGGACGGGAGCGCCGCCGCACGATCGACTCGCGCAGCAGGATGTCGACGTCCTTGTCCATCTGCTGCTCGAGGATCAGGAAGTTCGGGTCGAGCGTGAAGTCGCCGGACGTGAACTCCGCGGCGATTCTGGTCGAACGCGGGCTCGCCCTTGGTCGCGCCGCAGACCACGTGCACCACCCGGCCCTTGTCGATGAAGATCTCGCCCTGCTTGCCGGTGCCACGCACCAGCAGCCGTCCCGACCGCTTGGCGATGGAGATGTTCTTGAGCACGTCCGGCAGGCTCATCTCGTCCAGCATGCCCGCCACGATGCGGCCCGGGGCGCCGGCGGCCTGGCGGTCGTCGAGCAGCGCCTTGGCGCGGGCGGCCACCTGGTCCGGGTCGATCTCCCCGGTGATGAGCTCGGCGGGGCGCAGTGCCGCGACGCGGTCGGCCAGGTTCGGGTCCGCCTTGGCGGCGAGGAAGATGGCCGGCAGGCCCACCGTGGCCGGCTCGCGGCGCAGCGGGGCGACGATGGCCAGCGACTCCTCGTCCGGCGGCACCACCTCGGCGACGTAGAGGTCGGCTTCGCCGTTGCGCAGGGCGTCGTAGATGCCCTCGTTGCTGGCGGTGGCGTTGGTGATGAGCCCCAGCTTGGTCAGCGAGTCCTTCAGGTCGGTCCGCGTCCCCTCGTCGCTGTGGCTGACCACCACCTGGCGGCCCTCGGACAGCAGGCGCTGCTTGAGGATGTCGCCCGAGTGGATCTGCAGCATCAGGTCGACGACGGTCGGGTCGAACAGCGTCCCCACGCGATCGCGGATGCGCGCGATGGCCTCGTCCTTGTCCAGCGCCTTGCCGTAGACGTTCTGCGCGTTCTTGGCCAGGTCCTCGTAGGCGTCGACCGCGGCCAGGATGCGCGCACCGGCAGGGATGGAGTCGCCCTTGGCGCCCTGCGGGAAGCCCGAGCCGTCGTAGGCCTCGAAGAGCTGCGCCAGGATGGAGTTGACCTCCACCGGCAGGTGCACCGTCTCGAAGAGCTTCACTGGCGCCTTGTAGTAGCGCTTGGCGTCCGTGCGCCACTCCTCGTTCTCGGCGGTGGAGACGAGGGTGAAGTGCCGGTCGGGCCGCTTGCCCAGGTCGTGCAGGTAGGCGGCGATGGTGATGTGGTTGACCGTCCGGTGCTCGAGCCCCATCCGCTGCGCGATGGTCCGCGAGTGCTTGGCCACCGCCGCGCTGTGGCTGCGGAAGGCGTCCTTGCGCCGCATTCTCGATCAGCCCCACCAGGACGTTGAGCGTCTCGATGAAGTCGTTGTCCGAGGCGAGCGAGGTGCGTTGCACGAGCTCGGCGGCCTGGCGCACGCTGGTGGGCGAGACGCCGCCGGAGACGGTGACCGGGTGGTTCTCGCGCGCCGCCTTCTGGATGGACTCGACGCGCAGGCCGGAGTTGCCTTCGAACAGGCCGGAGGCGCTGCGGTTGGTGGTCGGCGTGTTCTCGTGCTGGGCCGGTCCCGTCGTGCCCGCGGCCGGGGCCTCCACCGGGCCGGCGGCGATGGTGTCGAAGGAGGAGTGGTCGCCGTAATAGAACTTCTTGATGGCCGCGTTCACCGCCGCGCGCGTGCCGATGAAGACGAAGACCTCGCGCAGGTTGGCGACGATCTTCAGCTCGGCGATGGCCGCGGTGTTCTGCGGCTCGGCCATGACCACGGAGAGCGCCTTGCGCTCCTCGTCGTAGAGGATGGGGATGAGCGCCTGGGCCTCGGCGAAGCGCACCGGGACCCGGTCCAGCACCTCGGTGGCGATCTTCACCTTGGAGAGCTTCTCGGTGGAGACGTACCGGGTCTGGAAGTCCGCGGCGAGGAAGCGCAGCAGGGCCTGCTCGCTGATGAGGCGCAGCTGCAGCAGGCAGTCCCCCAGGCGTGTCTTGGGGGCCTGCTTCTGCAGGGTCAGAGCCTGGGCGAGCGCGTCCTGGGTGATGAGCCCCGCGTCGATGAGCCGCTCGCCTAGCTTCTTGGTCTCAGCCATGGATCCCGTTGCGCAGCACTGGAGGCGCCCCTCGAGGCCTAGCGCATGCCAAATGCGCCCGATTGTAGGGGGCGCGTTCTTGGGGTGTCAAAAACTTCAGTCTTCACCCGTTGTTGGACGGCTCCTCGGGCTTGACCTCTGCTGCGGCGGGCGCTTCCGGGACCGGCGCGGTCTCGGGTTGGGTCTCGGTGGCCGGTGCGACCTCCGGGACCGACGCGCTCTCCGACTCCGGGGCCGCCTCGACCAGCGCCGCGAAGGGCTTGAAGGTCAGCTTCTCCTCGGGCTTCTTCGCGGGGCGCTCGCGCCGCTCACGGCCCTCGCGCGGCGCGCCGCCCTCGGCGGCCTTCTCCGGCTTGTCGGACTTCTCGGTGCTGGGCGCGGCAGCGCCTTCGGCGGCAGCCGGCTTCTCGGCCTGCTCGCCCTTGTCGCGCTTGGGCTGCTGTTGCTGCGGCTGGCGATCGCGGTCCTTGCGGTGGCGGCGCTCGACCGGGGCCTTGCCGCCCGCGGTCGGGGCCGGGCCCTTGTAGAGGTGGCGGTCGTAGAGCTTCTGGAAGTCGGTCCAGGTCTCGCCGTTGTCGCGCCGCATCAGCTCGAGCCAGCTCGCCACGCGGCTGTCCAGCTCGTCGATGTGGTGGAGGATCATCGCCTCCAGCGTCTGGGGCAGCCTCGGCGAGCCGAACTCCAGCGTGCCGTGGTGCGAGAGGACGAGGTGCTTGAGGTGCGCCTCCAGCGTCGGGGGGAAGTTCTCGATGCAGGCCGCGCGCTCGTGGATCCACTCGGAGGCGATGACCAGGTGGCCAACCAGCCGGCCCTCGTCGGTGTACTCGGTCTGGCGCTCCCAGGTCAGCTCCTTGAGCTTGCCCAGGTCGTGCAGGAAGGCGCCGGCGACGAGCAGGTCGCGGTCGGCCATCGGGTACTGGTCGCTGAGCCGCTGGGCCAGGCGCATGACCGCGAGCGTGTGCTCGGCCAGGCCGCCGTGGTGGGCGTGGTGGATGGTCTTGGCCGCTGGAGCGCGCCGGAAGACCTGGAGGAACGCCTCGTCGTCGAGGAAGCTCCTGCAGAGCGCCTTCACGAACGGGTCGCGGATGTGCTCCACGATCTCGAGGATGGGGCCGACGAACCGCTCGCCGGGCTCGGGCTTGGCGGGAGTGACGAAGTCGGCGGCGTCCAGCCCCTCGGGGCCGACCTTCTTGATGGCGTCGACCTTGAGCTGCGGCCGGCCCTGGAAGGTGGTGGCGACGCCCTCGACCTCGACGTGGTCGCCGCGGGCGAAGGTGGGGTCGAGCGCCTCGACGTTCTCCCAGATGCGGGAGTCGAGCTCGCCGGTCTTGTCGCGCAGTACCACCGCGAGGAAGGGCTTGCCGTTCTTGGCGGTGGTCATCGTCTTGCGGGCGACCACGAAGACGGACTTGACCGTCTCCTTGTCATGGACGTCCTTGGCGTACTGCTTGGCCACGGTGGGCCTCCTTGCTGGTTCGGCTGGATCGCCGCGAAGTGTAGGGAGCCTCGCGGGGCGGCGAACGATAGCACCGCCCGGACGGGGTTGCACTCACGGAACGGAGGGGGTGCGACCGGGCGCGGCACGCCCTACTCGTCTCTTGGAGAGGGCGAGCCGATGGCCGAGCGGACGAGGCGGATCTGGGCGCTGGTCGTCGCGGCCGCGCTGGGGTTGGCCGGGACTGTCGCAGACGGACGAGGAGCGGCACCGAAGAAGCCCAGCCTGCCCAAGCCGCTGGGCACGCCCAAGAGCCCGGTCAAGCTGCCCGCCTGCGCCCTCTGGCTCGTCCCGGCTGCCCACGTCCCTCTATAAGGTTGCGGGCCAGGGCCGAAATCCTCAGCAAGAACCAGGGCTTGAAATCCGGGATTTCACGAATGGCCAGGATTGCCAGTCGTTTCCGGGGATTGCGAAGGGTCCGGCGTGGAGCTCCTGGACGCCCGCCGACTACTTCTCCCGCTTGTGGGTGAGCAGGCCGCCGACGACGATTCCCGCGGCGCTGATGATGGCCAGGAAGACGCCGAAGGACGGCTCGGAGAGCGTGACGGTGCGGCCCGCCTTGACACCCTTCTCGAAGCTCGTGGCCACGAAGATGAGGGCGATGAGCGCGGAGAGGCCGCCTGCGCCGATGGCGCCGAACGGGAACTTGTTGCGCGGCACCGCCGGGAGCACGTCCGACTTGCGCGCCCAGATGGTGGCGATGGACAGGCACGCGAGCAGGAAGGTGAAGATGCCGTGGGTCATCAGCCCCATGTCGTCGCCGTCGGGGGTGGAGCGCCAGGGCATGAAGTTGCAGATGATGAGCATCGCCGCGGAGGCGATGGTCATCTTGTCCTCGAAGTGGCTCTCGGCGAACCCCTTCCAGAGGTTCTTGAGGGTCACCATCGGGTCGACCAGCTCGGGGTCGTGCCCGCCGCGGACCGGTCCGAGCTCGGCGATGACGCCCTCGCCGCTCTGAGGCCCCTTGGGGGCGGCAGGCTTGGGCGGCGGGTCGTCGTCGGTCCAGTACTGCTGGTACTTGCTGACGAACTTGCCGTCGTTCTGGACGAGCGGCGGCTTGGGCTTGGGCTCCTCGTCGGACTCCGGCGGCTCCTCCTCGGCCTTGACCGGCGCCGGTCTGCGCGCCGCGGCCGGGCGCTTGCCGGTCGGAGTCTTGGCGGCGGGAGCGGCGGGGCGCTTGCCGCTGGCCGGCCTGGGGGCGGGCTTCGGAGGCGGCGTGTCCTCGGCACCGTCGTCGTCGCCCTCCGGAGGCATCGCCCCGAGGATCGACTCGTCCAGCACCGCGTCGCAGTGCGGACAGATGGAGGTCCCGTCCTTCACCTTCTTGTTGCACGAGGAGCAAATCATCGGCGCGGAGTATCCGGTCGGCCTTCGTGACTGTCAAACGAGCCAAGGCGCTTGACGCCCTCGGGGGGCAAAGGGAGGCTGCGGCCTCATTTTCGGGAGGTGGGAGATGCGCGCGTCCGGGCTCTGGCTGGCATTCTCGCTGCTCGTGGCGGCCGGCTGTTCCACCACGAGGCCTGCACCAAAGTCGGGCCTCCTCGCGCTGGAGAGCGCGGAGGCCCTGGAGATCGCCCGGTTGGAAGACGCGCGGCTCCTGGGGGAGGGGAAGCTCGAGGCCTTCACGCGCGCCGCGGCGCCGGCCCTGCGCGTGCGGGCGCTGCTCGCGCTGGCGAGGATTCAAGCTCCGGAGACGACGGGGATCGTCGCCGCGGCGCTGGACGACGCCGAGCCGGCCGTCCGCGAGATGGCCGCCTTCGCGCTGGGGCAGATGGGGCTCGCCTGGGCGCCCATCGCGGAGACGACGCGGGCCCTGGCCGAGAAGAGGTTGATCGAGCGTCTGCAGGCCGAGCAGGACCGGAAGGTGCGCGACGCCATCGTCGAGGCGCTGGGGAAGGTAGGCGGAGCGGACTGCCTGGTGCCGCTGGTCAAGGCGGGCGGCCCGCGGGCGGCGTTCGCGCTGGCGGTGCTCGCCAAGGCCAGCGGCGGAAAGCTCAAGGACTCCCTCGCGCTGCGCTTGTTCGAGGAGCTGCTGCGTTCGAAGGACGAGAGCGACCGGCTCGCCGGAGCCTACGGGTTCATGCGCTACCAAGACCCAGGCGGGCGCACGGTGCTGGCGGGATGCGTGGCCGACTCCTCGTTCGCGGTCCGCGCGTTCTGTGGCCGCGCGCTCGGCTCGCTGGGCCAGCCCGGGGACGTGGGCAAGATCGCGCCGCACCTCGAGGACCCCGACGAGCGGGTGGCCTCGGAGATCGCCCGGACGCTCGCCAAGCTGCTCGACGCCTGCGGCGACCAGGACGAGTGCCCGGCGCTGGCGGCGCTCGCGTCGTCGAAGTCCCCGTGGCGCTGGGCGGTCGCGGCCGCCGTCTCGATGGAGCCCGTGAGCAACCCGAAGGCGCTGCCGCTGTTCGCCGCGCAGTACGAAGCCCTGGGCCGGGCGGTGGAGGCCGCACCCGACACGCTCGCCAAGGTCACCTTCGCGCGGACGCAGTGCGAGGTGGCTCTCTCCCACGACCGGATCGTCGGGCGAATTGATCGCCTGACGGCCTGCGGGAAGGACCTGGTGGAGGAAGAGGACCGGTTCGTGAAGTCGGCGAGGGCACTGTCCGAGTCGAAGGTGAAGGGCGAGGACGGCCTCAAGCAAATGCTGGTGCTGTCCAAGCTCCCTTACGCTCGCGCCCGTGCGGCGGCGGTGGCAGGGCTCGCGGAGGCTGGAACGGAGGAGGCGAGGAAGCGGGTGGTGGACCTCCTGTCGGACACGGATTGGCTGGTGGCCTCCGAGGCAGCGGGAGCCGTCGAGTCCGCGAAGCTGGAGGAGGCGGGCCCCGCGCTGGTCGCTCTTCTGGAGAGGGCCAAGGGCGAGCGCGCCTCCGACGCCGCGCAGGCGGCGTTGTCGGCGGCCGGCGCGCTCAGGCTGCAGGTGGTGCTGCCGGCTGCCCAGCGCCTGGTGACAGAGGGGACTCCGCACGTGCGGCAAGCGGCGGCGCGCGCGGTCGCCGCTCTGACCGGAACGATGCCCAAGGCCACGCCGCCGCCCTGGGAACCCGGGGCGTACGCCCAGGAGCCTCTGCGCGATCCGATGTTCGTCAAGCTGACCACCGAGCGCGGGCCCATCCGAATCCAGCTCGACGTGCGCGAGGCGCCGATGACCGCGCGAAGCTTCGTCGGGCTGGTGAAGCAGGGCTTCTTCAAGGGCCTCGTCTTCCACCGGGTCGTGCCCGACTTCGTGGCCCAGGGCGGCGATCCGACGGGTACGGGCAGCGGCGGGCCGGGCTACACGATCCGCTGCGAGATGAACCGGCTGCGCTACCAGACCGGCTCGGTGGGCATGGCCTTGTCGGGCAAGGACACCGGCGGCAGCCAGTTCTTCGTGACCGTGGCGCCCCACCCACACCTCGACGGCCGCTACACGATCTTCGGGCAGGTGGTGGAGGGAATGGAGGCGGTGCGGGCGCTGACCGAGGGCGACCGCATCCTCGACGCCGTGGTCGAGCTGTCGGAGACGCCTGGTAACGTGAGCACCCTCAAGCAATAGCGAGGGGAGGGGCATGCCAACCAACGAGCCGCTGCTACCCAAGCACGGAGGCTTCCGCAGGCTGAAGTCGTTCCAGATAGCTCAGCTGATTTACGACGTGACCGTGAGGTTCTGCGATCGGTACATCAGCAGGCGCAGTCGCACTCACGACCAGATGGTCCAAGCAGCCCGCAGTGGCGTCCAGAACATCGCTGAAGGGAGCCAGGCTTCGGGGACGTCGAAGAAGACCGAGTTGAAGCTCACCAACGTGGCCCGCGCCAGCCTGGAGGAACTTCGGCTGGACTTCCAGGACTACCTACGACAGCACGGCTTGCCTCGGTGGGAGCCCGGGCACCCTGCGTTGGAACGCTTCAAGGCACGAAGGTGCTCTTCAGTGGAAGAGGTGCGCCTATGGGTGCAAGACGAAAGAAGGAGCGGGGGCACGGACGACCACGGACTGACACGGACGAACACGGATAGGGGCGCAGACGCTGCGATGTCCGTGTCTGTCCGTGAAAGTCCGTGTTCGTCCGTGCCCTCGAACGTCCTGGTGGCCAACGCCGCGCTTTCGTTGTTGAACGTGTGCTGTCATCTTCTGGACAGGCAACTCGTCGCCCAGGCCCGAGCCTTCGAGCAAGAAGGTGGTTTCACAGAACGCCTGTACCGCGTAAGAAAGGCCGGCCGACGCACCGGCCCCTGACTGTTTTGGAAGGTACCCCTTGAAGCTCAAGCAGAAGCCCGAAGACTTCGTCGTCACCGAGAGCTGGCGCTGGAACGAGGTCCCCAAGGGCCAGTACCGCGTCTACGTCATGGACAAGCAGAAGCTGTCCACCTTCGACGCGGTGGCCCGCCTGTCCGACCTCTACGGCATCCCGCGCAGCTCGTTCTCCTTCTGCGGCCTCAAGGACAAGCAGGGGCGCACGACCCAGCTCATCGCGGTCAAGGGCGCCGACGTCGACCTGCAGGACGAGGACCTGCGCCTGAAGTACCTGGGCCGCACCGACGCGCCGCTGACCGCCGACAACACCACGTCGAACCGCTTCGGCGTCACCGTGCGCGACCTGTCCGACGAGGACGCGGCGAAGCTGCCCGCGGCCATCGCCGAGGTCAACCGGCTGGGCGTGGTCAACTACTTCGACTCGCAGCGCTTCGGCTCGCTCAAGCACGGCCAGGGCTTCATCGCCAAGGACCTCATCCGCGGCGACTTCGAGATGGCCCTGAAGAACTACCTGGCCAAGCCCAGCGAGCTCGACCGCAGCAACGACGCCAAGGTCAAGGCCTTCTGGCGCGACCACTGGGGCGAGTGGAGGCGGCGCTGCACCATCGCCGGCGCCGAGAAGTACGACCGCATCCTGGCCGTGCTGCGCGCGGAGCCCAAGGCCTTCCGCGAGGCGTTCCTGCGCATCGACCCCAAGTACCGGGCGCTGCAGATCTTCACCTACCAGTCGTGGCTGTGGAACGAGGGCGTGCGCCGCTTCCTCATCTCGCTGTGCGCCGGACACTCGCTCTCCGCGCTGGACTACCAGGCCGGCAAGCTGCTCTTCCCGCGCGAGCTCAACGGCGAGCAGCTCCACAGGTTGCGCAACGCGAGCTTCCCGCTCCTCGCGCCCGAGTCGAAGATCGAGGACCGGGACGTCAAGAAGGCCGTCGACTGGGTCCTCGGCCGCGAGAAGCTGACCCTCGAGGGGCTGCGGGTGCCGGAGACGCCCGGCATCTTCTTCAAGCACGAGGAGCGGCCCATCCTCGTCTTCCCGGGCAAGCTGATGTGCGGCCCGCCCAGGCCCGACGAGGTCAACCGCGGCGCCAAGAAGGTCTACCTGGCCTTCACGCTGCCCCCCGGCGCCTACGCCACGCTGGTCGTGCGCCGGCTCTTCCACTTCTCGAGCCAGACCAACTTCAAGGAAGAGGAGCTGCCCGAGCCGGTCATCGAGGTCGGCCCCGAGTCGAAGGAGCCCGCCCGCTCACGCTCCGAGCGGCCCGCCAAGTCGCTGCGCCCGGACAAGTCCCACCGCCACGCCGCGCCCGCGACAGAGTCGCCGGTCGCCGAGGCGCAGCCCGCTGCCGCTGCTGCCACGCCCAAGGTGGGCTTCCGCGCGTACCAGAAGGCCAAGAAGGAAGCCAAGGCCAAGGCACGCCAGGACGCGAAGGCGCGCTCGAAGCGCTGACCTTTCGTCCACTGCGAGGCCACTCCCGGGGAAGCTCAGCGCTTTTCGTTGCGATCGTCTGGCGTCGGCCCTAACCGAATTGCCAGGCATCCCCAACAAATCCCCCCGGGAGGACCCCACATGGCGGACGGCGCGAAGATACGTCTCGAGAACGGCAAGCTGCTGGTTCCGGACCAACCGATCATTCCCTTCATCGAAGGAGACGGCACGGGCCGCGACATCTGGCGCGCCTCCGTCCGCGTGCTCGACGCCGCGGTGGAGAAGGCCTACGGCGGCAAGAAGAAGATCGCCTGGAAGGAGGTCCTCGCCGGCGAGAAGGCCTTCAAGCAGGTCAACAACTGGCTGCCCGACGAGACCGTCGAGGCCTTCCGCGACTACCTCGTCGGCATCAAGGGCCCGCTGACCACGCCCATCGGCGGCGGCATCCGCTCGCTCAACGTCGCCCTGCGCCAGCTCCTGGACCTCTACGTCTGCCTGCGCCCCGTCCGCTACTTCAAGGGCGTGCCCTCGCCGGTCAAGCGGCCGGACAAGGTGGACATGGTCATCTTCCGGGAGAACACCGAGGACATCTACGCGGGCATCGACTGGGAGGCCGGCTCCCCCGAGGCCACCAAGGTCATCGCGTTCCTCAAGGAGAACTTCCCGAAGGACTACAAGAAGATTCGCTTCCCGGGCAGCGCCGGCGTGGGCGTCAAGGCCGTCTCCCGCGAGGGGACCGAGCGCCTGGTCCGCGCGGCCATCGAGTACGCGCTGGCCAACAAGCGCAAGAGCGTGACCTTCGTCCACAAGGGCAACATCATGAAGTTCACCGAGGGCGCGTTCCGCAACTGGGGCTACGCCCTCGCCGAGAAGGAGTACGCGAGCAAGGTCTACACCTGGGAGCAGTGGGAGAAGACCAAGGCCGCCAAGGGCGAGGACGCCGCCAACGCCGAGCAGAAGGAGCAGCTCAAGGCCGGCAAGGTGCTGATCAAGGACGCCATCGCCGACATCACCTTGCAGCAGGTGCTCACCCGGCCCGATGAGTTCGACGTCATCGCCACCCTCAACCTGAACGGCGACTACCTCTCCGACGCGCTCGCCGCCCAGGTCGGCGGCATCGGCATCGCCCCCGGCGGCAACATCAACTACGTCACCGGCCACGCCATCTTCGAGGCCACGCACGGCACCGCGCCCAAGTACGCCGACCTGGACAAGGTCAACCCGGGCTCGGTCATCCTCTCCGGCGAGATGATGCTGCGGCACCTGGGCTGGCTCGAGGCCGCGGACCTGGTCATCAAGGGCATGGACGGCGCCATCGGCAGCCACCAGGTGACCTACGACTTCGCGCGCCTGATGAAGGGCGAGGGCGTCTCCGATGTCGTCGAGTTGAAGTGCAGCGAGTTCGGCGACAACATCATCAGGCACATGTAGCTGCGCGGCGGGGGGAACCAGCCGCAGGAGCGGGGCAGGGCCGGCCGAGGCACCTGTCCCGCTCTGTCATTTTCGGGCGCTGGAGACGGACCAAGCCTGAGAGCGCGGCGCTCGAGAGGAAAAGGATCAGCGCGGAGCCCGGTCAGGCGTCTGCGATCTGAAGCGGCATCTGCGGGCCCGGACGCTCGGCCGCGATGCTGACGAGCCGGTTCTTGCCGTCGACGCGGACGACCGTGGGCACGTGCTCGCGCGCCTCGTCCTCGGTCATCTCCCCGAAGGTGGCGATGATGACCACGTCCTGGGGCTTGTTGAGGTGGGCGGCCGCGCCGTTGACGCAGATGACGCCGGAGCCCCGAGGGCCCTTGATGGCGTAGGTCTGCAGCCGGCTTCCGCGGGTGACGTTCCAGACGTGGACGGCCTCGAACTCGAGGATTCCAGCGGCCTCGAGCAGCCCCTCGTCGATGGTGACGCTGCCCTCGTATTCCAGGTCGGCGTGCGTGATCGTCGCCCGGTGGATCTTGGAGCGGAACATCTGACGCATGACGTTGACCCCTGCTCCCAGGTGGCGCCCCGCATCGATGGCCGGGTGCACCCCCGAGGTCGCTAAGGTAACGGCGGAACCCCGCTCAATCAAGGAGCTTTTCAACCGCCTGGACGTCAGCTCTTCGGGCGGATGACCTGCTCGACCTCAGCGATCTTCTCCAGCACGAACTTGGAGAGGAACGCGTCCTTGGCCACGAATCCATCCGCGCCGCACTCCTGGGCCACGGCCTTGAGCTTCTCGTGGTCCATCCCGCTGCAGAGCACGACCTTGATGCCCTTGAAGAGCGAGTTGCCCTTGATGAACCGGCAGAAGCTGGCCCCGTCCACGTTGGGCATGTTGACGTCCAAGAGGATGAGCTCGGGCCGGGTCTGCTTCTTGAGGATGAGGCGGGTGGCCTTGTCCACGCTGTCGGCGAGCACGACCTGGAAGTTGCGTGCACCCAGCTCGGCCTCGATGAGCTTGGCGGTCATCTCGCTGTCGTCGACGATCATCACCCGGCGCTTGTCCGACGGCTTCTCGGCAGGCTTGATCGCCGAGGTGTCGAGCAGCGGATCGGGCGAGGCATCCGGGGCGGGGGAGGGCGGCGGGGGAGGGGGCGGGGCGACGTCGACCTTGAGCCCCGACTTCTCGATGAGCGCCTTCATCGTCGCCAGGAGCTTGCCGATGCCCTCCGACTTGTTGACCCAGGCGTCGGCCTGGGCCGCCTTCGCCCGCCTGGCCAGCTTCGACCGGGTCGTAGTCCGAGTAGAGGACGATGGGCTTCTGGATTCCGCGCTTCTTGCGCAAGAACTCCACCACGTCGTCGCCGAAGGCTTCGGGCATCTCCAGGTCGACCACGCAGCCGTCGAAGGTGTTCGCGTCCAACGCGGCGCAGAGGCCGGCGAGGTCCGCCACCACGGTGGGCGCCCAGCCGGCGCTCGAGAGGCCGGCCTGCAAGAGGTCGCGGGAGATGGGGCTGTCGTCGATTACAAGGATCCGTGCGGCCATGCCGTTTTTGTAGCAGACCGAGCTTCGAGGGTCGACCCCGTGGCGGCCAAGGCCTGTTTCGCGGTAAGCAGTGGACTCTCAAGACTTCGGCTCGGAGAGAAGCTAAGCGCCGAACCGAGGTCGTGAGTCAAAGGCTCCGGAGGAGGCGCTCTTGGCGGAACAGACAGCATCCCAGGCATCCCCCAAGCCGCTGATGGAGGCTCTCGCGCAGGCGAAGGCCGTGAACGCCAGCCAGAAGATCGCGGAGATCGAGCTGTTCCGCATCGAGATCGCCGGGACCGCGTTCGCAGTCGAGGCCGGCCTGGTGCAGGAGGTGGTGCGCACGCCGCCCATCACTCCGCTGCCCGGCGCGCCTCCGTTCCTGGTCGGGGTCGCCTCGCACCGCGGCGACGTCGTGGCCATCGTCGACCTCGCTCGCCTGCTAGGCCGTGGGGAGACCCAGGTCCGCGAGCGCTCCCGCCTGGCCATCGCGCGCAGCGAAGGCATGGTCGTGGGGCTGCTCGCCGACGAGGTCCTGGGCCTGGTCAAGCTGCCCAGCGCCTCCATCCAGCCGCCGCCTCTGGGGACCGAGGACAAGGAGTTCATCTCCGGCGTCATCACCGCGCCCGAGACCATGCACCTGCTCGACCTTCGCCGAGCGCTCGCCACGGCGCGCGAGCGGGCGAGCGCCCGGAGGTAGCCCTGGTGCCCGTGCAGGACGTCGACCTCATTCTCTTCGAGGTGGGGGGCCGCAAGTGGGCGGCCGACCCCTGGGACGTCGTGCGCGTCGACCGGGCGAGCGGGGAGTCGTCGGCGCGGGCGCTGGTGGTGCGGGGAAGCGAGGGCGAGACCCCGGTGCCCATCGACCGGCTCCTCGGCTTCCAGCGGGTTCCCGCTCAAGCGCTGCGCGCCTTGCCGCCCTTCGCGCAAACCCTCACCAGCCCCGCCGTCATCGGAGCCTGGCTCGCACCCGAAGACAGCCGTTCGGAGGGAAGCGCAGCGCCGGGCGAAGTCGGAGTCAAAGAGATCGTGCTGTTGCTGGACTTGCAGGCTCTGGTAAAGGAATCCGTATCCCTCTGCTGAACGCCCTTGGGGGCCCCATGGAAAACGCCAACGAGACCAAGCCTGCAGCCGGCAAGCCCAGGAAGGGCAAGGCCAAGACCGCCAACGGCAAGGTCGACGCCCCGCTGAGCCCCGCCGGCTCGCTCACCGACGTGCTCGCCGCTGCCGCCAAGGGCAACCTGTCGGGCCGCGTCGACGCGCGCCGCTACGGCAGCCAGCCCGAGCTCAAGGAAGCCGCCGAGCTCTTGAACCAGATGCTGGAGAACACCGAGACCCGCCTGGCCGCCTCCCGCCGGCGCGAGGAGGTGCTTGCCAACAGCATCGACCACGCCATCGTCTCGCTCGTCCAGCTCGTCGAGAGCGGCAACCTCGCGGGCTGGGAGGCCGCCGCGCCCGACAACCCCGCGCTGCGGCCGCTGGTCGAGGGCATTGGCCGCGTCGTCGGCACCCTCAAGACCTTCGTCAAGGAGATGAGCGAGGCCGCCCTGCGCCTGTCGTCCTCGGCGCACGAGGTGCTGGCCGCCTCCACCCAGCACGAGTCGGCCTCCACCGAGCAGGCCGCGGCCATCCACGAGACGACGGCCACCATGGAGGAACTCAAGCACGCCTCCGCGCAGATCGCCGAGAACGCCGGCGCCGTCGCCCGCGTCGCCGAGGAGACCCTGGGCGCCGCGCGCAGCGGCAAGGACGCCATCAGCGAGTTCGTGGTCGCCATGCAGCAGATCCGCTCGGACGGCATGGCGGTGGTCGAGTCCATCGCCAAGCTCTCCAAGCGCGTCGAGCGGATCGGCACCGTGGTCGACGTCATCGACGAGATCGCCGACCGCTCCGACCTCCTGGCCCTCAACGCCGCGCTCGAGGGCAGCCGCGCGGGCGAGGCGGGCCGCGGCTTCTCGATCGTCGCCGCCGAGATGCGCCGCCTGGCCGAGAACGTCATGGACTCGACCAAGGAGATCAAGAACCTCATCGCCGAGATCCGCGAGGCCACCCAGGCCGCGGCCGGCGCCGCCGACGCCAGCCGCAAGGCCACCGAGGAGGGCGAGCGGCTCGGCTCGGTCGCCTCGGGCAGCGTCGAGGGCATCCTCTCGGGCGTGCAGGAGACCAGCGACGCCGCCCGCGTCATCAACCTCGCCACCCAGCAGCAGCGCACCGCCACCGAGCAGGTGGTCGCCTCCATGGGCGAGATCGAGGAGGTCACCCGGCAGACGACCCAGGCCTCCAAGCAGGCCACGGGCGCGTCCACCGAGCTCACCGGGCTGGCCAGCCGCCTGGCCGAGCTCATCAAGCGCTTCCACGTGGAGTAGCTAAGCCTTGGACACCGAGGCCCTGCGCAAGTCGCTGCTCTCCAAGTTCCGCGACGTCACCGCGGATCGCTTGGAGAAGATTGGCCTCGCCTTGCTCGCGCTCGAGAAGGACCCCAAGGCCGAGGGGCCCGCCGACGACGTCGCCCGCGAGCTGCACACGATGAAGGGCGAGGCCCGCATGCTGGGCCTGCCGCGCATCGGCGAGCTGGCCCACGCCGCCGAGGACCTGCTCAAGGCCGCCCGCGACGGGCGCGCGACGCTGGGGACCGCCACCGACCTCCTCCTGCAGTCGGGCGACCTCGTCAGCGAGCTGCTCGACGACCTGCCCGCAGCCGAGAAGCCTCACGACGCCACGGCCAACCTGGTCGCGACGCTCCTCCAGGCGGCGGGCAAGGCGGCACCGCCTGCGGCCGCCTCGGCGGGCGCGAGCGTACCGGCACCTGTTGCCGCCAAGCCGGCCGCTCCCTCTGCGCCAGCGCCCGCTCAGGCCGCGCCGGCGACCAAGCCGGTCGCCGAGAAGCCCAAGGCCGAGGCCAAGCCTGCCGAGGAGAAGCCCGTCGGGGACGGCGGGGCGCGCGACGCCGGCCGTTCCATCCGCGTGGCGGTCGACGCGCTCGACCTGCTGGGCGCGCTCGCCGGCGACCTCTTGGTCGAAGGCGCCCGCGCCAACCTTCGGGCCGGGGACCTCGGCGGGCTCATCCAGCGCGTCAACCGCATGGGCGACCGCTTCCTGGCGCTCGTGGACCGGGTGGCGAGCAAGGTGCCCGACGAGCAGGCCGCGCTGACGCGGCTCGAGTCGGACCTGCACCTCTTGCGCGACGACACCTTCCGCTTCGTGCGCCAGAACGCCGACGGCACCAACGCGCTGCGCGGCTACCTCGAACGGCTGGCCGAGCAGGTGGCCGAGGCACGGCTCGTCCCGCTCTCCACCGTCTTCGCCGCCTTCCCCCGCGCGGTGCGCGACGTCGCCCGCCAGCAGGGCAAGGAGGTCGAGCTCTTCGTCGACAACGCCGAGGTGGGCGTCGACCGCGGCGTCCTGGGCGAGGTGCGCGACGCGATGGTGCACCTGCTGCGCAACTCGGTGGACCACGGCATCGAGAGCCCGGAGGCGCGCGAGAAGGACGGCAAGCCTCGCGCCGGGCGCATCGCCGTGCGCGTGCGCGCCGACGGCGGCATGCTCGCGCTCGACGTCGAGGACGACGGCCGCGGCATCGACGCCCAGCGCCTGCGCGAAGTCAGCGTCGCCCGCCGGGTGATGACCGCGCCGCAGGCCGCCGCGCTCTCCGACCGCGAGGCCATCGACCTCATCTTCCTGCCCGGCTTCTCCACCCGCGACGAGGTCACCGAGCTGTCCGGCCGCGGCGTGGGCATGGCGGTGGTCAAGAAGAAGGTCGAGGCGCTGGGCGGCTCGGTGGCCGTCTCGAGCGTGCCGGGCAAGTGGACCCGCATGTCGCTGCGCCTGCCGCAGTCGCTGGCGCTGATGCGGGTGCTCCTGGTGCGGCTGGGCGCCGACGCCTTCGGCATCCCCGCGGTGGACGTCCAGGCGGTCGGAAGGGTGCGGCCCGACGAGCGGACGAGGGTCGCCGGGCGCGAGGCCGTCGAGTTCCGCGGCCGCCCGGTGGCGCTGGTCGAGCTCGCCTCGCTGCTCAAGCTCAAGAGCGCCCCGGTCCCCGAGGCGCCGCTGTGCGTCTTCGTCCAGCACGGCGAGGACCGCGCGGCCTTCGTGGTGGACGGCTTCGTCGGCGAGCGCGAGGTCGCGGTCAAGCCGTGCGGCGGCGACTTCCTCAAGGGCGCCCCGTTCCTGGCCGGCGCCGCCGCGCTCGAGGACGGCAGCGTGGCGGTGCTGCTGCACGTCCCCGACGTGCTCGCGGAGATCCGCCGCAGCGGCGGGCAGGGCGCGGTCGCGCGGGTCCAGGACCGCAAGCTGCGCATCCTGCTGGTCGAGGACTCGCCCATCGCCCGCGCCACCGAGACGGCGCTGGTGCGCGCGCTCGGCCATGCGGTGGACGAGGCGGTGGACGGGCAGGACGGCCTGGAGAAGATGGCCGGCCAGGCCTACGACCTGGTGCTGTGCGACGTGCAGATGCCGCGCATGGACGGCATCGAGCTGACGCGCCGGCTCAAGGCCGACCCGGCGACGATGAAGATCCCGGTGGTCATCCTCACCTCGCTGGCCTCGCCCGAGGACCGCCGCCGCGGCCTGGACGCCGGGGCCGACGCCTACCTCGTCAAGGGCGAGCTGTCGTCCGAGACGCTGGTGCAGACCTTCGCGCGGCTGTCCTGACCCGGCGCGGGCAGGGTAGAGTACCCGCTCGATGCCGAGCTTCCCGCGCCGCTGCCCTCCGAGTCCTGCTGGTCACCAACGATGCCGAGCTTCGGGTCGAGCTCGGCGAGGCCCTGCGCAATAGCGTGGGCTTCTCCGTCGCCGGCGTGGTCCGGACCGCCGCCGAGGCGACCCGAAAGTGCCAGGACCTGCAGCCCGACGTGGTGGTCGTCGACTCCGCCCTGCCGGCGGACGAGGGCTACACCGCGGTGCAGGACATCATGGCCTTCCGGCCCACCCCCATCCTGATGCTGGCCGGGGCGGTGGGCGGCAAGGAGGCCTTCCGGGCGCTGGCCATGGGGGCGCTCGACGTGATGCCCCGCCCGGCGGCGGGGCGCGAGGGCTTCGCGCGAGAGCTGATGCACCGGCTCAAGCTGCTCGCCGGCGTGCGCGTCATCCAGCACGTGCGCGGCCGCCGCAACAAGAAGCGCGAGCAGACCGCCATCGCCGGCCCGCCGGTGGTGGGCATCGCCGCCTCGCTGGGGGGGCCGCGCGCCGTGGCCATCCTGCTCAAGGGCCTGCCGCGCGACTTGCCGGCCCCGGTCTGCCTCGTCCAGCACATCTCCGACGGCTTCGTGGACGGGCTGACCGGCTGGCTCGCCTCCGAGAGCGGCTTCCGCGTCAAGGAGCCGGTCGACGGCGAGGCGCTGGTGCCAGGCACGGTGTTCGTCGCGCCCTCCGGGGTGCACCTGACCATCGACGAGAGCAACCGGGTCGTGCTCGAGGAGTCGCCCGCCTTCGAGGGCTTCCGGCCCTCGGCGACCAAGCTCTTCCACTCGCTGGCCCAGCACTGCGGCCCGCGCACCTGCGGAGTGGTGCTCACCGGCATGGGCCGCGACGGCGCCGACGGGCTGCTCGCCATCCGCAACGCGGGCGGCCGGACCTTGGCCCAGGACGAGGCCACCTCCACCGTGTACGGCATGCCCCGCGCGGCGGTGGAGGCGGGGGCGGTGGAGCGGGTGGTGAGCATCGACGAGATGGCCTCGGTGCTCAACGCGGTGGTCCGCGAGCTGGCGGCCGCGGCGGGGGCAGGCCGGTGAGCGCGCGCGAGGACGGCCCGTCCGGCCCGAGGACGGCGGCGACGACGACGATCGACCAGGCGGTGGCGCGGCTGGGGCGGATCCTGCTCGAGCGGATCGGCATGCGGCCGGCCTCGGAGACGGGGGCGGGGCTGCGGCTGGCGCTGATGGCGCGGATGGCGGCGCTGGGGGTCGCCGACCCCGAGCGTTACGTCGACCTGCTCGGGGGCCAGGGCGGCGACGAAGAGCTGCGCGCGCTGATGCCCCTGGTGACGGTGGGCAAGACCGAGTTCTTCCGCGACGCCGCGCAGTTCAAGGCGCTGCGCAAGGTCATCCCCGACCTGCTCAAGCAGGCGCGGCGCGAGATGCGGCGGCTGCGCATCTGGTCGGCCGGCTGCGCGACGGGCGAGGAGCCGTACTCGCTGGCGATGGTGCTCGCCGACCTCGACGTGGAGATGGACGGGGCGGACATCCTGGCCACCGACGTCAACCCCCAGGCGGTCGAGGTCGCGGCGGCGGGGCGCTTCGCGCCGCACCGCATGGGCGGCGTGCCCGACGCGGCGCTCGAGCGCCACTTCACCCGCGAAGGCCCGCTCTTCCAGGCCAGGCCGGAGCTGCGCGCGCGGGTGCGCTTCCAGCCGCACAACCTCGCCGGCCACGGCCACTACCCGCTGCCCAAGGACGGCCCGCCCTGGGACCTCATCCTCTGCCGCAACGTGCTCATCTACTTCGAGCGCGAGGGCATGGTGCGGGTGCTGCAGCGCTTCCACGACGCGCTGGCGGAGGGCGGCTTTTTGGCGCTGGGCTACTCGGAGTCGCTCTTCCGGGTGAGCATCGACTTCGTGCTCACCGAGGTGCAGGGGGCCTTCCTGTACCGGCGCCCCGGGGCCGCGCCCGCCGAGCCCTCCAAGGCCGTCAAGCAGGTCAAGGAGGAGGCCAAGCCGCCGGCGCGCTCGGCCACTCCCCGGCTCACGCCCAAGCACCACCCGCGCCTGACGCCGCGAATGGTCGCGCGGGCGTCGGCGGCGCCCGCCGCGCCGGCGGCACCGCACGAGCCGCTCGAGGACGCCAACCAGCTGATGGAGCAGGGCCGCTTCTCCGAGGCCGCCAAGCGGCTGGAGAAGGAGCTGGCGAAGGCGCCGGAGAACCTCGCCCTACTGCTCACGCACGGAAACTTGATGCTGGTGGTGCGCGACCTGGCTACCGCCCAGGCCGACTACCGCAAGGCGCTGGAGGTCGAGCCCCTGTGCGCCGAGGCCCACCTCTTCCTGGGCATCGCCTGCTCGGAGCAGGGCGATCGCGGGGTCGAGGAGGCGCTGCGCGAGGTCAACCGGGCCATCTTCCTGGCGCCGAACCTGGCGCTGGCGCACTACTGGTCGGGCCGGCTCGCCGAGCGGCTGGGAGACCACCAGGCGGCGCGGCGCGCCTACCGCAACACCGTCGAGGCGACCAAGGGCGTCAAGGAGGCGCCGCTCCTGGGCTTCATCCCCGACCTGCCAGCCGACCCGACGATGCTCGCCCGGGCGGCCCGCTATGCGCTGGCGGCGCTGGAAGAGCACTGAGCGGTCGTCGGGCCCGCCCGCTCGGTCGCCTCAGCCCAGCACGATGCGGCGGCGCGGAGGGGCGCGCGTCTCGAGCAGCCCCAGGTGCGTCAACGCCACCAGCGTGACCAGCGCTTCGCGCTCCTCGAGCTCGCTCAGGAGCAGCAGGTCCTCGAGCGTCTTGGACCCGTCGGCGGCGGCGAAGAGGGTCGCCTCCTTGGGCCCGAGGCCGAGCTCGTCCACCGTCCAGGGCAGGTCCTGGCAGTGGACGAAGCGCCGCTCGGCGTCGACCAGCTCGCGCAGCCGCACCAGCGAGAAGACGTGGCGATAGCCGCGCAGCACGACGGCGAGGGGGTCGAGCGCCAACGGGAGCAGCCCTTTGCGCGGCGGGGCGCGGGTCACGAAGATGGCCTCGCCGCCTTCGGCGTCGAGCAGCGTCCAGACGATCTCCCGCACCAGGCCGGCGATGAGCTTGATCCGCTCGTCGGCGGTGACGAGGCCCATGTTGACCAGGGCCTCGCAGGTCCGTGCGCCCTTCTTGAGCTCCGACTGCAGCTCCTGGACGCGGTTGGCGGGCAGCTTCCCGGTACGCAGCGCCCATCGGGGCAGCCGCTCGTTCGACAGGTTGGACGCCGCGAAGACGATCTGCCCGTCCCTGATCCCGATGACCTTGAGCACCTCGCCGCGCTTGATGCGCAGCTCGCCGGTCGCGCGCCGGGCGGCGAAGCGCGAAAGCAGCGCCGCCAGCGTGCCGGGGTGGAGGGGCAGGGGCGTGTCGAGCGACAGGTCGGGCCGGCGCAGCGATTCGGGCGGCGGAACCCAAGGCTCGCGGTGCTCGGGACGGGGCTCCTGGACCGGCTCCGCAGGTGCGGCGGGCTCGACAGCCGCCTCCTCGGGTGGAGGGGCCGGAGCGGCCGCCGGCGGTTCCTCATCTGCGTCGGCGTCGGCCGGTACGGGCGGGGGGACTGCTGAGGAGGGGGCCGGAGACGCTTCGTCGGCCGGTGCGGCTGCATCCTCGGCGACGGGCCGCGCCTCGGCTTCGGCGACCGGCTCGATCTTGATCTCGGCTTCGATCGGCTTCGCAGAACCGCCCGCGAAGATCCCAGTCGTCTCAGCCGGCTCCATCGCCTCGAGGGGCGGCACGGCGACGGGCCTGGCCGCCTCGGCGTCCTCGTCCTCGCCCAGGTCGAGCGAGTCGGACTCCGGCGAAGGGGCGGGCGGAGGGGAGGCAGGGGCTTCGACTCCTTCTGCTTCCCTGGCTGCCTTCTCGAGCAGCTCTTCGACGGAGGGGACGTCGTCGGGAGTGACCGGCGGGGGTGGGCTGGCGCGCGCCACGGCCTGCGCAGCGATCTCGGCTTGCGCCTTGGCGATGAGCGAGTCCACGGTCGGCAGCCTGGAGAGCGGCTTCGCAGTCGAGAAAGGCGTGGGGTCGGGACCCGCGGTGGAAGAGCCCTTGGCGTTGACGAGGCCCACCATCTTCACCATCGCGTCGCGGGCGGCGAAGGGCTTCTCGAAGTAGGCCTTGGCGCCGTAGGTCTCGACGGCGGCTCGCGCGAACTGCTCGCCCTTGAAGACGCCGCTCATGGCGAAGGTGACGACCCCGCGGGCGTTGAGCGATTTGAGCAGCTCCTGGCCCGCGATGTCCGGCAGGTGCAGGTCGACCAGCGCAGCCTCGGGCGCCTCCTTCTCGATCTGCTCGAGGGCCTGCAGGCCCGTGTGGGCCACGCGAGGAGCGAAGCCGTGAACCTCGGCTACGACCGCCAGCAGGCTCGCCAGCTCCACGTTGTCGTCGACGATCAGCAGGGTGCGCATGGGCTTCTTTGTCCGAGCGGGGGCAGGAGGATAGCCGCAACCGGCCGCATGGATCCAATGAAGCGTGGCGGAGGAGCCGGTGTAGCATGGGCGCCATGTTGATCGGCGAGATCCTGATTCAGTCCGGGGTGTTGAGGCAGGACCAGCTCGACGAGGCGCTCGAGGCGCAGGTGCTGCACGGCGGGCGCATCGGGACGAACCTGGTCGAGCTGGGGCACGCGACGGAGGAACAGCTGGCGCGCGCCCTGGGTGCCCAGCACCGCGTGGTCTGCGCCTTCGGGGAGATCGTCCCCTCGCCCGAGGCCCTGGCGTCCGTCTCGCCGACCGTCTGCGACGACAAGGACCTGCTCCCCGCGCGGATCGACGGGCACAAGCTCTACCTGCTCGTCCTCGACCCCGATGACATCGAGGCCCGGGACCAGGTCGCGGTGGCCACCGGCTTGCGGGTGATGCCGGTCGTGGTCTGCGAATTCCGCATGGCGCAGCTCCTGCGCCGCTACTGCAAGGCCTTCCGCCCGGTTCGCGAGGTGGACCTGAACGCCGTGCGCAAGAAGCGCGAGGGCGCCAAGGCGACCGAGCTCGAGCGCGAAGAAATCGACCTGATGAGCGAGGACGAATTCGCCTCCATCTATGCCGACGCCATGAGCGGCAAGTCGGCGGCCGGCGGCGAGCCGGAGGAGCTGGAGGAAGCGCTCATCGTCGAGGACGTCATCGTCGGAGTGCCCTTGCCGGCGGAGGAACCGGTGGTCGCCCCGGTGGCTGCCGCAGCAGCCGCTCCGCCCGCGAGCGACAACGCCTGGAACCAGCGACAGCTTCGTGCTCCGTTGCCGCACCCAGTGGCGCCGCCTCCGGAGCCGCTGCAGGTCCAGGGCCCGCCGATCCCAGCCGCCCAGCCGCGCGGATCGAGCCTGGCGCCGCCGGTGTTCGACGACCGCCAGACCGACCGGCGCAGCGAGCCCAACCAGGGGCCGCCCCCAGGCCTGGCCGAGCGGCGCAAGCGCGACCGTCGCGGGCCGGCTCCGGTGGACGCCGCGCCCATCAGCTTCGCGGACGCGCAGAAGGCGCTGGCCGCCATCACCGACCGCGAGGACATCGCGCGCATCGTCCTGCGCTTCGCGGCCGGAAAGTTCCGGCGCGCGATGCTGCTCAACATCCAGGGGGAGAGCGCCATCGGCTGGCTGGGGGCAGGACAGGCGCTGGCGCCGAACGCCGCCCGCAAGGTGGCGCTCTCGCTCAAGAACGCCTCGACCTTCAAGCTGGTGCGCGACAGCCGCAGCCACTTCCTGGGCCCCCTGCGCCGGGACATGACGACGGTGATGTTCCTCAAGGCGCTGGGAGAGGGCGAGCCGCGCACCGCGCTCCTGATGCCTCTGCTCGCCGCCGGACGGGTGGTGAACGTCCTCTACGTCGACCAGGGGCCTGGCCAGTTCACCCCGCCCGACGTCGGCGAGCTGCTCATCCTGGCGCAGAAGGTGGGCCGGTCCTTCGAGGCGATGCTCGCTGCGCGACGCAAGGCCGCCCCCGCCCGCTGAGCGACGAACCCCCGCCTGCACGATCCGACGGACTTGCTCCCGGCCCCTGCTCGGGCCTAGGAAGCGTGTCCGCTCGCTTTCGGAGGGCGGACTCGGAGGACGCGTGAAGGCACGACTGGCTGCGCTGCTCTCGGTGTTGGTGGTGCTCACGGCGCTGCCCGCCCGAGCGGAGACCGACCTGCGCAAGATGGTGGTGGAGCATCGGCTGGCCAACGGGATGAAGTTCCTGCTGGTGCGGCGCGGCACGGCGCCGGTCTTCACGGCCTACGTGCGGGTGAAGGCTGGCGGCGCCGACGAGCAGCGGGGAAAGACCGGGCTCGCCCACCTCTTCGAGCACCTGGCCTTCAAGGGCACCGCGGCCCTGGGGTCCAAGGACTGGCCGAAGGAGAAGGCGGTGCTCCTGGGAGATCGCCAAGACGGGTGACGAGCTCGCCAAACCAGGAATCTCCGACACCGAGTCGCGAAACCTCAAGTCCCGCATCGACGATCTGTCGCAGAGGGCCCGGGCGCTCGAACACGGCAACGCGCTCACCGAGATCCTGGTGCGCAACGGCGCCTCGAACCTGAACGCCGAGACCGACAAGGACCTCACGAGCTACTACGTCTCTTTGCCGGCCAACCGGCTGGAGCTGTGGGCGTTGCTGGAGGCGTCGCGGCTGGCGGCGCCGGTGCCCAGGGACTTCTACGCCGAGCGGTCGGTGGTGATGGAGGAGCGGCGGGAACGGGTGGAGAGCGAGCCCATCGGCCAGCTCCTCGAGGAGCTCGGAAACGTCGCCTTCACCACCAGCCCCTATCGCTGGCCGACGGTGGGCTACCCGGCGGACCTGGAGTCGCTGTCGATGCGCGACGCCCTCGAGTTCCACGAGGCCCACTACGCGCCGGCGAACGCGGTGGGAGCCATCGTGGGCGACATCGACATCGAGGCCACCAAGGCGCTGCTCGACCGGACCTTCGGCGCCGTGCCTGCGCGGCCGCCGCCTCCGCCGCCACCGGCGACCGAGCCGCCGCGGCTGAGCGAGCGGCGCTCCACCGTCTACTTCGACGCGGCCTCGCAGCTCGCCGTGGCCTACCTCAAGCCGACCCTGCCGACGCGGGACGACTACGTCTTCGACGTCATCCAGTTGCTCGCAGCCGAGGGGCGGACCTCGCGGCTGTACAAGTCGCTCGTGACTGAGCAGGGGCTGTGCTCGGACGTGACCGCGGCCATGCTCCCCGGCGCCCGGCTGCCGCACCTGTTCGTGGTGCTGGCGACCCCGTTGGCGGACAAGCCGCTGGACGCAGTGGAGAAGGCGCTCGTCGCCGAGCTCGACAAGCTGCGGGAGGAGCTGGCGACGCCGGAGGAGCTGGCGAGGGTGCGCACCAAGCTGGATGCGGACTTCTCGCGGCAGTTGGCGACCAACCAGGGCCTGGCCGAGACCTTGAGCTTCTTCGAGGCCGTCGCGGGCGATTGGCGCTACCTCGCCGACCACCGCAAGACCGTCGCGTCGATCAGCGCGGAGGACGTGCGAGCGACCGCGCGCAAGTACCTCGTGCCGGAGAACCGCACCGTGGTCCGTCTGGTGCGCCCGAACGCGCCGGCGGCGAAGGAGGCCCCATGAAAGCGTCCTTCATTCTTCCGGTCCTGCTGCTGGCCTCGGGCTGTGCCGCGATGAGCGGCGAGCGCAGGGGAGGCGAGCGCGCTGCAACTTCCTTCTTCGAGCTTCCGCCGGCCCTGCAGAAGGACCCGTCGAGCCTCCACGTCGAGCCCCTCCAGTTCGAGCCGCCGGAGCCGCGAATCGAGAGGCTGCCGAACGGGATGACGGTTTACCTGCTGCCCGACCGGACGGTTCCGCTCGTGCAACTGCACGCGGTGGTGACGCTGGGCAACCTCGATGACCCGCCGGAGAAGGTGGGGCTGACGCAGGTGACCTGGACGACGCTGCAGACCGGCGGGGCCGGGTCGCGTTCGGCCGACGAGGTGGACCGCACGGTCGAGGACATGGCGGCGCTCGTGGGGGCCGAGGCGGGCGACGAGAACGCGGACCTCGCCATGGAGTTCCGGGCCGCGGACTTCGAGCGGGCGATGCCGCTCTTCCTCGAGATGCTGCGCCGGCCGCGCTTCGAGCCGGCCGCGCTCTCGAGGGTGCTCGACCAGGGGCGCGACGCGGTGGCCCGAAGGCAGGACGACGCCGCACACGTGGCGCAAGTCGCCTTCGTGCAGGCCCTGTGGGGCGTCACCAGCCCGTTCGCCCGAGAGCCGACCCTGGAGACGCTGGCGGCCATCGCGCGCGAGGATCTGGTGGCGCTGCATCGCAGGGCCGTGGTCCCCAACGCCATCCGGCTCGTGGTCACCGGCGACATCGACGCCGACGCCGCGCTGCAGAAGATCGCCGCGCAGGTTGCCGACTGGCCGGCCGGGACGCCCACCGCCCGCAAGCTTCCGCAGCCGCCGGCGCGAAAAGCCCGGGAGGTCATCATCGTGCCCACGGGCGGAGCGCAGGCGAAGATCCGCCTGGGCCACCTGGGGCTCGCGCGCCACGACCCGCGCGAGTACTCCGTCCGGCTCCTCGACGCCATCCTCGGGGGCGGGGAGGGCTCGTCGCGGCTCTACACGGAGATCCGCGACAAGCGTGGCCTCGCCTACTCGGTGGACTCGAGCATCGGCCCGGGTCCCGTGAAGGGCCTGGTGCTCCTCGCCGCCGATACCAAGCCCGAGAGCGCGCGCGAGGTCATCGCGCGCTGCATCGAGGAGATGGACGCCATCCGCGGGGCGCGGCCGCCGACCGAGGCCGAGGTGGCCATGGCCAAGGAAGCGGCGATCAATGCCTACGCCTTCCGCTTCGACACCGCGGCGCTCGCCGCCTCCATGCGCGCCCAGTCCGACCAGCAGGGGTATCCGGCGGACTACTTCAAGACCTTCCGGGCCCGGCTCACCGCGGTCTCGGCCGAGCAGGTCACGGCGGTTGCCCGGGAGATCCTCGACCCGGAGGCGTTGGAGATCGTGGTGGTCGGCGACCCCGACCGCATCGGCGACCTGTCGGAGTACGGCCCGGTGCGGCTGCTCTATGGCAATTCGCCGCCTGGAGAGTGAGGTGGCGAGCGGGAGGACGGCGGTTTTCTTGCGTTACCGCCGACCAGCCGTAACCTGTCGCTACAGGGCGCAACCCACCTGAGCGGCCCTGTTTTGCGACAGGAGAAGAGCCATGACCGAGAAGCGCATCAGCCGCCGCGTTCCCCTCGACGTCTACCTCAACAAGTTCATCAACGGCGTGCCGTTCATGGCCCGCGCGAAGGACATCAGCCCTGAAGGGATCTACCTGGCGCAGTTGCTCGAGCCGGAGGCTGGCGAGGCTCGCGTCGGCGTGCAGTTCCAACTGCCGGGAAGCAAGGAAGTCATCTACGCCGAAGGCGAGATCGTGCGCGATGCCCGCCGAGGCAAGGTCTCCGGCAACGGAGTGCGCTTCACGCTCATCACCGACTATCACCGCCGCCTGATCGAGCGCTACGTGGCGCGAGCGCCCGCACACGCTTAGTCCGGTTGCGATCGGCCCGCCGTCCTTCGAATCGATTCCGCTCTCCAAGCGTCCAACCCCCTGAAATCGCTTTAGTGAGCGGCATCACAGAACGGCGGGCCCGAAGGGTGAGACCTTCCGGCCGACGGTTTGACTCCAAACGGCGCCATCGTGTTTGCTCCTGGGCGCCAACCTGGATGTGCCGAGGCTGGGAGGAAATCATGAAGAGGCTGCTGGTCGTTCTTTCGCTTGTCCCCGCGCTCGCCTTTGCTGGCGAGACCAAGACCCCGACCCCGAAGGTCCCCCCGGCTGCCCCCGGTGTGGACTGGGCTGCCAAGACCATCAAGGCCACCGGCCGCGGTGCTCCGGCGCTCAACGCCCCTTCGGTCGCCGCCGCGCGCATCGGCGCGGAGAAGGCGGCGGAGCTGGACGCGCTGCGCAACATCCTGGCGGTGCTCAAGGGCATCCAGATCACCTCTGAGCGGACCGTCGGCGACGCCATGGGCGGCTCCGACGACCTGCGCGCCAAGCTCGAGGGCGAAGCCAAGGCGTTCAAGCGCGTTGGGACCCGCTACTACAACGATGGCGGCGTCGAGATCGACGTCGAGATGAGCATCGCCGACCTCTACACCGAGGTGGTGCCTCCTCCTCCGCCCCCGTCGGCCGAGCCCGCCAAGGCCGCCGAGGCGCCCAAGCTCCCCGCCAACGGCGAGCCCACCAACACCGGCCTGGTCGTCGATGCCTCCAAGCTCAAGGCCAAGCCCGCCCTCGCGCCGCGGCTGGTCGACGAGGCCGGCAAGGAGGTCTACTCCTCCACCGTCGTCGCCACGGAAGCCCTCAAGACCAACGGCATCGCCGGCTACCTCAAGTCGGTCGATGAGGCCAAGAAGAGCGCCCGCGTCGGCGCCAAGCCCCTGATCATCAAGGCCCTGCGCGTCCAGGGCGCCAGCGACCTCGTCATCGCCAATGCCGATGCCGACAAGCTGCGCGACCCCAAGGGCAACGTCGCCTACCTGGGCGAGGGCCGGGTCATCATCGTCAGCGAGTGAGCGCTCTAACGAACTCTACGCTCGCGGCCCGCCTGGCGTGGCCGCGTCCGGAAGGAGCAGGTGCGTCATGAAGAATCTCCTGATTGCAATCGTGGCCGCGCTGGGCCTGGTGTCGAGCGGAGCGATGGCGGCGGAGCCCGCCAAGGCGGCCGAGCCGGGGCCGGCGGTGAAGGTGGTCGAGGCGACGGGTGAGGCGGCCATCATCAACGACGACGAGGCCACCGCAAAAGAGAAGGCCCGCGACGCCGCACTGCGCGAAGCGGTGCAGCAGGCCATGGGCGCGTACGTGTCGAGCTACAGCGAGGTCAAGGACAACACGCTGGTCCAGGACTTCATCGCCACCCACGCCGTCGGGTACGTGCGCGAGTTCAAGATCATCGACACGGCCAAGGCCGACCAGGTGGTGAAGGTCAAGGTCCGCGCCGAGGTGACGCAGGCCGAGATGGACAAGGATGTGGTGGCCATCAAGACCCTGCTCCACATCAAGAAGCAGAAGCGCATCTTCGTGATGATCTCCGACAACAGCACCGAGACGGTCGGCTCCAAGGGCGGCACCCAGGCCGTCGCCGTCGTCCGCCACGGCATCTTCGACACCCGGCTGCGCGAGCAGCTGCGCAAGGACGGCTTCACCACCATCGACCCCAACGTCGCCGAGGGGAAGCTCAAGCAGAAGGCCGGTCTGCAGGGCATCGCCAACCCGCAGGAGGCCAACGAGATCGCCAACCTCGTCGGCGCCGACGTCGTCGTCTACGGCCAGGTGAACACCACCGTCACCGAGGGCGAAGTGGGCGGCAAGATTCTGGATCGCCACCGCGCGCAGCGCCATCACCATCACCTCCACCGACTCCGCCGAAGCCATCGCCGACGTCACCGACACCGTTACGGTCCGCTCGCTCATCGGCGGAGCCGATGCCAGCACCAAGGTGACCGACCAGGCTTCGATCAAGGCGGTCAAGGACGTCCGCAACGCGCTGTTCGAGGCGTGGCGCAAGCAGGCCAGCGGGATGGCGGTCGCGGTCACCGTCACCGGCGTTCGCGACTTCGGCATCCTCAACGCGTTCAAGGACCTGCTGCGCAACCAGGTGCGCGGCGTCAAGGACATCTCCTCGGCCCGCTTCGAGAAGAACACCGGCAATATGCAGGTCACCTACGCGGGCTCGGTGGACACGCTGGCCGGCGATCTTCAGGGCAAGGTGTTCAAGGGCGTGACCGTCAACGTGACCAAGGCCACGAACAACACCTTGGAGCTGGCGCTGGGCAAGTGAGTCGCCCGAAGGTCCGCACCGTCCTTCTTCTGGCATCGTCCATCGGGCTCTGCGGTTGCCACGCGGCGCCTGGCCCGATGGACAGCCTGCTGGCCCAGCACTCGGAGGCGCTGAGCCAGGCGAGGGACATCCAGCCGGGGCTTGTTTTGCAGTGCAGCCCGGGGGAGGCGGAGGTAGCGGTCGACGGGGTGCTCCAGGGCACCTGTGCCGACGTGGAAGGACGGATGCTCCCTCTGTCGAACGGGGGGCATCGCATCGAGGTGAGGAAGGCCGGCTTCAGGCCCTACACGGTCGAGCTGGCCGCTGGGAACGCCCGGACGAGGCTCAAGGTCGAGTTGGCGCCATCCGGATGAAGCTCTTTCTGGAAGCAAACGGGAGGTCGCGATGAGGACGATCTGCACGCTGTTGGCCGCCGCGCTGTTGCCGGCGACCGCCATGGCCGCCGCTGGCGAAGTCAGCTTCCTGGAAGGCAGCGCCACCAGGACCCCGGCCGACAAACAGGCCAAGCCCATCAGCCTGGCGATGAAGGGGACCGTGGAGCAGGGCGACCTCGTGGAGACGGGCGCCAACGGCAAGCTGGAGATCACCCTGGGCGACAAGAGCGTCGTGCGCCTGGGCCCGGCCTCCAAGCTCAAGCTCGAAGAGGCGTCCTTCACCGACACCAGCCGCTCCTTCAAGGGCACCCTGTTGCTCGGCAAGGTCTGGTCGAAGGTGACCAGCGTCTTCGGCAGCGAGCGCAACTTCGAGGTCACCACCGAACGTGCGGTGGCAGGCGTGCGTGGCACCGTCTTCCGGGTCGACGCCGAGAAGTCCAAGGCGGTCACCGTGAAGGTGTACGACGGCACGGTCGCGGTCGCGGGCAATCAGGCTCAGACCTCCGCACCGGCCCCCAAGAAGGGCGAGCGGGTCCAGGTGGCGGGTCCCCAGGAAGTGACCAAGGAGAAGTGGGAGCAGCTCGTCGGCGCCATGATGCAGATCAAGGTGAGCGCTGCCGGTGTCCCCTCGGCTCCCACCGCGATGTCCGAGGCCGACGAGGCCAAGGATGCCTGGACCGCTTGGAACCGCCAGCGCGACACCGCCGTGAGCAAGTAGCCTCCGCACTGTAGCGGAGGGTGGGATTCACGAGACGTCGTGAGCAGCCTGATGGCGACCCAGCGGCGAACCTCTCGCCGCTTCGGTCGCCATCAGCATGTTCAGGCGCCCACTGCGAGCCTCGGGGCCCGAGACTTCCTGGACCCACTGGGGACCCATCTGGTCCACCCCCAACCTCATCACCGCGCTGCGCTTGGCGCTGGTCCCCCCTTTCCTGGCGACCTACCTCTCGGGAGCCCTCCACGCAGCCGTGCTGCTCTTCGCCATAGCGGCACTCAGTGACATCGTTGACGGCACCCTTGCCCGGTTGCTCGGCCAACGGACCCGAGTCGGGGCACTCCTCGATCCAGTCGCCGACAAGGTGCTGGGCCTGGCCGCCCTCAGCGTGCTCGTCGCCCACCGCCAGCTGCCCGTCTGGCTTCTTGGGCTCTCGCTGACCAGGGATGTGGTGGTGCTGACCGTGGGGCTTGCCTTGCGAGCGTCCCGGCAAGGGGAGGTGGCCGTCGTGCCGAGCAGGTTCGGCAAGTACGCGACCTTCTTCACGAACACGGCGGTCATCCTTGCCCTGCTCGGACAGATTACGTACGCTCCACGCCTCGCCGGTTTCGTCCTGGCCACGGCTTACATCGCTGCCGAGTGCCTGGTCGTCGCGGCCACCCAGTATGCCGGCCGGTTCGTCCTCTTCTCGCGCCGTCCGGCTCGTTGAGCCGACCGGAGGCGCGTCATCGAGCCCCAGCCCCAGTCCCAACCGCAGGAGCCCTCTGCCCAGGCCGCCCCTGCGAGCCCCCCGCCCGTTGCCCCGGTGCCCGCGTCTCCACCGCCAGTCGACCCCAACCCGGGAGGCCTGAGCGAAGCCGAGGGGCGAAAGACCGACCTGGTCTGGGCGGCCGGCCTGACGGCCCTGCTGCTGAGCATCTTTGGAGTCCTGAGCTGGCTTCCGGCCGCCGCGGTGCCGGTCCTGCTCGGTCTGGCGTTCGCCTACGCGCTGGATCCGGTAGTGGATGCGCTTCAGGCCCGCCGGCTCTCGCGCACCCTCGCCGTGGCCGTCGTGTTCCTGGTCATCGGCTTGGCGGTCACCGGGGCGCTGCTGTACCTCGTCCCGGCGCTCGGCCACGAGATCGCCAAGATCCCCGAGTTCTTCCGGGACATCACCGTCAAGGCCGTCCCTCGTCTGGAAGCGATGGCGGGCCGCCCGCTGCCCGCCGACGTCAAGAGCGCGGTCGAGTCCTTGAGCCAGCAGAGTGGGGGACTGGCCGAGAAGGTGCTGCCGTCGGCCGCCAGCTTCGCGATGGGGTTCTTGAGCTCGACCGCCTCGGCCCTGGTGTTCGTCTTCGGGTTGCTCGTCATTCCCGTCATCACCTTCCACCTGCTGCGCGACTATGACGACTTCGTCGCCTCGGTCCGCGGCCTGTTCCCCAGGCGCTACGAGCCGCTCGTCTCGCGGCGCTTCGGGGAGGTGAATGCCGTCCTGAGCGGCTTCATCCGCGGGCAGCTGACCGTGGGAGCCATCCTGACCGGCGTCTACGGCATCGGCTTGTCCATCGCAGGGATCGATCTGGCGGTGGTCATCGGCGCGGTCGCAGGCTTCGGAACCATGATTCCCTATGTCGGGCCGGGCGTCGGCATGGCCCTGGCCGCGGTCTCGCTGATGGTCTCCTGGCAGGGTCCCTGGCAGCTTGCGGTGGTCGCGGCGACCTTTGCCCTCGGAATGACTGCCGAAGGGCTGTACATCACGCCCCGGGTGGTCGGGGGCAAGGTGGGCCTGTCGGCGGTGCTGGTCATGATCGCCATCCTCGTCTTCGGAAACATCTTCGGCTTCGCCGGGGTGCTGCTGGCCGTGCCGGTGAGCGCCGCCTTCAAGGTCGTGACGCAGGTCGTGGTGTTCCGCTATCGGCGCTCCAAGCTCTACCTGGGACCCGAAACGCTGGGGCCGCCCAAGTGATCGCCGCCCTCGCTGCCGTGCTCTTCGCCGCTGCTCCAGTGCCGTTCCCAGAGCGGCCACCCGTGGAAGCCTGGGCGGGCGAGGACTGGTCCTCTGATGCGCTGGCAGCCGTCAGCAAGCTGCCGGCGACGAAGCTGGGGCTCACGCTGCAGTCGAACATGATCCGTCCGGAGGCGGCGGCGGTGCTCAAGCAGAGCCCTGGCTCCGCCGTCCGGCTGAAGCCTTCGGGACTCGTACAGGCCCATGTGGACATGCTGCACAGGCTGCCGCAAACCACGCTTGTCCTCCCCCTCGCAGGGCCGCTCGAGCCCGCGCTGGCAGAGCAGTTGTCGAAGCTGGGGCCCCAGCCCCTGCGGCTCGAGCTGCATGCGCTGCTCGATTCGAAGACGGCCAGGTCGCTCGCGGGCCTCAAGAACGCCGAGGTGGTGCTCGACGTCGGCGGCAGGATGCCGGACCAGGAGGAGTTGGGGCTCTTCCTGGGGCTCTCGCGCGTCAAGCGCGTGGTGCGGCTGCGCGCGGACGACCCACCGGCGCTCGTCGCGGCACTCAAGACCGTCAGGCCGAGTCGGCTGGTGGTCTGGGCCATCGAAGGTGCACGGGTCGGCGAGGCGATGCTCGCCGCGCTCGCCGACGCCAACCTGCCGGTGCGCGTGGCGGTCGACCTCCGTGCGAACGCCGACGACCTGCGCCGCCTCGCCGCGCTCCCTCAGATCAGCCTGGAGCTGACCCTGTCGAAGGACAGCGACACGGCGCTTCCCAAGGCCCGTTCGCTCCTGGATCCGCTGGTGTCCGGCCCCTGAAGGGAAGGGCGGAACGGGACCCTGGGTTGGGAAAAAGCTCAGGGACCAAAAACTCGCGCTTGACAGCAAGCGACCGCGATCGGTATACCCCCGCCCGCAATTGTTGAGCGCACCTAGGCTGGTAGCTCAGTGGTAGAGCACTACCTTGACACGGTAGGGGTCGGTGGTTCAATCCCACTCCAGCCTATCCAATCCCCTGGGCCGAAAGGCTCGGGGGATTTGGCTTTTTGGGGCTTGAAGGTTGGCCGGGTGGCCGGCAATCCGTTGAGGAGGAGCAGGCGATGGCTCAAGTGAACGTGACGCTTCCGGATGGCTCCAAGAAGGCCGTGGAAGCTGGCATCCGCATCGACGAGTTCGTCAAGACGCAGATCGGCGCGGGGCTGGCCAAGGCCGCGGTCATCGCCAAGCTCGACGGCGCGCCGGTCGACCTGTCGCGGACGATCGACCAGGACGTCTCGCTCGCCGTGGTCACCAACAAGAGCCCCGAGGCCCTGGAGGTCATCCGCCACGACGCCGCCCACGTGATGGCCAGCGTGGTCCAGAAGCTCTTCCCTGGCACGCAAGTCACCATCGGCCCGTCCATCGAGGACGGCTTCTACTACGACTTCTTCCGCGAGAAGCCCTTCACCCCCGACGACCTCGCCTCCATCGAGAAGGCGGTCGCCGAGGAGATTGCCAAGGACCTGCCCTTCGTCCGCGAGGAGGTCTCTCCCGACGACGCCATCAAGCTCTTCGAGGGCAAGGGCGAGAAGTTCAAGGTCGAGCTGGTCAAGGACATCGTCGCCAAGGGCGCCAAGACCCTGACCCTCTACAAGCACGGCGACTGGGTCGACTTCTGCCTCGGGCCCCACGGCCCGACCACCAAGAAGATCGGCGTGGTCAAGCTGATGTCGGTGGCCGGCGCGTACTGGCGCGGCGACCCCAAGAACCCGATGCTCCAGCGCATCTACGGCACCGCCTTCTTCGACAAGAAGGAGCTCGACGCCCACCTCAAGCGCCTGGAGGAGGCCGAGAAGCGCGACCACCGCAAGCTGGGCCCGGCGCTCGGCCTGTTCCAGTTCCACGAGTACGCGCCCGGCTCGGCCTTCTGGCTGCCCTATGGCACCGCCTTCCTGCACACCCTGACCGAGTCGATGCGCAACCTGGTGCTCGCCAACGGCTACCAGGAGGTCAAGACCCCGCTGCTCTTCAACAAGCGGCTGTGGGAGACCAGCGGCCACTGGGGCAAGTACAAGGAGAACATGTTCCTCGTCGTCGACAAGGAGTCCGACGAGAAGCTGCCCCTCGACGAGCGCTGCAACCAGTCGCTCAAGCCGATGAACTGCCCGTCGCACCACCTCATCTACCGGATGGTCAAGCGCAGCTACCGCGAGCTGCCGGTGCGCTACTACACGACCGACGTGCTGCACCGGAACGAGGCCTCGGGCACCTTGAGCGGCCTGACCCGCGTGCGCCAGTTCCAGCAGGACGACTCGCACATCTACCTGATGGAAGAGCAGGTCAAGGACGAGGTCAGCGCCATCGTCGAGCTGATGAAGCGCGTGTACGGCGCCGTCAACCTCTCGTTCTCGGCCAAGTTCTCGACCCGCCCGGAGATGCGCATCGGCGACGACGAGATGTGGGACAAGGCGGAGGGCTCGCTCAAGGGCGCGCTGGAGGCCACCGGGCTGAAGTACGAGCTCAACGCCGGCGACGGCGCCTTCTACGGCCCCAAGATCGACTTCGACGTCACCGACTCGCTCGGCCGCAAGTGGCAGCTGTGCACCATCCAGCTTGACTACGCGGCGCCGCGCGAGGACCGCTTCGACCTGCGCTACACCGGCAGCGACAACAGCGACAAGCACCGCCCCGTCGTCATCCACCGGGCGATCTACGGCTCGCTCGAGCGGTTCAGCGCCATCCTCATCGAGCACTTCGGCGGCGCCTTCCCGTGCTGGCTGTCCCCCGTTCAGGCGCGCCTGGTCACGGTGTCCGAGAAGCACGACGCCTACGCCAAGGACGTCGGGGTGCGGCTCAAGAAGCTCGGCTTCCGAGTCGAGGTGGACACGAGCAATGAGAAGCTCGGCGCCAAGATCCGCGACGCTCAGCTCCAGAAGATCCCGTTCACCGTGGTCGTGGGCGACAAGGAGGTCGCCGACGGCGGCGTCTCCCCCCGTCGCTTCGGTGGCGAGGACCTCAAGTTCATGAGCTTCGACACCTTCGTTGCGCTGCTCGGCAAGGAAGGCAAGGTTCCGTACGAGCCCTGAGGCTCCGGGGTTGATGTCCCAAGTGCTCGCAGTTGCTTGGGAATCCCAGAGCAGGGCAGGGTGGTTGGAGCCAGGGTGCCGGTCTGGGGTGCTGGCTCCACGTCATTCAGGCAGCCGAACGAGTGCGCGAAGGCTGGCTTGCCGTGCAGCCGGGTTGACACCGCGCGCGAAATCGGCAATGTTCTACGGCCTTTTTGGCCAGGAAGCAGGCCCGTTCGGGATCAAGACCTCCCGGTTCGGGTGAAACCGCGTGTCCATGGGCACGCAAGCCGGAGGTAGGGCTATCGCTAGGGACGCCAGGACGAACCGCCGCATCCGCGCGAAGGAAGTGCGCGTGGTCGGGCCGAATGCAGAGCGAGCTCGGAATCCTCACCATCGAGGCCGCGCTCGCTCGTGCAGCTGAGGAAGGTCTCGACCTCGTCGAGGTCAGCCCGCTCAGCAAGCCGCCAGTCTGCAAGATCATGGACTACGGCAAGTTCAAGTACGAGACCAAGAAGAAGGCGGGCGAGGCCAAGAAGAAGCAGGCGGTCGTCAAGCTGAAGGAGATCAAGCTCCGGCCCAAGACCGAGGACCACGACTACGACTTCAAGGTCAAGAACATCCGCCGGTTCCTGGAAGAGGGCGACAAGGCGCGCGTGACCATCATGTTCCGCGGCCGTGGAGATCACCCACAAGGAGATCGGCCAGAAGATCCTCGTCGAGGTCCTCGAGGACCTGAAGGACGTCGCCATCGTCGAGCAGACGCCGCGCATGGAAGGCCGGCAGATGTTCATGATCCTGGCGCTCAACCCGAAGTGGAAGCCGCCCAAGCCTCCCAAGGTGGTGGGTGCCACTCCGGCCCCGGGCCAGCCAGTCGCCGGTCAGGCCTCCAAGCCGGCTTCCTCTGGTGGCCAGCCCACCGCTCCGGGCCAGGCGCCCAAGCCGCCCGCCGCGGCCCAGACGCAGCCCCGGCCGGCCGAGACGACGCCGCAGCAGCCGACTCCCGCCCCGGCGGCCCCCGCGCAGCCCGAGGCACCGAAGACCTAACCAAGACTTGGGAGCGGCGGTCGCTCCCAATGCAGCAAGGGTTGGCCGGCAGAAGGCCGGCAATCCGGAAGGAACGACGATGGGCTACAAGCTGAAGACGAACAGCGGCGCTGCGAAGCGCTTCAAAGTCAAGAAGAGCGGCAAGGTCAAGTTCGGCCGCGCGTACGCCCGCCACTCCATGCTCAGCAAGAGCGGCAAGGTGAACCGGCGTTTGCGTGGCATGTCGCACCTCGAGAATCGGGATGCGAAGAAGATCAAAGAGACCCTGCCGTACGGAACCTCCTGAGGTCAGGCTGTAGGCGGTAGACCTTAGGCTGTAGAAAACCCCCGCAGTGCCCGCGTTCCAGAAAGCTCTTCCCAGAGAGGAGCACGTGGGGCACGCACGAAGGAGCAGCAATGCGAGTCAAGAAGGGCGTAAAGGCGCGTCGCCGCCGAAATAGGATTCTCAATCTTGCCGAGGGCTTCCGTGGCCGTCGCAAGAATTGCTACAAGAAGGCCAACCAGGCCATCGAGCGCGCGCTCGACTACGCCACGCGGGACCGCCGCCAGAAGCGGCGCGACTTCCGCAAGCTGTGGATCGTCCGCATCAACGCCGCGGCGCGTCTGAACGGCACGACCTACTCGAAGCTCATCGCCGGCCTCGCCAAGAACGGCGTCGCCATCGACCGCAAGATCATGGCCGACATCGCGATCTTCGACCCCGCGGGCTTTACCGCCGTGGTCGCGGCCGCGAAGTAGGCAAAGCGTCGCCGGCCTCGTGCCGGAAACGCTGGATCGCCGGCCTCGTGCCGGCGTTTCATCCGCAGGCCGCTCGGACGTCCCCAAAAGGCGTCGGGCGGCCTGCGTGTGTATCGGAGGCACGAAGCAGTCATGGCCAAGAAGCCAGAACAGGCGCCGGTGGCGCTCCCGGAAGAGCTGGTCAAAGAAATTGAAGCCGTTCGCGAGGCGGCCCACGCGCTGCTCGCCGCCGCCAGGGACGAGAAGGCGGTGGAGTCGGTGCGCGTGGCCTACCTGGGCATGAAGGGCACCGTCACCAAGCTCTTCGAGCGCATGCCGAAGATCGCCCCGGAGCTCCGGCGCGGATTCGGCCAGGCCGCCAACGCCGTCAAGGGCGCCTTGGAGAAGGCCATCGAGGAGCGCGGCACCGCGCTCCAGCAGGCCGCGCTCGAGAAGGAGCTCGCCGGCGAACGGCTCGACGTGACCCAGCCCGGCCGCCGGCCGCACCTGGGCCGCCGCCACCCGGTGAGCCGGACGATGGACGACCTGTGCACCATCTTCGCCCGGCTGGGCTTCGAGGTCGCCAGCGGCCCCGAGATCGAGCTCGACAAGTTCAACTTCGAGGCCCTGAACATCCCCCAGGACCACCCTGCGCGGGACATGCAGGACACCTTCTACATCGACGAGGCCTCGCTCGGGCGCAAGGCGACCAACAGCGTGCTGCTGCGCACGCACACCTCGCCGGTGCAGGTCCACACCATGCTGACGCGCAAGCCGCCAGTGCGCATCATCGTGCCGGGCAAGGTCTACCGCTGCGACTCGGACGTGACGCACACGCCGATGTTCCACCAGATCGAAGGCCTGCTCGTGGACAAGGGCGTGACCTTCGCCGAGCTCAAGGGGACGCTGAGCGCGTTCGCCAAGGCGCTCTTCGGCTCGGACGTGAAGACCCGCTTCCGCCCGAGCTACTTCCCGTTCACCGAGCCCAGCGCCGAGGTCGACGTCAGCTGCGTGCTCTGCAACGGCAAGGGCTGCCGCATCTGCAAACAGACCGGCTGGCTCGAGGTGCTGGGCAGCGGCATGGTCCACCCGAACGTCTTCAAGGCCGTCGGCTACGACCCCGAGGTCTACTCCGGCTTTGCCTTCGGCATGGGCGTGGAGCGGCTGACGCTGCTCCGCTACGGCCTCGACGACCTGCGCACGCTCTTCGAGAACGACGCGCGCTTCCTGGATCAGTTCTAGAGACGCGCCGGCCGTGCCGGCGATGCGGTGCGCCGGCCCGAGGCCGGCGATCCGAGGACAGAAATGAAGATCAGCCTGAATTGGCTCGCGGATTACGTGGAGCTGCCGGCGACTGCCGACGAGCTCGCGAAGATGCTCACCATGGCCGGCCTCGAGGTCGAGGGCGTCGAGCGCCTCGGCGAGAACCTCGAGGGGGTCGTCGTCGGCCAGATCCTCTCGAGCGAGAAGCACCCCAACGCCGAGAAGCTCTCCTGCACCAAGGTCGAGGCCGGACCGGTGCTCGGCACCCTGGACATCGTCTGCGGCGCCAAGAACTACAAGGTCGGCGACAAGGTGCCGGTGGCCACCATCGGCACCAAGCTGCCGAACGGCACCAAGATCGAGAAGGCCGCGCTGCGCGGCGTCGAGAGCTTCGGCATGCTCTGCAGCTCTCGCGAGCTGGGGCTCACCGAGGACGCCTCGGGCCTGCTCATCCTCGACCCGAACCTCAAGACCGGCACGCCCATCGCCGACGCGCTCGGCCTGCGCGACGTGGTGTTCGAGGTCAACGTCACCCCGAACCGCGGCGACTGCCTCTCGCACCTGGGCATTGCCCGCGAGGTCGCGGCGCTCTCCGGCAAGCCGCTCAAGATGCCGGACACCACCATCGCTGAAGGCCCGAACGCCGCCGACGCGCTGGTGAAGGTCCGCATCGACGACCTCGAGCGCTGCCCGCGCTACGCCGCCCGCGTCATCGAGGGCGCCAAGATCGGCCCGTCGCCGGCCTGGATGCAGAACCGGCTGCGCGCCGTCGGCATTCGCGCGCTCTCCAACGCCGTCGACGTCACCAACTTCGTGCTGATGGAGTGCGGCCAGCCGCTGCACGCCTTCGACCTCGACAAGGTCCAGGGCGGGCAGATCGTCGTCCGCCGCGCCGCCAAGGCCGAGAAGATGACCACCCTCGACGCCAAGGAGCGCGCCCTCGCCGAAGACGATCTCTGCATCTGCGACGAGAAGGCGCCCTCCGCGCTCGCCGGCGTCATGGGCGGCGCCACCAGCGAGGTCTCGGACAAGACCAGCCGCATCCTGCTCGAGAGCGCGGCCTTCGCTCCCGCCGGAATCCGCCGGACCGCCAGCCGCCACGCCCTGCACTCGGAGTCGTCGCACCGCTTCGAGCGCGGCGTCGACCCCGCGATGGTCGCCTTCGCCCAGGACCGCGCCGCCAAGCTGCTCGCCGAACTGTGCGGAGGCACCGTGGCCAAGGGCAGGGTGGACGTCCACGGCAAGCTGCCCGAGCCGCGCAAGTTCTTCCTGCGCTGGGCCAAGGTCAGCGAGCTCTTGGGCACGCCCGTGTCGCAGGAAGCCACTGCCCAGATCCTCAATGGGCTCGGGTTCAAGCTCGAGCCGAAGGCCGACGGCGCCGACGTGACCGTGCCCACCTGGCGCAACGACGTCGACGGTCCGGCCGACTGCATTGAAGAGGTCGCGCGCTCGCGCGGCTTCGAGTCCATCCCGGCGGCCATGCCGCGGGGCGCGACCGAGATCCTCCCCGAGTCGACCGCCAAGGCCGTCGAGACCCGGCTGCGCATCGCGCTCGCCGCCGGCGGCTTCGACGAGGTGCTCAACTACTCGTTCGTCGCGGCCAAGGATCTCGAGGTCCTCACGCCCGACCAGAAGCCCATCGCGCTCAAGAACCCGCTCGCCGCGGACCAGGCTGTCATGGCCACCACGCGCCTCGCGGGCCTCTTGAGCAACCTGCGCCACAGCCTCAACCGCCAGGTCGAGGACGTGCGCCTCTACGAGCTGGGCAACGTCTACAAGCCGGCCAAGGACCCGAACGGCGAGCAGCCGGCGGACGAAACCCGCGTGGTCGCCGGCCTGATGGCGGGCAGCCGCATGGGCCTGCAGTGGGCCGCGCCGGAGAAGACGCCGGTGGACTTCTTCGACCTCAAGGGCGCGCTGCAGAACGCTCTCGAGTCGGCTGGCGTGCGCGATGCGACCTTCGAGCCCGCCACCGGCCCGTCGCTGCTGCACCCGCGCTCGGCCTGCGAGATCAAGGCTTGCGGCCAGTCGCTCGGCTTCCTCGGCGAGCTCCACCCCAGCGTGGCGCAGAAGCTCGACGTGCCACGCGCCACCCTGGTCTTCGAGCTGCGCTTCGACGCCATCGTCGCCGCCGCGAAGCTCATCCCGGCGTACAAGGGCGTGCCGAAGTTCCCGGCGGTCCTGCGCGACCTGGCGGTGGTCCTGGACGACACCACGGCTGCAGCCAAGGTCGAGGCGTCAATCCGCGAGGCGGGCGGTGGGCTGGTCGAGGACGCGGTGCTCTTCGACGTCTACCGCGGCACCAACATCCCCGCGGGCAAGAAGAGCCTGGCCTACGCCATCCGCTACCGCGCGGCCGACCGCACGCTCACCGACGACGAAATCAACGCTGCTCACGGGCGTATCGTCGGCGCGCTGGAGAAGCAGCTGTCTGCGACGCTGCGCGCTTGAGGCGGTTGGAGTTGGTTTGGAGGTAGATTCGCGCCCTCGGATCGCCGGCCTCGTGCCGGCCTCCAACGAGGTTAGGCACATGGCCGACAACGACATCCCTGGAATCCCGCCGCAAGCTCCCCCGCCGGGCAGCATCCCCCAGGAGCCACCGCCGTCGGCCATTCCGCTTCCTGGCGGCGCTCCCCAGCAGTCGGCGCCCGTGGCCCAGGGCAGCAACATCATGGCGATCCTCGGGCTGGTCGCCGGCATCCTCGCCGTGCTGTGCGTCTTCGTGGAGTGGATCCCGATCGTCGGCGGAATCGCGGCGCTTGTCGGGCTGCTGCTCGGAACTGCGGCGATCGTGTTGTCGGTCATGGGGCGCAAGGCCGCCTACAACGGGCTGGGCGGGCAGGGGACCGCCATGGGCGGCCTGATCATGGGCATCATCGGCGTCGTCTTCGCGCTGCTGATGGGCACCTGCCAGGCGGTTTGCTGGTCCGGGATCAAGTCGCAGCAGGACCGGCTCAACAGCATGACGCCCGAGGAGCGCGAGCAGTACCGCAAGGAGTCGGAGAAGCAGTGGCAGCGCTCGTTCGAGCGCTCCTTCGACGGGCAGAAGCGCGAGAGCTCCGCAAGGAGCTCAACCGGGACATCCAGCGCGACCTCGAGGAGCGACAGAAGGAAGCCGCCGCCAAGGCCAACTCCGCGGCAGACCCTGCCGAGCCCAAGGCTCCGCCCGCCGACCCCGATCCCAAGGCGGGCGCGTCTCCTGGCGACAGCCCCGAGAAGAAGGTCGAGTAGACGCGGCCGGCCGATGTGGCCCGTCTGGGCACAGACCGAGCTCTTCGGACATCCGCTCCGGCTGACCGGCTACGGCGTCTTCGCCATGCTCGGCGCGGCCCTCGCTGCGCTGGTCTGTGTGCGCAACGCCAAGCGGTTCGGCATCGACCGCTTCGACGCGTTTGCCGGCTCGGCCATCGGGCTGGCGTTCGGCGTCATCGGCGCCAAACTGCTGTTCCTGGCAGTGTCCGTGGACCGGATACGGGAGCGCGGGTTCCTTCCGCTGCTGACGCAGGGCGGACTCGTTTGGTATGGCGGGCTCATCCTCGGTACGGCCGCGGTGCTCGTCTTCCTGCGCGGGTATCGAATCCCCATCGCGAGCTTCGCCGACTGCGCCGCGCCGGCCATCGCGCTGGGACATGCCTTCGGGCGCGTCGGCTGCTTCATGGGCGGCTGCTGCTGGGGCCGACCGACCAACCTGCCGTGGGCAGTGAGGTTTCCTGCCTCCGACTTCTTCGAAGGCCCGGTCGGAGTGCTCCTGCATCCGGTTCAACTCTACGAAGCCCTGGCCGAGCTGGCGCTCGCCGTCCTGGTCTGGCGACTGGGCGGAAAGGTCAAGAAGGGCGGGGCCTTCGCCGTTTGGCTCGGCAGCTACGCGCTGGTGCGCCTGGCGATGGAGCTCTTCTTCCGCGCCGACGACCGAGGCGCAGGGCTGTGGGGCGCTCCTCCTTCGGTCGGGCTGAGCCTGTTGGCCCTGCTGGCAGCCATGGCTTCGTGGTTCTGGCCGAGGGAAGGTTTGACAACGGAAAAGACTGTGTGTTGAATGACTTACCTCACTTTTACCAATCCCAAGGCGGACTTGCGATGACCAAGGCTGACATCATCGAAAGCGTCTACGAGAAGGTTGGCTTCTCCAAGAAGGAGAGCGCCGAGATCGTGGAGATGGTGTTCGACACCATCAAGGAGACGCTGGAGCGCGGCGAGAAGATCAAGATTTCCGGGTTCGGGAACTTCCTCGTGCGCGAGAAGAAGTCACGGGTTGGCCGCAATCCGCAAACCGGTCGGGAGATTGAGATCTCCGCGCGCCGGGTGCTGACCTTCCGTCCGAGCCAGGTGCTCAAGAACGCCCTGAACGGCATCGCCAGCACTCCGGAAGAGATCGCCGCCGACGAGTGAGGGCACGAGCGGGAAACCGCTTGACTTCTTTTGCGCGGAAAAGGATAAAGCCGCGTCGCAATTGCTGTCTCGGGGCGTAGCGCAGCCTGGTAGCGCACTTGCTTGGGGTGCAAGTGGTCGCTGGTTCAAATCCAGTCGCCCCGACCATCTGAAGGGCCCGATTCCGCTGAGGAATCGGGCCCTTCGTTTTATTTCTGCCCAGGGCCGCCACCGCCCTCAGGGGGACATGCGACAGACGACTTGGTCGTTGGACTCGTATCGGCACCCGACGAGGGCGAGCCAGACACCACCTCGTTCTCCGACCTGCGAGCGAAATCGAAGCAGCAGAAGACCGAGAGCAGCGCGCCGAAGGGCAGGAAGCGGCAGAAGCCGGCTAGAGCCAAAGGATGGAGCCAACAATGGGATCTTGTTGTGCCGAGTTGCTGGCCAACATCGGGGTTCTTGCGGCAGTTCCCTTGGGGAGTCCTGGCAACGAGATGGGTCCGCTGCTCGAGGAGAACCCCGCCTTCTGGGCCGAGGCGCTCTCGGTCTACGGCACCGGCCTGTGTGCCGCGATGGTCCTCGTGGTTGGCGCTCTGGCCCTGGTCGTTCCTCGTCTCGGTCGGGCGGTCTCCTTGCCCGTAGTCGTCCGAATCGGAGGTGGCGTCGCCGCCAGCTTGCTCGCTGGCCTTGCGATGCTCACGGCCGCCGGTGCGTCGGCCGCTTCGGTCCTCATGGCCTTGCTCGCCGACGACAGGAAGGTCGTTGCCACGCCGCTCATTCCGTTGGTCGCGTGGCTGGCAGCGGCGGTCTTGGCTGGCCTCGCGATGTGGGCGTCCGTAGGGCTTATCCGCAGCCAGACGTTCCGCACGGCGAAGGCGGCTCGCGCGTTCAAGATTGCCGTGCTATCCAGCGGCCTTGTCGCGCTGGCTGCGTCGGTTGCCCCTGTCGCATTCCTCTATCTTCGGAACAGGTCCGCGTGAGCACGGCACCGGCTCCAAGGCCAGTCCGTCCTGAGAGCCGTGCCCGCTGGAGTTGACCGTCGAAGCCAGCTTCAGGGAGAGCATCACCATGCGGTTCGCCGACTTGGACTTCGAGCTGCCCACGGGATGGGTCGAGCACCCGAACCCCGGTGGCCCTGCGGAGTATCGGCCCCTTGCAGACGGTTCGACCGGGCTGCTCCAAGTCTCGAAGTTGCCGGCCGACCAGGTCGCCTACCTCGCCACCCTGGACTCGCTCGGACCCGTTGCCGTGGCTCTCGGGCAGGGGTTCGGCAAGGCCGGCCAGAACTGGGGCACGTCCGCAGGCTACAAGGAGGGCGCGTGCGGTCTCGGGCGCTTCGGCTTCGCCCTGTTCCAGGGCGGGGAGTTCCCCGCGATGCTCCTCTGGGTCACCGCCTCCGCGAGCGCCGGCTTCATGTGGACCTGGCTCGGCCCCAACCCCGGCGCCAGCGAGGTCATGCAGGCCCTCGGGATCGTCTTGGGTGCCCGGCTCGCTCCGAAGGGGTAGGGGCAGCCCCTTGGGAGGGGACGGGCGTCGCTGCCGGTCGAACGGATAGTGTGGATGCCAGCAGACTGGCCAGTGACCGGGAGGACTCCATGGCTGGGATTCGAGGCCTGTTCGTTGCCGTGCTCGCGCTCGGGCTCGCTCAGGGCTGCAAGAGCAGTCACCCCTTCTGCATGCAGGCCGACCAGGACCCGCTGACGGATCCGAGCGCCTGCGCGAGCTACTCGCGGGCGCTGTGCGGCTACCAGCGTCGCTGCCATCCGGCGGAGGCGGAGATCTTCTCGGAGGCCCGGTTCGAGCAGTGCATCCGCCAGAGGACCAGCTTCTGCGAAGAGGTGATCGTCCCGCGCATCCAGCGCACGGGGAGCAATGTGATGCTCGCGACCCTGTCGGGCGCCTGTGCCGCGGCTGCCGAGGCGGCCGATTGCAGCACCATCGTCCTCGGCTCTCTGCTCCCTCCGGGATGCTGGCCGCCGGGCGACAAGGTGGCTGGCCAGGCTTGCGCCAGCGAATTCGAGTGCGCTGGACAGCAGTGCGACCTGGCGTCGCTCGGCGGATGCGGGACCTGCCGCCAGCTCCAAGACGAGGGCGGGGCCTGCCGCAACAACGCCGACTGCCGCACCACGCCGGCGGGCGACCTCATCTGCCGTTCGGGAAGCTGCACGCGCTTGCAGGCGATCGGAGAAGCCTGCGGCCTCGGTGGCTGCGCGGGGTTCGCCCAGTGCGTCTTCGACTCCTCCGGCGCCGGCGTCTGCCGCAAGAGCGCCCAGCTCGGAGAGCCCTGCGCGACCGGCTTCCAGGACGCCCCGGGCTGCGACTTCCGACAACCGCTGCGCTGCTTCGAGGGCACCTGCAGGGCGGTGACGTACGTCGGAGTGGGCGAGCCATGCGGGGAGCTGGAGAACGGCCCGGCACGCTGCGCCGGCGGAGCCACCTGCGGGGAGCCAGACAGCGAACTCGCGCTCCGAGCCACCTGCGTGGCCGCGAAGGACCCCGCGCCTGCCGGATGCAATCCCTGGCCGTGGCCGGACCCAGGCTGCTGGCCCTGACGGACGTCGCTTCACGGAGGAGAACAGCCTTGCCCAGCGAGGAGTCCAAGCGCTTCCGGGGCCGCGCTCCGGATGGCGCTCGATCCGCCCTTCTGCTCCTCTTGCTGGGGGCATGTGTTCATGTTCCCGCCGTCCCGAACCTCTCGAGCCAGCCCGAAGACCTCAGGTGTAGGGCCATCTTGAGCGTCTTGCACTCACGGGACGAGGGTAGGGCATGGGCGGAAAATGTGGCGCAGAGGAAGGGCGCTCCCTTCGCGGTGGTTGCCAGCTATGACGGTCCATCCAGTTCGATAGACGAGGCCCAGGCAGAGTGCGCGGACGAGCTGTTCAAAGTGGTCCCCAAGCAGTCGCGCTGCCGCACCTCAGATGCGCTGAGACTCAGGTTCTTCGAGGCACGAGGGAGGACCTGCTTCACGGTCGTCTGGGTGTCGTTCGCCTGCGCGGGCGGCGTCGCCAAAGAGGCGGGCGTCGCCTTGTATGGGCAGATGTTCGGTGAGTTGGAAGTGGTGGACGGGGATGTTCGAGCCGTCCCGACAACCGCCTGTATCGAGTAGACGCCCCGCCGTCGTGCAAGCGCTACTCGGGGCCCCCTCGTTTCTGAGCCCCGCTCCGCGCTTGGGTTCCCCTCGCGCCGGGGCTTTGCGCCACGGCCTGCCGCTCCAACCTTCGTGCTCCGGGTGGCACCCACCCACACGCAAGGGAGAGCGAGCAAATGGATTCCGTGGTCCCCGGCGCGCCCCGCCACGAGGTGGTCCTCGCGGCCGAGCTCGAGACACCGACCCGAAGCCGCCTCGCGGTGACCCGGGAGCTCAGCGCCGACGGCGCGCGCCTGCTCTCGATGGGCCGCTTCCAGCCCGGCGAGGCCGTCACGCTCTCGATGCTCGTCGCCCGGTCACAGTCCAAGGTGAGGGCACCCGGCAAGGTCGTTTTCGCCGAGCCCTTCTACGTCAGCGGACCTTGGCGCTGTCAGCTCGTGGTCCAGTTCGACCAGCCCCTCGATGCGGCCTCCGAGACAATGCTCGTCTCGAGCGTGGTGGAGGGGGAACCGCAGTAGCAGCCGGGAAGAAAAGGGGGCGGCCGACACAACCTGGTCGGCCGCCCCGTGATCCCCGCCCCGCGCAAAGTGGTCGCCATTGGACTCCAGGAGCGCCCCGCCAGGATGTGACGGAGCGCACGGCCCGTCAGGGTGAGAGCGGCCGGGACAGCGAGGCTGCCCCCTCGAACGCTTCGCGCAGGCTCCTGCGCCGGCGCCGGGGCCGCAGCTCGGTCGGCGGGGGCCGGGTCCAGAAGCTCAGGGCGGTGACGCTGCCGAGCGCCAGGTAGATGAGCACCACGAGCCCCAGGACCGCGCCTCCGGGAAGGAAGCCGACGTGGGCCCGGCCGATGAAGTCGCCCACGCTGCGGATCTCCTCGTGGCGGACCGTCAGCTTCACGATCCAGGCGACGAGCAGCACGCCGAGCACCGCGCCGTAGGCCCGCCGGATGCGCTGGGCGAGCGCCAGCCAGAACGGCACCTCGATGCGCGGGGCGTCGAGCATCTGGCCCAGCTCGCGCAGGTTCATCGGCTCCGGCGGCTCGTCGCGCAGGAGCGGCACGAAGAGCCCGGTCTCGAGCAGCCGCACCCGCCGAAGGTAGACGTCCCACTTTCGGTACCGGCCGGCCTCGATGAGCAGGAAGTTGATGACCAGGTAGATGCCTGCCAGGAAGACGGCGTGCGAAGCGCCCGCGCTCCCCAAGCCGAAGGAGACGACCGCCGCCGTGGTCGTCAGCGCCCAGTTCGTCGTGTTGTCCAGCCGCGCCCGCCACGCGTCGCCGCGCGACACCTCGCCTCGGTAGAGGTGCACCAGCGCCGCGGTGTTGGGAGCGTCGTCTCGCCTGACGGGCTCTGCCATCGCGCCTTGAACCTGCGCACGCGACGGGCCGCCGTGCCCGCCTGGGGCCCCGTGGCCAGATCTGCGGAGGAGGGAAGACCGCGTGGCCGGCGTCCAAGCTTCGGCGCTCCTGGGCAGCTTCTTGGCGGAGCACGAGGCGTCCATCGTCAAGCGGGCGGTGCGCGACCTGAAGTGGTCGCTACAGGCCGAGCTTCCCGCGGGGCGAGCGCTCGCGGACCGTCGCGTCCTTCGTGGGCTCGCTGGGCTCGTTCCTGCTCGAGCGCGGTGAAGACGCGCCGCGGCTCTGGGCCGAGGAGATCCGCCACCAGGGCCGGGCCCAGCTCGACGCCCGCCTCGACATCGGCGACCTGGTCCGCGAGTTCCACTCGCTGCACCGCGCCGTGCTCGAGGAGTGGGAGAAGCGTGCCGGGCCGATGAGCCACGAGGTCGCCAAGCTCTTGTCCGAGTCGATCGACGAGGGGACGGCCTCCGCGGTCTCGGACTACGTGCGCCGGGTGCGCGGCGAGCAGGTCCAGTTCCGGGAGTCGGCGCTCATCCACATGCTGCTCGAGAACCTCGACGAAGGCCTGCTCCTCGTCGAGGCCGACGGCACGCTCTCCTTCGCCACCCGGCCGGCCTTCCAGGTCCTGGGCGGCCGGGTCCACTCGGTGCTGGGCCGCTCGCTGTTCGACCCGGCGATGGTGAAGCTCCTCGGCGAGCTGCGCGCGCAGACGCTGGAGGGCGAGCCGGTCTCCCCGGCCGACCTTCCCGGCGCCAAGACGCTGCAGACCTCCCAGCCGGCGGGGCCGATGCTGATGGAGATCCACGTCGACGGCAAAGCCAAGGTCCTGGAGCTGGGCTCGCTGCCCATCTTCGAGGAGGACCGCGGCGCGACCGCCGCCGGGAGGTCCAGGCTGCGCGGGGCGATCATCACCGCGCGCGACCGGACGCTCGAGGCGCGCAAGACGCAGGAGCTCAAGCAGGCCGAGCGCGAGCCTCCGAGCTGCACACCCGCCTGCTGCACCGCTCCCGCGCCCAGGCGATGGGCGAGCTGGCGTCGGGGTTGGCGCACGCGCTCAACAACCAGCTCAACGCCATGCACCTGCGGCTGCGGCTGCTCCGGGAGAACCCAGGACCAGAGCAGATCCAGGAGCTCGAACGGGCGGTCGAGGACACCGCCAAGCTCGTCGCCTGGCTCCAGCAGTTCTCCGCGCAGCGCGCGGCAGGGCCGGTGGAGGCGGTGAGCCTGGAGGCGGTGGTCAAGGACGCCATCGCCCTGGTCCGGCCCGAGGCGCGGCGGGCGGGGGAGGGCGCGGTCCGCGTCTCGGTCAGGGCCGGCGCCCCGCCCAAGGTCCGGGCCAACGCCGCCGAGATGCGCGAGATCCTGGTCTCGCTGCTGCTCTACGTCCGCGACCAGCTCGCCGCGGGAGGCCAGCTCGAGCTCGTCGCCGCCGAAGAGGAGGGCCACATCGTCTGCCGCATCGCCTTCCAGGCCGACGTGGGGATGCCGGCGCGGCCGGAGGAGTGGCTCACCCCGCCGATGACCGAGGCCGCCGGCCCCGCAGCCCTGGCGCTGGCGGCGATGACCGCCCGGGACATGCTGGCGCGCTGGGGCGGCGGGCTCGAGACGCACTCCTTGCCCACGGGCGGCGCGGAGTTCGTCTTGACGTTCTCGCCCGCACACCTCGAGGTCCAGGCCGCGCCCGAGCCGACGCCCACCGAGCCGTTCCACCGGCACGTGCTGGTCATCGACGACGACGAGGACAACGCGGCGATGCTGGCGGAGGTGCTGGCGACCGAGGGGCACCACACCGACACGGCGTCCAGCGGCAAGCAGGCGCTCGAGAAGTGGCGTGAGGGCCCGTTCGACGTCGCGCTGGTCGACCTCCTGATGCCGGACACGTCGGGGACCGACCTCGCGGCGGCGCTGGCGAAGATCCGCCCCGGGGCGCGGCTGGCGCTGGTCACCGGCTGGGAGCTGGACGAGGAGCAGCGACGCGCGGCACCGGTGCACGCGGTCTTCCGCAAGCCGGTCGATCTCGATCAGCTCCTGGGATTCCTGGCTCCGCCCAGCCAGCCGCAGGCCCCTGGTCCCGAAGCCGCCCCGCCGCCGCCAGCCTGATAGGCTCCCCGTCGCCCATGCGCGACGTGCCCTTCTTCGGAGAGCTGTACCGGCGCACCACCGAGCCGCTCCTGGCGCGCGAGGTGTCGCGCGCCGAGGGCCAGTATCTGCGCACGCATCTCGGTCCGGACCTGGCGCGGCCGGGCTCGCGCGTGCTGGACCTGGGCTGCGGGTCGGGACGGCACCTGCGCGAACTGGCCCGAGCGGACAGGCCGACCGGCGTCGGGCTCGTCGGCGTGGACATCGACCTTCCGGCCCTGGCGAAGGCGGGCGCCTGGGCGAGCGTCGCTGGCGCAGACCTGCGTTGCCTGCCATTCCGGGACGCCTGCTTCGACGCAGCGGTCTGCTGGTACACGACGCTCTTCGTCTTCGACGAGGCGGGCAACCGCGAAGCTGTTCGCGAGGTCGCTCGCGTGCTGCGCCCTGGCGGGCGGCTCGTCTTCCAGACGGTCAACCCCGCCAGACTCGCCGAGCAGCCGACGTGCTCGTTCGAGCAGCGGTTGCCCGATGGCTCGCTCGTCCGGGAGACGTCCCGGTTCGATCCGGACGCCGGCGTGGACGAAGGAACCCGCCTCCTCGAGTTCCCGGACGGGAAGACCCTACGCGGGCGCTACCGGCTGCGGTACTACCGCCCGGAAGAGCTCGCCGAGTTGTTCGAGTCTTGCGGCCTGCGCATCGTCCAGATGCACGGAAGCGTCCAGGGGGACGCCTACGGCGCGGAGGCCCGCGACCTCATCGCTTGGAGCGTCCGGGTTTGAACCGATGGCTCAGCGAAGGGGACGCATCCTGGTGGCCAAGCCGGGCCTGGACGGGCACGACCGCGGGGCCAAGGTGGTGGCGCGGGCGCTCAGGGACGCCGGCTTCGAGGTCATCTACACGGGGCTGCACCAGACCCCGGAGATGATCGCCAACGCCGCGCTGCAGGAAGGGGTCGATGCGGTGGGGCTGTCGGTGATGAGCGGGGCGCACCTGACGCTCTTCCCGGCGGTCGTCGAGGCGCTGCGCGCGGTCGGGGCGGGCGACGTGCTGGTCTTCGGCGGGGGGATCATCCCCGACGCGGACGTGCCCGTCCTCGAGCGTGCCGGCGTGGCGAAGCTCTTCCGCCCAGGCACGTCGACGCAGGCGGTGGTGGACTGGCTGGAGGCCAACTTGGGACGGCAGCGCCAGGAGCCGGCGGCTATGCTTGCAGGCGGAGAGGGCCCCTGCCAGGCGCCGCCCTTCGACTGACGAATGCTCGACCTGTTGCCCCAGCGCGTGACCGTCTACGAGGTCGGGCCCCGCGACGGGCTGCAGAACGAGCGGGCGCAGCTGCCGACCGCCGCCAAGCTCGAGCTCATCGCCGCGCTGGCGGAGGCGGGGCTCGAGCGGATCGAAGCCACGAGCTTCGTCTCGCCCAAGTGGATCCCGCAGCTCGCCGATGCCGATGCCGTCGCCCGGGGGCTGCCGAAGCGGCCCGGCTTGAGCTTCAGCGCGCTGGTGCCCAACGAGCGAGGACTCGAGCGTGCGAGAGAGGCCGGAATGGAGACGGTGGCGGTCTTCCTCTCCAGCTCCGACACGCACGGCCGCAAGAACATCGCCAAGACGCTCGACGAGGCGCTCGCCGGCTACGAGAAGGTCTGCGCCGAGGCGCTCAAGCTGGGAATGACGATCCGCGGGTACGTCTCCACGGTCTGGGGCTGCCCGTACGAGGGGCCGGTGCCGGTGGAGCGCTCGGTGCGCGCCGCGACCCGGTTGCTGGAGCTGGGCTGCGAGCAGGTCTCTCTCGGCGACACCATCGGCGTCGGTACCCCGCGGCAGACCGAGGCGATCGTCGGCGCGATGCTCGAGCGCATCCCCAAGGAACGCCTGGCGATGCACATGCACGACACCCGCGGCACCGCGTTGGCCAACGTGCTGGTGGGGTTGCAGCTGGGGCTGACGACCTTCGACGCGGCGGTGGGCGGGCTGGGCGGGTGCCCCTACGCGCCGGGCGCGGCCGGAAACCTCGCCACCGAGGACCTCGTCTACATGCTGCACGGCATGGGGGTGGAGACGGGGGTGAGCTTGCCCAAGCTCGTGGCCGCGGGCAGGCTGGCGCAGAAGCTCGTGGGGCGTGAGCTTCCGGGCAAGTACCTCAAGGCCGCGTTGGGCGAAGCGGCTCCCTGAACCTGGAGCGAGACGATGGCGGAGATCCTGATCGAGCGGCTCGAGCGGGTGGAAATCTGGACGCTGAACCGGCCCGAGGTCAGCAATGCCATCAGCCGGATCATGGTGGGCGAGCTCGCCGCCAACATCGAGCGGGTGAGCGAGGACCGGACGCTCTCGACGGTCATCGTCACCGGGGCAGGGGACCGGGCGTTCTGCGCGGGTGCGGACCTGAAGGAACGCCGCACGATGAGCGAGGACGACGTCCGCACCTTCCTGAGCGACCTGCGCGGCGCCCTCCGGGCCATCGAGAAGAGCGACCGGGTGTTCGTGGCGGCGATCAACGGCTTCGCGCTGGGCGGCGGCACCGAGCTCGCCCTGGCCTGCGACCTGCGGGTCGCGGCTCCGAGCGCCAAGCTGGGGCTGACCGAGGTCGCGCTGGGGATCATCCCCGGTGGTGGCGGGACTCAGCGGTTGGCGCGACTCATCGGGCCTGGGCGGGCGAAGGACCTGGTGCTCACCGGCCGGCAGGTGTCGGCCGAGGAGGCCTACGCGCTCGGGCTCATCAACCGGATGGCCGAGCGCCGCACCATCCGCGAAGAGGCACTGCTGCTCGCGCAGGCGGTGGCCAAGAATGCGCCGCTCGCGCTCGGTGCCGCCAAGCACGCCATCGACCGGGGACTGGACGTCGCGCTCGAGGAGGGGTTGTCGCTGGAGCAGGAGGAGTACCAGCGGACGCTCGGGACCAAGGATTGGCTCGAGGGCCTCGCGGCGTTTGCCGAGAAGCGGGCGCCGAAGTTCACCGGGGAGTAGCGCGACCCCTCGCGGTCTGTCCCTTCAGATCGCCGACCGCTGAGAGAACGTCCTTGGGGCCGTCAGGTCGCTCGAAGGCGAGGGTGGGCGCTCCCCTGGTTGCCGACGACGTCCGCGCCATCCACCTTGTCTCGGATGCTGCCCTGGAGGACCTGCGGCGCCCGCGGGCTCAAGTGTAGGAATGATTCTCAGTATTCAAGTGGTTGGTTGCTCGGGGTCCACGTGAGTAGGCAAAGCGCAGGGACGGTCGACGCAAAGACTGTCGAAGCAGGGGGCCGTCCGCTATAAACACCGCTCGCTTCAGCCACGGGCAAAGGTGGGGCCATGGATTACGACCTTCCGGAAAGCCATCTGGCGCTCAAGAAGACCCTTCGCGAGTTCTGCGAGGCGAAGGTCAAGCCCTTCGCCAAGGACTGGGACCGTGACGAGCGCTTCCCTGCCGAGGTGGTGAGGGAGCTGGGCGGCCTGGGCGTGATGGGCATGCTCGTCGGCGAGGAGTACGGCGGCGCGGCGATGGACAAGCTGGCGCTCGCGGTCGCGGTCGAGGAGATTGCCCGGTACGATGGCTCGCTGGCGCTCACCGTGGCCTCGCACAACGGCCTGGGCTCGAGCCACATCCGCGTCTTCGGCAACGGGGAGCAGAGGCGCAAGTACCTGCCCAAGCTCGCCACCGGCGAGATCCTGGGCGCCTGGGCGCTCACCGAGCCCGGCAGCGGCAGCGACGCGGCGGGGCTGAAGACGACCGCGGTGAAGAAGGGGGACCGCTGGGTCCTCAACGGCACCAAGACCTTCATCACCCAGGGCACCGTCGGCGGAGTCTGGGTCGTGCTCGCCTCGACGGATGCCAGCAAGAAGCAGAAGGGGATCACCGCGTTCATCCTCGAGAAGGGGATGAAGGGCTTCAGCCAGAACCCCATCCACGGCAAGCTCGGCATGCGCTCGTCGGACACCGCCGAGCTGGTGCTGGAGGACGTCGAGATTTCGGACGCGCAGCGGCTGGGTGAGCTGCACCAGGGCTACGTCAACGCCATGTCCATCCTCGACGGCGGGCGCATCACCATCGGGGCGCTCTCGGTCGGGCTCGCGCGCGGAGCGCTCGAGGAGTCGGCGGCCTACTCGAAGGAGCGCAAAGCGTTCGGCCAGGCCATCGGCCAGTTCCAGGCCATCAGCTTCATGCTCGCGGACATGGCCACCGAGGTGACCGCAGCGCGGCTGATGGTCCACCAGGCAGCGCGGCTGATGGACACGGGCAAGAAGGCCTCGCAGGAGTGCTCGATGGCCAAGCTCTTCGCCTCCGAGATGGCGACCCAGGCCTGCCTGAAGGCGGTGCAGATTCACGGCGGCTACGGCTACACCCGGGACTACCCGGTCGAGCGCTACCTGCGCGACGCCAAGCTCTGCGAGATAGGCGAGGGGACGAGCGAAGTGCAGCGGATGGTCATCGCGCGGCACGTCCTCAAGGAGTAGTGGCCCTCCCCCCTGCCCCCTCCCAAACTGCGGGAGGGGGTTCGCTGGTTGCCTTCGGCCTTCCTGGCCGGAGGCCTCCCTGACTCCTGAAGTCGAGGCGCGGTCGGTGCCAATAGCTCCGACCGGGGCGCCGAAAGCCGGCGAACGGACTCCCTCCCGCAGTTGGGAGGGGGCAGGGGGAGGGCCAACTTTGCTCGCCGATTCGATCCTTCGCGGTGACGTCCGTGCCGCCTCGCGCCTGATGCGCGCCATCGACGACCGCGACCCCTCCGCGATCGGAGAGCTGCGAGCCCTGTTCCGTCACACCGGTCGGGCGTGGATCGTCGGAGTCACCGGCAGCCCTGGCGCTGGCAAGAGCACCCTCGTCGACCAGCTCGTCAGCGGGATGCGCGAGGCGGGCCGCACGGTCGGCGTCGTGGCGGTGGACCCGACCAGCCCGTTCTCCGGCGGCGCCATCCTGGGCGACCGCGTGCGAATGCAGAGCCACGCCACCGACCCCGGAGTCTTCATCCGCTCGCTGGCCACGCGCGGCAGCCTGGGCGGCCTCTCACGGGCGACCTCCGACGTCGTGCGAGTCCTGGACGCGATGGGCAAGGACGTGGTGGTGGTGGAGACGGTGGGCGTCGGGCAAGACGAGCTCGACGTGGCCCGGCTAGCGCACACAGTGCTGGTGGTGGTGGTCCCGGGGATGGGAGACGACGTCCAGGCGCTCAAGGCAGGGATCCTGGAGATCGCGGACGTCTTCGCCGTGAACAAGGCCGACCATGAAGGCGCGGACCGCACCCTGCGAGAGCTGCGTTCGATGCTGGAGCTGCGTGGGAGCAGCTCCGACCGAGGAGGAGTCGAGCAGAGTCGAACCCCCTCCCGCAGTTTGGGAGGGGGCAGGGGGGAGGGCCCGCATGGTGAGGGCCAGGTCTGGACCCCGCGAGTGCTCCCAACCGTAGCGACCTCGGGACAGGGCATGCCGGAGTCGTCCAGGCGCTGCGGCAGCACCGCCAGTGGCTGGCCGAGTCGGGGAGGCTGGAGGAGCGCGAGGTGGCGCGAGCGAAAGCCGAGTTCCTGGCCCACCTGCGCGAGCGGCTGGTCGAGGCGGGGCTCGCGGCGCTGGCCGAGCGTGCAGGCACTCTCGACCAGATCGCGATACAAATCGCGCACCGCCAGCAAGATCCGTATGCTCTCGGCGACAGCCTGGTGAACGAGCTGACGAGGCACCGAACGTGAGCGAAGCGCAGCACCTCTCCCCAGTCGACGAGCAGCGGATCGCCTCCCTCGAGTCCAAGCTGGGGATGGCCTTGGAGGACCGCCCCACCGCGCTGGCCGCGCTCACCCACGCCAGCTACGTCAACGAGCACCCCGAGGAGCACCGCGCGGACAACGAGCGGCTCGAGTTCTTGGGCGACGCCGTGGTCGACCTCGCCGTCAGCGACCGCCTGATGCGCCGCTACCCCGAGGCGTCCGAGGGCGAGCTCACGCGGCTGCGCGCCGCGCTGGTGGACGAGTCGGGGCTGGCGATGGTGGCCCGTTCGATGGGCCTGGGCGAGCTGTTGGCCCTGGGCCGCGGCGAGGAGCAGAGCGGAGGGCGCCGCAAGGACTCGGTGCTCGCCGACGCCCTCGAGGCGGTCATCGGCGTGGTCTTCCTGGCTGGCGGCATCGAAGCCGCCTTCGCCTTCGTCGACCGCTTCTTCGCCGACGCTTTCCTCAAGGTCCTGACCTCGGCCGGACGGGACTTCAAGTCGCAGCTGCAGGTGCTGGCGCAGGGCCGGTTCCAGGCCTCACCTCGCTACTCGGTGGTCAGCGAGACCGGGCCCGACCACGCCAAGACCTTCACCGTGGAGATCGAGTGCGCCGGCGAGAAGCTCGGCCGCGGCGAAGGCCGGAGCAAGAAGGAAGCAGAGCAGGCCGCCGCCCGCGAGGCGCTCGCCAGGATGCAGGCGCCCGTTGCGAGCTGAGGCCTTGGAGCCAGGTTCCGAATCCGCATCTCGCGGCGGTCGCCTCTTCGCCTATATAAGGATGCGGGCCACAGCCGAAAATCCCAGGAAGGTCAGCAGCTTAGAATTCGGGTTTTCACGAATGGCCAGGTTCGCCAGTCGTTACCCGAGGTTGCGCGAGGCCTGAATCCGGCCCGGCCGATTCGGATTCGGAACCTGGCCCCGAGGCCGAGGCGGCCCCGGATTCCTTGTCGGAATCGAGGCGAAAGACTATGTTCCCGCTTCGCTTTTTCCCGGACAGGAGCCCTGTCGCCATGCTTGGTCGCTTCACCGCCTCGGCCGCCCTCGCGCTCGTCCTGGCCGCTTGCCCCAAGACCGGCGGCGGCGGCGCCGCGGGCGGCGACTGGATGGCCAAGGCCCGCGCCGGCAACCCGCTGTACGCCAGCATCCAGACCAACCAGGGGACGATGGTCGCGGTGCTCTTCTCCAAGGACGCGCCCAAGACCGTCGAGAACTTCGTCGGTCTGGCCACCGGGGAGAAGGAGTGGAAGGACCCGGTCTCCGGCCAGATGAACAAGCGGCCGCTCTACGACAAGACCATCTTCCACCGCGTCATCCCTGGCTTCATGATCCAGGGCGGCGACCCGATGGGCAACGGCACCGGCGGGCCCGGCTACAAGTTCGAGGACGAGTTCCAGAGCGGCAAGGCCTTCGACAAGCCGTGCCTATTGGCCATGGCCAACTCCGGCCCCAACACCAACGGCAGCCAGTTCTTCATCACCGAAGGCACGCCGACCCACCTCAACAACCGCCACACCATCTTCGGAGAGCTGGTCTCGGGCTGCGACAACGTCTTCAGAATCGCCCGGGTCGAGACGCGCGGCAGCCGTCCGGTCCAGCCGGTGGTCATCGAGCACATCGCCATCTCCGACAAGCAGCCGTAGCACCTCGGTTCGCAGTCTTCGTTCACCCGCCGTCCCCTCGAGCAGGGAGGAAACCATGGGAGCAATGCTGGACAAGGTGAAGGCCGGAGGCGATCTCTTCGCGACGTTCAAGACCTCCATGGGCGACATCGTCATCAAGCTCTTCCCCAAGGACGCGCCCAAGACGGTGGCGAACTTCGTGGGCCTGGCGACCGGCGAGAAGGAGTGGACCGACCCGCGCACCGGCCAGAAGTCGACCGCGCCGCTGTATGACGGGTCGATCTTCCACCGCGTCATCCCCGACTTCATGATCCAGGGCGGCGACCCGCTCGGCCGCGGCACCGGCGGCCCGGGCTACCAGTTCGAGGACGAGTTCCAGTCCGGCAAGACCTTCAACAAGCCCGGCCTGCTGGCCATGGCCAACGCCGGCCCCAACACCAACGGCAGCCAGTTCTTCATCACCGAGGTCAAGACCGACTGGCTCAACAACAAGCACACCATCTTCGGCGAGGTCGTGAAGGGCTTCGACCTGGTCCCGAAGATCACCCGCGCCGGCAACGGCAAGGTGACCCTGAACCAGGTGGTCATCAGCGACAAGGCCTAGGCAGAATCCGTCCGCAGTCTCCGCCGGTCCTCGGCAGCGTTCGCCGAGGGCCGGCAGCCGTACTGACGCCATAGAACGTAGAACCCCGACTCCTGCAATGACGCAGCACCGCTCCGGCTTCGTGGCCATCATCGGCCGCCCCAACGTGGGCAAGAGCACGCTCCTCAACCGGCTCATCGGCGAGAAGCTGGCGATCGTGTCCCACAAGCCCCAGACGACCCGGAACCGGATCCTGGGCATCGTCAACCGACCCGACTACCAGGTCGCCTTCCTCGACACGCCCGGCGTGCACAAGGCCAAGGGCGAGCTGAACCGGCTGATGGTGGACACCGCGCTGGGCGCCATCGCCGACGTGGACGCCGTGCTCTTCCTCATCGAGGCGGCGGCGCGGGCGGACGGGACGGTGGAGGTGGGGGAGGGCAACCAGCTCATCCTCCAGAAGCTCAAGCAGTCCGGCAAGCCGACCATCCTGGGCATCAACAAGGTCGACGCGGTGCCGAAGAAGGAGATGATCCTCCCGATCATCGAGACCTACCGCGCGCAGCACCCGTTCGCGGAGATCTTCCCCATCAGCGCGCAGCGGGGCGAAGGGGTCGAGGACCTGGAGAAGGCGCTGGTGGCGCTGCTCCCCGAGGGCCCGCCGCTCTTCCCGCCGGAGATGGTCACCGACCAGGCCGAGCGCTTCGTGGTCGCCGAGCTGGTGCGCGAGCAGATCCTCCACCACTGCCGCGAGGAGATCCCGTACTCGACCGCGGTGGTCATCGACCACTTCGACGAGAGCGAGCGCGAGCCCGAGAAGCCGGTGGCCCACGGCAAGCTAGGCGGCCTGGTCCGCCTGGACGGGACCATCTTCGTCGAGCGCGACTCGCAGAAGGCCATCGTCATCGGCAAGGGCGGCCAGATGCTCAAGAAGATCGGCGCGGCCTCCCGCACGCAGATCGAGCGGTTCCTGGGCGCGCACGTCTACCTGTCCCTGCTGGTGAAGGTGGAGAAGCGCTGGAGCGAGCGCCGCGACTCCCTTCGCCGGTTCGGCTACGGGCACCAGCAGTAGCAAGGAAGCAAGGATCAGGGGCGGGGTAGGTCGACCGTTCGAGGACTCCCGATGAGCACGCAGGAAACGCAGACGCCCGAGACCTCGGGCCCCGAGGCCGCGGAGATTGTCCGGCCCATCGTCGCCATCGTCGGGCGGCCCAACGTCGGCAAGAGCACGCTCTTCAACCGCATCGCCCGGAAGCGCCTGGCCATCGTCGAGGACATCCCCGGCGTCACCCGCGACCGCAACTACGCCGACGCCGAGTGGGAGGGCAAGGCCTTCACCGTCGTCGACACCGGCGGCTTCCTCCCCGAGACCGAGGACCAGCTGATGGCCCGGGTGCGCGATCAGGCGCGTCTGGCGATCGAAGAGGCGCAGACGGTCATCCTGGTGGTCGACGGCATGGCCGGGCTGACTGCCGCGGACCAGGAGATCGCCTCGCTCTTGCGCAAGAGCGGCAAGCCCACCTTCGTCGCGGTCAACAAGAATCGACAGCGCCCGCCGCGAGGAGGAGCAGTTCTTCACCGACTTCTACCGCCTGGGCATCGAGCACACCTTCGCGGTCAGCGCCGAGCACGCCCGAGGCGTGGGCGAGATGATGGAGAAGCTGGTCGCGGGCTTCCCCAGCGCCGAGGCGTTCAAGACGCAGGCGGACGCCGCCGACCGGCCCTGCCGGGTGGCCATCGTCGGCCGACCCAACGTCGGCAAGTCGAGCCTCATCAACAAGCTCTTGGGCGAGGAGCGCTTCGTCGCCAGCGACATCCCCGGCACCACCACCGACCCGCTCGACGCCCGGCTGGAGTTCAAGGGCCAGAAGTTCATCCTCACCGACACCGCCGGCCTTCGCCGCAAGCGCGCCATCGCCCAGAAGGTGGAGCAGTTCAGCGTGATGCACGCGCTCACCACGGTCGATCGCGCCGACGTGGTGGTGGTCGTCCTCGACGCCACCGAGGCCCCCGTCGACCAGGACCTGCGCATCGCCAGCCTGGCCGTCGAGAAGGGCAAGGCGGTCGTCGTCTTCGTCAACAAGTGGGACCTCGTCCCCGACAAGGACAAGCAGAAGGAGATCCGCGAGGAGCTCCTCATCCAGCTCCCGTTCGTCTCCTGGGCCCCGGTCGTCTACGGCTCGGCCAAGACCGGCGACCACGTCAACGCCGCGCTCAGCAAGGCGGGCGAGGTCTACCAGCACTTCCGCGCCAAGATCCCGACGCCCATCCTCAACAACTTCCTCGAGAAGACCACCGACGCGCACCCGCCGCCCTTGTCGTCCGACAACAAGAACGTGCGCCTCTACTACATCGCCCAGGTCGGGACCGCGCCGCCCACCTTCGCCATCACCTGCAACCGGCCCGATGCGGTGACCACCGACTACAAGCGCTATCTGATCAACCGGATGCGCGAGGCCTTCGGGCTCAAGGTCCCGGTCGTGCTCCTGATGCGCGGCAAGCCCGGCAAGAAGCAGGAAAGGCGCTAGAGCTCGCCGCTCGTCCAGCCCAGCTCGAGCACGAAGGTGACGAAGGCCGGGAAGGTGTTGGACGAGAAGGCGGAGGTCAGGTAGCGCGCCTGGAGCCCGAGCCGCAGGTGCTCGAAGAGCGTGGCGCGCACGCCGATGGCGAGGAAGCCGCCGAAGGCATCGACGGATTCGGACCCGCTGCGCCGCCAGGCGTGCTGGAAGGCGGGGCCGACCGCGAGGACGGGGACGATCGGCGCGAGATCGATCGACGCCTCGACTCCCAGCACCGCGGTCATCGAGTCGATCGGTAAGCCCGGCTGGCCGGCGACACGGTGAGTCGAGAAGTCGCCGGCGGCCAGCAGCGAAAGCCGGCCCCGGAGTGGGACGCTGACCGAAAGGCCGGCGGTGGGGCCGAGGTCGAGCCCTTCACCGGTCGGGGCGGAGAGCCCCAGACGCGCCGCCACCTCGACCGCGGAGGCGGGGGAGGGGGCCACCAGCGCCAGCAAGGCGAGAGAGGCGACGAGCGCCGCACGGCGGAGGGGCATGGTCATCGCCGGGGATGCTGGCCGCCCGGCCACCGGCGCGTCAAGCGCAGCATCGAGGCCGGCCGAGGCGAGCGAGGGGCATGAAGCGGGACAATCGCCCGTTTTCCATGGCGAATCGCAACCTTTCGCGTTGACGCAGCGGGGCAAGCCCCCTAAAGTCCCGCGCCAACAAAAATTGCCCGGCGAGCCTCTAGACCTTTCGCCCGGGCCGGCCATGTAAGGAGCTTCCGGTGTCCAGCGACAAGACTTCTCGCAAGGAGATCCGCAATCCGGATCCCTTCGTCCGCGTGACCAGTGAGTACTGGGCGAAGCTCATCGAGCATCAGAAGACGGTGGGCCTTGGGCTTCTGGCCGTGTTCGTCGTCTTCATCGTGGCGGCGCTGGTGGTCCGCTCCACCCAGTCGTCCAGCCGCGATGCCGGCGCGGCGCTGGCCCGAGCGATGGAGCTTCTCCCGCCAGCCTGTCGACGGCACGCTCGAGGCGCTGCAGGACCCGACCGCCGAGAAGAAGTTCAAGACCGCGCAGGAGAAGTACGAGGCGGTCGCCAAGGCGATGGACGAGGTCCGCAAGGCGCACGCCGGCAAGGAGGCGGGCCACACCGCCACCCTGTTCTGGGCCGACGCGATGTTCCAGCTGGGCAAGCTCGACGACGCGATCGCGGGCTACCAGCAGTACCTGAACGAGTCGCGCCCCGACGACGCCCTGCGCATCCTGGGCAACGAGGGCTTGGGCTACGCCTACGAGAGCAAGAAGGACCTGGAGAAGGCCCGCGAGGCGTTCGACAAGATGAGCAAGGAAGCGGCAGGGGAGCCGGCCAAGGCTCGCGCCGCCTACCACCTCGCCCGAATCCTCGAGGCGCAGGGCAAGAAGGCCGAAGCCGCGGCCGCCTTCCAGAAGGTCAAGGACGAGTACAAGGAGGCGGGCGCCTCCCGCGATGCCGACGAGCGCCTCGGCCTGCTCGCCATGCAGGGCGTGCCGATGCCGGAGAAGGCCAAGGAAGCACCGAAGGCCGCCGAGGCCCCCAAGAAGTAGCTGGCCTCGCGCCCACTGGGCCGGGAACACCAGGCGAGGAGCGTTAGGAATGGCCGAGCGTCGGTTCTTCGGCTGGGCAGTCGTGGCCGCGATCGTCGCACTCAGCGGGTGCGCGGACGCCAAGACCCGCTGGGGCGGCTACGTCGCCGAGCAGCGCTCCTTGGTCGGTTCGGCCACCGAGCGTGTGTTCTCGGTCCATTGGTGGGCCAGGGCCGATCAGGCCTTCGAGCTGCCTTACAAGCCGGTCGAGCCCAGCGAGCCGGAGGTCGATCCGCGCAGCGGCAACGTCTTTACCGTCACCGGCGACGGCAAGGTCCGCGCCTTCGACTCCCGCGGCCGCAACCTGTGGGAGTACACCGTCGGCAGCACCTTCGACGCCGGGCCCACTCTGGCCGAGGGCCGGCTGTATGTCGTCTCTTCGAAGGGGCAGCTCATCGCGCTCGACCCGGCCAACGGGAACAAGATCTGGGAGTACCTGGCGGGTGAAGAGCTCGTGACCAAGCCGGCGGTGGCGGAGGGCCTGGTGGTCATCGGCTCGACCTCCGACACGATCTACGCCATCGATCAGGCCAAGGGGGAGTGGCGCTGGCAGTACCGCCGCGACCCTCCGTCGGACTTCACGGTTCGCGGCGCGAGCCGGCCGATCATCTTCGAGGGCCGGGTCTTCGCCGGCTTCGCGGACGGCAACGCGGTGGCGCTGGACGCGAAGGACGGCACGCTGCAGTGGGCGAAGGACCTGGCGGGTGGCAAGCCGTTCGCGGACGTCGACGCCGGACCGGTGATCGATGAAGAGGGCCGCGTCTACTTCGCCTCGTTCGCCACGGGCGTCTTCGCGCTCGAGGCGGGCACCGGCAAGGTCATTTGGACCGTGGAGCGCCCGAACGTGAGCGCGATGGCGCTCTCGCCGGACGGCAAGAAGCTCTTCGTCGGCGGCAACGGCTTCGCAGCCGGCTTCCGGACGAACACGGGCCAGGTCCGCTGGACCGTGATGCTGGGCGCCGACCGGTTCGTCTCCGGTATGGCCGTCGTCAACGGGTTGGTGCTGGCGTCGACGGGTTCGGGGCCGCTCCTGTTCCTGGATGGCGGCACCGGTGAGCTGCGCCGGACCTTCGATCCCGGCCACGGGGTGTGGGCCAAGCCCAACATCCACGGCCAGGCGATGGCCTGCGTTCTGTCGAACCGGGGCGTCGTGTACGACCTGGGCATCGAGGCTCGGGGCACGCCGTGACCAAGAAGCAGGTTCGGGTGGTCGCCGCGCTCATCCGGCGCGGCGAGGAGATCCTCGTCCAGCAACGCGGGCCTGGAGGCGCCAGAGGGCTGCTCTGGGAGTTCCCGGGCGGCAAGGTGGAGGCAGGGGAGTCGGAGCCGGAAGCCTTGGCCCGTGAGTGCACCGAGGAGATGGACGTGGTGGTGGAGGTCGGCGCGAAGCTGGCCGAGGTCCATCACGAGTACGCCGACCTGGCCGTCGATCTGGTGCTGTACGCGTCCCGGCTGGTCTCAGGCACCCCCAAGGCGCTCCACGCGAACGAGCTGCGCTGGGTTCGGGTCCAGGACATGGCGGAGCTGCCGTTCTGCGAAGCCGACGGACCGTTCATCCAAGCGCTAGGGCGCGGCGATTACTGAAGGCCTGGAGCAGCTGCGCGGCAGGAAGGCTCGGGCGTCCCTGCGCGATTACTCGCAGCCAACGCAGCCGCAGATGGCGGGGCCGCCATCGCTCGGAGAGCTGCAGACGGTGCTGCAGCACCCGCGCCCGACCCTCCATTCGGCGCAGTCCGAGTCCACGGTGCAGGGCGTCTGGCACCACGACTCGCCAATGAGCGAGTAGCAGATTTCCTCGGAGCGGCAATCTGCCTTGGTGGTGCAGCGAGTGTTCAGGGGCGTGGATGGGCTGCAGGCCACGATCAGCAGAGCAGCCATCGCCACAAGTTCGCGCAGGTACATGAAACCCCTCCAGCCGGCCGTTCCAACCGTACACCGCTGGTCCTTGCCGCGCACCTGGTGAGGCTGCAGGTTCACGGATGGAGGCGGAACCGGCTGAGCGACAGGACCGTCCAGGCACGGGCTCCGGCGCGCCCAACGGACCCACGCGAACGAGCTACGAGGCTCGGGTCCCGAAAATGGTCAAGCGGCCGTTCTTCGAGGCCGATGCGACAACTGCGCAGGTGCCGGCCCGACCTCGGCTTGAACGGGCGCTGAGCAGTCGACGGTCAGCGTTCCGTTCTGGCGGTTGACACCGAACTCGAGGACCAGCGGCGCGAACTCGACGGGGGCGCGGCACCAGTCTCCATAAGCGAGGCGATTGCTGATGCGGTATCGCCCGGTCGAGAACCGGTCGCCGTAGAAGGCCAACCGATCCTTCGTGGCTTCTCGAGGGGCCAGCCACAGGCAGGCCCGCTCCCAGCAACGGGGCAACGAAGGGTCAGTAACGCCTTGGTCTCGGTTGGAGTCGCAGCAGTCGTGGCGCGAGGCCAGGAGGGCCGCCAGACCGACGGCGAAGAAGCTCCTCCGTCGGTTCACGGCGCGACCAAGCAAGCCTGTCTCGCATCCGTCCGGCTCAAGCATCGTGGCCCCCGAACGCTCGTCCTGGCGCGCAGCCCGACCTTCATTTCTTCTTGGTCTTCTTGTCCGACTTCTTCTTGGCCTTGCCGGACTTCGCGGACGCAGCCGGCGCCGGCTTCTCGCCAAGAGTCCGCATCCCGATCCGCGTGACCTCAAGCGACTTCCCGGATGAGTCGGTGGCCTCGAAGTTCTTGAGTCCGTCGATGACCAACGCGTATCCAGAACCGGGCGTCAGCGGTTCGTTGGGCGCCAGGAAGTAACGGGTGGCCTGGCCGAGCTCGAGCTTGTCGGTGGACGGCACGGCCTTGTCCGCTTCGTCGAACAGTCGGACTCGAACGTCCTTGAGGTTGCCCAGCTCGAGCTCGAATCGGGACTCGACCGGAATCTCGTTCGCGGCATCGGCGCCGAGCTCGAAGGCGCCGGCATCCGAAACCGCGCGTGCCTTGAACTGAAGCGGCAGCGGTCCGGCATCCAGCCCGGGCGGTGGTGGCGGTCCGGAGTCGACGACCTCGATGCCGACATCCGGGAGCGACGGCGCCGCGTCGGGGCCGGCTGGAACCGGGCTTGGACAAGCAGCCGCCGATGCGATGACCAGGGCCAGGACCAGTCCGGTGCGCCAGTTCGGAGTCTGAAAGCTCATGGCCCGGCAGGATGCCACAGCAGCCCACTGAGCCAACCCCATTTCCAGCCCTAGCGTCCGATAAGATGCATTATGTAAACCCGGCGGAAACGCTAACTGGTTGAAATTCCAGGCCTTCGCCTCGTGAGTCCCACTCTGCCCACTGGCTTTCGAGGGTCCGGCTTTCGAGCGATTCCTCGAACTGAGCGCCTGGCCAGCCTGCAGCCGACGACTTGCGCTGCCCCGCTCGCATGACCGGCTGGCTGTCCCGAGCCAGCTTCGTTCGTCCAGATCCGCGGACCGACGAAGTCGTCCCAGACGACCGCCTTCGCCGCGCGACGCTACGGCTGCTTCTTTCCTTTGCGCCTCGCTTCGCGGGCTGCTGCCTGCCTTGGCGCGCGTCGCTCGCCACGCGCTGAATCGATGTCCTTCGCTTCCTCTGCTTCGGAGCCTGCCCCGGGTCGCTGCTGCCGCTTGGCCTGGTCGATCGATTGCTGCAGAACGTCCGCCAAGTCCACCACCTGGGCTGGCAGCCGCGCCGGCGCCTTCTTGGGCACCGGCATCCCGGCGAGCTTGTCCTGGATCATCTGCTGAATCTGTTCGGCCTGGGTGTCGACGAAGGCGCTCGGGTCGAACGGACCGGAAAGCTGGTCGATGAGCATCAGCGCCAGCTCGAGCTGCTTCTCGGGCAAGTCCAGCTCCGCCGGCGGGATGGCCAGGCCCGAAGCCTCGCGGATCTCGGTCGCATAGCGCAGCGTCGTCAGGCAGAGCGCGTCGCCGTAGCCGTGCACCAGCGCCAGGTGCTCCTTTTCGCGAAACGCCAGCCGGCCGATGCCGACCTTGTCCGAGCGGCGCAGCGCCTCGCGCAAGAGCGCGTACGCCCGCTCTGCGCCCTTGGAGGGCTCCAGGTAGTACGGCGTCTCCAGGAAGACCGGCGGCACGTCCTGGCGAGGCACGAACTGCTGGACGTCGACGACGCGGGCACTCGGCCGTTCGACCCGCTCGAAGTCCTGGTCCTCGATGAGCACGAACGCGCCCTTCTCGTACTCGAAGCCCCGGGCGATCTCCTGGTACGGGACCTCTTTCTCTTCCACCGAGCAGAACCTTCGGAACTGGATGGGCGCCTCATCGCTGCGATGGAGCATGCGGAAGCTCACGCGCTCGCTCTGGGCCGCCAGGTAGAGCTTCACCGGGATGTTCACGAGCCCGAAGCTGATGGACCCAGACCAGAGCGGCCGCATGGCTTCAAGCTAGGCACCTGGTACCGCGAAACGTGGAGGCCGCCGACGGAGCGTTTGAACGCTTCGTGCGCCGACCACCTCGACGGGCACTGGGCGCACCGGGGCGTCGCTCCGGCGGGTGCGCGGAGGGCCTCGGAGGAGGAAAAAGGTGCCCTCTCTTACCGTCCCGCACCACACCCGACCCCGGAATTCTTACCGGGTCCTGAGAGGCCGTTCGCCCGGTGACGGTGCAAGCGCCCGAGCCCACGTGTCGGCCCCCCTTCTTCCTCCGCGGCATGGGCGTTGCCTATTGGCTCGGCGAATCGCCCGTCGGCCACCCCGCAGCACGAGGAGGAAGAACCGGATGCAGCTTTCGACCTTGCCGATCTCGTCGGGTTCGCTCGCGCTTTACCTCTCCGAGATCAACCACTACCCGCTCCTCACTCAGGAGCTGGAGCAGACGCTGGCGCGCAAGTACCGCGCGGAGCACGACCTCCAAGCGGCCCACACGCTCATCACGGCGAACCTGCGCTTCGTGGTGAAGGTCTCCTACGAGTACCGCTCCTACGGGTTGCGGATGGCCGACCTGATCCAGGAGGGCAACATCGGGCTGATGAAGGCGGTGCAGAAGTTCGACCCGGACAAGGGCATCCGCCTCATCTCGTACGCGGTCTGGTGGATCCGCGCCTATATCCAGAACTACATCCTGAAGAGCTGGTCGCTGGTGAAGCTGGGCACGACGCAGGCGCAGCGCAAGCTCTTCTTCTCGCTGGCGCGCACCAAGCGGGAGATCGAGAAGCTCTCCGCGCCCGGCGAGGCCTCGCCCGACGCACGGCGGATCGCCAAGAAGCTGCGGGTGAAGACCAGCGAGGTCACGGAGATGGAGCAGCGCATGGAGGGCCGCGACCTCTCCCTCGACGCGCCGATGGGCGAGGACGGCGGCAACACGCACGTCGACTTCGTGGTCTCCAAAGCGGCCATCCAGGACGAGGAGCTGGGCGCCAAGGAGGAGAGCGCCATCGTCACCGCACGGGTCGAGGTGGCCCTGGCGCGGCTCGACCCACGCGAGCGCTTCATCATCGAGAAGCGGGTGATGAGCGACCGGCCGATGACGCTCAAGGAGCTGGGCCGCCACTTCGGCTTCTCGCGCGAGCGGGCCCGTCAGCTCGAAGATCCGCGCCAAGGAGAAGCTCAAGCAGGAGCTGATGGCGCTGATGGGAGACTTGTCGTCCGAGGGTCGCTCGGAGCCGGTCAAGGTCGCCGAGGCGGGCTGACCCCGAACAGCGCGGTGATCGGAATGGGACGGGCCTCGGGCTCCAGGGAGTCCGAGGCCCGCGTCAGCTTGGCCGAGAGGCGGTGGAGCTCGGCGCTGGGCACCTGCTTGCCCGTCAACAGCGCGCAGAAGAAGGTCCGGCAGCCGAACGGCCGGTCCGCGTAGACCGAGCAGCGCAGGCCGGTCTCGTCCAGCAGCGCGCACGCGCCGTCCTCGCGCGCGGCCGGCCACGCCCTGCCCTGCTTCTTCAGGGCCCGCTCCAGTCTCAGCCGCTCCACCGGCAGCAGGTAGGGCTCGCGGCGCGTGACGGCCAGGCGGCAGCACTCGCCGCTCTTGGCGCAGCTCGTGGAGGCCAGCAGCGCATCGACCTCGCGGAAGACCGCCTCCAGCCCGGTGAGCGCCCGCCTCTCGAGGACCGGGCGTGGCAGGGCTGGCTCGTTCTCCAGCAGGTCTTCCTCTTCGTCGGTGAGTCGAGCCATCACCGTCCAGATAGCAAAGCCCCGCCGGCGCAGCCAAGTGCGCCGGCGGGGCCAACCCGACTACCAGCTCCAGCGGCAGCCTGTCGCTACTGGATGGTCATGAAGGAGCGGTAGAGCTTGCGGAAGTCGTCGAGCTTGAGGTTGAAGATGCCGTCGTTCCTGCCGTCGCCGGCCGGCTCCGACTCGCCCCAGGGATTGCGCATCTGGACGTACTTGACGCCGTCCTTCTCCGAGTAGCCGAGGATCGAGTAGGCGTGGTTGGCGTACACGCCGGTGTTGGTGTAGCGGGCCTCCTCGGTCTCGCCGTAGGTGCCGGCGCCGACGGGGCGCTTCTCGTCGACCGCCGCCTTGATCTCGCTCCAGAGCTTGTCGGGGCCCATGTACTCGATGTTCTGGTTCACGCCCGGCTTGCCGGTGCAGGCCTCCCACACGTCGTTGCTGCGGCCGCCGTTGCCGATGGCGTTGTAGCTTCCCTTCCACTGCGCGTAGGCCTTCTCGAGGAGCGGGAACCGAGAGCCTCCATGCCCTTCTCGCTCTTGTCGCCGGCCGACGAGCCGTACAGCGGGCCGCCCCAGGAGCGGGCGTAGAGGTCGCCGTCGACCTTGATCTCCACGTTCTTGGTGCCGCCGCCGTACCAGTCGCGCTGCTTGAAGGTCACCGTGTAGGTGCCGTCGCCGTTCTCCTTGATCATGTTCTGGAGGACCTCGGGCTGCGACTTGGCCAGCGCGGCGATGGCGGCCGGGAAGTAGCAGTCGCCCAGCTGGCCCTGCTGCACGTCCTCGGGCTTGATGCCGTCCTTGAAGAGCGGGCCCGTGAAGCGCTTGGTGTTGAACTTGGGCTTGCCGTTGGCGTCCAGCTCGTCCTTGTGGAGCGCGGGATCCGGCAGGTCGACGGTGCCGCCCGGACCCGCCGTGCCGCCGGGGACCACCAGCGCGTCGCCGGCCGGGATGGTGAAGTTGGTGTTGTTCTTCCCGTCGGTGGCGAAGACCTTGATCGGGTCGCCGGCCTTGCCGGGGATCTTGAGGTTCGCCGGCATCTGCCCCTGGTCGTCGATGCTGACGGTGACCTTGTCGCCGGTGCGCGCGTTGACGAACTGCAGCTTGGCGCCGGGCTCGCTGATCTGGCGGCTGCCGTTGATGTTGGTGATGTTGATCTTGCCGGCGCCGTCATCGGCGAGGCCGACGCGGAACAGCGCGACGACGGCGTTGCGGGTGTCGCTGCTGGCCAGGCCCTTGGCCTGGAGGGTGACCCAGTCGCCGACCTTGCCGTCCGCGGTGCGGGCGCGCATGCGGATGACGTCGCCCTCCTGCATCTCGGGCATCTTGCCGCTGAACTTGCCGCTGGCGTCGGTCTGGCCGAGGACGAAGGTGTCCTCGTTGTGCAGGCGCTGCCCGGGAGCGGTCGTCAGGTTGATGGCCTCGATGGTGACGTTCGGGCCCGCCAGGCCGGCGATGCCGTTCTTCTGGTCGCCGCTGACCACGACCTTGAGCGGGTCGAGGTTGGGCTTGGGGTCGTCACCGCCGAGCTGGGCGCGGCCGACGACGGCCTCGAGGAAGTTCTTCACCGCCGGAGCGAGCGGCACCGCGCCCTTGTCGAGGATGGTCTCCAGGTCCTTCTTCTCGGTGGCCGACAGGCCGCCCTTGACGAGCTCCAGCTGCTGCTGGCGGGTGATGCCCGGCTTGGAGAAGCTCGGTGACCGCCTTGGCGAAGCTCAGCTTGGAGCCGTCGGCGACCGCCGCCAGCACCTGCACCAGGTTCGAGTCGTCGAGCGTGGTGCTGTTCTTCTCCATCGTCTTGTAGAGGCTGCTGAGCTTGGTGTCCTTGATGGTGATCGTCATCGAATCCTCCCCTGAGGGGCCGCGGGGTCAGCCGGGCCAGGTGGTGAAGTGGAGGAATTGTCGCACATGCCCGCAAAGAGTTGCTCCGCAACGGCTTTTCAGGGCCATTGCGGAGCAGGGAGTTCGTGAACCAGGGAGCGGCGCCGACTACTTCTTCAGCGATTCCAGTCCCTTGAGGATGGTCGGAAGGTCCCACGTGTCGGGGCCGTAGCGGCCGAGGATGGTGGGGTTGGGCTTGGCTCCGTCCAGCAGGAACGGGCCCTTGTTTCCGGCCTTGAGGGCGTAGCCCGCCACGGGCTTCTCGGCCATCACTTCCTTCAATGAAGCCGGGCCCTTGTGGACCTTGGTCACCTTGAGCTTCACCGTCTGGTTCGCGGCCTTCTTGCCAGTGCTGGTGCTGCCCGGAGGCGCCTCCACCTTGGGCTGGATGGGGCCGGTGTTCACGACGGCCTCGACCTCGGCCTCGATGACCAGGACGGCGCTGGGAATGACCTCTTGGATAGGTTCAGGAGGGAGAGCCACGTTCGACCTCGAGCTGGATGGTGGAGACAAGCGCGCGCCGAACCATCCTGGTTCGGCGCCGCTTGCAGCCTACGGCCTAGAGCCGACAGCCTGCAGCCTGTCTTCTCAGTCGACGTACATGAACGTCTGGTAGAGCTTGCGGAAGTCGTCGAGCTTGAGGTTGAAGATGCCGTCGTTCTTGCCGTCGCCCGAGGGCTCGGACTCGCCCCAGGGGTTGCGCATGGTGACGTACTTGACCCCGTCCTTCTCCGAGTAGCCGAGGATGGAGTAGGCGTGGTCGGCGTAGACGCCGCTGTTGGTGTACTTGGCCTCCTCCTCCTCGCCGTAGGTGCCCGCGCCGCAGGGCCGCTTCTCGTCGATGGCCGACTTGATCTCGGTCCACAGCTTGTCGGCGCCCATGGAGCTGACGTAGTCCTGCGAGCCGTTCTTGCCCATGCAGGCCTCCCAGACGTCGGAGGAGACGCCGCCGTTGCCGATGGCGTCGTAGCTCCCCTTCCACTGGGCATAGGCCTTCTCGATCAGCGGGAACCAGAGCTCCATCCCCTTCTCGCTCTTGTCGCCGGTCGAGGAGCCGTAGAGCGGCCCACCCCAGGCGCGGGCGTAGAGGTCGCCGTCGACGGTGACCTTCTGGTCGACGAACTTGCCCGACTTCCAGTCGCTCTTCTTGAAGGTCACGGTGTAGGTGCCGTCGCCGTTGTCCTTGATCATGTTCTCGATGACTTCCGGGTGCGACTTGGCGAGGGCGGCCATGGCGGCGGGGAAGTAGCAGTCGCCGAGCTGGCCCTGGGCCACGTCCTCGGGCTTGATGCCGTCCTTGAAGAGCGGGCCCGTGAAGCGCTTGAGGTTGAACTTGGGCTTGCCGCTGGAGTCGAGCTCGTCCTTGTGGAGCGCGGGGTCCGGGAGGTTGACGGTGCCCGTGGGGCCGGTGGTGCCGCCCGGGACGGTCAGGGCCGGGCCGGCCTCGACGGAGAAGTTGGTGTTGTTCTTGCCGTCGGTGGCGAAGACCTTGAAGGTGTCGCCGGGCTTGCCGTTGAGCTTGAGGCCCGCGGGCATCTGGCCCTTGTCGTCGATGGTGACGACGGTCTTCTCGCCGGTGCGGGCGTTGACGAACTGCAGCTTGGCGCCGGGCTCGCTGATCTGGCGGCTGCCGTTGATGTTGCTCACGTCGATCTTGCCGTTGCCGGCGTCGGCCAGGCCGATGCGGAACAGGGCGACGACGGCGTTGCGGGAGTCGCTGGCGCTGATGCCCTTGGCCTGGATGGTGACCCAGTCGCCGACCTTGCCGTCCGCGGTGCGGGCGCGCATGCGGATGACGTCGCCCTCCTGCATCTCGGGCATCTTGCCGCTGAACTTGCCGCTGGCGTCGGTCTGGCCGACGACGAAGGTGTCCTCGTTGAAGAGGCGCTGGCCGGGGGCGGTGGTGAGGTTGATGGCTTCGATGGTGACGTTCGGTCCGGCGAGCCCGGTCAGGCCGTTCTTCTGGTCCGCGGTGAGGACGATCTTGAGCGGGTCGAGGTTGGCCGGCGGGGTCGGGCCTTCACCGCCACCCAGCGTTGCGCGGCCGACCACGGCCTCGAGGAAGTTCTTGGCGGAGGGCGAGAGCTGGAGCTGGCCGCCGTCGAGCATGGCGCACAGGTCCTTCTTCTCGGCAGCCGACAGGCCCTTCGTCACGATGTCCAGCTGCTGCTGGCGGGTGATGCCCGGGGCCGCCAGGCTGGTCAGCGCCTTGGCGAAGGAGAGCTTGGAGCTGTCGGCGACCGCCGCCAGGATCTGCACGACGTTGCTGTCGTCGACCTGGGTGTTCGCCTTGACCATCTGGTTGTAGATGGAGTTCAGCTTCGTGTCCTTGATGCTGACAGGCATGTGTGTCCTCCCGGGAAATCGGTGCGGCGTGGCGGGCCGCTGTAGTCGGTTTGGAGCCATTGTCGCACCTCTCGCTACAAAGTTGCCTCTGGGGGAAGGATTTGGGGCGACGACGGCTCAACTCGTTGATTTTGCTGGAGTGTGTCCCGCTTTTTAGGATCCTTGCCCAGTTCGCGGAATACGACCATCCTTCGCGGCCGGAGGCGAATCGTGAAGCGCTCCATTGCCATCGGCCAGCTCGTCTACTTGCGACCGCTCGAGGAGAAGGATGCCGCAGCCCTCGTCGGCTGGTTCGCGGACGACGAGGTCGCTGGCACGCTCCAGCGGTGGAGCCCGAGCGGTTCGAGTGCCCGCTCTCGCTACCTCGAAGAGGTCGCCCGCAGCGAAGAGGACGTGATGCTGGGCATCTGCACGCGGGACGGCGACCAGCTCGTCGGCATGGCGGGGCTGCACACCTTCGATCCCCAAGGCCACAGCGCCCAGTTCGCCGTCGTCGTCGGCGACAAGGCGCAGTGGGGCAAGGGCTACGGCACCGAGGCCACGACGCTGGTCCTGGGCCTGGGCTTCGAGACGATGGGGCTCGACCGGATCGGGCTCGAGGTGCTCCACCAGAACGAGCGCGGCATCCGCGCCTACGAGAAGGCGGGCTTCAGGCGAGAGGCGTCCTCGAGGACGGCCGACGCGCTGGCCATGTCGATCGGGCGCGAAGAGTGGAAGTCGCGGAGGCCGAGAACGGCCTCCCCTGCCCAGCACTGACTCTCGGCTACTGCAGCCCGCCGGTGTGCATCAGCATGACTGGGTCGATGCCCATGTCGCGCAGCACCGATTCCCACATCTGGGCCGGAGGCGTCTGCAGCACGTGGTGGCTGGAGGGCTCGGCGGTGATCCAGGCGCCTTCCTGCAGCTCTTTCTCGATCTGCCCGGGCGCCCAGCCGGCGTAGCCCAGGCACAAGCGGAAGTGCTCGGGCGGGCCTTGGAAGAGCATCTTGAGGCTGTCGAGCGAGCCGGAGACGAACATGCCGTCGAAGAGCGGGATGGCCTCCGGCACCTCGGTGCGCCCGTGGAGGACGAAGCCGCGCTCGGGCTCGACCGGGCCACCGACGAACACCATCGCCTTCTCGTAGTCGCCCCCCACCTCGACGCCGTGGCCGCGGGCGACCTCGCTGAGCTTGAGCGGCGCGGGACGATTGACGACCAGGCCCATCGCCCCGCGGTCGCTGTGCTCGAGCATCAGCACGACCGCGCGCTGAAAGTTGGGATCCCCGAGCTGGGGAACCGCGACGAGGAAGCCTGGAGCGATCGCACTCACGGTTTCCAGCTTCGTTGTTTGCCCTGGTCAACGCAAGGGCCAATCCCGCTCGGCGGCCTGCTAGAGTGCCGCGCCGATGAACACCGGTCCGATGGATGCCCGCGAGGCCTACCGAGCCCGTCTGGAGCAGGCGACGAAGCTCGCCGAGAAGCTCGAGCGCAAGAGCTTCTGGTTGTCGAACGCGCGCCTGGCGACGTTCCTCGTCGCGCTCGGGCTCGCGCTCTCCGTCTGGGCCGGCAAGCTGCCCACGTCCGCGCTCTGGGGCGCCCTCGCCTCCTTCCTGCTCTTCCTCGCCGCCGCCGTCGCGCACGACCGCGTGATCAACGCCAAGCGGCGCGCCGAAGGCCGGGCCGAGCTCAACCGGCGCGGGCTCCTGCGCCTCGACGACCGCTTCGCCGACCTGACTGAGACCGGCGCGCGCTTCGCCGACCCGGCGCACCCCTACGCGAGCGACCTCGATCTGTTCGGTCCGGCCTCCCTCTTCCAGCGCCTCGACGCCACGGCGACGCGGCACGGAGAGGACACGCTGGTGCGCTGGCTGAAGGCCCCGGCGCCGATCGCGGAGGTCCCGGAGCGGCAGGACGCGGTCCGCGAGCTCGCGCCGCAGGTGGATCTGCGCCAGGCCATCCAGGTCGAAGGGCTGCTCCTCTCGGAGGAGACGAAAGCCAAGCCGGACCCCTCGCGCCTGCTGGAGTGGGCGGAGGGCCCGGGCGAGCTGTCCTGGCGAGGTTGGAAGGCCATCGCGACGCTCCTCCCCTGCTGGACGGTCCTGGGCTGGATCGGCGCCGAGCTCGAGGTCGTGCCCAAGCTCGCGTGGGCCCTGCCGCTCACCCTCCAGGTCGCGCTCGTCATCGCCACCTCCCGCGCCGTGGGCCGCCTGTATGGCCGGCTGCGTGTGCCGGGCGAAAAGCTCAAGCGTTTCGATCCCCTGTTCGCCGCGGTCGAGAAGGTCGAGCCCAAGGCGCCACTGATGCGCTCGCTCATCGAGAAGACTCGCCTGGAAGGCGCGCCCCCCTCGGTGCAGCTCAAGCGGCTCGACCGCGCCCTCGCCTTCCTCCAGGTCCGCGAGCAGCCCCTGTTCCACATCCCCGTGAACCTGCTCTTCCTCTGGGACCTGCACTGGGCGACCTCGCTCGAGCGCTGGCGGGCGCGGTCCGGGACGCGGCTGCGCGGGTGGTTCGAGGCGGTGGGCACCTTGGAGTCGCTCTCCAGCCTCGCGGGCTTCGCCTTCGAGAATCCGAGCTACGCCTGGCCGGCCGTCTCGGAAGGCGCGTCCAAGCTGGTCGCGCAGGGGCTGGGCCACCCGCTGCTGCCGGGCGCCCGGCGCGTGGTCAACGACGTGGACCTGGGCGAGGCAGGGACGGTCCTGCTCGTGACCGGCTCCAACATGGCCGGCAAGACCACGCTCTTGCGGGCGGTGGGCGTCAACACCGTGCTGGCCCAGGCCGGGGCGCCGGTCTGCGCGACGTCGATGACCCTCTCGGCGCTCCAGGTGGCGACGAGCATGCGCATCCAGGACTCGTTGGCGCGCGGGCTCTCCTTCTTCTACGCCGAGCTCGAGCGGCTCAAGGCGGTGCTCGAGCTGTGCAAGCAGGCCCCTTCGCTCTTCCTGCTCGACGAGGTCCTTCAGGGCACCAACACCGCCGAGCGCCAGGCCGCCTCGCGCGCCATCGTGCGCCGGCTCGTCGAGTTGGGCGCGGTCGGCGGCATCGCCACGCACGACCTGGGACTGACAACCCTGCCCGACGAGACGGGCGGCAAGGTGAAGAACGTGCACTTCACCGAATCGGATCGCGGACGGCGAGATGACCTTCGACTATCGGCTGCGGCCGGGCATCGTCTCCACTACCAATGCGCTGGCGCTGCTCGCCAAGGTGGGCATCGACGTGGAGATCCCCAAAGGCCAGGCCAAGTAGGAGCGAACGCGGATGGCGAACGTGGAGACGGCGGTCGTGCTGATGAACCTGGGCGGCCCCGACAAGCTCGAGGACGTCGAGGGCTTCCTCTACAACATCTTCAGCGACCCGGACGTCATCCAGCTGCCGATCGGCTTCCTCTGGCAGAAGTGGCTCGCCCGGCGCATCGCCAAGAAGCGCGCCCACGAGTCGCAGGAGAACTACCGGAAGATCGGCGGCCGCTCGCCCATCCTCGAGTGGACGAAGGCCCAGGGCGCCGAGCTGGAGAAGCGGCTGGGGCCGGGCTTCAAGACGTACATCGCCATGCGCGCCTGGACGCCCTCGACCGAGCAGGCGGTGGAGGCGCTCGTCGCCGACGGCGCCCGGCGCATCGTCGCGTTCCCGCTCTACCCGCAGCGCACCCGGGCGATGAGCGTCTCGTCGGTCCGCGAGCTCTATCGCGTGCTGAAGGCCCGGAAGCTCGCCCTGCCCGTCCACGAGGTCTGCTGCTTCCCCAAGGAGCCAGGCCTGCTCGATGCCTGGGCCGACGCGGTGCGCGAGACGCTGGCCAGGGTCTCGGAAGCGCGTCGCCCTGCGGCTCATGTCGTCTTCAGCGCGCACGGGCTGCCGCAGAGCCTCATCGACCGGGGCGATCCCTACCTCGAGCACGTCAAGCTCACGGTGGCCGGCGTGATGGAGCGCGTCGGCGCGGAGCGGCCACACACTCTCGCCTTTCAGAGCCGAGCGACGGGCGCCAAGTGGCTCGAGCCGTCGACCCCCGACGCGCTGGCGGCGCTCGCCAAGCAGGGCGTGAAGGACGTGCTGGTGGTGCCCATCGCCTTCGTGACCGAGCACATCGAGACGCTCTTCGAGCTCGACATGCTGATCAAAGAGCCGGCGATGGCGGCCGGAATCGAGGGCTACTACCGCGTCCCGGTCCCCAACGTCGCGCCCAAGCTGATGGACGGGCTGGCGGATCTGGTGCGGCGGGCGCTGGAGAAGCAAGAGCCGCTGTGCGAGGCGGACGTGCCGGGCTGGCCGTGCCCGCAGGTCGACGGCACCTCAGGGGCCGTGAGGACTCGCTTTGCTGAGTAGTAGCAGGTCAAGTCCCGTGTCGTTGCCCGGCGCAGCCTGGGCGAGTTGTGCGACCTTTCTGCAGTGTCCGCGCAGCACCTTGCAGATCGCAGAGACAATCGGATCATTCATCCAAGGCGTGAGGCTCCTTTCACGCACGGGTCGCGCGTAGGCGCCGATGTAGTGCGACGCCGCCGTACCCCTGCAAGTCCCCGGCGAACTCACCCGTGCGTCGACCCATTGCAGGAAGGGAGCGAATTCACTCTCTCCGAAGTGGCGAACCGAGGCCGCCCGCTCGGCGCTCGCTGAGATGCCAGCACAACGCAAGACCAACTCAGGCTTGTCGGCGAACGCGGCTTCCAGGACGTCCACTGGAGTAGCAGGCAACGAGAGGTACTCCATCGCTGACGCCAGGCGGTCGAGGCGCTCGATCTGGTCCTTGTCGATGGGACTCCAGCCGGAGACATCGGCGCCCGAGGCGCTGAAAGTTCGAAACGCCTCTTCCTCAACCTTCAGTATGTGAGCGGCGTAATACGCCCCCGAGCGGTCCTCTGTCGCCAGAAAGAGCATCGCGAGTTGACGAACTTCGCGTGCCGCATCGGCCGGCGCTCGCGCTTCCAGGCCTACAAGCATCCGGATCCAGCAGAGTTTCTGGATGAGCATCAAATCCGGGAAGTCGTCCAGCGGCCCCTTGGCTAGCGGGCCTGAATCCGTGAGGTCCCACGAACCAAAGCCGCCGAGTTGGTTCATCCAAGTGGTGTCCACAGCGGGGGGCCTGCTCGCACAGCCCTTCATCACGCAGGTCCAGGGGCCGTAGAACGGCAGCTTGGCCAACACCGGTCGCAAGGAACCGCTGCCAGACTGCCAGGGGAGCTTCGGGTTCAGGAACTTTCCGGCGTCCTGAGTCCCACTTAGTTTGAAGAAGGGCGCCTCGGACAACTTGCGACTTTCCTCCAAGTAGACCGGAAGCGCGCGTCGGGCGAGGGTCGCGTGCTCAGCGATGCGTGCGCGAAAATCGGCTGCCGATCGCTCGAGCCAGTAGGCGGAGAGACCGATCCCTCCAAGCCCAACAGCGAGAACAAGAAGTCCCCCTAGCAAAACTCGCCTGCGGTTGGGTGTCGACATCCGGAGTCCGCTCAAGAAGGTGAGAAGCGGGTTTGCTCCCCTCCCCTCCCCTCCCCTCCCCGCCCTTCATCCACACCTGAAGGCCGACGTCCGGCTCAGCGCCCGGTGACGAGGTTGACGGCCTTCGTCGTGGTCTTGTCCGGCACAACCTCGACCGTCACTTCCCTGCGCGCGCCGATCATCTGGTTGATCAGCCGGACCTTGTGGATGCCCGCCGGAACGACCCGGGTCAGCGGCGCCGGAACGCCTCGCGCGCCGTCGAGCTCGATCATGCAGCCTTCTGCCGGGATGCACTCGACATCGAGGGTGCCGGTCTTGACGGGGCCGGTGGGGGCCGCGGGGGCCGCCTCGGCGCCGGAACCGCCCGTCGCGCCAGTGGCTGCGCCATCGGCGGTCTTGGTCGCGTCGCCGACCTTCACCTCACGAGATTTGCCCGTCCCCGTGCCCTTCCCCGGCTTGGGCTCCTTGGTGTCCTTGGGGTCGTCGGGGCGGGCCAGCGGCGTCGCCGGCATGGGCAGCGGAGTCGCCTCCTCGTCGTCGAGGCTGAAGCCGGTCCCGCGAAGCCAGGCCATGCCACCGACGCCGCCACCAACCGCGAGCAGGAAGACGAAGAACGCGAGCACCCCGCTCATGGCGCCGCCCTTCTTGGCGCCCTTGTCGTCCGTCTTGGCGGCCGCCAGCGCCTTGTTGACCTCGGCGTCCTGGGCCTTGCGCTCGGCCTTCTTGGCGTCCTTCTCCTTCGAATCCTTCTTGGGCGCCTCGGCGGCAGGAGCCTTGGGCGGCGGCGCGTCCTCTTCGACAGGGGCAGCGGCGACCGGGGCCTTCGGGCGCTTGGGCGCCGGCTCGCTCGCCCTCGAAGGCCGGCGGGGCATCTTGGCGCTCGTGTTCGAGCCCGGGTCCTTGGTGAGCTTGCGGGGAGCGGCCCTGGGCGCGGCAGCCTGCCGGGAGGTGTCGGTGCCCGAGCCGTCGTCGGCGGGGGCCAGCGTTCCGGCGGGGTCGGTCGCCAGGCTGATCATCCCGACGGGCTTCTCCTTGCCCTCCTCGAAGCGGCGCAGCCGCTCGGCGAGCAGGTCGAAGCGCTCCTTGTAGAACTGGTCCACGACCGCGCCGAGCTCTTGCTTGGAGTACCCCGGCCACGTCTTGCGGTGGTGGATGGCCAACACCTTGGCGAAATCCGCGCAGCGCGGGAACCGCTCCTCGGGCGTCGGCGCCATGGCCCGGTCGAGCGCCTCCTGGACCGCCGGATCCACCGCGATGCCCGCCTCGTGCAGCGGCCGCACCGTGCCCTCGGCCACCTGCTTCATCAGCTCGAAGTCGTTCGTGGCGTCGTAGTGGGTGCGGCCGGTCAGCGCCTCCCAGAGCACGAGGCCCGCGGCGAACTGGTCGCTGCGCCCGTCGATCTCCAGGCCGCGCACCTGCTCTGGCGACATGTAGGCGAGCTTGCCCTTGATGGTGCCCTGCTGGGTCTGCGTCAGCCGCCCGCGCGCCTTGGCCACTCCGAAGTCGGTCAGTTTCACCGTGCCGTCGCGCGTGACGAGCACGTTGTCCGGCGAGACGTCGCGGTGCACGACCCCCAGCGACCGGCCCGCCGGGTCGGTCATCACGTGGGCGTGGTCGAGCGCCTCCAGGAGGTGGATGGCGATGTCCAGCGCGCAGGCCTCGGGCAGGTGCCGCCCGACGGCCGCCAGCTTGCCGAGCAGGCCAGCCAGGCTCGGCCCCGAGACGTACTCGAGGGCGATGAAGAGCCCGCCCTGCCCGTCCCGCCGCAGCTCGTGCACCTCGGCGATGTTCGGGTGGGAGAGGTACGAGGCGGTGCGCGCCTCGTCGATGAGCATGCGCACGAAGTGCTCGTCCCCCGCGTACTGCGGAAGGATCCGCTTGATGGCCACGACCTTCGAGAAGCCTTGCTCGCCCACGATGCGGGCGCGGAAGAGCTCGGCCATGCCTCCGATGGCGATGCGATCGAGCAGCTCGTAGCGGGATGCGGTGGTCAGCACGCGGCGGATTATACCGATTAGCCCGCCGAGTGCGACTGGCCGCACGCTGGGAGCGAACTGGGCCGCGTCTGTTCCCTCCTGCCACCCGTGTGGTAGAAAACGCTGTCTCTTCGCGTGCCTGCATTTGAGAGCCGGGGTGGCAACGGCGTGCTCCGGCCCGTTCGACCGTCGGATTGCCGGCCTCGTGCCGGCAACACTCCCCGAGGCGTGCCCCATGAGCGAGATCACCCAGTCCAACGACGTCGCCGAGGACGTCGACATCGACGTCACCACCGACCCGGGCATCAAGCTCACTCCCGCCGCTGCCGCGCTTCAGTCGCTGCCGGCCGCTCCCGCCACCGCGCCCCACCCCTTGAGCCCCGAGCAGGTCCAGGAGCTCATCGCCGTCCTCGAGCGCGAGGCGAAGGTGCTGGGCAACGACGCGGCAGGGGCGCGGCTGCACCACGAGATGGGCCTGCTCTGGGAGGGCCCGCTCAAGAACGCGCGCAACGCCGCGGTCTGCTACCAGAACGCCTACCGGCTCAACCCGAAGTTCGTGGCCAACATCCGCGCCGCCCGCCGCCTCTTCGCCGAGGTCGGCAACTGGCAGATGGTGGCGCAGCTCGTCGACGCCGAGGCCAGCGCCATCGAGGCCGAGCCCGAGCGCGTGGCGCTGATGCTGGAGAAGGCGCGCATCCTCGAGGACCGGCTGGGCAAGGCCGACGACGCCCTGGCGCTCCTGCAGCAGTGCCGGCAGCGCTGGCCGCAGGACGTCTCGGTGCTGCAGGCCATCGAGGCCGCGCTCGAGCCGCGGCACGACCTCTCGGCCCTGCGCGAGATCCGCGTGGCCATCGCCGGCCTGATGCAGGACCCGGCCCTGGCGGCGCAGTACCTGGTCGCCGCCGCGCGGCTGTGCGAGGGCGCGCTCGGCCAGTCGAGCGAGGCGGCCGAGCTGTACCGCCGGGCCTTCGCGCTGCGCCGCGAGGACCTGACCGTCCTCTCGGCCGTCGAGCGCAGCGCCGAGCGCAAGGGCGACCGCGAGGAGCTCTTGGCCTCCCTGCGCGCCCAGGCCGAGAAGGCGGGCGCCGGCGGGGCGCCCATCTGGTACCGCATCAGCCGCGTCTACGAGCAGATGAGCCAGCCGGAGAAGGCGCTCGAGGCGCTGCTCGCCGGCCGCAAGATCGCCCCGCACGACCCGGTCATCCTCGACGAGCTGGCGCGCACGCTCGAGTCCGCCGGCCGCTGGCAGGAGCTGTCCGAGGTGCTGCAGGCGCGCATCGCCAAGCTCACCGACACCCATGAGCGGGTGGGCCTGAACCTGCGGCTGGGCGCCCTCTTCGAGACCGTGCTCGGAAACGACGACGCGGCCATCGAGTGCTACAAGACGGTCCTCTCCATCGCGCCGACCAACCTGGCCGCCGTCTCCGGCGTGGGCAAGCTCGCGTCGCGAAAGAAGGACTGGGCCGGGCTGCTCGCCGTCCACGACCTGGAGCTCGCCGGCACCGAGGACCCGCGCCAGAAGGTGGCCCGCCAGTACAAGGCCGCCGAGCTGCTCGAGACGCGCCTCGAGCGCCTGGACGAGGCGGTGACCCGCTACCGCCAGTGCCTGGAGACGCAGCCCGGCTACCTGCCGGCCCAGAAGGCGCTGGTGCGCATCTACGAGCGGATGGATCGCTGGGACGACCTGGTCTCCCTCTACGAAGAGGACGCCAAACACACCAGCGACCGCGACCAGCTCATCGCCATCCTCTCGCGCATCGCCAACATCCACGAGGAGCGCCGCAAGGACCTCCCCGCGGCGGCCGCGACCTTCAAGCGCATCCTGGAGATCGTCCCCGAGCACCTCCCGACCATCCGCGCCCTGGCCCACGCCTGCGAAAAGGCCGGGATGTGGGAGGAGCTGCTCAAGACCAACGAGCTGGAGGCCGGGCTCGCCGGCGACTCGCGGCAGGTCATCTCGCTGCTGCACACCAACGCCGAGATCCTCGAGGACCAGCTCAAGCGCAAGGACGACGCGATTGCCGCCTACAAGAAGGCGCTCTCGCTCTCGGCCAACTACCTGCCGGCGCTCAAGGCGCTGGGCCGGCTCTACGCGCAGGCCGGCCGCTGGGACGAGCTGGTGGACATGAACCGCCAGGAGGCGGAGATCACCGCCAACCCCGAGGCCGCCGCCGGGCTCATCTTCAAGGTCGGCGAGCTGCTGGAGGAGAAGCTCTCGCGCCTGGACGACGCCATCGCCGCCTACCAGGAGGTCCTCACCCTCTCGCCGTCGCACTTCCCTGCCCTGCGCGCCCTGAGCCGCATCTACCGCGCCCAGCGCAACTGGGAGAGCCTGGTCGAGGTCCTGCGCGCCGAGGCCGCCGCCCGCACCGACAGCGCCGAGAAGGCCAACACCCTCTTCCGCGTCGCCGCCCTCTGGGAGGACGAGCTGGGCCGCACGGACCTGGCCATCGAGACCTACAAGTCGGTGCTGGAGCTGGTGCCCGACCACGGCCCGGCCTTCAGCGCGCTGGAGCGGCTCTACACCGCCGACGGCAACTTCAAGGAGCTGGCGGCGCTGCTCGAGCGCGAGCTGAAGATCGCCTTGCCGGCCGAGGTGCACACCGCCGCCTACGAGAAGCTCGCCGCGCTCTACGTCGACCGCTTCCAGGACGCGGCCCGCGCCGAGCAGTGCTACGAGGCCGTGCTGCAGCTCTCGCCCGGCCACGTCGGCGCGCTCAAGGGCTTGGAGATCCTGCGCGCCGGCGACCGCGTCCGCCGCGCCGAGATCCGCGCGCGGCTGGCCGGCGCCGTCACCGACAAGCGCGCCGCCGTGGCGCTGCGCCTGTCCGCCGCGGCCGACCGCGAGCTGCTGGGCCAGGTCCCGCTCGACGACCTGCGCCAGGCCGCCGCCCAGGACGCCGACGACCCGCGCGTGGTCGCCGAGTACGTCCGGGTGCTGCGCAAGGTGGAGGACCACGAGGCGCTGGTCATCTGGTACGAGCGGCGCCTGTCCGCCCAGCTGACCCCCGACGTGAAGCTCTCGCTCTTCCTGCGCCTGGGCGAGGTCTGCGAGTGGAACCTGGGCCGCGACGACAAGGCCCTGGCCAGCTACCGCGCCGCCACCGAGCTCGACCCCACCTGCCTGTGCGCCCTGCGCGGACAGCGGCGCATCCTGTCCCGCGCCGGCAACCACGGCGAGGCCTACAAGCTGCTCCTGGCCGAGGCGCAGATCAGCCACGACCCGGCGCTGGCCCAAGGCCTCTTGCTCGAAGCCGGCAACCTGGCCGAGCAGCAGCTGCGCAACGGCGAGTTGGCCCGCGCCGCCTACCAGGCCGTCCTCGCGCGCGATCCGCTCGAGCCGCGGGCTGGCGAGCGGATGGAGGCCCTGCTCGCCGCGTCGGGCGGCGCCAAGGAGATCGCCGAGCTGCACCTGAAGAAGGGCGCCGGCCGCGAAGCCGCGCACGACCAGGCCGCCGCCGCCGAGGAGTTCCTCGCCGCGGCCAAGACGTTCGCCACCCAGCTCAACGACGGGCCGCGGGCCTTCGAGGTCCTCGAGCACGCGCTGCGCAACGTCCCCACCCATCCGGCCGCGCTGCAGCTCAAGGGCGACCTCTGCCTGGCGGCCGGCCGTCACGCCGACGCCGCGCAGGCCTACCTGCACCGCCTCGAGCAGGGCGGCGAGCCCGGCGAGCTGGCGGCGCTCCACTACCGGCTGGGCATGCTGCTGCAGGACCACCTCAACGAGGCCGCCCGCGCTACCGCCCACCTGCAGACCGCCTACGCCGCCGACCCCTCGAACGTCGACGCGCTCGAGCGGCTGGGCGCCATCCACCTCGCCGCCGGCAACTGGGGCGGAGCCGCCGATGCCCTGCGCCGGCTCATCGAGACGACCAAGGACAAGCTCAAGCTCTCCAAGCACCTGGTGGCCTTCGCCCACGTCGCCGACGTGGGGCTGGGCGACCCGAAGACCGCCGTCGCCAGCTACAAGAAGGCGCTGGAGATGGTGCCGGGCGACTCGGGCGTGCTCGACAAGCTCGCCGCGCTCTACGAGCGGCTGGGCAACCTCTCCGACCTCTCCACGGCCCTCGAGCAGCAGGCGTTCAACTCCGCCGCCGACGGCGACAAGCCGCGCGCGGTGAGCCTGCGCATCCGGGCGGCCGAGCTCTTCCAGCGCCAGAACGACCTGCAGAAGGCGGTGCAGAACTACCGCTTCGCGGTCGAGCTGGCGCCCGACCAGGTGGCCCCGCGCGCCGCCCTCGCCGACCTGATGAGCAAGGCCGGCTCGATGCCCGCCGCGGCCATCGAGGAGCACCGCGCGGTGCTGCGCCTCGACCCGGTCCGGCTGGAGAGCTACCACTCGCTGTTCCGGATGTGGGCCGCCAGCCGGCAGCTGGACAAGGCCATCTGCGCGGCGCACGTGCTGGCCTTCGTCAAGGCGCTCACCGAGGCCGAGACCGCCTCCTTCACCGACGCCCGCAGCCGGGCCCCGGCCGAGACCGCCGAGATCCTCACCGACGAGGAGATCGACGGCGCCCTCCAGCACCCGGCCGCCCGCGGCCCCCTGGCCGACGTGATGCGCATCATCGGCGACCAGCTGCACAAGGTCTTCGAGCCGGGCCTGGACGACCTGGGCATCGGCAAGGGCGACCGCCTGAAGGCCGACCACCCGCAGTTCAAGCTGGCCAAGTCGCTGTGCACCGTCTTCCGGGTCGAGAAGGTGGAGGTCTACCAGGCCAAGGTGGGCGCGCACATCACGCTGGAGAACACCGACCCGCTGGCGATGATCGTCGGCGTGGACGTCGTGCGCCGCTACCAGGCCCGCGAGCAGCGCTTCCTGTTCGCCCGCGCCGCCTACCAGCTGCGCAACAAGATGCCCATCGCCTACAAGCTCGACACCGCGCGGCTGACCGACCTGCTCGGCAACGCGGTCCGCGTGGTGGCGCCCAACTTCAACCGCCTGGGCAAGCCCGACGCGGAGATGACCAAGCGGCTCAAGAAGGCGATGAGCGGCAAGGCCATCAAGGCGCTCGAGGGCGTGGTGGGCGAGCTCGAGCGCGCCAAGACGCTGGACGTCAACGCCTGGCTGCAGGCCTCGGCCTGGTCCGCCGACCGCGCCGGCCTGCTCCTCTCGGGCGACATCGCGGCCACGCTGCTCGTGCGGCTCAAGGAGGACGTGGCCACGGCGAACCAGCGCATGGACACCACCGAGCAGCTCGTCGCCACCGTGCGCCGCCGGCGCGACCTGTACGAGCTGCTGGCGTTCGTCACCTCCGACGACTTCTTCAAGCTACGGACGCGGCTGCGGCTGTCGCAGTGACGGCCGTGCCCGGCCCGAGCCGCAAGCGTGAGCGCGCGGGCCTCCTACTGCCCTGCGCAGTGACCGTCTGAGTCGAGCACGGACTCACTTCGGTCTCTACTGAAGTGCAGAAGCTATGTCAGTGGGTGCTGACATACCTTCGGCAGCATGGAAACCATCACACTCGACTGGGAGCGGGCTCGTGCTCGATTCGTTCCCGGTCACTGCTCAGGGCTGAAGGAGGCCCGCGCGCTCACGCTTCCATGAGAAGGCCGTCGGGAGTCAAGTACAACCGTCCTATTGCACTCGCGGGTCTGGGGGCGCGCAGCCCCCAGCGGGTATGGGCAGAGCCCATAGATGCCCGCGGTGGTGGTTCGTGGCTGTCCAGTGGTGGCGCCGCCTTCGGCAGTCTTGAAACGCCGAGTTACGTCGCCCCCTATTTGCCCTACTGCGTTCGTCGTACCTTCCTGCCAGCTCGAGACCTGCTTCCTTGTTCGTCGTGCTGCTGCATCAGGTGACCGTACCGTCAGGCTTCCATTCGCACTCGTAGTGGGCTGCTTGGCAGCCCGGTGCATGGGGGGATCCAATAAAGCTGGACGCTGCCATCTTGCGGTCGTCCTCAACAGCTCAAGCGTGAGCCCGCAGTCGTCCAGACAAGGCGGTTGGTCTGTTCCTGAATTCTTGCACTGCGAAAAGTTGGCGTGGCCTCGTGCCTTCGGTTGGCGACGAGAACGACCCTCTACTGAGCGGTCTTCTTGCCGCCCTTGGTCTTCTGCTTCTTGGTGCCCTGCATGGTTGTCGGCGCCTTCTTCTTCGGCGTTGGTGTGGTCTTGGGGGACTGCTTCTTCGCGGCGTAGCCGACCGGTTGGTACTTCTCCCCGGTCACCCATAACCGGTGCATCAGCACGCCCAGCTTTCGCGCCACCGCGACCTGCGCCTTCTTCATCGGCGCAGTGCCTCCCCGGCCCTTCAAGTGGAGACCCCAGTCCTTCAAGTCGGAGGCCGGACTGCTCTTCCGCAGGATGTACGCCGCGCTGTTGACCAGCAGTCGCCTCACGAACGGGTCGCCGGCCTTGGTGATCGGCAGCTGCTTGTCGATCTTCCCGGACTTGTCGTTCTTGGGCACCAGCCCGAGGTAGGGGCCTACCAGCCGACTCTCCTTGAACCGCGTCTTGTCCTCGATGGTGAGTACGAAGACCAGCCCCGTCAGGTTGCCCACGCCCATCGGCTGCGTGACCAGTTCCACCTCTGGATACTTCTTCGCCAGCTGGTCGATCTTCGCGTCGTACTCCGCGATCTTCTTGTCGAGGGTCTCCAACACCTCGTAAAGCGGCGCCAGCGCCGGCTCCAATATCGGGGGAAGCGCCGGCAGGGTCTGTGTGAAGTGCGCAGCGTCGCACTTCCCCAGCCGCTCCCCGAACGACTTGACCATCATGCGTATCTGGCTGACCAACCGCGTCCGAGCTCGAACCAGTCCGTCCCGAGCCTTTGCGACCGCCAGGTCGGCCTGCGCCTGGTTGCCCCGATGCTCGATGGGAGAGAGCAGCGCCACGTCCGCTCGCCCCAGTCGCGCTAGCAGTGCCGCATCCCGCTTGTCCGTCTTCTTCGTGCTTTCCGAGATCAGCTTCACCGCTCTCGGGTTGGAAACCGTTGGCCGGTGTCCCAGGTCCTTTAGCAACTGACTGACCCACCGCGAATGCGTTCCCACCTCGATAACCACGTGCGCCGGCTTCAGGCCTTTGAAGACCGTCGTCATCGCCTCCCGCGTCGTCTTGACGGGCGGGACCCGGTGGCCGTCCTTTTCCCCGCCCTTCAGCACGTACAGCTCGCTGGTCGTGTCGCCGAGATCGCATCCGATCGTATCGATGGTAGGTTCCGCCATGGCCGTCCTCTCCTTGCACCTTGAGTGCGCTATCCAACCGGCAGCTTAGCCGGTCGGGGAGGACGGCCTTCTCATCCCATCTTGCGGCTCGGGGTGCGCGTGGCCCGCTGAAGGTATGTCAGCACTCAGTGACTACATCGTCGCCTGCTCGAGCTTCTCGGGCTGGTCGAGCCGGTCGTCGACGCGCAGGCTGGCCATCACCCGCCCCACCCCGCGGCGCACGCAGGCGTCGTGGGCGGCGCGGAAGGCGCGCAGGAGGTCGTCGAAGGAGCCCTCGACGTTGGTGCCCATTTCGGTGACCCGGTAGGGAACGCCCGTCTCGCGAATGGCCTCGACCGCGTCCTCGACGTAGGCGCGCATGCTCGTGATGTCCGAGCCGATGGGGGTGACGGAGATCTCGCCGATCATGGAGCTGCCCTCCCTGCCGGGAAGGTGGCGAAGCGCCCTAAGTCCTGCCACGTCTCGGGCGAGGGTCTCTACCCGGCGGCGGTGGCCTTGGCGAGCGCCTCGTCGACCTGCGAAGCCCAGCCCTGGTTGTGGATGGCGCGGCCGAGGAAGGCGGCGCGGGTCGCCTTGAGCGGCGCCGACAGTCGCAGCGCCAGCCGGTAGCGGGCGTAAGGCCCGGTGCGGATGACGTCGTCGGCCAGGTAGATGGGCTCGCGCTTGAACCCCAGCGCCACGAGCGCCCGCGAGACGGAGCGGATGCGGTCGCGGGCGAGGCCCTTGAGCTCCCTCGACGCTCGCCTCGCGGTAGACCTCGGGCGGGGCGATCCGGAACAGGTAGGTCGCCCGGCCGGCGCGGGTGGCGGCCTCGATGGCCACCGCGTTGCCCGGCCTCTGGCGGTCCTCGGAGTAGATGGAGAAGGCGAACCAGACCACGCGCCTGGCCATCGGATCCTCGGGCTTGGGCGTCCCCGCCTCCGAGAGCGGCATCTCCGCCGTCTCCTCCTCCTGCGGATCCGTCCTCCCCTCTCCCGCGGGCTCGTCGCCATCCCCGTCGGTGGAGTCCTGGCGGAAGTTGGTCTCCTTGATACCGACCGCGATCTCGCCCTCCGGGCAGCGCGCGGCCAGGGCGGCGATCGACTCGCGCAGCGCCGGCTCGCCTACCGCGGCCTTCAGGAGGTCTTCCCAAATCGTCGGGGCGATGGCGTCGAGCGCAGCCTTCGGCGCCGGCACGCCGTCCTGCATCGCTTGAGCGAAGCGGCGCGCGGAGATCGACGGCAAGGTCGGCACCAGGAACGCGAGCGCCTCCGCGGTGCGCTTGCGCAGGTCGGTCAGCCGCTGCTCCAGAAGGCGCAGGCAGGGCTGGGTCCTCTTGCCCATCCGCAGCAGCGAGACCTTCCCCGAGAGCGTCGTCAGATTCGATCGAGTACCGGTCCTCGTCGAAGGCCACCGACGAGACCTCGCCGAAGGGAATCCCGTACGGCACCGCCGCCTTGGGCAGCACCGCCAGGCTCGTCGCGTAGACCCGGACCTGGACTCCGGCCTCCTCCTGGCCATCGCGCTCGACGTCGCACGCGAAGGACTCGCCTCCGGAGGGCTCCTCGAGCAGCAGGTTCTTGGCGCGGAAGCTAGCCAGCGCCGCGGCGGTCGCCTCGCGCACCTCGTCGAAGCGCCGGCCGAGCATCGAGGCCTCGACCATCTCGCCGGAAGCGAGCTTGAGCGTGAAGACGTACTCGCCGATCTCCAGAGCGTCGACGTCGGCGAAGTCGACTCGCAGCGGCGGCTGCTGCTTGGGGTGCGCGAGCAGCGCCCCCGCCTGGATCTCGAAGCTCGAGTCGGAGGACTCGAGCTCGCTGCCGTCCGGACCCAACAGCCGAAGCCGGCCTGGGGCCGGCGAACTGGTGCTCATGTGGGGCTCCCCTTCGCTGGACCGCTCGACAGACCCGGCGCGGAGGCCGGCTCGAACTAGAGCTTGGGCTTTCGCGGCTCGCCGCACTCCGGGCAGAACTTGACCGTGCTCGGGACCTCGGCGCCGCACTTCCTGCACTTGGCCTTGGCGCTGATCGGCTGGCCGCACTCGGGGCAGAACTTCGACGTGCCCACCCGCGCGTTGCACGACGGGCAGGTGGCGGCGGCCTCGACCTTCATGTCCACGTCCTCGACGAGGTTCGTGGCGCGCGCCTTCTGGTGGATCTGCTCCTTGGCCGCCTCGGCCTGGGCCGCCGCGGTCTCCTGCGCGAGGTCCGGGGCGCAGTCTTCGCAGAGGCTGCGCTTCTCGTTCCAGCAGACCTCGGGGCACACCCACTTGCCACAGCGGGTGCACTGCTTGAACTTCTGCTTGATCTCGTCGACCGCCGCCTTGAGCGCGTCGTCGTGCGCCTTGCCGCCCACCGCCTGCTGGACCTGGTAGGCGCTGCGCCCGGCCTGGCCGAAGACGCCGCCGAAGATGCTCCCCGCGGCGTTGAGCAGGCCCGAGGCCATGCCCAGCATCGAGGTCTGGAAGCTGGACATGTACCCGTTGCCGCAGTGGTCGCAGTAGAACTTGAACTGGTAGCCGCGGTCGGTGGACAAGTCCTCGTAGTTTCGGACGAATTGAATGATCTGCGGCATGGCATCGGCTCCGTGGCTGGGCGACGAAGGGCTCACTCTAGCCAAACCTTCGGCCGGCTTCCAAGAAACTGACGCGGGTTTGGGCGGCGGCGGCGGCCTTCAGTCCAGGCCGGCCTTCGCGCGCAGCTCCTTCAGCCGCCGGTACTCTTCGTGCTCCTGGGACTTGAGCCGCTGGCCCTTCCAGAAGCCGCCGACGGAGAGGCCCAGGCACACCAGCGCGAGCACGCCGGAGGCCGAGGAGAGGACGAAGTTCCGGTCGACGCCGAGCTTCACGGCGATGCCTGCCGCGATGGTGCCGACGAACGAGGCGACGAAGGCGACCGCGTAGTGGGTCACCGAGTGGCGAGTGGCCAGCCGCGTGGAGAGCTGTTCGAGCTCGGCGCGCTCGGTGTCTGAAGTGAGTGTCTGGGATGCGTCCGGCATGGAGTCCTACTCGTCCGACCTTCGCAGGTAATAGCCACAGGAGTCGCACTTCTGCCCCACCACGGCGTTCTCGCCGCAGGCGGGACAGCGCACGTGGACCGCGGCGGCCTTCTTGTCCGCGGCCTTGGGCGTGAGCTTCCCGCGGGATGGCGTTCGCGCACTTGTCGCAGAAGACGTTGGTGCGCTTCTGGACCGTGCCGCAGTAACGGCAGGCGATGCTGTCGCCGAGCACGGTCCGGGTCTTGTCGTCGGCCAGGTGCGTGCGCTCGAGGTCCGCAACCGCTTCCACCACCGGAGCGGCCGCGGCTGCCGCGGCCCCGGCGAGGGTGGTCGACTCGAGATCCAGCATCTTCTCTTCGGCCACCGCCACGTTCCCGATGCGATGGACCTCCAGCTCCGGCATCAGCGTCACCGGGGGCCCGACGGCGTTTTTGGAGACGACGGCCGTCTGCTCGAGCTCAGGCAAGGTCGCGACCTGCTCGGCGACCTTGGCCGCAGCCACCAGCTGCTTGCCGCAGACGTCGCAGGCGTCGCCCTTGTCCTGGGGATGCTCGCACACGGGACAAACGATCATGGGTCCGCACTGTAGGGGTACGGCATTGGCAGGTCAAACCACGCTTCACGAGCGCCGCTGGGCCTGCCCGGTCATGGGGACGAAGCGCACTTCGAGGCTGCGCTCCACCTCCCGGCCGCCGTCCCGGCCCCTGCGGACGACGTAGAGGCGCTGCTCCTCCTGCGGGCCGACCGGCAGCACCAACCGTCCCCCGGGCGCCAGCTGATCCTCGAGCGATTGCGGGAGGTTGGGTGCTGCCGAGGCGCTGACGATTCCCTGGAAGGGCGCGGCGTCCGCCCAGCCGTTCCAGCCATCCCCCAGCCGCAAGCGGACGTTGGTCGCACCCAGATCCTCGAGGAGCGCTCTGGCGGCATCGTGGAGCGGCGGGAGGATCTCGATGGAGTAGACCTCGGCGCAGAGCCTCGCGAGCAACGCCGTCTGGTAGCCGGAGCCGGTGCCAACGTCCAGCACCCGCTCCTCCCCTTGGAGCTGCAGCGCCTGGAGCATGAACGCCACGATGAACGGCTGGCTGATCGTCTGGCCCCAGCCGATGGACAGCGGCCGGTCCTCCCACGCCGCCTCGCGCAGGGGCGGCGGAACGAAGCGATCGCGCGGCACTTCGGCAACGGCGCGCAGCACGCGCTCGTCGTGGATGCCCTGCGCCCGGAGCGCGCCGATCAGAATCGATGCAGTCCATGACGGTCGACCTGCTAGCCGATGCGGGCCAGCCCCACCTTCCCCTCCCAGCGCTCGTCGAGCGCCCGCCGCAGCGCGAGGTGCTCGGGCTTCTCCAGCCGCGGATCCTCGTCCACCAGGCGGCGGGCCTCGTCGCGCGCCAACTGCAGCAGGTCCTGGTCTCTCATCAGGTTGGCCACGACCAGACCCGGAACACCGGACTGGCGCGTGCCCAGGAGCTCGCCGGGCCCGCGAATCTCCAGGTCCTTCTCGGCGATGACGAAGCCGTCGCTGGTCTCCGCCATCACGCCCAGCCGCTGGTAGGCCGCCTCGTTCTTCCAGGTGGCGCCGACGAGGAAGCAGAACGAGCGCTCCGCTCCTCGCCCCACCCGCCCGCGCAGCTGGTGCAGCTGCGAGAGCCCGAAGCGCTCGGCCGACTCGACCACCATCACCGAGGCGTTGGGCACGTCGACGCCCACCTCGACCACCGTGGTGGAGACGAGGATGTGCAGCCGCCTGTCGCGGAAGGCGTGCATCACGCCGTCCTTCTCCTCCACGCTCATGCGGCCATGGAGCAGCCCCACCGGATGACCGGGGAAGGCCTCGGCGATTGTCTTGGCGCCCTCGGTCGCGCTCTGCAGGTCGAGCTTTTCGGACTCTTCGACCAGCGGATAGACCACGAAAGCCTGCCGGCCCTTGGCGAGCTCCTTGGACATCAGCTCGTAGACCCGCTCGCGCAGCCGCTCCGAGAACACCCGCGTCTTCACCGGCTGCCGCCCGGGAGGCATCTGCTTGATGACCGAGACGTCCAGGTCGCCATACAGCGTCATCGCCAGCGTGCGGGGGATGGGCGTCGCGGTCATCACCAGCACGTCGGGCCGGACGCCCTTCTGCATCAGCGCCGCGCGCTGCAGGACGCCGAAGCGGTGCTGCTCGTCGATGACCACCAGGCCCAGCTTCCGGAAGGCGACGTCGCCCTGGAGCAGCGCGTGCGTGCCGACCACGACCTGCACCCGGCCGGAGGCGATCTCCTCCTTGACCTCGTCCTTGTGCTTCTTGCCGACGCCGGCGGTCAGCAGCCCGACCTGGTAGCCGGCGGGCTTGAGCCAGGCCTCGAGCGTCCGGAAGTGCTGCTCGGCCAGGATCTCGGTGGGCGCCATGAAGGCCGCCTGGTAGCCGTTCTCCACCGCGACCAGCGCCGAGACGATGGCCACCGCGGTCTTGCCGCTGCCCACGTCGCCCTGCAGCAGCCGGTTCATCGGCTCCGGGCGCTGCAGGTCGGCCAGGATCTCGCCCAGCGCCTTCTGCTGGTCGTGCGTCAGCTCGAAGGGCACGCGCACCATGGCCCGCGCGCGGATGGCCGCGTCGAGCTTGAAGGCGATGCCCGGGGCCAGCCGCACGCCCTTGCGCCGCACCGCCATGCCCAGCTGGATGAAGAAGAGCTCGTCGAAGGCCAGCCGGCGCTGCGCCGGGCTCTGGTGGTTGACGAGCGTTTCCAGGTCGGTCCCAGACGGGAAGTGGACGCCCTTGACCGCCTCCGCCAGCGGCGGCAGCCCCAGCCGGTCCAGCAGCTCGCGCGGCATCGGGTCGTCGATGGCGGAGGCGAAGCCCTCGGCGGCCTTCCGCACGATGATCCGGAAGGAGCGCTGCTCGTGGCGCTCGAAGCCCGGGTAGACGGGGATGATCCGGCCGAAGTTGGCGTCCGGGCCCGCGCTGACGGTCTCGCTGCCGTCGGCCTGTTCCGGGCACAGCTCCATCTCCGGGTGCGCAATCTCGCGGATGCCCTTGAAGGCGCGCACCTCTCCGGAGAAGAGGTAGCGCTCGCCGACCTTGTACCGGTGCTTCATCCACGGCTGGTAGTGGTACCAGGTGGCGGCGATGGTCCCGGTGCTGTCGCCGAGCACGATGCGGAAGAGCCTTCGGTTGCCGGCGGCCGCCTCGCCGACCAGCTTGACCGTGCCGATGGAGACGCCGCGCTCGCCGAGATTGAGCCGCGCGATCGGCACGGGCTCGCGGCGGTCCTCGTAGGTGCGTGGGAAGAAGAAGAGCGCCTCGCCGACCTTGGTGATGGCGCGCTGGGTCAGCGCCTGGGCGATGCTTCCGCGAAGCGGCGTGACGGCGGAGAGCGGCGTCGCCAGGGGTCCGCTCGTGGGCGAGATCGTCGGGTAGACCACCTCGGTCTCGGCGACGCGCGGACCCAGCTTCAGGTCGACCTCGGGCAGCGTGTCCCTGCGCTTCGAAGGCTCGGCGATGCCCGGCTCCTCGGCGAAGAGCTCGCCGGCTCTCTTGCGTGGCTTGGGCGGCGGCCGCTTGGGGCTCGCCGGCGCCTTCGCGGCCGGTTTGACCGCGGGCGCGGGCTTGGGCGCCGGGGCAGTAGCGATCGAAGGGGCCTGAAGCGCCGGCATCGGCGCAGGAGTCAGTCGCGGCGCGTTGAGGTCGACCAGCCGGCGCAGTGACTCCGGCAGCGCGATGTAGTCGCCGAGCACGGTGCAGATGCGCGCGACCGACCGGCGTCGATGCGCCGCGTCCCCGGCGTCGAACCCGTCCACCGCCTTGCCCAGCTCGACGACGAAGTCCGCGTTGGCGCCCTCGCTGCCTGCCCGAGTCGCCACCGACTGAACCAGCCGCTCGAACCCCTTGAGCGTGCAGACGTGGGCGAAGCCGTCCCGGGCCCCGTACGAGAGCGCCGGGACCAGGGACTGAAGCACGCTCTGCAACGGCGAGATCAGTGCCATGTGCTTGAGAATCCTAGGCTTCTAGGAATCAAGCTACCATGCGGGCCCGACGCTCCCCGTCTCCGCCGATGGGTCTGGCCCTGAACCGCGACGCTCGGCCGAAGCGGACGAGAAGCTCCCGGATGCACGCACGCGCCCCCGTCCCAGGCAGTCGCCTGGCGCTGGTCGTGGGTGGTGAGCTGGTGTTCGTCGGCTGAACCGGCGCTACGCCTCGATCTCCTCGAAGCGCACGTCCGAGATCTCGTACTCGCGCAGGCCACCCGGCGCCTGCACCTTGACCGCGTCGCCGATCTCGCGGCCGATCATGGCGCGGGCGATGGGGGACGTGACGGAGAGCAGGCCCTTCTTGATGTCGGCCTCGTACTCCCCAACGATGCGGTAGACGACCTTGTTGCCGCTCTCGCTCTCCTCGAGCTCGACGGTGGCGCCGAAGACGACCTTGTCGCCTGAGAGCTTGCTGACGTCGATGACCTCGGCCCGCGCGAGCACGTCCTCGGTCCGGCGGATCTCGGCCTCGATCTGCCCCTGGCGCTCCTTGGCGGCGTGGTACTCGGCGTTCTCCGAGAGATTGCCGTGGGCGCGCGCCTCTTCGATGGCGATCACGATGGCCGGCTTGTCGACCGACTTGAGGCGCTTGAGGGTTTCCTTGAGGCGGGTGAGCCCCGTTTTCGTCATCGGTACGCGGTCGGACATCTTCGAGCTCCAGGAAAAAAACCCGCGGCCACCCCGGATTCAGGGCGGCCGCGCGAGTCGCCACCGTAGCCAGCCCCCGCATCGGCTGTCAACCTCTATTCCCCTCGCCTCCTCGACCGGACCTCGCCGAGCGTGCGGCCGAAGACCGGCCTCGATACACCTCTCGAATTGAAGTAGCCTCTGGACGCTTCGCACGGCCGACCTGCCCGAGGGAACCGATGACTTCTCGCACCTTTGCCCTTCGTCTCCTCGCTCTTGCGCTAACGCTCGGTTTCGCCGCCTGCCTCAAGGGCGAGAAGGTCGTCACGCCGCCCGACAAGTGCTCGTGCACCGGCGTGTACTGCCTCAACGGCAACGTCAACAAGCGCAGCCCCGCCCCGGACAACGGCGAGGGCGACGACCCGTGCCTGCACTGCCAGACCACGACGATGGGCGTCTGCGTCGACGGCTGCGGCGAGCAGTCGGACTTCGACGTCGAGGGCTGCGCGGTCGCCTACGCCTGCAAGAGCTGGAAGCGCGTCGCCCCTGGCGCCGCCTGCGCCATCGACCGCGACTGCGAGCCGGGGAAGACGGCCGAGGGCAACCCCACCAACAACCTCGCCTGCCGCAGCAACGTCTGCACCGACCTCGGCGCCGACAAGTTCAAGTCCGTCGTCGGCACGCCCTGCACCACCAAGACCTTCGGCGCCTCCGCCTACTGTGATGGGCGGGCGTGCCTGGGGCAGGACGAATACTCGAAGACCTACACCTGCTCCGCGGCCCGCTGCATCGACAGCGCCGACTGCCCCTCGGGCTGGCACTGCGGCTGCGCCGAGGAGTACGTCACCGGCGGCATCAAGGGCTGGCGCTGGTGCCTGCCGGACGTGCCGGCGACCGCCGACGCCGGGCTGTAGCGCTCACGGCGAGCCCAAGGCTCTGACAAACGACATCGCGGCGCGAAGGCCTGCTTCAGGCCCCGCGCCGCGGTCGTTTCCGGTCGCTTCTCTGCGCTTGCTCAGAACTCTTCGGGGTTGAAGCCGCCGTGCGAGAAGCCGAACGGGCTCTGCGCGCCTTCCACCTTGAGCCCCTTCACCTCGGGGACGCGCTCTTTCAGGTAGTTCTCCACGCCGAACGAGAGCGTGATGGACGCCGACGGGCAGCCTTGGCAGGCGCCGACCAGGCGCACGCGGGCCCGCAGGTCGGGCGTCATCCCCAGAAACTCGATGTCGCCCCCGTCGGCCTGCAGCGCCGGACGAACCTCGTCGATCGCCTGCTGCACCTTGGGGAGCAGCGCCATTGCCTCGGGGGTCAGGCCCTCGTCCGCCGGATTCTCAGTGGAGCCCTTGCCGTTGTCGTCTGCCATCGATGCGCCTCCATGCGCCGAGGCCTCGAGAGAGCCGCTGTCGCCTCGAGGCGGGCCGACAGCATAACGGAAATCGAGGCCGAAGGCTTCGCCTTGACCCCGCCTGAACGGGACGCCTAGCATCCGGGCTCTTCCGAAAGCCCCCGAGGTCGCGATGCGTCTCTCCACTGTGCTGGCTGCGCTGCTCCTGAGCGTCTGCGCGGCGTCCGCCTGGGGCCAAGGCGAGCCGGCCGCCGCCGATCCAGCTCCTGCCGCGGCGCCCGCCCCTCAAGCGGCCCCCGCCCCGAAGGCCGCTGAACCGGCGCCAGCTCCCAAGCAGGAGGCTCCTGCCCCGGCCGCCGCCCCAGTTCCGGCCGCCCCGGCCGCACCTGTCCCCGCTCAGCCCAAGGCCGCACCACCGGCCGCCGCTCCGGCGCCAGCTCCCAAGGCCGCGCCGGGAGTCGCTCCGGCGCCAGCGTCAGTCCCTGCTCCCAAGGCCGCGCCGGCAGTCGCCCCGGCCGCAGCAGCTCCCGTCCCCGCCCCGGCGCCTGCCCCGGCGGCGGCCGCGCCCAAGAAGCCGGTCGACGAGGACCTGTCGATTGCGTCCGAGCGCCTGCTCAACGCGCTGCTGGGGCGCGACCTCGAGAACCTGATGGTGTTCTGCCACGCCCCCTTCTTCTTCGAGGGCAAGCAAGCCAACTCCGAAGGGGAGATCCGCAAGCGCTGGGAGACCGAGCTCGCTTCCGAGCAGCTCGAGCACCTGCCCCTGGTCGGCGTCGAGTACTTCACCTTCGACGAGATGGTGGCCCGCTACGGCAAGCCTCCGGAGAAGCTCAACGCCTGGCCGCTCCGCTCGGGGACCATCGCCGTCGGAAACCTCGGCGGTCACGCGGTCATCGTGCTCTGGCGCAAGGGCGCCCGCGGCTGGGAGGCCCTGGGCTTCCACGACTGAGGGCTGGGCTGCTCCGGGCCTACTGACAGCGTCAGGGCTTGGCGAAGCGCTCCTTGAGCTTGGCCAGCACGTTGGGCGGGACCAGGCTCGACACGTCGCCGCCCAGGGCTGCGACCTCGCGGACGATCTGCGAGGAGACGTAGAAGTAGTCCTCGCCGGTCATGACGAACACCGTCTCGATCTCGGAGTCGAGCGTGCGGTTCATGTTCGCCATCTGGAACTCGTACTCGAAGTCGGAGACCGCGCGCAGGCCGCGCAGGATGAGCTTCACCTTCCGGCTGCGGGCGTAGTTGACCAGGAGCCCTTCGAAGGAGTCGATCTCCACGCGCGGGTCGTTGTTGATCGCCTCGCGGATGAGCGTCTTGCGCTCCTCGACCGAGAAGAGCGGCTGCTTCTTGGGGTTGTGCGCGACGGCCACGACGAGCCGGTCGAACATGCTCAGCGCACGGTGGATGAGCGACAGGTGCCCGTTGGTCAGCGGGTCGAACGAGCCAGGGTAGATGACCGCGTGCGCGACGTTGGGTGCGTTCATGGCGCGCGCATCGTCCCGTGCGCCCGCTGGCTCGTCAAGGAACCTGCGGTGCGCGCTGGTAGAAGCTGACGCTGGTGTCCCCGAAGCGACGCGTGTCGGTGCGCACCAGCCCCTGGTGCGCTTCGGGCGCGTCCGCGCGCCGGTCGTGCTCGACCACCAGCGTGCCGCCCTCCTTGAGGACGCCGCTCTCGGCCACCAGCGACGCCACCTGGGCCGGCGTCTGCGCCGCGTAGGGCGGGTCGGCGAAGACCAGGTCGAAGGGACCCAGCTCGCGGGCCCGGGCGAGCGTCTTCTCGTCCACCGGCGCCGAGAGGAGCTGGACCTTGTCACCCAGGCCCAGATCGTCGGCGTTCTCGCGGCACAGCTTCTGGGCCTCGCGCCCGCTGTCGACCAGCACCGCCCGAACCGCTCCCCGCGAGAGGGCCTCCAGGGCGAGCGCGCCGGTGCCGGCGAACAGGTCCAGCACCACCTGCCCTTCCAGCCACTGCCCCAGGATGTTGAAGACCGACTCGCGGACCCGGTCGGCGGTGGGCCGCAGGCCCGGCCCCTTCGGCCCCTTGAGCGTCCTGCCCTTCGCGATGCCAGCGACGATGCGCATGGGGTGCCTAATCCTTCATCTGCTCGACGAGCGCATGGACTGCTGTGGGACCGGTCCCGGCGCAACCCGTGCGCTCGAGCAGGTCCAGGGTCTCCCGGAAGGCCGTCTCCTCCATCCTCTGGCGGACCTCAGGCGCGGGCGGCGCGGCCTTGAGCGCCGCCGCGATGGCCCCCGGGATGGACCAGCCTTCGGTGGCCTTCTGGCGCAGCGTGGACTCGACCGCCGCCGGCAGCACGTTCAGGGCGATGCGGGTCAGCCGGGTGCTCACCGCCAGCCGCCGCGTGCCCAGGACCGGGGCCTTGTCGCCCGCGTCGACCAACCCCAGCCCCGCAGGCCGAAGCGCCTCGACCACGGCCGAGAGATCGGCGACGCCCTTGAGCGCGCTCGCGGGCAGCGTGACCAGGTCCACCTTGACGCCCTGGGCGCCGAACGACAGCGCCAGCTCCTGCAGTTCGTTGGGCCGGGTCTCCCGCGTGGCGACCTCGACCGACAGCTCGCGCTCGCGCAGCCCCATCGCCCCCTCGGCCACGACCGCGGCGGCCTCGGCCGGGTCGAGCCCGGTGACGTCCAGGCACGCCTCGGTGAAGCCCGCATCCACCATCCGGTAGACCGTGTTGCGCGCCGCGGCCGCCGACGCCTCGGACGCCTCGGCCACGCGGACGGGGCCGCCGCGCAGGAACCAGGGACCGGTGAAGCCCGCCGCCTGGGCCGCCTCGAGGATCTCGTCCACTGCGTCGTTCGGCCGCGGGCGCTCGCCGCGGGGCAGGTCCGGGAAGCTCACCCCCACCACGGCGTTGGCCTGCTTCGCGGCGCGGAAGACGCCCGCGGCGATGGGGCCGGCGACACACTCGCAGACCAACAGCGCCCGGCCAGGGAGCGCCCGGTGCAGGTCGCGAGGGTTGAGCAGGCACAGCTCGGTCCGCGCCAGCCTGGCGCTGACGCTGGAGGGACGAAGCTTGAGCACCTGCGCCATCGGGGACGGCGTGGCCATGCGGCCGCTCCAAGGTCAACGGGTGTGTTCCCGGTGGGCGAACGCCTCGCTCTCGATCTGCAGCGTGGCGTGGTCGATCCCGAACCGCTCGCGCAGCACCGTCCGCGCCGCCGTCAGCAGCTCGTCGCGGTCCTGCACGGTCGCGTTGCAGACCAGGTGCGCCGAGAGCGCGTGCAGGCTGTGCGAGATGGTCCAGACGTGCAGGTCGTGGACCTCGGCCACGCCCGCCACCGACTTCATCGCGCCGAACACCTCGACCAGGTCGATGTGCTCCGGGACCGCCTCGAGCAGCACGTGCACCGCCTGCCGGAGGAGGCTCACCGCCCCGAAGGCGATGATCAGCGCGATGGCGATGGAGAGGATCGGGTCGAGCAGCGTCCAGCCGGTGAAGAAGGCCACCGCGCCCGCGGCGATGACGCCCACCGAGCTGAGCGCGTCGCCCAGCACGTGCAGGAACGCGGCGCGCACGTTCATGTTCTTCGAGCGTGACAAGAGCGCCAGCCCCGCCAGGTTCACCGCCAGGCCCACCACCGCGACCACCAGCATCAGGCCCGCCTTGATGGGCTGGGGGCTCGTGATGCGCTGGTAGGCCTCCCAGCCGATGAGCAGCGCGATGCCGATGAGCGTCAGCCCGTTCACCAGCGCCGAGAGGATCTCCAGGCGGAAGAAGCCGTAGGTCCGCTTCAGGTCCGCCGGGCGGCCCGCGAACCACAAGGCCAGCGCCGCCAACAGGAGCGCCGCGGCGTCGGTCAGCATGTGGCCGGCGTCCGAGAGCAGCGCCAGCGAGCCCGAGGCCCAGCCGCCGATGGCCTCGAACACCATCATCGCCAGGGTCAGCACCAGCGTTCCCAGAAGCCGCCGCCGGTCCTTCTGGCGCTCGCCCCCTCGTCCCCGCCCGAGGTGCCCGTGGCCATGGACGTGACCGTGGTGGTCGTGTTCGGACTCGGCGGGTTCCATCTCCGAGCCTTCGCAGGGTCCTGGACCGTCGTGCGGCAGCTCGCCGCAATCGTGTTCATGGAGGTGCGCGGAACCACCCGGGATTTCGGGGGAGTCCGGCACTGGCGCCGCGGCCTTTTGCAGTCGGAACATCAACCCTTGCCTAGCCCCGGCGCCCGCCCCACGCCCGACGGCTTGTCTGTTGGCTCGAGAGGCCGGCTAGCCCTTGCCTGTCGAGCAACCCGATGTCCTAATGCCGGACACCCCGGCCGGCCCGTCCGGCTGGGAGAGGACGACGATCGAACACATGCTCGACTACGAAAAATACCAGAACCTCCACACGATCATCATGCTGAAGGACGTCATCCGGAAGTGGTGGCGTGTGGAAGCTCTCCTTCGCGGACAAGGTCGGGCAGATCCTCGACCGGCAGGCGGGCGGTCCCATCCCCCCACAGAACGACTTCTGCCGCCTCTCGCTGTTCTGCAAGGAAGGCAACCGGCGCTGCAGCACCTCGGTGAAGGTGCTGCAGGACAAGTTCAAGACGAACAAGAAGGTGCGCCGCTGCCTGTTCCACGAGTGCCACCTGGGCTTCCAGATCGTCGGGGCCCCGCTCTACCTCAACGGCGAGTACGAGGGCTCCATCTTCGTGGAAGGCTTCGCGCGCCAGGCGCCCTCCCCCAGCGAGGCGGCGGTCCTCAAGCGCAAGATCGGCGAGCTCAACAACGGGGCCACGGACCTCGACCGGGCGCTCACCCGCATCCCCATCATGAGCGACCTCGAGATCGAGCGGCTGAGCGACCTGCTGGAGTTCGCGGTCAACGAGATCGCCAACTTCGAGTCCGAGATGGAGAAGAAGGAGGAGGCCATCGAGGCCCTCTCCTCCGAGCTGTCGGACCGCTACTCGTTCGAGAACATCGTGGGCAAGTCGGGGCCCATGCTCGAGGTCTTCCGGCTGCTGGAGAAGGTCTGCCAGTCGGAGTCCACGGTCCTGGTCAACGGCGAGTCGGGCACGGGCAAGGAGCTGGTCGCCCGCGCGGTCCACTACAACGGCCCGCGCAAGGACAAGCCCTTCGTCGTGCAGAACTGCTCGGCCTTCAACGACAACCTGCTCGAGAGCGCCCTCTTCGGCCACGTGAAGGGCAGCTTCACCGGCGCCATCCGCGACAAGAAGGGCCTGTTCGAGGTCGCCGACGGCGGCACCTTCTTCCTGGACGAGGTCGGGGACATGAGCCCGGCCCTCCAGGTGAAGCTGCTGCGCGTGCTGCAGGAAGGCGTCTTCCTCCCGGTCGGCGGCAACACGCCCAAGGAGGTCGACGTCCGGGTCATCGCCGCGACCCACAAGGACCTCGGCAAGCTGGTCGAGAAGGGCGAGTTCCGCGAGGACCTCTTCTACCGGATCAACGTCATCCGCATCCAGGTGCCGCCCCTGCGCGACCGCAAGGACGACATGCCGGTCCTCATGGACCACTTCATGCGCAAGCACGGCCGCGAGGGCATGAAGGCCAAGGCGCTCTCCCCCGAGGCGCTCAAGGTCATGGAGGCCTACTCCTGGCCGGGCAACATCCGCGAGCTGGAGAACGAGATCGAGCGGCTGCTCGTCCTGGGCAGCGACTGCGAGGTCATCCCCGCCGAACTGCTCTCCTCGCGCATCCGCGACGGCGCCGCCAAGATCGCGGGCGGCTCGCCTGGCCTGGCCCCTCTGAGCGCCACCGGGAAGATGCACGTCGCGGTGGAGATGCTCGAGCGCGAGATGATCTCCCAGGGGCTCACGCGCACCAAGGGCAACAAGAGCCAGCTGGCGCGCGACCTGGGCATCAGCCGCTCGAACCTGATCCTGAAGATCGAGAAGTACGGGCTCGAGAGCCAGGCGGGTCCGGATTAGGTCTGCCGCCTGTAAGCCGTAGGGGCGACGATTCGGACGCACCCCGGCCACTCACAAGTCAAAGACTGCCATGCGAACCCTCTACGCCATCGTTCTCGCCGCTGCCCTGCCCGGCTGCGGCATCAGCATCCAGGAGCTCGCCAGCGTCGTGCGCGAGGCGCGCGCCTGCACCGACGGCGACACCTGCGTCCTCGCGGGCGGCTCGCAGTGCACCTGCAACACCGCGGTCAATTCCACGAAGAAGAAGGACGTGGACATCGCCGTGGCCAGCGTCGACTGCGGCGGGGCCATGGTCGAGTGCGCCGAGTGCCTCGACCCGCAGTGCGTCCAGGGGATGTGCTCCTGCGCCAAGCGCTGAGGCCGTCGTCGACAAGTCCCTGGCTGCAAGCTCCTGGCAGCTCGCGGAGTCCGCCAGGCTTCCCAGACGCAACCGCTCGGAATCTCAGGCCTTCTCACTGGCGCGGGAATTGATTGGGACGGCCCCATGCGCCACCTCCCCGTCCTCGTCGCCCTCCTCGCCATCGCGCTGTCGTCCTGCACCGGCCGCACCCTGCAGCAGGTCGTTGAAGAGTCCACCGTCTGCGTGGACGGTGACACCTGCGTGATCGCAGGGCTGACACCGTGTGGCTGCGGCTACTCCGTCAACGCCAAGTCGGCCCAAGAGGTGAACGAGGCGGCTGCCCACGAGTCTTGCGACGGCAGGGCCCAGCCTATCTGCAGGAGCTGTACGCCGGAATGCTTCCCGTCCGAAGGCCTCTGCGGCTGCTTCTGACCGAGAACTCAAGGATCTCTCATGCGCTTTCCTTTGGTGCTGCTCGCCCTTCCGCTTGCCGTCTCCTGCACGAGCCAGAACCTCCATGCCCTCGCCGAGGAGTTCCGTCCCTGCGTCGAGGGCGACACCTGCGTCTATGCCGGACGGACTCACTGCGACTGCCCCTACTCCGTCAACGCCAAGCATGCCGACGAGTTGAACGCGGCCGCATCCCAGGTGAATTGCGGCCGCATCGAGGTGGACTGCTTCGGCCAGACGTGGCCTCTGTGCATCGCCGAAGAGGGACGCTGCGGCAGCCTTTCGGATTCTCATTCCCCCGGCTGCGCGGGCGTGCGGCGCGGGCGATTCCTGCGTCGTCGCCGGCAAGATTCCCTGCCAATGCGGCTTCGCCGTCAACGCCAACCACGCCGACGAAGTGAACGCGGCTGCGGCTCGCGTCGATTGCGGCAGGTACGAGAGCAGCTGCGTGTGGCCAGCGACCGCACGCTGCAATGTGGACGGCGGCTACTGTGAGCCGGAGTGAGCCGCGCTACTTCGGCGGGCAGGCGGTCTTGTCGCCCTTGGGCAGCAGGGCCTTCACCTTCTCGCAGGCGTCCTTGACGCCCTTGGCGTCCTTCTTCCCCTGCCGCGCCTTGGCCAGCTCCAGGAAGAGCGTCGCGTCCTTCTTGGCGTCCTCTTCCTCCGCCAGCACCAGCAGCAACCGCTCGGCGGTCTCGAAGGAGCCGATCTCCAACGCGTAGGAGGCGATCTCCCGGACCTCGAGCTTGGTCGTGTCCTCTTCCTTGGCGGCTGCAGCCAGCGCCTTGGGCTTCTGCGGCGCCTCAAGCGCCTTGGCGACGAGCTCCAGCGCCTTGTCCAGCTGCGCCTTGGCGCCGTCCTTCTTGCCGTCCTTGAAGTCGATGCGTCCGAGCGCCAGGTGGGGATAGGCGCGGTCCTTGAGAGCCAGCGACGCCTCGAACGCCGCCCTGGCGCCGGCCGTGTCGCCCTTCTTGAGCTTGAGCTCGCCGACGGTCTCCTGCGCCAGTGGATCCTTGGGGTCGAGCTTGGCCGCCTCCTGGTACGAGGCCAGCGCGCCGTCGAGATCGCCCGCGCGGATCTGCGCCTCGGCCAGCTCCGCGAAGATGCCCGGGTCGGGGTGCAGCTTGGCCGACTCCGAGAGCGGCGCCACCGCCTCCTTCCACTTCTCGCCGCGCGCGTACACCTCGCCCATCAGCTTGTAGTCCTTGGCCGCCCCGGAGGCGTCCATGGCGATGGCCTTCTTGAGCTCGGCGATGGCCTCGTCGTCCTTCTTGGCCTCGACCAGCCCGTCCGCCATGTCGCGAATGCCCGCGGGATCGTCCGGCTTGAGCTTCGACCACCTTGCGCAGCGGCTCGAGCGCCTCGTTCGCGCGCCCCGCGTTGAGCAGGCACCGCGCGCGGCGCTGCCAGCTCATCCGCTTGCCCGGCTCGAGCGCAACTGCGTCCTCGAACGCCTCGGCCGCCTCGCTGAACTTGCCCTGGGTCATCAGCGCGTCGCCCAGCGCGTGCCACGCCTTGGCGGCGGGCTTGAGCCGGAGCGAGGCGCGGAAGTGCTCGGCAGCCTTGGTGCTCTCGCCGGCGAGGAACGCCTCCTGGCCCGCGCGGTAGAGCGAGTCCGGGTCCATGGCGTCCAGGACGAACTGGGCGTTGCCGCCGTCGCCCAGGTCGGGGCGGACGAATCCGCCGTCGCCCAGCCGCAGCGGCGTCGCCGCCACCAGGGGCTCCGGCGCTGGCTCCTTGCAGCCCGGCAGGAGCGAGGCGGCGAGGAAGGAGGACAGCACGAGCCGACGCATGGCTAGCTCCCGGTCTTCTGCTTCTGGATGAACTCCCGCAGGTGCGTCCACTGCGCCACCGGGAAGTCCGAGAAGGTCACGCCCATGCCGTACGGGTAGGTCAGCACCGAGCGCGGGCCGTAGGGGTTGCTCCAGACCACCACTCCGGCGACCGCCATCCAGTCCTGGTCGCACGGCAGGCGGAAGCGAATCTCCACCGGCTTGCTGGCCTGCATGGGGTTGAGGGTACGCACGTAGATGCCGGTCTCGGAGAGGTCGAAGCTGCCCCCGGCGGTCCACTCGTCGGTGGTCCCCAGCAGGCGGAAGTGCACCTCGGCGTGGAACGGGATGCGCGGCGCGCCGCGGCGCTCGGCCCGCACGGACCCGGCCAGCACCTTGTTGATGCGGCGGATGAGGTGCTCGATCTCCATCTCGACGTCGTACGGCTCGAGGTCGGCCAGGAACTTGGAGAGCTTCCCCGCGGCGGGGTTCGTCGCCACCGCCACGACGGGCACGGGCGGGGTGCAGTTCTGCAGCCACTCCACCATCAGCGTGGCCGACGGGGTGTCCAGGTCGACCACCGCCAGTGCCACCTGGCCCACGGTCGTGACCGCCTGCGCCTCGGCCAGGGTGGTGGTCAGGCAGCAGTCGAAGCCCGCCTTGTCCAACAGGCGCGTGATGAGCGTGCCGAAGAACGCCTTCTGCGTGGCGAGCATCACCCGCCGCGAGCGGGTCGGCTCCAGCCCACGGTCCCCCTGCCCCGCCCGGACGGCCTCGAGCTTGGCCAGCACCTGCTTCTCGGTCAGCGGCTTGAGCAGGTAGTCGTCGGCCCCGGCCACGAAGGCCCGGCGGATGGCTCCCGGGCCCTCCTCCGCGGTGATCATCACCACCGGGAGATCCCAGCGGTCGGTGTGCATGCGGATGGACTTGCAGAAGTCGTCGCCCTGGTCCCCGGGCAGGTTCAGGTCGACGAACGCCACCAGCGGCTTCTGGTGCAGCACGTCGATCGCCTGCTCGGCGCTGTCGACGGCCACCACCTGCGCTCCGGAAGGCGTCAGTGCGTCGGTCAGCAGGGTCCGGACGAAGCGGTCGTCGTCCACCACGAGCACCAGGCCGACATCGGTCTTGGAATCCAAAGGCTCCCTCGAAGACCTCGGTTTGGAGGGAAGCGCCGAACCGAAGCCGGGGTCAAAAGTCGGGACGAGGCAGTATCGATTGCGCCCCTCTGGGAGGGCAAGCCTGGAGACTTCGGCCTCGGAGACCCACGAAAAGGCCCCCGCTCCGGCTGTGGAGCGGGGGCCCGTTTCCGATTCAGCTCAGCGAACGGCTAGTCGCAACCGCAGGTCACCGCCGCCGTCGTGCTGTTGCGGGCCGCCGGCGCGCCGACCGTGAAGTCGGCGAGGTTGTTGTAGGTGTTGTCGCAGCCGCTGGTGTTGCGGATCGCCGAGGTCGACGTGGAGAGCGCGCCGGCCGCGGTGCCGGCGCGGCAGCTCGCCGTGCCGAAGCCCACCAGGTCGACGACGTTGGTGTCGGGCAGCGACGGGCAGGCCGTCAGCGCGGTCGCGTTCTTCACCAGGGCGACCTTGCCGTTGGTCCCGCCGATGTTGAGCGTGCAGGTGTTGACGTCGGGGGTCGGCGTGATGTCGACGCCGCCGGTGCCCGCGGAACCGCACTGGATGAGCAGGTACTTGCCCGCGTCGATCGACCCGGAGAGCGTCCACGTCGAGCTCATCCCGGCAGAAGTAGCCGAGCCGTACTGGAGCGACCAGCCCGTCAGGTCCTGGGCGGTGGAGCCGCGGTTGTGCAGCTCGACGAAGTCGTACTTGTACATGCCGGTGCCGCTGCCGCCGCCGCCGTACAGCTGGCTGATGACGACCTTCGGCGAGCAGCCGACGGCGACCGAGAAGCCGGTGAAGTTGGCGGTGTTGGCCGCGGCATCGATGCCCTTGCCGAGGGTGTCCTTGACGGTGGCCTCGACGCTGACCGTGTACGCCGTGTTGCCGGTCTGGGCGACCGTCGTCACCACGATCTCCCTTGGCCGAGGCCCCTGCTGCCGCCGCCGTGGCCAGCAAGCCATTGGTGAAGGTGAACTGGGTGCCGGTGGCCGCGATGGTCGCCGGATTCGATGGAGCGGTCGAAGGCGATGTTGACCGTGGTGGCCGTCGGCGCGGTCGCGCTCACCACCTTCGGCGCCGGGCAGGAAGCCGAGACGTCCGCGGCGGCGTAGGCGCTGATCTGGGCCTCGTCGTACGAGGGGTGGTTGCGCCAGACGATGCCCTTGTTGACGTTCACCGTGCAGCCCGGGACGAGGTCGTAGGCGGTCGCGATGGCGTACGGGACGCGCAGCGTGAAGTTGATGGTGGCGGCGGTCACGCCAGGGGTCGTGATGGTCCACTTGGCCCAGCCGGTGCCGCCGGAGCGCACAGCCACCACCACGGCGTTGTCGAGCTTGACGTACTCGTTCTCCCAGTCGCCGACGGAGTCGGGGAACAGCACGCTCGACGCGTCCTTCCTCAAGGTGGCGTCCACGTCAACGCCCTGCGCCACGCGGCTGAAGCTGCTGATGGCCAGCGCCGTCCGGGTGTAGTTCCACGTCGTGTTGGTCAGGCTGGCCATCTCGGTGACCGTGAAGTTCACCTTGTCGCCCACGGCGGGGACCGGGGTCAGCGTCGTCGGGTCCACCTGGACGAACAGGGCGGGACCGGTCTGGCTGCCCTGCACGAAGAAGCCGGGGCTGTCGTACTGACCGAGGCCGCTGGGGCGCAGGTAGGTCACGGTCGCCCCGTCGATTGCCAGGGCGAGCCCGGTGCCCTCGGCCGCCCGTGCCGCGGTGATCTGCGCGTTGACGTCGGTGGCCGCGGCGACGCACACGTTCGAGGCGCCGCACTGGGGAAGCAGCGGGTTCGTGCAGTCCGCGTCCAGCAGGCACTGTACGCAGACCGGCGCGGTGCCGGTCTTGCACTTGGGCGTCGTGCCCGAGCAGCCGGAGCCGTTCGCGGTGCAGGTCACGCACTGGGCGGTGGTGGTGTCGCAGGCCGGGGTCGGCGCGGCGCAGTCGGTGTTGCTGGCGCAGCCGACGCAGGCACCGCCGGTGACGGTGAGGTCGCAGGTCTTGGGCGGCGTGCAGCCGGCGCTGCCGGTGCAGACGACGCAGGTGCCGTTCGAGGTGTCGCAGACGGGCGTGCCGGACGAGCAGCTGGTGTTGTCGACGCAGCCGACGCACTGGCCGTTCTGGCAGGTCTGCGGCGAGTTGCAGCCGGCGCTGCCGGTGCAGGTCACGCACTTGTGCTGAGTGGTGTCGCAGATGGGCGTCGCCGCGACCTTGCAGTCGGTGTTCTGCAGGCAGTCGACGCAGGCGGTGCCGCTCTGGCAGACCTTGCCCTGGTTGGTGCAGCCCTCGGTCGCGGTGCAGAAGACGCAGGTCTTGCTGGCCGCGTCGCAGACCGGCTTGGTCGGGCTGTTGGTCGCGCACTGGGCGCTGGTGGTGCAGCCGACGCAGGTCCCGCCGGTCACGGCGGTGTCGCACACCGGGGTGGTGCCGGTGCAGCCCTTGCCGGCGGTGCAGGTGACGCAGGTCTTGGTCGAGGTGTCGCAGACCTTGCCGACGGAGGCGCAGTCGGTGTCGGCGGTGCAGGCCACGCAGGCGCCGCCGGTCACGGTGGTGTCGCAGACCGGGGTCGGGGCCGCGCAGCCAGCGGCGGCGGTGCAGGTGACGCACTTCTTCTGGTCGCAGACCTTCTTGGCGCCCACGCAGTCGCTGCCCTGCAGGCAGTCGACGCACTTGCCGCCGGTCACGCTGGTGTCGCAGACGAGCGGCGCTCCGCAGGCGACGGCGGCGTTGCAGAGGACGCACTTGCCGGTGGTGGTGTCGCAGTTGGGGGTGGTCGGCGTGCCGGTGCAGCCGCTGTTGTCGGTGCAGCCGTTGGAGACGCACTTGCCGCCCTGCACGGTGAGGTCGCAGTGCTCGTTGGCGCCGCAGCCCTCGGTGCCGGTGCAGACGACGCACTTGCCCGTGGCGGTGTCACAGACGTTGGCGGTGCCGGTGGTGCACTGGTTGCTGGCCGTGCAGCCCTTGCACTGGCCGCCGGGAATGGTGGTGTCGCACGAGGCCGGCGCGGTGCAGCCCTTGGCGTCGGTGCAGACCACGCACTTGCCGCTGGTGGTGTCGCAGATGGGGGTCGCGGGGGTGGTGGCGCAGCTGTTGTCGTCGGTGCAGGTGGCGTCGATGCACAGCCCGCCCTGGACGGTGGTGTCGCACTTCTTGCCGTTGGCGCAGCCCTCGGTGGAGGTGCAGACCACGCACTTGTTGGCGGCGGTGTCGCAGACCGGGGTGGCCGGGGTGCCGGCGCAGTCGACCGAGCTGTTGCAGCCCTGCTGCTTGCACTGGCCGCCCTGGACGGTGGTGTCGCAGACCTGCGGCGCGGTGCAGCCCTCGCCGGTGGTGCAGGTCACGCACTGGCCGCTCGCCGTGTCGCAGACCTTGGCGTTGCCGGTGGTGCACTGGCTGCTCGCCGTGCAGCCCTTGCACTGGCCGCCCTGCACGGTGGTGTCGCAGGTCGCCGGCAAGGTGCAGCCCTTGGACGCGGTGCAGACCACGCACTTGTGGGCGGCGGTGTCGCAGACCGGGGTGGCCGCGGTCAGCTGGCAGTCGAGGTCGCCCGAGCAGCCGGCGGTGACGCACTCGCCGCCGGGGACGCTGGTGTCGCAGGTCTCGCCGACCTGGCAGCCCTCTGCGTCGTTGCAGGTGACGCAGGTCTTGGTGGAGACGTCACAGACCGGGGTCTCGAGGCCGCAGTCGGAGCTCGTCCGGCAGGAGACGCACTTGCCGAGGGTGACGCTGGTGTCGCACAGCTTGGGGCTGGTGCAGCCGGCGCTGGCCGTGCAGGTCTTGCACTTCTTGGCGACCGAGTCGCAGACCGGGGTGGTGCCCGAGCAGGCCGGGCTGCAGGCGCTGCTGGGCTCCACGCACTTGTTGTCGACGCAGGTCTTGCCGTCCTTGCAGTCGCTGGGCTTGGTGCACTCCGTCGAGGGTGGCGGACAGCCGGTGCCCACTGCGAGCAGGAGGCCCGCGCAGGCGAGGGTGAGGATCCTTCTGGACATGGTCGTTCTCTCTCCAAGTGGCGGTCCCCGTGCAGACCGCGGTCGAGTACTCGCGCCGACGCCAGGGAAGGAGGCGCGGCTGCGAGCGGGTGAGAATAGCGCTCAAACGCGTCCGGGAATACAGCGTCTTAAAGGCAAAAGACCCGGGCTCGGGCGCAGGCGCTGCCCAAAGACGGAAGCCCCGCAAGGCGCGGCGGCCTTGCGGGGCTTCCAGACCCTCGTTGGTTCCGGCTCCGCCGGGTTAGGACTTGGGCGAGCCGAAGCTGCGCTCGAACAGCGCGCGCACGGCGTTGCGGCCCTCGTCGGAGAGGAACCGGGTGCCGGTGCCCGCGAAGCGCTCGCGCGTGATGGAGGGCGGCTCCACCGGCTGCCACTTGCCGTCCTTGAAGGCGAACCAGTCGCGCTTGTCCTGGTCGAAGACGTGGACCGGCTTGTTCCAGTGGCGCGCCAGCTCCACCGCCCAGCCCGTCCCGCCCTTCACCGTGCTGTCGGGCATGATCTGCCCGATGGAGAAGACCTCGCCGGCGGTGTTCACCTGGTGCCAGATGGACTGGAGCACCTTGCGGAACAGCGGCGTCGACGGGTAGCTGCGGTGCATGTGGGCCTTGAGGTAGGTCGAGCTGACGTCGCCCATGACCAGCTCGTCCTCGGTCAGCTCCACCATCCCCCGGCTGCGGACGGGGCCGCGGCCGGCGAAGCTGTAGTTGACCTCGCCCAGGCCCCAGCGCTCGGCGCACAGGCCGAACTCGCACTCGGCGCCGGGAGCGCCGCCGGAGAGCAGCGTGAAGCCGGCGGCCGGCAGCCGCTTGGGCGCGGGCACCTGCCCCTCGGGGATGATCTGCAGGGTGTCCGGGTGCAGCTCGAGGTGCGTCTCGGGCGGCTTGGCGTCGCCGTGGTCCTTGAGCAGCCGCAGCGCCACGTGGCCACCGCGGGGCTCGAGGAAGAGCGCCACGTCGACCAGGTTGGAGCAGCTGCCCTCGAGCGGCGCCGGCAGCTGGTTGACCGGCGCCAGGAAGCCGCGCGGCGCGGTCACCGTCATCCACAGCTCGGCGCCGATGCGCTTGGCGGTGGCCTTGAACGCCTCCAGCGCGGTCGGCAGCCCGGAGGCCGGGCAGTCGTAGCCGTCGATGAGGATGGCGGCCGGGGTGAGGTTCATGTGCTGGGTGAACAGCTTGAGCACCTCCTCGAGCCGCAGGGGCGAGAAGCTGGCCCCGTCCTTGTACGTCTTGATGGCGCGGCGGCGGCTGACGCTGTCGCGCACCGCCTCCTTCTCCTCGAGGCCGGACTCCTTGGCGAGGTCCTCGAAGAGCGTGTCGTAGAACGCGCTGACGTACTCCACGGTCTGGCCGAGCGCGATGTGCACCACGTCGCGCTCGCGCATCAGGTCGTCCAGGCCGATCTGCACCAGGCACGCCGTCTTGCCGACGCCGGCCGGCGCCACCAGCACTCCCAGGTTTCCCTTGCCCAGCCCACCGTGGATTGACTGCTCCAGGATGCGCAGCGGGCTGCGGGCATTGACGTCCTTACGGTACATGGGTCGTCTCCCTCTACTTCCTGCCCGCCAGGGCCTTCTGCTTTTCCTCGCGCGCCTTCTCCACCAGCTCCTCGGCAATGGCCGCAGGCACCGGCAGGTAACGCGAGAATTCCATGGTGAACTCCGCCTTGCCCTGGGTCGCCGACCGCAGCACGGTCGAGTAGCCGAACATCTGCTCCAGGGGCACCTCGGCCTCGATGCGCGACAGCCCGCTGTCCTCCTGCGAGCCGATGACCATCGCGCGGCGCTGCATCAGCGTGCCGAGCACGGCGCCGCTGAACTCAGACGGGCCCTCGACCGCCACCTTCATGACGGGCTCGAGGATGCGGGGCTTGGCCTTCTCGTAGACCTCGCGCCAGGCGCCGCGGGCGGCTTCCTGGAACGCGATGTCGCTGGAGTCGACCGCGTGGCTGGCGCCGTCGTTGAGGACCGCGCGCACGTTCACCACGGGGAAGCCGATCTTCTGGCCCTTGGCGAGCATGCTGCGGAAGCCCTTCTCGACGCTCTTGATGAACTGCGAGGGCACCGTGCCGCCGCGGGTCTCGTCGAGGAACTCGAAGGGCGCTTCGCAGGGCTCGACGTAGCCGGCCACCTTGCCGTACTGGCCGGAGCCGCCGGTCTGCTTCTTGTGCGTGTAGCTGAACTCGGCCCGCTGGCTGAACGTCTCGCGGTACGCGACCTGCGGAGCGCTGGTCTGCACGATGGCGCTGTACTCGCGCTTCATGCGCTCGATGTAGACCTCGAGGTGCAGCTCGCCCATGCCGCGGATGATCGTCTCGCCCGACTCCTCGTCGACGCCGGCGCGGAAGGTCGGGTCCTCGCGGGTGAAGCGCCGCAGGGCCTTGCTCATGTTGGTCTCGCTCTTGTTGTCCACCGGCTTGATGGACAGCGAGATCACGGGCTCGGGCACGTGCATGCTGGTCATGGCGATCTTCACGGTGCCGTCGGTGAAGGTGTCGCCCGAATTGCACTCGATGCCGAACATGGCGACGATGTCGCCGGCGCCGGCGGCCTCGATGTCCTCCATCTGGTCGGAGTGCATGCGCACCAGCCGGCCGATTCTGTGCTCCCGGCCGGTGCGGGTGTTGGTGATGAAGTTGTCGCGGGCGAGCTTGCCCTGGTAGACGCGCAGGTACGTCAGCTGGCCGTAACGCCCGTCCTCGAGCTTGAAGGCCAGGGCCACGGTGGGCTTGCTGACGTCGGTGTCGAGGACGACCTTCTCCTCTTCCTTGGCCAGGTCGACGCCGTCGTTGACGACCTCGGTCGGGTTGGGCAGGTAGGCCACCACCGCGTCGAGCAGCTTCTGGACGGCCTTGTTCTTGTAGGCCGAGCCCATGAGCACCGGGGTGATCTTCGAAGTCGACCGTGCCCTTGCGGATGGCCCGGCGGATGAGGTCGTTGGTGACCTTGTCCTCGAGCATCGCCTCGGTCAGCTCGTCGGAGAACATGGACGCGGCGTCCAGCATCTCCTCGCGGGCCTTGTTGGCCTGCTCGACCATGTTCTCGGGGATGGGCCCCTCGATGATGGTCTCGCCGTTGGCGCCCTGGAAGCGGAACGACTTCATCTCGATGAGGTCGACGATCCCCTCGAACTTGTCCTCGAGCCCGATGGGCAGCTGCAAGAGCACCGGGTTGTGCCCGAGCTTCTCGCGCAGCTGGTCGCGCACGCGCAGCGGGTTGGCGCCCGTGCGGTCGCACTTGTTGACGAAGGCCAGGCGCGGCACGCGGTAGCGGCGCATCTGGCGGTCGACCGTCAGCGACTGGCTCTGCACGCCTGCCACGGCGCACAGCACCAGGATGGCGCCGTCGAGGACGCGCAGCGAGCGCTCGACCTCGATGGTGAAGTCGACGTGCCCTGGGGTGTCGATGATGTTCAGATGATGCCCGGCCCACGAGCAGTGGGTCGCGGCGCTGGCGATGGTAATCCCGCGCTCTCGCTCGAGATCCATGGAATCCATCGTCGCGCCGACGCCATCCTTGCCTTTCACCTCATGGATGGCGTGGATCCTCTTCGTATAGAAGAGGATGCGCTCGGTCAGCGTCGTCTTGCCGCTGTCGATGTGGGCCGAGATGCCTATGTTGCGCAGCTTGGAGAAGTCCTCGTACACCACCAACCTCCGATATTGCCGTTTTCCCGGTCTAAGCCGGGGCCTTCCTGCGTTGCGGGGCGCGCACCCTGTAGCAGACGCGCTCAGAAATCAAGGGATTAAGCAGAAGAACTCCTGCCCTACCCCCAAGATTTCGTGCTTTCTCGCCTGCTTCCGTGAGGTTGCCTGCGGCGAATCAGCCCGCGTCTCTTCTTCTAACGGCCCGCCGTCCCGGATGCTTGCCGATGCGTTGGGTTAGGATGCCCACGCTCCGGCGCAGAGGCCGGGCGCTCCCTGCCACCCTCGAAGAGGCCTTTCATGACGCGCCTGCTCCCTTGCCTGCTCCTCGCCCTGCCGCTGCTGCCGGCCGCCTGCTCGTCCAACTCGCTCCCGCAAATCCTCGACGACGTCGCGGTGAAGGGCGCGTGCGGCGGCAGCCACCAGCAGCCGCCGCTGGGCGGGGCCAGCGACGCACTGTGGGTCGCCTGCGAGGGGAGCAAGGCCTACGCGCTCTACGACGGCAAGTCGGCCTTCAAGAAGGTGGAGGTGCCCTCCTCCGTCCCGTCCGAGCAGCCGAAGGTGGCGGCCGACAGGTCGCTCTACGTGCTCACGCGCGACCCGCAGGAGCCGACGACGACCAACCCGCGCCTGCTCGTCCGGCTGCTCCCCGACGGGACGAGCCAGGACCGCACGTCCGAGGTCAACCCGACGCGCGCCGACGAGCTCAAGCTCACCGGCCAGGGCGGCACGGTCGTGGTCCAGCGCGGCTCGAACGTCTACCTGGCGAGCAAGGACAAGATCACCGCGCTGCCTGCCCCCATGGACGGCAACTACCGGATCCTGGGGGTGCTGCCGGTGCTGGGCGAGGACAGCCACGAGCGCTTCTTCCTGCACGTGGCCATCGGGGCGGGCTCGCCGGGGACGCCGGACGACGTGAAGCTCTTCCTCTGGGAGGGAGGCGCGGCGACGAAGTGGCACGAGGTCACCCTGGACGACCCGACCGAGCTCTTGCGCTTCAACGGCTTCCCGCGCGTGTTCGTTCCGGTCGGTTCGACGGGCGAGCTCTTCGGCATCGCCAACCGCCAGGGCGCGCAGGACCGGATCGTCCCCATGCTCGTGGCGCGCTGGAACGGCACGACGATGCGGGCCACGGAGATCAAGCTGTCGGTCGAGGCGGGCTACTTCAAGCCGCAGCAGCTCTACGTGCGCGCCAACCAGCAGGTGGTCGTCCTGGGCACCGAGAGCGAGGGCACCGAGGAGATCGTCAACCGGCTCACCTGGTACGCCTTCACCGGCGAGGACTTCCGGCTGCGCAACGCCTTCCAGGAGATCCAGAACTGCTCGCAGCAGACCTGCGACCGCAGCACCTCCGAGCCCCTCTTCCTGGTCGACGGCGCCGTGCAGTACGTCATCACCGACGCGACCGGCGCGTTCCAGGTGCTGGTGGGGAAGCTGTAGGGAGGGCGGCCCTCGTGATCGCGATCCTGGACGTCCACTACCCGGAGACCGGGGCGCGCGCGGCTTGCGTGGTGCTCGAGGACTGGGGCGCGGCCGCCGCCCTCGAGGAGCGGGTCGTCACCCTCGAAGCCGTCGAGCCGTACGTGCCGGGGCAGTTCTTCCGCCGGGAGCTGCCCTGCCTGCAGGCCGTGCTCTCGGCCGTGAAGGCGAGCGTCAGCCTGGTCGTCGTCGACGGCTACGTCTGGCTCGACCGCTCGGGGAGGCCAGGGCTGGGCGCGCACCTGTACGACGAATTGGGCAAGAAGACCCCAGTCGTGGGCGTCGCCAAGACCTCCTTCGGCGAGCCAGGAACGAGCGCGGCCGTCGAGGTCCTGCGCGGGGTGAGCAAGAACCCGCTCTTCGTGACGGCGGCGGGGACCGACGCCGAGGAGATCGCCCGGAGGGTCCAGACGATGGCCGGACCCTCGCGCATCCCCTGGGCGCTGGGCCGGGTCGACGCGCTCTCCCGCGGCCGCGGCGCTCCCGCGGGCGACCAGGCCTAGATTTCCGAAGCCCGAACCCTCGCCCGAACCCTCGGTGGCAGTGCGGCATCCAAGGCCCAGAGCCATGACACCCCTGCCCGACTTCGCGTTCATCGACCGCTCGCTCGCTCCCGGCGACCACCGCTACCTGGAGCTGCTTCCACGAGTCGCGCAGAGCCCGGCGCTCTTGCGCATCGCGCCCGGCCTGGAGGAGCGGCAGCAGCTCATCGAGCGCGCCGTGGTGCAGGTCCGCGGCGGCCGCGGCTACGCCTTCGTGGACGTCGAGACGCCGTGCATCGTCCTCTCCGAGTGGTACTACCGCAGCGGCAACGACCTGGACCTCTACCTCGACCTGCTGCACGAGCTGACGCACCTGCGCCAGCTGGAGGAAGGCTTCGACCTCTGGGACGAGCGGTTCGAGTACGTGGACCGGCCCACCGAGGTCGAGGGCTACGCGGTGGCCATCGGCGAAGGGCGGCGGCTGGGGATGACCGACCAGGACGTGTTGGACCACCTGTCGAACCCGTGGATGAGCGAGGGCGACGTGCGCCGGCTCATCGGGCACATCGACACCTTCCTCGACGGCGGCGACCTGCCCAACCTCGAGCTGGCGAAGAACCCGCCGTCGCGCAGCCGGCGCCGACCCTGGTAGCTCGCCGCTGAGCCGGCAGATCCTCCGGAGGCGCCGGCCGTTTGCTCCCTGAAACCGAGGAGCGAACATGAACGCCAAGAGCCTGTACCTCTCCACCCTGCTGCTGCTGGCCGCTTCCACCCCTGCCCTCGCCGAGCCTCCGCCAGCTCGCGAGGCCTACTGGAACGTCGTCCAGGGCGTCGCCGGGATGGTGAGCGATCCCGAGGCGACGCAGCTGGCCTCCAAGTACGGCCTGCAAATCCTCAACCTGACCTGGGAGGACACCGGCCGCTACCAGGGCTCGGCGGTCGGACCGAACATCAGCGACGTCACCATCGAGGTGGTCGAGGGCGAAGGGAGCAGCAAGCGGCTGGCGCTGATGCCGGTGCTGCGCTTCCCCAACTTCGAGGACAAGACCGCCGACGTGAAGCTCGACCGCTTCTTCCTCAAGGTCGGCAACGAGTCGCGCCAGGGCCAGGAGCGGGTCATCTCGCTCAAGGAGCTCCTCGCCGACCCCGCGCGCTACCTCTCCTTCCCCACCAAGGGCGCCATCAAGGGCGGCTCGCTGCTCGCCCCGCGTGACACCCACGCGCTCGTCAGCGCCCAGGCCGCCTTCCTGCCGGTGCCCAAGGGCGGCAAGGCCAGCTTCCACCCGGTCATCTTCAACTATCAGTCGAGCGCCAAGAACCCGGCCGTCCTGACCATCCTCGTCACGCGGCAGGGCACGTCGATGACCATCGTCGACAACGCCCGCGACAGCCTGGGCTCGGGCAGCTGGGGCCAACGCCTGTTCTTCAACGCCGGCGGCGAGCGCGCACCGCTCACGGCCGAGCGCCTGAGCGACGTGCAGGCCACCGGCGTCACCAGCAACGGCGAATCCGCGAAGAGCCTGGGCGCCGACGCGAACCTGCTGATGCTCATCCAGGTGCCGCTCAAGTATCGCCAGCGCCCGATGCGCGAATTCGGCGCGGCCTTTGACTCGGCGGCCATTCCGACGGCCGCGATGGGCGAGGGCCGCCGCGGCGCGGAGCCGGACATGGAGGTGGCAGTGCTCGGCCACGGCGCGTTGCAGGGTCCCTACACCGAGCTCGACGGTCTCACCATCGAACGCGACCCGCGCTTCCCGGTCCGCGTCACGGTCCAGTTCTACCAGGCGACGAGCAGCGCCAACGTGGGCGCCGCCAACATGCTCAAGCTGGCCCAGCAGATAGGCCACGTGTTCGACAAGGGCGACGCCATCGGCTCGCTCGTCATCCCCAGCCCGAACGACGTGAAGCGCGTGACCAACTGGGACGGCGTCGGCCCCGCGCCCAAGGACCTGTGCTGGTACGACTTCCCCGGCCTGGTGGAGCGGTGGATGGACGGGCAGAGCGTGCCGCCGCGCGAGGAGATTGGCGTCAGGTAGGCGGGTTCGTCTCCTGAGGCAGCGAAGACCGGCGCCCCCCATGGGGTGCCGGTCTCGCGCATCGCGTCGCGTTGAACCCGGCCGGGCGAGGTCCTATCCTTCCTCCCGAACGAGGTGGACGATGGTCGGCCAGGACGAGGACGCTGTCTTCGAAACACCGTTTCCCAAGGCAGACGAGCTCCGCAAGTACCTGGGAAAGTGGATCGGGTTCGACGAAGCCGGAGCAGTCCGGGTATTCGGCGACTCAGTCAGAGAAGCGGACGAGCGCGCGCGTTCGGCCGGGCTTCCAGAACTGACGTTCTTCCGAGTCCCCGACGGGGCGCTCGTGGGATGAAGTTCAAGTACGCCGAGATTCCGGGCGCCTGGCCGCCCATGCCGCTCCTCACGGTTCGCCTGCGTGGACCCTTGGAGTCTTCCGTCTCCAGATGCTTGTGGATTCAGGCGCCCAAGAGACCGTCGTCCCGCTATTCGCTCTGGAACGCGTGGGGATCAACCGTACCTCCGTAGAGCAGACGAACCTCGTGGGCGTTGGCGGGACTGCGACCAACGCCTCAGTCTTCGAGCGAGTGAAGCTCGAGTTCGGCCCCAACTGGCGGTTTGGTCTCGAGAGTCGCGTCGTGGCTCACAAGGACGTGGACATGGGCTTTGCGGTGCTCGGCCACCGCGACTTCTTCCATCGCTACTTCGTCGGATTCGATGCAGGCGCTGGAGTCTTCGTCGTCAGTGAGCCGCGTCGCGACTTGCACTGACGGCCTCAAAAGAGACCGAGGCCAGCTCCGCGAGGAGCCGGCCTCGAGTTGTCCGAAAGGCGCGAAGGCCTGGCGCTCTCGGCGGAGCTACAGCTGGTACTCGAAGAGCTTGGACAGCCGGCTTCCGAAAGACTCCGGCTTGGGCGGCGTGCCCTTCTCCACGGAGGTCGCCATCTCCGTCGTGCCCTGCTCGAAGTGCGCGGTCATCTTCTGCGCGAAGTCCTTGTCCGCGACGATCATCGCGCTCTCGGCCTCGTAGTAGTGCGAGCGCGGGTGGTTGTTGTAGCTCGAGACCATCGCCAGCTCGCCGTCGGCGACCCAGTACTTGCTGTGCAGGGTGTCGCCCTTCTTGAGGAACACCTCGGCTCCGGCGTTGGCCATCTGGATGGCGCTGTTGACGATGGGCGTGCTCACCACCGGCTCGTCGACGCTCTTGTCCGAGTTGGTGAGGATGCGGACCTTCACGCCGCGCTTGATGGCGTCGGTGAGCGCCTCGCGCAGGGCGTCGCGGTTCTCCGGCGACTGCACGATGAAGTAGGCGTTCTCGATGTCGAAGCTCTTCTTGGCGCCCTGGATGGCCTTGAGCGTGGCCAGCATGATCTTGTCGTCGCTCTGGTCGTGGATCTTGGGCTCGTTGCCCACCACCATCACCTTGGCGCCCTTCCCCGGCGTCTCCTGCGCGGACGGCGGGGTCGCGACTTTGTCCAGCCCCGGAAGCGCGTCGCCACGGCGCTCGACCTGGTCGTTCCAGCGGCGGGCGAACATCGCCTCGGCGTCGGTGGCCATCGGGCCGGTGCCGGTCATGTCCGTGTCGCGCCACTTGGGGCCGTTGGGGTTTGTGTCGAAGTAGGCGTCGCCCGGGTTGCGCCCGCCGGCGAACACCTTTCCGTCCGTGCCGCCGCCGTCGACGGTGAGGATCTTGGAGTGCAGCCCGTAGAAGCTCCGGTCCGGGTTCTGCCAGCGCAGCACCTTCACGCCGTTCTGCTCCATGTACTCGAGGACGTGCTTGTGCAGCTTGCCGGCGCCGGTCTGGCCGTCGACCATCACGCGGACGTCGACGCCTTCCTTGGCCTTGGCCACCAGCGCCTCGGCGATGCGGCCGCCGGTGGCGTCGTCGTAGAAGGCCCAGGACTGCATGTGGACGCTGGTCTTGGCGTTCTGGATCCCGTCGATCCACGCGTCGCAGGCCTTGGGACCGTCGGCGAGCACGCCGACCGTGGCGCCCTGGTGGAACTGGGAGCCGGCCAGCGACTCCATCTCGGCGAGGAACGCGGGATCGGACACGCCGTTCGCGCTGCCCTTGAACGACTTGGCGACCGTCTCGCGCATCTTCTTGGAGTCAGTCTCCCAGTTTGACAGGTGCTTCCAGGGGTTGAAGTCACCCTCGATCTCGGCGCCGAGGATGCCCAGCGCCTTGCCCGCCTTCTCGAAGAAGTCGGCGACCTTGTTGCTCTTCTCCGTCGGGTCGAACCTCGGGACTGGCTTGGTGGCTTCCGCGGGACCAGTCGAGGCGGCGGGCTTGACGGACGGAGTTGCGGGACCGCGAATCGGACCGACGGGCATGGCAGACCCTCCCAGACTTCGAAGATGGGTCCATTATCGGGTCCGATGTGGGGGAGGTTGCGCTCATGTCGCACCCCGCACCGCATGCGTCGGAGGCGTGACGAATTACACAATAAAGACAGCCACTTGAGGTCCCATTTTGGAGCCACGGGAAGGCCCCTGGGGGCTCCAGAAATGGCCCAGGACGGCCGCTCGGAAGCCGAGTCCCACTGAAATGGGGCTGGCGAGCCAAGTCCGCTCCGCCGGCCAGCCAGGGGCCTTCCAGGCCGGATCTGGCCGATCGAAGGCCGGTTTGGAGCCTGCCGGAGGCCTCCAGCCGCCTTGAGCGCCACCGGTGGAGGATATCGGGCGGCGTTGTCCTACCCGTGCTTCTGCTGGCCCTGACCCGCCTCTCCAGACGCCGGGACCGGCTGCGGCAGGGCCGCCACGTTGGCAGCAGCCGCTGCCGCTGCCCGCTGCTTCTTCTCGAGCATCGGACCGACCGAGAGGGCCACGATGGCGAGGACCAGCAGCCCGACGCCGACGAGCTCGTTGGCGGGCGGCTGCTTCTCGCCCAGCCACAGCCAGAGCGAGTACGACGCGACGACGCCGGCCAACAGGCTGGAGACGCGGTTCACCGGGACGCAGAAGGTGTTCTCGCGCTTGTCGAGCAGGATGAGCCCGCCGAAGACTCCGGTGCCCTGCGAGAGGATGCCAATGACGACGGCGATGATCACCACCGCCGGGCTCCAGCCGGCATCCAGGTGCGCCGGGTGCTCGAAGCCGTGGGCGAGCCCGTGGGTGAAGTCGATGGTCGGGTGGTCGGCGCCGAAGAGCGCCAGTCCGGCGAGCACGATGACCAGCGCCGGGGTGGCCACCATCTGCTCCTCGACGAAGTAGCGCGTCCGCGCGTTCTCGTCGTCCGACTTCGCCAGCCGGGTCATGAAGCGCAGGCGCAGGAAATAGGCGAAGAGGTAGATGGCGAGGTTGAGCAGCGCCACCGCGGTGATCTCGTAGCTGACCTTGCCGACGAAGAACGCCGCCAGGAGCGACGCGATGCTCAATCCCAGCGCGGTCCACGAGTACCACTTGACCTTGCGGCCGGAGAAGAAGTCGGTGATGGGCGCGATGATCAGCACGCCGCCGCGCATGAGCAGCATCATGAAGACGATGGAGACGCCGCTGAAGGTGTAGGCCAGCGTCGTGGTGGGGATGACCGCGGCGGTGCCCAGGCCCGACAGGAAGGTCCAGAACCCTGGGACGGGGATGTTGAAGCCCAGGACCTTCTTGTGGCCGGCGTACTTCCACCACCCCATGGCCGTGATGAAGACGATCATCGCGACCAGCGAGGCGACCGCCGTGAGCGGGAGCGACTTCGCTTCCCGTGATCGCCTTGAACTTGGAGAGGTACTTGGTGAGGGCGCTGTACGGGGCGTAGCAGGCGAAGTACCCAAAGGCGAACCACCAGATGCTGGGGTACTTCGATTCGTTCTCGGTCATGGCGTCAATCATCCCCTCGAGGGGGCGTCTCGCCCACTTTTCGGCCAAAGTGGGAAGCCGCGGGAAGTCGGCCAAGCAAAAGCCCCAGGACCGGGAAGATCCTGGGGCCTGCTTCTTCGATGGGCGCTGAAGGGTTCGAACCTTCGACCCCTGCCGTGTGAAGGCAGTGCTCTACCGCTGAGCCAAGCGCCCGGACTGCTTAACGTCCAACCGAACGAGCGCGGCACTATGCCAATTCCGGCGCGAAGCTGTCAACGGACTTCTTCATTCATCCATCACTTGCCCGCGAGCTGCCCGGCGACGCGAGCCGAGAGCTTCTCGAGCAGCGTGATGACCGCCTCGCGGAAGCCGCCGTTGCGCACGGCGATGACGTCCACGGCCTCGACCTCGGGGTCCTTGGCCAGGTCGATGTCCAGCGTGTTGGCCCAGATCCCCGACTTGCCCGGCAGGCGGAAGAGCTTGCCGGCGCCCTTGAGGTAGAGCCCGCTCTTGCCCGCCTGGTGGCGCACGCCCCACTCCGCCACCTTGAGCTCCAGCACCGCGTCCGCCCCCGCGCCGCGCAGCGCGTCGTAGTCCACCGGCTGGGTGCGGTCCACGACGAGCAAGGACTGCAGCACGGTGGCGACCTCGGCGGCGGGCATCGCGGTGCTCCACGGCGCCGTCTCGGGAAGGTGGGCCATCAGCGTCGCGCGCAGCCGCTCCTCGATCTCGAAGACGGTGACCTGCTTGGAGAGCGTCTCCTTGAGCCGCGCGTCCGACTCAGACGCGGCGAGCGTGGGGTAGGCCTTGTTCTCGCCCGCCGCGGCGACCGAGACGCTGGGCCCGGGCGAGGCGCGGACCACGACGGCGAGGCGGTGCACGTCCGTGAGCGAGCCCTCGGAGAGCTGGGCGTGGGCGCAGCCGGTCAGCAGGCAGGCGAGCGCAAACCCCAACGGGACGATTCGAGTCGTGAACATGGGCGATACCCTAGCACGGCGGGTTCGGCCGGCGACGGGACAAGGACGAGGCCGCGACCAGCGCGAAGAGCCCGACCCAGCCGGCGCCGCCGCCTCCCGCCTCCGCGCAGTTGCAGCTCAGGGAGATGGAGGAGGACTTCACGGGCGGGCGGCCTCCAGCCTGGGACTCGCCGGAGATGACGGGCCGCTCGCCCGCGTGCAGCCGGGCGACGGCCTGCGAGACCACGACGCCGCTCGCCGAGGCCTGCCGTCGCGCGTAGTAGGTCACGCTCGTCGGCGCCTTCCCGTCCGCCGGGGTGTCCAGCCCGGCGAAGACCAGCCGCGGGATCGTCTTGCCCGGGTTGGCAGGGTCCGGCTCGTTGACCACCGCCGGGTCGGCCACGCGCGCGCCGTTGACCTTGCTCTCCCCGTGGATGAGCTCCAGGCCCACCAGCGTCAGCTGCAGGTCCATCACCCCCGGGTGCGCCGAGGCGCACTCGGTGGAGGTGCTGACCGTGAAGCGGACGGGCTCGCCGGCGGTGGCGCTGCGCCGGTCGGCGTCGTGGACCAGCTCGACGAACTGCCGCGGCGCGTAGCGGACGTGGACGCGCGCGGCGTTGCTCGCACCGGCGGGCGAGGTGGCGACGACCTCGAACGTCGACTCGGTCTCCCAGACCTGGGCGAGCGCCGCGGGGTCGGGCTCGACGCTCGAGCTCGCCGCCCGGCAGGACCCGCGTCGGCAAGGCCGGCCCGTCGACCTGCGTCCAGTGCCAGCTCACGCCGCACAGCGAGCTGGCCTGGGGCGAGACGACCAGCGGCTCGACCCGCTCGCACCCGAGGAGCAGCGCCTTGCGCAGGTCGGTCGTCCCCTCCAACGTCACCACGGGAACGCCGCTCGCTCCGTCGATCGGGCGGTCGGCGCTGTCGCTGAAGGTCGCGAGGCGCACCTCGAGGTGGACGGTGTCCTGGCCGCAGGTCTCGAAGGTGTGGTCCAGCGTCTGGCCGGTGAACGTGAACGGCGGCTCGCCCTTCTTGGACTCGAGCCACGCCGTCCACATGAAGTTGCCCTGGTCGGGGCACGGGCCGAGCGCCTCGGCGGTCGCCACCACGCGGGCGCCGGTCACCCCCACGCTGGCGATGTGCACGCCTGTCGGCGGCTGGGGCACGGCCAGGTAGGTCGCCGCGAGGCTCCCCTCGCCTGCGCTGCCCGGGCCGTTCGACGGCGTCGCCCGCGCGGTGCAGGTGGCGGGCACGTCGGCGCAGTTGCTGCCGGGGTGAACGAAGGCGACCGACGTCGCCGAGGGCGCGGTCGGCGCGGGGGTGCCCGAGCAGGACCACGCCCAGGTGAACTCGGTGGCGCAGGCGTTGGAGGCCGCGACCGTCGCGGCCACCGACTTGCCGTCCTGCACCTCCTGCGGGCCGTCGTACGAGACGCTGACCACGGTCGGCGGGTGGCTCTGGCCGAGGACGAGCTGGACCGAGTCGGTCGCCGTCTGGCCGCCGCCGGTCGCGGTGACCTGGCAGGTGCACGCGCCGCCGGTGCAGTTGGGGTTGGGGTTGGCGAACGTCCACTTCGCGGCCGCCCCCGGCGAGGGCGGCGGCATCGGCGCGCCCGAGCAGCTGCAGGTCCAGGAGAGGACCGGGGCGCAGAAGAGGTCGGTCTGGGCTTCGAGGTCGATCGACTCTCCGGGCTGCAGCGAGACCGTGTCCCCCAGGCCCTTGAGCTGCACCTTGCCCTGCCCGTTGCTCGCGCCGAGGAGCTTCACCGTGAAGTCGAGGACCGCCGGCAGCCCGGGGCCCTTGGGGGTCACGGTGAGCCGGCAAGGGACCTCGCTGCCGCACGGATCGCCGTCGTTCTTGAACTGGACCGTGGCGCTGCTGTTCGCCGGGTCGCACGACCAGGCGTAGGTGAAGAGCGAAGCGTCGGTGCCGGAGCAGTGCCGGTCGACCTGGGCGGTCACCGACAGCGTCGTGCCGTAGGTGACCTGGACGTCGGTTCCGGAGGACAGAGCGAGGTCCGGCGCCTCGACGATCTCGGCGAGGTGCACCGGAAAGTCCCTAGAGACGGTCAGGGAGGCGTCGCCGCTGTCGGTCACCTGGAGGTGGATGGTGCCGTCCTGCCCGCCGCACCCGGCTTGGGGCAGCTCGAAGGTGGCGCTGGCTCCCGCGACGAAGGGCGCCGGGACCGCGCCGCTCACCTGGAACTCGTAGGTGACGGGTCGCCCGCAGTCCCTGGTCGCGCTGGCGGTCAGCGGGTAGGTGCCGCCGACCTGCCACTGGTAGGTCCCCGCGCTCGGCGGCGGCGACAGCGCCGGCGAGGCCGGGGCGCGCGGCGCGTGCGTGATCAGCACCGGGACGTCGATGGGCGGGGACGTGGTCTTGCGCCCGTCGGTCAGCTCGAGCGCGTGGGGCAGGTTCTGCGCGGAGCAGGAGATCGTCGGCGTGAAGGTCACGCTCGCGGAGTGGCTGCCGTCGACGCTGGTCGGGCCGAACCAGGTGAGCGTCGCCGGGTCGCCCTCGGGGTCGGTCACGGTGGCCGCCAGCGTCACCTCCGCGTTGTCCGGGACGGTGGCCGGCAGCGCCTGGCCGTTCACCGTGACCACCGCCGTCGGGGCCTGGTTGGCGTAGACGAGGAGCTCGGGAGCGAAGCCGCTGCCGCCCGTCAGGGACAGGTCGTTGGCGCCCACCGCGACGCAGTTGTTCTCGTCCCAGCAGGCCACCGCGCGAAGCACCCTCACTGCCGGCGAGATGCCGGAGAGGTCGATGCGCCGCCAGTTGTCGCCGCCGTCGAGGCTCTGGGCGATGGCGCCTTCGGTGGTGTTGGAGCTCGAGGCCTGCCCCACCGCCAGCGCGAAGCCGTTGGGGGCCATGGTCACGCCGAGCACCGGCTCGAAGTCCATCAGCGCTCCGCTGGGCGCCGCCGCGGTGCTGGTCGCGGCGTTGAGCTTGCGGGTGTTGGCCGCGTTCCCCGCCGCCACCAGGCCGGTATCTCCCAGCAGGAACAACGAGGTGATGTTCGCGGCGTTCAGGAACTCGGTGGTCTGCGGGTGCCGGTAGAGCCGGCCGCCCACGGCGTAGTCGAGGATGCCGGAGGCGCTCGACCGCGCGATGAGGCTCGCAGCGCCGAAGGAGAGAGTGCTGGGGGAGACGTCGGTCAGGGTCCCGCTGGCGTACTGGACCACCATGGGGAGGGTCGGCTTGGCGGTCGAACCTCCGACCAGGTAGCCGTTGGCGGAGTCGGAGAAGGCGATGCCGCTGACGGTGATCGAGCCCAGCGCGACGGGAACGGTGAGGTTGGTGCAACTCCAGGAGGTGCCGTTCCAGGCAGCGTGCGCGTTGGCCTGGCCGAAGGCGTGGACGGAGCTGCCGTCCGCCGCGACCCAGACGGCGTTGAGGAGTCGGGTGATGCCGGCGCAGCTCGTGTCTTGTCGCGCGGTCGCGAAGCCGTCGGTCGACGTCACGATGAAGCTCGCGGTGGATTGCGTCCCGCCCACCGCCCACACCTTGCCGCCCGCCCCCACCCCGACCGACTTCAGGTTCAGCGACGGAGGGGTCGCGGGCTGGCCGCCGGAATCCACGAAGACCGTGCGCTGCCAGCCGGCGCGGGCCGGGGCCGCGGCGAGGAGCAGGGTCGCGAGCGCGATGGCTTGGGCGTACCGCACGCGCGCCTCCTCAGTAGGCAGCCTCGAGCCGCAGATAGACGCGGTCGCTGCCGGTGTTCCGCGGGTCCACCCCGTCCCCCGAGTAGCCGTGCAGATTGTACCCGAGCGCCACGCCCAGCATCTGGTCGAACCAGTAGGCCGCCTCCACCCGGAACGCGTCCAGCGCCTCCCCTTCCGGGGCGCTGCTGCGCCGCGAGTACTCGGCCGCCGCCTCCAGCCCGCCGACGATGCGCACCGCCCCCCGGATGGACCCCGCGAGGACGGCCGTGGTCCCGCCCGTCCGGTAGAAGGCGCCATGGATGCCGGCACCGATCCGCAGGCGGTCGAAGAGCACCACCGAGGGCCGCAGCGCCACCAGGTGCACCAGCTCCGTCCCCGAGGTCTCCGACTGCGGCAGCGCCGGCGCGCGGTCGACGATGGAGTAGCTCGCCAGCAGCACGAACGGCTCGAGCCGCAGGCTGGCGCCGGCGTAGCCCTCCAGCGCGAAGGTCTCGTCGACGCCGCGGTTGCGCGTCTTGGTGGCCAAGAGCCTTGCGCCCAGGGAGAGGTACGGCAGCGGCCGGGCGTCCAGCGAGGCGCCGCCCACGGTCTGCCAGCGGTCGACGCCCCCTTCCTTCTCGGCCAGCGACGCGCCGCGCTCCCGCCGCACCTCGGCCAGCCCGGAGAGGCGCACGCCGGAGACGAGCCAGGCCACGCGCGCCGACCCCGAGTCGCGGTTGAAGCCGGGCACGCCGGTGAAGAGCAGCCGCGTGCCGCGCTCGTACCTCGCCGACAAGGTCAGGCTGCGCGTCGGGGCGTAGGAGAGGCCGACGGCGCGGCCGGTGCGCAGGGAGTCGACGTCGCGGGCGAAGAGGTCCTCCACGAACACGTCGGAGCGCTCGTCCAGCCGGCGGCGGGCACCGGAGACCGCCACCATCTGGCCGGCGCCCGGGCCGTCCACGTCCGAGCTCCAGTAGCCGTAAGAGACGTCGCCTTCGCCGGCGCGCTCGACGCCGACCTGGACCTGGGTGCCCACGCCCGGGCCCCAGCCGCCGCGGACCGAGAAGCCCAGGTCGTCCTTGGGACGCCAGGTCGCGCCGACGGCCGCGAAGGTGTCGTCGCGGGCGGCGAGGCCGCCGCCGTGGCTCCAGACGCGCTGCTGATAGCTCGCGTTGACCGACAGCTCGCGGGTGATGGCGTAGTCCAGCCGCGCGCCCACCCCCAGCCGCCCCGACTGCTCGGTCTCCTCGGGCAGCTGCATGCCGCCGTAGCTGGCCTCGAGCAGCACGGTGAGGTCGCCGAAGCGACCGCTGCCGCGCAGCGAGCCGTCGCGCGCTTCGAGCTGCCCGCCCGAGAACGGGTCACGCGGGTCGGAGCCCAGGCGGTCGTCGTAGCGCGCTGCCAGCTCGAAGCGGCCCAGCGAGAGCCGGACGAGGCCGCCGACCTGACGCGCCTCGACGTTGGACTGGGCCCCGCCGTCGCTGAAGCCGGCGTCGCGACCCCGGGCCCACAGCTGGGCGCCATACATCTCCTCCGAGACGGATGCGCGCACCGACCAGGCCCGCGCGGGATTGGCGTTCGCCATGGCGGGCGCCGAGAGGAAGGAGAGGCCACCGGTGTCGGAGGCGTTGAAGCCGCCGGTGAGCGTCGGGGCGAACAGCGTGCCCTCGCTCTGCGCGACCTCCGCCGCCAGCGTCACCGGCCCCACCCGGCCACGGCCGCGAGCGCCGAGGAGCAGGTAGTCGGTCTCGTCGGGGCTGGCGTCGAACCGCCGCTCCTTGACCGCGCTGACCCCGAGCTCGACGTACCGGCCCACCGACAGCCCGGCCTTACCCCCGAAGGCCTGCAGGCGCTCGCCCTCCAGCGACCGGTACTCGTAGTCGACGATCAGCGTGGGCCGGTGGGCCTGCAGCGGCGTGGCCAGCAGCGGCCCGCCTCCGCTGGCCATGGGCAGCGGCTGCGCCAAGAGGATCCGCCCGCTGGGGAAGTCGATGTCGTAGTCGCGGTAGCGCTCCAGGACGCGCTCGTCGAGCGGCAAGCCCGTGGCCCCGTCCCGCAGCTCGACACGCAGCTTCTCGGACCCGGGGACGACCGACCCGTGCCGCAGGAAGAACAGCGAGCCGCCGGTCCCCGAGAGCTCGTCGTGGGCGGGCGCGGCCGGGATCTCGCCCCCCCGCGGGAACGGCGGCGCGAGGTGGCCCTGGACGTTGATCGTGACCGGGCCGATGGGCACGTGCGCGTCGAGCTGGGCTCCGAACAGCGAGCGCTCGTAGCGGCCCACCTCGACGCCGCTGTAGTCGGCGTGGAACCCGCCCAGCCTGAGCTCCCCGAAGCGCGGGTGGCGCAGGAGCGCCCAGAGCCTGGAGCCGCTGGGGTTGAAGGCGCCGGTGGTCCCGTCGTCCCCGAAGACCGGCGGGTGCCGCTCCGGGTCCAGCGCCCGCTCGATGGCGAGCGGCTCGCGCGGGCGGAAGAGCAGCAGCGGGTCCGCCGGGAGCTGGTCGTCCGGGTTGTCGGTTTCGTCGTTCGTTCGCAGCCCGAAGAGGTCCTGCACGTCGCCGGAATCGAGGTCGATGCCGAAGGCCAGGTCGAAGTCGCCCAGCGGCTGCTGGACGGTGGCCGAGCCGCGGCCGGAGAGGTCGAACCCGCCCTTGAAGTCGTAGCTGAGCTCCACGCTGAGCAGGCCGCTGACGACCGACAAGCCGCGCGCGACGACCTGGACCGTGTCCTCGACCGGCGGCTCGTCCGGGACCGAGACCTTCACCAACAGCGCGTTCTCGCCGCGCTGCAGCTCCACCTCCACCGCGGCGGTGCCGTCCAGGCCGGCGATGGCCTTCTGCGAGGCGATCTCGATCTCCGCCTCCGGCGTCGCCTGGACCGGGATCCGCACTCGGGCCGCGGGCGCCGACTGCAGCTCGGGCAGGCTCACGGTGGCTATCCGCCGCGGGTCCTGCGGGACGAAGAGGAAGCCGCCGTGGTGCCGCGTCACCACCGAGACCTGCTGCCGGTAGAGCACCAATTCGCCGTGCGGCGCTTCGACGGCGATGGTCAGGAAGTTCCCGCCCGGCTTGAGGGGCACGTCCGCGCGGAAGACGCCCGCTTCGTCGACCGTCGCCGCGACGCCGCTGACCCGCACCGTCCTGCCGGGCGTCGTCTGGCCGGTGGCGTGGAAGAGGAAGGCTCCGGCCACGACCTCGCCCGTCGGCCCCCGTCGCGGCCCCTTCTGAAGCTCGGTGCCGGAGGCGGCTTCGACCTTCACCGCGAAGTCGACCTGGTTGAGCGCCGCGGGAGTCGTCTCCACCACCCGCCTCGGACCACCGACGGGCGTCCCCGCCCGGCCCAGGGAGCCCATGTCCAGCTTGACCAGCACCCGGCCATAGAACTCGCGGATGGACGTCTCGGAGATCTCCGCGCGACGTGAGGGGACCGCCGCGACGTGGTAGCGGCCCTGCGCGTCGGTGGTGGCATAGGTGCCGTCGCTGAGCACGACGCGCGCCCGCGCGATGCCTGGCTCGTCGCTGGAGCAGGTGGAGTCGCCGTCGCGGTCTTCACAGACGCGCCCCACGATGACGCCGGTGTCCAACCCCTCGCGCTCGCCGACGAAGGCGTTGGCCCCCTGCCCTCGCGCCGCCTCGGGCGCCAGGAGCAGGAGCGACAACGCGAGCGCGCGGCCGGTCCTCACGGGAGCTTCGCCTCCTGCGCCGCGGTGACCCCGCTGGCGACGTCGCAGACCGAGGCGCTCACGGAGCCGCTCGGCTTCTGCTGGAAGGCGATGAAGGAGCTGCCGTCGCGCTGCTCCCTGGCCTGGCCCGCGGTCGGAACCGGGACGCCGCCGGCCGTGACGGTCCAGGAGAGCTCGCGCCCGGGGACGGCACGGCCGCTGACGTCGACCACCCGCACCTGGAGCCCGCCCGGAGCAGGCTCGGAGACGAGGTCGATCTGCAGGTCGACCGGAGTCGCCGGCGCCAGCGCGATGGGAACGGAGATGGACGCCGCTTCGAACGGCCCTTCCTCCGGGAAGCCCTGGACGCCCTTGGCCGTGCGGAGCCTCCAGAAGCGCTGGCTGAGCGACCGCCGCTCCGGGCTCTGGACGTCGAGCGTCTGGAGTCCCGAGTCGGGAACGTCCGGCAGCTCCGCGCTCGCGACGCCGTTGCGCCCGGTCGTCAGCCGCCCCTTCCCCAGCTCCAGGGCCAGTCCTTCGATCGGGTAGCCGGCGATGTCCTCGGCGCGGACCTCCACGCGGCCACCGGCGTTCGAGATGCGCAGGCGCGCCGGCGTCTTGCCAGCCTCGCCCAGCACCGAGCCGTCCAGCTCGTCCTTCCAGTCGCCGGCTTGGGCCGGCGGGCGGTAGCGGGCGCGGACCTCGCCGGGAGCCGTGCGCTCGAACGACCCAAGCTCGCCACGCTTCGCCTTCAGGTCGGGGCGCACCTCCACGGGCCTCCCCTCGCGGTCCTGGGCCTTCACCACCACGTCTCCGCCCCCGCCGACGAAGACGGGCTGGCCGAGCACCTCGACCCGGGTGGTCGCCAGCGGCAGCGGGCGGAAGCGCAGCTCGGCGCGCTCCTTGGACTGTGGGCCGCCGGCCGCGTAGTCGAGCTGAATGACGTCGGAGTCGGCGTCGCTCTTGAGCGGGGCCGTGTACTGCCACTCGTAGGCGTCACCGCGGACGACGGGGCCGTCGAGCCGGCCCAGGTTGGCCTTGGCGGAGATCTTCGCGCCGCTGACGGTCTTGCCGTACGGGTCGGTCGCCAGGCAGAGGATGCGCGCCCGCGCGACGCCGTCGGCGGGCAAGGCGGTGGGGCTGGTCACGCAGCCGATCTGGTCGGTCGGCGGCAGGTGCAGGTCGAGCTGCTTCGTGCGCTTGTTCCCGAGCCGATCGGTGGTCGAAGCCGCGCCCATCCGGTGCCCCGGTGGCGCCACGATGGGCACCTGGAACGCGCCCTGCGAGTCGGCTGGGGCGGGACCGAAGACCTTGCCGGCTATCTCCACCGAGATGCTGGCGTTCTTCTCGGTCTTGCCGGGGAGAACGACCGAGGACGACAGCGGCACGGCGAGCGCACCGAAGGCGCCGTCGTTGGAGTCGGCATGCGGCCAGGGGGCGAAGGCCACCACGATTGCCACCTCGGGGTAGCGCTCCTTCGGCAGGAGATACGTCGCCTTGAACCGTCCGGCGCCGAGCGGGACCACGTCGCGGATCTCCCCGACGCTGGCGCGCAGCACCGGAGGCGCCGCGCTCGGGTCCGGAGAGCCGTCGCCGCGAAGCACTGCGATCTCCAGCGAAGCGGACGTGTCCTGGCCCTTGATGGGCGCTTCGGGCACGACCTTGAGCTGCACCCGGGCGGAGGGATGGCCGAGTTGGACCTGGGCTTGCCCGACGAGGGCTCCTCCCCGGGCCTGCAGCTCCACCGGCTCGGTCCCGGATGGCACGACGTAGAAGGTCCGGACCACGCCCTCTCTGGCCCCCTCCTCGATCTTGGCGTGGAGCGCGGAGACCTGGGCGGCGGGCTCTGTCGCCTGCCCCAGCGCGTCGAAGGCCACGAGCCCCACGCGGAACGGAGCAGGAGGCACCCGCTCCGGGGCGAGCCAGACCAGCCGCTGCGCCCAGGCGCTCGAGGACGGGACGAGCCCGGCGAGCGCCACCAGGACCGCGAGGCCGCGGCGAAGAGGGGCGTTGGCAGCGATGTGCACAGTGCGACGATCCGTAGCAGATCGTGCTGGTGTTCAGAAGCCCAGCGAATGTTTTCTAGCGCCTGCGGGACCGGACCAGGAGCTGCGCGGGGCGAGGCAGCAGAGCGAAGACGGCGAGCAGCACCACGGCCCAGGGCGCCAGCGAGCCGCCCGACTGGCTGCATCCCACCGCGTCATCCGCAGTTCCGTCCTCGGTGCCCGCGACGACGTTGCTGCCGCCCACGCTGATGCTCTTGTTCCCGTGGTTGTCGCACCCACCGTGGTGACCGTGGTGATGGCCGGGGTGGTGATGATGATGGCCGTCCTCGTCTTCGGGGGCCGCCGGGAAGACGCGAACGCGGATGCCGGCGCCGGGCTTGGAGCTCAGGCTGACGCGCAGCGCGTTGGTCGCGTGAAGCTCGGCCTTCTGCTCGATTCGGTCGGACCACCAGCCCCACGGCCCGATCTCGAGGTGCCGGTTGAAGAACAGCCAGCCGGAGTGGACCTTGGAGGCGCCGGCGGCCGGGTTGTCGACGCAGATGAGGGCCGGGCCGGTGGTGGCCTTGAAGGTGTCGGTGAAGACGCCGGGCTTGCCGTGCGCGCGAACGTAGGTCTTGTCGAAGAGCGGCACCGCGTTGCCCAGGTCGTCGCAGCTCGTCGGCAGCGTGGGCTCCTGCTCCACGGTGACGGCGAAGGTGTACATCCAGATGTCCAGGGTGCCCGCGCGGTTGTCGGAGTAGACGATGCGGTTGTCGTCGATGTCGTTGAGGTACTGGCCGCTCGCCCCGTAGGTGACCTGGAAGGTCCAGCCGGTCGCGAGGTTCCACAGCCCGATGTGCGGCACGCCCGAAGCGGAGTCGTTGTAGGCCACGTAGTCGCCGCTGACGTGGGGATTCTCCTGGTCGCCGGTCTGGGCGAGGACCTTCTCGGTCCCGGTGTCGAGGTTGAACGCCACGAGGTCCTTGTCGACCGGGGTGCCCTGCTCACGCTGGAAGACGACCGTGCGGCCGCTGACGTCCGGGAAGCGCTCGCTGGCGGAAGGGGTCGCGGTCAGCTGGCGGGTGGCGCCGGTCGACCAGTCGTAGGCGAAGACGTCGCAGGCGTACCCGTCGCAGCGCTCCCAGACGATGATCGAGCCGCCCACCGCCGGCGACTGGTCGACGAGGGTGTCGTTGGTGATGCGTCGCTCCACGCCGGACTGGAGGTCCTTGGCGTAGATCTCGGCGTTGCCGTCGCGGTCGTCGGTCCAGGCGACGAGGGTGCCGGAGACGGCCGGGTCGAGAGAGTTGGAACCCGCGGCGTTGGTGATGTTGGTGATGACCCCGGTCGCCTTGTCGAAGACCAGCACGTCCATCGTGTTCCAGTCGGTGAACACGACCCGGCCGTCGGAGACGCCCGTCAGCTGCTGGTCGCCTGGGGCGGTGGTCACCGGGTGCGCCAGGCCGGTGGTCAGGTCGGTGTACCAGACGTCCGCGTCCACGCCGCTGAAGTCGGTGTAGACGACGAGGCTGCCGGCGATGGCCGGGTCGAACTGGTCGGCCGCGGCGTTGGTGACCTGGGACTCGGTCCCGGAGAGGGTCTGCGCGCTGGCGACGGAGCACGTCAACGTGGCGAGCACGACGACGAGGGTGCGCATGACTCTCTCCTCAAACGAAAAAACCCGTCGCGCCGCTCGCGCGGCAGGACAGGTCAGGGTGTTCAACCTCTTGGCAGCCATGGCCGTCCTTCCAGGACCCACCGGCTTTGCGCTTCGCCAACTTCAGCGAATTGCTCTTTTCAATAGGAATGCTGTTGAGGAGTATGTGCCCCTCCCGGTGGCCAGGTCAAGCCAATCGCCAAAGGATTGACGGGTGACCCGCGCCTACATGGGTGACCGGGGGCTCAGCGGCCGAGGGCGCGGGTGACGATGTGGCGCAGCGGCTCGCGCGCCTCCACCGACTTGCGGCCGAACTCGGCCGAGAGCGAGAGGAGCAGCTTCATGCAGGCCTGCGGCTTCTCCTTCATCAACGCCTGGAAGTCGGCGTTGGGGATCTCGACGATCTTCGAGTCGGCTTCGGCGAGGACGCTCACGAGGTGCAGCGGCTTCTTGGCGGCGGCGAGCAGCGCCATCTCGCCCAGGTGCTCCCCCGCCCCCAGGCTCGCCACCGGGGATTCGCGGCCGTCGGGGCCCTTCACCATCACCGCCAGCCGCCCCTCGACCACGATGTAGAGCGACTCGGAGGGCTTGCCTTCGAGGAAGAGCGGCTTGCCCGCCAGCAGGATGCGCGGCTTGGAGATCTTCGCGAGGATCTCCAGGCCGACGGCCGTGAAGTCCTTGAAGAGCGGGCACTGCCTGAGCATCTCGACGGACATGGGTGAGTGCCTTCTACCACGGCCCCCGGCTGGGGCGGAATCGGGCTGTCCGGTCGCCTAGCCGGTCTTGGCGTACTCGGCCGCGAGCGCCACGTAGCTCTTGAAGCTGCGCTCGATGGTGGCCTTCTCCTCCTCGCCCACCGGCCTCTTCACCTTCGCCGGCGACCCGAGCACCAGGCTCCCCGGCGGGACGAGCGTCCCGGGCGTCACGAGCGCACCTGCCCCCACGAAGCTGCCGGCGCCAATCTGCGCTCCGTCGAGCACGATGGCGCCCATGCCGATGAGGCAGTCGTCGCCGACGGTGCAGCCGTGGAGCACGACGTGGTGGCCGACGGTCACGCGGTCGCCCACCACCACGTTGTGGACGCGCGTCACGTGCAGGCAGCACAGGTCCTGGATGTTGGTCTGAGCGCCGACGCGCACCGAGTTGATGTCACCCCGGGCCACGGCGTTGAACCACAGGCTCGAGCCCGGCCCGACCGTCACCTCGCCCACCACTTGCGCGCTGGCTTCGACGAAGGCGGAGGGGTCGACCTGCGGCGTCTTGCCAAGGATGGTTCGGAGGGCCATGGCAGCGACTCATCCCCTGCCCCGCGCCGGCCGGTCAAGGCCCCTTCGCCCCGGACCGCCGGTGAGGCACACTCTTCGTCATGAGCCCCGAAGAGCTGAGCGCCTGGGAGAAGCTGCTGCAGGACCCCGAACGGCGCACGGAAGCAGCGCGCGTGCTGGCCCACGAGCACCGCCTGCGCCCCGGCGACGGCAGCCGCGAGAAGCTGGCGGTGGCGCTCGAAGTGCTGGCCATCGTCACCCGCGACCCGAAGGAGGAGGCGCGCATCCTGGCCGAGCTGGGCCGGGTGCGGCTCGCGATGGGCGACGGCGAGCAGGCGGCGCTCGCGCTGGCCCGGGCCCTCTACCTCGTCCCCGACGACGACTCCATCCTGGGCGGGCTGCGCGACTCGAAGGACCGGACGCTCGCGGCCGAGGTGCTCGAGGACCTCGCCACCGACGCCCCGAAGGCTGCGCTGGCCGCCATCCAGGCCGAGCTCGCCGCGCTCAAGTAGTCGCTGTCCGGCGACGGCCCACGAAGAGCGCGTAGAGCCCCGCCCCGCTGGCCGCGCCGGCGACGTCGGCGAGCAGGTCCAGCGCGTCCGCCTCGCGCTGGGGCACGAACATCTGGTGCACCTCGTCGGAGACGCCGTAGAGCGCGCACAAGAGCGCCGCGGCGGCGAACGCGGACCTGGGCGCGAGCCCCCGATCGCCCATCGTCAGCGCCCGGCACAGCAACAGGCCGAGCCCTGCGTACTCCCCGAAGTGCAGCACCTTGTCGAAGTACGGCAGGTTCACCGAAGGGATCGGCGGCCGGGACATCGCCGAGAGCACGAAGATGGTCCCGGCGTAGGCCGCCAGCGGCAGCCAGTACCGCGCCAGCCGCGAGAGGCGTGCCCAGGCCATCGATCTAGCGGCGCCCCTCGTGCTCATTCATGGCCGAACAGCGCGTTGGGAGTGACCCGCTCGACGTGGACGTCGACCAGCGCCCCCGGCGCCGACTCGCCCACGAAGTTCACGACGCGGTTCTCGGGCGTGCGGCCGAAGCGCTTGTGCGGGTCGGTCTTGGACGGGCCCTCGACCAGCACCTGCACCGTCTTGCCGACCCGCGCCTGGGCAAAGCCGAGCGAGATCTCCCGGGCGCGCTCTTGCAGCCGCTCCAGGCGCTCCACCTTCACCGCGTGCGGCACGTGCCCCCACTCCTGCTCGTGGATGGCGGCCGCGGTGTGGGGGCGCGGCGAGTAGACGAAGGAGAAGACGTTGTCGAAGCGGGCGCGCTCGATCAGTTCCATCGTGGCCGCGAAGTCCTCCTCGGTCTCGCCGGGGAAGCCGACGATGAGGTCGGTGGTCAGCGCCAGGTCCGGGCAGGCCCGGCGCAGGCGGTCCACGCGCTCGTAGTAGTGGGCCATCGTGTGCCCGCGACGCATCTTCTCCAGGAGGCGGTCCGAGCCCGACTGCACCGGCAAGTGGAGGTGCGGCATCAGCTTGGGCATGGCGCCGAAGGCGTCCACCAGCTCGTCCGGCAGGTCATGCGGGTTGCTGGTGGTGAAGCGCAGGCGCAGCACCTCGGGGATCTCCTGCACCTTCGCCAACAGCTGCGCGAAGCTCGCCCCGCCCCGGTAGGAGTTGACGTTCTGGCCCAGGAGCGTGACCTCACGGACCCCGGCCCGGGCGAGCGTGCGCACCTCCTCCAGGACCTCGTCGACCGGCCGGGACAGCTCTCGCCCGCGCACGTAAGGGACGATGCAGTAGCTGCAGACGTGGTCGCAGCCCTTCATCACCGTGACGAACTCGGTCACCTTGCCCTGGGCGCTCTCCGGGTCTGCCCGCGGGAAGAGGTAGTGCTCGGAGTCCATCCAGGCGGTCTCGGCCACGCGGACCCGCTCGTCCATCACCTTGCGGACCACCTCGGCGAGCTTGGGGATGCCGTCGGGGCCGACCACGAAGTCGACGTAGGGCACCTTCTTGAGCAGCGCCTCCTTCTGCGCCTGCGCGATGCACCCGGTCACCCCGATGAGGGTCCGGTGCTCGGCCTTGAGCGGCCGGTAGCGCCCCAGCGCCGAGAGCACCTTCTGCTCGGCCTTGTCGCGCACCGCGCAGGTGTTGAGCAGGATGAGCTCCGCCTCCTCGGCCGTCTCCGCCCGCGACCAGCCTGCTCGCTGCAGAATCTCCCCCATGCGCGAGGAGTCGGCCTCGTTCATCTGGCAGCCGAAGGTGTGGATGTAGAAGCGCCGGGGCGTGTCCATGGGGGCGGCAGTGAACGACGCTCCTGCTCAGGTCGTCAACTGGCTTTCGCTGCGCAGCCCCAAGCGGGCGAGGCGCTCGGCGAGCGCGCGGACCTCGACCGGCCAGTCGAGCCACTCCACCAGGGGATCGGCCCGGAACCAGGTGAGCTGGCGCTTGGCGTAGTGCCGCGTCTGCTGCGCCGTCTGCGCGATGGCCTCCTCCACCGTGCAGCGGCCGTCCACCACCGAGAGCGCTTGGGGGTAGCCCAGCGCCTTGGTCTCGGCCGCCGCGCGCCGGCCCTGCGCCACCAGCCGCCGCACCTCGTCGACCAGCCCCCGCTCGAACATCTGCCGGGCGCGCAGGTCGATGCGCCGGTAGAGCTCGTCGCGCGGCGGCGTCAGCCCCAGCACGGTCGCGTCGTAGCGCAGCCGGGAGAAGGCGTGGCGGGCGCGCAGGACCGAGGGCTTCTCTCCGGTCTGGGCGAAGAGCTCGAGCGCCCGCAGCACGAAGACCTGGTTCTGCGGAGGGATGGAGGCGGCGCTCTCCGGGTCGATCCGCGCGAGCTCCGCGTGCATCGCCTGCCGCCCTTCCTTCGCCGCGCGCGCCTCGAGCGACCGCCGCAGCGCGAGGTCCACCGCGGGCGCCTCGACGATCCCCAACAGCAGCGAGCGGACCCACAGCCCGGTGCCGCCGACGACGATGGGCAGGCGCCGCCGGGCGCGGATGCCGTCGATGGCCTCGTCCGCGAGCCGGGCGAACTCGCCGGCGGAGAGGAGCTTGGTCGGGTCGGCGAAGTCCACCAGGTGGTGCGGGACGCGCGCGCGCTCCTCCGGCGTGGGCTTGGCGGTCCCCAGGTCGAGCTCGCGGAACACCTGCTGGCTGTCGGCGGAGACGATCTCGCCGCCGAGCCGCTCCGCCAGCTCGATGCCCAGCCCCGTCTTGCCCGAGGCGGTCGGCCCGACCAGGACCAGGATCTTCGTCGAGCCCTCGGGCGCTGGTTGGGGCCGAGGGCGCTCCTTGCGCTCGGGCGGCTTCTTGGGGTGGTGGCTGGGCATCGCGCGCAAGCTACCGGGATGCCCGCGGCGAGGCTAGGGCCCCGTCGGCGACGGGAGCGTCTCGGCCTCGAGCGAGCGCCGCCCTTCCGGCAAGTGGAAGTGCAGCGTCTCGCCGCGCAGGAGGTAGTGGACGCGGTCGCCCAGCCCCGCCTTGCCGACCTCCTGCCAGAACTCGTCGATGGAGGACTTGAACAGCGGGTAGTCGTCGAAGTGCACCGGCACCGCGAGCTTGGGATCGACGATGCGCAGGGCCTCGACGCCCTGCGCCGCGTCGAGGGTGACCAGCACCCCCAGCACCCGGGCCCCGCCCAGGTGCAGCACCGCGAGGTCGATGCCCGGGAAGCGCCGGGGAATCTCGCGGAGCGCCTCGTGCACCAGCGTGTCGCCGCTGAAGTAGACCCGCAGCCGGCCGCCATGCCCATCGGTGAAGTCGAGCACGCTGCCCATGGTGGGCGGCAGGAGCCTGGAGAAGAGGCGCGGCCCGTGCTGGGCGGGGACCGAGGTGACCCGCAGCCGGTGGTCGCCGCGCGAGAACGAGAGCGACTCCCAGGTCTCGAGCGGCTCGGTCCGGGTGAAGCCCTTGCCCGCCAGGCGCCGGGCCGCGTGCGGCGTGGTCACGATGGGCACGTCCTTGGCCAGGTCGCGCTCGACGGTCCGGTCGAAGTGGTCTTCGTGCAGGTGGGAGAGGACCACCAGGTCGGCGTCGGGGAGCGAGGCCAACTCCACCGCGGGGTTGGTCAGGCGCGGCGCGGACAGGCCCCAGCCGAAGTGGGCGAGGTCGCCGCGGTGAAGGAAGTTCGGGTCGGTCAGGACCGTGAAGCCGCCCAGGCGCAGCAGGGTCGTGGCTGTGCCCACGAACAGCAGCGAGCCGTCCCGCAAGGGCGAGAGCGGCCCGTCCGACGAGAGATTCGAGGTTCCTGGACACGTCGCTGCCTCCCCTGCTCCCCGAACGTTAGGGACGAGCAAGAGAGGCAGCGCGATGGCGCGAAGAGGTCGGTGCGGCTACGGCTTGGGCGCCTCGCCCGGGATCTTGACGATGCGGACGGCGGCCTCGTTGGCGCGCTCGAAGACGTCTGCTCCGTCAGCCTTCAGGTTCATCTGGAAGCGGTCGAGCGTCTTGCCCGCCTTGTCCTGGACGAGGATGGTCATCGCTACCGCCTCGCCGGCCTTGGCGGCGATGAGGTTCACGTGGCGCGGCGCGTCGAGGCTGGCGAGCACCGCGTCCATGCTGGTGTCCTCGCCGCTGCCCAGGACGAGGCCCTGGCGCTTGTTCTCGATGAAGACCTTGACCTCGTCGGCGCACATCACCTGCTTCTTGTTGAGCTCGAACAGGCGGTTGCACAGCGTCTGCTCGAACACTGCCGGGGCCGCGCAGCCCTCGAGCTCCTGCGGGATGTCCACCGGCTGGAGCGCCAGGCGGATGGGGTTGGCGACCTCGACCGTCTCCGGCTTGGAGTCGGCCTTGGTGGAGCCCCCGCTGGTGGCGCAGGACGAGAGCAGGAGCGTCGCGGTGGCGGCGAGGACGATGGGGAGGGTCTTCACTTCTTGCTCTCCTTCTTCTTGGTCTTCGGGGCGTTCTTCTTGCCCTCTGCCGGCTTCTTGCCGTCCTTCTCGGGCGCGGCGGTCTCGGGCTTGGCGGCGGCCGGCTCCTCGCCCGTCACGGTGACGGGGGTCAGCGGAACGCCGAGCTTCTTCTGGATGGTCTCGGTGAGGGCCTTGGAGATCTCGCTGCTGTAGCCGCGGCTGACGAAGCCGATCTTCCCGGCCCTGTCGACCAGGAAGACGCTGGGCAGCGGCACCTTGTTGCCCAGGTAGCGGCGGGCGACGAAGTTGAACTGGTCCTTGACCACCGGGAAGCTGACCTTCTCCTCCTTGAGGATCTCCCCGACCAGCTTCTGGCCCTCCGCCTCGCTGTCGATGGCCACGCCGATGATACGCAGGCCGTTGCCCTTGTAGGTCTCGTGCATCTTCTGCAGCCAGGGCATCTCCTTGCGGCACGGCTTGCAGTAGCTGGCCATGAAGGAGACGAGGATCAGCTTGGCGCCGGTGTCCTCGCTGTCCTCGCCCACGAGCAGCATCGTCCCCGCGCGCGGCTGGGCGGCGGCCTCTGCGTTGTAGGTCGGGAGCGTGAAGCCCGGGGCCTCCGCGCCTTCGCCCGGCAGCTCCTCGTCCGCGGGCTCGCCCGCCCAGGACACCATGGGGACCGCCAGGAGAACCGCCACGCAGGATGCCAGCAACCACCGATGCATACCCACCTCGTCTTCCGCTTCAGTGAACCTCGCCGACGCCGCCCAGGCCTTCCGCCGGGACGCGGCGGCGGCTTGCGTTCTTCATCTCCCCGCCACGACCCGCCCCAGCGGCTGGCCGACGCGAACGGAGCCACCCTCGACGAGGGAAGCATCGAGCGTCACCTTGCCGGGCTCGAAGAGCAGGATCACGGTGGACCCGAGCTCGAACACCCCAGCCTTCGCCTTTCCTGACCGGGACGGGCCGCTCGTAGCGCCGGCGCGAGGCCCCGCGCCCGGCGTGCGTCACCACGTCGTCATAGCTGGCGCGGATGCGGCCGACGCACATGGCCCCGACCTTGACCACCGCGACCCGGCCGGCGGCCGTCGAGAGGAAGGTCACCAGCCGCTCGTTGGTGCAGAACAGCTCCGGCACGTACCGCACGCCCAGCCGGTTGACCGGCCACAGCTCGCCCGGGACGTAGCTGTAGCCCTCCACCTGGCCGGACAGCGGCGAGTGGATCCGGTGGTAGTCGCGCGGGGCGAGGTAGAGCGTCAGGTAGGCGCCGCCCTCGAAGGCGCGTCCGTCCGCGGGATCGCTGAGCAGCCCGGCGAGCGTGTAGTGGCTGCCCTTGGCCTGGACGAGGCTGCCGCCCTCGGCCGTGCCGACCGCGGCAACGCGCGCATCGACGGGCGAGACGACCACTTCCTCGCCCGCGGCAATGGGCCGGGCGCCCGGCTTGAGCCGCCGGGTGAAGAACTCCTCGAAGGTGGCGTACTCGGAGACGGAGAGCTCCGCCTCCTCGGCGCGCACCTTGAAGGCCGCCACGAAGGCGCGCATGGCGAGGTGGTGGGCGCGGGGTGGAGCAGGCGCGCGGGCGGCGTCGCCGACGACCCGGCTGATGGCCGAGCGCGGCAGGAGGGACAGGGCTTTGAGTAGAGAGCGTTCGAGCACGGCGGGCTAGCGCGGGGTGACGTCGTTGAGGTTGGTGTTCTGCTTGGGCGTGACGTCGTTCATGCCCTGGTTCTGCTTGGGCGTGGCGTCCTGGAGGTTCGCCGAGTTGCGCTCGGAGGGCGGGGCCGCCGCGGCAGGCGCCGGAGCAGGCTTGACGCCGGCCTTCTCGTCTTCCTCGGTCATCGGGACGAGCTTGCCGTCCACCATCTTGTACTTCGTTGGGGCGAGCTCGGCGTTGCTGCGGATGGCGCCGACGCGGCCTTCCACCAGCAGCACCGAGTTGCTCACGAAGCTGGGGAAGTCCTGGCGGCAGCCCATCAGGTCGCGAAGCCCCCACACCTGCCCGCCGGAGACGCCGCCGACGACCGCGTCGTTCTTGTACTCGAAGCAGCGGCCGAACCAGTTGGTGAAGTCCCGCTGGGCCATTCCGACGGCCGGCTCCTTGGGCCCTGCGTCGGGGCCATTGGCGACGGCGACCGGCTCGTCGGTGCCCGCGTCGTGCGGCACGGTGTGGAAGACGATTCCCGAGGGGTCCGCCTGGCCAGCCTTCTTGGCCTGCTCGATCTTGGCCTGGAGGTCGGCCTCCTCCATCTTGGCCGCCGCGCGTCCCGTCTGGATCTCGTCCAGGAGCGTCTGGGCGCTGGTGGCGTCGAGGCTCTTGGCGTCGACCGCCCGGAGCAGGTCCATGATCTCCTGGGCCTCAGGCGCCAAGAAGGCCTTGTTCCGCTTCTCGCGCAGCAGCTCGATCCACATCGTGCGCGCCTGGAAGTACTCCTTGGAGGGCTGAGCCTTCTCCTTCTTGCAGCCCGTCAAGGCCAGCCCCAGGCACAGCCCAAGCGCCATCAGCAGCGGGAAGACACGGATTTTTTGCATGGTGACGGGAGGATAGCCGGTGCGCGGCCGGTGGAGCAACGGCGGCGAGAGCACGCCCTAGACGCCCAGGAACAGGCGCTTGCCGAAGTTGAGCGCGAGGTCGGCGTCGAAGATCTTCTGGGCCGAGGTCTCGATGTCGTATTCGACGCGGTGGTACTCGACGGTGCGCGCGTCCGAGTCGTGGATGACGAAGCAGGCGCGGTTGTCGTAGTCGCGCGGCTGGCCGACGCTGCCCACGCTGATCATGTACTTGTAGCCGCGCCGGATGCCGAACTTCTGCGCGACCACGTCGTTGACCTCGCCGTTGCCAATCGCGAACGCCTTGCACAGGTGCGAGTGGCCGATGAAGGTCACCTCGGGCAGGTACTCGACGTGCGGCATCAGCTCGCGCGCCTGCTCGAGGGCGAAGATGTACTCGTAGGCCCGCGGGTCGATCGGCGAGCCGTGGCAGAACCCGATGTCGCCGATGCGGTAGGTGAAGGGCAGGCTCTTGAGCCAGGCCATGTGGGCCGGCTCGATGACCGAGGCGCACCAGTCGAGCGCATGCCGCGCCGCGTCGTAGTAGAAGCTGTAGTCCATCCGCCCCGAGACGGCCGCGTCGTGGTTGCCGAGCAGCGTCACCTCGGCCAGGTTGCGCACGATGGCACAGCAGGGGTTGGGGCTGGCGCCGTAGCCGACCACGTCACCGAGGCAGACGACCCGGTCGACCCGGGCCTTCTCGATGACCTTCACCACTTCGGTCAGCGCTTCGATGTTGGAGTGGACGTCGCTGATGACCGCGATGCGCATCTGGACCTCAAGCGCTTGGGTAACGACGTCCTTTCGTTGCTGCTACGGTCCTGCGTGTGGCGAGGGGCGGACTCGAACCGCCGACCTGCGGATTATGAGACCGCCGCTCTAACCAGTTGAGCTACCTCGCCGAACTGCCTCGTTCAAAGGGCGGCGGACTATAGGAAAACGTGCAGCGCGCTGTCAACTTTCTCGTGGAGCAAGTGACCTTTTGCCCTGGTATCGAGCCAGGTGCGGAGCGAGCCGACTGGCGGAGAGCACCGCCCTCTATTAGCGCCAAGGTCGCCAAGGGGCCAAGGTCGCCAAGAACTGCTTTGGGCTCGCGGGGATTCCTCGCCTGCGCAAGCACCGGCCTCCGTTCTTGCGCACCACCTATCAACGCAACGACTTGTATTTGCTAGACAAAAAGCCCAGAGCTCTTGCGCGGCAGGTCGAGGCATGCTACAAGCCGCAGCCTCTCGAAGCTGGGACTTCGGACTTTTTTTTGACAAGCCCGGGAAGGCGGGCATCCTCGTAGCTGCCTGTAGCACTCCGTTGCGAGGAGGGTCCGATGATGAAGGACGTCGACGAGGTCGCCACTCACGTGCTGGTTCCGGTGAGCATTGCCGAGCGGCTTCGGGAGTTGGCGCGCAAGACGCGGGTGACGCAGAGCGAGTACCTGCGCGAGGCGGTGGCAGACCTCCTGGTCAAGTACCAGGCGGTGGTCGCCGGGAGCGAGCAGAACAAGGGCAATGGGACGCATGGCTAGCCGACCCCAGAGGACGACGGTCGTGAAGGCAGAAGCGCCTATCGTTGCAGCCGCGCCTGCCGCCAAGACCCGCATGGCCGCCTGGGATCAGGTCTCGCCGGGCGAGCTGGCGTTCGACTTCACGACGCCGTCCGAGCCCAAGTCCGCTTCTTCGGTCGACTGGACCTCGAAGGACCGGGCCAGCGTGAAGGAAGCCATCATCCGCTGGCTCGAAGAGCAGATTCTGAAAGACGGGGCGCGGTCGTCGCCCCGTCTCCCCTTCCCCGCCTCGTCCGTTGCGCCTGGCTAGGCCGCGGCCTTCGGTCCGCCCTCTTCGTCCTCGTCGTCGTCGGACGACGTCTGCCACAGGCTGCCGAAGCTGACGTGCCCGCGGACCAGGAAGTAGGCGCCGAAGAGCATCTGCTGCCCGGTCTGCGCCGCCCACACGAGCCAGGCGTACGCCACCACCGCTCCGTACTGCGCCGGCTCCGGGAAGAACAGCCGCATCCCCACGATGATCGCCCAGTGGAAGGTGCCCAGCATGGCCGGGCCCGCGGGGATCATCACGCCCGCCACCAGGATGCCCAGCACCGTGAAGGCGGCGATCAGCTCCAGCTGCAGGCCGAAGCCCAGCCGCGCCAGCATCGCCATGCCCACGCCGTTGATGCCCCAGTAGAAGACGGTGAGCACGAAGAACAGGGCGATCTTCTTGCGGTCGGGCACCATCTTCAGCCCGCCGATGAACGCGTCGAGCATCCCCGCGAGCTTCTTGGCGAGCTTGGCGGAGACCTTGGAGAACACCTTCTCGGTCAGCCGCACCGCCCACTCGCGCTTGACGTAGGCGACGATGCAGAAGACGAGCAGCACGAAGAAGAACGCGAAGACGATCCACCCGCTCATGCGCGCCAGCGCCAGCGCGTCGGGGTCCTTGGTGGCCGGCTTGGAGAACAGCAGCGCCACGATGAGCACGATGGCCATGGCGATGCCGTCGATGACCCGCTCGACGACGATGGAGGCCAGGGCGGCGCTGCGGCGGATCTTCCCCTTCTCGGCGACGAGCAGCGGGCGGGCGAACTCGCCCAGGCGGAAGGGCATCGTCACCAGCGCCATGAAGCCGATGGCCGACGCGCTGTTGAGGCGCTGGAAGGTCGGCTTGCCGACCGGCTCGAGCAGGATTCCCCAGCGGTAGGTGCGGATGAAGTGGATGAGGGTGAGGAAGGCCAGGTAAGGCAGCAGCGCCCAGTAGTTGGCTGACTTGAGGCTCGCCCACAGCAGGTCGACCTTCGAGCACGTGGCGGCCGTCTGGTCCGGGCTGCAGGGCACCTCGCCGCGCAGCGTCAGCCACACGAGCAGCACGCTGATGGCCAGCCCCGCCCCGACCTTGAGCGCCTTGTTCGCGCCTTGCTTCATGACAGTTCCTCACCTCGCAGGAGCCGCGCCGGGTTCTCGCCCAGGAGCCGCTCCAGCCCTGCCCTTCCGGCCCGCTTCTCCAGATCCTTGAGGCCCTCGCGCAGCCACTTCGCCGCGCTCTGCGCCTCGTGCACGTCGCTCGCGGCGATGCCGTACAGGTCCGCCTCGAGCAGCTTCTGCGCCGTCTTCTTGGCCTGCCGGCCGTACGTGCCCGCGAGGCTCCCCACGTCCAGCTGCAGCGTCGCGCCCAACCTCACCGCCTCCTGCGCTCGCGGCAGCTCCTGGAACTCGGCGCAGCGCTCCGGGTGGGCGAGGACCGGCTTGACGCCTTTGCGCGACAGCCGGAAGAGCAGGTCCGGCAAGGCCGGCACCACGCTCTCGTACGGCGCCTCCACCAGCACATAGGCGCCCGGGCCGTAGTGCCGCCCCTGCCCCGACAGCTCGGCGGCGATGAACGCCTCGTCGAGCCGGTTCTCGGCGCCCAGCTGCAGCTCGAGCGGCACCCCTTCCTCTTCGAGCAGAGCCTGGACCTCGTCGCGCCGGGCCGCGCAGGCCTTGGCGTCGGCGAACTGCGGCAGCGCGTGGGGCGTGCAGGCCACCGTCTTGAACCCCAGTGAAACCAGGAGCTTGGCGATGGCGACCGACCCCTGGGGATCCTTGGGGCCGTCATCCACGCCGTACAGGAGGTGGCAGTGCAAGTCGGTGAACATGGGCGGCAAAGGGCGCAGACCATACCTGCGGTGAGCCGCAGCGTCTACCGCCGCGGCGAGGGCGGCCGGTTGACCGGGTTTCGCGGCGGCTGACCCGAGAGCACGAGCAGCACGTCGCCGAGCGCCTTCTCGGCTTGCGCGACCCGGGTGCGCATCGTCGAGGTCCCGATGTGGGGAGCGAGCACCGCCCGCGGCGCGCTGAGCAGCCTTTCGTGCACGCGAGGCTCGTCCTCGTAGACGTCGATCCCCGCCGCGCCCAGATGCCCCGAATGCAGCGCCTCGGCGAGCGCCGCCTCGTCGACGATGGGCCCGCGCGCCGTGTTGACCAGGATGGCGCCCGACTTCATCCGCGCCAGCGCCCGGGCGTCGATGAGGTGCCGGGTCCCGGGGACGAGCGGGCAGTGCAGCGAGACGATGTCGCTGCGCTCGAGCAGCTCATCGAGCGAGACCCGCTCGACCCCCTCCATCGTCTTCGCGCCCGAAGCGTCGGGATCGGCCACCAGAACCCTCATCCTGAACGCCAGCGCCCGGGTCGCGACCGCCCGGCCGATGCGTCCCAGCCCGACGATACCCAGCGTCGCCCCCTCGAGCTGCAGGCCCAGGAAGTGCGTCGGCGTCCAGCCCTCCCAGGTCCCGGCGCGGAGCGCCTGCTCGGCTTCGGGGAGGCGGCGCGCGGCGGCGAGCATCAAGGCGAAGGCGCACTCGGCCGTCGCGTCGGTGACCACGTCGGGGGTGTTGGTGAGCCAGACCCCGGCGGCCTCGGCGGCCGCGAGGTCCATGTTGTTGAAGCCGACGGCGTAGTTGGCGACGACCTTGACCCGGCGGCAGCGATTGAAGAGCTCGGCGTCGATCTGGTCGGAGAGCAGCGATACCACTGCGTCGGCGTCTCGAGCCCCGCTGAGGAAGCGCTCGCGGGTGATGGGCCCGCTGGCCGGACCGGCCGACCACTCGACCTTTCCCTCGAGGATGGAGAGCGTCGGCTCCGGCAGCGGCCGGCTCAGGTACAGCCTAGGAAGCGTCCCCATCGTCGTCCTTGTCCTTCGTTCCCGGCGGCGCCGCGGGGTCGGGCAGCGGCATCTCGTCCTCGTTCTCCTCGGGCCGCCCGGCGATGCGGTAGTCGCCGCCGAGCCACTTGCCCAGGTCGAGGAGCCGGCAGCGCGGCGAGCAGAACGGAAAGGCGTCGTTCGTCTTCGGGCCGGCGATCGTCTTCTTGCAGATGGGGCATTGCGCCATGTCGGTCTTCTTCTCTTCTCTGCTCTTCTCTGCTCTTCTCAGCTCGAACGTGCGGACGCCGGCGCCCGGCTCTCGACCCGGAGGAAGCCGTCCCAGGAGAGATCACCCCGCTCCTGGGTGTGCAGCCAGCCCTCGCCGTCCACGCTCGCCGCTGCCGGTGACGAGGCGCCCTCGCCGGTGCCAGGCAAGCAGACGGTATCGGTGCGCAGCAGGATCTCGCCGTCCTTGGCGATGCGCACCGCGATGCCCGGCAGCGGACGGCCCTGCAAGCCGAGCTGGCGCGCGACCGGGACGTTGACGGTCACCGGGCCGCCGGCCTCGACGAGCCCCCACGACTCGCCCAGCGGCAGGTCCAGGGAGGTGAAGAACTCCAGCGTCTTGGGCGCGACCGGGCCCAGCCCGACGAGCAGCGCCTTGGCCGCGTGCAGTCCGGCCTCGAGCTTGAGGGGCTCGAAGACGAGCGAGCGCGCCACCTTGAACCGGGCCTTGACGGGGCCCGGAACGGGAAGCAAGGCGTCCTCGAGCCGGTGGGCCTCGAGCGCCGCGTGCTGGCCCCAGGTCAGCACCCGCCGCTGGTTCGCCGAGTACGCCGTGAGGCGCGGCTCGAGCGCCCGGCGCAGCGCCTCCCAGTCCTCGGGCGTCGCGTGGACGAAGGTCGGCCGCGCCTCGCGGAGCTGCGCCTGGAAGGTGCCCTCCTCGGGCGCGACGCTCAGCTGGGCGCCGCAGAACGGCACCAGCCGCAGCATCGCGCGCTCGAGGCTCAGCGCTGGCGGCAGGCGGGAGAGCAGCATGTCGCCCTCGCCCACCCCCAGCGCTCGCGAGAGCCGCCAGGCGTGCGCGACGAGCGCGCGGTGGCTGTGCCGGACGGCATACGGCGCCCCGCTGGCGCCGAACGACAGGCTGACGCAGGCCGGCGAGTCGGGGTCGAGCGCGTCGACGCGCACCGCCCACTCCGACTCGCGGCGCGGCTCGCCCAACTGCTGGAGCTGGGTGAAGGTCCGCACGCCCGCGGCCTCGGCGGAGGCCGGGACCCTGCCCTCCAGGCAGATGAGCTCCTTGAGGCTCGGCACCTTCTCGCGCAGCGACAGGGCCCGCTCCCAGCGGGCGCCGTCGGCCACCAGCACCTCGACCTCGAGCCGGCGCAGCACCTCGGCCACGGCCGCGTCGGGCCAGCGCGGGTAGAGCGGCGCCAGGCAGAGCCCGGCGCCCATCGCGCCCAGCTCCAGTGGGAGCCAGCTGGGGTGCGGCCCGCACAGCGCGGCGATGGGCCGCTCAGCCTTGAGCCTCGAGGGCGAGCAGCCCGCGGCCCGCGCGGCTGGTGGCGCGCAGCAGGTCGCCCCACGACGAGGACCGGTAGGCGGAGCCGCCCTGTTTGCGCCAGAGCGCAGGGGCATCGGGCGCCTGCGAGGCGCGTTCGCGCAGGGCGTGGACGAGAGTTCGCGCGAGCATCGGGCCCCTTCTACCACAGGGACGGGGCGCCTCCAGGTACGCCAGCCGAACGAAGTGCGCGAGGGGCTGGCCCAGTGGTTGACAGCCAAGCGCTGCCAGACATAATTCCGCGCCGTTCTTGAACCTTCTCAACCGCCTGCCGGCGAGGGCTACAGCCGCATGATGATCGATTTGACGTGCCAGAAGTGCGAGGCGAGCTTCGAGGTCGACGCGTCCGATGTGATCGAAGGCAACGAGCGCATCAAGTGCCCCAACTGCGACGCCAAGGCGCCGCAGGCCATGATCGACGACCTCGGCAACTCGCTGGGCGAGCTCTGCAAGGCCATCGCGGCCCTGCGCGCCCGCTTCGAAGTCAGCATGGCGGTCGAGACCGACGACCTGCCTCCCCCCTACGACGTCGACGAGGAGGAGGAGGACGACGACGAAGAGGACGAGGAGTCGGACGACGACGACGAGGACGAAGACCTCCTCGACGAGCCCGAAGAAGACGAGGACGAGGGAGATCCGCTAGCAGCGGCCCGGATTCGGGCGATTGACGCTCGCGTCCGAATCCGGTTCGATCTGCCTGCTTTGGGCGCCGTTTCTTGCTTCCTCCTAGACCACGAGGACCCCGGCCATGACCGACTCCCCGATGTCCGAATCGCCTGCTCCCGCTCCGGAGTCCACCTCCGGCGACGTCGTGCGCGAGCAGGACAAGATCATGCTCGTGCTGGCGTACCTGGGCATCTTCTGCCTCTTCCCGCTGCTGACGGTCAAAGACAGCGAGTACGTGAAGTGGCACGCCAAGCAGGGCCTGGCGCTGGCGATCGTCGAGATTGTCCTGGGATTCGTGAACATCCTCCCCGGCATCGGTCAGTGCATCTACGCGATCCTCTTCATCGGATTCCTCGTCGTCTCGGTCATGGGCATCATGAAGGCCTTCGCGCCCATGCGCTGGAAGATCCCGGTCGTCTCCATGATCGCCGAGAAGTTCTAGCCGGAAGGCGGGCGGGGACCGATGCAGCTTCGCGAGCTGCCGAACCGGGCTGAACGGGTCCCCGTTCAGCTCACGGTCCACGTCGTCGTCGACGGCGAGACCTACTCCGCTGAGCTCGTCAACCTCTCGCTGACTGGGAGCTTTCTCGAAGCCAGCTTCCCGGTCGGCTCGCGCCTGGAGATTCAGGTCGGCCTTCCCGGTGGCGACCCGCTCACGCTCGCGGGCCAGGTGGTGCGCGAGGGTTGGTGCCCCAAGTTCGTCGACCACCCCAAGGTCGACAACCTGGCTGTCCGCGCGCTGGGGGTCGGCGTGCGCTTCGACGACCTCGAGGACGAGGACGCGATGCGGCTGCAGGACTACCTGGACTTGATCATGGACCGGTCGTGAGCGAGGAGGCGCCGGCCCCCGTCTGCGCAGCCCACCCTGCTCTTCCCGCGAGCGGCGTCTGCTCGCGCTGCGGCGGCTTCGTCTGTCCCGACTGCCTGAGAACGATGGATGGCGCGAGCGTCTGCCGGCCATGCGAGGTGGTCCTCCGCTCGGAGAGGTGGGAGCCGCCGTGGGAGTCGCGCCGCGAGGTGGGCGCCAGGACCGCCTGGAACGCATGGTACGCGCGACCCTGACCGCGCCCGGAAAGAGCCTCGCTCGACTCTCTCGCAGCAAAGGAACCTGGTGGGACTCCATCTCCTTCGCCCTGTGGTGCTTCCTCTACCTTCCCGCGGTGGTCGGCGGAGCCGGTGCGCTGGTCCTTCTTCTCCGCGGGCTGCTGACTGCCGACTTGCCTCGGCCCGCGGACATTCTGTTCGGGACTGGCATGGCGGCGATTCTTGCTCCGCTGGCCGTCAACGCGCGCGTGCTCATGCTCAGTGGAGCCGAGCACCTGGTCCTGAAGATCTTGGGCGGGGCGCGCGAGCCCTACGACACGTCGTTGCGTGCGCACTGCTTCTGTTCCGGGCCGGCGCTGTTCCTGCCGTTGCCCATCGTCGGTCTGCTGCTGGGCGAGGCATGGCAGGCAGGGCTGCGGATCGCTACGTACCAGCGCGTGCACCAGACCTCGAAAGCGAAGGCGGCCATTGCGGTGCTCCTTCCCATGGGGCTGGTGCTCGCTGGCTACACGGCAGTGTTCGTCCTGCCGAGCGTCCTGTAGCCCCAGGGCCGATGCGCGCCAGACCATAGACGCCCGAGTCGAAGGCACCCTTCGACTCCAGCAGCGTTGCGTACTGCGCTCAGGCTGAACGGTCTGCTACTCCCGCGCCCAATAGAGCCGCATCAGCGCCACGCCGACGAGGATCCCCGAGACGAACCCCAGCGTCCGCGTGTGCTTGTAGGCCATCATCGCGGCCGAGAGCACGAGCGCGCCGACGACCAGGCCGGCGGCGACCCTGGGCGGCACCTTGTTCAGGAACCAGAACGTGAAGCTGTAGGGGTCGTGCAGCAGCGGGCTCGACCCCATGCCGCCCAGCTGCGCCCGGGTCTGGGCCGCCACCTCGCGGGCCATCGCCTCGGCCACGGCGCGCTGCTGCGCCGGGTCGAGCACGGTGTTCGCGCCCGAAGCAGCCGCCGGGCTCGCGGGGACGGCCGGCTCCGCCCCTTGCTGCTGGGCCGCGCGCAGCTCGTCCCAGAGCCGCTGGTTGAAGGCCGCCTGCTCGGGCGTGTTCAGGTTGGCGCCGCAGGCGGAGCAGGTGGTCGCCAGCGCGTGGTTGTCGCGGTGGCACGCCGCGCAGCGCACGAAGGGCTGATCGCCGGGGCGCAACTCGGCGAGCTCGAGGCCCGAGGGCGCCTCGGACAGGCGGCGCACGTCCTCCAGGGTCTTGGGCACGGTCGGTCCGGCCGGCGCCGCGGGCGTGAAGCGCTCGGTCGCCACCCCAGAGGGAGTGGCGGCAGCGGGTCCCGGCGAGGCCTCGGCCTTCTTCTCGAGCGCGCCGAAGCGTCCGGGGTTGGAGGCCGGCTTGCCGGTCGCTTCCTCCTGGCGTCCCCGCTCGATGTTCTTGAAGCGCGAGAACCGGTCGTCGGCCGCCATGCCCTACTCCTCCGGCTCGGGGCGCGGCTGCGATGCCGGTCGAGTGCGGGTGCGCGCCCAATCGCGCAGCTTGTCGATCTCGTGGGCCATGGTCGTGGCCAGCGGGAAGGTCTCGGTGATGGCCTTCCCGAGGTGCTTGTGCTCGAGCTGCAATCCCCTCGGCGAACGCGTCGTACAGGCCGCTGATGACCGCCTGCTCGAGCTCCGCGCCGGAGAACGACTCCGCGAGCTTCGCCAGCTCCATCGTCTGAAACTTCGCCGGGTCGCGCTTTCGCTTCTTGAGGTGGATGTCGAGGATCTCCTTGCGCTCGGCGGCCGAGGGCAGATCGACGAAGAAGATCTCGTCGAAGCGCCCCTTGCGGATGAGCTTCCGGCGGCAGGTTCTCGATCTTGTTGGCGGTGGCCACCACGAACACCGGGGCGGTCTTCTCCTGCAGCCAGGTCAGGAAGGTCCCGAAGACGCGCGCGGTGACGCCGCCGTCGGAGTTGCCCGAGCTGCCGATGCCGCTCATCCCCTTCTCGATCTCGTCGGTCCACAGCACCACCGGCGCCACGCTCTCGGCGACGCGGATGGCCTTGCGCAGGTTCTCCTCCGACGACCCGATGAGCCCGCTGAAGATGCGCCCCATGTCCAGGCGCAGGAGCGGCAAGTGCCACTGCGAGGCGATGGCCTTGGCGGTCAGGCTCTTGCCGCAGCCCTGCACGCCCAGCAGCAGCACGCCCTTGGGCTCGGGCAGGCCGAACTTGCGCGCTGGCTCGCCGAAGGCGTTGGCCCGCCGCGAGAGCCAGGTCTTCAGGTTCTCGAGGCCGCCAATGTCCCGCAGGCTCTCGTCGGTCGGGTAGTACTCCAGCAACCCGTTCTTGCGGATGACCTGGCGCTTCTCCTCCAGCACCAGCTGCACGTCCGCCGCGTCCAGCCGCCCGTCGGTGGCGATGGCCTTGGCGAAGGCGTTCTCGGCCTCGGAGAGCGTCAGCCCGAGGGCGGCCTTGATGAGCTGCTCCGCCTGGTCCTTGCGCAGATCGACCGTCGCCGAGTTGCCCTGCCGCACCACCGCCACGATGTCGCGCAGGAGCTGGTACAGGTCGCGGAAGGTGGGCAGCGGCACGTCGAGGACGGTCACCTCCTTCTCCAGCTCCGGCGGGATGGAGAGCGTCGGCGAGAGGATGATGGCCGTGGTGTAGGTGCTCTTGAGGTGGTGGGCCAGCTCGCGAAGCGCGCGCACCACGCCCGGGTCGTCCAGGTAGGCGTGGAAGTCCTTGAGGACCACCAGCGACGGCTCGGAGAGCTTCTCGACCGCGAAGAGCGCCTCGCCCGGGCCCTTGGTGTTCTCCAGCGGCGCCGTCGCGCGCCCGCCGATTTTCCGCAGGCCCTTGGTGATGGACCAGGAGTACAGGCTCTTGCCGTGCGCCTGGGCCAGCTCGGCGAGGATGGCGTCGAGCCGCTGCTCCTCCCAGGTCACCAGATAGAGCAGCGGGTAGCGCGCGCGGATGAGGACGTCGAGCTCGCGGACGAACGCCGGCGGGGTCGAGGCTGCGGTGGCTTGGTTGGTCGGAGTCGGGGCGTCGGCCATGGCGCTGGGAAGTATAGCGCCCCCGCTGCGGCGTCCCGGCCTGTCGCTGAGCATCTTTGGAGGGCATGGACGAGACCTCGCAGACGGTGCAGACGGTGCTGATCACTGGCGCAGCGCGCGGCATCGGGGCGTGCATCGCCGAGGAGTTCGCCCGCTCCGGGGCGCGGCTGGTGCTCACCGACCGGGACGGCGCGGCGCTCGCGCTGACGGCCGGCCGGCTGCGCACCTCCGGAGCGGACGTGATCGAAGCCGTCGTCGACGTGACCGACCAGGCGCAGGTCGAGACGCTGGCCGAGCAGGTGCTCTCCCGCTTCGGTGGGCTGGACGTGCTGGTCAACAACGCCGGGATCGGCTTCTCGGCCGAGCTGGCGCACACCCCGCTCGAGACCTGGAAGCGGCTCTTCGACGTCAACTTCTGGGGGCCGCTGTACCACGTCTACGCGTTCCTCCCCTCGATGCGGGCGAAGCGAGCCGGGCACGTGGTGAACGTCTCCTCCGGGCAGGCCTGGTTCCGGCTGCCGTCGTGGGGCGCGTACGCCGTGGCCAAGCTCGCGCTGGGGGCGTTCTCGGAGCTCCTGCGCTTCGAGCTCGCTCCCGAAGGCATCCGGGTCAGCACCGTCTACCCCTACCTGGTCTCCACCGGCTTCTACGACCAGGTGGAGCCCGGGACGCTGGCGGGTCGGTTGTCGCTGCGGCTGATGCCCTACTACTCGGACACGCCGCAGAAGGTGGCGCGGCTGGTCTTCGAGGCCGTGCGCAAGAACAAGCCGGTGGAGCGGGTGAACGTGCTCAACTCGGTCGGATACTATTCGAGGCTGATCCCCCCGGTCTCCGACGCCCTGGCGCGGGTCGGGACGTGGCTGTTCGCCAGGGGGCCGCAACCCGCGCCGGGGTCGACGTAACGCCAAGGGGGCAGTCATGGGGCGACTGGGAGACAGCCTGCAGTGCCTGCGCGAAGGCGGCGTGGGCTTCCAGATGGACGAGACGATGTCCGGCGAGCACGAGTTCGCGCCGGGGATGGGGCCCTCGGGCAAGCACAAGCTCGAGTTCCGCGTGACCTGGGGACCGAGGAACGTCGCGCGGTGGCTCGCGCCCGGAAGCTCCGAGTTCCTGACCCAGCCGCTCTCGGGCACCATCACCGTCGGCGGGCTCTGCGAAGCCGCGCCCTGCACCGGCCTGCTCGAGCTGCGCTACTTCGACGAGCACCTCATCCGCTACACCTTCGACTTCGAGGCTGGAGGCAAGAAGCTGCGCTACGTCGGCGAGAAGCGCGACATCCGGCCCTGGAACCTGCACGTCACGCACACCACCTGCTTCGGGAAGATCACCGAGGTGGAATCGGGCGCGCTGGTGAGCACCTCGGTCACGCACTTCCGCCTGCGGACCTTGCCCGACTTCCTCCTGAGCCTGCGGCTGACCGCTGGCGATGACGGCCCGACCACCCCGCCGTAGAAGATTTCGCTAGCGAAATCTTCTCCCCCCAAGCCGCTCCTCTTCGAATCGGGAGTTTCGTCCAGATTCCCCAGATAGGGCAGAGCTTGGACCCACTTGGTGACAACCGTCACACCGGCGCCCGCATCGATCACATGGGTCGGAGCGGTCCGATGAGTCCCAGAGGTCCTCTGGCTCCACCTCCCTACCCCATCGGGGTTGTAAGGCCGGCTTCCATCCGTTAGGACTCCACGGCACTTCCCACCAAGACCGACCGTCCCCGAGGGGCCATGAAGAGCGAGCACGACGTCGTCGTCATCGGCAGCGGCATCAGCGGCGCCAGCCTTGCCCACGCCTGCGCGCGGGCTGGGCTCTCGGTGCTCGTGGCGGAGAAGTCGGGGGCGCCCGGCGGCTGCATCCGCTCGCACCGGCTCGACAGCGGCTACTGGTTCGAGCTGGGCGCGCACACTTGCTACAACACCTACCGCGGCCTCTTGGACCTGCTCGAGACCAAGTCGGGCCTCGACAAGATCGTCCCGCGCGCCAAGGTGCCCTTCCGGCTCTACTCGCGCGGCCAGACCCGCTCCATCCTCTCCGAGCTCAACGTCCTGTCGCTCTTGGCCCACGCGCCCAAGGTGGCCTTCACCAAGAAGGAAGGCCGCACCGTCCGCGACTACTACGAGCGGCTGGTCGGCAAGGGCAACTACGAGCGCATCTTCGGGCCCATGTTCGCGGCGGTGCCGTCCCAGAAGGCGGACGAGTTCCCGTCGGACATGCTCTTCAAGAAGCGCGAGCGCAACAAGGAGCTGCCCCGAAGCTTCACCCTCAACGGCGGCCTGCAGACCGTGGTCGACCTCCTCCTCGAGGATCCCCACATCACCACCGCCATGAGCGCCGAGGCGAAGTCGGTCGAGCGCGAAGGTGAAGGCTTCCGGATCCAGTTCGCCGACGGCTCGGAGCGGACCGCGCGCTTCGTCGTCCTGGCCGCGCCGCCGTCGGTGGGCGCCCAGATCCTGAGGGGCGCCTTCCCTGGGGTCGCGGACGAGCTGGCCAAGATCAAGGTCACGCCGGTGTCGACCACCGGAGTCGTCGTCTCCAAGGACTCGACCAAGGTCGAGCCGCTGGCCTTCCTCATCCCGCTGGACGACGAGCGCTTCTACTCGGCGGTCAGCCGCGACACCGTCCCCGACCCGACCTACCGGGCATTCGCCTTCCACTTCAAACCGGGCCACAGCGAAGAGCAGCGGCAGAACCTGGCCGCCGAGGTCCTCAAGGTCGACCGGCAGGCGCTGCAGCACGTCGTGCACCGCAGCGTGGAGCTGCCCTCCCCGCGGCTGGGGCACAAGGACATCGTCGCCGCGCTCGACAAGGCGCTCGCCGGCACGCCGCTCTTCCTCACCGGGAACTACTTCGACGGCCTGTCCATCGAGGACTGCGTCGCGCGCTCGCGCCTGGAGTCGGACCGGTTGCTCAAGGCGGCCGGGGCGTCCATCGGCTGACTCGATGTCGCCGCTGCGCCGGCGACCGGCCGCTCTTCGGGCACGCACACGCACCGCAACGGCGTGCTGCTGCTGTCGCTATGAATCCGGCGGCTCCAGGTCCTCCGCGTGACCGCTCAATGCTCGAGCGAATTGTGGAGCCATCTTCGAGAGCGCTGCGACGACTTCCACGACGAGACCCACCATCCCATCGGGAGCCAAGTCGTACAGATTGAGCAAGAAGCGGTCGGCGGACTGCGCCTCAATGCCCTCTGGCAGGTTTTGGAAGTCGCGCAAGTTGTTGGTCACGATGACCTGAGCACCGGCTTTGACCGCTGCAGCTGCAACGTGCCGGTCCTTCTCATCGTTCTGCATGCCCGGGACCAGACTCTGGTAGCCGCTGACGACGGCCTCGGGAAAGGCCTCCTTCATTGCGGCAACGAGCTGCACAGCCTGTTCTTCCGAGATGACCTTGAGCCCGACCAGATTCCGCCTTGTCTCCTCCAAGATCTCCTCGGACCAGACGAGCTGGAAGAGTCCCGCTGCGGCAGCACGAAGGAGCGTGTCCCGCAGCGTGAACGGGAAGAGCACGTTTGCGTCGAGCACGACTCGGAAAGGAGCCGAGAGCATCGTTGGGCTCGCTACTTCAACTCGTCGTAGCCGCCCGCCTCTTCGCTCATCGCGGTCAGGGCGTCCAGTTGCTCTTTGCGCTGGCGGTCGCGAGCCTCCTTGAACGCGACGACGTCCTCGACGCGCAAACGTCGGTGCTTTCCGGTCTTCGAGTGGGGAATCCGGCCATCCTCGACCAACCGCACCAGGTACTGCCGAGAGACGTTCAAGAGGTCGGCGGCCTGTTGCGTCGTCAACTCCTTGCCGACTGGCACCACCGTGACCGCATCGCCGCGCGAGAGCACCTCGGCGACGCGCTCGAGGACATGGAAGACCGACTCCGGAATGGCGACGGTCTCCTGGTCGGGGCCCACGAGCATGCAGGCGGCCCGCCCAGTCCGGCGCGGATGAATCCTCCGCAGTTCTCGAAAGAGCTCGAGCACCGCTTTCTGCTGCTCTCGCGGTGCCGAGACCGGAGTCATTCGGCGCAGGAGATCGTCAATGTCATCGCGGGTCGCAACCATGGGCAGCCTCCACCCCGAAGGCTAGCGACGAAACGACCTAGACGCAACCTGACATTCGACTCAAACGCAACCTACCGGAGTTCCTGCGGCGCTAGGTCTCCGCTGGCTTCACGGACGGCGCCACGAGCTGTCCGCACGCCGCGGCGATGTCCTGCCCCCGGCTCTTGCGCGTGAACGCCTCGACCTTCTGGCTGCTCAGGTAGTCGTGGAACTCCCGCACCCGCGCGGGGTCCGGCGCGCCGAACGGCAGCCCCGGGTTGGCGTTGTACGGGATGAGGTTGACCTTGAGCGGCAAGCCCCTGACCAGCTTCGCCAGCCGCCTGGCGTCCTCCATCGAGTCGTTCACGCCGGCGAGCATCACGTACTCCAAGGTGATGTGCCGGCCCTGCTTGGAGGGGAACTCGCGGCAGGCCTGCATCAGGTCCGCGAGCTTCCACTTCTTGTTCACCGGCATCAGCGTCTCGCGCTGTTCGTCGGTGGTGGCGTTGAGCGAGATGGCCAGCTTCACGTCGGTCTCGGCGCCCAGCCGCGCGATGCCCGGCACCAGCCCCGAGGTCGACACCGTCAGGTGCCGGTTCGAGAAGTTCGGCCCCTGCGGATGCTCGAGCAGCTCCAGCGCCCGCTTGACGTTCTCGAAGTTGTGCAGCGGCTCGCCCATCCCCATGAACACCAGGTTGGTCAGCGGCCGCGGCCCCGGGGCTCCTTCGGCGATGAGGAAAGCGTTCACCCGGTAGGCCTGCTCGACGATCTCGCCGGCCGACAGGTTGCGGACCAGGCCCATGGTCGCCGTGCGGCAGAAGGCGCAGCCCATGGCGCACCCGACCTGGGTCGAGACGCACAGCGTCTTGCGGTCCTCGTCGGGCATGTAGACCGACTCGATGGCCCTCCCGTCGGCGGTCTTGAACCGGAACTTGATGGTCCCGTCGCTCGAGCGCTGCGTCAGGTCGACCTCGAGGGTGGTGAGCGAGGCCTCCTTGCCGAGCTTCTCGCGGAGGACCTTCGACAGGTCCGTCATCTCCTCGAGCGAGCGGGCGTAGCGCTGGTGCAGCCAGCGGAAGATCTGCTGGGCTCGGAAGCGCTTCTCGCCGGCGGCCGTCACCAGCGCCTCCAGCTCCGCCAGGCTCATCGATCGCAGAATCCGCCTTGCGGATCGCCGGCCCCCCGGCCGGCTCTGGGAGAACCGTGTCCACGTCGCTCACCTTCGCCTCGCTCACCAACAGTTGGCCCCCGCGCGGCGCGTGCCGGGCGGGGGCCAAGTTCTACCGCGGCAACGGTTCAGCTACCGCTTGTTCTTCCACTCGTAGCTGGTGACCGAGGTCTGCGGGAAGAAGTAGCTGATCTCCCGCGCGGCCGAGGTGGGGCTGTCCGAGCCGTGGACCGAGTTCTCGGTCATGCTGGTCGCGAAGTCCTTGCGCAGCGTGCCGGCGTCGGCCTTCTCGGGGTTGGTGGCGCCCATGACCTTGCGGTTGGCGGCGATGGCGTCCTCGCCCTCGAGCACCATGACGACCACCGGGCCGCGGGTCATGAACTCGACGAGCCCGGCGAAGAAGGGCTTGCCCTTGTGCTCGGCGTAGAAGCCCTCGGCCTCACGGACGGAGAGGTGCTTCATCTGCACGGCGATGGGCTTGAGGTTCACGGACTCGAAGCGGCTGATGATGCGGCCGATGACGCCCTTCTCGACGGCGTCGGGCTTGATGATGGAGAGCGTTCTTTCGATGGCCATCTGTCTTTCCTTGAAAGCCCCCACTCCGGCTTCGCGGAGAGGGGTTGGGGGTGAGGCTCGCCGAAGCGAAGCCGGGGGCGAATGTGCGGCGTCGGTATCGGGGAGACGCCCTCGAAGTGCAAGCTACTTCTTCTTGAGCACTTCCTTGAGCGTCGAGCCGAGCTCGGTCGGACTGGGAGCGACCTTCACGCCCGCGGCCTCCAGCGCCTTGACCTTCTCGGCAGCCGTGCCCTTGCCGCCGGCGATGATGGCCCCGGCGTGGCCCATCCGCTTGCCAGGAGGCGCGGTGCGGCCGGCGATGAAGCCGACCACCGGCTTCTTGAACTCCTTGGCGATGTAGGCCGCGGCCCGCTCCTCGTCGTTGCCGCCGATCTCGCCGATCATGATCACCGCCTCGGTCTCGGGGTCGGCGTTGAAGAGCTTGAGCACGTCCACGAAGTCCAGCCCGTGGACCGGGTCGCCGCCGATGCCCACTGCGGTCGACTGACCCAGGCCCATCTGCGTGACCTGGTGCACGGCCTCGTAGGTGAGCGTGCCGGAGCGGCTGACGACGCCGATGTGCCCGGGGCTGTGGATGTGGCCGGGCATGATCCCAATCTTGCACTTGGCGCCGGGGGTGATGACGCCGGGGCAGTTGGGGCCGATGAGCTTGACGTCCGAGCCCTCGAGCGCGCGGTGGACGCGGACCATGTCCAGGACCGGGATGCCCTCGGTGATGGCGACGATGACCTTGCAGCCGGCGTCGGCGGCTTCGAGGATGGCGTCGGCGGCGAACGGCGGGGGCACGAAGATGCAGCTGGTGTTGGCGCCCGCGTCCTTCACGGCCTTGTGGACCGAGTCGAAGATCGGGACCTTGTTCTCGAACTTGGTGCCGCCCTTGCCTGGGGTCATGCCCGCGACGATCTGCGTGCCGTAGGCCAGCATCTGCTGGGCGTGGAAGCTGCCGGCGCCACCGGTGATGCCCTGGACGACGACGCGGGTGTCCTTGTCGATGAGGATGCTCATGTCGTTCTCCTTAGGCCTTCACGGCGGCGATGGCCTTCTCGGCGGCCTCGCGCAGGTTGTCGGCGGGGATGATCTTCAGGCCGGAGCCCTTGAGAATCTCCTTGCCCTTCTCGACGTTGGTGCCCTCAAGCCGCACGACCAGCGGAATCTGGAGGTGCACCACCTTGGCCGCGGCGACGATGCCCTCGGCGATGACGTCGCACTTCATGATGCCGCCGAAGATGTTCACGAGCAGGCCCTTCACGCTCTTGTCGCTGAGCAAGAGCTTGAAGGCCTCGGTGACGCGCTCCTTGGTGGCGCTGCCGCCGACGTCCAGGAAGTTGGCCGGCTCGCCGCCGACCAGCTTGATGGTGTCCATGGTGGCCATGGCCAGCCCGGCGCCGTTGACCATGCAGCCGATGTTGCCGGACAGGGTGATGTAGTTGAGGTCGAACTCCTTGGCGCGCGCCTCGTTCTCGTCCTCCTCGTCGATGTCGCGGTAGGCGGCGAGTCGGGGTGCCGGAAGAGCGCGTTGTCGTCGAAGTTGAGCTTGGCGTCGAGCGCCACCACCTCGCCGTTCTTGAGGACGACGAGCGGGTTGATCTCGCAGAGCGAGGCGTCGGTGCCCTCGTAGACCTTGTAGAGGCCGGCGGCGAACTTCACGAACTTGGCGGCGGTCTGCCCGGTCAGCCCCAGCTGGTCGGCGAGCTTGCGGCCCTGGTACGGCTGAAAGCCGACGGCGGGGTCCACGGCCTCGCGGAAGATCTTCTCCGGGTGCTTGGCGGCGACCTCTTCGATCTCCACCCCACCCTCCGCGGACGCCATGAAGGTCACCCGGGCCTTCTCGCGGTCGAGCGTCATGCCCAGGTAGAGCTCGGTGGCGATCTCCAGGCCCTCTTCCACGTAGAGGCGGCGGACCGTGGCGCCGGCGGCGCCGGTCTGGATGGTCTTGAGCGTCTTGCCCAGCATGGCGCCGGCGAACTCGCGTACCTGCTCCGGGCTCTTGGCGATGCGCACGCCGCGGCCGCCGTCGGAGTCGGTGAAGGTGCCCTTGCCGCGGCCGCCGGCGTGGACCTGGCTCTTGACCACGGTGACGGGCGTGCCCAGCGTGCGCGCCGCCAGCTCGGCCTCGCGCGGGCTGGTGACCACGAAGCCCTTGGGCGTGGTGACGCCGAACTTCCTGAAGATTTCCTTGGCTTGGTACTCGTGGATCTTCATCGGGGGAAGACCTCCTAGAAGGAAGCTTTGGGGGGAAGAGAGTCGATTCGGTGACTCGGTGCTGAAACTTAGCGACGAGCGGAGCCCTGCGCCCTCCTAGCGCTCGAGCTCGAAGGCCACCTTGTTCATGTTGCCGGCGTGCCGGTCGCTCCTGGCTGCTTTGGCCGCCTCGCGCAGGCAGGGGGCGCCCTCCTTGCGGCCCAGGTTCTTCAGGCCGTTGATGGCGTTGCCCACGATTCGGTCGTTGCGGTCGGAGAGCGCCTTGCACAGGAACGGGATGGAGTCGGGCCGCGGGTGGTGCTCGATCTGTGCCGAGGCCTCCTTGCGCAGCTCTTCGGTGGCCTCCTCGGTCATCATCTTGTGCAACAGCGCATAGCCCTGGTCGCTGCCGATGGCGCCCAGCGACTGCAGGCAGGCCCGGCGAAGCTCGGTCGGCTCGGTCGTGGCGCGGACGACCTGCAGGACGGCGCCCTCGGCCGCGGCCCAACGGCGGTGCTCGATGGTCCGGCAGACTTGCCTGCGGACGTCGAGCTCCTTGTCCTGCGTGAGCACCTGCGCCGCGACCGCTCCGCCGCCACTGGGGTCGACGTCGCCGATCGAGTCGGCCGCCTCCTGGCGCACCTTGGCGTCCGGGTCCTTGAGCACCGCCTGCACGATGAAGGGCACGCTGGCTGGGTAGGGCCCCAGGTCCTCGAGCGCCTTGACGCAGGTGATGCGGACCTTGACCACCGGGTCCTTGAGCACCAGCTCGCCGATGGCGGAGATGGCGCTCGGGTCGCGGCGGTCGCCCAGGCGCTTGCAGGACTCGCGGCGGGCGTCCTCGGACCCCGTCTTCAGGTACTGGAGCATCTGAGCGGGAGTGGAGTCTCGCGGGATGGCGTCGCGGGCCGCGGCCGGCGCGGCGGCGGCGAGGACGAGCGCCGCACAGAGCGCAGAGGTGAGGCAGGTGCGCGACATGGTCTTGGCGACCCCCGGTGATGAAAGGAGCGCCCAGGCTGTGAGCCGTGGGCGCTCCCTGGAATAGCAGCCGTCGAGTCCCAGTGCCAGGCGTTAGGAGTGCTGCTCGCCCTCGCCCTTCTGGTCCTCGGCCTTGATGAAGAAGTCCTTGATGTTCTGCAGCGTCGTCGCGCGGTTCATCGACGCGATCGACGTGGTCAAGGGGATGTTCTTCGGGCACGCCTGCACGCAGTTCTGCGCCTTGCCGCACTCCTGGATTCCGCCCGGGCCGGAGAGCGCCTTGATCCGCTCGCTGGCGTGCATCTTCCCGGTGGGGTGCATGTTGAACAGGCGCACCTGGCTGATGGGCGCGGCGCCGATGAAGCCGGTCGAGTCGTTGAACTGCGGGCAGACCTCCATGCAGCAGCCGCAGGTCATGCAGGTGGACAGCACGTACATCACCTGCTGGTCGCCGGGCGTCTGCTTCGGGCCGGGCCCGAGGTTGTAGGTGCCGTCGATGGGGATCCAGCACTTGAGGCGCTTGAGGCTCTCGAACATCACCTCGCGGTCGACGGCCAGGTCGCGCACCAGCGGGAACTTGGTCATCGGCTCCAGGGTGACGCTGGTGCCGATCTTGTCGATGAGCGCCGAGCAGGCCTGGCGCACCTTGCCGTTGATGATCATCGAGCAGGCGCCGCAGACCTCCTCGAGGCAGGAGGCATCCCAGGCCACGGGAGTGACCGTCTTGCCCTCGACGGTGACCGGCTTGCGCTGGATCTCCATCAGGAGGCTGATGACGTTGGCGCCGGTGCGGAACGGGATCTCGAACTCGTCCCAGTAGGACTCGCTCTTGGCGTCGAGCTGGCGCTTGATGCGGACGCGGATCTTCTCGCCGTCCTTGAGTCCGTGGGGGTGGTCGCTGGAGTAGTCAGCCATGGCGTTCTTTTCTCCCGATCACTCGTAGTAACGGGGCTCGACCGGCAGCACCTGACTGGGGATGTCTCGGTAGGTGATCTGCGGGCCTTCCGGCGTGTAGGTAGCGATGGTGGTCTTGCGCCACTTCTCGGCGTTGGCCTTCCACAGCTCCATCCACTTCGGATCCTTCTTCGGGTCCTTGGTCTCGGGTGGCGGGAGCGAGAAGTCGGGCTTGTAGTGGCTGCCGCGGCTCTCGTCGCGCTTGCGCGCGCCGACCGCGATGGCCCGCGCCATGACCAGCATGTTCCAGAGCTGGTTGACATAGACCGCGGACTGGTTGAGCGAGCGGCCGGTGTCGAGGACGTTGACCTTCTTCCAGCGCTCCTGGAACCGCTGGAGCTGCTGGTCGAGCTCGTCCAGCTCCTTGTTGTAGCGGACCACCGTGCACTTGGCGGTCATCGCCTCGCCCAGCTCCTTGCCGATGGCGTACGGGTTCTCCGGGCCGTTCATCTTGAGGATCTGCTCGAGCTTCTCCTGCCACTTCTTCTGGGCCTGCGCGAAGAGCGTCTCGGGCATCGCCGCGGCGCCCTTGCCCTGGTTCTTGGCGTAGGCGGCCATCGCGGGCCCACCGATCATGCCGGCGTAGACGCACGAGAGCAGGGAGTTGGCGCCCAGGCGGTTGGCGCCGTGGTACTGGAACTCGCTCTCGCCCATGGCGAAGAGGCCGGGGACGTTGGTCTGGTGGTTGGCCTGGCAGTCGTCGCCCTTGACGATGAGGTTGCCCTTGGCGTCGGCCTTGTAGTCGACCCAGAGCCCGCCCATCGTGTAGTGCACGGCCGGGAAGATGCGCATCGGCACCTTGCGCGGATCGGCGCCGGCGAACTTCTCGTAGATCTCCAGGACGCCGCCCAGCTTCTCGTTGAGCTTCTTGGCCGGGATGTGCGTGACGTCCAGGTAGACCTGCTCCTGGCCCTCGACGCCCAGCCCCAGGTTGCGGCAGACGTAGACGAGCTCGCGGGTGCCGACGTCGCGGGGGACCAGGTTGCCGTACTTCGGGTAGTAGAACTCCAGGAAGTACCAGGGCTGGCCCTTGGGCGGACGGTCCTTCTTGGCCCGCTCGTCGTACTTGCCGTCGGACGGCACCCAGACGCGCCCGCCCTCGCCGCGCACCGACTCGCTGATGAGGCGCAGCTTGTCCTCGCCGGGGATGGCGGTGGGGTGGACCTGGACGAACTCGGGGTTCCCGTAGAGCGCGCCCTCCTGGTAGGCGCTGGAGGCCGCCGAGCCGGTGCAGCTCATGGAGTTGGTGGACCGGCCGAAGATGACGCCGTTGCCGCCGGTGGCGAGCGCGACGGCGTCGCCGCGGAAGGCCTTGACCTCGAGGGAGCGAAGGTCGACGGCGACGATGCCGCGGCAGCGCTCCTCCTCGTCCTTCACCATCCCCAGGTACTCCCAGTACTCGTACTTCTTGACGCGCCCCTCGCTCTCCCAGCGGCGCACCTGCTCGTCGAGCGCGTAGAGCAGCTGCTGGCCGGTGGTGGCGCCGGCGAACGCGGTGCGGTTGAAGAGCGTGCCGCCGAAGCGCCGGAAGTCGAGGAGGCCTTCGTCGGTGCGGTTGAAGGTCACGCCCATCCGGTCGAACAGGTAGATGATGCCCGGCGCCGCCTCGCACATGCCCTTGACCGGCGGCTGCTCGGCCAAGAAGTCGCCGCCGCGCAGGGTGTCGAAGGTGTGGTTGTCGGGGTGGTCGCCCTCGCCCTTGGTGTTGACCGCGCCGTTGATGCCGCCCTGCGCGCAGACCGAGTGGCTGCGCTTGACCGGGACGACCGAGAAGAGGTCGACGTCGTGGCCCGCCTCGGCGAGCTTGATGGTGGTCATCAGGCCGGCGAGGCCGCCGCCCACCACGATGAACCGCGGCTTGCCTGCTGCTGCTTCAGCCATGGCTAGTGTCCTCGTGTGTTCTGCCGGCGCTCAGGCCGGCGATCCGAGTTGGCCGGCACAGGAGCCGGCGTTTCGAAGGTTCAGTGCCGCGCGGAGTAGAAGCTCCACAGGACGTGGAGGAACGGGACGGAGAGCACGACGAACAGGCCCATGCTCACCCACTCGACGATCTTCCGGGAGCGCTCGCCGACGGCGAGGCCCCAGGTCCAGCAGAAGCCGTTCAGGCCGTTGGTGAAGTGGAACGCGCAGCTCAGGGTGCCCAGCACGTAGAACCAGAGGACGGCCGGGTTCTGGTAGTGCTGCACCATGTCCGCGAAGCTGACGTAGCCCGGGTGGCCCTCGACCCCGCCGCCCTTGCCGACGAGGGTGATGGCGATGCGCAGGGAGTAGACGTGGTAGGCGAGGTAGACCAGCGCCACGATGCCGGTGACGCGCTGGAGCAGGTAGTAGTAGTTGCGCCGGTACGCGTAGGCGCCGACGTTGGGCCGCGCCTCGAACGAGAGGTAGGCGCCGTAGAGCCCGTGGAAGGCGATGGGCACCGCCAGCACGAAGATCTCGATGGCGTAGAAGTACGGGACCGGCAGCAGGCTCGCCAGGTGCGCGATGCCGGTGTTGTAGGCATCGGGCCCCGCGATGGCCGCCATGTTCTCGAAGAGGTGGAAGAGCATGAACAGGCCCACCGGCAGGATGCCGGTGAGGCTGTGCAGCCTCCGCCACAAGTACGACCGGTCCTTCTCCAGCCCCGCCGCTTCGAAGGGGGTGGTGCTCGACGCGAGTTCGGCCATGACGTCTCGTCCTCGGTTCGGTTCGGAGATGTTCTTGGGGGAAACCGGGGAGAGAGACTCCCCTACAGCGCCCCCGCAACGCTCGTCGGTTCGTCGGCCTGCATCCTGGACCGTCGACCGGCGAACTAGGAAGACGCCCGATTGGGTCGGTGATGTCAAGCCTCGAAAATCGGGAGGCGGACCGCTCGAGCCGCGAAGGAGGGGCGAATCCGTTGCTGGCAGTGGGCGCGAACACTACCCTTCGGGCGCTCCCCAAAAGTCAGCGCACGGGGACCATTCTCGCGGGCCTTTTCCACAGGGGGGCGGCCGCCGCAAGCGACTCCCGCCCGATCACTCGAAGGGAGAACTCCATGCTCAAGAAGATCGCGGTCATCGGCAGCGGCAACATCGGCGGCGTCCTGGTCCAGGAGATCGCGCGGCGCAAGCTTGCCCGCACCATCGCGGTGCAGGACCCGGTCCCCTTCGTGAACCCCAACGACCCGCCCGACAAGCAGGAGGTCACCCGCAAGCAGTCGATGGCCAAGGGCAAGGCGCTCGACATCGCCGAGGGCGGGCCCATCGTGCTCTCGGACGTGAAGGTCATCGGCAGCCGGGACTACGAGGCCCTCGCCGACGCGGAGATCGTCATCAGCACCGCCGGCGTCCCGCGCAAGGCGCGCCCCGACGGCACCTTCCCCACCCGCGAGGAGCTGCTGGCGACCAACCTGAACATCACCAAGACCGTGGCCGAGGCCATCGGCAAGTACGCGCCCAAGGCCATCGTCATCAACATCGCCAACCCGCTCGACGCCATCGTCTACACGCTGCACAAGAAGCTCTCGCCCGCGAAGGGCAAGCTCTTCGGCATGGCCGGCGTGCTCGACAGCGCCCGCTACCGCTACTTCGTGGCCGAGGCGGCCGGCGTCTCCGTCGAGAACGTCGAGGCCACGGTGCTCGGCGGCCACGGCGACGACATGGTCCCGGTCCGCTCCTGCTGCCGCATCGCCGGCCTGCCGGTCGAGAAGTTCCTGTCCCCCGACAAGCTCGACGCCATCGAGAAGCGCACCCGCGGCGCGGGCGGCGAGGTGGTCGGCCTGCTCGGCTCCGGCTCGGCGTTCGTCTCCCCGGCCTACGGCGCCCTGGAGATGGCCGAGGCCATCATCTACGACAAGAAGAAGATCCTCGCCGTCTGCGCCAAGCTCGACGGCGAGTACGGCATCAACGACCTGTACTTCGGCACCCCGGCCATCGTCGGCGCCGGCGGCGTGGAGAAGGTCATCGAGGTCGACCTGACCGAGGGCGAGAAGGCCGCGCTGGCCAAGTCCGCCGCGAGCGTGCGCAAGACCTTCGCCGAGGTCGACAAGATGCTCGGCTAGCCGGATCGCCGGCCTCGTGCCGCCGCTCGACTCCTCCCGCGGCGTCCTTGGCTCATCAGCCGAGGACGCCGCGCTGTTTGAGGGCGGCGATCTCGTCGGCGCTCATGCCGACCTCGGCCAGCACCGTGTCGGTGTGCTCGCCCAGAGCCGGGGCAGGTCCCGCGGCTCGCGGGCCCAAGCGCAGCGGCGTGCGCAGGTGCATCACCTCGCGCCGCTCGTGCGGGTCGCGGATGCCGAAGACGAAGTCCGGCGGGAAGGCCGGGTCGCGGAAGACCTCGTCCCCTTCCCTCACCGGCTCGCAGCACAGGTCCTTGTCGGCCAGGAACTCCTCCCACTCGGCCAGCGTCCTCGAAGCGACGATCCGCTCCAGCTCCGCGCGCACCCTGCGGCCGTCCTCGCCGGTGGCCCAGCCGTCGTTGGCCAGAATCCTCGCGGCCGAGCGCGGTGCACAGCCCGGCCCAGAACTTGGGCTCGAGCGCGGCCACCGAGAGCCACCGGCCGTCCTTCGTCGCGTAGAGCCGGTAGCAAGCCAGCCCGCCGTTGAGCGTCTCGCCTCGCCCGAGCGGCGCGCCCGCCTCGCCCATGGCCAGGCGAGCCCCCAGGGGCATGTGCAGGAACGGGAAGGCGCTCTCGTAGAGCGAGACATCCACCTTCCGGCCCCGCTTCGTCCGCTGCCGCTCCTCGAGCGCCGCGAGGATCCCCACCGCCGCCATCAGCGCGCCGCCGACGTCCGCCATCTGGCCGCCGGGCATCGCTGGGGGACCACCCTCAGGCTCGCCGCCGTACCCGAGGACGCCGGAGCGCGCGAGGTAGTTGAGGTCGTGCCCGGCCCGCGCCGCCAGCGGCCCCGACGCCGGGTAGCCCGCGAGCGAGCAGAGCACCAACCGCGGCGCGAGCTGCTCCAGCGTCTTCCAGCCCAGGCCCAGCCGCTCCATCACGCCCGGGCGGAAGCTCTCGACGACCACGTCCGCCTTGGTCACCAGCTTGAGGAAGACGTCCGCACCCTCGCGGGTCTTGAGGTCCACCGCGACCGAGCGCTTGCCGCGATTGAGCGCATGGAAGAGCGCCGACGTCTCTCCGGCGATCGGCGGGAGGTGGCGCAGGTAGTCGCCGCCGTCCGGGTCCTCGACCTTGACGACGTCGGCGCCCAGGTCGGCCAGGAGCAGCGTGCAGTACGGCCCCGGCAACAGCCTCGACAGATCGAGGACGCGGATGCCTTCCAGCGCCATGGCTCTTTCCTCGCGTCGCGGGCCGGCCGCGGACGCGGGCCCTCTCAGGTGATGAGCTTGGCGAGCTTGAGCGCCAGGTTGGTGTCCATCGGTTTGAACTTCAGCTTGCCGCCGGCGACCGCCATCGTGGCGTTGAGCTTCTTGGTGCACACCGCCACGAAGTCCTTGTCGGTGCAGGTCAGCGTCGTCTTGGGCGTGATGCCCTCCGACCCCGGCTTGACCCAGTCCGAGGTCCGGGTGGTGTCCAGCGTCCACTTGCCGCCGGCCGGCCCGGTGATGTCGAAGACGACCACGGCGTTCATGTCTCGTTGGAGCTTCCGGCTTGGCTCCCAGGCGCTGCGGAATCTCCACTTCGATGATCTGCTTCGGCGTGACGTCGGCCATCTCTCGCTCCCCCGGGCGGTAGGTCTCGACCCGCACACGGCGCGGGAAAGCTAACGACCCGCCTTTCGAGCCGTCAAGGCTGCGCTCGGTGATGTGGAGCGTTCAGCGGGGGTCCGGGCGAAGCTCCGCTGGCCGCTTCGCGCCCACGTGCGTACCTTGCTTGGGTGCCAACCCTGCCTGCCGACGCCGAGCGAGTGTTGACCGCCGCACTCGAGTCAGTCTCCGAGCCCTTCCTCGTCTGGGGTCCGGACGGGCGAGTCCTGGCCGCGAGCCGGCGGCTGGCGGGCCCTCTGGGCCTGGAGCCCTCCCAGCTCGTGGGCAGCGACGAGCGGGCCGTCGCGGCGCAGCTCTCCACGCGGGGCTGGCAAGGAGGCCCTCACGGCCTGCTGCGCACCGACTCCGGCCAGGAGATGCAGCGGCGGGTCCAGGCGCTCCCCGGCGGCGCCCGGCTCGAGGTCTTCCACGACGTGGAGGCCGACCGGGCCGGCGCGCGGCGGCGCGAGGAGCTGCTGGGCATCGCCATCCACGACCTTCGCGCGCCGCTGGCCAACGTGCGCAGCTACGCGGGGCTGCTGCTGTCCGGCAAGCTCCCCGACCTGGACCCGCGCGTGCGCCGCTCCGCGGAGGTCATCGCCCGCAATGCGGACCGGGCCCTGCGCCTGCTGCAGATGTTCTTCGACGCCCACCGGATCGAGACCGGCGAGCTGGACATCGACCACGTCCCGGTCGACCTGGGCCCGCTGGTGCAGGAGCTCATCGCCGCCCGCCGCGGGCCGGCGGCGGAGAAGGGCGTGGAGATCGACCTGCTCGCGCCCCCCACCCTCCCCACGGTCGTCGGCGACCGGGACCGGATGGTCGGCGCCATCGGCTCCTTGCTGGACCTCGCGACCGCACGCTCCCCCGCCGGCCAGCACGTGGCGCTGAGTGCCGAGCAACGCGGCCGCGACATCGTGCTGGAGGTCGCCGACCGGGGTCCCGCGCTGACCGAGACCGAGCTTCGCGACGCCTTCGACCGGGACGCCCAGGCGCTGCGCGAGCGGCGCCTGGGGGCGGGGTTCGCCTGCGCCGTCGCCGGAGCCATCGCCCGGGTGCACGGAGGAGACGCAGGCGTGCGCTCGACGACGGAGCGGACGGTCTACTGGCTGTCCTTGCCGCTGGACAGCCAGGCCGCCCGTTCGCCCTGAGACGAGACTGACGGGCGCGGCTACTCCTTGCCGTCCTCGTCGTTCTTGCCCTTCCGGTCAGCCTTGCCCTTGGGCCCGGCGGGCTCGGCCTTGAAGACCTTCTTGCCCACGACGCCCAGGATGCTGCCCAGCACCGCACCGCCGAAGCCGCCGAGGAGCGCGCTCCCCAGCATCCCACCCACCCCCGAGCGCTGATCGGCGGTGGCGATGATGAGACCGAAGCAGACCGACGCGGCGGCGGCCATGACCACCGTGCCACTGCTGGGGGCCTTGGCCTCGACGAACATGCCGAGCAGCAGCACCAGGGCGAGCAGCGCCCAGAGCAGGGGCTGCGGCAGCGTCGAGAAGGCCTGGACCAGCACTTGCTGGCCGGAGCTGACCTGGTCGAGCACCAGCTTGGGGTCGGCGCTCGGAACGGCCAGCTCGTGGGCCATGACGTCATGGTCTTCGGCGACCTGGTACCCCGCGCCCTTGCGCGCACGGCGCGTGGCCATCTCGCGCTGGAGCGCGCCCTCGGCGGTGCTCTCGCCGGCCTTGAGGCGGTACGAGATCTTGGCGTCCTGCCCCTGGCCCAGGTGGCCGCTGACCAGCACGTGGTACTCGCCGCCCGAGGTGAGGGCGAGGGTCTTGCTCGCCTCGCTGAGCGTGGCGCTGGCGTCCGGGTGCCCGAGGTGGAGGGCGACTTTGGCGGGGTAGATGGACGCGAAGGCCATGCCCAGCACCAACGCGAACGCCGAGTAGCGAATCGCGGGCTTGACCTGCTCCAGGGCCACCTTGAGCACCATCAGCGCGAGGATGAGCGCGAAGGCGCCGGCGACGAGGATGCCCACGACCTGATCGGAGACGAGGTTGAGGAAGTAGGCGAGCGCGATGCCGGCGGCCGCCAGAGCCAGCGCGATCCCTGCGACCATCCCCTTGCTCACACCCTCGCCGCCCGAGGTTTCCTTCGCCTCATTCGCCTTGCCTTCGTCCGACATCAGGCCTCCCAAGTGTCAAAGGGGCGGCATCGTAGTCAAGCCGCGTCGTGGTTTGCAACCACTTGTGATCGTTCCAAAAATCCGGCTCGGGCCCTGGGGAAATCCGGGCCAGCCGGGAGTGTCCCGCTGAGGAGATTCTCCTCGATGGCCGCCGCGGTCGGGGCGGCGACTCGCCGCGTCAAGTCAGAGATTTCCAGTGGTTCGGCGGCTCCGCCTTGGTGGCACGAGCGATGAAAAGGGTCCCGCTCGTCACACACCGCTGGCATCCCGCCGGTGGCAACTTCTGGAGCCGTCCATGCGCAAGATCGTCTTCGCCCTCGCTCTCGCCCTCCCGCTCTCCTGGTCTCTCGCCGCGTTCGCCGAGGAGCCTGCCGCCGCCGAGCCGAAGAAGGAGGAGACGAAGAAGGACGAGAAGAAGGACCCGAAGGACGCCAAGAAGGCCAAGAAGACCGAGAAGAAGGAAGAGACCAAGAAGGCCGACGAGAAGAAGTAGTCCTTTCTTCCGACATCGAGCTTCTTCGAAGCCCTCCGCGAGGCCTGGTCCTGGCGGGGGGCTTCGGCTTTTTGGCGAAGGCGGGATGGAATCCGGGGGCGGAACTTGTTAGGTTGTCTCGACTTTTTGAACAGGAGTGGTCCGTGCGGCTTGGCTGGCTTGAGCTTCTGGTGATCCTCGGAGTGGTGCTGCTCTTCTTCGGGCCCAAGCGGCTGCCGGGGCTCGGCAACGCCCTGGGCTCGGCCATCCGCGGCTTCAAGCGCGGCATCAGTGGCCAGGACGAGGACGCTCCCGAGTCCCAGGAGAAGCTCCCCGCCCCTCCTCCCGCTTCGCCGAACAACAACCCCGACACCAAGGCGTAAGCGCTCCTCCCGCCGCGCAGTCCTCGACGCGGAGCGCTCGTGCAGGCGCCTCTCCTAGGCGGCACGGATGTCCCTGCGGCTCAAGCTCGTCCTCCTCTTCGCCGCGGTGCTCGCCTCGACCATGGGTCTTGCCTCGTGGCTGGGCGGGCGCATCGCCCAGACCTCCATCGAGACCGAGATCCGCGAGCGCACGCTCGAGACCGGGCGCGCCTTCGTGGCCGACCTGGCCCTCGCCGCCTCCTATGACGCCAAGGCCACCAACGAGCGGTTGACCCAGCTCTTGCGCAGCCACCGCGGCCTGCGCGCGGTCGAGCTCGCGGTCGAGCGGCCGGGCCCCGACCAGATCGTCCGGATCGAGCTGACCGCCAACGGCCCGCGCCAGGAGGTCCGCGAGGGCCAGGCCGACGTCCCGGAGAAGCCGGTCTCGGCGCTGGTCAACACCGCCGACGGGCGCGTCTGGTCGGTCTCGCTGCGCGCCAAGGTCGGCCGGTCCCGTGGCCGGCTGACGCTGGAGGCCTCGCTCGCCGAGGCCGACAGCCTGGTGGCCGCCGAGCGTGGAGTCTTCTTCTGGGTCACCGCCGGCGCCTGCGGCGTGCTGGTCTTCCTCGTCCACCTGATGCTGGTGCGGGTCATCGGCAAGCCCATCGAGACCCTGGCCGGGGCGATGCGCGAGGCCGAGCGCGGCAAGCTGGACGTCGCGGTGCGGCTGACCTCGCAGGACGAGCTGGCGGCGCTGGCCCACGGCTTCAACGCGATGATCGCCCGCATCGGCGGCTTCAACCGCGAGCTGCAGGAGCGCGTCGACCAGGCGGTCGCGGACCTGGCCAAGAAGAACCGGGACCTGCAGGAGCTCAACGACCTGCTCGTCGCCGCCCGCCGCGACCTGACCGCCAAGGAGCGCCTCGCCGCGCTCGGCCAGCTCGCCGGGACGCTGGCCCACGAGCTGGGCAACCCGCTCAACGCCATCAGCGGGCACGTGCAGCTGCTGGCGCGATCGGCCGACGTGCCCGAGGCGGCTCGCGACGACCTCAAGCTCGTCCAGAGCGAGATCGCCCGGATGACGGGCATCATCCGCCGCTTCCTGGACTCCACCCGGGCCATGACGCCCAAGCCGGAGCCGGTGAACATCCCGGCGCTGGTGGACGAGGCGGTCGACCTGTCGCTCTCCGCGGAGGCGCGGGGGCGCATCCAGGTGCAGCGCGAGGTGGGCGCCGGGCTGGAGGCGGTGGTCATCGACCCCGGGCTCGTGCGCCACGTGCTGACCAACTTCATCGCCAACGCGGTCGACGCCATGCCCGACGGGGGCGCGCTGACCGTGCTCGCCTCGCGCCAGGGCGAGGAGCTCTGTCTGTCGGTGCGCGACACCGGCAAGGGCATCAGCCCCGAGGACCGGCCGCGCATCTTCGAGCCGTTCTTCACCACCAAGCCGCAAGGCAAAGGCACGGGGCTGGGACTGGCCATCTGCCGGGAGATCGCCCGGGCGCTCAAGGGGCGCGTCGAGGTGGACAGCGCACCGGGCCAAGGTGCAACCTTCACGCTCAGCATCCCGGTGCCCGGCAAAGAGGCGCACGACCGGCGGGTGGGCTGACCCGAAAGCGGCAGTCTTCGCGAAATGAAGCCGGCGCCAGCTCCGGCAGTCCAACAGGAACCGATGGCCTCAGCGACCCCCACGACCCGCGGCAAGGTGCTCGTCGTCGACGACGACAAGACCAGCCGCGACCTGATGTCGAAGATCCTCAGCAGCGCCGGCCACACCATCGTCGCCGCCCCCGACGGCAAGGACGCCCTCAAGCTCGCCGGGGACCCCACCATCGAGCTGGTGGTCAGCGACATCCGCATGGTGGAGGTGGACGGCCTGGAGGTGCTCAAGGCGTTCCGGGCGCACGACACGCCGGTCATCCTGGTCACGGCCTTCGGGAACGTCGACGGCGCGGTCGACGCCATCAAGCGCGGCGCCTACGACTACATCTCCAAGCCCTACGACGTGGATCGAGATCCAGATCGTCGTCGGGCGGGCGCTGCAGCAGCGGCGGCTGGCGACGGAGAACCGCGAGCTGCGCAAGAAGGTGCGCGACAAGTACGCGCTGGAGAACATCGTCGGCCGCTCCGAGGCGATGCTCCAGGTCTTCAAGACCGCGGCGCGGGTGGCGGCGACGGACGCCACCGTCCTCATCCTGGGCGAGAGCGGGACGGGCAAGGAGCTGGTGGCCCGGGCCATCCACAACGCCAGCCCGCGGGCCTCGGGCCCGTTCGTGGCGGTGGACTGCGGCGCCATCGCCGAGGGCGTGCTGGAGAGCGAGCTGTTCGGCCACGCGCGGGGCGCCTTCACCGGCGCCAACGCCGCGCGCCGCGGCCTCTTCGAGGAGGCCAAGGGCGGCACGCTCTTCCTGGACGAGATCGGCGACATCGGCCCCAAGCTGCAGTCGCAGCTCTTGCGCGCGCTGCAGGAGGGCGAGATCCGCCCGGTGGGCACCAACGAGGTGCTGCACGTCGACACCCGCGTCGTGGCGGCCACCAACAAGGACCTGGCGGCGCTGGTGAAGGACGGCAAATTCCGCGAGGACCTCTACTACCGGCTCAACGTGGTCACCATCCGCCTGCCGCCGCTGCGCGAGCGCCGCGAGGACCTCCCGCTCCTGTGCGAGCACTTCGCGGCCCGCTATGCGCGCGGCGAGGTGGCGACCTTCTCGCCGGAGGCGCTCGAGCTCATCGGCCGCCACAGCTGGCCGGGCAACGTGCGCGAGCTCGAGAACGCCATCGCCCGCGCCATGGCGCTCAACCCCAGCGGCGTCATCGTCCCCGAGGACCTGCCGGACGGGGTGCGCAGCGCGCCGGCCCGCAGCGCCTCGGCCATGCCCGCCGACCGCCCCACCCTGGACGAGCTGTCGCGCCGCTACGCCCAGCTGGTGCTCAAGGAGACCGGCGGCAACAAGACGCGCGCCGCGGAGAATCCTGGCCATCGACCGCAAGACGCTCTCCCGGCTGGTGGGCGGCGACGCCGAGCAGGCCCAGTAGCCGGCCCGAGCACGCCAGCCACGCCCCTGCCTGCCCTGGTGCTGCCGCCCCTTCGCGGCCTGCGCAGCGTTTGTCCCGAGAAGGAGGCAGGCCATGGCCGAATTCGAGGGGCGCAGCGCCGAGGGGATGCCCACGAGCAGTCCGGCCAGCCGCTCGCCCGACTCGGTGACCGAGGCGGTCAGCGGCCTGTCGCAGGGCATGAACGCCCTCGTCCGGGGCCACCTGGCGCTCGCGCGGGTGGAGGTCGTGCGCGACCTCAAGGCGCTGGGCAAGGACACCTCGCTCGAGATGGCTGGCGTGCCCATGCTCCTGGCGAGCTACCTGCTGCTGTGGATCGGCATCGGCTACGCGCTGGCGCTGGCCATCCCGACCTGGGCGAGCTTCCTCATCTGCTCCGCGGCGAACCTGCTCGTCGGGCTGGCGCTGATGGCCTACGGCTACGCCCGAATGAAGAGCAAGAAGGAGCAGAAGAAGCTCGCCTTGCCCGCCACCGCCCAAGAGGTCCGGCGCGACCGGGAGTGGGCCGCGCAGCTCAAGGAGGAGACGGCGCTGGCGCGACGGGAGCTCCACTGACGCCGGCGGCCTCGCGATCCACCGCCACCATCAGCATCACCAAGCCGGTCTCGACGTCGGTCGCGGTGCCGCTCGGTGTCGAACGCTCGGCGCCGGTTGCGTAAGGTATGTCAGCGTTCATCAACATGGGCGGCGACCTCCCGTCCACGAGCGCTTGGCGAGTGCCGTCCGCCAGCACCGGCGTCGCCCAGGCACGGCCGCGCCGCTCGAGCGTCTGCCAGACCAGCCTCTCGCTTTGCTTGTCGAAGCCTGGACGTCCAGCCGGAGCCTCGATGTCGGAGAAGGCCTTCGGGCTGCTGCAGAAGCCGGACTGTCAGCGGACGATCTTCGCGGGGAGCGCCTTGGCGTGCGCGCCATTCGCCCCGAAGAACACCAGCGCGGGATCGATGGGCTTGCCGTCAATCTGCGCTTCGAACTTGAAGACCGTGCCCGCCGGCGCCACCAGGTCGAAGCCGTCCGCCTCCTTGCTCGCCGTGGCGCTGAACATGGCCATCCGCTCGCCGTGCAGCGCGGCCCAGCCGCCGGCGACCTTGTTGACGCGGGTGACGGCCTTGGCGTCCAGGTCCTGGTTGCCGTCGAGGCTGCCGGTGAAGAGCGCCAGCGACCCGTCCGAGGTCCAGCGCACGTGTAGGCCCTTGTCGTCGGTCCAGACGTAGAGGGCCTTGGCGGTGCCGGCCGGCGCCATCTTCGGCTCGCCCTTGAGCTGCGCGGCGGCGATGGTCTCCAGCGGAGCGGCGGCGCACAGGAGCGTCGCCGCGGCGGCGAGGAGGCCCAGGGCTGCGAGTCGGGTCGTCGTCATCTCGAATCTCTCTCCGGTCCGTTCCCAGGCGAAGGCGTCCAAGTCACGGCCCTGCAGCGGTCCCCTGCCCCGGGATCTGGAACTTCTCGCCTTCCTTCTGGGTGACGATGGCCAGCTTCTCCAGCCCCGAGTTGCGCACCACGTCGATGACGCGCAGCGACTCGCCGTAGTTCGCGTCGGGGTCGATGTTCAGGAAGATGGTCTTCTCGCGGCGGTCCTTGAACCGCTCGGTCAGCACCTTGCCCAGCTCCGGCTTGTCCACCTTGGCCTGGTTCAGGAACAGCAGGCCGTCCTTGGTGAAGGTCAGCACCGTCTGGTCGCTGGAGATGTCCGGCGGCAGGTCCACCTCCGCGCGCTTGGGCACGTCCACGCGGTGCTGCATCATCATCAGCGGCGTCATCACCATGAAGATGATGAGCAGCACCAGGAGGATGTCGATCATCGGAGTGATGTTCAGCTCCGAGGTCACGCCCTTCTTTCCCACCGTCATCGACATGCGCTTGTTCCTCTGGCCTTGGGCCTAATGAACGGCCTTCAGCTCCTCGGTGGCGAGCTTGACCTGGCCGAAGCCGGCGCTGTGGCAGACTTCCATCACCTTGCGGACCGCGCCGTAGGTCAGCCGCGCGTCGCCCTTCAGGTAGATCTCGAAGGCCGGGTTCTTGCGCAGCTCGTCCTCGAGCCGCCCGCGCAGCGAGCTCTCCTCCACCAGGAACTGGCCCAGGTAGACCCGGTAGCGGGTCGCCGACCCGCCCGTGTACTCGAGCGACACCACGATGTCCTTGCCGTTGTCGCCCTGCTTCTCCGGCGTGGGCACCGTCGGCAGCTGCACCGCCTTGCCCTTCTGCAGCATCGGCGTGATCACCATGAAGATGATCAAGAGCACCAGCATCACGTCCACGAGCGGCGTGACGTTGATGCTCGAGTTGAGGCCCTTACCGCCCAGTTGCATCGCCATGGCGTTCGTCCCGAGCCCGTCGAGGGCTAGCTCTTCGCCTGGTCCTTGGCGAGCATGGCCACGACCTCGCCGGCGGTCTCGTTGGTGTCGACCTCGAGCCCCTCGATGCGCGCGGTGAAGTAGTTGTAGAGCAGCACCGCGGCGATGGCGACGCCGATGCCCACCGCGGTGGTGACGAGCGCCTCGGCGATGCCGGCCGCCACCGCGCCCAGGCCGCCGCCGCCTTCCTTGGCCATGCCTTGGAAGGAGTTGATGATGCCGAAGGTGGTGCCGAACAGGCCCACGAACGGCGCGGTCGAGCCGACGGTGGCCAAGACCGACAGGCCGTTGCGCAGCGTCGAGAGCTGGCGCGAAGCGGTGCGGTCGATGGCGCCCTTGACGGCGCCGTGCACGTCGTAGCTCTTGCCCGAGAGCGCCTGCGCGGCCAGGTACTCGTTCAGGCCGGCGCGCACCACAGGCGCGATGTGGCTGACCTTGTACTTCCCGGCCGCCTCCGCGACCTCCTTGAACTTGCGCTCGGAGAGCAGCGGCGCGGTCACCTGCGCGAAGGCGCGGGACTGGCCGGTCGCGCGCGCGAAGGTGACGAAGCGCTCGATGGCGATGCCCAGCGTCGCCACCGAGAAGATGCCGAGGATGATGACCACCATCTTCGCCACGATGCCCATCTGGGCCCACATCTGTGCCAGCGTGAAGTCCATGTGCCTTCCTTCCTCTGTGATGCGACCTCGCGAGGCCGCGCCGTTCGCCTTCGCGGCCTACTGCAGCTTGAACGTGAACTTGACGATCGTGTAGACGCTCACCGCCTGTCCGTTGACGATGTGCGGGTTGAACTTCCACCCGGCGATGGTGTCGCGCACGGTGCGCTCGAACGCGGGGTGGGTCTGCATGAGCTGGATCTCGGTGACCCGGCCCTCGGGGTTGATGGTGATCTTGGCGACCACCACGCCCTCCTCCTCGTTCTTGAGCGCCGAGGGCGGGTAGGCCGGCTCGCGCCCCTCGATGCGCCGCTTGCGCACGAACTCGACGTCCTGGAACGTCGGCGCGGCCGGGGGCGGCGGAGGAGGCGGCGGGGGCGGCGGAGGTGGAGGAGGCGGCGGCTTGGTGTCCATGCCGGCGACCACGCCGCCGGCGACGCCGCCCTCCACGCCCCCCTCGACGCCGTCGTCGCTGCCGGTCTCGGGCGGCGGCTCTTCCTTCTTCGGCTCCTCGGCCTGGGGGATCTCCTTGGGGGCCACGAACTCGCGGGGCGCGGTGGGCTTGGGCTGCTCCTGCTTGACCTCCACCTTCTTCGGCGCCGCCTTCTTCTTGGGCGGCGGCGGGGGCGGCGGCGGCGGGGGCGCCGAGGCCAGGTCGACGAAGGTGATGGCGATGGGCGGCTCGGGCACCGGGCCGACCCGCAGCTGGTCGACGAAGAGGACGGCGGCCAGCGCCACGCCGTGGACGCCCAGGGAGGCACCCAGGAGCAGGCTCACCCGGCGGCTACGCTTGTCCTTCTGCTGGACGATGGAGTCGAACATGGGGCGTCACTTGCTCGCGGTGGAGCCGGCCTCTTTGCCGGCCGGGCTTCCGGCGTCGGGGCTGTTGGCGGCGGGGGTCGTGCCGCCCGGAGCACCGGCGGCGGTCGCGGCGGCGGCGGCTTCCTTCTCCTTGCGGGCCCCCAGGATCTTGCCGGCCTCGGTCCGGTACTCGTAGGCGGTCTGCTCGTCGAAGTACTTGCCCTGCTCGGTGGTCTCGGCCGCGGCGCGCTTGAGGAAGAGCAGGTTGGCGTAGGCCATGGCCTCGGCGTAGTCGCTCTTGAGCGCGATGGCCCGGCGCTCGGCCTCGATGCCCTGGTCGGCCAGGATGAGCGCGGCGACGCCCTTGGCCTTGTCGGGCGAGTAGTGGAGCGTGTTCCAGGCGTACGTCCCCAGCTCGTAGTAGAGGCTCGCCTGCTTGGCCGGGTCCTTCGTGGCCTCGGCGCGGCGGCGGTACCAGTCGACGGCGGCCTGCGTCTCGCCGGACTTGTCGGCGATGATGGCCAGCACCTTCATGGTGTCGACGTCCTCGGGGTTCTTCTCGAGCGCCGGCTCGAAGTGCTTGACCGCCTGCGCGTAGCGGCGGCAGTCGATGAAGAGCGTCACCAGGTACTGCTTGACCTCGACGTCGTTCGGGTTGGCGGCGAGGAGCTCGGCGAAGTGCGCGTAGGCCTTGTCGGCCATCGCCGGGTCGCCGGGGGCGGCGCGCAGGAGGATCTTGATGCGGAAGGCCTTGGCCTTGTCGTCCTTGGGCTGCTGGACGAGGTGCTTGTCGAAGGCCTCGATGGCTTCGGCGGCCGCCTTGCGGTCGTCGGCCTTGACCGCGCTCGGGTCGAAGATGCTGAAGAGCGCGTAGCCCAGGTTCAGGTAGACGTTGGGCGTGTTGGGGTCGAGCTTGATCGCCTCGTGGTACTTGGCGATCGCCCCGTGGTAGTCGGAGGCGCGGTAGAGCGCGTTGCCCTCGCGGGCCAGCTGGCGGGCCTTGACGGTGTCCAGCGCGCCGCAGGCGGGAAGGACGAGGGCCAGCGCGAGCGCCGCCGCTGCCTTTCGTCCCCAGAGTCCCGGTGCCATCGTCGGTGCTCCTTGACCTCTCGAAGCGGGTCGTCGCCCCCGGCACCCACGGGCGCCGAAGGGCCGCCTAGCATGACGGTTGTAACGGCCGGGTCAATCCTTGGCTCAGTCGCGACGGGGCCACCCCTCGGCCGCCTGCCCGCGCTCGAAGAGCGAAGGCCGGCTCCCGGGAGGGAGCCGGCCTGGCCTCTCATGCCTGACCAGTGGCCGGCCGGCGAGACCCTGCCCCGTTCGCTGGCCTTAGAAGGTGTGCGACACCTTCAGGTAGAAGTAGCGGCCGAGGAAGTCGTAGCTCGACGGGTCGGTCTTCACGATCTGGCCGTTGTAGATCCAGGGCGGGTCGACGTCGGTGAGGTTGTTGACGCCGAAGAGGAAGCCGGTCTTGCCGTAGTCGGTCTTCAGGTCGTAGCTCAGGTAGAAGTCCAGGGCGCCGTAGTCGGAGACGTTGCGGTACAGCTTGGGCTCGGGCTCGCCGTCGGCCACGCTGCACTGGTTGTTCGCGCACTCCTTGAAGCTCGAGATGTAGCGGCCGTGGAAGCCGGCGCCGACGCCCTTGTAGCCCCAGCTGATGCCGGCGACGCCCTTGAACGGCGCGTAGACCAGCTGCGTGTCGTAGTTGCCCTTGGCGTGGACGATGGTGCCGTCGGACAGCTCGGTGTCCATCATCTGCAGCCAGTTGACGTCGGCGGTGATGCTGAACCGGCCGATGGAGGTGCCGAAGTCGTACCGGGCGCCGAAGTCCAGGCCGGCGGTGGTGTCGCCGCCGACGTTGACCGACTGGTCGTCGATGGAGGTGATGAGGCCGTTGTTCGGGTTGCGCTTGATCTTGGAGCAGTACGCGTCGTTGAGGCTCTCTCCGCCGTAGCAGCCGTTGAGGATGACGTCCGGGCCGTAGGAGCTGATCGAGTTGGTGATCTTGATGTGGTAGTAGTCCACCGTCAGCGAGAAGCCGCGGATCCAGCGGGGCTCGATGACCGCGCCGACGGTGAAGGTCTCGGCCTTCTCCGGCGTGAGGTTCGGGTTGCCGCCGAGCAGCACGCGCTGCTGGGTGCGGTTGTCCTCGAGGTCGGTCGGCACGTTGGCCGCGGCGCAGTTCTTGGCCGCGTTGCCGCTGATCTTGCCGTCGTAGTTGTTGCAGGGGTCGGTCACGTCCAGGAAGCTGTCGACCGTGCCCGAGAACATCTCGGAGACGCTGGGGGCGCGGAAGGCGGTGGAGTACGTGCCGCGCAGCGTGAAGTCGCGCACCACGCTCCAGCGGCCGCCGACCTTGTAGGTGAAGTCGCTGCCGAAGGTGTTGTAGTTGAAGGCGCGCAGCGCGGCCTCCAGCTCCAGGTCCTCGGCGCCGGGCTTGCCGCTGACGATGGGGATGGAGAAGCTCGATGAAGCCCTCGTTGACGGTGAAGGAGCCCTTGGTGTCGCCGCTCTTGTTGCCGGTGGTGTCGCCCTTCGAGGTGATGGGGTCGTAAATGGTGGCGCCGGACTCGTGGCGCAGCTCGTAGCCGACCGCGAGGCTGACCGGGCGGTTGGCGAAGAGCGTGAAGAGGTCGCCGGTGGCGTTGAGGGCCAGGATGGCCTGCTCGTTCAGGCCGCGGCGGGTGCCGGTGAAGGAGAGGTAGTCCTTCATGGCCTGGGTGATGGTGCCGGGACCGCCGAAGAGGTTGAGCGGCACGCACCCCTCGATGACGTCACCGCCCGAGGTGACGCAGACCGGGTTTCCGGCCGAGTCCGTCCGGCTCGGGCCGAGCGCGTTCTGCAGGCGGGAGAGGATGAGCGTGCCCTCCTTGAGCTCGGTGCCGGTGTTGCGGCCGTAGTTGGCGCTGATGTCCCAGTACCAGCCGCGCAGCGGGCCCATGCTCTCCGGCAGGTGGCCGTTGACGCCGCCGACGATGCGGAAGGTGTCCTGGTCCTGCTGGAAGCGCCGGCCGCCGAACTCCACCAGGCGGCGGCGGACATCGGAGAAGTCGCGGCCGAAGGGGTTGTAGAGGTTCTGGCCGCTGACGGTCAGGCCCTCGGCGTCGGTGAAGAGCGGCTCGGCCGCGAGGATCTGGTCGGACTGGCGGTTGACGAACGAGGTCTCGAGGTAGGCCTTGGCCGAGTCGCCCAGCTTCAGGTTGGCGTTGAGCATCATGTTGAAGCGCTGCTGCGGCGTGACCAGGTAGTTGGCCGGTGCGTAGTTGTAGTAGTCGCCGCCCTGGCCCTTGACGCCCGCGTCGCGGAAGGCCCGCCAGCTGCCGTCGTTTCCGCGGATGTAGAGGCCGTCGGGGTAGGCGCTGACCAGGTCGTTCCAGGTCTGGTTTCCGGGCGTTCCCTCCCAGTCGATGATCATGCCCTCGGGGACGGCGGAGGAGCCGACGGTGGTGACCTCGCCGCTGGTGAAGTCGTAGTCGTGGTCGACCCGGCTCCAGACCCGGTCGCCGGACCATGCCGGCTCCTGGCGGAAGTAGCCGGCGCTGAAGAGCACGTAGGCCTTGTCGAACTTGTGGCCGGTGGTCAGCGACAGGTCGATGAACTCCGCGTCGCCCCGCTGCGAGACGCCGCCGAAGGCGGAGATCTCGGTGCCCGTCCAGTTCTTGCGGGTGATGATGTTGACCACGCCGCCGATGGCGTCGGAGCCGTAGATGGCCGAGGCGCCGTCCTTGAGGACCTCGATCCGCTCGATGGCGGCCATGGGGATGGCGTTCAGGTCGACGGAGGCGTCGGCGCCGGTGCCGCCCGGGACGAAGCGGCGGCCGTTGACGAGCACGAGGGTGCGGGCCGAGCCGAGGCCGCGCAGGTCGACGCGGGTCGAGCCGTCGCCGCCGTTGTTGTACTGGGTGTTGATGGCGTTGGACTGCGCGGGCAGCGACTGGAGGATGTCGCCGACCGACGTGCGGCCGGAGCTGGCGATCTGCTCGCGGGCCACCACGGTGACCGGAGCCGCCGTGTTGAGGTCGGCGCGGTTGATGCGCGAACCGGTGACGACGATCTCCTCGATGTCGGAGGGTGCGGCGGCAGGCGTCGCCACCACCTCGCCTGGCTGCGGCTGGGCTTCGGGCTGGGCCGTGGCGGCCGGGTCGGTCGCAGCGGCCGGCGCAGCCTCGGCGGGCGCTGCAGCCTCGGCGGTCGCGGCGGGCTGGGCCTCGGGAGCCGGTGCAGGTGCGGGCTCCGTCTGCGCGAGCACGGGGTGAGAGGCCAAGAGCAACGCTCCGGCAGAAATGCCACGGAGCCACGTCATGGTTCGCATCGTAGAAGCCCCCTTCATACGGTGTGAAGCACAGCTACCTCACACGCAGCGCGTGCGACAGCAGACAGGGTTGGACAGGCAACGGGGTGCTTGTAGCAAAGGAAGATGCGCCAGTCCACCCGGATTTCAGGGGAACTTTCAGGGGGTTCCAGACAAGCGGGCCGGCCTCCCCGAACGAGAGACCGGCCCGCTAGATGCAAGGTTTTCGAAGTATTCGAAGCTAGTGCGTATCGATCATCTACGAACGTCGCAAGACGCTGACGCAATTCGTGACACCCGAGCCTCCGACGTTGAAGGTCACCCCGATCTCCGGGTTGCTCGCCGGCACACCGACCGGCTCGCCGACCAGCTGCTTGTAAGCCAGCGCGTGCATGGAGACGCCCGTCGCCCCGACCGGGTGCCCCTTGGCCTTGAGGCCCCCCGACAGGTTGACTGGGCAGCGGTCGTCCGGGCCGAAGCGGCCGGCGAGGTAATCGTGCCCGCCGCGGCCGTCGGAGGAGAGGCCCAGCGCCTCGGTGCAGAGGATCTGGTTGATGGTGAAGCAGTCATGGACCTCGGCGAAGTCGACGTCGTCGACGGCGATGCCGGCCTCCGCGAACGCCTTGCGGACCGCGTCCTTGCCCGCGACGAGCTCGTGAGGCGCGGCACGACTCGCGATCGGCATGCGCTCGACGCTGTGGCCGATGCCGGCGAGCTCCACCGACCGGCGGCTTCCGCGCGCCTTGGCACCCGCCGTCGTAGTCAGGAGGACGGCGGCGGCGCCGTCGGAGATGAGCGAGCAGTCGTGCAACCGCAGCGGGTCGGCGATGAGCGGATTGCCCCCCTTGCCCTCGCCGGGCAACGCGAGGATCGCCTCGGCCGTGAACAACTTCTGCTTGTCGGCGGGGCCGCCCGGGCCGAAGTGCGCGAGCGGGTTCCTCGCGCCGTTGCGGTAGCCCAGCGCGGCGACGGTCGCGAACATGCGCCGCAGCCCGTCCTCGTCGATCTCCCAGCGCCGCTGGTAGGCCTTGGCGAGCGTCGCGAACAGCCCGGGGAAGGTCGCCCCGCGCGCCCCTTCGGTCGGCCAGTGCGAGCAGGTCGCCAGGGCGTGCGTCACGCCCCGGGTGTCGAGGAGGTTCATCTTCTCCACGCCGACCACCAGCGCGGTGCGCACGCGTCCGGCCTCGATGGCGTAGACCGCGTCGTAGATGGCGACCGACCCCGAGGCGCAAGCGGCCTCGCAGCGGGTCATCGGCTTGAAGCGCAGCGCCTCGTCTATCTCCCCGGCCACCGCCGACACGTGCTCCTGGTTGGCGAAGAGACCCGGGGCACAGCTGCCGACGTAGACCGCGTCGACCTCGCCCGCCTCCACCCGAGCGTCGGCCAGCGCCCCCCGCCCGGCTTCGACCACCAGATCCTGGAGCGATTGGACGTCCGTGACTTGTCCCGACTCCCGATCCCGCCGGACGAAGGAGCCGAATGCCGTGTTGTACGCCCCGATGATGCTCACCTTGCTCATGCTTCCACCCCCCACAGGGCCTTCCCTCCCGCATTGCCCTGACAACCTGCGCATCCACCGAACTCGGCGCGGCCGGCGGCGGCGCTGGGGTTGCACCCTCCCCCCGAATCGGTGGTCCCTGCTTGGGATGGGGACGGTCCCCCTGCCCTCGCATCGGACGCCTGCCTAGCTTCTCGATGGCATGCGCGTCCACCCCATCGACCCCCAGGCCCTGCAGGAGCCGCTGCGCCCCCGACGAGCAAGCGAGCAGCCTGCCCCACCGCCCGTCCCGGGCTTCCCTCTCCCCCCTGTGCTGATGGAGACCGCGCTGCGCCTGCGGGCCCTCTTCGCGCAGCGCTACCACGCCTACGTCACGCGCCGGCGCTGGGCACACCTGCGCTCGCTCGGCATGCACATCGGCTCCGACGTCAACCTTCCGGCCTCGGTGTGGGTCGACACCTCGCACTGCCACCTCATCTCCATCGGCGACGAGTGCGGCTTCGGCGAGGGCGTGTGCATCCTGGCCCACGACGCCTTGGCCAACCAGTTCCTGGACGCCACGCGCATCGGGCGGGTCGACATCCGCGAGTCCTGCCACATCGGCGCCCGCGCGGTCATCCTGCCCGGCGTCACCATCGGCCCGCGCTCCATCGTCGGCGCCAACTCGGTGGTGACCCGCTCCATCCCGCCGCACAGCGTCGCCGCCGGCAACCCGGCCCGGGTGCTGTGCACGCTCGAGGACTACCTGGCCCGGCTGCGCCGGCGCCTGGCGCGAGCGCCCCGCTTCCCCTACGGCCAGGCGGACGTGCGGCGCATGAGCCCCGCCGAGCGGGAGGCGATGCGCGCCGCCCTCGAAACGGGCGACGGCTTCATCGTCGGCGGCTACGGGGCCCAGAAGTCCGGCGACAGCGACCAGCAGGTCACCGACTAGGCTTCAGGCTCCGGACTTCAGGCCCCAGGCGCCCCTGCGGCCTCCGGCCCTTCCCTCGCGTCGGCTTTTGGCCTAGACCCAGCCGGTCCCTGCGGCGGTATCCTGGGACATCGACCGACACCGGGAGCCGGGTTCCATGTCCGCCACTGCGACGTCGCTCTTCGCTGGGTACCACGTCGTGCGCAAGCTCTCGGAGGGCGTGGCCGCCGAGGTCTTCCTCGCCCGCCCCGAGGCCGTGGGCCCGTCGGCCGTCCTCGGCTGCGTCGTCTCCGAGATCATGCGGCCCGAGCTGGTCGAGGACCCGGCGGTGGTCGCGCGCTTCCTGCTCGAGGCCGAGAACCGGCTGGACCTCATCCACCCCAACCTGGCGCGGCGGGTCAAGGACGGGGTCAGCGCCGACGGCCGGCCCTTCGTCATCAGCGAGGTGGTGGGCGAGAGCCTCGCCACCCGGCTCGCCTCCGACGGCCCGATGCGGCTGGAGAGGGCGCTGCCGCTGCTCCTCCAGATCTGCGATGCCCTCGAGTTCCTGCACTCGAAGGGGATGGTCCACGCCAACGTGAAGCCGGCGTCGGTCTACCTCTCCACCGACGACCCGCCCCAGGCCAAGCTGCTCGACTTCGGGCTGGCGCTCCTGCGCCCCGGACGCACCCTGCCCTGTCCGCGCAGCGTGGTGCTGGTCGAGCCCGAATACCTCTCGCCGGAGCGCGTCCGCGGCCAGCGCGCGACGCCGGCCTCCGATGTCTACGGCATGGGCGTCCTCATCTACGAGCTGCTCACCGGGGCGCCGCCCTTCACCGGCAGCGACTCGTCGGCCGTCCGCCGCCGCCAGGTGGAGGAGCCCGCCTCTCCGCTGCCCACGGCGCTCGCGCTGGTGGCGCCGCTGGTCGACCGGTGCCTGGCCAAGGACCCTCGCGACCGCTTCCCCACCATCTCCACCTTGAAGGCCGCGCTGGCCGAGCTGCAGCGGACCGAGTGCGCGGTGAGCCTGCCGGCGGCGAGCGCCCAGAGCGAGGAGCCGGCCGCCGCGCCCGAGCGGATCGGCCCGTACGAGCTGTTGGCGCCGCTGGGCGAGGGCGCCACCGGGCGCGTCTTCATGGCGCGCCACCGCACGCTGGGCCGCAAGGTCGCGCTCAAGGTGCTCAAGCCCGAGCTGGCGCGCTGCCGGGCCGAGGTCGACCGCTTCGTGCTCGAGGCCCAGGCGGTCAACAAGGTCACCAACGAGCACATCGTCCAGATCTACGACTGCGCCGACGAGGTGCTGCCCGACGGGAGCCGGCGCGTGTACCTGGTGATGGACCTCCTCGAGGGCCAGAGCCTGGCGGACGCGCTTCGCGAGAACTCGCTGCCGCTGCGCCGCGCGGTGCGCGTGTTGCGCCAGGTGGCCTCGGCGCTCGACGCCGGGCACCGGGCCGGAGTCGTGCACCGCGACCTCAAGCCGGACAACATCTTCGTCACCACCGAGCGCGGCACCGACTTCGCCAAGCTGCTCGACTTCGGCGTCGCCAAGCTGCGCAACCGCACCGCCGAAGGCACCGACGGCCGGCTGGCGGTGGGCACGCCGGGCTACATGGCCCCCGAGCAGGTGCGCGGCTCGTGGAAGACCGACCACCGCGCCGACGTGTGGGGCCTGGGCGTCGTCCTCTATCGCGTCCTCGCCGGGACCCTGCCCTTCGCCGGCCGCACCTTCGAGGAGCTGGGCGGCAACATCCTCTCGCAGCCGCTGCCGCCGCTGCCGGCCACCACGCCCCGCGGCGAGCCCATCCCCGCGCCGCTGAAGACGCTGGTCGAAGGCTGCCTGCAGAAGAGCGTCGAGAAGCGGCCGCAGACGATGGCCGAGGTCTGCACCGCGCTGGACGGCGTGCTCGCCGACTGGCTGCCCGCGACGCAGCCGCCCGCCAAGGTCCACCTCTTCCCCAAGCCTGCGCGCCCGGTCTGGCCGTTCGTGGTGCTGGGGTTCGGCGTGACGCTGGCGCTGGCCGGCACCCTGGGACTGCTCTACGTCTGGAGCCGCCTGTCGTCCGTGCCCGCCGCCCCCACCGAGGCCGTCGTCAGCACGCCGGCGCCGGCCATCGTCCCCCGGGTCCCGGTCCCCACCGAGGTCGAGATCGCCCCGGCAACGATTACTACGCGCAGCGTGGCGCTCACGACGAGCCCGGCCGGCGCGCGTGTGGTGCGGACCTCGGACGGGACGGAGCTGGGCGTGACCCCGCTCGAGCTGGCGGCGCCGACCGTGGGCGAGCTCCCGCTCCGCCTGGAGCTCGCCGGCTACCAGGACGCGGTCGTCCGCCTGCGGCCCGACGCGCCCCTCCGCACCGTCGTGCCGCTTGCGCCGTCCAGGGCCGCCGTCAAGCCTTCCGCCCGCGCCGGTCCCAAGGGGAAAGCCAAGTGAGCCGCGCCGCCGCCGCCCTCGCACTCGTCGTGGGGATCGCCTTCGCCGTCCCGGCGCTGACCGCGACCGAGGCGCTGGCGGCCGCCTCCAAGAAGCGCGCCCCCGCCGCGGCCGCGCCGGCCCCGGCACCTCTCGGAGAGGCCGAGCGCGTCGCCGGCCAGAAGGCCTTCGAGGCGGGCGACTACCCGCGGGCGGCCGAGCTCCTCGAAAAGGGATGGGAGCTGGGCAAGCAGCCCAAGGTGTTGTTCACCCTCGGCGAGTGCCAGCGCAAGCTCGGCAACTGGGAGAAGGCCGCGTTCTGGTTCGGCCGCTACCTGGCGCTGGCGCCGCGCCCCATCGCCGACGAGGAGGCCGCGCGCACGCTGCTCTCCGAAATGCAGCTGAAGGCGGACGTGGAGAAGAAGGCCACCCCGCAGATCGTGGTGGCCCAGCCGGCCGAACCGGTCCCGGCGAGCGCCCTGCCGGACGCGCCCGCCCCGGTGACGCCGCCCGCGGTCGAGAAGGAGGGCGGCGTCCATACCCAGTGGTGGTTCTGGACGGTCCTCGGCGCGGTCGTCGTCGGCGGCGCGGTGACCGGTGCGGTGGTCGCGACCCAGCAGCACGGCAAGACGCCGACCACCTTGGGCGAGCTCCAATGGTGACGCCTGCGAACCCCTGGCGCCTCGCGGCCCTCGCGCTCGCCACCTTGGCTGCCTGCGCCGACCCGCCTTCGGTGCTGCTCACGCTCGAGCACCCGGCGTCCGGCGACGCGGGCTTCGACGTGCGCCGGTTCGAGATCACCCCGCGGCCCTCCGGCGGGACCGCGATGGCCACCCACTTCACGCCGCAGGACCCGGGCGATCCGCTGGGCGCCTCGGAGACCGTCCGGCTCGTCTTCGACCGTTCCCTAGCCGGCAAGACCCTGGGCATCGAGGTCCGCGCGTTCGACTACGAGGCGGTGGCCGTCGGCAAGAAGGAGGTCACGCTCACCTCGGGCGAGGTGGCGCTGACCCTCGCGGTCGTGGCCTGCGGCTGCCACTCCCACGAGGAGTGCACGCTCGACGGCTGCCGCTGCGGCGCGGCGGACTGCGCGAGCGACCAGGAGTGCGTCAACGGCGCCTGCCAGTGCACGGCGCAGAAGTGCCCCGAGGGCTGCTGCGACGCCACCCAGCATTGCCAGACCGGAGCCACCAACCAGGCCTGCGGCACGGGCGGCGAGGCCTGCAAGTCGTGCGAGGGCGGCGTCTGCGCCGCCCACCAGTGCATCGCCTGCCAGTGCCCGGAGGGCTGCTGCGACGCGGAGCTGGGCTGCGTCGACGCCAGCGCGATGAGCGCGAAGGCCTGCGGCGCCAAGAACGGCGCGTGCCTGAACTGCACACTGGGGAGCGGAGACGCCTGCGATGCTGACGGCGCGTGCACCTGCGGCGCGGGACCTGGCTGCGCCGCGGGGACGCACTGCGTCTCGGGCGCCTGCGTCTGCGACCCCACGACCTGCAAGGACGGCTGCTGCTCGTCCGACAACAAGTGCCATTCGCCGCCCACCCTCGCGGCCTGCGGCACCGCCGGCGAGTCCTGCACCGCCTGCGGCTTCGGGGCCGACGCCTGCTCGTCCGAGGGCGCGTGCCGCTGCGGCTCCGGCCCGGAGTGCGGCCCTGGCCTGCACTGCGTCTCCGGCGCTTGCCAGTGCGACGCCACCTCCTGCTCCGGCTGCTGCGGGCCGACCGGCTGCGTCGAGGTGCCCTCGGCGCTCGCGTGCGGGAAGGCCGGCGGCGAGTGCAAGGGCTGCGACTCCACGGTGGCCGACCGCTGTCTGGACGGCGCCTGCTCGTGCAACGGCGGCCCGGCCTGTGCGGACGGCCAGCGCTGCACCGGCGCCGGCTGTGTCTGCGACCCCACTTCCTGCCCCGACGGCTGCTGCTCCGGGAACGTCTGCCAGGGCGGCGATGCCCTCTCGATGTGCGGGACGGGCGGCGCCCCGTGCGCGGTCTGCGACTCCTCTTCCGACGGCTGCGTCGCCGGGGCGTGCGTCTGCGGGTCCGGCCCGGCCTGCAAGACCGGCACGGTCTGCTCCGCCGGCGCCTGCGCCTGCGACCAGGCGAGCTGCACCGGTTGTTGCGAGGCGAGCGGGTGCGCGACCTCGACCTTCGATCACTGCGGGGCCGCGGGCGCGCCTTGCGTCACCTGCGACCTGCGCTCCAACCAGTGCCAGCTGCCCACGGGCGAATGCGGCTGCAACGGCGGCCCGCCGTGCGAGACGGGGCTGCACTGCACCGCCACCGGGTGCGTCTGCGATCCGGCCTCCTGCCCTTCCGGCTGCTGCTCGGCGAGCGGGTGCGAGAGCGGGACGACGGCGCTCGCCTGCGGCAAGTCCGGCGGGGCCTGCCAGACCTGCGACCCCCAGCGCTCCGACGGCTGCACGGCCGGCGCCTGCACCTGCAAAGGCGGCGCGGCCTGCGCGGCCGGACAGCGCTGCACCGCCGCCGGGTGCGTCTGCGACACCACCTCCTGCACCACCGGCTGCTGCCAGGGCAAGACGTGCACCGGCCTGGGCACCCATACCTGCGCGCCGCCTGGGACAGCCTGTCAGGACTGCGCAGACGCGGCCGACGGCTGCTCGCCCTCGGGCGAGTGCACCTGCGGCGGCGGCCCGGCCTGCGCCAGCGGACAGAATCTGCTCCTCCGGTACCTGCACCTGCACCGCGGCCTCCTGCCCTTCGGGCTGCTGCGACGGCGACGTCTGCAAGGCGGGCACCGAGCTGACCGCCTGCGGCGCGAACGGCACGCTGTGCAAGGCCTGCGACGCCTCCCTCTCCAGCCTGTGCAGCGCCGGCACCTGCCGCTGCGGCGCGGCCAGCCCTGCCTGCTCCACCGGCTCGGCCTGCGTCGGCACGGGCGCCAGCGCGACCTGCGTGTGCAACGCCACGACCTGCACCTCGGGCTGCTGCTCCGGCAAGACCTGCGTCGCCCCGCGCACCGCGGCGGCGTGCGGGCCGCAGGGCGGCGCGTGCCTCGACTGCGGGCTCACCGGCGACACCTGCTCGTCGTCCGGGGCCTGCCGGTGCGGCTCGGGCCCCGCCTGCGGCGCCGGCCTGCGCTGCAGCGGCGGCAACTGCGTCTGCGATGCGGCCAGCGGCTGCGCCGGCTGCTGCAGTGGGAACACCTGCACCGCCGGGACCGCCGCCGGGGCCTGCGGCTCCGGCAGCACGGTGTGCGCGGTGTGCGCTCCGCCCGCCACCGACCGCTGCGAGGCCGGCCTGTGCAAGTGCGGTGCGGTGGGCCCGTGCCCGACGGGCCAGACCTGCACGTCCGGCATCTGCAACTGACGGCTCGTCTCGCCGCGCTTCGCAGGCGGCAGGCCGGTCGGTTAGCATCCCGCCCGCTTTGACCAACGCCGCAGCCGCTCCCTCGAGTCCCCTGCTCGCCCCCGGCGGCCAGGTCGACCACTACCGCCTCGTCCGCCTCGTCGGCCGCGGCGGCATGGGCGAGGTCTACCTGGCCCGCGACACGCGGCTGGGCCGCAAGGTGGCGCTCAAGGTCATCCGCGGCGAGGCGCTGGCCGACCCCCAGGCGCGCGAGCGGTTCCTCGTCGAGGCCCGGGCCACCGCCCAGCTCTCCCACCCCCACGTCGTCATCGTCTACGGCGTCGGCGAGCACCAGGGCCTGCCCTACCTCGCCATGGAGTACCTCGAGGGCCGCACGCTGGCCGACCGCCTCGAGGAGAGCCCGCCCTCGCCCGCCGAGGCGCTGCGCCTGGGGCTGGCCATCGCCGAAGCGATCGCCGAGGCGCACGCCCACCAGATCCTCCACCGCGATCTCAAGCCCGCGAACGTCGTCATCCCCAAGGACGGCCGGCTGCGGGTGGTCGACTTCGGGCTGGCCAAGTTCATGGGCGGCGCCGAGGGCGAGGAGGCCTTGGTCGCGCCCAGCTGCGGCGCCGGGCAGGCCAGCACCCTCTCCGGCACGCCGATGTACATGTCGCCGCAGATGTGGGCCGGCGAGGCGGGCTCGATGGGCGACGACGTCTGGGCCCTGGGGATGGTGCTGCACGAGCTCCTCGGTGGGCCGCCACCCCGTCGACGAGTCGCTGCCCCTCTCGCAGATGGGCACGCTCATCCGCTTCGGCGCGCCGCTGGTCGACCGCGACCTGGCGCTCGCCCCCGAGCTGCTCACCCTGCTCGCGCGCTGCCTCGACCGGGACCCGGCCGCGCGCCCCGACGCGGCGAGCGTGGCCCGCGAGCTGGCGGGGGCCATCAGCGGCGCCCGCCAGGACTCGGGCGTCTCCCGCCCCTTCCGCGGCCTTTTGCCCTTCTCCGAGCAGCACGCGAACCTCTTCTTCGGCCGCGGCGCCGAGGTGGAGTCCTTCCTCGAGCGGATGCGCGACGAGGCGGTGCTCCCGGTGGTCGGCCCCTCGGGCGCCGGCAAGAGCAGCTTCGTGCAGGCCGGCGTCATCCCGCGGCTGCGCGAGCAGGGGCGCTGGGTCGTGCTGCGCCTGCGCCCCGGCAAGCACCCCTTCCGCGCCTTGGCGGCGCGGCTGTCGGCCGGCGAGCGCTCGAGCCTGCCCGTGCTGCGCGACTCGGGCGCCGACGCCACGCTGCGGGCGGCCACGGTCAAGAACCTGCCCGCCTCCAGTCCCGACCCCGACCTCACCGAGACCGAGGCCGTCGAGGTTCCTGCGGAGGACCTCGCCGCGGCCCAGGGCGCTCCGAGCCCGGAGGGAACGACGGCGGCCGCCGCCGAGGCCGCGCTCGCCCTGGAGCTGAGCGAGTCGCCGGCGCGGCTCTCGCTCAAGCTCACGGCCCTGTCCGAGAAGGAGCGCTGCCCGGTCCTGCTCTTCGTCGACCAGCTCGAGGAGGCCTTCACCCTGGGCGCGGCGGCCGAGGCGCGCTCCTTCGTCGAGGCGCTCTGCCGCGCCGCCGACGACCCCCAGGGCCCGGTGCGGGTGATCTTCACGCTGCGCGACGACTTCTTGGGCCGCGCCGCCGAGTCGCAGGCGGCCCGCGACGCCCTGAGCCGGGTCACGGTGCTGCGCGCCCCCGGGCCGGAGGCGCTCTGCGACACCCTCACCCGCCCGGTGGCGGCGATGGGCTACCGCTACGAACCGCCCGAGCTCGCCGCGCAGATGGTGGCCGAGGTCGAGGGCGAGCCCGCCGCGCTCTCGCTGCTCCAGTTCGCCGGCGAGCTGCTCTGGGAGCGGCGCGACCGCCAGGACCGGCTCCTGCGCCGCGAGGCCTACCAGAAGATGGGCGGGGTGGCCGGGGCGCTGGCGACGCACGCCGACGCGGTGCTGCAGGGGCTGGCCGACGACGAGGTGGCCGCGGCTCGCTCGCTCCTGTTGCGGCTGGTCACCCCCGACGGCTACCGCCGCGTCGTCCCGCGGCGCGAGGCGCTGCAGGGCCTGGGCGCTCGCGCGCCGGCGGTGCTCGACCGGCTGCTCGAGGCGCGCATGGTGGTGGCGCGCAAGACGAGCGCCGAAGGCGGCGAGGTCGCGCTGGAGCTGGTGCACGAGGCGCTGGTGAAGGCGTGGGCCAGGCTCGCGCGCTGGATGGACGAGGGGCGCGAGGACCTGGTCTTCCTGGAGGACGCCGGTCGGGCGGCCGAGCTGTGGGAGCGCCGGGGCCGGCGCCGCGAGGAGGTCTGGCGGGGCCAGGCGCTGCGCGAGGCGCTGCGCCGCGCCGACCGGCTGGGGACGCGGCTGCCCGAGCGGGTCGCGGCCTTCCTCGAGTCGGGCCGCAAGGCCGCGCGCCGGCGGGTGCGCGCCCGCCGCATCGCCCTGGGCGCGTCGATCTTCGTGCTCCTGGCCATCGCCCTGGTGCAGCTGGCCCAGGCCCGTCACGCCGACGCGCTGCGCGAGCGCGCCGAGGAGCGCGGCGCCGAGGCGCTGCTCGAGGGCGCCCGCGCCGCCTGGCTTCGCGGCGACGGCTTGGAGGCGCGGGCCAAGCTGCGCGTGGCGCTCGAGCGCAAGGACTCGCCCATGGCCCGCGGCCTGTGGTGGCAGCTCGAGCAGAGCCCCATCCTCTGGCGGCGCGAGGTGGGCCCGGTCATCTCCGACCTGGACGTCTCCCCCGACGGCCGGACGATCGCCGTCGGCAAGCAGGACTCGTCGATCGCCCTGGTCGACACCCAGGCCGGCTCGACGCGCTTCTTGCGCGGGAACAAGGACCAGGTGCTGAATGTGCGCTTCTCGCCGGACGGGCTGCGGCTCGCCTTGCAGACCTGGGGCGGCGAGCTCGCGGTGTGGGACCTCACGACGCTGGTGCGAACCCTGCTGAGCACCGAGGAGGGCGGCGGGCGGGCGGTCGCCTTCAGCCCCGACGGCCGGCTGCTCGCCTCCACCCGGGCCGACGGCGGCGTGCGCCTGTGGGACTGGCGCGCGGGCCGCCTGGAGCGCACGCTCACCGGCCACCGCGCGCCCTCCTCCGGGGTCGCCTTCAGCCCCGACGGCCGGCTCGTCGCGGCGAGCAGCAACGACGGCACGGTGCGGCTGTGGGAGGCCGCGAGCGGCCGAGAGCGGCACGCGCTCCTGGGCCACGTGGGCCGGGTGATCACGGTCGCCTTCTCGCCGGACGGCACGCGGCTCGCCTCGGCGGGCCACGACGCCACCGTGCGGCTGTGGGACCCGGCCTCGGGGGCGCCGCTGTCCGTCATCCACGGCCACCAGTCGCGGGTGATGGCGCTCGCCTACGCGCGCTCGGGCAAGGCGCTGGCCACCTCCAGCACCGACGGCACGGTGCGGCTGTGGGACCCGTCGAGCGGGGTGGAGCTGGCCCGGTACTCGAGCCTGGGCTCGGCCGCGCCTGCCTACGGGCTGGCCTTCGGCCCGGGCGACGCCTTCCTGGCCACCGGCGCCTCGGACGGCAACATCTTCCTGCTGCGGCCGGCCCGCGTCTCCTCGCGGCGCAGCCTGTCGCCGCTTTCGCAGCGCGAGGTGGCCTTCAGCCCCGACGGGAAGGGGCTGGCCGCCGGGCCCGAGGACGGCACGGTCCAGCTGTGGGACGCCGCCTCCGGCGAAGTCCGCCGGGTGCTGCGCGGGCACAGCGGCGCCCTCCACGGGCTCGCCTACAGCCCCGACGGTGCGCTGCTCGCCACCTGCGCCGAGGACCGGCTGGTGCGGCTGTGGGACGGGCGCACGGGGGCCCTGGTGCGGGTGCTCGAGGGGCACGCGGCGGAGCTGTTGGGCGGGCTCGTCTTCAGCCCCGACGGCAGGCGCCTGGCGACCGCGTCGGCCGACGGCACGCTGCGGGCGTGGGACCCTGCCGACGGACGGGCGCTGTGGACGAGCCGGCTCGTGGGCGCCCGGCGGCTCGCCTTCAGCCCCGACGGGACGAAGATTGCCGCGGCGGCGGTGGACATGGTGACGCGGGTCTTCGACGCCTCGACCGGGACGCTCGTCGCGTCGTTCACCGACCACACGGACGAGATGTGGGGCGTCTCGTTCCACCCCGACGGCCGGCGGCTGGCCACCTCGGGCTCGGACGGGCGCGTCGTGCTGCGCGACCTGGTCAGCGGCGAGAAGCAGGAGCTCGCGCTCTCGTGCGGGCGCACCTACTGGCTCGCCTTCAGCCCCGACGGCCGGACCCTGGGCGTGCCCTGCTCGGACGGGACGGCGCGGCTCGTCGACCTCGACACGGGCGAGCCGGTGGTGCTGCGCGGGCACCGCAGCGAGGTCAACGCGGTGCGCTTCTCGCCGGACGGGACGCGGGCGGCGACCACCAGCGACGACGGCACGGTGCGGCTGTGGGAGGCGGCGACCGGGCGTCCGGCCTGGCGCGCGCCGCTGATGCGCGCCACGCCGCCGGAGCTCTGCACGCACCAGGGCTGGGTTTCGCTGGACGGCGCGGCGGCCGCGCGGGGCGGCGAGCGCTGGCGGGCGGCGGTGGAGTCGGGCGCGGCGCGCGCGGCGGTGTCCGAGGACGGCTCGCGGCTGTGCCTGGCCAGCCACGCGGGCGAGCTGGAGATCTGGGACCTGGGGGCGGACCGCCGGCTGGCGGCGGCGAGGGCGACGGGCTCGCTGTGGCAGGTGTCGGCGCTGGCGCACGGGTGCCTGTCGCTGGGCTGGGACGGCAAGGTGTCGCTGCTGGTCGAGGACGGGACGGCCAAGAAGCTGGCCGAGGGGGCGAGCGCGGCGGTGTCCGAGGCCGGGGAGCTCCTGGTGGCGCAGGGGCGCGAGGTGGCGGTGTTCGACGCGCAGGGCGCCGAGCGTGCTCGGACGGCGGCCGACCTGGGGGCGACGGCGCTGGCGCGGCTGCCGGGCGGCGCGCTGGCGGTGGGGTTCAAGGACGGCAACGTCGAGCTGCTCGCCGGCTCGCAGGCGGGCGCGCAGTTCCGGTTCGAGGACGTGCCGGCGAGCCCGGTCGAGCGGCTGCTCCCGGGGCCGATGGGGACGCTGGTGGCGGGCTATGCCAACGGGCTCGTGGGCGTGTGGGACGCGGCCAACGGCGCCCGGCTGCACGTCGAGCAGCTGCACGGCCCGGTGGCGCACCTGGCGCTCTCCGGGCGGACGCTGTACGCGGCGACCGAGCTGGGCGACCGGACGGCCGTGGACCTGCGCGTGTTCCACCAGCCGTGGTGCGAGCTCGTGCGCGAGGTCTGGCGCGAGGTGCCGGTGGTGTGGGAGGAGGGCCGGCCGGTGGCGCGGGCGGCGCCTCCAGGACACGCCTGCGCACCGTAGCGGCGTCGAACGACGGCAGCCGTGCCCCGGCCGGATCAACGCCAAGGTCGCCAAGGGACCAAGGTCGCCAAGGCCTGCTTTGTATGCGGAGTCGGCGGGGCATCGAGCCAGGGCTGGGCGTGGGGGCACCGGTTCCAGCGTCATGTACGGAAGCTGGCACCAAGAGCCGGAAAGCCAGCAGTGCTTGGCGACCTTGGCCCCTTGGCGACCTTGGCGGATCCAAGGAGGCCGCGATCGGCCCCGGAGCCTGGAAACGGCCCAGAGGTCGTGGGTCGGAGGCTCCGGGGACCCGGCCGGGAACTTGTAGCTGAACGGCCGTTCAGCTACAGTCAGGGCGAGGCTTTTGCCCCCATGGAACCGTCGAAGGCCCAGGCCCTCATCGCCAAGCTGCGCGACGAGATCGCACGCAGGCAGACGACCGCGTCGCCCGACCGGCCGGTGCTGGCCTCGGGCTTCGCCCCGCTCGACGCGCTGCTGCCGGGCGGGGGGTTTCCCCTGGGCCGGGTGGTCGAGCTGTGCGGGCCGCCCGCCTCGGGCAAGACCACGCTGGCGCTCTTGGCCCTGAGCCAGGCCACCCGGGGCGGACAGCTGGCAGCCTTCGTCGACCCGGCAGGCGAGCTCTACCCTCCCGCGGCCCGGGCGCTGGGGGCCGACCTCTCGCGGCTGCTCGTCGTGCGACCGCGCGACGAGGAGCTGGGCGCCCGTGCGGCGGCGCTGCTCGCCCGCTCGCGGGCCTTCGCCGCGGTGGTCGCCGACCTGCCCCGCCTGGCCGGGCCCGCGGGCCCGTGGAGCCGGCGGCTGCTCGAGGCCGCTGAGACCGGCCGCACGGCCATGGTCGTCCTGTCGGCGGCGCCCACCGGGCTCGACGCCTCGGTGCGGGTCAACGTCGAGCGCACGAGCGAGGCCGAGCTGCTGCTCACCGTCGAGCGCAACCGCATGGGCCCGCCGGGCCGCACCGCACGCGGGCGGCTGCCGCTGCCCGAGGAGCTGGGCGCCCCGGCCGCCCCGGAGGACGGCCGCGCTCCCGACGGTCGCCGCGGCCCCTCCTCCTCCGTCGAAGGCAGCCCCACGGCCCGCCTCGTCCTTTTGCCCGGGGCCGACCAGCTCAGGGCCCCTGCCCGCGAGCCCTAAGAGCGCCCCCCATGGCCCCTCCCTCTCCCGCCCCTGCCGCCCCCGCCTCCAGCCCCCGAGAGCGCCCCGACGGAGGGCCGCGCAGCCCACGCGTGGTGGGGGTGTACCTGCCGCGCTTCCTCGTCCAGCGCCGGCTGCGCGAGGACGGCTCGCTCGCCCACAAGCCGGTGGCGGTGGTGCGGGTGAACGAGCGCGGCGAGCAGGTGGTGGCGGCCTCGCGGCTGGCGCTGGTGGCGGGGGTGAGCCTGGGGGCCACCGGCACCGAGGCGCGGGCCGCCTGCCCCGGCCTTCGGCTCTTGCCCGACGACCCGGCGGCCGACCTGCGCGCCCTCGAGGGCCTGGCGGAGGCGCTGCTGGCGGGCAGCCCGGCGGTCGAGCCGTGCGGCCCCGAGGCGCTCTGCGCCGACGCCAGCGCCGCGCCGCTCTTCGGGGGCGAAGCCGGGCTCTTGCAGGTGCTCTCTGACCGCTGCCAGGCGCTGGGCTACCGGGCGAGCCTGGTGGTGGCCGACGGCAAGTTCGCGGCGCTCTCGCTGGCCCAGCACCGCCCCCGCCCCGCGGTGGTCACCGGCCCGGTCGCCCGCGCGCTCTCGCCGCTGCCCCTGTCCGCGCTGCCGGCGCCCGAGCCGCTCCTGTGGGCGCTCTCGGCGATGGGCCTGAAGACCCTGGGCGAGCTGGCGGCGCTGCCGGCGTCGGGGGTGGCGGCGCGCTTCGGCTCCGAGGGGGTGCTCTTGCAGCGGCTCGCGCAGGGCGACGACCCGCGGCCGCTCCTGCCCCTGCGCCCCGCCCCGCCGCTGGTCGAGTCGCTCGCCCTCGAGTGGCCCTCGGAGACGCTCGAGCCGGTGCTCTTCGCGCTCAAGGCGGTGCTCGACCGGCTCACCGCGCGGCTGTCGGGGCGGGGGCTGGCGCTGACGCGGCTCGAGGTGCAGCTGCGGCTCGACCCCAAGGGCGAGACGCGGGTCGAGCTGCCGCTGGCGCGCCCCACCAGCTCCTCGCGGCTGCTCCTCGACGTCTTCCGCGAGCGGCTCTCCGACGTGAAGGTGGGCGCCCCGGTGGTGGGGGTGGGCGTCGAGGCGCTGGAGACCGGCCCCGCCGAGCGGGTCCAGCTGTGCGTGGGCGACCGCCCCGAGGTCGACGAGGCCCTCGAGGCGGTGCTGGCGCGGCTGCGCTCGAGCCTGGGCGAGCGCTCGCTCTTCGCCGCGCGGCCGGCGGACCGGCACTGCCCGGAGCGGGCCTGGGAGGCCGTCCCGTTCCGGGCCGGCGAAGGTCCGGCCGGCGGCGGCTCCTCCTCGGCGGCCGCCCGCGCGGCCCGTCCCGGCGTGCAGGCGGGCAAGCCGCGGCGGGCGTTCCTGGCGCGGCTGCTCTCGCGCGAGGGCGAGCCGCCCCCGTGCGGCACCGTGCCGCTGGCGCAGGACCCGCTGCTGCGGGCCGGGACGCGGCCCACGCGGCTGCTCAAGGAGCCCCAGCCGCTGCAGGTCGAGCTCTCGCCGTCGGGGCGCATCGTGGCGGTGCGCATCGGGCCCAAGCGGCACGTGGCGGCCTCGGTGCGCGGGCCCGAGCGGCTCTTGGGCGAGTGGTGGCGCGGCCCGGGCTACGCCCGCGACTACTACCGGGCGCTGGTGGCGGGGCTGGGCGGCTGCTGGATTCTACCGGGACGGGCAGGACGGGCGATTCTACCTGCACGGGTACTTTGACTAGGGCTTCGGGCTGCGGGCTTCGGGCTTCGGGTCAAGCCCGGCGAGGGGACTTCGGGGCTGCGGGCTTCGGGTCAAGCCGGCGCTGGGGGGCGGGCCTCGGGCTGCGGGCTTCGCGCCCCGGGTCAAGCCGGCGCTGGGCGGGCCGGGTCGGGCCCCAGGGCCCCGGGTCGGGTCAAACCGGCAGTTCCCGAAGCCCGCAGCCCGAAGCCCGAAGCCCTACTCTGCGAAGCGGATGATGGTCAGCAGCCGGTCGAAGTCCACCGGCTTGGGCAAGAAGAACGCCGCGCCCTTGCGCAAGGACTCCTCGGCCTTGCGGTCGTCCGGGTAGGCGGTGACGAAGATGACCGGCAGGTTCTTGCGGCGCGGGTCGGACCGCACCGCCTCCAGGAACGCCAGGCCGTCCACCATCGGCATCATCAGGTCGGTGATGACGAAGTCGATCGGCTCGCGCTCGAGGGCGTCCAGGGCCTGCAGCGCGTCCCCGGCGCTCGTCACGTCGAAGCCGTGCCGCTCCAAGAACCGCGAGAGCAGCGTGCACAGCTCCAGATCGTCGTCGACCACCAGAATTCGCACGGCGCGCGACAGTAGCACCCCTCGCCACGACTCCGCACGCTTCAGGGTGATAGCTTCCCGCTCGCCATGGCCCGACCGACCCAGCCCCATGACGAGAGCCTCGAAGAGCTGCTCGACCAGGCCGAGGACGCCCTGGCCGGCGACGACCCCGAGCGCGCCCTCGAAGCCGCCGGGGCCGCGCTCGAGCGGGCCCCGAAGTCCGTCGACGCCCTGCACTACCGCGCCGCGGCGCTGACGGCGCTGGGCCGCACCGAGGAGGCCTACGAGGCCTACCTCGCCGCCCTCAAGGCCGGCCCCGACGACCTGGGAGATCCTCCGCGGCGCCGTCGACCTGCTCCTCTTCGACTTCTCCGAGGACCGCGACGCCCTCGAGGACGCCCTGCGCCTGTGCGAGCGCGGCCTCAAGCTCGCCCGCCGCCGTGGCGAGAAGGCGCTCGTCGCCGACTTCCTCTACCTCTCCGGCGTCGCCCTCGACGAGGCCGGCCGCTCGGACCGCGCCCTCCCGCTGCTCGAGGAGGCCGTCGCCCTCGCCCCCGACGACCCCGAGGTGGCGCTCGAGCACGGCGTCGCCTTCTTCGAGCTCTTGCGCTTCGACGAGGCGAAGAAGGCCTTCGAGCGGCTCCTGGACAGGCACCCACGCCAGGCCCGGGCCCACCACTACCTGGCCCTCGTCGCCGAGCGGGCCGGCGACGAGAGCGCCGCCCGGCGCCACTTCCGCAAGGCCAGAAGCCTCTCGCCCGAGGAGTTCCCCGTCCCGGTCGAGCTGTCCGCCGAGGAGTTCGACCGCACGGTCCACGAGGCCCTGGCGGCGCTGCCTCGACAGGCCCGCGAGCGCCTGACCAACGTCACCATCACCGTCCTTCCACTCCCCACCGTCGAGGAGCTGCGCTGGCACGACCCGCCCCAGTCCCCCGACCTGCTCATGGGCCGCTTCGACGGCGACTCCATGAGCAGCAATCCGACGGCCATCGTCCTCTTCCAGAAGAACCTCGAGCGCCGCAGCCGCACCAAGGACGAGCTCCTCGAGCAGAATCCGGATCACCCTGGTCCACGAGGTCGGTCACTACTTCGGCCTGTCCGAGGAGGAGCTGTACGACCGCGGCCTTGACTAGCGCAGCGGGAGTCCCCCCGGCTCTGCCGGGGAGGCCTCAGAAGTTTGACGATTCCGGGAATCTGCTTCACCCCACATTCTTCGCGCCTCCTCGGTGAACCGATGTCTCCTTGGGGCTCTCTCGGAACAGGATCCGCCGCGAAGAGGCCCCTTTGAGGGGCCAGCGGCGGTAAAGCCCCCGGCTCTGCCGGGGGATACTACCCTTTGGTCCGTCCCTTCGGGCACCGCTGCCCGGCGGCTTGACCCGAAGCCCGGAGCCCGCAGCCCGAAGCCCCCGGCACTTTCGGTGACACCTTTCCGACTCCGGCCACCGACTCAACCCTTCGTAGACACGGCGTTTCTGGACGCCGCGCTCGCTTCATTCCCGAGCCGGAACATTCCCAATCCAGCCGCGTTGGAATAATGCCGTGAATTCGAGACCTTGAGGGCAGGTGGGCGAGCCGTCGCGCGGCCGTGGGAATGGCCAACGGGCGCGGCTGTTTGGGAAGGCAGAAAAAGGGTGCGTAATCTATCGGCTGAACGACAAAGGGCGGCGCGGACAGAGTTCGGTTCCAAGACAGGCGAAGTGCCGGACCGAAGCCGCGTTGGTGAGTCGATGCTCGACTTTAGGCAGGACAACCAGACCAGGGGCGAGTTCGAGGAGCTGGCGCTGCAGCACCTCGACCCGATGTACTCCGCAGCGCTGCGGCTGACCAAGAACGAGCGGGATGCCGAGGACCTCGTGCAGGACACCTTCCTGCGCGCCTACCGCTTCTTCGACAAGTTCGAGCGCGGGACCAACATCAAGGCCTGGCTCTTCAAGAATCCTCACCAACACGTTCATCAACCGCTACCGCCGCCGGGTCAAGGAGCGCACGGTCGTCGAGGGCAGCGAGCGCGAGACGGTCCACGAGCGGTTCATCAGCCGCGACGCCACCGACTACGCCGCCAACCCCGAGCAGTACTTCTTCGAGCGCCTGCTCTCCGACGACATCCTGGGCGCCATCGACCGAGCTCCCGCTCGACTTCCGCCTGGTCGTCATCCTGGCGGACCTGCAGGAGTTCTCCTACAAGGAGATCGCCGACATCCTCGGCTGCCCGGTGGGCACGGTCATGAGCCGGCTGTACCGCGGCCGCAAGCTGCTCCAGAAGATGCTCAAGCACTACGCGCAGGAGAGCGGAGTCCTCAAGGACGAAGAGGCCGAGCACGCTCCTGCCGATTTGGAAGAGTACCGGCGCCGCAAGGCGCAGTCGTAAGACGGACGCAGACCACACACCTTCCTGCCTGCCACTCCTCGAGAGGCACGGAGGCGGACCTTGACGGGACGTTCCACCAGCAGCAGCGGTCGCATCGACGACGGAAAGCCCGGGCGCGGCGCCATGAACTGCCAGGACTTCGAACCCTTCCTCTTCGCCTACGTGGACGGCGAGTTCGACGGCCCCGAGAAGGCCGACGCCGACGCCCACCTCGGGACCTGCGAGGCCTGCCGCCGCGAGGTGGAGGAGCAGCGGGCCTTCAAGCGCAAGATGCGCGAGGTCGCCTCCGGGGCCGCCTCCGCCCTGGCCCCGGCGACCCTGCGCGACCGGATCGAGGCCTCGCTCGAGAAGGAGCGCGCTCCCACGCCGATCACGCGCTACCTCAAGCCCTCCTACCTCGTCCCCGCCAGCCTCGCCGCCGCCGCCACCATCGCCACCGTCGTCTGGCTCTCCGGCACGAGCCCCGAGCCCGCCAACCGCCTCATCCAGGAGGCCATCCTCCACCACCAGCGCGACCTGCCCCTGGACGTCCAGGCCCAGGGCGAGCAGTCCCAGCCGGTCCGCGACTGGCTGCGCGGCCGCGTCGACTTCGCCCCTTCGCGCATCCCCGAGCTGCGCAACGTCGCCCTGCGCGGCGCCCGCCTCTCCCAGCTCAACGGCCACCCGGCCGCCTACGTCGTCTACGGGCCTCGCGGGGCCGGCAACGCCGCCATTCCCAGCGCCAAGCGCGTCTCGCTGCTGGTCTACGACGACCCCGACCTGCGCCTGCCTGCTGGCCGACGCATCGCCGACCGCGACGTGATGCTCGCCAACCAGCGCGGCTACAACGTCGTCGTCTGGAAGGACAAGGAGATCGCCTACACCGTGGTCAGCGACCTGGACGAGCAGCAGCTCGTGGAGCTGCTCCAGCCGCTGCCCAAGCAAGACGACGCTCCCCCGGCGGCTGCCGCTGGCAACCAGTAGCGCTTCGCTCTGTTTTCCGGAGCCGCCTGACGGACTAACAGCCTGAAATCACTCGGGCTGCTTCGTTGACTCTCCCAATCCATCCATCTACGATTCGCCCGTCGAAGCGGCCTTTCATGGGACACCCGTGAAGGCCGCTCCTTTCGTGTCCTTTTCGGGCGGAGACCATGTCCAAGAAGATCGCCATCATCGAAAGCGATGCGGGGTTCTCCGCGAAGCTGCGCGCGGAGCTGGAAGGCAAGGGCTTTGCGGTCGCCGACACCGGCGACGGCAAGGCCGCGGTGGACCTCGTCAAGCGCGAGAAGCCCGACCTCATCATCCTGTCCGTCGAGCTGTCTGCAGGCCAGAGCGGCTACATCATCTGCGGCAAGCTGAAGAAGGACGACGAGCTCAAGAAGGTCCCGGTCATCATCATCGGCAAGGACGCGGAGGGGTTCGAGAGCCACAAGCGCCTCAAGGCCCGCGCCGAGGAGTACTTCAAGAAGCCCTTCGACCCGCCGGCCATCCTCGAGAAGATCGGCAACCTCATCGGCCTGCCCGAGCCCGCCGGCGGCGACCTGGTGTTAGAGGACGAGAGCCTGGGGCTGTCGAACCTGGGCGAGGACGAGCCGCTCGTCGAGAAGCCCGAGGGCGGCGAGACCCGGGCCGACCCCGACCTGGACATGCTGGACGCCGCCTTCGAGAACATCAGCGACGACCCGAAGGAGGCCGCGGGCGGTGACGCCGCGGCCGAAGAGCCCGTCGTCGCCCCCTCCGACGAAGGGCTCATCGAGGAGCCCCCGGCCGTCGAAGAGAAGCTCGACGACCTGGGCGGCGAGGCCACCGACGCGCTCGACTCCCTGGGCACGGGCGACAAGGCGGGAGACGACGTCGTCCTCGACGCGCTCGAGCCCCTGGACGACGTGAAGGAGCCCCCGCCCGCCGAGAAGCCCAAGCCCGAGCCCAAGCGGATGCCCCGGCTGCCCACCTCGGTCCCGGTGGACATGGACGACGGCGAGCTGCAGACCCTGCGCGCCAAGGTCGGCGAGCTCGAGGGCAAGGTCCGCGAGCTGGAGGACCAGGTCACCGAGAAGACCAACGAGCTCGACGCGGTCAAGAACACGACCAGCGGCTCGTCCAAGGAGGTCTTCGCCCTCAAGGAGCAGAGCACCAAGAAGGACAAGGAGATCCTGCGCCTGAAGGGCGAGGTCAACGAGAAGGACCAGAAGATCGTCGAGATGGAGGAGAAGCTCAACTCCCTCGAGCAGAAGTCCAGCGAGCTGACCACCGAGGCGGCCAAGAAGGACGCGCAGATCAAGACGCTGACCCAGCGCGCCGAAGGGGCCACCAAGGACCGCAAGAGCCTGGAGACCCAGGTCAACCAGGGCAAGGACGAGATCCGCTCGCTCTCGGCCAAGCTGTCGGCGGCCCAGGGCGAGCTCGACCAGGCCCAGGACCAGGTCGCGGACATGCAGAAGCAGCTCGAAAGCGCCCAGGCCGAGGCCGCCTCCAGCAAGACCGCCCTGGACGCGCTCAAGGGCGAGTTCGAGTCGGCCCGGTCGGCCGCCGAGGAGGCCAAGGAGAAGGTCTCGCAGCTCGAGACCGAGCTCGCCTCCGCCAAGTCCGAGGCCGAGAAGGTGCCGCAACTCGAGGAGGAGGCCCAGAACCTGCGCACCCGCGTGGCGGAGCTCGAGGAGTCCAACTCCAGCAACGAGCAGAAGGCCGCCAAGGCCCAGGCCCGGCTCAAGGGCGAGGAGAAGCTGCGCGAGAAGACCAAGAAGGCCCTCTCGGCCGCGCTCGCGGTCCTCGACGAGGCCCCGGCGTCGGGTGGCGACGACGGCGAGCTGATCGAGGAAGCGGTGAGTTAGGCTTCGGGCTTCGGGCCCCGGGCTTCGGGTAGAACAAGACGCCGCGATCTCCGAGGAGGTCGCGGCGTTCGCTTTTCCCGGAAGCCCGCCCAGGCCCGGCTCAAGGGCGAGGAGAAGCCCGGTCTGACGGCGACGACGGCGAGATCGAGGAGTCCGGGCTCCAGATTTCAGACGAACCAAAACGCCGCGATCTCCGAGGAGATCGCGGCGTTCGCTTTTCCCGATGCCCGCAGCCCGGAGCCCGCCCTACCCCTTCTTCTCCGTCATCTTCTTCGCGTTGATGCGGACCTGCGAGGGCACGTTCTTGTTGTTGGCCAGCTCCTTGATCTCGGAGTCGCGCAGCGTCGACATGAAGCGCATGGCGATGGCCAGAGGCACCTTCGGGTTCTTCACCAGCGCCAGCTTGATGGAGTACTGGCGGGTCCACTCGCGCGACATGTAGATGCGGCGCAGCACCTCGTCGGAGGTGGTCTTGGAGTGCGCGAGGTTGGCCACCTCGCCGTCGGTGATGCGCGGCGAGCCGATGACCGCCGCCTGCACCAACTTGTTGGGGTCGCGCAAGAGGATGGTGCGCGCCTCCTTGTTGCCCAGGGTCGCCAGCTTGATGCGGTCGGAGACGCCCATCTTGCCGACGCGCTGGGTCAGGTTCATCCGCTTGCCCTCCTCCATGGGAGGGGCGGCGGCGCTGGTCAGGGCCTCGCCGAACTCTTCGATCAGGGCTTCGGCGGTGTCCGGCGGCGGTGGCGGAGGCTCACCGGCCTCCATGGCGAGCACGGCGTCGGGCTTCTTGCCGTGGATGCGGACGTGCGCCTCGATCATCACCGGCAGGTCGATGAGGCACAGGCCGTTGCGGACGCAGAAGTCGCAGGTCAGGTCCACCAGCGCCTTGCTGGTGGCGGGGTTGTTGAGCACCGCCCGGAGCACGCTCTCGCTGCGCAGCACGCGCAGCTGGTTGTTGGCGATGATCTCCAGGATGCGGCCGCTGGTGGTCCCCGCGGCGATCTGCGCGACGGTCGCGTCGTGGGTGGTGTTGTTGAGCGCGATGTACTCGAGCGGCTGGTCCTTGCCCGCCAGGCACTCGGCGAAGAAGTGCAGCACGCGGGGGCTCGCGCCTTCGTCGCGCAGCGCCACCGAGAGGATCTTGTCCGGCAGCCCGCCCGCGGTCTTGCGTGACGAGGCGACCACGCCGGCATCCGGGTCGCCGGCGAGCAGCGCCAGGCAGACGCACATGTCCGGCGGCGCGAGCGGCACCAGGCCCTTGGCGGCCATGCCGCGCAGCGGGACCGGGCTCTTGGGGTCGGCGTGCTTGCGGAAGTTGGGCGGGATCCGCTCGATGGAGAGCGGCGCGACCTCGGGCATGACGTCCACGACCGCCACCGCGGCAACATCCAGCACCGGGAGGGCGGGAGCCTGCGCGGGGGCGCCTTCGGCCGGGGCGACGGGGGCGTTGGGGTCAGCGGTTTCGGTCATGGATGATCCTCAGTCCGTCCAGCGTCAGGAAGTCGTCGACCTCGGAGATGGTCTTGCTCTCGGCGGCGATGAGCGGGGCCAGGCCGCCGGTCGCGACGATCTTCGGCTTGCTGCCCATCTCGGCCGACATCCGCGTGCACAGCCCGTCGACCAGGCCCACGTAGCCGAAGACCAGGCCCGACTGCATGCTGTTGACCGTGTTGCGGCCCACCACGTGCTGGGGGCGGACGAACTCGACCCGGGGCAGCTTGCTCGCGGCGCGGAAGAGCGCGTCCATGCTGACGATGATGCCCGGGCAGATGCTGCCGCCCAGGTACTCGCCCTTGGCGCTGACCGCGTCGAAGGTGGTGGCGGTGCCGAAGTCCACGATGATGAGCGAGCACTTCCAGCGCTCGTAGGCGGCGACGCCGTTGACCACCCGGTCGGCGCCCACCTCGGCCGGGTTGTCGTAGAGCACCGGCATGCCGGTGCGCACGCCAGGGCCGACGAACAGCGGGTCGCAGCCGAAGTAGCGCTTGGACATCGAGCGGATGGTGAACTGGATGGGCGGGACGACCGAGGAGACCGCCACCGCGTCGACCTTCTTCGCGTCGATGCCCGAGCGGGCGAACATCTGGGTGATGAGGATGCCGTACTCGTCGGCGGTCTTGCGGGTGCTGGTCTCGACCCGCCAGTGGTCCTTGAGGCTCGTGCCCTCGTAGACGCCCAGGGTGATGTTGGTGTTGCCGACGTCGACCGCGAGCAGCATGGCGTGCCTCCTCCGAGCGGCTATAGAAACCGAAAGAGCCTGACTACACAAGGCTGTACGCCCGGGTTGACACCGGGCCGCGCCCGAGGATGATTGCCAGTCCTATCAAGCAGTTGGGAAGGACTTCGGGCGGAGGGAAGCGGCGCCGGACGGAGTCAGGGTCACAGACTTCGGCTCGCAAGCGACGAACCGAAGGAGTCCGAGTTCCGGCCCTGGTGGCCGGCGATCCACAAGGGGCACGGCATGGGACGGTTCTTCAACCGCGAGGCAGCCGTCGTCGCGGTCGGCTTGCTCGTCGCAGGGCTGGCGGTGGGGCTCATCGCCGGGCTCAAGCCCTGGATGGTGGCGGCGGTGACGGTGGGCATCGTGGCCATCCTGCACTGGCCGGTGACGCTGTCCTTCCAGTCGTGGGTGCTCGAGTACTACGTCGAGCACGGCAAGCTGCAGCGGGCGCTGGAGCTCGGCCATCGAGATCCGCGACTCGGCGATGATCCGCCGGGAGCGCGAGAAGGCGCACATCGACGTGGCGTTCGTGCACTTCGCCCGCGGCGACTACGAGCACGCGTTGCAGAACCTGAACAAGGTGGTGACGAGCTCGCTCAAGCCGGCGACCCGGGCAGTGGTGGACGGCTCGACGGCCTACGCGCTGGCGTGGCTCGAGCGCGAGCTGCCGCGCGCCGAGGAGGCCGCCCAGCGCGCCATCGCTGCTTTCTCGAGCGAGCCGCTCTTCGGCTACTTCCTGGGCCTGGTCCGCTACAAGCAGAAGCGCCTGCCCGAGGCGAAGGAGCTCATCGCCAAGTCGCTCGAGGGCGAGCCGGACCTCAAGCTGCCGCACCCCGGCGAGCGGCCCTACGTGCTGGCGCTGGTGCTCAGGGAGCTGGGCGAGAAGGACGCCGCCAAGGCCTCGCTGGAGAAGGCCAAGGGCACCCGCGGCCGCTTCGCCGAGCTGGCGGCCAAGGAGCTGGGCGTCGCCGCCTAGCCTCGAGCCACCTTGGACCCCGCGCCCGCTTCTTCGGCCCCCGTCGATCCCAAGTTGCAGCGCTCCTCGCTGGCGGCGTTGCCGGCCTACCCCTACTTCGCGTTCCTCATCCTGGGGCAGGTCACGGTGGCGGCGGTCCTGCAGCTGGCGAGCCTCCCGCTCGGGCTCGCGCTGTCCGAGGTCTTCATCTTCGCGGCGCCGGCGTTCCTGCTCTCGCGGGCGGCCAACTACAAGCCGGCCTCCCTGCTGGCGCTTCGAACCCCTTCCCCGCTGCTCGTCTTGCTCGGGCTGCTCGCCGGGGCCTCGAACTTCCTGGTCGCCGGCGGCCTGCAGATTTTGGTGCGCTCGTTCGTGCCCGCGGAGTACGCCAAGCGCTTCGACGCGGCGCACCTGTTCCAGGGTGTCGGCGGAGCGGAGCTGATCCTGGTGGTCGTCTCCCTGGGCCTCTTCGCGCCGGTCTGCGAAGAGATCGCCTTCCGCGGGTGGATCCAGCCCATCCTGGGCGCCCGGAGCAGCGGGACGTGGAGCGTGGTGCTCACCGCCATCCTCTTCGCCATCCTGCACCTGGACCCCATCGGCATGGCGGCGCGCATCGAGCTGGGCGTGCTCTTCGGGCTGCTCGCGCTGTGGACGCGCTCGCTCTGGCCGGCCATCGCCGCCCACGCCGCCAACAACCTCATCGCCGCCGGCCTGCTGGTCGCGGCCCTGACCGGACCCGAGCGCGTGGCGCAGGCGCCGACCTCGCCGCTCAAGGCTCTGGCGTTGGCGGCCGCAGGCCTTGCGGGCGTCGTGCTCATCCTGCTCGTCGTGCGCCGCAAGACCTCGGGGCTCCCCGAGCGCGTCCTCGAGAGCGCCGACCCCGCCCAGGACCACCACCCGACCGCCCGCCGCGCCGGCGCCTGGCTTCCCGCCTGGATGGGGACCGCCATCGTCTGCGGCGTCGCGTTGATGGCCCTGCGCTGGAACGCCTTCCAGGTCGCCTTGGCGGATGCCGCGACCCCGCCGCAGCCCACGCTGCAGAAGCTTCCCGACGAGCCGGCCCGCAAGGCACTCGAGAAGCGGCTGGTCGAGGCCAAGAAGCAGGCGCAGTCGGGCGAGGTGGACCTGGAGCGCTACAAGGCTTTGCGCCAGCGGCTCGTGGCCCTCGGCAAAGCGGACGGCGGCCTGACGCTCGAAGCGGCCACGACGGCGCTCGAAGCCGCCGGTGAGCCCGACGCCGGAGCGCGCTGAGCCGGCCAACAAAAAGAAACCGGGGGCTGAATGCCCCCGGCTATCTGCACGAAGGCCACTAAAGTGGACTAGCCCCCGGCGAGCTACCGCTGAGGAGGGATTCGGGCGTACCGCAGCCATCCGGGCAGAAATGCTCTGAAGAAGGTATCCGCCTCGCCTGCGTGTGCTGCGGGAGCGGCTGGAAACGGAATCCGAGATGGTCGAGTGCGCGTCGACGCTCGGCAGCGCCTCCACGCTGGAGTGCCGGGGGCCAGCCCACTTCAGTGGCCTTCGTGCAGATAGCCGGGGGCCTTCAGCCCCCGGTCCCCATCCCGCCAGCCCTGGCTGTCCACCTTCTGAACCACAATTTCCGTCAGGCGCACCCAACGTCTGAGTTCAGAGCGGCTGGATCTCCGCGATCTCGCCCGCCTTCAGCGGCAGCGCCTTGCCGCCCACCGAGAGCGCCGCTTCGCCGTCGACGACGACCACGCGCTTCACGTCGGACAGGTCCACCGGCAGCTTGAGCGTGTCGGCGAACGCCGTGGCCTTGTCCAGGAACTCCACGACGACCGCGCCCTTGGCCTCGGTGAGCAAGCGCGCGCCGTCGCCCGTCTTGAGCGGGCGCTTGAGCGCGTGGATGAACTTCTCCTTGCGCGCCCACGGCGGCTCCGGCGGCCCCTTGGAGATCTCCTGCGCCGGCGCGTCGTCGGACTTGGGCGTGAAGAAGTACGCCATGTCGCTCTGGAGCTCGGCGTTCTCGCCGACCGGCTGGGGCTTGGCGGGCGGCTGTTCGTAGCGCGAGGCGACCAGCGGCGGCGGCACGTCCTTGCGCGTCGCCTCGTTGGTGATGACCACGATGGGCCGCAGCGACCCTTCGGTGGCGCCCGCCGGCAGGCGGAGCTTGCCCGCTGCGTGATCGCCCTTGGGGAGGTAGACGAAGGCGCCGTCGAAGGCCTCGAGGACCACGCCGGCGTCGGATTCGAGCAGCATGTTGCTCAGCAGGAGCATGCCCGGCTTGGCCTGGCGGGTGGTCGGCTTCTTCTTCCGGCCCCAGGTGACGCTGGCCTCGGCCCGAACGGCGTAGACGCCGGCGACCGGGGTCACGGGCTGGGGCTTGTCGCAGGCACAGAGCGCGACGGCCGCGAAGGAGACCGAGACGGCGGTGGTGAAGAGGACGCGGAGCACGGCCAGACTCTGCCAGATCGCCCGGGCGCCTGTCAGTCGCGTGGTCAGGAAGGACCGCTCTTGGGGGCCGCGGCCACTGGAACGAGCGAGGTGGCGGGTGCCGTGGTCGCCGGGGCCGACACGCCCGCCGGCGGCGCGGTCAGGGGCAGCTCCAGGACGAACTTGCTCCCGCTGAAATGCCGCTCCGACTCCGGCTGGACCTTGGGCGGGCTCTCGACCCGCAGCTTGCCGCCGTGCGCCTCGGCGATCTTGCGGGCGACCGGGAGCCCGAGGCCGACGGTCGCGACGTGACGGGCGCCCTTGGCGTGGTGGAACGGCTCGAAGATCTTCAGCTGGTCCTCGGGCGGGACGCCGCTGCCCTGGTCGTAGATGCCCAGCTGCAGCCAGCCGTCGAGGGCGATGAGCTCGACCAGCACGTCGCCGCCGTGGGGCGAGTACTTGATTGCGTTGTCCACCAGGTTGTGCAGCGCCTGCTGCAGGCGCGACGGGTCGACCTGCAGGGTCACCGGCGTCGTCGGGCCGTGGAACGAGAGCTTGACGCGCTTGGGCTTGGCGGTGGTCGCCTGCGCCTCCTCGATGACCTTGTTGGCCAGGGCCACGGCGTCGATGGCCTCGGCCTTGACGCGGTAGTTGCCGGTCTCGAGCACGGCGAAGTCGGAGAGGTTGTCGATGGTGTGCGCCAGCCGGTCGGCGCTCTGGAGCATCGACTCCAGGATCTTCTTCTGGCGGTCGTTGAGCGGCCCCAGCTTCTCGCTCTGCAGGATCTTGAGGTAGCCGGCGAGCGGGGTCAGCGGCGTCGAGGCTCGTGCGAGATGGACTGCATGAACTCGGTCTTGAACTCGTCGATGCGCTGCAGCCGCTCGTTGGTGGTGGTCAGCTCGCGCAGCTTGCTCTCGAGCTTCTCCACCAGCGACTCGTTGAGCTCCTTGAGGTAGCGCTTCTCCTCGCCGACCTTGATCTTCTCCTTCTTGCCGGCGAGGAACGCGCGGATCTGCGCCGGCAGCCGGGCGAGGTCGGGCGGGCTGGGGATGGTCCCGCTGCAGCCGGCGGAGATGGCCAGGCCGCGCTCGCTGCCGGGCTGCCCCATGGCGACGATGGGCAGGCCCTGCATGCCCAGGTGGCGCAGCTTCGTCGCCACCTCGGCGCCGTCCAGGTCGGGCAGGTGGAGGTCGAGCAGGAGCAGGTCGGGCGGGTTCGACTGGGCCTTCTCGATGCCGGCCAGGCCGCTGCCGACCTCGACGACCTCGAAGCCGGCGGTCCTCAGCGCGCCGGCCACCTCGGCGCGCGGGCCGGCCTGATCCTGGATGAGAAGGACCCGCGCGGGGGCGGGACGCGTGCTCGCAACGTCGGGCATGAAGTCGCTCTCTGCGATGGGTTGCCAAGCTCCTGGGCCGTCGGTCGAACGGGCGCGCAAAGTATAGCGGCGTGCCCCCTCAAGGGAAGCGCCTGGGCAGGGTCTTCCCTGGCGCGCTGCGACAACTGTCGGCTGCCACTCAAAGCCCCAGTTTTCTAGGCCGGTTGGACCCCCTGATCCGCATGATCCACAAGCTTTCCACAGGCTGGGACTCGCGGGGGTTTGCTGCGGTGCGGTTTGGCAGTCCCGAGGAGCAAGCGCCACGGCCACTTCGCAAGACCGCGTATTTGCGACGTTATTAGCGCCGACTCGCAAAGCTGAAGGAACTCCAGAAGCGCCTCTGTCAAGCCGGGAGAGTTCCGGTCCGGCGTCGAAAGTGGGAAAGCTGTGGGGAAGTTCAGGAGGGGTTTCTACTTGACAGGTTTGGCGGCTCCACCCTGCCCGTCGCGCCACTTCACCAGCAGTTCCTCGAGCCTTGCCGCAGCGTTCGCGCCCGGCTCCAGGAGCACCTCGCCGAGCAGGTAGCGCAAGGCCTCGCCGACCCTGGGCCCCTGCCCCGCCCCGAGCACGGCCATGACGGCCTTTCCGTCGAGCGCGAGCTCACCGATGGTGAGGGGCGGCTTGGCCTCCAGCACCGTCTCGGTGCGCAGCGCGGTCTCCCGGGCGGTGGCTTGCAGCGCAGCATCCCCGCTCGCCCGAGCCTCCGCCTCACCCAGCGCCAGCACATCCTCGATCAGCATGCGCCCGACGGGAGAGAGCGCGAGCCGCAGGCTGGCATCGTCGGGGTAGGCCTTCAGGGCGTAGGGGGCGTGGCGGACGAGCGCCGCAGTGCGCTCGATGGCCGCGCGCGGGTGGCGCAGGCGCTCCATCGCCGCCAGCGCCGTCTCCGGCCGCTGGTCGAAGAGCAGCGCCGCGTACCGGACCTCGAGCCGCGGCGGGCAGGCATCGACGCGCGCCAGGGTGCGCTCGAAGTCGCCGGCGGAGGCTTCGAGGAGGATGGCGTCGAGCAGGCCGGTCTCGCGCAAGAGGCGCACCCCGCGCGAGGGCTGGGGCCCCACGAGCATCTTCGAGACCTCCTCGCGCACGCGCTCGAGGGCGATTTGTTGAAGGTGGCGAGCGTCGCGGGGATGGCCGCGAGGGTCTCGGGCTCGATGTCGAAGCCGAGGACGGAGGCGAAGCGGACCGCGCGCAGCGGCCGCAGGCCGTCCTCGGAGAAGCGGTCGCGGGCCTTGCCGACGCAGCGGATGAGCCGGGCCTCGAGGTCCTTGGCGCCGCCGAAGGGGTCGACGAACTCCTGGTCGATGGGGTCGAACGCCATGGCGTTCATCGTGAAGTCGCGGCGGGCGAGGTCTTCCTTGACGTCGTCGAGGAAGACCACCGAGTCCGGGCGGCGGCCGTCGGCGTAGGCGCCCTCGCCGCGGAAGGTGGTGACCTCCGCCTTAGCGTTCTTAGTGAGGACCGTAACCGTGCCGTGCTGAAGGCCGGTAGGGATTACCCGGCGGAAGAGCTTCTGCACCTGCTCGGCGCGAGCGTTGGTGGCGACGTCGAAGTCGCCGCCCATCAGCTTGCCGCTCAGGCGGTCGCGGACCAGGCCGCCCACGAAGTAGGCCTTGAAGCCGGACGTCTTGAGCTTGCGAAGCACCTCGAGGATCTCGCCGGGGAACTTGGCCTGAGCGAGGGCTTCGGGGACGGGCGTGGCGGTCATGGTGGTGACGAACGTGCGAGCGGGAGAACGGTGGGGCGCATCCTCTACCAAAAGCCCGGCAGACGAGCCATCACCTATCGACTGGAGTGCTAGGAGGACGACCCTCGGCCGCGAGTGAAGGCTTCCGCAACCGCGACATTCGGGTCGCGTCTGGATCGTCAACTAGCTCTTCAGCTTGCCACGTCGGCTGCTTTCCTCAGCGTCGATCTCCTGCCCCAGAGCGAAGCACTCGGCGCAGATTCCAGGCCGCTTGGGGTCAGACGCGGGAACCAACAACGGCACGTTCGGCGCGTGGTGGTTCTGGCAGACCGCACAACTGAGCGCGGCGCCCTCGACCTTGGCCACAGGACTGCTCGGATCTTCACATCCGGCAAGAGCCGCGGTGCCCGCCGCCACGCAGCCCTCACACACAAACACCGAGATGGCGCATTGGAGCCGGGCTGCTTCGCGTTGGCCCTTGCCGCAGAAGGAACACCGGGGGTCCATGGCCTCAACCCAAGCTTTCAGGGCGCGTCCATCCAGCCTGCGTTCTTACCGAGGGTCGGTCGGCAACGCGTCACGCCGGCATCGGAGAGCATCCAGCACGCGCCCGAGGCCTCAGCGAAGCGCCTACACGGCGGAGCTTCGGAGGCCCAGCAGCCGGTAGGGGCTCCAGCGTCCAAGGAGAAATCCACAAACACCGACCGCCCCTCCAACTCGTCCATGACCCTCTTCAGTTCGGCCGGAGCAAGGCCCCCGCCCTCGGCGACAGCACTTCCCTCAAGTCCTTGGCCGTCAACCTCCAGAGAGGAATGTGGCGAGTGCGACGCGCGCCAGCAACCAGCCGAGGCAGCGGCAAGCAGCGCAGCTGCCGCGATTCGTCGGCTCACGCCGAAGCCTTTGGAAAGGACCGCATGGGCGACAGGGTACCCCGAGCGACATGGCGGGGCACAACCCGACCGATTCCGCGCCGCCGCAACCACATGAAGCCGACCTGCCTGCTATACGCGCCTGCCAACGCCCTTGCCGGAACCCGCACCCTGGTGTACCTCTCCCACGTCGTTCGACCCCGTAGCTCAGCTGGATAGAGCGGCGGTTTCCTAAACCGTAGGCCGGCGGTTCAAGTCCGCCCGGGGTCGCTGGGAGTTTCGAGAAGTTGCAGTCCGCCAAGCCGATTGTGGCGCCCCTCGCGACCATCGAGGCGCGTGATTTCGCCGGGTCGGGCAGTCCGTTGGAACCGCGGCGCCGGCTCTAGTCCTCAATCGAGTCGAAGATGTTCTCACCTTCGAATCTCTGGCGATGGGCCTCGACCAGGATGTGAATGAGCGCCCGCATATCCTCCCAGTCTTGCCGGGGCGGAAGTGCGCGTCGGCCGTAGTAGCAGTCGAGATAGGCTCGTCTCCCTTGACTGATGATGCCCTCGCTCAGGTCATCGAGCGTGTCTTCGGACGCATCGGGCACCCGTCCCTCCTCAACGAGGACGTAAGCCAACTCGGCTCGCGCCTCGACTCCGTGCCGAAACAGCCGCACCAGCTCCTCTTTCGAGCATGAACTGAGATACGCGCGCGTACTCGTTTCGTCGCGGCTCTTCTCAACGAAGGACCAGTACTCCGCGGGGATGTCAGTCTCCGGATTGAAACTCGCCATCGCACCCCGCTCCCACATTCACGGCGCTCAGTTCCCCTTCAGCCGCCCCTCCGCATGCTCCAGCATCGCCGCGCCCGCGTCCATCTCGCCCAGCAGGTACTTCTGCCAGGCGTCGTACGCCTCCTGCCCTGCCCGGCTCAGTCGCTCCCGCTCCTTCTCCTCGCTCGTCTGGCCGTGCAGCTGCTGCAGCATCGCCAAGAGCTTCTGGATCTGCGCGTTGAGGTCCGTGCCGTCCTCCTTGGGGAAGAAGTCCGGCGCGTAGTTGCGGATGTACGCGAAGAGGTCCACGGCCAACCCTCGCCGCGCGCGATAGGCCTCGGCCCGCTTGATCGACTCCGCCTGGCACCAGCCCGGCCGGCACTCCTCGGAGACGACCTTCATCCCGCCGAGCAGCCGCACCCGGTCTCCGACCTTCGCGAACCCCTGCGCCAGCAGCAGCGTCTTCTCGCGCCCGAGCCGGCTGGCCTCGGCGAAGACGGCCTCGCTGTGGCCGCCGTTCGCGGTCAGGACACCCTCCCACGAGAACGCGCAGGCCAGGGTCTCGGCAGCGCGCGCTTGAGCTTTCGCCCGGCTCTCCTCGAGCGTCGCGGCCGCAAAGCTCTCCTGCACCGGCGAGCCGTCCGAGTCGGTGCCCAGCAGCAGCGGAGGGAACGGCGCGTCCGGCAAGCTCGACTCCAGGCCCTGGATGAGCGCGCGCCCACCGAGCGCGAAGAGCACCGCATCCGGGTCCGCCAGCTGGCGCGGGTCGTCCTTGACCATCCGACAGGGCGAGCCCAAGTCCTCGAGGAGCAGCCGCCCACCCTCGTCGATGGAGACGCTCGTGCGGACTTCCTTGGGGCTCGAGAGCTGCTCGGTGACGAGCTGGTCGCCGTCGAGCTTCCAGGTCTCCAGCATCCGCGCGATGCCGAAGCTCTGGATGGTCGAGTAGACGAGGTCGCCTTCCTCGGTGAACGTCGCGGCCAGCCGGCCGAACGCCTTGAGTCCCGCCTCGTCCGCGGGGTCGATGATCAAGCTGCCGAAGAGAATCCGCCGCCTTCGCCGGCATCCACGCTCCCAATTCCCGGTGTGACGCCAGCATCCTACCCGCCGCCCTACAGGGCCGGCAGCACCTGTGAACCCGAAGGAACACTGCAGGCCGCCGCCTGAAATCGCGTACCCTGCCCGGCCTCATCTCTGGAGGGAACGATGAAGCGCCTCGCGGCTGTCGGCTTGGTGGTCCTGGTGTCTGCCTGCACTCAGGAGCCCAGGGCAGGCACCAAGGAAGCCTATCTGCGCGCCGCGAAGCTCTGGGGCGAGTCGATGGGCGCGCGCTTTCGTGGCGAGTACGGCAACGCGGCCCAGCTCCGGGTGCGGTCCGCGAAGCTCTCGCGTCCCGAGGACCGGCCCGATCGCTGGTACGGAGCGGCCTGCACCTTCGCCCTGGCCCATCAGCCCGACAAGGCGTTCGAAACGCTCGGACAGAGCATCGAGGCGGGCTACCTGGACCTGGACAACTTCGACCGCGATCCCGACTTCGTCTCGATCCGCTCCGATCCCCGGATGGCCGCGCTGCGTGAGAAGCTGCGCGCGAAGTTCGCCGCCGCCTTTCCGCGGGTGAATCAGAGCCTTCGGCACCGGCTCCTCGAGCTGCACCGGGGATACGCGGAACTGCGAGCCACCTACTACCTGCCGAACCCTGCACCCGACCTCATCCAGAAGATTCGAGGCGCTCGCGGATGCCTCCCTAGCCGACCTCAAGATGATCGTTGCCGAGCATGGCTGGCCCACCCGCGAAGTCGTCGGAGAGGACGGTGCGTTCGCTGCCCTGAACCTCCTCTTCGACTCCCACGACGTCGCTCTGAAGCAGGAGCTTCTTCCGACGCTCCTCGCGGCGGCCAAGCGGGGCCAGATTCCCGGCGAGTACGTCGCGAAGCTCGTGGACGTCTCGGCGGTCAAGGAGGGCAAGCAGCAGACGTACGGGGCGTCCTGGCACCGCACACCGGGAAACCTGGTCACCGACCCCATCGAGGATCCCCAGAACGTCGACGCGCGCCGCAAGTCCATCGGGCTGCGTCCGCTCGACGAGTACCTGGCCCAATTCGAGAGGTAGCCTTCCCTCGTCCTCAGCGCGCTCGCGCCGGCATCGGACGCACCCGCCGCAACACCTCGAGCACCTCCTCGAACCGCTCCACGTCGAGCGGCTTCTGGAAGTACGCCGCGATCTCCTTGCGCTCGACGCCCGAGGACTTCGGCGGCCGCCCGGCCACCACGATGACCGGCACCGTGGCCAGCGCGGGGTCGGCCCGCATCTCGTGCAGGACGTCCCAGCCGGTCATCTCCGGCATCATCAGGTCCAGCACGACGAAGCGCGGCGCCTGGGAGTGGAGGAAGACCATCGCCTCGCGCCCGTTGTAGGCCCGCAGCGGCTTGAAGCCGTTCAGGTTCAGCAGCTCGCACAGCAGCTCCCGCATCTCCACGTCGTCGTCGACGACCAGCACGGGCACCCGCTCGGCCCCGCGCCCCTCGGACATCTGCTGCGTCGATTCCATCGGCCACCCCGTGCTGGGCAGAACCGGCGCCGCCTCTCCTCCTCTTCCTGGACGGGGCTGCCCGGATGAGCCTCGCCGCGCTCCCGGGCAGGGACCTTGTGCCTGCTCGCTCGATCTCCAAGTTGCCGGGCGGTTCTCTGCCCGCAGCTCAGCAGAGGGGGACCGAATGCCTCCGCACCTCCGCTTGCTCGCCTTCGCGACCGCCGCCGTCATCGCCGCTCCGCTGCCGGCCCTCGCGGTCACGGTCACCGTCGTCGGCCCCGATGGCGAGCAGGTCGGCGGCTACCGCTACCTGATCGAAGAAGACGACACGCTGCCGGTCTCGCCAGACCGCGACGAGTCCAGACTCGTTCGGCGAGACCCTCGAGCGCTCTCACGAGTGGCCTGCCGGTATCGCCGTTCGGCAGCTCGGGGCCGGCCTGGCCAAGGCGCTGAATCGGCCCGTCGCCCAGCCGCTGATTCTTGAACTGCATCGTCTGGCAGAACCGGGCCTTCCACTGGGACGCCGGAGCCGACGGTGGCCGTGGGGCGCTGAGCGAGCCCAGGTTCTGGGACCTCGGCGTCGTCGGCGCCGAGGGCTCGCTGGAGCCGCGATCCTGCCTGCTCACCAACAGCACGGGCACCGACGCGAGCAACTTCACCGACGATCCGCGGCTGCTCCACCCGCTGTTCAACTCGTACTGGGCGGCGTCCGAAGCCGGAGGCCGCGGCCACATCGTGGACGTGTCCCTCGCGCCTGCTGGCGTTCGCGGCGACTACCACCTCTTCTCCTTCTCGCCAGCCATCGGGCGCGGCGAGGTCAGCCTTCTCGCCAACCTCGCTGCGCTGCAGCCGGACTTGAAGGAAGACTTGGACGGCGATGCGCGCCCCTCGCCTGCCGCGTCGTTTCCGGACCTGGGCGCCGACGAGCGGCCGGAGTCCGAGCCCGTTTTCGGCCCGGCCGCGATGGACTATCCCTTCGAGCGGGTCGAGGACCCGATCGAGGGCGTGTTGCCGAATGTCCCCTCGGACGCCGGAGGCTTCGTGCTGGGCCATACCGGCGGCATGCCTACCGGCTGTGGCTGCACGGAGGCCGGGACTTCTGGCGGCATCTGGCTGCTCCTGGCGACAGCCATCGGTCTGGCCGCGCTCCGATCAGCACGACGGGTCTGACCGGGCTGACGACCGCAACAGGCCCGAGCCGCAAGCGTGAGCGCGCGGGCCTCCTTCAGCCCTGTGCAGTGATGAGGTACGAGTCGAGCACGGGGCGGCCTGCTGCTAAGGCGCGAAGGCCGCCGCGAGCACTGACGATGTCGATTGCCGGCTGACATACCTTCTGCGGTCCCGCCTTCGCGGCGAGTGCCAGTCCGGAATCAAGAGCGCAGGCCATGTTGATGAACGCTGACATACCTTCAGCAACGGCGGTGGTGCACGCGCGTCGAACCTCGACCACGGCCGCCAACTCGAAGCCAGCTCGTGCTCGATTCGGACCTCATCACTGCACGGGGCACGACCATCCCCGCGCGCTTGCGCTTGCGGCTCACCACGCCACGCCGGTGGGTCTGAACTCGAGAGCGTGGGCCATGTTGATGAACGCTGACATACCTTCAGCAACGGGAGCGGTGGCGCACGCGCGTCGACCCTCGACCGCACCGACTCGAAGCCAGCTCGTGCTCGATTCGGACCTCATCACTGCACAGGGCTGAAGGAGGCCCGCGCGCTCACGCTTGCGGCTCGGGCCTGCTTCGCGTCCGTCAGGGCACCATCCGGTCCGGATCCACCGGCACCCCGAAGCGGACCTGGTCGAAGGTGGTCCGCTCGACGACCTCGCCGTTCTCCCGCGCCTCCATGAACATCGGCGCCAACGTCTCCAACTGTATCGTCATCTGCGCCTGCAGCCGGTCGGCATCGGCATAGCGCAGCACCGCGTCCGTGCCGCGAATCTCCAGCTCGACCTGCTCCCAGCGCTCCAGCACGAGCTGCAGCTCAGGCAAGAACCCCGCGGTCCGCAAGTCCTTGCCCCGCAGCGACCGCAAGATCCCGTCCCGAACGTTCTTGTGCAGCTTGATGGCACCCAGGATCCCCGGCGGCTTGATGGTCACCCGGTCGCCGTGGCGCAGCAGGGTCGTCCCCGCACCGCGCCCGTCCTCCACCTCCATCCGGAGCAGCCCCTCGGCGGTCCAGAGGCAGCGCGAACGGACGTACTGCTCTTCCGTCCCCTTGCGCTCCCAGCGCACCTGTACCCATGAGGCGGTCTTCGTCTCCTGCACGAGCCGCTCCAGGCGGCCCCGGAGCTCCGCCGCGCTTCCCTCCGGCGTCGCCGCCGGCGGCTGCGCCTGCGACGCCGTCCCCAGCAGCAGTGCGCCGAGCCCTACCAGCCAGAGCGCACCACGCCCCCCGCCTCGCCCGCCCACGAGCATCGCGACCCCCGCGTCCTTCCTGTGACGTAAGGGCTGCCGCCCCGCCGGGCCAGCCCTCGTCCCCCACCTGATGAACCGGGTCCAGTCGCGGGCATTCCCTCCGCGCCGCGCCAGAGCTCAGCGCGCGGCCGGGAGGAGCGGCGTGAGCGCGAACCGGTCCAGGCGCATCCCCGCCTCGCGCTGTGCTTCCTCGAGCATCGCCGCCGGGTCGCCGCGCCACAGCTCCGGGGTCAGCGGCGAGAGCGTCAGCACCATTCCGTCGCCGGCGGCCAGCGTCTCGCCGTGCTTCCCCAACAGCGCCACCGCCCGAACCTCGTCGGCCAGGTCGATGACCTGCAAGAGCCGCCCGCTCGGCACCTCCCACAGGCGCACCGTGCTGTCCGTCGCCCCGCCCGTCGCCAGGCGCGAGCCGTCGCTGGAGAACGCGAGCGCCCGCGGCGCGTCGTGGTGCCCCGCCAGCGTCGCCTTCAGCTCACCGCTCTGGACGTCGTAGAGCTCGACCACCATCCGCTGGTTGCCCACCGCCAAGAGCTTGCCGTCCGGAGAGAACGCGAGCGCCCGCGCGCGGTCGGCGAGGGTCAACACCCGCCGCTCGCCGGAGGTCGCCAGAATCCCACAGCCGCACCGCCTTGTCGCGGCCGCCGGAGGCCAGGGTCTTGCCGTCGGGCGAGAACGCCAGCGCGCCGGCTCCGCCGGGGTGTCCTGCGAGGGAGACGACCTTGCCACCATCCGCCACGGCCTGGACGCGCACCGCCCCGCCCAGGCCGCTGCTCGCCAGCAGCTTGCCGTCGGGCGAGAGCGCCGCGCTCAGCGTGGCACCCGCTCCGGCCTCGGCGACCTTGAACGCGCTCAGGACCTGCTGCCCGTCGGCGCTCCAGTGCCGCATCACCCCGTCGCGCGAGACGCTCACCAGGGTCCCGTCCGCCGCGAAGGCGGCGAACACCACCTCCGCCTCGTGGGCCTCCCAGGCGCCCGCGGAGCGCTTCTGCTCCAGGTCCCACAGCCGCAGCATCCGGTCGCGTCCGCCGGTGAGCAGCAGCTTCCCGTCCGGGCTGGGCGCCAGCGTGGTCAGCGTCGCCCGGTGGCCTTCCAGCTGGACCAGGCGCGGCCGCTCGGCCACTTCCCAGAGGTTGACCCGCTTGTCCACGCCCGCGGACGCCAGGAGCTTGCCGTCGGGGCTGAAGGTGACGCTGCGGATCTGCCCTTCGTGGCCACGCAGGACCGCCGCCTTCTCGGCGTTGGCCGGGTCCCACAGCTCCACGACCTCGCCGCGCCCCACCGCGAGCAGCGCCTCGCCGCTGCCGCCGAAGCGCGCGGCCAGCCCCCGCGGCTGCCCTTCCGAGAGGCTGATCAGGGTGTCCTCGTCGCGGATGGCCGGGTCCCAGAACTTCACCGTCCGGTCGTTCCCCAGGATCCACACGCTCCCGCTGGGCCCGGCGACGAGCGAGGCCACCCCACCCTCGTGCCCCCGCAGCCGCTCCGAGATCCGCCTGCGGGCGACGTCCCACACCAGCACGTCCTCGCCCAGCCCCGCCGCCACCAACTGCGTCCCGTCGGCCGAGAACGCCAGGCGCTCGGGGTAGCTCTCCACGTCCTCCGGCGGGGTCAGCACGCCGACGCACTCGCCGGTCCCGCTCGTCCACAGCCGCACCGTGCGGTCGCGCGAGGCCGAAGCCAGGACCTTGCCGTCGGGAGAGAAGCCCAGGGCGGTGACGTTGTCGGTGTGTCCGCCCAGCGCCACGGGCTCCGCCGTCCCGTCGGGCCGCCACAGCCGCACCGCCTTGCCGTCGCCGTGGGCCAGCGCCTTGCCGTCGGGCGCCCAGGCGATGGCCATCGCCTGGCCCGCCGTGGGCCGCTGGGCCAGCTCCTTGCCGTCGGCGACGCTCCAGATGCGCACCGTGCGGTCCATCCCCACCGTCGCCAGCCGCGCGCCGTCGGGCGAGAAGCGCGCGCTCTCCACGGGCCCGGTGTGTCCGGCGAGCGTCGCGCGGTGCCGGGTCATGCCCAGCTGCCGGGCGGTCCACAGCGTGGACTGGAGCGAGGCCATCGAAGGATCGCCGTCGCGCGATTCAGCCGCCTGCGGCTCGGCGAAGCTGCCCATGGGGTTGTAGCGGCTGTCGCGCAGGGCGGCGGCGGCGTAGACGCGAGCGCCCAGAAGGTCGCGGTCGGCCGCCAGGCGCGCGGCCTTCTCGGCATAGGCCTCGGACATCTCCCAGTGCACCTGCCGCTCGGCCTGCCGCGCCTCGCGCCAGGCGGCGGTCAGGGTGACCATGAAGGCAATGCCGGCGACGACCAGCACGCTGGCGAGCGCGCTCACCGCCTTGTTCTTGCGCACGAAGCGCCGGGCGAGCGAGCCGGGAGTAGTTGTAGGCCGCGACCCGGCGGCCCTCCATGAAGGCGTTGATCTCCTCGAGCAGCTCCCGGGCGGTCCGGTAGCGGCCGTGCACCTGGGGGAAGAGCGCCTTCTCGGCCACCGCCGCCAGCTCGGGCGGCGCGTCCGGTTCGAGCTTGCGGACGGGGGTGAGCTCCTCCTTGCCCTCGCCGTAGCGCTGCACCTTGAGCAGCGCCTCCACGCCGTGCCGGCCCCCGAACGGCGGCTTGCCGGTCAAGAGCTCGTACAGCACCGCGCCCAGCGAATAGACGTCGCTGTGCTCGTCGACGCGGTCCAGGTCGCCGAAGGCCTGCTCCGGGGGCATGTATTCCGGCGTGCCCAGCGCCGCGCCCTCGACGGTCTCGCCGGCGGCGACCTCGCGCAGCAGCTCCATCTGCCGGGCGAAGCGGCGGTCCTCGGTGGTGCCCTTGATCTTGGCGAGGCCCCAGTCGAGCAGGACCGTCTCGTTGAACTCGCCGATCATCACGTTGTGCGGCTTCAGGTCGCGGTGCAGCACCCCGCGGCTGTGGGCGAAGGCCACCGCCGCGCACAGGTCGCCGAAGTGGTGCAGGAAGCGCAGCCTTCCCTGCACGTCGGTGCACGAGCGCAGCGCCAGGGCGAGCGTGCGGCCGCGCACCACGCGCATGGCGTAGTAGAGCGTGCCGTCGTCGCGGCGCCCCACCTCGTAGACGGGGACGATGGACGGGTGCTCGAGCTGCGCCGTCAGCCTCGCCTCGCGCAGGAACCGGGCGCTGGCGGTCAGGCTGCTCGAGCCGGCGCTGCCGCTGGGAGAGTCGGGGCCGGTGAGGAGCTCCTTGAGGGCCACCTCGCGGCCGACGTGGGCGTCGAAGCCGACCAGGACCCGGCCGATGCCGCCCCGCCCCAGCTCGCCGCGCACTTCGTAGCGACCCGAGGCCTCGGGGGTCACCGGCGCGGAGTCGCTCATCACCGCCGGAGCCTGGACGCTCTCCGGCCGGTGCAGCGTCGCCTCGCTGTCGGACGCCGCGGCGGGGACCGCCGAGGAGCGCGGCAGGGTCCCTTCGACCTTGAGCGCATCGGCGAGGCTCTCGGCGATGAGGCGCGCCCCGCCCATGGCCTCGGCGGCGGCGTGGACGTCGCCGCCGTGCGCCTTGACCATGAGCTCCACGGTGCGGTCGAGCAGCTTCAGGTCCTCTTCCGAGAGCGCGGCGCGCTTGAGCACCTGCAGTCGCAGCCCGGCGGCGGAGGGGTCCCAGGAGCGGCCGGCCTCCTGCAGCACGAGCCGGTCGACCAGCCCCAGCTGCAGCGCCTGCAGGCAGAAGAGCAGCTCCCGTTCGATCTCCGGGCCGCTCACGATCGTGCCGGTCCCGGGTAGAGCATGGCGTCGAGCACCAGGCCGGCGTCGTGCGTCAGCCCGGCCGGGTGCAGCAGCCGGCTCAGCAGGCTCGCCAGCACGCGGTCGGTCGCCACCTCCACCGCAGCGGGGTCGGCCAGGGCCAGGGTCGAGAGCGCGCGGGCCGTCAGGCCCATCTCGGCGAAGCCCATGGCGACGTTGAGGCGCGTCGCGTCGTCAGAGGCAGGCAGCGCGGCGGCGATGGAGTCGAGGCAGATCTCCCGCGTCGCCAGCGCGTCGGGCTCTGGTGGCATGGGCTCGGGCAGCGCGGTGGCGGGCCAGATGCGCGGCAGGACGGCGGCCTTGGACTCCTCCGTCAGCCCTTGCAGCCAGGCCACCATGCGCCGGGTGCAGACGCGGCAGAAGCGGCGGCCGTCAGCGGCCCCGTCGGGTCGCAGGATGACCTGCGAACCGCCCCGTCCTCGACAGACCCAGCACTCCACGCTCATGCGAGGTCCCCGCCGTCCGCCGTCAGTACTGGATGAGGGAGAAGACCTTGTCCGCGCCCAGGCGCTTGCGGCCGGACAGGAAGGCCAGCTCTACGACGAACGCGAACTCGGCCACCTGCCCGCCGACCTTGCCCACCAGCCGGCCCGCGGCCTCGGCGGTGCCGCCGGTGGCCAGCAGGTCGTCGATGACCAGCACCCGGTTGCCGGGCGCGACGGCGTCGACGTGCATCTCCAGCGAGTCCTTGCCGTACTCGAGCGCGTACTCCTCCTTGACGCTCTTCCACGGCAGCTTGCCGGGCTTGCGCACGATGACCAGGCCGGCGCCCAGCGCGTAGGCCAGCGCGCTGCCGAAGAGGAAGCCGCGCGACTCGATGGCCAGGATCTTGTCGATCTTCATCGGCCGGTAGCGGTCCACCATCGCGTCGATGATCTGCTTGAACGCCTGGGGGTGCGCCAGCACCGGGGTGATGTCCTTGAAGATGATGCCCTTCTTCGGGAAGTCGGGGACGTCGCGGACGAGGCTGCGGACGAGGTCGGTCATCGGTGTGTTCTCCCCTACCGGGTCGGCGATGAAGGGGAGGAGCCTAGCACGCTACTGCTCGAAGCCGAACGATGCGGCGATGGCGGGCGCAGCTCCAGGTCGGCCTGCCGCAGGGCCGGCGGCGGCGGTCGCGGGGACGGTTCGGGTCGGTTGGCGCCGAAAAGAAAAGCCGCCCGGCTCCTGGGGGGGATGGAGCCGGGCGGCCCGAACCCTGGCGAACCAAGATTCGCCGCCGATGATAGGCATCGCGGTCCGACGGACCAGCGTCCAAAAGTGAAGTTTCCGACACACGAGCCCCCGGCTGGGCGGCCGCCACGCCCGCGCGGCGGCTGATAGAGTCCGGGGCCACCATGCAGAAGCGCACCAAGATCGTCCTGAGCGACCTGCACATCGGCACCGGCCACGCCAAGGGCCGGCCCAACGCGTTCGAGGACTTCGTCGAGGACGACCGGCTGGCGCAGCTGCTCGCGCGTCTGTCCCAGCAGCTGCAGGACGAGGACGTCGAGCTCGTCCTCAACGGCGACGTCTTCGACCTGCTCAAGGTCTCCGTCAACGGCCTGTTCCCCGAGGCCATCACCGAGAGCATCGGCGCGCTGAAGCTGGAGCTGTGCCTGCGCGGGCACCCGAAGGTCGTCGAGGCGCTGCGCGCCTTCCTCAAGGGCGGCCGCTCGCGGCGCATCACCTACCTCGTGGGCAACCACGACATGGAGCTGGTCTTCCCCGCCGTCCGCCGCCTGTTCAGCAAGACCGTCTCCGGCGCCGAGAGCGACGAGCGGGTGCACTTCGTCGTCGACAAGCCGTTCTACCGGCTCGAGGGCGGCGTGGAGATCCACCACGGGCACCAGTTCGAGGCGCTCAACGCCTTCGACTTCAAGCAGCTCACGCTCGAGAAGGGCCAGGCCGAGCCCATCCTGAACCTGCCCTGGGGCAGCCTCTTCGTCCTGCAGGTGCTCAACAAGTACAAGGAGGCGCGGCCCTACCTGGACCGCGTCAAGCCGTTCTGGCCGGTGGTGGCCGCCGGCCTGGTGCTCGACACCCGGTTCACCCTGCAGATGGTGCTCAACAGCGGCTACTACTTCACCCGCGCCCGCGTCAGCCCGCTCTGGCGGCGACGGCGGCCGTTCACCAAGCTCTCCAAGTTCCTGCTCGACGACATGAGCTTCTTCGCCAAGCACGAGGACACCGCGCAGCGGCTCTTCAAGAACGACCCCAGCCTGCGCGCGCTGATCATGGGCCACACCCACACCGAGATGGTGCGCACCTACGGCCGCGGCGAGCGGATCTACGTCAACACCGGCACCTGGATGCCCATGGTGAACCTCTCCCTGGAGAACCTGGGGCAGAGCGCCAGCAGCCACTACGCGCTGGTCCGCTACACCGACAAGGGCGACGTGCGCGTCTCGCTGATGCGCTGGCTCGGCCGCCGGGCGCTGCGCGAGGAAGTCACCTTCTAGCGCGCCGTCGTCGCTGGACTCGGAACCGGCCACCGCCCGATCTGGCTGAGCCCCTCCGGCTCAACCTTCGAGCGGCCTCGCCTGAGGCGCTCCCCACATAGAGGAAGGCCCCGCCACCCTCGGAGGAGTGACGGGGCCGACTCTTGGCTCCTGCTTCGTCAGCCGCTGACGGCTACGGGCAGGTGCAGAGCACCGCCGCGGTGGTCGCGTTGCGCGGAGCGGGCGTGCCGACGTCGAAGTCGGCATCGTTCGCGTTGGTGTCGGCGCAGCCGTCGCCCTTGCGCAGCCCGGCGGTGGTGTTGCTCAGCGCGCCGACGGCCGTGGCACCCTCGTGGCCGTTCGCGGTGCCGTAGCCGACCAGGTCGACGAGCGCGCCGCCGGTCGGGTTCGCGCCGGTCAGAGCAGTGATTCCGTTCACCAGGGCGATCTTGCCGTTGCTGGCGCTCAGGTTGAGCGTGCCGGTCGTCGTGCTCAGGACCAGGTCCGCGGGCACGTCGGGGCTGCCCGCGGCGCTGTTGGACGACCCGGTGTTGACCAGGAAGTAGCCGCCCGGCGGGACCGAGCCGCTCAGCTTGCCGAGCGCCCAGGTGGTGCCGGTGGCGCTGCCGTACTGGACCGACCAGCCGTCGAGCGTGATGGTGGCGGTCGCGCTGCGGTTGTGCAGCTCGATGTAGTCGTTCTTGAAGGACGTCGCGGTGCTGGCGCCGCCGCCGCCGTACACCTGGCTGATGACCAGCTCCGGGGTGCAGGTCGAGACCGGCGTCTTGATCTCGATCTTGGCGGTGTTCGACGCGAGCGGGCCGGCAGGCACGGTGGCGCTGGCGTCCACCGTCACCTCGGGCAGCTCGGCCGCGCCGGCCGTGAAGTCGAAGGTGGCGCTCTTGGCGCCGGCGGCGATGGTCACCGTGCCCGGAGCGCTGCCGCCGGTGCCCACGGTGAGGGTCACGGTCAGAGCCTGGTAGACGTTCACGTCGGTGGTCACCGTCATCGCCAGCTTGCCGTTCGGGGCGACCGTGCCGGTGGCCGGGGCCAGCGTCAGCGTCGTCGGGTGGACGACCTGGACGGTGATGGCGGCTCCGTTCGAGACCACCGCGCCGGCGGTCGCCTTGACCACCACGCTGCTCGACTCGACGGTCCCGGCAACGAGGTTGAAGTGGACCGAGGTCTGGTTCGCCGGGATGGTGACCTGGGTGGCGGACAGCGTGCAGCCGACGCCCGCGTCCTGGGTGATGGCCAGGTCGACGGCCAGGCCACCCGGGGGCGCGGGCACGTTGGAGGTCAGGGTCAGGTCCAACGTGCCGGTCGGCGAGACCGTCGCCGTCGCCGGCGCGAGCGTCAGCGTCGAGACCGCGACGTAATCCACCACGTCCACCGTGGCGCTGAAGGTGTCCGCGCCCAGGGTGGCGGTGACGGTGACACCGGGGGTGGCGCCGAGCGAGTCGAAGGAGACGACCGCCGTCGACTGCCCGTTGAGCACCGTGACCGTGCCGTGCACCGTGAGGTTGGCGGAGGAGGTGGTGACGGTGACGTCGGTGTTGCCGATGGCCGGCTTGTCGAGGCTCACCTGGACCGGCGTCGTGAAGGTCGGCGAGTTGGTCGAGTTCGCGTAGATCTTGGCGCCCGTCGCCGGGGTGATGGAGGCGAGCCGGGGGGCCGACTCCACGATGTCGTTCACGTCGCGCGGCTCGAGCTTGTAGTTGTTCCGGTCGAAGTGCAGCACGCCGGCGATGCTCGCCAACGTGGTCCCGACCGCCGGGCGCGTGGGCATGTGGAACAGGTAGTCGTGCACGAGCAGTTCGTCGGTGCTGCCGGCGGCGGTCACCGAGAAGTCCCAGGGGCTGCTGGTGTCGCCGGGGTCCAGCGTCGGGGTCAGGCTCGCCACGGTGACGTTGCGCACCTGGACCAGCACGCTGTCCAGCGCCTTGGCGCGGGTGCCATTGGTCCTGATCTGCGACGGAGTCACCTCGACCGGGCTCGGAAGCGCCTCGCCCGAGGAGGCCAGCACGGTGATCTCCGTCGGCTTCTCCATCTCGATCTGGCCGAAGAAGTCGGTGACCATCCCGGAGACCGAGACGCGGTCGCCGCGCAGCACGGGGTGGGCCGCGTTCACGTAGACGAGGATGCCGGAGTGGTCCTCACCCTGGTAGCCCGAGTCGCCGTTCTTGACCTGCAGGTAGAAGAACTTGGGCGCCACCGCGGTGACGATGGCGTTGGTGACGTAGGCGCTGCTGCCGGGAGCCACCACGCCCTTCTTGATGTCGTAGATGGACGCCGGGCACGCCAGAGAGCCCGGATTGGCCGCGTTCGGGCAGGGGTCGCAGGCGTCGCCCTTGCCGTCGGTGTCGGCGTCGGGCTGCGGGTTGCCCGCGGGGACGCCGGGGTTGGCGATGGTCGGGCAGTTGTCGCTCACGTTGGGCACACCGTCGCCGTCGAGGTCGTTGGGGTCGATGTGCGCGCAGGTGGTGGTGTTGGCGTTGAGCGGGCAGGGATCGCACACGTCGCCCACGCCGTCGGCGTCGGCGTCGGCCTGCTTGCCGTCGGCGTCCATCGGCCGCACCGGGTTGAAGACCGTGGGGCAGTTGTCGGTGGCGTTGAGCACGCCGTCGCCGTCGAGGTCGTCGGCGGTGATCTGCCCGGTGTAGGTGGCGCCGCGGCTGGCGTCGTTGCGCATCGGGACGCAGGTCGGCTCGTTGGTGGGCGCTCCGCAGAAGAAGAGCGGGTAGTACGAGGAGTTGGCGGTGGTCAGGGCCGCCAGGGTGGTCCCGGTGCCGGCGGCGCAGACCTTCTTGGCCACCGTGCACACGCTTAGGTCCTCGCAGCCGGTGGCCAGCGCGCTCACCACCGCCGAGTCGCCGTAGAGCGCCTTGCCGCCCTGCAGGACGAGCAGGACGTGCTTGGGCTCGGCGTCGATGACCGCGCGGTAGTCCTCGTGGCCGTTCTTGGCGAAGATCGACACGTCGGCGACCAGGCCTGGCTTCAAGGTGCCGATGGCGTCGTCCATGGCGCAGGTGAGCGCCGCGTTGGCGGTGACCATCGCCCACAGCTGCTCGTCGGAGAAGAAGTGGCCGTAGTAGCTGTCGTTGAGCAGCGCCGCGCACTGCAGCTCGCGCAGCATGTTCATCGAGCCCGAGGGCAGCCAGTCGGTGCCCAGCGCGATGGTGGCGCCCAGGCGGGCGTAGAGGGTCACCGGCGCGGTCGCGCCGTAGAGGCTGACGTTGGAGCGCGGCGACCAGATGAGCTTGGCGCGGTCCTGCGCGAAGAGGTCGACGTCGCCGGAGAGCACCGCCACGCCGTGGATGACGCCGGTCTTGTCGTTGATGACGTCCTTGCCGTTGTTGGCGGTGGACTCGGTGCAGAGCATCTCGTTGTGGGCGACGTCGTCGATGCCCTCGCCGATGTGCGGCAGCCAGGCGTCGACGCTGCCCGCCTTGATGGACGGATAGGCGCTGCAGCCGCTGGTGGGCTGCCCGTCGAAGCTGCCGTCACCGAGCGGGAAGGTCTCGAAGTCGGCGGCGGGCTGGCCCAGCCCCTCCTGGTTGTTGGCGTCATCGAGGTTGCGCAGGAAGCCATTGGCGGAGCCGGAGCTGACCGACGAGGTCGCGCCGCCGACGAGGAAGCGCAGCTCGCTCCAGGCGATGGCCTGGGCGGTGGTGGTGCCGCCGGACGGCGTGCTGCTGGTCGAGATCTTGGTGTGGCCGCGCAGGCCGTGGCGCCAGTCGTGGCGCTGCTCGTAGCGCTCGTTGGTGGGCTTGGGGCCGGTGACGGCGTAGGGGATGTGGTCGTGGGTGTTGATGAGGCCGGGGGAGACCACCGCGTCCGGGCAGACCACCGTGGCGGCGCCGGCCGCGCCCAAGCTGCAGTCGCAGTCGACGCAAGCGATCTTGCCGTCGGTGCCGACCAGCACCTGGCCGCCGCGGAAGACCTTGCCCGGGGTGAGGATGGTGCCGGTGATGAGGACCTTGGCGTTGGTGCCGGCGGTCACGGTGCAGGACTGGCCGGCGGGGGGCACGGGCAGGTTGTCGTTGCAGTGCTCGATAACCGCGGTGCCGCCGCTGCCGGCGTCGGGCTGCGCCACCGTGCCGCCGTCGCCGGTCACCACCGTGCCGCCGTCCGGCTGCACCACCGTGGCGTCGGCCGGGGTCACCGTGGTCGCGTCGGAGGGCTCGACCGTGGTCGCGTCGGATGGCTCGACCGTGGTCGCGTCGGATGGCTCGGTCGTGGTCGCGTCCGAGGGCTCGGTCGTGGTGGCGTCGGACGGCTCGACCGTCGTGGCATCCGAGGGCTCGGTGGTGGTGGCATCGGCGCCGACGACGCTGCCGTCGGTGGGGATGACCTGCGCGTCGGGCGGTTCGACCTCGACGCGGTCGGCTCCGATTACCGGACCGGTGTCCTGGTTGCCGGGTTTCTCTTCGGGACAGCCCGTCGCCACCAGGGCGACGGCTGCCAGCAAGGCTGCGAAAGCAATACGGGACGTCATCGAGGGCTCCTTGGCGTTGCTGCTCCCCACCCCTGGAGTCCAGAGCTCATCGCGCTGGAATGGTGTTTTGGGTTCCTGCTTCGAACTGCTTCGAGGTGCTTCGAGTGTGCGCTCCGCTCGGCCGGCGCGCGTCGGAAGAGAGTGTCGCAAATTGCAAAGCATCCGGCTAGCCGGGCGTGGTCCTGCCTGCGCGCCGTGCCCACCCGGGAGGGGGCCAGGCAGCCAGGCGGGCTACTGGACCTCGTCGCGCTCGCGGGCTTCCTTCAGCTGGCGGTAGCGCTGGAACTCCTTGCGGGCGCGCTCGAGGATCTGGTCGATCTCGTCCTCGATCCGCTCCTGGCCCGAGGTGAGCCCCACGGTCTGGTCGCAGGACTCGAAGAGCGCCAGCACCTCGTTCTCGGACAGCGCCAGCTGCTCGGCGAACCAGGCCAGCACGTCGCCGGTGCCCGTCGCCGACTCCTCGCCGCCGACGCGCTCGCCGCGGTCGAAGGCCGCGCCCTCGGCCCACCCCTCGTCGCTGCGCCCCTTCTGCATCGCCAGCGCCCAGCAGCGGCCGGGGCCGAGCTGGCTGACGAGCTTGGCGAGGTCGGCGAAGCCGTCCTTCCACGGGAAGGCCTCGGCGCCCGAGGCGGGGCGGAAGACCACGGCCCCCGCGGGGGTGCGCAGCGCCCCGAACTCGATGCTCCAGGCGCGCGGGTCGCGGTCGCCCAGGTACTGCTTGAGCGCCTCGCGCAAGAGGTCGGCCAGCTCGGAGCCGCGCTGCGGGAGCAGCGCCACGAAAACGCCTTCGTACGTCGCGGTCGTCATCGGGCGTATTCAAGCCGAGGCGCGCCGGCCGTGGCAAGTCGCTCCACGCGCCCGCGCGTTTTCGGTAGTCTCTGGCCCGCGTCTTCGTCCGGTGCTTCGCTGGCCTCCGGCCGAAGCCTTTGACATCCGACTCCGTTCGGGGCTTCGCTTCCGTCCGACGAAGTCTGCCGCTTCCATCATGCGCTACTACTGCGAAGACACCCTGGAGACCTCCGACGGCGCGCGGCTCTGGTACGCGCTCATGGGCGAAGGGAGCCCGGCGATCGCCCTGTGCGACGGGCTCGGCTGCGACGGCGTCTACTGGAGGCACCTCTTGCCACAGCTGTGCGAGCGGCACCGGGTCGTCCACTTCCAGTACCGGGGCCACGGCCGCTCGGGCCTCCCCGAGGACCCCAAGCGCGTGGGCGTGGGCTTCGCGGCCGACGACCTCGACGCCGTCCTCGCCGCCACCGGCATCGACCGCGCCGTGGTCCTCGGGCACTCGATGGGCGTGCAGGTCCTGTTCGAGTTCCACCGCCGCCACCCGGAGCGCGTGCTGGGCCTCGTCCCCATCTGCGGGGCCTACGGCAACGCGCTCGACACGGTGCACGACGACACCAACATCAAGCTGGTCTTCCCGCTGGTGCACAAGCTCGCCGGCGCCATGCCCAAGGTGGCGCACGCCTTCACGCGGGCCGTGCTGCCGACCGAGCTGTCGCTGCAGTACGCGCTGACCTTCGAGGTCAACCGCGCCCTCGCCCCCCGCGAGGACATGCAGGCGTACTTCGAGCACCTGGCGCGCATGGACCCGATGGTCTTCCTGGACACCCTCAAGTCCGCCGCCGAGCACACCGCCTGGGACCACCTCTCCAAGATCGACGTGCCCACGCTCATCGTGGCCGGGGACCACGACCGGTTCACGCCGCTGTGGCTGTCGCAGCGGATGCACCGCGCCATCCCCGGCAGCGAGCTGTTGGTGGTGCGCTCGGGGACGCACACCGCGCCCATCGAGCACCCCGAGCTGATCGCCCTGCGCATCCGGCGCTTCCTCAAGGAGCGGATCCCATCCGCCGCCTGACTCGCGCCGCGGCCCTCCTCGTGGCCCTTCTCGCGCTGCTGCTGGCGGCGGCGGGGCCCGCGCACGCCTACGACCCGGCGCTGGCCTGGTACACGGTGGAGACCCCGCACTTCCGGGTCCACTACCACGAGGGTCTGGGGGCGATGGCCCAGCGCGCGGCGCGGGCGCTGGAGGCGGCGCACAAGCGCCTGGCCCCGCTGATGGAGCGCGCGCCGGAGCGGCGGGTGGAGGTGGTGCTCTCCGACGAGACGGACGGGGCCAACGGCAGCGCCACGGTCTGGATGCGCACCGAGATGCACCTCTACGCGGTGCCGCCGGACAGCCGCAGCGAGCTCAACGACTACGAGGACTACCTGTGGAACCTGGTGGTCCACGAGTACACGCACGTCCTGCAGCTGGGGGACATCGGCGGGGTCCCGTGGATTGTCAACCGCGTCTTCGGAGACCTCTGGATCCCCAACGGCATCGAGCCGCGCTGGTTCACCGAGGGGCTCGCGGTGCGCCAGGAGTCGGCGGCGAGCGGCGGCGGCCGGGAGCGCGCGTCGGTCTACGACATGTACCTGCGCTCCGAAGTGCTGGAGGGCCGCTTCTACGGCATCGACGACGCGGGCGGATCGCCCACCACCTGGCCGCGGGGCGGCATCGCCTACCTGCACGGCGCGCGGTTCCTGGACTGGATCGCCCAGACCTACGGGGCGCAGGCGCTCACCGCCTACCACCACGACTACGGCTCGCAGGTCATCCCCTTCGCCATCAACTACACGGCGCGCGACCACCTGGGCGAGACCTGGACCGACCTCTACGACCAGTGGGAGAAGGAGGTCTCCGCGCAGATCGAGGGGCAGGCCTCCGCCATCCGCCACCGCGGGGAGCGCTCCCCCACCCGCCTGACCTTCCGCGGCGAAGGCACCGGCGAGCCGGTCTTCCTGGACCCGGACCGCGTCCTCTATCTCGAAGACTCGGCGGACCGGCGCGCGGCGCTGCGCAGCGTCTGGGTCAACGGCAAGGCCGACCGCAAGCTCGGCGAGGTCTATGGCGGTGGGACCCTGGCCATCGCGCCCGACCGCTGCTTCGCGGTGGTCTCGCAGACCAACGTCCACGCCCAGTTCTACTGGTACGAAGACCTGTTCCGATACGACCTGAACACGGGCTCGCTGGAGCAGCTCACGCACGGCGCGCGTCTGACCGAGCCCGACGTCTCGCCCGATGGCAAGACCCTGGTCGCTGCGCGGCGGCTCGCGGGCGGCCGGATGGCCCTGGCCACGCTCCCCTCCTCGTCCGGTGCGCCCATCACGTCGATTTACGAGGCCCCGGTGGCCACGAGCGTCTACACGCCGCGCTTCTCTCCAGATGGCAAGAAGGTCGCTTTCTCCGAGCAACGGCCGAGCGGTCGCGACATCCGGCTGCTCGACCTCGCCACGGGCCAGATCGCGGACGTCACCCGAGATCGCGCCCTGGACCTGGACCCGGCCTTCTCGCCGGACGGCAAGACGCTCTACTTCGTCAGCGACCGCACCGGAGTCTTCAACGTCTACGCCCGCGATCTCGAGAGCGGGAAGACCTGGCAGGTGACCAACGTGCTCACCGGCGCGTTCCGGCCCGCGGTCTCGCCGGACGGCCGGCGCCTGGCGGTGGTGACCTACTCAACGGTGGGCTTCGACGTGGCGGTCATGGACCTCGACCGCGAGCGGTTCCTCGACGCGCCCGAGGTCGACCTGGTGCGTCCGGCGCCGCCCGACTGGGAAGGCCGCGAGGCCTACCCGGCGCGGCCCTACCAGCCCCTCGACACCCTGCGGCCCTACTACTGGCTGCCGATGCTGGGCGCCGACGCGATGGGCCCGACGCTGGGGATCACCACCTCGGGCGCGGACGTGGTCGGCAAGCACTCCTGGGCGCTGGACGTGCAGCTCGGCCTGGCTTCGCTGCAGCCGAGCTTCAGCGCCGCGTACTCCACTCAGCTCTACTACCCGGACCTCACCATTCAGGTCGGCAGCGAGCTGGGCACGGTCTCCAACGCTCCCAAGCGGCAGTACGAGCGGCAGTACCACGGCGCCGCCTCGCTGACGTTCCCCTTTACCCGCCTGGACCAGAGCTACTCGGTGGGGCTGGGCTACGAGCTGCGCTACTACGACCCCTGGGCAGTGGAGGCTCCGCACGACCCGACCGGCGAGCTGCCGTTCAAGGCAGACAAGGGGCTGGCCGCGACGCTCTCGCTGAGCCTGGGGTTCTCGAACACCCAGCGGTTCGCGAACTCCATCAGCGCTGAGCGCGGCGTCTCCGCCCGGCTGAATCTGCGCGGCGGCCGCCCGGAGTGGGGCAGCCAATTCGAGTACTACTCGGCGGAAGGCGCCATCGCGACCTACCTGGCCATGCCGTGGCTCGAGCACCACGTCCTGGCGCTGAGGCTGATGGGCGGGGCGAGCTACGGCGGTGTCGGCGGCCGGCGGGTCTTCAGCCTGGGCGGCCTGTCGGTGCACGACCCGATCCTCGACCTCTTGCAGCTCGCAGGACTCAACGGCGCCGGACTGCGCGGGTACCGGCCTGGGGCCTTCTCGGGGAGCTACTACACGCTCTTCAACGCCGAGTACCGCTTCCCCATCGTCCGGGTCGACGCGGGGCTGTGGACGCTGCCCATCTACGTGCGGCGCATCCATGCGGCCGTCACCTTCGACGTCGGCGAGGCCACTGACACCTGGACGTGGCGCGGGCTCAGGCCGTCGGTGGGCGCGGAGCTGCGCGCCGAGCTCTACCTGGGCTACGCGCTCTCCACGACCTTGCGGCTCGGCTATGCACACGGCCTCGCGCCCGAGGGCGTCGACGACTTCTTCTTCGGCCTGGGCAACAGCTTCTGACCGAGCCTCACCCCGGCCCTCTCCGGCTTCGCGGAGAGGGTGACTAGGTCTCGGCATCGCGCCTGCTTTCAGCCGCTCCGCTTCGGCCCACCGATGAAGACTTCGGCCGGTGCGAAGCGAGCACGGAGTGGGAGGCCGAGTTCCCCCTCTCCGCGAAGCCGGAGAGGGGGTCAGGGGGTGAGGCTCGCCGGGCTGGCAACCCACGCATTCGAACCTGCACAAGGTATGTCGGTGGCCACCGACATACCTTGTGCATGACGCGACGCCCTGCACTCCTACCGGCTACCGGCGTTCCAGCAGCGCCACGGTCTCCAGGTGGAACGTCTGCGGGAACATGTCGACCGGGGTCACTTCGATAAGGCGGTAGCCGCTCGACTGCAGGTCCTTCACGTCACGCGCCAGCGTCGCCGGGTCGCAGGAGACGTACACGATGCGCTTCGCGCCGACCTGTACCGCCACCTTCGCGATCCCCTTCGCGCCGGCGCGCGGGGGATCCAGCAGCAGCGCGTCGAAGCGCTGGCCCTCCCTCGCCAGGGCTTCGGCGCTCTTGAGCGAATCGCCCTGGATGAAGCGCACGTGCTCGACCTTGGCCTCGCGCGCCGACCTCCGCGCCAGCTCCACGGCGTCCGGGCTGCTCTCGACGCAGGTCGCCGCCTTCACCTTCCGCGCGGCGGCGAAGCTGAAGTTCCCTGCGCCGGAGTACAGCTCGAGCAGCGACTCACGTCCCTCCCCGAGCATCCGCATCGCTTCGCCCACCAGCAGCACGTTCCCCGCCGGGTTGGCCTGGGCGAAGAGGTCGGCTCTTCCGTAGGCCTTCACGCCCTCGGCGTGCGGCGCCGGCCAGGACAAGAGCGCCTCGCCGAGCGGCTGCCCCCGCTGACCTTCGACGACGAGCACCGCGCCGTCCAGCCGCGCCCGCTCCATTAGCTTGCGAACCCTCTCCAGCGTGGTCTTCGCGGCCGCCGCGACGGCGAACGACGCCGTCACGCGCCGATCGTCACAGGCGAGCGCGACGTCGGTGCACTTGGCGGGTGCACCCTCGGACTCCAGCGCCGCACGAAGCCTCGGGATGGCCTGCTCGAGCCTCTGGTCGAGCTGCGGGCAGCCCTCCACCTCGACCAGCGCGTGGCTCGCGGCGGCCCGATAGCCGAGCCGCCCACCGGCGAGGTGCAAGGTGGCCCGCCGCCGATACCCCAGCGGCTTCGGCGACCGGATGATCGGGTTGAGCGTCGCGCCGGCCAGGTCCACCCCGCCGATCCGCTCGAGCGCCCCTCGCAGGATCTGCTCCTTGGCCCGCGCCTGCGCCTCGGCCGACACGTGCAGCCATGAGCAGCCGCCGCAGTCCCTGGCGTGCGCACACGCGGGCTCGACGCGGTCTGGCGAGGCGCTCTCCACCCGGACGATCCGCGCGCGCGCCGAGCGCTCCTTCTCCTCGAAGAGCTCCGCCAGGACGACATCGCCGGGGACGCCGCCCGCGACGAAGACGACACGGCCGTCGAGCCGGGCAAGGCCCTCGCCGGTCGAGGTCAGCTCGTCGATGTGGAGTTGGACCGCCATCCGATGTCCCGAGAACGCCGGAGCGGCCGGAGATGCTCCTACTTCAACCTCTTCCTGGGCTCGGGCGGCAGCGCCGTGCGCAGCCGCTCGACGAACTTCTCGATGCGCGCGCGCTTGTCCTCGTCGATGTCCACGAACTCGACGCCCATCCCGGGAGGCTCGCCGCCCGCGTTGTCCGACTCGATCACGCGGACCACGCGGCCGGTCAGGTCGAACGGGAACGGCGCGTCGGGGAGCTGGATGATCAGCCGGACGGTGGTCCCCTGGGGCAGCGGCTGGCGGCTGTTGATGAACAGGCCGCCCTTGGAGATGTTGGTCACCCAGTCGGTGATGAAGCCGTCGACGCTCCGGTAGGCCACCGGGAGCTCGTTCTCCAGGCGTTCGGACTTTCGCTTGTTGGCGCCGTCGTCCGTCATGGTTGCTTCTCCCATCGATGCCGCGCGAACAGGGGCGGCACTATAGCAGCTAATGCTGGGCAGGCCAGCGCGGCCTTGGACCTCCGGCCCGCTGCGTCACGCCTGCTCGACGACCACCGGCATGCCCTGCCCTTCCTCGAGCCGCAGCTCTCGCGCAGCACTGCCTTCCCTCACGGCGATCTCCAGCAGGCCCGCCGATCCGATGAGCGCCATCAGGGTCCCGCGGGGCGCCGAGCCGTAGGTGGCCGCCAGGCCGGACAGGGTCCGCCCGCCGACCGCCAACCGCAGCTGCTCTGGTGCGACGGCGGGGAGGTCCTCGCGGGAGAGGTTCGTGATGAGGTTGCCGAAGGAGTCGACGTGGACGATTTCCCCGACCACGGCTCCGCCCTCGTGCCGGACCTTGGGCGGGGTGAGCTTGACCGGCTCCGCGACCTCCGGGCCCAGCTTCTCCGGCGAGACGCCCAGCGCGAGGTGCGCGGCCGCCGGAGCGAAGACGTCGCGGCCATGGAAGGTCGCCGAGACCTCCGAGCGGCGATACGCCGGCTCTGCGAGCTCGTAGACCTTGCCCCCGTGCATGAAGGGCCACAGCAGGCCGTTGTCCGGCCCGACGAACAGGTGGCCCGGCGCCTTCTCTCCGCCTTGGACCACCAGGCCGCGGCGACTCGTGCCCACGCCGGGGTCCACGACCGCGAGGTGAATCGTCTCCGGAGGAAACGCGGGGACGGCCTCGAGCAGGAGCGCCTGGCCGACCAGGACGCGGTAGGCCGGCACCTCGTGGCTGACGTCCACGATGCGGGCGTCGGGGCACATCGACAGCAGCACACCCTTCATCTGCGCCGGGTAGCCGCTGCCCGCCCCGAAGTCGGTGAGCAAGGTGATGATCGGGCCTGGCATGCGCGCAATCTGCCACACCTTCCGGTCGGGCGACATCAAGCCAGCCGTGAAGGCGCGCGCCTCATGAACGGGGCGGCCGATCGGCCCGTCCGGCCGGGGTGGACGACGATCGACCGACCCCGCCCTACGCTCCAGCCATCATGACCTCGCCACTCGGCCAGGCTCTGCCCTTGCTGCTCGCGGCGCTCGCCGCCTCCTCCTGCCAGTGCACTCCCCCACCTTCGACCGCGTTCGCCGAGTCGCGCTCGGACGGTGGCTGCGTCCTCGTCGACGAAGGTGACGGCCCCGACGGCACGGTCCCCGTCCGCGCGCAGACGGTGGTGAGCGGCCTCGAGGTGCCCTGGGCGCTGGCCTTCCTCCCCGATGGCGGCTTCCTGCTCTCGGAACGCCCCGGGCGGGTGCGCCTGTTTCGCCAAGGCCGACTGCTGGAGACGCCGGTCATCACCTTCCCCAAGGAGGCCGCGGGCGAAGGAGGCCTGATGGGGCTCGCGCTCCACCCCGACTTCTCGGCCAACCGCTGGCTGTACCTGTACCGGACGGTGGCCTCGGCCAGCGGAGAGCGCAGCAACGAGGTCGAGCGCTGGACGCTCTCCGAGGACCTGACCACCGCGAGCCTCGACCGGGTGATCGTCGACCGGATCGACGCGGCGCTCTACCACGACGGCGGCCGGATCCGCTTCGGGCCGGACGGCATGCTCTACGTCGGCACCGGCGACGCCACGCACCCCGAGCGCGCGCAGGACCCGGCGAGCCTCAACGGGAAGCTGTTGCGGCTGACGCCAGAGGGCGAGGCGCCGACCGACAACCCCTTCCCGGCCAGCCCCGTCTTCCTGTCGGGCCTGCGCAACCCGGAGGGCTTCGACTTCAAGGAGCCCTCGCTGCTCTACGTCGTCGACCACGGGCCGAGCGGCGAGCTGGGCGGGCGCACCGGCCACGACGAGGTGAACCTCGCGCGCCCGGGAGACAACCTGGGCTGGCCGACGGTCTGGGGCTGCACGAGCCAGGCGGACCTGGTCTCGCCGCTCCTCACCTGGACGAAGGCCGTGCCACCCGGCGGAGCCGCGCTGTACACCGGCGACGCCATCCCGCAGTGGCGCGGCAGCCTGCTCGTCGGCGTGCTCGGAGCCAAGCACCTGCACCGCGTGATCCTCGATCCGCTCCGGCCCGAACGCGTGGTCGGCCACGAGGTCTACTTCCGCGGGGATCCGCCGAAGGGACTGGGGCGCGTGCGCGAAGTGGTGATGGGCCCCGACGGCGCGCTCTACGTGACGACCAGCAACTGCGACGGCCGCGGCACCTGCCCGCCGGAGAAGGACCGGGTCGTGCGGATCACTCGGTGATCAGTTGCAGATGAGCAGCCGGGTCTTCTCCGGCAGTGCCTCGGCCAGCCCCTTGACGATCTGCCCGCGCAAGAGGTTCCAGATGGCGGACCGCTTGGAGGTGCCGACCAGCACCGCCTCCGCGCCGAGCCTCGTCGCGGCGTCGGCGATGGAGTACGCCGCGTCGTTGGAGATGCGCCAGATGGGGATGGCCGTCACGCCCAGCTTGGCCAGGCCCTCGGTCGCGTTCTGCAGGACCTGGTTGGCCTCCGCCGAAGGGCCATCCACCGGCTGGAAGAACAGGCCCGGGATCTCGTCGACGTAGACCGCGTAGACGTTCGACTGCCCTGCCCCCTTGGCCAACAGCGCCGCGTCCTTGAGCAGCCGCTCGTTGGGGCCGCGCAAGGCGACGAGCACGTTGGAGCGCTCCAGAGCCAGCACCTCGACCGCCTCCTCCACCGTCAGCACGCGGCCGGCCTTGGGCTTGGCGGCCGCCATCGCCTCCACCTGCATGTCTGAGAGCGGCGTGGCCGGCGCCGGCGCGAAGATCGGGTTGACCTTGCCCAGCAGGCCCGTGCGGTAGGACATCGCCATGCCGACGATGACCACGGTGGCCGTCCCGCCGAACGCCAGCGAGTGCCACTTGAAGTACATGTTCAGGAACCAGGCGATGGCGAGGCAGAACGTCGTCCCCACGCCGATGAGCCAGACGGGGCCCCGGTTCTTCTCCTTGAAGCGCAGGAAGTCGATGGAGAAGGAGTCCAGGACCAGCGTGCCCAAGAGGCCGAAGCTGTAGAGGTCGCCCAGCTTCTCGACGTCGCCCAGGGTCAGCACCAGCACCAGCATCGGCACGATGGCCGACACGGCGATGGAGTAGTGCGGCGTGCCGAACTTCAGGTTGCGCTTGGCGAAGATGGGCGGCAGGAAGCCGGCCGACACCAGGCGCAGGTTGACGTGGTAGTTGCCGACGATGGCGGTGTTGCAGGCCATGGTCAGCAAGAGCGCCGCGGAGATGACCGTCATGACCATCAGCGGCCGGCCGCCCACGGTCTGCGCCAGGTGCGAGATGAAGGCGTCGGTCCCGGCGGCCTTCACCTCGGCCGGGAGCACGAAGTTCGAGAAGGCCACCATCAGCGGCGAGATGAAGCAGATGGAGCCGATGACCAGCCACATGCCCAGCGAGGCCGTCTTGCGCACCGGCATCTTCATCGCGCCGGAGAGCTGCGCCCCGCTCTCCAGGCCGGAGTAGGCCAGCCAGGTGTCCGCGTAGCCGACGAGCAGCGACCCCGCCGTCAGCGAGACCCCCTCCGGGTGGAGCACCGACTGCACGAGCGCCGGCCAGGAGTTGGTGAGGGTCAGCTTGATGGAGACCACCGCGATGATGGCCAGGTTGACCAGCAGCATCACCAGCGCCATGGCCGCCGAGACCGTGGCGCTCTCCTTGAGCCCCACGATGTTGAGCAGCATCAAGAGCGCCATGATGGCCAGGGTGATCCCCAGGACCGCGCCGCCGGAGAAGCCGAACAGGCTCTTGAGGTAGTTGACGCCGGAGACGCTGGAGATGGCCGAGGTCAGGAAGTAGTCGATGGTGATCATCGACCCGCCGATCAGCGCGACGATCGGCACGTTGGGGAAGGCCTTGGTGGTGATCGAGACCACGCCGCCGCCATCCGGGCAGCGGTCGGCCAGCTCGACGTACTTGCGGCCGATGGCCACGAAGACGCCGATGGACAGCAGGATCGCCAGCGTCGACAGCCCGCGGATGGAGCTTCCAGAGCAGGCCGGAGACGTAGAAGATGGACGTCCCGATGTCCGCGTAGACGATGGAGAAGACGAGGAGGAAACCGAGACGTTTGGTGGCGGCGCCCATCGGAGGGGCCCGGCTCGCCTCGGGTTGGGGAGGCGTCGGGGGGCGCGGAAGATACGAAAACGGACGCTTGCCGTCACGCCCCACGCGGGCGAGCCGAAATTCTCGTGTTATTACCAGAAGTTACGCTCTGCCGACTCGGAGATCCGCCAGCCCGGGAGGCCTCTGGCCGGCGCCTGCGAGGCTATCCGGCGCGCCGGGCGCCCTCCGCACGGCGGCGCTCGCCCAGGCGGCGGATGGCGCCCTTCATGATCTCGCCGATGAGCGCGCGGTACTCCATCTTGATGCCCTTGGCGGAGAGCACGAGGTCGCTCCAGCCCGGGGTCAGGCCCGGCAGCGGGTTGGCCTCGATGAAGTAGATGCGCCCGTCCTCGGTCATGCGGAAGTCGATGCGGGCCACGTCGCGGCAGCCGAGCGCCTCGAAGGCGTCCTGGGCGGTCTTCATCATCGCCTTGCTCAGCGCGGGAGGCAGCTTGGCCGGCGCCTCGTAGCGGACGGCGCGGTTCCAGTCGAGCTTGTGCTCGAAGCTGTAGACCGGCAGCTTCTCCTTCTTGTTGGTGAAGACGACCTCCATCGGAGGCATCACGAAGCCGCGGCCCTCGCCCAAGAGGCCCACCGTGAACTCGCGGCCCTTGATGTACTCCTCCACCAGCGCCGGCTGCCCGTAGCGGTCGGCCATTTCCTTGCCCAGGCGGCGCAGCGTCTTCTCGTCCTCGGCGACGCTCTTGGGGAGAACGCCCTTGGAGGAACCCTCGGCCACCGGCTTGACGATGAGCGGGTACTTCAGGTCGCCCAGGCTCTCCTTGCCGGTGGTCATCAGCATCGAGGCCGGCGCGAGGACCCCGGCGGCGCGGACGATCTTCTTGGCCAGATCCTTGTCGAGCGCCATGGAGAGCGTGGCGGCGTCGGAGCCCGTGTACTCGAGGTCCAGGTGCTCGCACAGCGCCGGGACGACCGACTCGCGGTTGCGGCCGCGCAGGCCCTCGGCGAGGTTGAAGACGAAGTCGACGTTGCAGGTCTCGAGCTTGGCGGCGATCTCCGCGTCGCACTCGAGGTCGACCACCTCGTGCCCGTAGCTGGCGATGGCCTCCTTGATGGCGCCCAGGGTCTTGGGGCTGTCGTACTCGGCCTCGCGGTCGTTGCTGCCGTCGGCCTGGGGCTTGACCCTCTTCACGTTGAAGGCGAAGCCGACGCGGTAGGTGCCGGCCTTGCGCGCGGCGCTCTTGGTGGCCTTGAGGCCGTGGCGCTTGCAGGCGCCGTCCACCATCGCCTTGACCACGCCGGCCAGGTCCACCTTCTCGTGCGTCGCGGCCACCGTGACCGGGCCCTTGGGGTCGAGGCTGGGGACCGGGTCGATGGCGATGAAGTGCACGCCGCTGTCCTTGCCGACCACGCGCAGGGTCACCAGGGCCACGTCGCGGCAGCCGCAGGCCTCGACGACCGCCCGGGCAGCGCTGGCGAGCAGGTAGCGCGTCGCCGGGTCGAGCCTGGCGACCACCGCCTTGTCCTTCTTCAGCTCGATCGGCGCCAGAATGCCGCCCTGGACCGCGCCGGCGACGAAGGGGACGAGGTAGTCGGTGCCCTTGGGCGCCTCGCCGAAGAGCACGCCCTCGCTCGCCGCCACCTGGCCGGCGATGTCCGCCTGGCGCATCAGCCCGCTGGCCGCGCCCGACGACCCGGTGTGCGGCAGGCCCAGCTCCTCGAGCACGCTGGCGAAGCCGCCCTCCTTGCCGCGCGCGAGGTTGAAGACCAGCTCCGGCGCGGTGCCGAGCAGCCGCGCCACCGTGCGCGAACCCAGGCGGGAGGCGTCGACCAACTCGACGCGGTGGCCCAGCTTCTCCAGCGCGGCGGCGACCGGCATCGCGGAGGCCAGGGTGTCGTAGGTCAGGGTGATGCGCATCGGTGGCACCTCAGTGGTGGTGGCCGGCGTCGCGCCGGTTTGCTGCTCGATGGAGTGGACGGAGCGGCTACGGGGCGCCCGGCGGCTCGAACTTGGGCGGTTCCAGGAGCACCCGGACCGCGCCGCGGACCCGGCCGGGCTCGGGGCGGACCAGCTCGAGCTTGGGGCGGCTGATCGCTCCCACGGGGACCTTGGTGTCGATCACCTGCGTGGAGGCGAACAGGTCGCCCATGCGCAGGCCCAGCTTGTCGCGGAAGACGCGCCAGCTCTCGAAGAGGAGCAGCGTCGGCCCGGCGGTCCAGAACAGGAACTGGCCGGCGACCGGGAGGAGCGGGGCCAGGAGGACCAGCGCGAACGGGAAGTTGCGCAGCGCCGACTCGCGGTAGTCGATGTCCTCGCCGTTCGGCAGGCGCACGACCTTGATCCCCAGCGCCTTCTTGCCCGGGGACTGCCCCTTGAGCATGCCGTCGGCGAACAGGATGAAGAGCACCGCGAGGATCCAGCCAGCCTTGTCGGCGGCGACCGGCAGGAACGCGGCGATGACCAGGTCGGTCAGGCGAGCGAGCAGGCGCGGCAAGAGCTCGGCCTTGGGGTAGCGAGAGCCTTCCGGGCGTGCGCTGAAGAAGCGGCCGAAGGGGCCGCCGGAGACCTGCTTGGAGCTGTCGTTCACGTCGCTCACGGTGTCCGGAGCGCTCCCGCTCCGCCCCAGGAAGACCGCGGAATCTTGCTGACCGCAGGTTCGGAAGTCAACGAGTTCACCCGGCCGGCGGTGGGGGATCCGCTTCCTTGCGCGTGAAGAGCACGAAGGCCATGGCCGGGCGCTTGCTGGCGTCGCGCATCGCGAACTGGATGCCCTCGAAGATCCAGCCCTGCTTGACCCAGTCGTTGATGATCGACTCGAGCGATTCGTCCGTCACGGTGCTGGTCTCGACGACCTTGTAGGCGAGCATGTCGGCCGCGAGGATGCGACGGGCGGTCGCGCGGTGTCAAAGCCGCCCATGCCTGCTTGAGCCCGAAGCCCCGGATCGCCGGCCTCGTGCCGGCGTCGTTCACTTCTTCTTCGCAGCCTTGAGGTCCTCGCGCGCGAGGTCGGCCAGGGCGTGCGCCCGCTCGACCTCCTCCCGCGCCTTCTCCAGCGCAGTCATCTCGCTGAAGCTGTCCGAGAGGACCTTGCTGGACGCCTCGGTGACCGACCGCGAGGCCGCCAGGCGCGCGTTCACCGCCTCGCGTTCGCGCCGCAGCGCTTCGGCCTCCGCCTCGACCTTGGCGACCGTCTCGGCCAGGTTCTTGGCCTCGGCGTCGATGCGCTCCCGCTCGTCCGCCAACGGCTTCTGCCGGTCCTGGGCGAGCTTCAAGTCCGACTCGAGCACCTTGACGACGTCGGGCCGGCCCTGGGCCTGGGCGAGGCGCGTGCGTGCCTGCTCCTCGGCCGCCTGCGCGGCCCTGAGCCCACGGTCGATCTCGCTTCGTGCCGCCAGGAGCGTGGCCGCGCTCCGGCGCAGCTCGGCGGCCCGCGAGGTGAGGGTATCGATCCGGCGGTCGTAGGCCTTCACCGGGTCGTCGTCGTCCGACTTGGGCTTGGCGAAGCGCGCCTTGAACCAGTCCTTCAGCCCCACGTTCGTCCTCCCGGCTCCCCGTTCCGTCTCGCTGTCAGAGACTCGGTCCCGCGGGCGCGGCGATCAAGCGGATCTTCTCCAGCGCCTCGGTCCCGCGCGGCAGCAGCGCGCTCATCGCCAGCACTCGCCGCGGACCGCCCAGCCCGTAGCGTTCCAGCAGGTGCTCGAAGGCTCGACCCCCTCCACCGAGCGCACCTCGGGCGGGGCCAGCGACAGCGCCTCGGCCACCGCCTCCAGCAGGTCGCAGACGGTCTCCACGTCTCCGGGCGGTGGCGCCCGGCCCGGCACCGCTGGCTGCACCGTGAAGTAGGCGTCGAAGCGCACCGCGGGCGACGCCCCGGGTGAAGGCGCTCGCCGGCGCTCCGACGCCAACGCCGCCAGGGCCTCGATGGCCGCCTTCACCGCCGGTTCGTCCGGCTTGATCTCGACGTCCGGCAGCGCCGGCAGCAGCGTCCGCAGCCCGCAGTCGAAGAGCGCGCGCCCTCCGGCGACCTCCTCGTCGGACAGGTGGTAGTAGAACGCGCGCCGGCCGGCGCTGCGCTGATCCAGGACCAGCTGCTTGAGATCGCCGTTCTCGATGCCGAGAGAGACGAAGTTGAGCGTGATCTCGATCTCTCCGACCGGCGCCTTCGCCGCCCACAGCCGCTGCAGGTCGACGCGGTCCTCGCCATCGGTGACGAGCACCACGGTGGCGCGCGCCAGGTCCGCGTCCCTGCCGCGCGCATCGCGGATGGCGGCGAACGCCGACTCCAGCGCGTAGGTGATGTCGGTGCGGCCCTCGGCCGGCGACTCGCGGAACAGGTCGGTGAGCACCCGCAGCGCGGCGTCGGCGTTGTCGACCCGCTCGAGCGTCGCCGGGTGATCGGTGAAGAAGGTGAAGTAGACGGGCACGCACGGCTGCCCGCGCGCCTGCCGGACCGAGAGGTTGTTGAGCTCGGCGATGAGCACCGCGTCGCGGAAGCGCGCCCGCGGCCCGCGCATCGAGCCCGAGGCGTCGCAGACGTAGACGCGCACCGCCCCCGTGCCGCGCTTGCGGGTCAGGTTTCCCCCGCCTTCCGGCGCGAGCCACGCGTGCCGCAGCTGCCGGTTGCTGGCCAGGTCGTAGAGGATGGAGCGCGGGTCGGTGATGACGAAGTGGCGCAGCTCCGAGATGCTCTGCGCGAGGTCCATGGTCTGCACCGGCCCCGGGTAGGGCACCGGGACCAGCCGCGCCGGGGCCGCGTACGGCGACTCCTCGTACGGCCCGTCGCCCGAGTCCTCCTCGGCATCGAGGAAGCGCCCGGCGCCGAGCGCCAGATCGAAGACGCCCCACTCCTCGCGCTCCAGGTCCAGCGCCAGCGCCGCCAGCGGGTCCTCGCCCGCCTCGCGGTAGCGCTCGGAGACCTGCACCGCGATGGCGCCCTCCTCCCCCGCCGCCTCCAGGAAGACCTGCGCCCGATCGTTGACGACGGCCTGCGGCACCCCGCCGACGACCCTGCTCTCCAGCCGCTCGAGCACGGTCCGCGCCGCCGTGGCCAGCGCCGAGTCCTTGGAATGGACGGCGTCGCGGTAGAGCCCCAGGGCCGCCGTCCAGGTGCCGCGACCGTCGCCCTGCCGGCACGCGCTCGTGAGCCGGCCGACCGCGTCCGGGGAAGCCTGCCCCAGCGCGTCCTGGGCGTGCGCCGACGAGAGCGAAGCCCGGTCCTGGGCCACCTCGGTGCGCACGCGGCGCGCCCGCTCCTTGTCGATCTCCGAGCCCACGCGCAGCAGGATCTCGTGGGCCTGGTCGAGCGCCCTGCGCTTGGCCGCTTCGTCCAGCGCGTTCGCCCGCGCCCGGTCGAGCAGGTACTCGGCAGCCGCGACCCGCGCACTCTGCGGCGCGGACTCGGGGGACACCGGGGCCGGCAGCAACCGGCACAGCTCGTCGCGGTCGGGCTCGCCACGCGAGAACAGGTCCGCCACTTTCACCACCCGCGCCAGCCGCGCCCAGAGGTCGTCGAGCCGCGCCGTGGCCGTCGCCGATGCCGACCCGCGCCGGCGCGCCTCCCGCTCCTCGTGACCGAGCTGGGCCTCGAGCTCCTTCATCGCCCGGCCCGCGCGACGCACCAGCCCGCGCGCCTCCGCGAAGCCCTTCGCCCGCGTTCGCGCCAGGTGGGCCAGCAGCCGCGCGTCGGCGAGCGTGTGGACCCCAGCGCGGTCGAGCCCGCGGTCCAGCTCCATCAGCTCCTGGCACTCGGGAGGCGCGCCCGTCCCCCCGAGGCGGTCGGCCAGGCCGGCCTTGAGCCCCGTCGCCCCGGCGAGGCGGTCGAGACGCTTTCGCAGCGCGAGCAGGTCGTCGAGGAGCACGCCTCAAGCTCTCCGGTCAGGCCGCCGCCAGCTCGGCGCGGCGCTCGAGCAGCGCGCGCCCGAACCGGTCGGCCGTCGCCGCCACGGCCTCCAGGCTCGCCAGCGCGGTCTTCGCGTCGCCCTCGACCTCCTTCACCGCCGAAAGGCTCGCCAAACGCCGCTGCAGCGCCGCCAGGTCCCGGTCGCGCCAGCCCACCACGAAGAAGCGGGTCGCCGAGACATGCGCCCACACCGCGTCCGCCTCTTCGCGGCTGGCGATCTCGCTGGGCTCGGGCACGGCCGCCATCACGTCGTCGAGCCAGCGCGCGAGGAAATTGACCTGCAGCGACAGCTCGTAGACGTCCAGGTGCGCCAGCCGCGCGTCCAGCGAGGCCACCAGCGGGCTGTTCTGCAGCAGCGCGTGCGAGGCCAGCTCCTGGAGCGCGGCGCGGTCGGCGCCCGAGGTGCAACTCTTGAGCAGCGCGAGGTACGCGCTCTCGTTCGGGGCGCCCGCGGGCGGCGGCTGGCTCGCGGCCGCCTGCAGGCACTGCTGGAGCCGGCGCTCGATGGCCGGCCGGGTGACCTTGAGCGCCCGCCAGGGCTCGACGCTCAGGTCCTCGATCCGCTCGACGCCCTCGCGCAGCACTGCGGTGAACACGGCGAGCGGTTCGCGGCGCCCGTCGACGGCGATGAACGGCTGCGCGTCGAGCTCGCCGCCCAGGAGCGCGCCGGCGCGGGCGGCGAGCACGTAGCTGCGGACCTTTCCTTCGCCCGGACAGAGCGCCTCGACGACCTTGTCCAGCTCCTCGAGCCTCCGGGCGACCTCCTGGAGCGACCTCCAGCCCTCGGTGTCGCGCACCTGGCGGCCGACGAGGAGCATCGCCCGGCGCCGCAGCGCCCGGGCGAGCTTGCGGCGGGTCTCCGCCGCCACCGTGGCCAGCGGCCGGGCGGGCTTCTCCGGCAGCACGGCCTCGAGCTGGGCGCCCAGCGCCTCCAGCTCGGCGATCTGGTTCTTCAAGCCGGTGCCGCGCTCGGTCAGGTCGCCGAAGGTGAAGGCGGCCTTCTCGTCGAACTCCAGGCCCGCGTCGGAGGAGCCCAGCCCCATCAGTGCCAGCGCCGCCTCCACCGTCCCCTGCCGCGCCACCGTCGCCGCGTGCCCCAGATGCTCGGGCTTCTCGGCCAGCACTCGCGAGAGCTCGGCGCACGCCGACAGCCGCGCCGGCAAGGACCCCGAGGGCAGCGGCGGCAGCGTTCCCGACGACGCGCCCTGGGCGAACACCAGCGCGGCCGAGCGGGCCATCTCGTCCAGCTCGCGGAGGATGGGCTCGGAGCGCGCCTGCCGCCGGGCGTCGAAGACCAGCAGCGCGAGCTCGGAGGCCGCGCCGGGCGTCAGCCGCCGGCTGCGCGCGCGCAGCTCGGGCATGCCCAGCGTCTTGGCCTCGGACTCGGCCCGGCGCTGGTAGTCCGAGCTGACCACGGTGAAGGCCCGCTCGAAGGCCCCCGCCTCGAGGCGCACGTTCTCGAGCTGCCACTTCTCCTTGGGGTCGGTGGTGGCCTGCACGACCCTGGAGAGGTCCTCGGCGGGCGGCCCACCCAGCGCCAGCATCCAGCGCAGGCGCGCGAGGTCCGCGACGGAGATCGCCAGCGGCCGCTCGCGGCCCTCGACGTACTTGTCGAGGACGACGGCCGCGCGCAGCACGCCCACCGTCTTGGCCAGCGTGCGCGGCGACAGGAAGCTCGTGGGGGTGAAGCCCTTCCGCTCGCGGATGGCCTCGTCGATCATCTTGCTGAACGTCTCCAGCAGCGCCGACAGGGCCACCCGCACCTCGTCGGGAAGGCGCACCTCCCGGGCGGCCATGCGCAGGAGCCGCAGCTGGTGGAGCGTCAAGGTCTTGGGCGCGTCGGCGGGCGGGTCGGCGGCGAAGCGCAGCACCGCGTCGCGCGAGGCGGGGGACGCGAAGGCCTTGGGGACGAAGCAGGCGAAGGCGATGCGGTCGGTGAAGGCGAGCAGCGTCTCCGGCCGCGCGGTGAGCACCTCGGAGAGGTAGCGGTTGGTGGTGAGGACGGCGGTCTGCAGCCGCGCCTTGTGGACCACGGGGCCCAGCGCCAGCTCTCGCTCGTTGAGGACCGAGAGGATGGAGCGCAGGAGCAGGTCACGGCCGTCGAAGACCTCGTCGAGGACGGCGTGCTCGGCGTTCAGGATGCCCTCGTCCAGGTGGTAGACGGTGCGGCCGGTCTCGGTGAGCGTCTTGAAGTCGACCGGACCGACGAGGTCGGTCTGGACGGTGGTCTCGACGATCTGCCGGGCGTAGAGCGACGGCCGCCCGGCTTCGTCCACCAGCCGGCGCATGAGCGTCGAGGCGATCTCGCTCTTGCCGGTGCCCGGAGGCCCGAAGACCAGGAGGTGCTCGCGCGCGACCAGGGCGAGCGCAGCCTGTTGCAGCACGCAGATCCGCTCGGGGTAGCGCTTGTCCAGCTCGTCGAGGACGGCCTTGAGGGCGGTTCCGGCATCGCGGCGGCCCTGCTCCAGGCCTTCCGGTGCGGCGGTCGAGGGTGAGGCCATGGCCTGCATGCTACCAAAGGGGCCGGTGACGGCGACGGGCGGGTTCGCGACACCCCGAGCCCGTCGCGGGCTACTTCTTCTTGCCCTCCTTGGCGCGGCAGTCCTGGTAGGCCTTCTCCTTGGAGGTGAAGCAGGCGCTGCGGGCCTTGTCGCAGGTCTTGCCGCACGACTCCTGGGCGTTGTCGCAGTCGAGCGCGCGCGGGTCGCGCAGGCACTTCTGGTAGGCGCCCTCGCAGCGCTGGACGCACTTCTTGTGGGTGTCTCCGCAGCCGTCGCGAGCCTTCACCACCGCGCTCTCGCAGCGGCTGCAGGTCCCCTCGGGCGAGAACGCGGTGCCCGCGGGGCACTTGGTCGGGACGGCCGCCGCGGGTTCGGCAGCGGGCTTCTTGGCCTTGGGTTTCGCGGCGGCGGCTGGACCGGCCACGAGCGTGGCGGCTCCCACCAGGAGCAGGACGAGCAGTCGCAGCGCGTGACGAAGAGTCTCGCCCATGGCTCCCAAGGGTCCGCGATTCGCCCGAAGAGCGTAGCGCCTTTCGCGCCCGCCGGCGCGCACCGGTTTCGTCGACGGAACGGCCTGTGTCCGGGGCGCGAACGTGGAGCGGGAGAGGCTAAGATGGCGGCCCCTTCTGACGTGGAGGCCGCTTGCGCCGCAGCTTGCTCTGCTCCTTGGTCACCGTCGCGCTCGCCGGCTGCCCCAACATCAACAACCGTCCGGAGCCCGACGCGGGTGCGGAGGAGGAGCCGCCGGTCGAGGCTTGCGGGACCTTCGAGATCCCTGCGGCGCAGATCGACTCCGCCCTGCCCTGGCCGTCGCTCAAGTGCGCGGACTTCCCGGGGCTGTGCAGCCTCCAGGTCGAGAAGACGGTCGCCGAGCCCGACACGGCCAGGGCCGTCGACATCGTCTTCGTGGGCGACGGCTTCACCGAGGCGAAGCTCCCCGAGTACCGCGAGCTGGTCGCATCCTTCACCAAGGCGCTGACGGGCCCGGCCGGCGGCTTCGTCGCCCGCCGCCCCAGGCTCTTCAACTTCTACCGGGTCGACGTCGTCTCCGAGAGCACGCACGTCGGCAACGCCGACCGCGCCGACTCGGCGCTCGCGGGCTGCGTCGACATCGCCAACACCGGCAACCTGGTGATGGACGAGCGCCTGGCGGGCCTGGCGGCGACGGCGAACGTGCCGCCGGGGACGACGATCGACGTCATCGTGGTGGTGATGCGGACCAACGCCGGCTCGCCCAATGCCTCGGCAGGCCCGGTCCCCGAGCATCCGGCCTTCGTGCGCATCAACCCGCTGGTGAGCGAGGCGACGGTCAACCACGAGTTCGGGCACGCCCTGTTCCACCTGGGCGACGAGTACGCCCTCGAGCCGGCCTGCTACACGCCGCCAGACCTGCCGGCCTTCATGACCGAGGACTACCTCTTCGATCTCCCCAACGTCTCCAGCGAGGAGACCGGCAAGAAGTGGGCGTCGATCTACCAGGGCGCGGTCGCCGGCGGCCTGGGCTACCGCTACTGCCTGTACCACCCGGGCCCCGCCTGCCTGATGAACGAGGGCGCCCTGCCCTTCTGCGCCATCTGCTCGCACGCCATCGACCGCACGCTCGACGCCTGGGAAGGCAAGAACGACGGCGCTCCGCGCTGCGGGCTGGAGCTCTCGCTGCTGCCCACCTACGTCCACGGGAACGTGACCTTGGGCGTGAGCGTCTTCGACCGCAACCCGCCGACGCACTACTCGCTGGCCGTCGACGGCACCAAGACCGGCAGCGGCGACGTCGCGGCCTGGCAGCAGCGCGTCCCGGGAACTCTCGACTCGACGAAGCTCGGCAACGGAGTGCACACCGCGACCGTGGACTGCCGCGACGCGCTCGGCGCGACCTCGCACGCCAGCGTGGAGTTCAAGGTCCAGAACTGACGCCGCGCCAGACCGGCCCAAACAGAAGCGGCGCCCCGTATCCGGAGCGCCGCTTCGAGCTTCACTGCAGCTCAGCGATCAGCTGGGCCGGAACTCGGCGTCGACGACGTCGTCCTTCTTCTTCTCGCCCTCGGGCGTGGCCTGCGAGCCCACGCCGGGGCCGGCGCCGGGAGGAGGCATGCCGCCCGTGCCGCCGCCGGGCTGCTCGACCGACTTGTAGAGCTCGGCCGCGGCCGCGTGGCTGGCCTTCTCGAGCTTCTCCATCGCCGACTTGATGGCCTCGAGGTCCTCGCTGCCCTTGATCTTGTTCACCTCGGCGATGCCGTCCTGCACGCTCTTGACGGTCGCCTCGGCCAGCTTGCCCTTGTTCTCGTTGACCAGCTTCTCCATCTGGTAGGCGAGCTGCTCGGCGCGGTTGCGGGTGTCGGCGACCTCGCGCTTGGCCTTGTCCTCGGACTCGTGGGTCTTGGCGTCGGCCACCATCTTCTCGACCTCGTTCTTGTTGAGGCCCGAGCTGTGGGTGATGGTGATCTTCTGCTCGCGGTTGGTGGCGCGGTCCTTGGCCGTCACGTGCAGGATGCCGTTGGCGTCGATGTCGAAGATGACCTCGACCTGCGGCAGGCCGCGCGGTGCCGGCGGGATGCCTTCCAGGTGGAAGCGGCCCAGCGTCCGGTTGTCGCGGGCGAACTCGCGCTCGCCCTGCAGCACGTGGATTTCGACCGTCGTCTGGTTGTCCGCCGCCGTCGAGAAGACCTCCGACTTGCGCGTCGGGATGGTGGTGTTGCGTTCGATGAGGCGGGTCATCACGCCGCCCAGGGTCTCGACGCCCAGCGACAGCGGGGTGACGTCGAGCAGCAGGATGTCCTTGACCTCGCCCGAGAGCACGCCGGCCTGGACCGCCGCGCCGACCGCCACCACCTCGTCGGGGTTGACGGTGCGGTTGGGCTCCTTGCCGAAGAACTCCTTCACCATCTGCTGGATGCGCGGGACGCGGGTCGAGCCGCCGACGAGCACCACCTCGTCGACGTCCTTGGGCTGCATCTTGGCGTCGGACAGGCACTTCTTGGTCGGGTCGAGCGCGCGCTGGAAGAGGTCGTCGCACATCGCCTCGAACTTGGCGCGGCTGAGCTTGACGTTGAGGTGCTTGGGGCCGGTCGCGTCGGCGGTGAGGAACGGCAGGTTGATCTCCGTCTCCGCCATCTGCGACAGCTCGATCTTCGCCTTCTCCGCGGCCTCCTTCAGGCGCTGCAGGACCATCTTGTCCTTGGAGACGTCGATGCCGGTGTCCTTCTTGAACTCGGCGATCAGCCACTCCATGACCCGCTGGTCCATGTTGTCGCCGCCCAGGTGCGTATCGCCGTTGGTGGCGATGACCTCGACGACGTTCTCACCGACCTCGAGCACGGAGATGTCGAACGTGCCACCGCCGTAATCGAAGACCGCGATCTTCTCGTTCTTCTTCTTGTCCAGGCCGTAGGCCAGCGCGGCGGCGGTCGGCTCGTTGACGATGCGGCGCACGGAGAGCCCGGCGATCTCGCCGGCGTCCTTGGTGGCCTGGCGCTGGGCGTCGTTGAAGTACGCAGGGACGGTGATGACCGCCTCGGTGACCTTGCCGCCCAGGTAGTTCTCGGCGGCGCGCTTGAGCTTGAGCAGGACCTGCGCGCTGATCTCCGGAGCCGACAGCGGCTTGCCGTCGATCTCCACGCGGGCGTCGCCGCCTGGGCCGCGCACCACCTTGTACGGAACGAACTTGGTCTCTTCGCCCACCTCCTCGAACCGCCGACCCATGAAGCGCTTGATCGAGTAGACGGTCCGCTCCGGGTTGAGGATCGCCTGGCGCTTGGCCACCTGGCCTACCACCCGCTCTCCGTCCTTGCCGAAGCTCACCACCGAAGGCGTCAACCGCGAGCCTTCTTCATTGGTGATGACCACGGGCTCCTTGCCTTCCATGACCGCGACCACGCTGTTGGTGGTGCCGAGGTCGATGCCGATGATCTTGCTCACGCTGAATCCTCCCGATTTTCCTGGGGAATTTCCGATGGTTCCCGAATTTCGGGCTTAACCTAACCACCTGGCAGATCTTGTCAAACCGGCTGGCCGTGTCCCAACGCCTCTAGGTCTCTAGGGATTTTCTGCTTGCAGGCCCCTCTCTCGGCGTTGTCAAGGCGCGTAAGAGCCTTCGCACCCCGCCACCTTCGGTCGCCGCTTTTCGTGCGCGTCCGACAGTGTATGAGCATGTAGCGAAGAACTGCATCACATTGAATACATGGGCCTTTTCCAAAACGTGTCTCGGCGCGTCAAAGTGGCACCCGCCGTGCACAAAGGGCCTGCGACGGAGAAGCGCACGCTGCACTCGAGGAGAGCCGCCATGTACGTGCACCCCATCCGCTCCGAAGACATCAGCCTCGCCCCAGTCGCGGTTCCGCCCGCCGAGCCCAAGGTGGCGGTGTTGCTGAACGCGAACGCCAAGCGGGTCAACGAGAAGGTCCGCCGCACGCTGTCGCACGTCGTGCCCGAGAGCGACCTCTTCTTCACCAAGACCTTCGAAGAGGCGCGTCGCGTCGCGGAGACCGTGGTCGACCGTCACTACCAGACCGTCTTCACCGGCGGCGGCGACGGCACGTTCTGCGGCTTCTTGAACGAGATCCACAACGTCATCGAGCGCCGCCGCGCGGCCAACCCCTTCGCCGTGGTGCGCGCCCCTCGCTTCGGCGTCCTCAAGCTAGGCACCGGCAACTCGCTCGCCAACCTCTGCAGCGCCTCCTCGACGGTCGGCGATGGCATCCTCGACGACGTCCTGCGCGCCCGCGCCAACGAGGTCCCGGGCGTCATCAAGCTCGAGCTGCTCCACTGCGAAGGCAAGCGCGCGCCGTTCGTGGGCGTCGGCCTGGACGCCGGCATCCTCAACCACTACGTCGAGGTCAAGCACGCCGCCTCGAAGGGCCCCTTCGCCAAGGCCTTCGCGGGCGGCCTCGGCTACGCCACCGCCATCGTCGGCAAGTCGATCCCCTCGTACCTGATGGGCAAGCTGCCCAACATCGAAATTCGCAGCCGCGGCATCGCCCACCGCCTGGGCCCCGATGGCAAGCCCATCGGCCCCGCGTACGGCCCTGGCGCGGTGCTCTACAGCGGCCCGGCCATGATGGCTGCCGCGGCCACCGTTCCCTGCTACGGCTTCAACTTCAAGCTCTTCCCCTTCGCGGGCCAGCGCCGCGGGATGATGCACCTGCGCGTCTCGTCGGTGCCCATCCCCAAGATCATCCCCAACATCTACCCCGCCCTGTGGAATGGCACCTGGTTCCCCGAGGGCCTCTACGACTTCTTCGCCGAGGACGTCGGAGATCCGAAGCGACCGCAAAATTCCATTCCAAGTGGGCGGCGATGCCGAGGGTTACCGGGACGCGATCCGCCTGTCGATGTGGAAGAACTCGGTGGAGCTGCTGGACTTCGCGACGGCGCGCAAGGTCTAGAACAAGCGTTGAAAAGCCAATGGGGGGCTGCGGGTCAACTCCGCGGCCCCTTTGGCTTTTTGGGAAGCCACGGCATGGTTGAAATGCCGCAAGAGTGCGTGTAGACACTCCCCTTGGACTGCCCTGGCGGGTGGCCCTGGAGCAAGGAAGGAATCGTTAGCCCTATGGAGTACCTGGTCGCGGCCGGCATGGGTCTGGTCGTGCTGGCCGTGTCGGCGGTCTTCGCCGTGCGCGCCTTCAAGCGTCGCGACCTGCGCAAGAAGGCCGAGACCCGGTTGCAGTGGGGCGACCTCGCCGGTGCGGCCAAGCTCTTCGAGGAGGCGGGCGACCATTCGCGGGCTGCAGGCCTCTATCGCGAAGCGGGCGACCGCCTGAAAGCGGCCCGCCTGCAGCTGACCCTGAAGGACTACGACGGCGCGGTGGACGTCCTGCGCGGTGCCCGCCCGGAAGAGATCGAAGCGGGAGCGAAGCTGCTCAGCGAGGGCGGCGTGCTCGAGGACAAGGGCCGCGCGCGTGCCCTGGCCAACGTGGCCCAGGCGGCCGGCCTGGCGCCGCTCTCCGCCACCTTGTTCGAGAAGTCGGGCAATGCTGAAGAGGCCCGAGCCGCTCGCCTCCAGCAAGCGCGCTCGCTCGCGGCCCAAGGCAAGGCACTGGAGGCGGCCGCCATCTACGAGCGCCTCGGCGAGATGCGAGCCGCTGCCGCGGCCCAGGCCGAGGCCGCTCGCCGCGAGACCGAATCCCGCGAAGAAGAACCAGCTCGCCAGCCGTGCCTCCGACCTTCTGCGCGGCCTCAACGACCTCCCTGGCGCCGCCGAGGCCCTCGCCGTCGGCGGCGACATCGACGCCGGCGTCAAGCTGCTGGTCGACGCCAGGAACCTGCCGGGCGCCGCGCAGCTCTTGCAGTGGCACGGCAAGCACAAGGAAGCCGCCGCCCTCTTCGAGAAGGTCGGCGACTTCAAGAACGCCGCGCGCGCCCTGGGCCTAGCCGGCCAGGTCAAGGAGTCGGCGGCGATGCTGGAGAAGGCCGGCGACACCATCGGCGCCGTCCGCCTGCTGCTCGACGCGCGCGACCCGAAGGCCGCCGCGGAGGTCCACCTGCGCGCCGGCTCCAAGGCCGCCGCCGCGGAGATCCTCGCGGGCGCCGGCGACGTGGACGGCGCGGTCAAGATCTACCTGTCCGCCAACGACCTGGACGCCGCCGTGGAGCTGCTCTGCAAGCGCGGGCGGCCTCGCGACGCAGCCGCGCTCCTGACCCAGCGCGGCGAGACGCACCGGGCCGCCGTCCTGCTCGCCGAGTCGGGAGACCTGACTCAGAAGGCCCGGCTGCTCGAGTCCAAGGGCGACTGCGAAGGAGCGGCGCAGGCCTGGCTGGACCTCGGGCAGCCGCAAGAGGCCCGCGCCGCCATGGCGCGCGCCCCCAGCATCTCGTCGATGGGCCGCTTCCTCCTCGCGCGCGCCTGCATGGCGATGCAGGAGTACGAAGAGGCCTCGCAGCACTTCGCCGCCCTGCTCGACGGCCCGCCCCGCGGCATCAAGCGCACCGACGTGCTCTACGGCCTCGCCCGCGCCTTCGAGTCGATGACCCGCATCCGCGAGGCCATCGCCACCCTCGAGGAGCTGGTGGCAGCCGACCCGGGATACCGGGACGCCGGTTTCCGCATCAAGCTTTTGAACGCGCGGCTGGTCGGCGGCTCCTCGCCCATCCCGCTCACCAACGAGGCCTCGGGCAGCTTCGCCGCGAACCTCTCTGCGCAGCCCGCTTCGGCGTTGCCCGCCGAGTGGGGGGGCTCCCCCAGCGGCAACCACCCCATCCCCGCAGGCTTCGGCGACCGCCTGGACACCAGCCCGCGGCAGGGGGTCCCCGACCGGTACGTCGTGGAGAAGGAGCTGGGCCGTGGCGCCATGGGCGTCGTCTACCGCGCCCTGGACTCGCAGCTGGGACGGACGGTCGCCATCAAGGTCCTCGAGAAGAGCGCCGGCGCCGACCCGCGCATCCGCGAGTACTTCCTGCGCGAGGCCCGCGCGGTCGCCCAGCTCATCCACCCCAACGTCGTCACGCTGTTCGACGCCGGTCTGCAGGGGAGCAACCCCTACCTCGTCATGGAGCTGGTCGACGGCGACGACCTGCGGACCCGCCTGCAGCAGGGGCCGCTGGGCATCAAGGAGGCGCTGCTCTTGAGCGCGGGCGTGGCCTCGGCGCTGGACGCGGCCCACAACCGCAAGATCATCCACCGCGACGTCAAGCCCGAGAACATCATCGCCGGCCCGGACGGCACGGCGAAGCTGATGGACTTCGGCGTCGCGCACGTCGTCGCCGATGCCGGCGAGCGGCGCGCGACCATCATCGGCACGCCGGTGTACATGGCCCCCGAGCAGATCAAGGGCGAGGCCATCGGCGGCTACACCGACACCTACGCGCTGGGCGTGGTGCTCTTCGAGTGCCTGACGGGCGTGCCGCCCTTCGACCCGAACGGCGCGCTCTACCACCACGTCAACTCGCCGCCCCCCGACCCGCGTCAGGTGCGCGCCGACATCCCCGCTCCCATCGTCGACGCGGTGATGCGCTGCCTGGCCAAGAACCCGCAGGAGCGCTTCCCCAGCGCCAAGGCGCTCTCCGACGCGCTGATCGCCTTGGCCGGCTCGCTGGCTGCCTGAGCCGGCCCTTGCCGTCCATCTCCGCCTGGTGCGTCCGGGCCGAGAGGTCCGTCGTCAGGGCCCCGCCGGCGCCGTCGCCTTCTTCGCCGCCTGCTCGCACTCGAGGAGCGCGCGCTTCATCACCACCAGGTGCGGCTCGTAGTCGTCGAAGCCCGCGTCCGGGTTGAACGCGAGCTCCTCGGCATGCAGCGTGACCGGCACGTTGTAGAGCGCGCAGTCCTCGTCGCCCGGGTGCGCCTCGCAGAAGAGGTTCACCGCGTTCTTGATGCCCTTCTTGGGATTGGGCGGGCCGCCCAGGTTGAACTGCTCCACCCGGCGCTCGCCCAGCCAGGCCCGACGTCGCTCCACCCGCGCCAGCTGCGCTGCACATCGGCCGGTCGGCCCGGTGTCCGGCGCTGCGGCGTCGAGTCCGGGAGGCGCGTCGGCGTCCGGCGGTCCCCACGGCCAGCTCGGATAGCGCCCGGTGTCGGGCTGGTTCCAGGGCCAGGGGTTGGACGGCGTCGAGGGCATCGCCGCTGGAAGCATGACGGCCGCGGCGAGAGCGAGCGCCGCGGCCGCAATCCTGCGGAGCGTCATCGGGTCCGCTACCTCACTCGCCGCCACGAGAAGGAGGCGGCTTCTCGCCAGGCTCCTTGCGGCGGGCGATGAAGAGCACCTCGTTGACCGCCGCGCGCCCGCCCTCGCGGCGGTACACGTCGATCTCCTTCTTGAGGCCCTCGGCGGCCTTGGCGTCGGCCTCGCCGTTCATCGGCATCACCGCCATCGCCTGCTCGATGTAGCGGTACCACTCGTCCATCACCGCTTCCGAGTAGGCCTCGGCGGCCAGCGGCTCGAACCCGGCCTCCTCGAGCGCCGTGGAGAGCTGCCAGGGTGGCCGCAGCGCCTCGCCTCGGTTCACGTAGAGCGACTCGACCGCCGAGGGGATGGTGCGCCCCACCCTCGCCGTGGCGCTGACGACGAGCAGCCCGTTCTGGGTGAGGAACTTGCGCGCGTCCGCCACGCACTCGTCGAAGCTCTGGCCCAGGTAGCGCAGGCTGCCTTCGACCACCACCGCCTGGTAGCCCACCGGAGGCGGCGGCATCGTCTTGAAGTCGCCCTTGACCGGCGTCAGCAGCCCCTCCACCCCGTCCTTCTGGGCGACGGCCTTGAGCGCCCCCAGGCTCGCCTCGTCGCGGTCGGCGCAGGTCACGAAGCAGCGGGAGGTGCGGGCGATCATGCGGGCCACGACGCCCGCGCCGCAGCCCATGACCAGCACCTTGTCCCCCGACTCGACGGCCAGCATCGAGGCGATTCGCGCGGCGATGGCCTCCCCGCCGGGGGCCCGCCGCTCCGCTCCGCGGAACAGGCGCGTGTAGAAGTCGGTCTCGCTCGTCGGTGCGCCCACGTTTTCCCCTTCCCGCCTACAGGAGGTTCGCCGCGAGCTCCGCCAGCTGGCTGCGCTCGCCCTTGGTCATGGTGATGTGCCCGGCGATCTTCTGGTTCTTGAACCGGTTCACCACGTGCACCAGGCCGTTGTTGGTCGAGTCCACGTACGGGTTGTCGATCTGGTAGGGGTCGCCGGTCAGGACGATCTTCGTGCCGTCGCCCACGCGGGTGATGATGGTCTTCACCTCGTGCGGGGTCAGGTTCTGCGCCTCGTCCACGATGATGTACTGGCTGGGGATGGACCGGCCGCGGATGTAGGTCAGCGGCTCGATCTCCAGGATGCCCAGGTCGATCAGCTCCTGGTAGCCGCGGCCCGCCTTCTTGTCGCTCCTCGAGATGTTCATGAGGAACTCGACGTTGTCGAAGATGGGCTGCATCCAGGGGTTGAGCTTCTCCTCCACGTCGCCGGGCAGGTAGCCGATGTCGCGGCCCAGCGGGAAGATTGGCCGGCTGACCAGGAGCTTGCTGAAGACCGTCTCGTCCATGGTCTTCTGCAGGCCGGCGGCGATGGCGAGCAGCGTCTTGCCGGTGCCGGCCTTGCCGACGATGGTGATGAGCTTGATGTCCTCGGCGAGCAGGAGGTCGAGCGCGAAGCTCTGCTCGACGTTGCGCGGCCGCACGCCCCAGACGCCTTCCTTGGCGAAGCGCATGATGGGCACGACCTTGGACGCGCCGCGCTTGGGGTCGAACTTGCCCATGGCCGTGTGCGACGGGTTCTGGGCGTCGCGCAGGATGACGAACTGGTTGGGGCAATGGTCCGGCAGGTCGACCTCGACCTCGCCGTTCTTGTAGAGGTTGTCGACCACCGCGCTGGCCACCGTCGAGCTTCGGCGTAGCCGGTGTAGAGGTCGGCGATCTCCACGCGCTCGGCGTCGTAGTCCTCGGCCACCAGGCCCAGGGCGTCGGCGCGGATGCGGAGGTTGGCGTCCTTGGTGACGAAGACCGAGGGGATCCCCGGGTCCGCGTCGCGGGTGTCGAGCGCCACCGCCATGATGCGGTTGTCGGTGGAGGCGCCGCTGACCATCTCGCGCGGCAGCTCGCGCTCGGTGAAGACCACCTTGAGCGTGCCACCCGAAGGCAGCTTCACGCCGTTGGCGAGCGAGCCCTCCTGACGGAAGCCGTCGAGGAAGCGGGCGACCTGGCGTGCATTGCGTCCGAGCTCCGAGAGGTCGCGCTTGAACTGGTCGATCTCCTCGATCACGTAGATCGGGACGATGACGTTGTTGTCGGCGAAGGCATACAGCGCGCGCGGATCGTGGAGGAGGACGTTGGTGTCGAGGACGAAGTTCTTTTTCATGGGATGGGGGGCTGCCCTTCAGATCCTTCTATCGACTGGGGATTTTCCCCGGGGACCGAGTCGGGGCCAACGCGGCGGCGATGATAGCAGGCTCGCTGTGGGTGGGAAATGAACAATCGCGGGCGGTTGCATGAACGCAAAGAGCCGTTCCGCTCCGCCCGCGAGGCCGCTAGGATTCCCGGGCTTCCCAACCCCCAGGAGACCCAAATGGACAGCGCGCTCGCTCAGAAGATCGCCTCTTGGATTGAACAGGATCCGGACCCCGTCACCCGCGCCGAGCTGCAGACCCTGCTCGACAAGAAGGCCGAAGCAGACTTGGCCGAGCGCTTCTCCGGCACCTTGGAGTTCGGGACGGCCGGCCTGCGCGGCATCCTGGGCGGCGGCCCGATGCGGATGAACCGCTCGGTGGTCCGCCGCGCGACCGCGGGCCTGGCGGCCTACGTGAAGAAGACGGTCAAGGACGCCGAGAAGAAAGGCGTCGTGCTGGGCTACGACGGCCGCAAGATGAGCCGCGAGTTCGCCGAGGAGGCCGCCTCCACGCTCGCCGGCGCCGGCATCGTCGTGCACCTGTCCGACACCCTCTGCCCCACCCCCATGGTCGCCTTCTCGGTGCTGGCCACCGGCGCGGCCGCGGGCGTGATGGTCACCGCCAGCCACAACCCGCCCGAGTACAACGGCTACAAGGTCTACTGGGACAACGGCGCGCAGATCATCCCGCCGCACGACAAGGGGATCAGCGCGGAGATCGACGCGGTCGGCGACCTGCGCCGCGTCCCGATGCCCAGCCTGACCGAGGCCCGGTCGAAGGGTCTGCTCAAGTCGATCGGCGCGGAGATGGAGCAGAAGTACCTCGCCTCCATCAAGAAGCTGGAGCTGCACCCGGAGGTCGCCCGCGACGTGAGCCTCGTCTACACGGCGATGCACGGCGTCGGCGGCAAGCTGGCCCAGGCGGCGCTGGCGCAGGCCGGCTTCAAGAAGGTCTTCCCGGTCGAGGCGCAACTCCACCCGGACGGCAACTTCCCCACCGTGCGCTTCCCCAACCCCGAGGAGAAGGGCGCGCTCGACCTGTCGCTGGCGCTGGCGCGCGAGAAGGACGCGGACCTCGTCATCGCCAACGACCCGGACGCCGACCGCCTGGCCATCGCCGCCAAGAAGGGTCCGGGCGAGTACGTCCAGCTCTCGGGCGACCAGGTGGGCGCGTTGTTCGGCTACTACCTGCTCAGCGAGCGCAAGGGCGGCCCCGACCGGCTGGTGGTCACGACCATCGTCTCCTCGGCGATGCTGGGCGAGATGGCCCGGGTGCTGGGCGTCCAGTACGCGGAGACGCTCACCGGCTTCAAGTGGATCGCCAACCAGGCCATCGCCTTCGAGGCCAAGCGCAAGACCGACTTCGTCTTCGGCTACGAGGAGGCGCTGGGCTACACCATCGGCGTCGGCGTGCGCGACAAGGACGGCATCAGCGCCGCGGCGGTTTTCGCGGAGATGGCCGCGGTCTGCAAGTCGCGCGGCCTGACCATCCTGCAGTACCTGGAGCAGACCTACCGCAAGTTCGGGCTCTTCAAGAGCGCCCAGCACAACATCGTGCTGCCCGGCGCCACCGGGGCCGCGCAGATCAAGCAGATGATGGAGCGCCTGCGCGCCAACCCGCCCAAGACCATCGGCGCCACGAAGGTCCTGGCGCTGCGCGACCTGGGCAAGAGCATCCGCACGACCGAGAAGGGTGAGGAGAAGGTCGACCTGCCCAAGTCCGACGTGCTCACCTTCGAGCTCGAGGGCGCCGGCCGCATCACCGCCCGGCCCAGCGGTACCGAGCCGAAGATCAAGTTCTACTTCGAGCTGCGCGAGCCCATCGCCGAGGGCGAGGCGTTTGGTAACGCCCAGGCCCGCGCCGACGAGAAGATGAAGGCGCTCGTCGACGCCTTCGTGAAGATCGCGCAGCCGTAGCCTCCGACACCCCGAGCTCGTCGAGGGGCCAGAGCGACTTCCCTGCAACCCGAGCGCACGGGCGATCGATCTCTCGATCGCCCGTGCCCCTCGCCTACTTCACCGCGGCGCTGACCCGCTTGAACTCGGGCGTCCCCGCCTTCCCCAACAGGTCGAACAGGGCGCTCTCGGTCGTGGTGATGACCGCGCCCAGGTCGCGAGCGCGCTCGAGGCCAATCGCCCGGTCCTCGGGCGTGCGCGACAGGATGGCGTCCGCACACAGGTAGGGAACGAAGTCGCGCTCCAGCAGGTCTCGCGCGGTCTGGAAGACGCAGACGTGCGACTCGACGCCGCAGATGAGCACCTGCGGCCGGTCCCCGAGCCGCTCCATCGCCGCCGGCACCGCGGCCGAGAACTCCAGCTTCTCGATGGCGGCGAGCCCCTCCGGCAACGCTGCGCTCACCTCGGCCACCGTGTGCCCCAGCCTCTGCGGGTACTGCTCGGTCACGACGACTCGGAGTCCCATCGCCTTGGCGCCTTCCAGCAAGGCGCGCACGCGGTTGAACATCCGCGGCACGAGCTTGGGGTCCATGGCGGCGACCATCCTCTCCTGAAGGTCCACCACCATCAGCGCGGTCTTCGCCCGGTCCAGCCGCATCCTCAACGGGTCCATCGCCATGGTCACCCTCCTTTACATCGCGTAGCCCTGCGCCCCCGACGACGCCGGGGCCTGGGGATCCAGCTCGACGTTCACGCAGGCCACCGTGCCGCTCGCCGCTGCCTTCTCCAGCGCAGGGCGGATCTGCCGTGGCTCGGTCACATGGAAACCCACCCCGCCCATCGCCTCGACGATCCGGTCGTAGCGGGTCGGCGCGAGCCGGGTCGCAGGAGAGGATTCCTCGCCATAGAGCTGCACCTGCGGCAGGCGAATCTGCCCCCAGGCCGCGTCGTTGCCGACGACGACCACGCAGGGCAACTTGAACCGCAGCATCGTCTCGAAGTCGAAGCCGTTCAGCCCGAACGAGCCGTCGCCCTGGATGACCCAGGTCAGCCGCTCGGGGTTGAGCAGCGCGCTGGCCATCGCGAACGGCGCGCCGACCCCCAGGCAGCCGAGTGGTCCGGGGTCCAGCCAGCGTCCGGGCCCCTTCACGTCGACCACCTTGGCGGCGATGGCGACCCAGTTGCCGCCGTCGGCGACCCAGGTCGCATCGCGTCCCGAGTTGGCCACCAGGCTCATCTCGCGGGCCAGCCGGAAGTGGTGGATGGGCACCTGGTCGCTCGCCTCGAAGGCGCGCTGCTTCTCCTTCCGCGCGGCTTCGGCCTCCCTCACCTTCTTCAGGTAGCCCTCGCGCTGCGACCGGGCGCCCCAGCCGTCCGCGAGCTGTCCGAGCACCGCATCGGAGTGTCCGACGACTCCCAGCCCGACGGGCCGGTTCCTTCCTATCTCCGTCGGGTCGATGTCGACCTGGACGATGGTCGAGGACGGCCCGAAGGTCGGGTCCGCTCCGTAGCTGAGCCGGAAGTCGAAGGGCGTTCCCAGCACCAGCACCACGTCGGCCTCCGCGAGCACGTCCTTGCGCGCTTGCTGGAAGAGCAGCGGATGGCCGGACGGCAGGCAGCCTCTCCCTGCGCCGTTGAGGAAGACCGGAACCTGCGAGACCTCTGCGAAGCTCGCCAGCGCCTCGGCTGCTCCGTCCCACCAGATGCTCGAGCCGGCGATGACCGCGGGCCGCTCGGCCGCCCTCAAGAGATGGATCGCCCGGTCGACGAGCCGCGGGTCGCCCGGACAGCGCGCCGTCGTCCGGTACTCCCGGGGCCAGGTCACCGCGTCGTCCTCGACTCCGTTCGAGAGGACGTCCCAGGGGATCTCGAGGAAGACCGGCCCGGGCCGCCCGGAGAGCGCCACGCGGAAGGCCTTGGCCATGAACGCCGGGATGAGCTTCGCCGACGGCACCCGGTCCGCCCACTTGGTGATGGTCTTGAACAGCGGCACCTGCTCCATCTCCTGCAGCGCGCCCTTGCCCTGGTTGAAGGTCGGCGCAGCGCCGCCCAAGAGCAGCAGCGGCGTGTTCGCAGCCCACGCATTGGCGACGGAGGTGAGCGCGTCGGTGACGCCCGGCCCCGCGGTCACCAGCGCGACGCCCAGGCCGCGGCGAAGGCGGGCGTAGGCATCGGCGGCATGCCCGGCCGCTTGCTCGTGCCGCGTGTCGATTAGCCGGATGCCGCGCTCGACGCACCCCGCATAGATGGGCGCGATGTGCAGGCCGGAGAGGGTGAAGACGTGCTGGATCCCCTCCGACTCGAGCATCCGCGCGACCAGCTGCCCTCCGTTGAGCATGGACGGCTCCTTCCCCCAAAAGCGGGAACCGAAAGCTAAGGGCGGGGGCCTGCGCCCGGTACCCATGGATGGGTGGGGGCCGTGGACGTCGGGAATTCGCGGGGTTACGAGCTCCAGTCGATGAGAGCTCAGTACATCTTCCGCAGCTCGGCACCCTGGTAGTAGTGCCCGAGGATCCGGCGGTAGTCCCAGCCCTTCTCGGCGAAGGCCTTGGCGCCCCACTGGCACATGCCGGCGCCGTGGCCGTGGCCCAGGCCCTTGAAGGTGAAGGAGCTGCCCTTGGCCTCGGCCTCGAAGTCCAGCGAGCGGACCTTGTCGTAGCCGAGGATGCGGCGCAGGTCGACGCCGGAGACGACCTTCGTCCCTGACGCCGAGGCGAGCATCACCTTGCGCGCGCGGCCGGTGTCGGTCCGCTCGAGCACTTTGATCTGCGAGACCGCCTTGCCCAGCGACTTGAAGTCCTTGGCGCCCAGCGTCAGCTCCCACTTGGTGTTGCGCTGGCTGCCGCACTCGCACTCGACGCTCTTCAGGTACGGCAGCGGACGCCCCAGGGCCTCCTCGCCCGACTCGGTGTGGCCGCCGCAGCTGGCGTGGAAGTAGGCCTCGATCGGCTCCATCTTCCAGACCAGGACCTCGCCGCGGGTGGCCTCGACGATGCGGCGAGTCTTCTCGTCCTCGGCCTTGGCGCCGCCGTAGACCTGGTGCAGGACCGTCGCGCCCAGGTGGTACGGCTTGCCCCACGCCTCGATCTTGCGGCGGATGGCATAGGTCCGCGCGGCGACGGCCTGCGCCTTGAGCGCCTCGACCGGAAAGCTCTTGGGCATCTCCGAGCCGAGCACCGCCGCCAGGTAGTCCTCCAGCGGCAGCACGTTGATGGCGATGAGGCCCTTGCCGTTGCGGCGGATCTCGATCTGCCCGCGGACCGGCTGCTCGGCGACCTTCACGAACTCTTCGCTCTGGAACTTCACGCCGTCGGTGTCTTTGACCTCGGCGCCGTCCATCATCAGCTTGTCGCCGGAGACGTAGACCACCGAGCGGCCGCCCGGCGCCTTGGCGTACTTCTCCCCGGCCTCGAGCTTGCGAACCTCGAGGCCCTTGCCGGCGAGCGTGATCTCGGTGGCGCCGTCGACGATGGCGATGCGCACGGTCTCGTCCGCCCGCGCGAGCGACGGGACGAGCAGGAGGGTCGCGAGCAGCGCGACCGCCAGAAACACGAAGCGCACGCTCCGATTGTAGGAGCGTGCGCTCGTGGAGCAAGAAAGCGGCCTGCCGTCAGGCAGTTACCCCTCGGCAGGCTCGGGGTGCCGCACGCCTACTTCCCCTTCGCCAGCCCCTCGATCCCGCCGGCGATCGAGACCTTCAGCTTGTAGCCCTGCCCGACCTTGAAGCTCTTCCAGTCGTCGAAGGGCACCTTGTCCCACTTGAGCTCCTTGCCCTTCTCGTCCTTGAAGGTGGCCTTGTAGGTCTCGTTCTTCTTCCCCTCGCGCTCCTTGTCACCGGCGAGGCGAGCCTCGGGCCAGTGCGGCGCGCCGTCGGCGGCGCTGGCGCGAACCACCCGGTCCTTGTGCCACTCCTCGATCTCGTACTTCGCCCAGTCCTTGTAGACCGGATCCTCCCGGTAGACCGGGACCTCCTTGTTGACCATCCGGTTCTCGTACACGGGCTCTTCCTTGGTGATGTCCTCGAAGTACCCGTTGCCCATGTCCTTCTTGCCCACCTTGACCGTCTTGGTCCCGGTCTTGACCTTCTCGCTGACCTGGGTGGTCTTGGTGCCGGTCTGGACCTTGTCGGTGTGGTGGACGCGCCGCTCGGTGGAGACGACGCGGCCGCCGCTGGGCACCTCGTCGCGCCAGTCCTCCTTGACCACCGTGCCGTACTTCTCGACCTCGATGGTCCGCTCCCAGCTCATGGCCTCGAGCGTCGCCGCCTTCTCGCTGGGCATGCAGACGACGCAGGTGCCGCCTCCGCACATCAGGGCGACGAGCCCGGCGATCCACAGCGCCTTCTTCGACTTGGGCTTGGGCGGCGGAGGCGCGGCCGGCTGGTCGAGGATCTCCTTCACCTCGCGCTTCTTCTCGGTGCGGTCGGCGTGGCACTGCTTGCACGCCTTGTTGCCGGCGGGGTTGATGGCGTCGCAGTACTGGCAGACCCAGTCGGCGCCGGCTTGGGCCTTGTCGAGCTTCTCCTGGTCGAAGACCTCGTCCGCGTCGTCCTCGACGTAGAACTTCACGTCGTTGCCGCGGACCTTGTTGCACTGCTTGCACTTGATCTCGCTGCCGCGGTTGCCCTTGAAGCCGCACTGCGGGCAGTCCCACTTGCCTTCTCGAATCGGCGCCATTCGACCTCCCGGAATGTCGAGGAGCCTACCATGGCGTCCGCGACGGTCTTTCCCCGCTGCGCCGGTGCTACACTGGCCGCCGCCTGCTCAACCAGGAGCCTTCGGAGGTTGCCATGCCGAGCCGTTCCGTCCTCGCCTTCACCCTTGCCGTCACCCTCGCCTTCCCTGCCGTCGCGAGCGCGATGGACGCCAAGAAGACCGGGGAGATTGACGCGGAGGTCGCCGACAAGGAGAACGAGGTCAAGGCGAAGTACGGCAACCGCCCCTGGCGAGAGATGAACTCCGACGAGCGCAAGTCCTTCCAGAAGGACATGGACAAGGCCCGCGAGGACACCTACGCCAAGCACGGCACCAGCGGGCGCGAGGTCGAGGGCAGCAAGCTCAAGATGGGCAAGCAGGGCCTGAAGGACGCCGAGGACGGCAAGAAGGCCTACGGCGACAAGAAGGCCGCCGACGAGAAGGCCAAGGCCGACGCCGCCAAGGGCAAGGCCAAGGAACCGGAGATCAAGGTGCAGAAGGGTTTCAGCGACGACAACCCGGTCGACCTCCACGGCAACGGTCCCTCGGCCGGCGAAGAGGGCATGGGCAAGGTCATCGAGGTGCCGCAGGACGGAGCGCCCGCGCAGTAGCCGGCGTTGCCGAAGAGCCGACGCGAATTCTCAGAGGCCAGGTCCTGCGACGGGACCTGGCTTCTTCTTTAGGGTCCATCGGCCCTGCCCTAGGGGCGGCGGCGCTCGGAGTGCCACTTCGCTTCGTACGGGCAGCTGCAGTCGGTCTCCGCCGGTGGCGGGTAGACGTACGTCTCGCCCTTGAAGCTCTTGAGCCGCGCCTGCTTCTTGTCGGAGGAGAGCAGGTACTCGGGCTGCAGCGTCACCTTGCCGCCACCGCCCGGCAGGTCGACCGCGAAGTGCGGGATGGCCAGGCCGGAGATGCGTCCCCGGAGCGCGGCGAGGATGCGCACGCCTTCCTCGATTGGCGTCCGCAGGTGCTCGGTCCCCTGCGCGACGTCCATCTGGTGCAGGTAGTAGGGCCGGACGCGGATGGCCAGCAAGGCGCGGAACAGCTCGGCGAGGATGGGGGCGCTCGAGTTGACGCGCCGCAGGAGCACGGTCTGGTTCTCGACCGGGACCCCGAAGTCCACCAGCAGCTCGCAGGCCCGGCGCGACTCGGCGGTCAGCTCCTTGGGGTGGTTGAAGTGCGTGACCACGTAGAGCGGGGCGAGCTTGCGCAGCGCCTTGGCCAGCGCGAGGTCCACGCGCATGGGGTTGGCGACCGGCATCCGCGTCCCCACGCGCAGCACCTCGACGTTGGGCAGGGCCCGGAAGGCGCGGAGCACGGCGACGAGCTTGGGCGTCGGCAGGAGCAGCGGGTCGCCGCCCGAGACCAGGACCTCGCGGATTCTCGGGGTGCGCCTTCACGTAGGCCGCGGCGCGCTCGACCGCCGAGGCCGTCACCGAGGGAGCCCCCCTGCCCGTCCGCCGCCGACGCGTGCAGTGCCGGCAGTAGACCGAGCAGCGGTCGGTCGCCAGGAAGAGCGCGCGGTCGGGGTAGCGATGGACCAGGCCCGGCACCGGCATCGAATGCTCTTCACCGAGCGGGTCTTCGAGCTCACCGGTGCAGGTTCGCGCCTCTGCGGCTCGGGGGACGATCTGCATGCGGACGGGGCACGCGGGATTCGACGGGATCGGCCAACGACAGGTAGTAGGGCGTCGCGCCGACCGGAAGCCCAGCGGGCACGGCGGCGAGGCCATCGCGCTCCTCGGAGGAGAGCGACAGGTTCCGCTCGAGGTCCGTGGCGGTGACGACGTGACGCTGCTGCCAGCGCCAATCCCGCCACTGGCCGAGGGTGGCACCGAAGCGCTTCCAGGGAGCGTTGGAATGTCTGGGCGGGGTGCGCGTCATGGTGATCAAGGGCTGGCCGGCGACTCAGGGGCGCGGAGACTAAGGAGGCGCGCCGAGCCGGGTCAAGCGTGGCGATCCCGCGGCTGGCGCTGGTCCTCGTCTCAGAGGAACCGTTGACATGGAGACCCCAAGTTCCTTACCGTTTGCGCGTCACCCATGCGCCCGCACGGTTGGCCCCTTGGCGAGCAGCTTCCGCGGGGGGTTTTCAAAGCGAAGCGCGAAGGAAGTGCATGAGTACCAAAGACAGTCTAAAGCGGGCCCCGCAGCTCGAGTTGTTCTCCACTCAGCCGCTCGAAGCGCGGGGCCAGCAAGCGCAGAGCCGTAGCAGCAAGCCTGGCCTCACCCTCGTCAAACCCCCCAAAACTCTCGATGCGGCACCGCCCATCGCCCCGCACCTGCGCGCCAAGTACGCGCCCGCGCCGCGGTCGATCTGGGCCGACGTGTCTGCCGCCGAGTGGAACAGCTGGCAGTGGCAGCTGCGTCACCGCGTGACGACCCTCCAGCAGCTGGAGAAGGTCATCCGCGTGACCGGCGACGAGAGCGAGGCCATCGCGCGCACCCAGTGCGACTTCTCCATGGCCATCACCCCGTACTACGCGGCGCTGATGGACGCAGAGGACCCGCGCTGTCCCGTGCGGCAGCAGTCCGTGCCCACCACTGGCGAGCTCCTCATCCAGCCCAGCGATTCCGAAGATCCGCTCGGCGAGGAGAGGGACATGCCGGTGCCGGGCCTGACGCACCGCTACCCGGACCGCGTGCTCTTCTACACCTCGCACAACTGCCCGGTGTACTGCCGGCACTGCACCCGCAAGCGCAAGGTGGCCAAGCCCACCAGCGCGGCGGCGCGCAAGCAGATTGACGACGGCCTCGCCTACATCGCCCGGCACCCCGAGGTGCGCGACGTGGTGATCTCCGGGGGCGATCCGCTCTCGCTGTCCGACGACCGCCTGGACGAGATCCTCGGCCGGCTGCGCTCCATCCCCCACGTCGAGATCTTCCGCATCGGGACCCGCAACCTGGTGACGTTGCCCCAGCGGATCACCGACGACTTCGTGCGGATGCTGCGCAAGCACCAGCCGGTCTTCATCAACACGCACTTCAACCACCCGAAGGAGTGCACCGCGGAGGCCTTCGAGGCGGCGCGCAAGCTGGCGGACGCCGGCGTCGCCCTGGGCAACCAGATGGTGCTGCTCAAGGGCATCAACGACGACCCGCGCATCGTCAAGGAGCTGAACCAGAAGCTCCTGATGATGCGCATCCGGCCCTACTACATCTACCAGTGCGACCTGGCCAAGGGCATCAGCCACTTCCGCACCTCGGTGGACAAGGGCATCGAGATCATCGACGCGCTGCGCGGCTGGACGAGCGGCCTGGCGGTCCCGCACTTCGTCATCGACGCCCCGAACGGCGGCGGCAAGATCCCCGTGCTGCCCCAGTACGTGACCGGGCGCGAAGGCAAGAAGGTGCTACTGCGCAACTACCGGCACCAGCCGTACTGCTACGAGGAGCCGTGAGAAGAGCAGGCTTCAGGCTTTAGGCTCTAGGCTTTAGGAACTGCGAAGAGGGAGCTCGGGTTCGCCCGGGTTCCCTCTTCGAGTCTTCGGCCCACTCGCCGCTCGCGCGAACCCTGCCGGCGCGCTGCGTAAGCTATGTCAGCGTTCACCGACATCGTTCGCGACGTCGCCAGGCGACGCAGTCGCCCCGAAGTGACGAGCGTGGGGGCCTGCTCGAGGCTGGGAGCCAGTCCGGACTTCCTTTGGATCCGCCAAGGTCGCCAAGGGACCAAGGTCGCCAAGAACTGCTGCCCGCTCCCTCGAGCCCTGACCACGCGCGGCACTGGAACACGCTCGCCAAAGGCGGCTCAGTGCGCCGCGACTCCGCAGGAGACAGCAGCCCGAAGGACTTGGCGACCTTGGCCCCTTGGCGACCTTGGCGCTAAGCCCTATGTGGTGCGGTAACCGGCCTGGAACCGGCTCAAAGAACGGACGCGGGAGCCCGGCAGCGCCGAGCCCCCGCGTCATGTGACCTACAGCCTAAAGCCTACGGCCTACAGCCTAAGTCGGTCCCCCCGTGCACTTGCAGCGGGAGATGTCGCAGTTGCCGCCCAGCTCACCTCCGCCGGTGCAGCCGCCGCAGTTGGGCTTGCAGACACAGCCGCAGGTCGCCGGGTCGGCCTCGTAGGTCGGGCCCAGCGCGTCGCAGCCGAGCGCCGCGGTGTCGCAGACGCAGCCGCAGGTCGCCGGGTCGAGCTTGTAGCCCGGGGCGCAGCTGGTGGTCTGCGGGCACTCGCAGGTGCAGGTGCCCGGGTTGCAGGCCAGGCCCGGCCCGCACCCGCCACAGTCCGGAGCACAGACGCAGCCGCAGCCGACCGGGTCGGCCACCATCGGCGCCTGGCACCCCAGCGCAGCGGCGTCGCACACGCAGCTGCAGGACGCGGGGTCGACCTTGTGCTGCGGCCCGCAGTTCTTGGAGGTGTCGCACTTGCACGAGCAGCTGCCCTGGTCGCACTTGAACCCGCTCAGGCAGCCGCCACAGTCGCTCTTGCACTCGCACCCGCAGGCGGCGACGTTCGGCTGCTCGTTCGAGCCGCAGAAGATGGCCGCGGGGTCGCAGACGCAGGTACAGGTCGCCAGGTCGAGCTTCTTGCCCGGCCCGCACTGCGTCGTCAGGTCGCAGCCGCACGAGCACGAGTACTTGTCGCAGACCTTGGGCGAGGCGCACCCGCCGCAGTCGCTGCACTTGCAGCTGCAAGAGGCGAGGTCGGGCTCGAACCCCGCCGGACACGAGAGCGCGGCCGCGTCGCACGTGCAGGCACACGTCGCCGGGTCGAGCTTGAAGCCCAGCGCACAGGTGGCGGTGATGGGGCACTCGCAGGCGCAGGTGCCGGTGTTGCAGACGAGGCCGGGGCCGCAGCCGCCGCAGTCCGAGGGACAGGCGCAGCTGCAGGTGAACGGGTTGGGCGCGAGCGGCGCCTGGCAGTTCAGGGAGGCGGTGTCGCAGACGCAGGTGCAGCTGGCCAGGTCTAGCTTCTTCCCAGGTGGGCAGGTCTGGGCCGGGTCGCACTTGCAGGCGCAGGCCGAGGTGTCGCACTTGTAACCAGCCAGGCATCCGCCGCAGTCGCTCTTGCAGTCGCAGGTGCAGGTCGAGGCGTTGGGCTGCTGGTTGGCGGCGCAGAACAACACCTCGGTGTCGCAGACGCAGCTGCAGGTGGTCGGGTCCACCTTCTTCCCGGTCGGGCAGGTCAGGCTCGGGTCGCACCCGCATGAGCAGAACAGCGAGTCGCAGACCTTGGGCGAGGCGCAGCCTCCGCAACCCGACGGGCACTTGCAGGTGCACGAGCTCAGGTCGGCCTGGTAGGGCGCAGCGCACCCGAGGGCCCCGGCGTCGCAGCGGCAGGCGCACAGCGTGTTGTCCCAGACGAACCCGGCGCCGCAGGTCTGGTTCTGCACGCAGCTGCAGGAGCAGGTGGTGGTGTTGCAGGTGTTGGTGCCCGCCGGGCACCCGCCGCAGTCGGGCCGGCACTGGCAGGCGCAGACGCTGAGGTCGTTGTTGCACCTCGTCTTGCCGCCGCAGCTGCCATCGCAGTTGATGGGGCAGACGCACTTGTTGGTGGTGGTGTCGCAGTACTGCGGCGCCGGGCACGGCCCGCCGCAGGGCACCGAGCCGCCGTCGGGGTCGGGGGTGCGGTCGCTCCAGTACTGGTAGGAGATGGAGACGCGCTTCCCGTCCTGGTTGGGCCGGCAGTTGCCGTAGAACTTCAGCGCGCGGTTGGCACCGTCATAGTCCCAGCCGTTGGTGCGGCTGCGCGGGATGTCGCTGGTCGTGCAGCTGCCCACGGTCGTCGACTCGGTGGCCACCTTGATGGACGCGGAGATCGGCGGCTTGGTGAGCTTGTAGGGCGAGGCCTGACCGATGGCCGCGTCCATGATCAGCGCGACCACCGCCTGGATCTTCTTCTGCTGGCAGGTCGGAGCCACGTTGTCCGGGGCCGGACAGGTGACGTCACCGTCGACGGCGATGTCGCCGTAGACGCCGCCCATGCGGGTGAAGAAGGTGGGCCAGCGGTTGCTGACGACGTCGCCGTCGCCGCAGTCGGTCCCCTCGTGGCAGACGATGCCGCCGACGAAGGCCTTCGAGAGGCTCGTTCCCGCTCCGTCGAAGTTGGAGAAGGCGCTCACCCACTTGTCCATGTTGGTCAGCGGACCGGCGATGCCATCGGACTGCTCGTTGGTGTCGGAAAGGAAGATGAAGGACACCATGGCGTCGGTGCGGAACTTGTTGACGTTCTCCGGCGCGAGGCGGGCGAGGACCCTGTAGTTGCCAGGAGGGGTCTGGTATGTGCCCGCGGAGTACCGGGTCTCCCCCGTTCCACCGCAGTTGTTGGTGTAGCCGAGCGGCGGATTGCCCAGGCCCATCAGGCAGCCGGCGGGCCTGAAGAAGAACTCGTTGCCCGAGCCGCTCGTGCCCAGGTTGGTCATGCAGCTCTGGAACTCCGTCGAGCTGCGGGTGAAGGCGCAGTAGCGCTTCCCCGTCGTCGGGCTGGAGTAGTTGAAGGCGACGTTGTTCCAGTTGTTCAGGAACGTCGTGGCGTTGGAGCTGTAGGAGACGGTGTCGAGGTTGCTGGTGATGACCATCAGGCGCCAGTCGATGGTGGAGTTGCCCAGCTGGGCGGCCATGGCCGAGGCGGCGGCGGAGACCGCACCCTGCTTGTTGGACATCGAGCCGGAGTTGTCGACGACCCAGACGAAGTCGATGGGCTGGGTGGGCTTGGAGAGCATGCGGTCGCACTGGACGGCGGTGGTGTCGCCGTACTGCGCGATGGCCGAGCCATTGGTGATGTCGTCCAGGCTGAACAAGCGGGCGTCCGGCAGCGGCGAGCTGTTCTTGGTGAGAGATCCCACCACGATGCTGGTGTTCGCCGAGCGCCGGATGACCTCCAGCTTGAGCTTGAAGGTCCCCGTCTCGGAAGCCTGGCCCAGCGCGGAGCCGGACAGGAGGTTCGTCGCCGACGGGAGGATGGCCGTGACGAGGTCATTGGCCGCCTTGCCGACCGTGTCGGTGCCGGTGTCGTTCCAGTTGTACTGGGCGGTCATGGCGGAGAAGCCGTCCCAGGTGGTGAAGGACTGCACGAACTTGGTGCCCGCCACCATGGTGCCGGCGGTCGCCATCAGCCCCTCGAGCGTGGTGACCTGGGCGTTGGCGTCGGCGCCGGCGAGCCCCGGAGAGACCTTGAGGGCGAACCCCGCGACCTGCACGGTCGGGTCGAAGACCATCACGCCGCGGTCGATGCCGCCGACCCTGATGGTGGTGCTGGCGCCCACGGTCTCGATCGCCTTCGAGACGGCGAAGGTGAGGTCCTGCTCCTTGTTCGGCCCGTCGATGAGCAGGATGGGCTTGAGGTTCTGCGTCTTGCAGGCGTTCTGGTCGGCCGCGGTGGCATCCCCGTTGACGTTCGGGTTGAGCTCCTCGGTGGGCAAGGTGTCCACCTTGCCGTTCTGGTTGGCGTCCTCGGTGCCGTCGGCGAGGCCGTCCCCGTCGGAGTCCGCGTTGGTCGCGCTGGTCGTCGTCCCGCCGCAGTCGCGGTCGCCGACGAACGCGGAGCAGGCCGCGTTCACGTAGGGGGAAGTGCAGGTGCAGCCCGCGGCTGCGGTGCACACGCCCCGCTCGATGCCGTCGGAGAGGCCGTCGTTGTCGGTGTCCGGGTTGGTCGGGTTGGTCTCGCCGCTGTCCACCCTGCCGTTCTGGTTGGCGTCCTCGACCCCGTCGAGGATGCCGTCGCAGTCGGTGTCCTTCTTGAGCGGGTTGGTGGTGGTGGTGCCGCAGTCCGCGTCGAACTTGGGCACGCTGGAGCCGGTGCAGCTGGCCGGGTCTGCGTTGGCGCAAACGCCGACTTCGAGGCCGTCGGGGAGGCCGTCAGCGTCGGTGTCGGCCAGGTTGGGGTTGGTGAGGAGCGTTGCTTCCATCCCGTCGGTGAGCCCGTCGCAGTCGGAGTCCATGTTGGTGCGGGCGGGGCCACAGTCGCTTGCCTTGAGGGGGTCGGTCTCGCCGGGGTCCAGGACGTGGTTGTCGTTCTTGTCCTCGTCGCCGTCCTTGCACGAGTCACCGTCGCTGTCCGCGACCAGGGCGTTGGTCTCGGCCGCGTCGCGCTGGCCGTTCAGGTTCCAGTCCTCGACGCCGTCCTCGATGCCGTCGGCGTCGCTGTCGGCGATCAGCGGGTTGGTCCCGTAGGTCGCCTCCTTCTTGTCGTTGAGCTTGTCGCCGTCGCTGTCGGGGTTGGTGGGGCTGGTCTCGTTGGAGTCGACCTTGCCGTTGTGGTTCTTGTCCTCGTCGTAGTCGCTCAGACCGTCGTTGTCGGTGTCGGTCTTGCGCGGGTCGGTCTTGGTGGCGCCGCAGTCGGCGTCGGCCACGAACAGGGCGGCGCACTTGGCCGGGTCGAGGTTGGTGCAGATGCCCAGCTCCAGGCCGTCCTTGAGCCCGTCGGCGTCGGTGTCGGCCAGGAGCGGCCGGGTCCCGAGGCGGATCTCGTCGGCGTCGGAGAGGCCGTCGCAGTCGGTGTCCTTCATCGAGGGGTCGGTCTCGGTGGCGTCCACCCTGCCGTTCTTGTTGGCGTCCTCCGCCCCGTCGGCGATCCCATCCCCGTCGGTGTCGGCCTTGGTGCCGTCGGTCTTGGTGGCGCCGCAGTCGGCGTCGAAGGTCGGGGTCGCGCAGTTGAGCGTGTCGGCGTTGGCGCAGATGCCCGCCTCCTGGCCGTCGGGGAGCCCATCGCCGTCGCTGTCCTTGCGCAGCGGGTCGGTCTCGCCGGGGTCGAGCCTGCCGTTGTGGTTGAGGTCCTCCAGCCCGTCGAGGAGCCCGTCGCAGTCGGAGTCCTTGCGCAGCGGGTTGGTGCGCGACGCCGAGTCGGCATCGGCCAGGAACGAGAAGCAGTGGACGGCATCGGGGTTGGAGGTGATGCCCACCTCGAGCCCGTCGGGCAGCCCGTCCCCGTCGCTGTCCGCCGCCAGCGGGTCGGTCAGGTTGACGAAGAGCTCCTTCTGGTCGTCGAGCCCGTCGCAGTCGGTGTCGCGCGAGTTGGGGTCGGTCTCGTTCGCGTCCAGGATGCCGTTCTGGTTCTTGTCCTCGTCGCCGTCCAGCACGCCGTCGCCGTCGGTGTCGGCGTTGTGCGGGTCGGTGTGGGCGATGGTCTGCTCGACCAGGTCGGTGATGCCGTCGTGGTCGGCGTCGAGAGCCCCGCCCGAGCAGTCGCCAGGGTTGAGCGGGTCCTTCAGGTTGGCGACCTCGAAGCCGTCGGCGCAGGTGTCGCCGTCGGTGTCGGCCTTGAGCGGGTCGGTCTCGGTTGCGTCGACGATGCCGTTGTGGTTGCGGTCCTCGACGCCGTCGATGAGGCCGTCGCCGTCGGTGTCGCGCAGGATCGGGTCGGTCTCGCCCAGGTCCTTGGTGCCGCTGTGGTTGCGGTCCTCCAGCCCGTCGGACAGGCCGTCTCCGTCGGTGTCGGCCTTGTTGGGGTCGGACTCGGTGGGGTTGATTTGCCCGTCGTGGTTGCGGTCTTCGGTGCCGTCCGGCAGCCCGTCGCTGTCGGTGTCGGTGCGCAGCGGGTCGGTGCGGGTGGTCCCGCAGTCGCTGTCGGGGACGAACTTGCCCTGGCACTTGGCGGGCTCGAGGCTGGAGCAGACGCCGAGCTCGACGCCATCGGAGATGGAGTCGCCGTCGGTGTCGGCCTTGGTGGCGTTGGTCGCGCGCATCCGCTCTTCGGCGTCGCTGACCCCGTCGCAGTCGGTGTCCTTGGAGTTGGGATCGGTCTCGACCGAGTCCGCCAGGCCGTTGTGGTTGGCGTCCTCTTGCCCGTCGAGCAGGCCGTCGCCGTCGGTGTCGGGCTTGCTGGGGTCGGTCTTGGTCGTGCCGCAGTCTGTGTCGACCTGGGGCGCCACGCAGTACACCGGGTCGGCGTTGGCGCAGACGCCACGCTCGAGGCCGTCGGTCAGGCCGTCGCCGTCCGAATCGGGGCGCATCGGGTTCGCCTCGCCCGGGTCCACCTTGCCGTCGTGGTTGGCGTCCTCCTCGCCGTCGAGCAGCCCGTCGCAGTCGGAGTCCTTGCGCAGCGGGTTGGTGCGCGAGGCGGGGTCGGCGTCGGCCACGAAGCTCGGGCAGGCGATGGGCTCCGGGTTGTCGACGACCGCCACCTCCAGCCCATCCATCAGGCCGTCGCCGTCCGAGTCGGCGTTGCCGGGGTCGGTCTGGTAGGTGAACAGCTCCTGGTAGTCGCCCAGGCCGTCGCAGTCGGTGTCGCGCGAGAGCGGATTGGTCTCGCCCGGGTCCACCTTGCCGTTCTGGTTCTTGTCCTCCTCCCCGTCCTTGATCGCGTCGCCGTCGGTGTCGGGGTTGGTCGGGTCGGTATGGGCGATCCGCAGCTCGGCCTGGTCGTTGATCCCGTCGTGGTCGGTGTCGATGTTGGCGCCGTTGCAGTCGCCGCCGACCAGCGGGTTGCTGCCGTTCTTGACCTCCACGCCGTCCGCGCAGCCATCGCCGTCGGTGTCGGGGTTGAGCGGGTCGGTCTCGTTGGAGTCCTTCTTGCCATCGTGGTTCTTGTCCTCGCTGCCATCGGCCAGGCCGTCCCGGTCGCTGTCACCCGAGAGCGGGTTGGACTCGCCGGGGTCCACCTTGCCGTTGTGATCCCGGTCTTCGATGCCGTCGGTCAGCCCGTCGCCGTCGGTGTCGATGCGGGACGGGTCGGTCTCTCCGGAGTCCAGCTTGCCGTTGTGGTTCTTGTCTTCCACGCCGTCGGGGATGCCGTCCCCGTCGGTGTCGGCGGAGGTGGGGTTGGTGACCGTGCCGTTGGGCTCGGCGGGCCTGAAGAGCCTCCCGCATGTCGGGTCGGGCGTGGTCAGCCGGCCGGCCTCGACTCCGTCCGGGATGCCGTCGTGGTCGGTGTCGGGATCGTTCGGTTCGGTCTTGAGCTTGTCCTTGCCCCAGAAGTTGGCGAACTCCTCGGCGTCCGACAGGCCGTCGCAGTCGGTGTCGATGGTCGCGTTGTCCTTGTTTTCGATGTTGGCCGCATCGCGCGGCGCGTACCCGGCGTCCTCGCCGGCCGCGCCGCCGGCGTCCGCGTCGGAGCCGCCACCGGCATCGCCGGAGGCCACCTCGGCGTCCTTCGCCACCGGGGTGTCGGCGTCGGGGCGCGGGTCGGTGTCGAGGCGGCACACGCCCTCCACGCACTTCATCCCGGCTCCACAGCCTGGCTCGCACGTCGTGCTCGGCTCCGGGGTGCACTCGCAAGACGAGAGCACGCCCAGCCCGAGGGCGAGGGAGTAGACGAAGAGGTACCTGCGCACGAGAGACCTCCAAAGACGGCCGGCAGAGAGAGCCACATTCTGCCATAGAAGCCGCGTAGGACCACGGGGTTCCTACGGGGTTCCTGCACCCCTGCCCCGCGAATCACGCTTTGAAAAGAAGCTTGTGTTTCAGCCTGCAGCGACGGCGTCGATCTCGACCTTCGCCCCACGTGGCAGCGCGGCGACCTGCACCGTGGCGCGCGCCGGCGGATTGGCCTTGAAGGAGCGCGCGTACGTCTCGTTGACCTTGGTGAAGTCCGCGAGGTCGGTCAGGAAGATGGTCGTTCGCACCACGTTGGCGAAGCCCAGTCCCGCGGCCGCGAGGACGGCCTCGAGGTTCTTCATCACGCGCTCGGTCTGGGCCACGACGTCGCCCTGGACCATCTCGCCGGTAGCCGGGTCGAGCGGAATCTGCCCGGAGCAGAAGACCAGCTTGCTGCCGGCGGGGACCGCGATGGCCTGGGAGTACGGGCCGATCGCCTTGGGGGCATGGGGGGAGGTGACGACCTGATGCGACATGGAGGCTCTCCTGAAGGGACCACTTGGGACCGCGCGCCCGCCTTCTTAGCGCGCGCTGGCCCCCAAGGCGAGCGGTCACTGGGCAGCCTTCATCGTCGGACCTCGTCGGACCGCGGACGCCCAGCGTTTGGGTGCTATCATGGGCGCCCTATGCGGCTCCGGCGCAGCAGCCAGGTCGTCTTCCGACAGGTGGGAGAGGAGTGCCTGCTGGTGCCCATCCGGACCGACCCGCACCAGGAGATGGCGGTCTTTCGCCTCAACGAGGTCGGGGCCTTCTTGTGGCAGGCGCTCTCCAGGCCGGTCTCGGAGCGCACCCTGTGCCGGATGCTGGCCGGGGAGTTCGAGGTCTCCGCAGACCAGGCCCGGCGGGACCTGACTCGATTCCTCGACATCCTCAAGAGCAAGCAGTTGATCGAGCAGCGCTGAGGTCGCCGGATGAACGAGTCGATTACAAGGCTCGGGTGGTCGGAATTCCAGCGGCAGGTGTTCGCTGCTGCGCGCAAGGGTCATGTCCCACTCGCCGGCGCGTTCGAGCTCACCTACCGCTGCAACTTCGACTGCATCCACTGCTACCTGCAGGATTGCCGTACTCAGCCCGAGCTTCTCAACGAGGCGCTGGTGCGAGTTGGTCGACGAGACGGCTCGCGCCGGGACCTTCTGGCTGACCCTGACCGGTGGCGAGCCGTTCCTCCACCCCGGCTTCGACCTGATCTACGAACGCGCCATCCGCGCCGGGATGCTGGTGACCCTCTTCACCAACGGCACCAGCCTCACCCGCGAGCGCGTCACATGGCTCTCGCGCCGGCCGCCTCGAAACATGGAGGCCACCCTCTACGGCTTCTCGCGGCGCAGCTACGCCCGCGTCACCGGTAGAGCCCAGAACTTCGACCGGGCGCGCGACGGCATCCGCCGGGCCGTCGCCGCGGGGTTGAGCGTCCAAGTCAAGTGCATGGTCTTCGACGAGACCATCGAAGACCTCGAGGCGATCAGAGACTTCGCCGCAGCGCTGGGCCAGAGCTTCCGGTTCGACACCCTGCTCCATTCGACTCTCGGCGGCTCGGCCGAGCCCGGCCGCCATCGGCTTGGCGTGGAGCGCGCCCTCGCCCTCGAGACGACCCTTCCCGCCGCCAGCGGGCGCGTCGAGTGCGAAGGCGCCCCCTCGCGCCAGCTCTTCCGGTGCGGCGCCGGGAGGTATGCCTATTTGGTCGCCCCAGACGGCGCCCTGCAGCTGTGTACCCTCCTGCGCAAGACGCGGGTGGACCTCGCGCGCACGTCGTTCCTCGATGCCTGGCGACGCCTGCAGCGTCAAACCCGACGCAAGTACCCCGCCCGAGCAAAGTGCGGCCGTTGCGAGGTCCGCACCGAATGTGCCATTTGCCCGGGTCTCGCCGAGGTGGAGAGCGGCCACGACACCGCGGCCCCCCAACATCTCTGTGCCGCCGCGAGGCATAAGGCTATGATGCGGGCCCCACGGGCCTTGGTCGGAGATTGATTGGCTGACAAGAAAAAGAATCCACACCAGCCCGCGAGCCCTTCGCGCAAGCGACGCGCGTACCATGCTCCGAGGGTCGAGCAGATTGACGTCAGCTCCCAAGAGGCGATGTTGGGCTTCTGCAAGGCCACTGTCGGGGGAACGGGGGCGGGTCCCGCTATTTGCCTCGTGTCCTGCCCCTCGCTAGGTAGCTGAGCTTGCGACGAGGTCCAGCCAGATTGGCTCCCCGCTCGTCCCAGGCGGTCAGAATCGGGGACGTGGGGATGCGGTTCGTCGGGCGCCACCCTGGCGACCTCCCTGCTCCGTTCGCGGACTTCGCCGCCCATGGACGCTGCGACACCCGCCTGGAAGTACGCGACGAGCCCTGCCGTCCGGGGCCGTGGGGAACGCGGCTGTGCCAGACCGACGTCTGGAGGCTGTCGTCGCGAGGCAGGAGGCTGCGCCTCGAGTGCAGCGTCCGCACCCTCGACACGGGCCGCCCCTTCCTCCAGGCCGACTTGGATTCGGACTGGAGCGCCGGCGTGCTTCGCCTGGATCCCGCGACCTGCCCGGACGGCATCCGCGCCGCCCCCGTGACCAGCACCTTGGGCGAGCGCGACCGATTGCCCAGCTGAATCGGCGCCAGGGGCTCTATGTCCATGCGGCCAGCGTCCTGATGAAGGGTGGGGTGAACGTGTTCCTGGGCAAGAGCGGTGCAGGAAAGACGACCCTCGCCCGCCTAGCATGCTCGCAAGGCGCCCAGGTCCTCTCCGACGATCGCACCGTGCTGCGCTTCGAGCGCGGCCAGCTCGTGGCCTACGGAACCCCGTTTCACGGCAAGGGAAGGCACTGGTCCACGCAATCGGCCCCGGTGAGAGGCCTGTTCTTCCTGGAGCACGCCGTGGCCTGCACCACCTCGCCGCTGCAAGTCGCGGAGGCGACGGCGAAGCTGGCGGCGGTCTCCTTCATGCCGTTCTGGAGCGCCCCCGCGGTCGCCGAAACCCTGCGGCTCTGTGAGCGGGCGGCGGCGCATCGCTGCGCCCATCAGCTTCGCTTCCTGCCCGACACGACCGCACTGGAGGCCATCGATGTGGCGACCACGACGTTCTGCCCACCTCGCGCTCGAGGCGCACCTCGTCCCCATCCTGCGTGACGTGGTGGGGAGGGGGGGGCCACCTGCCCCTCATCGTCCGCGGCCGCTCCATGCTCCCGACGCTCCGCGACGGGGACAAGGTGGTGCTCGGCCCGCTCGCGCAGGGAGGAGCCCAGGTCGGCGATTTGGTAGCATGGAGCCACTTCGGGCAGACGGTCCTCCATCGCGTCGTCAGTATCCGGGAAGACGGCGTCGAGACGCGTGGAGACGGTCGGTCGGAGACGGATGGCGTGGGTCCCGCGGTGCGCCGTCATCGCGAGAGTGGTGTCGGTGGAGAGAGGCTCCGTAGTCAGTGCGTTCGTTCGGCGGGGCTGGTCCCAGGTCGTGCGTGCCGCGAGTGGAGGAGAATCGCCATGAGTCTCTCGCATCGTTGGGTGCTGCGCTGGCTCGGAGCGCTCTGCACCAGCCTCGGGGCCCTTCTGCCGGCTCTTGCCGGCGTGGGTCCCCTGAGACCTATGGCCTGGGCAATGCCCAGGACGGGGCCCTCACGGTCACGGGTACGGCAGTCATCAACGGCACCGCGACGACGCTCTCTAGGAGCGCTGCCGCTGGAGCGACCCAGATCCGTCTGACGTCGACCGCCGGGTTCGCCACGAACGACCTGGTGATGCTCTGGCAGCCAGCTGGCTACTCGGGAGCGTACCAGCCGGGCACCAGCGCGAGCGTCGATTCTCAGCAGCAGCGAAACGGGCCGCTACGAGCTCGCCCGCATCGTCAGCTTCGGGGGCGGCGACCGCGTGAACGTCGATTCCGCCCTCCTCTACCCCTGGAACAGCGCGAGGGGGGTGCTCGTGATCAAGGTTCCCGAGTACTCGAACGTCACCATCAACTCCGGCGCCTCCCTCGCCGCCAGCACCTGGAACGGCACGACCGGAGGAGTCCTCGCCTTCCTGGCGACCGGGACCGTCACCAACCGCGGGACCATCACTGCGGCGACGAGGGGCTTCCGGGGAGGGGTGAAGGACAACGTCGACAGTGGCAACGACTACTGCGGATACACGGGCGACCCCACCGGCACGCCTCCGGTCTGGGCCATCTTCTCGGAGAAGGGCGAGGGGATCGTGCCCGCGCGGTACGAAACGGCCGTTGGCACCACCGCGGCGACGCGAGGCCGTCTCAACATCTCCATCGCGGGTGGCGGGGCCGACGCCGACAACTCCGGTGGAGGTGGCGGCGCGAACTACGGTGCCGGCGGTCTCGGCGGGAATACCTGGGTCGGCGACGGGTCCTCGAGCACGGCACCCACCACGTGTCGGGCCGACTCGACGGGAGTGGGCCGCGCCAACGCGGGTGGCATGGGCGGCGCCCCCGTCGTCTATTCGACCTTCGACCACCTCACACTCGGAGGCGGAGGCGGCGCCGGTCATGGCAACAACGACGGCGCGACCGCCGGCGCTCCGGGCGGGGGAATCATCTGGTTCCGCGCCAACCAGCTCACCGGCAGCGGCGGGGTCATCACGGCCTCCGGCGGCAGCGCCGCGCAGTCCGTCCAGGACGGCGCCGGCGGGGGCGGAGCCGGAGGGACCGTCGTCGTGCGTCTCGCAGGCACCTGCGACAACAACGCCATCACCGCGTCCGGCGGCAGCGGCGGCAACATCAGCCACGCGGATCCGCACGGGCCTGGTGGCGGTGGGGGCGCGGGACGGGTGGCCTTCCAGTCGACCAGCACCCTCGGAACCGGAACCACCCCCTGCACCGCGACCGCGACCTCCGGCGCGGCGGGCATCTGGGTCCAGGGGCAGAACAACGACCACCACGGCGCGACCCCTCCGGCTCCTCAAACCGTCACCGGCGCCGTGGCCCAGCTCCCCGGCCGGTTCACGGCGGTCACCCTGCTCGCCTTCGCCCAGCATCCCAGCCCCTCCGGAGGCATCGAGCTTCGTTGGGAGACCGGCTCGGAGTTCCAGACCATCGGCTTCCTCGTCCACCGCGACTCTGCGACCGGACCCTTGGTGAGCGAACGGCCTGTCCGCGGCCTGCTGACTTCGCCACTGGGCGAGCGCTACGCGCTGAACGACCCTGAGGGCACGAGCTCGACCCGCTACTACCTCGAAGAGCTCTCGCTGCGCGGCGCCAGCATCCACGGCCCCGCCGGGACCCGCCCTGGCGCGGCAGGTCCACTCCTGCCCAAGCACTCGTTCCGCCGCGATCCGCGCGCGCGCGACCCACAGCCGGCCCTCCGGCTTCACCGGCCGAGCAGACCGCAGGCGACCGAGGCCTTCGTCGACGTCGAGCGCGAAGGCGTCTACTCCCTCCCCCGCGGCAGCTGGAGGTCCGTGTCGCTGGACGGAACGCCGGTGCCCACCTTCCCGAGCCCAGGTGGCGAGCTCCTCTTCTACGCTCCGCCCCCCACCGCCCCCGAGCGCATGGGTGACTCGTATCGGCTGGAGGCGAACGTCGCCTCGAGCCCCGGCCGCGCGAGCGCTGCCCGGCCGCCGGTGGGGGCTCCGGTCGCTTCGTTTACCTCGACCGTCCACTTCGAGGAGCACCACTTCCTCAACGTGTCCGCGGGACCCGAGGACCGCTACCTCTGGGGCTGGGCCTACAGCGGCATGGCCCCACAAGCCTTCACCGTCGAGTTGCCCGACTATGTGGACGGCCCCGTGGTGATGTCGCTGACGTTGATGGGGCTCAAGGACTTTGGGAAGGACCCGCAGCACCACGCAGTCATCGAGGTCAATGGGAGGACCAGCCTCGACGCGAAGTTCGGTCCCAACGGGCCGGTGAGCTACAGCGTGACCATCCCCGCCGGCGTGATGCGCGCCGGAGCGAACACCGTCAGCCTTGCCGCCGTGTCGGACCTCGGGCTCCCCTACGACCTCCTCGCGCTCTCGTCGATCGACGTGACCTATACCCGTGCCTATGTCGCCTCCGGGGACGCACTGACCTTCACGGCCGACGCCTCGGCCTCCGTCGAGGTCGCGGGCTTCTCCTCTCCTCCCGTGCTCCTGGACATGACCCACCCGGCGCTGCCCACCTTGGTCAGGGGCACCCAGGAGTTCACCGACACGCGCGGGTCCGGCATCCGGTTCCTGCGCGGCGGGCGCGGGACCCGCCGCTACTTCGCAGCAGTGCCCCTCACCGTCCCGGTCCGCCCCAGCCGAGCGTCCGAAGTCCCCGCCGGACGGGCCGACTACGTCGCGATCGTCGGCGAGGGCCTGGACCAGGCGCTCGCCCCATTGCTGGCGCTTCGACGGGCCCAGGGGCTCTCGGTCGCCAGCGTTCCGGTCGAGGCCCTCTACGACCGGTTCAGCCACGGCCAGCATGGGCCGCAGGCCATCAAGACGTACCTGGCACGGATGTCTCCGCCACCGAGTTACGTCCTCCTGGTCGGGAAGGCGAGCGCGGACCCCCACGACTACTTGGGCCTCGGCGTGCCCGACCTCGTGCCCACGCCATTGCCGATGGTCGAGGACGCCCAGATGTTCTCGCCAGCGGACGCACTGCTGGTCGCCGGCGCCAACGGCCGCACCCCGTTCGCTGCCATCGGCCGACTTCCCGTGCTCGGCGCCAGCGAGTTCTCGGCCTGGGTCGACAGAGATCGTCGCGTTCGACAGCGCCGCGAGCCCACCGACCCGCCGTGCGGTCCTTGCTGCAGACGATCGCGACCCGACCACAGGCCTCGCCGACCCCCACTTCCAGGTGGAGATGGACTCGATGGCCCTGGGGCTGTCCCGGCTCCGCGCGCACAAGGTGTACCTGCCGCAGCAAGGCAAGGCCGACCTCCTTGCCGCGCTGGCCTCGGAGCCCGACCTCGTCGTCTACAACGGGCACGCCAACGCCCAGCAATGGTCGACCACCGGTCTGCTTGCGATGGAGGACGTCACGGCGCTTCCGGCGGCCCGCCCCTTCTTCCTCGTCACCCTGGACTGCTGGGACGGCTTGTTCGCGATGCCCATGTACTCGCCACTCACCCAGGCCATGGCCCAGTCGGCGCAAGGCGGAGCCATCGCCGCCTTCGCTCCAGGGGCGATGGTCGACCAGGAGAACGGCCACGCGCTGGCGACCGCGCTGGTCGCCGCCCTGAACGACCGCTCGGCCGCCCGCGTGGGAGATGTGACCTCGAAGGTGCAGACTTCCCTCGCCTCGCTCAAGACCTCGGCCAAGGACCTCGTCACTGTCTACAACCTCATTGGCGACCCTGCGAGCCGCCTCCCCTTGCGATAGCAGCGCGCGTGCCAGCCCGTTCCCCAGGGAACGGGCGGCCGGAGCTGGGGCTTTCCTGACTTTCGGGGTCCAAAGACCCCAGTCCAGACTTCGGTCTCGAGGGAAGCGAAGCGCCGAACCGAAGTTGGGCCGGACCGCCTGGCCGGCGCCTAGAGCCGCTCGACGGCGTACACGCCGTTGATGCGCTCGATGGACTGCAGGACCTCGTTGAGCTGCTTGAGGTCGCTGATGGTGACCTCGAAGGTGTTCACGGCGCGGTCGTCGCCGGTGGCGCGGCAGTTGGCCTGCGAGATGTTCACGCCCTTCTTCGAGAAGGTCTGCGAGATGTCGGCGAGGAGGCCCGGGCGGTCGGCGGTGAGCACGCGGATGGTGACCGGGCGCTTGAAGTCGCTCTTGACGTCCCAGCTGACGTCCACGCGGCGGTCGGGGTCGGTCGCGAGCGCCTTCTCGCAGTCGGCGGTGTGTACGGTGACGCCGCGGCCGCGGGTGATGAACCCCACGATCTTGTCGCCCGGTACGGGGTTGCAGCAGCGGCCGAAGCGCACCAGGACGTCGTCGATGCCGTTGATCTGGACGCCGGTCTTCGCCTTGCCGGTGACCTTCTTGATGATCTCGGTCAGGCGGCTGGTCGGCGCGGGCTCCTTGGGAGCCTCCTTCGGCTTCTCCGCGAGCTTCTCGGCGGGGACGATCTTCTGGATGATCTGGTTGGGCGAGACCTTGCCGTAGCCCACCGCGACGAGCAGGTCCTCCTCGACCCGGAAGCCGAGGTCCTCGGCGACCTTCTTCACCTCGCCGTTCTTGATGAGCTTGTTGAGGGTGAGGTCCCAGCGCTTGAACTCGCGCTCGGTCGAGCTCGCGCCCCAGCTCCAGGCTCTTCTCGCGCTGCTGCGCCTTGATGTACGCGCGAATCTTGGCCTGCGCCCGGCTGGTCTTGACGTAGGTGAGCCAGTCCTTGCTAGGGTGCGCGTTGCCGCTGGTGAGCACCTCGACGGTGTCGCCGTTCTTCAGCTTGTAGCGCAGCGGGACGATCTTCCCGTTCACCTTGGCGCCGACGCACTTGTTGCCCACGTCCGAGTGGATGGCGAAGGCGAAGTCCACCGGGGTCGCGCCGCGCGGCAGGGACTTGACGTCGCCCTTGGGCGTGAAGACGAAGACCTCGTCGGTGAAGAGGTCGACCTTGACCGTCTCCAGGAACTCCTTGGGGTCCTTGAGGTCCTGCTGCCACTCCATCAGCTGGCGCAGCCAGGCGAACTTCGCGTCGTCCTTGCTCTGGCCGGTCTTGCCTTCCTTGTAGGCCCAGTGCGCCGCGATGCCTTCCTCGGCGATCTTGTGCATCTCCTCGGTGCGGATCTGAACCTCGATCCGGTCGCCGTAGGGCCCAATCACCGTGGTGTGCAGCGACTGGTACATGTTCGGCTTGGGGATGGCGATGTAGTCCTTGAACCGTCCCGGCACCGGCTTCCACAGCGTGTGCACCAGCCCCAGCGCCTCGTAGCAGGCGGGCATCGTCTTCATGATGAGGCGGAAGGCGATGACGTCGTGGATCTGCTCGAAGTCGACCCCGTTCTCGCGCATCTTGCGCCAGATGGAGTACGGGTTCTTGAAGCGGCCGGAGACCTCGCACTCGAGGCTGTTCTCGGCCATCTTCTTCTGGAGGATGCCGATGATCTCCTCGGCGTACTTCTCGCTGGCCTTCTTCTTCTTCTCGATGGCCTCGATGATCTCTTTGTGCTCGGCCGGCTTGATGTACTTGAACGACAGGTCCTCGAGCTCTTGCTTGATCCAGCTGATGCCGAGCCGGTTCGCCAGGGGCGCGTAGATGTCGAGCGTCTCCTGGGCGATCCGCTTCTGCTTCTCGGCCACCATGTGCTCGAGGGTCCGCATGTTGTGCGTGCGGTCGGCGAGCTTGACGAGGATGACGCGGATGTCGCGCGCCATCGCGACGATCATCTTGCGGAAGTTCTCGGCCTGCTTCTCCTCGGCGGTGACGTTGGCGTTGGCCGAGAACTGCGAGAGCTTGGTGACCCCGTCGACCAGCTGGGCGACCTCGGCGCCGAAGAGCTCGGTCAGCTCCTCGGGCGTGGCCAGCGTGTCCTCGATGGTGTCGTGGAGCAGCCCGGTGACGATGGAGGCCTCGTCCAGCTTGAGCTGCGCGAGGATGCCCGCCACCTCCAGCGGATGGACCAGGTAGGGCTCACCCGACTTGCGGATCTGCCCCTGGTGGACCTTCGCGCTGTAGACGTAGGCCTTCTTGATGAAGTCGAGGTCGGGATCCGGATGGTACTGGGCGACCCGGTCGAGAATGTCGTTGAGTCGAAGCATCCAGGTCCGCGGCGCGTTGGGGCGGAAGTGCGAAGCCGGCCGCCCCGCCACCGCCCCCGTCCTCTGTGTCCGACCCGGAGCGGCGCCGAATCATTCCTGCGCTTGGCGCTCGGTGAGCTTGGCCGGTAATGAGTCACAGATGTTAATGGTGAGTGGTGACCTTGTCCACCTGACGCGCCGCGTTGGCTGCGGGCTCCGGGCGTCGGGCCGCGAGCCGATCCCCGGCCCGCGCGTTCGTTGACGCCCCCGCGCACACACCGCTAGAGTCCTGCGCCAAATGGTCTCTCTTCTTGCGGATCTCGGGATCGTCTGCTCCCACTGCCAGCGCTTGAACGAGGCGGCGGCCGCAGCTTGCGTGGAGTGCGGGCAGTCGTTCGCTGCGGCCCCAACAGCAGCTCCGGTGCCGGTTCAGCCTCTCGCTCCCCCGCCCCCCCGACCTGTGGCCGTGGTCGCCCAGCCACCACCGCCCCCGCCCCCGCCTCGGCCGCCGACGATGCAAGGCATGCCGCCCGTGGCCCCACCGCCACCGGCTCCCCGGCCGCCGACAATGCAAGGCATGCAGCCGGTCGCGCCGGCTCCGAGGCCACCTCCGCCTCCACCGCCCCGGCCCGCAGGGCCTTTCGGCGCCTCGGTGCCGCTGGCCCCGCCCGCCCAAGCTCCCGCACCTCGGCCCCCTCCGCCAGCGCCTGCGCCCGTGCGGCAGACCGGGGCTGCGGCTGCGGTCGCGCCTCCCGCGGCATGGGTCACCCAGCCGGCCGCTCCGCCCCGCCCCACCCCGGCGCCTGCAGCACGGCCGCCCTCACAGCCCATCTCCGAGCAGCCGACGCCGCCTCCGAGCCAGCCGCTGCCTTCACCCGAGGCCCCTACCCAGCCGCACATGGTCACTCCTGCGGCGGTGACCAAGCCTTCCGACAGGGCCAAGGTCGTGGTGGTGCGTGGGACCATGCCCGGCAGCGCCTTCCGCCTGGGCTCGGTCCCCGTCGGTGCTGGCTCGGCCAAGGGCGTGATGCTCTTCCCCGAGGACCCCTACCTCTCGCCGCTGCACGCGACCTTCCACTTCAAGGACGGCAAGCTCTTCGTGCGCGACGAGGGCGGGCCTTCGGGCACCTTCGTGCGAATCAAGGGCCCCGAAATCCTCACGAGCGGCGGACAGTTCGCCATCGGCGATCACCTCGTGCGCTTCATCGGCCCCTTGGTCCCGCCCGCGACCAGCGGCCCCGTGCCCTACGGCGCCCCGGTTCCCCCTGGCGCCCTGTTCTCGCTCGAGGAGCTGCTCGAAGGCGGGCGGCCCGGGCGCGCCTGCACTCGGCCGGGTCCGGTCCTCTCCGTCGGCCGCGCAGGCTGCGACCTGACCTTCGCCAGCGACGCCCTCATCCAGCCTCGCCAGTGCGAGGTGGTGGTCGATGCCATGGGCGCCATCCTGCGTGATCTGTCCACGCCGGACGGCACCTACGTGCGCATGGCCCCCGGCTCCGAGCGCAGCCTCTCGCCGGGCGACATGCTTCGCTTCGGGCTCCAGGTGCTGCGCATCGACGCCAGCTGAGGGGCTGGCCCGAAAGACGTCCCAAGCATCCAGGTGCACTGCCCGCGAGACGCTGGGCGCGGCGGACGACCCTGCCAATCCCTCTTTCGAGCTGCGCGTCCTGGATGCGCGCGGCCAGCTCGCCGTGCTGCGCCGGGCCGAGCCAGCGGCCCGGCGGCTTCCCGGACTACTTCTTGTCGGACGCCGCCTGGAGAGCGGATTCGAAGAGCGCCAGGTCCGGCTGGTCCTTGCGCTTGGTGTAGCGCTTGAGCCACTCCGCGGCGTCGCTGGTCCGGCCCTGCATCAGGTAAACCATGGCCACCCGCTTGATGAGCTGGGGCGAGGGCGTGTCCGAATCGAAGGCCTTCAGGTAGCTGGAGAGCGCCGCCTCGTTCAGGCCCTGCGCGATGGCCTGGTCGCCCTCGGTGATGAGCCGGGCCCGCTCCTTCTTGAGGTCCTCGTTGGGCTGCTCGTGCACGAGGTTGACGTCGCCCGGCGGAGGCTTGGTCGTCGGCGGCGTCGAGGTCGGCTCGTCGACGGCGACCGGGGTCTCCTTGGCGCGCACGAAGCGGTCGTAGGCCACCAGGCCACCGCCGGCGAGGAGCGCGGTGCCGAGCAGCGCCCCCACGAAGATCGCCACGGTCGAGGTCTGGCCCTTGGACGTGCGGCGTGCCACCGGCGGCGAAGACTTCCCGGTGATGGCTGTCGCGTCGTCGGGCACGGCGCCGCCGGGCGAGGAAGCCCAGGTGGGCATCGATGCCTCGGACGGCTTCGACACGGGCGGGTGCGCGGCGTGGCGGCCGCTCTGGTTGTTCTTGGAGACCTTGCGCAGCGCCCCCGAGTTCCGCAGCTGGAGCGAGGGCGGGATGGTCTGGACCTTGGTCGCGTCGAAGTCGTTCTCGAGCGCCAGGAGCTCGCGGCGGAAGTCCTCGGCCGTGGGCGGGCGCAGCGCCGGGTCCTTCTCCATCGCCCGGAGGATGAGCGCTTCCATCCCGTCGCTGATCGGCGCCTCGCGGTACTTCTGGCGCGGCGGCGGAGGCGGGGTCGTCAGGTGCATCGTCGCCAGCGCCACCGCCGAGTCCGCCTCGAACGGCAGCATGTTCGTGGCGCACTGGTAGATGATGACGCCGACCGCGTAGAGGTCGGTCCGCGAGTCGAGCTGCAGGCCCCGCGCCTGCTCCGGGCTCATGTACTCGGGCGTGCCGCAGACGAAGCCGGCGCGGGTGAGCGCCTGCCCGTCGCCGCCGTGGCCCTCGTTCTCCTGGATCTTGGCGATGCCGAAGTCGAGCACCTTGACGAAGTCGGCCTCGCCGCGGCGCTGCTCCACCATGATGTTCTCGGGCTTCAGGTCCCGGTGGATGACGCCGGCCGCGTGGGCGTCGGCGAGCGCAGAGAGCACCTGGCCGACGATGCGGCAGATGCGCTTCTGCGGCAGCGGGCCCTCGCGGCTCAACAGCTGGTGAAGGTCCTCGCCGGCCACGTACTCCATGGCGATGTAGAGCGAGCCGTCGTCACTCTGGCCGAAGTCGATGACGCTGATGGAGTTGGGGTGGTTCAGGCGGCTGGCGGCCTTGGCCTCGCGCTGGAAGCGGGCCACCGTGCGCGCGTCACCCAGGAGCGAGGTGCGCAGCACCTTGAGGACGACGGTCTTGTCGAGCGACATCTGCGTCGCGCGGAAGACCTTGCCCATGCCGCCTTCGCCGATGAGCTTCTCGATGCGGAACTTGCCCGCGACGATCTTGCCGACCTGGTCGTCGTCGTCGCTGCCGGGGGCGCGCACCAGCACCGAGCCGCACTTGGGGCAGAACTTGGCGCCGTCGTCATTCTTGTTGTTGCAGGACGGGCACTGGATCACGTCGGGCTGCCTCTCGGGAGCAAATCGGCTGACGAACGATGGCACAGCGCGTCGAGCGCAGCAACACCAGGCTGTGGGCTTCTGGCCCTAGGCTGCAGGCCCTCCTTCGCCGTCCGCGACGAGGCGCGGCGGCCAGAGATTCCCCTGAAAGTCCGGGGGGACTCCAAGTTCAAGCACGGAAGCGGCTTGCCAGCCTGAAGCCAGCCCCTCGACTCCGAGGGTTCGCGCTGCTCGCCTCTTCGCTCGGGGTGTCGAGCCGTGTCCTACAGCCTGGTCAACAGCTTCGAGGCTTCCTTGGCGTGGTAGGTCAGGATGAGGTCCGCGCCCGCGCGGCGGATGGAGGTGAGGATCTCCATCATCACGCGGTCGCCGTCGAGCCAGCCGTTCTGGGCCGCGGCCTTCACCATCGCGTACTCACCGGAGACGTTGTAGGCGGCGATGGGGACGTCGCAGGTGTCGCGCGCGGCCTTGATGACGTCGAGGTACGAGAGCGCCGGCTTGACCATCACCATGTCCGCGCCCTCCGCGAGGTCGAGCTTGATCTCGCGCAGCGCCTCGCGGCCGTTGGCCGGGTCCATCTGGTAGCCGCGGCGGTCGCCGAACTGAGGCGCGCTCTGGGCGGCGTCGCGGAACGGGCCGTAGAAGCCCGAGGCGTACTTCGCGCTGTAGGCCATGATCGGCAGGTTCGAGAAGCCCGCCTCGTCCAGGCCCTTGCGGATGGAGAGCACCCGGCCGTCCATCATGTCGCTGGGCGCGAGGATGTCCGCACCCGCCTGCGCGCAGGTCACCGCCATCTGCGTCAACAGCGGCAGCGTCGAGTCGTTGAGCACCTCCCCCTTGCCGCTGACCAGGCCGCAGTGGCCGTGCGAGGTGTACTCGCACAGGCAGACGTCGGCGACGACCTGCATGTCCGGGATGGCGTCCTTCACCGCGCGGATGGCCTTCTGGACGATGCCGTCCTTGTCGTAGGCGCCGCTGCCCTTCTCGTCCTTGTGGTCCGGGATGCCGAAGAGGATGACGCTGGGCACGCCCAGGTTCCAGGCCTCCATGCACTCGGTGACGATGTTCTCGATGGACTGCTGGTAGATGCCCGGCATGGAGCGGATGACGTTCTTCACGCCTTTCCCCTCGACGACGAACATCGGGTAGATGAAATCGGTCGGGGCCAGGTTGGTCTCGCGCACCATCGTGCGCAGGGCCTCGTTGCGGCGCAGGCGCCGGGGTCGATCCACGGGGAAAGCCATGTGTGCCTCCGATGGCGGTGGCCCTGGTCTGACGGGGCCACGGCGGGCAGACAGCCTGTTCGGGGGATTCTAACGGGCGCCGTCGCGCTTCGCTGCCCGACTTTGAGGCTGCTCGGATGCCGCCTTCCTCCCCTTGACGGATGGTCGGCACTCCTCGACCTGGCTACCTTGGCGCCCCTTCCTTCGGAGGTGTCCCATGCTTGCCTCCCAGCCCATGCTCGCTGGACGTTGAGACCATCGCCGTCCGCCTGGCCGTAGAAGCGGCGAGCGCGTCGGTGTGCGCCGGCACGTCCGGTTGAGCGTCCGTGGCAGCCCCACATTTTCGGTTTCCACTCCGCTGCGCGGCCTTTGGCCGCGAGGGATCTCCACTCTTCATGTCTTCCAAGAATCGCCGTTCGCCCGGGCGCTCGAGCGCCCGGGACACGCAGCACTTCCGACACCAACGAATCGAGCACGTCGTCCTCGACGAGCTGCGCTCCATCCTCCGCGACGACGTCCGCCAACCGGGCCTCACGGGCGTCGTCTTGCTCCGTCTGGACCTGGCCCCAGACGGCAGCCATGCCCGGGTCGCCTTCGCGGCCCGCGCCGAGCCAGGAGAGGAGGAAGCGCAAGCCGGGCGCCGCACCCGGGCCGCGCTCGAGGCGGCGACGGGCTTCCTTCGCGCCCGGCTGGCCACCTCACTGAACCTCAAGCGGCTGCCGATGCTCGGCTTCACCTTCGTGGGCCTCGCCCCCGACGACGAGCCCACGTCCGAGGAGGTCGGACCATGCCTCGACTGATCGCGACCAAGCACGTGCCCATCGCCGTATGGGCCAGTGACCCGCCACCGGCCGCCATGCGGCAGCTCCAAGCCATCGCCGAGCTGCCGTTCGTGGTGGAGCGTGCCGCCGGAATGCCCGACCTCCACGTCGCCGAGGGCGTGGCCGTCGGGACCGTCTTCGCCACCGAGCGAGAGCTGGTCCCGGCGGCCCTCGGCAGCGACCTCGGCTGCGGGATGGCGGCAGTCCGCTTCGCCTTCCCGGCGGCGTCGCTCTCCCGCCAGGACTTGGAGGACTTGCTGCAGTCCTTCGCCAAGGCCTTCAGCGGCAAGGCCAAGGCGGAGCTCGGCCCGGAAGCCGAGGCCTGCCTCACAGGCCGCCTCTCGACCCGCGCTCTCGAGCACCAACGCGAGCGCGTGGGCCGCGGCCAGCTGGGGACCGTCGGTGGCGGCAACCACTTCGTCGAGCTCGACCGCGACATGGAGGGACACCTCTGGCTCCTCGTGCACTCCGGGTCGCGAGGGATTGGCGGGGCGATCGGCGCTCACCACGCCAAGGCAGCGAAGGCAGCCTCGGGCAGCAAGAGCGAGCTCGGCTTCCTCGACGCGAGCACCGACGCCGGGCGCGGCTTCCTGCTCGACCTGGCCTGGGGCCTTCAATACGCCCGGGCCAACCGCAGCCGCCTGGTCGAGCTGGCATCGAAGGTCCTCGCCGAGCGCCACGGGGCGATGGCCGCGGCTGAGACGAGGATCGACCTGCCGCACAACTTCATCGCCGAAGAGGTCGTGGACGGTCGCAGCCTTCTCGTCCACCGCAAGGGCGCGGCGCCGGCGGCCTCAGGCTCCCTCGGGCTCATCCCGGGCTCGATGGGCACCGCCTCCTACCTCGTCGAGGGCCTGGGCAATCCCTCCTCCTTCGGCTCGTGCTCGCATGGCGCCGGTCGGGTCATGTCTCGCACCGAAGCCAGGCAGCGGATTGGCGCCAAGGACCTCGAGCGCTCGATGCGCAAGGTGGTCTACGACGAGCGGCTCGCACGGGCACTCGTCGAAGAAGCGCCGGGGGCCTACCGCGACATCGGGACGGTGCTGGAGGAGCAGGCCGACCTGGTCCGCCCGGTGATGCGGCTCGAGCCTCTGGCCGTCTACAAGGGACGATAGTTCGCCCTGGCCCGAGCTGGATGCTGGCTTGGGCAGCGACTCGACGCCTTGGCTGGCTCAGAGGAAGGGAGGACTGGGAATCGAGTGCTCGACGGTTCGGGATGGTCTCCCAGGCTTCGTCCGTCCGCGTCGATTTTCGACGGCAGGGGCCAGGGGGCTTCCTGAAAGGGCCTTCGCGGGAGGGGCCTAATGGGCACCCGAGCTCACATTAGTCATGGGAAGCAAAAGCCCCATTGAGCCGTCCTTCCGAGCGGATGGTGGAAGGCTTGCCGCGGGTTCGACGCCATCGGCCAGGAGCCGAGACGGCAGCAGTCAGTCGGGGTCCTGGGCGACGTCCACCGCGGCGTCGCCCAGGATCTCGACGAGCTCCTGGCTGCGCCCACCGGCGGCGTCGAACAGGTGCAGCGGCGGCAGGACCTCGAACGCGCCGCGCTTGCCTTTGATCGCCTCGAACAGCACGAGCTTGGCGGGCCGCGCGGGCACCGGGTGGACCATGCGCATCCGCCGGGGCTCGAGCCCCGCTTCGCAGCAGGCCTGCATCAGCTCCACCACCCGCGGCGCCGGGAAGATGACCTTGAGCGAACCCGAGTCCTTGAGCAGGAACCGCGCGGCGGCCGCCAGAATCCTTCGGCGTGCAGCTGACCTCGTGCCGGGCGATGGCCCGCTCGCTGCCCGGGTTGACGTGTCCGGCCTGCAGCGGCACGTACGGCGGGTTGGAGACCACGAGGTCGAACCAGTTCCCCGGAACCTTGCCCTTGAGCTCGCGCAGGTCGGCGGTGACGACGTGGACGTCGTCGCCGCGCCGATTGAGCGCGACGTTGCGCATGGCGAGGCTCGCCAGCGGCGCCTGGATCTCCACCGCGGTGATCGGCCGGACCCCGCGAGAGGCGAGGATGAGCGAGACGATGCCGCAACCTGTGCCCAGGTCCGCCACCCGGCCCTTGGGGGTGCCGGCGAAGGAGGCCAGCAGCATCGGGTCGACGGCGAAGCGGTAGCCGGTCCGGCGCTGGATCACCAGGACCTCGCCGCGGCAGATGCCGTCGATGGTCTCGGTGCTGCCCAGCGGGATCTGTGCCTGCTTGCGAAGGTCGAAGACCTTCTCGGTGCGATGCGACTCGGTCAGGGTCTGCATAAGGTCGCGGCGATGCTAGCACAGACGGCCAGTGCAGTGCCCCTTCACGGCATGCACGCGTCCAGGAGCGCCTGCTGGATGGCCCCTTCGCGCAGGACCACGGGCCGGCCCTCCTTGAAGCCCATCACCGTCGACGGCTTGCCGCCCGGGGTCTTGCCCGCGTCGAGGATGAAGTCCACCGACTCGCGCACCTTGCCCTCGATCTGCTTGACCTGGGTCGACTCGCGGTTGCCGGACAAGTTGGCGCTGGTGGAGATGATGGGACCGACCAGCCGCGCCAGCTCGCGGGCGACCGGATCCGAGGAGACGCGGATGCCCACGGCTCCGGTGGACGCGATCTCGAAGGGCAGCCCTGGCCTCGCCGGAAGCACCAGCGTGAGCGGTCCCGGCCAGAACTGGCGGATGAACACCTCCGCGTCCTTGGGCACCTCCCTCCAGAGCGAGCGCGCCGACGCCTCGTCGCCGGCGATGACCGCCATCGGCTTCTGGTCCTCCCGGCCCTTGAGCGCGCCGATCCTGTGGACGGCGTCCGGGCGGGAGACCGCCGCGCCCAGGCCGTAGAAGGTCTCGGTCGGGTAGATGACGAGCCCGCCCTCCTTGAGCACGCGCGCAGCGGTTTCGATGTTGGAGACGAGCTCGGCAGGGACGTCGGGAGTGCGCATGGGCCGTTGGGTCCAAATCGTGGTCGAAGTCGCGTGGCGGCAGGCCCGCGCACGCAGAGTTCTAGTCCGAGTCGCCGGGGTTGGCACCAGGATCGTTCGCCCTTCGACTTAAGGCGCCCGCCGTCCTCAGTACGCCCCTTTGCCCCACAGGACGACCGGGAGGGTCTTGGCCAGGATTCGGAGGTCCGCCCACAGGGTCCAGCTCTCGATGTAGGCCAGCTCGATCCTCAGGCGCTCCTTGAGCGGCAGGTCGCCACGGCCGCTGACCTGCATCGGTCCGGTGATGCCCGGCTTCACGGCCAGACGCTTGCGGTGGAAGAAGCTGTACTGCGCCACGACCTTGGCCTCCTCAGGGCGCGGACCGACCAGGCTCATCTCGCCCTTGAGGACGTTGAGGAACTGCGGCACCTCGTCCAGGCTCCAGCGGCGCAGGAAGCGGCCGACGCGGGTCACGCGCGGGTCGAACGGCAGCTTGAAGACCGGGTTGTCGACCGGCAGGTGGTTCGGGTCGATTCCCAGCTCGATCAGCTTCTCTTCGGCCCCCACGACCATGGAGCGGAACTTGAGCATGTCGAACGGCGCGCCGTTCTCCCCCACTCGCTTCTGCCGGAAGAAGACCGGGCCACCGTCCGAGAGCTTGATGGCCAGCGCGCAGCCCAGCATCACCGGCCCCGCCAGCACCGTCAGCGCACCGCCCACGACCAGGTCGAACGTCCGCTTGGCCAGCCGCCCCGCCTCGTCCAGCGGCGGCTCGCGCAGGCCGATGACCGGGATGCCGCCCAGGTCCTCCATCTTGGCGCGCACCACCGTCAGGTCGAGCACGTCGGGGACGTAGTGCACGCGGACCGGGTCCGCCTGCAGCCGGAGGATGACGTCCTCGAGGACCACGTGCTGCTCGGCCGGCAGGGCCAGGAACACGTCGTCGATGGCGTGCTCCTTGACCACCTGGGAGATTTGCTTGATCGCCCCCAGCCGCTCGAACCCGGCGAGCTTGTCGTCGGTCGCCATCACGCCCGCCAGGGTCACGCCGAACGGCGCGGTCGAGAGCCGGCGCGCGACCTCCTCGCCCACCTCCCCTCCGCCCACGACGAGGATCCGCCGCGCGAAGGGCCGCGTCAGCCGCCGCAGCGCGAGCTGGGTCAGACCGTGCCGCGCGACGAGACCTACCTGCACCAGCACGAAGAAATAGCCGACCAGCAGCCGCGAGAAGTCGTAGACCTTCTGGAAGAAGAGCGCCGAGACGAAGAACAGCACGCCCAGCCAGGACGCCAGCACCAGGTAGCGCCAGGAGTCGAGCTCCAGCACCCGGCGCGGCAAGTGCGTCCCCACGATGAAGAAGGCCAGGCCCCAGGCCACCGCCGCCGAGACGTAGGAGCTGCGCGTCAGCCAGACCCAGGCCAGGCCCTGGTCGAGCGCCATGCCCAGCTCCAGCCGCTGCCGCAGCATCTGCGCCACGTGCAGCGAGCCCGCGACGATCGCCAGGTCGGCGGCGATCAGGATCGGCGTGAGCCGGCGTTGGGCGCGCAGGAGCATCAGTGCACCGCCGGCGGCGCGTCGCCGTCGGGCGGGCGCAGGAGCAGCTCGCGGCTGCGCAGCGCCCGCTCGAGGATGGCCGAGATGCGCGCCTTGAAGTGCTGGCGGTCGAAGCGCTCGGCGTTGCGCCGTGCCGCCGCCGGGTCGAAGCGCTGCTCGTTCGCCTCGAACCGGGTGAGCGCCCCCAGCAGCGCCGGCACCGTCGGCTCGTCGAAGAACAGGCCGGTGGGCGCGGCGAACGTGGAGGTCGGCCCGAGGGGGGACGACGCCCGCCGCTCCAAGCCGATGACCGTCTCCAGCGCCCCGCCGCGTGCGAGCGCGATCACCGGGCGGCCCGCGGCCTGAGCCTCCAGCGGCGTGATCCCCGCGTCCTCCTCGCCCGGGAAGACGAGCGCCTTGCAGCGCGGGTAGAGATCGGCGACCTCCGGGTCGGAGAGCGGGCCCAGGCACTCGACCGTGCCGCCGGCCAGGGCCTTCATCTTCTTCCACTCCTGGCCCCAGCCGACCACCTTGAGCCGCCGCCCGCTCTGCTTGAAAGCCTCGAGGGCGACCTCGATTCTTCTTGTACGGCGCGAAGGCCGTGACCATCAGGTAGAAGTCCTCGACCGCGGCCGGGCCCCGCACCTCGAAGCGCGAGACGTCCACCGGCGGGTGCACGACCTCCGCCTCGCGCCGGTAGCGCTTCTCCACGCGCGAGGCGACGTTGAAGCTGTTGGCCACGAAGTGGTCGACGCGGTTGGCCGAGGCCTCGTCCCAGGTCCGCAGGAAGGTGGAGAAGACCCGCATCGCCGCCCGCGTCGGGAGCGAGGCGCGCCCAGGACCGAAGTACTCGGGGTACTGGTCCCACAGGTAGCGCATCGGCGTGTGCACGTAGCAGACGTGGACCGCCGCGGTCGGGACGACGACCCCCTTGGCCACGCAGTGGCTCGACGAGAGCACCAGGTCGTAGCCCGTCAGGTCGAACGACTCGATGGCGTGAGGGAAGAGCGGCAGGAAGCTGCGGTACCGCTCGCGGGCGAACGGGAGGCGGTCGATGGCGCTGGTCCGGATGCGCATCCGCTCGATGGCCGGCGAGCAGGCGCCCTTGAGGTGCACCAGCGTGTAGAGGTCCGCGTCCGGGAAGAAGCTCGCAGAAGGCCTCGACGACGCGCTCCCCGCCGCGCATGCCCACCAGCCAGTCGTGGACCAGGGCAACCTTCATCGACGCGCGTTCTACCAGATGGCGCCCCGCGGGCGGTAGCACCTCGGGCTTTGGGCTTCGGACTTCGGCCTCGGGTCAAGCCGCCCAGAGCCATCCATCGTTGGCTCCGGGGGCGCGGGACGATTGGCCTGGCTCGAGCTCCGGCCTACGATGCCGCCGACCATGAAGCGGCACCTTTTGATCGTCTTCGTCGCCCTCACCTGTTCCGGCTGCGTCCCCGGCAGCGAGCCCATCCCCTGCCGCAACGACCGCGAATGTCTCGTCGGCCAGGTCTGCGCCTTTCACGACCGGGCCTGTCATGACCTGCCGTCGCCCGATGCCAGCGGAGCTGCCGCTTCGGATGCCGGCGTCGCTTCCGACGCCAGCGTCGCTGCCGGCTCGGACGCCAGCGCTTCCGACGCCGGAGCGTGCAGAACCGTCTTGTGCAGCGGCGTGTGCTGCATGGCCTCGGAGCGCTGCGTCGGCGGAGCGTGCCAGCCGCTCCCCGACGCCGGCCTCTGACCCTCCTTACTGCACCGCGATCGTGAACGCCCCCGAGCCGCTGGTGTTGGTCGAGGCGAAGTAGGAGCCGACCACGAAGTAGTAGGTCCGGCCCGCAACACCCGCGATGGTGAGGCTCTCCGCCGCGCCGCCGTACGCCGCGTCGTTGAAGGCCAGGCACGACCCCGGATAGTTGCCGCACCAGCTCTCCATTCCCCACAGCGCGAGGTCGTAGCCGGCGGCCGGGGTCGCCGTCACCGTGAAGCTGCCAGCCGTGGTCGGGGTGTAGGAGTAGACGACGTCCGGGCCCTTGGTGCCGTAGTTGCTCGCGACCTGGCAGGCCGTGGAGAAGCTGGCCTTGTCCGCGGCACCGTAGTGGTACGCCGCGTAGTTGGAGTTGCCGTTGACGGTCGTCCCCTTGGTCAGCGCCACGACGCCGCTGCACTGGTCGTTGGGCGGCACCAGGGTCACGTCGAGCATGAAGTTGCCCTTGGTCCCGGCGAAGCCGTCGACGAAGACCCAGTAGGTGGCCGCAGCCGCGTTGGCGATGGTCGCGGTCGCGGGATCGCCGCCGTTGTAGGCCGAAGCGCAGACCGGCTCGGTCATCCCCGTCCCCTCGCAGGCGCCGGTGCGCAGGTAGACCACCGGCTGGAAGCCCGCACCGGAGGTGGGCGTGACCTTGGCGGTGATGGTCGCGAGCTTGGGGGTGGTGAACGTCCAGACCAGCTCCGGCCCGGTCCCGGCGCAGGTGCCGGCGGTGTCGTTGGCGGCGTAGGTGGTGGTGGAGCTGACGCTCGCGGTGCCCGCCGCCGACAGGGTCAGCGCCGCGGCGCTCGAGCACTTCTCGTTGGTGGGGACGACCAGCGGCGCGGCGGTCGTGACCTGCAGGATGTACTTGCCGCCGGTGCCGGCCGTGCCGTCCACGACGACGTAGACCCGCCCGGGGCCCACGGTCGCGGCGACCGCGCTCGCCACTCCGCTCGACTCGGTGCCGCAGCCGGCCTCGTCGGTCGAGGCGCCGCTGGTGCAGGCCGTGCGGAGGTAGACCGCGGGCTTGTAGGCGGGCGTCGTGCCGTCGCGGGTGACGGTCGCCGTGACCGAGCGCGCCACCGCGAGGTCGAGGGCGAAGACCGCGTCGCCGCCGTCGGTGTTGTTGGGGCTCGCGCAGGTGCCCGCGTAGTCGTTCACCGCCGAGCGCGTGTCGCCTGCGACCGTCGCCGAGCCGCTGGAGACGTCGAGCACCGTCGCAGCCGAGCAGGTGTCGTTGGCCGGCGCGACCGGCGGATTGGCGAGCTGCACCACGAGCGTGAAGGCGCCCGAGTCGCCGGAGTAGGCGTCGGCAAAGACGTAGTAGGTCCCCGCCGCCAGATTGTTGATGGCTGCGATCGCGGTCTGGGTGCTGATCGAGTCGGCGCAGGCCAGCTCGTCGGCCGAGGCGGCGCTGGCGCAGACCTTGCGCACGTAGACCACCGGCGTCTGCGAGCCGGTGTAGGTCAGCCGCACGTCGACGTTCTTGGTGGCGGCGGTGGTGAAGGAGTAGACGACGTCGTTGCCGAAGCCCACCCCGCACACCGCCGCGCGCCCGCCGTCGCTGGCGTTGGTGGTGTCGCCGCTCGCGCTCGCCTTGCCCGAGCCGTCGAAGACCAGGGGGATGGCTCCGACGCAGTTGTCGTTGGTGGGACCGCCCGGCTTGAGGCAGAGCCCGCCGGTGCAGGCCGCAGGCGAGGTGCAGGAGCCGCAGTTGGCGGTGCGGGAGCGCCCGCAGTTGTCGGTGCCGGTGAGCCCGTCGCACTCCTTCGACTGCCGGGCGCAGAACTGCGCGTCGGTCTCCTGCAGGCAGCTCTCGCAGTGCCGGGTCGTCGCCGAGCAGGCGTAGTTGGCGGGGCAGGTCTCGGGGCCGCACTCGCAGGCACCGCTCGCCGGGTTGCAGGTCTCGCCCGAGGTGCAGGAAACGCCCGAGCAGAGGAGCACGCAGCGCAGCGAGGCCGCGTCGCACTTCTGGGTCGCGCTCGCCGCGGTGCAGCTGTCGGCGGGGCTGCGGCTGCACTTGCAGGTGGCCGTTCCGGAGGACGAGTCGCAGGTCTCGCCGGGTGCGCAGGAGACCCCGGCGCAGGCGGAGACGCACTTGTGGCTCGAGGCGTCGCAGCGGGTCGACGCGGACGCGACCGTGCAGGAGTCGGCGGGGCTCGTCTGGCAGGTGCAGCTCCCGGTCGCCGCCTCGCAGCTCTCGCCGGGCGTCGAGCAGGTGACGCCCTGGCACGCGGGAACGCAGATCAGGCCCGCCGCGAGGCACTTCTGCCCCGAGGGGCAGGAGTTGGGCAGGCTGCAGTGGCACTCGCCGGTGGTGGCGACGCAGGCCATGCCCGTCGCGCAGGTGATGCCGGTGCACTTGGGCTCACAGTGGCGGGAGGCATTGCAGCGCGCCGTGGCGTCGATGGCGCTGCAGGAGTCGGGCGAGGCAGTGCAGGCGCAGGCGCCGCTGGTCGCCCCGCAGCTCTCGCCGGCGGCGCAGAAGATGCCCTGGCACTTGGGGACGCAGCGCAGGATCGCCCCGTCGCAGCGCATCGTCCGATCGGCCAGATCGCAGCCGTCGGGCGAGGTGGAGCACGAGCAGACCCCGGTCGCGGCGCTGCAGCTCTCGCCGCCGACGGTGCAGGTCACCCCGGAGCAGAGCCCCACGCAGTGGAGCGTGGCCGCATCGCACTTCTGCCCGGCGGGGCAGGTGTTGGGCGACAGGCCGCAGGCGCAGGCGCCCGAGCTCGCGACGCAGCTCTCGCCGGTCGAGCAGGTGACGCCCTGGCACTTGGGCTGGCAGTGCAGCGTCGTGGCGTTGCAGCGGTTGGTGGCGACGGAGGCGGTGCAGGTGTCGTCGGGCGAGAGCAAGCACTCGCAGGCGCCGCTGCCCAGGTTGCAGCTCTCGCCCGGAGCGCAGGAGAGCCCGGCGCACTGCGAGACACACTTGCGGCTGGCGGCGTCGCACTTGGTGGAGGCGTCGAGCGCCGTGCAGCTGTCGGGCGCGGCGGTGCAGGCGCAAGCGCCCGTGGCCGCCTCGCAGACCTCGCCGCGCACCGTGCAGGTGACCCCGGAGCAGAGCCCGACGCACTGGAGCGAGGCGGCGTCGCACTTCTGGCCGGCGGGGCAGGTGTTGGGGATGCCGCAGTGGCACTCGCCGCTGGTGGCGACGCAGGCTTCGCCCGTGGCGCAGCCGACGCCCTTGCACTTCTCCTCGCAGTGCAGGCTGAGCGCGTTGCAGCGCAGGGTCGGCGCGGCGGCGCTGCAGCTGTCGCTCGTGCCGGGGATGCACTTGCAGGTGCCGCTGCTCGAGTCGCAGCCCTCGCCGGGGGCGCAGCTGACGCCGAGGCACTGCGCCACGCACTTCTTGGTCAGGACGTCGCACCGGGAGGTCGGGTCGTGGGCCGTGCAGGTGTCCGGCCCCTGGGCGCACTCGCAGACGCCGCTGCTGGAGTTGCAGCTCTCCCCTGCTCCGCAGCTCACCCCCTGGCAGAGGTCGACGCACTTCAGGCTGGCCGGGTCGCACTTCTGGCCTGCCGGGCAGGTGTTGGGCGCGATGCCGCAGTGACACTCGCCGCTGGTGTCCTGGCAGACCTCGCCGGCCGGACAGGTCACGCCCTGGCACTTGGGGACGCAGCGGTTGGTGACCGGATCGCACTGGTCGCGCGAACCGCACGCGTCGCAGACGCAGCCGCCGGTCTTGGCGTCGCAGCGCTCGCCCGGGTTGCAGGACTTTCCCTGGCAGAGATCGACGCAGCGGCGGTTGCCGTCGCAGATCTGGCTCGCGGCGCAGCTCGTCTCCGTGCAGTGGCACTCGCCGACGACCGGATCGTCGCAGCGCTCGCCCGCGGGGCAGGCCGAGGGGCAGCGGTCGACGCAGCGGTTGGAGGTCGGGTCGCAGCCCAGCGTCTCGGCAGCACAGTCGGCGCACTCGCAGCCCCCCGTCGCCGGGTTGCAGCGCTCGCCCCGGCCGCAGCCGGCGCCGGTGCACTTGGTCGAGCAGCGCTTGGTGGAAGGCTCGCAGTACTTGTCCGAGGCGCACGGGTCGGTCCCGGACCCGCACTCGCACTTGCCCGTCGTCGGCACGCAGCGCTCGCCGGTCACGCAGCCGGCCGACGCGCACAGGTTCACGCAGCGGCTCTCCTCGCCGCAGATGGACGGCGTGGGACAGCTGTCGGTGGTGCAGAAGCAGCCCACCGCCGGGTTGCACTCCTCGCCGGGCAGGCAGATCTCGTCCTGGCAGCGGTCGACCACTCCGGCGTCGGGCTTGGGGGTCGGTGGGGCCGGTGGCTGACCACAGGAGGCCAGCGCGAGCGCCACGAGAATCGGCAGGCGTTTCATTGGCTTCTCCCCCACTTCCAGTTCGGCCGAGCTTTCATCGAGGGTAGAGGGCACCCCTTGGCCGGTCAACCGGCCGACGGCCGGCGGACGCCAAGTGCGGAGTCTGATAGGGATGGCCCCGCGATGCGCGAACGGATCCTGCGCAACCTGAAGGGCAAGACGCTGGGCGAGTTCGGCTCGCGAGTGGTGAGCATCGCGTTCGGCTTCGTGCTGGCGCGGGCGCTGGGCAAGGAGCTCTTCGGCCGCTACAGCTACGCCTGCAGCTTCTCGCTGATCATCGCGTTGTGCGGCGAGCTGGGGCTCAACACCCTGCTCGCCCTGCAGGCCTCGCGCGAGCGCGAGAAGGCGGCCGAGTGGCTGCGCAAGTTCGCACCGCTGCGGCTCGCCTCGGTCGCGCTAGCGGCCGCCTTCACCATCGGGCTCTCGCTGCTCGTCACCGACCGTTCCCGCTGGCTCGAGATCGCCCTGATGGCCGGCTTCTTCGGCCTCAACAGCTACCTCGAGTACCACTCGTCCTACTTCACCGCCTTCGAGCGGATGAACGACGACGCCTACGTGCGCATCATCACCCGGCTCATCGTCGCCGGCCTCGGCTCGGTGGCGCTGGCCCTGCGCGCCCCCCTCTCGGTCGTGCTGGGGGCGATGACGCTCGCGAACGCCCTGAGCGCGGGCATCGCCTGGCTCTGGCGCAAGCGCCGCGGGCTCACCTTCGGCTTCGCCTGGGACGGCGCGTTCGCGGTTCGAGAGCTGCGCAGCGCCGTCCCTACCGCCGCGACCCTCATCAGCCTGGCGCTCTACTTCTACCTGGACAACCTCGTCCTCGGCCTCCTGCGGTTCTCGGACGCGGACATCGGCCAGTACGGCGCCGCCAACAAGGTCTTCGACGCCTCTCAGGGACTGCCGGCCATCGCCATCGGCGCGCTCTTCCCCATCGTCGCTGAGCTGTCCAAGTCGAAGGACCTCTCGGGCGTCGCGCCGTTCTTCACCAAGATCTCGCGCTGGTGCCTGGTCCTGGGCGCGCCGATTGCCGGAGTCGCCTACGTCTTCTCGCCCTTCGTCGCCGAACTGCTCTTCGGCCGCGAGTACGTACAGACCCGCTCCTCGCTCGCCATCCTCGCGCTCGCCGCGCCGCTCTTCTTCTCCAACAGCATCGCCATCTACCTCCTCCTGGCCATCGGCCGACCCTGGACGGCGGCGCTCTTCCGCCTCGGCGCGAGCGCGGTGAAGGCGCTGGCCATCGTCGCCCTCGCCCGGAGGTTCGGCGCCAACTCCGCCGCGCTGGCCACGCTCGCCACCGACGCCCTGCTCTTCCTGGTGCTCATCGCCTGGCGCAAGCGCGCCGGGCTCTCCGAGGCCGGGGAGCGCACGCTCGCCTTCAAGGTGGCCATCGCCTCCACGGCCGGCGTCGCGTTCTGGCTCCAGACGCAGCGCCTGCACTTCGTCGCCCAGGCCGTCGCCGTCGCCGTGGCCTTCTTCGCGGCCTACGCCGTGCTCGACCTGCTGCCGAATGGGCGCGCAGCCGCCCCGGCCGCCGGTGCGTCGCCGGTTCCGCCACCGCCCGGAGGTACACCCTGACCTCGCGCGTCGCCATCGACCTGCGGATGCTCGTCGAACCGCCCGACGGGGTCTCGCGCTACTCGCTGGAGCTGCTCCGGCGCATCCCCGACCAGATGCCGGGGAGCCAGGTGATGGGGCTCGGCCGCGCCGAAGCCATCCGCGCCCACGTGCCCGGTGCCCGCACCGCCGAGGCCCTCTCCGGTCCCGCCACCGCGGCCGAGCAGCTGGAGCTTCCGCTGGTCCTGGCTCGCAAGCGGGTCGGCCTCTTCCACGCGACGACCTTCTGTGCCCCGCTGGTGGCCGCCGGGACCCGGACGCTGCTGACGCTGCACGACATGATCTACCTGGACCTGCCGGGCATCTACGGCCGGTACCTGGACCGCTACTTCCGGATCGCGACCCGACTCTTCGCGCACCGGGCGGCAGGAGTCGTGACGGTCTCGGAGTATTCGCGCCGGCAGATCGAGCGGCACTTCCAGCTCCCCGCGGACCGGATCGACGTGGTGCCGTGCGGCATCGACGCCCGCTTTCACCCCGCGACACCGGGCGAGGTGGCGGCCGTTCGCAACCGGCTTGGCCTGCCGGAGGAGTTCCTGCTGTACGTCGGCGGCTTCATCGCCCACAAGAACGTGCCCTCGCTGTTGCGCGGCTACGCCAAGGTCGCCGACGCGCCGCCCCTGGTGCTCTGCGGGCGCTTCTCGGACACCCTCCAGCCGGAGGTCGACCGGCTCGGCCTCGGCGGCCGGACCATCCTCCTCGCCGGCCAGGGGCACGACGCGCTCCCGGCGCTCTACACCGCGGCGCGCGCCTTCATCTTCCCGTCCCGCTACGAGGGCTTCGGGCTGCCGCCGATGGAGGCCATGGCCTGCGGCACGCCGACCATCGTCTCCGACGCGGGGTCGCTGCCCGAGGTCACCGGGGGCGCCGCGCTCACCTACCCGGTCTTCGACGAGGACGCGCTCGCGCAGCGGATCCGCGAGGTCCTGGGCTCGAGCGCGCGACGGCGCGAGCTGTCGCTGGCGGGCCGCATCCGCGCCTCGCAATTCACCTGGGAGTCGGCCGCGCGCAAGATGGCGGCCATCTATCGGCGGCTGCTGTAGCCGCTTCGTTCGGAGGGGACGGCAATGGCGGACGACAACAAGCAGGGACGCAAGCTCCTCACCGCGGTCGAGCGCCTGGTCGCGCCTTCGGCCGAGCTGCGCGAAGTCGCCCAGCAGTGCCGCGAAGCAGCGCGGCAGGCGGCCCCGCGCGACGAGGCAGCGAAGGAGGCCGTGCGGCGCTACTCGAACAAGGCGGCGCTGGCCGGCGCCGCCTCCAACCTGCCCTCGCTCATCCCCGGCGCCGGGCTGGTCACGGCCATCGGCGCGACGCTCGCGGAGTTCGCGGTCCTGCTCAAGCTCGAGGTCGAGATGACGCTCGTGCTGCTGGACCTTTTTGGCTTCGACATCGAAGACCCCCAGGAGCGCCAGCTGGGCTTCGTGCTCGCCTCGGTGGGCACCTACGACGCCTCGACCCGTTCGAACTTCTTGGTCGATGTCGCCAAGGTCGAGAGCCAGGCCGTCTGGAACTACGGCCCGCGCCGGATTGGCAAGATCCTGGTGGAGGTCATGGCCGTGCTCGTCGGCGTGAAGCTCTGGCGCGGTGTCTTCAAGCTCATGCCGGTCATCGGCCTCGTCGCTGGCACCTCGATCAACAAGGTCCTCACCACCCGCGTCGGCACTCGGGTCCGCAACGACCTGAAGACTCGGCTCGAGTTGCAGAAGTCCCGCGCTGCCGTCAGACCAGGCCGAAGGAAATCGCCCGCACGGAAGCGATCTTCGGCGGTCCATGTTGATGGTTACTGACATACCTTTAGCAAGATCGCGTTCGGGCCAAGCCGGCAACGTTCGTCGTCCGCAGATCACCCCAGACAAGGATCTCTCGATGCGTTCGACCCTCCGCCTCTCATGCCTCTTGCTCGCGGCCTCGTGCGCGCAGGCGCCGGTGGTCCAGCAGACGGCTGCGCTGGTGGAGCCGGATCTCGGTCCGCTGCCGTTGTCGCTGCAGCCGCACTTCGCCTGCGGCCCGGACAAGCTTCGGCGCAGCGAGTCCGAGGAGGCCATGAAGCGGGCCGAGAAGAGCCTGCGCGAGGCCGAGAACACCCAGGGCGTGGACCCGGCGACGCTCAAGCGCCTGGAGGACGACCGCGCCGTCGCGCAGAAGAACCGCGACGAGGCGCACCAGGCGTACGAAGAGTGCGGCGAGCGGACCAAGACGCTCGCGCGCACGCGCTTCGACACCGCCGCCACCCGCCCGGCCGGCGAGATCCGCGCCATCCCCGAGGACGAGCGGCTCGACGCCGAGAAGCAGCGGATGAAGAGCGAAGACGACAAGCTCCGCGCGACGCTGCGCGACGAGCCCGCGAAGCTGATGGTGCCCATCGTCTCCGCCCTGCTCTGCGCCACCGTCTCCGGGCGCCAGGCCGTCGCGGACGAGCTCACGGCGTTGCAGGCCGCGCCCAAGAAGCAGGCCAAGCAGAACGCCCCGAAGGTCGCCGAGGCCAAGACGCGGCACCAGCGAGCCGAGGCCCTGGTCGTCGGCCTCGAGCAGGAGCTGGCGAAGACGGGAGGCCAGCAGCTTCCCTGCGAGACCCCGGAGGTCACTGCCTTCGCGGACTGCCTGATGGGCCGCGGCTCCGGCGCGCGGCTGCCGGCCTGCGAGGACCCGCGGATCGGCGATCTGCTCGCCGCCTGGGACGCGTTCGGAGTCGGCGAGCGGCTCAAGGATTCCTGGGCACCGGCCTTCTAGCGACGGTATCGTGCCCGTCATGTCCGCCCGCGCCCTCCTCTGCCTCGCCGTCCTCCTCTTCGCCAGCACCGCCGTCGCCGAAGAGGCGCCGTGGAAGCAGTACGAGACCAAGCGCGGCGCGGTCTTCGAGAAGCGGTCGGTGCCCGGCTCCAGCTACGAGGAGTTCCGCGCCACCCTCGACGTCGCGCAGAACCCGGCGCAGGCCATGACCATCTTCTGGAAGGTCGCGACGGACATCACCTCCACCAAGGAGCTGAAGAAGACCCTGGTGCGCGAGGGCCCGAACGAGGTCCTCATCTACGAGCAGATCGCGCTCTCGATGGTCTCCGACCGCGACTACACCATTCGCATCTGGAGGGAGCCGGTGGCGGCCGACGGCACGCAAGTGCTGCGCTTCCAGACCGCCAACGACCAGGGCCCCGCCTTGGCCAAAGGCTACGTGCGGCTGGATGTGGTGCGCGGCTTCTGGTCGGCGACGCCGCTGCCCAACGGCAAGACCCGGCTCGTCTTCATCACCCACAGCGACCCCGGCGGCAGCATCCCGGCGGTGTTCGCCCGCGGCGCCCAGCGCGATCGGTTCCAGGTCGACTTCTGGGTGGTCGTCGATCAACTCCCGCCCGCGGAGAAGCCCGCTCCGGCTCCAGCGCCTGCACCTGTGGCGCCCAGCCCGGCCCCCGAACCGGCAAAGGCAGCGGAGCCTGCCGCCCAGTAGCGAGCCGGCGAGAAGAAGCCGGCCGGCGACTGAAGTCGCGCCTGATGGGGCCAAGCCCGCCTTCGCGGGCTAAGTGGTGATGGGTGGCGCGGTGCTTGTTGGTGGGCCAAAGCGGAGGAACGAAGGACCTGGCTCTCTGGGTCCGCGCCCTGCCACCCATCGCCTCTTCAGCCCGCGAAGGCGGGCTTCGCAGGGTCAGGCGCGGCTTCAGCCGCCGGCGATCTCGACTCTGTCACTGGCCGAGCCTTTTGCCGCGCTCGTCCCCTCCGGCGTCGCATTCCAGACCCGCGTCGCGAGCAGGAAGCCGACCGCCGAGAGCGGGATGAGCGCGAGGGGCCACAGCTTCCAGTTCGCGACCACCTTCGCGGCCTCGCCGCTCGGGAGCAGCGCGCCCAGCAGGAACGACTGGGTGGCGACGCCCAGGTAGACCGCGCCGTCGACGATGGCCACCGCGATGCCCGCGTTCTTCTTGCCGCCGAAGTCCATGGTGGCCGTGCCGGAGAGCATCCCGTGCACGCCGATCACGCACAGCGACATGAAGGCCACGGTCCAGCCGATGATCGCGCCGGCGTCGAGCAGCCAGGTCGCGGCCACGGCCCCCACCAGCATGCCGCCGTAGAGGACCGCCGAGACCGGGCCGCGCCGCGAGCCGAAGACCTTGTCGGAGATGACGCCCGCGAACATGCCGCCGAGGATTCCAGCGACGCACATCACCAGGCCCCAGTGGTCGAAGACGAAGGAGTGCAGCTCGGTCTGCCGGCCGAACTTGCGTCCCCACTGCATGATGGCGTTGCTCATGAAGCCGCTGCAGAACTCGATGCCCAGCAGGAAGAGGATGGCCCGGCTGGTGAGCATCTTCTTGAAGACCTGGAGGACGCCGAGCGCGGGCCCGGTGTCGCCGCTGGAGGCGTCGCCGGTGTCGAAGTCGGCAAAGCCGGCGCCGCTGGGCGAGTCACGCACGGTCGCAAGCTCGATGACCCAGAAGACCGCCAGCGCCGCGGCCGGAAGGAAGAAGGCCCACCAGACAGGCAGCACGCGGACGATCCACGCGCTCCAGTCGTAGGCGAAGTACAGGCCCAACGAGATGAGGATGCCGAACAGGCCGCTGAGCACGCCGCGCTCGCGCACGTGGAACCAGTGGGCGTTCACCTTGACGATGGAGACCGCGCCGAAGCTCTGGAAGTACATGTCGGCCGAGTACAGCACCGCGATGGAGACGACCATGCCGCCCGGGGGCACGAAGCCGCGGGTGACGGCGGCCCAGACGAGCAGGCCCATCGCCAGGTTGCAGGCGGCGGCGCCGGCGGCGGAGAGCAGAATGGTGAAGCGCCCGCCCCACCGGTCGGTCAGGGGACCGTTGACCAGGAACGAGAGGCCGTAGGTCGCCGTGCCGGCACCGAAGATGGCGCCGAAGTCGGCGTTGGTCAGGCCCGGGATGACCGAGGTCGCCTCGTTGACGTTGTAGCGGCCGAAGTAGAGGAAGGCGTAGGTCAGCCCCAACGGAAACCAGTTGAGCAGCCGGCGTCGCTTGAAGGCAGCCGAGTGCCCGAGCTCGACCTTCGGCAGGCGGGCCACGACCAACGCAATGACCGCCACCAGGAGGACCAGCGGGGCGAGGCGCACGAGCTGCGAGGTCATGGAGTGACCTCGAGGAGTGCGCGAGTGCAGCGGGGCCCGGCCGTCATGGGGCGCGCACCATAGCCGCTCGGGTGGGACACGCGCCAGCCCTGATGGGCACCTCAGCCGGTCCGGTGCCCTCTTGGTCCGCCAAGGTCGCCAAGGGACCAAGGTCGCCAAGGGACCAAGGTCGCCAAGAACTGCTGGGGGGCGCCTGCGTCTCTTTCCGACTCCGGCGTCCTACTGGTACCCGCGCAGCTTGCGCGCCAGCGTGTTGCGCCCGATTCCCAGCAGCCGGGCCGCCTCGCTGCGGTTGCCCCCGACCTTCTCCAGCGCCGAGAGGATGTGCTCGCGCTCGACCGCCTCCAGGGTGCGGATGCCGTGCGCCGCTGCCGGCAAGGGCACGCCACTCGGCGGAGGCGGCGCGTCCCCTTCGAGCTTCTCCGTCGTCCGCGGGCTGGAGGTTCGGCTGGATGTCGGGGGACAGGCGGGTGCGCTCGGGCAGCGGCAGGTGCTCGGGGAGCAGGTCGAGGCCGTCCATGATCACCACCGCGCTCTCCAGGCAGTTCTCGAGCTCGCGGACGTTGCCGGGCCACGGATAGGCGGTGAGCCGGGCGAGCGCCGCCTCGCTGATGCGTGGGACCTCGCGCGCGTGCCGCTTGGCGGCCGCGGCGACGAAATGGCGGACCAGGCGGGTGACGTCCTCGGGGCCGCGCTGGCGCAGCGGTGGCAGGCGGATCTCCACGACCTTGATCCGGTAGTAGAGGTCCTGGCGGAACTTGCCCTCGGCGACGAGCTTCTCCAGGTCACGGTTGGTGGCGGCGACCACGCGCGCGTCGATCTGCACGGTCTTGGAGCCGCCGACGCGCTCGAACTCGCGGTCCTGCAGGGCGCGCAGGAGTTTGCCCTGGACCGCCAGAGGCAGCTCTCCGATCTCGTCCAGGAAGATGGTGCCGCCCTGCGCGGCGTCGAACTTGCCCGGGGCCTTCTGGTCCGCCCCGGTGTAGGCACCCTTCTCGTGGCCGAAGAGCTCGTTCTCGATGAGCGAGGCCGGCAGCGCGGCGCAGTCGACCTTCACGAACGGCTTGTCGCGGCGCTTGGAGTTGACGTGGACCGCCCGGGCGAAGAGCTCCTTGCCGGTGCCGCTCTCTCCGCGGACGAGCACCGTGGCGTCGCTGGCGGCGGCCTTGGTGGTCAGCCGGTAGGCGGTCCGCATCGGCTCCGACTCGCCGATGATCCGGTTGAAGCGCTCGGCCAGCGGCAGCGGCTCGTGGGCCTCGGCTGGCGGGCGGAAGAGCTGCGTGTAGACCGTGGTGGACTCGATGACCGCCGCGGCCTGCTGGGCGAGCGAGCCGAGGACGTCGCCGTCTTCGCGGGTGAACGCCCCGCCGCGCTTGTTGAGCAGCTGCACCACGCCGATGACCACGCCGTTCCGGTCGCGCATCGGCGCGGCGAGGATGGACTCGGTGCGGTAGCCGGTCTTCTCGTCGATGCGCGAGAAGAAGCGCGGGTCGGCGTTGGTGGTGGGGACGTTGACCGTCTCGCCGCTCTCGGCGACGTGCCCGGCGATCCCCTGCCCCATCTTCAGGCGGATCTCCTTGATCTCCGGGAGGTGGGCGGCGCGGCTGAAGACCTCGCCCTTGCCGCGGTCGACGAGGTAGAGCGTGCCGCGGTCGGCGTCCAGCGCGGTGGCCATCCGGTCGACCAGGGTGAGCAGGAGGTCGTCGATGGCGACTTCGCGTCCGACGAACTCACTGACGGCGAGGAGGACGGCGCTGCTGCGGTCGGACGGGGTCATGGGCATGCTGGGGAGCATCGTACCCCGCGGATTTGGCAGCGGAAATGCGCGGGCGGCGGCAGCGGGACCGAGCATCTGGGCACCTCCGCGGCTTGCGACTGCAGCCGGTGTGCCGCAGATCACGTTCGGGGCACGAGCGTCGTGGTGCGCCAGATCGGCGCAAGGCGACGGGCCGGTTTGGCGCAGCGCGGCCAAGGCAGTGCACCGAATGGGCTACCCGACCAGCGCACGGGTGGTAGGGTGCGCCGACCTCGGACACCGACCACTCGGCCTCCGCGCCAGAAGACTCGAAGTCGAATCGCAAGCAATCCTTCTGGAGAGTCGACGGAGCGTCGGGACTCCTGCCTTCCGACCGGATACGACGGCGCGCGCCATCCGGGCGCGCGGCCGAGCGCGTCTGCCCTGATTCGATGGAGGCAACTTTGGAGAAGACGAACGAAGCGCCGGCGGTGGATGCGGTCAAGGAGATCGGCGAGGCGGAGTACGAGCAGGCGGTGCTCAAGGCCACCCTGCCGGCCGTCCTCGACTTCTACGCAGCCGACAGCGAGCCGTGCAAGGCCTGGGCGCCGCGCTTTGACGCGGTGGCGCAGAAGTTCGCCGGCAAGGCGCTCTTCCTGCGTATCTCCAAGGCGAAGAGCACCGCGCTCGCGGCCAAGCTCTCAGTGACGGAGTCGCCGACACTGGTGTTCTTCAAGGGCGGCAAGGAAGTCGGCGAGCGACTCAAGGGCGCGGCCATCGAGCGCAAGGCCCTCAAGGCCGCGGTCGAGGCCCTGCTCAAGTAGCTCGCGCCGCGCTCCGGGCTCAGCTCCCTCTCCTCTCGGAGAGGGAGCGGGGGGAGTGAGGCCCGTCAGAACCCCAGCCGGAACTTCCGGAACGCCACCCCGGTCATCTTGAGCAGCAGCCACCCGTGCTTGAACCGGTCGATCTTGGTGTCGCCGTAGGTCCGCGCCCGGTACCGCACCGGCACCTCCACCAGCTTGAAGGCGCTGCGGGCTGCTCCGAACAACAGGTCGAAGTCGCCGAAGGGATCGAAGTCGCCGAAGTACGACCGGTTGGCGGCGATCCGCTCGTAGTCCACGCGCCGCAGCACCTTGGTGCCGCACAGCGTGTCCTTGACCGGCATGCCCAGCAGGTGCGTGAAGGCCAAGCTGAAGAACTTGTTGCCGAACATGTTCAGCAGCCGCATCGCCCCCTGCTCCATCGGGTAGACGAGCCGGGTGCCGTTGACGAACTCGCCATGGTCCTCGGCGATGGCCTCGTAGAACTTGGGCAGATCCTCGGGCGGCACGGTGAGGTCCGCGTCGAGGATGAAGAGGATGTCGCCGGTGGCCGCCGCGAAGCCCTTGCGGACCGCGTCGCCCTTCCCCTTCCCATCGCCCTGGTGGATGAGGACCGTGTTCGGCCGCTTCGAGAGCCGCTTCTCGATCTCCTCGACCGTGCCGTCCTCGCTGTTGCCGTCGACGAAGATGAGCTCGGTGCCGGCGCCCAGCTCCGGCGTGCGCGCGAAGATGTCCTCGACGTTGCCCTTCTCGTTGCGGCACGGCACCACCACCGAGCAGGTCATCGGCTCGGCGCGCTGGAGGTGCTGCCAGACCGGACGGGCCACGAAGTACTCGACCAGCGCCAGGTGCTCGAACAGCGGCATGCGCGCCAGCACCCGGTTCGCCAGCCGCGAGACCACCGGCACGTCCACCGGCAGCAGCGTCGACGCGCCCGAGTGCACCACCTCGAAGCCGGCCAGCTTGAGCAGGTTCTGGATGTCCTCGCGCCCGAGCCAGTTCTGCTCGGACTCGGGCATCTTGAGCCCAAGCGCGGCGCCCAACTGCAGCACCGGCTCCCACAGGAAGTTGTGGTACGTCACGAACAGCCGCGAGCGCGGGCCCATCACCTTGCGCAGCGAGCGCAGCCCCGCCCACACGTCGTCCAAGAAGCCGATGACGTCGCTCAGGACCACGAAGTCGAACTGCTCTTCGCCCAGGTCCAGCGCCTCCGCGTCGCCGACGACGAACTCCAGCTCGGGGTGCTTCTGCCGGGCGATCTCGACGTGCTTCCTCGAGAGGTCGACGCCGACGCCGCGCGAAGGCTTGAGGGACGCCAGCAGGTCGCCCGTCGAGCAGCCCACCTCGAGGACGCGGGAGCCCTCGGGGATGAAGAAGCGGGCGAGCTTGGCGATCTGCTCGTGGTAGTAGCGGTTCCGGGCCCGGAAGGAGTCGCGGCGGTCGGCGAGCGCGTCGAGCTCGGCGGCGCGCTGCTCACGCTTCTCGCGCTCGCTGCGCGCGAAGGCGGTCTCCTGGAGGGGCTTCTTGTACGGGCGCTTGGTCTTGGTCTTGGAGGTCGTTTTCGTCGCCATGGCGGGGCGCACGGTAGCACAGCCGTCCGCTCGCCTCTCTAGGCAGCTCCAGAAGAACCAGCGGCGGACGCGACGCGAGCCTGGGGACAACGAATCAAGCAGAGGCGGGCTCCCCCTCCAGCTCCGCTGGAGGGGGTTGGGGGGAGGCTTCTGCGGCTACTCCTCCTTGCTCTCGTCCCAGCTGAGCTCCTCGACCGCCTTGCGCAGCCGCTCGGTCAGCTCCTGCTCCGCCTGCCCCACCTTCTCGCCGTCCGTGATCGGCTTGGCCAGCAGCGGCTCGCCGATGACGATCTGTAGGCGGACGCGCTTGAAGTTGCGGTGCGGCAGCACGCGCGGGAGCAGCTTGTGGGCGCCCCACACCTCATAGGTCCCGATGAGCCGCGCCGGGACGATGGGCGCGCCGCTGGCGATCGACAGCTTCGCCGCGCCACGCCGGAACTCGGCCAGCTGGCCCGACCGGGACCGCGTCCCCTCCGGGAACATCAAGAGCGGCTGGCCCGACTTGAGGACCTCCAGGCCCGCGCGCAGCGCCGGGACCGAATCACCTTCGCGGTCGACTGGAATCGCCCGCCCCAGGCCCACCAGGAACCGCGTGAGCGGGTTCTTCCACAGCTCCGCCTTGCCGAAGGAGCAGCCGCGCTGGCGCTGGTAGTGCGGCAGCTTCGCCGCGAGCCACAGCGGGTCGAGGTAGGTCAGGTGGTTCGGGCAGATGAGGAACGGCCCGGTCTCGGGCAGGTTCTCCACGCCCTGGATGTCGATGTTCCAGACCATCCGCATCGAGAGCAGCACGGCCTCGCTGGCCAGCCAGGCGAAGAAGCCGCGCTTGGGCGGGACGCGCGCCACCTCCTCGCCGGGCTTGGCCGGCTCGAGCGGCTTGGACTCGGTCTGCGCCTTGCGAACCGCGGCCACCAGGTCCGAGACGCGGTGGATGGACGGTCCCAGCTCCTCCATCGGGACGCCGAACTCCTCTTCGACCGCGGAGGCCAGCTCCAGCCGGCCGAGCGAGTCGATGCCCAGATCGAACTGGAAGGAGGAGCGCAGGGAGAGCGAGCCGCGCCGCGAGCTGGGCGGGACGAACTGCGAGACCAGCGCGACCACCCGCTCCTCGAGCGCGTCGCGCTGCTCCACCACCGCCGGCTCCGCCGCCTTCTGCTCCGGCTTCTCTGCGGCGCTCTCCAGCAGCTTGCGCAGCTCCTTGCGCTTGACGCTGAGCTTGGTGGTCTTGGGGATCTCGTCGAGGAAGTGGAGGTGCTGCACGCGCTGGTAGCTGACGATCGAAGGCGCCCGGTCGTTGATCTCGCGCTCGACCTGCGCCTTGAGCTGCGCCGCGTCGAGACCGGGGACGGCGGCCGGGTCGAGCACCACCGCCGCGTGGATCTCCTCGCCCGGGCGGTCGCCGCAGGGCAGGCCCACCACGGCCAGGTCCTTGACGCCCTCGATGCCCTTGTAGTGCTTCTCGACGTCGTCGGGAGAGGCCTTCTTGCCCGCGGGGGTGACGATCAGCTCGTCGAGGCGGCCGACGATCCTGAAGTAGCCCTTGCGGTCCATCCGGCCGAGGTCACCGGTGTGGTACCAGCCGTCGCGCAGGGCCTGGGCGGTCATCTCCGGCTCGCGGAAGTAGCCGCGCATCACGCCTCGGCCCTTGATCCGCAGCTCGCCCTCGCCGGCGGTGTTGGGCTGGTAGACCTGCACGTCCGTCCCCGGCACCGCGTGCCCCACGCGGCCCAGGCGCCGGTTCTTGAACCAGCTCCCGCAGGCGGCGGCCGAGGTCTCGGTCATGCCGTAGCCCTCGAGGAAGCTGAAGCCCATGCTCTCGAAGGCCTTGAGGACGTCCAGCGAGGCCGGCGCACCCGCGGTCACCAGGCGCAGCCGCGCGCCGCCGAAGGTCTTGTAGACGGGCTTGAAGAGCTTGGGGCCGGGGTTGAAGGGCGAGCGCCGGCGGACGGCGCGGGTGACGAACTTCATGGTGGCGAAGGCGCCGCGCGCGACCGCGCCCTTCTGCGCCACCGTGCGCTGGATGTTGGTGAGGAACAGCTCGAAGAGCCGGGGCACGCCGGGGAGGATGGTGGTGTGCGTCTCCTGCATCGCCGCGACGATGAGGTCGCCGCGGACGGCCTCGACGAAGGTGAGCGAGACGCCACAGGCCAGAGCACCGGTCTGGATGATGTTCGCGAAGATGTGGTGCAGCGGCAGCACGAGGAGCATCTCGTCCTGGTCGGTCAGCTCCCACATGTCCCAGATGCCGTTGCAGCCGGCGTAGAGCAGGTTGGCGTGGGTGAGCATCACGCCCTTGGGCCGCCCGCTGGTTCCGGAGGTGAAGATGATGAACGCCAGCTCCGGGTCGGCGTCGGGGTCTGTCTTGGCCGGCGCGAGCTCGGAGACCGCAGGCTTCTCGCAGGTGAGCCGGTCTTCGAGCACCAGCTGCGGGACGGTGCAGCCGGTGTCGACGTGCTTGGACGTCTGCGCGCGGGAGATGACCACCAGCCGCGCATCGGCCGCCTTGAGCAGCACCGTCAGATCGTTCGCGGGAAGGTTGGCGTCGAGCGGGACGACGGTGCCGCCAGCCTTGAGGATGGCGTAGCTGGCGATGATCCAGTCGGGCGAGTTTTCCGCGTGGAGCACGACGCGGTCGCCGGGGCGCAGGCCGGCGGCGGTGAGCGCGGCGGCGGCGGCGTGGATCTGCGCGACCAGCTGCGTGAACGTCACCGTCCGGAGGTCGCCGTTCTTGCGCAGGCGCATCGCGACCTTGGCGCCGTAGCGGGTCACCGCCTGCTCCATGGGCTCGCAGAGGTGGCGGAAGTGTTCGCCGTGGGTCTTCCAACCGGTGGGCGAAATCGCACTCGGGGAGGCCTGAGTCGGCGGGCTCGCGGGCGCAGGGGGTGGAACCTTGGGCTGCGCGGAGACGGTCGAGGGGTCGGCGTCTAGCATGGCGGGAAGCCGACCACCCGGCTGGGGTTTGGGTCAATGAAACGTTCTGTAAAAGCTCGGGAGTTGCGCGGGCTTAGGTGCGAAACGGTGTACGCACCCGAGCTTCTCAAACAGGTCTAACGAGGTGACTCGCCGCGTCATGGAATCGGCGCCGTCAATAGGGGGCGTGACCCGGCCGGGAAAAGCAGCGTGCTTTCGGGCGATTGCGAACCTACATCGTGCTCATCGCCTCGGTTGCCGGCCCCCATGTGAAATCGCCTCGGTGGCGCGCACTTCGCCTTCCGCCCACAGGCGAGAGCTTCGCAGCGGTCCAGCGACCCGATCGCGGCTTGGACCTTGGCTACTTGGCGATGGGCTGGTTGCCGGTTCAGGGCCCTGACGGCTACGCTCGGACATCGCTGCGAAGCCGGAGGCGAACGTGCGTTGGTCGGAGCTGCGCCAGACCATTCCAAATCGATGGGTGATTGTCGAAGCGCTGTCCGCACACAGTGAGAGCGGACGACGTGAGCTTGACGACCTCGCGCTCCTGGAGACGTGCCCCGACGGCGCGGCGGCCTTCAAGAGATACCGCGCTCTGCACCTCATGGAGCCCGCGCGCGAGATCTACGCCCTTCACACGTCGAACGTGCACCCAGCGATCGAAGAGCGCTTCTGGGCGGGAATCCGGTGGGGAGATGATCCTCGACCTTCGACATAACCTCCCGTTTGTCCGGGTCTGCATCACCTACCGTGGCCGGACAGCCGAGGTGCCCGATGTGCTCGTCGATACCGGCTCGGCGAGCACCGTGATCTCCGCCGACGCCGTTGAGCCGCTCGGTCTGGTGCTTGAGCCGACCGACGTCCTGGACTCACTTCGGGGCATCGGCGGCCGCGAGTTCGTATTCAGGCGCGTCGTCGACAGCCTGCGACTCGGCGAGCGAGCCATCGATTCGTTCAAGCTCGAGATAGGCGGGATGGATTACGGCTTCGCCATCTCAGGGATCCTCGGCATGGACTTTCTTGTCCGCGCCGGGGCAGTCATCGACTTGGGCAAGCGCACTATCGAGTTCCCAGCGCCTTGAAGCGCGCTGGTCAGGCCATGGTGCTCATCGCCTCGAACTGCGCGAGCGCCCGCAGGACGATGTCGTTCATGTCGTAGTACCGGTACTCGGCGAGCCGGCCGATGACAATCAGGTTCGAGAACTTCTTGGCGAGCTCCTGATAGCGCCCGAACGCCGCGTCGTTCTCGGCCTTGGGGATCGGGTAGTACGGCTCGTGCCCCTTCGCCCGGTCGTACGCGAGCGGGTACTCCTCGCAGTAGCTCGTCACGCCGCGCACCGGCTGGCCGGTCAGGTGCTTGAACTCGGTGATGCGCGTGTAGGCGTGGTCGTTGGGGTAGTTCACAACCGCCACGGGCTGGAAGAAGTCGACGTCGACCGTCTTGACCTCGAAGCGCAGCGAGCGCCAGGCGAGTTCCCCGAAGCGATAGCCGAAGGCCTCGTCGAGCGCGCCGCTGTAGATGACCGGGTCGTCGAACGGCGCGCCCTCGAAGAGGATTTTCCCGGTGGGCTCGTCGAAGGTCAGGACCTTGGTCGCGTCCACGCCCAGGCGCAGCTCGATGTTCGGGTGCGCGAGCATCCGCTCGAAGAGCCGCGTGTAGCCCGCCTTGGGCATGCCCTGGTTCTTCTGCTGGAAGTAACGGTCGTCGTGGGAGAGGCGCACAGGGACGCGCTTGGTGATGGTCGCGAAGTCCAGGTTCTCGGGCCGGTCGCCCCACTGCTTGACCGTGTAGTTCAGATAGAATCTTCTGGAAGATGAACTCGCCCAGTTCGCGGATGTCGGCGTCGCCGTGCGTGCGCAGGTCGTAGACCGGCACCTTGGCGTCATAGGCGTAGAGCGCGAGGAGCTTCTTCTCCAGAGCCTCAGCCTTCTCCTTGGGCAGGAGCTTGTGCAGCGAGTTGAGGTTGAAGGGCACCGGGACCAGCTGGCCGTCGACGCTGGCCAGCACCTTGTGCTCGTACTCGCGCCAGTCGGTGAACTGCGAGAGGTAGGAGAGGACTTTCGGCGAGTCGGTCCGAAAGATGTGCGGCCCGTAGACGTGCACCAGGATGCCGGTGTGGTCCGGGCGGTCGTACATGTTGCCGCCGATGTGCTTGCGGCGGTCGAGCACGACCACCCGCTTGTTCTGCTGGCTGGCCAGGCGCTCGGCGAGGATGGCGCCGGCAAAGCCGGCCCCCACGACCACTGCGTCAAAGCGCTGCGTCATTCGGTCTTCCTCATTGGCGGCTCCGTCACCGCAAGGCGTCCTTCGTAGCAGACCCGGGGCGCATCCGACACCCCGAGCTTGGCCCTCGCCCCCCCGAGCTCGTCGATGCCGACACCCCGAGCTCGTCGAGGGGCAGAACCCGCTCGACAGGCCCTCGGCCTTTGGGCGAACGTGCGACGCGATCATGCTCAGCCCCGCCCAGCGCACGACCGCGGTCCACCTCGCGGTCGTCGCCGCCCTGTCCGCCCTGGTCTGCGTGGTGTTCGCCTGGGGCACCGAGCCAGCGGTCTTCTGGGACACGCAGTCCTATCGCGACGTCGCGCTATCCCTCTCGGCCTGGGAGCTCCCGGCCATCGGCATGCGGACCCCCGGCTATCCGCTCTTCCTCCTCGCGACCGGCGGGACCGGGCCCACCGCGGAGGGGACGGTCGTCGCCCAGCTCGTCCTCTGGTGCCTGACGAATTGCCTCGTCTACCTGCTGGTCGCGCAGCTCGTCGGCCGCAAGGTCGTTGCCTTGGCGGCCGCGCTCGTGGCCGTGACGTTCTTCGATCTCTTCTTCATGGCGGTCACGGTCTACGCGGAGACGCTGACGACCTTCTTCGTCACTGCGGCGACCTGGTTCACCGCGCGCGTCTTCTTCACCCCGCGGGAAGAGCGCCGAGCGCAGAGCGCGTGGGCGTTCGCCGCAGGGCTGTGCTGGGCGCTCGCGACCCTGACCCGCCCCGTCTTCCTCGCTGCCGCCGTGGTCTTCTCGATCCTGCTGATCGCAGGGCGCCTGCGCAGGCTGCTCGGGGCGCGCGCCGTCGTGTGCGGAGCGCTCGCCGCAGCCTCGCTCCCGGCGGGCCTGGTGTCGGTGAACCTCGTCCGTCAGGGCACCGCCCAGATCGCCCTCGGCTCCGGCTACTCGCTGCTCAACTACGTGGGTGATCGGCACATCTATGAGCGGCTTCCAAAAGACCAGGCCGCCCTCCGTGAGGCCTACGAGACCGCGCGTCACACCGAAGGCCGCGTCTACTGGTGGGACGCCTTGGCGGCGCTCGAGAAGAAGCTCGGGATAGGGCGCATGGACGCCATCACGGCGAATGCCTTCGCCGGCAAGACCGCGCTTCACGCCATCCACGCAGTCCCGATTGGATACCTGCGGGCATGGGTGCTGACCGCTCGAGAGTTCTTCGAGAGCTATGTGGTGATGATGGGGCTCATTCGGACTCCATCGGCGTCGGAGCCCCAGCTCGACCTAGCCGGAGGGCGGCTGGCCGTCGTCAACGCCCTGGCTGGGATCTGGGACCGACTCCTCCCCTGGGCCACGTACGGCTCGTTGGTCATGACCTTGTTGCTGCTCGCGTTCGCCGCGGGGATCCCGGAGATCCGCAAGGAGCTCGGTCCTGCGAGGTGTTGGGGGCTGGCGGCGCTGCTCCTGATCTCGTTGGCGGTGGTGCTGCCCCAGACCCTCATCGAGCCCTGCTACGGACAGGCCCGCTACCGGCTGCCGCTGCAGCCTCTCATGCTCGCGCTCGTCGTCTCCTCGACCAGCGCGGTGCTCGGACAGCGAGTTCGGAGCACGCTGCTCTCGCACTTGGCGGCCCGGGCAAAGAGCCTGGTCCCGTCACGCGCTGCCGACGCCGAAGGCCAGCGCGTCCGCTTCTTCGTCGCAGTGACGGCGGCCTGCGTTGTGGGCTTGATCGCCCGAGCCTGTGCCGTCGCCCTGGTCCCGACCGCACCGGTCTCCGAGTTCTGGAGCCACCTCAACAACGCGGCGCACCTCTTCGCCGGCCATCCCTACCCTGACTCGGACCATCCGCCCGGCTATCCGCTCTTCATCGGGCTGTGCTTCCTGCTGTCACCGGAGTCCGCGCACCTCGTTGCCGTAAAGATCGGCAACGTGCTCCTGGGCGGCCTCACCATTGCGCTGGCTGGGAAGCTCGCGCGCGACCTGTGGGGTCCGAACGCCGGGATCGCGGCGGCGTATTCAGCGGCGCTGCTTCCGATGCTCGTGCTCCTCCCCTGCCTCACGGCGCCTGAGAACCTGTTCATCCCGCTGATGCTCGGTTTGGCCCTGGTCATCCGCGGCAGCTGGTCTCGACCCTGGTCGGTCAAGAGCGCGGTCGGAGCTGGGATCCTCGTAGGCTTCGCGGCGCTGATCCGCTCGCTGGCCTACCTGGCAGGCGCCTTCTGGCTCTTGGGCCTCTTCGTGCCGAACAAGCGCCGTATCGTCGTCCTCTTGGAGTTCGGGCTCGTCCTGGCCGTCCAGCACGCCGTCATGGTCCCGTGGGGGCTCAGCAACCTGGAAGAGCGAGGCGAGTTCACCTTCCGGCCGGCCGACGAGGGGCAGCGCCTCTTCATGGGCAACAGCCCGTGGGCCACCGGAGACTTCTCGCCAGACTGGCCCAAGCAGCTGGAGGAGTTGGAGCCGGGGACCTTTGCGCAGCCTCGCGACCGGAGCGAGCTCGATGCCATCGCGGCGAGCGCGGCCACAAAGTGGATCTACGAGAATCCTGCCGCCGCCGCCCGTCTCTACTTGAAGAAGCTGAGGCGGTGCCTTGGAGGCTCAGACGAGATCGTGTTCTGGAGCATGTTCGCGGAAGGCATCGGACCTCCGGACCCGGCCCCCGCGGTGCTGCCGGCCGGTCATCCGCTCAAGAACCACTTCGACCGCATCAGCAGAGCCTCGGTGCGTATCCCCGTCTTCGTGTTTGCCCTGGCGCTCCTCGGTCTCGGAGTGGCGATCGCAAAGGCGTGGAGGGACCACGAAGCGCGGCGGGCAAAGCTCCTCGACGTCGCGCTGGTGCTGGCAACGGCCCTCTACTCCCCTGTCGTGGCCTCGGTCTTCACACCGACGGGGAGGTACCGCTGGCCGGCCGAGGCGATCTCCGTGCTGTTCGTGGGCGTCGCGGTGGCGTGGGGCGTCCAGCGGTGGCGACTGAAGACGGCGACGCACTGATGGGCGCTAACACCCGTCAGCCACAGTTCGAGCACGACCCGTCAGACCTGTCGCAGGATCGGTTGAAACGTCAAGGATAGTGGGAGCTCGGCATGCAATGTGTAGCAGCAGTCCGAGCGGACGGTCCGTTGGGTGGGGCTGGGCCCCAAAGCCTCCACGCCTCGGAAACTCGGCCCGGTTTAGGCCCGCTCGCTCCATCGACCAGCGACGGCCCGCGGCGGCGCTTGAAATCACAATCTGTGTTGCCTAGGCTCCGCCGCCGACCAGCACTGTTTGTTGTTCGACGAGGAAGACCGAGGAGAGGTGCCGTCTATGCCGCACAAGCATTGGGATTTCGTCCTGAGCTGCTTCGAGCCGCTGGTGCGAGTCACCGGCGGAATCGGGACCTACACCCGCTTGCTGCTTCAACACCTCGAGACGATGAAGCTCGGGTCGAGCGAGCCCCGCATTCTGCTGCTGACTCCGGAGCGCGAGGACCACGCCAATGAGGTCCTCCCGTTCCCGAAGACTCGCATCGAGCGGATCCCGCTGACCGCCAAGATCGACGGGACGCAGGTCAACAATTTCTCGGACGTCTTCTTCCACTTCAGTTTCGGCGCAATGCAGCGCCTGCGCCAGCTGGCCGCCGCCGGTCACACCTTCGGCACCATGGAGTTCCCCGACTATGGCGCCGAGGGCTACTACCCGCTCAAGGCCCGCAAGTTCGGCCTGCTCCACGCCGAACGCACTGCGGTGCGCCTGCACTCCCCGCTGTTGATGCTCCACGAGGACAACAACGCCGGGCCCGCCACCGAGACCAACACCCAGCGCTTCTTCGCCATGGAGCGCTACATCTACGAGCAGGTCGACCACGTGCTCTTTGGCGGCGACGCCATGCGCGACCGCGTCACCTCGGTCCTGCCAGAGCGCCAGCGGGCAGACTTCCTGAAGAAGTGCGTCAAGATCCCCCACCCCTGGCCGGCGATCCCCGAGCAGCCGGCGGCACGGGCGACCCGCGGCTCGGCGCCGCCGCCCGTCCACGTCGGATATGTCGGCCGCCTCGAGTGGCGCAAGGGCGTGGACCTGATGGTCGAGGCTGCCGTCGAGGCGTTGCCGAGGCTGCGCCGCCCGATGGTCTTCCACTTCTACGGGCGGGATACGCATACCCACCGTGGGGCCTCGATCCGCGAGTACGTCAACTCCCTCATCCCCAAGCAATGGGAGGCCTCATTCCAGTTTCACAACTACGTCCCGCAGGACGAGCTGTGGGCCAAGCACCTGCCGAAGATGGACGCTTTCGTCTTCCCGTCGCGCTTCGAGAACTACCCGAACGTGCTGCTGGAGGTCCTGCCGTACGGCAAGCCGGTGCTTGTCTCCCAATTCGGCTGCATGCCTGAGATGGGCCGGGCCTTCCCCAACGTCCGCCCGTTCAATCCCGCCGACCGCCGCGCCTTCGCGCAGCTCATCGAGAAGCACCTGGCGGCTCCGAAGGCGGAGACGGACGGCCTGGCCCGCTACCAGCGCCAGGCCCGAGCGATGACGAAGGAGATGGAGCGCGGCTACGCCGAGCTGCTGCGTTCCAGGTCGGCCAAGAAGGCCGGCACCCGCAAGGCCGCCAACCGGCAGATGCCGACCATCACCTTCGTCTCGCCCCACTACAACCACGCGCAGTGGATCACCCGGCTGCTCGCCTCGCTCTCCCCTCAGATGCGCAAGGGGGACGAGGTCATCGTCGTCGACGACTGCTCGCGCGAGACCGAGGCCTTCATCGCCCGCGCCCGGGTCGAGGCGTTCGGCGGCAAGTTCATCTCCACGAACGTCAACTCCGGCCCGTCGAAGGCCCGCAATCTGGGCGCCCGGCAGGCCAAGACCGACCTCGTCTACTTCGTGGACTCGGACGACGAGCTGTTGCCCAGCTCCGTCGACGTGCTGCGCCAGGCGTTCGCCGACGACCCGAAGCTGGAGGTCGCCTCGGGGCTGATGCACGTGCTCAACGGCGACCAGCAGTACTACTGGGCGGCCTACGATCCCATTCCCGGCACCATCCTGTTCGAGAACTCCTGTCACGCGGGCATCGTCCTGCGCCGGGACGTCTTCGCCCATTCCGGCGGCTACGACGAGCAGATGCGCTACCACCTCGAGGACTGGGAGTTCCACGCGCGGTTGGCGCTCACTGGCCGGCGCTTCGAGGTCGCGCCCATCCCCACCTACCGCTACCACACCAACCCCCGCGCCGGGCGCGACGCCTCCCGCCCCGAGCAGCGGATGCGCTCCTACCAGGACGTCCTAGAGCGTTCCCTACGCGCCGTCCCGGTCGAAAAGGCGGGCGACATCTGGCCCGAGATGTCGGCCTTCGTCGCCGGCCTCATCACCCGTAACGCCCAACTGCTCGACCTCGCCAGCTACCCACGCCAGCTGCGCTACCGGCTTGCGGACAAGGCCAACGAGGCCTTCAAGAACACGCGCTTCATCCGGCTGACTCACGGCAGGCTCAAGCGCATCATCTCTCGCCGGCTATAGCGGGGCGCGGCGTCGCGACCGCCCGGGCAGTGCTTCTCTGTTGGGACATGGAAGCTCCAGCGACCCGAGGGCGCGGCGCCCTTGTCGTCGGCGCTTGGCGCTCCTATCCCATAGTCCTCCACTTTCTGGAGGAAGATGATGCTTCTGCGAGATTCGAATCCGGGCTATCGAGTCCAGCGTCCGGCACGTGCGCGCTGTAGTGGGAGCCGAGTTGCAGTCCCATCTGCGCGAGGACCTCGTGGAGATTCCCTCGTCCTCCCGGAAGGCAGCGCCCCTGCGGCAGAACGTCCCTGGCGGGGAGCGCGCTCGCGCAGGCCAGGACCTGCGGTCGCTCGCCGAGCATGTCGGCGACGACTGGAAGCAGGAGGTCTACTACGACCGCGCCGAGGCGCGGATGGAGGAGAGCTGGAACAACCTCGTTTGGCCGCTGATCGAGTCGTGCGACCTCTCCTGCGTCGTGGACCTCGCCGCGGGCCATGGCCGCAACACGGTCAAGCTCCTGGAGTCAGGCGCCAGGCGCGTTTACGTCGTGGACATCAACCAGGAGAACATCGACGTCTGCCGGCAGCGCTTCCGCGGCGACGACCGGGTGTGCTTCCTGCGAAACGACGGCTTCAGCCTCAGGGGCATCGGCGACGCGGAGGCGTCCCTTGTGTACTGCTTCGACGCCATGGTGCACTTCGACAGTGACGTCGTGCGCTCCTACCTCAAGGAATGCATGCGGGTGCTCTCGGTCGGCGGGACCGCGTTCCTCCACCACTCCAACTACGACAAGAACCCCGCTGGCGACTGGCGCAGCAACCCGGGCTGGCGCAACTTCATGTCGCAGGCCCTCTTCCTCCACTACTCCGCCAAGGAGGGGCTCGAGGTGCTCTCGTCGACGGTCATCGACTGGGACACGCCGGGGCAAGACTGCTTGACCCTCGTCGGCAAACCCGCTCCAAAGCCCGAACGCCCTACTGTGCGCGCGAAAGGCTCCCAACGGCGCGTCGGTTCTCCCCATCGCCGCCCGCGGCTGTAGCTCGCTGCTGGAAGAACCGAGCAGCAATAGGACCTGGAGGCTGGGCGAGAACTGCGGGCCATCGGAGGCCTTGTCATCCGGTCGCCCAGCTCGCGAACGTCTAGGGACAGGTCCCGGCGTCGGGACACGGCCCCGACGCGCACATGCCGTCGGCGCAACACGGCTGGCCGGACCTGCCGCAGGCGACGCAGCTGCTTCCCGCGCAGATGGAGGCGCTGCCGACGCAGAACGTCGGCAGAGACCAGGGGCCCGGGAAGCAGCAGCTCTCGGGAGAGGCCGCCGCACTCGGAGCGGTAGCTCCCGCAGGGGTGGCCCGTGACGTCGTAGACGAGTCGCCCGAGGTCGCAGACCGCCGCCGGCCCTGGGGGGACCGTCTCGCCCACCGCAGTGCATTGGTCCTCGTAGCAGCAGCCGCCATTCAGGCAGGAGCCGAGCGCGCAGCAAGGCTGGCCGGAATCGCCACAGGCCTGGCAGAGGCCCGAGGCACACCTCGCCCCCGAGGCCGTGCACGAGCCGTTGGCGCAGCACGGCTGGCCCACCCCGCCGCAAGCCCCACAGGATCCGCCCGCGCAGGTCGTCCCGTCGCCGCACGCCTCTCCGGCGGCCACGCACTTTCCGGCGATGCAGCACCCCGTGCCACAGTCGTTGCCGCCGCAGCAGTCCGCGCCGGGCACGCCGCACTTCAGGCACTGCTTCACGCCCCCGACGCAGCGCGTATCCGGAGCGGTGCACCCCTGCCCCTCGTCACAGCACGCCTGGCCCTCGCCACCGCAGGCGTCGCAGGTGTGCTGCGCAGAGCAGGCGAGCAGATTCGGGCACCAGCCTCGGTCGCAGAGCGTATGGCAGCAGACCTGACCCGGACCACCGCAAACCTGGCACTTCTCGTTCTCGCACGCGAGACCTTCGCCGCAGGTGTCCCAGTCGCAGCACGGCTGGCCTTCCGCGCCGCAGGCCTCGCAGACGTTGGCCGCGTTGCAGTGGTGTCCGGTCCCGCAGGCCCCGCTGGCGCAGCAGCGTCCGCCGGGAGAGCCGCAGTCCTCGCATTGGTTCTCGCCGATGCACAGGCTCTGGCCGCCGCAGTCCTCGCCGACCTGCACGCATCCACCGGCGGCCAGACAGCAACCCAGAGGACATGCAGAGGGATCGCACCCCTTCGGTGGATGTCGCGCTCCATTGCACGCGGCACAAACCAGCCACAGCACAGCCATCCACACGACGCGCGCCATCGACGACTTCCCTCCCGGCCCCGAGCGACCATGCTACCAGCGTTGGCCTACGTCACAGGCTCCACCGAAGACGACCCGCAGGTCGCGGTCTTCGGGGTGACCGCAATCCAGGGCACCACCAAGCTGATGATGGCCGTCCAGAGCAGGTAGCGGTACTCGGCAGAGGGGCAAACGACGACGTACGCCGCGGCGTAGAGGAGCGCGCTGGACGCCACGGCGAGCACCAGCGGCGCACGGGCCCGGTTCCGCCGGATGGCGAGAGCGGTCCCGGCGAGCAGCAAGAGAACGTACGCCCACCCCTTGAAGAGCATGGTGTCGCTCAGAGAGTGCATGGCACCGTCGACAAGCCGGTTCCACTGCGAGGGCCGGAAATCCACGCCCAGGTCGTTGGGGTCGATGCCGCCGTGCATGACGTAGGAGACATTCTCCGAGTCGAACCCAAAGAGGTTGGCCGTCATCTTGAAGCGCTGCCGGAGCCATTCCTTGGGGTGGGCGCGTATCGCCGCGAGCCAGGCCGAGCGAATCGCCGCACTCTGCTCGGGGGTCTTCGCCAGCTTGAGCGCCGTTGGAGGGGCATTGGCCAGGAGGATCCCCGAGGTCGGCCAGAACAAGCGGCGCACGTCCTCCATCCCAACCGGGTTCGGCTCCTGCTTGAAATACTCGGGCAGGAGGTTCTCGCCGACTTGCACCGAGATCGCCGAGGTGTCGTGGATCATCAGGTACTGCCCGGGATACTTCGTCTTGCCCTTGGTCAGGAATCGCCCCCACCCCGCGGCGGCGAGCACGATGACCCCGAACAAGAGGACGCTGGCGAGCAGCGGCTTGAGCCGCGACGGCTTGAGTCCCAATGCCTTCCAGGCGACGAATGCCGCCCAGAGGCACAGCGGCGGCAAGGCGGCCGCGGCATTCAAGCGAGCCGCCGTGCCGTAGATCAGCAGCGGGAACGCCCAGACGAGTGGGCGCAGCTTGCCGGAATCCGACGCCCTGAGCACCAGGGCTGCCGCCAGCAGGAAGGCGCCGGCCATGTGGACGTCCTTCCAGATCGTCCCGTTCATGGTCATCACGCCCGGCCACAGGCCGACGACCAGCATGGCCCAGGAGCGCCAGCGAGACTCGCGCAGGGCGTACGCAAAGAAGAGGTAGAGACCACCCCAGACCAGCAGGTTCTGGAAGACCAGCATCAGCGCCGGCCCGGTCACGACCCAATCGAGGCGGCCGAACACCCAGCTGACCACGGGCGACTGCTCGTCGAAGTAGGTGCGGGTCCGTCCCTGGCGCAGGTACGTGAGCGAATCGAAGCTCATGTACCCCGGGTAGTAGCTGACGACGGTGACGAGCCAGCCTAGGACCGCAGCGACGAAGGCAGGCTCCCGCGGGCGCAGCGCCGACCACGCTTCGGCGAACCGGTTCCTAGCGTCGCGCCAGGAACTCGGCAACGAGGCCGAGGACATGGTCGATCCTTTCGGGCGTCAGGCCCGGGTAGGTCCCAAGGAACAGCGTGTGGTCCATCACGAAGTCGGTGACCGCGAGCGATCCGGGGACGCGCTTGGCGATGTCAGCGTAGGCCGGCTGGCGCAACAGGTTCCCGCCGAAGAGGTTACGCGTCTCCACCAGCTTTCCGTTGAGGAAGTCCGCCAGCTGCGTCCGGGTGAAGCCGGCCCCCTCCTTGACGGTCAGCGGGAAGGCGAACCACGACGGGTCGGCGCCCTCGAGGGCATGGGGCAGGACGAACTTGTCCGCCCACTTCGAGAAGCCGGCGTGCCAGGCCTTGAAGTGGTCGCGGCGCGCCTGGCAGAACCGGGGCAGCTTCTCGAGCTGCGCCACCCCGATGGCGGCCTGCATGTCGGTCGCCTTCAGGTTGTAGCCGATGTGCGAGTACACGTACTTGTGGTCGTAGCCCTCCGGCAACGTGCCGTACTTGCCGCTGAACCGCTTGCCGCAGGTGTTGTTCTCGCCGCCGGCGCAGTAGCAGTCCCGGCCCCAATCGCGGATGGAGCGCGCCGCCCGGGCGATCCGCTCGTCGCTGGTGACCACCGCCCCGCCCTCGCCCAGCGTGATGTGGTGCGCGGGGTAGAACGAGCAAGTGGCCAGGTGCCCGAAGGTGCCGACCTTCTGGCCGCGCCAGGTCGAGCCCAGCGCGTCGCAGCAGTCCTCGATGAGCCACAGGTCGTGCTTCTTCACCAGCTCCTGCACCGTGTCGAGGTCGTAGGGGTTGCCCAGCGTGTGGGCCAGGAAGATGGCGCGGGTCTTGGGGCCGATCGCCTGGCGCAGTGCCTTGGGGTCGATGTTGTAGGTCCCCAGCTCCACGTCCACGAACACCGGCACCATGCCGTGCTGGAGGATGGGGTTGACGGTGGTGGGGAAGCCGGCGGCGACGGAGATGACTTCGTCGCCCGGCTTGAGGCGCTTCTCGCCCAGGAGCGGCGAGGTGAGCGAGGAGAGAGCCAGGAGGTTGGCCGACGAGCCCGAGTTGACCAGGAACGCGTACTCCGTGCCCACGTACTCGGCCAGGCCTGCCTCGAACTGCTCGGTGAAGCGGCCGGCGGTCAGCCAGAAGTCGAGGGCCGAGTCGACGAGCGCCTGCATCTCGCGCTCGTCGAAGACCCGGCCGGCATAGCGCACCGGGTCCTTTCCCGGCACGAAGGCCTTGGCCGCGAAGCGGACGTCGTGGAACTCCCGGACCAACCGCAGGATTTCGGCCCGGAGCTCCTTCTCGTTGGCAGCCATCGTCGGTGCGCTCCTTGTGGCGAGGAGGGCGCGTGATAGCGGATCCCTCGGCCGACTTCAACCGCGCGGCGAGCCTTGAGCCCGGCGGACCGCTCTGCTATTTAGCCGCCGATTTTCCTTAGGCTTTGTCGGGCCCGCCGGGCCGGCGCCCCGACCGGGGATTCAACATGAAAGCAGTCATCCTCTGTGGCGGACAGGGCACCCGCATCCGCGACGCCAACGAGCTGCTCCCCAAGCCGATGCTGCCCATCGGCGGCAAGCCTATCGTCTGGCACATCATGAAGAGTTACGCGGCCTTCGGGGTGCGCGACTTCGTGCTGTGCCTCGGCTACAAGGGCTGGCTTATCAAGGAGTTCTTCCTCAACTACCAGGCGATGACCACCGACGTGACGGTCACCCTGGGCCAGCGGGACTCCCTGGAGTTCAACGGGAGCCACCCCGAGGAAGACTGGCGGGTCACGCTCGCCGAGACCGGCGAGGAGACCCAGACCGGCGGGCGCGTGGCGGCCATCCGCCGCTACGTCGAGGGCGAGGGCCTGTTCATGGTGACCTACGGCGACGGCGTTTCGGACATCGACGTCGGCAAGCTGCTCGAGGCCCACCGCAAGCACGGCAAGATCGCCACCGTCACGGCCGTGCGCCCGCCGGGCCGCTTCGGCGAGATGCGCCTGGAGAACGGCCACGTCCGCGAGTTCAACGAGAAGCCGCAGGCGTCCGAGGGCTTCATCAACGGCGGCTTCTTCGTCTTCGACGCCAGGCGCGTCTGGGACTACCTGCCCGCCAGCCCCAAGCTCATCCTGGAGCACGACCCGCTGCGCAACCTGGCCCGAGACGGCCAACTGGTCGCCTACCAGCACACGGGCTTCTGGCAGCCCATGGACACCGCCCGCGAGTACGGGCTGCTCAACGACCTCTGGTCCAAGGGCTCCGCGCCCTGGAAGCGCTGGTAGCGCCATGGCCACCTCCGTCCAGCGGACGCTGCGCGCCGCCTTCGAAGGCAGGCGCGTCCTCGTCACCGGCCACACCGGCTTCAAGGGCTCCTGGCTGTCGCTCTGGCTCGACCGCCTGGGCGCCCAGGTTTCCGGCTACTCCCTGCCCGCCCCCACCAGCCCCTCGAACTTCGAGCTGGCGGGCGTGGCCAAAGTCCTGCGCTCCCATCACCAGGCGGACGTGCGCGATGCCGGGGCCCTCACCAAGGCGTTCGCCGAGGTGGACCCCGAGGTGGTCTTTCACCTCGCCGCCCAGCCGCTGGTGCGCGAGAGCTACCGCGCGCCGGCGGAGACCTTCGAGGTCAACGTCATGGGCACGGCCCGCGTCCTCGACGCGGTGCGCCTGCGCGGCAAGCCCTGCGCGGTGGTCGTCATCACCACCGACAAGTGCTACGAGAACCACGAGCAGGTCTGGGGCTACCGCGAGTGCGACCCGATGGGCGGCCACGACCCGTACAGCGCTAGCAAGGGCGCCGCGGAGGTCCTGGTCGCCTCCTACCGCCGCTCGTTCTTCGCCCCCGAGCGGCTCGCCAGCCACGGCGTCGCGCTGGCCTCGGCCCGCGCCGGCAACGTCATCGGCGGCGGCGACTGGTCGACCGACCGCATCGTCACCGACATCGTGCGCAGCCTGGTGGAGAGGGCCGCCGTGCCGGTGCGCAACCCCAGGTCCATCCGCCCCTGGCAGCACGTACTCGAGCCGCTCTCGGGCTACCTGCTGCTGGCCGCGCAGATGCTGACCGAGCCCGATCCCCGCTGGTGCTCAGGGTGGAACCTGGGCCCCAGGCCGGGCGACGAGGTGCCGGTGGGCGAGCTGGTCGACCGCTTCTGCAAGTCCTGGGGCGACGGCAGCTGGAAGGACGTGAGCGACCCCAACCAGCCACACGAGGCCGGCATCCTGCGCCTGTCCATCGAGAAGGCGAGCTGGGAGCTGGGCTTCAAGCCGCGCTGGAACATCGCAGAGGCGGTAGACCGGACGGCGCGCTGGTACCGCGAGGTGCTCACCCGCGGCGCCGACGCGCGCAAGCAGTGCCTGCAGGACATCGCCGCGTACGAGGCGGCGCTCGCAGCGGTGGACAGCTAGGGTCGGGGGATGCGGCCAGAGCACGACGAGGTGGGTCAGTGAAGGTCTCGGACTATGTGGCGGAGTACCTCGCCCGACGCGGCGTGACGCACGTCTTTTACCTCATCGGCGGAATGATCACCCACCTGGTGGACTCGATGCACCGCCGCGGCAGCCCGCGACTGGTCACGCTCCACCACGAGCAGGCCGCGGCCTTCGCCGCCGACGCCTGGGCGCGCATGACCGGCGTCCCCGGCGTGGCGATGGCCACCAGCGGCCCCGGCGCCACCAACCTGCTCACCGGCATCGGCAGCTGCTACTTCGACGGGACGCCTGCGGTCTTCATCACCGGGCAGGTCAACCGGCACGAGCTCAAGGGCGACCGCGCCATCCGCCAGCAGGGCTTCCAGGAGACCGACATCGTCTCCATGGCCCGCCCCATCACCAAGGCCTCCTGGCTGGTGACCGATCCTGCCAAGGTCCCCACGGTGCTCGCCGAGGCCTTCGACCTGGCGCTCGAGGGTCGGCCAGGTCCGGTGCTCATCGACCTGCCGATGGACGTGCAGCGCATGAATGTCGAGCCGGTCTTCCCGCCCAAGGCCCCGGCCGCCCAGCCCGTCGAGGTGGACGCCGAGGAGATCCTCAAGGACCTCTCTGCCGCCCGGGCGCCCCTGCTGCTGGTCGGCGGCGGCGTGCAGTGCTCGGGCAGCGTGGCCGCGTTCCGCAAGGTAGCGGAGGCGCTGGGCATCCCGGTGGTGCATTCGCTGCAGGGCGTGGACCTCTTGCCGGTCGAGCACCCGCTGCGCGCCGGACTCATCGGCACCTACGGAAACCGCTGGGCCAACACCGCGCTGGGCCTCTCCGACTTCCTGCTGGTCCTCGGCAGCCGGCTCGACATCCGCCAGACGGGCTCCGACGCCGCGGGCTTCGCCAAAGGCAAGCGCATCCACCAGGTCGACGTCGAAGCGGCGGAGATGAACAACCGCGTCAAGGGCGTGCGCGCCCACCACAGCGCGCTGCAGCCCTTCCTCGACGCGCTGCTGCGGCACCTGGGCGCACGGCCGGCGCTTGCGCGGCGCGAGGATTGGCTGCGGGAGATCGCGCGGATGCGCGAGCGGTGGCCCGACACCCAGGAGCAGGTGGCCCTCGAGGGGCTCAACCCCAACGCCGTCCTGCACCAGGTCTCCGCGCGCCTGCGGCACGCCTCGTCGTACTCGGTCGACGTGGGCAACCACCAGATGTGGGCGGCGCAGTCCCTCGATCTCGGCGAGGGCCAGCGCTTCCTCACCTCGGCTGGGATGGGCTCGATGGGCTTCGCCCTCCCGTCGGCCATCGGCGCGGCGTTCGCCCGGCCCGACGCGCCGGCGGTGGTCGTGGTGGGCGACGGCGGCCTGCAATGCAACATCCAGGAACTGCAGACCGTCGCCCGCAACAAGCTCGACCTGAAGATCGTCGTCCTCGACAACGCCAGCCTGGGGATGGTCCGCCACTTCCAGGAGAGCTACTTCGGCAAGCGCCTGGAGGGCACCGAGTGGGGCTACTCCGCGCCCGACTTCGCCAAGGTCGCCCAGGCGTACGGCATCCCCGCCCGGACCGCGGGCACCGAGGCCGAGCTGCGCCAGGCGCTCGACGAGCTCTTCTCGCACGCGGGGCCCGCCCTGCTGCACGTGCTGGTGTCCCGCGAGGCGAAGGGGTATCCCAAGCTCGCCTTCGGCAAGCCCATCACCGAGATGGAGCCGCTCGCCAAGCCGCAGGAGATGGAGGACTCGTGACGGCGCCCGACCAGCACCGCCACGCGAGGTGAAGAATGCCAGACGCCCCCGCCAAGAAGCTCATCAGCGTCGTCACGCCCTGCTTCAACGAAGAGGACAACGTCGAAGCCTGCTACCAGGCCGTCAAGGCGCTCTTCGACGGGCCTTTGTCGGCCTACGAGTTCGAGCACGTCTTCTGCGACAACTACTCCACCGACCGTACCGTGGAGAAGCTGCGGGCGATGGCCGCCGCCGACCCGCGAGTGAAGGTCATCCTCAACGCGCGCAACTTCGGCCCCTTCCGCTCCAACTTCAACGGGGTGATGGCCGCCAGCGGCGACGCCGTGGTCATCGCCCTCGCGGCCGACCAGCAAGACCCGCCGGAGGTCATCGTCGACTTCGTCAAGCAGTGGGAGGCCGGCCACAAGGTGGTCTACGGCATCCGCGCCCAACGCCAGGAGGGGCTGGTGATGCGCAGCACGCGCCGCGCCTACTACCGGCTGGTCTCTCGCTTCGCGGACATGGAGATCCCGCCCGACGTCGGCGAGTTCCAGCTGGTCGACCGGGTGGTCGTCGAGGCGCTGCGCAAGTGCGACGACTACTACCCGTACATCCGCGGCATGATCGCCCACTGCGGCTTCCCCCGGGTCGGCGTCCCCTTCACCTGGAAGGCGCGCGCGCGGGGCATGAGCAAGAACCGCCTCTTCCACCTCATCGATCAGGCGCTCAACGGCATCATCTCCTTCACCAACGTGCCGATGCGGGTGGCGATGTCGGTGGGCCTGCTCATCGCCACGTTGGCCATCGGCCTCGCGGTGGTGAACCTGGCGCTGAACCTCGTCTACTACCGGCAGTTCGCGGCGCCCGGCATCCCCACGCTCATCGTCGCGGTCTTCTTCTTCGGCGGCGTCCAGCTGTTCTTCATGGGCATCCTGGGCGAGTACATCGCGGCCATCCACAGCCAGGTGCGCAAGCGGCCGGTGGTCGTCGAGCGGGAGCGCATCAACTTCGACCCGAAGCGGCTGTCCCCACACGACGGCCGCTGAGGACCCCCAGGCCCATGCGCGAGCGGCTCAAGCGGCTGACCTTCCGCGCCGCGATGGCGGCGACCGGCCCCCTGCGCGACGCGCACAGACGCCGTGCCCGCCGGCTCTGGAAGCGCCGCCGGCGCACGAGCTATGGACCGCTCAAGGTGGTGGTGGAGGTGGCCTCGCTGCAGAGCGGCGGGCTGGAGACCGTCGTCCGCGACCTGCTGCTGGCCCTCGACCGCGAGCGGGTGCAGCCCGTGGTCGCCTGCACCGAGTCGGCGGGCCCGCTGGCGCGGCAGGTCGAGGCGGCGGGCATCCCGGTCTACGTCCTGAGCCGCAGCCGCGCGGCCCTGGCCTGGCTGCTCGAGCATGAGGAAGCGGACCTGCTCAACGCCCATTACTCGCTCTTCGGAGCGTCACTCGCGGCCCGCCTCGGCGTGCCCCAGCTCCACGTTCTCCACAACAGCTACGTCTGGCTCGACGACGGCGGCGCGCGGCGCTTCGCCTGGGCCTTCAAGGACGTCGAACGCTTCGTGGCCGTCTCGTCCTCGGTGGCGAGCTACTCGCGCCAGCGCTTCGGCCTCGCCGACGTCGCCGTCGTGCCCAACGGCATCGACTTGTCCGCCCTCAGGCTCTCGGAGCGCGATAGCCTGCGCGACGCAGCCCGCGCGGAAGCTCGGCTTGGATGACTCGTTCGCCTACCTGTGCCTGGGCCGCTACGAGCCCCGCAAGGAGCAGGCGGCGCTCATCGAGGCCTTCGCCCGCGTTGCCTCCCGCCTTCCCCGGGCGGCGCTGGTCTGCGCCGGCGAGGCGCCGGACGCGGCCTATCTCGGGCGCTGCCGGCGGCTGGCCGCCCAGAGCGGCTTCGAAGCGCGCATCCACCTGTTGCCACACCGGAGCGACCCCGAGCGGCTGCTCGCCGCTGCCGATGCGTTCATCCTGCCTTCCACGGTCGAGGGAGCCAGCGTGGGCGCGCTGCAGGCGGCGGCTTCGGGGCTGCCCGTGCTCCTGACCGACACCGGCGCCGCGCGCGAGCTGCTCGACTGGGGCGCGAGGGGAAGCCTGCTGCCTCCCCACCTTCCCGACCTCGCGAAGGCTTCCTTCGCCGACCTCACGGCAGTCGAGAGCCAGGCCCCGGAGCACGTGGTCGGTGCGCTCGCGCAGGCCATGCTGGCCGTCGCTGAACAGCCCGACCGGTGGCGAGCGAGCGCGGCGGAGGTCCAACAACTACGTACGCGGATCGGCGTCGGGCCCATGGCCCGTGAGTACGAACGCCTGTTCGCGGAGGTCGCCCGGCGATGACCTACTGGAAATGGGCGGCGGGTGCGGCGGTCGTCGTGCTGCTGTCGGCCGGCGCCGCGTTCCTCCTCGGCCGCTCTACGATTGAGGTCATGGTCGACCTGCGCTCCGACGCGCCTGGGCCCAGGCTCGTCCGCCTGGACCAGGGAAGCCAAGTGCCCCTCGACGCCACGTTCGAGCGGCTCCCGCCCGAGCTTTCGCCGCCCCAGGAGTCGTTCGAGATCACCTCGACCGGAACCAAGAACTCTGCCGCGCGCAACTCCGAGGTCTGGATCCTCGACTTCCCGTTCCTCGACGAGGTCATCCAGGACCCGGCCGGCTCTTGGGAGCGCCGCGACGACCGCATGGTCAGCTACAAGGTCCAGCCGGCGAAGCTGCGCTGGTCGGGCGTGGGCGCGAAGAAGTTCTCGCTGGTGAAGCACCTGGACTCGGGCATCGCCAGGGTCCGCACCGGCGACGGCGAGAAGGAGCTCGACCTCTACGCGCCGGAGTGGACGACCATCGCCGTCCCGCTGGTCGCCAACGAGCACCTCGCCCGATACCGCGCGCGCATCCCGCGCAGCGCCCTGCGCGACCTGGCACTCGTGACCCGCGATGTACCAGTGCGGGTGTCTCTGGGGACGTTCCAGCCGCTGGTCCTCGTCAAGGCCGACCAGGCGGAGCCGCGCGAGACCGGGCGGGTCGTCGAACGCTGGGCGCCCGCCTTCCACGACGGTGCCGTGCTGCTGGGCCCCACGCAGCGCATCGAGCATGGAGGCTCACCGACGTTCCTCGCGCTCCTCCTCGCTCTGACGATCGTCTCGGGAGTCGTTCGCGCCTTCTATCTCACGCTGCGCGGGCCAGGGTCCGAGAGGCCCCCGGCGTAGGACATGAACCGGGATCCCGCTTTGCAAGGCCCGAGGGAGCTTGGCGCCGACGAAGCCGTCGCACTGCTCGTCGGCCTGCACCTCTGGCTCCTCGTCGGCGGGACCTTCTGCGCCAACGCCCTGCTCCTCTGGGCACGTCATCCTTCCCCTGCCCTCGCATTCGGCTGCGCGGTGGCGCTCGCCGTAACCGGCCACGTCATCGCCAGCCGCCGCTGGCTCCCGGTCGGCCGCCGTTCCCAATCCTTGCTCTCAGTGGCCATCAGCCTCTTCGCAGTGGGGCTCTCGCTGTCGCTGGCGCTCTTCTTCTTCGACATCTCCTGCGACGGCCCCGCCTACCACGAGCCGGCCATCCTCCAGTTGGCGAGCGGCTGGAACCCCTTCCGCGACGCGCCGTTGGACGACGCGGTCTACGAGAACATCTGGAGCAACCACTACCCAAAGGCCTCTTGGAACGTGGGCGCGGCCGCCCTCGCTCTTCTCGGGAAGATCGAAGCCGGCAAGGCCCAGGGACTCATCCTCGTCTTCGCTTCAGCTGCGCTCGTCCATTCCGCCGCCCGAGCGAGACAGTGGCGCCCGCGGCGCTCCGCCCTGGCGGCCTTCCTCCTCTCCTTCAACCCCGTCTGCCTCTATCAATCGCAGAGCTTCTACGTCGACGGGCTGCTCGCCTGCGCCATGGTCTCCACCGTGGCCATCGTCCTCATGCTGCGCGGGCGACCACGCGCCTTCGGCCTGCTCGGCCTGCTGTTCGTCGTCGTGGTCTACGGGGCGAACCTCAAGTTCACCGGGCTCGTGTACCTGGGACTGCTGCTGGCCGGGTCGGTCCTCGCGCTGCTTCTCGAGCGCAGCTCTTCGTGGGCGGCACTGGCAGTCTCCGCCAGCCTCGCCTTGGCTGCGGCCGTCCTGGTCTTCGGCAATAACCCCTACATCACCAACTGGGCCACCCGCGGGCACCCCTTCCATCCACTCGAGGGCCCGGCCGACCAGCGCATCGACGTGATGAAGAGCCAGGCGTCAGACCGCTTCCTCGCCAAGAACCGGATCTCCAAGCTCCTCATCGCGCATCTTTCGCGGGCGACCAACGACACCACCTCGGACCCCACGCTCAAGCTGCCGTTCACCGTCAGCGCCAGGGAACTCCGGGCGTTCCATTCGACCGACGTCCGCATCGGCGGCTTCGGTCCCCTGTTCGCCTTGGCCGTCCTGCTGGGCCTCGCGGGCGCCGCGGCGCACTTCTCCTCCCTGCGAGGCGACGGCGTGCCCTGGACGCAGTGGCTCTCCCGCGGAGTGCTGCTCGGCTGCCTCACGCTCCTTGGCACGATCCTGGTCAACCCCGAAGCCTGGTGGGCCCGGTACGCACCGCAGATCTGGTGGATTCCTTGCGGGATCGGACTGGCCCTGCTCTCGGCTCGCAGCCAGACCGCGCGAAGGCTCGGCTGGTCGGTCGTCACCGTGTTGGCCCTCAACCTCTTGCTCGTGGGCGGCTCCTACTTCAGTCACCAGGTCGCCGAGACCCGAGCCATCGACGCCCAGCTCCGTGCCTTGAGCGGCGAGAGAGGCACCGTTTCGCTCCTGCAACCCCAGCCGTCGGCCCAGCGGCGGCTGCTCGAAGCCGGGCTGGAGGTCCGCGAGACTGCGGTTCCGTGCGGCAAACCCATCGGCCTGCACGGCCTCCCCACCGAGATCTGCCCCGTCCCCTGAAGTCCCGGTCCGAGGCGAAGGCGACTTCAGGACGGTCCGACTGACGTCCGGTCGCCAGCCACTGTCGTACGCCCCGCTTGGAGCAGTTCTGGAAGTTGGCGCCAGTGCTTACCTGCTCGGGAACCGAAAACCCCAGGAGGCGAACGGCCATGCCCCTCTTCCGACGCTACGAAGGCGACCCGGTTCCCGACGCTCCGCTCGAGCAGCGAATCCTCTCCTTCCTCGACCCACGCCGCGGTGACGCCCAGGTCTTCTACGACCAGGACATCGACGCCCGGCCCCTGCTCGCCTGGCTGGACCACGCCAACCGCGACCGGCCCAAGGACGACCACTTCACCGTCTTCCACGTCGTCACCGGGGGCATCGTCCGCGCCCTGCAGATCCGCCCGAAGATGAACCGGTTCGTGGTGGGCGGCGTGCTCTACCAGCGCAAGTGGGTCGACATCTCCTTCATCGTCAAGAAGCAGATGCACGACGACGGCAAGACCAGCGCGGTCAAGGTCCACTTCGAGGACGGCGACACGCTGGAGAAGATGGTCGGGCGCATCAAGGGCGCCGTCGGCCGCGGCCGCAAGCACTCGAAGACCGCCAGCGAGCGGGAAATGGCCCTCGGGCTCAAGCTGCCACGGGTGATGCTCAAGGGCGTCGTCGCGGCGGTGCGCACGCTGGACTTCTTCAACCTGCTGCCGGCCTCGATGATCGACGCCGACGAGCTCTACTCCTCGGCGTTCCTGGCGAACCTCGGCGGAGTCGGGCTCGCCGCGCCCCAGCACCACCTGTACGACTGGGGCACCATCCCCATGTTCACGGTCATCGGGAAGATCGAGAAGAAGGCCGTGGTCAACGACGCCGGCAAGGTCGAGGTGCGCGACATCCTGCCCTTGCGCTGGACCTTCGACGAGCGCTGCGCCGACGGGTACTACGCCGCCGGTAGCCTGGACATGGTCCGCGACTTCGTCGTCAACCCCGAGGCGCTGATGAAGGTTGGGCCGCCGGCCGAGAAGCCCTGGACGCCGGAGGGGACGCCCAAGGGTCGGAGGTCGGCGAACACGGTGGAGGTCGTCGCCGACTGACGAACGGCTACCGGCAACCGGCAACCGCGAAAGGAGCCGCAAGCGTCAGCGCGTCGGGCCTCCTTCTGCCCTGTGCAGTGACCGCGTGGTGTTGGGCACGGATGAGGTCCATCCGTGCTCAACGCGGACGGTCATTGCTGGTGCTGATCACGCTGAAAGACGGCAACCGCGAAAGGAGCCGCAAGCGTAAGCGCGTCGGGCCTCCTTCAGCCCTGTGCAGTGACCGCGTGGTGTTGAGCACGGATGAAGGTACATCCGTGCTCGACGCCCCACGCTGCTGCGTGGTTTCACGGGCAAAGTGACCAGCGCCATCAAGCCCCGATACGGGCTGCTCTCTGCTCGACTCGACCTCATCACTGCGCAGGGCAGGACAGAAGGAGGCCCGACGCGCTGACGCTTGCGGCTCGCAAGTCGTCGGACGACGTCGCTCAGCCCAAGCGCGACGCCAGGTACTCCACGATCCGCTCGCTCGCCTTCCCATCCCCATACGGGCTCCCGGCGGTCGACATCCGCCGGTAGTGCTCGGCGTCATCCAGCAGGCGCACGACGTTAAAAACGATCTTGGCGCGGTCGGTCCCGACCAGCAGCGCCGCCCCGGCGTCCACCGCCTCGGGCCGCTCGGTCACCTCGCGCATCACCAGCACCGGCTTGCCCACGGCCGGGCCCTCCTCCTGCACGCCGCCGCTGTCGGTGAGCAGCAGGTAGGCACGGTCCATCAACCACAGGAACGGCAGATACGACTGCGGCTCGATGAGGTGCAGCCTCGACAGCGTTCCGAGCCGCTCGAAGACGGGCCCGCGGACGTTCGGGTTGAGGTGGACCGGATAGACGATCTCGATGTCCTCGCGGGTCCGCGCCAGCTCGCCCAGCGCGTCGCACATGGCCTCGACGCCCGGCCCAAAGTTCTCGCGCCGGTGGCCCGTGACCAGCACCAGCCGCTTCTTGGGATCGAGCTTCAGCCCCTCGATGCCCGGCGTCGCCCGCGCTCGCGGCAGCGCCTGGTAGAGCGCGTCGATGACCGTGTTGCCGGTGACCAGGATGCGGTCGGCCGGGAAGCCCGCCTTGAGCAGGTTGTCGGCAGAGCCCTTGGTCGGCGGGAAGTGGAAGTCGGTCAGCGAGCTGGCCAGCACCCGGTTGATCTCCTCCGGGAACGGCTGGAACTTGTCCCACGAGCGCAGCCCCGCCTCGACATGTGCGACGCGGGTCCGCACGTAGAACGCCGCGAGCGCCACCGCGAACGCCGTCGTCGTGTCGCCCTGCACCACGACGACCTCGGGCTTCTGCTCGGCCAGCACCGGCCGCATCGCCAGCAGCACCTTGGCGGTGACGTCGAAGATGTCCTGGCCCGGCGCCATCAGATCGAGGTCGATGTCCGGCTTGAGATCGAAGACCTCGAGCGCCTGGTCGAGCATCTGCCGGTGCTGGGCGGTCGCGCAGACCACGGTCTGGAAGCGGTCGGGACGCGCGCGCAGCGCCCGGACCAGCGGAGCGAGCTTGATGACCTCGGGCCGGGTGCCCATGGCGACGAGGATTCGGTGAGGAGTGGTCATGGTGTGCGGCAACCTAGCAGAACGGTTCGGCCTCGTTCTCAGGAGTTCTTGGGGGCAGCGAGCCCCGGTGCGTTCGGTGCGAGCCCCAGCCCCCAGACCAGCGCGAAGGCCAGCGCCACGCCGCTGTGGAACTGGATGAAGTGGCTCAAGCCGACGAAGTGGAATGCGACGAGCGAGAGCAGCGCCCCGGCCGCGACGATCGACCCGGCCCGCGAGCGCCGCCACAGCGCCAGGGCCAGCGCGAGTTGCTGAGCGAGGTAGAGCAGGAGCCCGACGATGCCCATCTCGGCCCAGACCGTCAGCTCCACGTTGTGGGCGGAGGTGTAGAGCACCGGGTCGATCTCCGGCGAGTGATACGGACGCGAGGCGACGGTGTAGTTGCCGAAGCCCACGCCGAGCACCGGGTGGTCCTTGACGGCCTTCCAGCCGATGCCCCAGGCCTGCGCCCGCTCGCCGCTCTGGACGGCGATGATCGCGTTGTCGAGCCGCACCTTCCACGTCGGCGAGAGCGTCACCGTCCCCACGCCGAGCGCCACGATGGCCAGGCCGGCGAGACGCGCCTTGCCCGGCAGCAGCGCGGCCAGCCCCAGGAACGCGATGAGCAGCGCCGCCGCCAGCGCCGCGCGCGCGTAGGACATGTACGCGCAGCCCAGCAGCGCCACCGACAGTCCCGCGGCGAGCGCGCGGCTGCGCCAGGGGCCGGGGCGCAGCGCGAAGGAGACCGACGTGCCCAAGAAGGCCAGCGCCTCGTGGGCATACTTGAGCTTGTGGAAGAAGAGCCCCAACCCGGGCCGGCGGACGCCGACCTCTTCGGGCGCGTAGTTCTGGTGCAGCCGGTGGAGCGGGAACTTGATAGGTCCCCAGGACTCCCAGGGCCACTTCACCAGCACCTGGAAGAGCCCGACGGCGGTCTCGACCAGCCACCCAATCCCCAGGCCCCAGAAGAGCAGCCTCCAGGGCACGCCGAAAGTGGCGATCACGGCCAGGGAGAGCGGCGCAAGGGTGTCCAGCGCCTGGGTCCAGCGGCCCGAGCGCGGCAGCTCCGGGCTCGAGCCCAGCGCCAGCGCCAGCAGCGGCGACAGCGCCTGGTAGGCCGCGAGCGCGACGGTGAGCAGAGCGAAGAGCCGCAGGTCCTCGGCCAGCTTCGCGCGCCGGAAGGTGGCCAGGGCCATGAGCAGCGCGCCGGCGGCAGCGGCTTGCTCGACGCCTTCCATGCCCAGGGTGCCCAGGGCCCAAAAGCCCATGAGCGCGGCGGCGGTCGTGGCGAGGCGCGACGGCTTCACCGGCGCAGGTGCGGCGACAGGCTCAGCAGTCGCGGCAGTCGGAATGGGTGCAGGAGCAGGTTCCACGGGGTGGGCAAGCTAGCCGCGACACCCCGCGCTTGTCGAGGGGGCCAGCGGGTCAGGCAGGGCTGCCAGATGGAGACCGGGGGCTGAAGGCCCCCGGCTATCTGCACAAAGGCCACTGAAGTGGGCTGGGCCCCGGCACTCCCGCGTGGAGTTCATCCGCAACCAGAAGGTGCACCACGCCGCCCAGATGGCGGATGAGCTTCTTGAGCGACTGGAACCGGAACACGAGATCGTCGAGTGCGCCTCGGGTCCGCCCGGCAAGTCTTCACCTGCGGCACCCCCTGGCGAAACGGCTTCCTTCTGCAGAGCACTTCCGCCGGGATGGTTGCGGTGCGCCCGATCCTCCGCAGCGGTAGCTCGCCGGGCCAGCCCACTTTAGTGGCCTTCGTGCAGTTAGCCGGGGGCCTTCAGCCCCCGGTTTTCTAAAGGTGGAGGGTCGGGGCCTCGACAAGCTCGGGGTGTCGGGGCCTTCGACAAGCTCTCGGTTTCGGGGCTGCTAAAGATAGGCAGCTGAAACGTGACATGACTTTGGCGCCCCTACCGCGCCCACCTCGCGGCCACGAGCGCCCCCAAGCTCATCAGCACGAACGGCCCCCACGACGCCACGGCCGGTGGAACCATGCCCGCCATCGCCGCGGCCTTGAGCACCGCCAGCAGCGCCCAGAACCCGATGACCGTGGCGAACCCCTCCGCCAGCGCCGAGGTCAGGTAGCTGCGACGCCCCGGCCGCAGCGTGAGCGCGCAGCCCAGCAGCGCACCCGGCACTCCCGCCAGCGGGTACGCCGCCTTCGAGTGGAGCGCCATGCTCCAGCGCTCGGTCGGCAGCCCCACGTTCCGGCGCAGCTCCACCTGCTCGACCAGGTCGCGCCAGGAGAGCTGCTCCGGCCGTCCCTTGATGACCCGGAACGCCGCCGGGTCCTCGTCCAGCAGCACCTCGCGCTCGACGAAGTGCACGACCTGCGAGGCGCTCCCGGAGAGCGTGCGCACCGTCCCGTCGCGCAGGAGCCAGCTCTGCCCACCCTTTGGCACCATGCTCTTGGCGTCGATGCGCCGCGCCAGCCGGAAGTCCTCGGAGATGGTCAGCAGCGTCACGTCCTGGAAGCCCGTCTCGGCGTTGCCCTGGCGCAGGTGGTAGATGTTGCGCCGCCCGCGGAACCAGCGCACCTCGCCGAAGAAGGCGCCCCAGCTGCCGCCGTAGTGGAACTTGTCCAGGTGGATCTCGTCGGCGCGCCGGCTGGCGGGCGCGACGGTGAACTCGTCGGTGCCGATGACGAGACCCGCCACCAGCGCCGCCGCCGCCGCCAGCGGCCCGAAGACGTGGGCCGGCCCGATGGCCAGCGCCCGGAGCGCCGTCCACTCGTTGCGTTTGCGCAGGCCGGCCAGCACGATGCCGGAGGCGAGCAGCATGGCGCCCGGCAGCAGCTCGTAGGCCACGGTGACGGCCTTGTTGGCATAGAGCGCCAGGATCCAGCGCAGCGCGTCGTCGCCCTGGTAGCGCCGGGCGTTGTCGACGTAGTCCACCACCAGGTAGATGGCGGTGAGCGCCGCGAGCGTGCCCGCGAAGGCCTTGAGCCAGTCGACCGCGAGATGGCGCCAGAGGATGCGCACGGGCCTCACGCCTCCACCCGCGCCGCGCGGCGCAGGAGCACGAGCCCCAGCACCACGAAGAGCACGTTCGCCAGGTGCGCGCCGACGAACGGCGGGACCCGCCCGCCCTCCGCCGCCAGCTCCGCTCCGCGCGAGCAGACGTAGTAGCCGACGTACATCCCCAGCGTGGCGACCGCCCCCAGCGCCCGGGACCGCTGCCGACGCCGCAGCGCCAGGGGCACGCCGAAGGCCGCGAAGGCGACGACCGCCAGCGGCGCGGCGACGCGGTGGTGCCAGGCGGTCTCGTACATTCGGAAGCCGCCCCAGTCCGCGTTCGCTGCGGCCCTGGCCGACCGCTCCTTCAGCTCCACCGGGGTCAACTCCTCGCGCGAGGCGCCGAACCGGTAGTTGCGCAACAGGTCGCCGCCCACGCCGATGTCGAGCGAGGCCTTCTCGAAGGTCACCACCGCGTAGTCGTCCCCTTGCGCCGAGGAGCGGTGGATCTCCCCGTCCGAGAGCACCAGCCGCAGCGTGCCGCCGCTGCCGTGCGGGTCGACGACGCCCTCGTGCGCCAGCACCAGGAGCGAGGCCTCCGGGTCGCGCTCGTCGGCGAGCAGCACGTTGTTGAACCGGCGGGTCTTGGGCGAGACGCCCTGCGAGTAGAGCGTCATCGAGCGCAGCGCGTCGTAGAAGACGCCGGGCTTCACGTCGCCGGCCATGTTGCGCTTGATGAGCACGTTGACGTGGGAGCGCAGCGCGGAGAGCCCGCGCGGCTCGGGCCCCTGCCCCAGCCAGGTGCCGAAGGCCGCCAGCACCAGCGCGAAGACGAGCGGCGCCAGCCAAAGCCGCCAGGGCGCGATGCCCGAGGCGGCCAGCGCCAGCACCTCGCGGTCCTCCGACCAGCGCCCCACCACCAGCATCAGGGCGAAGAGGAAGGAGACGGGCATGGCCATCGCCAGGAAGTGCGGCGCGAGGCACGCGAGGATCGTCCCCAGATCGGCCGGGCGCACGCCCGAGCCCAAGAGCACGTCCACCCCGCGCAAGAGCTGCATCGTCAGGAGCAGGCCGAACAGGAAGGCCAGCGCGGCCGCGAACGGGCCGGCGATCTCCAGGACGAGCGCGCGATCGAGCCGCGGGATCCTCAAGCGGTCCTCCGGGCTCCGGCTCGCCGGCCTCGTACCGGCGCTAGAACCCACACAGATTCTGGTACGCCTGCCTCATCAGTACGCCCGCCAGCCGCCGCAGCGCCATGCGCCGGTTGGCCTCGGCCTCCAGCACTCCAGTCGCCAGCGCGTTGGCGGTCACGTCGAGGCGCGGCAGGTAGTCCTCTCCCCCCATCACCTTCGTCTCGGCGATCTGAACCCCGCCCTTCAGGACTCGCACCACCACCGTCGCCTGCACCTGGTAGGCCGCAGTCGCCGCCGGTAGCGGCACACCGGCATCGTTGAAGCTGTTGGTGAAGATGACCGGCCCGCCGACGACAGACACGATCTCCCCGACCGCGACCGCGTCCGAGAGCTCGCCGCCTTCACGCCCGGCGCGCGCCAGCTCCTGGCGGAAGGCGTCGGTGAACGGGCCCTCGAGCCCCGGCTCGGCGGACGCGTTCCTGAAGACCGGGACGAAGAGCGTGCGCGCGCCGCCAGGCAACGGCCCGCCGCCCGCGGTGAAGCGATACCCGCAGGCGACGAGAACCGTGCTCAGGACCGCGGCGGCGAGCGCGCGCCTCATCTGCGCTAGCCGACCACGAAGTTGATGATCTTCTTGGGCACGAAGATCACCTTCTTGATGGTCTTGCCGGTCAGGTGCACAGCGATCTTCTCGTCCTTCATCGCCGCCGCCTGGACGTCCTCCTGCTTGGCGTCCATCGGCACCTGGACCTGGCCGCGCAGCTTGCCCAACACCTGCACCGCGTAGGTCACCGAGTCGTCGGTCGCGAGCGAGGCGTCGAATGCCGGCCAGGTGCGCGCCTGCAGGCTCTCGGTGGCGCCGTAGGCCTCGTCGATCTCCTCGGCGATGTGCGGCGCGACCGGCGAGATCATCACCGCCATCAGCCGGATGGCCTCGGCCATGGCGGCGCGCTCGGCCTTGTCGGTGGACGGCTGCATGGGCATCAGGAAGTTCACGAGCCTCCATGACCCGGGCGATGGCGGTGTTGAAGCTCAGGTTCTCGACGTCGCGGGTGACGGCCTTGAGCGCCTTGTGCGTCGCCTTGCGGATGGCGAGCGCGTTGCCGGTCTCGCCGCCCACCGGCGCCTTCTCGACCGCGGCCTCGCGCTGCGCGTAGGCCAGGCGCCAGACGCGGGACAGGAAGCGGCTGCAGCCCTCCACCTGCTCGTCCGACCAGTCGATGTCCTTCTCGGGCGGGCCGGCGAACATGACGAAGGTGCGCGCGGCGTCGGCGCCGAACTGGCCGACGATCTTCGAGGGCGCCACCGAGTTGTTCCACCGCTTGGACATCTTGCGGCCGTCCGGGCCGTTCACGATGCCCTGGGTGACCAGGCGCTTGACCGGCTCGTCGATCTTGAGCAGGCCCATGTCGCGCATGACCTTGGTCCAGAAGCGGAAGTACAGCAGGTGCATCACCGCGTGCTCCGGGCCGCCGACGTAGAGGTCGACCGGCAGCAGCCGCTCGGCCTCGGCCTTGTCGAACGGGGCCTTGTCGTCGTGGGGCGAGAGGTAGCGCGCGTAGTACCAGGTGGAGTCGACGAAGGTGTCCATCGTCTCCGCTTCACGGCGCGCCGGGCCTCCGCACTTGGGGCACGTGGTGTTGACCCAGTCCTTGACCTTGGCGAGCGGCGGCTCTCCGCGGCCGGTGAGCACGGTCGCCACGTCGATGTCCGGCAGCTTGACCGGCAGCTGGTCCTCGGGGACGCCGATGCCCTCGTGGTTCGGGTCGCACTTCTCGCAGTAGACGATGGGGATGGGCGTGCCCCAGTAGCGCTGGCGGCTGAAGCCCCAGTCGCGCTGGCGGTAGGTCACCGCCGGGCCGCCCTTGTCCTTGGCCTTGAGCGCGGCCGCGACCTTCTTGCGCCCCTCCTCGCTCGGCGAGCCGGTGAACTCGGCGCTCTCCTGCATGACGCCGTCGTCGGCGAAGGCCGCGGTCAGCTCGCCGGCGGTCGCCAGCTTGCCGTCCACCGGCGCGATCACCGGCTTGATGGGCAGGCCGTATTTCTTGGCGAACTCGAAGTCGCGCTGGTCGTGCGCCGGGACGCTCATGACGGCGCCGGTGCCGTAGTCGCTGACGACGAAGTTGGCAGCCCAGACCGGGACCTTGGCGCCGGTGAAGGGATGGATGGCGTAGGCGCCGGTGAAGACGCCCTCCTTCTCCGGCTCCTCGTCCTTCTTCTGCTGCGCCGCCTTGCGCTCCATGTCGGCGGCGAAGGCCTCGACGGCCGCCTTGGTCTGCGCGTTGAAAAGCTTGGGCATCAGCGCGTGGTCGGGCGCGACGACGACGTAGGTCACGCCGAAGAGCGTGTCCGAGCGGGTGGTGAAGACCTCCAGCGACTCGGACTGACCATCGATCTGGAAGCGGATCGACGTGCCCTCGGACTTGCCGATCCAGTTCTTCTGCATCGACGTGACGCGCTCGGGCCACTCGCCCAGCTTCTTGTCGATGTCCTGGAGCAGCTCCTCGGAGTACCGGGTGATGCGGAAGGCCCACTCCGGCATCTTCTTGACGACCACCGGGTCGCCCGAGCGCTCGCAGGTGCCCTCCTTGACCTGCTCGTTGGCGATCACCGTGGCGCAGCCCGGGCACCAATTGACGCGGCTCATGCGCCGGTAGACCAGGCCCATCTCGCGCATCTTGAGGAAGAACCACTGGTTCCAGCGGTAGTACTCGGGATGGCTGGTATTGATTCTCGCGATCCCAGTCGTAGGAGTAGCCGACCGACTTCATCTCCGCGATGAAGTGGGCCACGTTCTCCTTGGTGCGCTCGGCCGGGTGCCGCTTGTCCTTGATGGCGGCGTTCTCCGCGGGCAGGCCCAGGGCGTCGAAGCCCATGGGGTGCAGGACGTCGAAGCCCTTCATCCGGAAGTAGCGGGCGAGCACGTCGCCGATGAGGTAGTTGCGCACGTGCCCCATGTGCATGGCGCCGCTGGGGTACGGGAACATCTCGAGCAGGTACTTCTTCTCGCCCTTGCCCTTGAGTTTGAACAGGCCTTCCTTCTCCCAGCGCTGCTGCCACTTGGGTTCGATGGCCTTGGGTTCGTAGCGTTCTTGCACGGCTGTCTCCTTGGGCTTGGCTGCTTGCTGGCAGGCGCGCCGCCTGCGACAGGAGCGACCTTATAGGGCGAGCCCCCCGGCCCCGGCAACGACGGAGAAGGAAGGCTCCGTATGAGGAGCATTCAAGGCATCGCCGTTCATCCCGAGAGGCAAAGAGTCGCCTCGGGGCCACGCGCCGAGTTCCCCCTCTCGCGAAGCCCGAGAAGCTGGAGAGGGGGTCAGGGGGTGAGGCTCGGCCTTACGGCAACAGGTCGCGGACCACGACCTCGAGTCCGGTAAGGACCTCGGACCGCGCCCGGTCCGCTTCGCCGAAGACCTTGCCGAGATCGAACCGGCCGTCGACCAGGTGGAAGATCGTCAGGTCGCGCGAGCGCCAGTCGAGCAACCAGTACTCGCGGACGCCATTGCGCTCGTAGATGGCCTTCTTCTCGCCCCGGTCGTGGGAGGCGGTCGCTGGGGAGAGCACCTCCACGACGAGGTCGGGGACGACATGAAGGAATTCGCCCTCGACGGCCTGGCCCTTCGCCTGGTCCCAGCGCGCCTTGGAGAAGAAGCTGGCGTCGGGCTCGACCGTGTCGCCCGAAGGAAGCTCGAACCCCTGGCTCGAATCCAGTGCGATGCCCTGCCTGGTCTGATCGCCGTAGCGCACCAGCAGGGCAGCAACTCGAGCACCGACCTGGCCGTGTGGAAAGGCTGCCGGCGGGTTCATGACGACTCTCCCGTTGAGCAACTCGTAGTGATTGGAGTCCCGCCCCCAACGCTTCAGGGCGAAGCGGCGGAAGGCTTCTTGGCTGAGGGTCTGTGTGGACTCGAAGGTCAGTTCCAGCATGGCGTCCTGATTGTACGGACGGGGCTCGCCAGCCCGCAAACCCAGGACGGCACGAAGGTCTGGTTCCAGCCCCGGTTTGTTGGCTATCCTCCGCCGCCCTCACGTTCAGGAGAACGCCACCATGGCCCGCCCCCAGTCCGCCATCCTCCCGGAATCCAGCAACTTCGCGCTCTTCATGACCCTGCTCGTCCGGCCGGGGGGCGGCCAGTCCGTGCGCAGCGTCGGCGGCCTCTTGGAGGGCATCGCTTCGGATGTCGCCAAGCTGGCCGGCAAGCCCGCCCCTCACTGCGCCATGGGCATCGGCTCGCAGCGCTGGGACGAGGTGACCGGCAAGGCCCGGCCCAAGCACCTGGCGCCCTTCAAGCTGGTGCGCGACGGCGCCCGGGTGGCGCCCTCGACGCCCGCCGACCTCTTCTTCCACCTCCACTCCGACCACCACGACGCCAACTTCGCGCTGGCCCGCGAGATCCGCAGGGCGCTGGGCGACGCGGTGACCCTGGTCGAGGAGGTGCACGGCTTCAAGCACTTCGGCGGGCGCGACCTGACCGGCTTCGTGGACGGCACCGAGAACCCCAAAGGCGACGACCGGGCCCCGGTGGCGTTGGTCGGCGAGGAGGAGCCGGGCTTCGAGGGCGGCAGCTACGTGAACATCCAGCGCTACGTCCACGACCTGGTGGCCTGGGAGAAGGTGTCGGTGCAGGAGCAGGAAGGCGTCATCGGCCGCACCAAGGCCGAGGACCAGGAGCTACCCGACGAGACCAAGCCCAAGACGGCGCACATCGCGCGGGTGGTCATCGAGGAGGACGGCAAGGAGCTGGAGATCGTGCGGCACAGCATGCCGTACGGCACCACCCACGAAGCCGGGCTCTTCTTCGTGGCCTACGGCAAGACGCCCGAGAACTTCGAGAAGATGCTCACGCGGATGATGGTGGCCGAGCGTCACGGCCACCACGACCACCTGATGCGCTACACGCGCGCCGTCACCGGCTGCCAGTTCTTCGTGCCGTCCGCGGAGTTCCTGGAGCAGCTCGCCACGAGCTGAGCCGAGTGGCGCAAGGCCCGCGGCCGCCAACTCTCGGATCGCCCCGAGTTCCCCCTCTGCGTCCCTGTCCTGAGCTTGTCGAAGGAGAAGCCGGAGAGGGGTCAGGGATGAAGCTCGGTCCGACCTCGCCTCAGGGTCACGCGCCGGGTTCCCCCTCTCCGCTTGCCGGAGAGGGGGTCAGGGGGTGAGGCACGCCGAGTGCGCTTGGAGCCCGGATCCGAGGCTCCGCGGGAGTGGCCTACCCCGCCTTCACCTGGAGCGACTGCGCCATCCGGATCACCAGGCCCCGCGGTGCGAGCTGCGCCGCGAGCGCGCCCAGCTTGTTCCAGAACCCGGTGACGATGGTCCGGCGCCCGCTCAGCATCGCCCGGTAGCCCAGCCTCGCGACCACGTCGGACTGCATGGTCGGCATCTTCTTGAACAGCGCCGACTCGGTCATCTCCGCGGCCGCCGCGAAGCCGGTCACCGTGGCCCCTGGGCAGAGCGTGGTCACCGTGACCCCGCTCCCCGCGACCTCCGCCGAGAGCGCCTCGCTGAAGGAGAGCACGTAGGCCTTGGTCGCCGAGTAGACCGCGAGCATCGGCGCCGGCTGAAACGCAGCGGTCGAGGCCACGTTGAGGATTCGCCCGCGCTTGCGCTCGATCATCCCGGGCAAGAGGCGCCCGGTGAGCGCGGTGAGCGACACCACGTTGAGCTGGATCATCTCCAGGAGCCGCGCGAGGTCGGCCTTGGCGAACTCGCCCGACTGGCCGAAGCCGGCGTTGTTGACGAGCACGTCCGGCTTGAGCCCCTGGGCGGCCAGGCCCGCGACCACCGCCTCGACCCCCTCGAGCTTCGAGAGATCGGCGGGGATCGCCTCGCAGCGGACCTTGAAGCGCTCAGTCAGCTCCTTGCCGATCTCCTGGAGCTTGCCGGCGCTGCGCGCGACGAGGACGAGGTCGTGCCCGTCGGCGGCCAGCAGCCGCGCCAGGTCGAGGCCGATGCCTCCGGAGGCGCCAGTCACCACGGCGCAGGGACGGGTTGGGACGAGGGAGTCGGTCATGAGGTGCTCTCGAGCGAAGGTGGAATGCGAAGCGCCGGAGACTAGCCGCTCTCACGGCGAGAGCCCACCCCGAATGAGGATGGTAGAGTGCCGCCATGCGACTGCACTTCCTGTGGGCCTTCACCGCGGCCCTCCTCCTCGTCTCCTGTGGTCCGAGTGGTCCGGGGCCGTACCAAGTCGTGGTCCTCGTCTACAACTCGGGGGAGGGGGTGTACGAGCCGCGCACCGTCACGCTCACCACGCCCACCGACATCGCCAAGCTGCAGGGCTCGGTGGCCAAGCTCGTCGGCGGCTCCAAGTTCAATGAGAAGGATGCGGTCGGCAACACCGTGGCCGAGGCGCTGCAGAACTTCACCAAGAACCCGGGGAGCGACGTCAACGCCTCGTACATCGAGAGCCAGGATCCGGACACGGGGACCCGTGCGCTGGTGCCGGCGGACTTCCACTCGCTGGCGATGGCGACGACCTACTACAACTTCGAGCGCGCCCACTCCTTCATCACCGAGCGCATCGGCGGCACCATCAACGAGAAGCGCTACGGCGTGCCCAAGGTCTACTACTTCACCGAGTATGTGTCCTTGGACGGCATCACCGTCACCGACAACGCGATGTACGCGCCGCTGGCGCAGAGCTTCTTCATCATGCCCTTCCAGACCTTCCAGCAGGTGCCGATGGCCATCAACCACGGCATCGTCGCGCACGAGTTCGGCCACTCGATGTTCAACTACAACGTCTTCGGCAGCTCGCCCTACCCCGGCGTCCTCGACAACTGGGCAAGCGATTTCGGAGGGACTCCCGGCCTCAACCTGATCGCCGCCCTCGAGGAAGGTGCGGCGGACGTCTTCGGCACAGGAGCGACCTGCAGCGACGACCTCGTCACCTGCGACACCGAGTTCATGGGCTCGTCGCTCAACGAGGAGATCCTCAGCGCGCGGCGGGTCGATGGGGTCCACTGCATGACCCAAACGATGTGGGACAACCTCGAGACCCTCGGGCACGAGAACTTCCTGGACGCGAAGAATTACTGCGAGCCCTGGGGCTGCAACTACACCATCGGCAGCGTCTTCGCCTCGGCGATGTGGGCCGCCAGCCAGGACAAGCCGGTCACCGACAAGCTCGGGCAGAGCGGCGCGCGGCGGCAGATGTTCCAGGCGCTCTGGAACGCCGAGGGCGGGGCGAGCGGGTCTACCTCATGGAAGGATCTGGTCGACTCCGCTCAGGTCCAGTCGCAATTCAGCCTCAAGAAGAGCGCCAGCAGCTCGCTGCCCTCCGTCCTCGACGCGGTCATCGCCGGCGCGGAGGACCCGACCCTGAAGAGGGCGCTGTGCAGCGCCTTCATAGACCGCTTCGACCTGGCGCGGACCGACTTCAAAGATTGCCCTGACGCCCAGTCCATGGGCAAGTGCGCGCGCTAGCCAGCCGGGAGCCTCTCGTGCGACTCCAATCCTTCCTCATCGCCCTGCTCGCCCTGACGCTGGCCGCGCCCGCAACCGGCTTCGCTGCCGAGGAGCGCCGCAAGCCCCGCCTGACCTCCCCCGAGGAGCCCACCGGGGACGAGGTCGCGCCGTCCAGCCCCACCTCCTCCAAGAAGAAGCGCAAGCACGCCACGGCGGTCGAGGACGACTCCAAGCCCGCCGAGGATTCGCCTCCGCCGCCGCCCAAGAAGAAGTCGAACTTTGGCGACGACGACGAGTCTGCGTCCTCCTCGTCGTCTTCGTCCTCGTCCTCCTCGCCCGCTCCGGCCTCGAAGAAGGTCTCGTCCGACGAGGGCGGTGGTGGCGGCGAAGAGGAGCCCGCTCCCCGCGCCTCGCGTCGTCGCTCCAGCGACGGCGAAGGCGACGAGGAGAGCCTGCGCGACGACGACAGTGGCCGCAGGAAGAAGACGACGCGGACCGCCGAGGAGGAGCTCGAGCCCGAGGTCGGCGAGGAGGAGCAGCTCGCCGGCAACGACGAGCCCGGCAACGGAATCGCGGCGGAGTTCGCCTTCGGCGGGCTGTGGATGTCCGGCGCGACGGGCGGGGCCACCGAGCACTTCATGTCCGGTCTCCTCATCAGCTACCAGATCGGCCGCGCGGCCTTCGCGCCCGAGTTCGAGTTCATGCACGAGAACCTGATCCTGGAGCTCGGCTACCAGGCCTCGGCGACGAACACCTCCAAGGGCAGCGAGGCGGTGCGGGTCAACTCCGCCACGCACTACCTCACCCTGGACGTCCTCTTCGGCTATCCCCTGCCGCCGGTGCTCTTCTACGCGAAGATCGGCCCGGCCCTGATGATCATGCCGGTGACCTACGACGTGCAGGGCGGCACGACCTCCTTCACCGGGGTCAAGGGCGGGCTCGTCTACGGCGTGGGCGTGCGCTCCAACTGGTACTTCCACCGCTTCGCCGGTTTCGCCTGGCGCGTGGAGTTGGTGGGCATCCGGCGCGGCTACCTCGACGACCTGATGTTCACCGTCGGCGCCGGCGTGTGCTTCTAAAGGGCACTCGCCCCTGCCCCCTCAGCCCTCCCCCTGCCCCCTCCCAGACTGCGGGAGGGGGTTCGTTGGTTGCCTTCGGCGATCCTGGTCGGAGCTCTTCTGCCGCCACGGGTCTCTTTGAGCACCGCCCGCGCCTGCGACGGTCCTCCTCGATGAACCTGCTCCCCGCGCAAGCAGATGTGCCGGCTTCCATGGGCCGAAGACCTCGGGCACAGCCTGCGTAAGATATGTCGGCGGTCATCAACATGGACGGCCGACAGGGCGAGGAAGATCAGCAGTCGCGGTACGAAGAGCTCCGACCAAGGTTGCCGAAGGCAACGAGCGAACCCCCTCCCGCCGTTTGGGAGGTTTGGGAGGGGGCAGGGGGGAGGGCCCTCCCGCCCTCAGCCGGCCAACGCCTCTTTGAGCACCACCGCGCCGGCGACGACCTGCTCGGTCGCGCAGCTGAAGGCGAAGCGGACGTGCCCGGCTCCGGCGGGGCCGAAGACCTCTCCGGGCGCGCTGCCGACGCCGCGCTCGAGCAGATAGTCGGTCATGTCCCACCCGCTCCTGCCACCCTTCCACCCTTCGCCGATGCGCGCCCACAGGTAGAAGGCGCCAGTGGGCTTGTAGGGCCGCAAGAGCGCGACGCCCTGCACCGCCTCCCAGAGCGCGTCGCGCCGCTTCTGGTACTCGGCGCGCATCGCCCGGGTGTCGTCCTGGGGTCCGGTGATGGCGGCGAGCGCCCCGTGCTGCGCCACCGAGTTGACGCCGTTGATGGTGCAGCGCAGGAGCTTGGTGTAGCGCTCGGCGATGAGGTCGTCGTTGCAGGCGAGGTAGCCGACGCGCAGGCCGCTCATCGCGTAGCTCTTGGACATGGAGAAGACGCTGACGACCTTCGGGTAGCCCAGCGACCCGGCGCTGACGTGCTTCAGTCCGTCGAAGAGCACGTGCTCATAGGCCTCGTCGCTGACCACCCAGAGCCCGTGCCGCTCGGCGACCTTGACGATCGCCTCCAGGTCCTCGCGCGGGAGCACCGTGCCGGTGGGGTTGTGCGGCGAGTTGATGACCAGGGCCTTGGTGCGCCGGGTGATCGCCGCCTCGACCCGCTCCGGCTCCCAGCAAAAGCCGTGGGCCTCGTCGAGCGGGACGTGGATGGGGGTGCCGCCGGCCAGGCTGACGTTGTCGAAGGTCTCGGTCCAGGTGGGGCTGGGGACGATCACCTCGTCGCCCGGCTCGAGCAGCGCGCGGAAGGTCACGTACAGCCCGTTCATCGCGCCGTTGGTGACGAAGACCCGGTCCGGGCCGTTCACCGGGATCCGGTTCTCCTCCACCAGCTTGCGGACCAGGGCCTCGCGCAGCGGCTTGATGCCCGTCCCGGCGGTGTAGTGGGTGTGGCCCGCCCCGAGCGCGTGCTCCATCGCGACCCGGACGTGGACCGGAATGGAGAAGGACGGGTCGCCGGACTCCAGGCGATAGACCTTGCGGCCCTTCGCCTGCAGCTCGAGCAGGCGATCGCGGACGCTGACGATGCCCCCCAGCGGGATGCGGTCGAGCACGTTCTGCGGCATGGCACTCCCTCCTGACGCGTCGCCTCGCAGGTTAACCGCTGGCGCGCCTCCGTGCCTTCCGGTGGGCGGGCGCTACGGGACCTTCGGGGTGCGCACGAAATGGGGCATCTCGAACGGGATGATCAGCGAGAGCTCCACCAGCCCGCGGAACTCGCCCTTCACGTACCAGGGCGCCTGGTAGATGAGCTTCTTCACGCCCGCCTTCTCGATGGTGTACGCGTTGGTGCCCTGGGTCTCGAGCAGCTTCTTGAGCTTGGAGCGCGCGGGCTCCGGGTGGCAGTCGAGCAGGCTCTTGCCGATGAGCTTCCCGGCCGCCGTCCTTCTGGAACGTGGTGGCCGACCGCTCGTTCATCTCGACGATGATCCCGTCTCGGTCACAGACGGTGATCGCCGCGCCGAGCTCCTTCATCCAGGTCCCGGGCTCCATGTCTGCTCCGAACTCGTACTCTCCCCTCTCAGCGAATCCGGAAAGGGGGCTGGGGTGAGGTCCGCGCAGCTTGCGGGACGGTCCGTTCCCTGGCAAGCAGTTCGGCGGATGGCACTGCTCACCCTCATCTTCGGCGTCGCCCTGGCTTCGCTCGCACTGTTCGCCTTGCTGGACGTCCAGCGCACGCGTGCGTGGAAGGCGCTCGCGGCGGTCCACGGCTGGCAATACCTGTCGCGCGAGAGCGGCCTGGGGCGCTTCGGCCGCTTCCGGGCTTGCCGCTCCGGCGCCGACCACCGGCAGCAGCGCCGCGTCTTCGGCCCGCTCGACGGCGCGCGCGTGGACGTCGCGGAGAATCGCGCACCTCGAGCGCGACCTGGTGCTGCGCTCGCGGCGCACGACGCTCCAGACCGCCTGCCTCGTCGAGGATTCGGCGCTGCGACTGCCGGCCTTCTTCGCCCGGCCGCGCAAGCTGCTGGACGAGCTGGGCCGGCTGGCCAACCTCCAGGACATCCCCTTTCCGGACGATCCTTCCTTCTCGGCCACGGTGCTGGTGCAAGGCGAGGAGGTCGACGCCATCCGCGCCCGCTTCGATGGCGGCTCCCGAACCTGGTTCGCCGCTCACGCGGCCGACGGCTGGAGCTACGAGGGCGTCGGCGACGCGCTGCTGATCGTCGCCCCCCGCCCCCTCGACGAGGCGCAGCTGCGCCGGCTCGTCGGCGCCGCGCTGGAAGCTCGCCCGGCTCTTCAAGTCCACCCCGGCCCTGCCCACCCATCTGGAGACACCACCATGACCGCCTTTCTCGAGCTGGCCCGCGCCCGCAAGTCCATCCGCGCCTACCAGAGCACCCCCGTCGAGCCCGAGAAGCTCGACGCCGTGCTCGAAGCCGGGCACATCGCGCCCTCCGCCTGCAACCTGCAGCCGTGGGGCTTCGTGGTGGTGACCGACCCGGAGCAGCGGCGCAAGCTCAAGGCCGTCTACGACAAGGCGTGGTTCTACGAGCAGGCGCCGGTCGTCGTCGCCGTCTGCTGCGAGACCGGCGCGGCCTGGGTGCGCAAGAAGGACGGCAAGGTTCACGGCGACGTCGACTGCGCCATCGCCCTGGACCACATGACGCTCTGCGCCCAGGACCTCGGCCTGGGCACCTGCTGGGTCTGCGCCTTCGACCCGGTGGCCGCGCGCGAGCTGCTGGCCCTGCCGGCGGGGGTCGAGCCGGTCGCCTTCTTCCCGCTGGGCTATCCCGCCGAGGCGGGGCGGCCCAAGCAGCGCAAGGCGCTCGCCGACGTCGTTCACCGCGACCGCTGGTAGCGGCCGGCTTCCACGCCGTCTACGCGTCGCGACGGCGCGCTTCGGGTTCTCTTCTCCAGACGGTTGCCCACCCCCGGCGCGGAGGCCGGGTACTACGCGTCGCGACGGCGCGACCGGCTTGACGCTGGCCCGGCCGAGCAGCCGTGCGCACGTTCCGCCGCAGGGGATGGGGCCCTCGTCGGTCCTGTCCGGGGAGGCGGGCGATGTGGGGGCGGAGCGGGTCGGTGGCGGCGACGGCCGCGGCGGCGTTGGGCGTCCTGTTCGCGAGCGTCCCCGCGTGGGCGGAGAAGTGCCCGAACATGATGATCCTCCTCGACCGCTCGGGGAGCATGCAGGACCCGCGTCCCCCTGCGACGAGCAAGTGGACCATCGCCACCCAGGCCATCAACGCCTTCGTGCCGCCGCGCCAGAGCGTGATGCGCTTCGGCCTGTTCGACTTCCCCGGCCCTGGCACCGACACGTGCGCGGGGGGCGAGCTTCCAGGTCTCGTGCGACTTCTACAACGCCGATGCCATCGCCTCGGCACTGTCGCGGCTCAGCCCATGGCAGTTCACGCCCACCTCCGCCGCGCTCGACCAGGTGGGCGCGCTGCCCGAGATGAACGACGGCACGCGGCGACGCTTCGTCGTGCTGCTCACCGACGGCGACCCGACCTGCCCCGTGCAGGACGCGACCCAGGCCGCCTACGACAGCAACACCAGCCTCGCGGTCGACAGCCTGAACCGGCTGCGCGCCAACGGCGTCGAGACCTTCGTCATCGGCTTCGGCTCCGACGTGAGCCCGGCGCGGCTCGACCGGCTGGCGGCCGCCGGCGGCAAGCCGCGCCCGAGCGGGACCTGCGCCAACCCCGCCAACCCCACCGGGCCGCGCATCCCCTGCCAGTACTACGACGCCAGCGACCTGCCGACGCTCAACGCCACCTTCGACGAGATCGCCTCGGTGGCTCAGGGCGAGCTGCACGGCAACTCCTGCGACGACTCCTGCTACGGCATCGGCGGCTGCCCGGCGGGCCAGCGCTGCACGCAGAACCTCCAGTCCTACGACCAGGGCAAGTACCGGCTCAACCTGGGCCAGTGCGTCGAAGATCCGTGTGCGACCGTCACTTGCGGGGCCCTCCAGTTCTGCCGCGACGGCGCCTGCGTCGACGCCTGCCCCGCGCGCTGCCTCACCGGCCAGTACTGCGACCGCGGGACCTGCGTCGACGACCCGTGCGTCAACGGCTCGAGCTGCGTCTGCCCGCAGGCCTGCGACAAGTTCCTCGTCTGCCTCTCAGGCACCTGCCAGGACAACCCCTGCCGATACGTGATCTGCCCGACCAAGGCGCCCTACTGCGACCGCGGCAGCTGCTACCCCGCCTCCTCGCCCATCGTCTCGGCGGACGCGGGCCGGCCAGACGCAGGCTCGGGGGGCTCGGGCGGGGGCTGCTCGGCGTCGGGAGCGGAGCTGCTCGTCCCGCTCGCGCTGGCGCTGGCGCCGCTCTTGGCGTTCCGCCTGGGACGCGCGCGCCGATAGAGAAAGACCACGTCAGGAGGCCGACGCGGGCTTCGGCGTGCCGCGCGGACCGAAGAGCGCGACCAGCAGCAGTCCCCAGCAGCCGGCCTGCAGCAGCGACAGCACGCCAGACCAGGCGGCCAGATAGATGCCGACCTGCGCCACGGACACGCCCCGCTGGTGCAGCGACATCGGCAGCGCGATGCCGATCACCGTGCCGGCCACGCTGAGCAGCAGGCTGCCCATCAGCGACACCACCGCGAACAGCGAGGTGCGCGGGTGCCGGTCCCAGCGCACGATGGCCAGGACGATCCCCACCAGCATCGTGAGGTAGATGGGCCCGTGCACGAGCAGGCTCGAGCCGATGGCGGGCAGGTACTCCATGGTCGGGGTCCTCCTCCGCGGCTCGGCTAACCCTTCTTCGCCGCCTCGCCCAGCCCCACGAGCTCCATCTCCAGCTTCTGCGCGTACTCGAAGATCCGCTCGTCCCGGTAGAACTCGCCGAAGACGATCCGCTTGATGCCGGCGTTGGCGATGAGCTTGAAGCAGGGCCAGCACGGGCTGGCGGTGATGAAGATCTCCGACTTGTCGATGGCCACGCCGTTCTTGGCGGCTTGCAGGATGGCGTTGGCCTCGGCGTGGATGGTCGCCACGCAGTGGCCGTTCTCCATCATGTGGCCCACTTCGTCGCAGTGCGGCAGGCCGCGGATGGACCCGTTGTAGCCAGTGGAGAGGATGGTCCGGTCCCGCACGATCACCGCGCCGACGTGCTTGCGGTCGCAGGTCGCCCGGCTGGCCACCACGCGCGCGATCTCCATGAAGTAGAGGTCCCAGTCGTTGCGCTGACGCACGCTCATTCCCACCTCGGGCCGCCGGCCATGGGGCCGGTGTTTCGGATCGCCGGCCTCGTGCCGGCGTAGTCGCAAAGGCGGGGGAGTCTACTCGGGGCGAGCGCTGCCCGCTCGGGATTCGAGGATGCGCACCGGGCTGGCCCGGTAGCACCTTTCCGCGGGTGGGCAACCACGGCGACAGGCTCCCGGATGGCGGGGTGGCACCGCGGTTGCTCGAAGGAACACGGGGCATGCTCCTGGAGGCGTCGATGGCGGCGAAGGCGTGGGTGGTGGCGGCGATGCTGGCGGGGCTTCCTCTCGGTACGGCCAGGGCCGACGACCCGCCCAAGGACGCAGGGCTGCGCGAGGCGCGGGGGGCCGTCGGCCAGGTGGACAAGGACCGGAACCGGGTGACCTTGGAGCAGAACAAGGGCTCGGCGCTCACGCTCCAGGTCGACAAGACGACCACCATCTTCATCGACGGGCGTACGGGCACCCTGGACGAGATCAAGGCCGGCGCCGAGGTGCGCGCGTCCTACGAGACCAAGCAGGGCGCGAACAAGGCGCAGTGGATTGAGGTGAGCAAGAAGGAGAAGAAGCCCACGACGAGCAAGGAGAAGACGCCCGAGGCTGCCTCGGAGGCGCAGTCCAGTCCCAAGTCGCCCACGGACTGAGTTCCCGGACAGGGACCAGGGCGGCCTCCGCGCGGGTCGCGTCGGTCGTGTCGTGGAGGTGTCGGCCTCCGCGCCGGGTCGTGTCGGTCGTGTCGTCGGAGCCGGGTCGTGTTGGCCGCGCCTGTTCTCGTGCAAGTCGGAATGGCGCGCCTGCTCGAGGCGACAGTGGCCCGTCCGACCGTCCGTCCGACCCGGCGCGGAGGCCGGCAGCTCCACGACACATCCGTCCGACTGAGTGGCCGGTATTACCCGACGTCCCGGGTCAGGTGCAGCGGGACCACGTTGCGCGGCTCCGCCGACTCGGCCTTCTTGCCGGCGAGCGCGCTCTCGATGATTCCGGCCGCAACCTGCGCCCCATCCTCCCGGATGAGTCCGCCGACAGTCTTGGCCTGCCTCGCGCAGGTCCGCTCGAGCACACCACGCAACATCTCGACCAGCCGCCCTTCGGTCAGCCGCGTGAGCGGCACCGGCGCAGGACCGAGGCCCAGCTCGAACATCCGCTTGCCCCAGTAGTACTGGTCGAGGATCTGCGGGACGACTGCCTGTGGCACACCCGCCCGGGCGGCGTTGTGCGTGGTCCCGGAGCCGCCGTGGTGGATGATGCCCGCCATCCGCGGGAAGAGCGTCCGGTGCGGCGCGGCGCCCAGCAGCATCACGCCGCGCGGCAGGCTGGTGACGTTCTTGCCAAGCCCCGTCCAGCCCTGGCCGATGATCGCCCGGCAGCCGACCTTGCGAACCGCCGAGAGGATCATCCGGGTGGTGGCGTCCGGGTCCGGGACCACCACGCTGCCGAAGCCGATGTAGACCGGCGGCGAACCATCGGCGAGGAACTCCTCGACCTCCTGCGTGAGCGAGCCCTCGTCGCCACCAAACGGATAGCCGACGTAGTCATAGGTGAACCGCCAGCCCGGCGCGGGCGGCGACAGGAGCGGGTCATAGCCCAGCAAGTTGTGGCTCGAGCCGGCGCTGTACTCGGTGACCTTGCCAATCCTCGGCAGGCCCAGCTCGCGCCGCTTGCGGTCCAGCGTCTTGCCGAACAGCAGCTTGGTCGCCACGTCGACGCCCTGCCAGGCGATCCGGTTGGCGGCGACGGGCAGGTTGAAGGTGATGGGCACCAGCGGCGGCACCTGGTCGCCCGGCAGGAACGGGCAGTACCCCAGCCGGAAGTGGGGGATCTTCCGGTACTGCGCCACGGTCTGCGCGCCGATCTCGTTGACCGCGGTCAGAAGCGCGTCGGCCCCCGCGGTCGCCGGGATCAGCTTCTCGAACTGGTCGATCATCGCCTCGGTCGCCCAGGTCAGGATGTTCTTCACCGACTTGATGCCCTGGTCGAGCGAGCCCATCAGCTGCTCGCTGTCGGTCTTGAAGTAGCCGGCATCCAGGCCGCGCCCGACGATGGTCTCCTCGAACTTGCGCGGCGCGAACACCTTCACGTCGTGCCCGCGCCGATGCAGCGCGGTCGCAATCTCGATGACCGGCTGGACATCCCCGCGCGACCCGGCGATTCCGACGACGATGCGCATGGCCTCAGCTCCTCCCCGCCAGCCCGTACCGGCGCTCGAGCTCCGCGATATCGATCCGATCGATGTCGAGCGCCGGTCCGCGATCGCGCCGGGCTTCCATGAAGCGCCGCGGCACCTCCACCAGGATCTTGCGGGGGCTGAACTTCATCGAGGAGAGCATCCAGCAGGTGTGGGTGCACCAGCAGTTGGCGCGCTCGCCGCCGCCCAGCGTGCGGATCTCCTCGCGCATCGTCACCGACTCGTGCACCGCCTTCAGGTCGAACCCGTAGTCGCGCACGTTGCCGATGCGCGGGCGCAGCTCGCAGGAGCGGAAGCCGCCGTCGTGGTCGAGGACCAGCGTCGTCTCGCCGGCGGTGCAGTCCATGCCCCAGCGCGAGGGCCCGCTCAGGTTCGCCCGCTGGATCCGGTACAGCTCGCCCATCACGCCCATGAACGAGACCTTCGCCAGGTGCCTGCCACCCGGCGGCAGGTCCTTGAAGAGCCGGTCGGCGGTGGCGTCCATCAGCGGCAGGATCTGCCGGTGGAACGCCTCCAGGCGCTCGCGGTTGGCGCGGGCGAGGTGCGGGTCGCGCGACTCGCCGCGCACCGCCTCGAAGAACTGCGTGGCCAGGCGGAAGCGCTTGAACAGGTAGCAGCCCAGGTCGAAGAGCTGGTCGATGTTCTCGCCGGTGACCACGGTCGCCACGTTCTGGTGGACGCGCGGGTGGCCGGCGAAGGCGGCGCCGGTCCGCTCCATGGCGGCGATGGTCTTGGCGAAGCCGCCGGGGACGCCGCGCTGCTGGTCGTGGACCGCGCCCAGGCCGTCGAGCGAGTAGTTGAGGTGCACCGCCAGGTTCGGGCAGCGCTCGACCAGCCGGCGGACCTCGGTCTCCACGCGCTCGGGCAGGAGGCCGTTGGTGGGCAGGTTGATCGTCTGGATGTCGTTGTTCCGGTAGAAGAGCTCGATGATCTCCACGAGGTCCGGCCGCAGGAACGGCTCGCCGCCCGAGAGCCAGAGCTTGTCGAAGCGCGGCGCGGTCTCGGAGAGCTTGCGGATCTGCGCGAAGGTCAGGTTCTCGCCGGGGTGCGTCTCCTTGGCGTAGAAGCACGTGCGGCACTTCGAGTTGCAGTCGTTGGTCACGAACAGGAAGACCGACTCGAGCTTGCGCCGCCGGACCACCTTGTTGAAGAAGCCGTCCTCGCCCATCACCTTGCGGGTCAGCAGTCCCATGTCCGTCCCTTCCCTTCCGTTGCTTGCTTGCTCGTGAGGCCTCGCAGCGAAGCCCGATGCGTGCGCCTGCGGCCAGCGTCGTTCAGTCGACGGGCGGCAGATCGTCGTGTTGGAACCAGACGCCGGTGCGGATGAGGCCGCTGCCTGCGCCGTGCTTGCCGTCCCAGACGTCCCAGAAGCGGTCGGCCAGCGCCTCGAAGCTCCCGTCCATCCGAGTGAAGAAGCCCTCGACCACCTCCGGTGGAGCGGACAAAAGCGCGTCCTGCGCCAGGTCGAAGTCCTTGCGGCTGGAGTTGACGAAGAAGCGCACGAAGTTCGAGTGCAGGGTCTGCATCGTCAGCGACAGGCCGCCCTCGAAGCTGACGCCCTTGGTCGCGCCGGGGATGCTCTGGAACAGGAACGCGGTCAGCGGCTCCCAGCGCTCGGCACGGCCGGACTTGGCGAGGTAATCCAAGAGCTGGAAGGACTCGGCGTCGCCGCTCCCCTCGCCCACCACGAAGATCCGGTGCCCGGGCAGCACGTCCTTCCAGCCCGTCTTCGGCTCCTGGTCGAGCGTGAAGTACTTGCCGCCCAACTTCACGAGCGCCTGCGCCCGCGGGTTCTTCTCCAGCGGCGTGCGGCTGACACCGATCGGCGTGAAGCCCAGGTGCCTGGCGACGACGCAGCCGAAGAGCGCGATGGGCCCCAGGCCGAAGAAGAGCGCCGCGGGCCTCCTGCCCTCGAGCGTCGCCGGCCACTCCGGGCCATAGCTCGCGCGGGCCATGGAGAGCGCCTCGTTGAAACCGTTGGCGAAGGTGGAGGTCGGCTCGACCAGCGCGCCCCAATGCGGGCGCATCCCCGGCTTGAGCGGCACGAAGGCGCTGGCCGGCACCACGAAGCGCCGCTGCCCGCCGCCCGGGACCTCCTTGATGCCGAACTCGACGATCCGCTCGAAGCCGAAGTAGCAGTTCTTGGCGTTGCCGCGGGCGCAGTTGGGGCAGGTGCAGGGCGTGCGGCCGCGGAACTCGTCCCAGCGGACCAGCACCGTTCCCGCGGCGCCCGCGCTCCACTCGGGATGCGCGGCCGCGACGTCCGGGGCGCAATAGCGCAGCGTGACTGCGACCTCGTGGAAGAGGACGCGGCCTCCGGTCGGCAGCCAGGGCTCGAGGCCCACGGTGACACCACCGCGGTTCTCCGGGTTCTCGCCCTGAGTCCGGTCGGAGTGGCACAGCAGCGCCGCCTTCAGGTCGACCAGCACGTGGCCCTTGGGCACGTCGGCCTTGGCAGGCAGCGGCAGCGCCAACGCCTTGGGCATCAGGCGCAGCTGGCCGGGGACGGGCACCAGCGCGAAACCGGGGCGGGTCTCGTAGGCGGCTGGGGGGCGTTGGAAGAAAGGCATCTCAGCCCTTCGCCGGCGACTGGAAGTCGGTCTTGAGGAAGTACTCGGAGACCGGTGCGGTGCGCACCCGGGACAGATCGTGGAAGTGCGTCACCGCCCCCAGGATCTTGGTCATGTTGACCGCGAGCTTGATGGGATTCCAGCCGGCGCCGAAGAACAGGAACGGATTCTCGCAGTGGCGGGTGGAGGGCCACATCTCGGCGACGATGCCGTCGATGGCCAGCGCGCCCTCGGTGACCGGCCGCAGGATCCGGTTGCGGACGTAGCGGGTGCGCGGCTGGATGGCCTCGGAGACGGGCGACATCTGGCCATGCCAGCGCTTGATCCACTCGTCGTAGTCGAGGCGCTTGGGGCGCTCGAGCAACGTGATGACCGTGACGCCCGGCGAGCGCTCGCCGTCGGCCCAGTGGCGCGGGGCGGCGTGGGGGTTGCCGCCGTAGTCGCGGTAGATCGACTCCTCGACGTGGTAGCCGCTGAGCTTGAAGCCGGCGGCGGTGAGCACGTCCTCGAACGGCTTGCGCTGCTCGAGGTCCTCCACCCAGAGGTCGACCGACCCGCTGATCTGCGGCGGAATCCTTCGGCCCGAAAGGCATCGGGTTCATCATCTTCGACTCGGGGTCGGCGACGTGAACGACCAGCCGCTTGGGGTCGAGCGCCAGGAGCTTCGGCCCGCACTCCTTGACCAGCAGGTCGCGCGTCGCCGCGCGGTCGTTGCGGACGTTTTCGGGGCCCCAGAGCAGGTAGACGAGCTTTTCCATGGCGAGAAATCTCCGAAGAGAAGAGTCGGTTCAGTTCCGGGCCACCTTGGCGGCGCTGCGCCCGGCGTTGCGGCCGGAGAATACGCAATCCGCGATGGACAGGCCGCTGACGTACGAGCGCGAGCAGACCCCGGCGGCATTCCGCCCGGCGGCGAAGAGCCCGCGGATCGGCGCACCGGTCTCGTCGAGGACCTGCGCGGTGAGCGCGTCGGTCTTGAGGCCGCCGAGCGTCAGGCACGGGCTGGGGAAGAGGGAGCTGTCGAGGCGGCAGTCGACGGCGAAGAACGGGGCTTCCTGGACCGCCGCGACGTAGGCCGGGCGCTTGCCGAAGCCATCCTTGGCGCTGCCGGTGGCGACCGCGTTGTAGGCGCGGACGGTCTCCTCGAGCGCCGTCGGAGGCACGCCGATCTTCCGGGCCAGCTCGCTCAGGCTGTCCGCGCGCTTGCGGTTGAGGTGCAGGTTCCCGCTCCCGGTGAGCTTGCGGAAGATGAGCGCGTTGCGCCGGCCGGTGACGATCTCCTCCAGCGGCTGGTCGACGACGTCCTCTTCCTCGTCCAGCTGCCGGTCGGCGAGCTCGTGCTGGCGCGAGTCGACGATGAGCCAGGCGCGGGCGTGCGGCTGCTGCGCGATGTGCGCGGAGAGCGTGGCGCCATAGAGCGTCTCGTCGCAGAAGCGCTCGCCATTCTGGTTCACCAGCAGGCCGGTGACGAAGGCCTCGGGCGGGCACAGGAAGCGCGAGGCGGCGCAGCGGTCCATGGCCGAGACGGCGGCGCCCACCGCCTGGCCCAGCTCGATGCCGCTGCCGTCGTCGCCGGGCGTTCCCAGCGGCATGCAGCCCGCGTAGGCCGGGGCGTAGCGCTTCATCATCTGCGCGTTGAAGACGAAACCGCCGGCGGCGAGCACCACCGTCTTCGCGGCGACGATGGAGCGCTTGCCGCGCTTCTCGAGCGATCGCCCCAGCGCCGGGACCGGCCCGCCGACCATGCCGAGCTTGCCGAGCAGGCCGTGGGCGCCGGCGGCGAGGCCGGACAGGTCCGAGAGCTCCACGCCGCGGATGCCGTCCTCGCCGTCCGCCACCAGCCGCTCGGCCTTGGCGTGGGTGCGGATCTCGACGCCGGCGGCGCGGGCCGCCCTGCGCAGCGCCTCGAAGATCTCGCCGCCGGTCATCCCCTTCCCGCCCGGCACGTGGCCACGGGCGGCGGGGCGCGCCGAGTCCTGGTAGGGCTGCTCGTTGCCGGAGTAGTAGAGGCCAAAGCCGTCCGGCGGCTGGGTGGTCTTCTCCGGGAAGAGCTTGGGAGGGACGTGCAGGCCCATCGACTCGAGCCAGGCGAGGTTGTCGCGGCTCGCTTCGCAGAACGCACGCAGCACCGCCTCGTCGACGCCCGCCTCGGTCTCGCGGACGAGATAGCGCAGCATCGACTCGACGTCGTCCTCCACCCCGGCCGCCTTCTGCGGATTGGTGCCGCCGCCGGCGTAGACCACGCCTCCGGAGAGCTTGGTCGCCCCGCCGCCGTCGTAGCGCTCGAGCACCAGCACGCTCGCGCCGGCCCGCGCCGCCTCGATGGCCGCGCAGGCCCCGGCGGCGCCGAACCCGACCACGACGACGTCGTAGCAGTCCTTCACGCCCGGTGCTCCCGCCAGTAGGTGATGCACTCCTTCATCCCTTCGGCGTGCTGCACCAGCGGCCGGTACCCGAGCTCGCGGCGCGCCTTGTCGCTCTTGAAGGTGAAGGTGGTGGTCATGTTGTGGATCTCGAGCCGCGTCATGAACGGCTTCGGTCCGCCGAAGCGGTGCGCCCACTCCGACAGGTGCGCGACCTGGTAGAGCGGCCACGCCGGGAGGTTGCGCTTGGGCACCCGGTAGCCGAGCGCCTCGGTCAGCGGCCGGAACCAGTCCATCAGCGGCATCGGCTCCTCGTCGGTGACGAAGAACGCCTGGCCGGCCGCCGCCTGCGGCTTGTCGACGAGCGCCGCCGCCGCGAGCAGCTCCGCGCTGACGACGTTGGCGACGTGCGTGTTGTCGGCGGCGGCCTTCTGGTCGCCGATGGTGGCGACGAGCCGCCCGGCGCGAAGCTCGGAGACGAACTTCTCGAGCATGTAGCAGCCGGGGCCGGCGCCCCAGATGCCCGCGGGGCGGATGGCGACGGTCTTCAGCCGGCGGCCGTTGGCGGCGAGCACCAGGCTCTCCGCGGCGATCTTGCTCTGGGCGTAGAGGTCGACGGGCCGGCGGGCGTAGGGCCGCGACTCGTCCTCGAGCTGGGCCCCGGCGTCGCCGTAGCAGACCGTGTTGGTGCTCGTGTAGACCAGCCGCGGGCAGCCGGTGTCGAGGCAGGCGTCGAGGACGCTGCGCGTGCCTCCCAGGTTGATGCTGAAGACCTCGTCGCGCACCTCGGGGCGGGCGATGCCGAGGAAGTTCATCACCGCGGCGACGTGGAAGACGGTGGAGCACCCGCGGACCGCCTCGCACACCGCGGAGCGGTTGCGCAGATCACCGACGAGCACCTCGACCCGCGGGTCGTTGGCGAGCTCGCCGTGGGGCGGCCGCCGATCGAGAATCCGCACCTTGAGGCCCTGCTCCAGCAGGCCTTTGACCAACGCCTGGCCCACGAAGCCGGCGCCGCCGGTCACCAGGCACGTCGGCCCAATCGCCGAGAGACTCGAGTCCATGGTCCGCGTCCTCCAGCCCCTGCTCGCATTCAGGGCCGCCGATCTACGCAGTGCGGCATGCGGGCGACAAGGAACCGGGGTCGCGGCGCGTGCGCTTTCGCACGTCCCATCCATTCGCAGCGGACCGGGCGCGCGGGCACAGGCGGGCCCGGCCAAGTTCGCACGCCTCGCCAAGCGTGGGATGTCGATGAAGGAAGGAAGGGACACTGCAGGGGTATCTTGACCCGAAGCCCGCGGCCCCCAGCCCGAAGCCCGGCTTCGTTGACACCCCGTGCCGCGCGGGATAGCAACAGTGGCCTTTCCCGGGGGCGCGAATGCCCGCCAAGTCACGCGTCAAAAAGCTCCGCGTCGCGGTCACGGGCGCCAACGGCTCCATCGGCCGGTTGGCGCTCCCGCGGCTGCTCGACAACGACCAGATCGACCGCGTGCTGGCCCTGGACATTGCCGAGCCCGAGGTCGCCCACGACAAGCTGCACTTCGCCCAGGTCGATCTCTCCCGGTCCAACGCCGTCGACGAGCTGACCCGGGCGTTGAAGGAAGCCAAGATCGACTCGTTGGTCCATCTGGCGTTCTTCTCCCGGCCGGCGCGCGACCTGGCCTTCGCCCACGAGGTCGAGGCGGTGGGCACGGGCAAGCTCCTGGCGGCCTGCGCCGCGGCCAAAGTCGGTTCGCTGGTGATGTCGAGCTCGACCTTCGTCTACGGCGCCTCGCCCAATCACCCCAACTTCCTCACCGAGGATCGCCCGCTCGTTCCCCACCCGCAGAGCCGCTTCGTCGCCGACCGGATCGAGGCCGAGCAGCAGGTGCGGGCCTTCCGCACCAGCCACCCCACCCTCCGCTCGGTGGTGCTGCGCTTCGCGCCCATCCTGGGCCCCACCGTCGACACCCCGGTCACGCGCTACCTGACGAGCCCGGTGGCGCCCATGGCGCTGGGCCACGACCCGCTCGTCCAGTGCGTACACGAGGACGACGTCGGAGAGGCCCTGGTGCTCTCGGTGCTCTCCAAGGCTTCCGGCGTGTTCAACGTGTGCGGTCGCGGCGTGCTCCCGCTCTCCACGGTGCTTCACCTGTGCGGCTCGCGCCCGCTGCCGCTGCCGCTGCCTTTGGCGACCGCCTCGCTCAAGGCGCTCAACACGCTGGGCGTCACCGCGACGCCGACCCGGCTCATCGACTACCTGCGCTACCTATGGGTCGCGGACGGCCAGAAGGCCGAGCGCGAGCTCCACTTCCGGCCACGCTTCAGCACCCGCGAGGCCGTCCTCTCCTTCGCTCAGGCGCGTGGCCGCGCCGGGGCCGCGACGTAAGAGAAGAACTCCATGGCAAAGGCTCCCGTCCTCGGCAACGACCCCTTCCTGCGCGGCGCCGCGCAGCACACGCCCGCCCAGACCGAGCCGGGCGAGAGCGCGCCCGAGGCCCCGCCCGAGAAGCCGGCCAAGGCCAGGCCCGCCAAGCAGGCGAAGGCGTCCAAGAAGGAGGCGGAGAAGAGAGCCGCGGCCGAGCCCGAGCCCAAGCCGACGCCCAAGGCGAAGAAGCCGCCCGCCGAAGCCAAGCCGAAGGCGGCGCCCAAGCAGACCAAGGCCGCCAAGAAGAAGGCGGCCCCCTCGCCCCCGCCGGTCCTCGAGGCGGAGATCGTGGAAGAGGAAGAGCCAAGCCTCGACGGGGGGAGCATCGACACGGTCGAAGCTCGATCAGGAGCAGGACGAGTTCATCGCCCGGATGGCAGAGGAGCGGCGCGCGCTCGAAGAGCACCAGCGCCAGGGCGACGAGGAGGCCGCACGGACCGACGGCCACGGCGACGAGGAGCCCGTGCCCCCGCCCACCTGGCTGGACCGCGCGCGGACCACCGCGTCGGGCGTCGCCGAGCAGGCCGTGCAGTTCGTGCTGGCCAACGCGCTCGCGCAGCGGACGCTCGAATCGGTGATGGCCAGCCCAGTCACCCACAAGGTCGCGGGCGCCGCCGCCAAGGCCGTCTCCAGCGCCCGCCCGGCGCTGGACATCGCGCTGAGGTTGCTTCCACCGGCGGCGAACGCCACCCGCACCGCCCTCGCCAGCGTAGCCAGCGGCGACGCCGCGCGGACGCTCGTCGAGACCGCCACCGAGGCCGGCGCGGCCCTGCGCACCGCCGCCCGGCGCAGCGAGCCCGAGTCCACCGAGGTCGACCTCTTCGGCGAGGACCCGACGCTGCTCTCGCGGGCCGAGCCGCTCTTCGACTTCCTGTACGACCGCTACTTCCGCCTCGAGGCCTTCGACGCCGAGTGCGTCCCCGACGGCGCGAGCATCCTCGTCTGCAACCACTCGGGCGTGCTGCCGCTCGACGGCCCGATGATCCGCACGGTGCTCCGCCGGGACTGCAAGCGCCTGGACGGCCGCTGGCTCATCGAGGACGCGCTCTTCCACCTCCCGGTGATGGGTACGCTGCTCAACCGCCTGGGCGGCGTGCGCGCCTGCCCCGAGAACGCGGAGCGGCTGCTCGCCAAGAAGCTGCCGCTGGCGGTCTTCCCGGAAGGCCTGCTGGGCATCAGCAAGCCGGTGAGCCAGCGCTACAAGCTGCAGCGCTTCGGCCGCGGCGGCTTCGTCAAGCTCGCCCTGCGCACCGGAGTGCCGCTCGTCCCGGTGGCCATCATCGGGGCCGAGGAGGCCTCGCCGCTGCTCGCCAAGATCCCGCTGGGAGGCTCGGTGGGGCTTCCCTACCTGCCGGTCACGCCCACCTTCCCGTTCCTGGGGCCGCTGGGCCTGCTCCCGCTGCCCACCAAGTGGAGGGTGTCGTTCCTGGAGCCGGTGGACCTGAAGCGGTACGGCCCCGACGACGCCGAGAACCCGGCGCTGGTCGCGCAGCTCACGGCCGAGGTCCGCGACGCCATCCAGGCCGAGCTCGACCGCCTGGTCGCCCAGCGGCAATCCCTGATTCCGGGTTGACCCCCAAGGCGCCGTTGCGATGGATCCGGCACGCCCCTACAGTCCGCCTGCCGTGCCACGGACCACCTCGCCCGTCGTCAATGTCGTCCTCTTCCTGCTGACGGTCCTGACCACCCTGGTGGCCGGGTTCGTCGCCTCCGGCGGCGTCGAGGGCCTGGAGCGCTACCCGCTGGGTTCGGCGCTGGGGATGCTGCTGGTCGCCGGCATCCCGTACTCGGCCTCGCTGATGGCGATGCTGCTCTGCCACGAGTTCGGCCACTACTTCGCGGCGCGCCTGCACGGGGTCGACGCCAGCCTGCCCTTCTTCATCCCCTTCCCGATGCCGCCGTTCGGGACCATGGGCGCGGTCATCCGCATCCGCAGCAAGCTGCCGTCGCTGCGGTCGGTGCTGGACATCGGCGCCGCCGGGCCCATCGCCGGCTTCGTGGTGGCGGTCCCGGTCCTCGTCTGGGGCGTCGCCCACTCCCAGGTCGTGCACGGCGTGCCGACCCAAGGACCCAACGCGGCGTGGCAGTCGGCCTTCAACCTGCTCACCGCGCTCGTCCACCACTCCTACCGCCCGTGGGTCGAGCCGCAGGTGACCGTCTACGGCGACAGCATCCTGACCTGGGCGGTGACGCGGCTCGTCCACGGCCCCTTGCCCGCCGGCTCGGACATCGCGCTGCACCCGGTGGCGTTCGCCGGCTGGGTGGGCTGCCTCATCACGGCGATGAACATGACGCCCGTGGGCCAGCTCGATGGCGGCCACGTCATCTATGCGCTCTTCGGCCGCTGGGGCTCGCTGGTCTCGAGGCTCTTCTCGCACGCGCTCTTGGGCGTGGGCCTGTTCGCTTCGTGGAACTGGCTCATCTGGTGGGTGCTGACGAGGCTGCTCGTCGGGGTCGAGCACCCGATGCCGCAGGACACCTCGCCCATCGGGCGCGGTCGCAAGGCGGTCGCCGTGCTGTCGCTGGTCATCCTGGTGCTGACCTTCGTGCCCAGGCCGGTGCTGTTCTGAGGAGCCCATCGCCGAGCCCGCCAACCAAGTCAGATTGAGCAAGCGCCGCAACAAAGCAAGCCTGGAGTCGATGCCAGCGCTCGACGAGGCCGCGTCCGCTCGCCTCTCACGAGAGTGAGAAACGGGGTTGGCTCGGCATTTCCAGTGTCATATCCAGCGTGTCGAGTCTCAGCCAACCGTGCCAGGCCCCGTCATGGACTGGCGAGGGATTTCAGCCTCAAGGCACGCTGCGTCACTCCTTCGCGGCGAACGCCTTTCCTTGCGTAACATTCAAGCCGTCTCGGTAAAGAATGGGGATCTTGTAGCTCTCGCCCTCGCCCACTTGCTCAAGAAAGCCCAGTTCACATAGGTGCTTCGCATGCTTCCGCACCTCGCCAGGAACAACGCCTAGGGTTTCGGCCAGCGTCGCCTCGTTGTGCTCTGCCTTCCCGTCGCGGAATTTCTGGATCAGGTTCGCATAAACGCCAAGCTTCGCCAGAAGCGTGTCGTTGACCCGGTCTTCGCTAAGACTTGAGAGGCCTCGCTTGAGAGCATCTGCCCCGATGAGAGGGTTGCCTTGTTCATAGGCATTCTCTTCCCGCTCCTCTCGGCGGATCTGAGCGTCCTGCGCCTTCTTCACGAGATCGATCAGATTGCGTGGCGGCTTCAGCCCATTTCCGTCTCGGATGCGAGACATCAGCCAGGACCACGTGGTCGACTTGCGCTCGCCCACGTCTACCTTTTCTGGAAACACGGCAGCCACAATGGCGTCGTTGGTCGAATTCTTGGCCAGCCCGATGATCCCCAGAAAATCTGGGTTTTCGCGGATGCGCTGGCAAAGCAGGTTCTTGAGATCGTCCTCATCCCAAGCGATCTCAACCTTCCGCGCGTTCACGTGGGTCAGGTTTACGAATCCACCTTCAACCACTTTGCGAAACAGGTCGCGCCGGACGAAGAGCTTAAGTCTGATGTGCTGAAACGCCATCAGGTCGAGGAAGACCCGAAGCAGCGCTCGGAGAGCCGGAATCTCGACCGCTGGCGCTCCCTGGAATGCTTCGTCAAGCCGGTCGAGTACTACCCAGCAGCTTAGATTTCTCGCCGCAAGCGCTCTGTCCAGTACTGCTAGGGCCTCTTCGAAGCGAATTGGTGCCCCGCCTGAGTTGTCGGGAGCGAACTCAAGATGCGGCTTGATGCTGGGACCTTTGGGCATACCCAGGTCCACGCCTGCGGACTTGGTTGCCGCGAACTTCTTTCTGGCCCACTCGGCGATACGGCCGAAGACCGAGAGCGGCATGTCATCGAGGCTTCGAAGATCGGCGTTGGCCAGGATCCGCTCGATGAGTTGGAGGTCCTTGTCTTGCTCCTTTCCTGTCTCCTTCTTCAACAGATAGTGTCCGACAAAGGCAAGTATGTACGTCTTCCACACTGAGTTATACCCGGCCTCATCAAGAGGCTCACTCTCAGTGAGTCGCTGGAAGATTGGGCTTCCACTCACGTTGAACGCCGGGAGGATGGCGACATTCGCCAACTCCGGGTAGGTGTTCTCTCGAGCCATCAGGATTCGAAAGAGTGCGGTCTTGCCGGTGCCCTTATCGCCAGCAACCACGTCCGCTCTGCCTTGAACCACGTCGCGCGACGTCTGCGTGTCCACGAAGTACTTCTCAAGCGACGCGTCGAACTCGGCGACAGAGCTGCCAAGGTCTAGCTTTCTGAGCACGTCTCTGACGAGCATCCCCACCTCCGCTTGCCGCATCGATCGAGCGGCATCGCGCCGCATCATAGGGCTGTCGAAATTCTGAGACAGCAAGAATGTCAGCCGTCGGAGGACGGCATGCGATCCGCGGCCTCAAGGGCGAGAACACCGACCTACACAGCCTCTACCAGCATCGCTCCGCTATCTACGCTCGGGACGAACGAAACGCCGCCTACGAGCAGACCCTGTTCCGGCCGCTCTGCTTGGCGTCGTAGAGCTTCTCGTCGGCGGCCTTGAGCAGCGTCTGGACCTCGTTGATGTCGTTGCTGATGGAGCCGACGCCCACGCTGATGGTCACCGGGATGACCTGGTCCTCGAAGACGAAGCGCTGCTTCTCCACGACCTTGCGGACCTTCTCCGCGGTGCTGACCGCGCCGGCGATGTCGACCTCGGGGAGGATGAGCGCGAACTCCTCGCCGCCGTAGCGGGCGAAGACGTCCTCGCGGCGGATTCTTGGTCTTCACCGCGGAGGCCAGCATCTTCAGGACGTAGTCGCCGGCCAGGTGCCCGTAGGTGTCGTTGATTCTGCTTGAAGTGGTCGATGTCCATCATCGCCAGCGTCAGGGCGCGGCCGTAGCGGTGGCAGCGGCTGACCTCGCGCTCGAGGGTCTCGAGGAAGTAGCGCTTGTTGAAGATCTGCGTCAGGCCGTCCACGGTGGTCAGCCGGTAGATCTCCTCGTGGTACTGGCCCTCGATGTTGCCGCCGGCGATGTACTTGAAGATGGTCCGGCCGATCTTGATGAAGTCGCCGTTGCGCAGCTGGACCGCCCCCTCGACCGCCTCGTCGTTGACGAAGGTGCCGTTGGTGGAGCCCATGTCGCTGACGGTGGCGCACTTGCCGTCGAGGACGAGCTTGGCGTGGTTGCGCGAGATGGAGTCCTGGTCGACCTGGATGTCGCACTTCGAGGAGCGGCCCACGATGGTGGTGGACCGGTCGAGGTCGTACTTGCGGCCCAGGTCCTCGCCGTAGATGACGACGAGGGCGGCGTTCCGAGTGGTCGGCCGCTCGGAGATCTTGCTGATGACCGTGACGACGGTCTTGCTCTTGGCCATTGGCGCCGCGTCCCGAAGGTTTCGGAATACTAGGCTAACCGCGCGAACCTAGGCAACAAACGCTAATTCTCGTCCTTCTTGTCGCCGTCCACTGGCGCCTGCTTCGGCGGCTCTTCCACGGCTTTCGCCGGCTCCGCGAGTACGGTCTCGAGCACCGGCTCCGCCGGCTTCGGTTCCGGCTCAGCGGAGGGGGCGAGCTGCGTCTCGAGGACGGGCTCTTGAGCCGGAGCCGTGGGCGGCGTCGGCTCGCCCTCGCCCTCGCCCAGGGCCACCAGCTGCGTCTCCAGCACCGGCACCGCCTGCAGGACCACGAGCGTCTCCAGCGGCTTCTCCGGCAGACGTGGCGCGGGAGGCGGCGGCGGTGGCGGCGGATCGGGCAGCACGCCCCGGTCACCGGCATCGATGGCGGCGATGGCCCCCAGGCCAGCGGTGTGCAGGAACGCGAGCACCAGGCTGCCGACGAGGCCGCTGAGCGCCCGGGAGTACAGGTTCAAGGCGAGCGATGCCGCGCCCGAGCCGATCATCACGGTTCCGCCGCTCCCGGCGATGGTCGCGGCGATGAGCTGGAGGAAGCCCAGCGTGAAGCTCAGGGCGACGAGGGTGGGCACGCAGCGGGCGAACATCCGCGTGCCGCCGACGATGGCGTCGATGGGCCCCTGGTCGAGCGTCACCGAGCGCACGAGCGCGAGCTGGAAGAGCATGTCGACGAAGAAGCCGAGCAGCAGCGCCAGCGACGTCGAGAGGGCCAGCGAGAGCGCGCCGCCGAACCCGCCGGAGTGCGACTCGAGCGCCTTGAAGTAGGCCAGCGAGCCAGACCCGATGGCCGTGAAGCCGTAGAGCATCACCGCGGCGTAGATGGGCAGGAACAGCGCGGCGACGGGGACCGTCCGGTGCAGGTGCGACGCCGCGGCCAGCGCGCGGGGCGGAGTCTCCCCGGCCATCGAAAGCCCGAAGGTCCGCGCGCCCGAGGAGACCCAGAGCAGCCGCAGCGCGACCGACAGGAGTGCCGCCACCACGACGATCCCCGCGAGCGGAAGCATCGTCTGCTTCTGGAAGAGCTGGCCGGCGAAGCTCGCTGCGGCGACCTCCGGGTCCAGGAACGCGGCCAGCGGGTCGCGGCCGACGGTGCGTCCGAACGCACCCAGGACCAGGCCCCCCAGGGAGAGCGTCACCCCGAGCGAGAGCAGGTCCCTACCGGCCTCGGCGAGGAAGGCGAGGCCCACCACTCCGCGAGCGTGCCTGGCGGCGCCGAAGCCACGGCGCAGCGCTTCACCGAAACCGACGGGGCGAGAGGACGGCATCGGCCGCATTCCTCGCACGAGGCGTGCGAACGGGGCAAGGACGCGGATTGCCGCCTTCGGCTCTCGCCCGCCGTTCGAGAGGGAGCATTGGAGGTTGCGCTACACGGACGTTCAGGCATAGAGTTCGCCGCGGGAGGAAGTCATGGACGAACTGACGGACCGCCAGAAGGAAATCCTCCGCTACATCGCCAAGACCACCGAGGAGCGGGGTTTCCCGCCGACCATCCGGGAGATCGGCGGTGAGTTCGACATCAAGAGCACCAACGGGGTCAACGACCACCTCAAGGCGCTCGAGCGCAAGGGCTTCCTCAGCCGCGGCGAGCAGAAGAGCCGCTCGCTGGTGCCGACCACGACGGGGCGGATGCTGCTCGGCCTGGGCGCCCAGAAGATGCGCGCCATCGAGATCCCGGTGGTCGGCCGCGTCGCCGCCGGCGCTCCCCTGCTCGCCGAAGAGAACCTCGACGACAGCGTCCAGATCGATCCGAGCGTGCTGCCCCAGTCGGGCAAGGACGTGTTCGCCCTGAAGGTGAAGGGCGACTCGATGATCGGCGACGGCATCTTCGACGGCGACCTGGTCTTCGTGCGCCGCCAGCCGACCGCCCGCAATGGAGAAATCGTGGTGGCGATGATCGAAGGCGAAGCCACCGTGAAGCGCTTCTTCCCGGAGTCCGGCGGCCGCATCCGCCTGCAGCCGTCGAATCCGAACCTGCAGCCGATCTACGTCTCGGCGGCGCAGGCCAAGGAGACGGCGATTCTCGGGCTGGTCGTCGGGGTGTTCCGCAAGGTGATGCCGAGGGCGTGAGGCCCCGTCAGAGCCAGTCGTCCTCGTTCTTCCGCTCGGCAGGCATCGGGCCATCCGCATCGCCGATGAACCGGCCCACCGCCTGCCCCAGCTGCGTCAGCCCACGCGAGAAGACGTGATCGGCCTCTTCGATGACCTCGAGTTGATCGCCCATCTGCTGGCATAGGTTCGCGAGCGCCAGTCGATCGACGCTCTTGTCGTGCTCGCCCACCAGGATGAGCCCCTGCGCCGAGAGGCTCGCCAGGCCCGCGAAGTCGTAGCCTTCGGCCTTGGGCGCCACGAGCACCACGCTCTCCAGGTCCCCTACCCGCTTGGCCAGCTCGAGCGCCACCGCCGCGCCGAAGTCATAGCCCGCCACCGCCAGCTCACGGCTCCCCACGCTCTCCGCCAGGACCGCCAGCGCTGCGGCCGCGTCGTCCACGCACCGCTGGAGATCGCCCGTCAGCGCGCCCTGCGAGGCTCCGGCTCCGCGGTAGTTGAAGCGCAGCGTCGCGTGGCCCCGGCGGCTGCAGGCGAACGCCAGCTCCGCGCACACTGGCGAGTCCATGCTCAATCCCTGCAGCGGGTGCGGCGGGCAGATGAGCATCGCGGGCAGGTTCTCGCCGCGGTGCCAGAGCCCCTCGAGCACGAGGTCTCCACAGGGGATGAGCGTCGCGCGCTCGAGGAACTGGCCGGGGAGGACCATTGGGTGGCGTCCGGCCTCCGCGCCGGACTTCGTCCCTGTCTACATCCGGCGGAGCACGAAGAACTTGAGGTAGCGCCCCTGCTGGAACTGCAGCAGCACCGGGTGATCCGGCGGCTGGAAGCGCTGGTGGACGAGCTGCAGGTCCACCTCGGCCTTGAACGCCGCCTCCTTCACCGCCTCCAGGAACATCTCGCTGGAGACCCGCGCGGTGCAGCTGGAGGTGCACAGGATGCCGCCCTCCTTGAGCACCGAGAGCGCGACGCGGTTGAGTGCGGTGTACCCGCCGATGGCCGCCTCCACCGCCTGCTGGCTCTTGGCGAAGGCCGGTGGGTCGAGGATGACGAGGTCGAAGCTGCGCCCCTGGTCGGCGAAGGACTTGAGGGAGTCGGGCACGTCCGCGGCGAGGAAGTCGTGGGCCTCCGCGGGCAGCCCGTTCTCCTTGAAGTTGCGCCGGCACAGCGCCACGGCGTCGGCGTCGATGTCGATGCTGGTGACCTGCTTCGCCCCGCCGATGGCCGCGTTGACCGAGAAGCCGCCGGTGAAGGCGTAGCAGTTGAGCACCTCGCGGTCCTTGGACAGGTCGCGCACCAGGCGCCGGTTGTCGCGCTGGTCCAGGAAGAACCCGGTCTTCTGGCCGGCGTAGAGGTCGACCTGGAAGGTCGCCCCACACTCCTTGATGCCCACCGTCTCCGGCGCGGCCCCGCCCCAGAGCATCTTGCCCGTCGCGGCGTTGCCTTCCTGGTCCTCGCGGTCGGACTCGTCGCGGCCGACGATGCCCTTGAGCGCGGGCACGGCGGCGCGCACGGCGCTCAGGATGGCTTCGCGGTGGGGGGTCAGCCCCGCGGAGTAGAGCTTGAGGACGGCCCAGCCGGCGTACAGGTCGACGATGACGCCCGGCAGCCCGTCGGCCTCGCCGTGGACGAGCCGGTAGGCGTTGGTCTCGCGCAGGTCGAGCAGCGAGGTCCGCAGCGCCGCCGCCCGGGCGATGCGCCGGCGGAAGAACGCGCCGTCGACCGTCTCCGACTCGTCGCGGGTGAGCACGCGGACGCTGATGGCCGAGTGAGGATCGAAGTAGCCGCGGGCGACGAAGCGGCCCTTGTCCACGACGTCGACGATGGCGCCGGCCGGCAGCTTGGGGAGCTGGGCGAGCGCGTTCTTGAAGACCCAGGGATGGCCGGCGCGCAGGTGCCTGGCGAGATCCTTGGCGAGCGAGAGCTTGAGGTTGGCCATGGAATGTGTTGAAACCCGAGAGTCTTTCGGCCCGGGCCCTTCTTTCGGCCTGCAGGGTAGCAACACCGGAGGCTGCATGCGCGCGCTTCTTTCGCTCTGGGCTTCGGTCCCGCTGGCCCTCGCTCTCGCGGGTTGCCAGACCGTCGCCTCCAGCCGCGTGACGGCCGGCGACGACGAGATGAAGGAGCAGAGCGCGGGCACTCCGGAGCAGCAGCTGCTCAAGCGCATCGCCCTGGCCAAGAAGCACCACTGCGACGACCGGCCGTCCGAGATCTCGGAGGGCTACGCGGCGCGCGCCCGCGAGAAGTGGCAGGAGCTCTCCAACCAGTGCAGCAGCACCCGCTGCTGGCGCGCCCTGCGCGAGCTGGACGAGTGCATCGCCAGCCACGAGAGCGAGCCCAACCAGGTCGACGACGAGACGCGCGCCCGCCGCGAAGCCGCCAAGGCGACCGCCCAGGAGCTGCGCGGCGACTCCGTCTTCCAGATCGTGCTCAAGAAGAAGCGGATGGCGGTCGACGAGGCGGACTCGGCGGCCGAGGACTTCCGGTCGGCGAAGAAGGACGGCGTCACCGGCAACGAGCTGCAAGTTCCGCAAGGAATCCTGGGACAACGCCGAGAAGGCCGTGCGCGAGGCGGAGGCCAACCTGGTCAACGCGCTCAAGGCCAAGGACATCGACCCAAGGGACGCGCGGGCGCTCGGGCTCTGGTAGCGCTTTCCCTCCGCGGACTCCTGAGGGTAGAAGGCCGAGTTCCCCCTCTGCGAAGCCGGCAGGGGGTCTGGAAGTTGGAGCACGGGCCGTTCGTCAACGAGGCCGGGCGCGTGCAGGCCCACGTGCGCTGCGAGCCTCTGGTTCAGGGCTGGACCGGGAAGTCGGTCGTAACGCTGCTGCCGCCCGACGGCCGCCTGACTGCCGCCACTGCGGGGGAACCAGGGATGCGGGGGAGCCTTCCGACCTCTTCTCCTTCTTCTTGAAGAGGAAGGAGAAGAAGTAGGGAAGTCCCACCAGCACCTCCCCCCGGCCTGCTCGTCGATCTTCCCCCACTTCCCCCGGCTCCCCCGCCCACCGTTATGTGCCAGTGGTAGGGTTCTCCCACCCCATGACACCGTCCCACCGCTCGCGGAAGGTCGTGATCGCCGGATTGGCCCTGGCCGGCGCGGTTGCCCTGGGCGCCCTCTTCATCCTCTTCCCGTTCGAGGCAGTGCTGTTCGGTGGCGAGAACCGCTACAACTGCCTCGACCGGGGCGGCTGCTGGGATGCCGAACGCGGCGGGTGCGAGTTCGAGGACCAGTGCCGATGCACGCCTGAGCGGTGCGGCCGATTGGTTCCGCGCGACGAAATCCCGAAGAAGGCTGACGCCTCGACCAAGCAAGAACGCTCGACGTCTGTGGAAGGTTGCGGCGACGAGTCCTACGTCACGAAGGTGCTTGAGCAGGGCGGTTGGGCCCAGCGCCTGGACGACGGGTCTTGTTGCACGGCTACGCCGAGCCTGCGTGGCGATGGCTGTGGGCTTGCGATTCTCCGAGGTAGATGTGCGCCCCCGCGACGGAGCGGTCCTGTCACTTCGGATCGGCGACGGCGACCTGGGCTGCGGTGAAAAGCAAGCGGTCTGCGGGCGCCTTGTCCGCTGCGAGTGCCTGGACGGCGGCGAGCGGCGGATCGTGAGCCTCCAGCCATGAAGCTCCTCTTCGTGGAGAACCACGCCGAGTTCGCGCGCATCGTGGTGGCCAAGTTCCTGGCCGCGCACGAGGTTGGGCTCGTCCCGAGCTTGGCCGACGCCCGGCGCGCGCTTGCCACTGCCGCTTTCGACGCCGTGCTCGTGGACTACGACCTCGACGACGGCAAGGGCGCCGATCTCGTGCGCGAGCTACGCCAGGGAGGAAGCCGCATCCCGATCATCGGCGTGTCAGCCAGGGATGACGGCAACGCCGCGCTGCTGGCGGCCGGGGCGGACACGGCCGTGTCGAAGCTGCGGTTTGGAGAGGTCGCAGCGGTCCTCGACTGCCTGTTCCTCTCCATCGACTTCTACCAGGGTGCCTACGGCCCCACGCTTCGCCTTGCGACCGGCTCCGCCTCGGCCTTGCTACGCCTGCGCGATACGTTCGCGCGGCTCGGTGTTGCTGCGACCCACGAAGTCGCTGTCCGGGGTCTACCGTGGGTGCGGCTCGCGCCCTCGGTGGCAGACGTGGCTCTGGTACTTGAACGCTCGGAGAAGCCACTCCGCCTGGACTTGGTGGTCGAGGACCGGACTGGCGTGGTGAGCATCCGGTGGCACGGCAGAGCGGAGGACTGGCTGGAGCGCGCAGAGCTTCTCGACCCGCTGCTTGAGGAGATTTGCTCGGGTCACCAGCACATCCAGGGATACGACGCCCTGGTTGAAGTAGCGTTCCGCGAGGAGCCTCGGGGATGGCGGCGGTACCCTCCCCCCATGCCCCCCGGCGCCCACGAGAGCATCGACCACTTCGTCTCGCGGGTCCTGCACACCCTGCTCGGCCGCCACGGCGCGTTGCAGGTGTTCCTCTTCGGACCCTCCGGCTCGCCGTTCTGGTGCGCGCGTAGCCCGCTGATCTCCGAGGACATGGGCATCCTCCAGCGCGCCCTGGACCTCATCGAGAAGCTGGAGGCCGACAAGCCCAAGCCGTTCATCGGGCATGACGCCGCAGGCAGGTTCTCCGTCGCGGCGCTGGGCGGTGACTCCGACCTCTTCGTCGTGTGCGTGAATCACGGGCTCGACCGCGCCGCCGCCAAGGCGAGGGTGGCGCTCGTGAGGCACGACCTCCTGCCCAACGTGGCGAGCATCCGCAACGGCGAGATGCGGGTCGCCGCTGGCTACCAGAGCGAGGGCGCGCCGTGAACGGCAAGGACAAGGACGTGCTCGGCCTCGTGATCGCCCAGCGCACCTACTGGCGGGGCCGGCAGCGCGTAGTCGTAAAGGTCGGCCAGCCGCAGAAGGACGGCGACGACTGGTTCTGCCCGTACTTGATCGAGGGCCTGGACGACGGCAAGGTCCGACGCACGTGGGGCGTGGACTCGTTCCAAGCGCTCCAGTTGGTCATGCAGGCGATCCGGGCGCACCTGCTCTCGCACGCCGCCGAACTCAGCCTCTTCGGCGCGAAGGGCGAGTTGGGCATCTCCAAGGTCGTCCCCGACTGCTTCGGCAAGGCCGTGAACGAGAAGCTGGAGAACGTGGTCGAGGCGGCTGTGGAAGCGTTGGCGGTCTACGGGGAGGCCGTGAGCCGACGACATGGCACTCGGCCGATGAAGGGAACACGCCGTTGAACGCCCGCGTCGTCATCATGGCGGGGATCGCGCTGACGCTTCCGGTTGTCACGGCGCTCGGCGCCAGCCCACTGCACGAGTCCAAGGGCAGCGTCGATACGCAGACGCGGCGAGACGGCGGGCGGAGCACCTCGGCGCCCGATGCAGGCGCCGGGCTGCCGCCGTGCTCAGGTGGCGTCGGCTACATCGTGGGGGACGAGGAATGGATGCTGGTCGTCGATGGCGGGTTCGTCCGCTGTGAGCGACCAACTCCGACCCTGCCAGACGACACCGGACTGCTCGACGTGGACCCGAGGTTCCATCGTGAGCCCTTCGTCCACGGACCGGAAGGCCGATGAACCGGCGACTCCCTCGCGGCATCGCCTAGTCCACGTAGTACTCGCTCTCCACCCGCGCGACCCTGCCGTTCGAGAAGATCAGGAGCCTGCTTCGGAAGTTGTCGCCAGCCTTGCCGGAGGGCTTCGCGTATGCATCCAGGGCTCGCCAAGGATGGCTCTCACCTCATCCTGGCTCATGCCCTTCTTCACCAGCGGAAGCCCGAGTCCGTGTAGCGCGGCGCGTACTCCATGTCGCCGGCCTTCCCGAATAGCAGACCAACCACTCCGTCGAGGCTCAGGGCGATATGGCCCACGCAGCTGCCGACGCCAGGAGGCAGGTGGCCAGGATCATCAGCGCCAGCCTGCGCATCTGCCGGTTCACGGGACCTCCGTCCGCTCGGTCCCCACGTCGCAGGCCCACCTTGGAGCCCGAGGTGGGCCGAGGCGTCGTCGGGGTCGAACTCCAGCCCGATGGCGAAGCTCTGCTCGGCCTTGTCGAGGTCGCCCTCGGCGAGCGCAGCTTCACCACGGCGAACCCGCGCTCCAACGCCCAGGTCACAACCGATGACGTGCTGCGGCGAGGTGGCGCAGCCGTTGGCTGCCACACCGAGGGCTACGGCGAGGGCAAGGCCGGTGGGCAACACCTTGGCAGCCGAAGCGGATTTCACTGCGTTCTCGCCCTCTTCTCCTGGGCGAGTCGGCGTCGAGACAGAGGCCGTCAGGTCGATTCGGAAGATTCGGAACCTGGCCCCGCCTCAGGCGATGCCAGCCGCTTCGTTCATCCGCCCGCTGCGGAAGGGCTCCAAGTCCAGCGCCACGAACGCGAAGCCGCGCTTCTTGAGCGCCGCCGAGACCTTGGAGCGCGTCCCCGCCTCGAGCATCTTCTCGTACTCCTCCGGGGCGACCTCCAGCCGCGCCACCTCCTGGTGGAAGCGGACGCGGAACTGCTTGAAGCCCAGGCTGCGAAGGTCGGACTCGGCCCCGCCGATCTGCCCGAGGCGTTCGGCGGTGACCGCCACGCCGTACGGCAGCCGCGAGGCCAGGCAGGCCATCTGCGGCTTGTCCCAGGTCGGCAGCCCCAGCTTCTTGGACCAGGCGCGGATCTCCTGCTTGGTCAGCCCCGCCTCGGCGAGCAGCGAGCGGACCTTCTTCTCCTCGCCCGCCTTGTGCCCGGGACGCCAGTCCCGGCGGTCGTCGGCATTGAAGCCGTCGAGGATGGCGGCGAGCCCCAGCTCGGCGCGCTTCTTCTCGCAGATGGAGAAGAGCTCCTGCTTGCAGAAGTAGCAGCGGTCCACCGGGTTGGCGGCGTAGCGCGGGTCTTCGAGCTCGTGCGACTCCTCGATGACGAGCCGGGCGCCCATCTTCTGCGCCAGCTCGTAGGCCTCCTTCTGCTCGCTCTCCGGCATGGAGGCGCTGTGCGCGACCAAGCCCACGCACTTCGGCCCCAGGACCTCGCTGCCCACCTTGAGCAGGAAGGTCGAGTCCACGCCGCCCGAGTAGGCGACCAGCGCCGACCCCAGCTCGCGCAAGAGCTCGCGGAGCTTGCCCATCTTCGGTTCGGAGTCCTGGCAAAGCTTGTCGAGGTCGGTCGTCATCGGTCGCTGTCCCTCACCTGGAGCCTCAGCCCTCGGCGGCTGACGGGAGCCCAGGCATAACAAACGGCCGGGACCGATGCGTCGGTCCCGGCCGCTCGAAGGCTGTTTTTTCTGGGCTACTTCTTGGCCTTGGCCGGCTTCTTCTTGGGCGCCGGCTTGGCGGCGTGCGGCTTGGCGGCGGGCTTCTTGGGCGCCGGCTTGGCCGACTTGGCCGCGGGGGCCTTCGCCGGCTTGCCAGCGGCGGCCTTGGCAGGCTTGCCCTTCTTCAGAGGCTGCGGGCGCAGCCGTTTGCCGGTCATCTGGCGAGCCTCTTCCGGCTTGAGATAGCCGATGCTCACCAGGGCCTGGACGATGTGCTCGCCGCTCATCTCCACCGGGTCGGTGTCGGTGTGGACGTGGACCTCGGCGTGCTGGGGCGTGTCGTACGGCTCGGTGACGCCGATGAAGTTGGGGATCTCGCCCGCCAGCGCCTTCTTGTACTGGCCCTTGGTGTCCCGCTCCATCAGCTTCTCGGTGGCGCAGTCGACCCACACCTCGACGAAGCGGCCGATCTCCTTGCGGATCTTGTCGCGCGCTTCACGGTGGGGGCTCACGGCGGCAGCGATGGCGATGCAATCGTTGCGCGAGAGCAGGCGAGCCACGTAGCCCAACCGCGCCACCCCAACCATGCGGTCGTCTTTGCTGTTGGAGAGCTCCTTGGTAAGGAGAGCCGCGACCTCGTCGTGATCGATGACCTCGGCCCTGCGGCCGATCGCCTTGAACCTCTGGCCGAGGTAGTTGGCCAGGGTGGACTTGCCGACCCCAGGCATGCCCGTCAGCCAGATGGTGAAACCGTTCGTCTGCAACATGTTGCCTCCGACGATGGGCCGGCCCCACGGCCGTCCCAGGAACTACCCCCGCGCGCAGCAGCGCGCCCGCGAGGCCTGAGGCCACGCAAACGAGTCAAGCCCTTGCAAGAACTCGCCTTTTTCGGTGGGCAAGAAGGTGGTGGGCACTGCGGCTGACGCGTTGGCCAAGGCTGATTCCGCAGGCCAAGACGTCATCGCCCCCACGCTCCTCTCGCGAAAAAGGCGTGTCTTTTACACCATCTACTGTTGGCTTGCAACCACCGGCGGCTGGGAAATCCTGCCCTGGCTGAGCATGGTTGCGGGTCCCTACCTGCCAGCTCGAGTCAGGTTCGAGTGCGGTGGAGGAGCCACCCACGCGCCTTGGCCAGGGCGACGGCAGGGCCTTCGCTCCCTTCCGGGGCGACCATGACGGCGCGCTGGGCGAATTCGAGCATCTCGCGGTCGAAGAGGCTGTTCCCACAGGCCAAAGCCGGTGCGCGGCCCAACTTCTGGCGGATGGCCTCGACCTTTCCGCCGCTGCAGGTCACGGGCGGGAGCACCTCGCCGGTCAGCCGGCCCGATGCGTCCACCCTGCCCTCGACCGCCAGCACGAGCTTCGAGTCGACGCCGAGCGCCTTGGCCGCAGCCCGGACGGTGATGGCGTTGCTGGCGCTGACGAGCGAGACGACTACGCCGGCGGACTGGAAGTGCTCGAGCAGCCACTGCATCCCGGGGAAGAGGCGCGGCCGGTACTTCGACTCGAACAGCTCCAGCGACCAGCCCTCGACGTCCTCCACCTTCAGCCCCTTCATGGCCTGGACGCAGTAGGCGAAGGCCGCGGGCGGGTCGGAGGCGAAGAGGTCCTCGTAGTGGGCGTAGGGGTCGGCGAACGGCGGATCGAGGAGGCGCTTCTGGGTGGCGAGGACCCGCAGGAGGTCTTCACCGATGTCGCCGGACCAGAGCGTCCCGTCGGCGTCGAAGGCCACCAGGGCTTGGGCGCCGAGGCTCGCGATCTCCTGCGCCAGCGACTCGATCTCCGGCTCGAGCAAGCGCATCACGAGAGCCCCAGCCGCTGGCGAAGCGCCGCGGCGCGGTCGAGCAGGAGGTGGGCGGCGTCTGCCTTGCTGAGCAGCGGCAACTCCTCGACCTTTCCAGTGCGATCGATGAGCGTGATCCGGTTGTCGTCGGAGGCGAAGCCGGTCTCGGTGCCGCTGACGTCGTTGGCGGCGATGAGGTCGATGCCCTTCTTCCTGAGCTTCTCCTGGGCGAACTCCACCACCCGCTCGGTCTCGGCGGCGAAGCCCACGAAGAGCGGGCGCCTAGGGCCGGGCTTGAACGAGGCGGCGGCGGTCGCCAGCACATCCGGCGTGCGCACCAAGTTGAGGGTCTCGGTCCCCTCCTTCTTCTTCACCTTCTGCGCCGCCTTGTGCTCCGGCTTCTGATCGGCGACCGCTGCCGCCGCGACAACGATGTGGGCGCTCTGGACCCGGTACAAGACCTCGCTGGCCATCTCGTCGGCGGAGGTGACGCTGACCAGCTGGACGTTCGGCGGCGCCGGGAGCGAGCACGGTCCAGCGACGAGCGTCACCTTGGCCCCGCGCTGGGCGGCGGCCCGCGCCACGGCGTAGCCCATCTTCCCGGTCGAGGGATTGGAGATGAATCGGACGGGGTCCAGGTGCTCGCGCGTCGGGCCGGCGGTGATCAGCACCTCGACGCCGGCCAGGTCCTTGGGGCCGAGCGCGGCCTCGGCGGCCTCCACGATGTCCGGCGGCTCGGCCAGCCGGCCCATCCCCGAGGTCTGCTCCGCCAACATCCCCGCCGTCGGCCCCACCTGGTGGTAGCGCGGGTCGGCGAGCAACGCCTTCATGTTCTCCTGCGTCAGCGGGTTCTCCCACATCGCAGTGTTCATGGCCGGGGCGATGAGCACCGGGCAGCGGGAGGCGAGCAGCGAGGTGGTCACCGGGTCGTCGGCCATCCCCGCGCGGATGCGGGCGATGAGGTTGGCGGTGGCAGGCGCCACGATGAAGAGCTGGGCCGCGTGAGCGGTCTCCAAGTGCCCGAAGGTCTGGTCCTGGTTCAGGTCGAAGAGGTCGGTGAGCACCGGGTTGCCGGTGAGCGCCTGGAAGGTCATGGGCGTGACGAACTCTCGGGCGTTCCGGGTCATCGCCACGCGGACCGTCGCGCCCTTCTTCATCAGCAGCCGGGCCAGCTCGCAAGCGCGGTAGACGGCGATGCCTCCGCCGACGCCGAGCACCACCGTCTTCTTGTCCAGCACGCCCATCGAGAGCTTCCCGCGAAAGGCCGCTAGCCTAGGCGCGGGGCCCGAGGCCGGCAACGGGAGATTCTCGCGGCTACCGGTAGAGGTGCAGCACCGCGCCGCTGTCGCTCCCGATGTAGACATCGTCCGGTCCCGAGCCCCACACGGAACGGCGGGCCGGCAGCAGGCACCGGACGGAGTCCACGGCGACCGGCGTCCACGCGACACCGTCCCAATGGAACACCCCGCCTTCCTCGCCCACCATGTACACGTCGTTCGAGCCCGAGCCCCACAACGCGTAATTCCGGGTACTGCCGCGAGCGCCGAACCAAGTCCAATCGACCCCGTCCCAGTGGTCGGCCCCGCCGTAGCTGGCCAGCCAGACGTCATTGGGGGCGCTTCCCCAGAATCCCCCCTCGTACGAGCGGACACGGTAGTCGCATCTCAGCTTCGTCCCGTTCCAGTGGCACAGCTCGTCGGAATGGAAGTGCACCCACACGTCATCCCGGGCGGAGGCCCACAAGGACAGCACCGGGTTGCTCGCAACTTCGGTCCAGGCCGTGCCGTTCCAGTGCGCCAGCCCCTGCGTGCCGCCGACCCAGACGTCCGCTTTGGACGTTCCCCCGATGGCGGCGACGGCGCCAACGCAGGGTCGAGCTTCCACCCACTCGGTGCCGACGCGCCGATAGGCATCGCTGACGGTCCCGATCCATACCTCTCCCTCTGGACTGGTCCAGGCGCATTGAGCGTCCGAGACCGGGCGCGAGTCCACCGACGCCCAGGTCACGCCGTCCCAATGCTGGACCGCTGCTCCGTCGCTCCAGCCCGTCCCGACGACCCACACGTCGTTGGCACCAGTCCCGGTGATCCCCAGTCGCGCACTGACGGACGGAGTCATCGGATGCCCGGACCAGATGGCTCCGCTGTTCCCCACCGCCCAGACATACTTGGCAGTGACCCAGACAGAGAAGAGCTTCTCCGTTCCAGAAGTCGTGAGGTAGGTATCCAGAAAGGCGAACGACGGGCCCGTCGCCCACCGCAAGCACTCCGCTTTCGTTCCCAGCCACCGCGCTCAACCACATCGGGTCGCTGTTCTTTACGTTGGTCCACGCCGTGCCGTCGAAGTGGACGACGGCTCCGGCATCCCCCACCGCCCACACGTCGTCGTCGCTCGCGCCCCAGACGCCGTTGAGCGCGAGCTTGCCCAAGCTCGCCACCGCGTTCCAAGCCGCCCCGTCCCAATGGAGGACCGCGTCGCCCACCGCCCAGACGTCGGTACCCGAGCTCCCCCAGACCCCACGCAGCGCCGCCGTGGTCCCCGAGGGCTCGCTCGCCCACTGCGTCCCGTTCCAGCGCAGGACGACGCCGCCGTCTCCGACAGCGACCGCGTCGTTCGGCCCGCCGCTCCAGACCCCGCGCAGCGTCCCCGACACGACCTTGGGCGAGGAAGACCAAGCCGATCCGTCGAAGTGGACGATGGTCCCCTCCTCGCCGACCGCCCAGACGTCCGAAGCTCCGCTGCCGGAGAGCGCGCGCAGGGTCACCCCGACCCCCAGTGACGCCTCGTTCCAGTTGGAGCCGTCCCAGTGCCGCGCCGCGCCGTGCTCCCCCACCGCCCAGGCGTCGTCGTCCGAGGAGGCCCAGACCGCATAGAGCGTGGGGAACTGCGGCATGACGGTCTCGAACCGCCACTGCATGCACTGCTGCTTCGGGTCGTCCGGGGTGCACTTCGCGTCGGCTCCCTGACAGGTGCCGGCACGACACCAATCACTGCACGGCGCGCCCGCTGGCTTGAGCTTCGTCCCTGAGCACCCGTCGGTCAGCCCGTCGCACACCCCGGGCTCCTCACAGGGCCCATACGCCGCCTCGCAGAGGGTGCCCTTGGGCCTGACGCCCACCGGGCACCCCGCGTGAGACCCGTCGCAGGTGCGCAGCGCGCAAGGCATGTACTGGTCATCGCACCACTCGCCAGCCGACTTCACCTCGTCCGGCGGGCAGTCGAGCGAGTCGTTGCGACACACCTCGGGCACGTCGCACCCGCCTGCCGCCGGCCGGCAGACCTGGCCCTCGTGGTACCAGGGCGCTTCGGGGCACTGCTTGCTCCCGTTGCAGACCCCGAAGAAGCAGTCGTGGGCGCTGCCCCCACAGTGCCTCCCGCGGGGAAAGGTCTCGTCCGCCGGGCAGTCCAGACTCTTGCCGTCGCAGAACTCGGCGACGTCGCAGTCGCCCTCGGCCGGTCGGCATTGCGTTCCGGCCGGCAACGGCGCGGCAATGCACGAGTCGCCCTGGCAGGCCCAGCGGCCGCAGGCGGGTGGAGCACCAGCATCGAAGCTCGGGGAAGTACCCGCGTCTGCCCCCAGGCCCACCGTCCCACCCGAGCAGCCCACCAACCCCCATACGACTACCAGCGCGAGCAGCCTCTTCCCGGACATGCAGCACCTCCCGGGCCGCAGCCTACTTCGCTCCCAGTGCTGCTCCCAAACGGAATGTCGGTGGGCCTTCTCAGAACGCGTAGCGCACCGCGGCGGTCACGTTGTGCACGTAGCCGCTGTACACGTAGCTGGGCACCGTGCTGGTCGAGCCCTTGTCGGCGCGCCGCTCGGGGATCCACATGAACTGGTAGGCGAGGTCGATGTGGACCGGCTTGGTGAAGACCTCCAGCGGGTCGTTGAAGTTGAAGCCCAGGCCGCCGGAGAAGGCGTGCGTGTCGCCGTCGAGGATGTTGGTGTCGCCGTTCTGCTTGGGCACCGGCGTCGGCCGGAAGAAGTAGCCCAGGCGCGCCGCGAAGCGCGGGACGATGTACCACTCGACGCCCACGTGCGGCTCCAGGGTGTCGGAGAAGCCCGGCGAACGCTCCTCGCTCATCGCGTCGAAGCGGCCCTCCAGCCCCAGCGCCGTGGCGATCTCGCTGTCCATGGTCATGCTCACCTGCACGCCCGGGTCCGGCGCCAGCGACCACATCGCGTAGCGCAGCTCGGCGGAGGTGACGACCGGTCCGATGGCCCAGCGCAGCCCCAGCGACATGATGTGCGGGGTGTAGTGGACGTGCCCGCGCATCTGCAGGTCGAGCGTGCCGACGTCGGCGATCTCGAAGGTGGTGGGCATGTCGTAGTGCAGGTCCAGCTCGCCGCGGTAGCTGAAGGCGACGCGCAGGCCGATGCTGGCGAAGTCGAGCGTGAGGCCGGCCACGGGCGCCGCCTTGAGCGCCAGGCTGTTGTCGAGCTGGCGCTTCTCGAACTCCTTGTTGAAGAGGTTGACCTTGAAGTCGAAGCCGCCCAGGAAGGCGCCCAGCACGTTCACGCCTCCGCCGATATAGAGCCAGTCGAGGTACGGGATGCGCAGGCCGAGGCCGGCGGTCAGGGCGAGCCGGTCGGGCTTGGAGTTGTAGAAGTACCAGGACGGGGTCTCGGGGCTGTAGGACTGGCTGCGGATGACCGTGCTGGTGGGCGCGTAGAGCGCGACGCCCAGCGCGAGGTGGTTGGCGAGCTTGCCGCCGAACGGGAAGACGACGCCCAGGGTGATGCCCCCGAAGCTGGGCGGCGGCGGGGAGGTCACCTTGTCGTTGATGGCCTGCGCGTGGACGTCGGTGGTGGGCTGGGCCCAGGAGATGCCGAGGCCGAAGGAGAACTCCTTGGAGATCGGCAGCATCGAGGGGTTGAAGTAGCTGGCGACGTGGTTGTCGCCGGTGGCGGTCTGGGTCCCGCCCATCGCCACCCCGCGCGGCTCGAAGCCGAACTGCTCGAACACGTTGGCCCGTGCGGCAGCCGGAATCAGAGCGACCGCCAGCACCAGGAACCGCGCTGCCCGCATGAGACCTCCGCCCGCGCCACCGATGCGACGCATCCGCGACTTCTATGAGCGCAGCTCTCGGGTGTCAAACGACGCGGTTGGCGCAGCGCGGCATGGTGGTGCCCGTTCAACGGTCGGGTTGCGGGCAGTGGCGATTACCGGCCATGGCGTCCATGACGTCCATCAGGCCCATGCCGGCGGCGCCATGGACGACACGGACCATGGACGAGCTGGACCCGGGCTACTTGCCCTCGACCGGCGGCGGCTCCACCTTTGACGGCCGCCCCGCGACCAGCAGCTTCTCGAAGCGGCAGGTGGCCTCCACGCAGGAGACCGCCACGTTCCCCTCGATCTGCTTGTAGTCGAGCTTCTTCTTGAAGAGCGCCTTCATCGGCTCGTCGCCGACGTAGACGCTGACCTCGCCGCTCTCCGCGGTCAGGCGCATGCGCACCGGCTGGCCCGGGACCGGGGGCGGGATCTTCTCGTCGAAGCGCGTCCAGCGCTCCTCGTCCACCTCGGTGCCCGGCAGCCGCCACGACAGCACATAGGCCGGACGGGCTCCGAGCACCACGCCCACGCCCAGGTGCGCCCCGTTCTCGCCGCGCAGGTAGGCCTCGGCGCGCGAGCCGTCGCGCGCGCTCCGCCCGGCCGGAGGCGTCGGATCGAGCGTGACGGTGGTGGTCAGCACCATGTCGCCGGCGAGCAGCGCCGGGCCGTCATAGACCGCATACGGCCGGGGCCCGCCGAACACCTTCGCCACCAGGGCGTCCCCCTCCACCTTCCACTCCCCCGACCCGGCGCTGAACACGGCGTCCCCGGGCGTGAAGCCGAACTCCAGGTCCAGGAAGTCGGTCCCCTTCTTCGAGACGGTGACGCCCACGCTGCCGTTGGTGTCGGCCGGCATCGCCTTCTTGGCCACCGCAGGGTCCGCCTTGTCCCCAGCGCGCTGGTTCCAGAGGTAGAGCGCCGCCACCGCCAGCACGGCGAAGACGACCAGGAACGCCGCGACCTTGGCCCGCAGGCCGGGCGCCTCGCCCAGGGCGACCTCCGACGGGCGGGCCGGCCGCTTCGACTCGGGCTCCACCACCGTCGCCAGCATCGGCGCCGCGCGCGTGACCAGCTCGAGCTCCACCGTCATGTCGTGGGCCGAGGCGTAACGGGCCTCGGGCTCCGGCTCGAGCGCCTTGGAGACGATCTTGTCCAGCCGCGTGTCGAGCCCCGGGACCTTCTCGCTGGGCAGCTTGAAGCGGCCCATGGGGATGTCGCCGGTGAGCATCTCGTAGAGGATGATCCCCAGCGAGTAGACGTCGGCCCGCTCGTCGACGCTGCGCGCGTCGCGCCGCTGCTCGGGCGCCATGTAGTGCAGCGTGCCCATCGCCGTGGCCGCCCGGGTCAGCGCCAGGTTCTGGTCCTGCCGCCGCATGCCGGCCAGGCCGAAGTCCACCACCTTGGCGGTCCGCTCGGGGACGACGAGGATGTTCTCGGGCTTCAGGTCGCGGTGGATGACGCCCCTGCCGTGCGCGTAGGCGATGGCGTGGCCGATCTGCGCGACCAGGTTCATCCGGTCCGCCAGCGACAGCTTCCCCAGGGTGATCAGCTCGCGCAGGCTCTGGCCTTCGCACAGCTCCATGGCGAAGAAGAAGGTCCGCGTCGCCGGGTTCGCGCCGCGGTCGATGATCTGCACGATGTTCGGGTGCGAGAGCGCCGCGAGCGCCGCCGCTTCCTTCTCGAAGCGCTGCACGAACTCGGGGTCGGCAGCGAGCTCGGGAGCCAGGATCTTGATGGCCACGGTGCGCCCGAGCGACAGCTGGCGCGCTCGCCACACCTCGCCCATTCCGCCCTTGCCCAGCATCTCCAGCAGCTCGTAGCCCGGCACCTCGGGGCGCCGGATGACCGCGGTGGTGGCGCCGGGCTGGCCCTTGTCGGGCTTGGTCGATGGCGTCCCTGCCGCGGGCCCCAGCGGCGGAGGTGGCGGCTGCGCGATCGGCGCCGCGAGGCCCTCGATCGGCTTCGATGGAGGGAGCGTCGGCGCCGGCGCAGGTACGGGCGGCGGCGAAGGCTGCTGAACCGCTCCCGCCGGAACCACGGCCGACGCCGCGGAGGCCGCCGCCGCCGCGGCCACCATCGAGGCCTTGGGATCGGGGACCGGAAGGCGGGCCGCGTCGAGCAGCGGGCGCACCACCGTGGACTCGGTGCCACGAAGGGTCGAGCGCTGGCTGGCCGGGAAGCTGGTGCGCCCGTCCTCGCGGCGGACGGTGAAGGACAGGCCGCAGCTGCAGCGCACCTTCTGGCCGGTCACGTAGACCGACACGTCGTGCGACCGGTTGCAGTTGGGGCACTTCTGCGCAGGTACCAGCTCGGCCAAGGAACGTCCCCCACCCGCCGCCGGGTTACGAGGTCCTCGCCCGGGTCTTGGGAACGGGCCCGAGGACCTTGAACACCGGAATGGCCGCCTGCTTGCCCTTCACCTTCGCGGGCGGCATGGCCTCCACCTCGAACTCCTCGCCGCCGCGCTGCAGCGTCGTCGCGCTGATGACCACCTGGTCCTCGCGGGCGACGTCGCACAGGCGGGCGCCCAGGTTCACGGCGTCGCCGATGGCGGTGTACTCCAGGCGCTTGGAGGAGCCCATGTTGCCGACGACCGCCAGGCCGGTGTTGACGCCGATGCCCAGGTGCACCGGGCTCAGGCCCTTGGCGGCGCGGTCGCGGTTGAACTCCTTGGCCTGGTCGATCATCCCGCAGGCCGCCTGGATGGCGCGGGCGGCGTCGTCGGGGCGGGACACGGGCGCGCCCCACAGGGCCATGATGCAGTCGCCGATGAACTTGTCGAGCACGCCGCCGTTGGCGAAGACCTCGTCCACCATCAGCTCGAAGTACTCGTTGAGCAGCTCGACGATCTCCTGGGGCTTGGAGCGCTCGGTCATGCTCGTGAAGCCGCGGATGTCGGCGAAGAGGACGGTGATTTCGATCAGCTCGCCGCCCTTGGTCAGCACCAGCTGGCCGTTCTGCGCCTGCTCGACGAGCGCGGGAGAGAGGAAGCGCGACAGGTGCGCGCGGGTCTCGGCCTCGTGCTCGATGCGGCGGGCGAGCTCGGCGTTCTCGATGGCGACGGCGGCCTGGGCGGCCACGCCGGCCAGGATGCGCAGGTCCTTCTCCTGGAAGGAGCCGGCGCGCTTGCGGGTGTCGAGGTAGAGGATGCCGCGCAGCTCGCCCTTGGAGAGCAGCGGGACGGCCATGGCGCTGCGGATGCCCTGGGCGACGATGGACTGGGCGGCGCTGAAGCGGGCGTCGACGATGGCGTCCTGGGTCAGCACGCCCTCGTGCGACTTGACCACCTGGTCGAGCAGCGTCTGGCTGACCATCACCTCTTCCTCGGCGCGCCGCTTGATGGGCGCCGGGGTCAGCTGCTGCGTGTTGGGGTCGAACAGGAGGACGACGCCGTTCTCGGCGTTGAGCAGGTCGAACGCCATCTCCAGGATCTTGGCGTAGAGGACGTTCAGGTCGCGCTCGAGGCCGATCTGCCGGTGGAACTCGTTGGCGATGCGCAGCTTCTCGTAGTCGCGGCGCAGGTCGGCGATCTCCAGGATCTCCTTCTCCGGCCGGAAGCCGAGCTGGCTCTGCCGCGGGTCCTCGGCGCGCACCGAGGCGAGCACCTGGGGCGCCACCGCCTGGATCATCGTGACGCCCGGGGACGAGCCGGTCTGGCTGGCGCCCGCGCGGAAGGTCAGCGTGGTGCCGCCCAGCTGGATTCTGGTCGCCGTCCTTGAGCTTGAAGCGGGTGATGCGCCGGCCGTTGACCTGCGTGCCGTTGGAGCTGTTGAGATCCTGGACCCAGAAGTCCTCGCCCTGCCGGCTGATCTCGGCGTGTTCCTTGGAGATCTCGCGGTCGGCCAGCTTGAGGTGGTTGATGGGGTGGCGGCCGATGCGCGTCCGCTCGAGCAGCTTGAACTCGCTGGCGGTGCCGTCCGCGGCCTGGATGAGGACCTTGGCCTCGGCGGGAGCGCCGCGAACAGGGCCGATGGCCCGCCCACAGAACGGGCACGACGGGGGCAGAGGCGGACCGGGGAGAGAAGCGCGACAGGACGGGCAGACGCTGGGCATCGGACTCGAAATTCCCCCGGCTTGCCGAGGTCTTGCGCAACCGCGCCCGACCCGCGCCAAGCCGCTTGGAAGGGCCCGGAATGTAGCACGCAGCTTCGAGGGCGGGCAATCGTGCGTCTGGGCCTCGGTCTCCACCTCCCGAGGGCGCGCCGCGACCGCCACGGAAAAGCCAAGCCGAGACACGGAGCTTGCCCTCCTGCCCCACCCCCGGCGATTCTTGCCGTCCCATGTTCCAGGCCTTCAAGGATCTCAACCGCCTGCGCGAGATCGCCGTGCTCGCCGTGCGTCACGGCTTCGGCGAGATGCTCGACCGCACGCGGCTGTGGGAGGTCCTCGGCCGCCGCGAGAAGGCCGAGACCGGGCCCGAGACCGCCCGCGAGACCACGGCCCGGCGCTTCCGCCTGCTGCTCTCCGACCTGGGCCCCACCTTCATCAAGCTCGGCCAGGTGCTCTCCACCCGGCCGGACATGCTGCCCAACGAGTACATCCAGGAGCTGACGCTCTTGCAGGACTCGGTGCCGCCCGAGCCCTCGGCCCACGTGGTCCGCGAGAATCGAGCAGTCGTTCGGCAAGCCGCTCAAGGAGCTCTTCGAGTTCGTTGACGAGAAGCCGCTGGCCAGCGCCTCCATCGCCCAGGTCCACCGCGCGCGCACGCTCGACGGCCAGGACGTGGTGGTCAAGGTCCAGCGGCCGGACATCGCCGCGCGCATCCGCGCCGACCTCGACCTGCTCTACTACGCGGCGCGGCTGATCGAAGCGGTGGTGGAGGAGACGGGCGTCTACACCCCGGTGGGCGTCGTCGAGGAGTTCGACCTCGCCATCCACGAGGAGCTCGACTTCCTCAACGAGGCCCGCAACATCCGCGACTTCGTCCGCCTCAACGCCACGCGCGACTACCTGCAGTTCCCCAAGCCGATTCGAGGGGCTGTGCAGCAAGACCGTGCTGACGATGGACTTCATCAAGGGCGAGAAGCTGCGCTCCATCGACCTGGAGAAGCACGACCGCAAGCTCTTGGCGCAGCGCATCCTCGACACCGCCTTCCACGAGCTGTTCGAGGACGGCTTCTTCCACGGCGACCCCCACCCCGGGAACATCCTGGTGATGGAGGGCGACCGCCTGGGCGTGCTCGACCTGGGCGTCGTCGGCAAGATCCCCAAGCAGATGCAGGAGACCTTGGTGATGCTGGTGATGGCGGTGGGCCTGCGCGACGCGGACACCGTCGCCCGGCTCATCTACCGCGTGGCGACCCCGGACAAGCGGACCAACCTCAACGCCTTCCGGCAGGACATCCAGGGCGTCCTCGACAACTACCTGCTCAAGAAGCCCATCCTCGGGGAGATCGAGGTCAAGACAATCGTCCCCGAGCTCTCGAACCTCGCGGTCAAGTACCACGTGCGCATCCCCAAGGAGTACGCGCTGCTCTCGCGCGCCGTGGTGCTGGTGGAAGGGATGGTGCGCTGGCTGCACCCCGAGCTGAACATCGGCCAGGCGGTGATGCCGTACGCCAAGGAGCTCCTCCTCGGCCGCTACGAGACGGGCGGAATGGGTGTCCTGGGGATGAAGGCGCTCTTGCGCCTGCAGACCTTCGCCACCGACGTGCCCACCCAGCTCTCGCAGGTGCTGCTCGACCTCGAGGGCGGCAAGTTCTCGGTCAACGTCGCCAGCGACGAGCTGGAGCGGATCCACACCAACATCAAGGGCCTGGGGCTGGTGGTGTTCCTGGGGCTGCTGTCCTGCGGGCTGACCATCGGCGCGTTCCTGTCGTTCTCCAAGCTCGACTACCCCGTCTACGGAATCCCGGTGCTGGGCGGCATCGCCGTGCTGCTCATCGGGTTCCTCTTCGGCATCGTGCTCAGCTGGTCCATCGCCAGCGGGCGCATCAAGAAGATCAGCGTCCAGAAGTGGGTCCACAAGAAGAGCTGACGACCTTGATTGAGGCGCGCGAACTCTCGGTCCGCTACGGCGCTCGCACCGTCCTGGGGCCGCTCTCCGGCGTGCTCGGCCAGGGCGTCCTGCTGGTGTGCGGGCCGGCCCAGAGCGGCAAGACCCAGCTCCTCAAGGCGCTGTGCGGCCTGGTGCCGCTGGCCACCGGGGAGGTGAAGGTCGACGGCACCGACCTCGCGGCCGGCCCCGACGCGCTCGCGCAGATCCGCGAGCGGATCGGCATGGTCTTCCAGAACGACGCGCTCTTCGACTCGATGGACTCGCTCTCCAACGTCGCCCTGCCCCTCTTGCGCCGCAAGGTGCCCAAGGCCGAGGCCGCCGAGCGCGCCAAGGAGGCGCTGGCCCAGGTCGGCCTGACCGGCCACGAGCACGCGCTCCCCGAGCGGCTCTCCGGCGGCATGCGCAAGCGGCTGGGGCTGGCCCGGGCCATCGTCGCCAGGCCGCGATACCTGCTCGCCGACGACCCGTACGCCGGGCTCGACCCGGGCACGGTGGCCAAGGTGCGCGACCTGCTCGTCGACCTCTGGGGCGACAAGGGCGGCCTCATCATGGCTTCCGCGGACCCCGGGCCGCTCTGGGACGTCGCCGCCGAGGTGCTGGTGCTCGACGACGGCAAGATCGCGGCTTGGGGACCGAGCGGCGAGGTCCGGCGCCAGAAGAACGTGCGCGCGCTCTTCGGGGAGGCGGCGGCGTGAGCTCGGGCGTGCTCGGCGTCTTCGAGACCATCGGCGCGGGCGTGCGCCATACCGGTGGCCTGGCGGTCGTCACCGTCCGCGCGATCCGCGCGCTGCGCCACCTCGACCGGCGGGAGTTCGTCCGCTCGCTGGTGCGCTTCGGCTACGACTCGCTGCCCCTGGGCGCGCTGGTCGCGGTCTTCACCGGCGGCATCCTGGTCATCCTGGCCGACCTGAACGTCGCCCGGTACGGTGCGCGGGCGGTGGTGGGCTGGGCCGCCGGCTACACCGTGCTCCAGGAGTTCGCCCCGCTCTTCACCGCGCTGGTGCTGACCGGCCGCGTCGGCGCGCGAAACGCGGCGGAGCTGGCCTCGATGAACATCGGCGGCCAGCTCGAGGGCCTGCGCGGCGTCGGGGTGGATCCCTTCGCGCTGCTGGTGGCGCCCCGGGTCGCGGCGAGCACGGTGGGCGTCGGCCTCCTGGGCGTCGTCTGCGCGCTCGTCGCCGTCATCTTCTCCGCCATCTTCGGCAAGCTGATGCTCGACATCGACATCGGCATGTTCTTCCGCAGCTTCGAAGAGCTGCTGTCGTGGGGCGACCTCTTCATCTGCATCGTCAAGACCATGGTCTTCGGGGCGATCATCGCGCTGGTCTCGACCCGGGCGGGCCTGGGAGCGCGCGGCGGTGCCCAGGCCGTCGGCCGCGCCGCGGCGTCTTCGGTGGTCTCCGCCTCCGCGGTCCTCGTCGCCGTCGACTGGGTGCTCACCGTGCTCCTGCACAAGGTGCTCGGATGAGCCGCCCGTTCGCCTTCCTCTCCGAGCTGCGCCGGGCCCTGCGCCGCGGGATGCCCCAGGGCGAGCTCGTCCGCCAGACCTACGAGATAGGCAACCGGTCGATGCTGCTGGTGGTGGGCGGCATGATGTTCTTCGGCGCAGTGCTGATGGCGCACGGCAGCGTGCAGGCCCGGCGCGTGGTCGGCGACTTCTCGGTGGTCGGCCCACCCTACTTCCAGCTCTTGCTGCGCGAGCTGGGGCCCACGTTCGCCGGCGTGCTGGCGGCGGTTCGCCTGGGTGCGGCGCTCTCGGCGGAGCTGGCCTCGATGCAGGTGACCGAGCAGGTCGACGCCCTCAAGATGTCGGCGGGCGACCCGATCTCCGACCTCGTGCTGCCGCGGCTGCTGGGCGGGCTCATCGCCATCCCCTGCCTCATCGTCGCCGGCACCATGGCCGCGGCGATCGTCTCGTCGGTGGTGGCCAACGTCGGCTACGCCGCCGACGGCGGGGCGTTCCTGGACGCGGCGCTGGTGACCCGCGGCGACCTCTTGTCCTTCTGGATCAAGACGCTGCTCTACGGAGTCGCCATCCCCGCGACCTCGGTCTGGGCCGGCATGCAGGCCCGCGGCGGCGCGGCGGCCGTGGGCGAAGCGACGACCAAGGGCGTGGTCTGGGCCAGCGTCTCGGTGCTGGTCATCGACTGGGCGGTGAGCGGCGTGCTCAACACGGTGGTGAAGTGATGGCGCAGCCGGCACCCGCTCTGGCCGACCGTCCCCAGGTCGAGGCATCCACCGCGGAGGCGATGATCCGCCTGATCGGCGTCCACAAGCGCTTCTCAGGGCGTCCGGTCCTGGCCGGGGTGAACCTCGAGCTGCCCAGCGGCGGCGTGACCTTCGTCGTGGGGCGCAGCGGCGCTGGAAAGAGCGTCCTCTCGCGCTGCTGCGTGGGGCTGATGCGCGTCGATGCCGGAGAGGTTCACGTCGACGGCGAGCGGATCGACCAGTGGCCCGAGCGCAAGCTCAACGAGCTTCGGCGGCGCGTCTCCTATGTGGTCCAGGGCTCGGCCCTGCTCGACTGGATGTCGCTCGTCGACAACGTCTGCGTGCCCCTGGTGCGCGGGCTCGAGATCAAGCCGGTCGAGGCGAGAGAGCGCGCCCATGCGGCGCTGGCCAAGGTCGGGCTCTCGGATCTCGCCGACCGCTCACCTCAGGAAGTCGGCCCCGGGGCACGCAAGCGGGCCTCCATCGCGCGGGCCTTGGCGCTGGCTCCCAAGGCGGTGCTCTACGACGAGCCGACGACCGGCCTCGACCCGGCGGCGGCGCGCGGCGTCGACGACGTCATCCGCGAGCTGGCAAACCAGGGCACGACCGCGCTCGTCGTCTCGCACGACCTCGCGTCGATCGAGCGGATCTCCGACCGCGTCGCGTTGCTCGACGAGGGCGTCATCGCCTTCCATGGGCCGGGTACGGAGTTCTTCGCCAAGCGCGAGGAACTGCCGGCGCTGAAGCGCTTCTTCCGGCAGGGAGAGGTAACGAGCGCTTGACGGCTGCTTGACCCAGCCCGGCGCCCGGTGCTTGTCTGCCCACCTCCATGCGTCGCGCCGTTGCCGCCCTCTCCCTCTCCGCTCTCGCCGCGGCGCTAGCCTTGCCCTCGGGATGCTTCGAGCCACCGCGGAAACCCGACGCCGGCTTCATCCCCTGCACCCCCTCCCCGGCCCCGGACGCCGGCACGCCCTGCGCGGAAGACGAGACCTGCCAGTACATCTCCGCGACGAGCTATGGCTGCGTCCCCGCCGGCGATGCGGGCGACTACGCGCCCTGCGAGGAGAAGCGCTGTGCGCCCGGCTTCTTCTGCGCCACGCCGCCCAACGCCGAGCACCCGTATTGCCTCGGGCTGTGCCGGAAGGACTCGGACTGCCCGCAGGACAAAGGGATGGAGCTGTGCGCCCTCGCCCTCGTCGAGGGCGGCCCTCCGGCGCTCTGCCAGCGCTTCACCCCCTGCGACCCTCTCGCGAGCCCCAACAGCTGTTCGTGGTCCGCGGACAAGTGCTCGCTCTGGAGGTTGCCGGGGCCGTTCGTCTGCATGGCTCCCGGCAGCGGCATCGACTACGCGCCGTGCGACTCGGAGTCCGACTGCGCGAAGTACCACGCCTGCGTCCAGTACGGCAGCTCGCCCTCGGTCTGCGTGCACGTCTGCTCCACCGACGACGACTGCCCCCCCGACCAGCTCGAGCTGTGCTTGCGCCGCAACTACCCCGAGAGACCGCCGATCTTCTGCGAGCGCGTTCACGCCTGCTCGCCCGACCTGCAGAACTGCGGCACCGACGACCAGTCGTGCTACCCCTACCTGACGAGCGGCAAGGAGGCGCGCGTGGCGAGCGTCATGGGCATCTGCCGCACGACGGGGACCAAGACCCTGGGCGAGCCCTGCAACTACCTGAGCGACTGTGCCAGGGGGTTCGCCTGCCTGAAGGTCAGCACCGAGGTCTCGCTCTGCCGGACCATCTGCGCGGTCGACGGGGGGACCTGCCCCTCCGGCCTCTGCAACCCAATCAACAGCCACTTTGGCGCCTGCTACTGAGCCGCTAGGATTCGCATCGCCATGGAAGAGCACCGCCTCGAGCTCAAAGTCGGCCTCCTCATCGTGCTCGCGGTCGCGGGCTGCGCAGCGCTGCTCTACCTGCTGGGCGAGCTGCGCCTGACCTCCGGCGCGCGGATGACGGTCCAGTTCTCCCACACCGGCGGCGTCCCCGAGGGCGCGCCGGTCAAGTTCGCCGGCGTGCGCGTGGGCCGTGTCGCCAAGCTCAAGCTCGAGCCCGGCCGCCGGGACGACAAGGGCGGCGCGCTCCCGGTGGACATGGAGCTGGAGCTCGACAAGACGCTCTTCGACGACCTGGGCACCAACGCGCGCTTCGTGGTGGCGACCCAGGGCCCGCTCGGCGAGCCGTTCGTGGAGATCGACCCCGGCCCCGCCTCCAAGGAGCGGATCAGATTCGGCGCCGTGGTCCGCGGCAACGACCCGCCGCGCATGGACCTGCTCATGTCCAAGCTCGACTCCTTCGTCTCCGGCGCGACCGAGATCCTGGGCAGCGGTGAAGACGCCAAGTCCATCGTCTCCAAGGTCGTCAACCTGGCCGACAAGACGGACAAGACGCTCGACGAGGTGCGCCCGCTGGCGATGACGGCGGTGCAGGACCTCTCCGAGGCGGCGCGCGAGCTCAAGGGCCTCGCCCACACGGCCAACGGCATGCTGGCCGACCGGGGCACCGGCCGCGTGATGATCGAAGACATGGCCGCGGTGAGCGCCCAGCTGCGCAAGGACCTGCCGGGCATCACCGAGAAGGCGCAGAAGGCGGCGGACGGCGCGGCGGCGGTGGCCGGCCAGTTCACGCCCGAGGACGGCCAGAAGCTCAAGGAGGCGCTCGCCCGCTACGAGAAGGCCGGCGCCCAGCTCAACGACGTCGCCGCCCGGGCCGAGAAGCTGCTCGCGCGCATCGAAGCGGGCGAAGGGACGATCGGTGGGATGGTGAAGGACCCGGCGGTCTACGAAGACTTCAAGGCCCTGGTCACCGACCTCAAGAAGCACCCGTGGAAGGTCCTCTGGAAGGACTAGCGGGCCCTCGGCTGGCCGTTGTTTCTAACGTTAGAAACGACGGTCCGGCGGGCGGCGACAGAAACTGGCGTCGCAAGTTGTTGATATCCCGATGCAATTCCCCGGTAGCCAAGCGAGCGCCGGCGGACTATAACTCCGCGCCCTTTACGCTTGAGTCCAGGAGTCGGCGGTAGCCGCTAGACAACCCGAATGATCAGCCGAGAAAACCTCCGCAACATCGCCATCGTCGCCCACGTCGACCACGGAAAGACGACCCTCGTCGACTTCATGCTCCGCCAGTCCGGCATCTTCCGGACGACCGAGCACCTGGTCGAGCGAGTCATGGACTCGAACGACCTCGAGCGTGAGAAGGGCATCACCATCATGGCCAAGAACACGGCCGTGACCTACAAGGGCGTGAAGATCAACATCGTCGACACCCCTGGCCACGCCGACTTCGGCGGCGAGGTCGAGCGCGGCCTGCGCATGGTGGACGGCGTGCTCCTGCTCGTCGACGCCGCCGAGGGGCCCCTGCCCCAGACCCGCTTCGTGCTCTCCAAGGCGCTGCAGCTGGGCCTGTCCTCGGTGGTGGTCATCAACAAGATCGACCGGCACGACGCGCGGCCCCGCGAGGTGCTGGACGCGGTCTACTCGCTCTACATCGACCTGGGCGCGGACGAGAAGCAGCTCGACTTCCCGGTGGTCTACGCCATCGCCCGCGAGGGCATCGCGTCCACCCGGCTCGAGGAGAAGGGCACCAGCCTCCAGCCGCTGTTCGACGCCATCGTCGGCCACCTGCCGCCGCCGCCCGCCTCGCTGGGCGACAAGCTGCAGATCTTGATCGCCAACCTCGACTACGACGACTACGTCGGCCGCCTCGCCATCGGGCGCATCTCGGCGGGCGTCATCCGCCAGGCGGACCAGATCGCCGTCGTGCGCAAGGACAACAAGATCGTCCAGGGCAAGGTGGTCAAGCTGTACGCCTACGACGGCCTCAAGCGCTCGGAGGTGACCGAGGCGCCAGCGGGCGAGATCGTCTCGGTGGCCGGCGTCGAGGAGATCGGCATCGGCGACACCATCTCCTCGTCCGAGGCGCCGGTGGCCCTCAAGCGCATCGACGTGGACGAGCCGACGATGTCGATGATCTTCAAGGTCAACGACGGCCCGTTCGCGGGGCGCGAGGGCAAGTACGTCACCAGCCGCAACCTGCGCGAGCGCCTGTTCCGCGAGGTCTACAAGAACGTCGCCATCCGCGTGGAGGAGACCGAGTCGCCCGACAGCTACAAGGTCGTGGGCCGCGGCGAGCTCCAGCTGGCGGTCATCGTGGAGACGATGCGCCGCGAGGGCTACGAGCTGACGGTCTCCAACCCCGAGCCGCTGATCAAGCAGGTCGACGGCAAGGTCCACGAGCCGATGGAGCTGTTCTACTGCGACGTGCCCGACACGGCCGTCGGCATCGTCACCGAGCGGCTGGGCCAGCGCAAAGGCCGCATGACCGACATGGGCTCCTTGGGCAGCGGGCGCACCCGGCTCGTCTTCCGCATCCCCTCGCGCGGCCTCATCGGCTTCCGCAGCGAGTTCATGACCATCACCCGCGGCGAAGGCATCATGTCGACGCAGTTCGATGGCTACGAGCCCTGGTTCGGCTACATCAACAAGCGCCTGACCGGCGCGCTGGTGGCGGACCGCGAGGGCGAGTCGATCCCCTACGCCATCTTCCATGTCCAGGAGCGCGGCCAGCTCTTCATCGGCCCGAACGTGCCCGTCTACCAGGGCATGATCATCGGCGAGAACCCCAAGCCCGAGGACATCGAGGTCAACATCTGCCGCGAGAAGAAGCTGACGAACATCCGCGCGGCCGGCCGCGACGAGAACGTCATCCTCACCCCGCCGCGCGAGATGACTCTCGAGAAGTCCATCGAGTGGATCGCCTCGGACGAGCTGGTCGAGGTCACGCCCAAGTCCATCCGCATGCGCAAGCGGTTCCTCAACTCCAACGACCGCTACAAGATGGAGCGCGACCGCAAGCGCGACCTGGGGCTCATCGACTAGTCCGCGCCTCGACTCTGGCTGCTCTTGCAGGCCTCCCCACCGCTGGTGGGCGAGGCCTGCGGGCTATCGAGGCTCGGGAGGTAGATAGCCAGGACTGCCGGATGGAGACCGGGGGCTGAACGCCCCCGGCTATCTGCACGAAGGCCACTGAAGTGGGCTGTGGCCTGGCACTCCACCGTGGAGTCGCGGCCGAGCCCCCGGGGCCAGGGGCTATCGGGCTACAGATTGAGGTGGGTTGCCAAACGGGGGATACCCACTTCCCCTTGGAGAAACAACGGGTTCCCTGCTTCTCGTGATCCCGATCACGCGAACGCGCCAAGCGCCTTCTCTAGCGGCACATCGAGTATTCCTTGCCGTCCGCCTTGAGGATCCACGACCCGCTGGAGTTCTGCGTCAGGCTGGCGTTGACGTCTTGGAAGCCCATGCCGCTGCCGTCATCAACGTAGAGCCGCAGGTTCTGGATTCGCCAGCGCATCGTGGTGCCGCTGTTCGACTGCCCGGCGACCGTGCCGCCGTATCCGGAGCTGTAGGTCTCGGCGCCGCTGTTCATCACGATGGTCCCGTCTTGGCGGAAGTAGCCCTTCGAAGACCGCGTCGTGCCGGTGGTCTGGTTGTAGCTGAACGAGCACCAGCCCGTGGAGAGCAGCAGCTGGGCGATCTGCGAGTCCTGCGGGCCGTTGCCGACGGGGCCGCCAGCGGGCACCTGGGCGCCTGGCTGCGGCTGCTGGCCACGTGGCGCCGGCCCCTGAGGCTGGCCCCCTGCCGGCTGCTGCTGGCCGTTCTTGGCGAGCCAGGCCTGCGCGGCGGCCATCGCCTCCGCCTCCGCCTGCTCGTCGGTCACCTCGTCTTCCTTTTTCTTGTTCGCCTTGGCGGCCGCCTTCTGCAGCGCGCTGGGGCCCTTGCCGGCCGCGCCGACCTTGGTCCAGCTCATCTGCATGCCGGCCATGGTCAGCGTCAGCTTGTTGCCGGCCAGCTTGAAGGGGACGGTGTCCGTGTCGATGGTGAGCTGGTTGCCCTTGACCGACCACTTCATCTCGTCGCCGCCCATGTTGGCGCTGCCGTCCGCACGGAGCTCGAGCGTCTCCTCGGCGCTGGCGTCCATCGTGTATTTGCCGACGAGCTGCTCCTTGGACGCCTGTCCAAACGCTGAAGCGGTCCAGAGCAGGCCGACCAACGTGAGACCCACCGAAGTGATGCGCGTCATCCGTCACCCCTCTTTCCGCTCGTGAATGGGCGGAATCCTAGCCTGGAAAAACGAAGAGGGCCTCTCGGTTTCCCGAGATCCGACCACCCAGGCACAGAACGGCCTCCGGAGCCCCGCCCCCGAGTCTCGTCGTTGCCCGAACCGCTGCCAACGTGGCCTCAAAAGGCTTCCATGAGCTTGCGCAACCGCGCCTCCTCCTCGAGGTGGGCCTGCTCCTCCTCGGGCGAGCCGCATTGGCAGCGCTCCCATGGTTTCGGCAGGGAGACGGGCCGCGGGCTCCGGTCGGGCTTCGGCTTCTTCGATGAGACCGGCCCCTTCGCCTGGGGTGCCTGGGGCTTCTTTTTCGCTGACTTGGCCATCGAGCCCTCCTTGGTTCGCTGCTAGCTGCCCAGCAGACGCACGCCATGCCACTCCTCGGCTCCAACCTCGGCGGGATTCTCCGCGTTTGCCGTCTGGCAGTGAGCTTGCCGCTCTTGTGCGAGCGGCACGCCCTCGCCGAGCCCACGCTGCGCTTCGCGCGCGACCTTCGGCGGCACCGGCAGGCCGCGCCTGCGCAGAGCCTCGGCGTAGCGCCGGCAGAACTCCGGGGCCAACCTGTCGGCAAGTTCCTGGGCGTCGAGGGGCCCGCTCGAGTCCGCGATGACCTCGTCGCCGAGGACCAGAAATCCCGCTCGCTGGTCTTCTTGTCGTCCGCCACGGTTCACCTCCGGCGTGAGCCCCCCCCACAGGCTACACCTGAGCCCTCGACCCGCCAGACGCGGCCGCCGTCCCACCAGCACCCTTCTTCCGCACGGCTCATCCGAGGCGTCGCGCCAGAGAGAATGACTGGGGAACAGGGCTCTTCGGGCGCGAGCCCGCAAAACAACAGCGGCCACCCGGTTTCCCGAGTGGCCGCCGATGTGTGGAGCTGATCAGGATCGAACTGACGACCTCCTGAATGCCATTCAGGCGCTCTCCCAACTGAGCTACAGCCCCACAAACCTCCAAAGCTTTCAGGCCTTGACCGGCTTCTTCTTCACCGGCGCTGCCTTCTTGACCTTCTCCGCCATCGCATCGGCTTCCTTGAGGATGGCGGCGATGTCCGCCTGCTGCCTCAAGAAGTCCGAATCCTTCGCCTTCACCTCGCCCAACACCCGCTTCAGCGCTGGAGGAACGTTCGCCTGGCCGTCATTCACCAGCTTGTAGAACGCCTCGCCCAGCTTCAACAGCGCAGCTTCGCGCTCACTTCGTGCTGCATTGAGCCCGGTGTTCGCCTGGCTCATCTCGACTGCCCGCTCTGCCAGCTCCCTCAGTCTCGCGAACTCGGCCCTGGCAGCGTCCCACATCTCGCCAATCTGGCGAATGGTTTCGCTCTCATCGGGACGCTGTATCGCCAAACCGAACCTCGGAAGCGTCGAAAGCGGCGGTTGAGTACCGCACAGCCTCGGGCGTGTCAAGAAGTTCTGCGAAAATCTTCTTCTGCCCTCTCGAACCGGGCGCGCCTCACCCCCTGCCCCCCTCTCCGGCAAGCGGAGAGGGGGAACCCGGCGCGCGACCCGGAGGCCTTCCGCAGCCTCTCGCTCCTAGCCCCCAGCCCGGAGCTACAAGGCGAGAAGAGCGTCGGGGACGCACAGCGGGGCCCGAAATCGCCTCAAGGCCACGAGTCGAGTTCCCCCTCTCCGCGAAGCCGGAGAGGGGGACAGGGGGTGAGGCTCGTCGTTATAGTCCGGGCTCGTCGAGGAAGCCTTCCCGTGCATCGTTCAACCTGGTTGACGTACATCCCCTTTGTAGTCGTCTCGCTCTCCGTCGCGGTCGGCTTCCACCTGTACCTGTACCGCCGGCTGGTCAAGGGGATGACCGACTCCCGTCGTATCCGCGCGCTGGGCGTCGGGGCTTTCGTCCTGCTCGGCGCGCTCATCATGGCCGGGCCCATCGCCTCTCGGATGTACCCGACCAGCCGCCTGGGCCAGGCTGGCTACCTCTGGTTCGCGGTCGCCTTCTATCTCTTCACCACCCTGCTGCTGGTCGACCTGGCCTTCTTCCTCGCACGTCTGCTCGGTCGAGTGCGCAAGGCAGCCCCTCCCGCGCCCCCAGCCCCACAAGGCCCGGAGAGCGTGGAGCGACGCGTCTTTCTGGCCCGTGCCGCCCGAACCTCCGCCTCGCTAGCCGCCGTGGGCGTCACCGGCTTCGGCTTCCAGGAGGCGTGGGCACCGGCACGCATCACCGAGGTGCCGGTCAAGCTCCCCCGGCTTCCTCCGGCGCTCTCGGGCCTGACGCTCGCGCAGCTGACGGACATCCACGTCGGCGCGTGGATCGACCGGCGGTTCATCGAGGACCTGGTCGCCCGCACCAACTCGATCAAGGCGGACGCCGTCTTCATCACCGGCGACCTCGTGGACGGCAGCGTCGCCGACCTGCGCTCGATGGTCGCTCCGCTCGCACGCCTTCGCTCCCGGTTCGGCACCTACTTCGTCACCGGCAACCACGAGTACTACTCCGGCGTGGACGAGTGGTGCGCCGAGCTCGAGCGTATGGGCATCACCGTGCTGCGCAACCGCCACGTCGCCCTGGGAGACCCGTCGGCGAGCCTGGACCTCGTTGGCGTGGACGATTGGAACGGCGGCCGCGGCATGGGCCAGAGCGCAGACCTGAAGAAGGCGACGGCCGGCCGAGATCCTTCCCGGGCGGCCATCCTCCTGGCCCACCAGCCCAAGGGCGTGGAGCAGGCGGCGGCGGCAGGCATCGGGCTGCAGCTCTCCGGGCACACGCATGGCGGGCAGATCTGGCCGTGGAGCTACGCGGTGCGCCTCGCCTACCCGTTCTTCAAGGGCCGCTACCAGGTCGGCGAGATGACCCTCTACGTCTCGAACGGCTGTGGCCTGTGGGGCCCCCCGGTGAGGGTGTTGGCGCCGCCGGAGGTCGTCAAAGTGGTCTTGGGCTAGCCGTGGGCCTTAAACCTTGGGGTGGCTGGCGACGGAAGCCTTCGAAAACACCGCGCTTCCCCGAGAATGGCGACGTGCGGTAGCTTTCGGGCCTTCGAGTTTTGACATCGAGGAGGACGGACCGGATGAAGTTCGACCAATCCCACGCCCTGGGCAAGGACGAAGCCAAGAAGCGCATCGAGCGCCTGGCGGACTACTGGAAGACCAAGTACGGGGTGGCGGTGAACTGGAACGGCGACTCGGCCCGCCTGGTCGGCGCGGTCAAAGGCATCAACTTCGACGCGACCCTCACCGTGCGCGACACCCTGGTGGACGCCGAGGGCACCGACCCCGGCCTGCTGATGCGCGCGGTGGCCACCGCCTACCTCAAGAAGAAGCTGGCCGTGTACCTCGACCCTGCGGTCAAACCCGAGAGCATCGTGGAGTGAGCACCCGAGCCCCCGCCGCAGCGCAGGGCGGGCCAACGACATGAGCCCTCAACCCGAAACGCCGCCCGAGCTCTCCGAGATCACCGGCAACTACACGGTGATGGACGCGGAGTCGCCGAAAATCCTCATCGTCGACGACGACGACTCCGTCCGCGACGTCATCTCGGTCCTGCTCACCGAAGAGGGCTACCAGTGCACGTGCGCCTCCAGCGCCGACGAGGCGCTGACACACCTGCCCAAAGGCTTCCAGCTCGTCATCAGCGACATGAAGATGCCCGGCCACGACGGCCTGTGGCTTTTGGACAAGGTGCGCAAGGAGCACGAGGACACCTCGGTCATCCTGCTCACCGGCTTCGGTGACACCGAGGCCGCGGTCGAGTGCCTGCGCCGCGGCGCGGTGGACTACCTGCTCAAGCCGCCGCGCGTCACCGACCTCGTCCGCGCCATCGAGCGCGCGCTGGCCAAGCGCCGGGTGGAGCTGGCGCGCCGGCGCTACCAGGCCAAGCTCGAGAAGCGGGTCCGCGAGAAGACCGCCGAGCTGCAGCAGGCGCTCACCGACGTCGAGCTCGCCTACAACAACACCCTCCTGGCCCTGGTGGCCGCCCTCGACGCCCGCGAGCACGAGACGAGCGACCACTCGCAGCGGGTCGTGCGCTACACCGTCGCCATCGCCCAGAAGATGGGCATCGGCGGGCCGCAGCTGGCGGACATCGGCCGCGGGGCGCTCTTGCACGACATCGGCAAGATCGGCGTGCCCGACTCCATCCTGCTCAAGCCCGGGCCGCTGACGCCCACCGAGTGGGAGGAGATGCGCCGGCACCCCGAAATCGGCTTCAACATGATCAAGAGCATCAACTTCCTGACCGTGCCGGCGGACATCGTCCTCTCGCACCAGGAGCGCTACGACGGCAAGGGCTACCCGCGGAAGCTCGCGGGCGAGGCCATCCCGGTCGGCGCGCGGATCTTCATGATCGCCGACACGCTGGACGCCATCACCAGCGATCGCCCGTACCGCAAGAGCCAGACCTTCGAGGCCGCCCGCAAGGAGATCGAGCGGTGCGCCGGGACGCAGTTCGACAAGGAGGCCGTCCAGGCCTTCCTCTCCATCACGGTCGAGGAGCTGATGGAGCTGCGCAAGAAGCGCGACCCGGGCTCCGACGCCGGCCTCCCGGCGATGTGAGGTCGGTCGACGTGTCCTCCGCCCAGCAGCCCACGAGCGCACCGGAAGGCGCCACGCCGTCGTCGCTGGTCGACGGCCAGGGCCGGCAGCTGACCTACCTGCGCCTCTCGGTCACCGACCGCTGCAACTACCGCTGCTCCTACTGCTCGCCCGGCTCCTGGGCGGGCCGCGCCCAGCTGCTCAGCGAAGACGAGGTGGTGCGCGTCGCCACGCTCTTCTCGCGCATCGGCGTCAAGAAGGTGCGCCTGACCGGCGGCGAGCCGCTCTTGCGCAAGGACCTCCCCTCGATCATCCGGCGCATCCGCGCCCTGCCCGGCCTGCGCGAGGTCTGCCTGACGACCAACGGCCACCTGCTCGCCGAGGCTGCGCAGGAGCTCAAGGACGCCGGGCTCGACCGGCTGAACCTGAGCGTGGACACGCTCGACCCGGAGAAGTTCAAGAAGGTCACCGGCGGCCACGGCGACGTCGGCCGGCTGGTGGCGGGCGTCGAGGCGGCCAAGGCCGTGGGCTTCACCGGCCTGCACGTCAACACGGTGGTCGTCGACGGCTTCAACGACGGCGAGGCCGCGGCGATCGTCCGCTGGGCCTGGGAGCGCGACCTCGTGCCGCGCTTCATCGAGCTGATGCCCTTCTCGCCCGAGGGGCGTCCGGTCTCGACGCTGGACCTGATCGCCCGCATGAAGGCCCAGGGGCTCGAGCTGACGCAGGAGAGCGTGACGCCGGAGGCCATGAGCGGCCCCTCGGAGTACTGGCGCGGCGAGGGCGGCCGCAAGGTCGGGTTCATCGGCCCGCTCACCCGAAACTTCTGCGAGCGCTGCAACCGGGTCCGCGTCGCCGCCAACGGCAACCTGCACGCCTGCCTGGGCGGCTCGGCCTCGCTCCAGCTGGCGCCGCTCTTGCGCTCCGAGGCCACCGACGCGGAGCTCGAGGCCGAGATCCGCGAGGCGCTGGCCAAGAAGCCCGACGGGCACTGCATGACCAAGTCCGACGCCAAGGCGCAGCTGGGCGCGATGATGGGCATCGGCGGTTAGCTCGCCCCACTCGCTACCCGCTCCCTGTGCGACCGCGCCAGACCGGCGCTAGACTACGCGGCTCACTGTCCGGGAGCCGCCCAATGAAACGCCTCAGCCTCCTCCTCGCTGCGCTGCTGTTGCCGTCTGCCGCCAACGCCGCCGAGCCAGCGCTGGTCGCCGGGAAGGTCCAGTCCTCGGCCGAGGGCCACGTCCGCCTCGCCACCGGCGTGAGCACGCCCCGGATTGCCGACAACGCGGTCGAGGCGGGCCACCGCTTCGCCTCGCTCCACGCCCAGAAGCTGGGCATCAGCGGCGCGGTGCTCGGCAAGGGCCGGCTCTCGCAGTCGCGGCTGGGCACCAGCGTCCGCATGCCCTCGAGCTTCCAGGGCCTGCCGGTGCTCGGCCACGAGGTGGTCGTCTCGCTCGACCACCAGAACCGCGTCCGCCGCGTCGCGAGCTCTGCCGAGCCGATTGTCTCGGCCTCGCTCCTGCGCCGCCTCGACGCGCAGCAGGCCGTCGCCCGCGCCGCTGAAGGCCTGGACTTCACGCTCCTCAGGGACGGCCAACCGGTCGGCGCCACCCGGGACGTGGTCTATGTCGTCGGCGGCGTCGCGCGCCTCGCCTACGAGGTGCACACCGCCTCGCTCGACCCGATGCAGAACTGGTACGCGGTGGTCGACGCCGAGACCGGCAAGGTCCTCTCGCGCGTCAACCGCGTCTACCGCGCCGACGCCGGAGTCGGCTGCGACTACGACGCCGGGACGCCCACGGACATGGCCAAGGTCTGGATGTCCAGCCCTGGCGCCACCAACACCAATCCCTACACCGACCTGGCCGTGCCGCACCTCAAGCAGGTGCGCGATCCCAACGGGCACCTCGTCGGCGAGCTGCTCGACGCCGTCAGCTGCTGCCCCAACCTCGACTGCGACCCGGCCCAGCCCGCCCGCGAGCTGTCGGGGACCGTCACCTACGGCACCTTCCAGGTCCCCTTCACCTCGGTCTTCTGCGACCTCAAGCCGCGCGCCACCAACGTCCTCGGCTGCCGCACCAACTACGACTACTCCGGCGAGGAGCCCCTCTCCATCGACCCGCCCGCGGCGGGCACCGTGGCGGGCGACGGCACCGCGGCGGACTACGACACCTTCGCCGAGGTCCACGCCTACACCCACGCCAACATCGCCTACGACTACATCCGCCAGGTGGGCGACCCGCAGTTCCTGCTGCGCGACGCGGACCCCGCGCGCACCAACCCGCCCGTCACGCCGCAGATCTGGGCGAACCTGGTCATGCCGGACTTCTACGCCGTCGAGCTCACGGGCAGCTTCCCCAACCTGGCCGCCAAGATCAGCAAGTTCATGCGCCAGGACAACTCGGCCTTCATCCCGCGCGAAGGCTGGGCGGGCCTCTTCACCGGCGTCGGCGCGGACCAGCTGCCCAAGACCGACGTCATCACCCTCTGGCAGGGCCCCAGCGCCGACTTCGCCTACGACGGCGACGTCGTCTACCACGAGTTCACCCACGCGGTGGTCACCAGCACCGCCAACTTCTCCGGCCCGCACCTCGACGCCTACGGCGCCCTCGACGAGGCCGGCACGATGAACGAAGCCCTGGCGGACTTCTTTGCCTCCGCCATCACCAACGACTCGCTGACCGCCGAGTGGGTCGGCGCCCAGATGCCCCCGGTCGAGAACGGCGAGGGCGCGGCGCGCGAGCTCAACACCGACGCCAAGTGCCCGGACGACCTCATCGGCGAGGTCCACTACGACAGCCTGCCCTTCTCCGGCGCCCTGTGGGCCCTGCGCACCCGCCACCAGGGCAGCGACCAGGGCAAGACCTTCGACGGCGCCGTCTTCGACGCGCTCGCCGGTTCGACCTCCGCCGCCGGCTTCGCCGAGATGGCCCAGTCGGTCGCCGACGCCCTCAAGACCGCCTTCGACCAGGCCGCCTACGACGACGCCATCGCCGAGTTCAAGGCCCGCGGCGTGATGGATTGCGTCAAGGTCCTGCCCTACACCGCGCCACGCTCGAGCTTCTACGTGGCCGGCAAAGGCGGGGGCTACTCGCCCTACGGCCCGGGCCCCATCCAGTTCCGGGTCGAGGCACCGCAGGGCGCCACCGCGGTTCGGGTCACCGCCAACTACAGCCTCGCGGCGCACCAGCCGATGTTGCCGATACAGCAGGCGACGGTTCCCGGCCTGCACGTCCTGGCCAACGTCAACAAGCCGGTCACCTTCAGCGGGCCCGCCTCCAACATCACCGACGATGCGACCGTCTCCAAGGTCTTCACCGTCGACAACAAGAAGGGGACCGTCACCACCACCTTCCCGCTGACCGCCGCGGCCGGCGACTACGTCGTGGTGGCCATCGTCAACGACACCGCCGACACCGAGGCGCTCTCCGAGGTGACCATCACCGTGACGCCGGCCCAGCCCAGCGACGCCGGCCAGCCCATCGGCGACGCCTCCATCCCGCCCACCGGCGACGGCTCGTTCGTCACCACCGGCGACGGGTCGGTCGTCGTCACCGGCGACGGGTCGGTCGTCGTCACCGGCGATGCGAGCACGTCCAATCCCGGCACCGACGGCTCGGTGGTCAGCAGCCCCGACGGCAGCACGGTCAACCCCGGCGTCGACGCCGGCACGGTCAACCCGCCCAAGAGCGGCTGCGGCTGCGGAGCCGCTGGCGCGGGCGCGCCCTCGATGGTGCTCTTCGCGGCGCTGGGCCTGGCCGGCCTGGCGCGGCGGCGGAGGTAGCCCCGCCCGGCCCTCCCCCTGCCACCTCCCAAACTGCGGGAGGGGGTTCGCTGGTTGCCTTCGAAATCCTTTGTCGGAGCTGCTCCAACGATCTCGGCGCACGAACCTCCACGGTTCGTGCGCCGACGTGTTTCGACAACCTCGTTCCAACCCTGACGATGGTCCAGGAGGAGTGAGGCCCGGTTCATGTCACGTTTTGCATGCCTATCTTACGCACACGATGTCGGTGAACGCTGACATGCCTTGCGCGGGGTCCCGCCCGACTTCGCCATGGGCGAGAAACCAGGCTTCGGATCCGACTGCCGCTCACCTACTTGCGAAGCTCGACCTCGTCCTTCGTGGCCAGACCAAGACTGCTCGGAACGAAGGGACCGCCCGACACGACTCGCTGCCAGGCGGCATGCATCTGCCGGGCACACCTTTCCGGAGGCATTCGTCCCACGGCGGTCCCGAGGCCTGGACAGAGGACCGTCTTGATCGCCTGCTCTGGCCGCTGCGCGTTGTGCTCGGCGATGGCTCTGAGCGCAGCCCGGAAGGCCAGGTACGCGTTCACGGTGTCGCTGATGTTGGCCGGCACGCGCATCGTGGGCGCGCTGATGCACCAGGGAATCTCGGAGCGGTCGGTCGGAACGATGACCGCCTGGCCCACCGGCAGCTCACCCCCGTGGCTCGCGCGAAGCAGCGCCTGGAGCCGCTGCTGAACCTGCGGGCCGAGCGTGTAGGTGAAGACCGCGTCGATGCCGCCATCCATGAACCCGAAGCTGTTCGCCGGGCTCACCACCGCATCGGCCCGCAGGTCGATGGGGTCCTCGGGCTGCACCATGCCAGAGCGCTCCGAGAAGATGTCGCCACACGAGACGGAAACGTCTTCCTCGCCGGCGAACTCGGTCCGCCATGCTGCGACCAGGCTCGGGCTCAGGTCGCGCAGATGAAGCTTCAGCCGCTCGTTCATCGCCCCCTCGCAGTCGCCCGCCCTACTCGTCCTCGCGCTCGACCACCAGGTCTTCTTCGTTGATGGTGGCGTTGATCTCGCTCTTCACCACCGCGAGCGAGAGCTGCTTGCGCGAGAGGTTGGCGAAGAGGACCGCCTCGTCCTCGTCGGGGTCCACGTTCGAGTCGAGCTGCGAGAAGAGGTCCACGGCCTTGGCGAAGTCGCCGGAGCGGCGCGAGAGCTCGGCGAGCAAATAGACGGTCCGCGGCTTGTCGGACTCGGCGACCTGGGAGTGGTCGAGCGCGTGCTGGTAGCGCTGGATGGCCTCGCGCTGGCACAGCTTCTCGAGCTTCCGGGGTCTGTAGGACGCGAGCGCACCAGGCGCCGCGCAGGTAGTAGTCGGCGACCCCGAAGGCGTCGTCCTCGGTCAGGAACTCGTAGATCCGCGCGCCCAGCATGTACCGCTCGGCTCCGTACGGTTCGCGCCCCTCGGCGATGCCGCGCACCAGGTCGCCGTGCCGGATGAAGCGGCGCAGGTCCTCGCAGTCTTCATCCTCGGGCAGGGCGAAGCGCTGCGCAGGGCGGTCGCCAGGCTGCAGCGACAGGTCCGCCTCGTCCTCTTCCTCCGGCCTCACCCCGTAGCCTTCCTGGTAGGCCGTGTACTGGCAATGCGGGCAGGTGTGGATGAGCGTCGGCAGCGGGTCGACCGCCACATAGCGCGGCCGCAGGTCCGAGTCGCGGCCCTCGGGCGGGCTCACCTGCGGCAGCTCCGAGGTGAACTCCGTGTTGCACAGCGGGCAGCGCAGGGCCAGCGTCGCGTACTCAATCGGCGGTGGCTTTCCGCCCACCGCCGCTCCCCGGATGCCCTTCGTCATCTCGCCGCCCATTCCTCGCCTCGACTCTCCATCTGGACTTCGCCCCGCACGACTTCGGTTCGACGGAAGTCTCAGGGGTACTCGGGAACCGTTCCCACCTCATAGCCGGCCGGCAGACCCGGGTCGGTGTTGGGAGAGCACGCGAACGAGCCGGGAGTCATCTTGCCGTAGTAGGCCATCTCCCGGGCCCCGCTCACACCTGCCGGCACCACCTTCGCCGTCCCGTCCGACTTCCATTCCACGTCCGCCAGATGCCACAGCCAGCACGCGCCGGCAATGCCGAAGTCCTCGCCCGGTAGGGGCAGCACGGTCGGGAGGCTGGTCGCCGTGGGCTTGAGATAGACCGCGACGACAGGGTGGGCCGGGGTCACGCACCGCTGGGCGACGCAGCCCGTCCCCGCGGCGCAGTTGCAGAGGTCGCCCTCGAAGCAGCCGGCGCCCGAGCACGCGGGGGCCGAGCCCGAGGTGGCCCGGGCGTCGGCGAAGTAGTGCACGTACAGGCCGTAGACACAGGTGCCCGACGCCTTGCAGGCCGGGTCGTTCTGCGGGCGGTCGAGGCTGACCGTCTCGACGCCGCCCAGCGTTCCCTGGTCGTCGCGATCCAGACGCGGGTCGTCCCCGGGGCCGGTCTCCCCCCAGTCGAAGCTCCCTCCCGAGCGCACCGAGAAGCCGTTCAGGTCGCCCTTCGAGTCGAAGACGCAGCTGCTGGCGGCGCAGCTCGAGCCCGGTCGCACCAGGTGCAGGTCGAGGTCGACGCCCGCCTCCTTCCACGGAGGCTGCGCCACCAGGTCGCGGCGCGGGTAGGCGTCGAACTCCACCACCGCGCTGCCGGTCTTGCCGTTGGCGTCGGTGGCCGTCAGGCGGACCTTGTAGTGGCCGATGGCATCGGGCGCGAGCGTCGGAGTGGCGGTGGTCGCCTTCTGGAGCGTGGCGCTCGACTCGGCCGGCCGCTCCTCCAGAGTCCAGGAGAGCTTCAGCCCGTCCCTGCCGGTCTCGGGGCTCCCGGTGCACTTGGCAGGGTCCTTGGTGGCCAGGAAGTGGTCCGAGAAAGCCGAGAAGGTCACGAGCGCGTTCTTGCCGGGCTGGACGGGAGGCTGCGCGCCAGCGAAGTCCTCGTCGCCCTGGGCGTTGCGAGGCGTGGAGATCGACCCGTCGGGCCCCTGGGACTCGACGATGGCCGCACAGACCTGGAGGTCGGGCGCTGGCGCCAGGCTGCCGGTCAGCGCGACGCTGAGCTTGGGCGAGGCAGGGTCGTCGCTGTCGACCTCGAGGCTCGCTTCGCTGGTGGCCGCGCCACTCGTCGGATCGAACCGGACGTGCAGCGCCTGCCCGGCGCCGGGGCCGATGGGGAAGCTGGGGACGTTGATGGGTTCGACCGTCGCGAAGTCGGCGGAGCCTTTGATCGCCAGGGTCTGGACGGTCACCGGGAGCTCGCCCTCGTTGAGCAGCGTTACCGTGGGCCACGAGGGCTCGTCGATGACCTTGCCGTCGCTGCCGTGCTTCAGCGGCCGCCGGGCGCCGAAAGCGATGGCCGCCGGGCTCTCGGTGGCGCTGAACGCGCTGCAGGGCGTGCGGCATTCGGGAACGACACGGAGCTTGGGGCTCGCGCCGCGGCCTTTGAGGGTGACCTTCGCCGGCGAGTCGGGATCGTTGGTCGCCAGCACGAGCGTTGCCTGGTAGTTGCCGTCGGCTTGCGGCGCGAAGGTCAGCTGGAGCGTCGCGTCCTCCCCAGAATCGAGCTTGGTCGGTGCGTTCGCGACGGAGAAGGCGCCCTTGCCGGCGCCGTCGAGGGTCACCGACACGAACTCGAGCGACACGGTCGAGGCGCAGCGGACCTCGAGCGTCTGCTGAAGCGTGCCGCCGGGGCGGACCTTGCCGAAGTCCACCGAGGCGACATCCACCGAAATCCTGCTCGAGACCCCGGACGTCTTGGAGTCCGGGCAGCCGATGGCGGCCATCAGCGCGAGGCCTACCCCGACCCACTTCGCCATCCACGGGCTGCGATGAATGAGCACCGTCTCCTCGCTTCTGCCTCCGGCCGAACGACGCCGCACCTTAGCAGCCCCCAACCCCTCGGAACAACGAGGTTTTCGAGGATCGTAGCGGACGCGCTCCAGCGTGTGGTCAACCTGAATACGCGGTTGACTTGCTGGGGTCGGTGTCGGATAGTCAATCCCTGCTTACGACTTCGACCGCGGATGTAGGCGCTCAAGCCTGCAGACGTCGGCCTCAGGGAACACCAGGAGCGACTGCAATGCCCGGAACGGACAAGCGCAAGCAAAGCCTCTACTTCCCCGAGGACATGCTCAAGGAGATCCAGGAAGAGGCGAACCGGCAGGACCGCTCGCTCTCGTGGATCGTGCAGCAGGCCTGGCGTCTCGCGCGTGGCGAGATCATGCGCTTCCCCTCCGTCAACGACGTGATCGGCGGCGAGCGCGAGCAGGACGACCCGAAGGAGCGGACGGGCACCCCGTAGCTCGCTTCGCTCCCCTCCCCGCTCCGGTTCTGAAAACGCGTCGAGGCCCACCCGGGCCTCGTTTCGCATTTCCTGGGTCGTCGAGCGGCGGGGCCGACCTCAGTGGCAGTCGGTGAGGATCCAGCGCGTCGCGGCCGTCGCCGGCAGCGGCTTGGGTTCGGTGTAGGTCTTCAAGAAGTACGTGGCGATGATCTCGAAGTCGTTGCCACCCGCCTCCAGCATGTGAGTGCGGTCCGCCCCCTTGAAGGCCACGAAGTTGTCGCCGCCCCCGCCGATGAAGCTGTTGGTGGCCAGGCGCAGGGTCCGCTCCTTCGACGGCGGGTTGAGCGCGATGGACTCGATGGTGCCGTCGCGCTTCTCCAGCGTGATGCCGGTGATGCGCTGCCCCTCGCGGTCCAGCGCGCCGTCCGACTTGAGGGTCTGGGCGGGGTTGTTGCAGTTGGCCTCCACCGTCAGGCCATACAGCTGCATGAAGGCGCCGGGCGGGCTGGTGCTCCCGGTGGGCGTCAGGCCGCTGACCGCGTGCTCCAGGATGCTGCGCAGCTGCTCGTGGGTGACGGTGAGCACCACCACGCCGTTGTCGAAGGGCATCACCTCGCGCAGCACGCTGCGGCGCACGGGGCCCTTCTTGACCACCTCGCGCGAGACGCAGACGCCCTCGGACCGGATGGAGCCGGCGTTCTGCATGCCCACGTCGGGCCGCAGCGCGGCGGAGCTGGTGTCGAAGGCGTGGTAGTAGGCCTCGGCCACCAGCTGCCCGAAGGAGTTGTCCTGGGTGCGCACCAGCGACTTGATGGTCTGGATGTCGCCGCCGAGCCACCCGGTGACCTCGTCGGGGTCGGTGACGATGGGCGAGCACTCCTGGTTGTAGACGGGGCAGCCGCAGACGCCGGCGAGCACGGTGCCGAGAGCGAGAAGTTGGACGAGTCGGTTCGCAGCCATGGCAGGTCGGTCCTCTAGAAGCGGGCGCGGACGGTGAGGTTGGCGTTGAACCCCTCGCGCGGCAGGAGCCCAGTCATGCGGCCGGCGTCGGGGCGGGCCACGTCGTCCTTGAGGTCGTAGTTGGTGACGTTCGAGGCGCTCAGGGCGACGTCCATGTGGTCGAAGATGGGCTCGGTGCGCAGCTGGGCGCCGAAGAGCAGGTAGGCGGGGATCTGGTAGTGGCGCAGGACTTCGAGCTTGCTGCGGCCGTTGTTGCGCCGCTCGGCGCCGGCCTGGGCCAGCACCGCGAAGTTGACCCACTTGCCGATGGGGATCTGCGCGGCCCAGTTGACGCGGTACTGCGGCACGTCGGTCAGGTACTGGAACCCTTCGGGAGCGGCCAGGTCGTAGGCCCGGAAGTAGGAGTAGTTGAGGAAGGTGTAGGCGCGGCTGTTGACCTCGAAGCGCAGCTCGGCCTCGGCGCCGAAGACGTTGACGCCCTGCTCGCGGTTCTTGAGCGGGATGACGTTGCCGGTGTTGTCCACCGCCATGATCGGGTCGGTGTAGAGGTTGGCGAAGCCGTTGCCGCGCAGACGCACCTTGTTCTCGCCCACGGCCATGGAGGCCTCGATGCCCAGCTCGAAGGTGTCGATGAAGGCGGGCTTGAGGCCGGGGTTGCCCTCGAAGCGGCCCTGGTTGAAATCGTTCATCGGCAGCTTCTCGGCGAGCTCCTGCAGGGTCGGGGCGCGGAAGGCGCGGCCGTACAGCGCCTTGACGCTCCAGCCGGGCATGGGCGTGAAGACCAGGCCGAGCCGGAAGGGGATCCACGGTGCCTTGTCGCTGATGCTGGTGACGATCCGCGTTCCACCGGTGAACTTGCCGTCCGCGTCCACCTGCGGCAGCTGCGTCGCGTCCACGCGCAGGCCGGCGGTCAGCGAGAACCACTCCACCGGCCGCAGCACGTACTGGAGGAAGACGCCGCCCGAGAGGCGCGAGTTGAACGCCTCCTGGTCCTGGAGAGGCACGTAGCCCGTCGGCACGCGCAGGTCGGAGAAGAGCGAGGTGCCCTCGAAGTTGAGCGTGTACCGGTACTCGGGCAGCCGCTCCCACCCGCCCGACAGGCCGAGCGTCAGCTTGTGCGCCTGGGCGATGGAGAGGTCGACCGAGGCGTCCAGGCCCAGCGTCTGCGCGGTGAACTCGGTGCGCTCGAACAGGCCGTTGGGGGTGGTGAGGGTGCCCAAGGGGTAACCGTCCGGAGCGATCTGGAAGAGCCGGTCGACGATCTGGTGGTCGAAGAAGACGTGGGCCGCGAAGGTGCCGGAGGAGAACGGCACCTCCTCGGTGAGGTCGGCGAGGATGACGTCCCACTTGAGGTTGGAGTCGCGGCCCAGGGTGTCGAACAGGCCCACCAGCGCGCCGCGCTCCTCGTGCATCCAGCGTACGGCGAGCTTGGTCTGGGCGCTGCCCGCCGGCGCGTAGCGCGCCTCGGCGCCGACGTTGGCGTAGAGGTTCGAGTCGTTGGTCAAGCCGGCCGGCTCGTCCTCGGGCCTGCCCGCCTTCACCATCGCCGCGGTGGCGCCGTCGCTCTTGATCTCGCGGCGGTAGCCGTCGGTGCGCAGGAACGAGCCGTCGCCGTAGAGCTGGAAGCCGGAGTCGGTCTTCAAGCCCGCCGAGAGGTGGCCGTCGACCGTGCCCTGCAAGCCGCCGGAGATGGCCGCCTCGATCGTGTCGCGGCGCTTGGAGACGACATTGACGGTGCCGAGGAAGGCGCCGGTGCCGAACAGGGCCGAACCGGGGCCACGCATCACCTCGACGCGCTCCACGTTCTCGGTGGGGATGTTCAGGAGCGCCTTGGAGTCGTAGGCGTTGTTGAGCCGGTGGCCGTCGTAGAGCACCAGCAGCGCCGACTCATCGCGGATGCCGCGGACCGCCACCCGCCAGAAGCCCTGGACGTCGCGGCTGGTCTCGAAGCCGGGCACCAGCTTGAGCACCTCGGGCAGTGAGCGCAGCCCCAGCGAGCGCATCTGCTCCTCGGGCACGCCGCTGGCGATAGCGGGCGCCTGCGAGACCGACTGCGCCTGCTTGGTCGCCAGGCTCACCACGTCCTCGGCGCCGAAGAGCGCCAGCTCCTCGTCCTTGACCCTGAGCGCGGGCTTGGGCTCCTCGTCCTTCTTGGGCTTGTCGGCCACCTTGTCGCCGGGCTTGTCGGCGATCTTGTCGGCGATCTTGTCGGCGGGTTTGTCGCTCGGCTTGTCGGCGGGCTTGTCGGCGACCTTTTCGACCTTGGCTTGCTTGTCGCCGCCTTTGTCGGCGGGCTTGTCCGCCGGGGGCTTGTCGGCCTTCTTGGGCTCGTCATCGTCCCCGGGCTTGATCTCGCCGGTCACGCGCACCCGCCGCGGCGAGGAGGCGTTGGCGAACAGCTCCTGCTGCCCGCCGAAGAAGTCGAAGGCGATGCAGTAGTACTCGATGCCGGGGGGAGTGACCTCGAAGCCGGGGATGACGGCGCGGTAGAGATCGCCGTACTCGTTGGAGAGGTCGACCTGCTTCCACTGGCCGCCGCGCTGGCGGAACCGGCATCGGGCACGGGCCAGATCGTTGGCACCGAAGATGTTGCCGACCAGCTCCAGGTTCTTGCCCGCTTCCCCCTTGGCCGGCGGGGTGTGCAGGAAGGTCATGCGCTCGCCGAGCGCGGGGAGCGGGACGAGCAGCAGCGCGGCCAGGATGAGCGCGGCCCCGGCACGCAGGCACCGGGCTCGAGGAGGACGAGGGAGGTTCATGGAGGGTCCGGTTGGAGACGGCGGATTGTCCGCCCTCCCCCGTCACCCGGTCAACGCTCCACTCGCTCGCACCTGCATCCGCAGCAGGCCACGGCGGCGTTGTCGGGAAAGCCGTACCGATCTTCTGGCGCTGCCCTCCGCGCCGAGCCAGATGCTCGGCGCGCCATTGATGGACGGGTTCCGAGGGCGCTCCGGGCACGGAGCCCGGCACTACCGACGACGACGACGCAGCAGTCCCGCCGCACCGGCCAGCGCCGCCACCCAGACGAGCGGCGCGAGCGCGCTGGACGGCGAGCAGCCACAGCCGCCCTCGAACTTCTTGCCGATGCCGCTTCCGGCGTCGCCCGCATCGGGGCCAGGGGCGGCGGCGTCGGGGCGCGGGGAGCTGGCGTCGGGGCGGTCGGTGTTGATGACGACGCAGCGGCCGGCGACGCACCGGTAGCCCGAGGGGCAGTCGGCGTAGTCGTCGGTGAACCCGTTGCAGTTGTCGTCCATGCCGTTGCAGTCCTCGTTTTCGGGCAGCGGGCTGTTGCACTTGGTCCACGCGCCGTTCTTGCACTCCTGCGAGCCCTTGCAGGGCGCGTAGCACTCCTTGGTCAGCCCCTCGTCGGTGGCGTTGTTGCAGTCGTTGTCCTTGCCGTCGCACTTCTCGGTATTGCCCGGGAAGACCTCGGGGTCGTTGTCGTTGCAGTCGTCCCCGCCGGAGGTGCTGGGCGGGTGGCCGTCGCCGTCCTTGTCGGTGGGCAAGGTGGGGTTGACGATGATCTCCACCCAGACTTGGCCGGCGAAGCTGCTGTCGAGGTGGGTGAGACCCCAGTACCCGCGGTAGGTGCCGGCGGTCATCGGGGCGGTCATCGGCACCGAGAAGACCCGGTCCATGTTGGGGGCGACGACCTCGCCGTCGTTGAGGTCATAGGTGATGGCGGGGGCGCCCAGCCGGTCGCCGCTGAAGAACTTCCACTGGTAGCCGCTGCCCTTGCTCCAGGTCGAGGTGCCGGTGTTGCGGATGGTCCAGGTCTTGGTGAAGCTCGTCCCGCCCATGAAGTGCGTGTCGTCCGGGATGGTCTCGCTGACGAAGGTGGCCCCGTCCACGCCCGCCGGCGGGTCCTTGACGTTGATGGCCGCCCACACCTTGTCGCCGAAGAGCGCGCCGTTGCGGTCGGTGCGCCAGAAGCCGGTGTAGTTGCCGGGCACCATGGGGGCGGTCATCAGGACCGACCAGGTCTTGAGCGCGCCCGGCGGGGTCGTCTCGGTGTCCAGCGGCCAGGTCCGCGCCTGCGCCGAGAACTGCTCTTGCTCCTGGAAGGCGAAGGAATAGCCCGCGGCCTTGGTCCAGGTGGTGAGACCTTCGTTCTTCATGGTCCAGGTCTTCACGAACTTCTCGCCCGGGTTGTAGCTGGTGCCGTCGGGAACGGTCTCGGACTCGAAGGTCGCCTTGTCGAGGGAGTTGGCGGCGCACTTGCCGTCCTGGCCGCAGCTCATGCCCGAGGAGCAGGTGCCGCACTGGCCGCCGCAGCCGTCGGGGCCGCAGTCCTTCCCTGTGCACTGCTTGGTGCAGGCACTCTCGCAGGTCGTCGCCGGCAGGCGGCAGTAGGCGCCCTGGCTGACCCAGTAGGTCAGCGGGCCGCCGCAGGTGCCGGCGTAGGGATCGTCCGAGCCGTAGGTGGGGTCGATCACCTCGAAGTGCAGGTGCGGGCCGGTGGAGTTTCCCGAGGTCCCGGCGCGGCCCAGCTCCTGGCCGCAGGTGACCGTGTCGCCCGTCTTGACCCGGAGGCTGCCCGCGTAGAAGTGGCCGTAGATCGTGGTCTTGCCGTCGGCGTGCTGGAGCTTGACGTAGTTGCCGAAGCCGCCGCCGCAGGTGCTGCCCCACGCGCCGGCGCCGCAGCCGTCGTTGGTCTCGATCACCGTGCCCGCGGCCCCGGCGACCACCGAGCGGACGTTGACCTGGCCCTGGACGCCGAAGTCGCTGCCGGCGTGCCCGTCGTACATCTCGGTGCCGCAGTTCCAGTCCTTGCCGCCCTGGTCGTAGTAGGCGGTGACGTAGCACTTGTTGGTGTCCATGCACTGGGCCGGCTGGTCGCAGCCGTTGAGCGGCAGCCGGAAGGCCGTGGCGTAGGACGCAGCGGGCCAGCTGCACAGCAGGGCCGCGAGGGACAGGCCGGCGAGGCGGGCGTTCATCGCGCCCCCCCTTGCGCCGCGAGCCGTCCCGAGCGCTCGGTCACCGGGTCCACGAACCAGCGTTCACCTTCTGCCGTCCAGGTGAGCCGGCCGGTCTCGAAGCGCCGCGCCGCGCCCCGCTCCGGCGGCGGCACGAACGACGGTCCGACGGCTGCCTTGAGGCCGCGGTTGGTCAGCTGCTTGAGCTCGGCGCCGTCCATGCCGACCCGGAAGAGCGAGGAGACCCCGGTGCGCGAGGAGACGAAGAGCAGCGTCCTTCCGTCGGGCGTGAAGGCCGGCGCGTTGTTGTAGCCCCCGCCCGAGACCACCGTCGTCGTCGCCTGGCTCGACAGCTCCAGCACCTCGACGGTGCTGCCGCCCTGGGGCAGCGGCCGCACCAAGGCCACCCGCTCGCCCGCCGGATCGATCTCCAGCTCGGGCGCGAGCCCCTGGGCGAGCACCGCCGTCGCCCGCCCCGAGGCGTCCAGCCGCAAGAGCGCGCCGTCGCGGATGGCGAGGACCGAGCCGTCCGGGGTCAGCACCGCCGCGCCGATGCGGTCCGCGAGGCGGCGGTGCACCTCGCCCTCCACCAGCTCCAGCGTCCCCTCCATCGGCGGCGTGGTCTCGGCGGCCGCGAGCCGGACCAGCTCCAGCCGCTTGCCCATCCGCTGGTCGACGACGATGCGCCGCTCCTGAGGCGGAGCCGAGGCGGGGCTGGGGCCACCGGCGAGGACGACCCCCATGACGAGGATGATGGCGTGCATGCTCTTGAGCTCCTGAAGTCCCAGCAGTCTACCGCAGGGCCTCCCGCCCCGTCGGCATGACGCTTGACGAGGCGAGAGAGGCCGGCGGAATCTCACCCGCGCATGGCTGACTCGGAGCGCGAGGCCCACTCGACGGGCGCAGCAGAGCGGCAGCTGGGCCGCTCGGCGCTGGCCGTGCTGGTCCTGGCCGCCCTCACCGCCCTGGCCGGCCCGCTCTTCTCCTACCGCAGCGACGTCCGCGAGCTGCGAACGCTGCTGCGCTCGCGGGTCTCGCGCAACGTCCGGCTCCACGCCGACGCCCTCGACCGCCACATCCAGCTCCTGCAGGCCGAGCTGGCGCGAATGGCCGAGCACTCGGAGCTCAGCCAGGCCGAGGGGCTGACGGCGCGGGGCCGGGACCTGCTCGCCTCCGGCCACCGCGACTCGGCGCTCTTCGCCTCCGGCGTCGCGCTGCTGGACGCCGAGGGTCGCAAGGTCTGGAGCGAGCCGGCGGAGATTCCCCAGCTCGGGCCGAAGCTGGAGAGCCAGACCTGGTTCCAGCACCTGCGGACGGCGCGCACGCCGGTGGCCGACGTCCTCGACGGCAGCCAGAGCACCCTGGCGGTCGCGGTGCCGGTGCTTCGCGACGGGCGCTACTCCGGGGCGCTGGTGGGCCTGCTCGACGCGCTGGAGGGCCCGCTCCCCGCCAGCGCCACTCTGGGCGACGCCGCGTTGGCGCTCCTGGACCCGAGCGGCGACCTGATCGTCACCGACGGCGCCGCGCCCTGGGCCCGGCTCCCCGATCTCCGCGAGCGCACCGAGGCGCTGCTGGGCGAGCCGTTGGGCCGGACCCTGTCCGTGGCCAGCGAGGAGCACTACGCGGCGGCGTGCCTGGTGGGGCGAACGGGGCTGCGGCTGGTCCTGGTCATGCCCGAGGCGCGCCTGCTCGACCCGATGCGCGAGCGCTTCCTCCTCCAGCTCGTCCTGCTGTCCGCGGTGCAGGTGGGCGCCGTGCTCGTCCTCTCGCTGTTCATCCGCCGCAGCTACCGGCTGTACCTTTCGATGGAGCGGCGCGCGGCGCGAAACGAGAAGCTGGCGGCGCTGGGGGTGGCCAGCTCGCTCATCGCCCACGAGGTGAAGAACTCGCTCAACGGCCTGAACGCGGCCACCTCGCTGCTCGCCCAGGGCGCCGACCCGGCGCTGCCCACCCACGCGCTCAAGGGGCAGATCGACCGGCTGCGCCACCTGGCGAGCCCCTGCTCCACTTCGGCCGGCCTGCCGAGGTGCGCCGCGTCCCCACCGACCTGCGGGCGCTGCTCGAGGAGGCGGTCGAGGGGCTCAAGGTGCTGCCCGAGGCCTCCGACGTGGAGATCTCGCTCGACCTGGGCGCACCCGCCAGCGGGGCGTGCGACCCGCTGCTCATCGGCACCGCGGTCGACAACCTGGTGCGCAACGCCATCGAGGCGGCCGCGTCCGCCAAGGACCTGGGCCGGGTGAAGGCGCCCAAGGTCGCGGTGAAGATGACCTGCGGCCCGGGCGAGCTGGTGGTCACCGTCGAGGACAACGCCGGCGGCCCGCCGCCCGACCTCGAGGCGCGGCTGTTCGAGCCCTTCGTCACCGGCAAGCCCAAGGGCATCGGCCTGGGGCTGCCCATGGCGCGCCAGGCCGTCGAAGGGCAAGGTGGCACGCTCTTCTTCGAGCGGCTCCCCGAGGGCAGCCGCTTCACGCTTCGCATCCCCCTGGGAGCTCTCCCGCCATGACCCTCCAGACCCTCCTCGTCGACGACGACCGGTCGTTCTCGGCGCTGGCCGCCGCCGCGCTGCAGCGCGAGGGCTTCCCGGTGGCGCAGGCCCGCTCGCTGCACGAGGCGCGCGAGGCCATCTCCAAGGAGGCGCCGTCGCTGGTGGTGCTCGACCGCCGGCTCCCCGACGGCGACGGCCTGTCGTTCCTGCCCGAGCTCAAGGCGCTCTTGCCCGGGGCCACCGTGGTCATGGTCACCGCCTACGGCGACGTGTCGAGCGCGGTGGACGCGATGCGCGCGGGCGCGGCGGACTACCTGGTCAAGCCGGTGGAGCTGGCCGACCTGGTGATGAAGGCCAAGCGCACGGTGGAGTCGATGCGCCTGCGCGACCGCCTGCAGGCGGCGGAGGCCGAGCTCCAGGGCCGCCACCACCTCATCCCGCCGCGCTCGGCATCGATGAAGAGGGTGCTGGAGGTGCTCGAGCGCATCGCCGGCTCGCCGCGCAGCGCGGTGCTGCTGTTGGGCGAGACGGGCAGCGGCAAGGAGGTCCTCGCGCGGCACCTGCACGCCCAGTCGGCCGGGAACACCGCCCCCTTCGTGCACGTCAACTGCGCCGCGGTGCCCGCCAACACCTTCGAGAGCGAGCTGTTCGGCCACGAGCGGGGCGCGTTCACCGACGCCAAGGGCGCCCGCCGCGGCCTGGTCGAGGTGGCGAGCGGCGGGACGCTCTTCTTGGACGAGGTCGGCGAGCTCCCCCTGCCCTTGCAGGCCAAGCTCTTGACCTTCCTGGACTCGGGCCGCTTCCGCCGGCTGGGCGGCGTCGCCGAGGCTCGCCTCCTCGGCCCGCGTCGTGGCGGCGACCAACCGCGACCTGCAGGCGCAGATCCAGGACGGGACGTTCCGCGAGGACCTGTGGTTCCGCCTGTCCGTCTTCAAGATCGACATCCCCCCGCTGCGCGAGCGGCGCGAGGACGTGGTGCCGCTGGCCGAGGGCATCCTCGCCGACCTGCGCGCGGAGCTGGGGAAGCGCTCAGCGACGCTCTCCGCCGAGGCTCGCGCGCGGCTGGCGGCGTACGCCTTCCCCGGCAACGTGCGCGAGCTGCGCAACCTGCTCGAGCGCGCGCTGGTGCTGGAGCAGGGCCCGGAGCTGGCGCTGGAGATGCTGATGCCGGGCGGAGCGGCCCGGGGCGCAGCCTCCGAGTCGGACAGCGGCGACTTCAGGGTGAGGGCCCCGCCGCTGACCATGGACGAGGTCGAGCGGCGCTATGCGCGCTGGGTGCTCGAGCAGCTGGGCGGGCGCCGGATGGAGGCGGCCAAGACGCTCGACATCTCCTATCCGACCTTCCTCAAGCGCATCGAGGGCGGCTGACAGCAGGCTGGCTCAAGGCGGCGCATGGCCGGCCGGCCCCGGGGGCACTGCCAGGCTGGTCTTGGAGGCGGCCAGGCACCGGTCCACCTCGCCCAACAACTCGTCGAGGTCCAGCGGCTTGCGCAAGAAGACGGTGGCGTGCCGGGCCAGCTCCTGCTGCGCCAGCCCGGAGGTGGCGATGACCGGCACCGGGCTGACCCCGTGGAGGATCTCCAGGAGGTTCCAGCCGTCCAGCCGGGGAAGGACCAGGTCCAGGATGATGAGGTCGGGGACGCGGGTGACGCCGAGGAGGTCGAGCGCCTCCTGCCCGTCTTTGGCCAGCACGACCTCCATCCGCCGGTCTTCGAGGATGCCCTTGAGAGTGAGCGCGAGGTAGGGGTCGTCCTCCACGACCATCACCAGTGGTCCCATGGCCCCTCCTCCAAAGGAGGCAAGGTAGGGCTCGCATGCGCAGGGCGGAACCCCCTGCACCACGCTTGCTTTGCGGCCCGCGCTCGCGGACGATAGGCCGCCTGAAGGACTCGGGAAATCCGGCGAGTCCTGGAAGTGACGGAGACCTCGAAGATGAGCCAGTGCCCTCGCTGCCACGTCGACAACCCCGCCGGCGCCGCCGCCTGTCGCGCCTGCGGCACCCGGATGGCGGCAGCCGCCCGCCCGCGCGTGACCATCCGCGTCGTCCGCGCCGACGGCGGGCCCGAGGCGACCTTCGCCATGCGCAAGGACGAGGTGGTGGCCGGCACCAGCGCCGAGCTGCTCTTCATGGACGACCCGTTCGTGGCGCGACAGCAGGCCGGCATCCGCTTCCAGGAGGCCTCGCTGCTCGTCGACGACATCGGCGGCGGCAGCGGTGTCTTCAGCCGGGTCCGCGCGGAGCGCATGCTGCAAATCGGCCAGGAGGTCCGCTGCGGCCGCCAGCGCCTGATCTTCGAGGCGCTCTCCCCCGTCCCGGCCACCACTCCGCGCACCTGGGGCTCGCCCGAGGGCGCCTGCCGGGGCCGCCTGGTCCAGATCCTGGAAGGCGGGCTGCGCGGCAACGCCTTCCCGCTGCACGACGGCGAGAACCTCATCGGCCGCGAGAACGGCGACATCACCTTCCCCGGCGACGGCTTCGTCTCCGGGCGCCACGCCGTGCTCACCGTCCGCGCCGACAACACCATCAGCATCCGCGACATCGGCTCGTCGAACGGCACCTTCGTGCGCATCGACGCCACCGCGCCTCTGACCGACGGCGACCAGCTGCTCATCGGGCGGCACCTGCTCAAGTTCGAGGTGCTCGCGGCCTGACCTTCGCCTCGCGGGAGCTTCGCGGCGAAGGCGGTGACCCCACAAAGGCGACGGCGCCCAGAGGGCGCCGTCGCAGGACTTCAATTCTGTGAGAAGGAAGCCGGCGGCTCAGCCGTAGGACTTCTCCTTCTTCTCCTGCTCTTCCTTGCAGCGGATGCACAGGGTGGTGACCGGGCGGGCTTCGAGGCGCTTGAGGCTAATCTCCTCCTCGCAGCGCTCGCAGATGCCGAAGGTCCCTTCCTCGAATCCGTGCGAGGGCCTTGTCGATCTTCTTGAGCAGGAACTTCTCGCGGTCCCGGAGGCGGAACACCATCGACTGGTTGTACTCGGAGCTCGCCAGGTCGATCTCGTCCGGGAGGTCGTCGGTGTCGAAGTTGCTCTCCTCCATCAAGGTCTTCTTGGCGGAGTTGAGAAGCTGCTTCTTGCTCTCCTCGAGCATCTTCTTGAAGCGCTTCATGTCCTTCTGGTTCAAGCGAATAACCCCCGGCACCGTCTTCTGATGCCTGAGCAATCCTGCAAACGGAAGCCGTCCCTTCTAGCTTTCGAAGACGGCATTTGTCAAGGAGGTTCGACAGGATGGACGTTTCGGCCAGTCCCTCCAGTGGGGTGGAGCCGGGCGCCTGGACGGCCGCCCGAAGCCCCTGCTTGCGCCCGCTCGGGGGCCAAGGTTAGCCTGCCCGAACCTGCCGTCCTTCCACCCTCATCCCGCCCCTCCTCGACACCTCCAACATGGCCGACGTCAACAAGTTCGACAGGGAATTCGTACGCTCGGTGCTCTCGCTCGCGGGCAAGAGCGAAGTGGACCACCTGCTCTTCATCAGCGACTACCCGCTGTCGGCCGCCGACCTGCGGGGCCGGCCGCTCAAGCGCAAGCTCATCTACGCGGTGACCAGCGAGAAGGTGGCCGACGACCTCAGGACCCAGAAGTACCAGGCCGTGGTCATCCCCAGCTACGACTACGCCCGGGTCGAGAAGGTGAAGGTCGCGCTCATCGCCGCCGCGAGCGAGAACCTGCTCAAGGAGGGCGAGACCGTCCTCTGCCTGACCGGCCATGCCGACGCGAAGACGCTCGACACGCTCATCAAGATCAACTTCGGCCAGGAGCTCGAGGACCAGGTCGTCACCGTCGACGCCATGAACCTGGGCACCGAGTTCAACTCCCAGGTCGTCGAGGCCCTGGTCCAGCTGGCGATGCAGATTGGCCAGCAGGGCTACGAGGGCAAGAGCGTCGGCACCATCATCGTGGTCGGCGACTCGACCGCCGTGATGGAGAAGAGCCGCCAGCTCACCTTGAACCCGTTCCAGGGCATGAGCGAGGCCGAGCGCAACGTCCTCGACCCGAAGATCCGCGACGCGGTCAAGACCTTCGCCATCCTCGACGGGGCCTTCGTCATCCGCGAGGACGGCGTGGTGCTGGCCGCCGGCCGCTACCTGCAGGCCGCCAGCGAGAACGTCAAGGTGCCGCTCGGCCTGGGCGCCCGCCACGCCGCGAGCGCGGCGATGACGCTCGAGACCAAGGCCGTGGCGCTGGTGGTCAGCCAGACCAGCGGCGCGGTCCGCGTCTTCAAGGACGGAGGAGATCATCCTCGAGCTGCACCAGACGGCGCGCCGCAAGTAGCCTCGCCAGTCCTCGCCTCATCGCCGGGTCATCCTCACCGTTCGGTTGAGGAGACCCGACCATGATCCCGCAGAGCATCATCGACTACCTCGGCGACCGAGCCATCCCCTACCGCCGCATTCCCCACCCGCGCGCGGTGAGCGCCCAGCAGCTCGCCCACTCCATGCACGTCTCCGGCTACCGCGTGGCCAAGGCCGTCATCGCCGACTGCGACGGCCAGTGGTGGATCGCGGTGCTGCCGGCCGCGCAGATGCTGGACCTGGGCGAGCTCGCCCGCGCCACCGGCAGCGCCACGGCCCGGATGGTGTCGGAGGAGGAGTTCGGCTCACGCTTCGCCGGTTGCGAGGTCGGCGCCGAGCCGCCCTTCGGCAAGCTCTACGGTCTGCCCGTCGTCTGCGACCGCAGCCTGGCCGAAGACGAGACCCTGCTCTTCCGGTCCGGCTCGCACGAAGAAGCGCTCGAGGTGACCTTCGAGGACTTCACCCGTCTGGAGGGGCCCCTCATCGCCGCCATCGGGTTCATTCCGGTGCCCGCTTCGCGGATGGCGAACCCCGAGCTGCGCCCTTGAGATCGCACGGCATTTTCGCCGGCTCTCTCATCGGGAAAGTGACGCAGTTCTGAGTCACCCTGGCCGCATGCGTTCGCGGCTTGACACCCCAATTCGAACTGCGTACGGTCGCTCGCCTTGCCGGTGCCCGACCGTTACGCGCCGGCGCCATTCCTGATCCCAGGTGGGGGCGCGCGGTCGCGTAACGACTGAGGACGAGGTCTTTTCGTGCGACCACATTCCCGTCTCCTGCTCCCAGCAGCTCTGCTGAGCCTGTCTGCTTGCCTTCCGACCTGGAAGGGCGAGCAGCCCAATCTCGAAGGTCAGAACCTTCGGCTCACGGTGCTGCATACCTCCGACATCCACTCGCGCTTCTTGCCCTATGACCTGGCGCCGTTGAAGACCGACGCCGACCTGGGTCTGGCGCCCGAGGCCCCGCCTTACGGCGGCGCCGCCCGTCTGGCTGCCCTCATCCGGCGCGAGAAGGCCCGTGCCGACCGGTCGCTGCTGGTCGACTCCGGCGACTACTGGCAGGGCGGCCCCATCTTCAACGCCTCGGACGGCGAGCCCGAGATGAAGTGGATGTCGCTGATGAACTACGACGCCGTCGTCATGGGCAACCATGAGTTCGACAAGGGCGTCATGAACTTCTCCGACAAGTACACGCGCTTCGGGCACTACCCGCTGCTCGCCGCCAACTACTGGTGGGAGAACCGCAACCAGCCCAACTCCACCAACTTCGACAAGATGAGCGCGCCCTACACCCTGACCAACGTCCGGGGCCTGCGGGTGGCGATGCTCGGCATGGCGTCCATCGGCTCGATGTACGGCCTGGTGGACGGCGGCAACTCGACCCAGGCGACGCCCATCGAGCAGAACGAGTGCGCCCGCGCCTACGTCGAGATGCTCAAGCCCATCACCGACATGGTGGTCGTCGTCTCCCACCTGGGCCTCACCGAGGACCAGGACCTCGTCACCGGCTACGACGCCTACTACCCGCTGGACAGCGCCCGGCCGTTCCTGGAGCGCAAGGACACCGACCTCACCCGCTGGCAGCAGATCGAGCCGTCGCTGTCGCAGTGCGAGGCCGAGGGCACCCCGCGCGAGAAGTGCACCTTCCTCGACGGCACGGTGCGCGTGTTCATCCCCGGCGTCTCCGGCATCGACATCATCGAGGGCGGGCACCTGCACATCGTGCTCAACCCGCCGCAGGTGCTGCGCGACCCGACCGGCCGGCCGGTCATCCTCAGCCACTCCGGCGCCTTCGCGAAGTACCTGGGCCGCCTCGAGCGAGATGCAGATGCCGCCGGCCGAGCCCGACGTCGACCACAGCAGCGACGAGTACAAGGCCTGGCTGGCGCGCAAGGCCGAGGGCGCCGAGGTGATCGCGCACGACTACCACGCGTTCCCGGTCGATGCGATCTGGTGCGACGACGAGGCCCGGTCGTGGCGCTCCTCCGTGCAGTTCGAGCAGTTCAAGTCGCTCATCACCACCCGCCCGCTCGACAACCCCGACAACGCCGACACGCGCTCCTGCCGCGACCGCTTCTGGGACGAGATGACGATCGGGGGCGGCAAGCCCGAAGAGTTCGCCACGGATTGCATCAACAAGTACGACCGCGACTTCCGCACCTACGAGTGCGACCGCTTCCTGCCCATCGACTGCCTGGCCCGGTCCGAGCGCTGCTCGCGGCTGGAGGACCGGCCGACGACGGCGCTGCTCTCGCCGTACGTCACCGCGCTCGACTCCACCTTCGCGCTCACCCGCATCTTCGCCTACGCCCCCCGCGAGAATCGCCCGGCGCAACTCCTCCAGCGGCGGCGACAGCCCCCTGGGCAACATGACCGCCGAGTCGATGCGCGTGCGCCAGCGCGTGCAGGCCGAGTTCGCGCTCACCAACACCCTGGGCGTTCGCGACAACATCTACCCCGGCGTCGTCACCCTCGAGGCGATGTTCAACGTGTTCCCCTTCGAGAACACCATCAACATCATGTACCTGTCCGGCCGCGAGGTTCAGGAGCTGGCCGACTACGTCGGCGCGCGCTCCGGCGAGCGCGGCTGCCAGGCCCAGGCGCAGATCTCCGGCTGGAGCTTCACGATGGACTGCGCCCAGCACCAGGTGAACATCCTGCGCTACCCGTGCGAGAAGGCCTCCGACTGCGACAAGTACGGCCCCGTCCAGCATCCCGACGGCTGGCAGTGCACCGAGGAGAAGATCTGCTGGGCGCACACGGGCTACGACGTGAAGATCAGCGGCAAGGCGCTGGACACCAACGCCACCTACAAGATCGCCGTCAACGACTACATCGCGCGCGGCGGTTCGGGCTTCAAGGTGCTCAAGCGCAACACCACCCGAATCGAGACCAACATCAGCCTGCGCGACAGCCTCATCGACTACCTGCGCGGCCAGTGCACCTGCCAGGACATCCTCGGCGAGTCCGAGTGGAACAAGAACAAGGCCGACGTCGACAAGGTCTCGGTCACTGGCTACAAGTGCGCCCGCGCCCACGACGGCGACCAACTGATCATCGACCCCATCGCGGTCAACTGGTGCAAGCAGGCGCTCACCTTCGAGGACCTCTACGCCAAGTGGAAGGCGGGCTCGGCGAGCGTGGCGCTGCCCGGGCTCGACGAGGGCGCCTGCACCTGCGACCAGGTGCTCACCACCGTCGACGCCGTCTGCTCGACGGTCAGCACCGAGGTGATCGACACAGTCTGCCGCCAGCCGCTCTTCGCCGGGCTGTGCAGCTGCGAGGACGTCTTGACCGGCAACAAGGCCAAGTGCGGCGTCATCAGCGACGAGGTGCGCAAGGCCTGCGCCACGCCGCTGGCTGGCGAAGGCAGCTGCACCTGCACCCAGGCTGTCTGCGCCGGCAGCGAGACGCTCAAGAAGTACTGCAGCCTCTCCGTCGCCAAGTGCACCTGCGCCGAAGTGGTGATGGGGGATGAGAAGGCCTGCGGACACATCTCGAACGACCTCAAGAACTTCTGCTCCGCTCCCACCCGGGTCTCCATCGCCGTCGGCGAAGAGGACGGGCGCATCGGCCGGAGGGTCAAGTGAACTCCCTCAACAACATCCGCCGTCTGGCCCTGGGCGCACTGCTCGTCGCCCTGCCCTTTGCCTCCTGCGAATGCCCGCGCGAGCCGCTGCCGCAGCCCAAGCGCGTCGAGTCCTTCGGGCTCAACGTCAAGCAGATCAAGGTCTACGGGACCTCGGGCAACGAGGCCTTCACCGAGTGGTCGAAGGACGCCCCGTTGCCGATGCCCCGCGTCGGCGCGCTGCTCGAGGTGGAGGTCTGGGCCAAGGATAAAGACGGCTACTTCATGCCGGAATTCCAGAACCCGGTCTCCTTCCGCTCGACGCCCGGCAACATCGTGGCGGTGAGCGAGCCGATCGAGACCATCACCGACGCGCTGACGGCCGGCACCGTGGACGACCTGCGCAAGACCAACCCCCGGCTACTGAACTGCCGTGAAGGCGTCTGCCGCGGCTGGGTGCTCATCGAGAAGGTCTTCGGCGAGACCTACCTGTGGGCGCAGGACTCGCCCCCGGCGCCCGTGTTCGCGCTGCCGACCACCGAAGGCGACGAGCCGTTGCCCGACGCCGGCGAGCCCGACAGCGGCCTCCCCGGCCTCGATGCGGGCCCGGACACTGGCTGGATCGAGGTGGACGGCGGCCGCACCCATGTCGCGGGCATCTCCGCTGCGCTTTGGTTCGCCGCGCCGACGGTCGCCGACATGCAGCTCCTGCCTGGCAAGTCCATCTCCTTCTTCAACAAGTGGTGCCCGCAAAACTCCAAGCCGAATTGGAACAACCGGATCTCGCCCTTCATCGGCAACTTCCTCACCATCGACGCGCCGCCGCCCAGGGGCGACATGATCGTCACCGCCATCAGCGTCGAGGGCTTCTACGTCGCGGACCTGCTCGCCAACCCCATTACTGACACCTTCTACACCGACGACCCGACCCGCAACCGCACCCTGCCGGGCACCTACGGGTACATGTACGTCTACAACTACAACTACCCGGACGGCCTGTTCACGGGCGACCGCGTGCTCTCGCTCACCGGCACCGTTCAGGAGTTCTCGGGGTCGACCCAGCTTGTCTTCCCCAGCTGGATCCGCAAGGAGGGCTACGCCCGCCCCGAGGACCGCCCCAAGCCCATCCTCCTCGACTTCTCCGATCCGCAGATCGACGCCGCCACCGGCAAGGCCATCGACGACTGTGTGACCAAGAACCCGGGCACCCACTGCGACAACGGCAAGCCGCCCACCAACTACAGCCTGCGCTGCGTCAAGGGCTGCGGCGAAGGCGTCTGCCCGGCGGGTACGGAGTGTGTCGACGACCAGTACTGCGCCTGTGCCAAGACAGACACCACTGACACCTGCACGGCCGCCTTCCCCGGAACGCACTGCGACACGGATTCCGGCCTTTGCGCGGGCACCTGCCCCGAGACCCCCTGCCCCACCGGCCAGTGGTGCGTGCAGTTCCACTGCGTCGACCCGGCCAACCCCTGCGCGAACACCGTCTGCCCTGCCGGCGAGAAGTGCAACCCGAACACCGGCGCCTGCGAGTGCGGTCCGTCGCTGGGCTACCGCGTCTCCAAGACGCGTCAGTATTCGGGCACGCCCGCCTATCAGAAGGTCACGCAGTGGATGGACGTGCTCTTCGCCTACTCCAACACCAACCAGGAGGTCGAGTCGCTCGAGAGCGCCATCGTCAAGCTCTCCAACGTCAAGCCGGCCACCAACTACGTCAACTGCGACTCGAACGGCAACTCGAACATTCCGCCATTCCGCTGGGCGAGCCAGGCCGACATCCACGGCTGCTTCATCCAGGGAGGCTCCTCCGAGTGGCTCTGCGACCCCAACGGCGACGACACGGCCGACTGTGAGTGCAACCGCGACTGCATCACCGGCGGCGGCGCCTACAGCGAAGAGGTCTGCGCCGAGATGAACACCTTCAAGACCTACGGCCAGTGGCTGGTGCAGGCCGAGGACATCTGGAAGACGCGCATCAACGTCTCCACCCGCGACGCCATGCCGGACTTCGACCCGCGCATCGAGTTCAGCAAGCCGGAGTACAAGCAGTGCCGCGTGGACATCACCGGCGTCCTGCGCCAGGTGCAGGCCGCGCGACCCCGCTGGCTCATCCTCGCGCGAGACGAGAACGACTTCTGCTGCCGCGCCCCGACCGGAGCCCGCTGCCCCACTCCGGACGACGTGGACGCCGAAGGCGTGGCGCACCCGGGCAAGTGCCCCAAGTGCCCCAGCCTCGACCAGTGAACCCTTCCCGAACCCTCTTCCCGAACCCTTCCAAGACCCCCATCCCCGAAGAAGTTGGAGGAAAGATGCAGCCCCATTGCCGCAGGCTCGCCGCTGCCGCTGCCCTGGCCGTGCTCGTCACGGTGCCGTCGGCCGCCCGCGCGGGCGACTTCGTCGACACCCGCGTCACCCTGCTCTTCACCGACGACAACGTGCTGGCCAAGCCCGGCGAGACCACCCCCAGCAACCCGGGTGCGCGCTTCGGCTTCGCCAACAGCACCAACACGCAGTTCTACGACAACTTCAACACCAAGTACTCCGGCTTCGAGACGCTGACCAACCTCGTCCTCTACAAGAAGGCCCCGGCGTTCTTCGAGGGCCTGACCACCGAGGCGGCGCTGGCGCTCAACCTGCTCGTCGCCCGCGAGAAGCCGACCACCGCCCTCTCCTCGGTCATCCTCTCCGACGCCTCCAGCTACCTCACCCTCAAGTACACGCCCAAGGGCTGGGACGAGAAGCGCGAGGGCCTGACGCTGACCGGCTTCCCGCTGTCCGCCGACCGCTTCCGCCTGGGCTACGCCTACAAGATCAGCTGGGGCGGCTCGGAGATCTTCGGCTCCAGCCGCTCGGAGTCGGTGCCCGGCGCCAAGCTGCAGTTCGCCAAGGCGCTCAACGCCGACCAGTTGGCCTACGGCTATGTCGGCATGAAGTCGACGATCATCCTCAACGACAAGGTGCACGAGCAGGAGGCCAACTACGGCATCCTCGGCGGCGCCGGCGTCGACATCACCCGCTGGCTGCGCTTCGACATCAGCGGCGGCTGGTTCATGAAGGGCGTCAACCCCACCACCTCCGTCCTGGGCGCTCCGGTCCGCGCCGAGGGCGTCTCCAGCCAGCTCGTCTTCCACTGGGGCGTTCCGGTCGGCAGCTCGGTCGACTTCGCGCTCTACAAGAACGACCCGGACATGCCCAGCCGCGTGTTCAGCCAAGAGGCGTACCCCGGCGGCCTCTCCATCAGCGCCTCCATCGAGGGCAGCTACCTGGCCCAGACCCTGGCCGACCCCGACGTCTTCGGCCAGACCAAGGTGCAAGGCGCCTACGCCGGCGCCCTGCAGCTGCGCATGAAGTACGACTTCCTGCGCGTCAGCGTCCTCGGCCTGTGGCGGTCGGTCTCCTTCATCGAGTTCAACGTCCCCGGCTTCCCGCCCTACTCGGACTTCCCCAAGGGCACCGAACTGGGCGACGAGAAGTTCATCGCCGCCGGCCTCGACTACTACATCCCCTCGCTGCACCTGACCCCCGGCATCATGGGCGGCGTGCAGATGCCGGCCTCGTACTCCACCTCCAACTACATGGGCGGCAGCAACCCGGGGGAGAGCGTGAAGGGCAAGCGCACCGTCGTCATCCGCGACGCCTCCAGCAGCCCGTCCATCCTCCCGTCGGACAAGACCGCCAAGCTCATCTACTCGGTCAAGGGCAACGCGCGCTGGGACCTCTCGGACTTCTTCAGCTTCATCGCCGAGGTCTACTACACGCGTGACGAGAACCGGTTCACCTTCAAGGACAGCGCCGAGGGCGTCGCCGAGCCCACGCAGGAGAACCCGGACATCCTGGGCTTCAACGTGATGCTGCAGGCGCGCTTCTAGGACTGGCTTCAGGATTCAAGGCACGGGCTCCAGACCGCAAGGTCTGGAGCCCGTGGCGTTTTCGGGTCGAGGGGAATCCTTCCGACTTTCCGCGCCGATGTCTCGACCGGCCGCAAGAACTGCGGTCGAGGCGCCCCCATGACTACTTGGTCCACGGCACCTACTTGGTCCACGTGGACCAAGTTGCCGCGGCCCTCGGGCGTCGCGGCCTTCGCCTGCCTCGGGGACCATCCCGGAGCGGAGCGAGCCCTGGCCGCCGAGCCCGTCCGCAAAGCAAGTCGCCCTTGGGGCAGAGTCGGGCTCCGGACTGCGAGGCCTGAAGCCCGAATCACTTGCGGCCTGCGTGCTCCCCTCCGACTTGCTTGCGCCGGTGCGCCACTGCGTCCTCGCCCTTACCTTGCCTGCGAGAGCCTCCGCTCCGCCCCACCGCTCGCGAGCTGGCCCAGCCCCTTCTCCTCCAGGAACCGCCGGACCTTCGCCGCCGGAGCCGCGAAGGTCTCGCCGGGCATCGGCACGTCGAAGCTGTAGGTCTCCTGCGCGACGGGGATCGAGACCTTCGCGGTCCGGTAGCCCTCGACGATGCCCACCAGCTTCCCGGTCTCGACCGAGAACAGCCCGCCACCCGAGGCGCCGTAGCCGATGGCCGCGTCGGTCTTGAGCATCACCGGCACGCGCTTGGGGTCCAGCTCCACCTGGCTGATCATGCCGCCGGACACGGAGAGCGCCCGCCCGTACGGCGCCGCGACGATGACCACGTCCGCCCCGAGCTCCGCCTCCCCATCGCCGGCGAGCACCGCGGCCTCCAGCGCGACGCCCGGCACGGCGAGCACCGCCAGGTCCACGTCCGGGACTGCACCGCGCGCGACCACCTTGGCGCCGAACTCCTGCGTGTCGCCGGTCGGCAGGTCGACGAGCACCACGTACTTGGGCTCCTCGCCTTTCTGGGCGGCGACGACGTGCTCGTTGGTCAGCACATAGGTCAGCGCTCCGTCCGGCGTCAGGGCATTGCCGATGGAGACGCCCGAGGCGCTGCGCACCGGGTTTCCGGCGACGACGACCACCACCCGCACGTTCTGCGGGAGCACCGCCCGCGCGGTCGAGGACCGCGTGCCGGGGACGGGGCGGGTCACGGCGGCTGCCGCCGAAGCTGCGGTCCCTGCCTTCGCTCCCGCGCACGCGCTCAACGCCGCCACCGACAGCACCGACACCACCACCCGCACCACCGCTCGTCCCGTCATCCCTTGCGCCTTCTTTCGGAAAGAAATGGGTCCCACCTGCGCCGCCGACCTTGGCACGCCGGCAGCCGATGGCGGGAGAGACGGACGAAATGGCGCATGCCGGCCCGGAGGCAGCGCACACAGGCGACCCAAAAGTCCTCGTAGCCGGAACCGCCCGGTTTTCGTAAGCTTTGAAGCTTGAACAGTTCCCTCTTCGACCGAGGATTCACGCTTGGGAACCGGCTGGATACCAGGAATCTCCACGGCGATCGCTGCCTCGCGCGCGTCGGCGCTCACCCGCCCGCAGAGCATGCGTTCGCCGCTTCAGTTCAGCGTCATGCGCGAGGACCCGCGCCTCGAGGAACGCCTGCTCGACCGCATCCCGGGCGAGAAGCGCTTCTTCGGCATCACCGGCGCGGGCTGCACCCTGCTCGCGCTGGCGCCGCGCCCGGACCTGACCGCGCTGGTCGGCTGCGACAAGGACCCGCACCAGACGACCTGGGCCCGCCTGCGCCTCGCCGCAGCCAAGTCGCTGAGCCGTAAGGACTTCTGCCGGCTCACCGGCATCTCGCACGTGGACCCGGCGACGCGCGAGGGGCTGCTCAACAAGCTCATCCAGGCCCTGCCGCCCGAGGACCGCACCTTCGTCAAGGAGGAGCGCGCCTTCTTCGTCTCCGGCGCCTTCGACGACGGCACCTTCGAGCGCGTCTTCGCGTTCTGGCGCGGCTTCCTGGAGAAGTTCGTCGTCAGCAAGGACGAGATCCAGCGCCTGTTCGACGGCGACCCCGCGGTGGCCGAGAGCATCATCGGCGCCGACCTCTGGCCGCTCTCGTTCGAGCTGACCATCCACCAGCGCCTGCTGCTCGCGCTCTTCGGCCCCGACGCCATCCAGCACGCGCCCCCCGGCAGCTGGCCCCGCTACTTCCAGGCCCGCTTCGAGTGGGCCCTGCGCCAGAAGGACGCGGCCAAGAACCCCTACCTGTCCCACGTGATGCGCGGCCGCTACGGCGCGCTCGACCACGACGACGGCCTGCCCGACTACCTGACCGCCGTGCGCTACGAGCGGCTGCCGGAGACCGTGGGCAAGGTCACGACCTACACCGGCACGGTCGTCGAGACCCTGGCCGCCCACCCCGGCCCGTACCACCTGCTGATGCTCTCCAACATCCTCGACTGGTGCAGCGAGGCCGAGTCCGAGGCCATGGCCGCTCCGGTGCTCGAGGCGCTCGCGCCGGGCGGTTACCTGCTCGTCCGCCAGCTCAACAACGTGCGCCCGCTGCCCCGCTCGTGGATCACCAAGCTCGACTTCGACCCGGTGCTCGAGCGCGACCTGCAGGGCAACGACCGCAGCTTCTTCTATTCGGCAGTCAGGGTGGGCCGGAAGCCAGCATGACCGACGTGCCTGTCTTCAAGGGGCTGCGGCTTCCGCTCCCCAGCGCGATCCAGGGGCAGGCGCAGCTCGCTTTCGCCACGCCGATGGTCGTCCTGCACGCCTGCCTCACCAGCCCCGTCCTGGTCATGGGCGCCAAGCTCGCCCCGCACCTCGAGGAGCCGTTCCTCAAGGGCTGGATGAAGGGCGTGCTGCGCTGGTCGGGCGTCGACCTCACCGTCGACGGCCTGGAGAACCTCGACCCCAACGGGCGCTACGTCACCGTCTCCAACCACCAGAGCCTGTTCGACGTGCCCTGCATCAACACCGCGCTGCCGGTGCCGGTCCGCTTCGTGGCCAAGCGCTCGCTGCTCCGGGTGCCGGTGTTCGGCCCGGCCATGCGCGCGGTCGGCACCGTGGACATCGACCGGGGCGACAAGCACGACGCCGCGCGGCGGCTCGAGGCGGCCAGGATGAGCGTGGGCCGCAAGGCCTCCATCCACTTCTTCGCCGAGGGAACCCGCAGCCAGGACGGCCGCCTGCGCCACTTCAAGAAGGGCGCGGCGGCCATGGCCCTCGCGCTGCAGGTCCCGCTGGTTCCGGTGGCCGTCTTCGGCACGCGCTTCATCTACCCGAAGGGCACCTTCACCGGCCTCAAGCCGGGCACCGCGCACGTGAGCATCGGCAAGCCCATCGCGCCCACCGGCTCGCAGGACACGCCGGAGGAGCGCACGAAGCTGACCGCCCTCGCCCGGGCGGCCGTGCGCGACCTGCTCGCCAGTCGCGGTGCCCTGGTCGGCGATATCGAAGCAGCAGAGGCAGCAGGGGGCTCAGAGCAGGAGGTTCCTCATGGGAGCTGAGCGCCAAGCGTTCTCCGTCTCCATCTTTGCCCGCAACGCAGGCCGCATCCTGCTGGTGAAGCACAAGCGGCTGGGGACCTGGCTGCCGGTCGGCGGCGAGATGGACCCGGGTGAGACGCCGCTCGAGGCCGCGCGCCGCGAAGCTCAAGGAGGAGACCGGTCTCGTCGGCTCGTTCGTGCAGGTCGCGGGCATCGACGGCACCCCGCCCGGCTACCTGGGCTACGAGGAGCACCTGGCCGGCAGCAAGGGCCTGCACCTCAACTTCTGCTTCGTGGCCGAGGTCGCCACCGACCAGATCAAGCCCAACGAGGAGTTCAACGAGTACCAATGGGTGGCCGACCCATCTCTGGTGGAGTGCCCGCGCAACGTGCTCGAGCTGGGCCGGATGGCCTTGCACGGCGGGACGCCGTTGCTCGCCCTCGCCCGGGCCTGGCTCGCCGCCCTCAACCGCCACGACGCCGAGGGCCTGACGCGGCTCTATGCGGACGACGCGGTCCACACCAGCCCCTGGGCCAAGGACCGACGACCGCAGTCGCTGGGTGAGATCCGCGGCCGCAATGGGATCCAGGGCTGGTGGGCGGACTCCTTCAAGCTCTTCCCCACCCTCCATTACTCGGAGAAGAACCTCGCCGCCGATCGCGAGCGCGTCTTCCTCGAGTGCATGCGCTCCTCCGGCAACACCGAAGAGCCGACGCTGATCGCGGTGGTCCTCGTCTGCCGCAATGGGCGCGTCGGGTCGTCGCACATCTTCCGGGGTTGAGCTCCCGTGGTGCCCAGGCCCGAGCCGCAAGCGTGAGCGCGCGGGCCTCCTCCTGCCCTGGGCAGTGATGAGGTCCGAATCGAGCACAGGCCCTCTTCGCATCTCACAGCGTGTTCAAGCTCGACGCGGTCCAAGTGGCGAGGGCCCGCCCAGAGTTGCGTAAGGTATGTCAGCGTTCATCAACATCCACTGACCGCCCTGGGCTCTCAACGACGAGTCGAGCAAGGACCGATGGAGTCCCTGCTCGACTCGTTTCCGGTCACTGCACCGGGCTCAACCATCCCCGCGCGCTGGCGCTTGCGGCTCACTCCTCCCCGACGTTGTTGCTCCCGAAGTTCTGGATGGCCTTGCGCGAGGCATGCCGCACCGTCTCGTCCCCGCCGCCGCCGAGTGCGTTGGCCGAGCTGGAGAAGAGGGCCCGCAGATTCCCGAAGACGTTGATCGATCCGCTCAGCTCGCGAGAGTTGAGATCCTTGTTCGCCACCGAGACCGTGGCGTGGGCGCTCTCGAGCATCCGCAGCGCCTCCTCGCGCCGCCCCTGGTCATTGAGCTCGATGGCCCGGCGGGCGTCGGCGATGCCGCGGCCGTTGATGCCGTAGGTCAGCACCTCCTTGTCCTCCAGCCGCGTGACCTCCTCCGACGAGGTGGTGGCGTGCGCGGTCAGCGTCGGGGCGAGCGACATCGCGCGAGCCCGGTCGGTGGCGATTTCGGCGAACGTCGCCACGGCGTCGACGACCGGGAACTGGCCCGCGGAGGGGCGAACGGTCAGGCGGGCGAGGACGCGCTGGTGCGTGGTGCTGGCCAGGTCCGGCAGGCTGACCACGACGTCGCTGCCGACGCGCTCGAAGAGGTTGCCGTACACGTCCTCGATGGTCACGCCGTCCGCGGGGTGCAGGACGATCTTCACGTCCGCGGCGACGAGCTTGGCGGCCAGGGTCAGCTCCTTGACGAAGGCGGTGGCGATGGCGGTCGGCTCGTCCAGGAAGCGGAAGCGGCCGCCGCCGTGCTCGGACAGCCCCTCCATCAGCGTCGAGTTGAAGTCCACGCCGACGCCGACCGCCGAGAGCGTCACGCCGCGCCCGCGCAGGTCGGCGGCCATGGCGAAGAGCTTCTCGTTGCGCAGCTCGCCCATGTTCGCCTGGCCGTCGGAGAGCAGGACCATGCGCCGCACCGACTTGTCCGCCCGGGAGTCGGCGAAGAGCATCCGCGTGGCGAGGTCGACGCCACCGGAGAGGTTGGTCGAGCCCTCGGCGACGATCTCCTCGACCGCCGACAGCGCCCGCGCCCGGTTGACGTCGTTGATCTCGATGGAGGGCAGCACCACGCGGGCCGAGGTCTCGTAGCTCACGATGACCAGGCGGTCGCCGTCGCGCAGCTGGCGCACGACTTCGCGCGCGGCCGAGCGGGTGTTCTCGATCTTCGGGCCCTGCATCGAGCCCGAGCAGTCGATGACCAGAGCCAGCTGCACCGGCTCGCGCCGCTCGGAGGTCGAGGTCGCCGGCTTCGCGGTGACGTCGGCCTGGAAGTAGACCTCGCGAGGCCCACCCGCGAGCATCGCCGGGTTCGACAGGCGGGGCATCACCTTGACCGCGTCGGAGGCCGCGAGCTTGGTTGCGTCGGCGAAGGCCGCGGGGACCGGGGCGAGCGCGATGGGCGCGGCCGCGATGGCCGGGGCGACCGGAGTCACCGGCGAGACCGCGGCTGCGGGGGCAGTCAGGGCCGCGGGAGCGGCAGGCCGGGACCAGAGCAAGGTCAAGGCGCCCAGCAGGAGCATCGCTCCCCCGGCGGCGAAGATGGCTGCGGTTCGGGTCTTCGCGTTCATGGCGTACATCTCCTGTAGTCGCCCGGAATCACGAGGCTTCCGGTGCGTCTGGCTTGGGCTGCGGCGCTGCGGGCGTTCACTTGCTCTGTCGCCCGAGCCCGAATTTTCGGGAACCCCCGCCTCGATCTCCGCGGTTCCCGCGCGAGACCACCTGCCTTCCCCAAAACGCTCCGCCGGACGACTCACCCGGCGGAGGCAACGATGGCACTGGCGGCCGAGCTGACTTGGATGTTTGACCACGCGGGGGAGCGTCCTCTAGCGTTGCGCGCCGCCATGTCCGACGACTCCCAGATCGTGGGCGACCTCTACCGGCGCTACGGCCCAGCCGTGAACCGCCGGCTGCGGTCCATGCTGGGCGACGAGCAGGAGGCGCTCGACCTGACGCAGGAGGTCTTCCTCGCCTTCCTGGATGCGCGCAAGCGCCTGCGAGGCGAGGCCGCGCCGTTCACGGTCCTCTACCAGATCGCCACGCACAAGGCGGTCGACAGCCTGCGGCGCCGCGCCCGGTGGTCGGGGGCGCTGGGTCGCATCGACTATCAAGAGGACGCCGACGAGCAGGCGACCTCTCCCGACGTCGATGACGCCGCGAGCTCGCCCCGGCGCGTCGAGGCTGCGCTGGACCTGGCGCTGCTGACCCGCGACGAGCCGCCGGAGGTCCTCACCGCCGCCTTCATGTACTTCGTCGAGCGCTACACCACCGAGGAGGTTGGCGAGGCCCTCTCGCTGTCGCGCAAGACCATCGGCAAATACCTCGCCGGGTTTGCTCAGCGGGCACGCAAGCGCTCGGAGAAGCTGGAAGCCGGAAACGGAAAGAAGGAGGCCGCGCGATGAGCCGACAGATCAAGGATGCCCTGCTCGAGCGCTACCTCGCCGGCGACGTCACGCCGGAGCAGAGGAAGTCACTGGACGCCACGCTCTCCGCCTCCGAGGACGACCGCGCACGCCTGGACGAGCTGCAGAAGGACACCTCGGCGTTCCTGGTCGCCCACCCGCCCGGCCCCCTGGTCGCCAAGGTCGCGGAACGCCAGCGCAAGCGGTTCTTCCTGCGCCTGATGATCCCGGCGGTTGCGGTGGCTGGCTGCGTGGCGCTGCTGGCCTTTGCGGCGCACCAGGTGCCCATCGACCAGAAGAAGATCGAGCTGGCCGTCTTCGCGGCCCAGGCCGACGGCATCGCGCGTCCGCTGGCCGTGGCCACGCCCGGCGACGCGGTGAAGTTCCTCCTTGCCGGCAGGGCGATGGGCTACGTGGCGGTCATGGGGCGCGACGCGCAGGGCCACGTGCGCGTCTACGTCCCCAAGGAGGGCCAGACCGCCGAGCGCTATGACCCCAAGAAGCCGCTGCTGCCCGGGGTCTCCAACCTCTCCCCGCAGGAAGGCCGCGAGGAGATCATCGGCCTGTTCTGCCCGCGGGAGTTCGAGCTGGCGCCGGTCGTCGAGGCGCTGCGTGACCGCCAGCCGCTCACCGGCCTGCTGCCCGAAGGCTCGGTGACCGCCATCGTGCCGCTCGAGAAGACCCAGGCAGACGGGAAGCCAGCAGCAGCTGAATGAAGAACGGGGCGCCCGTCGCCGGACGCCCCGCTCGAATGCCCACTCAGCCGAAGCCGCGTCAGGCCGACTTCTTCTCCTTCTCGTAGCTGAGCAGCGGCTCCTCGTTGGAGACGATGACGCCCTCGGTGATCTTGCACTCCTTGATCCCCTCGCGGTACGGGACGTCGTACATGATGTCCAGCATCGCGTTCTCCATGATGGCGCGCAGGCCGCGGGCCCCGGAGTTGCGGCGCATGGCCTCCTTGGAGATGGCGCGCAGCGCTTCCTTGGAGAACGAGAGCTTCACCTTCTCCATCTCGAACATCTTCTGGTACTGCTTCACCAGCGCGTTCTTGGGCTCGGTGAGGATGCGGACGAGGTCGTCCTCGGAGAGGTCCATCAGCGTCGCGATGACCGGCAGGCGGCCCACGAACTCGGGGATCATCCCGAACTTGATGAGGTCCTGTGGCTCGACGTAGGTCAGCAGCTCGCCGATGGAGCGGTGATCGTCCTTCTCGATCTTGGCGCCGAAGCCCAGGCCCTTGACCCCCACCCTGCGGCGGATGGCGTTCTCCACGCCGTGGAAGGCGCCGCCGCAGATGAAGAGGATGTTGGTGGTGTCGACCTGGATGTACTCCTGCTGGTTGTACTTCTTGCCGCCGCGCGGGGTGACGTTGGCCCGCGTGCCCTCGACGATCTTGAGCAGGGCCTGCTGCACGCCCTCGCCGCCGACATCGCGGGTGGGAGACGGGCTGTCGCCCTTGCGCGCGATCTTGTCGATCTCGTCGATGTAGACGATGCCGCGGCTGGCCTTCTCGACGTCGTAGTCGGCGTTGTGCAGCAGGTTCTGGATGATGTTCTCGACGTCCTCGCCGACATAGCCGGCCTCGGTGAGGCTGGTGGCGTCGGCGATGGTGAAGGGGACGTTGAGGAACTTGGCGAGCGACTGGGCGAGCAAGGTCTTGCCGCTGCCGGTCGGGCCCAGCAAGAGGACGTTCGACTTGGCGAGCTCCACGTCCTCGGTCGAGGCCTTGGTGGTGGAACCCGGGCGGGCCGCCGCTTTGCTCTTCTTCTGGTAGATGCGCTTGTAGTGGTTGTAGACGGCGACCGAGAGGATCTTCTTGGCCTTGTCCTGGCCCACGACGTAGTCGTCGAGGAAAGCCTTGATCTCCGCCGGGGTGGGCAAGTTGATCTGCGGCTTGCCCTCCTCGCGCTCGCCCTCCTCCGCGATGATGTCGTTGCAGAGCTTGATGCACTCGTCACAGATGTAGACGGTAGGCCCCGCGATGAGCTTGCGGACCTCGCGCTGCCCCTTGCCACAGAAGGAGCAGGACAGGTTCGGGTGGTGCTCTCCCTTACGGCTCACGTGCTGCCTCCAGACACCGCGGCTCCTGGCCGCGCCCCGACCCAGAACCTACGTCCGAGCCCTCGTGAATCCTAACTTCGCCTCCGGGCCCATCCATTCTATCCCAGGACAAGCCCTGGGCCAGCCGCTCGAATTCCGGCCGGGCGGCTACCGGCCCACTGCAACCCGGAGCGAGTTTCGCCCCAAATATAGGTCCCTGCCCTCTCCTACCGCCATTCAAGCTCTGCGGCATCCCCTCACGTGTCGCCTACCCGAAAGGAGGCCACCAGGCGTCGAGCTTCTCTTTGTCCTTCGACGGCTTGGCGTCCTTCGCGGCCAACTCCTCGACCTCGGAGGCCAAGGCGTCGGCCTTCTGGGCGACCGAGTCCGGGATCTCTTGCAGCCCTTCATGTCGGCGGCCAGCTTGCGCGCGGCCAGCGCCAGCCGGCGCAGCAGCAGGTCCGGCGTCGGTGCGGCCTTGGCCGGCTTGGGCTGCTCCGGGTAGCGCTGCGCCAGCTCCTTGGCGATCTCCTTGGGCTGCTGCTCGTCGTCCCAGATGCGCTCGCGCAGCTCCTTGTAGTCCTTGTCGGAGAGCTGCCCGCGCTGCTCGGCACCGGCGAGCACGCTGACCACCTCGAACGGCGGCGCGTCCTGGTCGGGGGCCGGGGGCTTCTCGGCGTCGAAGAGCGACTTCTCGTGGCGGGCGAGGAAGGCATAGCTGTTGGTGAGCTTGAGCGCGGTCTGGCGCTTGATGCGCAGCTCTTCCGAGCAGTAGTCCTCGAACGTCTTGTAGCCCCACTCCTCCCAGGCGCCTTCGTTGCGCACGCGCACCAGCAGCGAGCCGAGCTCGACCCAGCTGGTCTTGAAGCGCTGGGCGACCTGGATCACCTGGTGGCGCAGCGAGCCCGGGGTGAGCTCGGCGGCCTTCGCGGCCATGGCGGCCTGTCCCTTGGTCTGCATGCGGAACACACCTCACGAAGAAGAGAGCGGCGGGCAGGGATACACCGTCCGGCACCGGACTGTCGATGCTCTCGAAGCGGATGGGGCCAGGACCTACTTGGGGGCGTTGATGCGGAACGCCATCTGCACGCTGGCCTGCTCGCCTTCGTACTTCGGGAACTGCCACTTCTTCATCTCGGCGAACATGCACTTGAACAGGTCGGTGTCCTCGCCCTTGAAGTCGGGGTTGTCGATCCAGAGCTTGGTGACGTGCCCGTCGTTGCCGATGACGAAGTCGATGGGCACGCGGGTCTCGTAGCCCGGCTTCTGACGCTTGGCCTCGGCGATGAGGCACGGGTGCAGGGTCGCCTTCCTGGCCTTGACCACGCCGTTGATGGCGTCCTGGTCCCACTGCTGGACGACCCCGACGTCGTTGTCGGGCATCTTGCTGCCGACCGCCGAGGGGTTGGTGGGGCCGTTGGGACTCGCGGGGTTGGCCGGGTTCTTGGGGTTCGCCGGGTTCTTCGGTCCCAAAGGCTTGGGGATCTTCGGGTTGGTCCCCGGCTGGCCCGGGCCCTTGATGGCGTCGGGGTAGGCCAGCTCGTCGTCGTTGCGGGCGGAGGCGAGCTTGATGGACGGGAAGCTCGTCGGTGATGACCGGATCCGGCAGCTGGATCTGCTTCTCCCAAGGCCGGTGGATGGCGAGGTAGACCGCCAGGTAGCCACCGCCGACGAGCAAGACGACGCTCATCGTGCCCATGCCGGCCAGCTTGAACAGGCGGCCGCGTCGGCGCTCGCGGTTCATCGTCTCGCTGGCGACCTCGACGCGCAGCTTGGCCTTCGCCTTGGCCAGGTGGACGCGGAACTTCTCGACGGAGGCCAGAGGCTGGAACTTGGGCTCCAGGTTGAAGGGCGCAACTGGAGTGTTCTCGTCGATGTCGCCGGCGAAGAGCAGCTCCACCAGCTTCGCGAAGGGAACAGGCCCCAACAGCAAGTCGCCCTGCTTGAAGAGCCAACTACCGCCTGTGGTGCCGACGTCGACGCCGAGCCCGTCCGACGCCATCGCCACCTCCTGGAGTTGCGTTTTCGAAGCCCGATGCGACCTCCATCGGCCACATCAGCCAGCCATGATAGCGAGTGCGCGCTCGGGTGGGAAAGCATCTGTGTGAGACCTGCCTAGAGGCGAGGCGGCGGGCGGTCGGTCGCACGCCGCCCCGGTCGGCATTCACCACTCGCCGTCCAGCGGGTCCTGCGGCACCGCGAGGCCGTGGACCTGCTTCATCGAGACGTCCACCGGATCGTCGTCTTCGACGCCGACAAAGCCGTGGTCCTGGTCCTTCTGGAAGACGCTCTTGACCTTCTGGAGGATGGAGGACGGCGCCACGTCGCCCTTCTGCTCGTCATAGAGCTTGAACCAGGGGTAGCCGTGCTCGGTGTAGGTCCGCGGCGAGACCGGGGTCGCCGGAGGCGCTTCGCCGGTGATCTCGGTCCACAGCTGGCTGTTGACGATGTGGACGAAGACCCGGCCGTAGTTGGACTCGTCCCAGGTCGAGAGGCCGTAGGGGTCCGGGTAGATCTTCTGGGTCATCGTCCCGCCGGCCGAGAGGCCCATCTCCGCCCCCTTCTTCATCGCCTTGGGCGGCGCGGCGCTCTCGCAGCACATCCCGGCCGGGGCCGGCGCCGCGGCGCAGCAGCGAGCGGCGGCCATCCGCGGCGGAGGCGGCGGACGCTCCGGGAAGCGGCCCGGCTTGGGCTCGATCACCATCAACTGCAGCCCCCCGTGCTCCTCCTTACCCGTGACCTGGCCTTCGACCGTGTAGCCCATCCCCAGGGGCATGGCGACGAACTGACGGATCGTCCCGGTGCCAGTGTTGAAGCCGTCGAGCCAGGGCTGCGGCGGACAGACGAGATAGTCCTGCAGCTCCTCGCCCCAGAACGAGGCCTTGGACGGGCCGCTCAACGCCTGGTCCCACGCCTTGCCGGAGACGGCGTTGACCTTGCCCGCCGCGACCTTGATGGCGTTGGGCCGCCAGTGCCGAGCCTGGATGCTGATCCACATCGCCTCGCGCTGGTACATGGGCAGGAAGACGCCGGAGTGCTTGACCCAGCTCGGCGGGACGCGGCTGGCGTAGTCCTTGACCTTCCGCAGCGGGAACTCGCCCAGCCCCGGGGGAAGCGGGTAGCTCTTGCCGTCGTCGGGGATGCGCAGCGTGCGCTGGAACGAGACCGCGGTGCCTGACTTCGACGCCTCATCCCAGAAGACCAGCCGGGAGCCTTCGACCTTGACCTGCAGCATGGTGTGCCTCCGAAGCGGCGCCGGGGAGGTTTGGCGCCTTCGAGGCATCAACGCGGCGAGGACGAGGCTTGTGACATCGGACCCGAGCGTCGGCTGCAACCGCTCGTATTCAGGGCCAAATCGCCCGCACGATGACCAGCGGACCCGGTAGGTCAAGCATCTGCCAGGTCAGCCGCAAGATGAGCCCGCTGACGACCGCGACGAAGACCCAGCGGATCCACCGGGCCCCCTTGGCGATGGCGGCTCGAGCCCCGAGCGCTCCACCCATGCCATTGCCCACCGCCATGCAGACTGCCAGGAGCGGAATCCAGCTCCCCTGCGAGAGGAAGAGCACGACGCTCGCCACGTTCGAGGCCCAGTTGACGCTCTTGGCCAGCGCCGAGGCACGCAGGAAGTCGAAGCCGAGCACCGCCACGAACAGGAAGATGAGGATCGACCCGGTGCCGGGACCGAAGAAGCCGTCGTAGAGCCCGATGCAGAACGCGATGCCCAGCGACAGCGTCCGCTGGTGCGCCAGCCCGAACCGGGGCGCGTGGACGGTCCCCAGGTCCGGCTTGAGCAGCGTGAAGGCCAGCATCGCCGCCATCAGCGCGACCATCAGCGGCCGCAGGTAAGGCTCGAAGCGCCCTTGGAAGAGGTAGGCCAGCCCCACGCCGACCGAGGCGCCGGCCATCGAGCAGAGAACCGGGAAGACCATCTCCCGCGGCTGGAGGATCTTCGACCGGACGAATTGGGTCGCCGCCACGCTCGTCCCGGTGCAGGAGACGAACTTGTTGGTCCCGAGCAAGGTCGTGATGGGGATGCCGGGCAGGCCCAGCAGCAGCGAAGGGATGGTGATGAGGCCGCCGCCGCCGACCACGGCGTCGATGAAGCCGGCCACGAAGGCCGCCAGGACCAGCAGGAAGATCGTCGTCGGTTCGGGCACGTTTCAAGTCCGGTGCGAAGGCGCACCATACCTCGCCGCGGGCGTGTGGACAGTTCCCCCACACCTCGGTAGCATCTTGAACCCACGGCCTTTTCTCGACGGAGACTGGTTCTGACCTCCACCAACCTCATCTGCCACCTGTGTGGAGCCCGGCCTGCTCCCGACTCGACCTTCGGCATGCGCTGCCCCAAGGACGGGTCGGCCATGGTGTCGGAGGACGACCACAAGAAGGCGCCCAAGGACACCATCCTCGGACGGGTGATCGGCGGCAAGTACCCGGTCGTCGGCCTCATCGGCCAAGGCGGCATGGGCGCGGTCTACAAGGCCCTGCAGGAGCCCGTCGGACGCGAGGTCGCGCTCAAGGTCATCCGCAACTTCGGCGACGAGTCGAACGAGCAGGTCTCCGAGACGCTGCGCGCTCGCTTCTTCCGCGAGGCCAAGGTCGTCGCCAGGCTCGCCAACCCCGCGGCGGTCACGCTCTACGACTACGGCGCCGAAGACGACGGCGTCATGTACATGGTCCTGGAGTTCGTCAGGGGCCGCCGCGTCTCCGACGCCATCCGCGACGACGGCCCGCTGCCCCCGGGCCGCGCCCGCGACATCTGCTGCCAGGTCCTCAACGCGCTCGCCGAGGCCCACGGGCTCGGCCTGGTCCACCGCGACCTCAAGCCCGACAACATCATGCTGGTCAAGGGGCCGTGGGGCGAGGAGCAGGCCAAGGTCCTCGACTTCGGCATCGCCAAGGTCCGCTCCAAGGAGAAGGAGACCCTGGAGACGGGCACCGGCCTGTTGCTCGGCACCCCGCTCTACATGCCGCCCGAGCAGGCCATGGCCCGCGGCGCGGAGGCGCGGAGCGACCTCTACTCCCTGGGCGTCGTGCTCTTCGAGATGCTCACCGGCGGCCCGCCCTTCACCGCCGCCACCGTGTTCGAGGTCCTGCTCGCCCACCGCGAGAAGCCGGTGCCGGACATCCCGCCCGAGTTCGGCATTCCCCCCGCGCTGGAGGCCGTGGTCAAGCGCGCCATGGCCAAGACTCCTGAGGAGCGGTTCGCCGACGCCGCGGAGATGGCCCAGGCCCTGATCGAGGCCGTTCCTCTCGGGTCGGAGGGCGCGCCCACCGGGACTCCGACGCGCATGCCCAACCTGGCGGGGAGCGCCGCGACGCGCACGCCGCTCCCGGTCGCCGTCCGCCAGTCCAACTCGCTGCTCAACGCCTCGACCCAGGCGCCCTCGACGCGCACGCCGTTGCCCCCCGGGGTCCGCAAGTCCGGCCCGGGCCTGCTCGAACCCGGCGCCACCGCGGCTGCACAGAAGGCCGCCCAGAAGGTCTCCGCCGCCGGCGTGCGCAAGAGCCACGCCGAGGTGCACCACTCCGCCAACGGCGCCAGCGTCTCGGTGCGCACCCCTATCGCCTCGCCCGACGCCAGTGACGAGGACCTCGCGGGAACCGCGCTCCGCGCCACGCCGCGACCCATTCCCGAGGCCGTGCCGCGCCCGCTCACCCCGCGCCCGGTGACGCCGAGACCTCTGACCTCGCTTCCGCCCGCCGCCGAGGCGGAGATCGCCATGACGGCCGCGCCGACGGCGACCAAGCCGACGGCGCCCACCGTGAACCCGCAATGGTCCCGCGAGGACAGCGCCGCCGCGAAGAAGGGGTCGGGGGTGAAGGTCGCCCTGGCCATCGCGGGCTTGCTGGTGCTGGGCGGCAGCGCCGGCGGGACGATGTGGTACCTCAATACCCGCTCCCAGACGGTGAAGGCCATTCCGGACATTCCGACCGAGCCCACCGCCAAACCCGACCTGCCCGCCAAGCTCCCGGACACGCCAGCCAAGCAGGACCCGACTCCTGCCACTCCGGACAAGCCCGACCAGCCCGCAGTGGCGGAGACCCCACCGGCCAAGACGGACGACCCGCCCGCCGTCGCCGAGTCCGGCCCCGATGCCTCGGTGCCCCAGGTCGCGGTCGCGCCGACGCCGAACCCCAAGCCGAACGTCGCCGACGACAAGGAAGCCAAGGTCAAGGCCAATCCCAAGGCGCCTCTGCGGCCGAAGGTCGCCGACCCTGCCGCCAAGCTCAAGACCCCGACGGTCAAGCCGAAGACGAAGGACCCCGGCATGCGTCAGGTCGAAGAGGGCGGCTACAAGACCTCGGTGTTCTGACAGAATCGCGGAGCCGGCTCCGACCGCTCTCTCCTGGGTGCACCATGCGTCTGCTTCGTCTGCTCCTCGCCCTGGCCCTCCCCTGCGGCGCCTTCACCCTGGCGCTCACGTCCGCGCCGTCTCCGGCGTTGGCGGCCGAGGACGCGGTCACGCGCAAGAAGGTCCAGACCTACCTCGACCTGGCCGCGGAGCTGTTCAAGTCCTCCGACTTCGAGGGCGCCCTGGGCGAGCTGCGACGCGCCGAGGCCCTGAGCGAGCTCGCCGTCGTCCGCTACAACATCGCCCGCTGCCTCGAGGAGCTCAGCCGCGACACCGAGGCGGTGGCCGCCTTCGAGAAGTACCTCTCGCTCAACGATCCCAACGACGGCGCAGCCGAGCGGCAGAAGCGCGCCAAGGACGCCATCGCCCGCCTGCGGGCCCGCTCGTTCGGCGCCATCGAGGTCAACTGCCCCATCGAAGGCTCGAGCGTGCTGGTCGTCGGCCTGATGCAGATCCCCGAGGTCTGCCCGTGGAAGGGCGACCGGGTCAAGCCGGGCACCTACGACGTGCAGACCTTCTCTCCCGGCTTCCCGCCCTACGCCGCCCGCGTGCAGGTCAAGCCCGGCGAGACGGTGGCGGTGCTGGGCCAGGGCGGCGACGGCAAGCCCCCACCCCAGCCGACGGTCAGCCAGACGCCGCAGCCCATCATCCAGCAGCCCCAGCCGATCGCCCAACCCCAACCTCAGCCCGAGCCCCAGCCCACGACGACGACGCAGCCCACGCCACCGTCCAGCGACCGGCCCTTGGCCCAGGCTCAGGCGCAGTCCCAGAGCGTGGTGGTCGCGACGAGCCAGCCAGAGCCCGTGCCGGTGAAGATGGTGGAGAAGCAGGTCACCACCCGCTCGACCGGCAAGATCATCGGCGGCACGCTGCTCGGCGTCCTGGGCGTCGGCTCGCTGGTCGGCATGTCGTACTTCATGGCCGACGGCCAGTCCCGCAACCAGCGCATCAAGAACGGCGGCTTCACGACCTCCGACGAGATCCAGGCCGAGGCGGACGCCGGCACCACCGACAACGTGCTCGCGGTCCTCTTCGGCGTCGTCGGCGTCGGGACGCTCGTGCCCTCGGTCGTGCTCTTCGCGACGAGCGGGACGACGACCACCCAGCGGGTGCCCGCGACGGTGACCCTCGCCCCGGTCGCCACGCCCCACGGCGGCGGGCTGGTGCTCTCCGGGACGCTTCCTTAGAGCAGGACGGCGCACGTCACCCCGAGCTTGGAGTGCGACACCCCGAGCTTGTCGAGGGGCCAGCCTTCGGTCCTTCCTTTGAAGAGACCCGCTCGTCGACGGGCCAGCCCGCTTCGCGCAGGCTGCTGCGCGCGGCCTGCTACTGGTAGCAGAGGCCCCAGTCCGCCGGGAAACCGGACATGGCGTAGGTGCAGTGCTTGTTGGTGTTGGCGCACGAGTTCTTGAAAGGCGTGCAGATCTCGGTGCAGACGTAGCTGTCGTTGTTGTACTTCTCGGGCGCGCAGGTCAGCCCGTAGTAGCAGGTCTCGACGCCGAAGCAGGACCCGTTCTCGCGGATGCTCCCGGCGCTGGTGCAGGCCGGGACCAGGTCGTACTCGCCCTGCACGCCGCTCATGATGAGCTTGCAGTCCTGGCCCGGGCAGCCGTTGGTGATGCCGCTGCACTTGACCCCGCACGCCGAGCCGCCGTTGGTCAGGCCGACGCAGACGCCTTGCCTCGCGCCCTCGTTGCAGTCGCTGTGGTACTCACACTGCCGCTTGACGACGGTGCCTCCGTCCGGAGTGCCGGCGCCGGTGACGACGCACGAGTCGGAGACGCAGTCGAAGCCGTCCGGGCAGGTGGAGTCCTGGGCGCACGGGAACGGGGCCAGACCATCCAGAGTGCTGGCACACCCCACCGCTCCGCTGGCGAGCGCGGCGAGCGCCATGAGGGTGATCACGCGCGGGCCTGAGCTCCTGGCGTTCGTCATACGGTTCCTTCCCATCCCATCCAGTCGGCCCTGAATGCCCTCGAAGCGGAGCACGTCCCCTTTTCGCCCAAACGGCGCGGCCTTGGCAAGCGTGCGAGACGAACGCCCGTCTGTTGTCCGCCCGTGCATCGTGACAGAATGCGCTACTTCTGATCAGGAGGTTGCCCGTGCGTAGCGCTTCTCTCGTCGCCGTCCTGGCCTGCACGCTCGCCGTCACGGTCGCCGCTCCGACCGAATGCCGGGCCGCCGAGGACACGCTGACCCGCAAGAAGGTCCAGACCTACCTCGACCTGGCCGCCGACCTCTTCAAGAGCGGCGACTTCGCCGGCGCCCTCCAGGAGCTCCAGCGCGCCGAGCAGCTCAGCGACCTCGCGGTGGTGCGCTACAACATCGCCCGCTGCTACGAGGAGCTGAAGCGCGACGCCGAGGCCATCACCGCGTTCGAGAAGTACATCTCGCTCAACGACACCACGCCGGGCGCCCCGGACCGGATGAAGCGGGCGCAGGAGACGGTCGCACAGCTCAAGGCCACCCTGGCGAGTCAGCCGCCCCCCAGCAACGCGCCCTCGACGCTGGGTACGCTGGAGATTGCCTGCCCCACCGCCGGCTCGAGCGTGATGATCATCGGCCTGATGCAGACCCCGGTGACCTGCCCGTGGCGCAGCGACACCGTGCCCGCCGGCTCCTACGACGTGCAGACCATGGCCCCCGGCCAGCCGCCGCTGCTCACCCGCGCCGAGGTCGCCGCCGGCCGCACCACCGCGGTCATCGCCCAGGCCACCCGCCCCGCCACCGCTCCGGTCCCCACCGTCGCCGCCCCGCCCGCCGCGTACGGACAGCCGATGGCGCCCGTCCCGGTGAAGTTCGTCACCGCGCGCGACGGCGACAACATCACCGTCACCGTCGACAACAGCCCGGAGATGACCTGCAAGGCGCCCTGCGAGCTCAACGTCCCGCCGGGCCGGCACGTGGTGAAGGTCGAGGGCGAGGCCCAGTACATCGACGACCTCAACGTCCCCAAGAACGGCACCAGCACCGCCAAGGTCGGCCGCGCCAAGAACGTCTGGCTGGCCCTGGGCATCCCCAGCGTGGTCATCGGCCCGGTTGCGTTCGTCGTCGGCTTCTTCGAGGCCTTCGACAGCCTTCCCATCGGCGCCACCCTGATGGCCAGCGGCGCGGTGCTGGCCATCGCCGGCGGCATCGTCGGCTTCAAGCTCAAGGGCAACAACGCCATCACCGTCGAGCACGAGCGCGGCCGCCGGGCCGAGCGCGAGACCTTCGCGCCGCAGCTCCTCTCGGTGGGCGTCGCCCCGACCAATGGCGGAGGCATGGTCGGCGCGACCTTCGCGTTCTGATCGAGGGCGCGAGTCGTCGATTCCGCGACTACGCCGCTTCGCCCAACCCTCCCCGACGCGCTGCCCCTTGCGGCTCGAGCGTCACGTCACTCGTCCATCCGGTAGGTGCCGTCGGCGCCGCCGACGTCCTTGCGCTCGGACGTGGTGCCGATGTTCCCGCCGCAGCGCGGGCACTTGGTGGCCTGCGAGGCGATGGAGGTCTCGGCCCCGCAGAACTGGCACTTGCGCACGAAGAGCTTGGGCTGCAGGTCCTTGAAGACGTAGCCCGCGCCCTTCTTCTCGCACAGCCGCTGGCGCACGAGCGTCTCCAGGATGGGGAGCGCCAACGCGGCCCTGCGTCCGAGCGCCGCGCCGATCTCCATCTCCGAGAGCTCGCCGTTGCGCTTGCCGGCGGCCGCCAGCAGCTCGGCCAGGACCTGCTCCGGCGCGTCGGCGTCGCCGGCGCGGAACCAGCGGATGCCGAAGCCCAAGAGGACCGCCCCGGCGCCCAGGCCCAGGGCCCCCACCGCGTAGCGCGAGCCCTCCCCCTTCGCACCGACGACGAACAGCAGCCCCAACAGGAACAGGAGCCCGCCACCGACGGCCAGGACGACACCGACTCCGCGCTTCATCGCCGCCTCCTCCTCCGATTCCTCTGATGCTCGGGATGCGTCTGGAGTGGCTCCGCCGGTCCCGATCGCTGCTGGCGCTCAACCATCCCCGCGCGCTCACGCTTGAAGCTCGTCAGCCCGTCAGCCCCACTGCGCCTTGGCCGCCTTCGACAGCTCGGCGCCCATCCGCTCGAAGAACGCCTTCACCTGCTCCTGGGTGAACGGCGCCGCCGCCGCCTGCATCCGCTCACCGAAGGCCTGCGGGTGCAGCGAGAGCCCCGGGACCGCCGCGTCGCGCAGCGCCTCGAAGTTCTTGCCGTACTCCACGCACTCCCTGGGCACGTCGAGCTGCAGCTTCGCCAGCGGGTAGCGGCTCTGGCTGTCGATCATCGAGCCGACGCTCTTGCGGAACGCCGTCAGGCCCGACGAGACGCCGCTGACGAGCCCGATGACCTCCTGGCACTTCTTCATCCCCTCGGCGAAGCGGGCGTGGTGGAAGTTCGCCTCGGCGATCTCCTCGAGGCTGCCCTCCAGGTCCGGCCGGTCGGGGAGCAGCCGCTTCCCGCAGATCTGGCAGAAGTGGCTCTCCTTCGGGTTGGCCGACTGGCAGCGCGGGCACTTGGGGTCGCTCGCCACGGGGACGGCGTCCTTGGGCCGGCGCTCGAAGAGCACCCGCTCCAGGGAGGTCCGGAAGATCAGCTGCAGCCGCGACTGCTCGAGCGCGTCGATTTGGTCTGCGCGGCGCTGACCTTGGTGCGCGCCTCGACCCACGCCTTGCGCGCCTCGGCCTCCGACTGGCTCCACGCCGCGTCACGTGCGGCCCAGGCGGCCCGCGTCGACTCGATCTGCGCGGCGACGTCGGCCTGCTCCTTCTGCAGCGCCAGGCTCTCGCCGTGCAGCTTGCGCATCTTCAGGATGTTGGCGAAGAAGCCGAAGCCGGTGCTCAGCTCGCGGATGCTGGCGTTGTACCGCTCGATGGCCGCCAGCAGGACCTCGTTGCGGGCCTTGAGCTTCTCCTCCGCCGCGTCCAGGTCGACGTTCTTCTGGTGGACGGCCACCTCGGCGCTCATCGACTTCTTGCGGATGGCCTCGGCCTTCTCCGCCAGCTCGTCGCGCTCGAGCTTGAGCACCGCCAGCTGGTCCTCGAACTCCGCCTCGGCCTTGGCCCGCGCCGCCTCCAGCGACTTGGCCAGCGCCGGCGGGAGCTGCCCGGCGCCGACGAACTTGCCCAGCTGCTCGAGCTCCGCTTCGCGGACCGCGGTGATCTCCGCGAAGAACGACTCGAACTTGGCCTGCAGCGCCGTCAGCCGCGCCTGGGCCTCGCCGGCGACCTTGAGCCGGTCGGCGAGGAAGCCATCGAACGTCGCGAGCGTCCCCATCAGTTCCCTCCGCAGCCGGTGGCCGGCGCCTGCACCCCGAAGCTCTTGCCGTTGCGCCGCTGGGCCTCCCACGCCCCGCGCGCAGCCACGTCGCCGGCGCCCGAGCGCGGGATCTCCTCGAAGCTGCCAGCCGCGTCCCAGTAAAGCGGGCACGCCCCCGCGCAGACGTCCACGTCCGGGCAGCCCTGGCAGACCGGCGGCACGTACTCCCGGTTGCTCCAGTACTTCGCCGCCCGGCCCTCGAGGATCTCGGCATAGGAGTTGGTCAAGAGCGACCCGATGCCCTGCCCGAACGAGCTGCAGGGCAGCACGTTGCCCGCCGGGTCCACCGAGAGGATGCCCGAGACGCAGGAGCAGCTCTTGGCTCCCTGCCCGATGAGCACTGGGTTCACCAGGCAGTACGGGATGGGCGAGTACCAGACGAAGCGGAGGCCCTCGGCCTTGGCGACCTCCACCAGCTCCGGCAGCTTGCGGCAGACCTCGGTGTAGCTGACCGGCTCGGTCGGCGGCGTGAGCGCCGTGCCGGTGCGGATGAGCATGTTCATCGACAGCGTCGGCAGCTTCAGGTCGCGGGCGACGAAGCGGATGAGGTCCGCCGCCCGGTCGAGGTTCGCCTTGCACAGCGTCGAGTTGGTGTGGACGTGGATGCCGAGCTTCTTGAAGTTGCGCACCCCGGCGATGGTCGCCTCGAAGCTGCCCTTGCGGCCGACCAGCAGGTCGTGCAGCCCGGCCTCGGTCGCCTCGATGGACACCTGGGCGGAGGCGAGACCGGCGTCGACCAACGTCTTGGCGTAGGCCGCGTCGCCGGCGCGCACGCCGTTGGTGATGAGGTTGACGCGCAAGCCCAGGTCGGCGCCATGGCGGACCAGCTCCGGCAGGTCGGGGCGCAGCGTCGCCTCTCCGCCGGTGAAGCTGAGCGAGGGCACGTGCGCCTCGTTCATGATCTTGTCCATGACCGCCTTCACCTGGGCGCCGGTCATGACCTGGTGCTCGCCGTCGCGGTACGGGCTGGCGGCGTAGCAGAAGGCGCAGCGGTTCTGGCAGGCGTAGGTGACGGCGATCTCCGCCAGCACCGGGTACCCGATCCGCTTGCGGTCGAAGTCGACGAAGCGCACCAGCGGCTTGGGCGAGAAGTCCTCGCGCATCATGGCGCCGATGGCCTCGAGCAGCTTCTCGGCGTCGGCGAGCAGCCGCTCGGGGTCGGCCCCCAGCTTGGGCGCGAGCGCGGCAAGCACCTCGCCTGCCGGGTGCCGCTCGCGGCCGTAGAGCGCCTCGATGATCGCCGCCGCCGTCTCGTTGACGCCCAGCGTCTTCTCCGGGCGGATGAGCAGCAGCTTGTCGGCGCGGCGCACGAAGACGGCAGTGCGGGTGGCGTTGATGAACCCGTCGACCTTGGCGAGGCGATTGGCGTCGAGGACCGTCGCCATCAGAAGCTCCCCGCGCAGGAGGAGACGCAGGCCGAGTGGCAGGCGCTGTGGCAGGCGCAGGCGTCGTGGCAGGCCGAGTGACAGGCGCTGTGGCAGGCCGAATGGCAGGCGCTGTGGCACGCCGAATGGCACGCGTCATAGCCCGCGAAGACCGAGGCGGCGATGGCGGCCCCCGCGACCGTGGACTTGTCGCCGCCCTTGCCGTCCTTGGCGGCCGTGGGCTTCGGGTCGAAGTCGAACAGGCTCTCGAGCTTGTCCACGGTGGCGCCAGCGGTCTTCTCGATGGAGCTGACGACCCCGGCGGCGAAGTCCTGGACCTGGGCCACGGCCCCCGTCGTCGTCTGCACCGGCCGCGTTGCGCCGAGCACGTTGATGGGCAGGTTGAGCGGCGCCGAAGCCGGGATGGGCGTCGGGTAGCACTGGTGGAAGTCCTGGAAGAACGAGTCGGAGAGGTAGAGCGTGTGGTAGTGGCGGTTGAAGTAGTCGTCGCGATGCGAGGTGCCGCGCAGCTCGTCCCACGCCATGCGGACCCTCTGCTGCTGCGCGTTGACGGTCGCCGTGGGGTCGGCGCGCCACATCTTGGGCTGCACCGCGTCGGAGAGCGCCTTGAGCACGGCCTGGACGCCCGCCTTGGACAGCGTGCCGTCCTTGGTCGAGAGGTTGCGGACGAAGGCGAGCTCCGGGCCGGTCGTGGCGAGCGACAGGTCCTTGACCGCCACCTGCAGCGGGTTGCGGCTGAGGATTTGCAGGGCACCCTTCTCCTGGAGCCCCAGGACGACCAGGTTGATGGCCTTGATGGGCCGGTCCATCACCACCGCGGCCTCCACCGGCGTCAGCTCGGGGACGAAGCCCGGCTTGCGGAAGGTGGCGACGGTGATCTCCGGGGCCGTGTATTGCGGGCCCTTCTCCTTCAAGTAGACGTCCAGCGCCGGATGCAGCCGGGCGAGGCGCACGCCGATGGCCAGGATGCCGCTGATGAGCAGCCAGACCAGCCGGACCGGGATGAGCACCGCTGTCCAGCCGAACAGCGTGCCCTCGGTCGGGTGCAGCCAGACGAACTTGCGCCGCGGCATCAGCACGTCGGCGCAGAGGTGCGTCTTGGCGATCTTGTCCACGATCAGCAGCGGCCAGCCGATGACCAGGAACGCCAACAGCAGGAGGAACCCGTTGCCGACGAAGGCGGCGATGGCCCAGGTCACGAGCTTGGAGACCTCTTCGATGGCCCAGGCCTTGTCGGCGGAGGCCAGCTCGCCGCTGACCAGCCGGCGAGAGAAGACGCCCAGCCCGGGGAAGAACCCACGCATGACGTGGAGCGGATCGGAGAGGACGAGCACTTCGAGCTTCGCCGGCGGGGCGACGCCGGTGCGCGCGGGCGTGGAGATGCTCACCTGCGGCGACTCGAGGCTGGCCCCGCGCAACACGGTGGCCGGGTCGACCTGCAGCGCCTTCCAGTCGGCCTCGTCGGCGCGGATGGCGAGCTGCTCTCGCGACGGGCTGACCGGAATGATCGGCAGGCGGACGTCCTCGCCCAGGTACTGGCCTACGGCCAAAGGCTGACCCGTGATCGAGACCGCCGGCATCCCGCTCTGGAACACGATGCGGGTCGTGGTGGTCGCCTCGCGCGGGGCCCACGTCGCCGGCACGCCCTCGAAGGCGATGGGCAGCCAGGTGTCCTTGCCGACGGCGCGGACGGGCGCGAAGAGGTCGATGTGCATCGACTTGCGGACGCGGACCTCGAAGCTCTCTCCAGGCTTGGTGGCGCGCGGGAAGAGCAGAGACCCGTCGTCGGTGGCGGTGCAGGCGCCCTCGGCTCCCTCGATGGTGACCGAGCAGGTCTGGCCCAGCTCCGGCCACCCGGGCTCGAGCGGCGGCTTGGGCAGGAAGTTGCGCGAGCCGGACTCGCGGAAGCCGAAGCGGGCGTCGATGACCAGGTTGCGCGTGGCCTTGTCCGAAAGGCCAGGCTCGGTCGAGAGCAGGTAGGACTCGGAGACGAGCGTCGCCGAGCCCTCGGACTTGAGGCGCTCCCCCTCCGCCGCGCCGCTCGCCTCCACGTTCGAGCCGCTGGAGACACCGGGAAGCGCCGAGGCCGGCAGATAGACGCGCAGCAGGTGGACGCCCTGCGCCGCGAGCGAGGTCTTCTCGGCGTAGACCGTCAGCCGCCGCTGGTCGTGGTAGTCGGTGTAGTTGAAGGCCCAATGCTGCTGCTCGGCGAGGCTGCCCGGGTCGGTGAGCACGCCCGCCTCGTCGACCATCTTCGGGGTGATGTCCTCGTGGCGCTTGACCTCCGCGGACAGCGGGACCGGCAGCACCAGGTGGATGACCGACTTCTCGATCGGGAAGATCCACCGGACCGGGTTGAACCAGACTGCCAGCAGGTCCTTGCCGTCCCTGCTGGTGGGATCGGCGAACCGGTGGTTGGAGCGGAAGTGCAGCTGCAGCACGTAGGTCTTGCCGGCGGACGTCGCGTTGGCGAAGGCCACCCGGTAGTAGCCCGGCTTGCCCGGCACCGGCGCGGTCGTGACCGCTTGCCCGGTGCCCGGGACGCCCTTCTCCATCAACGCCGCGCGGGTGAAGTGGACCGGCTCGTAGAACTGGCCCACCTCCTTGATCGCGTTGCGCGTCCCCTGCTCCAGGAACGCGAGCGTGTAGATGACGTCCATCGCCCCGTTGTCCTGGACGAAGGCCTGCGAGTCCTGCTCCAGGAGCTGGACCTGGGCGTCGGCGCTGCCCTGGGCAAGCAGCAGGACGACGAGGGCTGCAGCGACGGTGGGGAGGGTGGCGAAGGGCCGCATGGAGCGCTCCGCCGGGCGGACGCTCGGTCCTGCCGGATCGAGTTGACAGGACGCGCCCCCGGCGCCGTCCTTCCTAGCATTGTTCGCCAGGCAACGACAGGCTCAGAGCTCCGCCTCGCCCCTCCCCCAAACGAGAGGGAGCCGCAGGCGTCGCGACCTTGGCTCTTCCCTCGGCCAGACGGCCGCGGTTCAGCCCTTCAAGTTGCGCGAGGAGTTCTCGGGGAAGCCGAAGCTGGTCGGGTCCTTCTCCGGGTCGAAGTCGCAGAACTCCTTGCGCTCGCCGTTCTCGACCTGCTCGCTCTTCTTGCCGAAGCAGTAGGGGCAAGTCAGGTGCTCGGGCGCCGTCTTGTCGACCTGGTTGCGCACGCAGAAGACCTTCTTGCCCGTTGGCTCCTGCTTCTTGGGGTCGGCCTTCGTCTTGTCCGCAGCGTCTTTCGCCATCGCGTCCCTCGCCTCGTCGCACCTGAAGAGCCGTGCGGACGTCCGCACGCTGGGCCTTCGCCAGCCCCCTACATAACGCGCAACCCGGCGTTTCGCAGCCCCGTCGCAGCCCGCGTCCCTACCATTGCCTTCAGGAAGGAGGGCGACCGCCATGCCCGACCCCGGGATCGAGGAACTCAGGCAGCTGCTCGAAAGGTTCGACACCGGCCTGCTGACCACGCGAGGCGGCGACGGCCACTTCCACACCCGGCCGATGGCCCTGCAGGCCCGCTCCATCGAGGACGGGCTCTGGTTCGCCACCACCGAAGGCAGCGCGAAGGTCGCCGACCTGGAGGCCGACCCGCACTGCGGCGTCGCCTTCTACGACAAGGCGACCTACGTCTCGGTCAGCGGTGAGGCGACCCTGGTGCGCGACCGGGCCACGGTCCACCGGCTCTGGAGCGCCAGCTGGAGGCCCTGGTTCCCCGACGGGCCGGACCAGGAGGACCTGGTGCTCATCCACCTGCGCCCCGAGCACGCCGAGTTCGTCCATCCCCATACCGGCCGGCTGCAGGTGCTCTTCACCATGGCCCGGCGGCTGGTGACGCACGGCCGCCAGGAGCCCGCCCCGAAGGTCGAGCTCGACCTCGCTCCGCAGCCGAGCTCGATCGGGCTGCGGGCTTCGGGCTCCGGGCTTCGGGTCAAGCCGCTGGCGGAGGCTGCGGGCTTCGGACGGGACGGCGGGCCTGGGCCTCAGCGTCGGGGAAGCGGAGCCGACCGACGAAGGTCAGAGAGTTCACGACGAAGACCTTGGGCATACGAAACGCTTGGAAACCTCGGCGTTCGCTCCTAAAAGAGCCGCCATGAGCCTCGTCCAACTCAAGCTCCCACAGCCCGAAACCGACTCCTCCGCCAGCCACCCCGTCGACGGTCTGCTCGCCTGCCACGCGCGCATCCGCGAGTTCACCCAGCTCTCGGCGAGCCTGGCGGCCGCCCAGGCCGACCCCGCCTCGGCCCAGAGCGCCGCGGGCGCCGTGCGCCGCTACTTCGCCCAGGCCCTGCCGCTGCACGAGGCCGACGAGGACCTCTCCATCGCCCCGAGGCTGCGCGCGCTCCACCCCCAGGACACCCTCGTCCAGGCGCTCGACCTCATCGCCCGCCAGCACCCGGACATCGACCGGGTCATCGGGCGGATGATGCCGCTGTGGGAGGCCATCGAGGCCGATGGCACGCGGCTCCCGGCGCTGGCCGAGCAGCTGGCCAAGGCCAGCGAGCGCCTCTCGATGATCTGGACCCCACACCTGGCGCTCGAAGAGACGGAGGTCTTCCCCGCCATCCGCGAGTTGCTCTCGCCCGAGGCGGTGGAAGCCGTGCGCGCCGAGATGGCCGAGCGCCGCAGGCAGTAGCAGAAGCCACCGAGTCCGCTGCTTTCCTGAAGCCTGGAGCCCGGAGCCTGGAGCCTCAGTAGATCTCCAGCTTCTTGATCGCGTAGTAGATCGCCCAGGCCATCGCGCCCATCGCCGCCAGGAACACCGGGTAGCCGATGTGCCAGTTGTCGGCACCGACCCACCCGGTGAACTCGCTCATGCCGCCGACGCCGGCGAAGAAGCTGGGCACGGCCACCGCGATGACGAGGGCGTTGAGGTCCTTCATCATCACGTTCAGGTTGTTGCTGACCAGCGAGGCGCGGGCGTCCATCAGGCCCGAGAGGATGCTCGAGTAGGTCTGGGTCAGCGTCAGGCACTGCAGGTTGTCGATGATGATGTCCTCGAGCAGCTCCAGGTTGTCGGGCGTGAAGCCGATCTTCGCGGAGTAGCCCTTCAGCTTGCTGATGACCGAGTTGTTGTCGTTGAGCGCGGAGAGGAAGTACACGAGGCTCTTCTCGAGCGTGAACATGTTCAGCAGGTGCTTGTTCTCGATCGAGGTGTTGATCTTCGTCTCCAGCGACTCCGACAGCATGTTGATGACCTTCAGGTGCCCCATGAAGTGGTTGATGATCACGTAGATCATCCGGAGCAGGACTTCCTGGAGGTTGTTGGTCTTGTTGGCCTGCTTTCCCTCGAACAGCGGGATGTCCTGGGAGAGCACGACGATCAGCTTCTCCTTGAACAGGAACACGCCCGCGCTCATCACCCGGAACAGGAAGTTGTCCTTGCTCGAGTAGTTGCAGGGGCGCTTCAGGATGAGCGCGATGTGGTCCTCCTCCAGCTCGAAGCGGCCGATCTCGTCGGGGTCGAGCGCCGACTGGAGGTTGTGCGGGTCGATCTTGTGGACCTCGAGCAGCTCCTTGGTCTCCGCTTCGTTGGGCGCTACGAACACCGCCATCGGGCCGGGGGTGCTGCTCTCGGTGATCTTGCCGTTCTCGATTCGGTAGTAGCGGATCATGGCGGAGCCTCGAGGGCCGGTGGAAGCAGGCCTCCGGGCCTGCTTCTCCGAATTAGTCGCGCCGGCCGAACAGACGCAGGATGGCCAGGAAGAGGTTGACGAAATCCAGGTAGAGCATCAGCGCGCCGACGACCGCGAGGCTGCCCGTGCCGCCCCCGGCGTAGGCCGTGGCGAAGTAGTTGCGCAGCTTCTGGGTGTCGTAGGCGGTCAGGCCGGCGAAGACCACCACGCAGGCGCAGCTGATGACGAAGCCCAGCAGGTCGTTCATCACGAAGAGATTGACGACGCCGGCCACCACCACGCCGATGAGCCCGATGAACAGGAACGAGCCCCACCCGCTCAGGTCCTTGCGGGTCACCGTGGCGTAGAGCGTCATCGCCCCGAAGACGCCCGCGGTGACGGCGAAGGCGTTGCCGATGGTCCCCAGCCGGTAGACGAAGAAGATGGCCGACAGCGTGAGGCCATTGACCACGGAGTAGGCCAGGAACATCAGGCCGGCCAGGGCGGAGTTCATCCGCGTCGCCAGGAACGACAGCGCGAGGACGAGTCCGAACTCGACCAGCATCAAGACGACCCAGCTGCTGGCCACGAACCGCATGGCGGCCGGCGTCGTGGCAGTGGCGAAGGCCGTCGCGGCGGTCGCGCCCAGGCCGACGAACATCCAGCCGTAGACGCGGTTCATGAAGGCGCGCTGGGCCTCGGAGAAGGCCACCGGCGACGCCGGAGCGGTCGAATAGGTCTGAAAGGCAGGCATGGCTTTCCTTCTCGCTTCTGTCGTTGGCTACTTCTTGGCAGGGACGGTGGCGGGCGCGGCGAGCAGCTTCTCCATCTCCGCGACCCGGGAATCGAGCAGCTTCGCCGCGGCCTCGATGACGTCGGGCTTGGTCAGGTCGGCGCCGGCGGCCTTGAGCAGCTCGAGCGGCGGCTTGGAGCTGCCGCCCTTGAGCATGCCCAGGTACGCGTCGCGGGCCTTCACGTCGCCCGAGCCGACCTTCTCCGCCAGCGCCAGGCCCGAGGAGAGGCCGGTCGCGTAAACGAACACGTAGTACTTGTAATAGAAGTGCGGAATGTAGGCCCACTCGATGTCGTCGTTGGGGCCCACGGTGAGGTCCGGGCCGTAGTAGGCCTTGAGCAGCTCGGCGTAGGTCTTGTTCATGAACTCCGCGGTGAGCGGCTCGCCCTTCTCGGCGGCGGTGTGCAGCGCCAGCTCGAACTCGGCGAACAGCGACTGCCGGTAGATCGTCGTGCGGATGGACTCGACGCTCTTGTTGAGCAGGAACAGCCGCTCCTCCTTCGACTTGGCGTTCTTCACCATGTGGTCGTTGAGCAGCTTCTCGTTGAAGGTCGAGGCGATCTCCGCGACGAACATCGAGTAGTTGGCCGTCTGGATGGGCTGCACGCCGTAGGAGAGGTGGCTGTGCAGCGCGTGGCCGTACTCGTGGGCCAGCGTCGAGAGCCCGTCGAGGTCGTCCATGTAGTTCATCTTCACGAACGGGTGGACGCCGTAGACGGAGCTGGAGAAGGCGCCGGAGTCCTTGTCCTTGTTCGGGTAGACGTCGATCCAGCCGTTGGCCGGGTCGAGGCCGGTCTTGAGCGCCTTGACGTAGTCGGGGCCCAGCGGCGCCAGCGCGGTGGGGATGAGCTCCTGCGCCTTGGCGTAGGGGATTTCCTCCTTCACGGTGGCGACGATGGGCGTGTACAGGTCGTAGATGTGCAGCTCGGGCACGTTGAGGATCTTCTTGCGCAGCGCCACGTAGCGGTGCAGCGGTGCCACGTTCTTGCGGACGGTGTCGACCAGGTTCTTGTAGACGGCCGGCGAGATGTCGTCCTTGTCGAGGTAGGCGGCGAGCGCGGAGTCGTAGCCGCGGGCGCGGGCCGAGAAGACGTTGAGGTTCATCTGGCCGGAGAGCGTGCCGGCGAAGACGTGCTGGTACTGCTTGAGGGTCGCGAAGAGCTTCTCCACGGCCTCCTGGCGCACCTTGCGGTCCTTGCTGGCGCGGTACTTGGGGAAGTTGGCCAGGGTCAGCTGCACCTCCTTGCCGCTCTCGTCGGTGATCTTGGGCAGCGGCATGTCGGCGAGCGCCGCGTCGAACACCTTCTCCAGGTCGGAGGGAATCTCGTTCAGGTCGATCTCCGCCCAGAGGTTGTCGCGGGCCAGCGCCAGCACCCGCTCGGCCTCCTCGCCCAGCACATGGGCACGGCGGCGGCGCATGTCGCTCAGGTAGGTCTTGTACTCGGCGAGCTTGGGCTCCTTGGCGTAGGCCGCGGTCAGCGCCGCGTCGTCGAGCTTGAGGACCTCCTGGCGGATGAACGAGGTCGCGGCCATGAACTCGTTCATGGTGGCCAGCGCCTTGTCGTTCATGCCCTGCAGCTTCTCGTTCTTCTGGTCGCTGTCGAAGCGCAGGTTCGTGTAGAGCGTGAGCTTGTTCACGTCGCGGCGCGTGGCGAAGTAGAGGTCCAGGCACTCGCGCAGCGACTTCGGGTCGGCGAGCTTGCCCTTGAAGGCGGCGAGCTTGGCGCGAGATGCGGGGGCGGCGGCGAGCGCGGCCTCGAAGGCGGCGTCGTCGGCGAAGAGCGGCGCGAGCTTCCACTTGTACTGGTCGGGGACCTTGGCGCGCTCGAGGTTGGCGTCGGGCAGGAACGCCGGAGCCGCGGCGGCCTTGGCGGGAGGGGCTGCGTTCATGAGCATGGCGAGCGTGGTCAGGGCGATGAGTCCGGACATGGCGACCTCGATGGGAAACGGCGGCAGCGTCGGAGGCCGGCAGGATAGGCGGCCTGCCCCGTCCCGGCCAAGGGGGATTCGACCAGTAGGAGACCGGAAAACGCAGGCGAAACCCGGGGCTACGGCAAGGGTGTGACCCGCATCACGAGATCGCCCGCATCGATCGATATGGGGGCGCCGGCTAGGGGCCCGGGGTGAAGCCCTTCAGGCCCTTCCGCAGCAGGTCTTCCGGGTTCGGCTGCGAGGGCGCCAGCCCCTGCGCTGCTGCCCGAGCGAGCGCCGCGGAATCCACCGAGACCTGCGGCGCGCCGAGCGTGCCGCCGATCTGGAGCGGGGCGTCGAGCGGCTGCTTGGGGGCCGCCAACCCCGTGGCTCGCGCGACGAACTGCGGCGACAGCTTGGCCGTCCCCTTCAGGTCCAGCCGCTGGTCCAGCCCGATGGCCCCGCCGACGCTCAGCTCCCCGAAGCTCGACTGGACCGTCACCGGCTTCGCGAAGCGCAGGAGGCCGTTTTCGAGCGTGAAGGAGCCGGCCAGGTCGCGCAGCTCGGTACCCGCGGCCGGTGGCGCCACTCCGGCGCCGCTGCCTCCCCGCGCCAGCTGCTGGAGCACGCCGGCCACCCGCAGCGCCTCGGCGAGCGGCTGCGCCATCGTCTGCTCCAAACTCGCGGTGGTGAGCTTGCCGTTCTCCAGCTTGAACGAGCCCTTGCCGTTCAAGCTCGTGAGCAGCTGCTGCCAGACGTCCCCGCTGCCGCTCAGGTGGATCTGCCCGCTGAACCGTCCCGTGAGCGGGCTTGCTCCGGAGACGAGCTGCATCGCGTTTCCGAAGTCCACCCCGCCCAGCCGCGCCGACAGCAGCCAGCTCGGTTGCGGCTGCGTCAGGTCGAGCCGCGTCCCCGAGGCGTCGAGGGTCCCGCCGTAGAGGTCCGCGTCGGCCCGGGAGAGCGTGAGCACGCCGCCCTGCAGGCGCGCCTCGGCCGTGACGTGCTGCGAGACGAGCTTCTTCACCACCATCCGGTCGGCCCGGATCTGCCCGAGGGCGGTGACCGAGCGGATTCTGGTCGCGCATCGATTGCGGCAGCGGTGCGCCCTCGCTGGCGCCCGCCGTGGGCTTCTGCTCCGACGGTGGCAGGGCCGCCAGCAGCGCGTCGAGGTCGAGCAGCGGACCGGACAGGTCGAAGCTCGCCTTGCGCCCGGCCAGGTCGAGCGACGCCTTCCCGCCGAGCTCGATGCCCGGGCCGCGCACCCGCAGGTCCGAGACGGACACCGAGGCGTTGCCCGCCGCGCCTTTGGGGAGTCGGGCGATGAAGGCGAATGCACCGGAGGCTTGCTGGCCGCGCAGCACGAGGTTCGGAGCCCCCACCCGGCCCCGCAGCTCGGTCGCTCCGTCCTTGGCGGTGGCGAAGTCGCCGCGGATCTCCACCCGGCCTCCGGTCAGCGCCTCGCCTATCCCGGCAGGCAGCAGCCCGCGCAGCTGCCGCAGCTCGATGGGCAGCGCCCGGAACGAGCCGCCGAGCTTCCCGCCCGGCGACAGGTCGACGTTGGCGTGGAGGTTCTGCGCGGTCCCGGCGAAGGCGGCATCCAGCTTCACGTTCGAGCGCTCGCCGCCCAGGCCGTTCGCGTCCACGTCGATGCGCCGCAGCGCCACCGACTCGCCCTTGCCGTGGTCGATGACGCGCAGCTCTCCGTCCCGAATCGAGAACTGATCGACCAGGACCTGCCTCTGCTCCTGCCCGCCCGAGGGCGCCTCTCCCTGGGTGCCCGCCAAGCCCTGCGTGCTCCACGTGCCGTCCCGGGCGCGCACCAGGTTGATGACCGGGTGCTGCAGCTCCACGCGGCCGAACTCGACGTCATGGCCGCGGCTCTTGACGAGAGGCCACAGGCGAATCGTCGCCCGGGCATCGCCGACCTGGGCCAGCGGCGGCTCCCCAGGCCGCCCGGCGACCGACAAGCCCTGCAGCTCGGCGGCCGGCGGGAACAGCGCCAGGCTGACCTGCCGCACCTCGACCTGGCGCCCCAGCTGCTGCGAGACGCGCGGGAGCACGTCCCGCTGGATGCGCGAGGTCAGCGCCGCCGGGTCGTGCAGCAGGACGCCGACGAAGGCCGCCGCTGCGAGCAGCAGGACGAGGACGATGCCGCCCAGCACGAGCAGCAGGCGCCTCAGGACCTTATGCCTTCGGAGAGGATGAGCCATTCGGCCGGAACGTGAGGACGTCGGCCGCCGCCCGCAACGAACGACTGCTTCCCGTACAGCTCCAGGCGGGATACTGGTGCGCCATGAACTTTGCTGACCTCCAGCCACACCCCACCCTCCTTGCGGCCCTCACCGAGCGTGGCTACGAACAGCCGACCCCCGTGCAGGCGCTCGTCCTCGGCCCCGAGGCCGCCGGCCGGGACCTGCTCGTCTCCGCCCAGACCGGGTCCGGCAAGACCGTGGCCTTCGGTTTGGCGCTCGCCCGGGACCTCCTCGGGGACGCCGAGATGCTGCCTCGCGCTGGCCTTCCCCTGGCGCTGGTCGTCGCCCCGACCCGAGAGCTCGCGCTCCAGGTCCAGCAGGAGCTGTACTGGCTCTACGCCAAGGCCGGAGCGCGCATCCGCGCCTGCGTGGGAGGCATGGACCCGCGCCGCGAGCAGCGCGCGCTCGCCGACGGGGCCCACATCGTGGTGGGGACCCCGGGGCGGCTGTGCGACCACCTCGACCGCAAGAACCTGAAGCTCTCGGGGCTGCGCGCGGTGGTGCTCGACGAGGCCGACGAGATGCTCGACATGGGCTTCCGCGAGGAGCTCGAGGAGATCCTCAAGCACGCCCCGACCTCGCGCCGGACCCTGATGTTCTCGGCGACGCTGCCCCGCGAGATCGAGGCGATGGCCCGGCAGTTCCAGAAGGACGCGGTGCGCCTGGCCGCCAGCCCCGCCCGCGCCGCCCACGCGGACATCGAGTACCGGGCCCACGCCTTCTCCCCGCGCGAGCGCGAGCACGCGGTGGTCAACACCCTGCGCGCGCTCGACCCCGCCGGCGCGCTCGTCTTCTGCGCCACCCGCGACGGCGTCAACCACCTGGCCGCCAACCTCACCGAGCGCGGCTTCGCGGCGGTGGCCATCAGCGGCGAGCTGACGCAGCCCGAGCGGCTGCGCGCCCTGCAGTCGCTGCGCGACGGCCGGGCGCGGGTGCTGGTCGCCACCGACGTCGCCGCGCGCGGCCTGGACCTGCCCGCGCTCGACCTGGTCATCCAGGCGGACCTGCCCCGCGATGCGCAGGTCCTGCAGCACCGCAGCGGGCGCACCGGCCGGGCCGGGCGCAAGGGCGTGAGCGTGGTGCTGGTCCCCTTCAAGATGCGCGGCCTGGCGGAGCGGATGTTCCGCACCGCCGGCATCAAGCCCACGTGGGCGCCGGTCACCAGCCCGGAAGAGATCCGCGCGCTGGACCAGAAGCGGCTCGTCGAGGCCATCACCGCCCTGGGCGCCGAGGCGAGCGAGGAGGACCTGGAGGTCGCCCGCAAGCTCCTCGAGAGCCAGGAGCCGCAGAAGCTGGTCGCGGCCCTGGTCCGCTCGCAGCGGTCGCACCTGCCGGCTCCGGAAGAGCTGCCGCTCACCTCGGCCCTGCGCGATTCGCACCAGCACACCCCGCACCAGAACCAGCGCGCCCCGGCGCGCCACGCCGGCAGCGGCGAGCCGAGGTTCCGCGCCGCCTCCGGCAAGCCCGCCCGCGAGCACGGACCGCGGGTGCAGCACCCAGAAGCCGGCGAGGGCGTCTGGTTCCGCATGAACGTCGGCCGGCTCAACAACGCCGACCCCAAGTGGCTCGTCCCACTCATCTGCCGGCGCGGCGGCGCGACCAAGGCCGACCTCGGAAAGAATCCTCATCTTCCCCAAGGAGACGCGCTTCGTGGTGCGGACCGCGATGGCCGAGCGCTTCGAGCAGGCAGCGACCCGGCCCGACAAGAAGGACCCGGCCATCAAGTTCCAGCGCGTGACCGCCGGCGGCAGCCGGAAAGGCTGAACTGCGGGCTTCGGGCTGCGGGCTTCGGGTCAAGCCGCCGTCTGCAATACCCGAGGCCCTGAGGCAGGCACGCCTTCGAGGCACGGCTTCGGTCGTGGGCGCTCGGCGCGCCGACCTCAGCTCGCGCCACCGAGGCGGAGCCGTTCGAGGCTGCGCCCAAGGTTCTCGCGGGCCCGGGCCTCCAGGCGCTCGCGGACGACGACGGTGGCGAAGAGAGGAGCACGGGCCAGGAAGCGCTCGAGGAAGTGCGCCCTGCCCTCGCGGAACTGCTCGTCGGTCAAGTGCGCGTACTCCTGGCGGACTGCGGCCTCGTAGCGCTCGAACCGCCCCGGCTCGGCCCCGAGGATGGCGAGATCGACGTCCACGACGAGGGCCGCATCGCCTGCGTCAGGCGCTGCCGCATGCTTCGTCGCGAGGACGAGCCGCTCGATGGCGTCCAGCCGGGCAGCCTCGGCGCCTGCGAGCAGCCCACGCATCAGCGCCGCGCTGCGCTCTTCGTTGTCCTTGGCCTTCGCGTCGTAGACGACGTCGTGGAACCAGAGCGCCGCCTCGACCGCCAGCGGATCGGCGGCGTGCGCCCGGACCAAGTCGAAGAGCGCCAGGCAGTCCCGGACGTGCTCGAGCGTGTGGTATGCGCGCGAGTCCTCCGAGTACCGTGCCGCCAACTCGGCCCACGCCGCGGCCGGCTCGCCCGTGGCCCCCAGAGCCCGGAAGAGCCGCTCGAACCGCGCATCAGCCGGCGATGCCACGGCGACTCCGGATGCGCTCGAAGACCGGCGGCGAGACGTACTTGCGCACCAGCTCCTCCCAGCCGTCGGGTCCGATGAGCCCCTTCACGAAGCTGGAGCTGACGTCCGCGACCTCGCGCGACGGCATCAGGAAGACGGTGGAGATCTCCGGGGCGTTGTCGGCGTTGATGTTGCGCATCGTCCGCTCGAACTCGAAGTCGGCGGTGCCGCGGATGCCGCGCAGGATGAACCGGGCGCCGATGGACTTGGCGTAGCGGATGAGGAACTGGTTGGTGAACGCGGCGACGGTCACGTTCGGCAGCTCGCCGGTGATCTCGCGCAGCATCTCCAGCCGCTCCTCCACGCTGAACATGCTCTTCTTGTCGGGGTTGACTCCCACCGCCACCTGCAGCCGGTCGAACAGCTCGGCGCCCTGGCGGATCATCCACAGGTGGCCGATGGTCGGCGGGTCGAAGCTGCCTGCGTACACCGCGAACTGTTCCAAGCGCCACCTCGAAGAAGAACCCGGCATTCGGCCCCTAACCCGGCGGAGCCAAGTCAGGCCGCCGGCCCGTTGCAGGGTGCCCGAAGCCCTTGAAGCCCGAACCCAGAACCCCGAACCCCGAAGCCCGAAGCCCGTTTCTCTCATCCGCCTGCGGCGGGGAACACCATCCAGACCTCGTCCTCGGCGGAGAGCTTCGTCGAGCGCCCCTGCAGCGAGTTCACGTTGCGGCCGTTGACGAGCACCGTGGCCCGGCAGGCCTTCTTCCACTCGTCGGGAGCGACGCGGCCACCCATCTCGTCGAGCAGGTCGCCCACGGTCGCCGCCGTGGACTGCAGCTCGCCGGCGCCGAGCAGCTTCGCCAAGTTGGCATGCGGAACGAAGATCGCCATCGACATCCTCCTCTGGCCTAGGCCCGCACCCGCAGCCGGTCCAACGTCTGCTGCTTGGGCACCCCGTGACGGTCCCAGCCACGCACCCGGTAGTACTGCGGCAGCATCTTGGCGAGCGGCACCCCGCCCTTGGCGCCCGGGAAGGTCGGCTCGTGGAGCAGGCGCGCCGGCAGCTGGTCGAGCGAGCCGTCCAGGCCCTCGCGCAGGTTGAACATGCGCTCGAGGTTGTAGACGCGCTCGCCGATCTCCAGGAACTCGCTCATCGAGACCTCGCGGCCGAGCACCGCGGTCAGGAACTTCTCGAACCACAGGACGCGCAGCGGGTGCTTGGCGCGGACCACGCCGAAGAGCACCGGGCCGGCGAAGTTGGCGACCCTCATCGCCGCGCGGTAGGTCAGGCCATTGGGGTCCAGCGTGGAGACGAAGCCGGGGATGACCGCGTAGGCGGCGAAGTAGCACATCGACATCGAGCTGATGGCGGCGTTGAGGTTCTGCTGGAAGTAGACGAGCTCGGGCTTGGCCGCGGTGCCCAAGGGGTCGATGGAGACCGGCCCGGTCGCCTCCATGAACATCGTCCCGCCGCGGATGTGGCAGCCGCCGCGGTTGTTGGTGGCGTACTCCAGGCCCTGGCCGAAGCAGCCGCGCGGATCGTACGCCGGCAGCTCCAGGCCCTTGACGTGGATGGCGAAGGCCTCGCCGCCCAGCTTCGCGGCCATGCGCCGGGTGCCTTCGGCGAGCGCGTCGCCCAGGCCCTGGCGGCGGGCAGTGGCGTGGATGGCGTCGCGGTAGGCCTCGAACCGGCCCCAGGCGAGGTCGCTCTGGAGCATGCCGCGCTCCGTCAGCTCGGTCGCGAAGCCCAGCGTGTTGCCCATCGACACCGTGTCCAGGCCCAGGTCGTCGCAGAGCACGCCCAGCTCGCTGACGTCCTGCAGGTCGAACAGGCCCAGGTTGTTGCCCAGGAGGCCGATGGTCTCGAACTCCGGCCCCTTGGCCGGATTGCCGCGCAGCTTGATCTTGCGGCCGCAGCGGATGGGGCACGACAGGCAGCCGTCCTGCTTGATGAGCAGCTCATCGCGCATCCGCTCGCCGGCCAGCTCGCGCGTGCGCCGGTCGCGCCCGGTCTGGTAGTTGCGGGTGGGGATGATGTTCCGGCCGGCGGTGGTCATCACCAGGTTCGCCGTGCCCAACGACGGGAGGAGCCCGCCGGTCAGCGGGTGGCCGAGCAGGAACTCGGTGATCCCCTTCTGCAGCGCCTTGAACTCCTCGGGGCGCTCGACCGGCACCGGCTGCTGTCCGTCGGCGATGACCGCCTTGAGGTTCTTGGAGCCCATGACCGCGCCGACGCCGCCGCGGCCGGCGACCCGGTGCTGGCTGACGATGGCGGCGTAGCGGACCCGGTTCTCGCCGGCGGGGCCGATGACCGCCTTGCCGAAGTGCTTGGGCAGCGCCTCCTGCGTCTCGTGCGTCCCCTTCCCCCAGAGCGCGGTCGCGTCCTCGAGGGTGACGGCCTGGTCGGTGATCTTGAGCGTCACCGGCCCCTTCGCCTTGCCGCGAACGATGACCGCGACGTAGCCGGCCTTGCGCAGCTTGGTGGCGAAGTTGCCGCCGCAGTGGCTGTCGGCGAGGCCCCCCGTGGCCGGCGACTTGGTGCTGACCACGAAGCGGTTCGACTGCGGCGCGCTGGTGCCCGTGAGCGGCCCGACCGAGAAGACGAGCGGCATGCGGTCGTCGTAGGGATCGAGCTTGGGCGGCGCGGCGTCGTAGAGCAGGCGCGAGCCCAGGCCGCGGCCGCCGAGGTAGAGCTTCCCACTCCTCGGCGCTCAGGCTGCGCACCTTCGACTGGCCCGTCGCGAGATCGACCTCGAGGCACCGCGGCTGCACCGTCTGCTCCATCGCTCACCCCATCCTTCTCTCGACGCCGCCTCCCGAGGCGACGCCGGGCCATTGTGTGCCAGACGAGGCCGCGGCGAGCATCGAAATCTCAGTCGAACAGTTGATTCGCCAATCGGCACCGTGGCCGTGGTAACGACCGGCAGTTCACCATTGAGGGAGGCAGGCGAGCAGACGTCTTGCCGACCCGGTTATCCATCCCGTATTCCGCTGTGCCGTTTGGCGGATTCCCCTTCACGCAATCGTTCACTTCAAGGAGGCGCGCATGGCGACGGTCTTCTTCACTGGCTTCCCCGGTTTCCTCGGCTCCGAGCTCTTGCCGCGAGTGCTCAAGCGCTACCCCAAGGACGTCACGGCGACGTGCCTGGTGCAGTCCAAATTCGTGGCGATGGCCAAGAGCCGCATCGACGAGCTGGCGCGGACCGCGCCCGAGACCTCCGGGCGCATCCGGCTGGTCGAGGGCGACATCACCCGCGCCGACCTGGGGCTCGGCGAGGCCAAGGAGCTCAAGGAGGAGACGGTCGAGATCTTCCACCTCGCGGCGGTCTACGACCTGGCGGTCAAGCGCGATCTCGCGATGCGGGTCAACCTGGACGGCACGCGCTTCATGCTCGACTACGCGCGCGCCTGCCCGCACCTCAAGCGCCTGCAGTACGTCTCCACCTGCTACGTCTCCGGCAAGTACGCCGGCGCCTACACCGAGTACGACCTGGAGAAGGGCCAGGAGTTCAACAACTACTACGAGGAGACCAAGTACCTGGCCGAGGTCGAGGTGCAGCGGCGCATGCGTGAGGGCCTGCCAATCACCATCTACCGCCCGGCGATCGTCGTCGGCGACAGCGGCACCGGCGTGACCCAGAAGTACGACGGGCCGTACTACATGATGCAGCTGCTGATGCGGCAGCCGGCGCTGGCGGCGATGCCGTCCCTGGGCCGGGCGGACCGGACGCGGATGAACGTCGTGCCGCGCGACTTCGTGGTGGACGCCATCGCCCACCTGTCCGGGCAGGAGAAGTCGAAGGGCAAGGTCTACCAACTGTGCGATCCCAACGCGACGACCATCACGCAGATGGTCGACGTGGTGGCGCGGGCGCTGGGCAAGAACGTGGTCAAGATCCCGCTGCCGGCCAAGCTGGCACGCAACGCGGTCTCTCACGTGCCTGGCGTCTACCAGCTCATGAAGGTGCCGGCGGAGACGCTCGACTACCTGGTCCACCCGACCTTCTACACCTGCAACAACACCCTCTCCGACCTCGAAGGCAGCGGCATCCGCTGCCCGGGCTTCCCGGAGTACGCCCCGAAGCTGGTCTCCTTCATGAAGGAGCACCCGGAGATCAGTTCGGCGGCGATGGTGTGACGGACGAGCCTCACCCCCGGCCCCTCTCCGGCTTCGCGGAGAGGGGTGACTTGGTCTGTCGATTCGGGGCGACTTCGAGCCGCCTGCCTTCGGCCCACCGACACGGTTTGCCGAAGCATCAAGGGTCAGAGTTTCGAAATTCGCGAGACGAAGTCACCCCTCTCCGCGAAGCCGGAGAGGGGCCGGGGGTGAGGTTCGCTAAGGCCAGCTACTTGGCCTCGGCCGGAGCTACCGCGGCCGCCTTCTTCTTCTTGGCCTTGGCCGGCTCGGCCGCCGATTCTTCCTTCTTCTCCTCCGCGGGCGCCGCCTCTTCCTTCTTGGACTCCTCGGCGGGCTTCTCCTCCGCGGCCTCGGCCTTCTCCGCCTTCTCCTCGGCCGGCGCGGCGGCGGCCTCCCCTTCCTTGGCCTCCTCGTCCTTGGCGGGCTTCGCGGGCTTGGCGCTGCGCTTCTTGGGCTTCGCCGCCAGGCCCATCTCCTCGAACATGCCGTTGACCGGAGCGAGCGCCGCCTCGGCCAGGAGCTTGGCCTGCTTGAGCGCCAGATCGAGCTTCTTGGCGTCGGTGATGAGCTCCTTGCGCAGCTCCACCGCCTCGTCCTCGCTCATCCCCACTCCGACGAACGCGGTCTGCCACTTGGCGAAGGCCGCGGCGATGGCCTGCAGCACCGGCGGCGCGAAGGCGTAGGTCGGCTGGCCGAGCTGCCGGGCGACGTAGGCGCCCTTGGCCCGCTTCTCGAGATCCTTCTGGTAATCCTCCACCGCCTCGCGCTCGGCCTTGCGCAGCGCCGGGAACTTCTGGTGCGGGTAGAGCGCCTCGAGGATGGGGTCCTTGGGGCTGGTGTGGAAGGTGAACCCGGCGACCAGCTTCTCGAGCGCATCGACGTACTGGCCCTGGAACTCGGCGGCGTACTCGTCGCGCACCTCCGAGAGCTCCGGCAGCCCGCGCACCTTCTCCAGCAGACCCGCGGTCGGCTCGCGCGCGGCCTTGAGCAGCGCGGCGGCCGCCGTCAGCCACTCCTTCTCGGACTTGAGGGCGCGCTTCTGGGCGAGCTCCTCGTTGGCGTGGGTGAGCTTGTCTTGGAGGGAGTCGGCGAATCGGACGAGGTCGTAGGCTTCGATGGTGGACAGGGCCATGGCACTCCAGAGGGCGCGGCGCGGTTCGTTCGGTGCCGCACGGTTCGGCGCACACTAGCCAACTGCACCTCATTCGCCAACACGCCCGATGAGGTGCCGGCTTGGTAGACTCCCGCGCGCTTCTTTCGGGGAGAAATCCGATGGCTGCCGACACCCAGTCCCAGATCGTCGCCATGCTTGCCGAGGGCCGCCCAGAGCTGCAGGCCGCGGCAGCGCTGGTGCTCGGCGAGCTCGGCGCCAAGGCCCCTGCCGTCGTCCAGGGCCTGTGCGAGGCGATCCAGAGCGAGCACGAGTCCGTCCGAATCGCCGCCATCGAGGCGCTCGAACGGCTGGCCAGCCCCAAAGCGCTGCCGGCGCTCCTCGACGCCCTCGCTGGCTCCGCTTCGACCTCCCAGGCCGCCGCGCGAGCCATCGCCGCGCTCGGCGACGCCGCCATCCATGATCTGCAGGCGCGCCTGCACGGCGCCCCGCCTTGGGCCGCGGCGCGCATCAACGAGGTGCTGGCCCAGGTCGCCGGAAAGAAGGGGCTCTCGGCGCTGCTCGACGGCTTCATCGGCCAGGACAAGGAGAGCGTCATCAAGAGCTCGCTGCTCTTCCGGCACGAGCTCAAGACCGTCGAACCCAAGGAGAAGAAGGCGCTCTACCCGCAGGTCACCCGCTTTCTGGAGAGCAAGAAGGCCGCGGCCAGCGACGAGGCGACGCTGGGCGCGCTTCGCATCCTGGGCTACCTCGAGGACGAGCGCGCGCTGGACACGCTCCTGGAGTTCGCCAAGAGCAAGCGCGCGTCCATGGTCCGCTGCGAGGCGCTCATCGCGCTTCGCTTTGCGCTGGGCTCACGCCGCGACGCCCCGGAGGTCGCGGGCCTGCTGGTGAAGCTCCTGGGCGATCCCGACAAGGCCGTCGCCCGCACCGCGCTCGATACGCTGGGCAACCTCGAGCCGCCACCCTCTGCCATCCCGGCCATCGAGCGGCTAGCACTGGGCGACGACGCGGAGCTGGCGGCGACCGCCACCGTCCGGCTCGGCCTGCTCGGTCCGAAGGCCGCGCCGAGCCTGGTCCGTGTGGTCCTCGCCGCGCCGGAGGCTCGCGGGCAGCAGGCGCTGGCGGCGTTGGGCGAGAGCGAGGACGCGCGTGCCGCCCTGCTCGACGCGGTGCTCAACGCCAAGAGCGATGCCGAGTGCGCCCGCCTCTCCCGGCTGCTGCAGCCGCACGCCCGCCGGCTGGCCAAGCCTGCGGTCGCCTCGCTGTCACGTGCTGCACGCGCCCGGCTGAAGAAGTCGATGACTGCCGCCGAGCCGCTCTTGGCGCTGCTCGGCCTGGCCGATCCCGCGGAGCTGGCGACGCTCTTGCGCGAGGAGGCGGCCAAGGCCCCGGCGGAGCGGGCCCGCGAGCTGTACGCGGCGCTCCTCAAGAGCGACCGGGCCAAGGATGACGATCGGCTGGCGCTGGCGAGGCTGGAGCTCGCGCGCTCGAACCTGGACCTCGGCTCGCGCGGCAACGACCCGGCGCTGGAGCTGTTCTCGACGCTCGCCCGCCGCGGCGTGCCGGTGGCCGACGACCTGGCCGCGGACAAGGCGCTCACCCCCGAGCACCGCTTCTACGTCGGCTTCCACCTCTCGGAGATCGTCGGGCTGTCTCGCGAGATCGGCCACGAGGTGCTGGTCGAGGTTTCCAAGGGCCGCGGCAAGCTCGCCAAGCAGGCCAAGGCCAAGCTCAAGACCACCGGCTACGAGGAGTAACTGGACCCAATCATGGCTCGCGCGCTCGCTCTCCTCTCGATCCTCCTCATCGCAGCCACTCCCAAGCCCAGCAAGCCGCCGAAGGCATCGCCGCCGCCCGAGCCACTGGAGGTCACCCGGGTCCAGGACCAGAGCGTCGTCTTCGTGCAGCTCAAGGCGAACCAGGACCTCGAGGGCATCTCGGTGCGCGTCGAGCCGACCGGCCGGCTCGTCGAGTACAAGGCCCTGAGGACCGGCGACGTGCGCAAGGTCGCCGCCGTGGGCGCCAGCGCCGTGACCGTCTCGGCCAAGGGACAGGAGCCCATCCGGCTCGAGCTCTCGTCCGAGCCTTCCAGCGCCCCTTCCTCGACGCACAAGAGCAAGAAGCGCCCGCTCGACCGCGGAGCCATCCACAAGGAGATCGCGCGCCACACCAAGCAGGTGCAGGGCTGCTACGAGAAGGCGCTTCCGAAGAACCCGAAGCTCGCGGGGAAGCTCGAGATGCAGTGGACCATCCTGCCCGAAGGCACCGTGGGCTCGGTGCGAATCAAGAGCTCGACGCTCGAGGACGCTTCGGTCGGGACCTGCGTGCTGGCCCTCGCGAAGTCGTGGCACTTTCCGGAGAGCGACGAGGAGGCCACCATCGCCTTCCCGTTCGTATTCAAGGCGCGGTGACTCGCTCTTCAACCGCCTGCAGCCCGTCATCCCCGGCTGACGGGACCTAGGTTTCTGCCGATGCCCAACGTCGTCTTCAGGGTTTACGCCCAGCTCAACGACCGGCTGCCTCCCGACAAGCGGCAGCGACCGATCGAGATCCCCGTCCCCGAGGGAGCACGCCTCGGCCCAGCGCTGCATGGGTTGGAGGTCGACCCGGCGAGCGTGGGGCTGGTGCTGGTCAATGGAGAGCCGGCCGCGCTCGACCGAGAGCTGAAGGACGGCGACCGCGTGGCGGCGTACCCGCCCTTCACGACGCTGGGCGCGACTCCGAGTTGACCGGAGGCTGAAGGCCTCCGGCTACCTGGGTTGAAGCCCACTAAAGGGGCTAGCCCCCGGCTTCGATCCGCGGTGCTCGAAGAGTGCCTTCGGTAACCCGTCAACTCCGGGGATGTGAGGACGCGCGGCCAGGTCCAGCCCTCGACCTGCGAAGGGCTTCGCAGACGGCCGACATCGGCGACACGGTGCGCGCCGGGGGCCAGCCCCAGAGGGCTTTCACCCTGGTAGCCGGAGGCCTTCAACCGCCTTCAACCTCCGGTCAACTGGCGCCGTCGACCTCTAGAACGGCAGCTCTTCCTGGTCGGGTCCGCCCTTCGGCTCTTCCGGCTCCTCGGAGGGCTCCTTCTCCTCGCCCGTCGCCTCCGGAGGATTCCCCTCGGCGGGGCCCACGTACCACTGGCGGCCCACCTGCTGCCGCTTGAGCAGCCCCTCGGTCTCCAGCGCCTGCAAGAGCTTGGAGAAGGTCGAGAAGCCGAAGTCGCGCTCGTCGAAGTCGGGCTGCTTGCGGACGATCGTCTCCTTGATGAAGGACGGATTGATCGGCCCGGTCGCCCGGGCGAGCAGCGAGGTCACGACCTCTCGCGCGACCTCCGGGACCTCGGGCGCCGGCTTGGCCTCTGCACTGCTCGCGCCGCCACCACCGCCGCGCCTGGACTTGCGCTCGCCCTTCTCGGCCTTCTCCGCCTTGTCGCCCTTCTTCTCGTCCTTCTCCTTGGGCGCCTTCTTCTCGGCCTTGCGCTCCTCGGCCTTGGGCTTGAGGTAGATGAACTCGTCGCAGGCCTTCACGAAGAGCCGCGAGGTCGACTCGCGCACGCCCAGGCCGATGACCCGGCGGTCGTTCTCGCGCAGCTTGTAGGCCAAGGGGCAGAAGTCCGAGTCGCCCGAGCCGATGACGAAGGTGTCGATGTACTCGCGCGCGTAGCAGAGCTCGAGCGCGTCGATCACCAGGCGCATGTCCGCGCCGTTCTTGCCCGCCGAGGTCGAGGGCGGCACGTCGACCAGCTCCACACCGAACTCGTGCAGGTGGCTCTTGGCGTCCTTGAAGCGCGACCAGTCGCAGTAGGCGCGCCGGAAGATGACCTTGCCCTTCTCCAGTAGCCGGTCGAGCGAGGGCTGCAGGTCGAAGCTGGCCGCGGTGATCCCGGTGTTGGTCACCAGGTTCTCGAAGTCGATGAACAGGGCGATGCGGTGCTCGCGGTGCTCCGGGCTGTCGGTCATCGGGAGGTCCTTCTTGGAGTCAGAGAGGGCCACACTCATACGCCCCGTGGACGGCTCATGGGAAGCGCTGGCGCCCGCGGCGAACCAATGGACCGAAAGGCTGGGACGCCTGGGTGGTGCGGCCGATGGGACCTATGGGACGTAGGGGACACCTGGGACTGATGGGACGTAGGAACGAGTCATGACTAGGGACCGCGAGAGAAGGCCCCTTGGCCGCTTGAAGGTGAAAGCCGCCGCAGACGCCGCATCTATCGAGATTCACAGGCTCTTTCAGCCACACGCCCGTCGAGCCCGCCTTGATGTGCTTGCGCGCCGAAACCAAACCCGCTATTCCCTATCTAACTCATAGGATTTATAGGAAGCCCGATGCGCTTCTCCCAGAAAGCCGAGTACGCCGTCCGCGCCACCATCGACCTCGCCACGCATGCGCGCCCCGACCAGCCGTCGCGCGTCACCGACATCGCCAAGCGCGCCCACATTCCGGAGAAGTTCTTGGAAGCCATCCTGGTCGACCTGCGCAAGGCCGGGGTCGTGACCAGCCGCCGCGGGCCCGAAGGAGGCCACGCGCTGGCGCTCGCCCCCAAGGACATCACCCTCGGGAAGATCCGCACCGCCATCGACGGGCCCCTGGCGCTCATCGAGGTCGGCCGCAAGAAGACCGCAATCGACGAAGGGCTCAGCCAAGTCTGGAAGGAGGTCGCTCTGGCGATCGGCGCCGTGCTCGACGGCGTCACCGTCGAAGAGATGTGTCGACGCGCCCAGGAGCACCAACCGTCGGACTACAGCATCTGACCGCAAGCGCTTTACACACGCAGCAAGGGAACACGGGGCAAGGAGACACGGGATGGCGAGGATCTACGAAGACAACAGCCAGAGCATCGGGAACACCCCTCTGGTGAGGCTGAACCGCCTGACGAAGGATGCGGCCGCGACGGTGCTCGTCAAGGTCGAGGGCCGCAACCCGGCCAACTCGGTCAAGTGCCGCATCGGCGCCGCGATGATCTGGGCGGCGGAGAAGGAAGGCATCCTCAAGCCCGGCTCGAAGGACAAGAAGGTGGTCGAGCCGACGAGCGGCAACACCGGCATCGCGCTGGCCTACGTCTGCGCCGCCCGCGGCTACCCGCTGGTGCTCACCATGCCGGACACGATGTCCATCGAGCGCCGCCGGATGCTGCAGGCCTTCGGCGCCGAGCTGATCCTCACCGAGGGCGCCAAGGGCATGGCCGGCGCCATCGCCAAGGCCGAGGAGATCGTCGCCAGCGACCCGACCCGGCACTACCTGCCGCAGCAGTTCAAGAACCCGGCGAACCCGGAGATCCACTTCAAGACCACCGGCCCGGAGATCTTCAACGACACCGGCGGCCGGGTGGACATCTTCGTCGCCGGCGTCGGCACCGGCGGCACCATCACCGGCGTCAGCCGCTACCTGAAGAAGGAGAAGAAGGTCGCGCTGCAGACCGTCGCCGTCGAGCCGGTCGACTCCCCGGTGCTGACGCTGACCCGCGCCGGCAAGCCGATCGAGAAGAAGCCGCACAAGATCCAGGGCATCGGCGCCGGCTTCGTCCCCGGCGTGCTTGACCTGAGCCTGCTCGACGCCGTGGAGACCGTCTCCAACGACGAGGCCATCGACTTCGCCCGCCGCCTGCACCGCGAAGAGGGCATCACTGCCGGCATCTCGGGTGGGGCCGCCGTCGCGGCAGCCGTTCGCCTGGCCTACCGGTCGGAGAACAAAGGCAAGACCATCGTCACGGTCCTGCCCGATGCTGGCGAGCGGTACCTCTCCAGCGTGCTCTTCCAGGACTTCGCTTAGGCTTGGCGAGCCTCACCCCCTGTCCCCCTCTCCGGCTTCGCGGAGAGGGGGGACTCGCATTCACGTCTGTAGCGACTGTCCCGCCTCCGGGGTCGACAGACTGAGCGGAATCTAGGAAGGTGCCCCACTCTCTGAGTCGGGCACCTTCCTTTCTTCTCTGGAGCATCCGGATGGCGCAGGAGCGCGTGGCAGTGGCGATGAGCGGCGGCGTGGACTCTTCCGTCGCCGCGGCGCTGCTCGTCCGCGAGGGCTACGAGGTGGTCGGCATCACCCTCCAGCTCATCCCCTGCGAGGACCGGCCGCTCGGCGGCGGCTGCTGCAGCCTGGAGTCGGCGATGCAGGCCCGCGCCGTCGCCGACAAGCTCGGCGTCGACCACCTGATCGTCGACGCCCGCACCACCTTCGAGCAGCAGGTGCTTCGTCCCTGCTGGGACGAGTACGCGCACGGCCGCACGCCCAACCCCTGCGTGCTCTGCAACCAGGTCGTGAAGTGGGGCACGCTCTTCGACAAGGCGCGCGGGCTGGGCGCACGGCGCATCGCGACCGGCCACTACGCGCGCATCGGGACGAGCGCCGCCGGCCGGCCGAGCCTCTTGCGCGGCTCCGACCCGAACAAGGACCAGTCCTACTTCCTCTTCTCGCTCGAGGCGGAGCAGATCGCCGCGACGCTGCTCCCGCTGGGCGGGACGACCAAGCCGCAGGTGCGCACGCTGGCCCGCGAGCTGGGCCTGGCCACCGCCGAGCGCCCCGAGAGCCAGGACGCCTGCTTCGAGTCGAGCGAGGACGGCTTCGCCGAGTCGCTGCGCCTGCGCTTCGGCGACGATGCCCGGCCCGGAGCCATCGTCGACCGCACCGGCCGGCCGGTGGGCAAGCACCAGGGCCTGCATCGCTACACGCTTGGCCAGCGGCACGGGCTCGGGGTCTCCATCGGCGGGCGGGCCTTCGTGACCGGGCTGGACGCGGGCAAGAACGAGGTGGTCGTCACCACCGACCCGGCCGATCTGCTCTCTCGCGAGCTGAGGGTGCGCCTCGCCGGCGCTCGCGATGCTCCCCTGCCCCAGCGCTGCCAGGTGCAGATCCGCTCGCGCCACCGTGCCGTGGATGCGCAACTCTTCCCGGAAGAGAGCGAGGGCCAGGTCCGGGTGGTCTTCGCCGAGCCGCAGCGGGCGGTGACGCCGGGCCAGGCCGCGGTCTTCTATGACGGCGAGCGGGTGGCGGGCGGCGGCTGGATCGATGGGGTGCTGGCGGCTGAAGCCGCGCCTGACGTTTCAAAGCCTGCCTGCGCAGGCTGAAGTGGAAGGCGGACCTGACGTCGCGAGCTCGGGTGTTCAGGCCCAGGACCATCTGGGAATCCCGGAAGTGCACTCAGCCACCTGAGCATCCCAGCCCGCGCAGGCGGGCTTCGCAGTGTCAGGCGCGACTTCAGTCGCCGGCTCTACGGCGGTGACGCCGGGCCGCCGCCGTCTTCCATGACGGCGAGCGGGTATCGGGCGGCGGCTGGATCGATGGGGTGCTGGCGGCTGAAGCCGCGCCTGACGTTTAAGAGCCTGCCTGCGCAGGCTGAGTGGAAGGCGGACCTGACGCCGCCAGCTCGGGTGTTCAGGCCCAGGACCATCTGGGAATCCCGGAAGTGCACTCAGCCACCTGAGCATCCCAGCCCGCGCAGGCGGGCTTCGCAGTGTCAGGCGCGACTTCAGTCGCCCGGCTCTACGGCGGTGACGCCGGACCAGGCCGCCGTCTTCTTATGACGGCGAGCGGCGGCTGGGTCGTGGCGCCGGCACCCGACTTTTCGCGCTTCACCGGACCCGCGCCTCTCCGCTAGGATTTTCGCCATTCAAAGATCAGGCGGCCCTTCCAGGGTGCAGCCGGGCCCCCTGGGCAACGGGACTCCTCCCGTGGGACTTGTTCGAGGAGCCACCTTTGGACACGACCCGCCGCAAGGCACGCGCCGCCTCCATCTCCGTCTTCTCCAACGCCAGCCTCGTGGCCGGAAAGCTCGTCATCGGGCTGCTCACGGGCTCGGTGTCGGTCATCTCCGAGGCCATCCACTCCGCGGTCGATCTGGTCGCGGCGGGCATCGCCCTCTTCGCGGTCAAGACCGCCACCAAGCCCGCCGACAAGGACCACGCCTACGGCCACGGAAAGATCGAGAACGTCTCCGGCACCGTCGAGGCCATCCTCATCTTCCTGGCGGCCGCGTGGATCGTCTACGAGGCCATCCACAAGCTTCTGCACAAGACGCCGGTGGAGATGCCGGGGCTGGGCGTGGCCGTCATGGCCGCCTCGTCCGTCGCCAACTACCTCGTCTCCCGCATGCTCTTCCGCGTGGGCAAGGAGACCGACTCCATCGCGCTGCAGGCCGACGCCTGGCACCTGCGCACCGACGTGTGGACCTCGGCGGGCGTCATGTGCGGCCTGCTGGTCATCATGCTCACCCGCTGGCTCCTCCCGGCCGTGGACCTGTGGTGGCTCGACCCGGTGGCGGCCATGGCCGTGGCGCTGCTCATCGTCAAGGCGGCCTGGGACCTCACCCGCGAGTCGCTCAAGGACGTGATGGACGAGAGCCTGCCGGAAGACGAGCAGCGCTGGATCGTCGAGCACGTGAGCACCGCCGCCGGCGTGCTCGGCTTCCACGGCCTGCGCACCCGCAAGTCCGGGCCGCAGCGCTTCGTCGACTTCCACCTCCTGGTCGACCGGAGCATGTCGGTCGAGACCTCGCACCGGCTGGCCCACGACGTCAGCGGCGCCATCAAGGCGCGCTTCGAGGGAGCGAGCGTCACCATCCACGTCGAGCCGTGCGACGGGCGCTGCAAGCCCTCCTGCCTGGAAGGCTGCCTGCTGACCGCCGCGGATCGGGACGCGCGCCACAAGAAGTCGGCCTAGCCGCAGCCCCCCGGCCGAGACGTCGTTGCCGGGCTCCCCCGTGTGCAAGCTTGGGCAGCAGCACTGGGGCCCCCTTTGAACGCCGAGCATCCGCCTGCGCCTGAAGCTCCCGCCGCGACTCAGCCAGCCGCCGCCACTGCAGCGCCAAGCCTGGGGGAGCTGCTCAAGGCCTCGCTCTTCCTGGGCGCGGTCGGCTTTGGTGGCGGCCTGAGCGTGCTGGGGCTCATCGAGTCGCTCGCCGTCCAGCGCCGTCGCTGGCTGACCCCGGAGCAGTTCGCGAGCACCGCCACCATCGCCCAGATGCTCCCGGGCGGGGCGGCCGCCAATGCCCTGGCGGCGCTGGGCCTGCGCTTCGGGGGCGTGCGCGGCGCCGCTGCCTGCTACCTGGGCTTCGTCCTTCCGGGAGCCACGGCGGTGCTGGTCCTGGCCATGGCCTACCAGCGCTTCGGCGCCTTGCCGGACGCAGCGGCGTTCCTGGGCGGGCTCAACGCGGCGGTGGTGGGCATCGTGCTGGCCATCGCGGTGCGCATGTCGCGCACCAGCGTCGCCCAGCTCTGGCAGATGGGCGTCGCCGCCGGGGCGCTGCTCTTGTCGCTGCTGGGGGGCGCCGGCTCGGGCGAGGTCGCGCTCCTGGGCATCGCCTCCGGCCTCCTCTGGGATCTGGGTCTGCGGCGCGCGAAGCTGCTCAGCCCTCGGCGGCTCTTCCGGCCCCGGCCGGTGCCGCCGGCGGCGCTGCCCGAGGAGGGGTCCCCGCTCTCCCCGCCCCTGCCCGAGCTTCCACCGGCGTCGAAGCCGGACAAGAGCGAGCGAGCGAAGACGCACCACCACCTGCCGGCGCTGCTGGTGGCGGCGCTGGCCGGTCCCCTGCTCTTCCAGACCCTGGCCGACTTGGCGTCGCTGGCGGTCGTCTGCTTCCGCACCGGCCTGGGCGCCTATGGCGGCGGCTTCGCGGCCATCCCCTCGCTGCAGGCGCAGGTCACGGCTCACCACTGGTTGACCGAGGCGCAGTTCGCGGACGCGGTGGCGGTGGGCAAGCTCACCCCGGGGCCGGTGCTGCTGGCGGCCACCTTCGTGGGCTACCTGCGCTCGGGCATCCCAGGGGCCGTCGTCGGGACGCTCGCCGTCTTCGCCGCCCCGTTCGTGCTGGCGGTGACGCTCAACTCCTGGCTCGAGCAGGCGCGCAGCAGCCGCTGGATGCGCGCCGCGCTCCTCGGGCTGACCCCGAGCGTCGTGGGGCTGATGATCGCCGCGGCGCTCACCCTGGGGGCCGGCGTCCGCTCGGGGATTGGCGCGGCCATCGCCGCTGCGGTCGCGCTCACGCTCATCCGCTTCGACCGGGTGAACCCGGTGGCGATGCTCGCGCTGGGTGGGGCGGCGCGCGTCCTCTATGGCCTCGCTGGCGGAGATTAGGTGTGTAGTACCCGGCCTCTGTGCCGGGGGCACCTTCCATGGAATGAACGTCTGGGGCGCGCTGGCGGAGTTGCCAGCCTCCGCGCCGGGGCGCCCTCACGATAGATAGTGGGGATTCGAGGCGCGCCGACGCCGCCGCATCCTCCCGCCAGTGAGTGAGAGGGTAACGACCCCGTAGCCGTATCCACGCGTCTCTTACGTGGCTGCCGTTGAGGGCCCGAGGCGCTCCTCTCGTTTCGTCAGCACGCTTCGGATGCTCACTTTCGCAAGGCGGCCTGGCGCGGGGGCCGGCAGCTCCGTCAGTGCGCCCACGATGCTCTAATTCGTGAGGATGCCCCCGGCGCGGAGGCCGGGTACTACACAACTCGGCGCGCCTCTGATCTCTACTTCCGTAGTCTCAAGACGCACGAAGGCCCCGGCACGCCATCGTGCCGGGGCCTTCGACTTCAGCGTTCCTTCAGCCGACTACGGGCAGCCGCGCGAGCCCAGCCCGTCGAAGGTGTCGATGGCCTGGCTCTCCCAATCGACCGACGGGTCGAATGCGTCGTTGCTCGTCGTGTCGCCGCTCGCGACCGTGCACTTGCGGCGCAGGGTCGAGTCGAGCGTCGAGACGCTGTTGCCGGTCCACTCGCTGCCCGGGTCGGTGCCGACCTGGCCGATGGAGTCGACGAGCTTGCCGCCGCAGATCAGCTCCAGCGCGTCGTCGCCGTTGAAGCTGGTGACGGCGTGCTTGACCGTGCACTTGGACAGCAGGTCGGCCGCCGCCGCGCCCGAGTTGCAGATGACCAGGGTCGCGCCCGCGGCGAGGGACCCGGTGCCGGTCCAGGTGTTCCCCGCGGTGGTGGCGCCGTTCGTGTAGAGCTTCACCTGGCAGGTCGTCAGGTCCACGGCCGCGCCGGTGCCGTTGTAGAGCTTCCAGCGCCTTGTTGTTGCTCGAGCCCTCGACGTACTCGCTGAAGATCATCGTGCCGAGCGCCGGGGCCTTGACGTCGATCGTCGCGGTGTTGGACGTCAGCGAGCCCGCGGAGGCCGACACGGTGACGCCGGTGGCCTCGGAGGCGCCACCGGTGAAGTCGAAGGTGGCGCTGCTCTGGCCGTTGGCCACCTGCACCGTGGCCGGAGCGCTGCCGCCGGTGCCCACCGTCAGGGTGACCGTGGTGTCGGCGGCCACCGGGACGTCGAACGCCACCGTCATGGTCAGCTTCCCGCCGGTGGTGACCGAGCCGGTCGCCGGCGAGAGGGTCAGCGCGGACGGAGCCGCGTCGGCCGCGAGCACCTTCACCGTGCCGGTGGCGCTGTCCGTGCCCAGCGTCGCGGTCACCGTGACCGCGGCGTTGGCGTTGACCGAGTTGAAGAGGATCGGCGCGGAGGTCTGGCCGGCGGGCACCGTGACCTTGCCGCCCACCACCTGCAGGTCGGCCTGGGCCGCGGCGTCGACCGCGACCGCGACCTCGGTCGCCGTGGAGACCGGGGAGACCAGCGTGACCGCCATCGGGGTGTTGTAGGTCGTGGCGTTGGTCAGCCCGGCGCGCAGCGTGCCGGTCGCCGGGACGATGGCCGCGAGCTTGGCCGGGGCCGGAGCGCCCGCGACGAGGTCGCCCGCGGCGCGCGGCTCGATCTTCGAGTTGCTGTGGTCGAAGTGGAGGATGCCGGTGATCGACGTGTAGGTGTCGCCCTGCGCCGGCTTGACGGGCACGTGGAAGATGAAGTCGTGGACGCGCAGCGCGCCGGTGACCTCGAACTCCCACGGACTCGACGTGTCGCTGGCCGCCGGGGTCGGGTTCGGGTTGGTGACGGTGACGTTGTTGACCTGGACGAGGACCGCCTCGAGCGCGGCGGCGCGGGCGCCACCGGTGGCGATCTCCGCGGGCTGCACCACGGTGGGCTGCGGGGCCGCCTCGTTGTTGCTGGCGTCGACGACGACCTCCACCGAGGTCAGCTCCTTCTCGCCGTAGTAGTCGGCCAGGGTGCCGGTCTTGATGGTCACGCGGTCGCCGACCTTCACCGTCGGGGCCGCGCCCAGGAAGCAGAGCACGCCGCTGTTGTCGGCGCCGTTGTAGCCCGTGTCGGTCTCCTTGACCTGCACGAAGAAGCCGCGGCTCGACAGCCCGGTCACCAGCACGTTCTTGAGCGCCACCGCGTCGCCGATCTTCACCGTGCCGTCCTTGACCGCGTAGATGGTCGACGAGCACGCCTGCGAGCCGGGGTTGCTCTCGTTCTTGCACGCGTCGCACAGGTCGCCCTTGCCGTCGGCGTCGGCGTCCGCCTGGTCCACGTTGGCGACGTTGGGGCAGTTGTCCTTGGCGTCGACGATGCCGTCGCCGTCGGCGTCGTTGCTGACGAACTGCGGGCAGTCGGTGCGGTCGGCGGCCAGCGGGCAGACGTCGCAGGCGTCGCCTTCGCCGTCGTTGTCCTCGTCGGCCTGCGCGCCGTTGTCCATCGGGCGGATGGGGTTGAAGACCTTCGGGCAGTTGTCCTGGTCGTCGGAGATGCCGTCGCCGTCCTGGTCGCCGGGCTTGGGCAGGCCGTCGTACACGGTCGAGCCGTTGACGCTGGCGTTGACCGGGCAGCCGGAGGTGCAGGTGCGCTGCGGCTGGCAGGTGGGCTCGCGGTCGGGGGCGGCGTTGCACTTGAAGAGCGGGTACTTGCTGGTCTCGGAGCTGGTCAGCGCGGAGAGGCTCTTGCCCACCTCGCGCTGGGCGCAGACCTTCTTGGAGACGGTGCAGACGTCGAGGGTGTCGCAGGTACCGCCGTCGGAGAAGGCGGAGACGACGTTGGCGTCGCCGAAGAGCACCTTGCCGCCGCGCATGACCATCGCCACGTCCTTGGGCTCGGCCTCGATGACGGCGCGGTGATCGACGCGGCCGCGCTTGGCGAAGATGGCGATGTCGGCGACCAGGCCCGCCTTGAGCGTGCCGACCACGTCGTCGGTGGCGGTGGCGCGGGCGGCGTTGGCGGTGACCATCAGCCAGATGCCTTCGTCGCTGAAGAAGTGGTCGAAGTAGGTGTCGTTGAGGTCCGCGGCGCACTTGAGCTCGCGCAGCAGGTTCATCGAGCCCGAGGGCAGCCAGTCGGTGCCCAGCGCGACGAGCACGCCCATGCGCGCGTACATGGGGACGCTGGCGGTGTCGCCGTAGAGGCTGACGTTGGAGCGCGGCGACCAGATGAGGCGCGCGCCGTCCTTCTGCATGGCCTGGGCGTCGCTGGGCCGGCCGGCGATGCCGTGGATGAAGCTGGTCTTGTTGTTGACCATGTCGTGGCCGCCGCCCGAGGTGCCCTCCAGGCAGAGGAACTCGTTGTGGGCGGCCTGGTTGATGCCCTCACCGACGTGCGGCAGGTAGGCGTCGAGGCTGTTCCAGCTGGGGTCGTTGAAGGAGTAGCCGCAGCCGCTGGTGACCAGCGTGCCGGAGGAGTCGCCCAGCGGGAAGGTCTCGAACTCCACCGGCGTCTGGCCCAGGCCCTCCTGGTTGGAGGAGTCGAGGTTGCGCAGGAAGCCGGCGGCGTTACCGCTGCCCACGGTGGAGGTCGCCCCGCCCATGGCGAAGCGCAACTCGGCGAAGGCCACGGTGTCGGCCGAGGCGCCGCCCTTGATGTAGGTGCTCTGGATGTTGGTGTGGCCTTCCTTGCCCTTGCGCCAGTCGTGGCGGTGCTCGAAGCGCTCCTTGGGGATGGCGACGTCGAACGGCGCGGTGCTGGCGAAGGTGATGTGGTCGTGGGTGTTGATGAGGCCGGGGGAGACGACCGCGTCCGGGCAGGTGATCTTGGTGGCGCCGGCGCCCTTGGCCGAGCAGTCGCAGTCGACGCAGGTGATCTTGCCGTTCTCCACCAGGACCTGGCCGCCGCGGTAGACGACGCCGGGGACCAGGACGGTGCCGGTCAGGAGCATCTTGGAGTCGCCGGCGACGGTCTCGCAGGTCTGCCCGTTGGGCGGGGTGGGCAGGTTGGTGTTGCAGGTGCGGATCTCGATCTCGCCCGGGGGCAGTCCGCCGTCCGGGTTGCCGGGGGTGGAGCCGTCGGGGGTGCCGGGCACGGAGCCATCGACGTCGCCCGGGATCGACCCGTCCGTCTTGGGGAGGGATCCGTCGACCTCGCCGGGGGTCGACCCGTCGGTCTTGGGAGTCGAGGCGTCGGTCTTGCCTGGGATCTGGGCGTCGCCGTTTTCGGTCGGCGGCGGCGGACAGGCCGTCAGCGCCAGCAAAAGGGTGCAAAGCAGTGGGAAGAGGCGGGTCATTCCAGATGGCTCCTTCACCGTCGCTCCCCCGTCGAAGCGTTGGTGACGTGGTGTGGTGGGTTACGAGCGCCCCGCGGCCCGGGCGCCGGCTGGTCGAGCGACAGTGTCGCCCATCCCGCTTTGGGATGCCAGCGCGGACATTGCGGCGTGGGGCCCCCTCAGGACTAGAATGCCGGGTTTCGTACGTTGGCGGGCCGAGGGATGACCCGCTTGGAGGGTTTCACCGTGCGTGCCGCAGCCGTCCTCTTCGATTCGTTCGGGACCCTGTTCGAGGTCGAGCCCCTGCGCGAGCGGCTGGTCTGCATCGGCCTGGCGCCCCGCGAGCTTGAGGTCTGGCTCGCCCGGACCTTCCGCGACGGCATCGCGCTCTCGGCCACGGGGACCTTCCGGATGTTCCACGAGGTGGCCTCCAGCGCGTTGAAGACGCTGATCGCCGAGCTCGGCAACCGGCCGGACCCGGAGAAGGTCCAGGACGTGCTCACCGGCTTCGGCGAGCTGACCCCGGCCAAGGACATGAAGCTGGCGATGGAGCAGCTGCGCCAGGCCGGCAGCCAGCTGGCGGTGCTGACCAACGCCTCGGCCATGACCGCCAAGACGCTCTTGGCCAAGGCCGGCACGCTGGAGCTGGTGGAGCGGGTGTTCTCGGTGGACGAGGTCGGGCACTGGAAGCCCTTTCCCCAGCCCTTCCAGCACGCCGCGCAGCTCCTGCGGTTCGAGCCCGAGCGGATCGCCTACGTGTCCTCGGACCCGTGGGAGGTCCAGGGAGCGCGCGCGACGGGGCTCTTCGGGATCCTCCTGCAGCGGCGCGGCGGCCACCACCAGCCGGCCATGCCGCCGCCGGATTTGACCATCGCGAGCCTGTCCGAGCTGGCGCAGGTGGGGTTGCACTTCGACCCGACCGCGTAGCGGCTCCTCAATCTGTCCTGTCCCCTGTGGTTGCGGGCGTCCCGCCCGCCTTGTGTCGGGACAGCCTGAGGCCAGGTGGTTGCGGGCGTCCCGCCCGCCTGATGCCGGCGCAGTTTGAGGGCCTTGTCGTCCCGCCTTGATCCTGATGGCGGGCGGGACGCCCGCAACCACAGGGCCTTCCAACTCCCTCAAAGGGACCCCTCTTCAAGCAAGGAGGGCACCTCTCTGAGCGCCGCCAATCCAGAGGTCCTGCGGGCGGGACGCCCGCAACCACAGGGCCCTCCAACTCCCTCAAATGAAAGTGGGACAGACTACCGGCAGACCTCGGCTCCAGGAAGGACGCGCGGGTCACCCGTCCATGATGCCGGAAACTCAGTCCTTGGACTTCTTCCCGGGCAGCAGCGCCCGGACCCGCGACCGCAGCGAGCCCAGGCGCTTGTCCGCACCGGCGAGGATTGGGAGCTTGAACATCGACTTGGCGAGCGAAGCCGCGAGGTCCATGGGCGTCGTGCCATGGGCCTCGATGCCGACCTTCACGCCCTGAAGCGAGTCCTCGAGCGCCCCGCGGGCGATGGTCTGCGTTCCGTCCGAACGGATTCGACCACCAGCCTCGCCACGACCGGCAGCTCGCCCTTCTCGGTCACCGCGGTGGTCTTTGCCTCGGCGAGCTCGGTCTTGGCCGGGTCCTTCGGAGAGCGGTCGTCGGTCATGGCCGAATGAAGGCCCGAACGGCGCCAGCGCGCAAGGACTCTACCGGGCGGCCTGCCGCCGTCGGCGCCCGGCCGTCTTCTTCCGGGGGTGGCGCGGCGGCCGCGAAGGCGCGAAGGCGTCCGGGGTGCGGCTGGCGACGACGGTGTTCCGGCGCTTCTGCTGGGTCGTCAGCAAGGGCCTGCGTGCCACCGAGGCCAAGGCAGCCGCGACCCGCTCGACGAGCGATTCTGGCGGCGGCGACTTCGTCGGTGAAGACTGCCCGGACTCGGTGCTGAATTGCTTCGAACCTGCGCATGAGGCCCCCTGGCTTGGTGAAACGTCCACCGGCAGGGTCCGCCTCCGCTGCATCCGCCACAACCGCGTGGAGGCCCTGTGCGGCCCGTGCGTCGAGGGGTCAACGCAGGGTAGTGCCGGGCTTCCACGCCCGGGGACAACCGTCTGGAAGAGAGAATCCGAAGCGTGTCGGTGGGTAGTGTCCGGCTTCCACACCGGGGACAACCGTCTGGACGAGAGAATCCGAAGCGCGCCGGTGGGTAGTGTCCGGCTTCCACGCCGGGGACAACCGTCTGGAAGAGAGAATCCGAAGCGCGCCGGTGGGTAGTGTCCGGCTTCCACGCCGGGGACAACCGTCTGGACGAGAGAATCCGAAGCGCGCCGGTGGGTAGTGTCCGGCTTCCACGCCGGGGACAACCGTCTGGACGAGAGAATCCGAAGCGCGCCGGTGGGTAGTGTCCGGCTTCCACGCCGGGGACAACCGTCTGGACGAGAGAATCCGAAGCGCGCCGGTGGGTAGTGTCCGGCTTCCACGCCGGGGACAACCGTCTGGAAGAGAGAATCCGAAGCGCGCCGGTGGGTAGTGCCCGGCTTCCACGCGCTTCCAAGCCGGGGACAACCGTCTGGACGAGAGAATCCGTAGCGCGCCGGTAACGACCGGAGCGCGCCACAGAAAGACGGACTGCAAAGGTGAAGCGCGTGGAAGCCCGGCACTGCCCGAAACCGTCGTTGGATTGGGAAGCGCGCCTCCGATGCTCGGGCCGCAAAGATGCCCCGGGCGCGGAGGCCCGGCACTACCCAAATCCGCCCGCCCGCTGAAAAGAAGAAGAGAGAAAGAAGGAGGGAAGACCCAGTTAGTGCGCCAGGCCGGCCCTCAGCGCGTACCGTACGAGCCCAGCGGTGGTGTGCACATCGAGCTTCTCGCAGATGCGCGCCCGGTGGTTCTCGACGGTCTTGGCCTTCAGCCCAAGCCGCTCGGCGATTCTCCCTTCCCGTGCACCCCTCGGCAACGAGCTTGAGGATCTCCCGCTCGCGGTCCGTGAGCGGGTCGGTCGGGGCACGCTGCGCGGACAGATAGCCCTGCAACACGTACTCCGAGACACCCGGGCTCAGATACACCTCGCCACGCAGCACGGTGCGGATGGCGTCCAGCAGGTGCTCGATGCCCGCGCCCTTGAGCACGTACCCGCGCGCGCCGGCGTGCAGCGCCGAGTCCACCGTCGGGGCATCGTCGTGCATCGAGAGCACCACCACCTGAATCTGCGGACAGACCTTGAGCAGCCTGCGCGTGGCGTCGGCGCCGGAGAGCCCGGGCAGCCCCAAGTCCATGACCACCACCTCGGGCGCGAGCCTCGTGGCCAACTCCACGGCCTGCAGTCCGTCGGACGCCTCGCCGACGACCTCGAACCCAGGCGTCTTGGACAGGAGCGCGCGCAGCCCCTCTCGGACCACCTGGTGGTCCTCGGCGAGAAGTACGCGGGTCTTCTGGGCGCTCATGAACCGCTCCGACGCTGGGGCAGGCTCACCTTGAGCCTGGTGCCGGTCCCCGGCGAGCTCGTCAGCTCCATCTTGCCTCCGGCCAGCGCACAGCGCTCGCGGATTCCCCGCAGCCCGGCCCCGGTGGCGGGCGCCGCGGGGTCGAAGCCGGCGCCATCGTCGGACACCTCGAGCGAGGCGACGGACTCTCCGAGCTTCGAGCCGCACCCCCACTTCGCTCGCCGTGGCGTGCCGCGCGACGTTGGTGAGCGCCTCCTGCAGCACCCGCAGCAGACAGCTCGCCACCTCCTGGCTCGTCCGGCCGGAGTCGACCAGCTTGAAGGAGGCCGCCGTCCCGGTCCGCACCTCGAAGCGCTCGGTGTAGGCCCGGAAGATCTCCGGGAGGCTCGCGGCGGTCAGCTCGGGCGGCGCCAGGTCGTGGACCACACGCCGCACCTCGCGCACTGCCTCGTCGCAGCAGCGCTCGGCGTCGTGGAGGTGGGCCGGCTCCCCGGCGCCCGAGCCTCGCACCAGCGCCAGCTCGAGCTTGAGCGCGGTCAGGTTCTGGCCGACCGAGTCGTGCAGATCGCGCGCGATGCGCCGGCGCTCCTCCTCCTGGACGCTCACCACCCGCTCCGACAGGCGCCGGGCCTCGGCGACGGCCTCCTCGACTCGGCCGGCGAGCGCCTGGTTGGCCTCGGTCAGCGCCACCTCGGCACCGCGCAGCCGGCTCAGCGTGCTCTCGAGGACGCCCGCCTGCTCGCGCACGACCCGCGTCGGATACCGATAGAGGAGCAGCCCGACCGCGAGCCCGGCCAGCGCAGAGAAGAGCGCGATGGCTCCGAGCGCGCTCCGCTCGGCGGAGGTGTCCACGCGAACCTCGACGAACCCGACCGTCTCCCCCGCTCTCAGGATGGGCGCCCAGCCCGCGAGTCCGTCGGCCGCGCCGCCGCCCGAGGACGGCTCGAAGAGCGTCGCGCCGGCGCAGTCGGTGATGCGCACCGAGCGGATGTCGGGCTGGCCGCGGTGCCCGGCCGTGGCCTCCAGCACCTTGTCGGCGTTGAAGCGCCACAGGTAGGGCTGCTGCGAGACCAGCCGGCCCATCGCCGCGGCGACGTTGGTGGCGTACAGGTGCGCCTGGACGCGCGCCTTGGGCCAGGCCACGGCGCGGTAGGAGCTGGGCGGCGCGGCGGCGACCACCAGGCCCGCCAGCGCCGCCAGCGGCAGCATCCGCCGAGAGAAGGTGCGAGCGAGCGTCCGCGCGGGCATCAGCGGACCTCCTCGGGGACGAGCTCGCCGAGCGCGAAGAGCTCGTCGACCGCATCGCTTCGGGCAAAGGCGACGAAGCGGGCCGCCTCGCCCGCGGGTGGGCCCTTCGTCACGAACGAGAGCCGGCGCACCAGTGGGAAGCGCCCGGCGCGGACCTCGGCCGCCGTCGGCGCGATGCCGTCGATCGCCAGGGCGTGCAGAGGCAGGTGCTCCAGGCGCGGCGTCGCGGCGTCGAGGAAGCCGATGGCTCCCTCGATGTTGAGCAGCGCGTCTCGAAGCTCCTGGTCGCTGTAGCGCGTGAGCCAGCGCTCCCGCCGGCGCGCCTCGTCGATGGCCTTGCCCACCGCGGGATACTTCTCGACCACGAGCGTGCTGCCGGTGTCCCGCGCCTCGCGAAGCTGCGGAGCGAGAGGCAGGCCCTGCGGCCAGCCGGGAGGTGGATGGCCGGCGAAGAGCACGGCGAGGTCGTCGCTGCTCACCTGCGTCAGCGGCACGTCGGCGCGGACGGTGGGAGCGAAGGCCACGCGCGCCAGCGGAGTCTCGACGAGCCCCTGCCCTCGCTCGGCGTCGGTGAGCGGGCGCGAGGCCAGGCCCAGGTCGATGGCGCCCGTGCGCACGGCCTTGAGCGCACCGGAGGTCCCGATGCTCTCCGGGACGATGACCCGCGAGCCCGGGTGGGCGGCTTCGTAACGGGCGGCGATAGCGCGCACCAGGGCCAGGTTCGGCCCGGAGCCCGCGGCCAGGAGGCCCGCCGGGCGTGGGGCGGGCGCCGCGCAGACCACGCCGGCCGGAGGCACGTCACCCGACTCGCGGGAGCAGCCTGCGAGCAGCGATGCGGTCAGGAGAACGAGCCAGGCGCGCCAAAGCACGGCGGCACGATATCGCAAGTTCGGCAGGGCCCCCCGCTCCCCTTCCGCGGCGCGCCTTGACCAGCGGCCTCAACCCCGGCAGCCTCCGCCCAACCATGCCCTCCTTCGACAAGGCTCGCCCCAAGAGCATCGCAAGGTCGGACTCGAGCTACTCCTCAGCACTCGACGAAATCGTCGAACTCCTCGAGTCTGCTCGGCGCGTAGCTGCTCGGTCCGTCAACGCCGTCATGACCGCGACCTACTGGGCGATTGGCCGACGGATTGTCCAGAACGAGCAAGCGGGCCGGCACCGCGCCGGATATGGAGACGCGCTCATCGCGCGACTCGCCGGGGACCTCTCTCCTCGGTTCGGCAGAGGTTTCGGCAAGCGCACTCTTCCAGATGCGCGCCTTCTACCTCGCCTACCCGGGAAAAGTGCAGACACTGTCTGCACAAAGGCGGCTGCCAAAAACCTGCGAGAAAGTGCAGACAGTGTCTGCACTATCCACCTCGAGCTCTCTCCCGCGTTTCCTGCTGACTTGGTCGCACTACGTCCGTCTTCTTGGGCTCGCCAATCCCGAGGGACGCCGGTTTTACGAGACCGAAGCTCTTCGAGGCGGATGGACTGTGCGTCAGCTCAACCGGCAGATCGAGAGCCAGTTCTTCGAGCGCACGATGCTGTCCCGGAACAAGGCCGCCATGCTCATCAAGGGCGAGCGGCGGAAGCGGGGCGACACAGTGACGCCGGAGGAGGAGATCCGGGACCCCTTCGTTCTGGAGTTTCTCGACCTCAAGGACGAGTACTCCGAGAGCGAGCTCGAGGAGGCCTTGATCCGACAACTCGAGGCGTTCCTGATGGAGCTCGGCGGCGACTTCACGTTCGTCGGCCGCCAGCGCCGGCTCCGCATCGGCGATCAGTGGTTCAAGATCGACCTGCTCTTCTTCCATCGGAGGCTTCGCTGCCTGGTCGTCGTCGACCTCAAGCTCGGCCAGCTCACGCACGCTGACGCAGGCCAGATGCACCTCTACCTGAACTACGCTCGCGAGCACTGGATGGTGCCGGGCGAGAACCCTCCTGTGGGCCTCATCCTCTGCAGCCAGAAGGACGCCTCCGTCGCGCACTACGCGCTGGAGGGGTTGCCCAACAAGGTCCTCGCCGCGGAGTACCGGACGAAGTTGCCCGCGGAGGGACTGCTTGCGGCCGAGGTCGAGCGGACGAGGCGCGAACTCGAGCGTCGGCGGCGGAGCAAGGCACGTTGAAGCAGCGGCCGGCGTTCCGAGGCGCCACCAAGGCGCCTGACGGCCGCCGACCGCAGCGCTACGGCAACGCCTTGGCGAGCGCCTCGAACACCTTCTTGGCGACGGAGCGCTTGACGCGGCAGACGTCGAAGCTCGGGCTCCCCGTCCCGGAAGTGCGACAGGATCTGCTCGGGCGTGAGGAGGCCGGCGACGGCCTTCTCCGCCAGCTCCTCCAGCGAGACCGCCTCGGGATTCTTCGGCTTGGGCGGCGTCCCGCGCTTGGCCTTGGCCTCGCCGTTGCGCATCAACCGGTAGGCGTCCTCGACCTCGTTGACCGCCATGTCCGCGAAGGTCTTGGTCCCGCCGGCCGCGAGCGGCAGCTCCAGCCGCAGCGCCTCCTCGACCGTCTCCTCACACCGCGGTCAGCTCCACGATCTGCGAGAGCAGCGCCATCTTCTCGACGCCGTGCGCCAGCGAGAGCTTTCGCTCCCAGCGGGCGGCGCGCATCCACTTGTAGGCCGTGTTCACCGAGGTGGAGAGGCCGTCGCGCAGATAGGTCGACCAGTCGGCGTAGGTCGGGTCGGTCAGCTGGCGCCACTCCTCCTTCTCGTAGCTGCGCGCCAGGCGCGCGCCGGCCTCCCACTCCTGGCCCGAGGCGCCCTTGCGCACCCGGAAGATGTTCTGGTGCTCTTCGGCGGGCGTGGCTCCAACCTGGAAGTCGACGATGTACGGCATCGGCATGGGCTCCCCCTCTTCGTTGCGTGTGAGCGCGGCCCGCACAGTGAAGCACACGAGCCAGGGTCGGCGAAAGAGGCCGCCGGATGCTCTCGGCTGGATGGCGTTTCACGATCGTGAAAACGCATCCGCTGACGGCACTGCCGATCATGGGCTTTCACGATCGTGAAAGAGCATCCGCCGGCGACGCAGACCATGGCTTTTCACGATCGTGAAAACGCATCTGCGGGCGGCCACGTGTGATGCCTGCACACGGATTCACGATCGTGAAACTGGCTACTCGACCGGATCCACTAAAGATTCCCGAACGGGTGGTCCGACACCGACGTACCTACACCTCCTTCCTGCGACCCGGTCCCCCGCCATGCTTCGCGAACTCGTCGCCACGGCCGCCTACGCCGCTCGCGCCGTGGTTCTTGCCCTCATCCGACCTCGCGAGCTCGCCCTCGAGAACCTCGCTTTGCGGCAGCAAGTCGCCTCGCTCTCCGCCAAGCCTCACCCGAGGCCCAACGAATTCGACCGCGTCTTCTGGGCCACCCTCGCCTCCCTCTGGCCCTCCTGGCGCTCTTCCCTCGCCTTCGTCCAGCCCGACACCGTCGTCCGCTGGCACCGCGCCGGCTTCCGCCTCTTCTGGCGCTGGAAGTCCCGCCCGCTGGGCAGACCTCCCATCGACGAGGACTTGCGCCAGCTCATCCGCAAGATGGCTTCCGAGAACCCTACCTGGGGCGCACCTCGCATCCACGGCGAGCTCCTCAAGCTGGGCTTCAGCATCGTCGAGGCCACCGTCGCCAAGTACTTGCCGAAGCATCCACCTGCCCGGTCGCCGAAGTCGCCCGACTGGAAGACCTTCCTCCGCCTCCACCTCGACGGCTCCGTCGGCATCGACTTCTTCGACATCCCCACCGCCACCTTCGATGTCCTCCGTGGCTTCCTCGTCATCGACCACAAGCGTCGCAAGCTCCTCCACGTCGGCGTCACCGAGCATCCCACCGCCGAGTGGACGGCCAATCAGCTCGTTGCGGCCCTGCCGGAGGACTCCACGCCTACACGCGTCTTCCGCGACCGCGACTCCATCTTCGGCTCAGCGTTCGTCGCCAGAGTCCGCAGCCTCGGCATCGAGCAGCACGTCAGTGCTCACCGCTCGCCCTGGCAGAACCCCTTTGCCGAGCGCATGGTCGGCAACATCCGCCGCGATCTGCTCGACCACGTCATCGTGCTCAACGAGCGGCACGCCACCAAGCTCCTCCGGGAGCACCAGGACGGCTAGTACAACTCCTCTCGCACCCACCTCGGGCTCGACAAGGACACGCCAGATGGCCGCCAACCGCAGTCGCCGGAGGACGGCTCCCGCATCGTGAGCATCCCCGTCCTCGGTGGCCTCCACCACCGCTACGAGCGCCGCGCGGCGTAGCTCCTGCTTGCGCCCTCTGCTGAACCTGCTGGCCGCAGCCGGTCGCGCGATACCTCTGCGCCACCGCTGCCCTGCGCTGCTATTCGCTTGTCAAAGACCCGCTGCAATCACTTCACGACGCCCCGCGTTCCTCGACTTCTGCTCCTCTGCCTCGCTGCGATGGCCGTCTTGACGCACCCCGCGCCGCCTCATGACGCGGCGATCGAGTTCTTGGTAGGGACACCCGGAGGCTCCGGCCCAGCCGGTCCAGCGCGAAGACCATCACCTGCCGGACCTTCCCTTCCTTAGCCGCCCGCTTGAGCGCGTCGAGCGCCGGCCTGGAGGCCTTGGCCCCGCTGTGCCCGATGTCCGTGTACTCGAGCACCGAGCCCCAGCCCCTGGCCGCTGCTGCCCGGTGCAGCGCGTGGAGCTTCGCTGCACCGTCCTGGTCCGTCGTGCTCGTGCGGACGTAGATGGCCATCGTGTCCGCAGCCGTGCCGCTGGTGTCGCTGGGCATGGATCCCGCCCTCCTGGCCGGCCCGGTCGACGACCAGGCCGCCAACAAGAAGGCGCCCGCCCCCGGGTCAAGAGGACGAGCGCCTGGTGGATGTTCTTGGTGATGAAAGACGAGCTGCTTCCTGCAGCCCTCTACGGCCTTATCCCGTCAACGAGAGGAGCATGACGGATCAGTTGTCTTCTTCCCATCGAGAGGACGAGTCCAACGAACCATCGGAAGCGTACCTAAGCGCAGCCTTCAGAGCTTCATCGCGGCTGACTACTTTCCGCCTTTCGTACTCCCCCATCTGCCCGCCCGCGACAACTTGCTCCATCGACCTGTCGTCCGGACGGTCGGGAGCGATCAGACTGGCGAACTCAACGTTGTCGCGAGTGGCGTACACAACGAAGCGGTCGGGACCACCTCCAACCGCCAGATGCCCCGTGCCTTCGCCTCGGAGCACCACGATCGTGCTGGATTCCCCATCCAAACCGCGAACCAACCGCTCAACCTCCTCCAGCGAGGGCCCTGCAATCTCGCCCTCGTCCCAAGTCACCAGGGTCGTGTACATGAAAGCCTCCCCTTAGTAGACGACCGTGGAAGCATTGGGTGAGACGACCGTGAGCGACTCCAAGCCAAGCTGACGCGCCATTGACTCCACGGCGCCGTAGTCGCCGCACGACGGGCACATCCCCAGCGGGTAATCCGGGTTATCAACGTATAGAACGCCTCGTCCTCCACTGACACCAGCGTTGTGCGCCTGCTGGAACGAGTCGGTCTCCGCATGGGTGCGCGAGATCGGATTGACCCGAAGTGTGACCCGCTGCCCGTGAGCGTTCTTGCCCCAGAAGCTACGTTCGCCGATCACGAGCTTCGTGAGCGTCCCCCCTTGCTTCCCGGCCGGACCAAGTCCGAGTTCCTGTCGGAACTGCTTGAACTCCAGCATCGCCCGATGGAACTCGGCCCTGCGAAGGTTCAGCCGCATCCGGGGAACGCCGGCGAAGGTCGAGAAGCCACCGGCAGCTTCCGGCTCTCCGAACATCCACGTCGGCATTCGATTCGAACGGGAGGCTCCACTTCATCATCGAGCCGCCGCCCGAGGCTCCTAGGACGCCGGTGGCAGTGAGGACAAGCCCGTTGGCGAGCTTCCACGGATCGCCCTGATCGTAGGCAGCCCAGAGGTTCCCAGCGCCTTCGCCAATGGCTAGACCACTGCCACCGACAAGCAAGGTCCCTGCCGTGAATCGCCCCACGGCCCCGAGCGACGCGACGCCCTTGAATGCTGCTGGCGTCATCGCACCAAGAGCCCCACCAGCGGCAACCGCTGTCGGGTCCACATTGTAGAGGCTCCGGTTCCCCTCCTCCTGGTTGGCTAGGTCGTTCAGCATCGTTGAGCCGCCGCCGATGACGAACCCTCCGCCACCTACAACCAGACCGGAGGCACCGATGCCCGTCGTTAGCCCGACGCCTGCAACCGCACAGAGGGGAACCCGATCTTCCGGTGGATGAAGCGGGCGTCTTCCTGGGACTGGACCTGCTTCAGGGTCCACTGGAGTCCCGCTCCAGCCACCTGAATTTCCTGGGTTGCCTGCGCCAGTCGGGCTTGATCTCCCGACTGCCGGGCGATGGCCGCACGCCGTGTAGCCTCGTCCTGCTGCTCCTTCTCCCAGCGCTCAGCAGACCACTTCAGGCACTTCGTGAACGTGTTCGCCCCTGGCGGGCACGATGCCTCGCCGGTGGGGTCCGTGTACCTGAGGGGATTCCCATTGGCGTACCCCACAGCAGCAACGAATTCGGCTCCTCCGGATTGCCCATGAGCGGGTCCACCGACAAGAACATCCCCAACTCGCCGTTGTAGGCCCGCTGGTTCGCAATGCTCAGCCCGGTGTCCGGGTCGTTGTGCATCAGTGCATACGCGAGTGAGGGCTGCGCAGTTCCCGGCGTCTCGTAGACCGCCGTGCTGCCCCCTGGCGGAGCCGCGAGCTGCTTGCCCCACTCGTCGTTGCGGAAGAACGCCACCGCCCCACTCCCGCGGTCGCGATGCCCCACCACGCTGCCCAGGCCATCGCGCATGACGCGCCGGCCTCCGACCGCCGTGACGAGCCCACCGGCTCGCTCGTAGGTCCACGACTCCGCACCCAGCGTCTCCGCGAGGACGCTCTCCCCGTCCCACACCCAGCTCCCGGAATAGCTGCTTCCCCCGAGGCCAGTCGCTTGGGTCACATTCTTCGTCAACCGGCGGCCGGCGTAGTCGTACTCGAAGTCGGTCGTCGTCGTGACAAGGTCGATACCGCTCCCGTCTTCGATCGCCACCTGCGCCAGCCGGCTGTCCACGTCCCAGGTATACCGACGCGTCCAGTTGCTCCCTCGACTCTCGAGGGTCTGCCGCCCGGCCTTGTCCCACTCGAACGTCTGGACCGTTTGGCTCACCTTCCGGTCCAAGATCGCCGTGAGCGCGCCCTGTTCGTTCGGGTCCTTGTAGTCGTACTCCCAGAACAGGCTCGTAGTGGCTTCCGCCCACGAGTCGTAGTCGTTCAGATTGCCCGAGTACCCCGGCACTTCCTTCATCCCTGCCCGCGTGCCATCCCCGTTGAGCTTGTACAACCGCGCCGTGCCGTTCGCGTAGAGCACACCCGTGAGCCGGTCCGCCGCGTCGTAGCCGTAGCTCTGCACCTCGGAGATATTGGCGGCCAGGTCCTGCCGCGTCTCCGTGGTCACGTTTCCTCGGTTGTCGTACCCGTACTCGAACTTTGCCAGCGGCGTCAGCGCCTGGTCGCAATTCTCGCCAGCGTCGCTCGTCGCGTTCACCACCGCCTTGAGCAGCCCGGTGCCGTGGTAGCAGCGCCTCTCCACCACCCCGCCGCCACTCAACGTCTGGAGCCGCGCCCCGCCGGGCTCCCAGCTCACCGCGGTCTGCGCGCCGACCGGCCCGGTGATGAGCCGCAGTCGCTCCATCCCGTCGTAGTCGTAGCCAACGACCTTGCTCCCGGCGGGCCGCTGCACCTCGCTCCGCTCTCCGCTCGCCCGGTACGCCCAGCCGACGCTCTCCGCCCCGCGCGTCTCCTTCTCCACGAGACCGCGACCGTCGTAGGTCATCTCTACCTGCACGGCAGGCTTGCCGCTGCGAGTCTCCGTCACGCACTTGAGCTGGTCCGCGCCGTTGTAGGCGATGGTCACCTCGGACAAGCTCGGCGCAGACCCACCGGCCCGGAACGTCTTCTTCACTGTCCGGCCACGTGCATCCACCACGGTCTTGACGATGTCCCCGAGCGGCGTGGTCGTCGTACCCTCGCTGCCGTTCCAGCTCGTCGTTTTCGAGGGCCCGAGCCCACGCTCGCGCTTCGTCTCTCGGTCCAGGTAGTCGTAATCGAACTTCTCGCTCGCAGTCCCACCGCTCGGCCGGTTGATTTCGGTACGCCTTCCCGCCGCGTCGTACCCATAGGTGAACTCGTCGCCCGTCAGCAGGACCGCCTTCGTCGGCTCACCCGTCACCGCGTGTTCGAACTTCCAGGTACTCGTCCCCCGGGTCACCGTCTTGACGTACCCGAACGCGTCGTACGTGTAGTTCGTGCCGAGCGTCTCTCCGCTCTTCCCAAAGCTCTCCGTCGCACGCAGCCCGCGCCCGTTCCAGGTCGTCGTCCGCTCGTAGTCGGCCACGTCCTTGACCGTCTTCAACCTGCCGCTCTTGTAGTAGGTGAAGCTGGTCGGCTCTCCGCCGAAGTCCGACGACTCGAGCTGCCCGTGGCTGTAGCCGTAGCTCGTCGCCGGGCGCCCTGCGGGCTTCTCCCAGAGCAGCTTTCCGCTGGCGTCGTAGAGCCAGCGGCTCTCCCACTCCGGCTTCTCGTTCCGGCTCGCCGGCTTCGAGGAGATTGTGTTTCCGAGTCCGTCGAGCTCGGCGTAGGAATGCCGCGTCTCGCTCGAGCTCGAGGAGCACGTGAAGGTCGAGGTCTCGCTCCTTTCCAGCGTCCTCCCCACCCAGGTATCGGTCCGCGTGCTCGTGCTCCCGCTACCGAGGATCTCGCTCGTCGTCAGCGCGCGCCCTCTATCGTCGTAGCTGAAGTCGCGCTTCAGGATCGTCGTGCTGCCGTCCGCGAGCGCTTCGTTTTGGACCTGCTCGCCATCGTAGTGCAGCGTCGTTGTTCGGCTCTCGCTACCGGAGTACCTCTTCTCGGAGATCAGCTTCCCGCGGCCGTTGTACTTGCGGTCGACCTTGTACTTGCCCCCGACGTCTTCGGTCGTCGGCTCACCTTCCTTCTTCGGGTAGGTGAAGGCTCTCCACCGCTCCGGCATCGTGCCCCGCGCGTGGATCGTGTGCTTGGTCAGTCGCGACAGCGGGTCGTCGTAGGCGAACGATTCGAGCTTGGTCAGCCCGGCGGTGCTTCCAGGGGTCCCGGCGCCAGGCCCGTCGCCCCACTTCTCCAAGACCCTGCCCATCGCGTCACGGACGTAGTCGGTCCGGTTGCCCTCGCCGTCCGTCTCGCTGATGAGCCGGCCCGCCGGGTCGTAGGTCATCGTGCGCGTCACCTGCGCGCTGCTATCGGCGTCCTCGGCTCCCGGCTCGGTGATGCTCGTGACCTGGCCCCGCGCGTCGTACGCGTAGACGTAGGTGGCCGTGCCGGCCGAACCCTCCACCTCGCGCCTCCGGACCCGTCCCGCCTGGTCCTCCCACTCGGTGGTGGTCCGCGTCCAATACGTCGTCTCAAGGTCAGCGGCGACGCGCTCGCGTCTCCCGTCGTCCCCGATTCTTCGAGGGTCGTCTTCTTGCGGCAGTGTTTGTCCTCGGAGTCCGCGGTGCACTTCTCCGCCTCCGAAGAGTAGGTCCGCTCCTCGCGGTACAGCAGCGTCAGGATATTGCCGTCGTTGTCCTTGGTCGGAGCGGTCCTCGTGTGCAAGGTCTGGCGGCCCGCCAAGGGGGCGGCGGCGACCACCAGGGCCGCCAGCGGCCACACCCGCTGCGAGAAGGTGCGAGCAAGAATGAGCGGAATGTCGGCGCGGACCGTGGGAGCGAAGGCCACGCGCGCCAGCGGAGTCTCGACGAGTCCCAGTTCTCGCCTGGCTCCGGCGAACGGGCGGGAAGCGATAGCGCGCACCAGGGCCAGGTTCGGTCCCGAGCCCGTGGCCAGCAGGCCCGCCGGGAGTGCGGGCGCCGCGCAGACGACGCCGGCGGGAGGCACCTCACCCGACTCGCGGGAGCAGCCTGCGAGCAGCGATGCGATCAGGAGCAGGTACGAGGCACGCCGGAGCACGGCGGCACGATATCGCAAGTTCGGCGGGGCCCCCGGACCGGATGGCGAGTCCTCGAGCAGGCCGGAGCACCGGCTCTGCGTCGGTGCGGAGATCCTCAGCGCGTGCCGCGACTGGCGGGACTGGCGGATGCACGAACCGACCTTGCCAAAGATAGGTACGCTTTTTGTGACATGAACTGCGAGCCCTCTGGCGCCGTTGAAGGCGCGATCGGCTCCCGCGATGAGAGCTGGCCCCGAGTCGGTCACCGCTTCTCTTGGCCATGAGCTTGCTCAACTTCGATGGCCGACCCCCGGGCTCCCGGTGAGACTGGTGCCATGCCCCACATCCCAGTCCCAGACCCGGTGCCCTGGTACCTGCGCCCCCTCCTCTGGCTGACCCGGCGGATCACCGGAAAGGACCCGCTGCCCGCCCGGATGCTCACCTACTCCCCGAAGGCAGCGCTGGGCGCGGGCGTCTTCGAAGCCTGCGCGGCGACCGGCGGCAAGGACCTCGAGGCCCGGACGCTGGCCGTCGCGCGCATCGTCGCCAGCCTCACCGCCGGCTGCCCCTTCTGCCTGGACATGAACGCCGCCACCTGGGAGCGCGCGGGCCTGACCGTAGACGAACTCCGCCTCCTGCTCGTGCCCGACGCGGACCTCACGGCGCTCGGCGCTCGCGAGGCCGTCGCGGCCCGCTATGCCCGCTCGCTCTCCCGGACCCCCGCTCACGTCGACGCCGACCTCGTCCGCGAGCTGGGCGCGCTCTTCGAGCCGCGTGAGATCGTGGTCCTCGCGACGACCATCGCGCAGGTCAACTACTGGTCTCGCTTCTGCGAAGGCCTGGGCATCCCGCCCGCCGGATTCCACGACGCGAGCGTCTGCCCGCTTCCCTTGAACGGGTGAGCTGAACCTCTTGTCCCGCTGCTGGTTCTCACCGGCCAGGATGCGACCACTGCCTCGATACGCCCAGGTCCGCAGGGACCTTCCGCCCGGCCTCCACCGGTTCGTGGATCTCCTGTCCGAGGTCATCAAGAGCCCGGCGCTGCGACGCGTCGTCCCCACGGCACCGGCGCGAGCGGCACTGCTGCGCGACGCCCGGGTGCTCATCTGCGGCCCCAAGGGCTTCGCCTTCGTGGACGTCGAGGCCCGCGCCATCGTCCTCTCGGAGCGCTACTACGCCGACGGCAACGCGCTCGACCTCTACCTCGACCTGCTCCATGAGCTGACCCACCTGCGCCAGCTCGACCAGGGCTACGACCTCTGGGACGACCGGTTCTCGTACATCGACCGCCCCACCGAGGTCGAGGCCTACTCGGTCGCGGTGGAGGAAGGCCGCAGGCTGGGGATGTCCGAGCCCGACGTCCTCGAGCACCTGAGCAATCCCTGGATGAGCAAGGCAGAGGTCCGGCGACTGCTGGCGCATGTCGACGGCTTCCTCGCCGGCGGCCCGCTCCCGAATCAGGCAGCAGCGCTCGAGGGCGCGCCGTTCAAGGTGCATCACCCCTGGCGCTGCCCACGCCCCAAGCCGCACGGTCCGCGACGCGCGCTCCGTCGCGCGGGCTAGCGGATGGACGATCCGTGCGGTCCATGTTGATGGGTGCTGACATATCTTTAGCAACCTTGAGTCGGAGCCAACGCGACGGGTTGCCGACGACGACCAGCGCGGGACCCGACGCGCGCCTTCGGCTATCCTTCGTGCGTTGCCCGGGAGGGTTCCCATGGAGATGGCGCTTTCCAAGCACGACCTGCAGCTGCTCGTTCAGTCGCTGGACCACTGCCTCGCAACCTGCAAAAGCAAGGCGCACGACAAGAAGGCCGGCTGCACCGACTGCGATTCCGCGAAGGACCTCAACAAGCGGTTGAAGAAGGCGCTCAAGGAGGCCAAGCCGTGAAGCTCCTCACCAAGAAGAAGTGCTGCTGCTCCACGCCCGAGAAGTCCGCGCAGTGCTGCGCCAAGGCTTCCCGGCTCGTGTCCGGCTGCCACGACTGACCTGGCAGAACGCTGACGTATCTCCTGAGGGCGGACGAACGGGCACCTCGTTCGTCCGCCCTCCCCTTTCCCGGAACGAAGCGATGTCCCTCTACTCCCGTCCCGCCGTCGCCCGCTCCATCGCTCGCCTGATGCAGGCCGGCACCGAAGCGGGCGCCGAGCGCCTGACCCGCGCTTCGCACGCACGGCTCCCGGAGTTCCCGCGCCGCTGTGAGTCCCTCGAGTTCCCGACCCGGTTCGGCCCGGCGCGCCTCACGGTCTACCGGCCGGCCCCCGAGATCGCTTCGACCACGCCGCCGGTGCACGTCAACCTCCACGGCGGCGGCTACGTCCTGTCCCTCACCGAGCTCGACGACCCGCTCTGCCGGGCCCTCGCGGCGCAGGCGGGGGTCGTGGTGCTCAACGTCGACTACGTCGTCGCGCCGCAGCACCCGTTCCCGGAGCCGCCACAGCAGGTCTACGAGGTGGTCCGCTGGGTGGCGGAGAACGGCTCCAAGCACGGCTGGGATGGCAGCAAGCTCACCGTCGGCGGGCAGAGCGCCGGTGGCGCACTCGCCGCGGCGGCCGCCCGCCTCGCGCTCGAGCACCAGGGCCCCGCCATCGCGCTGCAGGTGCTGCACTACCCGCCCCTCGACCTGTCGATCCCTGCGAGCCAGAAGCGCGCGTCCGTCTCCAAGCCGATGCTCCGGCCGTGGATGGGCGACGTCTTCGACACCTCCTACGCCCCCGACCCGGCATCCCGGAGCGACCGATTGATCTCGCCGGCCGGCGCTGCCGACACCGCCGACCTCAAGGGCATCGCGCCGGCAGTGGTCATCCTCGCCGAGAAGGACCTGCTCCGAGCCGAGGGCCAGCGCTACGCCGACCGGCTCAGCCGCGCCGGAGCCCTGGTGGAGCTTCGGGTGATCGCCGGAGCCGACCACGGCTACGACGGCAAGGACGACGCCCTCGCGCGAGAGGTCTATGCCTTCATCGCTGGCCATCTGAGACGACCATCTGCCCTTGCGGGTCGCGCGTGAACCGCCGAGTCCTGGCGCAGCTGCTCTGCCTCGTTCTGCCCGCGGCCTGCGAGCCGGGCGTGGCGCTGGTCCCGAACGCCCTCGACGCCACCCCCGCCGTGCAGCAGCAGCTGTTGTCCGACGAGCCCGATGGGCATCCGGCACTTGGACATGAGATGGCGGAGCGGCTCGCTTGCGTGCTGGTCGAGCCCGGGGCCGTCCTCCGCATCGACTTTGGTGTCCGTGGCTGCTTCGGCGGCAGCGATAACTACTTCCGCCTCACCAGCACGCCGTCTGGGTTCTTGGTCGAAGGATCGCTCTGGACTGGCACCGACACGCGGCAGCGCATCGCTCCCGCGCCCGTCGGTCCAGACCTCGGTGTCCACTGGATCGGCGTGCTCGCCCAGGCGCTTCGCCGTCCCGAAGTAGAGGACGCCTGCACTTCAAGCGCGAAGCACTTCGCGCGCGGAAGCACCTTCTGCGATGGCCGGTGGGAGACGACCCGCTACGTCAGCAATGCCTGCCTCGACTTGCCCTCCGACCACTTCTCCGCAAGCTTCCCTGGCTTGAACCTGCCTCCCTCGAACGCCTACCAGTACGCCTTTGCCCTGGATGCCATCGCGGATGCCGCCCTGCGCTCGATGCCGGCGCAGCCCGACGCCAAGCTGACCTCCGAGGAGAGGGAGCGCGAGGGCCGGAAGTGGCGAAGCCTGTACGACGGGAACGGGATGCGCGTCCGCCACGATCCGGTTGAAAGTCCCCAGCGTCAACTACCTTTCCCCATCAGCGACAACTAGATCTCCCCATCCCGGTTTACCGCGCTTACTCCTAATACTTCTATGTCAGTAGTCGTAGTGGTCGGGTACTCGAAGCCTCGGTGCTTCGAGTTCTGCACCTCCTGTGGAGATGGCTGTGGATGAGGGGGGCGTGGGGGGAGACTCGCAACCTGTGGACGCTTGTGGGAAGCGGTTCACGGCTGGCTCCCCAGTTGTAGTCCGTCGCGCGCGGCCGCGTCGTCGGCCCGCTTACTCTTGCCGGTCAACTCCAGGATCAGCGCGTGGTGCACCACCCGGTCGATCGCAGCCGCAGTGGTCATCGGGTCTTTGAAGATCCGGTCCCACTGAGAGAAGACGAGGTTGCTGGTGATGACCACACTGCGCCGCTCGTAGCGCTCTGCGAGGAACGTGAAGAGGACCTCCATCTCCTCTCGGTCCTGTTGCACGTAGCCGATGTCGTCGAGGATGACGGCGTCGAAGCGGTCGAGCACCTTGAGTTCGTCCTCGAGCGTGAGGGCCTTCTTCGCGGCGAGCAGGCGCTGCACGAGCTTGTAGGTCGGCGTGAAGAGCACCGACCGGCCGTGCTGCACGAGCTCGTGGCCGATGGCGCAGACCAAGTGCGTCTTGCCTCGGCCAGGTAGCCCGAAGGCGAGCACGTTCTCGGCCCGGTCGACGAAGCCGCCCTCGCACAGCGCTGGCAGCTGGCGCCGCACCTTCGCTGGCAGACGCTCGGGGTCCAGAGTGGCGAGCGTCTTGTCCGCGGGCAGCTCGGAGTCCTTACGCAGTCGCTGGATCTTGCGCTGCTTGCGCTCGCTCAACTCGAGCTCGACGAGGTGGAGCAGGTAGGCCTGGAACGTCCAGCCTTCGCGCTCGGCCGCTCGCGCGACCTCGTCGTGATGAGCGGCGAAGGCCGGCAGCTTGAGCGCCCGCAACAACATCCCCAGGGTGGCTTCGCTCACGACGCCACCTCCTCGCTGAGCAGCCCGTCGTAGTCGCGCAGATCGACCTGGGGCGCCTCCATCACCGGCACCTCCGGCTTGCTCGGGGCGACGAGTGCCTTGACCGGCTCTGCGCTGGTCAGCCGATGTTCCGCCAGCAGCCGCTCGAGCGCGGCTTCGACTTCGCTCTCCATCGTGGTCGCCGCCAAGTGCAGGATGCGCAAGTACTCGCGGTCTGCGGCGCGGCTGCCCCCTGCGCTGAGGGCGTCGTAGGCGCGCCGAAAGACGAGCGAGGGGAAGAGCTCCTCCCGGTACCTGTAGCGCGCGAACGCCTGTGGCTTCTGCACGAGCGACCAGATGAGGTGACGGTAGTTGATGCGGCGCCCTCCCTCGCCACGCAGCCGCTCGACCACCAACTGCGGCTCGCCGCCGCCGAAGAGGACCTCAAGCCGATCCTCGAAGACGTTCACTCGCACTTCGTGCCCGATGAGCCGTGATGGCACCGAGTAGGTGTTGCGCCGCACTCGGATCGTGCTCCACGAGGTGACCGTCGCCGTCTCCTCGACGCACTCTGGTAGCCGCGAGACCTTGAGCTCGGTCATCGCGGCAAGCTCCTCGGCCACCTTCTTCCGCCGCAGTCCATTGGCCTTCTCCAGCACCTGCTGCACCCAGCGCTCGTACGCGTCGGCGCTCTCGAAGTCGCGGCTGCCGCGCATCAGGAGGTGCTGCTCCAGTCGCCGCTTCGCAGCGCCGTTGAGCGCCTCGACGTCCCCGTTCTGGTTGCTCTTGCCGACCTCGATCGTCCGCGGCTTCATCCCGAGGTGGTCCATCAACTGCTGGTACTCGGCGTTGAAGCCGCGCTTGCCGTCGGCCACGTTGTGGGTGGCTGCCGTCGAGTTGTCCGTCTGGTGAAACTCGGGAACCTTGCCGAGCTTGAAGACCGCCGACTGCACCCCGCGCCGCAGCGCCATCAACGATTCCGAGTGGCAGACCGTCGCCCACTCCCAGTTCGAGCAGGGGAGCACCACGTGGCAGAGCATGTGCGGGAACGGCTCGCCAGCGATCGTCACCCCCAACTCGTCGCAGTGCGTGAAGTCGGTCTGCATGGCCTCGCCGGGCCGGTGCTCCTGGGCGAAGAAGACCTCCTTCTCCGGCCCCTCCTTGGCCCGCCACTCCTGCACGCGCCGCTGCAGCGTTCGTAGCTGGCCCGGCTGGTAGCGCTCGGGGTGCTGTTCGAGCAGGTGCTCGAACAGCGTCTTCGCCTCGAGCTCTGGCGTGTCCTTCAGCAGCGCCTTCACTGCCGGCCAGTCCTCCGCGAACGGGTCCGGCCTCGTCCGCCAGTCTCGAGGCGTCTTCAGCTCTGACGGCAGCTTCCCCTCCTCGAGGTACTTGCTCGCCGTCTTGCGGTCCATCCCGGCCTTCATCGCTGCCATGCCCACCTGGCCGGACTTCGTCTTCTCCTCCATCAGTCGCCTCACCTGCGCGTCGCTCACGGTCACCGGCATCTCCTCACGGAAGAAGCCGGGGGCTGGTACGCCGCCGGGGCCTTGCCTGTCGCGGTTTTCCTCTACGAACCGCTTCCTGGCTCTCGGCATCCGGCCGCGGAGCGCCTATGCCCCGATGACCGACGCGCTGCTGTGGAATGGGGAGAAATAGTTGTCGTCAGCGGGGAGGTCTAATTGTCGCTGGGCACGACGGCCTTTGAATCGGCCCCCGCGTTGATCGCGTTGGTCGCAACGGTGTGGCGGAAGCGGCCGGGGGTGAAGACGTCGATTGGCGGCTCCTTCACGGGGTCGGCCCCATCGCAGGCGCGCGCGATGGCCTCGGCGAACTTCCTGCGGCAGAAGGTGCCGCGGGCACGGATGCGTCGGGCGGCGTGCAAGACCAGCTCGGAGACGGCGGTGCGGTGCTCCTTGCCGCTTTTGTGTTCGACGACGAGCACGGCGGCGACCTCGGAGTCCGTCCCCTGGTAGCTCTCGATCAGCCCGTTCCTGGCGAAGCGCTCCAGCTCGGTGACGTGCCAGCCGGTGCCTCGCAGGATGTTGAGGCCGTCGCGCCAGTGCGGGTCCTTCAGACGCTCGCGGACGGTCATGTAGTGCTCTTCGGGGATGACCTTCGAGTGCCGGCGCTGCTCGGGCGTGGCCTGAGGGACCGTGAGCTGCCCGAAGGTCGGGTCCTCGGTCGGCGCGATGACGTGCTTTTCTAGGCGAAGCCAGGAGTACAGGCGCTTGAGGACCGCGATGCGCTGCGGCTTGCTGTTGGCGTCCTTGAGCGCCGGCATGACGTCGCGGCCCAGGTCGACCCGCCGCAGGTCGAGGCCGTCGAGCTTCTCGCCCCACCACTTGAGGTAGCGGGCTTGGTCGTAGCGCCACGTCTCCGAGTTCTTCTTGACGTCGCGGCTCCAGTCCATGAACTCCTGAGCGAGCGTCTCTGTGAGGTGTAGAGGCTCAAGCGCCTCGCCGCCGGGGACATACGCCGAGGGGTTCGTCTCGAAGCGGCGCAGCTCGGTGAGCGCGCCCTCGAGCGTCGTGGCGCGCGTGCTCATCCGATAGTGCACGCCGTGGATCATCCGAAAGATGTGGTAGACGAGCCGACCGTCTGAGTCCTCCCAGACCTTCCCGCCTTCCCACTTGCCGACAAAGCGACCCGCCTTCTTCGTTCTCATCGCTGCCTCCGTCTGCAAATCCGTCTGCAAAAGCCCCCCTGCGTGCGCTCGGCTGAGACGTCATCAGGGGGACCTGTCGGGGGCAGCTCTCGGGCGTTGAGAGACGCGCGCGAGGGAGCTCAGAGGGGAAGCGGGGAACGACTGCCAGCAGCTAGCCCCGCGAGAACAGGGGGCATTTTGCAGATGGCTTGCAGATGAACCCAAAACGAGAGGGGCTTCGGTTTCCCGAAGCCCCTCTCGTAAGTGCTCGTCTTTACTTCGTTTTCTGCTTGAGCCGAAACCCGGAATCGAACCGGGGACCTACTGATTACGAATCAGTTGCTCTGCCGGCTGAGCTATTTCGGCGTCCTACCTCTCAACAGCCAAAAACGACGCGGTCGTATAGCACATCTGCCTCCGACCGCGCCTAGAAAAATCGCCTCCCGCGCTAGAACGGGCAGGTGGAGGTGGTCCCGGCGATGTTGCCGGTCAGGGTGAGCGTCCACTGCCCGCACCCCTGGCCGCTCTGCCGGACGATCTCAATCCACGCGTCCCTGTAGTCGACCAGGAACGGGCAACCGGTGCCGTCGGTGGTGCACACGTTCTTGATGGCGCCGCCGCTGCTGCTGTCGATCATCTGCGTCCCCGAGCCGCACGAGCCGCCCAAGCTCAGGAACATGCCGTAGGAGACCCCCGGCGGCGACTCGAGCTTGATCTGCCCGCTGGTGACCTGGTCGTTGCCGCTGCAGGTCGTCTCGATGAAGCCGACGTGGAAGACCCCCTCGCCGATCCCGGTGCGGACCAGCGCCGGCCCCGAGACGTCGCCGTCGACGTCGCCCAGCTCGGTGTAGACCCCCGTGGCGCAGTTGTGGGCCGGGGGCGGCGGCGCCAGGGCGTTGAGCGAGGTCTCGCAGCCGTCGCCGTTGGAGCTGTTGCAGTCCAGGAAGTCGGTCGCGCAGTTGCGCACGCAGCCGGTCGAGCCGCAGACCGCCGTCTGGTTCGCCGCCGGCTTGCAGGGCGCGTTGCAGGCGCCGCAGTTGTCGGTGTCGGTCTCCTTGTTGATGTTGCAGCCGGTCGCGTACTGGCCGTCGCAGTTGAGCCAGGGGCTGGTGCAGCTGCCGATGGCGCACTGGCCGTTGTTGCAGGCCGGCGTGCCGTGGGCCACGGAGCAGACGTTGGTGCAGGAGCCGCAGCGGGCCGGGTCGGCGCTGGTGTGGATCTCGCAGCCGTCCCAGGGGTTGGTGTTGCAGTCGGTGAAGCCGTCGGTGCACTTGGTGACCGCGCACAGCCCGTCCACGCAGGCGAAGGTGTCGGCGTTCGCCGGCGCGCAGGCCCGGTTGCACTTGCCGCAGTGCACGTTGGAGGTGTCGACGTTGGTCTCGCAGCCCGGAATGCCGGGGTCGCAGTCGGCGAACCCAGGCAGGCAGGCGATGGTGCAACCGGTGGGCGAGCAGCCGGCGATGCCGTTGAGCGACGAGCAGACGATCCCGCAGCCCAGGCAGTTCTTCGGGTCGCTCGTCAGGTCGATTCCGTCGTCGGTCAGGCCATTGCAGTCGTTGTCGATCTTGTCGCACTGCTCCACCCCACCCGCGGTGGGCGTGCAGCCGTACTCGCAGCCCGGCTTGCTCGGGTCGACGTCCCAGTGGCCCTCGATGCACCTGTCCACCACGCAGGTGCTCGCTTCGCACTTGGCGCTGGCGAACGGCAGGTCGCACTCGTTCAGGCAGACGCTGCAGTTCTTGTCGTCGGTGGCGAGGTTGGCCTCGCAGCCCGTCTCGTACTTGAGGTCGCAGTCGTCCCAGCCCTGGTCGCAGTGCGCGACGTAGCAGGCGCCCGACTTGCACCCGGGGGTGCCGTGGGCGACGGTGCAGACGGTGCCGCACGAGCCGCAGCGGTCGACGGAGTTGAGGTCGAACCCCTCGTCGGTCCTGCCGTCGCAGTTGTCGTCCTTGCCGTTGCACAGCTCGTCGCTGCCGGTCTTGGGCGTGCAGGTCTGCGCCACGCCTTCGAGGCACGCCTTGACGGTGACCGCGCACTCGCCCTGGCCGCAGGTGACGTCCGGCATGTCCTCGTCGGTCTTGCCGTCGCAGTTGTCGTCGACGCCGTTGCAGGCCTCGGCGGCGGGGACGCGGGCGTCGCAGTTCTCGTACGCCTCGCCGGTGCAGGTCTCGCTGCCGGCGCAGGTGCCGAAGCTGTTCTTGACCTCGCAGGGGCGCTTCATCCCCGAGGTCTGCGGGATGCACGAGCAGGTCGCGCTCTTGGGGATGCACTGCTTGGGCGCCACCCCGCCCTCGGCCGCGACGCCCTGGGTGCAGGCATAGCCCTCGGGGCAGGCCTCGTCATAGGAGCAGTCGCGGCCGCAGAAGGTCGCACCGGCCATGGCCAGGCAGACATCGGCGGCGTAGGGGCAGTCGGTGTCCTGGTCACACGGCAGGCACAGGCCCGCCTTGGTGGGCACGCAGCCGGCGCGCAGGCCGCCGTTGGAGCCGGTGCCGAAGGTCGTGCAGATCTCCTCGGAGTGGCAACCGGACTCGCAGCTGCGCCGGCAGGTCTTGTCCTCGCGGGGAAGGGCCACGCACAGCGCGGTCTCGCACTCGTCATCCGCGTTGCAGCGCTCGCCCTCGCCCAGCAGGTGGTTGGTGGTCGGCGGAGGGGTGTTGCAGCTGCAGCTCGACAGAACGAGCGAGAGCACTCCCACCCCGAACACCGTGCGGTTGCCGTTCGCCATGTGTTGCGCCCTCCAATTGCGGCCTTTGAGAATCGGAGAAACTAGCAGGCAGACGTGGGGTCGGGCGACCCGCAGCACATTCCCCTGCAAAGACGACAGGTTGAGACGCGGGCCCCTGTCGCCTCCGGCGAGGACCGCCTCACGAGGGCTGTTGACTTGGCCAAACGGGGCTGGCCTTGATGCCGCCTCGCTCACGACGGAGACACCGAATGACCCTGCGCTTCGAGACCCTCGCCATCCACGCCGGACAGGAGCCCGACCCGACGACCGGCGCCATCATGACTCCGGTCTACCTGACCTCGACCTACGTGCAGGCGGGCCCGGGCCAGCACAAGGGCTACGAGTACAGCCGGACGCAGAACCCGACGCGCAAGGCGCTGCAGGACTGCCTGGCGGCGCTCGAGGGCGCGAAGTTCGGGCTGGCGTTCGGCTCGGGCCTGGCGGCGAGCGACATGCTGATGCACCTGCTCGACTCAGGCGACCACGTCGTCTGCTCCGACGACGTCTACGGCGGCACCTTCCGCATCTTCGACAAGGTCTTCAAGCGCGCCGGGCTGTCGTTCAGCTTCGTGGACCTGACCGACCTGAAGAACCTCGAGGCGGCGATCACGCCCAAGACCAAGCTGGTGTGGGTCGAGACCCCGACCAACCCGATGCTCAAGCTGGTGGACCTCGCCGGCGTCTCGGAGATTTGCCGCAGGCGCAAGGTGATCTCCGTCTGCGACAACACCTTCATGACGCCCTACCTGCAGCGCCCGCTGGAGCTGGGCATCGACGTGGTGACGCACTCGACGACCAAGTACCTCAACGGCCACTCGGACGTGGTGGGCGGCTTCGCCTGCACCAACGACCCCGCGCTCGCCGAGCGGATGTACTTCCTGCAGAACGCGGTCGGCGGCGTGCCGGGGCCCATGGACAGCTTCCTGGTGCTGCGCGGCGTCAAGACCCTGCCGGTGCGCATGGACCGGCACCAGGAGAACGCGGCCCGGGTGGCCGAGTTCCTGCTCACCCATCCCAAGGTCGAGAAGGTGACCTGGCCCGGCCTCGCCAACCACCCGCAGCACGCGCTGGCCAGGAAGCAGATGAAGGGCTTCGGCGGGATGCTGACCTTCGTGCTCAAGGGCGGGCTGCCGGCGGCCAAGAAGTTCCTGGAGTCGGTCAAGATCTTCGCCTGCGCCGAGTCCCTGGGCGGCGTCGAGTCGCTCATCGAGCACCCGGCGATCATGACGCACGCCTCGGTGCCGCCGGAGACGCGGCAGAAGCTGGGCATCCACGACGGGTTCATCCGGCTCTCGGTGGGAATCGAGAACAAGGAAGACCTGGTCGAGGACTTGAAGCAGGCGCTGGAGACGGCTTAAAGCGCCGGCCCTCGTCGGCTACGGCAGCGCAAACGCGCACCAGGTCACCCAGATGTTGGTGCCGGGTGCGCCGTCGTAGTCGAGCAGGCTGAGGTCGAAGCCGGTCTGGCTGACGTTGCGCGCGGCGGCAGCGAACGGGAACACGTTCTTCTGCGCCGAGGCCAGGATGACGGTGGGCGGGAGGCTCGAGAGCATGCCGAGGTGCTGGTTGCTGGAGTACATGTTGTAGGCACCGAGCAGCCGCGCGTTCGCGAACGTGAGGTAGTTCGATGGCGGCACGACGGCGAGGTAGGTCACGTGGGCCATGGACGGATTGCCGTCGGCGTCCTTCAGGCCCACGGTGAAGCCGTTCCGGGTCACGTTGTAGGGAGCCGAGAGGACCGGGGAGGCCACGCTCTCGTCGTACGCCGAGACCAGGACAATCGGGAGGTCCTCCGAGGAGGCCCTTGGGAAGGCCACGTACTGGCCGTCGACGACGTCCATGGCGCGGCCCGCGATCACGTCGGCGCGCCCTCCGGCGGGGAGGATGGCGAGCCACTGGACGGTGGCGGGGGTGCTGACGGGGTTGTTGTCCAGGTCATGAAGCTTGAGCGTGAATCCCGTCGTGCTGGGAGCGACGCCGCTCTCTGAGCGCACCCCGGCGATGAGGGGCTTGCTCGAGGCGTCGAGGCCATTGACCAGCAGGTAGGGCGCCGCCGAGAACGTCTTGCCGTAGCTGATGGTCGAGCCATCGCGGTAGAGGCCGGTGCCGGCGGCGATCTCGCCGATGGAGACCTGGGCGACCGTCGCGACGGAGCTGGTCGTGTAGAGCGACATGTTCCCGGCCTCGTCCCGGACGACCACGAAGAAGGAGTAGGTCGTGCCGGGCAGGAGCGGCGAGACGAGGGCCCTCCAGGTGAGCGAGCTTCCCGCCTTCCAGTCCCAGATGACGTTGCTCGTGGCCGCCGCCACGTCCGCCGGCGTGACGTAGGCCGTGGGGCTGGTGGCGTACACCAGCTTGTAGCGCAGGTTTCCCTGCACGGTGACGTCGTCCCAGGCCTGGGGCACGGCGACCTCCAGGGCTGCGATGGAGACGTAGGGGAACGACAGCGTCGCGGGGGTCGGGAGGGTCGGCGGCGTCGTGTCGGTCGTGGTCGCGCACGCCTGTGGGGTGTACAGGGCCTTCGGCCCGGAGGTCCCCTCGCGGACGATCACCGCAAACGTGTAGGTCGTCGACACGCTCAGCCCCGAAGCGGTGGCGGTGAGCGCGCCCGCGGTGAAGTCGAGCACCGGAGTGGCGGCCTCGGCCAACGCCAGCGTCGACAGGTCGGCACCGCCGGGGCCGCGCACGAGCTTGTAGTAGAGCTCGCTCGCCGGCGTGTTGCCGTCGGTCGCGGCGCTCCAGCGGACGACGAGGGTCGTCCCGGTCGCGGGGCCGAAGGAGAGGGTGCCGACGACCGGGGACATGTCGATGGTGGCCTGGCTGGCGCTCGAGTAGAGCGACAGGTTCCCGGCCTGGTCTCGGACGACCGCCCAGAACGTGTAGGTCGTCCCCTCGGTGAGCCCGGTCACGACGACGTCCGTGCGGCGATCGGTCGTCCCGGACCAGCCCAGCGAGCCGCCTGCCGCCCAGTCGAGGGCCACGTCGCTCGCGGCCGCGGCGACCGCTGCCGCCGTCGAATACGCAGAAGCGCTCACCGAGTAGACGACTCTGTACTGCAGGGCCTCCCGCGCCGTGTCGTCGTCGGCCGCTTCGCCCAAGGTCACCGTCAGGCCGTTGGAGGAGACACCGGAGAACGCCAACGTCGGGGTCGCCGGCAACGTCGGCGGAAGGTCATTGGGCCTGCAGGCTCCGTCGACGCAGGTCTGGTCGACGCAGGTGGCACCGTCCTTCCAGGCACCGCTCGGGTCACAGGACTGCGGCGTCTGGCCGCTGCACCGGACCGCGCCAGGAGCGCACACCCCTGCGCAGAGTCCGGCCACACAGGTCTGGTCATCGCAGACGGTTCCGTTCACCCAGGCGCCGCTGGCATCGCAGGCTTGCGGGAGCTGGCCGTCGCACTGCAGCTCGCCCGGAGCGCACAGGCCGGTGCAGGCTCCGGCGACGCAGACCTGGTGCGCGCACGCTGCGCCGGACGCCCAGAGGCCGTCGCCGTCACAGGCCTGCGGCGTCTGGCCGTCGCACTTCAGCTCGTCCGGAGCACACACGCCGCCGCAGGTGCCGCCAACGCAGGTCTGGTGCACGCAGGCCGGCTCGGCCCTCCAGCCGCCGCTGGGGTCGCAGGACTGCGGGGTCTGGCCATCGCAACGCAGCTCCCCCGGAGCGCACACGCCGATGCAGACGCCCGCCACGCAGGCCTGGTGCACACACGGCGAGCCATCGACCCATGCGCCGTCCAAGTCGCAGGTTTGGGGCGTCTGCCCGCTGCACCGCGAGGTACCCGAGGTACAGCCGCCGGTACCGGCATCGAAGCCAATGGATGCGTCGGCCGGAGCTTCGCCTGCGTCGGTCGAGGCTTCGCCTGCGTCGGTCGAGGCTTCGCCTGCGTCGGTCGAGGCTTCGCCTGCGTCGGTCGAGGCTTCGCCTGCGTCGGTCCGGGCTTCGCCTGCGTCGGCCGGGGCTTCGCTTGCGTCGGCCCGGGCTTCGCTTGCGTCGGCCCGGGCTTCGCTTGCGTCGGTTGGGGCTTCGCCTGCGTCGGTTGCGACGGCGTTCGCATCGGACAGGCCCGCGTCTAAGGCAGGCGTCGCGGCGGCATCCAGCCTCACCGCTCCTGCGTCCTTTCCCGTCTCCCCAGCGTCCTTGCCCGACTGCGGATCGTTACCGCAGGCGGCACCGCTCACGGACACCGCGAAGGTGAGCAGCAAGACATGGCGGCGCATGGACCCTCCCGAGGTGGAGCAGCACGACTCGAGCCGGGTCGTACCACATCCCCAGGTCGAAAGCCGCCCGAGCTTCCCAGCGGCCGCGCCAGCCGCCAACCGCCTGCGCTAGGTCCCGACGTACTTGGCGTAGATCGCCCGCGCCGTCACCAGGTCGTCGGTCCCCTTCACGATGGCCCGGCCATCCTGGAAGACGTGCAGCGTCTGCTCACCGACCTCGAGCCGCAGCAGGAACCCGTTGTTGGTCACCTTCCCTGCCGTCGCCAGCCGCGCTGCCAGCGCGCCCAGATCGATCGTGTGCTCGCTCGCCGGCCGGATCTGCACCGCGTTGCGCCCACACAGGCTGGTGGCGCCCGACGAGGCCGTGCCCTCCAGGAACGCGAACTTGCGCTGGCCACAGCACGGGCACTCGGGGCTCTTCTCGACCTTCACCGTGCGGAACATGCTCGAGAACAGGTCCAGCGCGATGACGCCCGGGAACGTCGGCTTGCCCGCGAACAGCTTGAGCGCCTCGGTCACCTGCAGCGCCGCCACCGTCGCCGGAGTCACGTTGAGCACGCCCAGCATGTCGCAGGTCGGCAGGGTCCCCGGAGGCGGCGGCTCGTCGAACAGGCAGCGCAGGCACGGGCCCTTGCCCGGCAACACCGCCATCACCGTGCCCTCGACGCCCAGCGCCCCGCCGTAGATCCACGGGATGCCGTGCTTCACGCAGGCGTCGTTGACGACGTAGCGCACCTCGATGTTGTCGGTGGCGTCCATCACCAGGTCCGCGCCTTCGATGAGGCTCTCGACGTTCTGCGGGGCCACGTCCGCCACCCGCGCGACGACCTCGATGCCGGAGTTGACCTGGCGCAGCCGGCGCGCCGCGGCCTCGGCCTTGGGGATGGCCTGCGCCGCGTCCTGCTCGTCGAAGAGCAGCTGGCGGTGCAGGTTCGACAGCTCCACGAAGTCGCGGTCGATGAGCGTCAGCTTCCCCACCCCGGCCCGCGCCAGGAGCTGGGCCTGGGCACAGCCGAGCGCTCCGCAGCCGACCAACGTCACCTTGGCCGCCCGCAGCGCGTCCTGGCCCTTGTTCCCGAAGCCAGCCACCAACCGCTGCTTCCAGTACCTGTCGTCCGTGTTCATGTCGTCCTCGCGCCCGGAAGATCGCCTGGACCCGCTTCGCCCGCAACGCCTTTGGCTTCGTAACCCCGTCCGCCGCACTGTGACCACGGCCGTCACACCCGGCGCCCTCCAACCTTCGGTTTTCCCAGGGAACACGCTGGCATGCGTCGTGCTGAGGACCGGGAAGAGTCTGGCCTTGAACCTGTTGAGCCGAGCCTGAATGAGCCTGTCCTTGCGAGCCTGCGCTGCCCTCCTGCTCCCCTTCGTCCTGGCGAGCGGGAACGCCGTCGCCTACTCGCAGCTTCGCTGCCGCGACGGCTCCATCCGCCAGTCCTGCTGCTGTACCCACCACGAAGAGCAAGCGCCCGAGGGACCGGCGCTCTCCCGCTCCTGCTGCGTCGTCGAGACCGTGCAGGCCGAGCGGACCCCGGGCTTCGACAACCGGCGCGCTCCCGACCTCTCCGCGCCGGCCTTCTCCTTCGTCGCCGACCTTCCCGCCGCGCCCCCTGCCGACGCGCCGCTGCGCCTCTTCGAGCGCACTTCGGTGACGGATCCAGGGCCGCCGATCCTGCTGAGGACCTGCACGCTCCTGTCGTGAGCCGGACGCCGAGGCCGTGAAGCCCCTTCGTCTCGTTCGCTCACTTCCTGGAGCTACAGCATGCACGCACACCTGGCCGCCTTGCTGGCCTTGCAAATCGTCGCCGGCGCCGATGCCGGGGGAGATCCCCTCGACACGCGCGCCGACCTTCCCTCGCTCGTCGCCCGCGCGCTCGCGCACAACCCGGACCTCGCCGCCGACCGCGAGCGCGTCCACGCCACGGGCCTGAAGGCCAAGGCCGCCGGCGGGTTCCCGGACCTGTCGCTGCGCTACCAGTTCTACAACGCGCCCCTCGAGCGCCCGTGGGACGCCGAGATGCACATGGTGGGGCTCGAGCAGGAGTTCCCGGCCTACGGCGTCCGCGGTGCACGCGAGCGGGCCGGCAAGGCCGAGGCGCAGTCGCTCGAGCACCAGCGCCGCGCCCGCGCCCTGGACGTCGTCAACCAGCTCCACAAGGCCTACGCCGACCTCTTGCGCGTGGACCGCGAGCGCCGGATTCGCGAGGAGCACGTCCAGCTCGCCCAGCGCATCGTCGAGCTCGCCCGGGCCAACTACCAGTCCGGGCGCGTCTCCCAGCAGGACGTGCTGCGCGCCGGCGTCGAGCTGTCGCGCCTCAAGGCGGACTTCGCCTCGCTCGACCAGGCGCGGACCTCCGCGGTCGCCCTCGTCAATGCGCTGGTCGGCCGCGCCGTCGACGCACCGCTGGGCGAGCTGGCCGAGCTGCCGGCGCCTCCGCAGGCTCCCGAAGCCTCCTCGCTCGACGCCCGCGTCGAGGCGCGTCCGGAGCTCGCGTCCATCGACTCCAGCGTCGCCCGCAGCCAGGCCGACCTCGACGCCGCCCGGAAGAGCGGGCTCTGGCCCAGCGTCATGGTCGGCCTCGACTACGTCTACAACCCGATGGGCGAGCACTCCCAGCACGGCTTCTCGGCGATGCTCTCGGTCAACCTGCCCTGGCTCAACCCGCGCCACGGCGAGGAGGTCGCCGCCGCCGAGCGCGCGGTGGCCGCCGACCGCTCGACCCGCGACGCCGCGCTGGTCACCGCCCGCCTCCAGCTTCGCGACGCCCTCGCCCGCTACCGCGCCGCGCGCGAGACCTTCACGCTGCTCGAGCGCGACCTCGTTCCCCAAGCCAAGCAGAGCTACGAGGCGGCGGAGGCCGCCTTCGCCTCCAACCAGGCCGATGCGCTGGGGCTGCTCGACGCCGAGCGCTCGCTCCTGCAGGTGCGCATCGACCGCGAGCGCGCGCTGGCCCAGCTGCAGTCGGGCTGGGCGGACGTCGAGCGCGCCACCGGGGCGATGCCGCACGGCATCGGCCCGTCCGGCCATGAGAGGCCGACGAAGGACCACGCGCAGCCGCCACCTGCCGAGGAGCGCAGGCCGGCGGGCACAGGACAGCCTCCGGGCTCTTCGGACCGGAAACCGGGGGCTGAAGGCCCCCGGCTATCTGCACCAAGGCCACTGAAGTGGGCTGGCCCCCGGTTCGACACCCCTGCGTCGGAACCTCTCGGCCGAGCCAACGCGGCGGCACCCGCATCCGCGACGACTCCACAGCGCAGTGCCGGGGGCCAGCCGGCTTCAGCCGCCTTTGGGCAGATAGCCGGGGGCATTCAGCCCCCGGAATCTGACGAGTCTGACGGCACCCCGACCTCCGCGTCCGTCCTCCCTGAGTCCACCCCGGCGACCGCCGCCCCGGCGACCACCGCCTCCTCCGCAGCGACCATCGTCGCCTTCCGCGGCGCCCACCCCTCCGAATCCGATTCCGCATCCCAGGGACACTGACCATGGACACCACGCACACCGAACATCCCGAAGCGATGCCGGAAGGCGAGGAGCAGGCTCCCCGCGGGACCCGCGTCATGGGCGTCGTCCGCTGGCTCCTGGTCGTCGCCATGGCCGGAGTGGCCGCCGTCTCCTTCGCCGCCTACTCGCGCTCCACGGCCAAGGCGACGCTCGACGCCTCCGCCACGCTCTACCACTGCCCGATGCACCCGGCGGTCATCCAGGACCACCCCGGCGACTGCCCCATCTGCGGCATGAGCCTGGTGCAGGTCGAGAAGGCCGGGGCGCCCAAGCACGACCAGACGATGGAGAAGGGGCACGAAGGCCACCGCCACGAGCCCAGCGATCCGTACGCCTGCCCGATGGACCCGGAAGAGACCGGGATGAGCGCCAAGGACCGCTGCCCAATCTGCAAGATGTTCCTTGTTCCCAAGGAGACCATCCCCGCCCTGGCCGCGAAGGAGCAGGAGAAGGTGCCGGGGCTCGCGCCGATCGAGCTGACGCAGGACCGCGTGCAGCTCGCGGGCGTGCGCACGGAGAAGGTGACGCGGCAGTCGCTGCAGAACGACCTGCGCACGGTGGGCTCGCTCGCCGCCAGCGAGGAGAGCCTGGCGCACGTCCACACCCGCTTCTCGGGCTGGATCGAGCAGGTCTTCGTGATGCAGACCGGCGACAAGGTGGAGAAGGGCCAGGAGCTGGCCACCATCTACAGCCCGGAGCTCCTCGCGGCGCAGCAGGAGTTCCTCAACGCGCGGCGCTGGGCGCAGCAGGGCTCGCCCAACGGCGGCCTGGAGGCCGACGCCCGCCAGAAGCTGGAGCTGCTCGGCATCTCGGAGACGGAGATCGGCGAGCTGGAGAAGTCGGGCAAGCCGCAGCGGGCGATGAAGATCCGCTCGCCGGTGCAGGGCTACGTCATCTCGCGCACCGCCCTGCCCGGGCTCTACGTCCAGACCGGCGCCGAGCTCTTCCAGGTCGCGGACCTCTCGCGCGTCTGGCTGCTCGCCGACATCTACGAGTCGGAGATCGGCCGCGTGAAGATCGGCCAGCCGGCGACCCTGACCCTGCAGGCCTACCCGGGCGAGACCTTCACCGGGCGCGTCCAGTTCATCTACCCGACCCTCAACGCCGAGACGCGGACCCTGCGCGTGCGCCTGGCCTTCAAGAACCCCGACCTGCGCCTGAAGCCGGGGATGTTCGGCAACGTGGCGCTGCAGCTCGCCAAGGCCGAGGGCCTGGTCGTCCCCTCCGAAGCGGTCGTCGACACCGGCGAGACGCAGTACCTCTTCCTCTCGAAGGAGGGCGGTCGCTTCGAGCCGCGCCGCGTGAAGCTCGGCGCGCGGCTGGGCGAGCGGACCCAGATCCTGTCCGGCGTCGCCGAGGGCGATCTCGTCGTCACCACCGCCAACTTCCTCATCGACTCCGAGAGCCGGCTGCGCGCCGCCATCGAGGGCATGTCCGCGGCCCCGGCGCCGAGCCACGCCGATCACGGCCAGCCGAAGGCGGAGAGGTAGCCATGGTCGAGAAGATCATCGAGTTCAGCGCCAAGAACCGCCTGCTGGTGCTGCTCGGCGTGGGCTTCGCGCTCTTCGCCGCGCTCACCTCCATCAAGCGCGTCAACCTGGACGCCATCCCGGACCTGTCCGAGCCGCAGGTCATCGTCTTCACCGAGTGGATGGGCCGCAGCCCGACGCTGGTCGAGGACCAGGTCACCTACCCCATCGTCTCCGGGCTGATCAGCGCGCCCAAGGTGGTCGACGTTCGCGGCAGCACCATGTTCGGGATGAGCTTCGTCTACGTCATCTTCGAGGAGGGCACCGACCTCTACTGGGCCCGCAGCCGCGTCAACGAGTACCTGGCCTCCATCCAGAGCCGGCTGCCCGAAGGCGTGCGGCCGCAGCTGGGGCCCGACGCCACCGGCATCGGCTGGGTCTTCCAGTACGCGCTGGTCGATCAGAGCGGCCAGCACGGCCTGGACGAGCTGCGCACGCTGCAGGACTTCACCTTGCGCTACGCCATCGGCCAGGTCCCCGGCGTCGCCGAAGTCGCCAGCGTCGGCGGCTACCAGAAGCAGTACCAGGTCACCGTCGACCCCAACGAGCTCAAGAGCCACGGCGTCACGTTGCAGCAGGTCATCGACGCGGTGCGCGACTCCAACGGCGACGTCGGCGGCCGCGTGCTGGAGATGAGCGGCCGCGAGTACTACGTGCGCGGCACCGGCTACGTACAGGACCTGTCCGCGCTCGAGGACGTGGTGCTCAAGGTCAACGGGCCCACCGGCACGCCGGTGCTGGTCAAGGACGTGGGCACGGTCCGTTTCGGCCCAGACATCCGCCGCGGGCTCATGGAGTGGAACGGCCAGGGCGAGGCCGTCGGCGGCGTGGTGGTGATGCGCTACGGCGAGAACGCGCTCAAGGTCATCGACCGGGTCAAAGAGAAGATCGAGGAGCTCAAGCCGGGGCTGCCGGAGGGCGTGAAGATCGAGATCGCCTACGACCGCTCCGACCTCATCCACCGCTCCATCGGCACGCTCAAGAGCGCGCTGGTGGAGGAGGCCATCGTCGTCGCGCTGGTCATCATCCTGTTCCTGCTCCACTTCCGCAGCGCCCTGCTCCCCATCCTCTCGCTGCCGGTCTCGGTCGCCCTCTCCTTCATCCCCATGTACCTGTTCGACATCCCGTCGACCATCATGAGCCTGGGCGGCATCGCCATCGCCATCGGCGCCACGGTCGACGCGGAGATCGTGATGATCGAGGCCAGCCACAAGAAGCTCGAGCATGCCCCGCCTGGCTCCGACCGTCGCAAGCTGCTGGCCGAAGCCGCCCGCGAGGTCACCCCGGCCATCTTCTTCTCGCTGATCATCATCGCGGTCTCCTTCCTGCCGGTCTTCACGCTCACCGGGCAGGCGGGGCGCCTCTTCAAGCCGCTGGCCCTCACCAAGACCTTCGTGATGCTCGCCGCGGCGCTGGTCTCCATCACCTTCGCTCCCGCCCTGCGCGACGCGCTGCTGCGCGGGAAGATCCGCTCCGAGGCCACCCACCCGATCAGCAAGTTCATCATCCGGCTCTACAAGCCGTTCGTGTTCGTGGCGCTACGCAGCCCCAAGTCCACGGTGCTCATCGGCCTGCTCGCCATCCTCTCCGCCATCCCCATCGCGCTGCGTCTGGGCCACGAGTTCATGCCGCCGCTCAACGAAGGCGACGTGCTCTACATGCCGACGACCTTCCCGAACATCTCCATCGAGGAGGCCAAGCGCCAACTCCAGACGCAGGACAGGGTGCTGCGTGAGTTCCCAGAAGTCGCCTCCGTCTTCGGCAAGACCGGCCGCGCCGAGACCGCCACCGACCCGGCGCCGCTGACGATGGTCGAGACCGCGGTGCGCCTCAAGCCGGTGGAGCAGTGGCGCAAGCTCGACCGCGTCCGCTGGTATTCGAGCTGGGCCCCGGAGCTCACGAAGCCGGCGCTGCGCAAGCTCTGGCCGGAGCAGACGCCCATCACCTGGGAAGAGCTGACGGCCGAGATGAACAAGAAGCTGATGATGCCGGGCTGGACCAACGCCTGGACGATGCCCATCAAGACCCGCGTGGACATGCTGACGACCGGCGTGCGCACGCCGGTGGGGATCAAGATCCACGGCAGCAGCCTCGCGGAGATCGAGACCATCGGCACGACGCTCGAGCGGCTCCTCGCGCCGGTGCCCGGCACCCGCAGCGTCCTCTACGAGCGCAATCAGGGCGGGCTCTACGTGGACATCGTCCCCGACCGCAAGGCGCTGGCCCGCTACGGGCTGACCGTGGGCGAGGTGCAGCGGACCATCGAAGCGGCCATCGGCGGCGCGCCGATCAGCACCACCGTCGAGGGCCGCAACCGCTTCTCCATCAACGTGCGCTACCCGCAGGACCTGCGCAGCGACGTCGAGCGGCTCAAGCAGCTGCTGGTGCCGGTCGGTAAAGGTGGCGGCGGCGGCGCCGGGAAGATGGGGATGCTCGACACCCCTCCCCCCTACCTCCTGCGCTTCGGCAGCCCTCCCCCCAACCCCCTCCCAAACAGCGGGAGGGGGACCTTCCTCCCCGCCACCGCGCTGGCGATGGGCGGGATGGAGGGCGGCTCGAGCAGCTCCACGGGCGCCGCGCTCCCGGCGCGACCGAACCTGGGCAACTCCGCGCCGATGCTCGACGTGGGCTCCGCTTCCGGCATGGGCCTTGGCCTGCCCGCCATGCCCGGCTCGTCCGCGCCGATGGCTCCGCCGGCGACCGGCGAGGGGCAGTCGGGCGCCCCGGAGCAGACCTTCGTGCCGCTCGGGCTCCTCGCCGACGTCCGCATCGCCAGCGGGCCTCCGATGATCCGCGACGAGGGCGGCTTCCTGGTCGGCTACGTCTACGTGGACGTCGACCCGTCCCGCGACGTCGGCGGCTACGTCAACGAGGCCAAGGAGGTCGTCCGCAAGGCGCAGGCGAGCAGCGAGCTGAAGATGCCGCAGGGCTACTTCCTCAAGTGGACCGGCCAGTACGAGCTGCTCGAGCAGATGTCGGAGCGCATGAAGCTGGTCATCCCCTTCACGCTGCTCATCGTCGTGCTGCTGCTCTTCCTGCACTTCAAGAACTTCACCGAGACGCTGATCGTCCTGCTCTCCATCCCCTTCGCGCTGGTCGGCAGCATCTGGCTCCTGTGGCTGCTCGACTACCGGCTCTCGACCGCGGTCTGGGTGGGGCTCATCGCGCTCGTCGGGCTCGCCGCGCAGACCGGCATCGTGATGATCGTCTACATCGACAACGCCTATGAGCGGCGCCGCAAGGCCGGGAAGATCCGCGACCTGAACGACATCATCTGGGCGCACCTCGAAGGCACGGTGATGCGCGTGCGGCCCAAGCTGATGACCGTGGCGACGATGCTCATCGGCCTGATGCCGCTCTTGTGGGCGACCGGCTCGGGCGCCGACGTCATGAAGCGGATCGCCGCGCCGATGGTCGGCGGGCTGCTGACCTCCGCGTTCCTGACGCTGGAGATCATCCCGGTCGTCTACACCTACTGGCGGCAGGAGCAGCTGCTCTGGGACGGGCTGAAGGAGCTCGACCCGAAGCGCCTGGCGAAGATGGAGGTGCTGACTCGGATCCTCTCGGTGGCGCTCGCCGTGGCGCTGCTGGCGCCCCTCGTGCCCATCTATGCGACCGTTCCGGCGAGCTGGATCTGGCTGACCGTCGGCGCCGGGAGCTTCGTCTCGCTCACGAGCGGAATCGCCTACCTCGCGCTGCGGCCCGCGGCACGGCGGCAGGTGTGGCCGCAGCCGGCTACGTAAAAGGCCGTTCACATTCAGCGTTGGCGGCGGCTCCCGCTTGGGGGCCGCTGCAACCCGGCATGGGGACCAGCATCAAGCTCTCTTCGTCCAATTCCACGGGGCGAGACGCAGGGGGCGCTCATGGCCGAATTCGATCGTCGTCCTCCCGCAGCCGACCGGGCCGCGCGGGCGCGGCTTCTTCTCACTCCGACCCAGCTCATGCTCCCGATGGTCCGGTGCGAGCACTGCGGCGCTGATGCCCGGCTCCTCGCCTATGACCGCGGCGGCGAGCCGATGGTCGCCTGCACGACCCCGGGCTGCCGCGGGCACTGGGAGGCGCAGGTGTCGCGGCCGAGAGAGCCGAGCACCTGAGCCCCTGGCCGGCGTCGTCAGCCCCGAGTAGCCTCGGGACATGGCACTGGCCGTCTTGCTCGCCCTTACAATGGCCGCCGCGCCGGATGCGGGGGTCGCAGAGCCGGTCTTTCCCGGCTCCGACTCGGACCCGGCGCTCAAGGCGGAGCTGGACCGGGCGCTGGCACTCCGCCGCCAGGCCAAGCCCGATGAGGCGCTGGCGCTCCTGGAGTCGATTCGCACCCGGGCGCTCGCGGTGAACCGGCCCGAATTCGCGACTCGCGCGCTCCACCGCCGCGGGGAGGTGCTCAATGCCTTCGGCCGAGTCGCCGACTCCGAGGCGGCCTTCCGCACCGCCTACTCCGAGGCCGAGAAGAGAGACGACGCTTGGGCCATGGGCCGCGCGGCACACGAGCTCGGGTCGTTGCTGCAGGACCCCGCCGGCGCCGAGTGGCGGTTGAAGGCCGTCGTCGCCCAGCGCAAGGCGAAGGACTACGAAGGCCTCCAGCGCACCTCCTGGGGCATGGCCGACCGATTCCTGTCTGACAAGCGCCCGCTCGACGCAACTGCTCCCCTCGCCGACTATGTCGAGGCCTCCGAGGCGCTCGGAGACCACGCCGCCGCCGTGAAGGCGAGCTTCAGGCTCTCGGAGATCCTGCTGGAGCATGGCGAGCGGACCGCGACCCCCTCCACCATCGAGAGGGGCTGCCGGTATCTGGGCAAGTCCGTCGCGGCGAAGACCTCCCGCGCCTGCGCCAGCGAGCGCGCCGTCCGGCTCTGCGGCCCGTACATTCCCCGCGAAGTCCATTCTCATGCAGCACGAGCTGCACCAAAGAGAAGCCGAGTCGATCACGAGCACGCTGACGCACCACGCCAACGGCTTTCCTCGATCCGAATCCCTCCTGGAAGGAGCCAGAACCGTAAAGGTCTACGCGGACGATCTTCGCGAAGACGGCGCCGCCGTAGCCGAGGTCGAAAGGCAGCTTCGCGGGTGCCGCGCCTTCCTTCTGGATGCTCTGGCCGCGCGCGATGCCACCAAGCCACTGGTCGAACTGTGCGGCGGCGAAGACGTTCGCGAGCTCTGCGACGCGTGTGGCCTGGTGAAGAGGCCATGACGCCCCGCCGTCCGCCGCTCGTGGCAGCGATCGCCGTGCTCTCGTGCGCCTCGCCTGCGCAGGCCTTCAACGTCTACCTCGAGGGCCCCCGCGGCGAACGGTGCTTGGAGTGGTCGCGCAGCCTCGAGGCGGCGGACTTCGCGCGCACCGAGGGGCTGGCGCTGACCGATGCCGAAAGGCGCGCGTGGGCCTCGGACCGCGCGAACAGGGCCGCCCAGCTGTGCAAGGACCTGGTCGTGTTCCGCTCCTGCGGCCACGGAAAGAAGTGCGGCCCACTCTCGCCAGAAGACCTTTCGCTGCCGGCGGGCTTCGTCGAGGGCATGGGCATCACCGAAAAGGACCTGGCCGCCTGGCGCACCGCAGAAGCCGCAGGTGCCCAGTTCGTCTATCCGCGCAGCGCGGTACGCGAGAAGCTCATGCATCGCGCCGATTCGAAGTGCTCGGCGGAGCCCGATGGGATCGGCTCGGAAGGAGACTGGGTCTGGTGCAGGCCCAACTATAGCGACGGTCCTCTCGTCACCTACAAGCGCCGATTCCTTCGCGGCGGCGTCATCGCCACGGCCCTCGTCGGCTGCTTGGGACTGACGGGGCTCTTGGTCCTCGGCTGGAACACAGGCCGGCGAGATCGCGCCAAAAACAAGAACAAATAAGCGCACTTACAGATCGCGCAGGAAGGCACCCCAGAGCCGCTAGGAGGCTTGGCCTCGGCCGCTGGAAAGGCCAGCCCCATTGAAATGGGCCTGACGGCCCAAGTCGGCTCCTGGGGCCTCCTGGCGGCATCCAGGGGCCTGTTTGGCAATTTGGGTTCGCCAGCGGAGCGGCTGTGGCGGTTCGCGGCCCGACGCGCCCAAGATGGCTGCGCCCAAATACCCGGCAATTCCGGGAACTTGGGCGCATTGATCCGAAATCACCTGGAAGGACGGCTACTTCAGGAACAGCCAGGCCAGCACGCCAGCGATCGCCAAGCCGCCGAGGATGCCGGCGACGACGACCATGGTGTTCGAGCCGCTGCCCTTCGGCGTCAGGTTCGGCGCCTCGTCGTCGGCCAGCCGCGGCGCAGCGACGACCGAGACCGCGAACTGCTCGCCCTCGAAGAACTTCTTCAGGTCCAGGACGAGCTTGCGGTAGGCCGTCTCGTCCGGCAGCCCGCCCCGTCCGGCGGCGCGCTGGTGGTGGACCGCGACCACGTGCTCCCAGCTGCGGATCTCCGCCTGCTTGTCGGCCTGGTTGGCCCAGCCGGCGACGTGCGTCGGCCCCTGCCCGATGGGGATGAGCTTGATGTGCTGCGTGCCCTGCTTGCCGCCCGCGGTCGACGGTCCGTCCGGCACCGCCAGCTGCACCCGGTAGTTGGCGGGCGCGCCCGGCACCGGCTTCTTGAACAGCTCGTTGAAGATGTCGGCCAGCCCCACGGCCTGCGCGGCGAACTCGGTGTACTTCACCTCGGTCATACGCTCTCCCATCCCTCGCTCGTCGTCGTCGCGGCTGGTCCGGCCGATAAGAGACCGGCGGCGACGTCGCTGCGTCACCGCCGGCTCAGGTCATTCCGTCGTCATTCAGTAGCAAGCACGTAGGCCTGCTGCCATCAGCGCTTCTTGCCGACGACCTTGTCCATCGCCTTCTCGAGGATGCCCATGGCCTTGTCGATCTCCTCGGCGGTGACCGTCAAGCAGGGGCGGAAGCGGATGGAGACGGGGCCCGACGACAGGGTCGCCAGGCCGGCGTCCCAGCAGGCCTGCCGGATGGCGTTGCGCTGCTTGGTGCTCTCCAGCGTGAAGGCCACGAACAGGCCGCGGCCGCGCACGTTGGAGATGCAGTCGAACTTCTTGGCCATCGCGTTCAGGCCCTTGACCATCTTCTCGCCCATGGCCGCCGCGTTCTCGACCAGCTTCTCCTCGCGCATGATCTCCAGGTACTTGATGCAGCGGACCATGTCGACCAGGTTGCCGCCCCAGGTGGAGTTGATGCGGCTGGAGACCTTGAAGACGTTGTCCGGCACCTCGTCGACCCGCGGGCCGGCCATGATGCCGCACACCTGGAACTTCTTGCCGAAGGCCACGAGGTCCGGGGTCACGCCGTAGTGCTGGTAGGCCCAGAGCTTGCCGGTCAGGCCGCCACCCGTCTGCACCTCGTCGAAGATGAGCAGCGCGTCGTTCTTGTCGGCCAGGCGGCGCAGCTCCTGGAAGAACTCCTTGCGGAAGTGGTTGTCGCCGCCCTCGCCCTGGATGGGCTCGATGATGATCGCCGCGATGTCGTCCGGGTAGCGGGCGAAGGCGTCCTCGATCTCGGCGACGGCGCGGGCCTCGACCTCGGCCACCCGCTTGGTCTCCTTGGCGTCGAGCGGGAACTGGATCTTCGGGTTGGTGATGCGCGGCCAGTCGGCGAACTTCGGGTACAGGTCGGTCTTGACCGGGTCGGTGTTGGTCAGGCTCATCGTGTAGCCCGACCGGCCGTGGAAGCACTCGCGGAAGTGCAGGATCTTGGTGCCCTTGTCGCCCTTGCCCGCCGCGCGGTTCTTGCGGACCTTCCAGTCGAAGGCGGTCTTGAGCGCGTTCTCGATGGCCAGCGCGCCGCCGGCGACGAAGAACAGGTACTTCGAGCTCCTTGGGCATCGCGTACTTGGCGAACTGCTCCACGAACGCGGCGTACTCGGGGCAGTAGATGTCCGAGTTGGCCGGGTTGGCGATGGCCGCGCGGGTCAGCGCCTTCATGAACTCGCGGTCGTCGGTGAGGCTCGGGTGGTTGTGGCCGACGGGCAGCGAGGCGAAGTAGCTGTAGAAGTCGAGGATGTCCTTGCCGCTGACGGCGTCGTGGATGTACGAGCCCTTCGACTTCTCCAGGTCGATGATGACGTGGAAGCCGTCCACGAGGATGTTCTTCTGCAGCGTCGGAATCACCTTCTCGGGCGCGATCTGGTAGTAGCTCACGGCTGATCCCCTTCTCTTCGGTTGGGCAGGCGGACTTCGGGGAAGACGCCTGCGTGGTCTGGAAGATGCCCGCTTTCGCGCGGGCCGAATACCCTACCTTACAAGGTCGAATTGCAAAACCCCGGCGTGGCCGTTAGCGGGCCCTCGGCCGGCTTCCACGGGCCGTCCAAATGGGGTATCGATCTTCCCGCTTTTCCCACCCACCGGGCCCGCACTGCGGGCTGTCTGAGGCAAACAATGACGAAGCGCACCGTGGTCGTGATGCCGGGCGATGGAATCGGCAAGACGGTCACTCCCGAAGCCCTCCGTGTCCTGGACGCCGTGAAGTTCGACGCCGAGTACATCAACGCCGACATCGGCTGGGACTTCTGGTGCAAGGAAGGCAACGCGCTGCCCGACCGCACGATTGCCCTCCTGGAGAAGCACAAGCTCGGCCTCTTCGGCGCCATCACCAGCAAGCCGAAGAAGGACGCCGAGAAGGAAGCTCGACCCCGCGCTCAAGGGCAAGGGCTACACCTACTTCTCCCCCATCGTGAAGATGCGTCAGCACTTCGACCTGGACATCTGCGTCCGGCCGACCAAGTCCTTCGCCGGCAACCCGCTCAACTTCGTCCGCCGCAACAAGGACGGCGCCGTCGAGGAGCCGAAGGTCGACGCGGTCATCTTCCGGCAGAACACCGAGTGCCTGTACTGCGGCGTGGAGTGGACCAACCCGCCCGCCGAGGTCCGCAAGGCCCTGGAGACCCACAAGCAGTTCAAGGCCTTCAAGGACGTCAAGGGCGAGGACCTGGCGGTCAGCTGCCGCATCTTCACGCGCAACGCCTGCGAGCGCATCTGCCGCGCGGCCTTCGAGTACGCCAAGAAGTACAACTACAAGTGGGTCACCGTCTGCGAGAAGCCCAACGTCGTGCGCGAGACCAGCGGCATGATGGAGGACATCGCCAAGCAGATCAGCAAGGACTACCCGACCGTCAAGCTGGGCTCGACCAACATCGACGCCCAGATGATGTGGCTGACCAAGAACCCCGACGAGTACGGCGTGTTCATCGCCAGCAACCTGTTCGGCGACATCCTCTCCGACGGCTTCGCCGGCCTGGTGGGCGGCCTGGGCTTCGCCTGCAGCGCCAACATCGGCCGCGACATCGCGGTGTTCGAGCCCACGCACGGCTCGGCGCCCAAGTACGAGAAGCTGAGCCCCTCGATCGTCAACCCCTGCGCGATGATCCTGTCCGCGGCGATGATGCTCGACTACGTGGGCGAGATTGAGAAGGCCGAGCGCATCCGCAAGGCCATCGCCACCGTCGTCTCCGAGGGCAAGGTCCGCACCTACGACATGATGCGCCTGCCCGGCGGCCCGGACGTCTTCAAGCACGGCGCCGCGACCACGCAGCAGATGACCGACGCCATCCTCAAGGCGCTCTAGTCACTCCCCATTCAACGATCGTCGTCCTCCCTCGGCCGGACAGGCCGATCCCCTCGGAAGCCTGCCGGCCCTTCGAAGCCGGCGGGCTTCCGTCTGCAAGGACTCCCCATGATCCAGCGTTCCGAAGTGGAAGCCGTCCTGGCTGAAGGCCTGGCCCTCATCAAGAACGAGGACCTGAAGAAGAAGGTCGTCGACGCCTACATGCTCGCCATCCAGGAGGGCGGCTGGCAGTCGATGAAGGACCTGAACGAGATGCCGTTCACGCTCCTCACCGACACCAAGGGCATCAACTTCTGGGAGCACACGCTGGCGGTCACCCGCGGCGCCATCGGCCTCGCCAAGGGCCAGCAGGACACCTACAAGAAGATGCCCTACGTCATCGACTGGGACCGCCTGGCCGCCGGCGGCCTGCTCCACGACGTGGGCAAGCTCGTCGAGATCGAGCGGAAGAGCGACGGGACCTGGAAGAAGAGCAAGAAGGGCGAGCTCGCCCGCCACCCGATCAGCGGCGCCATCTTCTGCGCCAAGGTCGGCCTGTCCGACGACATCGTCAACACGGTCGCCTGCCACGCCAAGGAAGGCGAAGGCGCGCCCAAGGTCCTGGAGACGGTGCTCATCCACCAGGCCGACTTCGGCACCTTCGACCCGCTGGTCATGGCCTCCAAGGGCCAGCTCATCCAGTAGCCAAGGAGCCCGAACGACCATGGGACACACGCTCGTCGAGAAGATCCTCAGCGCCCACGCCGGCGGCAAGCCCTGCCAGCCGGACGACATCGTGGACGTGTTCATGGACGTGCGCGCCGCCCGCGACTTCGGCGGCGCCAACGTCGTCAAGAACATCAAGGACGCAGGCCTGGGCGTCGCCGACGCCTCGCGCACCGTCTTCACCTTCGACTGCAACCCCACCGGCAGCGACCAGAAGTACGCCGCCAACCAGCAGTCGTGCCGCACGTACGCCCGCGAGAACGGCCTGAAGGTCTTCGACATCGACCAGGGCATCGGGACGCACCTGGCGATCGAGAAGGGAATGATCGGCCCCGGCGGCACGCTCGTCTCCACCGACTCCCACGCCAACATCCTGGGCGCCATCGGCGCCTTCGGTCAGGGCATGGGCGACGTGGACATCGCCGCGGCCTGGGCGCGCGGGAAGATTCGGTTCCAGGTCCCGCACTCGGTGAAGGTGGTCTTCAAGGGCAAGCCCGGCCCGCGGGCGACGCCCAAGGACCTCGTCCTCGCGGCGCTTAAGACGTTCGGCGCCAACGGCCTCTTGGGCTACTCGGCCGAGCTGACCGGCGAGGCCATCGAGAACCTCGACGTGGCCGGCCGCATCACCGTGGCCTCCATGGGCACCGAGATGGGCGCCATCATCTGCCTCATCCCGCCCTCGCCTGCCGTCATCGAGTTCTGCAAGGCCGCCGGCGCCAAGTTCGAGCCGGTCTTCGCCGACGCCGACGCCAGGTACGACCAGGTCTTCGAGGTCGACGTGCAGGGCCTCGAGCCGATGATCAGCCGGCCGGGGCACCCGGAGGACGTGGTGCCGGTGAGCGAGGTCGCGGGCACGCCGGTGGACTCGGTCATCATCGGCAGCTGCACCAACGGACGCTACGAGGACATCAAGGCCGCCGCCGAGGTGGTCAAGGGCCGCAAGGTCTTCCAGCACGTCGTCTTCAAGGTCGTGCCGGCCACCGACGCGGTCTGGAAGCGCTGCCTGGATGAGGGCCTGTTCAAGGTCTTCAAGGACGCGGGCGCGCTCATCGGCAACGCCGGCTGCGCGGGCTGCGCCGCCGGGCAGATCGGCCAGAACGGCCCCGGCGAGATCACGCTCTCGACGGGCAACCGGAACTTCGAGGGCAAGCAGGGCCAGGGCATGGTGTTCCTGGCCAGCGCCCAGACCGCCGCGGCCTCGGCCGTCGCCGGCCTCATCTGCACCGCCGAGCAGATGGTGAACAACGCCCTGCCGACGCTGCGCCCCAGGCCGGGGGCGAAGAAGGCGGCCGCCAAGCCGGCGGCGCCGAAGTCGAACGAGCCCAAGCCGATGAAGGTCAAGGGCCGGGTGTGGGTTGTCCGCAAGGACAACGTCGACACCGACATGATCTTCCACAACAAGCACCTGGCCATCACCGACTTGAAGGAGATGGGCCAGCACACGTTCGGCAACCTGGACGGCTGGAAGGACTTCTCCTCCAAGGCCAAGCCCGGGGACATCGTCGTCACCGGGAAGAACTTCGGCTGCGGCTCGTCGCGGCAGCAGGCCGTCGACTGCTTCAAGAGCCTGGGCGTCTCGCTGGTGATCGCCGAGTCGTTCGGCGCCATCTACGAGCGCAACGCCATCAACAACGCCATGCCCACCCTCAACGCCGACCTGTCGAAGGTCGACCTGAAGGACGGCGAGGTCATCGAGGTCGACTTCGCCACCGGCGAGATCAAGCGGGCGGACGGCAGCGTCGTGAAGGGCAAACCGTTCAGCGAGGTGCAGGCGGAGATCTACCAGCGAGGCGGGCTGCTCTAACTCATTCATTCACCCGCCCGACCGGCGAGGAAGGTGGCAGGCACGGAGGCCTGCCGCCACCAACGTCGAGGGGCCGGGGGTGAGGAACTCATGGGACAGACATTCGCGGAGAAGCTGCTCTCGATGAAGAGCGGCAAGAACGTGGTGGTCGGCGAGATCGTGACGGTGCAGCCCGACCGGCTGCTCACGCACGACAACACCGCGGCGATCGTCGGCAAGATCGCCAAGGACCTGAAGGAGTTCGGGGTCAAGCGGCCGGAGATGCACTGCATCGTCCTGGACCACGTGGTCCCGGCCGCCACCGACAAGGACGCCATCAACCACAAGAAGGCGCGCGAGTACGTCGCCGCCTACAAGATCCCCCACTTCTTCGACGTGGGGAACGGCGTCTGCCACCAGATCATGGTCGAGAAGGGCCTCGCCCTCCCCGGCCAGTTGGTCGTCGGCAGCGACTCGCACACCTGCATGTACGGCGCGCTCGGCGCCTTCGCGACCGGCATCGACCGGACCGAGGCCGCCTCGCTCATCTTGACCGGCGAGACCTGGCTCAAGTGCCCGCCGACCATCAAGGTCACGCTCAAGGGCAAGCTGCAGCGGAACGTCTCCGCCAAGGACATCGTCCTCACCATCATCGGCAAGCTTCGGGGCCGACGGCGCGACCTACGCCGCGGTCGAGTTCCATGGCGACGGCACCAAGGCGCTGACCATGGACGAGCGGCTGACCATCGCCAACATGGGCATCGAGATGGGCGCCAAGATCGCGGTCTTCGAGACCGACGAGACCGCCCAGAAGTACCTCGAGGCCCACGGCACCAAGCGCGGCACCTACCCGCTCGTCTGGGCCGACAAGGACGCCAAGTACTGGCAGGAGATGGAGCTGGACCTGGCCACGCTCCCGCCGGTCGTCGCCAAGCCGCACACCGTCGACAACGTGGTGCCGGTCACCGAGGTCGTCGGGACCAAGATCGACCAGTTCCTCATCGGCACCTGCACCAACGGCCGCGACTCGGACTTCGAGGAGGCGGCGCGCATCCTCAAGGGCAAGAAGCTGCCCGCGGGCGTGCGCCTGCTGGTGCTGCCGGCATCCAAGGACATCCTGACGCGCGGCCTGGCGACGGGCGTCTACGCGACGCTGGTCGAGGCGGGCGCGATGCTGCTCCCGCCGGGCTGCGGACCGTGCCTGGGCGCGCACCTGGGCGCCATGGCGCCGGGCGAGAAGTGCCTGTCGACGTCGAACCGCAACTTCAAGGGCCGCATGGGCAACGCCGAGTCGGAGATCTACCTGGCGAGCCCGGCGACCGTGGCTTACAGCGCGCTCTTCGGCGCCATCAAGGATCCGCGCGGAGAGGAGGCCGGCAAATGAAGGTCTGGGCTTACGGCAACGACATCAACACGGACATGCTCTTCCCCGGCAAGTACACCTACAAGTGCTCGACCGCCGAAGAGATCCTCCCTCACCTGCTCGAGGACCTGGACGCCACCTTCGCCAAGGAAGCGAAGAAGGGCGACGTCATCCTCGCCGGCTCGAACTTCGGCTGCGGCTCCTCACGTGAGCAGCCGGCGCTCGGTCTGCAGGCGCTGGGCATCGAGGCCATCATCGCCAAGAGCTTCGCGCGCATCTTCTACCGCGCGGCCATCAACCAGGGCCTGCTGCTGGTCGAGTGCGCCGAGGCGGTGGACGCCTTCAAGCCGGGCGACGAGGTGAAGGTCGATGCGGCCGCCGGCACGGTCAGCGTCGCGGGCAAGAGCTACCAGTTCCCGGCGCTCCCCAAGGAGATCCTCGCCATCCGCGAGGCCGGCGGGCTGCTCGAGTACGCGCGGGCGAAGCTCATCAAGGCCAAGGGAGCGAGCCATGGCTGAGGCCGGACGGCGAGGAAAGGACGTCCGCTCCGACTGCTGGATCTCGATCGAGCCTGGCGGCAGCGGGCTGCGCATCGAGGTCGTCAGCAAGGTCGAGGTCATGTACGGCGCCTCCATCCGCGAGCAGATCGAACGCGAGCTGAAGACGCTGGACGTGCGCGACGCGGCGGTGAAGGTCGAGGACTTCGGCGCCCTGCCCTTCACCATCAGCGCCCGCCTCGAAGCCGCGGCGCGCCGGGCGAAGATCACCATCAACCGGCCGCTCCTGGCCGAGCCCATGGGCGCCCCGATGCCCAAGAGCGCGCGCGATCGCCTGCGCCGCTCGCGGCTCTACCTTCCCGGCAACGAGCCGAAGTTCATGGTCAACGCCGGCCTGCACGGACCCGACGGCGTCATCCTCGACCTCGAGGACAGCGTCGCCCCGGCCGAGAAGGACGCCGCGCGGGTGCTGGTGCGGAACGCCCTCCTGGCCATCGACTTCGGCGCCTCCGAGCGCCAGGTCCGCATCAACCAGATCCCCGCTGGCCTCGACGACCTGGACTTCGTCGTCAAGTACGGCGCCCAGCTCGTCCTCATCCCCAAGGTGGAGACGGCGGAGCAGATCAAGGCCGTGCAGGCGCGCATCGACGAGATCGCGCCGACGCAGCCGGTCTACCTGATGCCCATCATCGAGAGCGCGCTGGGCTGCTTCAACGCGCTGGCCATCGCGCAGGCGTCCCCGAACGTGGTCGCGCTGACCATCGGCCTGGAGGACTACACGGCCGACATCGGCGCGCAGCGCACGCTGGAGGGCAAGGAGAGCTTCTGGGCGCGCAGCGTGGTCGTCAACGCAGCGCGCGCCGCCGGCGTCCAGGCCATCGACACCGTCTTCAGCGACGTCGCCGACATGAAGGGCCTGGAGGCCTCGGTGCTCGAGGCCAAGGGCCTGGGCTTCGAGGGCAAGGGCTGCATCCACCCGCGGCAGATCCCGGTGGTCCACGAGGCCTTCGCGCCCGACGCCGCGCAGATCGACAAGGCCAAGAAGATCGTCCTGGCCTTCGAGGACGCGCAGAAGCGCGGGCTCGGCGTCGTCTCGCTGGGCAGCAAGATGATCGACCCGCCGGTGGTGAAGCGCGCGCTCGCCACCGTCCGGACTGCGGTCTCGATGGGCAAGCTCGACGCCAACTGGCGCGAGGTCAAACCGCCCGAGGCTGCGGCGAAGGCGGCGGAGGTGAAGTCATGAGCGACATCGTCAAGAACGCAGCCGGGCGCCTGGTCCCGACCGAGGTCAATGGCAAGCCCGCCATCCCGTACAAGGGCGTCGACGCCCACCGGCCGACGGGCAACACCGCCAGCCGCCCCATCCCCTGCAACTCCGACTACCCGGAGAACGGCGACAAGCGCGTCACCGACCTGAAGACCGCACTCGCCAAGTGCGGCCTCAAGAGCGGGATGACCATCAGCACGCACCACCACTTCCGCAACGGCGACCTGGTCTCCAACCAGATCTTCGACGCCGCGGCGGAGCTGGAGGCGCGCGATTTGATGTGGTTCCCCTCGGCCTCGTTCCCCTGCCACGAGCCAATCATCAAGCACCTCGAGTCGGGCGTCGTTCACCACATCGAAGGCTCGATGAACGGCAAGCTCGGCGACTTCACCTCGCAGGGCAAGATGAAGGGCATGGGCGTGCTGCGCTCGCACGGCGGCCGTTACCAGGCGGTCCAGGACGGCGAGGTGCACATCGACATCGCCGTCATCGCCGCGCCCAGCGCCGACTTCTTCGGCAACGCCAACGGCGTCAACGGTCCGTCCGGCTGCGGCCTGCTCGGCTTCGCCCTGGCCGACTCGCAGTACGCCGACAAGGTCATCGTCGTCACCGACAACCTCGTGCCGTTCCCGTGCGTGCCCTGGCAGATCCAGGGGCAGCACGTGGACTACGTGGTGGTGATGGACAAGATTGGCGACCCCGCGAAGATCGTCTCGGGGACCACCGAGGTGACCAAGAGCCCCGACCGCCTGCGCATCGCCGAGCTGGCGGCGCAGTTCGTCAAGGCCTCCGGGCTGATGAAGCAGGGCTTCAGCTTCCAGGCGGGCGCTGGCGGCACCACGCTGTCGTTCTCGCTCTACCTGGCGGAGCTGATGAAGCAGGCGGGCATCACCGCCCGCTTCGCCCGCGGCGGCAGCAACAAGTACCTGGTCCAGATGCTCAAGGACGGGCTCATCGACTACCTGCTCGACGGCCAGACCTTCGACCTGGACGGCGTCAAGTCGATGCGCGACGACCCGCGCCACCTCGCGACCAGCCCCTTCACCAGCTACAACTGGCACTCGAAGGGCAACTTCGCCTCCATGGTCGACGTGATGGTGCTGGGCGCCACCGAAATCGACGTCGGCTACAACGCCAACGTGGTCTCGCACTCCGACGGGCGGCTGCTGCACGGCATCGGCGGCTGGCAGAACTGCCTGTTCAGCAAGTGCGTGATGCTGCTCATCCCCGCCTACCGCGACCGCATCCCGGTGGTCGTCGATCAGGTGACGACGCTGTGCGGCCCCGGCGAGCTGATCGACGTGGTGGTCACCGAGCGCGGCATCTGCATCAACCCCAAGCGCCAGGACCTGCTCGACTCGGTCAAGGGAAGCGGGCTCCCGCTCTTGACCATCGAGGACCTCAAGCGCCAGGTCGACCGGATGTGCGGCGGCGCCCCCGCCAAGCCGAAGCTGACCGACAAGGTCGTCGCCGCCATCAAGTGGGTCGACGGCACGGTCATCGACTCGGTCCGGCAGATCGCGCCGAAGTAGGCGCTGCTCCTGCCCTTGCTTTCACCGACGGCCGGGCGCTCTGCCCGGCCGTCGCCTTTTGGGGCCTCACTCGTCCAGCCCCAAAGCCGCCTCGGTGAACTTGAGCACGCGGAGCTTGTTGCTGCCCAGCGGCAGCAGCGTCAGGCTTGCTTCATCGCTCGTGGCGGGGTGGCCGAACAGCGACTTGCTGAGCTCCGCATCGGAGAACTCGATCTTCGCAGCGTCGGTGTAGTCGCTCCACCCGTGGAGGGTCTCCCCGGTCGGGGCGTACACCGCCGAGAGGCTGAGGAAGTAGCGGTGGTCCGGCGTGGCGAAGAAGCGTCGCGGTGCATTGCCGAACGTGTAGTCGCCGATGTTGCGAGGCGGGTCGACCGGGACGGTCTCCCACTTGTCCAAGTCGATCCACTGGACACCGAAGGGGCTCGTCCCGCTGTCGTCGCCGAGTGAGACCACGAGGTGCGGCGGCGGCGTCGCGGCCTTCGAGAAGGGCCGTCGCAAGACCATCCCGTGGTCGGAGCCGGAGAGCGACGGACCCATGCTCAACGAAGTGTCCATGACCGGGTCCGGGGAGAAGCGCAGGCGCGCCAGGAGCACGTCGCCGGCCTTGTCGTGGATGAACAGGAAGCTCCCACGCTCGCGGTCGACCAACTGGCCGTAGACGGATCCGGAGGTGTAGCTGACCTTCGTCTCGCCCAGGGTGGCGTTGGCGAAGGTGCTGAGGTCGATGAGCTTGATCTCCGTCGCCTCCTGCCAGACGAGCCACGACTTCGGGGCGCCCTGCCCGTCCTTCGCCGGTACCACGTAGGCCGTGGGGCTGTACGAGAACATGCGCGTGACCATGTTCGCCCGGGTGAGCTGGGCGGGAGCCGAGATCTTCACGAGCGCGCCGCTGCTGGTGGCGTAGCAGGCGACGAAGAACTCGCCGTTGCGCGGGTCGACGGCGGGGCTCGTCACGTACGAGGACGCCTTCCCGCACAGCTGCGTCTCGGTGAACGAGCCCACGACCGCCATCGTCACCAGGTCGACGACGATGAATCCGTTGTCTCCACCCGGAAGGACCGAGCCCTGGATGACGACGCGGTGGTTGAACAGGTCGACCGCTCCGTAGGCCTCGGCGGGCGGCGCGAGCTGGCCGCCCTGGATCTCCGACGGCAAGAACGTCTTGCGCAAGCCGGAGGTGGGGCCTTCGAGGTCGACGACGGCGACGGAGTCCAGCGTATCCACCAGGGCGCGCGGCACGGTCCCCCCGGTCCCGTTGGGCACGGCACCGTCGATGTAGGCCGCCGTCACCTGCTCCGGCAGTCCGTCGATGGTGTAGGCCTCGAAGGCGTCGGCCGTCCGCAGGTCGAACGCCCTGGTGCCCGCGAGCGGCACCGCGTTGCTGGCTCCGGGCGGCGGGGTGTCGGTGGCCTTGACGGTCACCGTGAACCGCGGCTTGAGCCCGCAGGAGGCGTAGGTGTCGCTCACTTTGAGGGTGATGGTGAACGGCCACAGCCGGGCGGCGTGCGTCTCCGTCCCCCCGTCGTTGGAGTGGGGCCGGTCGGTGAACGAGCCCGCCGCCTCACAGGTGATCTGGGTGAAGGGCGTGCAGGCCGTGGGGCTGGTGACGGCGACCCCCAGGACCTCGCACTGGGGCCGCTCGGCCACCGCGTCCGGGTCTTCGACGACGAACGGCAGCAGCACCTCGGTGAAGGCCGTTCCGGGCCGGTTCACGTCCGGCAGCATCAGGAAGCGCGACGCCGGCGGGTCGACGACCGGGGCGTCGTTGCGCGGCGGCGCGACCACCAGCTTCAGCTTGAGCGCTCCCATCAGGTTCGACGCGTCGCGCAGGTCGATCCCCGCGGTGGCCTTCGCGGCGACCGCGTCGTCGTTCGTGGGCGCCCAGGTGAGGGTGATGAGCGGCTTGGCCCAGCTCATGGTCATCCCCTTCGGCGCATTGGCCTGGAGGGCGGCGGACCAGCTGCTGGAGGCCGAGCCCGGTGAGCTGTCGGCGACGAAGAAGGAGCGCGTGCTGCCCTGCTCCTCGGCGAACTCCGCGCTGTCGGCGCTCACCAGCTGGTCGAGCGGCGTCTCTGGGGTCTGGTCGGCCGTCACCGCGAACAGGTGGGGAGCATCGGTGGCGATGCTCTCGGCGACCTGGAGGCTGGCGGCGCCGGTGGCCAGGGTCTGGTCGCGGTCCATCGCCACCGCCTCGATGGCGACCGCGCCCACGAACGGCTCGTCCGGCGTGAACGACAGCGTCCACGTGCCGCCGCCGCTGCCGTCGGCCTCGACGAACCCCGCGTCGCCGCGAGGGACGACCGCCAGCTTCCACTCCTCGCGCCACGACAACGTGGAGGCCGCCGGCTCCAGGACCGGGGCGGCGCTGTCGTCGGTGCGCAGCGTCACCGTCGCCTCCTTGGTCTGGTAGCCCAGCTGCGCGTGCTTGATCTTCAGCACCACGGTGAACGGGGCGTCCTGCGGCTGCCTGGTCTGCAGCGTCAGGGTCATGGGCGTGGCTTCGCTCGCATTGGTCGTCGAGGGCGTCACCGTCACCGTGGGCTTGCTCCCGGTGCCCCAGTGGCACGGATTGCTGCCCAGGAGCAGCTCGTCGAAATTGGCCTGGCCGTCGCCGTCGTCGTCGAACGACACCTTCTCGCCGTTGAGGCGCGCGTCATTGGCGTCGGCCGGCGCGGACAGGAAGTCAGCGTCGGTCAGGCCCGTGAAGCCGTCGGGGAAAGGGAACTCCAGCGCGCGGCGCACATACATCCCCGCGAGGATGGGCTTCTCGCAGGTGCCGAAGCTGCCCTTGGTCTGGAAGCGGACGACGAGGTCGTACTTGCCCGGGTACAGGTCGCGAGCCTTCTCCAGCTTCCAGGTGCAGGGCTCGCCATCCTTGGGGACGAGCGTCTCGTCGACCAGCGCGCCGGCGATGTCGCCGATGCGGTCGAAGGAGAGGCGCACCTCGAGGCGGGAGCACAGGTCGGACCGGGTCAGTCCCTGGCGCAGCTGGGCCGGCAGCCCGACCTCGAGCGGACGGTGGCGGTCGTTGGAGGTGCAGCCGGTGGCGACGAGCTGCAGGAGCGCGGCGAGAGCGGAGAGGCGGCGCATGGTCGGCTACCTCTGGGGAAGGGTGGTTTCGAAGTAGAAGGGTTCGGTCTTCGACCCGGCGCCCCCGGTGGCGAGGACGGCGGCGGTCGCCGCGCCTCCCGCCACGACCACGCCCACCAGGGTCCACAGCCACCACTTCTTGTAGACCGGCGAGCCCACCGACTGCAGGGTCGCGTTCACGCGGGTGAGCGCGCCCGGGTCGACGTAGACGTCGCTGAACCAGGGTGAGTAGCCCTCGGCCTCCAGGCGCAGGTTGTACTTGCCGGCCTTGAGAGACTGGACCGCGGAGCTCCCCCTCCACCGGCCTGCCGTCGACGAGGAGCCGCGCGTCGGAGACCGGCTTGGGCACCTCGAGCTGGCCCTCCCCGTCGCCGTGCAAGCCCACCAGGCTGCGTGCGGCGAACCGCGTGGCGCCGATGAGCTGCGCCTCCTCGCCCACGAAGGACTCGGCCACGCGGTTGGCGATCTTCGCGCCCTTGATGGAGATGAGCTTGAGGTGCAGCAGGTAGGTGTCCCCCACCCGACCGACGTTGCCGGAGACGAGGTAGTCGACGCCCAGCGCCCCGCCCAGCTCCGAGAGGCAACCCGCGTCGTCGCAGCCCACCAGCTGGGCCTGCCGGGTGTGCGCGAAGAGCGCGCGGATCTCGTCGCGGGAGATGAGCGTCGCCTTGGGCAGGTTCTTCAGCTCGTCGACGACCACCTGCGTCAGGCTGTCGACCACCTTGGGCTCCAGGCCGCTCGCGGTCAGGTCGAGCATCGCCAGCGAAGACTTGCCCGTGAGCTTGAACCCCGGTCCCGCTCCGGCCGCGGCCACCTTGCGGTGGTCCGATGGCGCCACCAGGTCCTCGGCGGCGCGCTGGACCGCCGCCACCAGCTCGCCCGCGGCCATCGCCGTCGACGAGGCCCGCGCGGACACCCGCGCCGTCTTCACCTCCGTCAGCGCGAGGTTGACGAGGTAGGTCGTGCCCACCAGCCCCAGCGAGCCGCTGCACAGGTAGTCGGCCTTGAGCGCCGCTCCGAGGTCGGCCTCACAGCCCTGGTCGGTGCAGCCCAGCAGCTGGCGCTGGCCCTCGTGCTCGAGGATGACCTCCACCTCCGTCCGGCCCATCACCTTCATCCCCGAGCGCGCGCGCAGGGACTCCAGCAGCACGTCCGTCAGGGTGCGCACCAGCTCCGGCTTCACCCCGGTGGACTTGAGCTCGGTCAGTACCAGGCGCTTCTGTTGCGGCGCCGCCTCGACGGCGAAGACGGGTCGCGCCCACAGGACGGCGATCCCGAGCAGCGCGGCGCAAAGCGCTGCCGGGGAGAACGAACACCTACGCATCACGGACTCCTCTGCGCTTGAAGCCACCGCATCCTAACGGCGAGCGTGGGGCCGCACACCTCGAGAGGGCGTGCTCAGCCGCGCTGCAGCTCGGACTGGATCATCCGGCCGAGGCGCTTCATGCCCTCGTCGATTCTGATCCGGGGTGACCATGCTGTAGCTGGCGCGCATGCAGTTCTTGAGGCCGCCGGTGGTCGAGAAGGCCCCGCCCGGCACGGCGATGACCAGCTCCTTGCGCGTGTCGGCCTCGATCATCCGCTTGGCGTCGCACTTCGCCGGCAGCTCGAACCAGATGAACATGCCCTCGGTCGGCACGTTGAAGCGCACCTCCCGGGGCAGGTGCTTCCGGGCGGCGGCGACCATGGCGTCGCGGTTGGTCCGGTAGAACTCGCAGTTCTTGCGGATCTCCGCGCGGAAGCCTTCGTGGCCGACGGTGCGCATGAACTTGTCGAGCAGGGCCTGGGCGAGCGCGCTCGTGTGCAGGTTGCACGACTGCTTGAAGAGCACGAACTGGCGCACGGCATCGGCCGGCCCGGTGACGTAGCCGACGCGCAGGCCGGGGGTGAAGATCTTCGAGAACGAGTCCAGGCGGATGACCCGGTGCGGCGCCATCGACTGCAGGGTCGGCGGCGGGTTCGAGCCGTCGAGGCGCACCAGCTGGTACGGGTCGTCCTCGAGGATGAGGAGGTCGTGCTCCTCGGCGATCCTGACCAGCGCCTTGCGCCGCTCGAGCGAGAGCGCCACGCCGCCCGGGTTGTGGCCGTTGGGGACGACGTAGATGTACTTGGGCGCCTTCTGGCCCGCGGCCTTGCGGTCGGCGAGCACCTTGGCGAGGGCGTCGGTGTCCATGCCCTGGCCGTCGAGAGGGACGCTCACCGGCGTCGTCTTGCAGAACGAGGCGAAGGCGCCGAGCGCGCCGGAGTAGTCCGGCTCGCTGACGACGCAGGTGTCGTCATCGTCCAGGAACAGGTAGGGCATGATGAACAGCCCTTCCTGCGAGCCGTTGAGCACGAGCAGCTGGTTCGGCTCGAGCTTCACGCCGTCCTTCTTCTGGTGCCACTCGAGCAGGCTCGAGACGAGCTCGGGCTGGCCGTCGGTGGGCCCGTACTGCGAGGCGCCGACGAGCTCCTTGCCCTCGAGGACGATTCTGGCGCCCTGCTTGAAGCCCACCTCGACGCGCGCGAAGACGAAGGTGTCGGGGTTCGGGTAGCCGCCGCCCAAGGAGATCATCCCGGGCAGCTTCATCAGCGGCACCAGCTCGCGGATGGGCGAGGGCGCCTTGCCCTGCGCGCGGCGGGAGAGTCGGTCCTGGATGCTCTTCATGTCGGGCCTCCGGTGGGCGTTCGGTCGTCGATGGAAGACCGCGGCAGGTTATGGCGAGCCTGCCGCGCGGGCAATCGCGAGGTATCGTCTCGACGTGCCCCCTGCCCCGCTCCCGCCTGCCGCACGAGCGGCCCTCGAGAAGGCGCAGGCGCTCCCGCTCAGCTACGGCGTGCGCATGCTGGAGTCCCCCGGGAGCAGCCGCGGCTCGTGGTGATGCTGGGCGAGGCGCACCTCAAGCTCGGGAAGGCGTCGGCGGTGGGCAAGGAGGTCGTCGCGGCGTTCGAGCTGCGCGGCGTCGAGACCTTCCAGGTCAGGAAGGTCCTCGCCGGGCACCTGCTCTGGCTCTTCATCCACGTGCCGCGGCTCCTGCTGCGGCTGGCGTCCTTCGGGCTGGTGAAGGACAGCACGATCGTCGACGCCCGGAACACGCCGGCGGGCAACACCCTCGCGCTCGAGAAGGCGGACCGGATGCCGCTGGGGCTGCACGCGGCCTCGCTCTACCTCACGGTCCTCTTCGCGGTGCTCTTCTCGCAGATCGCCGTCAGCGCGCTGGGGCTGTACGTGCCGGCGCTCACCGCCGTGGCCGTCGCCTTCGAGGCGCACTTCCTGCTGCTCGTGCCGGCGACGCTCCTGCGCCGCTGGAAGTGGTGCTGGCTCGTCCACCCGGCGATGGGACTGGTGACGACGCGAGACCGGCTGATGGCCGACGGCACGGTGCGGATGCTGCGCGAGCATCCCGAGCCGCCGTACGCGCTGGTCATCATGGGCCGCGCGCACCTGCCTGGGTTCGAGCAGGAGCTGGTGGTGCGATACGGATTCCGGCGGGTGGAGCGCTGAGACCCGTTGGTCGCCGGCGTTCGGTGGGCGCCCGCGGAAATTGAGGTTCGGAAGGTCGACCTGGGCGGGGCGCAGCAGACCAAGGATGCCGGATGGAGACCGGGGGCTGAATGCCCCCGGCTATCTGCACGAAGGCCACTGAAGTGGGCTCGCCCCCGGCAATCCACCGTGGAGTCGCTGCCGAGCGCGCAGCTCCGCCCCGGGATGGGTTCGATGGCTTCGATGGCTTCGGCTCCGCGGACCGATTGTCGGACCCGTTTGGTACAAGCCAAGGTCGACGGAGCATTCCGCTCCGCGAACGGAGGGGACCATGTCGCTAACCGAGTTGTACGTGCACTTCGTGTGGTCGACGTACCGAAGGAATCAACTCATCGGCGCGAAGTTCGAGGCTGATCTGTGGTCAGCCATCGGAGCCAAGTGCAAGGAACTGGGGGCATCTCCGATCCAGGTAGGCGGGATGCCCGACCACGTCCACCTGCTTGCCTGCGTCCCGCCAACGCTGGCGATCTCCAAGCTCGTGCGCGAGGTGAAGGGCGGCTCGTCGCATCAGATGTCCCACCGGATCGCACCCGGACGGCTGTTCCGCTGGCAGGTCGGCTACGCAGCGTTCTCGCTGCGGGCCGACGAGGCGCCCATCGTCGCCAAGTACATCCGCAACCAGAAGGTGCACCACGACGCCCAGACCACGGATGAACGGTGGGAGCGACTGGAACCGGAACCCGGAGATCGTCGAGTGCGCGTCGAGTCCGCGCAGCACGCCTGCACCTGCAGCGTTCCCAGGCGAGACGGATTCCTTCCTCAGCGCTCTTCCGCCCGGATGGCTGCCGTGCGCCCGAGTCCCTCCGCAGCGGTAGCTCCGGGGGCCAGCCCACTTTAGTGGCCTTCGTGCTGATAGCCGGGGGCATTCAGCCCCCGGTTTTCTGACGTTGGAGGCACTGTGCGGATGCTGCGCGAGCACCCCGAGCCCCGTATGCACGCGGTGCGCACGTGCCCGGGTTCGAGCGGGAGCTGGTCGAGCGGTATGGCTTCCGGCGGGTGGAGGGCCCGGGCTGCGGCCCGGTGTCGGGGGTCTGCGACGTTGGTGGGCGCCCGGCGGCAATTGAGGTTCGGAAGGTAGACAACCAGGACTGCCGGATGGAGACCGGGGGCTGAATGCCCCCGGCTATCTGCACGAAGGCCACTGAAGTGGGCTGGCCCCCGCGACTCCTGTGTGGAGTCCATCCGAAACCAGAAGGCCGGAGCCAAAATCGCCGAGTGCGCGTCAAGTCCGGCCTGCAATTCGTCGCGTGTCTGGGTGCGCTGCAGGTGCGGAAGTCCTTCCATGAAGCACTTCTGCCCGGATGGCTGCAGTGCGAACGAATCCCCGCAGTGGTAGCCAGCCCGGAGCCCGTCTGGGGCGACGCGCTATGGCGCCCGGGCCGCCCTCGCCCGGTGCCACACCAGCAGGACCCAACCCGCCATCCCCAGCACCCCCACCAGCGCCATCGAGGAGCCGAACTCCAGCGCCGGGCTCGTGAAGGACCAGCGCACCGTCCTGGCTCCGGGGGGCAGCCTCACGCCCATCAGCCGACCGTTGACGAGCTCGATCGCCAGGGGTGTGCCGTCCGCCTCGGCGTTCCAGCCCGGATAGAACGACGTCGACAGCACGAGGTACCCTCCCTCGGGGGCCTCGACCTCCACCACCACCTCGGACGGCCGGGAGTCGACTCTCCGGACGACGCCCACGGGCTGCACCTCGGACGACTCCACCGAGCCCTGCACCGTGACGACCTCCGGCCGCTGCGGATCTCCCCAGTACGGACCGGCCGCGGCCGAGACCACCCGCGTCGGCGCGAACCAGGCGCGCCCCATGGGCCGCTCGACCTGGTAGACGGCGACCCCATCGAAGTCCCGCAGCAGCGGGTGGCCCGCCGCCTCCACCATTTTCCGGACCTCCACGTCGTTCGCGGAGACGAGCAGGGATCCGATGGAGTAACTGCGCATGAGGCCGCTCGACAGGAAGAGCGTCAAGAACGGGCGGACGGGCGCTCCCGGGACGTCGGTCGGCAACGAGCTCTGGTACCAGACCGGCACCAGGCCCTCCGCCTTGCCCGTGGCCGACTCATAGCCGTTGGCCGTGGCGGACTCGGCCAGCGCCAGGGCCTGCAGGCGCGGGGCCTTGGCGTCCACGGACGAGAGCGGCAACACTCGGTGCGCGGGGTCCACACCCAGGCGATCCGCACCGTAGGCGCCCAGCCGTTCCGGGTAGGTCGTGAAGCCCATGTCGTGAGAGAGCGCGAGGACCGCCGCGCAGGAGACGACGCTGGCGACGCCCAGCAAGACCTGTCCCCAACGCGTGTCCAGCGCGACGAGCGAGACGAGGACGCAGGCCGCCGCCGCGAGCACGACCACGTCCGCGCAGGAGAAGCGAGGGAGCGTCCCCAGGGCGACCGCGGCGCAAGTCGAGAGCCCCACGGCGAGCGCCACGGGCACGGCCCGGGCCGCCCTCGAGGTCGCGGCGTCCGCGAGGAGCTGCAGGCCGATGCCTCCCGCGACCGTCAGAGGCGCCCATGCCACGAGGAGGATTTTGAAGGGCCAGCGCAGGGACGACCAGATGGGGATTCCATAGGTCAGCGGGTAGAGCCGCCCGTGCTCGCCGGTGGCCAGCCAGACCAGGGACGCTCCCACCCCGAGACAGACGGCAAATGAGCGCAGGAGCACCCGCCGCGTCTCGGAGGCCTTCGCGCCTCGCGTGAGCGCTGCCCCCCCCGCCGCGAGCGCGGGCACCATCCAGGCGCCGACGTAGCCCATGACCGAGGCCCTGTCGGGGAGGAACCCGTTGTCGAGGGGGAAGACCGGCGACAGGAGCCCCCAGAGCATCCGCGGCGCGGCCGGCCGGCCCAGGAACTGCGCCAGAGTGAAGACGTCGGTTCGCGCCGAGTGCTGATAGCCGTCCAAGGCCGGGAGCAACGCGGGGAGGCTGACGAGCCCACCTAGCGCCATCAGGAGCGCGATCCGCGGGAGCCGCCGCGCCTGGCGGGCCGCGAGACCGGCTGCCAGCGAGAAGACACCCGCGGTGAGCCAGACGTAGATGACGAACTGCGGATGGCCCACGGCGGCGACGGCGCCCAGCCCAGCGACGGCGGGCACGACCCCGGCCGCTCCGCCACGGGCGAGCTGCCGGGAGCAGCCCCAGAGGATCCACGGCAGCCACGCGAAGATCGGGAGCACCAGGATCCACGCGGACGCGATGGAGCTGAGGTAGCCACCGAACGCGACGCTCAGGGCCGCGACCGCTGCGAAGAGCCTGCCGACCCCCAGCTCCCGCTGAAGAAGCCAGAGCCCCACGACCGCCAACGGAAGGTGCAGGAGGACGACCAGCAGCATCAGCGTGCCCGGCGCCAGGCCCAGCAGGACGCGGAGCGCCTCCGCCAGCGTGTAGCCGAAGTAGAGAGCCCCGGACTGGCCCTGCGCGAGGACCGGCTCCCCCAGATGCTGGTGGGGGTTCCAAAGCGGGACCTCGCCCTTCAGCCACAAGCCGTGGGCGTACTGGAGGATGGGGCTGAAGTACTCGAAGTTGTCCCAGCGGCAGAAGTCCAGGCCCGGCTGGAGCCCACGGCCGGCTGCGACGATCGCCAGGCACGCGAGGACCAGCCCAGCGATCCACGCCGGATCGCCCGAGAACCTGTCACGCAGGCGGCGCGCGCCGGGCGGCATCTCCGGATCAGCCCCCAGCCTGGTTGTTCCATCGGGTCGCCACGCGGACCAGCGCTCCGGGAAGCTCCTGCGGGGTCAGCACCTCGCTCGCCGCGCCCGATTCCCGCGCCGCCTTGGGCATTCCGTCCACCGCGGCGCTCGCCGCGTCCTGTGCCGCGGTCCAGCCGCCCGCCTGCTTGAGCTCCATCAGCCCGTCGCAGCCGTCGCGGCCCATCCCCGTGAGCACCAGCCCGCCGCCTCGCCGTCCATAGTGCCTGGCGATCGACGAGAGCAGCACCGAGCCCGACGGCTTGTGGCCTTCGTGGTAGGCCCCCGCGGGATCGACGCGAACGCCCACGCCGGCATCGACCATCAGGTGCGCGCCGTCCGGGGCGAAGAGCACCACGCCGCGCTCCAGCCGCTCTCCCGCCCCGCGCGCGACCCGGACCTCCAGGGCGCACGCCCGGCCCAGCCAGCTCGCGAGCTTGGGCGTGAAGCCCTCGGCGATGTGCTGGACGATCAGCACCGCCGCCGGGAAGTTGGCCGGCAGCCCGCCGAGGAGCGACTCGAGCAGCGCCGGGCCGCCCGTCGACGCGGCCACGCCGATGACGCCGCACGGAGCCCCGGGCGCACCGCGCGAGCCCGTCCTGGGCAGGACCACCCGCGGCGCGCGAGTGCGCAGCGGCACGCGCACCAGCAGCTTGAGCCGCTCGCGCAGCGAGCGCGCCTCCCGGGAGCCCTCGAGCATCGGCTGCTTGGGAATGACGTCCAGCGCCCCGCGCGCCAGCGCGTCGAAGACCAGCTCCCCGCCCCGCCCCTTCGGCTCGCTGGTGATGATGACGATGCGCGTCGGCGCCTTCGCCATGATCCGCTCCACCGCGTCCAGGCCGTCCATCACCGGCATCTGGGCGTCCATGGTGACCAGGTCCGGGCACAGCCGCTCGACCAGCGCCACGGCATCGCGGCCGTTGGACGCCGTCCCCACCACCTTGAACTCGCCCTCTTCCTCCAGCGCGTCGGTGAGCGCTTCGACCAGCAAGGCGGAGTCGTCGACGACGATGACGCGCAGCGGCAGGCCCATGGCTCCTCTAGCTCAAGAGCGACCGCAAGGTGCGGCTCAGCTCGCCCTCGTCGAAGCTGGTCTTGACCAGGTAGGCGTTGGCGCCCGCCTGCATCGCCCGCCGCTTGTCGGCCTCGGCCCCGCGCGTCGAGAGGACCACCACCGGGACCCGGCGAACCGCGTCGGCGGAGCGCAGCTTCTCGATGAGCCCGAAGCCGTCGAGGATGGGCATCTCCACGTCGGTCATCACCAGGTCGGGAAGGTCGGAGCAGGCCCGGTCGAAACCCTCGCGGCCGTTGCCCGCCTCCAGCACCTCGTAGCCCAGCCGTTCCAGGATGGGCGCCATGACCTCGCGGATGACCGGCGAGTCGTCGACGATGAGCACCCGCTTGCGGCGCGCCGCCTCGTCCCGGTGCCGGCCGATCATCCCGCGCGAGGAGAGCTTGAAGATCTCGGGCACCGACAACAGCAGCACTCGCCGCCCGCCCTCCAGCTCCGCGGTCCCGGACACCACCTTCACCCCGGCCAGGAACGGGTCGAGCGCCGCCACCACCACCGAGCGCTGGCCCACGAACTTGGAGACGCGCAGCGCCAGCCGCAGGCCGCCGCTCTCCACGACCGCCACGTTCAGGTCCTCGTCGGCCGCGTGGCCCGCCGGCAGCCCCAGCAGCGCCGCCAGGTCGACCAGCGGGGTCAGGGCGCCGCCCACCGGCAGCGCGTGCCCCTCTCCCGACGGCCGCGCCGCGTCCGCGGGGGCCCGGAGCGCCGACTCGACCGAGACCGCCGGCAGCGCGAAGGTCCGCCCGCCGGCCTCGGCCAAGAGGACCTGGGTCAGCGCCAGCGAAACGGGCATCGTCATCACGAACCGGCAGCCGCGGCCCGGCTGGTTCTCCACGCGCACCGAGCCTCCCAGCTGCTCGGTCAGCTGCGTGACCACGTCCAGGCCGATGCCGCGGCCGGACACGTCGGTGGCCTGCTCCCGGGTGGAGAAGCCGGGCTGGAAGACGAGGCGGATCAGAATCGGCGTCGGTCAGCCGCGCCGCCTCCGCCGACTCCACCACGCCCCGGCGCACCGCCGCCTCGCGGATGAGCGCCGGAGCGATGCCGCGCCCGTCGTCGGAGACGGAGAGCTCGATCTGTCCGCCCACCGGCCGCGCGGCCAGGCGCAGCACGCCCTCCGGCGGCTTGCCGGCCCTGGCGCGCTCCTCGGGCGTCTCCAGGCCGTGGTCGACGGCGTTGCGCACCAGGTGCAGCAGCACCTTGTCGAGGTGATCGAGCACCTGCTTGTCGACCGCGACCTCGGTCCCTTCCTGCTCCACGCGCACCGCCTTGCCTTGGGCGTGGGCCAGGTCGCGCACCGCCCGCGGGTAGCGCTCGAAGAGGTCGCCCATCTGCCGCAGGCGCATCTGCCGCACCTCTTCCTGCACGGAGAGCAGGTGCATGCGGCTCTCGAAGCTCTCCGACTGCAGCGCGCCGATGCCCTGGGCCAGCTCGCGCAGGAGCAGCCCCGGGTCCTCGGTCCGCTGGGCGAGGGCGCGCTCCAGGTGGCGGCGCACGCCCTCCAGCCAGACCAGCTGCGACTCCATCTGCTCCTGGCGGACGAGGAGCGTCCCGGTGAGCGAGGTCAGCGTCGAGAGCCGCTCGGTCGCCACGCGGACGAATTCGTTGCTCTCGGGCGGGCGCGCCGCGCCCTGCGGCTCGCTCCTGGGCTCGGTCTTCGGCCCGCTCCTGGGCTCGCTTCGGGCCCCGACCTCGAGCTTGGGCTCAGGGACCGGTGCGGTCGCAGCGACCGCGGTCGGCCTCGCGACGGGCGCCGCGGGCGGCAGGTTCTTGAGGGTCTCGGCGACGCTGGCCTCGAACTCGCCGACCTCCGACTCCTTGGAGGTATCGGCGGCCTCCGCCGCGATGAGCTGGCGCAACAGGTCGAAGCCCTTGAAGACCAGGTCGGCCGCCGGCGGTGGGACGTCGAAGGAGCGCTGCTTGGCCCACAGCAGCACGTCCTCGGTGCGGTGCGCCACGCGGTTGACCTGGGCGAAGCCGACCACCTTCGAGTCGCCCTTGAGCGTGTGGATGGTGCGCAGCACCTCCAGCGCCAGCGCCGGGTCCTCCCGGTGCTGCTCCAGCGCCACGAACGTGCGGTCGAGCACGTCCAGCTGCTCTCGCGCGCTCTGCCGAAAGCGCACGACCAGCGCCTTGCGACGCTCGCTGGTCAACGGTTCCTCGCCACGAAGCCGGCGGCGTCATCCGTAATGCGGTTGACCAGCGACTGGAGCGTCTCCGACAGCGCGATGAGGCTCTGGCTGCAGTGCACGCTCGCCACGCTGGCCTCGGTGGTGTCCTGGGCGATCTTGGAGACCTCGTTCATGGCCAGCGTCACCTGCTCGGTGCCGTTCTGCTGCTGGCCGATGACCTGGGCGATTTGCCGGGCCGACTGGGTGGTGTCGGCGGCGAGCTTGGTCGACTCCTCGGTGGCCAGCACCGAGGCCTGGGTCGCCTGGGTGATGGTCGCGGCCAGCTCCTTGATGTCGCGCACCGAGCCCATCACGTTCTCCGCCAGCTTCTGCATCTGGGTCGCGACCAGCGAGAAGCCGCGTCCCGCCTCGCCGGCCTTGGTGCCCTCGAGCGCGGCGTTGAGGGCGAGCAGGTCCGACTTGTTGGCGATTCCCTGATCACCTCGGAGATCTCGGTGATGCGGCGGCTGTGCGCGGAGAGCGCGGCGATCCGGTCGGCGACCACCTGGCTGTTCTCCTGGGTGCGCTCGGCGTTCTTGAGCACGCCCTGCGCGGTGTCGGCGATGACCCGCCCGGACTCGAGCAGCGACGCCATCGTGCGCCGCGTCTCCTCGACGGCGCTCGACTGCTCGCTGGCGCCGCGCTCCTGCTGGCGCGCCCCGGCCAAGAAGTCCCCGGCGGTGGCGTTGAGCTGCACCGCGGTCTCGCTGATCTGCCGGGCCAGCTCCGCCTGGCTCTTGAGCATCTTGCGCAGCTGGACGCGGACGTAGGCCGCCACGATCACCCCCAGGACCAGGAAGAAGACCGAGACCGCCACCGCCGTCAGGCCCACGCGGCTGGTCTCGGACTTGATGCTGCGCTTGGAGACCCGCAGGCCCAGCGTCGCAGTGGACTCGCCCTTGCCGGTCACCGGCCAGGTCGCCCACACCGTCTCGCCCAGGTCGACCACCGCCGAGCGCGGGCTGTAGACGACCTGCGTGCTCGCGTCCATCGGCTCGGGGCCGACCGCGGCGATGGCCTTGCCCTGGGCGTCGTAGGCGGCGGCGAAGACCACCTCGTCCTGCACGGCGGCCTTGAGCGACTCGGTCACCGCGTCGCGGTCGTTGAACTGGATGCCGGGCGCGACCTCCATGGCCAGCACCTTGCCCAACAAGGAGACCTTCCCGTCGAGCGCCTTGCTGAGCAGGTCGACCTGCCGCAGCGGGAAGAAGATGGACTGGAAGAGGACGGTGAGCAGCACGGTCCCCAGGATCCACGCGAAGACCCTGTTCTCGACCAGCGAGCCCTTCTTCTTGGCCGACATGCGAACCCTCCGTTGCGCGAAGCGACTTTCAGGCTTTGGAGACGCCGCGCAGCCGCTCGGCGTCGAGGAGAAAGCAGAACCCTTCGGGCGCCTGGACCAGGCCGGCGCAGCCGAAGCGCTGGCCGGCGCCGGCGAGGATCGCGGGAAGCGGGTGCACGCTCAGCAGCTCGACGGGCTTGACCGTCACCGCCTCGCCGAGGACGACGTACAGCTCCCGTCCCTTGCCCGCCAGGCCGGCGACCCGGCGCCCCTGGGGCGCAGAGGGCGCGCCCAGCAGGCGCCCCAGGTCGAGGCAGGCCTCGTCCTCGAGGTCCAGCAGGTCGTCCCAGGCCGTGAGGAAGGCGATCTGCTCCAGCGGCAGCGCGAGCGCATAGGGCCCCACCTGGCTGGTCGCGAGCGCGACCTCACAGCCGCGGCCGGCGCTCATCCCTTCACCCGCAGGGCCTCGAGCAGCGCCACCGTGTCCAGCACGCCGACGACCCCCTCGGGCTCGGGGAAGCTCGGCCACCAGGAACGGCACGATCCGCTCGCCCTGCAGCACGCCGTGGGGCGGCGGAAACGCCCCGCCGACCTCGCGGACCCCGGCGACCTTCTCGCAGCGCAGCCCCGCGGTCAGCCCACCCGCGCTCGCCACGACGATCCGCTCGAGCCCCAGCGCCTCACCGGCGTTGCGCGCCGACTCGCCGCCCGCCCGCTCCCCGTCGAGGCGGAAGAACGACGCCAGGTCCACCACCGCCAGCGCCGACTCCCCGTGCGAGATGACGCCCAGGACGTGCGGCGGGGTGTGCGGCACCGGGGAGGGCGCCCGGGTCTCGAGGATGGCCTGGACGTGCGAGGCCTCGAAGGCAAGCCAGGCACCGCCGACGCGGCAGACGAGCAGCGCCGTCCGCCCGCGCTCGGCCGCCGGCGCCTGGGCCGCCTGGGCGCGCAGGGTCTCGGCCGCATCGACCAGGGAGGTGGGCATCGCTAGTTCTCGACGAGACTGCGGACCTGGCTGATGAGGTCGGCCTCGTTCATGGTCTTCTGGATGTACCCGTCCGCCCCGCACTCGCTCGCCACCCGGCGCAGCTGGTCGACCGGCGCGTCGGAGTAGAGCACCACCTTGGTCCGCCGCGACGCGTCGCGCTGCCCGAGGATCTTCACCACGGTCGCGCCGTTGAGGGTGGGCATGTTCAGGTCGATGAGCAGCACCTTCGGGTTCTCCTTGCGGACCAGGTGCGCCACGCTCAACGGGTTGTCGAGCGTGATGACCTCGAACCCGGCCTCCTCGAGGATGATCGCCGAGCCCTCGAGCACCACCGGGCTGTCGTCGACGATGAGAACCTTGTGCTTGTCCATGGGACCACCCTCTCCGTATCCAACCCCGGCCTTCCCGGTCACAGGTCATACCCCAACTGCAAGCCGGCCTGGAACCGGCTGAGCTGCAGGAGCGCGTCGGGCAGCGGGCCGATGGCATCGGGGCCGCGGCGGGCGAAGCCCCAGGAAGCCATCCGCGAATAGGACAGGCTGTCGAGCCGGCCGCCGACCGCTGCGCGCAGTGCGACCTGCCACCACGAGCAGGACGGCCACCAAACGGCCCGGAAGACCACGGACGACATCGCTGGACGCCCCGCCTCGTTCCCAGAAAGTCGGGCGGAGTCTGGCAAAAACGACCCCTCGGCGCAACGGACGGCCGGCGGGCCGCCGAGCATCTGTCCTAGAGCCTTTGACCGTCCCCGAAGGCGTGAACTAGCATCGCGCCGCCGTCGTGCCCGGGAGCCAGAGCCAAATGCGCGTCACGCCGAAGGAAGGCAGCCGTCGGACCATCTACACGGATTCGATGGAGATCTTCCACCGGGCCGCGGACCTCATCGGGCTCGACCACCGCGTCCGCCTGGAGATCGAGGAGCCGGACTACGAGCACATCTTCTACGTCACGGTGAAGCTCAAGGACCGGCTCGTGCCGCTGCCCGAGGCCGAAGGGGCCCGCTACACGGACCTGCCGGAGTCGGTGCTGCGCGACCCCCAGGCGCTCGAGAAGCTGGCCGACGGGGCGATGCTGCTCAAGGGCCGGGGCCTCTTGGGCTCCGACGTCACCATCCGGCAGGGCGTCATCCGCCTCCACGGTGGCGGGCTCTACCGACTGCAGCCGGGCCAGCCCAAGCGGTTCAAGGCCTACCGCGTCCAGCACAACGCGGCGCGCGGGCCCTACAAGGGCGGCGTGCGCTACCACAAGGAGGTCTCCCTCGACCTCTTCAAGTGCCTGGCCGCGCAGATGACCTGGAAGACCGCCATCGCCGACGTCCCCTTCGGCGGCGCCAAGGGCGGCATCAAGATCGACCCGTTCGCCTACGGCAAGGAGGAGCTCGAGCAGGTCAGCCTGCGCTACATGTTCAAGCTCAAGCGCCTGGTGGGCCCCAACGTCGACATCCCCGCCCCGGAGGTGGGGACCAGCGCCGAGACGATGGCCTACTTCCTGCGCGAGTACTGCGACGGCGAGCGCGACCGCCACCGCCTGCGCGGCGCGGTGACCGGCAAGGACGTGCGCATCGGCGGCTCCGAGGGTCGGCTCAAGGCCACCGGACAGGGCCTGGCGTACCTCATTGAGGAGTGGGCCAAGGCGCGGGGCGAGACGCTCAAGGGAAAGACCTTCCTCCTGCAGGGCTTCGGCAACGTGGGCTGCGCGGTGGCGGAGTACCTGACGCAGATGGGCTGCCGGCCCATCGCCATCGCCGACGTCGAGGGGACCATCTACAACCCCAACGGCATCGACATCGACGCCCTCACCCGCTACGCCTACGAGAACGCCCACAACCTGCGGCACACCGTGGCCGGCTTCCCGGAGGCGCAGGCCATCGGCCGCAAGGACTTCTGGGAGCTCAAGGCCGACATCCTCATCCCCGCCGCGCTGTCCTGGGAGATTACCCCGGAGGTCGCGGAGAGGATCAAGGTCCAGCTCGTGGCCGAGGGGGCGAGCGCCCCGACCACCTCCGACGCCGACGACGTGCTGCGGGCGCGCAAGGTGGACCTCATCCCGGACGTCATCGGCAACGCCGGCGGGGTCATCGTCAGCTACTACGAGTGGCTGCAGAACGAGCGCATGGAGCACTGGCCGGAGTCGGAGGTGCGCACGCGGCTGGAGCGGACCATCAAGAGCAACTACCAGGTCATCCGCGACATCGCCCGCAACGCCCCGACCCGCACCGACACCCATGACTCGCGCCGCTTCTGCGTGGGCAAGGAGACGGACATGCGGCTGGCGGCGATGGTGCTGGCGCTCAAGCGGATCGAGGCCCACTACATGCTCGAGGGCTTCTCGCACAACTGAGCGACTCGGTCGGCTTCGAATCCGCCGCGCCCTGCCAAGACTTCGGTTCGGAGTAAGGCGAAGCGCCCAACCGAAGTCGGGCTGGAAAAAGGGCCCGAGCGGCACGCCGCCCAGGCCCTTCGTGTCTTCGAACCTCTGGCCTGCGAGACCGCGGCTCAGTGAATGAGCTTGTTCGCCTCGGCCGCTTCCTTCGCCAGCGGAGCGCTCAGTCCCAGCTCCTTGGCGTCGATCTCCACGAAGCGCACGCCCATCCCGCGAAGCTGGCTCTCGTTGTCGCTCGTGCCGCCGTAGGAGAGGAAGCACTGGTAGCGGACGTCGGCCACCATGGTGATCTCGGCGGTCGAGTCCGCAGCGACGAAGGTGATCTTGATGCGCGAGCCGAGGCGGTAGGGCTCGCGAGTCTCGATGAACATGCCTCCGTCAGAAATGTTGCGGGCGATTCCGCGCGTCATCCCCTCCTCGCCGGAGAGGTAAACGGGGAACGCCTTGTCGAAACGCATCGAAGTTCTGCGGTCTTTCACGCGCCACCTCACTTGGAATGCAACCACTGTAGCCGGTAGGCGGATGTAGTCAAAAAAGCTACCAAGGCCTACAGGCGCTCAACCCAGGAGGTCCCGATGCAACAATCCCGCCCCAGCCTCGTCCGTATTCAGGCTAAAGATCACCGGACCCCTGGCCGTGGAGGAACTCGATGGCTCGTCGCGCGTGGCTCGTCGCACTCGTCATGTCGGTGGTGATTCTGCCGCAGGTCTCGCGCGCCGAGGCTCCCCCAGCCTTCGCCAAGCTGCGCGACGCGGCCCAGCCCGTCGAGAGCCTCTCGGCGTTCTTGAGCCGCTTCGTCGGGACCTGCACGGACATCGAGGAGCGGCAGACCTGCCTCGCCAACGCCAAGAAGGCGCGCAACGAACTGCTGGGCAAGTCCTTCTACGTCATCCTCGACCGCGACCAGGTGAAGATGTTCAAGGGCGGCGCCTTCAACCCGGCCAACCGCGAGTACACCATCGAGATGACGCCGTTCTTCGATGGCGGCGGCGTCGGGCTGACCAACGGCGAGCCCAAGGGTCAGGACGCCAACGGCCTGCCGCGCATCCAGATCGAGCCGATCAAGATGACCCTCCCGCCCGACGTGCTGCCCATGGACATGGAGCGGCTCTTCCGGACGCAGAACCTGAAGGTGCACCTGGTCTTCAAGCCGCAGGGAACCTGGACGCTGACCGCCAAGGACGGCACCAAGCTCGAGGGCGTCAAGGCCAAGTTCCAGGCGGTGCGCCTGACCTACGCCCGCAACGGCGACGAAGTGGCGATGAAGGTCTACTGATCGCTTCAGCCCGAGCCCGTCGAGGGGCCCGAGCCTGTCGAGGGCTCGAACCTTCCCGTAAGGCCCCAGCCCAGCAGTTCGGCTATCGCTACCTGGGAATCCTCACCGCCACGTAGACCGAGGCATTCTCGCGCTGAAGGCGCAGGAGCGCGGTGTCGCCTGGCTTGAGCGAGGCGACCAGCTCCGCGTAGTCCTGCATCGTCCTCACCGGCTGACGCTGCAGCTCGACGACGACGTCACCGACGCGGGCACCGGCTCGCCCCGCCGGGCTGTCGGGCCTTAGCCCGGAGATCTGCACGCCGGACTCCAGCCCCAGCTTGGCGGCGCGGGTGGGCGCCACGGGCTGGACGGCGAGCCCCAGCTTGTCCGACGTCGCGGGCACGGCCTCCGGCTCGCCGTCGTTCGACGACACCGCGCCGTCATCGGGCCGCGCCCCGAGCTTCACCTCCAACGCGGCGGGCTTGCCGTCGCGGACGAGGGAGAGCTTGACGCCCACTCCAGGAGCGAGGAAAGCGACCTCCCTCGAGAGCTGGTTGTAGGTCTCGATGGTCTTGCCGTTCATCCCCACCACCACGTCCCCGGCCCTCAGCCCTGCCTGTTCCGCCGGGCTGCGCTTCATCACGTCGGCCACCAGCGCGCCGCGGGCCTTCTCCAGCTTGAGCATGCGCGCCAGCTCGGGGGTGACGTCCTGGATGTTCACGCCGAGCCAGCCGCGCACCACCTTGCCGGTGGACAGCAGCTGCGGGAGCAGGGCCTTGACCATGTTGATGGGCACCGCGAACCCGATGCCCTGCCCCTGCGCCACGATGGCGGTGTTGATGCCGACCACCTCGCCCCGGGTGTTGAAGAGCGGGCCGCCCGAGTTGCCGGGGTTGATGGCCGCGTCGGTCTGGATGAAGTCGTCCCACTGGCCGGCGCCGATGTCGCGCTCCTTGGCCGAGACGATGCCCAGGCTCACCGAGTGGTCCAGGCCGAACGGGTTGCCCGCGGCCACCACGAAGTCGCCGACCTCGAGCTTGTCCGAGTCGCCCAGGAAGACGAAGGGCAGGTCCTTCACCTCGCCGGAGCCGGGCTTGAGCTTGAGCAGCGCCACGTCGGTCTTCGGGTCGCGCCCCACGGGCTCGGCCTCGAACTCGCGGCCGTCGTCCAGCTTCACCTTGATCTCGTCGGCGCCTTCGACGACGTGGTTGTTGGTCAGCACGTAGCCCTTGGAGTTGAGGATCATCCCCGAGCCCAGGCTCTGGCGCCGGCTCTCCTGCCCCTCGTGGTAGCGGCGGAAGAACTCCTCCCATGGGTCCCCCATCCCGCCCCGGCGAGAGGCGCGCGCGCGCACCACCTGCGTCGTGGAGATGTTCACCACGCCCGGCTTGAGCGCCTTGACCAGCGGCGCCAGCGAGGTCATCGGGACCACGCCGGGCGGCAGCGCGTCCTTCTCGCCGTGCTCCTTCCAGAGCTCGGCCGGCGGCAGCGTCTTGTCGCCACCGGTCGAAGCGGCGGCGGGCACCGCGGAAGCGGCGAAGGCGGTGCCGCCGACGAGGTGGGTCGCGTCCAAGGCGGTGAAGGTGCTGGGGTTGCAGGCCGCGGCGGCCAACGCGCCGAGCCCGGCGGCGACGATTCGCGTCCGGGGGAGGTTCATCGCTGGGCGTTCTCCGATGAGAAGACTTCGTCGGTAGAACCTGCGCGGCCGACGAAGTCGTGTGTCAAAGACGTGGGAGTTCCGACGGTCGAACAGTGAGGGCGGCAGGCGAATTCCCGCCCGCCGCCCTCGAGATCAGGCGGTTGGTCCGTTGGACTGCGGCTGGGCGGGCTCGGCGGCGGGGACGTGGCGGGACACCCTCACCCTCGCCGCGCGGACCACCTTCTCCCCGAGCCGGTAGCCCGGGGCGATCTCCGCGACGACCTTGCCGTCGGAGGACGGGTCCTGCACGGGGACCAGGTCGATGACCTCGGCCAGGTTCGGGTCGTAGTCGGTGCCGACCAGCGCCAGCCGCTGCAGGCCGAGCTGGGTGAGCGTCTTGCCCAGCCCTTCGTGGATCATCTTCACGCCCTCGGCCAGCGGGCCCTTCTCGTCCTTCGCCGCCGCCAGCGCCCGCTCGAGCTCGTCGCCCACCGAGAGCAGGTGCAGGGCGATCTTGACCCGCTCCGACTCGAGGACCCGGTCCTTCTCGCGCTCCAGCCGGGTGCGGAAGTCCTTCTGGTCGTTGAGGAGGCTGCTGTAGGCGCGCGCCAGCTCGTCGATCCGCTTGTCCCGCGCCTCCAGGTCGGCCACCAGCCGGTCCATGTCCTCGCGGACCTTCTTCAGCTCGGGCTCGGGGACGTCGGTCTTGGCGGCGGCAGGCTCTTTTTCAGGCCCCTGTGTGGTTGGCTCGGTCACGATGCATGCTCCAGTCCAGAGAGGCGCCGCCCCAGGCAGACCGGGCGGCTGGCGGCAAGCTAACCACCCAATTATCCCTGTCAAATCGGGCTAGTGGGGCTCGGGGCCTGGCGGCGCGCCCAGGCCGGGCAACCCTTCGTCGACGCTGTCCCCTTCCCCCGCTTCTTCTGCGTCGAGCGGCGGCTGCTCGGTCTCCGGCGCCGGTGCTCCGGCCCCCTCCCCACGAGGCTCTCGCGGCGCGCTCGCGAGACAGCTCCTCCAGCTCCTCGGGAGCCAGGGCGGGCACCGTGACCAGCTCGCCGCTCTCGTCGCGGATCTCCACCTCGGCCGCCCGCAGCGAGTAATAGAGCAGCCAGCGCTCGGCAGCCGTGAGCGAGCCCGGCGGGAGCGCCGTCTCGATCTCCTGGATGGTCAAGAAGCCTCGCCGCAAGCCCCTCTGGAAGAGCTGCTTGCGCTCCCGGTGGCTCCGTCCCGTTCGCAAGATCGCCACTTCAACCGTGACCTCGACTCGTCTCCGCTACTGCGCGGGGACGTCCAGCGGTGGCTCCTCGGGCCGGACGTCGGCCGGCTCGTCGGCGTGGGGCGCCGTCAGCGGAGACTCCGCCTTCACCTTTTCGCCCAGGATCCGCGTCAGCTCGTCCGAGTCGACCACCTCGGTGATGAGCAGCTGCGCCGCCAGCCGCTGGAGCTGCGCCTTGTTCTCGCCGATGACGTGCCGCGCCCGGTCCAGGCCCTCCTGGACGATGCGCCGGACCTCGCGGTCGACCGCCTCCGCCGTCTGCTCGCTGTAGTTGCGGATCTCCGGGCCGCTCGCCTGGCCGCCCAGGAAGGCGCTGCGGGCGTTCTCCGACAGGTTCACCGGCCCCAGCGCCTGGCTCATCCCGTAGTCGCGGATCATCAGCTTGGCGATCTCGGTCGCCTGCTTGAGGTCGTTGGAGGCGCCGGTGGAGATGGACCCCACGAACAGCTCCTCGGAGGCCCGCCCGCCCATGAGCGCCGCGACCTTGTCGCGCAGCTCCTCGAAGCTCATCAGGTAGCGGTCCTCGAGCGGCATCTGCAGGGTGTAGCCCAGCGCTCCCATGCCGCGCGGGATGATGGACACCTTGTGGACCCGCTCGGCGTGGGGAAGCATCCAGCCGACCAGCGCGTGGCCACTCTCGTGGAACGCGACGATCTGCTTCTCGTGCTCGTTCATCCGGCGGTTCTTCTTCTGCAGGCCGGCGACCACCCGCTCGACGGCCTCGTCGAAGTCGCGCATCTGCACGAAGTCGCTGCCCCGGCGGGCGGCCAGGAGCGCCGCCTCGTTGCACACGTTGGCCAGGTCGGCGCCGGCGAAGCCGGGCGTGCGCGAGGCCAGCGCCTTGAGGTTCACGTCCGGGCCCATCTTCACGTCGCGGCTGTGGATCTCCAGAATGCGCTCGCGGCCGCGGCGGTCGGGCCGGTCGACCAGCACCTGGCGGTCGAAGCGCCCGGGTCGCAGCAGCGCCGGGTCGAGGATCTCCGGGCGGTTGGTGGCGGCCAGGACGATGAGCCCCACCTTCGAGTCGAAGCCGTCCATCTCCGCCAGGAGCTGGTTGAGCGTCTGCTCGCGCTCGTCGTGCCCGCCGATGACGTTGGCGTTGCGGCTCTTGCCGATGGCGTCGAGCTCGTCGATGAAGACGATGCACGGCGCCTTCTGCTGCGCCTGCTGGAACAGGTCGCGCACGCGGGCGGCGCCGACCCCGACGAACATCTCCACGAACTCCGAGCCGGTCAGCGAGAAGAACGGCACGCCAGCCTCGCCGGCGATGGCGCGCGCGAGCAGCGTCTTGCCCGTGCCCGGGGGCCCGACGAGCAGCACGCCCTTGGGGACCTTGCCGCCCAGCCGCCGGAACTTCTCCGGGACCTTGAGGAAGTCGACGATCTCCTTCGAGCTCGTCGACCGCCTCGTCGACGCCGGCGACGTCCTTGAAGGTGATCCCCGTGTCCGACTCGGAGTGGATGCGAGCCCGGCTCTTGCCGAAGGTCATGATGCCGGGCGGCCCCTGCCCTATCTGCCCGCCGACCTTCCGGATCATGAAGCTCCAGAGCAGGAGCCCCAGACCGATGGGCAAGAGCCAGATCCACAGGAGGTCGGTCAGCGGCGAGGACGGCTGGGCTTCGTACTCGAGGTTCTTGGACTCGAGCAGCTTGACCAGCTCGGTGTCGCCCGGGATGCGGTGGGCCATCCAAGGCAGCCGCGCGGACGGCGGCGGCACGGGCTGCTGCTCACGCTCGCCGGGCGGGCGCTGCTGCGGAGCGAGGTAGCCCTTCACCGAGTCGTTGGAGACCACGACCCGGGAGAAGCGGTCCTCGCGGACGGCCTGGACGAACTTGCTGTACGGGACTTTTTGCACTCCCGCGTCCGCGAAGATGCTGCGGAAGAGGAAGAAGCCGATGAGCAGGAGCACGATGTAGGCCAGAGGTGAGCCGAACTTGAACCTCCCACCCGGCGACGGGGGAGGCGTGGGACGGTCCGGCTTCTTCTGAGGCGAGCCGGTCCCTGGCGAATGGCTGCTCATTCATGCCGCTCCTTGGGAAGGACCCTTCGCGGCGCTCCCCCAATCAAAGCGAAAGTTATTCATGCCCTGCCCTTCCTCAAGGCAGCCCCTCGTCCGGCCAGACCTCCTCCCCCGTGTGGCGAGCAAGCGCGCACGCCAGCGGGCAGGCGAAACCCAACGCGACAGGGCCGCTTCCCAGACATGGGAGGCGGCCCCGGTCCTCGTCGCTCGGCGATGGCGGCTAGAGCTTCTTCGCGCCCTTGACCCTGAAGACAGGCTGTCCGGTCATCGCGATGGAGACGCCCTCCGGGTCGAACTCGCCCTCCAGCTCGACCTTCAGGCCCTCCTGGCGCAGGGCCTTGGTGGCGCCGCCCAAGGGGAAGCGCTTGCCGTCCGAGGTCTCGAGCACCATCACGCCGCCCGAGAGGTCCTCGCGCCGGATGGTTCCCTTCAGCGTCGTCATCGGTTGTCCTCGGCCAGGGCGCGCAGCGCCGCGCGGGCCAGCACGAATAGCACCAGCACGTTGAGGATGAGCCAGGGCACCGACAGGAACGAGAACGGCATCCAGGCGACGGCCGGGCTGCCCGAGAAGGCGCGCATCAGCAGCATGGCCGCCCAGCCGACCGCGATGCCGGCGATGGCGCCCTGCCACCGGGCGCGGCGGAAGCCCACGAAGGCGAAGAGGATGGGGATGAGGGCGCTGTAGAAGAGCGGGTTCGCCTTGCCAGCTCCGAAGAGGGCCGCGCCCCACTCCGGCATCGGCGTCGACAGCGTCCCCAGCACCGGCAGGTGGCTCAGGCCGATCCACGGCAGGAAGAAGAAGCCCAGGGTCGCCAGCAGCAGGCCGCCCAGGAAGCCGAGCCCCGGGGTCGCCAGCTTGCGCACCGGCAGCGGCAGCGTAAAGCGCGCCAACAGCCAGAGGAGGAAGGCCCAGACGAACGCGAGGACCTTCTTCCACCACGGGACCTTGGCCCCACCGCCTCCGGCGAGCGCCTCGAGCGCGCCCTTGGCGTCGAGCACGCCGTGCCCGAACTTCTCGTTCCACTCCCCGCTCCTGGTGTGGTCGGCGCCCTTGTAGAGCGCCTGCTCGACCTGCTCCGGCGTCTTGGCGCCCGCCGCCCAGAGCAGCGCGGCCACGCCGGCTACGTGCGGGGTGGCCATCGAGGTGCCGTTGTAGAAGGCGTAGACGTTCTCGCCCGGGTTGCCGGGGGCGAGGGTGTTCTGGAGCACCCCATCCTCCTCGCGTCCGCGAGCGCGCTTGTCGCCGCCGGGGGCGGCGATGTCCAGCTCCTTGCCGTAGGACGAGTAGCTCGCGAGCTCGCCGGTCGGGCCGACCGCGCTCACCGCCACCGCGCCCGGGTAGGCCGCCGGGAACTCGACCGTGCCGCGCGCCGCGTTGCCCGCCGCGCAGACCACCACGACGCCCTTGCCGCGGGCGTAGGCGACCGCCGACTCCATCACCTGCGAGCGCCCGCCACCGCCCAGCGACATGTTGATGACCTTGGCGCCGTGGTCGGCGGCCCAGCGGATGGCGTCGGCGATGTCCGCGCTCGAGCCGGAGCCGTTGGCGTCGAGGACCTTCACCGGCATCAGCGTGGCCTTGTAGGCGATGCCCGCGACGCCGATGCCGTTGTTGGTGACCTGGGCGATGGTGCCGGCGACGTGCGTGCCGTGGCCGTGGTCGTCGTTGGCGTGGTCGTCGTCGTTGACGAAGTCGTAGCCCTTGGCGAACTGGGCGCCCTTGAGGTCGGGGACCTGCCTGAACTCGCCGTTGTCCTCGTAGGCGATGCCGGTGTCGAGCACCGCGACCACCACGCCCTCGCCCCGGCTCTTCTCCCAGGCGTCGCGCATGTGGATCATCTCGAAGTTCCACTGCTCCTTGAAGCGCGGGTCGTTGGGGACCATCGTCGCCTTGTAGCGGTACATCGGCTCGACGGACTGGACGTTGGGGTCCTGGGCGATCTTGGCGATCAGCGCCTGCAGGCTGGCGGGGTCGATGCGGCCGCGGGTGATGCCGTCGACGGCGCCCTCGACCGAGTTGAACTCGAGGTCCAGCCCCCACTGCTTCTCGAGCTCGTCGTAGCGCTCCTTGGTGATGCCGTCCTTGAAGTCGACGACCAGCTCGTCGGCCTCGAAGTCGTCCGCGGAGAGCTGGGAGAGCGGGACGGCCTTCCTGGACTTCTCGCTCTGCTTTCCACCGTCGGGGGCGCAGTTGCCGACCGTGGCCACCGCCACGAGCACCGCCAGGCTCGACACGATGAAGGGAGCCCACGCAGACCGCGTCGACGAGCTCGTGCTTGCCATGTGCCCTACCTCCTGATCCAGCCGTTCCTATGGACGCACTTCGGCCGCCGCAAGGCCTGCCAAGGTGTGAAACGCCCCAACCCGCCCGAAGGTTCTACGCCGTGTGCCTCGGCCGATTGCTGCAACGAGCGCGCCCGAGGGCACTCCCCCTGGAAATCCCAGGGCTTGGCCCACGACCACCCCGGGCGAGCGCGGAAAACCTGCCTCACTTTGGTCGAATCCACCGCGTTCGCGCCAGCAGTGTACTCCAAAGGCGCCGGTCGCCGCTGCGGCCCGCAAGAGCGCGCGTGGTAGCATGACGCCACTTTTTCGCGGTCGGCTCGCCGGCCGTGCGCAAGCAGCCGGAGGCAGGGGCATGGCGGACAGCAAGGTTGCGGAAGCGGTCGAGGGCGACTCCCCGGAAGTCGACCCGCTTTCCATCCCCGAGAACAAGGAACGCTTCGAGATCGCCAAGGAGTTCGCGTTCCACCTCTCCAAGGGCATCAAGAACATCGGCATCTACAAGCACAACACCGCCAAGTACGGAGAGATGCTGCAGAAGTGCTACGACGCCACCCTCAAGTACACGACCCGCTGGAACGGCATGCAGCTCAAGGTCGAGGCCGACTGCTTCTCGATGTTCAAGCAGCCGGTCTTCCTCGCCAGCGAGAACGAGAACCTCCCCTTCAAGTTCTACCGGGACGGCATCCGCCACCTCATCTTCCGTGAAGGGCTCACGCTCGACGAGCTGCTCAACTTCGTCCTCATCGCCCTCACCGACACCCAGCGCGGTGACCCCGACATCCTCTCGCAGCTGTGGGAGGCGAGCTTCGACCACATCGAGTACGTCGTGGTCGAGGGCTTCTCCATCGACGGGATGACCGAGGAGCAGGTCAAGGTCGAGGTGGAGAAGGTGGTCGGCTACCTCTACCAGCGGCTGCGCTCCGACTCCGACGACTACCTGCGCTTCGCGCGCCTGACCGCGCAGGACCTCGAGCTGTCGATGGACAACGTGGACCAGGTCCGCGGCGCGGTCATCGCCGGGGCCACGGCCACCGAGCAGCAGCTCTTGTCCATCAAGGACGAGCTGCACGAGGACTACTCGGCGCGCCTGTTCCCCAAGCTGGTGACGGCGGTCTTCCAGGTCATCGACGAGGGCGGCTTCGCCGACATCGACAGCCTGCGCGAGATCTTCGTGCAGCTCCTGGACGCGATGCTGCTGCAGGAGGACTTCGCCACCGTCAACTCCCTGCTGGTGAAGTTCCGCGCCATGGAGCGCGAGCCGGACAAGGCGCAGATGGCGCAGGACCTGCGCTCCTTCTTCCTCACCAAGATGGGCGAGGAGCAGCGCCTGCGGCGCATCGGCGAGGTGCTCAACACCACCAAGGGCAAGCACAACCAGGAGATCTTCCGGTACCTCTACTCGCTCGATCCGGGCGTCATCCCCACCCTGCTCTCGGTGCTGGAGACCGTGGAGATCCCCGAGAACCGGGTCATCCTCTGCGACGCGCTGGCCGCCCTGGGCAAGGACATGCCGGAGCCGTTCGCGCTGCGGCTGGGCAGCGAGAAGAGCCAGCTCGTGCGCGACATGATTTACATCATCGACAAGTGCGACTTCCCCGACAAGATGAAGTACTTCGGCGAGACGCTGAAGAACCCCAACCTCGCCGTGCGCCTCGAGGCGCTCAACATCCTGTCGCGGTCCAAGTCCGAGCAATGCCGGCGCTTCATCGTCAGCGCCCTGCAGGACCCGAACACGCAGATGCGCGTGCAGGCCGCCCGCGTGCTTCCCAACATGAGCCCGGGCAAGGCCTACCTGGACCTGCACACGCTCATCAAGAGCTCGGAGTTCGAGAAGCGCGACCTCAAGGAGAAGGAGGCCGTCTTCAGCGCGCTGGGCTCGACGCTGCAGGAGGGCGCGCTGGCGATGTTCGTCCAGATGCTGGCCCAGAAGGGCCTCCTGCGCCGCGCGAAGATCAAGGAAGACAAGCTGCTCGCCATCTCGGGTCTGGGCTCGATGCCCAGCATCCCCTCCTACAAGGCCCTGCAGGCCGTGACCGAGGAGAAGGGCAACGACATGGAGGTCAGCCTGGCGGCGCGCAAGGCCCTGCACAACATGAAGAAGACCCTGTTCCCGGAGCAGGACGACTCGGCGGCCAAGGAGCCGCAGAAGCCGTAGCCAAGGGGCGAGCAAGCGATGTCCGACAACATCAAGATTCTCATCGGTTTCCCAGACCGAGTCCCAGCTCAGCGGCGAAGACTTCGCCCGGGAGCACACCGAGAAGCTGCAGACCATGGGCCGCACCCTGGTCTCCTCGCTCTACATGCTGGTCCGCTCGGTCAAGCTGTACGACCCGGACAACGCCATCTTCGACAAGCCGCTCAACGGCCTTCGGGAGACCATCAACCAGTTCATCGCGGTCGACGGCAAGCTCGACCTGCAGATGACCAAGGACGCCTTCTACATCAACGCCATGCTGGTCCGCATGGACGCCAACTCGCTCGACAACGTCCGCTACCTCCAGAAGGAGATGAAGGACAAGAACGTCGGCGGGTTCCAGCTCGTCAAGTCGGTGAGCCCGCAGGACCTGAAGAACTTCCTCTCCATCTTCTCCAAGGAGCAGAAGGACGAGGCCGACGAGGAGGGCCTGAAGGAGAAGAAGCTCATCGGGATGAAGCTTCTCAAGTTCAGCGCCATCAAGGAGAAGCTCAAGGACGTCGAGACCGACGACCAGAAGGTCGACCGCAAGAAGTACGCGATGACCTGCTACGCGCGCTGCGTCTTCTTCCTGCGCAAGTACCTGGAGAAGATGAAGGAAGGCAAGCCGATGGGCATCGGCAAGGCCGGCCGGCTCATCCAGGACCTGGTCGACATCTCCTACGAGCAGCGCGCCCACTTCCTGGGCATGACCTCCATCAAGGAGGAGACCGACTACCACGTCTTCCACCAGGTCAACGTGGCGCTGATGGCCATCGTCTTCGCCAACGAGCTCGAGTTCGAGAAGTCCCAGATGCGCGACCTGGGGATGATCGCCCTGTTCCACGAGACGGGCATGTCCAACGTGCCCGACACCCTGCTCAAGAAGCCCGGGGCCCTCACCGTGGAGGAGAAGTCACGCATCCAGAAGGCGGGCGTGGAGACGGTCAAGCAGATCCTGGCGGAGAAGAACCTCTCGCGTCAGACGCTGCTGCGGCTGGTGGTGACCTCCGAGCACAAGAACGAGTTCGGCACCGCGGTGAAGGACAGCCGCGGCAACATCCAGATGATCATCCCCAAGGGCCACCTGAGCGTGTACGCGAAGGTGATCAACATCTGCTGCGTCTACGACGCCCTGACCTCCAAGCGGCCCTTCCGCGACGCCTACGGCCCCGAGATCGCCCTGACGCTGATGTGGACCGAGATGCGCCACAAGTTCGACCCGGAGCTGCTCAAGGTCTTCATGAAGGTCATGGCCATCCAGCCCATCCGCGTGCTGCCCAAGAACCGGCGCACCGTGGCGATTGGCTAGCTCTCGCGAGGGCGGGCCGGGCGCTTGCGGCCCGGCCGCCAGAACACCAGGAGCTGGTGGACGCCGTCGGCGTAGAAGTCCTCCAGCCGGCCCTCTTCGCGGTACCCGAACGGCTCGGCGCTCTGGGCGACGGCGGCGTGGGCGGTGTCGACCTCGAAGCGCATCATCCGCGCCTGGGCGAGCTCCATCCACTTCGCGAGCGCCTCGAGCCCCTTGGCGGCCCACTCCGGGCTGGCCGCCGCGACGCCGAAGCAGTCGTAGGTGTCGTCGGTGGCCGAGACCATGCCGAAGCCCAGGACCGCCATCGGCCTTCCATCCTTCTCGAGCCAGAGGACCCGGTAGAGCGACTGCTGGTCGTCCTCGGCCGCGGTGTCGACCAGCTCGGAGATGCCGGCCCGGTTGCCGCGCGGCACGACGACCTCGGCCGCCGCGACCAGGTCCAAGAGCGCCTTCTTCTCGGAGGGCTTGACCCGGTCGTGGACGTCGGGCGCCACCGTGAAGAAGCGGGGCTCCTCGCCCTTGTCGATGTAGGTGCGGGTCTTCTCCACGGCTCGCCTCGCTAGGGTTCAGTCGGGAAGGGCGCAGCCTAGCGCGTCCAGCGCGGCGGCGAAATCGCTGGGAACGGGCGCCACGAACGAGAGCGGCGCCTCGGTGGCCGGGTGGGCGAACGAGAGCTTCCAGGCGTGCAACGCCTGCCGGCCGACGGCCAGGGCTGCCCGACGGACCGGGTCGTCGGCCTTGAGCTTCGCCTCGCGCCGGGCGCCGCCGTAGAGGCTCGTCGGCCAGCAGCGGGTGGCCGGACTCGGCGAAGTGCATGCGGATCTGGTGGCTGCGGCCGGTGTGCAGCTGGACGCGGACGAGCGAGGCGCCGGAGCAGGCCTGGAGGCGCTCCCACTCGGTGACCGCCGTCCGGCCCGACTTCACCTTGGACGTGAAGCGCAGGCGGTCGGTCGGGTGACGGCCGTGCAGCGTCTCGAACCGGCCCTGGGCGCTCACCGCGCCGTGCACCAGCGCCAGGTAGACCTTCTGCACGTCCCGGCGCTTGAACTGCGCCTGCAGGGCGGCCAGCGTCCGCTCGTTCTTGGCGACGACGATGCAGCCGCTGGTGTCCTTGTCCAGGCGGTGGACGATGCCCGGCCGCAGCTCTCCGCCGATGCCCGCCAGGTCCTTGCAGTGCGCCAGGAGCGCGTTGACGAGCGTGCCCGCCGGGTTGCCGGCGCCGGGGTGGACGACCATCCCCGCCTGCTTGTCGACCACGACGAGATCCCCGTCCTCGAACAGGACCTTGAGCGCGATCGCTTCGGGTTGGGGAATCGCCGGCTGCGGCGGAAGGATGGAGAGGCGGACCACCTCGCCGCCTTCGAGGCGGTGTGAGGGCTTGGTCGCGGAGGCGCCGACGAGGAGGACCTCCCCGGATTCGATGAGCGCCTTGATTCGGCTGCGGGAGAGTTCGGGCTCGACGGACGCGAGCCAAGCGTCGAGCCGAAGGCCCTTGGCCTCGGCGGGAGCCCTGTGCTCGCGAACGGTCACGGAAACCCGAAACCTCGAGTGGAACCCGAGCTCGTCGAGGGCTACCAGAGCTTCGACTTGATCTTGCCCTTGCGCGCGAGGATGACGTCGACGATGGCGCGGTCGAAGAAGTTGGTCGAGGTGTAAATCTCGGGAGTGACACGGCTCTGGTAGAGCTGGCGGCCCTCCTCGATCTCGTCCTTCAGGGCCTCGAAGAAGTTGTCCTGCTCGATGCCCGAGATGATCTTCGCCTCGTTGTAGAGGGAGATATCCGAGGCGATCGTGCGGGCGAGCCGGACTGCTTTGGCCTTTTCCTCTTCGGTCATTGCCTTGAGCTCCCGAATCACGTGAGGCGGAACCGATGCTAGAGGCCGCCTCCAAACGTGTCAACTTGCCGATGGGCTAACCCTTCGACCTTTCAGCCCTTCTGCTTGGCCTTGCCCACGAGCTCCAGGTAGCTCTTGCTCACCTTGAGCGGGTCGAGCTTGAGCTCGCGCGCCATCGACATCAGGAATCCACGCAGGTAGACGGTCACCGGCATGGCCCCATAGTGGTCAGCCTCGATGTTCTCGATATGGGCGAGCGAGATCTTGGTGCGGTCCGACAGCTCTCGCTGGCTGAGCCCTCGGCTTTCGCGGATGCGCCTCAGCAGCTCGCCCGTGTAGACGGCGTCCGGAGGAAGCTCAAGCCCCTTGTTCGGCGGCTTGCTCGGCGAGGCCTGTCGCTCGGGTGGGTCGGACTTGACCCGTGAAGCCACCGGCGAGGCCCGAACGATGGCGTTCGCTGGGCCTGGTGACGGCTCCGCCGGTTCGGGCGCGTGCGCTGTCGCCTTGGCTCTCTCTTCCAAGACCCGTGCAAGCCGGACCGAATCCGTTCGCTCGATCGACGTGGCCGGCTCGGGGCGCTTGGGCTCCGGCTTCGGGTCTGGAGCGGGCTCGACGACCTTTGCCGGCTCCGGCATCGGCTCCGGCGCGGGCTCGACGGCCTTCACCGGCTCCGGCATCGGTTCCGGCGCGGGCTCGACGACCTTCACCGGCTCCGTCTTCGGCTCTGGCGCGGGCTCGATAGCCTTCACCGGCTCCGGCTTCGGCGCGGGCTCGACGACCTTCACCGGCTCCGGCATCGGTTCCGGCGCGGGCTCGGCAGCCTTCACCGGCTCCGGCATCGGTTCCGGCGCGGGCTCGACGACCTTCACCGGCTCCGGCGTCGGCTCTGGCGCGGGCTCGATAGCCTTCACCGGCTCCGGCTTCGGTTCCGGCGCGGGCTCGGCAGCCTTCACTTGCTCCGGCATCGGTTCCGGCGCGGGCTCGACGACCTTCACCGGCTCCGGCTTCGGTTCCGGCGCGGGCTCGATAGCCTTCACCTGCTCCGGCATCGGTTCCGGCGCAGGCTCGACAGCCTTCACTGGCTCCGGCTTCGGCTCTGGCGCTGGCTCGGGTTCGGCAACCTTCACCGGCTCCGGCTTCCGCACTGGCGCTGGCTCGATGGCCTTCACTGGCTCCGGCGCGGGCTCGACGGCCTTCACCGGTTCCGGCGCGCCCTCCACGACAGGCACCAGCTCCGGCTGGACCGGCTCTGCCTTCGGCTTCTTCGTCCGCTGACGAGCGGGCTTCTTTGCTTCAGGCGCAGGCCCCTCAGCCGCGACGACTGGAGCCGAGACCGCCGTCACAGGAACGGGCGGGGCTGGGAGCTCGTCTTCGTCATCGTCCCAGGGACTGCTGCCCATCCACGCCAAGGCCTTCCTCGGAGGCTCGGGCGCGGCCGGGGTTGGGGCGACGACCGGAACGGCATCGGGCTCGGGCTTCCGGAATCCCTGCTCGACGTCGTAGGCCTTCCGCGCCGCCGGATCCATCAGGACCAGATACGCGTCCTCGATCCGCTTGACGAGCGCCTTGGCTTCCTCCGCCGGCACCAGCGTGTAGACGGCGATCGAGTCGGGCCCGTACCAGGCCATGGCCTTGTTGAAGCCCGCGTCGATCTGCTCCTCGGTCGCTTCGGGACCGACGTCGAGGAGCTCGTAATAGCTCTGTTCGGACAGCGGCTTCATGGGGCGGTCTGCGCCAGCAGGGGCGCCGCCTCCAGCTTCAGCAGGTTGTCGGCGATTTTCGCCATGGACCGTGCCGTCTCGGATTCCGGTGAGGCCAACAGGACGGGCCGCCGCTTGCGGACCGCCTTCCAGACCTCGTCGTCGTACCCGATGGCACCGAGGTAGTCCATGTCCAAGCCGAAGTACTTGTGCCAGGCCGCGACCACCGCCGGCCCCACTTCGCGGTCGGTTTCGCTGCGAGCCTCGTTGATGACCACGCAGGGCCGGAAGCGCTTCATCTCCGATCTCGAGCTTGGCTCCCGCGGCCGGGTCGCGGCGACGCACCTCGGCGATGACGTCGTAGGGCGTCTTCACCCCGTTCTCCTGCCGCTTGGTCATCGCCTCTTCCACCAGCTTCTCGATGCCGTAGGCCGCCTGCACCGTCGCCAGCCGCCGGAAGAACGCCGCCTTCACGAAGCGGTAGCCGTTCTCCACCGAGGTCGGCTCCGGCACCAGCACCAGCAGCCCGTGGTGCGCCGCCAGGAAGAAGTCCAGGACGTTGAAGCTGGTGCCCGCCCCCAGGTCGAGGATCACGTAGTCGAAGGGCAAGGTCTGCAGGTTGCGCAGCAGCTTCACCTTCTGGGCGTAGCGGGGATTGGCCACGTCGAGCGCGTCGAAGGCGCCGGAGACGAGCCCCAGGTTCGGCAGCCCGCCGGGGACCACGATGTCCTTGAGCTTGGCGACCTTGCGCTCGATGAAGTCCGAGAGCGTGAACCGGGGCGGCTCGACGCCCAGGCAGGTATGCAGGTTCGCTCCGCCGAGGTCGGCATCGATGAGCGCCACCTGCTTGCCTCGGCGCGCCAGCTCGATCCCCAGGTTGGCGGAGATGAGGCTCTTGCCGATGCCCCCCTTCCCTCCGCCGACCGCCAGGATGCGCCCCGCCCGTGCCGCCGGGCGCGAAACCCGCTTCTTCCTCTCTGCGGGCACGGGTGCGACGGCGGCGGGAGCGCCAGAACCCGCGGAAGCCGGCGGCGGAGGCGTCTGCGTTGGCGCGGTGGTGGGCTGCGCGCGCGCCGGTGCCGGTGCGACCGGGGCTGGGACAGGGGGAGGGAGCGGGCGGGTCTCGTTCATGCTTCGGTGTGCCGCGACGCCCTTCCGCCCACCGATCCGCGAGGCCCCGCGTGCTCGGCAGTCACTGTACCATCGCGCCGCTTTCACTCAAGAAACCGGCGGCCGTCAGCTGAGCCAGTAACGCCCTGCGGCACTGGGCGCACAACAGCAGCGCCACCTCCTGGTGCACGCCGGCCATCAGCTCGTCCTCCGAAAGGGCGCTCGCTCCCGCCAGTGCTCGCGCCAGCGAGGCATCGTCGACCTTCGCGGCTTCGCCTGCCGCCCCCAGGTGCCCGTCGAAGTCGGCCGTGATGGCCAAGCGGACGCTGAACTTGAGCGAGCCGGCCTCTAGCGGGCGCAGGCAGCGGTGGCAGCGGGGGTCTGCGCTCAAGGGCGCCCTCCGGAGAAGGTCCAAACGTCGATCTGCGTGGCCTGCCCTACTCCTTGTCCAGTTCGACGTTCCAGTAGCTGGCGTCGGCGACCGTCAGGAACGGCAGCCACTCGCGGTAGGTGGCGCGGCCGGGCATCCCCTTGAGGATGGGCGTCCACCTCGGCCGGACCGGGACCTTGAGCAGCCGCAGGCCCGCCTCGAGCGGCGTGCGCCCGCCCTTGGCCAGGTTGCAGGGCACGCAGGAGCAGACCACGTTCTCCCAGGTCGTGACGCCGCCGCGGGAGCGCGGGATGACGTGGTCCAGGTTGAGCTCCGCCCGGGGCAGCGTCTTGCCGCAGTACTGGCAGGTGTTGTGGTCGCGCGCGTAGATGTTCATGCGGCTGAAGCGGACGCGGGTCTTGGGCAGCCGCTCGTAGGCGGTCAGGACGATGACCCGGGGGATCCGCAGACGGCGGCCGACGCCGCCGACCGACTCGGCGGCGACCTCCGCGGACAGCTCGGACCAGCTCTGGAAGTCGAAGAGCCGGTACTGGGCATCGATGGCGCGCGCCACGCCCGCGTAGAGCAACGAGAACGCGCGGCGCACGGTGGTGACGTGGATGGGTTGGTAGAGCCGGTTGAGGACCAGGACGTTGGTGTTCAGCATGACCTTCCTCGCGCGCGATGCAGCCTGGTGAGGCCGCCGGCCACGGCGGGCTCGCGAGGCGCGAAGTTGGGGAGAGGGCACCGCGAGGACCAGCCGAAAGAAACGACGATCTCCCTCCATGCCGGCGAACCTTCGGCCGGCTGCTTTAGGGGGTGGCGTCGTGCCCTGGCTTGGTCGTCCTCCATGGCGCTCTCTGCGATTCACTATACCACGCGGAACTCTCCCACCCGGGCGTGGCACCGGGGCCCTGCGGGAGTGGACTGTAGCCAGGGAATCGCCCCGTTCCCTAGAGCCGGGCGCTCGGTCGCACCGCGCGTGAGCGGACGGGCGAGCCCTGAATCCAGCCACGGCGTCGCTTGTTTCGCGCAGGTTCGAGGAGGGCTACTTCGAGGCGACCAGCGTCTGTCCGAGCAGCGCGGTGTTCGTGGCCCGGCCGTAGATGTACTGGTAGGAGGCGTAGGACTTGAGGACCCGCTTGACGTAGTTGCGGGTCTCGGACACGGGGATCTCCTCGATGAACTCGTCGAGGTCCCGCGGTCCGGCGTTGGCGACCCAGCGCCCCACGGCTCCGGCGCCGGCGTTGTAGGACGCCAGCGAGAGCGCCACGTTGCCCTTGAACTGCTTGATGAGCCTGCCCAGATAGGTCGCGCCCAGCTGGAGGTTCAGGTCGGGGTCGTGCAGCCGGTCGGCGGTGATCGGTCCGGGGATCTTGAGCCAGCCGGCGACCTCCCACGCGGTCCCGGGCATCAGCTGGCAGAGGCCGATGGCGCCCGCCCACGAATGGATTCTGGGATCGAGCGCGCTCTCCTCGCGGATGAGGGCCTGCAGCAGGTCGGGGTCGACCCCGGCCTCGGCCGCGTGCGTCTCCAGCGGCTCCCGGAACGCCAGCGGGTAGGCGACGCGCCACAGCTGCGCCGTCTCCGGCTCCGCCGTCCCTGACAAGTCGGAACGCAGCTCGTTGCGGGCGATGGCGTGGGCGATGCGGAGCTCGCCCGTGCGCCCCATCAGCGTCACCAGCACCCGCAACCCCTCGGGGCCGTCCGCCTCGCGCAGCTTGGAGCGCCCGATGCCCATCAGCTCGTCGCGGGCCGGCTCGTTCATCCCCATCTTGAGCAGCTCGATCGCCGCCACCAGGTGCCGGTCGCCTTCGAGCACGCCCAGCGGCAAGTCCAGCTTCGTCGGTTCGGGAGCGGCCAGCTTCGCGGCGAGCAGCGCCGCCCTCGCCGGGGCCTGCTCGGCGATGCGCGAGCGGGCGAGGATGGCGTAGAAGCTCGCCGGGTGGCGCAGGACCAGCTGCTCGTAGGCCGCCATCCCCTGCTCCACCTTGCCCATCCCCATCAACGTGCGACCCCGCCAGTACAGCGCCCGCTCGGCGCTCACCGAGTCGGTCTCCCGGTACTCGCGGGCCAGCCGCTCCAGCGCGCGCAGCGCCCGCTCCGGCTTGCCCTGGCTGCGCTCCAGCCAGAAGAGTCGGAACAGGCCCTCGGCGCGGCTGTCGCCGTCGGGGTAGAGCTTCACCAGCCGCTGCAGCGCGATGCGCGCCTGCGCGGTGCGCCCCGCGCGCGAGAGCAGGTCGGCCAGGTCGAAGAGCGCGTCGTCGGCGAGCGGCGAATCGGGCAGCTCCTGGGCGAGGATCCGGTAGTAGCGGATGGCCCTCTCGGCGTTGACGAAGGTCGCCGAGGTGCCGGCGACGTAGAGCGACCGCGCCCAGACGTCCTGCTCCTTCTCGCAGTCGCGCACGACCGTCTCCAGCACCTCCACCGCCTTGGCGTGCTGGCGCAGCTTGCGGAAGCTCTTCCCCAGCACGTAGCGGGCCTTGCAGAGGGAAGCGGCGGAGAGCTTCTGCGGAGGCGCCTCGACCAGCGGAGAGATGGCGTTGACCGCCTGCTGGTTCCTGTGGGCCTCCATCAGCCCTTCAGCGTGGGCGATGGTCTGCTCGGGGGTGGGAGCGCCGCCCAGCGACGTCGCGCGCTCCAGCGCCTTCTCGGCACGGCGCGAAGCGGCGTGCTCGGCCCAGACCTTGAGGAAGTTGGCGCTGGCCGCCTTGCGCTGGCCGTTGCCCTCCTGGACGCTGGCCAGTTCGTAGAGCGCGTCGCCGCCGATGTCCCAACCCCACGGGGGAGCCGGCCGCTCGGCCAGCGGCGCCCAGACCGTGCTGGACGCGCGCAGATCGCCGGCGCGGCGCAACGACTCCGCCATCTCGAACTGCGCCTGGACGTGGAGGAGCGAGCCCTCCTCCACCACGTCGTACGCGCCGACGGCCGAGGCGAAGTCGCCTGCCGCCTCGTAGGCCTGCCCGGCGTGGAAGCGGCAACGGTCGGCCAGCGCCGGATACTCGTCGGCGAGGGCGAGGAAGGCCGGAGCCGCCTCGGACGCGCGCCCCGCACGCAAGAGCGCCAGATTTCGCAGGAACTTCTCGGCCGGCGACTTGGCCTCCGCTTCGGGCAGCGCCGCCACCGCCTCCGAGAACCGTCCGGCCTCGAAGAGCGCTCGTGCCTTGGCCGCAGGCTCTCGATCGAGCGAGGACGCCAGCTCCGCCTCGGTGAGGCGCTTCTCCGCAGGACCCGAAGCCTCCTTGAACAGGGTCGCCCCGACGGTCGCAGAGGGGCCGAAGGGCACGGACTGGGCATCGCGGGACGGTTGCGGGGGCAGCGGAAGCGCAGGAGCGTCGGCTGCGACGGCGGCGGTCAACAGCACCACCGCAATCCCCGACGGGACCACGACCAGAGCGTTCCACGAGCGCGACATGTTCCGCAGACTGTCTTACCCCCGCTCCCTGGCCTGTCAATGTTCCGGCCGCCTCCCCCGCCGGCGATCGCCACCGAGGAGACGACGGGGGGCGCCGAGGCGCTGCTAATATCCCGCGCCGATGGACATCGGCAGCTCCAGCAACCTGCTCGCGGCAATCATCTGCCTCGCCTTGGCGCTGTCGGTCATCCTGCGCCCGCGCCGGCGGGCCCAGACCCTCTACGCCGTCCTGGGCTTCGCGCTGGCGGCCTTCTACCTCTCGGAGTTCTTCTCGGCCCTGACCGAGAAGGGCGGCGTCTGGAACCGGCTGGGCACCGTCTTCGGCTCCGCGGTGCCAGTGGCGGCGCTGGCGTTCTACACCGAGTTCCTGGGCGTCTCCGCCAAGAGCGCCCGGCGCGCTCGGCTGGCCGCCTCCTTCGGGCTGGTGCTGGGCCTCATCGTCGGCCTCTCGCCGCTGGCAGCCTCCGACCTCGCGCGCACCATCATCGTGGTCTGGGTCTTCGGCGTGCTGCTGGTGAGCCTCTCCTTGCTCGTCCAGCGCATGGCCTCGACCGAGTCACGCATCGAGCGCGCGCGGCTGGCCTACCTGACCGTCGGCGCCGGCCTGGCCATCCTCGCGACCGCGCTGGACTTCCTGCCCCGCTACGGCGTGCCGATGCCCCCCTTGGGCGCCATCATCTGTACGCTCTACATGTTCCTGCTCGCGCAGACCCTGCAGCGGCTGCGCCTGTTGGACCTCAACGAGCTCCTGGGCAAGACCGTCGCGCTCTCGCTGCAGGCCATGCTCTTCGTCGGCATCTACGCGGTGCTGGTGAGCTGGACGCAGGGGCTGACCCTGTTCCTGTTCAACTCGCTGGTCGCCACCATGGTGGTCCTCATCCTCTTCGAGCCGCTGCGCGCCAAGGTCGAGGAGTGGGTCGTGGCGACCATGTTCCGCGAGCGCTTCGAGCTCATCCGCACGCTGTCCGCCCTCAAGGACCGTTTGCAGAACGTCATCGAGGTCCGCTACCTCGCCAAGACCATCCTCGACACCCTCAACGAGACGCGGCGCGTCACCCACGCCTCGCTCTACCTCTTGGCCGACGACCGGCCCGGCTTCTACCTGCTCGACTTCCGCGGCCCGGCGCCGGCCCCCCTGCTCGAGGCCGCCCAGGCGCGCGCGCTGATCACCGTGGCGATGCAGGGGCAGAAGGCGGTGCTGCTGGAGAACGTCGAGCGGCGCCTGGTGGAGCTCAAGGGCCTCTCCGCGGCGCCCGAGAACCGCCGCGGACGCGACGAGATCAAGCGGCTGACCGACCTGCGCAGTGCCCTCAAGCTGATGAACGCCGGCATCACGGTCCCCATGATGGGCGGCGACCGGGTGGTGGGCTTCTTCAACCTCTGGGACGAGCGGGTGCCCGAGGCGTACGCCTCCAACGAGATCGCCCTGATCCTCGAGCTGGGCGAGCGGATGGCGACGACCGTCGAGAACAGCAAGCTCTACGAGCGGATGAAGGAGCGCGACCGCCTCGCGGCGCTGGGCGAGATGGCCGCGGGCCTGGCCCACGAGATCCGCAACCCGCTGGGCGCCATCAAGGGCGCGGCGCAGTACCTGACGCCACAGGAGCTGCCGGCCGAGACCAGCGAGTTCCTGGGGGTCATCGTCGAGGAGGTCAACCGCCTCAACACCGTGGTCTCCCAGTTCCTCGACTACTCGCGCCCGCTCAAGCAGAACTTCGCGCCGGCCGACATGTCGGAGGTGGTCAACAAGACCGTCAAGCTGCTCACCAACGACATCCCGCCCAGCATCACCGTCAAGCTGGAGATGAGCGAGAAGCTGCCCAAGGTCCAGGGCGACCCCGAGCAGCTCAAGCAGGTGCTGATCAACCTCGTCCAGAACGCGGTGCAGGCCATGCCGCAGGGCGGCACGCTCCAGCTGACCACGCGCTGCCCGGACGACGCCCCTGCGTGGCGCTTCGCCGACTCGCCGGCGACCATCGAGGTGCGCGTCAAGGACACCGGCGGCGGCATCCCCGACGAGATGCGCGCCCACATGTTCGTGCCCTTCTACACGACCAAGGAGAAGGGCACCGGGCTGGGGCTCGCCATCTGCGACCGGATCGTCAAGAACCACGGCGGCAGCATCATCGTCACCAGCAAGCCGGGCGAGGGCGCCGAGTTCCTCATCCGCCTGCCCGCCATCCCCGAGCCCAAGCCCGAGCTGCCCGCGGAGGGGACGCCGCAACCGGACAGCGCGCCGGCGCCCGACCTCGACCTGACGCCCTACCCCGGGACTCTGTCGCCGCCCGACATCGCCGCCGGAGCGCGCAAGAACCGCAAGCGCAGGAGACAGGGGCGCTGATCGGCGGGTCGGCCCGGCTCAGGCCTGGGCAGGCGCCTCGACCGCGCGCCGACGCTCCTCGTTGGCGCGGATCAGGTAGCCCATGAGCATCAGGCTCGAGGTGTTCTCGAGCACCCGCTCCGGGTCGCGCGAGATGAGGCTGGAGCTGTAGGAGAGGAAGAACTGCGCGAGCTCCTCCCCGGCCTCGCGGACGATCAGCGCGTTGAGCACCGACGCCTCCATCGTCCGGATGTCGTTGATGAACCGGATGGCGAGCTGCTTCTTTTCCTGGTCCACGGACTTCCTCCGAACGCTGGAAGACCCCGGGCGCGGGAAGCGACGCGCCGAAGTCGTGAGCGAAGACTGCCTGGCCTGCCTCGCTGCACTGCTGCGGCAATATCCGCCTCGCTTCCCAGCGCGGCAACGCCCCCCTGCCCGGCCGCCCCACCAAGGTCCGCCCGCCGGCTCGCTCGCTCAGGGGCCGCTTTACCTCGTTCGCCCGGCCGTGACAGAATTCGCGGCTGCGGCACACCGAAATCGGCCGCGGCCTCCGGGGGGACGCACGGCGGAAGGCATGGGGACGAGGGAGGATTGGGCATGTTCACGGGCGTGAAGGTCTTCTCGGCGACGAAGGCGAAGGAGCGCGAGGAGCTCGGCGAGAACGTCACCCGCTGGCTCAGGTCGAACCAGGATCTCGACGTGGTCGACCGGGTCGTGACCCAGTCGTCGGACAACGAGTTCCACTGCCTGACCGTCGTGCTCTTCTTCAAAGAGAAGAAGCAGTAGTCAGCTCCGGACGACCGAGCTTCAGCTCTTCGCCGCTTCTCGACGCGACGCTTCCAGCGCCGCCACGTGGCCCCGGATCTCTTCGATCTTCGCGTCCCAGGACTCGGGCCGGATGCGATCCGACCGCGCCTGGCGCCTTCCGGGCACCCGCAGCGCCCGCCGGACCTGCGCGAGGAACTCCGGCGTGTCGTGGGCGACGAGGCACTGGCCCAGCTGCTCGACCTCGGGAATCGCCGTCGACACCACCGGCAGCCCTGCCGCCAGGTACTCGCGGACCTTGAGCGGGTTGGCGTTGAGGGTCAGCTCGTTGACCCGGAACGGCAGCAGCGCCACGTCGAACGCCTTCGCGTAGCCGGGGAGCGTCGCGTAGGGCTTCGGCCCCAGGAGATGGACGTTGGGCAGCCGGCGCAAGCGCGAGACGTCGCAGCGGACCCGGCCGACGATCACCAGGCTCCCGGCCGGATGGTCCTTGGCGACCGCCTCGAGCAGCTCCACGTCGACCCAGTCGGCGACGAGGCCGAAGAAGCCCAGCACCGGCCGCGGCAGCCCCGCCACCTCCTCGGGCAGCGGCGTGTCGCGGTCGAGCGCACGGGCGAAGTGCCGGTGGTCGACCCCGTGGCGCACCAGCACCGTCCGCTCGTCGAGCGCCCGCTTGCTCTCGTAGAGGCGCTGGGCGCTGACGATCACCAGGTCGGCCTCGCGGGCGAGCTTCGCCTCCAGCTGCGCGATGGCCTGTCCCGGGGCGTCCGAGAAGGCCGAGAACTCGTCGACGCAGTGGTAGACGAGCAGGTCGGGCTCCAGCGAGCGCGCGACCCACTGTGCCGCCGGCAGGAACGCCCAGACCACGGGGTGCAGGAAGCGCAGCGACCTCATCGCCCGCCGTACCTGGAGCTTGAGCGCGACGCGGTTGACCGCCGCCACACTCTCCGAGCCGAAGACCGGCACCGCCAGCGGCGAGAGCACGAAGAGGTTGGGCTCCACCTCGCGCACGCCGGAGAGCGCCTTCCACGCCTTGCGCACCATCCGCCGCGCGTCGTGGGCCGTGGCCCCCGGGGCGCGGTTTCCGAGCGAGTTGACCCAGAGAATCCGGTTGTCCCGGGCCAGGAGGCGCATCAGGTGCGTCTTCGAGAGCGGGTCGCCGTCCCAGTCGTTCGAGAAGCAGACGATGTCGCGCCCCACCAGGGCCTGCGGCCCGGGCCTCTCCGGGATCGTCGAGACCTCGAGCCGGCTCATGCCTGCACCCCCGCCGCCATCGCCGGCCTCGCCTGCAGGCCGCGCAGCCCGAGCCGCGCGCTGCGCCCCAGGAACGCCTCGTACCACTCCTCGAAGACCCAGAGCGAGAACAGCTCCTCGCGCCGGTCGACCCGCCCCGCGCGATGCTCGTCGAGCATCCGCTCCAGCGCCCGCGCCCCGAAGATCGTCCGCACCGCCGACCCCGTCGCGAGCAGCCGCGCCCGGCACTGCTCGTGGAGCTTCGCCCGCAACCAGCGCGTCAGCGGCACCGGGAAGCCCTTCTTCGCGCGGGTGAGGATGCCCTCCGGGAGCTTGCCCGCCATCGCCACGCGCAGGAGCCGTTTGCCCACCCCTCGCTGCAGCTTGAGCGAGCCCGGCAGGCTCCAGGCGTAGGCGAGCAGCTCGTGATCGAGGAAGGGCACGCGCAGCTCGATGGAGTGCGCCATCGTCATCTTGTCGGCCTTGATGAGCAGGTCGTCCGGCAGCCAGACCTTGGTGTCCAGGTAGAGCATCCGGTGCAGCGGATCGACCGACTCGGTGCGCGACCAGAGGGGCGCGTTCCGCTCGGCGACCTGGCGCATGGCCTTGGCGCCGAAGAACGCCTCGACCAGCGTGTCGTCGAAGCCGCGCCCGACCCCGAGGTAGGCCCGGGGCAACGGCTCGCGCGCCCGGCGGATCCACCGCGAGAGCTTGGGCGACCAGGGCCCCAGCTGCGCCAGCCCCAGGGCCCGGTCGAGCGCCGGTCCGCCCAGCGCCCGCGCCCGCTCCAGCGCCAGCATCTTCGCGTAGACCGGATAGCCGGCCAGCACCTCGTCGGCCCCTTCGCCCGAGAGCACGACGACGACCTCCTCCCTCGCCCGCCGTGCCAGGTGCATCAGCGGGATGCAGGCGCCGTCCGAGAGCGGCTCGTCCAGGTGCCAGGCGAGGCTCGCCATCGACTGCCCGAAGGTCGCGGCGTCCACCGCCACCTCGCGGTGCTCGGTCCCGATGGCCTGCGCCGCCAGGCGCGCCCAGGCGAGCTCTCCCTCGCTGTCGCCTTCGTAGCCGACGGAGAAGCTCTTGAGCGCCGCCGGATCCGCCCGCTTCATCGCCCAGGCCACCGCGCTGGAGTCGATGCCGCCCGAGAGGAAGACGCCCACCGGGACCTCGGCCATCAGCCGCAGCCGCGTCGACTCCAGCAGCATCTGGCCGAGCGCCTCGGCCTCCTCGATGACGTCGCGCGGCCGCCCATCCTCGCGGCCGGCGTCCAGCGGCACGTCCCAGAACGGCTCGACACGCGCCACGCCGTCCTCGAAGACCAGCCGGTGCCCCGGCTGCAGCCGCTCGATGCCCTTGAAGAGCGTCGCCGGGCCCGGCACGTAGCGGAGCGCGAAATAGTCAGGCACGCGAGAGGCGTCCAGACGCCGCTCGACCTCGGGGAACGCGAACAGCGCCTTGATCTCCGAGGCGAACACCAGGTCCTGGCCCGCCATCGCCCAGTAGACCGGCTTGATGCCCAGCCGGTCGCGCACCAGCAGCAGCCTGCGCCGCGGCCCGTCCCAGAGCCCGAAGGCGAACATCCCTCGGAGCCGGGTGGGCAGCTCGTCGCCCCACTCCTCGTAGCCGTGGACGAGAACTTCGGTGTCCGACCGGGTCGCGAACCGGTGCCCGAGCGCCATCAGCTCTTCGCGCAGGGCCGCGTGGTTGTAGATCTCGCCGTTGAAGGTCACCCAGATCGTGCGGTCCTCGTTGCTCATCGGCTGGCCGCCGGTGGCGAGGTCGATGATCGACAGGCGCCGGTGCCCCAGCCCTGCGTTCTGCTGGAAGTGGAGCCCCTCGCCGTCTGGCCCGCGGTGCGCCATCAGCCGCAGCGCCTCGGCCAGCTGCCCCGCGTCGACCGAGCGTTCGCGCGCCGCGTTCACCCGTCCTGCGATTCCGCACATGGTCGTCCCCTCACCCCGCAGCCCTTGCTCCCTCGTCTTCGTACAGCGCCAGCAGCGTCTCCAGCCCCTTCGATGGCGCCGCCGCCGGCCGTCGCCGCTCCGCCGACAGCGCCGCGTCGAGCTGCTCCGCCAACGCGCGCTCGTCGGCGACCGGGAAGAGCCACACCCCTGGCGGCCGCACGCCCACCGCGCTCGCCACGACCGGGACCCCCAGCGAGTGCGCCTCCCGAACCGAGAGCGCGTCGCCGTCGGCCAGCGTCGGTCGCACGAACGCATCGCTCGCTGCCATGACCGCCAGCGCTTCGCCGTGCTCGAGCTTCGCCCAGATAGTGCACCCGCCCGGCCACTCCGTAGGCCCGCGCGAGCTCGGCCACCCGCGGTCCCATTCCTTCGGGGCCGAACAGCGCCGCGCCGAGCGACGGCCGTTTCAGAGACGCCAGGCGCAGCGCGGGCAGCAGCACGCGAAGTCCGTAGATCGGGCTGGGCGCGACCGCACAGGACACCAGCGGGTCGAAGCGCTCCCGCAGATCCTCCAGGCCGGGCGGCGGCTCACCGGGTTGGGCGGAACCAGCGAACGCCGGCACGATGGAGATCCGCTGCTGGGGAAGGCCGCAGCCCCCGAGCGAGGCGGCGATGACCTCGTTCACCGCGATCACCCGGCCGTACGCCGAGGCGACCCGGCCCACGAGGGCGCGCTGGCGCGGTCCCTGGGCCACGAAGAGCGGGACGAGCCCGCTGTGCACCGTCAACAGACTGCGGGGACCGAAGGGACGCCGCGCGAGCGCGCCGGCGAGGGCCACCATCCAGGACTTGGGCGTGTGGCCGCTGACGTGGACGTGGACTTGCCAACCGGCCGCCGCATGGGCTGCCAGCGAAGCCGCCAGCGCGCCGGCGGTCGGTGCCGGGATGATCTCCGGCTGGGGTGGCTTGCGGCTGCCGACGTCCAGCACGCGCACCCTGCGGCCGGTCGACCGCAGCGCCTCGAAGAGCGCCTGGACGTGGACCGAGATCCCGCCGTGGGGAGGCGGGAAGCCGCCCACGAGCAGCAGCGGGGTCACAGGTTCCTCGCCTTCCCTTCGCCGTCGGTCGCCCGGCCGATTCTCGCGGGCAGGCACGCCGGCGACGACCGCGTTGGGCGCTACGTCGCGGGTCACGACCGCGTTGGCGCCGATGAGCGCGCCGCGGCCGATGCGGATGTCGCCGAGCAGGCACGCCCCCGCGCCGATCTTCACGTCGTCCTCGATCACCGGCGCGCCCTTGGACAGCGAGCGCCCGCCGATGGTCACCCGCGGCCCGACGAGGACGTTCCGGCCCAGGCGGGACGCGGGGTGGATCACGATGCCCAGCCCGCCGTAGGCCAGCTCGGTGCCCTCGCCGATCTCCGCTTCGATGCCGATGTAGGAGCCGTACAGGAACTGGATGAGCCGGCGCAGCGCCTTGGGCGCCAGGGTGAGCCCGGCGCGCTGCAACCGCTGCGCCGTCCGGTGAAGATCGAGCGCGTTGAGCATGTCACTCCCCGCTTGGCCGCGCGGCGGAGTGCCGTGCGCAGCGAGCAAGCTAGGCACCGGGGCTCAGGGCGGGAACCGTCAGTGGACGACCACGACGGGCCGTTCCGCGTGGTGGACGACCCGGTCGCTGACCGAGCCCAGGAGCCAGCGGCCTCCGGTGCTCAGCCCCCGCGCGCCGATGACGATCAGGTCGGCGCCCCGCTTGGCGGCCTCCTCGCAGATGACGTCGGCCGGGCGGCCGACGGTGACCACCTGCTCGACGCTCGACTGCGGCAGGTCCTTGACCGCCTCCTCGAGCAGCTTGCGCGCCGCCTCCAGCTCGCGGGGCTCGCGGGCCGGGGCGGTGACGAGGAAGGTGTCGAACGGGCCGACCGGCAGCACCGCCGGCAGCTCGAGGACGAAGAGCGCGGTCAGGCGCGCCCCCGTCTGCTGCGCCAGGTCGTGGGCGAAGCGCAGCGCCTTCTTGGCGGGCTCCGAGGCGTCGAAGCCCACGAGCAGGTGGCGGACCACGGCGGTCACTGCACCCGGAGCTTCGCGCTCCTGCCAGCCCTCTGCGAACGGCCGGCCGATGGGCGCGGTGATGGGGCTCTCGAGCGCGTAGAAGTCGTCGCCGCGCATCTCCAGCGTCTCCTCATGCGAGCCCGCGCGGAAGACGACCATCTGGTCGCCGGCGAGGCGCTCGTCGAGGACCACGCTCAGCCCATAGAGGCCGCCGAAGGGCGGCTCGGCGCCGACCTCACAGTCGGGGAAGAGCCGGGCGAACCGGGCCTCCGGCAAGAGCCTCACGTCCTGGGCGCCCACGGCCCGCGCGAAGAGCTTCTCGTCCAGCATCTCCGCCGCCGGGAGCACCGCGATGTACGTCGCTCCATCGGCTTCGACGAGGACCGATTTCGCCACGCGGTAGCCGGTCACGTGGAGGGCCGCGGCGAGCTTCCTGGCCGCTCACCGCCCGGGTGTGCCAGTGGCGTTTGAAAGGCACGTGGTTCTCCATCAGGTACTGCACGATCTTCGGTGGGATCATGGCCGACCTCCTGGAAACCCCAACGAAAGCTAGGGGCGCGCCCCCGAAACGCGGCACCACCTGTTCAGGCTGTAGGCCGTAGGCTTTAGGCTGTAAGCCCTCATGAAGCGACCCGCTCAGCCGCTGCGCGACGTCCTCGTCGACCACCCGAGCATCCTCTTCGTGGGAATCAACCCCTCCCTGCGCTCGGGAGAGGCGGGCCATCACTTCGCCAGCCCCGGCAATCCCTTCTGGAGGCTGATGCACGCCTCCGGCCTCGTGCCGGTGCTCCTCACGCCGGCGGAGGACGGCCGGCTCGCCGACTACGGCTACGCGCTGACCAACCTCTGTCACCGGCCGACGCGCGCAGCCTCGGAGCTGAGCGCCAAGGAGCTCGACGACGGAGCGGCCGAGCTGTCGCGCAAGATCGCCAGGATCCAACCGAAGGTCGTGGCCTTCGTCGGGCTGAGCGTCTACCAGCGCTGCCTGCGCCTGAAGCAGAGCGGCGGCGCGGGTCCCAAGCCGGAGAGGATCGCCGGCGCGCGCGTCTACGCCCTGCCCAATCCGAGCGGGCTCAACGCCAACTTCCCGGGCTTCAAGCAGAAGCTCGTCTGGTTCCAGGGGCTCAAGGCGTTCGCCTCGGGCCCCACCTGACGCGAGAGCTGCGTGGGGATCACGGGCTCAGCCGTGCGCCTTGTCCCACGCGCGGTTGAGGGTCTCCGGGAGCTTCCAGAGCTGGACCTTCTTCGAGTCACCGACGTACAGCCCGCCCTGGGCCCCTTTCAGGTAGCCCGTCCAGGCGCTGAACGGCACGCGGTTGAGGCTCTCGCCGGTGACGATGGTCTTGGTCTTCTTGTTCCCCTTCTGCGACAGCTCTTCGCGCGCGGAGTCGAAGACCGCCTCCGCGGCCAGGTGCGCCTGATCGGCCCGCAGCTCAGTGAACATGACCTGACGGAACTTCTTTCCCGGGCGGTGGGTCGCGTACCAGACGTACTCGGCCGGGGTCAGGCTCGAGAGCACCACGAACTCCACCGGCGCCAGAATCATGTACAGCCGCGGCGTCCGCGTTCCCTGCGCCGGCAGGCCGACCGCCGAGGCGATTCTGCTCGGGGCTCATGCCCTCGTTGCACGCGCTCTCCCGGAAGGTCGCCAGCGTCCCCGCGTTCTCGAGCTGCTGCGTCTCCCCGCCCGTCTTCACCAGGTAGATGCTCTGGAAGGCGTCGATGGGCGTGCAGCTGAACGCGTTGTTCGACAAGGCGGTCTTGGTCCGCTTGCCGCCGAGAGTCGCCTCCAGCGCCTCCATCGTGTCGGCGTTGGCGTCGCGCCAGCCGCCCTCGTCCAGGAACCGGAACGCGGGCCTGGCGTTCTCGAGCGCCAGGTCGACCAGCACATACCGCCCCTGGAAGTACTTCCCGGACCCCGGGCTGCGGTGCCACGTGTACCCCTCGATCCCGAGGTTGGTGGCGGTGATGGCGCCCTGGGGCACGGTCAGCAGCAGGTTCAGCTTCGACGAAGGCATGGCGTGTCTCCTTGCGGTCGCCCGCCGGTCGGCGCCCGGCCCATCCGCGGACTCCCCCAAGGAATCTCAGTGCGCCCGCTCCGGACGGGGAGGCGGCGCCGGCAGGAAGGGGATTTCCGCCCCGACCGCCAGCAAGCCACACAGGTACCCCAGCCCGTAGCCGCCGACCTCCGCGGCCAGCAGGAGCGCCGCAGGCACGCCCGGTCCCAGCGCGACCCGGGCCGCGAACACTCCGCCCAGGGCGAGCATCGCCGCGACCAGCGACCGGGTCAGGCCGCTCCACGGCACCAGGAAGCGCCCGGGAACCCCCAGAGCCTCGGGCACTCGGGACGCGAGGACCGCCTTCCCTCCCACCTCGGCGATCAGCCAGGCGAGGACGCCGCCCATCATCCCGAAGTGGGTCACGCCCAGGAGCACCAGCGGCACGTTGATCGCCGCCTTGGCGAGGTAGCTCTTCAGGATGTGCCCGGTCTGGTCCCGCGCCCGGAGCACGCCGTCCAGGGGCGCGCAGGCCAGCACGACCGAGAGGGTCACGACCCGGAACACCGGCACCGAGCCCAGGTAGCGCTCCGTGAAGAGCGCGGTGATGAACTCCGGCGCGACGACCACCAGGAAGACCGAGAGCGGGACAAACAGCTGCGCCAGGTGCCCCACCGCCTCGCGGAAGGCGGCCGCCGCGGCCTCCGGGCGCCCTTCCCTCTCGAGCTCGGCGATGCGGACCATCAGCACCTCCGAGGTCGGCGTGTAGACGAGGTCGATGATCGGCAGCTGGAAGACGCCGACGGCGTAGAGGGCGAAGGTCGCTGCGTCGAGCTTCGAGCTGACGACGAACTGGTGGAAGTACTGCTGGGGGATGGCCACCGCCATCGCCGCGCCGAAGGGCAGCGCGTAGCGCAATTGGGCCCTCACGCCCGCGAAATCCCAGACCGGCCCGGGCTCGCCGCGCAGGAGCACGATCCACGTGGTGGCGAGCCGCACCAGCCCGAAGACGGCCATGCCCGCCATCACGCCCGAGAGCCCGAAGCCCAGCACCGCCGGCAGCGTCATCACCAGCGCCTTGAGCCCATCGGAGACGACGTAGAGCCAGCCGGCGCGCCGCGTCCGGCCGCGAGCCGTCTGCGAGACCTCGAGCGGCATCGAGCCGACCAGGCCCATCGTGTACAGCCCCAGCTGCAGCGCGTAGGTCCCGACGCCCGGGTTGTTGAGCAGCCGTCCCAGGGTGTGCCGGCCGAACCAGATGGCCAGCGCGCCGGCGAGCCCGGCCAGGAAGAGGTAGCCCAGGGTCTGCGCGAGCCACGCGCGCCGGTTCGCGACCCGCGGGAGGAAGTAGTACAGGCTCTGCGCCATGCCGAAGGGCAGGACGTAGTAGAGCGTCTGCGCGACGACGACCAGCAGCTTGTAGGTGCCGTACTCGTCCTGAGGGAAGGCCCGCGCCAGCGCGAGCGGAATGCCGAAGGAGAGCGCCGCCGCCGCCAGCCGCGCGAGCATCAACGGCCGCGCCCGCGCGAGGAGCGACCTCGGCTCCTGGCTCGTCACCTCCCCTCCCGAACCGCTCATGCCTGGGCGCCCGCCGGCGAGGCTCGCGCGTCCGCTCTCCCTTCACCGGCCGGGTCAGCGCCAAGAGCGTGAAGACGTCGTCCAGGTGGCAGCTCGTCAGCGTCGCCGAGTAGCCGAACGGGCCGCGGCTGAAGTTCTCCCACAGGGTCTTGCGGCGCAGCCGGAACGGGTCGCCGCCGACCTGGTTGGGCAGGTCCTCGGTCGTCACCGCCGACCGGTAACCCAGCCGGACGAGCGCGGTGACCACCCGCCGGTCGTAGAAGCCGTTCGGGTAGGCGAAGTGCAGCGCCCGGGTGCCCAGCTCGCGCTCGATCGTCTCCTTCGACTGAGAGAGCTCGCGCTCGATCGCCTCCTCGGACTCATGGGTCAGCACCACGTGGCTCACCGTGTGCCCGCCGATGCCGATGCCCGAGCGCGCCATCGCCCGCGCCTCGTCCCAGCTCATGATCGACCCGGACCCGAGCGACGGCAGGTGCAGGTGCATCAGCCCGCCCTCCAGCCTCGCCACCAGGTCCTCGAGGTCCGTGTTCGGCCGCGTGGAGATGAGCTGGTCCACCGTGGCCGCGGCCTGCGCCGCCATCGACGGGCCGGCGACGACGTTGCGGCCCGGCGACCGGCCGACCCCGGCCTCGAGCGCGACGCGCAGCAGGCGGTAGAGGCGGTCGTGGAGGAAGTGCTCCGAGGTGCCGACGTAGCGGGTCGCCAGGTAGACGGTCGCCGGCAGGCCACGCCGGCGCAGGACCGGGAAGGCGTGCTCGTAGACGTCCTGGTACCCGTCGTCGAAGGTGATGACCGCCACGTCGCGCCGCGGAGTGCGGCGGCCGGCGATGACCTCCAGCGCCTCGTCGAGCGGCACCACGTCGTAGCCGCGCGCGAGCTCCTCGAGGTGCCGGTCGAAGGTCGCCCGGCTCACCAGCAGCCCGGGGATGACCAGGCGGGCCTCGGACTCGAAGTCCTCGACCACGCGGTGGTAGCTCAAGATGAGCACCCGGCGCCCGCCCGCGGCGATGCGCGAGGCCCGCGACAGCACGCGCTGCAGCCCCGAGTAGTGGAGCGCCCCCGCCGCCACGGCCTTGGCTGCGCTGCGTCCGAAGCTCCCCCAGCCCATGCCGCCCTCCTCCGACGGGCACGGAGGCCCGCCGCTACCCCACCGATTCATCACGGCCCGCAACTTCAGCCGCCCGCCGCCAGCCGACGGGCGAGGAAGTCCGCCGCTACCCCGGCACGTCCACCGCCCGGCTTCGGCGCCACCGCCGCAGCCGCTCCCAGCCCGCGGCGCCCACCGCGCGCCGCGCCACGCTCTTGATCGACGCCACGCCATCGGTCGCTGCCCGCCAGGCCAGCCCGCCCGCGGTCCGGCGCACGACCCGAACCACCTCGGTCTCGCGGCGGCCATTGGACCACTCGAACTTGTACGGCTCGGTGCCGCGCAGGAAGTCGAAGACCGAGCGCTTCTCCTGGAAGGCGTCGGCGAGCGTCTCGCCCAGCAGGACCAGCCCCACGCTGCGCCGGGCGAAGGCCGGGTCGTAACCCGACTGGTAGTAGTAGAAGCGGTCGCCGAGGTGGATGCCGTAGACGCTCGAGAGCGCCTGCGAGCCCACCCGGAGCGTGTAGAGCCGCACCATTCCGTCCTGGGACAGGAGCGCGGTCGCGTCGCGGTGGAAGGCCTTCAGCGCCGGGCCGCGGATGCCTTGCGAGCCGCCGTCGGCCTTCCAGCGCAGCTCGTGCAGCCGGAGGAAGTCGACCATCGCCCGCTCGACCGCCGCCGGGTCCTCGGCGCGCTCGATGGCGTACCCGGCCTGGGAGGAGAGCCACTTCTTGCGCCGCGCGAGGTTCTCCGCGCGGCCGACGGCCTTCAGGTAGCCCTCGTAGTCGCCCTCGAGGTTGACGAGCGGGCAGACGTAGCGGGCCTCGCGCCCGACGATGAGTGAGCCCGGCCCCAGCTTCTCGATCACCGCCTCGCTCAGAGGGCTGCCCCGGGGCAGATCGAGCAGCTCCAGGACATCGAACCGACGCTGCTTGGCGACGAGGTGCGCCGCGAAGAGCCTCGCCAGCTCCTCCTCGCGGCCCTTCTCCGCCAGCACGTCGAGGTAGTCGCTGCCGACCCACGCGTCGCCCAAGAATCCCCAGCGCACCGTCCAGACCCCGGCCCGGTGCGAGCGGCTCTCGGCCAGCGGCAAGAGCCCCGCGAGGTGGCCGGCGTCGTCGCGCGCCACCAGGATCCGCGGCTCGCTGCGCGGCGCGATGCGCCGCCACCACGGGTAGAGCCAGGCCCACGACAGGAAGGGTCCGGCCGCGCTCCGGCGCAGCAGGTCGGTCCACTCCTCGCGCAGCGCCGCGAAGCCCAGTCCCGTGTTGACCTCGTCGAACCACAGCCGGCCGGCGCGCGACGGCGAGCGGCCTCCCAGGTCGCGCTCGCGGATCACGGCCGGCCTCCTTCGCGGACCGCCTCGCGCACCGCCGCCGCGAGCGCGGTCATGTTCTCCGGCTCCAGGTCCTGGTGGACGGGGATCTCCAGAATCTCCCGGCGCAGGACCTCGACGTCCGGGAACTCGCTGCCGACGCAGGCCGGGTGTCCGCGGCGCCAGAAGTCGACCGTCTCCACGCCGCGCGCCGCCAGCCGGGCCATCACGCCGGTCTTGTCCGGGACGCGCAGCGGATAGAAGAGCGGCACCGCGCCCGCCGGCAGCTCGGTGAAGACCGGCGGGGCGACGTCGCGCAGGTGGCCCAGGAGGAAGAAGAAGTTGCGCCGGCGCCGCTCGGCGATGGCGGCGAAGTCCTGGCAGAGCGCGAGCCTCTTCGCCAGCGGGCTCATCCCCAGGTGGGCATTGGCGCGCTCGAAGTGCTGGGTGCCGGTGGCGACCCGCTCCACGTGAGCCGCGCCCACCGCCGCGTGGCCCAGCCCGCGCGCCGCCTGGCGCAGCGCCCGCCCCAGCGCGCCCCCGCGCAGCTCCGCGTTGCACAACAGCGACGAGAGCAGGTGCGAGAGCGTGGAGAGCGACGGCGGCGGCGACGGCCAGGGCAGCCCCTGCGGCTGGCCCGAGGCGAGGACCAGGGCCCCGCCGTGCGGCACGGGGAGCGACTTGTAGAGCGAGAAGATCGCCGCGTCGCCGTAGGTCCCCAGCGGCCGGTCGCCGGCGCGCGAGAGCAGCGCGAGCGCGCAGTCCTCGACCAGCGGCAGGCCATGCTCGTCCGCCAGCTCGCGCAGGGCCTGCGCCGGACCGGGGAAGCCCAGGTAGTGGATGAGGTAGATTGCCCGGGTGCGAGGGGTGAGCTGCGCCTTGACGTCGTCGGGGTCGACCTGCATCCGCGGGCCCACCCGGTAGAAGCGCAGCGAGGCGCCGGCGTCGGCCAGCGCCTCCACCTCGACGCCGTGGTGGTAGGCCGGCAGGAGGACCTCGCCTTTGTCGAGCCCCAGCACCCGCGCCGCGGTCCACACCGCGTTGCGCCCGAAGTAGTAGAAGCGCGCGCCGGGCGCCTCGAACGGGAACGGCGGCGTCGCGTGCGCTCGCGAGAGCAGCATGTGCGGCCAGAGGGTGGGCACTGCCGGGATGAAGCGCGCGGCAGGCGTTCGCGGCTCGGACCAGGCGCGGACCGCACCGGCGGGCTTCACGGCTTCCATCGTGGCTCTCCCCCGGCCGGACCGGCCGATCGCAACGCCTCGCGGACCACGGGGACGAGGCCGAACTTGACCTGGCGCACCCAGCGCGCGGCAGCGCTCGTCCCGAAGACGTAGAGCCAGTGGTGGGGGCGGCTCGCGGCGGTCCAGTCGGACTTCCAGGGCATCGCCGGCCCCAGGAAGTCGAACTCGGCCAGGCCGCGCGTGGCGCAGTCGCGCAGGACCGCGTCGGCCAGGGAGCTGGCCGGGGGAGCAGTCCGCGAGGGACTCGTCATAGGCGGTCTTCGGCAGCCAGTACGTCGCCCGGTCCGCCAGCCCGTACTGGAAGGCGACCGCGCGGCCGCCCAGCCGCAGGAAGTAGAGCGCGAGCCTGCCGCGGAGCGCCTCGCGTCGGGCGACCTCGGCGTAGAAGCCGCGCGTGATCGGGTCGGAGGCGATAGCCGTGCTCTGGCGGCCCTTCCAGCCCGAGCGCTCCAGCTCAAAGCCTTCCTCGAGGTAGCGCTCCAGCGCTCGCCCACCGTCGACGCGCTCGATATCGACCGCGCCGCGTTGCTCGAGCTTGCGTCGGCGTCGGCGGACGTTCTGCCGGAACCGCGCGTCGAGCCGGGCGTGGACCGCCTCGAAGCCGCCCTCGAGCGTCACGTAGGGCGAGCGCATCGACTCCCACTCGCCGGTGGGCATCCCCGTGGCCTCGGCCAGCGGGAGGAGCTTTCGCGCCGCGCCCCGCTCCGGCACGTCGGACAGCTCCAGCACGTCGAACGGGGCGCTGGAGAGCAGGTGCGACCAGACGGCCTTGAGCGCGTCCTCGCGGCCCGGCGCCCAGAGCAGGTCGAAGCGGTTGGAGTGGACGTTGGCGGGCGCACGAAGCCTGCGGACCTTCACCCCGTACAGGCGCGGCCGGTCCTCGACGAGCGGCAGCGCGGCCAGGAGCCGGCCCTGCTCCCGGGCGACGAACACCCTCAGAGGCAGGTCGGGAGCGAAATGGTCGATCCACGCCGACAAGAAGCGGTGCCGGTAGAACGGCTCGGTGCGGCCGGCCTCGTCCAACGCCGAGTCCCACGCAGGCTCGAGGGCGTCGAAACCCGCGCGGTCGAGCTCCTCGGCGACCAGCGTCGTTGCCGGATCCGCCTGCATTCGTTCGCCCCCAGCCAGAAGCCAAGCCATCAGGCGAACTGCAGAATGGCCATTGCCCGGCGGTGCGGCCCGTCCCCCGGGTGAGTGCGCGCAGGGTCTGGCCGCTGGACCCATATGATCGTTGCGGGCCGGGGTGTGACCTGCGTCACCCAATGGCCGTAAGCCCGGACCCCACCTCGGGAATCCGGGCGACCTCAACCGTGACGTGGATCACGCAAAGACGCCAAGGCCGGATTCCGCCTTCGGAATCCGGCCTGGCGGCGCTTCGGAGGCCCTCTTCAGGCCGCGGCGAGGGTGGTCGGCGCCGGCTGAGCCGGCTGAGCCTGCGGCTTGGGCTTGCCCATGGGCAGCACCTCGCGGCCGTACTGCGCCTCGAGCACCTCCGCCATGGCGAGGTAGATGGCGCTCGCGCCGCAGACGATGCCTTCGTAGCCGGCGATGGTGCCGATGGTGGCCGAGCCGGTGAAGTCGCGCGCCGCGAGCAGGAAGAAGAGCACCGTCAGCGAGCCGAAGATGAACTGCAACGCGCGGTTGCCGCGCAGCGTCCCGACGAACATGAAGGCGGTGAAGACGCCCCACATCGCCAGGTACCAGCCCATGTAGCCCTCGGGCGTCTTGTCCATCAGGCCGGTCTTGGGGCCGACCAGCAGCACGACCAGCGAGATCCAGAAGAAGCCGTAGGACGTGAAGGCCGTCAGCCCGAAGGTGTTGCCCTTCTTGAACTCGAGCACGCCGGCGATGACCTGCGCGAGCCCGCCGTAGCACAGCCCCATCGCGAGGATCATCGCGGAGATGGGGTAGAAGCCGGCGTTGTGGATGTTGAGCAGGACGGTCGTCATCCCGAAGCCCATCAGGCCGAGGGGGGCGGGATTGGCAGTCTTCTCCAAGCGTCTCTCCGGTGGTTGGGTCCCGGGGTCGGCCCCGGAAGCGCGCGGAAGATACTCGGAAACCCTGCTGGGACCTAATCAGACGTCACCCGGCGATGGACCGTATGGACGACATGGTCGGGATGGACTTGATGGACGATCTTCAGCGGGCTCCTCGCCCGGTGATCACGTGGCGGGCGGTGTGGAAGATGATGGCCAGGTCCAGGAAGAGCGAGCGGTTCTTCAGGTAGTAGAGGTCGTACTCGAGCTTGGCGCGGGCGTCCTCGACAGACGCTCCGTAGGAGTAGCGCAGCTGCGCCCAGCCGGTGATGCCCGGCTTGATCGCCTCGCGCAGCTCGTAGAAGGGCACCAGCTGCTTGATCCGCTCGACGAAGAACGGCCGCTCCGGCCGCGGGCCGACGAAGCTCATGTCCCCGCGCACCACCGCCAGGATCTGCGGCAGCTCGTCCATGCGCGTCTTGCGCAAGAACCGCCCCACCCGCGTCACCCGCTCGTCCCCCACCCTGGCCCAGACCGGCCGGCCGTCGGCCTCGGCGTCGGTGCGCATGGTCCGCAGCTTGGTGAGCCAGAAGACCTTCCCGCCGCGCCCCACGCGCTCCTGGCGGTAGAAGATCGGCCCGGGCGAGTCCAGGCGCACGAGCAGCGCCCCCAGCGCGATGAGCGGCGCGCTGACCAGCGCCAGCACCAGCGAGGCGCTCAGGTCGAGCAGTCGCTTGGCGGCCGCGTCGACCCGCCCGGTCCGGAACCCGTCCGAGAGCGCCAGCTCGCCTGCCCGAAGGTGCGCCACCGGGAGCCGCCTGGCCGTGCGCTCCACCAGCGTGGCGGCGTCCAGCACTTCGAGCCCTTCGAGCTTGCACCGCAGCAGTCCCTGCGCCAGCGCCGGCGGCAGCTGCTGCCCTTCGGCGGCCAGCGCCACGATCCGCGCGCCGCGATCGCGCGCCACCGCGTCCACGCTCGAGAGCGAGGCGAGCGCGGTCGACGCCGCCGGGTCGAGGAAGCCGACGACCTGCAAGCGGACGTCGGAGGAGGCCTCAAGCTCTTGCGCCAAGGCGCGGGCCCGCGGCCCGTCCCCGACCACCAGCACCGGCTCGGGGGCCCCGACGAGCCTGGGCAGCGCCACCCGCGAGGCCACCGCCGCGCCCAGCGCCGCCGCCACTCCCCAGAGCACCGCGCCGTGCGGGACGCCACCGGCGGGCGCCAGCGCCAGCGGCGAGGTGAGGAGGACCGCCACGCCCAGCCCCCACATCAGCCGGCGGCCGCTCGCGCGGTCTCGGACGGCCAGCCGCAGGTCGTAGAGGTCGGCGAAGTAGAACGCCACCTGGAAGGCGAGGGCGGCCGCCAGCACCTGCCCGACCGAGACGTGCCAGACGCCCCCGCTGCGCCCGAAGAGCGACACCGCCGCCGCGAAGGCCAGCGCGACGGCGCTCTGCTCGACCAGGAAGAGCGCGAGCTTCCGGCGCGAACACCAGTGGTGGAAGACCCTCGCGACCCTCACTTCGCCATCGCCCCCGTTTGCCCGCCGCCTCGCCGAGGTGCGGGCCCTTCGCCTCGAAAGCCGACCGTCGACCTCCCCGGCCGGACGGGCCGCTCACCGCAGCTTGCTGGAAAGGTAGGGCACCTCGCCCGCGTCGACTCCGTTGAGCACGCAGCCCAGCAGCCGCGCCCCCGACAGGGTCTCGATGGCCCGGGAGACGAGCATCCGGCTGGTCACCCCCGCCTTGACCACCAGCACCACCCCGTCGCCCAGCCCGGCCAAGAGCGCCCCGTCCGCCACCGGCAGCACCGGCGAGGCGTCCAGGTAGATCTCGTCCCAGTGGGTCCGCACCTGCTCCAGGAGCAGCCGCATGGTCTGCCCCGAGAGCAGCAGGCCCGCGTCCTCCCGGGGTGGCCCGGCGGTGATCAGCTGCAGCGGCGAGCCCGGCACCTTGCGCACCACCTCCGGCAGCGTCACCTCGCCCGCCAGGAAGTCGCCCAGCCCGGGCCGCCCCTCGACGTCCAGCAGCGAGCCCAGCCGCGGCCGCCGCAGATCGCCGTCGATGAGCAGGATCTTGCGGCGCGGGTCGCTCGCCGCGGCCACCAGCGCCAGGTTCGCGGCGGTCAGGCTCTTGCCCTCACCGGGCACCGCGCTGGTCAGGGTGACGACCTTCGCCTCCCGCCCCTGCCGCAGCCGCTCGATCCGGTGGTAGAGCACCCGGTACTGCTCGGCCGCCATCGAGCCCGGCGCGGTGATGGCCACCAGCCCCGGCCCGCGGTTCTTGGGCAGGTTGGCCTTGCGGCCCGGCTCCACCTCCACCCTCGGCAGGAAGTTGCCGGCCTTGCGCATCCCTTCGTCCATCGCAGCCTCCCCCAAGCCTCTCGCCCTCGGCCCTTCCCTGCCCGGCCCCGTCCGCCCCACCCCCCCTACTTCTGGGCCGCGGCGCGGATGCGCGGCACCAGCGCCAGGACCGGCACCTCCAGCTCGCGCGCCTGCTCCGCGCGCCTCAGCGAGTCGTCCTGCATTTCCCGGACGATGCCCGTCAGCACCGACAGGCCCACCGCGGCCAAGAGCACCAGCAGCATCGCCGTGCCCCGCTCGGGCTTGAACGGCGCGCTCGGCTCGGCCGCCGGCGAGAGCACGTGGAAGGTGTTGGCCCGCGCCTTGGCCTCCAGCTCGCGCGCCACCTCGGCCTCCACCTTGCGCGAGACCAGCGACTGGTACTTGGTCCGCAGGATCTCGTAGTCGCGGTTGAGGTCGGAGAGCGTCTGCGCCCACTGCGGGGTCTTGTCCAGCCGGTCGCGGTAGAGCTGCGCCTCCCGGTCGTAGCCCGCCAGCTCCTCGTTGATCTGCGCCAGCTGGTGGCGCGCCTGCGTGCGGCTCTCGTCCTCGTCCTGCGCCTTGGCCTCGGCCACGGCGCGCTTTCGGCCCGCCGCCTCCCGCTCGCGCACCAGCCGCTCGACCTCGGGGTGGTCGGGGGTCCACTGGCTGCGCGCCGCGAGCAGCGCCCCGTCCAGGTCGAGCTCGGTCCGCTTGAGCCGCCCGAGCTCGGTCTCGGCGCCGGTGCGGGCCGAGGAGAGGTCCGCGAGCCTGCGCTGCACCTCCCGGCGGGCGTCGGTGCGCGTGGTGAGCAGCACCATCAGCCGGTCGAGCGCGCGCATGTTGGCCTCGGCCTGCTCGGGCAGCTCGCCCAGGTGCTGCAGCTTGAAGGCGGCGATGGCGGTCTCGCGGCCCTGGACGTCCTTCGCCAGCCGCTTGAGCTCCTCGTCGAACATCGCGCTCGTCGCCTGGGCCTGCTCGGCGCGCAGCTCGAGCGCCTCGTCGGCGTAGAGCCGCGGCAGGAGGTTGGCGATCTGCGCCACCGTCTTCGGGTCGTCGCCGGTGACCGAGAGCACGAACGCCGCCTCGCCCTCGACCTTGACGTCGAGCTGGGCGCGCAGCGCCTCGACCGCCGCGTCCATCCCCTTGTCCTTGCGCAGGTCCTGGTGCAGGCCCAGCTCGGTGATCGTCCGCTCGAGCAGCGGGCGCGCGAAGAGCTCCTGGGCCAGCGTCTTGAGCCGCTCCTCGACCGGGCTGAGCACCGAGGGCGAGACCAGCTCCGGCGCCACCCGGTGGGCCTCGACGCGCACCACCGTGCTGGCCCGCCAGACCTTGGGCATGCCCAGCACCACCGCCGTGCCGACCGCGAGCACCGCGGCGAAGGTCAAGAGCACCAGCAGCCTTCGCCGCCAGAGCCCCTCGAGCATCTGCTGCAAGGTGATCGCCCGCTCCATCGTCAGCCCAGCCCTTTCTCGAGCGCCTCGGTCATGGGGTGCGCCACCCCAGCCGGAGGCTCACGATGTCCCGCGCCAGGTCCAGCCCCGCCCCGCCCGCGCCGAACTGATGCAGGTGGTCGTACGCAGCGGCGGCGACGAAGCCCTTGGCGAACTTCCACTCGACCACCGCCGTCCCGGTCAGCCCGGTGGCGTCGGCCGGCGCGCTCGGCGCCCGCCCGTTGCGGTAGTAGCCGCCGCCCACCGTCAGGGTCCACGTCGGGGTCATCCGCCAAGTGGCCGCGGCGCTGGCGAAGTCGGCCCACACCGCGTCGGCGTAGCCGGCCGCGCCCACGATGTCCCGGCCGGCGGAGAGCCCGAGGACCAGCACGCGCCCCTCGTAGCCCACCTCGGCGTAGAGCCGCGGCAGGATCGCGTCGCCCCTGCCCACCGCCCGGTAGAGCATCGGCCCACCCTCCAAGGACACGAAGGTGTGTCGCGAAGGCAGGTAGCGCAGCGTCACGGTGGCGGTGGTCGCGTCGGCGTAGCGCGAGGTGCGGATGAGGAAGAGCTGGCCGCGCACCCGCGCGCCCAGAATCAGCCGGCGCCCGACCTGGTCGCGCAGCTGCAGCGAGAGGGCGTGCGAGGAGCCGGGAGGCTGCCCGCCCAGGAAGATGCGGGAGAGGCTCGGTCCGGTAGTCGCCGCCAAGCGTCACCGTGCGCGTCAGCTGCCCCTCCGCCTGGGCCTGCCCCCACAGCCAGAGCGCCGGCGCGCGCACCCGCGCCACGCCGAAGCGCGGCAGCGAGGACATGTCCTCCACGCGGTAGAGCGCCCCGGTCGCCGAGAGCCTCAGGCGCCGGGTCGGGTGGTCCTTGTATTCGAGCCGGGCTCGGTGGTCGAAGGTGAGGTTGCCGGCGCGCAGGTGGTGGATGAGGTCCAGGGCGTAGGTGGCGTCGAGCGCGCGCCCCTCGTCGCGCAGGGAGTAGCCCACCTCCGGCGAGACCTTGGTCATCAGCTCGCTCTCGCCGCCCGCCGCCGCCGCGGAGTCGAACCGCTCCTCGGTGGTCACCCCCAGGATGGGCCGGTGCTGGGGCGCGGCCCAGGCCAGCGTCCCCGGCCCGAGCACCGCGGCCGCCGCCGTCGCCAGCGCCAGCCCTGCAACCGCCCCCGCTCCGCGCATCAGGGCACCACGATGGTGTCGCCGGGCTGGAGGGCGAAGTCCCGCTTTCCGGGCGCATCCACCAACTCCCCGTAGTCGACGCGGATGCGCTGCTGGTTCCTGCGCACGACGACGATGCCGCCCTTGGAGGCGAACTCGTTCGGGCCGCCGGCCATCGAGAGCGCCTGGAGCACGGTCGTGCGGTTGCGCAGCGGGAAGCCCCCGGGCCGGGCGACCTCGCCGATGACGAAGAAGCGCGGCGCGTTGACCTCCCGGACGATGACCACCACCCGCGGGTCCTGGACGAAGGGCGAGAGCCGCGCGCGGATCGCCTCGGCCACCTGGTCGGGCGACTGGCCGGCCGCCTCGACCTCGCCGACCAGCGGCAGGCTGATCAGGCCGTCGGGGCGGACCGGCACCACCCGCGAGAGGTCGGCGTCGCGCCAGACCGAGACGTCGAGCACGTCCTCGCGGCCGATGAGGTAGGGGCCGGTCTTCTCCTCGGCCGGGATCTCGCCTCCGTGGGCGCAGGAGGCCGCGACGAGGGCGGCCGCCAGGGCGGCGGGCAGATTGGCGATGCGCATGAGTCCAGTCCCCCCAGTGGCGAGGCAGTCGTCCGGCCTCGCGGTCCTGGCTGCACCAGAGCACCGCTCGTGCCAGGGGGGCTCGGGCCCGTGCCCGTGGGGAAGCAGGCGGACGGGCGAGGCGGCGCGAGTCCGCGCGTGGGAACCGGATTTCCGCATGACGCGTCGCGTGGACCGCGTGCGAGCGCTCGCCGGCTCGGAGCGCGGCCGAGCGGGAGTGGCCATTTCGGGGTAGCCGAGTCCCACGCGGTGGAGCCCCGGCACATCACTTGAAACGGGGACTGACGACGACGGCAGGGAGTGGGGGTCCGGGGAGCTTCGGGGATGGTGCGGGTGGCGGTGGCGGCAGCGCTGGCGATGGGGCTGGCGGTGGGGGCGCGGGCGGCGCTGCGCGGGTGGGTGGGCGACGTGTGGGCGGAGTACGTCGCGCTGTTGGTGGTGGGGGCGTCGCTGTCGCTGGCGGGGGCGTGGGCTGGGCGTGGAGAGAGGCGAGCGATGGAGGCGGGCACCCCGGACGCCCACTCCCCGCTGACGCGCGAACGGGCTAGCGCTTGAGGCCGTTGTTGCGGCGCTGCCCCTGGCCGTCGCGGTAGATGCTCTCCAGGTCGTCGAGCTCGCGGCGCAGCAGCGCCGTGGCGACGGGGTCGGCGGGCACGCGATCGAACAGGCGCATGATCCGGTCGACGCGCCGCTGGATCTCGTGGGCGCGGTCGGGGGTGATGCGCTTGAGCATCACGTCGCAGGCGGTGCCGACCAGCAGCCGCACCACGTCGTCGCGGCTGTGGAGGGTCTCCTCGCGCTTCTGACCCTCGCCGCGGATGACGCGGAAGGTGCGCTCGGCGGTGGGGGTGGACGGCGGCCGGGCGGGCCGCGGCTCGGCGGGGACGCGCAAGGGGAGCGGCAGCTGCCGGCCCTTGCCCTTGTCGCTCTTGTCGTCGCTGGCGGCCACGGCTTCGAAGATAGCGCAGGGTCGGCGGGGGGCCAAAGAAGTGGCCGGGCGAGGGCCTGGAGGGCACGTCGGATTGCCGGCCGGCAGCGGAGCCGTTAAGCTCCAAGGTCATGGACTGGGCCGCGCTCACCAGCCGCATCGTCGTCGCCAAGGCCGACACCAACCACCTCAAGTGGGACGGGAACCCCGGCCACTACGAGGTCTGGTTCCTGACCCTCAACGCGCCGATGGAGAAGCTGGGGTTCTGGCTGCGCTACACGCTCGACGCTCCGCTCGCCGGCCCGCCCTTCCGCGAGCTGTGGGCGCACGTCTTCGATGCCGCCCATCCCGAGCAGAGCTTCGGCCTCCGGACACGTCACCCGGTCGAGGGTCCGCTGGCCGGGCCCCACGAGCTCTTCGCGATGCCGGGTGGAGTCCTCCAGGAAGGGCTCGCCCGTGGGAGGGCCGAGGGCGGCGGCCACGTCGTCGAGTGGGACCTGGGCTACGACGCCGACCCTTGCTCGGCGTACCTGGCGCCCTACCTCTTCCGCCGGCTGGGCATCTCCAAGACCTCGCTCGTGCTCGCCAACCCCGACGCCCGCTTCCGCGGCCGCATCGTCGTCGACGGCCGGGAGCTCGACCTTCTACCGCACGCCCGGCTGCCAGACGCACCTGTGGGGCACGCGGCACCTGGAGCGCTGGGCCTGGGGTCACTGCAACGCCTTCGACGGCCGCGACGACTGCTCGTTGGACGGCGTGGCGGGGTTCGTCCGCCGCCTGGGCCGGGAGATCGGTCCCATCCCCGCGCTCTACCTGCGCTACCGCGGCCTGGACTACTGCCTCAACGCCCTGCCCCAGCTGCTCAAGGCCAAGAGCGCCGTGAGCTTCCCGACCTGGGGGTTCGAGGGAGCGGCCCGCGACCTGCGCTTCCGGGGCACCTTCAGCGCCCCCGCGCAGCGCTTCCTCCAGGTCCGCTACGAGGATCCCGACGGGACGCCCAGCCTGTGTGCCAACACCGAGGTCGCCGACCTGTCGCTGGAGGTCTTCCGCGGAGAGCGGTTGCTCGACCGGCTGAGCGCAACGGGAACCGCACACCTCGAGTTCGGCTCGCGCAGCCCCCTTCCGGGCGTCCGTGCTAGTGTCTAGCCGCTTTCACTAGCCGAGGATGGAATGACGCTCATCAGCAAGGCCAACCGGGAGATCTGCGCCAAGATCGTCTATTACGGCCCGGGGCTGTCGGGGAAGACCACCTCCCTGCGCCGCATCTACGAGTCGATCCGCCCCTCCAACCGCGGCGAGATGGTGTCGCTGGCCACCGAAGGCGACCGCACCCTCTTCTTCGACTTCCTGCCCATCAAGGTCGAGCGCGTGGGCGACGCCACGGTGCGCCTGGCGCTCTACACCGTGCCCGGCCAGGTCTTCTACAACGCGACCCGCAAGCTCGTGCTGCAGAACGCCGACGGCGTGGTCTTCGTCGCCGACTCGCAGCCCGACGCGATGGACTCGAACCTCGAGTCGCTCGACAACCTGCGCGACAACCTGCGCGAGATGGGCCTCGTCCCCGAGCAGGTGCCGCTGGTCATCCAGTACAACAAGCGCGACATCGCGAACGTCCTGTCGGTCTCCGACCTGCGCACGCAGCTCAACCCCAACGGCGTCCCCGACTTCGAGACCGTCGCCGCCAAGGGCAAGGGGCTGATGGAGGCGCTGCGCGCCATCACCCGCACGGTCATCAAGTCGCTGCGGGTCAAGGGCGTCATCGCTCCCCCGCCCCAGCCCCGCGTGCCGACCTTCGGCGACTCGAACGGGCCCAGCCTGTCGAGCCTGTCGAGCCAGATCGAAGCGGCCGCCGGCAACGAGGCGCAGGTCGCCGCCGCCGTCGCGAGCACCGTGGGCGAGGCCAGCGCGAACAGCGGCATCCTGACGGCGCTCTTGCCGCTCGCCCTGGCCAGCCACGGCGACCTCATCGAGTCCTCCTTCCGAGCCGGCCACAACCACGAGGCGGTGACCCGCGCCGTCGCGGTGCTGCGCAACCTGCTCAAGACCATGGGGCCGCCGTCGATGAGCGACGTCGAGCTGGCGCTCATGGCGGGGCTGACCGGGCCGGACTTCTCTCGGCTGCTCAGGGTCGAGCAGGAGAAGACGCCCAGCCGCGTGGACACGGCGTTCACGGTGGTCATGACGGCGCTGGTGGCGGCGAGGATGCGCAGGTAGGCCAGAGGCCCTCCCCCCTGCCCCCTCCAAATACCGGAAGAGCCTCTGGCGACGGACCCGCGACGGGCTCCTCGTCTGCCCGGACCTGGTGCCCTTCGTCGACTTCCGGGAGCTGGAAGCGACGTGACCGTGCCTACTCTCCGGGCTTGAAATAGCCGGTCGCAGCAACTCCCACGGCCTCGAAGTAGCGCCCATCCGGATCGCTCTCGGGCTGTCCTGGCTCGGGGCATGTGCCGCGCCAAAGGCTGAGCTGCAGATCGAGGAAGATGTACATGTAGCCCGGCTCGGGCTGGGTCTCGTCAAACTCGTCGTACTCTTCAACGAGTTCTACCGCTTCCTCAGCCAATACCTCGTGGAGGCAAACGCCGTGGAACTGGGCACGAAAGTCGGGGCTCCTCGCAAGCTCAACGAATTCGACTCGACCTGCAGAGTCGTAGTGGACGAAGAAACCGCCTAGAAACGCCTCGCGCTCCTCCCTTCCCGAACGCTGAGGCTTGCCAAGGACCTGGTGCACCTCGGCCCGAGTCATGCCCAGGTGGACTGGCCCCACTCCTTGGTGCGGCACGATTCTCGAAGACCATGACCATCGAGTCCCCTCTCGGCCGCTCAGCTCAGAACCGCGCCCCGACCATCCCGCCGGCTTCCAGCGCCCACGCTTCGCGCCGCCACAGCCTCCGGTCGTTGAGCAGGTGCTCGCGGCTGTTGCCCACCACCCGGCCCGCGACCCGAAGCGACACGGACAGCACCGAGTTCGGCCGCCAGGTCAGCATCACCGGCAGCGACAACGCCCAGTCCTGCCGGTCGCCCGACTCGTCCGCCGCGTACTCGTTCCAGACGGTGTAGTGGTGCAGCAGCACCCCGCCCAAGAGCCCCACCTCGACCTCGAGCTGCTCGTCGATTGGCTGCCGCCAGCTCGGCCCCGCGAGGATCGTCCACTCCAGCACGCGCAGGTCGGAGCTCAGCGTCGGGCTCCAGGATCCCGTCAGCACCACGCCCAGCCGGCCGCCCCAGCGCAGCGTCAGGCGCGCCTCGGGATCGTTTCCTCCCCCTCGGATGACCGCCCCACCTCCCAGCGTCACGTCGACCGACCACCAGCGCGGCTCGGGCGGAGGCGGCGGCACCGGCACCGGATCGGGAACCTTGGGCGGCGGCGTCAGCGCGCGCGCCAACTCCACCAGCTTCTGCGAGACCTCCAGGTGCAGCTCCTGCTGCGCCTCGCTGCCGATGGCGACCTCGCGATACTCGGTGCCGGCCGAGCTCGTCCCGGTCAGCTTGAGGATCGTCTCGTTGGCTTCGGTCGCCCCGTCCGGCCGGGGGAGGACGACGATCGACAGCCGCACGTCCGGGGTCGCCGTCGGCGCCACCACCGCGAAGCTCTCCTGCACCAGCCGCAGGACGGCCTGCTTCTCCAGCGCCAGCGCCCCCACCTTCTTGTAGGTCGCTTCGTCCAGCGCCGTCAGGTCGAGCGCCACGGACGTCACCTGCGTCGTCGGACCCGGCGCCGGCGACACCGAGGCCGGCATGGCCACGAGCGCCGCCGCCGCCAGCGCGGCGCACAGTGAGCCCCCGGGGACCATCACTCCAGGGTGTATCCGGCCGACTCGAGCCAGGCGTCGGCCAGCGCGGCTTCGGTGAACCACAAGTTCTGCATCGGCTTGTACCGGGCGCCGGAGTACGTCTCGCGGATCTCCAGCTTGACCTTCCCCGAGCCGGCGTCGGACACGAACGCGCGCACCTTGCAGCGCGACGTCACCCCGCTCTCCATCGGGTTGCCCTCGAGGCAGAGCTGGTCGTCGACCGAGACCCTGCGCACGAAGGCCATCGCCCGCTCGCGCTCCTTCCTGCAGTTGAGCCGGACGGTCTCGTCCGGCTGCGCCTGGCAGCGGTCCTTCTTCGGGTCGGTCACGCGGTCGGCGAAGCGGCCGCCCTCCTCGGGGTGCGGAATCTTCCCGGCGCCGCAGCCGGTGTGGGCGAGCGGCGCGAGCAGCGCGACGAGCGCGAGGTAGCGCATCGGTCTACTCCTGAGGACGGTTCGGGTTGCGCACGCCCAGCAGCCACGCGGTGATGAACTCCTCGAGGTCGCCGTCGAGCACCGCGTTGACCTGGCCCTTCTCCACGCCGGTCCGGTGGTCCTTGATGAGCTGGTAGGGGTGCAGCACGTAGGAGCGGATCTGCGAGCCGAAGGCGATGTCCATCTTGGCGCTCTCGGCCTTGTTGCGCTCGGCGTCGCGCCTCTTCTGCTCCTCTTCGTACAGGCGCGAGCGCAGCACCTGGAAGGCCAGGTCGCGGTTGCGGCTCTGGCTGCGCTCGGTCTGGATGGTGATGACCCAGTTCTTGGGGATGTAGCGCAGCTGGATGGTGGACGAGGTCTTGTTCACCTTCTGGCCGCCGGCGCCGCCGCCGCGGATGGCCTTGACCTCGATGTCCTTCTCCGGGATGTCGATCTTGATGCTGTCGTCGATCTGCGGGTGCACGTCGACCGAGGCGAAAGCCGTCTGCCGGCGGGCGTTGGCGTCGAAGGGGCTGATGCGCACCAGCCGGTGCACGCCGTTCTCGGCCTTGAGGAACCCGTAGGCGAACTCGCCCTCGATGAAGAGCGAGGCGTTCTTGATGCCCGCCTCCTCGCCGGGGACGAAGTCGGAGAGCTCGACCTTGAAGCCCTTGCGCTCGCAGTAGCGGGTGTACATGCGCAGGAGCATCGACGCCCAGTCCATGGCGTCGGTGCCGCCGGCGCCGGCGTTGATGTCCAGGAAGCAGGAGGCGCGGTCGTCCGGACCGGAGAGCATCCGGTTGAACTCCATCACCTTGACCTGGCGCTCCACCTCGTCGAGGGCGATGCCGGCCGAGGCGACCTCGGCGTCGTCCTTGGCCTCCTCGGCCAGCTGGAGCAGGACCTCGGCGTCCTCGAGCGCCTTCTCGCCGCGCTCGAACTCGACGACGCGGGCCTCGTGCCCCGCCTTCTCCTTGAGGACGCCTTGCGCCTTCTGGTTGTCGCCCCAGAAGTCCGGCGCCTGCGCGAGGTGCTCTATCTCCGACAGCCGGGCCTTCTTGCCCGGGATGTCAAAGGTGCCCCCGGAGCACTTCGAGGCGGTCCTTCAGATCGGTGATGCGTGCGTGCAGGTCAGCCATCAGTCTGGTCCTAAGTCGTAAGGTTTGGGTCTGAGCGGGCCGCAGGCCGGGGAGGACCGGCCGGCCGCAGAGTGGGGAGTCGGAGCGAAGAGGCGCGGTCAGGTCACTTGTCGAACCAGCGCTTCTCCATCTCCTGGCTCTGCGTGATGGGCGCTTCCTTGCGCTTGGGGGTCAGCGCGACGGCGTTCTCCGCCTCCTCGGGGGTGGCGTCCTCGGTGGTGATGCCCGTGGGAGGCGGCCCGATGAAGGTGGCGGCGGCCTCCGCGGGTGCGGCGACGGCAGGGGCAGGTGCCGGCGCCTGGACCGCGGGCTGGGCGACCGGGGCCTGCGCAGGCACGCCCGGCTGGGTCGACGCCGCGCCGGTGAGCCAGGCGGCGATGGCCTCGCGAGCAACGGCACCGACCGGACGGCCGTTGGCCTGGGCGGCAGCGTTGAGGGCGTCCGACATCTCGGGGCTGATGCGAAGGGCGAGCAGGCGTGCGCTCGCGAGCGCGCGGGTCAGCGCCTCGAGCGCCTGGCTCGGCCGGGCGATCTCGAAGTTCTGGGTGTCCATCATCGCGCGGATCTTGCGAACGAGGTCTTCGCGGTTGAGCCACGCGTCATCGAGCCAGACACACTCGGAGTCGAGGTCGATTTCGAAATCCATGGAGTTTCCCCGGCAGAAGGAAGGGAGCAGGCAAGTCAGGCGTGAAGAGTCGTCTCCCGCTGGCGGGGATGTCAAGGAAAGAGCCCCTAGAGCGGCGGCACAGGCGTGAGAGGGCGGGCGGGACGCCCGCAACCACAGGTCCCGTCACCTCCAAAAATGAAAGTGGGACGGACCGGAGGACCTCGGCAGCTCGGGGCAGGCACCTCGCCTGAACGCACAGCCCCCAGATCGCCGGCCTTGTGCGGCCTTGTGCCCAGGCCTTGTGCCAGCGCGGCGCCTGGACATGAACGATGGGTCGAACGGTGGGGCCGTTCAGCAAGCTTGCCGGCACAAGGCCTAATGCCGATCACCGAAGGCATTTCTATTGGGCGTAGTTCCCAGGTTACCGAGCGCCCGCCCCTCGGGAAGCGCGGGAGTTAGTCGTGGAAGGAGGCCTCTCTCGTTCGGATAATCGCTTTTGCGAGAAGAGAAACCCGAACAAGAGAGGCTCCGGTGCGGAGTATTCAGGAGGCGCGGGTCGAGGTCCAGCAGGCCGCTGACATCGTGACCCAGTTGGCGGAGGGCCGATCAGAGCGGCTGGCGGACTTCGAGTCGCAGTTGTGGAGCGCGTTGCTGGCGCTCGGTCGTGCCGCGGTTGGCCTCTACCTGGTGGTCCGCGCCGCTCGGCCGCGCGCTTCGGAATACGAGCACGATGGGCGCCACTGGTTGTTGGGGCCCTGCCGAGATTCTGAGCTGGGGACCCGGTTCGGCAAGGTTCGGTTCGAGCGCCCGACGGGGGTCGATGCGTCTAACCGGCGTGCCGCACGTGACTTGCCGGTCGACCGCGAGTTGGGGCTGTGCGGCGGCTTCAGCCTAGGGACGGTGACGGCGATGACTCGCCTCTGCGCGCAGCTGGCGTTCGCCAACGCACGCCAGAACTTTCGCGAGACGTACGAGTGGGCTCCCAGCCCCCGAGCGGTCCTTCGAATGGTGGACGCGATCGGATCCGAGGCTCGCAACTTCCTCGAGCAGGCGCCCGCGCCGGATGGCGAGGGCGAGATCCTCGTCATCCAGGTCGACGCCAAAGGCGCGCCGATGCTCTCGCCCGAGACGTGCCGGCGACGGTCGCGGCCCCACGAGCGTGAGGAGGTCTCGGGCCGGACGGCTCGAAGGGCCAGCAAGCGAAGATGGCCCAAGCCGAAGCGGCGCTCGGTGGGCAAGAAGGCCAAGAACGCAAAGATGGCTGTGCTCGGTGTCATCTACACCTTGCGCCGAACGAAGAACGGCTACGAGGGGCCGATCAACAAGCGAGTGATCGGCACCTTCGATAGCCATGAGGCGCTGTTCGCCTGGCTCAGGCACGAGGCCGACAAACGGGGCTATGGCCAGAAGCGGACGCTGTTCTTGGCGGACGGCTCGGAGCACATCTGGCGCGGCCAGCTCAAGCACCTCGCGCAAGCGGAGGTGTGCATCGACTGGCACCACATCGTCGAGAGACTCTGGGACGTGGGCACCTGCTTCCACCCCGAGTACAGCGCCGAGTTGGAGGCATGGGTGGCGCGACAGACCACGAGGCTGCGACGCGGGGCGATCGGGGCGATCCTCGGCGAACTCAAGCAGCGGCTCGAAGGCACGCCCAAGACGGGGCCGGGCAACAAGTTCAAGCGCCGGCGACTGTGCCGAGCGATCGACCACTTCGAGGAACACCGAGACCGAATGCGCTACGCCGAACTGCGCAAGGACGACCTGGACATAGCCACCGGAGCGGTGGAAGGGGCAGCGCGCAACGTCGTGGGCCTACGCCTCGATGGCCCGGGGATGCACTGGGGCCGCGAACGGGCAGAGCGGGTGCTGCACCTACGCTGCATCCTGGTCAACGGGATGTGGCAGGACTTCGTGCGCCATCTCGGACAGCTTCCAGAGATCGCTTTGGCAGCCCAACCAGCGCCCGCCACGCCACATCTGGCAAAAGCCGCATAATCCTAATTTCACTAATGAATCTCAGGATCTACACCCATTTCCATTTCGCGCGCTTGCAGGCCCCTCGGATCGCCGGCACAAGGCCGGCGATCCGGGGGTTTGGCTGGCACCGTCACCACCACAGCAACCCCAACCAGCTACCCCTTGGCCAGACCGCTGCGCTGCTGCTTGAGCCGCAGATACTCGGCGAAGTGGCGCTCGGCCTCCTCGAGCTTGTTCACGATCTCCTCGATGGCGTCGAGGCTCTCTTCGCTCTCGGCGGGAACGGGGGTCGGGCGCGCCAGCCACTTGCCGGCCGGCCCGGAGGGCCAGGTGCTGTGGCCATCCCGGACCTTGACCTGCAGCCATGCGTCGGCCTGGGGCTGCGCCGGGGCCTGGCCTCCGCGCTTGGACCATCGGACCCGGCCCAGGAGCGTGCCGCGATAGGCGCGGAACAGGTTCACCACCACCATCTCGAAGAACCGGCCGTCAGGATCGCCGGACAGCTCGAGGTCCCGAGCGTGGAACTGATGGTCCTCGTCGAGCTCGAACACGAGCCGGCCGCCGCCAGACTCGACGATCAGTTCGCCGGCAGTGGCTCGCGCCGTGCCCGCCCCACGCTCTCCGTCGTGCCTGCCGTCGAAGTACGCCACGAGCGCGCTCGCGTGGTCGCGGGGAATCTCCAGGTCCAGCTCTTCCAGCTCACAATCGACAAGGTATCGGGTCATGGCCTCTTCTAAGCCCCACACCAGAAGACACGCGGGCTGCCCTGTGGAAGGCGCGAGAGGCCCCGCGCATTCCCCGACGCGGCGTACCGTTTGTCGCGCTCGGGTCTCGCGGGTAGATTGCCGCCCATGCCGTTGGTCCCGTCACTCGTGATGGCTCTCTTGCTCGGCGGCGCTCCCTCCGCTGGTTCGGCAAGTCCCAGCCCTGCGCAGGCTCCGGACGCCGGGGCGCCGGCTCGCCAGGTGGTGGACCGGATCGTGGCCATCCTCGACAACCGGCCGCTGCTCCTGTCCGAGTTGGAGTTCGAGGCGCGCGTCGCGCTCATCCAGCAGGGCGGCACCCGAGCGGCCTCCGCGGCGCTCTCGGACGAAGACCTCGCCTCGGCGCTCGACTGGGCCATCGGCCAGCGCCTTGCCCTGGCGGAGGCCACGCGGCTCCAGGTGTTCGACGTCGACGCGGCGGAGGTGGCCAAGGCGGTCAAGCAGTTCGAGGTCCAGATCGCCGGACCAAGCAAGGTCGAGGCCTTCCTGGCGGCGCAGGAGGCGACCCCTGGCCAGCTGGCGGCAGTGCTGCAGCGCGGCCTGCGCGTCTCGCGGTTCCTCGACACCAAGGTCAAGCTCTCGGCCCGCGTGACCGAAGAGGACATGAGCCGCTTCTACGCGCTCCACGCCAGCGAGTTGGGGGACCAGCCTTACGACCGCGTGCGCGACGGCATCAAGACCCAGCTGATGCGCGAGCGCTACCGCGTGCTGGCCAAGAAGCTGCTCGACGATCTGCGCGCCAAGGCCGACGTCCGCATCGTCGCCCCCTTCGCCCAGCAGGCGTCCTCCCCTGACCCGGGCGCGGCCAGGCCCTAGCGTTACCCCCAAGGAGCCACGAGCCCCGTGAGACAGCCCGACACCAGCCCGGCCCGAAGGCCTGCCCGCGAGAGCGCCAAGGTGTCCTTGCGGCGCATGGTGCCTGCGGACCTCGAGACCGTGATGGTCATCGAGAACGCCGCGTTCAAGCACCCGTGGTCGACCGAGCTGTTCGCCCGCGAGCTGGAGCACGACTGGTCCACCGTCCTGCTGGCCGAGGAGGCCTCGCCCAAGGGCCCGCGCATCGTCGGCTTCATCATCTTCTGGCTCGTCCATGACGAGATCCACGTGCTCAACGTCGCCACCGCCCCGGCCGAGCGCGGCCGCGGCATCGCCCGGGCGCTGCTCGATGAGTGCTTTGCGCGGGGAAAGACCAAGGGCGCGGTCCTGGCGACGCTCGAGGTCCGCCGCTCCAACGAGGCCGCGCTGCGCCTCTACGATCGCTATGGCTTCCGCCGCGTCGGCATCCGCCCGAACTACTACGCGGACGAGGGCGAAGACGCGATCGTGATGCTGATGGAGTTCTGAGGCCCGCCACCCCTGCCGCGAGAGGCGCTGCGCAGACCCGCGAGCACTCCGACGTGGTGGACCTCACGCAGCTTCTGGCCGTTGCCATCGCGAACTCGGGGATCGCGGACGTCCTCATCTCCGCACGAAGCTACGAGTAGGCAGATCGAAACGCGCGGCGAGGGCTCCATGCGTTGGTGGCCCAGCCGCTTGGCAAAGCAAATCCAGTGGTTATCTGTCCTCAGGGCGTTGCCGGGCGAGCGCTTCCCTCCGAACCCAAGTCTCCATAGACTCGCCCGCCCGCTCGCCTGAGGAGCCGCACCGTGGCCGCCGACAAGGACCTTTATGAGTTGCTCGGTGTCTCCCGGACCGCCAGTCCCGAGGAGATCAAGAAGGCCTACCGGAAGCAGGCCCGCAAGTACCACCCGGACGTGAACCCGGGCGACAAGCAGGCCGAGGAGCGCTTCAAGGAAGTCACCGCCGCCTTCGAAGTGCTCAGCGACGCCAAGAAGCGCGCCCTCTACGACGAGATGGGCCCCGACGCCGCGCGCATCGGCTTCGACCCGGACAAGGCCTCCGCCTGGCGCCAGTGGAAGAGCTCCCAGCAGCGCTCGTCCTCGAGAGGCGGCGGAGGAGGAGGCGGCGACTTCGGGGGCTTCGAGTTCGGCGAAGACTTCGACCTCTCCGACATCCTGGGATCCATCTTCGGCGGCGGCGCCGGCCGCAAGCGCGGCGCTTCTGCCTCGGCCTCACCCTCAGCACCCGCGGCCACCTCGGGCAGCGACCTGCAGCTCGACATCGAGGTCACGCTGCGCGAGGCGGTCAAAGGCGGCGAGCGCACCCTGAGCTTCCTGCGCCCCGGCCGCTGCGATCGCTGCGCCGGCACCGGCATGCTCCCCGGCGGCGGCAAGGGCCGCTCCTGCCCCACCTGCGGCGGCTCGGGCCGCACCCGCACCACCCGCGGCCCGGTCAACTTCTCCGGCACCTGCCCCACCTGCGGCGGCTCCGGGAAGGTCGCCAACGCCTGCCCCAAGTGCTCGGGCTCGGGCGTCGTCGAGGAGAACGCCCGCGTCACCGTGCGCATCCCCGCTGGCGTCACCGACGGCTCGAAGATTCGCCTCGCCGGCCAGGGCGGAGCAGGCGAGCACGGCGGACCTCCCGGCGATCTCTACCTCGTCCCCAAGGTCGCGCCGCACCCGCACGTCCGCCGCGACGGCAACGACCTCTACATGGACCTGCCGATCACCGTTGGCGAGGCGCTGCACGGCGCCGAGGTGAAGGTCCCCACCTTCGACGGCACCTTCACGCTCAAGGTCCCCGCCGGCTCGCAGAGCGGCCGCAAGTTGCGCCTGCGCGGTTTGGGCGCCCCGCCGCTCAAGGGCGGCACCCGCGGCGACCTCTACGCCGAGCTGCAGATCGTCCTGCCCGAACAGACGAGCGACGCGGCCAAGCGCGCGGTGGACGAGCTGGAGAAGGCCTACCGCAAGGACGTGCGCGGCGAGCTGTCGCTGTAGCAGGCGAGCGCTCAAACGCTTCAATCGCGCGCGCGACCCGGCTAGATTGCACCGATTTCAAGCCGTCCCCTCGTCGTTCCAAGAGCCGAAAGACCCCATGGGATTCCTCGACTTCCTCAGCGGCAGCCCGGAGAAGAAGGTGAAGGGGCTGCAGAAGAAGGTCACCGAGAAGTACGGCCCGCCCGAGAACCGTCAGAAGGCCATCGACCAGCTCCTGGACGTCGGCACCGCCGACGCGCTTGCCGCGCTGATGATGCGCTTCACGGTCAACGCCGAGCCGTCCATCACCGACGCCGAGGAGAAGGACTACACCTACAACGCCATCCTCCGGTTCGAGGAGGAGGCGGTGGAGCCGGTCAAGGGCTTCCTGCGCAAGAGCGACGTCGCCACCAGCTGGGCGCTCAAGATCTTGGCCAAGCTCATCCCCGAGACCGACGTCGTCGCCCTGTGCGTCGAGATCCTCGGCAAGCTCGGCCCCGAGTACACGCGCGACCCGGAGAAGAAGACGGTGCTGATCAGCACCCTGGGCGAAGCTCAAGGACGAGCGGATCCCGCCGGCGCTGCTGCCCTTCCTCGAGGACCCGTCCGACGAGGTTCGCATCGTCGCCGCCACCGCGCTGACCAAGCTCAAGGACGAGCGTGCTCGCGAGCCGCTGCTCAAGGCCTTCGTCGACTCCTCCGATCGTCCGCGCGTCAAGGCCGTACTCGCCGACTCCCTGGCGCAGACCGGTTTCGGCGTCCAGGGCTTCCGCGAGAAGGTCGAGGCGGGGCTGCCCGAGGGCTACTACGTCGACAAGGCTGGCGTGGTGAAGAAGCGCGAGTAGCCGGCGCTCGAGCCCCGAGCTTGTCGAGGGGCCAGAACTCAATCCTTCTGCACTGCCGTTTGCCGCCAACTCGGAGACCGAGGAAGCGGCATGCTGCCCGGCCGAGCTCATGTCACAAAGTAGCTGCCTATCTTCAGCACGCCGCCGCTGGACCACTCACGACGAAGACGGCCGGTAGGACGCAAGGATTGTGGGCTGGCCCCTCGACAGGCTCGGGGTGTCGGGACCCCAAGGTCGGGCGGGCGAAGTCGGACGCTCCAGACCGAGTTCTGGCCCCTTGTATCTGGTTCCTGCGTTCCGCGGGAGAAGCTCGAACAGTTGCTGGGGCATGCCGCCGCAGAGGCGAGGCCGCAATCCAAGGGTGAGACCTTCTGGGAGCGTAGCTGGTCGGTTTGGGGAGAGGGGCGGACGGGGGGAGGGGGCGCCTTTTGCCCCCTCCCCCCGTCAGTTCCTCATCGACGCGTTGTACCCGGGACGACGGGGAGCTACGCGCGGGCGGCGCTTTGGCCGGGAATTGGTGTCCGGCCTCCGCAAGCACGAGAGTGTCTGAAAATGCGGCTGTCGCCCGAGAAGACGAGCGACAGCCGCCAAGAGCGGTACGCCTCGATGCTTCGCGGGCCCCGAGACGTTCCGACTCCTGGTTATGCACTATCCGCGGCGTACTTCGGCAGGGTCAACCTCTTGAGAGGGCGCCCCAGGCCCACAGCCGCAGGCCGCCCTTCCAGCGGGCCCGCGATGGGTCTATCGGCTGGCCGCTGCCCATTGCATCGGTTGTGGGCGGCCGCTCCGTCTGGATCGCCGTGTCCGCCGACGGCATAAGCGTTGCCGGGCTTGCGCGCGCGCAGCGAAGAAGTTGCGCGATCGCGCGCACAAGAACAGCTATCGGCAGACAGGGTTGGGCCAGGCGCAGCGCGAGCGAGAGGCCCGTCGGCGTCGGTCCAAGCAAGCCGAGTACATGAAGGGCTGGCGCCACAAGCACGCCGCTCGCGCCAAGAGCCTCAACCGCGAGGCGGCGGCCCGCTACTACCAGGCGCACCGCGACGAGATCCTGGCGAAGCGCCGGAAGGATAGAGCCTCGCGTCAGTCTGGCGTTCTCAGTAATGGGGCAGCGCATATGGATTGCCGGCCCGTCTTCGGGCTATCCCTCCGAGCGCAGTAGATGAGCCACCGCAGTCCGCTGCCCCTCGGATTCCGCTTCGGCGAGATCGTTGTCGAGCTTGGTCGCGGTGGCTCGTTTTGCCGCTGTACCAGCGCGAGCCCGCACAGTTGCTCGAGCCCTCTTGACGGGAGCTCGCATTCGCAAGGTTGCGCCGCGCTGCCCGCTTTCGCAGAAGAGCTCGCCCAGCGCGAACCGGAGAGAACTCATCATGGTCAAGAACGGATGCTGTGTCGGTATCGACGTATCGAAGAAATGGTTGGACTGCGCGGTCTGGCCCTCCGGGGAGAACTTCACCGAGGCCAACTCCCCAGCGGGCATCACGCGTGTGGCCGAGCGCGTCCGAAAGCTCGTCCCCAAGCTCGTCGCAGCGGAGGCCACCGGCGGCCTCGAGCTGCCGGTCATCACCGCTCTGGCGAACGCGGCGCATGAGGTCGCGATCGTCAACCCCCGTCGCGTGCGCGAGTTCGCCAAGGCGCTCGGGTACGACGCCAAGACCGATGCGATCGACGCCGGCGTCATCGCCCACTACGCCGAGGTCGCCAGCCCCATACGCTACTGCCCGCCCTCGCCGGAACGCATGCTGCTCGAAACGTTCCTCACGCGCCGAAGACAGCTGATCGCGCTGGCCACTGCAGAGCGTGGCCGGCTGTCGGCCATGCCCGCCGAGGCCGTCGACGTGCGAGCCATGACCGAGAGGCACCTCGCCTGGCTCGTCGAGGAGCGCACCAAGCTGGATGCGCTCCTGCTCGCGCAGACCCGTCAATCCGAGGAGCAGCTGGCCCGATACCAGTTGCTCTGCTCGGTGCCCGGGGTGGGCCCCGTCACGGCAGCCACGCTCATCGCGAGCCTTCCCGAACTGGGACGGATCAATCGCAAACAGAATCGCAGCACTCGTTGGTGTGGCTCCCTTCAACCGAGACACCGCACACCGGGCCTTCGGTGCCCGCACTGTCTGGGGTGGCCGCGCCGACGTCCGTACGACGCTCTACATGGCCGCGCTCGTCGGAAGCAGGAGCAACCCAGTACTCAAAGCCACCTACGAGAAACTCGTTGCCAGGGGCAAGCCCAAGAAGGTCGCCCTGACGGCGTGCATTCGCAAGCTGCTGCTGATCCTCAACCAGATCGCCAAGTCCGGTCAGCCATGGCGGTCATCCCCACCAGCGAAGGAGGTCCCTTGAAACTTCTCCCACCAGCTCAACGCCTCTCCCGTTCCCCTCAACTGGCCGCACTGGCCATCCTTGAAGCGGCACTTGGGCCCTGCGAGGAAGCGCTCCTGGCCGCGCATGACGAACTCGCGTACGGCGCCGCGGTAGTGTGCGAGCGCGGTCCCGATGCCATGCGCGCTCACTCGGTCCTGGTCGCCAGCCGAAGGCTCGGCGCCGCCTTGGCCGCCTACCACGAGGCCCTCGGCAGGAGCGAGCGCAAGCGACTGCGCGAGCGCTACCGCGACATCCCGTTCTAGAAGCCACACACGACGAGAAGGAGTACCGAGGCCGCTCACGGCAACTCCCGTGAGCGGCCTTGGCGTCTACTGTTCCCGTTGACTGCCAAGACAGTTGCTCGACAAGCTCGGGATGTCGTTGACTACCTGACGCGCCTCGGCGCTCGCGCGACGCAGCGTTGCCGGGCAACTTTGCCGCTGCTACAGCAATTCCACCTTATGCGGCCCAAGAACTCCGACAAGACCAGCTCCAGCAAGCCGAAGCGCCCGTCGACCGAGCCCCTCCAGGCCATCCCGGCCGAGGTGCTGCTCAAGCTGGCGGCGTGCATCTCCCAGTCACGCTCACCCTCGGACGCCATCAAGGATCACCTGGCGATCGCCCAGGATCTGGTCGGCGCGCGCCTGGCCTTCGTCTCGACCTTCGACTCCGAGAAGCACGTCCTGGCCGTCTCTGCCGTACGCGGCCGCGCCGACGAGACCGTGGTCGCGACCAAGCCGGGTGAGGGGCCCGTCGGGAAGGCCTTCGCAGGGCGAGCCATCGACGGCGAGCCGCTCGGCCACCTGGCCATCCCGCTGGTGGAAGGCGAGAACCGTCCCTATGGCGCCCTGTCGATCGTCGGCGCCAAGCGCGAGGCCTCGGCCGAGGTCTGGACCGCGCTCGCCGCGCACCTGATGGCTGCCGTCGAAGCCTCGCAATCCAAGGACGCGGCGCTGCGCCGCACCCGCGATCTCGAGACGGCGGTGGCCGGCCTCAAGAGCCTCGACCGCGCCCGCGACGAGCTTTTGGGCGGCGTCAGCCACGAGCTCAAGAGCCCGCTGACCACCATCAAGGCGTACCTGGCCATGGCCCGGAAGGAGAAGCTCGGGCCGCTCACCGACCGCATGTCGCACGCTTTCGAGGTCTGCGACCGCAACGCCGACCGCCTGCTGCGCCTCATCAACGACATGCTGCTGATGGCGCGCCTGCAGGGCGGCAAGATGACGCTCTCCGACCGCCCGTTCGGCCTGCGCGCCTTGGTCGACGAGGTCGTCGGGCAGCTCGCGGCGCTGGCGACCGCGGTGCCGGTGACGGTGACGCTGGTCAAGGGCGGCGAGGTCTTCGTCAAGGGCGACCGCGAGCGGCTGCTCGAGGCGGCCGGGCACCTGCTCGAGAACGCCATCCTCTACAACAAGAAGAAGGGCGAGGTGCGCATCCGCGTGCGCGCCGAGAGCGGCACGGCGATCATCGAGCTGGCCGACACCGGCCACGGCATCGACTCCGCCGACCTGCCCCACGTCTTCGACCGCTTCTACCGCGGGCGCGGCGCGCAGCGGGCGGGCGGCAGCGGACTGGGCCTGGCCATCGTTCGTCAGGTCGCGCAGCTCCACGGCGGCTCAGCCCTGGCCTCCAGCGTCCCCGGCGAGGGCTCGACCTTCACCCTCTCGCTGCCGCTCTTCGCCGGCATCGTCGGCATCGACGAGCACGACCGCGAGCAGCAGCGCGACGGGGCCATCCTGGTCGTCGAGGACGACGCCGACTGCCGCGAGGTGCTCTGCCAGGTGCTCGAGTCCGAAGGCATGCGGGTCGTCTCCGCCCACGACGCCACGAGCGCCCTCGCGGCCCTGGAGGCCTCGCGCCCGGCCCTGGTGCTCCTCGACCTGCGGCTGGGAGAAGGCGACGGCCGGCAGGTGCTGCAGGCCATCCGGCACGATCCGCGGCTCGAAGCCACGCCGGTCTTCGTGGTCTCGGGCGCCTCCGAGTCCGCGGCGGGCTTCCGCTGGGACGGTCCGGAGCGGATCGACGGCTTCTTCGAGAAGCCCCTGAACCTGCCGCGCCTCCTCGACCGCGTGCAGGAAATCGTCCGTCCGGTCAACGCCGCCAGCTCCTCCTGACGCAGTGCATCCCAATCCGTGCTTGGCCGCGCCTCGCGGGGCGTTGTAGTGATCCTCCGCACTTGCGCCCGCCATGGACGAGACCCTGCCCACCGCCGTCGACCCGAGCACCCTGAGGGCGCGCCGCTACCTGCTCAAGCGCGACTTCAAGGTCGCGGAGCGCAGCTTCGCCCGCCGCTTCTTCGAGCCCATCCCCTTCCCCACCGAGGCCGCGCAGCGGCTCGCCCGCCTCTACAAGGACGGCGAGGTCGTGCACGTCATGCGGTCGGTGGGCGTGCTCAACTTCCTCTACCTGGCCTGGGCGCTGCTCTACAACGGCCTGCCCCCGCTGCGCGCCGCCATCGGGCTCGCCTTCAGCTTCTGGAGCCCGTTCCGCAAGCTCTTGCGCAAAGGCACCGTCGCCGAGCGCCTCACCGGCGCGCTGGACCGCGGCAACACGGCCCTGGTCTTCCTGCGCGAACCGACCGGACTCATCCCCTGGGGAAGGCCCGCCGAGGACCCGTTCCTGGCGCTCATCGGCCGGGCGCGCAAGGCCGTCCGCCCGCTCTACCTCGTGCCCGACCTGTTCCTGTGGCGGGCGCGGCCGCGCAACCTGAAGCCCACCATCCGCGACCTGGTCTTCGGCAACCCCGAGGCGCCGGGACGGCTGATGACCGCCGTCGGCTTCCTGCTCTTCTTCAAGAACGCCTTCTTCCGGGTCGGCGAGCCCATCGACCTGACGAAGTTCGTGCGCGAGCACGCCTCGGACTCCGACGAGGTCCTGGTGCGCAAGGTGCGCGGGTCGCTCTCGCAGTTCCTGGCGCGCGAGACCCGGGCCATCGTGGGACCGCCGCTCAAGGACCCGGACCGCATCATCGAAGAGACGCTGCGCGACCGGACGCTCAAGGCCGCGCTGGACCAGGCCGCGGCCGAGCTGTCGATCAGCCCCGAGCACGCGCGGCGCAAGGCGAAGAAGAACCTCGAGCACATCGCCAACCGCTACGTGCCGCTGCTGACCTGGAGCTTCAAGAACATCGTCACCTTCACCCTCTCGCGCCTGTACCAGGCGGTGGACGCCGACGACGCGGACATCGAGCGGATGCTGTCCCTGAAGGCGAAGGCGCCGCTCGTCTACGTGCCCAGCCACAAGAGCCACCTCGACTACCTGCTGATGGGCTGGTTCTTCGCCGACCGCGGCATCGTTCCGCCCACCGTGGCCGCGGGCGCCAACCTCTCCTTCTGGCCGCTCGGCTGGTACCTGCGGCACACCTCGGCGTTCTTCCTGCGGCGCTCCTTCAAGGGCGATCCCATCTACGGGGCCACCTTCAAGGCCTACATCAAGAAGCTGGTGCGCGAGGGCCAGAGCCAGGAGTTCTTCATCGAGGGCACGCGCAGCCGCACGGGCAAGTTGATGCAGCCCAAGACCGGCATGCTCTCCTTCGAGGTCGACGCGGTCCTCGAGGGCGCGCAGGACGACCTCTACTTCGTCCCGGTGGCCATCGACTACGACAAGCTGATCGAGGCCCGCAGCTACACCAAGGAGCTGGCCGGAGGCGAGAAGCAGCCCGAGTCGGTCAAGAGCCTGCTGGCGGCGCCGAAGATCGTCCTGACCAAGGCCAAGTCCGGCTGGATCTACCTGCGCTTCGGCGAGCCCGTCTCGCTCAAGGCGTTCCTGGCCGAGCGCGTGCGCGATCCGTCGGCGATGACCGAGGAGCAGAAGCGCAGCGCCATCGCCGCCCTGGCCCAGCGCATCACCTGGGGCATCGGGCGGGTGACCACCATCACCCCGGTCTCGCTGGTCTGCGCCGCGCTGCTCTCCCACCGCCGCCGCGGCATCTCGGCCCGCGACGCCGGCGCGCGCATCCACTTCCTGCGCGAGTGCGCGCGCAAGGAGAGCCTGAACGTCTCGCCCGTCCTGACCGGGGCGCCGTCCGATCCCTCGACGCTGGGCCCCATCAACGAGGTGGTGCGGCGGCTGCTCGAGGACAACCACGTCAAGGCGCAGGTGGTGGGCGGCGACACCATCTACACCGTGCCCGACGAGCGCCGGCCGGCGCTGGCGCTCTACAAGAACAACCTCGTCCACCTCTTCGCCAAGCGCTCCTTCACGGCGGCCGCTCTGCTCTCGTTCGGCGGAGAGGCGCCGGAGGAGAAGGTGCGCGAGCGCTTCCTGTACCTGCTCAAGCTCTTCAAGCACGAGTTCTCGTACCGCTCCGGGCTCTCCGACGCCGAGCCGCTCTACCGCGAGGCGCGCGAGGCGCTCATCGCCGAAGGGCTGATCGAGCGCGAGGGCGACCGGCTGAGGGTCACGTTGGCGCCGCACGCCCGCGACGACCTGGCCTTCCTGCGCGACCTGACCCGGGACCTGATGGAGAGCTACCGCGTGGTGTTCGCCGCGCTGCCCAAGGCGGCCGAGCCCATCGACCGCAAGGCCTTCGTCGCCCAGGCGCTCGAGCAGGGCCGGCGCGACTTCCTCGCCGGGGGCCTGACCTGCTCGGAGTCGCTGTCGCGCCCCGTCTGCGAGAACGCCATCGAGGTCCTCAAGGACGGCGGCTGGCTCGTCGAGAAGGACAAGAAGCTCGCGCTCGCGGTCGAGAAGAAGGAGCCAGGCCAGGTCCCGGCGCTGCTCGCGGCCCTGGACGAGGTGCTCGCCTCGGGCGGGCGCGAGGCGTGAGCCACCGTCGGCGCCTGCCGCCGACCGACGTCGCGCGGACTGCTAGACTCCCCTCACGCCCATGACCCTCCGCCGCCTCCTGCCAGTGCTCCTCGCGGCCGCCTTCGCCGTGACCTTCGCCTGCTTCGACGTGCCCAAGCCCGAGCTCGAGGGCCGGGCCTGCAACGCGAGCCACCCGTGCCTGGACGGCTTCGACTGCGTCGGCGGCAAGTGCGTGGCCTTCGACGCCTCGACGTGCACCCCCGGCGTCCCCCTGTGCCGCGAGGGGAACTGGTACGACTGCTCCGGCGGCGCACCGCTGCTGAAGGCGGCCTGCGCTGACGCCGGGCTGGACTGCGAGGGTGCGCGCGGGTGCCTGGCGCCCTGCGGCAGCGGCTGCGCGACCGGCACGGCTTGCGACCTCTCGGTCCAACGCTGCGTGCGCCAGCCCCGGTGCGCGAACGTCGGCGACTGCGAAGGAGGAAACACCTGCCTGTCGGGAGCGTGCGTGGCACCTTCGACGCAAGCGCTGGTCTTCGTCGAGGATGCGGGCAGGAGCGCGCAACTGGCCTGCTACACCAGCGCCCCGGCCGACGCCGGGACGAGCTGGCCCGATGCCGCGGTGCCACTGGTGACCATGAACGGCTGGGTGGTGACCCCGGCGGGCACGATGTCGCCCCAGACCGCCGGCCTCGACCTGAAAGTCTTCCTCGCCTCCGCATTCGACGAGCAGGAGAACCCAACCGCCGTGGCGAAGGGCAAGAGCGTCGGCAGCGGCGACGCGGGCGTCGGCGCCTTCACGCTGCGCGACGTGCCCGTCGGTCCCGGCCTCGTCGTCCAGACCTCCGGCGCCAACGCCGTGACCACCTACCAGTACCTGGCCATCCGCGCCGAGGACGTCACGGGTGGCGTCGCGTACCTGGCCGTGACCAGCTTCGGCCGCGAGCTGTGGCAGCAGCTGGCCGACAGCTCCGGCGTGGCCATTCGAGAGGGGCGTGGCGGTCTCGCCGGCCAGATCTTCGATTGCGGCGCGCAGCCGGCCAAGGTCAAGGGCGCCACCGCCGCGCTCGATACCGAGGTGCGGACCTTCTACTCGCTCGCGACGCTGGTCGGCCTCGACCCGGAGGCGCGGGCGACCAGCGAGAGCGGCCGGTTCTTCATGTTCGACGTCCCGGCGCTGCCCGTTAGCCTCGTCGCCCAGCTCGGCGAGGCCGTGGTCACCCGGAAGGTCCGGGTGAAGCCGGACTCGGTGACGGTGTATCTCGTCCGGCCGTAGGGGCCCTCCCTTCGGGTGCCTTCGGCTGGCGGAGTCCTCTGCCATGTGCTGGGTGTGGGCCCGGCTTCCACGCCGGGGACAACCTCACGACAAGGACGTCTGAGGCGCGCTGGGGTACATCAGCGCTCGCGATGCCCCGGCCCGGAAGCGCGTGGAAGCCAAGCACTACCCCAGCGCGCCTCAGATTCGACAGACGTTCGGATTGCCCCCGGCGTGGAAGCGCGTCGAAGCCGGGCACTACCCGTCACCTCCGCGGCAGAAAGCACGCGTGGTTCGCCTTGAACGGCGCCCGCAAGTCCCCCAGCACCTGCCGCACCTTCTCCGACTTCAGGAACCGGTGGTCCAGCCAGCGGCGCGCCTCGGTCCGCGGATGGGACGCCCCGCAGCGGAAGTCGTCGTAGAGCGACAGGTCGGTGTCCGCGTGGAACGGGACGACCTCGGTGATGCCGAAGTCCGCCGGCCGCTGGTGCATGGGACTGCCGCGCGGAAGGTTCAAGAGCGCGTGGTTGAGGTCGCACAGCGCCTCGGCCTCGTCCTCCACGAAGCGCAGGGTCTGCTCGCGGTCCTCGTCGGTCTCGGTCGGCAGCCCGAAGAGCAGGTACGCCTGGCTGCGGATGCCGGCGGCGTGCAGCGCTCGGAGCATGCGCCGCATCACCTCGACGTCCGCCCCCTTGCCCATCAGCGTCAACAGCCGCGGCGAGCCGCTCTCGATGCCTATCTGCAGCATCTCGCAGCCGCCCTCGGCGAGCGTCCGGGCGAAGCCTTCGTCGGCGAAGACGCGCTCGGGCCTCACGAACCCGTGCCAGCGCAGCGGCAGCCTGCGCTCGGCGATCGTCCGGGAGAACCGCTGCAGGTGCTTGGGCGGCAGCGCCGAGTCGGTCAAGTGCAGCATGGCGCCGCCCGGGAAGCGCTGCGCGACTTCCTCGAGCCAGGACTCCAGCGACTCGGGCTCGCACGCGCGCTGCTTCGGGTGAAGGTAGTCGGGGCAGAAGGTGCAGCGACGCCAGTAGCAGCCTCGCGCCAGCGCCACCGGCACCACCGGCAGCGGCGAGAGGTAATCGGCCCACGGCAAATCGCCCAGATCGACCGCCAGCGGTCCGTCGCCCGGTCCGGCGCCGCTGCCGCCGACCGACTTCGCCAACGAGAGCAGATCCTCGTCGGAGCCCGCCACGACCTGGTCGAAGAGGTCGAAGGCTCCGCCGCGCAGCGCGAACCCCGCCGCCGACCAGCACGCCACCAGCGGCCCGCCCAGAATCCGCTTCAGGTGCGGCAGCTTCTGTTTCAGCAGATATCCCAGCCGCACCGCGCCGCAGGCCTGGTTCTGGAACGCCAGCGAGACGCCCACGTGCGTGATGCCTTGCGAGACGAGCTGCGGGAAGAGGACCTCCTCGAAGTAGGCGTCGAACGGCCCCGGCCGCTTGGCGAGGATCTCCAGCGCCGCCCGCCCCTCGGGCCGCAGTCCTTCGACGTCGACCGTCGCGACCCGGACCCGCACGCCCGGGTACGGCCGCGAGACGAGCTCGAGCACGCCGTCGAGGTGCGTCACCGCCGAGCTGTAGACCTTGCGGCTCAGGTAGGTCTTCGCCTGCTTGAGCGGCGGAGGGACGGAGGTCACCGAGCGCACGTGCCGGTGGTAGGCGACGGCCTTGCCCGGATCCTTGGCCTTCACCTCGCCGACCATCGGCTCGAGCCGCTCGCTGCGCAGCGTGTGGGCGTACCAGCCGATGGAGGCGTCGATGGCGACGGCGTCGGCCCCCAGCGAGCGCAGCACCCGGGCAGCGGCCGGCCCCGACAGGTTCGGCTCGGAGGGCTTGGTGACCGGAGGAGTGACGATCGCGATGCGCTGGCCCATCGAAGGGCGGGGACCCTAGCACGACGAGCTCCGTCTTGGCCCAGACACTCATTCGGGGCGTCCCGTCGCTGGTCTCGCTCGCCTACCCTGCTCTCGCCTACCCTCCAGCCCCCTCGAACCGGAGCTGCCAAACCATGGGCCACCTCGGCCGCATCAAAGACGAGTACCGCGAGCTGGCCAACCGCATGCAGCACGGCACGACGCGGCTCGTCGAGGGCGACACCGAGAAGACCGAGAAGGCGCGCCAGGAGATCCTCGAGCTGCTCTTCACGCCGGAGGAGGCCCAGCTCGCGGCCCGGCTCCCCATCCTGCCCGCGAGCCTGCGGCGCATCGCCGAGCGGGTGGACGTGACGCCCGAGTTGCTCAAGCCGCGGCTCGATGCGCTGTGCGACAAGGGCCTGGTCATGGACCTCGTCAGCCCCAGGACCGGGAAGACGAAGTACATGCTCGCCCCGCCGGTCATCGGCTTCTTCGAGTTCTCGCTGATGCGCCGCGACGCGAGCCGGCCGCAGAAGGAGATCGCCGAGGCCGTCCACGCCTACTCCCACGGCGACGCCGCCTTCGTCCGCGAGGTCTTCTCCCGCGACACCATGATCGGCCGGGCGCTGCCGTACGAGAGCGCGCTCGACGAGGAGGAGCTGCCCGACGTCCTGGTCTGGGAGCGGGCCACCTCGCTCCTGCGCGACGCGCGCTCCATCGCGGTGAGCACCTGCTTCTGCCGCCACAGCGCCGAGCACCGCGGCGTCCCCTGCGGCCTGCCCACCGAGAACTGCCTGTCTCTCAACGCCGGCGCCGACTACGTCGCAGGCCGCAAGCTCGGCCGCGCCATCGGGTCCTCCGAGGCGCTGGAGATCCTCGAGCAGGCCCGCTCGCACGGCCTGGTGCAGATCGCCGACAACGTGCAGCGCCAGCCCGCGTACGTCTGCAACTGCTGCGGCTGCTGCTGCGAGCAACTGCACGGCATCAACGAGTTCGGGATGCGCGCCGTCAACCCCAGCGGCTTCCTCCCGCGCAACCTCGAGACGCGCTGCGTCGGATGCTCGCGCTGCGCCCGGGCTTGCCCCATCGGCGCCATCACCATGACGGCGCGGCGCGTCGACGGGAAGAGCAAGGCCACGCTCGCGCCCAATGTCGACGAAGAGAAGTGCATCGGCTGCGGGGTCTGCACCGCCGCATGCCACAAGCGGGCGCTCTCGCTCGAGCGGTCCGAGCAGCGCCCGGTCGTGCCCACCGACGGCGTGGAGAAGGCGCTGCGGATGGCCATCGAGCGCGGACAGCTCGCCGACCTCGTCTTCGACCAGGGCGCCGGGCGAGGCGCCAGGTTCCTCAACCGGGTGATGTCGCTGCTCGTCGCGCTGCCGCCGGCCAGGCAGGCGCTCGCGAACCAGCAGCTGCGCTCGCGCTTCGTCCGCTTCGCGCTCGCGCGTGTGAAGGATCCGACGAGCTGATCTCCAGGCCGGTAAAAGGTCGGAAAAGCCGGCAACGGGCCGACTCGCGCGCGCATCGACCGGGGCGAGGTCAGCCCCATGTCCCCTGAGATGCGCACCGCCCTGAAGAACCGGGGCTCGACGATCCCCTTCTTCCTGGTCCACGCCGCCGCACTGGCCGCGCTCTTCTTCCCGCTGCGCTGGGAGATGGTCGCGCTCGCCGTCGGCTCGTACTACCTGCGGATGTTCGGGGTGACCGCGGGCTACCACCGCTACTTCGCCCACCGCTCCTACAAGACGAGCCGCCCCTTCCAGTTCGTGCTCGCCTTCCTGGCGCAGACCTCCGCCCAGAAGGGCGTGCTCTGGTGGGCCGGGCATCACCGCGCGCATCACGCCTACTCCGACACCGAGCAGGACGTGCACTCGCCGGTGCGGCGCGGCTTCTGGTGGGCCCACGTCGGGTGGATCCTGAGCCGCGACTACGATCACACCGACTTCGACCGCATCAAGGACTTTGCCAGATACCCCGAGCTGCGCTTCCTCAACCGCTTCAAGCTGCTGCCGGCGGTCCTCTACGCCGGAGCCATCCTCGCCATCTGGGGCTGGGAGGGGCTCTTCTGGGGCTTCTTCGTCTCCACCGTGGCCCTCTTCCACGGCACCTTCTTCATCAACTCGCTGGCGCACGTCTTCGGACGCCGCCGCTTCCCCACCGAGGACACCAGCCGCAACGGGCTGCTGCTGGCGCTCATCGCCAACGGCGAGGGCTGGCACAACAACCACCACTACTTCCAGACCTCGGCGCGGCAGGGGTTCTACTGGTGGGAGATCGACACGACCTACTACGTGCTGCGCGCCCTGGCGGCGCTGCGCATCGTCCGCGACTTGCGGGAGCCGCCGGCGAAGGTGCTGGAGCTCGGGCGGCACCGGGTCCGGCGGCGGGCGACGGCGTTGGCGTTCGCGCCGGCTGCGGGCGCGGGCAAGTAGCCGCGCTGGGCGGCCCCGTCCATCCGAGGCGCGCTGATGGAGTTGCCGGCCGGTGGATTTGATGGTGGCGACGGCCGGTCTCCAGCCTCCGGACACCTCTTTGCCGGCGCCCAGCGCCCCCCTCTTATCCCCCCGTCGCTGACGGATGGTCGGGATTGAATTGAGGATGCTCACTGCTCCGGTGGGACGATCGCTCGGTGCTCATCTCGGCCCCGGCACGACACGGGGATCAGGTGGTCGCGGCTGGCGCAGCACTTGGGCAGATCGGGCAGAACTCGGTACCGCCGTTTGTCGGCCTGCTCTGCTAGAACGTGCCCCGTGACGACGCCGAACTTCGACCCCCTCCTCAGCCAAGACTTGAAGCCCCTCGGCGACGACTTCGCCGCAGCCGCCGAGTACGTCCTGCGTGGTGGCGATGCCCGCGTCCTCGAACGCATCGCCGGCAAGCTCAAGACCAAGGTGGGCCGCAGCCTCTACGGTCCCGACCGCCAGAGGCTCCTCTCGGCCCTCACTCCCGGCGACCAGGCGATCGCCCGGCGCCTGGGCGAGGTCTGGGCCGCAGCCGGCGGTGGCGAAGGTCGGGTCGGCGCGCTGCAGGATCGCCGCTGGCTCGAGTACCTGGTCTGGGAGGCCTCCAACCTCTCGCCGCAGACTTACACCGAGGCCGACTCGGTCCTCTCCGCCGACCTTCTCGACGCCGAGTCTTCAACGCTGCTCGCGCGGATCGCCCTCTCTCCCACTCTTCCCGCCGACTTCTCGCAGCAATTCGCCGTCCGCACGTTCGGCAACGCCACGCTCGCCATCCACGGCTTCGGTCTGGTGCTGGAGCGCGATGCCGACTTCGTCTCTTCGCTGCTGCGCGACGGCGACGCCGAGGCTCGGGTGTCGGTCTGCGAGCGCCTCGATGCCGCGGGCGCCAGGCCCGAGCCGTTCCTCTCCGCGCTCGTCGCCGTCGCCGTTAGCGAGTCCAAGAAGGCGCGAGCCTCGGCGCTCAAGCAGCTGGGCAAGATCTCGGGCGACGCCGCACGCGACTCGCTCTGGGCGGTCGCCGAAGACGCAACCCGACCCAACGCAGACCGGGCTCACGCGGCCGAGGGACTGTTCAGTCTCGGCGGCGCCGATTCGTCGCGCTTCAGGGCTCTACTGCCCGCCGCCAAGGGCCCGCTCAAGAAGGCCTTGGAGCAGGCCCTCGAAGCGCTCGCCCCCGCCACGGCGTCTCCGGTCGCGCCGCCGGCGACGATCGAAGCGCCGCCGGTTCCGCCGGCCCTCCGCACTGCCTTGCGCGCCCTCGCCGACGAGTGGTGCGCCGCCGTTCCTGGCACCCTCGCCACCTTCCAGGCGACGTACCCGAAGTTCGTCGCGCCCGCCCTCGCACCCGTCGGCGACGACGTGCTCGATCGTGCCGTGGCGCTGGTCGGCGACCCCAAGCCCTGGAACGCGCCTGCCGGCAAGCTCCTGGTGCGGATGACGCAGCATCCTTGCGCGCTGCCGCCGGCGCGGATCCTGGAGGCGCTCGCCCAGGCGAAGCTCCACCCCATTCACTTCGTGCGCGCCTGGCAGCTCTTCTGCGAGCGCGGCGACATCTCGGGGCTCATGGTCTCCGCGCGCAGCCTGCGCGAGCAGCCCGGCACCGACCTCCTCCAGCTCCAGGCCGCTTCCCGGTTCGCGGGCTACCCGAGCGCTGCCGTCGGCTCCCTCATCCTTCGCCGCTGGCTGCGCGAGTGGGGCAAGGCCCAGGTCGGATTCATCGCCGCCCACCCAGAGTTCGCCGAGGCCGCGCTCGGGCTGCGGACCCTGCCGGGCCTCGACGTCCCGCCATACCAGCAGCGCGAGGCGCGCGTCACCGCGCTGCAGCTGGTCAGCGAGCTCGCCGCGCCGCCGCCCTCCCTCGTCCCGGCGCTCTGGGACATCGCGCTCAAGGGCCTCAAGATCGAGCGCCCGCTGGCGCAGAAATCCCTCGCGCGGCTCGTCGGCTACGAGCGGCGGCTGCTCGAGGCGCTCAAGGACAGGTCGCAGGACGTCCGGGCCGGCGCCGCGAACTGGCTCGCCGCCCGAAAGGACGCAGGTGCCCTGCCCGCCTTGCGCGCCGCGCTGGCCAAGGAGAAGCGGGAGTCGGTCCGACTGGCCCTCATCGAGGCCCTGGAGGTCCTGGGCGAGCCGCTCGACTCGCTGATGGATCGCGCGGGACTCCCGGAGCGCTCGCGGAGGATCCTCGCGGACGCGAAGTGCCCGGTCCTGGGCTGGCCGGAGGTCGCCGCGCTGCCGGCCCTGCACTGGGCCGACCACGACGCCCCGATGGACCAGACCATCGACCAGTCCATCGTCCTGGCCTGGCTCGCCGAGGCCCACAAGTCCCGCAATCCGGCACCCTCGCCGCTCTTGCGCCTCTACGCCCGCGCGGTGCGGCCCGAGGATGGCCAGGCCTTCTCGCGGGGGCTGTTGCAGGCGTGGATCGCCCGCGACGCCGCGCAGGAGCCTTCGTTCGACCCCAACACCGGTTTCTCGCGCGGCTCGTCGGCCATCGAGGACAAGGGCGTGCTCGCGGTCGCCGGCGCCTTCGGCGGGACCGGCCTCGCGGAGATCGTCGGGCGCTACCTCAAGGACTACTACGGCCTGCGCGCCGCGCAGTGCCGGGCGCTGCTCAACATGCTGGCCCACGTCGAGGACCGCGCCGCCATCCAGCTCCTGCTGGCCACCGGAACCCGCTTCCGCACCGCCGGCATCCGCGCCGAGGCCGAGAAGCTCACCCGCGAGCTGGCCGAGCGCAAGGGCTGGACCGTCGACGAGCTCGGCGACCGCACCATCCCCGACGCGGGGCTCGACGCGACCGGCCGGCTCCGCATCGACTACGGCGAGCGCAGGTTCACCGCGCGCCTGGACCACCACCTGCGCCTCTCGCTCGCGGACGCCGAGGACGGGGCCCTCAAGAGCCTGCCCGAGGCGCGCAAGGGCGAGGACGAGGAGAAGGTCAAGCAGGCCCGCGCCGCCTACTCGCGCTCGAAGAAGCAGATCGAGACGGTGGTGAAGCAGCAGCGCGAGCGGCTCTACGAGGCGATGTGCACCCAGCGCACCTGGCGCTTCTCGGACTGGGAGACCTTCCTCGCCGCCCACCCGGTCGCGCGCAACCTCGTCGTCGGCGTGGTCTGGACCGCCGAGAGCGAGGGCCGCCACCTGAGCTTCCGGCCGCTGGGCGACGGCTCGCTGTCGACCGCGGGCCACGACGAGGTGAAGCTGGCGCCGGAGGCGCTGGTCCGCGTCGCGCACGAGCTGACGCTGCCCGAGGGCCAGGTCGCGGAGTGGGCGGCGCACCTGGGCGACTTCGAGGTGATGCCTCTCTTCCGGCAGTTCGGCCGCCCGGCCTTCCGCCTGCCCGACGAGCGCCGCGGCGAGACCGAGCTGGCGGACTTCCAGGGTCACCTGATCGAGGCCTTCAAGCTGCGCGGCAAGGCCCTCGGCCTGGGCTACGTCCGCGGGCCGGCCGAGGACGGCGGCTGGTTCTACCGGTACGACCGGACGCTGCCGTCGCTGGGGCTGCGGGTCGAGCTGGCGTTCTCCGGGAACGGCCTGCCCGAAGAGAACCGCACCGTCGCACTGCAGGTGGCGCGCTTCCAGCCGACCGCCGAGGGCAGCGAGCCACGGCAACTGGGCGAGGTGCCCCAGGTGCTGCTCAGCGAGGTCCGCGCGGACCTTCTGGAGCTGTCCGCGGCCGGGACTGGGTTCGACCCGGACTGGGAGAGCAAGGTGCAGGGGTAGGCCGGGGCCAGGTTCCGAATGTTCCGAATCCGTGCTGGCGCGGCGTCGGGGCCAGGTTCCGAATCGTCCGAATCCGTGCTGGCGCGGCGTCGGGGCCAGGTTCCGAATCGTCCGAATCCAGCTCCCGGCCCGAACAACAGAACCTGGGCCGGGCTCACAATCCGAGTTCTCGGGCTCTCAGGCGGCGCTCAGGTACTCGGCCTCCTCTTCGCGAACACCTCGCGCGAGGTTGATCATCCTGCTTGTGGCCGACACCTGCCGGCCGACCACGGAAGCAATTTCCGTTACCAGGTAGCCTCGTTGCCGGAGGTGGAGCGCCAAATCCGAGCGAAGGCCGCTGACCTGCCCATCGCGGCTCGGCGATGCAATCTCCGCCAGCGAGACAGGCCGGCCGTTCGCCCAAGCCGCTACCACGTCCGCGATCGGCGTTCGGGGACGCTGGGGAATCGGCTGCGCAGGCACCCGAACGGCCTCCTCGGCTCCCTCGAGCCTCTTCGATGGGCGCCAGGAACACGCTGCCCTCGCGCGGCTCGAAGAGATGTTCCTCCTGTTCCCAAACCTCGTTGTTCATCCAGGCATCCCAGCCTGTGGGCCCTCCCACCAACTCGAAGACCTGGCTCGTCGAGACCCATGGGTACGCCCCGCCCGCGTAGGCCCCGGCCGACGAGAACCGCCACTCGGTCGGCCTCGAGACGAACCCGGCCTTCACCGGGTTCATGTGGATGTAGCGCACGAGGCGCTTGAGGTACCGCGTGGAGTCCACGACCTGCGAGCCGTAGCGCGACTCGTTCAGCCGACCGCGGATCGAGCGCGCGAGGTTGAACCGCCAGGAGTGCAGCAGGTTGATGCGCTGCATGACCTCGCTCAGCGGGCTCGTCCCGACCGGCGTGTGCAGACACAGGTGCGAGTGGTTCGGCATCAGGCTGAATGCCAGAACGTCCGTCCCGTGCTGCTTGGTCACGCGCTCGAGGTCCTCGACGTAGGCTTCCCACTCGGCGGGTTCCTCGAACACATCCGCCCTGCGGTTCCCACGCGTGTAGACGTGATAGGTCGCTCCGGGAAACTGGATCCTCTTCCGCCGCGCCATCCGACACCCCCGCCGATAGTGGTTGAAGCGCCCCTGACGAGGCGCAGCACCGTCATACACCTCGGGTCCGACATCGAAGGCGGCCCCGACCGAGTTTTCGGATTCGGAACCTGGCCCCGGCGCCACACCCCGACTTTCTGGCCCCGGCGCGCGCCACCGGCTTTTTGGATTCGGAACCTGGCCCCGGCGCCGGCGCCCCTGCGCCGCGCCCCGCCTTTCCCAAACTTCTCTTCCTGCGGGAACTCCTTGAGGAATCCGCGAAGGTCGGTCCCCGAGCGCTCGCCGAACGATGGAGTCCCCCATGTCCCGCAATCCGGCCCTCGCACTGGTTCTGTGCGGCCTCGCCTTCACCGCCTGCCCCGCCAGCCCGCCATCGTCCCCGCCCGACACCGGGCCCGGCTGCGCCGTCCGCTGCGGCAGCGTCTGCTGCGCCGAGGGCGAGAAGTGCGAGAACACCAAGTGCGTCGCCCCTTGCCGGAGGCAGTGTGACGGGCGCGAGTGCGGCCCCGACGGCTGCGGCGGCAGCTGTGGGGAGTGCGGAACCTACGACACCTGCGACGAGTCCACGGGCCAGTGCGCGCTCTGCCAGCCCCAGTGCGCCGGCAAGAAGTGCGGCAGCGACGGCTGCGGCAAGACCTGCGGCAGCTGCGCCCCCGGCGAGCTCTGCAAGGCAGGCCAGTGCGAGGCCTGCACGCCCGACTGCGCCGGGAAGGCCTGCGGCACCGACGGCTGTGGCGGGACCTGCGGCACCTGCCCGGGCGGCACCTCCTGCGACGCGCTCCAGCAGTGCGCCTGCAGCCCCCAGTGCGCCGGCAAGCAGTGCGGTCCCGACGGGTGCGGCAAGACCTGCGGCACCTGCGGCCAGGGCGACCAGTGCAACGAGGCCACCCAGCAGTGCGAGCCCTGCCAGCGCGACTGCGCCGGCAAGGACTGCGGCGCGGACGGCTGCGGCGGCAGCTGCGGCACCTGCACCGCCCCCAAGACCTGCGGCGGCGGGGGCACCGGCGGCGTCTGCGGCCAGGGCGCGTGCGTGCCCGAGACCGACACCGCGCTCTGCGTCCGCGAAGGCCGCACCTGCGGCGCCATGTCGGTCTACGACAAGTGCGGCACGCTGCGCGAGGTCGCCACCTGCGGGACCTGCACCTCGCCCGAGACCTGCGGCGGCGGCGGCCAGACCGGCGTCTGCGGCCGCCCGCAGTGCCAGCCCGAGACCGACCTCGCCTTCTGCACCCGCCAAGGCCGCAACTGCGGACCGGCCGAGGGCTTCGACAACTGCGACAACTACCGCTCCGTCCCCAACTGCGGCGCCTGCACCGCTCCGGAGTCCTGCGGCGGCGGCGGCCAGACCGGCCGCTGCGGCTGCATCGGCGAGACCGACGCCCAGCTGTGCGCGGCCGGCGGGCGCAACTGCAGCTCCTTCACGGCGACCGATCGCTGCGGGAAGACACGCACCATCGCCAGCTGCGGGACCTGCACCGGCTACCAGACCTGCGGCGGCGGCAGCCAGACGGGCGTGTGCGGCTGCACCAGCGAAAGCAACAGCGCCTTCTGCTCGCGCCAGGGCAAGAGCTGCGGCCAGGTCTCCGGCACCGACAACTGCGGCAAGAGCCGCACCGTCACCAGCTGCGGGACCTGCTCCGGCTTCCAGACCTGCGGTGACCCCACCCCCAACGTCTGCGGCTGCACCCCGCAGAGCAACGCCGCCTTCTGCGCCGCCAAGGGCAAGACCTGCGGAGCGCTCACCGGCGCCGACAACTGCGGCGCGCAGCGCACGGTGTCCAGCTGCGGCACCTGCACGGCGCCCGAGTCCTGCGGGGCCGTCGCCGCGGGCGTCTGCGGCTGCAAGAGCACCCAGACCGACGCCCAGCTGTGCGCGGCGGCCGGGTTCGACTGCGACGCGGTCACGCTCAAGGACAGCTGCAACAAGGACCGCGCGGTGAACTGCGGCACCTGCGCCTATCCGAAGACCTGTGGCGGGACCTGGGTCGACAACGTGTGCGGCTGCACGCCGGAGGGCGACTCGAGCTACTGCTACGACCAGGGCTTCGACTGCGGCAGCGTCTCGTTCACCGACAACTGCCTGCAGCAGCGCACCGCCAACTGCGGCACCTGCGTCAACCCGGAGACCTGCGGCGGCGGCGGCGCTGCCCACCTGTGCGGCTGCATCGGGGAGACCGACGCCGAGCTGTGCACCAAGAGCGGCATCTGCGGCACCGGCACGGTCTACGACCGCTGCAACCAGGGCCGAACGGTCACCTGCGCGGGTTGCTCCGCGGGTCTGAACTGCCTGAACAACCGCTGCACCGACTGGGCGGTGTTCACCGGCCCGACGAACAGCGCCTACCTGGACTGGAGCGAGATCGCCGGGAAGTCGGCGAACGACTTCTACATCGGCGGCGAGTACGAGGTGTCCTCGACCCAGGTCGACTCCTACCTCGCCCACTACGTCAACGGCGCGTGGAAGGTCGTCTCGGGCACGAGCAAGATCCTCAAGCTCGGCAGCTACAGCGGAGGCGTCAACGGCCTGCACACCGCCGGCGCGGGCTCGTCGTACTGGGCCGCGGTCAGCAAGGGCCTGTGGTGCAGCAACACCTCCGGCTCGGAGAGCAGCTGGACCCAGGTCTACACGCCGCCCACCGGCAAGTACCTCTACAACGTCTTCGCCGTCACCGATCAGGACCTCTGGCTGGTCGGCTACCCCGGCGTGGCGATGCACTGCACCGGCGGCTGCAGCGCGTCCATCGCGTGCACCGAGCACAACCTGGGCACCACCGTGGACGCGTGGAACAGCATCTGGGCGGCGGGCACCAACGACGTGTGGGTCGGCTCCAACGACGGCCACGTCGCCCACTGGAACGGCGCCTCGTGGACCGTGACCTCGGTCATCGGCGCGCAGTTCGCGATGTGGGGCTTCGCTGCGAACGACGTCTGGGCCCTGGGAACCAACGACACGGGCTACGGCGGCATGCGCCACTTCAACGGCACCGGCTGGACCGACTTCAGTCCCGCCAACTTCTGGAACTGGATCTACGGCGCCTGGGGCAGCGGGCCCAACGACCTCTGGGGCGTCGGCAGTGGCGCCAACGCCATCCACTGGGATGGCAGCGCCTGGACGGAGAAGCCGTTGTGCAAGGGCTCGTCGATGGGCGGCGTCTGGGGCGCATCCGCCGACGACGTCTGGGCGGTGGGCAAGGGCAACACCGTCTGCCACCGGAAGAAGTAGTTGGTCGCCCGAGATGGCCGGACAGGCGCCCGGCCAATCACTTGAAACGACTGGGTAAATCGGCCATTCGTGAAATCCCGATTTCCAACTGGGCCCATTCACTGAGGATTCTGGCAGTGGCCCGCATCCTTAATATAGCCGCGGGCAGCCTGCCGGACTCGGCGCTTGGTTCCCCGTCCCTCGGCCGCCGGCGAGCCGCCCGCGGGATTCGGACGATTCGGAACCTGGCCCCGAGCCCGAGCCGCCCGCTGGATTCGGACGATTCGGAACCTGGCCCCGCGCCGAGCCGCCCGCTGGATTCGGACGATTCGGAACCTGGCCCCGAGCCGAGCCGCCCGCGGATTCGGACGATTCGGAACCTGGCCCCGGCCCTACTTCGCCACGACGGCGATCCCCGCCTTGTCCGCCCGCCTCACCAACTCTTCCGGCTCCAGGACGATGGTCTTGCCGGCCTCGATGGCGAGCACCGCGCCGTGCACCGACTCGAGCGTGTCGATGGTCCGCGGCCCCACCGCCGGCAGATCGAACCGCTCGTCCTGCTTGGGCTTGCAGCGCTTGACCACCACGACTCCCTTCCCGGCCAGCTCACCCGCGCGGCGAATGCAGGCATCGGTACCCTCCGCGGCCTCGACGGCGACGACCGCCCCGCCCTTGACCGCCACCGTCTGCCCCACGTCCGCGCGGCCGATGGCCTCGGCGACCTCCCGTCCGAGCGCGATGTCCTTCTCCTCGTCCTCGGTCGGCTGGCGCCGGGTCATCACGCCGGGTTTCGCCAGGGCCTCGGCGAGGTAGCGCGTGGACGGCACGACGCGGATGCCCTCGTCCTCGATGACCCGGGCGATGGAGCGCAGCAGCGCGTCGTCGTTGAAGTGCTTCACCCGGGTCAGCGCGCGCAGCATCTTGAGGTCCGGTCGCGCGTGGCGGAACGCGCTGAGCTTGCCCACCCCGCCGGCGAAGGCCGCCTCGGTCACGCCGTGCGCCTTGAAGCCCTCGAGGAGCTTGCCCAGCTGGCCGACTCCGACCCAGAAGAGCTCGTCGGCCTCGGCCTCGAGCTTGGGATCGGCCTCACCCTTGAGCGCGCCCACCACCACGCGGTGGCCTTCGCGGCGCGCGCCGCGGGCGAAGAGGAACGGGAAGGTGCCGTTGCCGGCGATGAGCCCCAACGTGGTCACCGCGCGATGCCCCGCTCGCTGCCCTCGACGAAGCTCACGAAGTGGTCGACCTCGGCGTGCCCGCCATACTCGGCGCGGACCTGGGCGATGGCCTCGCGCAGGCCGAGCTTCTTGCGGAAGAGCGCGCGGTAGGTGGCCTTGATGCGCGTGATCTGGTCGGCGGTGTACCCGGCGCGGGTCAGGCCCACGGTGTTGAGCCCCGCGAGCTTGGCGCGGTCGCCCTGGACGGTGCAGTACGGCGGGACGTCCTGGGTGACCACCGAGCCGCCCGCGACGAAGGCGTGGGTGCCGACCTTGACGAACTGGTGCACGCCCGCCAGCCCGCCGACGTGGACGTGGTCCTCGAGGGTGACGTGCCCGGCGAGCGCGCCGCAGTTGGCGATGATGCAGTGGTTGCCGACCAGGCAGTCGTGGGCGACGTGCGTGTAGGCCATCAAGAGGTTCTTGTGGCCCACGCGCGTGACGCCGCCGCCTCCCTTGGTGCCGATGTGGAGCGTGGCGAACTCGCGGATGGAGTTCTCGTCGCCGATCTCCAGGATCGTGTCCTCGCCGGCGTACTTGAGGTCCTGCGGGATGGCGCCGATGGCCGCGAACTGGAAGATCTGGTTGCCCTTGCCGATCGTGGTGCGGCCTTCGATGACGGCGTGCGGGCCGACACGGGTTCCGGCGCCGATGCGGACCTTGGGGCCGATGACGGCGTAGGGGCCGATCTCGACGGAGGAGTCCAGCTCGGCGGTGGGGGCGATGATCGCGGTCGGATGGATGCTCATGGGGCGGCAGAGACTAGCGGCAGGCCCTGGAGGAGCCAAGCAGGTCAACAACAGGACCATCGGACTACTTCATGAATCCGTCGGGGTCGTACTTGGCGCAGCCCTGGTCGCCGAGCTTGGCGTACTCGTCGGCGTCCCACAGCCCCGCGGGCTTGCCGAACTGCTTGAAGCTCAGGGCGTAGATCGCGCAGATCTCCTCGGGGTCCTCGCGCACCGTCGAGTCGACGAGCAGGCGCTGCTTGATCGCCGCCAGCGTCACCTCCTCGGTCGTCATCCGCAGCCCGCCGTTCTGGCGCGTGTTGAGGAGCATCGTCTTCACGCCGCGCGGCTTCGGGTTCCAGGCGTGCCACTCCGGCAGCTTCCCGCTCGTCCCCTTCCCCGGCGCTCCGGTCCTGGCGAAGTTCGCCCAGTAGCCGGACATCGTCTCCGAGAGCTCCTGGCGCGCCTCGACGTTGTCCTCGGTCGCGACCCGGAAGTAGTCCATCTCGCCGTTCACGTCGTGGAAGGCGTAGGGGACCTCCAGGCTGTGCGTGGCCCCCAGCAGCGTGCGCAGGTTGAGCGGCCAGGAGTTGGGCAGCTCGTCCCAATCGAAGCGGTAGACGTAGACGCCCGGCCACTGCGAACCGGCCATCGCCGCGGCGGGCCGGTCGGCGCCGACCGCCTTCCAGACCTCGGAGAGGTAGCGCGCGAAGCGGTCGAAGCGGACCTGGTCGCGCACCCGTGGCAGCACGCCGAACCACAGGCGTACGAGCTTGGGGTTGAAGGCCGCGAAGAGCTTGAACTCGTCGCGGTTGGTCCCGAGGAGGACCGGGACCCGGTTGCCCCGCCCCGGGTCCGCGAGCACGGTCTCAATCTCCTCGAGCGGCAGCACGTAGCCGTCGCGCAGCAGCCGCGGCGACGGGTACATCCCCATCATCTTGGTCTTGAGCGGCAGCAGCAGGTCCTGCGGCGTCCGCTCCCGGAAGAACTTCGCGGTCTCGGCGGGCGTCATCGCCGCCAGCCGGGCCTTGGCCTCCTCGCGATCCTTGGCGCTGCCGGCGCGCTGCAGCATCGCCACCGCCAGCTCCCTCGAGCTGCCGAACTCGCCCGCCACCTCGTCGTCGGTCAGGTTCTCGGCCTGCGCCAAGGTGTAGGTCGTGGTCATGCCGCTCTGGGCGATGGCGCGGTGGAACAGGCCCTTGGCCAGCGGCGAGACGAGGAGCGTGAAGACGTTGAACCCGCCGGCCGACTCGCCGAAGACGGTCACGTTGCCAGGGTCGCCGCCGAAGGCCTCGATGTTCCTCTGGACCCATCGGAGCGATTCGAGGATGTCCAGCGTCCCGTAGTTGCCAGACCGGTCCTCAGAGCTCGACTGCTCGTCGTAGAGCGAGGGATGGTAGAACCAGCCGAGCACGCCGAGCCGGTAGTTGATGGTGACCGCGACCACCTTCTGCGCTCCGACGAGGTTGTCGATGGCCTGGTAGGTCGCTCCGGTGCCGAGGGCGTTGCCGCCGCCGTGGATCCAGACCATCACCGGCAGGCGGTCGGCGCCCTTGGGGACCGCGTCGGCCCCCATGCGCGGCGCCCACACGTTGAGCGTCAGGCAGTCCTCGGACCCGGCGATGGCGTCCGGCTCCGCGAAGAGGTCGCCCGAGAGCGCGCCTGCGAACTGGATGCACGGCTGGCCGAAGCGCACCGCTTCGCGCGTCTCCTTCCAGGACGCAGCGGGCTTGGGCGCACGCCAGCGCAGCTCGCCGACGGGCGGCTGGGCATACGGCAAACCAAGCCAGGCATGCGTCTCGTGCTTGTCGGCGAAGCCCACCACCGGGCCCAGCGGGAGCGTGCGCACGGAGCTCGGATCGAGCTCGCCGCGGACGACTTCGTGGATGGGGCGGTGCGCGCAGCCGGCACCGGCGACGGCGAGCAGCACGGTCAACAGGGAGAGCGTTCGCATGGCGCCAAGCGTAGCCGAAAGGGCCGCGGCGGACGGAGTCCGAATCCCTACGGCGCCTTCTCGATCGCCGCCAGCTTCGCCTCGAGCTCGGCGATGCGCTTCTCGAGCTTGCGCACGGTCTTGAGCGTCTCGGCGCCCTTCTGGAAGGCGAGCAGCGCGCGGGCGTAGTCGCCCATGGGCATCACCGGGCTGCCCATGAACTGCTGCCCGCGCTCTTCGATGCTGTCCTTGATGCCGCTCTGGGCCGCGACCTTGGTGCCGTCGGCGACCTTGGCGTGGTTGGCGATGCCCACCTGCCCGCCGCAGACCACGCCCTGCCCCAGCTGGCTCGAGCCGGCGAGGCCGACCTGGCCGCACAGGATGCACAGCGGTCCGACCTGCACGTTGTGGCCGACCTGCACCAGGTTGTCGAGCTTGCTGCCCCGGCCGATGACGGTCTTGCCCAGCGTGGCGCGGTCGATGGCGGAGTTGGCGCCGATCTCCACGTCCGCCTGGACCTCGGCCGTCCCCACCTGCGGGATCTTGAAGTGCTCGGGCTTGGAGGGATCGAAGGCGAAGCCGAAGCCGTCGCCGCCGAGGATGACGCCCGGCTGCAGGATGGCCCGCTCGCCCACGGTGCATCCTTCGCGCACGACGACGTGCGGATACAGGAGCGCGTCCGCACCGACTTGGGCGCCGTCGCCGACGAACGTCGAAGGCATCAGCACCGCTCGGGGCCCGATCCGCGCGCCGCGGCCGACGTAGCTGAAGGCCATCACGGTGGCGGCGGGATCGACCTCGGCCCCGGCTTCGACGACCGCCCGGGGATCGACCCCAGGTGCGAACGCGGGCCGGGGATGGAAGACGGTCGAGATCTTCGCGAACGCCAGGTAAGCGTCCTTGGCGACGATGGCGTCGCGGCCGCCGAGCAGCGAGACCGACGCCGCTTCGATCACCACCGCCGAGGCGCGGGTCGCGGCGAGCTGGTCGCGGTACTTGGGGTTGTTGAAAAAGACGATCTCGCCGGGCTGAGCCTCGGCGAGACCGTTCACTCCATGGACTTCCCGGCCGGGGTCACCTTGGACGGTGCCCCCGACGGCGGCGGCCGAGCTCGGCGAGCGTTCGCGAAGCCACCCGCTTGGCGTCCGGTTACTTCTTGGGGGCAGGCGCCGGCGCGGGCTTGGCGTCCTTGGGAGCAGGCTTGTCGGCCGGCTTGGCCGCACCGCCACCGCCCATGCCGTACTTGGCGTTGTACTTGCGGACGAGCTCGTTGGTGATGTCCAGCGAGTCGGGGGCGAAGAGCAGGCCGGACTCGTTCTTGTCGAACACGAAGGTGAAGTTCTCAGCCTCGGCGATGCCGCGGATGATGACCGACATCTTGCTGAAGATCTCCTGCGTCAGCCGCCGCTCCTCGTCGGAGAGCGCCTTCTGCGAGTTCTGCCAGTACTGGGTGACCTCCATCAGCTTCTTCTCGAGGTCGGCCCGCTTCTCGCGCAGCTTGTCGTCCTTGAGCACGCCCTCGCGCGCCATCGACTCGAGGTTGGCGTTCTCGCGCTTGAGCTCCTCCTGCTTGCCGTCGAAGCTCCTTCTGCTTGGCGTCGAACTGGGCCTTGAGCTTGGCCTTGGCTGCCTTGCCTTCCTCAATCTCGCCGAGCGCGCGCTGCATGTCGACGTAGGCGAACTTGGTCTGCGCTTGAGCGGCCGTGCCGATGAGGGTGAAGGCGGCGACGAGGGCCAGGGTCAGGGTGCGGGGCATCATTCTCGTTCTCCAGAGGGCCGGGCGACGTCCCCGGAAGCGGTCCAACAGCTTGAACTCCCGAGTGAATCCGGCCGAAACAGGGGCGGGACCATATGTTCCGCCCCTACGGGTGTCAAGGACGGGGCGAGGCTGGAAGAGCTTCACTACGGGCCCGGGTGATGCCCATTGCCGGCGCCCGACATCGCTCGCCTGCCAACGGACCGACCCTGCCCGTCGTGCTTCGCCTGCCCCAACTTCCAAGGACGGTTAAGCATGCCCATCTGCCAGGGGAGGCCACCTCACGATGATCGCCAAGGATGAGCTGGAGCGGCCGCAGCAGCCGTCGTCCTCGTCACCGTCGCCGTCGCGCCGCCAGGACGCGCTCGACTACCACTCGCGCGGGCGACCGGGAAAGGTGGAGGTCGTCCCGTCCAAGCCGTGCGCGACGCAGAGCGACCTCTCGCTCGCCTACACGCCGGGCGTGGCCGAGCCGTGCCTCGAGATCCAGAAGGATCCCGAGGCGTCCTACCGCTACACCTCGCGCGGCAACCTGGTGGCGGTGGTCTCCAACGGAACCGCGGTGCTCGGCCTGGGCGACCTGGGCGCTCTCGCCGGCAAGCCGGTGATGGAGGGCAAGGGCGTCCTCTTCAAGCGCTTCGCCGACATCGACGTCTTCGACATCGAGATCGACGCGCGCGACGTCGACGACATCTGCCGGGTGGTCAAGGCGCTCGAGCCGACCTTCGGCGGCATCAACCTCGAGGACATCAAGGCGCCGGAGTGCTTCGAGGTGGAGGCGCGCCTCAAGCGCGAGATGTCCATCCCCATCTTCCACGACGACCAGCACGGCACGGCCATCATCAGCGGCGCGGCGCTGCTCAACGCGGCGCACCTGGCCGGCAAGCGCCTCGACGAGCTGACGGTGGTCGTCAGCGGCGCGGGCGCCTCGGCGCTGGCGTGCGCCAGCTTCTACCTCGAGCTGGGCGTACGCCGGGACAAGGTCCTGCTGGTCGACACCAAGGGGGTTGTCTGGGAGGGCCGCGCCGAGGGCATGAACGCCTACAAGGCGCGCTTCGCCGCCAAGACGAGCAAGCGCACGCTCGCCGAGGCGATGGAGGGCGCGGACGTCTTCTTGGGCTGCTCGGTCAAAGGCCTGGTCACGCCGGCGATGGTCCGCTCGATGGCCAAGGACCCCATCGTCTTCGCGCTGGCCAACCCCGACCCGGAGATCAGCTACCCGGAGGCGACGGCCGCGCGGCAGGACGTGATCGTGGCGACCGGGCGCAGCGACTACCCGAACCAGGTCAACAACGTCTTGGGCTTCCCGTTCATCTTCCGCGGCGCGCTCGACACCCGGGCCAAGACCATCAACGAGGCGATGAAGCTCGCCGCCGCCAAGGCGCTCGCGCAGCTCGCGCGGGAGCAGGTGCCCGAGGCGGTCTCGCGGGCCTACGGCGGAGCCCTCTTCACCTTCGGGCGCGACTACATCATCCCCAAGCCCTTCGACTCGCGGGTGCTGCTCCACGTCGCGCCGGCGGTGGCCAAGGCGGCGATGGACTCGGGCGTCGCGCGGGTGAAGCTCGACCTCGAGGCCTACCGCGAGAGCCTGAAGAAGCGGCTCAACCGCGGCTATGAGGTGATGAGCAGCATCCACGCCAAGGCGCGCGCGAAGAAGAAGCGCATCGCCTTCGCCGACGGCGGGCACCCCAAGGTCCTGCAGGCGGCGCGGGTACTCGTCAGCGAGCGGATCTGCGAGCCGGTGCTCATCGGCATCGAGGAGGCGATCTACGCGCGGGTGCGCGAGCTGGGCTTGGAGTCCGAGCTCGGCGGCGTGCCCGTCATCGATCCCTCGCGGGTCGACGCCGACCAGTGGGCCCAGCGGCTCTTCGCGATGCGCCAGCGCCACGGCATGACGATGCACGGCGCGCGGGCGGCGGTGCGCGGCGCGGGCGTGCTGGGGACGCTGATGCTCGAGGCCGGCGAGGTCGACGGGCTCATCACCGGGATGACCCGCGGCTACGGCGAGTCCATCCACGCCGCGCTGCAGTTCATCAAGACGAAGGACGGAAAGAAGGCGGGCGGCGCGTACATCCTGGCCTTCGAGCACGACCTCAAGTTCCTGGCCGACTGCACGGTGAACCCGCAGCCGACTTCGGAAGAGCTGGCGGACATCGCGGTGAAGACCGCGGACCTGGCCCGCAGCTTCGACGTCACCCCGCGGGTAGCGATGCTCTCTTACTCCACCTTCGGCAGCGCCAGGGGCGAGAGCCCGGACCGCGTGCGCCGCGCGGTGGAGATCGCCCGGAAGCTGCGCCCGGACCTGGAGATCGAGGGCGAGATGCAGGTGGACGCGGCGCTGGTGAGCGAGGTGTGCGAGTCGGACTACCCGTTCTCGCGGCTGACCGGCCCGGCCAACGTGCTCGTCTTCCCGAGCCTGGACGCGGCCAACATCGCCTACCGGCTGCTGATGCGGCTGGGCGGAGCGGAGGTCATCGGGCCGGTGCTGCTGGGCATGAACAAGCCGGTCAACGTGCTGCCGACCACCAGCGGCGTGGACGAGATCGTCCACCTCGCGGCGATGACGGCGCTGGGCGGATGAGTCCGACGGTTGGGGCTAGACTGAAGTCGTCATGGGCGGGCCCGTCGAGAGGTTTGCGCGTGCGGTCATCCTCCATCCTCCCGCGAGGTGGCTGGAGGAGCGTCGGCAGACAGGAGCCGACTGTTGGGACGAGGTCTGGGAGGGCGTCCTGCACATCGTTCCGCCGCCAACCAGCTGGCACCAGCGGTTCGGCACGAAGCTCGCAATCGCGCTTGCTCCCCTCGCGGAATCGAAGGGACTAGAAGCGAGCTACGAAACGGGGCTCTACCGGCCCGGCACCGGCGAGAACGACTACCGCGTTCCAGACTTGGTCTTTGCGCATTCGGAGCACATCAGCCCCGGAGGCGTCGAAGGCGTTGCGGAGCTCGTCGTCGAGTTGCTTTCCGATGACGACGAATCGCGCGCGAAGCTCTCCTTCTACGCCGAGGTCGGTGTTCGCGAGGTGCTTCTCATCGACCCCGACACGCGCGACTTGGAGCTCTACTCACTCCGGGGCGACCGCTTCTTCGCCGTCCAGCCGGATGACCGAGGAAGGCTTCGCTCCACGTCGCTGGGCGTCAGCTTCGCCAAGATAGAGGGACCCCGCTTGGCGCTCACTTGGGCGGACGGGGCAGCGGAGATTCTGAAGGCCAGCCACGACTCTGGCCTGCACGGCTCCCTTCACGCGAGTGCATTGAGCGCCAGAATCGGAGGCGTTTCAACGGCGCTGGTCGTCGACATGCGCGAGCCGGAGGAGCATGCACGCTAGACGATCACCGGAGCCATGAGCATCCCGCACGACAGGGTCCTGTAGGCGTTTTCCAAGCTCTTCGCCTCGGACGCGGACGTGGTGTTCGTCTGCAACTTCGGCACGCGCTCGTCCTGGGCCTGCGGCGAGGCGCAGCGGCGCGGCTGGCGGCACGCGAGGTATCTCGAGGGTGGCCTCGCGAGCTGGCAGCAGGCGGGCTTCGCGCTAGCCCCGCCTCGGTGACGTGACCGGCTATCCCGCGGCCGGCACGCAGCCTGCAAACCGAGCAAGGGTCAGGAGACACCCATGACCCCGCGTATCCTCGCGATTTCTCTCTGCCTCTCCCTCGCCGCCTGCCTCACTGAAGAGGAGTTGGCCGAGGTCAACCAGGAGTACGGAGAGCCGCAGCTGTGGTCAGCGGCCCTCGCCAGTGGAGACGCGCCCGACATCCAGGAGCCCTCCGAGGCCGACGCCGAAGCCGCGGCTGCGGCCCTGGACGCCGAGCTTTACGAGGAGGAGATCGGCGAAGACCTCGGCCCGGAGGAGCCGCCGCTCCGCTCCGCGCAGGTCGCCTGGACCGTCTCGGACTCGGTGCTGCGCGCCTACCTCGTCTGGCAGCGCTATCTGGAGGACTCGCTGGAGCTCGCTCGCGTGGCGCGGACCACGTCCGAGTACCTGGACCTGCCCGCCGAGCTTCGCGCGGCGACCAAGCGCTTCGAAGTCCCCGAGTCTCCGGACGAGTCGTTCTCTCGGTTTGGCCTGACGCGAGACGAGGTCCAGCGCATCGAGGAGCTGATCGACGCATTGGGGGTCGGCGTGGGCCTTGACCCGCTGCCTCCGGCCGAGCAACTGGCGAACTTGGGGCGCGACACGGGATCTTCGGCGCGGGAGTTCTTGACCTGGCTGCGCCTGGAGCGCGAGCAACTGGTCCGCGAGCGGCTCGACAGCCTTCGCTCCGTGTACGGCGACGCCAATGTCGACCTGCTGCTCCGCCACTACGCCGTCATCCCCACCGCGCCGCAGCGCCTGTCCTCCGCTGGCCCGCAGATCGCCCTGGAAGGCGAGGCCGCTCCGTCCTATCCGTAGGGGCCGCTCGACCCGAGCCCTGAATCGCGTTCGAAGGTCGGGCGTCTGAGCGACCTCATGCCCACCTCGCCCCGCTCCCTCGTCCTCGCCCTCCTCCTCGCGGTGTCCTGCGCGACCGCGCCTCAGAGAACCTCGCCGCAACCTGCCGTGCCGCCGGCTCCGGTCGTCGCAAGCGTCCCGGCCGAACCGGCACCTGTTGCTCGCGCCGTGCTTCAGCCCAGCCGCAGTGCCACACTCACCCTGCGTTTGGTCGAGCCGGATCGCATCGTCGACCTCTTCGAAGAGCACGGATTGACCTTCGTCGAGGACCGTCGTCCGCTGGCTCCTGGTCAAGCCGACCTCACGGGCGTGGCCTTCGCGAGCCTTCCGGTGGCGATGTCGCCCACGGCGGCCGCGCTGCTCGGGACGGACGAGGTGGTGCTGGTGCTGTCCGATCTCTCGCCGCTCAATGGCCGGCGGGTCGAGCGCTGGAGCCTCGCGACGCACGAGCGCCGCTGGTCCCGCTCGCTGGTCACACCCGAAGCGTGGCACTACGACCAGTCGAGGGATCACGTCGCGGTGGCGGCGGGCCAGGTGGTGGTCACCCGCTGCGCCCGGACCGAGTGCCAGACATCGGCCCTCGACGAAGCGACGGGGGCGCTCCAGTTCGTCGGCGACCGCATTGCCGTGTCGCCGCCGCTGTCGTCGGTCTTCTATCCCGAACTGGTGATCGGACCGAAGTACTCGCTCCGGCGGACGAGCTATCAACCGGGGCTCTGGTCGCTCTTCCATGCCTCGGGAGAAGCTCGTCTCGCATGGCCTGGCGGCGACCTGCATGCGGTTCGACTCGAAAGGCGTGCTGCTCCACCAGGGCCTCGACCCGCGCCAACGCGAGTGGCTGCAGCGCCGCGACGTCCAGCTCCGCGAAGCGCCGGAGGCATGCTTCCCGAACCAGGACTGGGAGAAGCGGCCGGCCGTCTCGCCCGTCAACGACGTCCCGCGCCGCCCGACCGTCGCCGAAGGCCGCATCGTCTGGCAGCACGCGAGCGCGTCATGGCCGGCCTATCAGGTCCCGCTCGACCGCGTCGGCCTCCCCAATGTGTTTCCGCTCCCCACTGCGCAGCCGGACCATCCCTGGGTCGTCGAGCCGACGACGCCGCGGCTGCTGGTGGCCTCCGACACGCTCCACGAGCTATTCCCGGACGGCCGCACCGTCGAGCATCCCCTCCCCGTCCCCGGCGCAATGCTCTTCCGCGCGGCTACGGGCGACGCGCTGATGGCCGGGCGCTATCCGCCCAAGAGCGCCGAGAAGCTGCTGCTCAGCCTCGGAACCCGGTCGGCTCCTGGAGCGGCCTACACCTGGAAGGATCTCCAAGCCGTCACCAATGCCGTGCCCGACTTCGGCCTCGTCCAGTTCGACTCGCGCTCGGTCGCGGTCGTCGCTGGCCACCGCTACGGACTGCAGTGGGCGGACGCGACCACGGGGAAGCTCCTGGCGCGCCAGTGCTCGACGGGAACGACTCCGGAAGGCAAATGCGTCGACGACTGGTATCTCGGGCCGGTCGCGGAGCTGGCCCCGGGCCGAGTCTGGGTCTTCCACGCGATCCACCCCAACGCGGCCGAGCGCCAGTTCGCCTTCGAGGAAATCGACGTGACGAGCCGCAAGGTCGTCCGCAGCGTCCCGACGCCCGCCCTTGCGCCATTCACCGGGCCCGACGATTTCCGGACCGGAGTCTTGTCGGTCGGCCCGACGCTGTGGGCCGCTGGCCAGAACCTGATCGGTAGGAGTTGCATCGCGCTGGCCAGGCTTGCCCCCGAGCCCGTCGTAACCAGCTTCTGTGTGCCCGGCGCCATGGCCTACGCCATCGAGGCGTCGCCCGACGGCCGCTTCTTCGCGATTTCGAAGACGACCGGGCTCGAGCTGTACCGGCCGACGGGAGAGCTGGCCTTCACCTTGGGGATCCGCGGCAAGGACTCCTTCGCGTTCGCGCGCGACGGCCGCTTCGCCTGCACCGGCGAGGCCTGCCAGTCATTGCATTGCGTGGTCGCCGGCGCGGTGCTGCCCGCCGACGCCCCGGAATGTGCTCGCCTTCGTCGGGACGGGTTCAACCTGGACGCGGAGTTCTCTGCATCGTCCGCGTCCAAAGGCCACTGAGCTTCACGGCTCTGGCCGCAACCTCACCCAGGTCTCGTCGAGCGCGAACACCCGCTCTTCGGCGAGCGGAACGAGCAGCTTGGCGACGTCCGAGTAGCCCTTCACGCCAGCGAGCGCTGAGAGCGCCCTGGCCGGCACTTCGATCAGCGCGACGTCCGGCTTCTTCTCGAGCCCTGCCAGCTTTGCGGCCTTGGCGACCGCGTCCTCGAAGCCGCCGAGCTCGTCGACGAGCCCGACCTCCTTGGCCTTGGTCGCGGTGTAGACGCGCCCGCCAGCGAGCGGCTCGATCTCCTCGGACTTCCGCTTCCGCCCCTCGGCCACGACAGCCAAGAAGTCGCGGTACGTCTGCTCGATCTCGCGATCGAGCGCCGCCCGTTCGCCCTCGCTCCAGGGCTGGAAGGCCGACTCCATCGCGGCGTGCTCGCCCAGCGCCAGCACCGTGCGTCCGACCCCCAGCTTGTCGAGCAATCCGGAGATCTCGAACTTGCCGCCGAAGACGCCGATCGAGCCGGTGATCGCCGAAGGCGAGGCGATGATGGTCGGCGCTCCAACCGCAGCCATGTACCCGCCGCTCGCCGCGACGTGGTCGATGTAGGCCACCACCGGCTTCTCGGCGGCCGCGCGCTTGACTGCGCGAAGGACGAGCTCGCTCGCCAGCGACGAGCCTCCTCGGCTGTCGATGGCGACGACAATCGCCTTGATGGAGTCGTCCTCCCGCGCCAGGCGAAGCACCTGCACCACGGTGTCGGACCCTGCGGCCTGCGGCGCGAACGGCACCTTCACGCTCTCGCCGAGCTTGATGACCCCCTCAATCCGGACCAGCCCCACTCTGGGCGGCCGCAAGAACTTGCGAAACCGGTCTCCGAAGACGCCAGGGCCGCGATAGCGCGACAGCGGGACGAGCCGAGCTCTCTTCTGCTTCGGCTCGGCAAGCTGCTGTTCGAGGTCCTCACCGTCCGCGATGCCGTCGACGAGCCCCTTGGCCAGAGCCTCGGCGGCGCCGAAGGGTCCCTGGTCGATCCAGGCACGGACTTCTTCAGGCGTCTTCTTCCGACCGTCTGCGATGAAGGCGATCGACCGGGCGAACGCGTCCTCGAGGAGCGCTTGTGTCGTCTCCTTCTGGGCGGCCGAGACGTGGCTGTCGGTGAACAGCTCGGGGGCGGTCTTGTACTGAGCGCGGCGCAGGAAGTGGGCCTTCACTCCCGCCCTTTGCAGCGCCTCGCCCAGGACGTACAGCTCGGCCGAATAGCCCTTCAAATCGATCCGGCCGCCCGGGGCGAGGAAGGCCCGCGACCCGCTGGCCATGAGCGCGTATTCGCGCATGCTCACCGCGCGGCCGTAGAAGACGACCTCCTTGCCAGCCTTGCGGAAGACCTCCAGAGCCCGGCGCACGCCCCACAGCTGGGAGCCCGGGCCCTCGAAGCCTTCGACCTTGATCACCACGCCCCGGATGCGTCGGTCGCCGGTGGCCTTCCGGAGCTGCTCTTCGAGCGCGTAGATGGAGGTCGCGGCGAGCGGGCGCCTGCGCGAGCGCTGAAGGATCGACCATCTCGGCCGGCGGCCCGCCCGCCAAGGAAGCTCGCCGGTGAGCTCCATGACGAGCCAGCGCGGCTTGCGGTCCATCAGCCGGAACGGAGCGGCGAGCAGCCCGAACAGCAGCGCGAACAGATTGAAAAGGGCGGTCGAAAGCAGGCGCATGGGACCCTGGCACGGTGGGGCCCTGGGAAGGGCTCCGACGTTTGCAGCCTCCACAGCCGTTAAGATACCCTCTCGCCCATGCGTCGATACCTCATCTTCCTCTCCCTCATGTGCCTGGTGTCCCTGCTGGCCGGTCCGGCCTATGGACAGAAGAAGGCAAGCCTCCAGGAGTTCAGCGGAAACACCGTCGAGCCCACCGAGGAGGAGATCAAGGCCGCCAAGCGGAGGGCGGCAGGCATCCAGGACCTGAACGCCTATGGTGCTTCGAAGGAGCCGCCCCCCAAGCCCTTCCCCTGGATTGCCGTGCTCCTGGGCGTGATCATCATGGGCGCCCTGACCCCGGTGGCGCTCAAGATGTACAAGAGCACGCACAAGGAGCTCGAGGATCTGTCGACGTTCGGCCGCGGCAAGGGCGGCGCCAAGGGCGTGGAGGCCGGGGAAGGCGCCGACGCCCCGTCTTTGGGGCGCCGTCCGCCCGCGCGAGCGCTCAAGGCGAAGCAGCAGGCCAAGGAGAAAGAAGAGGCCGCAGCCGCAGCCGCTCAAGAGGCTGGCGGCGAAAGCAGCTCGCCCCGCGACCTCGTCTGGGATGCCATCAGCGGATCGAATGGCAGCTGGGTCACCGCCGACTGGGTCGCCACGACGGCCGGCCTCGCGGCCGCGCAAGCCAACGACGAGATCGCGGCGCTGGTCTCCGAGGGCTACCTCGAAGAGGCGCGCGACCGCGCCGGCAAGCCGGTCTACCGCTCCGCGCCCGCCTAGCGTCCACGACTTCGAGAAAGCGTCTTTCCTCGAGAGGCCCGCTTCGGCGGGCTTCTCGCTTCTGGGGCGCTAGACCTCGCGGCCCCGGCTGCGCAGGGCTGCGACCAGGCCTTCCTCGCGCGGCGCGATACGGATCTCCGCCTCCGGTCCCTCGGGCGCGGCCAGGACGGCCACCTCCACGTCCAGGAACCGGGCGATGAGCGACGCTGTCGCCACCAGCGTCTCGGTGGCTCTGGGCGCGGCCAGACGCGAAACCGGCTTGCCAGGTCCTTGCAGGCCAGCAGCGGCCAACGCCAGGGGCACCAGGACCTGCTCCGCCAGATGCTCGTCGACCGCGCCCCGGGTCCGCATGAAGCCCACGAACGCCTCGGCCGCCTGGTCGGCACAGCGCTCGGCGTCGCTCTCGCAGCCTCCCAGCGCGGCGAACCCGGCCCGCCCGCGCTCGAACGCGCCGTACACCAGACAGCAGGAGCCCTTCGAGCGCGGCGCGCGCACCGGCAGGTTGTCGGCCTCCGCGTGGATTCCCGCTTCGCGCAGGCGCAAGAGAGCCCTCTCGCTCTGCCGCCCAGCGACTTCGAAGGGCAGGTTCGACACCGTGGAGAGCACCCGCGCCTCGCGCAGCGTCCCTCTCGAGCGGCGGTCGATGGCCGAGGGCGGACCTGCCCGCCTCACCGACACCGTCACCTCCCCGCCCGCCTCCGCCCCGAAGCCAGCCCCGCCCAGCTCGACGTCCAGCCCGTGCCCCAGCTCCCGAAGCACCGGCAACCACAGCAGCGACAGGTACGGCATCACCGGTCCGCCCGCCGCGTGAGTCAGCCCGGTGAGCTTGAGCGTCGAAGGCGCGTCGACCAGCCCCAGCGGCACCGCGAGCACCTGCAGCAGGCTCGAGACCGACCCCGCTGCCCCCGCGTCGAAGAGGTAGTGGCCTGCCCGCAGCGGTCCAGGCTCGAACGCGAGCGTCTCCGCCCCCGGCGCCCCCTCGACCCTCGCCCCGCTGACCCCCTGCGCCGCCCGGACGCACGCGAGCAGCGCAGGGCTCAACCCGCCCCGCCCCGCCTGGCGAGCCCCGATTCGCTCGATCACGAACGGCTTGCCGGTGGCCAGGGAGAGCGTCAGCGCCGTGCGGACGAGCTGCGCCCCGCCGTCGCTGCCGTCGATTCGAAGCGCAGGCGACGACATGCGGCGAACATAGCGACCGCCCGCGCGAGCGGTCAAACGCCCTTGCCTACTCGCCAGCGCGCTCTTCCCTCTGCGACCCGCCCGCAAAGCGCACCGTTCGTGCTCCCGCCCCGTTCATTACCAATACCTGGCGTGAAAACACGCCCGCAACCCGTGGCCTCGGCCTCCCCCAATTTCCTCGTGGGGTCCTTCGAGGCAGCCCCCCAGGCGGGCACCAAGCCTGCTACAGGTCTGTAACCAGCCCAAGCGGCAGCGGAAATCGGCCACTCTGGCGCTTGGGGGTCCGCTGGCGGCTGCCCCTAGCTGTAGCGGTGTAACGGGCGTCAAACCCTAGGCATTGTGGGTTTTGGGCTTGACAGCCAGACATCCGCTTGGTTTTATGCAGCCCGTTTTTTTGGACAGTTCCCAAGGGCGCGCGGTCCAGCGGACGGGGGTCGGAAAGACGGTCGTACGGGACGATGGAACGGAGGCTGGGGTGGCCTCCGGGTGGGTGTTGTCCGCCGTGGGCGCGGCGAGCAAGTAGGGACGCTGGACGCTTTTGAATCCACACGAACAGTGAAGCCGGGAGGAAGGCGATGGAAGTGAAGGAGAGCGCGGAGAAAATGGGCAAGAGCCGTACCACCTCGCGTCGCCGTCAGGTTCGGGGCCTCGCCCTCAAGCGCACCTTCACCACTCCGGGTGTCGACCCCGCCGACGAGATCGTGTGGGAGAAGCGCGCGGCCACCATCACCGGCGAGGGCGGCGAGGTCATCTTCGAGCAGAAGGACGTGGAGATCCCCAAGGCGTGGTCGGCCCTGGCGACCAACGTCGTCGCCAGCCGCTACTTCCGCGGCACGCCCGGCTCGCCCGAGCGCGAGGGCTCGGTCCGCCTGATGGTCAAGCGCGTCGTCGACACCATCACCGGCTGGGGCAAGAGCGGGGGCTACTTCGCCGCCGACGCCGACGCCGAGACCTTCCGCGCCGAGATCACCCACCTGCTCCTGCACCAGGCGATGAGCTTCAACTCGCCGGTCTGGTTCAACGTGGGCATCGAGCCGCAGCCCCAGTGCTCGGCTTGCTTCATCAACTCGGTGCAGGACTCGATGGAGTCCATCCTCGGCCTGGCCAAGACCGAGGGCATGCTCTTCAAGTACGGCTCGGGCACGGGCAGCAACCTGTCCTCGCTGCGCTCCAGCCGCGAGATGCTGGCCGGCGGCGGCACCGCCAGCGGCCCGGTCTCGTTCATGCGCGGCTTCGACGCCTTCGCGGGCGTCATCAAGAGCGGCGGCAAGACCCGGCGCGCGGCGAAGATGGTCATCCTCAACGCCGACCACCCGGACATCCTCGAGTTCGTGCGCTGCAAGACGAGCGAGGAGAAGAAGGCCTGGACGCTCATCGACGCCGGCTACGACGGCTCGTTCAACGGGGAGGCCTACAAGTCGGTCTTCTTCCAGAACTCCAACAACTCGGTTCGCGCCACCGACGCGTTCATGCGCGCGGTCGAGAACGACGAACTGTGGACGACCCGCGCCGTGCTCGACGGCCGCCCGATGGACGCGCTGCGCGCCCGCGACCTCTTCCACGAGATCGCGGTGAACGCCCACATCACCGGCGACCCGGGCATGCAGTTCCACGACACCATCAACGCCTGGCACACCTGCTCGGCGACCGACGCCATCCACGCCTCGAACCCCTGCAGCGAGTACATGTTCCTCAATGACTCGGCCTGCAACCTGGCGTCGCTCAACCTGATGTACTTCCGCAACGCCGACGGCGAGTTCGACGCCGAGCCCTTTGCCCGCGCGGTCGAGCTGAGCATCCTGGCCCAGGAGATCCTGGTCGACGCCTCGCGCTACCCGACCGAGCGGATCACCGAGAACAGCCACGCCTTCCGGCCGCTGGGCCTGGGCTACGCCAACCTGGGCGCGCTGCTGATGTCCCGCGGCCTGCCCTACGACAGCGACGAGGGCCGCGCCTACGCCGCCGCCATCACCTCGCTGATGACCGGCACCGCCTACAAGATGAGCGCCCGCGTCGCCGGCGAGCTGGGCCCGTTCGCAGGCTACGACAAGAACCGCGAGCCGATGCTCGCCGTCATCCGCAAGCACCGCCAGGCCGCCCAGCTCCTCGACGGCGCGCGCGTGCCCGGCGACCTCCTGTCGGCCTCCCGCGCGGCCTGGGACGAGGCGCTGTCGATGGGCGTCGCCCACGGCTACCGCAACAGCCAGGTCAGCGTGCTCGCTCCCACCGGCACCATCGGCTTCATGATGGACTGCGACACGACCGGCATCGAGCCGGACATCGCGCTCGTGAAGTACAAGAAGCTGGTCGGCGGCGGCGTCCTGAAGATCGTCAACGGCTCGGTCCCCCAGTCGCTCGAGCGTCTGGGCTACCCGGCCGACCAGATCCAGGCCGTCATCGACTACCTCGACCAGAACGAGACCATCGAGGGCGCCCCCGAGCTGCGTCCCGAGCACCTGCCGGTGTTCGACTGCGCCTTCCGCGCCAAGAACGGCACGCGCTCCATCCACTGGATGGGCCACGTCAAGATGATGGCGGCGGTGCAGCCCTTCCTGTCGGGCGCCATCTCCAAGACGGTCAACCTGCCCAACGAGGCGGCGGTCGAGGACATCGAGCAGGTCTACCGCACGGCCTGGAAGCTGGGCCTGAAGGCCATCGCCGTCTACCGCGACGGCTGCAAGCGCACCCAGCCGGTCTCCACCGCCCGGTCGACCAAGCAGGAGCCGACCGAGAAGGCGACGCCGGCCCCCGTGGCCCGCAGGCGCCTGCCGGACGAGCGCCGGTCGATCACGCACAAGTTCGCCGTCGGCGGCCACGAAGGCTACCTGACGGTGGGCATGTACGACGACGGCAAGCCGGGCGAGCTGTTCTGCGTGATGGCCAAGGAGGGCTCGGTGGTCTCGGGCCTGATGGACTGCTTCGCCACCTCCATCAGCCTCGCGCTGCAGTACGGCGTCCCGCTGCAGGTGCTCACCGACAAGTTCGTGCACACCCGCTTCGAGCCCAGCGGCTTCACCAACAACAAGGACGTCCCCATCGCCAAGAGCGTGGCCGACTACATCTTCCGCTGGCTCGAGCTGAAGTTCCTCAAGCCCGAAGAGGCCGAGCCGCAGCCCCAGGAGCGCGAAGTCGCCTCGCTGCCGCCCGCCTCGGTCCAGGAGAAGAGCGGGCCGGTCGAAGCTGACCCATCGGCTCAAGACGATGAGCGTCGAGCGCGCCACCTTCCTCAACCAGGCCGACGCGCCCCCGTGCCACAACTGCGGCTCGATCATGGTTCGCAGCGGGGCCTGCTACAAGTGCGTGAACTGCGGCGCCACGAGCGGCTGCAGCTAGGCTTCAGGGTCCGGACTTCAGGCTCCAGGCAGAAACAGGCGCCGCGATCCTCGCGATCGCGGCGCCTTCGTTTCGTCCTTCTCTATTCCCATGGAAAGAGAAACGCCGCAGTCCACTCGGGGCTGCGGCGCCAAAGGTGGTTGTCGGAGCCTTGGCTCCTAGACCGAGTAGTCAATGATGATCACCCCGCGCTGAGGCTTGTCCTCCTCGCTCTGCTGCGGGGCCCTGCTCGGCTCGGGCAGGGGGATGTGCACGGAAGGACGCTCGCTATCGCGCTGCTCCCGCTCCTTCTCCCGGCGCTTGATCTCCTCGATGATAAAGGCGTCGAGCATGGCGTCCTCCCGAATCACGTCCTACGCTTCGTACTCCGTCCCTTCTCTCGCGTCCAACTTTCGTCGTTCGACGTCCCCTAGGCTCTACAAATGCAAACCAGGGGCCGCCGTTCCGCGATTCCGGGTCCTTCACCAGGTCCCCGTGTCTTCAGGGGTTGGCTCGCTCGCCATGTGAAGCGGCCGCCTGGAAGCCATTTCAGTCCTGCCACCCACCATGAAGCATCTGTCGCAGGTGACCCTTCTTGCCTGTGACGCTGCCCCTTTCCGTCACCCATCCTCGTGTTGCCGCAAGGGTACCACGGAGCGAAGCGAACGGGTCCATCCCCGACTGCACCCTCCGGCGTGGCCTCGGCTGCTGCTCCAGGCACTCCTGGAAATCAGGCGCAATTGCACTCACTTGGCGCCCACCGTCCCGAACAGGCTGGTCCTGTGCGGGTGGGGCTTCCCTGTCCGGGACAGCCTTCCTAACTTCGGTGTCGAAAGCCGCTCGGCTGGCTGGCGGACGGACGAGCGGCAGGCGCTTCGAGGAGCCGCCTGGACCCAAGACGCAGGGAAGAAAAGCCTAGGCCTCGCGAAGCTTCGTGTCGTTTGAGTTTGCGGCGCTGCATCGTGGCCATTAGTTCACCGGGGTAGACCTCGAAGGGGTACTTCCGGGTCGGTTCCAGCGCGTGCCGGGCAGAGCGGGTGACGGTGCGACGGAGGGTAACAATGCAAGAGGACGGCGTGGTGGCGTGGCTCCAGAGTGCGCGGACGCGATTGAGTGAAATGGGTCTCCAACCGGTCGCGCTGGTGGCGTTGGACCGGCCGACAATCGCGGGACGCGTGTGGACGGACGGGACCCTCCAACCCAACCAACTGCAGGACTTGCTGGCGACCTACGCCGCGGAGCTCGCCGCAAACGGTCTGCTCGACGGCTCGAGGATGGCGACGCCGTTCGCGCGCCAGCTGGCGGCAGCCCCCGACCGGACGCTGGCGGTGATCGCCGCACCGCGAAGCGCACCCCGGGTCGCCGCGGTCGTGCGCGGAATGCCCGGCGCCGACTTCTCGGCAGCCACGACCGCGCTGGCAGCGGCCATCCCCGCGGACCAGACCGTGGAGATGGCGGCGGCGCTGTGCGAGGTGACGGGGGCCTCGGCGGTGCTGGTCGGGGCCAATGGCGTCGAGTTCGCCTCTCGCGCGGCCTTCGTGCAACAGGGTGCGACGGGCCCGTTCCTGGGTCTGTCCTGCCTCTCTCGTCAGGCACCTGAGGCGTTGGGCCGGCTGCAGCGCGCCGTCCAGGACGCGGGGTCCCAGGTTCGTCGCGAGAAGGTCGGCGACCTGACCATGGCCTGCTTCGTGCGGCGCATCGGCGAGAACAACCTCGCCATCGCCGCCAGTCGCTTCGGGCTCACCCGCGCCGAGCTGGCCGAGGCCGAGAGCATGATTGCCGGCTTGTCGTGCAAGGAGTCGGCTTCGAGGTTGAAGATCAGCCCGGAGACCGTCCGCCAGCGCCGGAAGGTCATCTACCGCAAGCTTGGCGTCGAGTCCTGCGGCACCGCCGTCGCGCGCATCCTCGAGCTGGAGCTCCCCCCGCCCCCTTCTGAGAGCTCGGTCTCTATCTCCTCCTCACCGGCGCGGCCGGGCGTGCGCGAGACCGACCTGATCCGCCACTGAGCCTTCGTCCCATCCTTGGCCGATGAAATGGCGCCGCGTCCCCGCCGGGGAACGCGGCGCCTTTCGTTGGGTCTGTCCTGGGTGGGGTGGCGCTTACGCCGACTGGACTTCCAGGCTGATGTCCACGCCGCGGGAGGAGTGAGTCAGCGCCCCCATCGAGACGAAGTCCACGCCCGCCCCGCCAATCTCCGCCAGGCGCTCGAGCTTGATGCCACCGGACGCCTCGGTCTTCGCCCGGCCGGCAATCTTTTCGACGGCCTTCTTCATGGTCGGCGTATCCATGTTGTCGAGCAGCAAGACCTCCGCACCCGCGGCGAGGGCCTCGTCGACGCCCTTCAGGTCCACCACCTCGACCTCCACCTTCATCAGGTGGTGCGCGGCCGCCCGCGCCCGGCGCACGGCCTCGCCGATGGAGCCGACGGCGGCGATGTGGTTGTCCTTGATGAGCACGCCGTCGAAGAGCCCGAAGCGGTGGTTGGTGCCGCCGCCGGCGCGCACCGCGGCCTTCTCGATGGCCCGCCAGCCCGGGGTCGTCTTGCGCGTGTCGAGCACCTTGAGCCTCGTGCCCTCCAGCGCCTTGACGGTGCGCGCGGTGTTCGTCGCGACTCCGGAGAGCCGCTGAACGAAGTTGAGCGCGGTCCGCTCGCCGACCAGGATGGATCGGAGCGAGCCGGTGACGGCCCCGAAGACCTGGCGATCACGAATGCTGGCCCCGTCGGCGGCCGAGAAGGTGACGACGACCGCCGGGTCGACCGCTCGGAAGACGCGGCGAACGACGTCGGTCCCGGCCAGGACGAGCGGCTCCTTGGCCAAGAACTCCGCACTGCCCTGCTGGTCCGCCGGGACCAGCGCCTGGCTGGTCACGTCCCCAGCGCTGCCGAGGTCCTCTTCCAACGCCAGCGCGATGAGCCGGTCGACCTGGTCGATCATGGCCTTGCCTCCCTACTTCCTGGCCTTCGACGCCTTCTTCGCCGGCTTGGACTTCTTGGCCGCAGGCTTCTTCGGCGCGGGCTTCGCGGCCTTCTTGGCCGGAGCCTTCGTCTTTGCGGCAGCCGGCTTCTTCGCCTTGGACGGCACCGCCTTCTTGGCCAGCGGCTTGTTGACGGCCGCCTTGATCTTGTTGGGCACGGTCTCCGGCCGCGGCGGCAGCTGGTCGCCCTTCGGGGCGTCGACGCCAGCCTTGGTGAACTCGCGCACCGCCTCCTCGACCAGGCCCATGCCCATGAAGGCCACGCCCAGGTCGTAGTGCCCGGCCTGGTCTAGATTCTCGGTGGCCGCGCGCAGCGCCTTGAGCTGCTCGACGACTACCGGGTCGGGACCCTGCGGCACCTTCATGTCCTCGAGGTCCTTGGCCAGGTCCTTGCCCAGGTCCACGTTGTTGCCGGGCTGCAGGACGGAGGGATGCACCTTGCCCTCCTGGATGGTGACCTTGCCCTGCTCGGCGACCTTGGTCTCGGTGACGTCGACCTGCAGGCGCGCGATGCCCTGGTTGAGCTTGTGCTTCTTCTGCTCGAGCTCGGCGATGCGGGCGCGGTCCTTCTCGACGATCTCCGGCGGGGCGCGCTGCGCGAAGTTCGGGTTCTCGAGCTTCTTCTTGAGCGACTCCAGGTCGGCGTCGGCCTTGGCGATCTCCTTCTCGATCCGCTTCTTCTCCTCGTTCAGATCGATGAGGCCCTCGAGCGGCACGAAGATCTCCATGCTGGCCGACACGAAGGTGGCCGCCACGCGGGGCTTGGCGCCGGGCGCTGCGATGACGAGGCTCTCCGCGCCGGTGAGCGGCTCGAAGTAGGCGCGGTTGCGCTCCAGCGCGTCGCGGACCTCGGGCCCGGCGTGGACGACGACCTTGACCTTCTTCGAGAACGGGATGCCGCTCTCGCCGCGGATGTTGCGCACGCCGTCGATGGCGGCGATGACCGTGGCCATCTCCTTCTCCGCCTCGTCGTCGGCCAGCGAGTCCTGCGGCCAGGGGTACGGGGCGACCATCACCGACGCCGGGTCGTTCGGGCGGCGCGGCAGGCGCTGCCAGAATCTCCTCGGTGACGTAGGGCATGAACGGGTGGAGCAGCTTGAGCAGCTGGTCGAGCGCGTAGACGAGGACGGCGCGGGTGGTGGCCTTGGCCTCCTCGTCGGTGCCGTACAGCGAGCCCTTGGACAGCTCGATGTACCAGTCGCAGAACTCGCCCCACGCGAACTGGTAGAGCGTGTTGGACGCGTCGTTGAACTTGAAGGCGTCCAGCTGCTCCAGGGTCTCCTTCACCGCCCGGTTGAGGCGCGCGAGGATCCACCGGTCCGCCAGCTTGAGCGGCATCTGCTTGAGCGGCTTCTCCAGGCGCTGGGCGACGGCCGCCGGGTCGCCCAGGTTCATCAGCACGAAGCGCGAGGCGTTCCACAGCTTGTTGACGAAGTTGCGGTAGCCCTCCAGGCGCTCGAGCGAGAGCTTGATGTCGCGACCCTGGGCGGTGAGCGCGGTCAGCGTGAAGCGCAGCGCGTCGGCGCCGAAGGCGGGCATGCCCTTGGGGAACTTCTTCTTGAGGTCGCCGGTGAGCTTGGCGCCGTCCACCTGCCCGCGGATGACGTCGAGCGGGTCGATGACGTTGCCCTTCACCTTCGACATCTTGTCGCCCTTCTCGTCCCGCACCATCGCGTGCAGGAACACCGTCTTGAAGGGCACGTCGTCCATGAAGTGCAGCCCGAACATCATCATCCGCGCGACCCAGAAGAAGATGATGTCGTGCCCGGTCTCCATGACCGTGGTCGGATAGAAGGTCTTGAGCGCCGCCGTCTGGTCGGGCCAGCCCAGCGTCGAGAACGGCCACAGGCCGCTCGAGAACCAGGTGTCGAGCACGTCCTCGTCGCGCTTGAGCGCCTCGCCGCCGCACTTGGGGCACTTGGTCGGCGCCTCGCGGGCCACGACGATCTCCCCGCAGGGGCAGTGCCACGCGGGGATCTGGTGGCCCCACCACAGCTGGCGGCTGATGCACCAGTCGTGCAGGTTGCGCATCCAGCCGAAGTAGGTGTTCTCCCACTGCTCGGGGACGAACTTGGTCTTGCCCTCCTCCACGGCCTTGATGGCCTTCTCCGCGAGCGGGGCGATCTTGACGAACCACTGCGGGCTCAGGGTCGGCTCGACCACGTCGCCGCAGCGCTGGCAGACGCCGATGGAGAGCTTGTAGTCCTCGGTCTTGACGAGCAGGCCCTGCGCCTCGAGGTCGGCGACGACCTTGGCGCGCGCCTCCTTGCGGTCGAGATTGGCGTAGGCGCCGGCGTTGGCGTTGGTCTTCGCCGCCAGGTCGAGGATGGAGATCATCTCCAGCCCGTGCCGCTGGCCGGTGGCGTAGTCGTTGAAGTCGTGCGCCGGGGTCACCTTGACGGCGCCGGTGCCGAACTCCATGGAGACGAGCTGCGCGTCGCCGATGATGGGGATCTCGCGGTGGACGAGCGGCAGGTCCACCTTCTGGCCGATGAGGTGCTTGTAGCGCGGGTCCTCGGGGTGCACGGCGACCGCGGTGTCGCCGAGCATCGTCTCCGGGCGGGTGGTCGCCACGGTGAGCTTCTCGTTCGAGCCCTTCACCGGGTAGGCGATGTGCCAGAGGCTGCCGTTCTTGTCCTCGTGCTCGACCTCGAGGTCGCTGAGCGCGGTGTGGCAGCGCGGGCACCAGTTGATGAGCCGCTGCGCGCGGTAGATGAGGCCCTGCTCGTGCAGCCGCACGAACGCCTCGCGCACGGCCTTGGAGAGACCCTCGTCCATGGTGAAGCGCTGGCGCTCCCAGTCGCAGGAGGCACCCAGCACCTTGAGCTGCTCCACGATGCGGCCGCCGTACTGCTCTTTCCACTGCCAGACGCGCTTGAGGAACTCCTCGCGGCCCAGGTCGTGGCGGCTCTTGCCCTCGGTCTTCTTGAGGTTGCGCTCGACCACCATCTGCGTCGCGATGCCCGCGTGGTCGGTGCCCGGCAGCCAGAGCGTGTTGTAGCCGCTCATCCGCTTCCAGCGGGTCAAGAGGTCCTGGATGGTCACGAAGACCGCGTGCCCCATGTGCAGCTCGCCGGTGACGTTCGGGGGCGGGATGACGATGCAGTACGGGGGCTTGGACGAGGTGTCCTCGGCCTTGAAGTAGCCCTTCTCGCTCCACACCTGGTACCAGCGGGACTCGGCCTCGCGGGGGTCGTAGGCCTTGGGGAGCTCGGTCGTCGTCGTGTCGGTCATGGTCTCTTGGCTTCCGCGCCGCCGTTGGAAAGAGGGGCGCTGCTCTTGGTTTCTTCGACTTGGTTCCTTGAACACCTGCGCCCGGCCCCCATCATCGGAGCCAGGCGCGGGCAGAGGCTCGCACGTCGAGGGACTGCCTTCGGCCTCAGGCCTTGGCTTCCCGGTCCTTGATGAGGCGGTCGAGCTCCTCGCGGATGATGGTCTCGGCGAGCTGCGGGACGACCTCCCAGGCGATCTTCTCGATGACCTCCTTGGAGGCCTTCGAGAGCGCTTCGCGCAGGAGGGCTTCGCCGCCGTCCGAGGCCGCCGCCGGCTTGGGCGCCGTGAACGGGGCCACCGGGGCCGCGACGGGCGACGGCTTGGGCGCGGGGATGGAGAGGCTGGGCTCGCCCAGGTCATCGCCGAGCGAGACGTCCTCGGTCAGCGGGTCCTGGATGGGCGGGACGTTGATCGGCGCGGGCGGCGGCGGGATGGCGATGCCCAGGCCGAACGGGTCGCGCTTGGGAGCCGGAGCGGCGGGCGCCGGGACGGCAGGCCGAGCCGCGACGCCTGCGGGCGGCGGGACCGGCATGCCGGGGCGCGGGACGCCGGGCATGGGAGCGGGAACGCCCGGAACCGGAGCCGCGGGGCGGACGCCGGCGGGGGGCATCGGAGCGGGAGGCACACCCGGAACTCCCGGGCGAGCAGCGCCGGGCATCGGGGCGGGGACGCCGGGACGCGAGACGGCGGGAGTCGGAATGCCGGGGACCGCCGGGCGGGCCCCCGCCGGAGGAACCGGAGCGCCCGGGACACCCGGCCTGGACGCGGCCGGGATCCCCGGCACACCGGGCATGGGCGCCGGAACGCCGGGACGCGCGGGAGCCAGCGGCACGCCCGGAATTCCGGGAGCGGGGGGCCGGGCACCCGCGGGAGGCATGGGCGCGGGAGGCACCGCAGGCCGGCCACCCGGGACGGGTCCCGGAGGACGCGGAACGCCAGGGACCGGCATGCCGGTGGCGATGCGGTTGGGGATGGGCGCCGCTGGGACGCCGGGGATGCTTGGCACACCCGGCATCGGAGCCAGGGGGCGCAAGCCAGGAGCGCCGGCGGGGACCGGCTGGACGCCGGGGAACGCGGCGGGCGCCATGGGCGAAGCGGCCACTGCGGGCTTGGCCGGGCCCTTGCCCAGAAGGCCGTTGACCTTGTCGACCAGCGCCTGGCTCTCGAAGGGCTTCTGGATGTGCCCGTCAGCGTTGGCAGCCTTGGCGCGTGCCTCGTCGAACGCCTCGAAGGTGCCGGCCAGCAGGAGCACCGGGATGTGCTTGAGCGAGGGGTCGGCCTTGATGGCCTCGCAGACCTCGTAACCGTTCTTCCGCGGCATCACCACGTCCGCGAGGATCACGTCGGGCTTGAGCTCGGCAGCCTTGGCCACGGCGTCCTCGCCGTTGTCCACGGCGGTGATCGCGAAGTCCTCGGACGCGAGCGTGATCGCCACCACCTTCTGGATGGTGATGGAGTCGTCGGCAAGCAGAAGCTTCCTGGGCATGAGGCTCGACCCTTATGCGTGCGTAAATTCTCGGGAAAAAACCGTCCTTTGATACCGCGCGCCCCACTCAAAGTCAACGCGCAAGCCCGCTCAAGCCCGAGGGAAAACCCAGCGCTCCAGCTCAGGAAAGAGCACGCTTCGGCCGTCCGCCAGCCGCCAGCAAACGCCCCCTTCCGCGCCCTTCGGTTCGCCCTGGAATCCCGACAGGACGCCCAGCACTCGGCTGGCGAGGACCGCGACGGCCTGGCCTGAGACGTCCAGGACCACCGCCAGGTCGGGCGGCGTGGGCTGCAGGCCGGCGAGCAGCGAGGGGTCCCACAGCGACAGGATCGAGCGCTCGTGGTGCATCAGGCCGCGGTGCCCCCAGGGCGCGCCGGGGACGGCACAGGGCTCGCCCGCCCGCAGGACGCCCGTGACGACGGGCAGCGGCGCCCCCAGCAGCCCCAGCTCGCCCGCCTCGAAGACCAGCGCTCGTCCGGGCGGGCTCGCGCCCTGGACGGAGCCTTCAGCCAGAGCGGCGCCCCGCGCGGCGGTCGGGAGCGCCTTGAGGTCGGCGAGGGCCTGCGGCTCGGCTTCCAGGATGAGCCGGTTGCGGTGGAGCAGCACTCCGCGGATCAGGCCTGCTGGCCCCAGCCCGGCAGGAAGCCCGAAGAACGCCGCGGAGGTCAGGTCGGCCACTTCCTCCACGGCCTCGACACACAGGGCCCGCGGAGGCGCGCAGTCGAGGACCAGGGTCACCGCCTGCGGGCTGGCCGAAGGCTTCTGGGAGAGCAGCGCGCCGAAGTCCTCGACGGGCAGGCCGTGCCGCTTCTCGTCGGGCCCCGCCGGCGCAGTCCCGACCTCCAGCACGCTGGCGGCAGGCAAGGCCCAGCGGGTGCCGCCGCCTCGGAAGACGAGGGCCAGTCGAGCCTGCGCGGGTTGCTTCTCGGGGTGCATCGCTGGAACGGCAGCCTAGCAGAGCTGTCTTGTGGCGGCAGCGCCACGGGCCTATAGAATCCGCACGCCATGGCCACCCGCGTCCTCATCGTCGACGACGACTCCTTCGCCCGGCAGGTCTACGGCGACTGCCTCGCGGAGGCCGGCCACGAGATCGTCACCGCCAAGGACGCGGCGGAGGCATCGGACGCGCTCGACCACGGCCCCTTCGACGTGGTCATCGCGGACCTGGTCCTCCCCGGCCCCGACGGGTTCTCGGTCCTGGCCGACGCCAAGCGCCGCGATCCCGGCGTCGAGGTCATCGTCATCACCGCCGTGGACCGGGTGGACCCGGCGGTGCGCGCGATGAAGAGCGGCGCGGCCGACTACCTCGTCAAGCCCGTCGCCCCCGAGGCGCTCGTCCTCTCCGTCTCGCGCTGCATCGCCACCCGCCAGCTCCTGCAGGAGAACGCTCTCTTGCGCCAGCACCTGTCGCTGGTCGAGACCGGGCAGCGGCTGGCGACCACGCTCGACCGCGAGCGGCTCTTCCCCATGGCCCTCAAGGCGCTGGTCGAAGCGCTGGGCGCCAAGGCCGCCCTGCTGGTGGCCAAGGGGTCCGACGGCCGGCTCGCCCACGCCGCGCACGAGGGCCTCTCCGAGGCGGAGTCGGGGGCCGTTGCCGCGGAAGCCATCACCGGGCTCTCGCTGGAGAAGGAGCGGCGCGTCGAGGAGATCGAGGCGGCCGGGCTGCGCTGGCGGGTGGTCTGGGCCGAAGACGCCGGCCAGGTCCAGGGCGCATGCCTGCTCTGCGAGCCGACGTCGCTGGTCATGGCCTGGTCCAACGCCCAGTTCCTGGCGCGCCACCTGGCCATCGGGCTGGTGAACATCCGCCGGCTCACCGAGTTCGAAGACCTCATCTACCTGGACGACCTGACCAAGCTCCACAACCTGCGCTACCTCCACGTGGCGCTCGACCGCGAGATCAACGGGGCGCGGCAGACCGGGGCGCCGTTCTCCGTCCTCTTCCTGGACCTCGACCGCTTCAAGGGGATCAACGACACCTACGGGCACCTCGTCGGCAGCAAGCTCCTGGTGGAGATCGCCGCGCTGCTCAAGGCCAGCGTCCGCGAGGTCGACACGGCCGTGCGCTACGGCGGGGACGAGTACGTGCTCCTGCTGCGCCACACCGACACAGGCGGCGCCCTGAAGGTGGCCGAGCGCATCCGCCGCGCCATCGAGTCGCACCGCTTCCTCTCGGGCGACGGGCTGAACCTGACGCTGACGGTCTGCATCGGGCTGGCGAGCTACCCCGAGCACGCCCGCGACAAGACCGCCATCCTCGACTGCGCGGACCGCGCCATGTACCGCGGCAAGCAGACGACGCGCAACGTCATCTACGTGGCCTCGCCCACCGAGGCGCCGCCGGCGACCGGGACCGGATCCACCCGGTCCTGAAGGCCCGCCGCCTGGCCCCTCACTCCTCGGGTGGGCTCGCGAACTCCGAGGCGTCGCCCTTGCCCTGGCGCAGCACCACCGGCTGGTCGTCGACCAGCGAGAGCACCGTCGACGGCGCGCTCTCGTGGGGCCCGCCGTCGAGGATGAGCGCCAGCCCGTGCCCGAGCTCCGTCGCGGATCTCGTCGGCGCCGATGAAGATCTGCTCGCCCATGGCCGCCGAGGTCGTCACCAGCGGGCGGCCGAGCGCGGCGCACAGCGCGTGGGCGACCGGGTGCTCGCTGATGCGCAGGCCCACCGTCTTCTGCTTGGTCTGCATGATCTCCGGGACCAGCCGGGTGGCCTCGAGGACGAAGGTGAACGGGCCGGGCGCCAGGTGCTTGAGGATGCGGTAGGCGTGGTTCGACACCTTGGCGTACTGCGCCAGGTCCGACAGGTCGGGCACCAAGAGGGACATCGGCCGCTTCCGGTCGTGACCCTTGAGCTGGTACAGCCGGTCGATGGCGCGCTTGCTGCCCATGTCGCAGCCCAGGCCGTAGTACGAGTCGGTGGGGTACGCGATGAGCTCGCCCGCCTGGAGGGCGCTGACGGCGCGCTCGATGAGGCGAGGCTGCGGGTGTTCCGGGTCGATGGTGAGGATCGGGGCAACCATGGCGGCCGCGTAACCTACTGCGGACCCTCGCCACCGACAATGCTAGAGTCCGCGCGCCCAGGGGCCGGGGCGCCGGTACTAGACCGCGCGCCCGCGAACGAAGCCGGGCCGGAGAGGACGAATGACGCTGCTGGCAGGAGACATCGGGGGAACCAAGACGGTCCTGGCGCTGGTCGAGGACGGGTCCATCCGGCGCCGCGAGGTGTTCCCCAGCGCCCAGTACCCCGACCTGTCGGCGCTGGTCGGGCTGTTCCTGGGGGAGGACCGCGGCCGGGTCGCCCGCGCGTGCTTCGGCGTCGCCGGGCCGGTCCTCGACGACGTCTGCCAGGCCACCAACCTCCCCTGGTGCATCGAGGCCCGCAAGCTCGAGCACGACCTCTCGCTGCAGCGGGTCAGCCTGGTCAACGACTTCCACGCGCTCTCCATCGGCATCACCGAGCTGCCCGCGTCGGACTTCGCGGTGCTCCACGACGCGCCCTCCGACCCGCGCGGCCCCTGGGTCGTCCTCGGCGCCGGCACCGGGCTGGGCGAGGCGGTCATCGTCAAGGGCCCCCTGGGCTACGAGGTCGTCTCCTCCGAGGGCGGGCACACCGACTTCGGCCCCAAGGACGACCTGGAGATCGAGCTGCTCAGGTTCCTTCGGGAGCGCCACGGCCGGGTCAGCTACGAGCGCATCGTCTCCGGGCCCGGGCTGGCCAACCTCTACGACTTCTTCCGCGCGCGCGAGCCGGGCAAGGCCTCCGCCGCCGTCGACGCGGAGCTCGCCGCCGACCCGCTGGGCAAGCCGGCCTGTATCTCCACGCACGCCACCGCCGGCGACGACGAGCTTTGCCGCAAGGCGCTCGAGCTCTTCGTCTCCATCTACGGCTCCGAGGCGGGCAACCTGGCCCTCAAGGTGGTCGCCCGCGGCGGCGTGTACGTCGCCGGCGGCATCGCCCCCAAGATCCTCCCGCGGCTGCTCGACGGCACCTTCGAGCGCGCCTACCTCGCCAAGGGCCGGCTGTCACCGGTGCTCGCGCGGACCCCGGTGAAGGTGGTGAAGAACCCGGACGCAGGCCTGCTCGGCGCCGCGGCCATCGCCGCCAAGGCGGCGTTCTAGGCTTCAGGCTCCAGGCTCGGCGTGATTGCCCGAAGCCTGAAGCCCGAAGCCCGCCGTTCCCCTACTGGTTCTTCTTCGCCTGCTCGATGAGCTCCTTGACCTTCTGGCCGCCCTTGTGGCCGATGGTCGAGTAGAACTCGGCGCCGCGCTCCGCCTTGACTCGTTGGCCGCCCTTGCGGCCAATCTCCTCGTAGAACTCGTGGCCGCGCTTGCGGGCGACCGTGTCTCCACCCTTCTTGCCGATGGTGCTGAAGAACTCGGCGCCGCGCTCGCTGGCGACCTTCTCCCCACCTCGCCGGCCAGCCTCCTCGACCGTCATGGGCCGCTTGGGCTGCTCCTGATCCTTGTTGTTCTCGTCGGCCATCGCCAAAGCCTCCAGTCACGCCTCTATTCGCCCTCGCCCTCGCCCTTCGGGGCCGGCGTCCGGGCTGCCCGCTTGCCCTCTTCGATGAGCTCGCGGACCTTCTGCCCGCCCTTCTTGCCAATCTCCTCGTAGAACGGCGCGCCCCGCTCGGCCTTGACGGCCTCTCCGCCCTTCTTGCCGATCTCCTCGTAGAAGCTAGCGCCGCGCTCGGCCTTGACGGTCTCGCCGCCCTTCTTGCCGATCTCCTCGTAGAACTCGCGCCCGCGCTCGGCCTTGACGGTCTCGCCGCCCTTCTTGCCGATCTCCTCGTAGAACTCGCGGCCGCGCTCGTCCCGGACGGTCTCCCCGCCCTTCCGGCCTGCTTCGGCGACGGTCATGCTGCCCTTGTTGCCCTTCTCCTTGTCCGCCATGTTGCCTCCCAAGAGAGAGCCGCGCCCCGCGGCCCGCTCCGCCGCCCGTCCCTTAGCGCCCGCGCCTCACGTCGGCGCCGCAGGGGGCCCCAGACCAGGCCCCTCGACCGCGCCGGACCTCTGCCACCTCTCGCGCGCCTGCCGCACTACGTACCGGGCGATCTCCACGCCCATGTCCTGCCCCGTGGCGTCGAAGATCATGTCGAACGAGGGGTTGCCGTTGACCTCGATCACTTGCGGTCCCTGCGGCCCCTCCAGGACGTCCACGCCTGCGTAGTCGAGGCCGAGCGCCCGGGCGGCGCGCTCCGCAACGCTAGCCACGCCGGGGTTCGGGTGCGCGGGCCGCGGCCTGGCCCCGCGCGCTACGTTGGTGCGGAATTCTCCTTCGGCGGCGACGCGCTCCACGCTGGCCACCATGCGGCCTCCGACGACGAACGCCCGCGTGTCGTGGCCGGGGTTGGGGACCCACTGCTGCAGGTAGAGCGCGCCCTCGGCGGCCACCCGCTCGGCGGCCCGGCGCTCGCCTTCCTCCCCGACGGCCAGACGCTCGACCCCTTCGCCCAGCGAGCCGAAGAGGGGCTTGGCCACCGCATCGCCCAGGCGGCGCAAGAACTCGGCCGCCGCGTCCCCGCTCTGGGCCAGGGCAGCCCGTGGCGTGGGCACGCCCGCGCGCGCCAGCAGGTGGCTGGTGCGGAACTTGTCCTGCGCGTCCAGGAGCGCGTCGATGCGGTTGATGACCAGCGCGCCGGCCTGGGCCAGCGCCCGGTAGACGGTGAACTGCGCGTCGGCGTCGCCGCGGGGCGACAGGCCGCGGACCAGGACGAAGGCGTCGAAGTCCTCGAGCCGCTCGCGGTGCCGCAGCGCCAGCGCCCCCGGCTCCAGCGAGGCGGACAGGTCGGCCGGATCGACGATGACCGTGTCGGCCCACTGCGACAGCGCCGCGAAGACCCGCTGGCTATGCCAGTCGTCGTGGAGGAACGCCGTGACTACCGCGAAGCGCAGCTGCCGATCCACGCCCTCATGACCTCTCCACACCCAAGCTGTCGCCCGACGGGCGCTTTTCGAGGTCAAACTTGCTCATCCCCCATGCCGATGCAAGGCAGCCCCCTCGGCAAGCACCGGCGCGCCACCCAGCGAGCCGTCCATCGGGGTCGCGCCGACCGTCCGTAGCTTGAAGTGGTGGACCCGCCGGGGGCCACCAGGAGGGCATGGTTGCGGTCGGCACGTCGCAGGGTCGGTCCCAGCTGGGGACGCAGGGCGAAGGTCGCTGGGCAGGTGGCGGTGCCCTTCGCGATGACGCTCGTGACGATCCTCCTGGTGAAGACGGCGCTCTCGCCCGAGCTGGTCGGGCGCCCTGCCGCCGCGCTGCTGGTGAAGGTGGGCGTCCTCGGCCCGGCGATCTTCGTGGCCTTGCTCGCGGTGCGGCCCGTCCTCCTGCTCCCCGGCCAGGCTTTCTCGGCGCTGGCGGGAGTGCTGTGGGGGACCTTCGAGGGGGCGGCGCTCTCGCTCGTCGGCGCGGCGCTGGGGATGGTGGTGGTGACGACGCTCGGGCGGCGGCTGCTGCGGCGGCCGGTCGCTCGCCTGGCAGGCGAGCGCCGCGAGGAGCTGGCCAAGGTCGCCGCTCACCACGACTTCACCTACGCCCTGCTCATCACGCTCAATCCGCTGCTCCCCACCGACGTCTGCGTGGCGCTGGGCGCGGGCGCGGGCGGGCGCCGCGGGCGTCTGGTCCTGGGGGCCGTGGCCGGCTCGATCCCGGGCACGGTCGCCACCGCTGCGTTCGGCAGCGCGCTCTCGCGCGGAGAGCCAGTGCTCGTGACGCTGAGCGTGGCGGGCGTGGTCGTCTCGGTGGTGGGCGGTGCGCTGCTCGCCCGCGCCATCGGACGCGAGCTCAGGGAGCCGGCGCCAGCCGGGGCGCCAGGGCGCGCCGCACCGCCGCCTCCACTCTCTGAAGTGCTTCGGGATCGGTGATCTTGCGGACGTAGAACCCGTCGACCGCGCGGTGCCCCTCGGTCGCGACCTGCGCCACCAGGATCTCTGCCCCCTCTTCGTGGAGCGCCCGGGCCACCGCGTGCAGCAGGCCCGGCCGGTCCTGGGCGTAGACGTCGATGACCGTGGCCTCCGGCGAAGCCCGGTTGTCGATGGCGACGTGGACCTCCACCCGCGGGACCACCCGGGCCGCGAGCCTGCCCTGGGACCTTCGCTCGAGCAGCGCCTCGACGTCGAGCCGTCCCTCGAGCGCGGCCCTCAAGGCGCGCCTGGCCTCTCGCCAACGCTCTCGCCCGACCGCCTCCTGGCCCTGCCGGACCGCGAACGAGTCGATGGCCCAGCCGTCGGGGCTGGAGATGGAGGTGATGCGCGCGCGCAGGATGTCGATGCCGTGCGCCGCGAGCACGCCGGCGAACAGCGAGAGCAGCCCCGGGCGATCGGGCGCCGCCAGGACGAGCTCGCTGTACCCGCTCCGTCCCACCAGCCGGAAGGCGAAGCCCTTCGCCCGAGCCCGGCGCAGAACGACGAGATCGCGCACCGCCTCGTCGAGCCGCGCCGAGCGCAGGTAGCGCTCCGGCAGGCCCGGCAGGAACGCCTCGACCTCGGCAGCCGACCGCCGGGACAAGAGCCTGGAGCGCAGCGGTTCGCGGGCGGGCGCCGCTCCCTCCAGCCAGGAGAGCGTGCGCGCCCAGAGCTCCTCCAGGAGCCGGGCCCGCCACGCGTTCCAGGTCCCCGGCGCGACCGAGCCCATGTCCGCGAAGGTGAGCAGGTGGAGCATCAGGAGCCGCCGGGGGTTCCCGACCCGGCGGGCGAAGCCTTCGACGGTCGCGGGATCGGTGAGGTCGCGGCGCTGGCTGACGTGGCTCATCACCAGGTGCTCGCGCACCAGGAACTCGGCTTCGGCCACTTCCTCGGCCGACAGGCCTAGCCGCTGCGCTGCCGACTTGGCCAGCACCGCGCCGCGCTCGGCGTGTCCTGGCGTGCCGCTCTTGGCCGCGTCGTGCAGCAGGCCCGCCAGGTACAGCGGCGCCGGCTGCTCCAGGGCCTGCATCCTCCGGGTCAGGACAGGCTCCACCTCGGCCAGCTCGCCCACCTTGAGCGCGTAGAGCCGCTTCGCGGTGAGCAGGCAGTGAACGTCGACCGGGTACAGATGGTAGAGGTCGTGCTGGGCTCGCCCGCGGGCGTTGGCGAGCTCGGGCAGCAGGCGCTCCAGGACGCCCAGCTCGTGCATCGCGCCCAGGAACGTCCCCGAGGTCCCCGGCCGCGAGAGCAGGCCCGCGAAGAGGCGCGCCACCCTGGGGTCGGTCCAGCCCGCCTCCGGCAGCCGGGCGACGGCGCTGCTGACTCGGTCTCGCGTGCCGCTGGTCAGGACCAGCCCCTCGCGGTCGGCGAGCTCGAAGAGGCGGATCACCTCCTCGGGCGTGGCATCGAGCAGCTCCGAGCGCACCCACTCCATCCGGCCGTCGAGCTCCTCGAACCCGTCCTCGATGGCCCGGGTCGGGTGCGGCCGGTGCCGGTCGGCGTCGGCGCGTCGATCGATCAAGGCATCCGCGGCGCTCTCGACCGCCTTGGCCGCCAGCCAGACGTGGCGCATGAACCGCTCGACCGCGAGCCCTTCCGGGCCGTCGCGGTAGCCCAGGTCCCGCGCGGCCGCGAGCTGCCGCTCGAAGGTGAGCCGGTCGTCCCGGCGCCCGGCGAGCAGGTGCAGCTCGTTGCGCACCCGGAGCAGGAAGTCGCGGGCCGCCAGGAGCTCTCGGGCCTCGCGCTCGGGCAGCAGCGAGCGCTCGAGCAGCGACGGCAACGCTTCGACCTTGAAGGCAGCCTTGGCGATCCACCCGATGGCCTGCAGGTCGCGCAGCCCGCCCTCGCCATGCTTGAGGTCGGGCTCGAGCCGGAAGACCGTGCCGCCGAACCGCGCTCGCCGGTCGCGCAGCTCCTGCACCTTGGCGCCGACCAGCCGCTGGGCCCCGCCTGCGGCGAGGGTGTCTCGGAACCTTGTGGTGAGCTGGCCGAAGACGCGAGCGTCGCCGGCGACGAGGCGCGCGTCGAGCAAGGCCGTGGCCACCGTGTGCTCCTGGGCCGCCAGCGCCGCGCACTGGTCCAGGGTGCGGACGCTCCAGCCCACCTCCAGCCCCAGATCCCAGAGGCCATACGGCAGCTGTTCGGCCAGCGGCCCCGGGTGGGCCCGATCTGGCGCGAGCAGCATCAGGTCGACGTCCGAGCAGGGGGCCAGCTCGCGCCGCCCGTAACCTCCGAGCGCGACCAGCGCGGACGGGCCCAGCCCCCCGAGCGAGGCGGCGAGCGTCCGCACCACCCGGTCCACCACCTCGGTCATGGCGGCGACGACCGCGGCTCCGCCAAAGCCCTCGCGGTGGAGCACGCGGACGGCCTGGCGGCCCCGCTCCAGGAACCCGCCCAGCGGCCATCCGACCGGGTCGGGCAGAGAGGCCAGCGCGGCGGGGACGTCGTTGCTGCGCGGGTCGGGAAGCTGCGGCGGCAGAGCGGCCATCGGGCCGCAATCTAGGGAGCCTTCGGCGAGGAGCGCAGGCCCGCCGCCCCTCAAACCGGCGGGCTACTCCGGCAGGGCGGTCGCCAGCGCCTCGCGCTCGGAGACGAAGCGGCCGACGCCCTCGGCCATGCCGTCGGCGATGGACTGCTGCTTGGCGGAGTTGGTGAGCAGCTTCTCGTCGTCCGGGTTGGTGATGAAGGCGGTCTCGACCAGGACCGAGGGCATCTTGGCGCCGAGCAGCACGTAGAACAGCGCCTCCTTGACGCCCAGGTCCTTGGCCTTGAACTTCGCATCGGACTCGGCCTCGACGACCTCGGACTGGATGGACCGCGCCAGGCGCTTGCTGTCGCCGGTGTTCACCTTGGTGGCGAGGTCGGCCAGGACGATCTGCAGGTCGCCCAGGGTGCGCTCGCTGGAAGCGTTCTCGCGGGCGGCGAGGCGGATGGCGTACTGGTTGCTCGTGACGTTGAGGGTGTAGGTCTCCACGCCGCGGAAGCTCTTGGCCTTGAGCGCGTTGCAGTGGACGCTGATGAAGAGGTCGCCCTTGTTCTTGTTGGCGAAGCGGGCGCGGTCCTCGAGCGAGACGAAGGCGTCGTCGTCGCGGGTCATCAGGGCCTCGTAGCCGTCGGCCTCCAGGCGGGCCTTGAGCTTCTCGGCGATGGCCAGCGTCACGTCCTTCTCGTAGGTGCCGCCGGGGCCGATGGCGCCGACGTCGTGGCCGCCGTGGCCCGGGTCGATGATGACGCGCTTGACCTTGAGGCCCACCTGCACCGAGAGCGGGACGTCGCTCTTGCTGGCGGCCTTGAGCGCCTTGACCCGCACCGGGTCGATGGCCTGCCGCGTCGGGCTGACCACCGGGATGTTGAGCGCCTCGGTCTCGTACTCCTCCTCGTCGTCGTCGCCCTTGGCGGGCGCGGCCTTGGCGACCGCGACCGGCTCGGCGACGGGCTTGGGCTCGGGCTTCGGCTCCGCCTTGGGCTCGGGTCCGCGCGCTGACGCTTGCGGCTCGGCCCTGGCGAAGGCCTGGTGCAGCGCCGGCTCGTCCTGCTTCTTGCTGGCCTTGGGGCTGCTCTTGGGCATCGAGGCCAGCTCGGCCAGCTCCTGCTTGGCCTTGACCTGCATGTCGCCCTTGCACGCGGCGCTGGCCTTGAACTCGGCCTCGGCCATGGCGGTGTCGCCCTTGCGGTCGCGGTAGATGCGGCCGAGCGCGAGGTGGGCGTCGTCGGCGAGGTTCGAGCGCGGGTACTTCTCGCACAGGCGGCCGTAGGCCTCGAGCGCCTCCTTGAGATCGCGCTTGGCCAGCGAGACGCGGGAGAGCTCGGCGTAGAGCTCGGCGGCGTCGTAGAGCGCCTCGGCGGCGCGCGGGCTCTGCGGGAACTTGTCGGCGACCGACTCGAACTTCTGCGCGACGGAGATCCACTGATCGCGGAACTTGCGGCGCTTGGAGTCCTTCTTCAGCGAGGCGTAGGCGTCCTTGGCCGCGGTGAAGGCCGCGTCGGCGTCGAGCCTGGACGCGGGCTTCTCCTTCTCGGCCCTGTCGGCCTTCGCGACCTTGTCGGTCTTGGCCTTCTTGGATTCTTTGGACTTCTCCGCGGCGAAGCTGCCGGCGGGGAGAAGGAAGCTGGCGGCGAGAAGGGTCGAAAGAAGCGTTCTGAGCATCGCTTGCTCCTCTGGCCGGCCATGTAAGCATCGGTCTTACACACCCGCAATTTTTCAGCCGCTGAGCGGGGTTGGCGGAAGCTGCTACAGAGGGCTTCACGCGGCTTCAGGACGGTAGGCGCCGAGGCGCTTCCAGCGGACCTCGCGAGGCGCGTGTCCCGCCGGCCGCAGCGACGCGCAACCCCTCGGACTTCCACGGACAAATGCCGGGCGCGCGACTTGCTATCCATCCGGGGCAAGGAGAACCGACATGCTCAGCCTCGCCGCGCTCACCCTCCTCACGCTGACGGCCGCTCCGGGCAGCATCGAACTCGCTCTCGCCGAGCGCACCGGCGTCAACACCGCGCGCCTGACCCTCCTCAAGTCCGACGAGCGGCTGCAGGCGCTCTGCCTCGACCTCGACGGCTGGAGCCAGGAGATGATCGAGCAGGCGCAGGAGCAGGTCACGGCGCGGCCGGTCTGGCTCTACCTGGGCTCGCGCAAGATCGCCCAGGGACGGGTGAGCCGCTTCGAGTCGGCCGGCTCGCCCACCGCGCCCTGCGCCGTCGTCGCCGAGGCGCGCTTCGACGGCTTCGTTCCGCTGACGACCAGCTCCGACGTGCTCTGGGCGACCACGCGCGACTTGGGGTCACGGCCGCTGCGTCCCCCGCCCCGCGGCGCCGCGGAGAAAGCGTGGCTGGCGCTGCCGACCCCGACCTCCTGCCCCGTGCCTTCGGCGGCCGCCGCGCGCGCGACCGAGGACGGTGCCTTCGTCAGCCTGACCTGCGGCGCAGGCTCGAGCCTCGTCTTCGTCCCGAGTCAGGGCGAGCCGCGGCTCGTGGCGGTCGAGTCGCAAGACGGCTCCGTCGTCACGCTGCTGGAGGTGGTCGAGCCCGCGCGCCGCGGCGCCAGCACTCTCTTCCTCGCGCGACAAGTGGAGGGCGGTCGGCGCGTCGAGGCCTGGGAGTCCGACGGACGCACCGCACGGCGCGTCGACGCCTGGGCCTTCTAAGGCCTGGCCCGTGATGGGAAGTGGGTGGACGGAGTGGACCGAGTGGACGGGGTCGACGCTGTGGACTTCGCCTACTGGATCTCCAGCAATTGCTCGAAGGTCTTCTGGTCGGCGGGCGGGAACTCGTAGTCGTCGAGGTCGGCGGGGGCGACCCAGCGGTGGTCGTGCACGCGCAGGTGCTTGATCTCTCCGCCCACCATGCGGCAGCGGTAGACGCGGAAGTCGATGTCGTAGTCCGGGTAGGAGTGCTGGACGTGCATGATCTGCTCGTTCACCTCGACGGTGATGTCCATCTCCTCCTTCAGCTCGCGCGCCAGCGCCTGGGCATCGGTCTCCCCCGGCTCGACGCGCCCGCCCGGGAACTCCCAGAGCAGCGGCAGGGTGGCCGTGGGCTTGCGCTGGGTGATGAGGTACTTCCCCTCGCGCTCGATCATCGCCCCAACGACCGTGATTTGCCGCCGCATGCTTCCTCCTCGAACGAACCGCCAAGGGCCGCCATTATACACACCCGCGTCCGCTGGCCAGCCGGGGCTCAACCTTGCCGCCGGCCCGCCTTCGATGCCGTGACCCGGACGGACGCTTCGCGCGCCTCGCCCGGCCTCGCGAAGCCGGCAGCCCCGAAGCCCGCAGCCCGAAGCCCGCAGCCCGAAGCCCGCAGCCCGAAGCCCGCAGCCCGCTGTTGCCGGCTCCTCGAACGCCACCCTATGCTCGCAGCCCAACCGGCAACACTTCAGCTCAAGGAGCACCCGTGGCCACCCTCCAGTTCCTCGGCGCCGCAGGCACCGTCACCGGCTCGAAGTACGTGCTCACCGCCAACGGCAAGAAGCTGCTCGTCGATGCGGGGCTCTACCAGGGCCGCAAGGAGCTGCGCGAGCGCAACTGGAAGCCGTTGCCCGTCGCCCCCAAGGACATCGACTTCGCGATCCTCACGCACGCGCACATCGACCACACGGGCTACCTCCCCGTCTTCACCCGCGACGGCTACCGGGGCCGGGTGCTGACCACCCATGCCACCAAGGATCTGTGCAGCCTCCTCCTGCCCGACTCGGGCCGGCTCCAGGAAGAAGAAGCGGCCACCGCCAACAAGTACGGCTACTCCAAGCACAGCCCCGCCAAGCCCCTCTACACCGAGGAGGACGCCAAGACGGCGCTCACCAAGATCGACTCCATCGCCTACCTCGAGCGGCGCCAGCTGTGCGAGGGCATGGCGGTCACCTTCCGCTCCGCCGGCCACATCCTGGGCTCGGCCACCGTGGAGGTGGAGGTGCAGGAGCCCGGCAAGCGCCTGCAGCGCATCCTCTTCAGCGGCGACCTCGGCCGCTACAACGCGCCGGTCATCCCTGACCCGGTCCCGGTCAAGGAGGCCACCGCGCTCCTGGTCGAGTGCACCTACGGCAACCGGACCCACGGCGCGGTCTCGCCCAAGGACTCGCTCGCCAAGGCCATCAACGACGCCTTCAAGCGCGGCGGGGCGATCATCATCCCCTCGTTCGCGGTAGGCCGCGCGCAGGACCTGCTCTACTACCTGCGCGAGCTGGAGAACGAGGGCCGCGTCCCGCAGATGCCGGTCTTCGTCGACAGCCCGATGGCGGTGGACGCCACCCCCATCTACGCCCGGCACATCGAGGACCACGACGAGGCGATGAAGAAGCTGCTCTCCAGCGGCGCCAAGCCCTTCCAGACCCGGAACCTGCGCTTCACCCGCACCCGCGACGAGTCCAAGGCCATCAACGACGTCAGGCAGTGCATCATCATCAGCGCCTCGGGCATGGTCACCGGCGGCCGCGTGCTGCACCACCTGAAGAACCGGCTGCCCGACAAGCGCAACACGGTGCTCTTCGTCGGCTACCAGGGCGACGGTACCCGCGGCCGGCAGATGCTCGACGGGGCGACCGAGATCAAGATGATGGGCGAGCTGATCAAGGTGAACGCCCACGTCGAGGTGGTCCACGGCTTCTCGGCCCACGCCGACTACACCGAGGTGATGCGCTGGATGGACGGCTTCACCACCCGCCCGCGCGTCTTCTGCGTGCACGGCGAGAGCGAGGGGCTGGTGGCGATGAAGGACCACATCGAGAAGCGCGGCCACGGCTGGAAGGCCGAGATCGCCGGCTACCTGCAGAAGGTGGAGCTCGAGTAGATGGCGCCCTACCCCATCCGCTACGGCTTCAAGTTCGAGGACGGGCGCTCCGCGGAGTTCACGGTCAACCTCGACCCGCAGACCCTCCTCCTGGCCGACCCCTGGCCGACGCCCGAGCCGGAGTGGGCCCGGCTCGCCAACGGCCGGTGCCGAAGCTGCTCGCTGCCGGCCACGGAGGCCTACTGCCCCACCGCCGCCCACGTCGCCGGCGTGGTGAAGAGCTTCGCGATGACGCTCTCCATCACCGAGGCCGACGTCACCGTGACCCTGCCGGAGCGCGAGTACCGCAAGCACGGCGCGGTGCAGACCAGCCTCTCCTCGCTGTTGGGCATCTACATGGTCAGCAGCGGCTGCCCGGTGCTCTCGGCGCTGCGGCCGATGGTCCGCTTCCACCTGCCGTTCGCCTCGGAGCTGGACACCACCTTCCGCGCCGCCTCGATGTACCTCGTCGCGCAGTACCTGCGCTCGCGCTCGGGGCTGCCGTCGGAGTGGAGCCTCGACGGCCTGGCGGAGGCCTACCGGCGGATCGGCGAGGTCAACCAGGCCTTCGCCGCCCGGCTGCGGAAGGCGGCCCCCCTGGACGCCAACATCAACGCCCTGGTGCTCCTCGACGTGTTCGCCAAGGTCATGCCCGCGACCATCGAAGAGGGCCTGGAGGACCTGCGCCCGGCCTTCGCTTCCTGGCTCGAGCCCAACGGCTCGTAGGCAGGAAGCGTCTGGCGAAGAATCCATGTTGCGGGCCGCAACCCAGGCCCATGCCCTGGCGCCCCGAGACTACTTGGTCCACGGCACTTACTTGGTCCACGTGGACCAAGTTGCCGGCCCTCGGCGTCGCGACCTTCGCCTGCCTCCGGGGCCTACTTGGTCCACGGCACTTACTTGGTCCACGTGGACCAAGTTGCCGGCCCTCGGCGTCGCGACCTTCGCCTGCCTCCGGGGCCTACTTGGTCACTTGGTCCACGGCACCTACTTGGTCCACGTGGACCAAGTTGCCGGCCCTCGGCGTCGCGACCTTCGCCTGCCGCCGGGGCCTACTTGGTCCACGGCACCTACTTGGTCCACGTGGACCAAGTTGCCGGGCGTTCGTCCCTCCGACGCTACCTGTCGAGCGCCTCGCGGACCTTGCGCGCCAGGGCCTCGGGCATGAAGGGCTTCTGGAGGAAGACCACGTCGTCTTCGAGGACGCCTCCCTGCGCCACCACGTTCCAGTCGTGACCGGACATGAAGACCGCTCGCACACCGGGCCGGGCCGCGCGCAGCTGCTGATACAGCGCCTTGCCGTTCAGGCCGGGCATGATGACGTCGGTGAGCACGAGGTCGATGGTGCCCGGTTCGGCCTGGGAGATGGCCAGCGCGGCCTCGCCGCCAGCGGCGGCCAGGACCCGGTAGCCGTTGAGCTCGAGGATCTTGGCGGTGGTCCGCCGGACCATCTCGTTGTCCTCGACGAGCAGGATCGTCTCCGACCCGCCTCTGGACTCGGTTGCGGCCCGCTCGCTCTTGGGGGTGTCCATCGGCACGCTCTCCTGGCTGGCGGGAAGGAATAGCCGGAAGGTCGTCCCCTCGCCAGGGTTGGACTCGACCTCGATGTGCCCCCCGTGCTGCTGGACGATGCCGAAGACGGTGGACAGCCCCAGCCCGGTCCCCTGCCCGTCCGCCTTGGTGGTGAAGAAGGGCTCGAAGATGCGCGCGCGGACCGCCTCGTCCATGCCGCAGCCGGTGTCGGAGACCTCGAGCAGCACGTGGCTCCCCGCCCCCCTCGGTCCGGCGGCGCCCCGCGGCCCCTCGCTCGCGGACAGGCGGATCCGGAGCGTTCCCGGTCCGGCCATCGCGTCCTGCGCGTTGACCGCCAGGTTCATCAGCACCTGCTCGATCTGCGCGGGATCCGCCCTGACCTGCTTGAGGCGGCCGGGGGTCCTCAGCTCCAGGCGGATGTCGTCGCGCAAAGCGCCGCGAAGGACGCGCTCGAAGCCCTGGACCACCTCGCGCAGGTCGACCTGCTTGAGCTTCCAGAACCTGCTTGCGGCCGAAGGCCATCAGCCGCCAGACCAGATCGCGGGCCCGCTCGGCGGCGTCCAGGATCTGCGAGGCCTTCTCCTGCGACTCACCGGCCGGCAGGTCCTTGGACAGCATCCCCGCGTAGCCGAGGACCGGAAGGAGCAGGTTGTTCAGGTCGTGGGCCGTGCCCCCGGCGAGCTGGCCCACCACCTCCATCTTCTGGGCCTGGCGGAGCTGCTCCTCGAGCATCCGGCGCTCCTGGTCCGCACGCCGGCGCTCGGTCACGTCCAGCAGCGTGCCCTGCACCGCCGTCCGGCCCTCGTAGGAGATGCGCGAGCCCAGGACCTCCACGTCGATCTCCGAGCCGTCCTTGCGCAGGCCGCGGAACTCGTAGTGGCTGGTCGCCTTCGCGGCGGACTCGCGCGCGGAGATCTCGGAGGCGACCTTCTCGACCTCGGCGGGGGCGACCAGCCGGCGGAAGTCGACGCCCACCAGCTCGCCCGCCCGCGCCCAGCCGAAGATGCGCGCGAAGCGCTCGTTGCAGAAGGCGAAGCGGCCATCCTGGATGACGTAGGTGCCGACCAGCGCGTCCTCCACCAGCGCCCGGTACTTGCGCTCCGACTCCGCCAGCGCCACCTCGGTCCGCTTGCGGTCGGTGATGTCCACGTAGAGGCCGACGATGCCGGTGGGGCTGCCGGCCGCGTCCAGGGACACGCCCTTGTAGAAGATGACGTCGCGGAGGCTGCCGTCCGCGTTGGCGACCTGCGACTCGTAGACCTGCGTGCCACGTTGCTCCAGCAACGCACGGTCGGCGCGGTCGTAGACCGCCGCGAGCTCCGGTTCCGAAGAATCGAAGACCGAGTGCCCGACGATTCTGCTCTCGCGTCCGGCCGACGAAGTGCTCGAAGGCCCGGTTGCAGGCGGTGTAGAGGAGCCGCGTGTCCTTGGCGAAGAACGGGTACGGCAGCGTGTCGAGGATGGCGACCAGATCCGCCCGGCCGCCGCCCGTCGCCGCCGATTCGCGCACGGTGACCCAGATGCCGGCGGCGCGCTCGCCCGGGGCGCCGGGAACGGGGTGGCGGCCGATCAGGACCCGGCGCTCAGGGTCCCCGGCGCAGGCCCGCTCGCACTCGCCCTGGGCCTCCAGAGGCAGCGCGCCCCAGGGCAGCTCGGCGTCGGTGTGCCCCTCGAGCGTACCGGCCGCTGGCATGCCCGCCAGCCGGGCAAACGCCGCGTTGGCTCGCAGGTAGACGCCGTCGCAGCTCTGGAGAGCCACGGCGAACGGGAGCGCATCGAGGGCTCCCGACCACCACTCGGTCACTGCCGGCATTCCACCCGCCTTCGCTTCGAAGTGGCTCTCTTTACCGTGTTTGCGCCTTGGCAGGTAGGGCCCCCGGCGCGCACGGGCGCTGCACGAGTCGCAGCGCGCCGTGCGGGCAGGCTCCCACGCAGCCTTCAAGCCCCTCGCAGCCTTCGGTGCTCAGCACGCGCGCCTTGCCATCCTCGATCCGTAACGCGCTCTGCGAGCAGGCGGGCACGCAGACCCCGCATCCGTCGCAGAGGTCCAGGTCGATCTCGATGATGGAGCGCGCCATGGCTTTTCGAGTCACTTCCCTGCGAATGAAGGCTTGGTAACCTGCCGGCGCTCCTCGCGCACGGGCGTGGAAATGTTCCGGGGCGCCGTGCGTGGTCTCCATCTGTCGCAAGCCTTCCGCCTCCGCCCCAGGCCCAACGACATGGTCCGCATGCGCGCTCTTGCCCTCCCGCTGCTCGGCACCACCGCCAGCGCGGCCGTTCCCCATGCCTCGTTCCACCAGGTGGTCAGCGCCAACGGCCACACGGCCATCGTCTACGACGACCAGCAGGCCAAGGTGACCGGGCTGCGCGAGCACTGCTTCGCCGCGGTGGACGCCACGACCCCGACGCGCGAGCTGGCCTACGACGCCTACTTCGGCCTGCGGCTGGGCGGCGCCGGCAAGTGGCTCTCGGAGACCGGGGTGGCGCCCGCGGTCCGCTACCTGCCCGGGACCGGCGTCATCGAGTCGGTGCAGACGGTGGGCAGCGTCCAGGCCACGACCTACGCGTTCGCGCCGTTCGAGGCGAACGCCCCGGTCGCGGTGATGCTGCTCAAGGTCAAGAACACCGGCACATCGGCGCTGGGCGCGAGTGACGCCGTCTACAGCCTCCACAACTTCCACGTCGGCGACGGCCCGAGCCAGACGCAGAACGAGCAGATCGACTGGGACGCGGCCCGCGGGCTCTTCACCGAGCGCAGCGGCCGGGTGCTGGTGGCCATGCCGCTCTCGCCCGTCAGCCACCACGGCTGCACCCCCCACAACCCCTACAGCCGCCTGAACCAGGGCCAGGACCTCGCCGACGACTCGGGCTCGGGGAAGGTGACCGACGCGGTCAGCGGGCTGCAGTGGTCGATCGCCGGGCTGGCCCCGGGAGCCGAGAAGTGGGTCGGCGTGGCCTTCGGCTACCAACCCTTCGGCAACGAGGCGGAGATCGCCGGGAAGATGACGGCCTGGCTCGGCAGCCGCGACGTCGCGGCGCTGGTCGCCGACGAAGAGAGCCGCTGGGCCACCTGGCACCAGACGACCGTGGAGCCCGCGGGGATGTCGGCCGACGAGACGGCGCTCTACCGGCAGCAGGTGGCGCTGCTGCGGATGGGCCAGGTGCTGGAGGCCAACGTCGGAGACTACCGGCCCTACGGGCAAGTCCTGGCGAGCCTGCCGCCGGGGATGTGGAACATCGCCTGGGTGCGCGACGGGATGGTCGCCATCAACGCGCTCCTCAAGAGCGGCCACCCCCAGGAGGCCAGGGACGGCCTCGCCTTCTTCCTCAACGCGCGCTCGGGCACCTACCCGTCCTACGTCGGCGTGCCGTACCAGATCAGCGTGGTGCGCTACTTCGGCAACGGCCTGGAGGAGTCGGACTGGAACGCCGACGGCCCGAACATCGAGTGGGACGGCTTCGGCATGTTCCTGGACGGCCTGGACGCGTACGAGCGCGCCACCGGAGACCAGCAGCTCGCCACCGACCACTGGGACGCCATCACCACCAAGACCGCCGACGTGCTCATCCACCTGGCCCAGGACGACGGGCTGCTCGTCGCCGACTCGTCCATCTGGGAGACGCATTGGACCAACGGCGCGCGCCAGCACTGGACCTGGTCGCAGGTCTACGGCGTGCTCGGGCTGCAGGCCGCCTCGGCCATCGCCAGCCGGCACCGTGACGCCGCCCTCGCCAACAAGTACGCCGAGGCCGCCGACACGCTGCGGCGGGCAATCGCCGCGGAGCCTCTTCGACGCCGACGGCTTCCTGCGCGCCAGGGCCGAGTCCACGACGACCCCCGAGGACGCCGCGGTCATCGAGGCCTTCTACCGCTCGGTGTTCGACCCCACGGGCACTTCGTCGCGGACCACGCTCGATCGGCTCAAGTCGAAGCTCGCGGTGGCCAGCGGCCACGGCTACCGGCGCAACCTGGGCCCCAGCGACTACGACGCGCGCGAGTGGATCGTCATGGACCTGCGCATGGCGAGCGTCATGCGCTGGCTCGGCGACGTCGCGGAGGCGGACGCGCTGGTGGGCTGGGTCACCGCGCAGTCGCGCGCCAACCACGACCTCATCGCCGAGAACTACCACCCGACCACCGCGGACTACGAAGGCGCGATCCCGATGATCGGCTTCGGCGCCGGGGCCTACGTCCTCGCGCTCTTCGCCCGCAACGAATCGCCCGCGCCGCCCCAACCTGGGCCCGACGCCGGCGACGCTTCGTCCTCATCAGGCCTGGACGGCTCCCGCGACACCGAGCGCGCCGTCCAGACCAGCTCCGGTTGCGGCTGCTCGGGCAGCGGGGCGGCGGGGGCGTTGGCGCCGGCTTCGCTGCTCCTCCTCGCTCTTGGTCCACGGAGGCGCCAGTCACGAAGGTAGGCTGGGGGCCACGGAGGTTCCGCGGGTGGCGTTCCTGACTTGGATGTTGGCGACGATGCTGGCCATCCAGGCCGGCGCAGTCCTGGCGCGCCTGCCAGGGCTGCATCTGTTCCCGCGCGCCTCGCCGCGGGCGCTGGCTCTCTTGCCGGCCTTGTTGGCGGTCGGCACAGCGATCCAGGGATGGAAAATCGGCAGCGCGCCCACTGCCTTGGCCGGCGTGCTCTTCGGCCTGCTGGCGGCGTTGCTGGTCCCGGCTCTCCGGCCGCTCGACCCGGACCGCGAGCTCTTGGCCAAGGCCACCTCCCTCGAGATCGCCGGCCACGCCGATGCCGGAACGCACGTGCTGCGCCCGGCTGGCTGCTCGCGCGCGGTGGTGCTTGTCTGCCACGGCGGCGGCAACGACCGGACCTTCGCCCTCTGGCAGGCCGTGCCGCGGCTGCTGGAGCGCGGCTTCACCGTCGTCCTCTTCCACATGGCTGGGCACGGCCGAGGCGGTAGCGACCTGCTCGACGTCGCGTCCTTCCGGGCCCGTCTCGACGCCGTCCGCGAGGCGACCGCCCGCGAGATCGGAGGCCCGATCGTCGCGCTCGGCCAGAGCATGGGCGGCGCCGCGGTGCTCGACGCCATCGCCCGCGGCGTGCCCCTGGACGGCGCGGTCACCGTCTCCGCCATCTCCAAGCTGGAGCTGGGCTGGCGCGTCCTGCGGGAGCTGGCGATGGTGCTCCACCGTCCCGCCTGGAACGCCGCGAGGCACTCGTCGGTCCTGCGGCTCTTGCCCCTGCCCTTCTCCGGCAACCGCCGCCGCTTCCCGGTCCGCGTCGAGGGTGGCGGCGGGCACCTTCCCGTCTTCGAAACGATGCTGCGCGAGCTCGACCTCGAGCGCCGCCTGGCCGAGACCCAGGTCGGCTACCCGGTGTTGCTCGTGCATGGGACAGAGGACGCCATCGTCCCCGTGGAGCAAGGCCGCGCGCTCGCCCGGGCGCTCGGCGCGCAAGCGCAGTACCTCGAGCTTCCCGGAAGGCACCACCTCGATCCCTTGTTCGACGATGGGCTGATCGATCGAATCGGAGATTTCGTCGACGGCTGCGCCGCGAGGCTGCTAAGAGCCCCGGCGAAACCATGAGATCCCTCCGCGAGCTCTTCCAGATTGGCCTGGGCCCCTCGAGCAGCCACACCATGGGCCCCCACCGCGCTGCCTTGCTGCTGCTCTCCCGCTGCCCCGAGGCCGTGCGCGTGCGCGCCACGCTCTACGGCAGCTTCGCAGCCACGGGCCGGGGCCACCTGACCGACCAGGCCATCGCCCGGGCGCTCGCGCCGCGCGCGGTCGACTTCGTCTGGAAGCCCGAGACCACGCTCCCGGCGCACCCGAACGGCCTGGAGCTCGAGGGCCTCGACGCCCAGGGCCAGGTCCTCGGTCGCTGGCGCGGATACAGCGTCGGCGGAGGCGCGCTCGTGGAGGACGGCGAGGCGCAGGCGCTGTCAGCGCAGGCCTACCCGCAGACCTCCATGGCCGAAGTGCTTCAGTGGTGCGAGGAGACCGGCCAGCCCATGTGGCGCCTCGTCGAGGAGCGCGAGGGCGAAGAGGTCTGGGCTTGGCTCGAGGAGAGCTGGAAGGCCATGGCGGGCGCCATCGAGCGCGGCCTCGCCGCCGACGGCGTGCTGCCCGGGGGCCTGAAGCTCCCGCGCAAGGCGCGCTCGGTGCTGCTCAAGGCCGAGCGCTGCAAGGACCCGTACCAGCGCACCGGGATGGCGGCGGCTTACGCCCTGGCAGTCTCCGAGGAGAACGCGGCGGGCGGGCAGGTGGTCACCGCGCCAACATGCGGCTCTTCGGGGATCCTTCCGGCGGTGCTGCGCTTCGTGAAGGAGACCCTGCCCTGCTCTCAGGTGGAGCTGTTGCGGGCGCTCGCCACGGCGGGGCTGGTGGGCAACCTGGTGAAGCGCAACGCGTCCATCTCCGGTGCCGAAGTGGGCTGCCAGGGTGAGGTCGGGACGGCCTGCGCCATGGCCTCGGCCGCGGCGGCGTTCCTCTTGGGCGGCTCGCCCCGGCAGGTCGAGTACGCCGCGGAGATGGGCCTCGAGCACCACCTGGGCCTGACCTGCGACCCCATCGGCGGGCTCGTGCAGATCCCCTGCATCGAGCGCAACGCCTTCGGCGCCAACCGCGCCCTGGACTCTGCCGACTACGCGATGCTCAGTGACGGGACGCACCGGGTGAGCTTCGACGAGGTCGTGACCACCATGAAGCAGACCGGGCGCGACCTGGCTGCAGCGTACCGCGAGACCGCGCTGGGCGGGCTGGCGCGCCTGCACCGGTAGGTTCACGCAGTTCCGGTCCTATTTGTCCCCTGTGTCCCATGTGTCCCATTCGTCCCATTCGTCCCATGGGACCTATGGGCCCTATGCGACCTATGGGACCTATACGACCTATGGGACCTATGCGACCGCCGAGTCACCCAGCCGCCACGCCGACTCGGGCGCCCCCAGCGCCATGAACACCTTCGCCAGGTCTTCCGGCACGGGCGCCTTCACCTGCAGCGCCGCACCCGTCACCGGGTGCCGCAGCGACAACGCCAGCGCGTGCAACGCCAGCCGGTTGAACCCGTACTGCTCCCGGAAGAACCGGTTGACCTCCCCGCGGCCGTAGTTGACGTCGCCCACCAGCGGGTGCCCCAGGTGCTTCAGGTGCCGGCGAATCTGATGAAAGCGGCCCGTCTTGGGCTCGGCCTGCACCAGCGAGAAGCCTGACCTGAACGTCGCCGAAGGCTCCCCGGCCCAGAGCCGCCGCCACGCCGTCACCGCCGGGACCCGCGGCCCGTCCTCCGTCTTCGGAACCGGGTGGTCGACGACGCCCTGCTCCTCCTTGGGCACGCCCCGGACCAGCGCCAGGTAGGTCTTCTGGACCGCGCCCTCCTCGAACTGCTTCTGCAGCGCCGCCGCCACCTCCGAGCTGAGCGCGAACAAGAGCACCCCGCTCGTGCCGCGGTCGAGCCGGTGGACCGGGAAGACGTGCCGCCCGAGCTGGTCGCGCAGCAGCGTCATCGCCACCACCGGGTCGTTGTCCCAGCCGCGGTGGACGAGCATCCCCGACGGCTTGTCGACGACCGCCAAGTGTGCGTCTTCGAACAGAATTCTAGCTCGGGCTGCACGTCGTGGTTCCTACCAGGGGCTGGCGCCGCGCGTCATGAATTTACGTTCGGCGTGCGAGAAGCGACCGTGTTAAGAAGCGCCGGCTTTCGTTTGGTGCGCCCTGGGGGGTGCGCTTTTTTCGGCCGGCTGCGTTCCACGAGCACTTCGTCCCAGCTATCCACGCTTGGAGAAACCATGAAGAGAACTCTGTTGTCGTCCGCCCTCGCCGCGGCGCTCGCCACGGCGTGCACGCCGTCGATCGAGCAGAAGGACCCACCCGCGCTCATCACGGCGCAGTTCGACGTCAGCGCGACGCCGCCGGTGGTCCCGACGCCCAACGACCTGGCGATGAACCCGAAGACCGGACTCGTCACCGTCCCGCTCTCCGCGAGCGCCAGCGCCGCCGACCAGGAGTTCGCCGCCTACCTCGGCACCCTCGACGGCTTCCCCGCCTCCTCGAGCGCCACCGCCACCTTCGACGGCGAGCTCGACCCGGCCACCGTCACCGCCGACAACGTCGTGGTCAACGACATCACCGTTCCCACCGCGCCGGTGCCGGTGACCAACGCCACCATCCGCTTCCTCTCCGGCGGCGCCGGCTCCCCGAGCACGCTGGCCATCGCCCCGCCCGCGGGCGGCTGGACGGGCGGCCACCACTACGCGGTGGTGCTGCTCGGCACCGCCGGCGACGGCGTGCACGGCCTCAAGGGCGCCAAGGGCGAGACCGTCGTCGGCTCGAGCCTCTGGGCGCTCATCCGCTCGCGCAACAGCCTGGTCCACTGCCCCAACGACTCCGAAGGCAAGCCTGACCTGACCTCGCCCAAGTGCGTGGTCGCCACCTCGGTCATCCCCACCGACAAGCTGGAGGCGGCGGACCGGCTCGCCGACCAGACCGCCAAGGCGCTCCAGCTCGAGCAGCTGCGCCTGGGGCTCAAGCCGATGTTCGACGGCATGGAGAACCCGCCGTCCTGCCCCTCGGGCATGAGCACCTGCAGCTTGCCGCGCGCGCTGGTGGCGCTGGCCTGGACCTTCAAGATCACCGGGCAGCACGCGATGGTGTTCGACCCCACCGCGACCCCGCCCGCCGTCCCGGTCCCCACCGACCTCGCCATCGACCCGACGACCGGCAAGATCAACGCGCCCATCGACCCCAGCAAGTCCGCCGCCGAGCAGGAGTTCACCCGCGACTACCTGAACACCCTCGACGGCTTCCCGCCGGCCACCACCGGCTCGGCGCTGGTGAAGAACGGCGACCTCGATCCGGCGTCGATCACCGCGCAGTCGGTCATGGTCGTGGACCTGACCGACATGACCTCCATGCCCGAGCCCACCCTCGCCTATGACGCCGCGAAGAAGGCGCTCACCATCGCCCCGCCGGAGGGCGGCTGGCTCAAGGGCCACCACTACGCGGTCGCGGTCGTCGGCGGCGAGAGCGGCCTCAAGGGCACGCAGAGCAAGGGCGCGGGCGGCAAGGTCGTCGTCGCCTCCGACGTCTGGGCGCTCGCCCGCAGCAAGGCCTCGCTCGTCACCTGCGAAGACCTGACCGCCGAGGACTGCGCCAGCACCCTCTCGCTCGCCCCGCTCTCCGCCGAACAGGCCGTGCAGCTCGAGCACCTGCGCCGCGGCTTCGAGCCCGTCCTCGACGCCTTCGAGGCGCTGCACGGCGTCGCCCGCAAGGACGTCGCCGTCGCCTGGACCTTCCAGGTCCTCAGCCAGCCCGAGGTGCTCTTCAACCCCGACACCGACCCGGCCAAGGCGATCATCCCCTTCCCGAACACCCTGCTGCTCAACGCCGCCGGCAAGGTCAACCTGCCGGTGCCTGCCGATCCCGAGACCGCCCCGCTGTACCTGGGCCTCAACACCCTGGACGGCTTCTCCACCACCGCGCCCATCGTCTCCGAGAACAGCCTCGCCCGCGGCGCGCTCGACGAGGGCAGCCTCGACGAGGCCACCGTGGTCCCCGGCGCCGTCGGGCTGATGAACCTCGACCCCGCCGGCAACGCCCCCGAATTCAAGGTCTGCGTCGACTGCGCGGTCAGCGCCCAGAAGGGCACGGCGCCGCAGGCCCTGCAGATCGTCCCGACGGTGCCCCTCCACGAGGCGACGAGGTACGGCGCCTACGTGACCACCGCCCTCAAGGACGCCGACGGCAAGCAGGTCGTTCCGGCGACGCCCTGGGCGCTGATGCGCCTCGAGAACCCGCTGGTCGACGGCAACGGCAAGAGCACCGTCAGCGTGCTGCCCAGCGACCGGGCTGCCGCGCTGGAGATGCTGCGCCTGGCCTTCAAGCCGTACATCGACGCGCTGGTCGCCGGCGGCATCGCCCGCAAGGACCTCGCGCTCGCCTGGACCTTCAAGACCCAGACGACCTACACCGACCTCACCCTGATCAACAGCATCCCGACCGCGCTGGGCGCCAAGTACTCCGACAAGCCGGACTTCCTGGCCGACATCACGGCCACGGCCAAGGCGACGATGACCGCCGGCGGCATCCCCAACGACAAGATCGCCAAGGTCTTCGCCGGCGAGTACACGACGCCGTTCCTGCTCACCGGCGTGGGCGGCACCATCAACCCGCTGCCGACCCAGTTCGGCGCCGAGCACAGCCCGTTCCTGGTGGTGCTCCCCGACACCGCGCAGACGCCGGCCAACGGCTACCCGGTGGTCGTCTTCTCGCACGGCATCACCCGCAACCGCACCGACGCACTGGCCATCGCCAACACGCTGGCCGCCGCCGGCTTCGCGACCATCTCCACCGACCAGGTCTGGCACGGCGACCGCTCCACCTGCGCCGGCTCCGGCGTGCTGGCCGGCGGCGCCTGCGTCCCCGGCGATGCCCTGTGCGACGGCGTGACCGCCTGCGACCAGAAGAACGCGCCCGGCTCGGCGCTGTGCAACGAGACCTATGGCAAGTGCGTGGCGGCCGATCCGTCCAAGCGCACCCCTTGCGACGACGCAACCATCTTCGCCGCCACGGGCCAGCACCTGCCGCCCAACGCCTTCTGCCAGAGCCAGGGCCTGGGCAGCTGCCTGCCCGACCAGAAGTGCCAGGCCGCCGACTTCAAGAAGGACGCGCGCGGCGGCGTGGTGGTCTCCGGCTGGAACTTCCTGAACGTCGCCAACCTCTTCAACACCCGCGACAACTTCCGCCAGCCCACCGCGGACCTCGCCCAGCTCTACCGGGTGGTCTCCTCCACCTCGACCGGCACGGGGCTCGGCCAGCTCGGCCTCAACGACCTGCTCATCGGCCAGGGCGCTGCCGCGGGCCTGGACAAGGCGAACTACCACTTCCTGGGCCTGAGCCTGGGCAGCATGACCGGCATCCACTACGTCTCGACGGCGCCGGAGGTGAAGCGCGCGCTCTTCAACGTCCCCGGCGGCGACCTCGCCACCATCCTGCAGACCAGCGGCCAGCTGGAGACGCTGCGCAACGCGTGGCTGGCGGGCCTCGCCAAGAAGGGCATGGTCCCCGGCACCCCGGCCTTCGACCAGTACATGATGATCGCCCGCTGGATCCTGGACCCGGCCGACCCGGTCAACTCGGTGAACAAGGTCCTCAACGGCGCCGGCGTCCCCGCCGAGCGCAAGGCGTTCATCCAGTACGTCTCCGGCGACTTCTTCATCCCCAACCCCACCACCGAGGCGTTGATCGCCTCGGCCAACCGGACCGCCGCCGCCAAGAAGATGTCCTGGTACGAGTTCGACGGCAGCAAGGTCGCCGAGGGTGACCGTCACGGGTTCCTGCTCAACGGCAAGAGCACGCTGACGCCCGCGGCCCAGCTGCAGGTGATGAACTTCATGATCGACGGCAGCCTGCCCACCGGCGCCCAGCCCTAACCGGAGACCCAAACGACCATGCGAAACGCACTCATCGTCCTCGCTTCGCTCTTCCTGGCCGCCCCGGTGCTCGCCGCGGGCTACGGGGTGGGCACCCATGACGCCCGCGCCACCGCGCTCGGGCTGTCGCTGACCGCCGACGCCGACGACGCGTCGGCCATCTACTACAACCCGGCGGGCATCGTGCGCGGCGGCAAGCAGGTGCAGCTGCGCCTGGGCGACACGATCATCATCCCGCAGTTCACCGCGACGCCCACCGGCACCACCGACACCCAGACCGCCAAGCCCAACCCGGTGCCGCCGCCGCACATCTACGCCGTCTACGGCTTCAGCGACGACGCCGCCATCGCCATCGGCTTCTACGTGCCCTACGGCATGGACCTGCAGTGGAACGACGACTGGATCGGCCGGGACCTGGCGACCTACTCCTCGCTGAAGAACTACTTCATCAACCCCGAGGTGGCCTACCGGCTGTTCGACCGGCTGCGCATCGGCGCGGGCGTGCAGATCGTCCGCTCCACCGTGGAGCTGCAGCGGCACATCAACCTCGTGGACAGCGAGGCGGTGGTGCAGATGGGCGGCGGCGCCTGGGGCGTGGGCGGCAACGCCGGCATCCAGCTGGACCTGCTGCAGAAGGAGCAGGGCGTGGGCGTGCTCACCTTCGGCGCCACCTACCGCAGCCCGGTCTCGCTCAACTTCAACGGCTCGGCGCACTTCTCGGGCTACGACGCCAGCGCCGCCCCGGGCAAGCAGCCGGACGTCCCCGCCGAGTACTCGGCGACGCTGCGCGACCAGAAGGTGAAGACCGCGGTGACCCTGCCCCAGACCTTCTCGCTAGGCCTGGCCTACCAGAACGACTTCGGGGACATCGGTCTGCGCCTGGGCGTCTCCACCGAGTACACCGGCTGGCAGGCCTTCCACGACCTGAGCCTGCAGTTCGAGGATCCGGCGCTCTCGCAGACCGTCTACAAGCGGGCGCACCACACCTGGAACTTCGCGCTCGGCCTGGAGGTCGGCATCTCGAAGATGTGGTTCGTGCGCGCGGGCTTCAACTACGACCCGACGCCGTTCCCCCAGGACTCGATGACCCCCGACCTGCCCGACGGCGACCGCGTGGAGCTGGCGCTGGGCGCCGGCCTGCGCTGGGAAGGGCTGGCGGTCGACCTGGGCTACATGGCGGTGCTGGTCCAGAACTTCGAGTCGACCTACGCCTACCTGCCGGCGACCTACGGCGGCACGGTGCACGTGGTCGGCCTGACGCTGGGCTACTCGTTCCGGCTGTAACCGGCTGATCAGCCTCGTATCGAAGCCGGGCGGCGACTCCACAGTCGCCGCCCGGTTCCTTTTTGCCTATACCCTGGCTGCCGATGCCCGCCCGCAAGTCCATCCGACCCGCCGCGCCGCCCGAGCAGGGCTGGTGCGTCTACATCGTCGAGTGCCGCGACGGCTCGCTCTACACCGGCGCCACCAACCATCTGCTCCAGCGGGTCGCCAGGCACGACGCCGGCAAGGGCGCGCGCTACACCCGCTCGCGCCGACCGGTGAAGCTGGTCTTCTGGGAGCCTGCCGCGGACAAGTCCTCCGCGCTCTCGCGCGAGGCGCGGATCAAGCAGCTCAGCCGCGACGAGAAGCGGGCCCTGGTCGCTACTTGTTGCGCCCCGCCTTCTCGGAGGCCTGCGCGCGCAGCACGTACATCGAGAGGTGCTCGCGCAGGTCGGACGGGAACCCGACGAACTTGAGGGCGGCGCTGGTGCGCGACGGGGCGCCGTTGGTCTTGACGCCGCGGCGCACCACCTCCGCCTTGCACTGGATCGTCCGGCCCTCGAGCTCCATCTCCACGTCCACGACCTCGCCGACCCGGGCCTGGCACTCGCTGACGACCAGCGCGCCGCCGACGGAGAGGTTGACGGTCCGCGTCTCCTCGACCTCCGCGCCGCCCGAGAGCCGGATGCGGCAGTCGGCGTCGACGCGGACCTCCATGCGGCGCTGGCGCTGCTCGGCGCCCTCGCAGACCATCTCCACCTCGGCCTGCCCGCCGCTGACGCGGAACTCGCTGATGCGGCCGGGGACGAAGACCACCGACTGGTCCTGCGGCAGCTCCACCCGGACCTTGGCGTCGCTCTTGAACTGCAGGTGCTCCCCGTCGACGACCCGGGCCACGGCGATGAGCCGCTTCTCCTCGGTGGCGACCACCTCGACCGGGATCGCCAGCCCCGTCTTGTCGTGAATCAAAGCGCCCCGCTTGAGCCCCGACTGCAACGCCTCACTCAGCGCCTTGAGGTCTGGCACGCGTCCTCCTTGAAGAGCGGCTTAGCGGCACCAAGGCTAGCAAGACCCGCGCACCATTTTCGACGGCGCGCGGGCCGGACCTCCCGTGCTACCTTGTCGGTCCGTCGGGCTCGTCGCGCGCCTCCTCCGGCGGCCGGACCTTCAACCAGTCCCGGGCCTCTTCGCTGCCGCGCGCCGCGGCGTCCTCCACCAGCGCGCGGCCCCGCTCCTTCTCGCCCTTCTCCCAGAGAGCCCGGCCCATCACCGCCCCGTAGTCGGCCGAGGTTCGCCGGGACGGGAAGACGCGCTCCAGCGCCGCGACGGCGAGCTCGGGCCTGGCGAGCGCGAGCTGGCAGAGCGCCTCCTCGCGCGCGACGGCGTCGACGTCCTGCAACGCCCGGGAGACCTTCTGCGCCCGCTCGAGCAGCGGCAGCGCCTGCTCGCAGCGCTCCTGCTCGCGCATCGCCCGGGCCTGGACCGCGAGGATGGCCGCCAGCTCCGGCGACTCCTTGCCACCAGCGGCCTCCTGCAGCGCGAGCGCCTCCGCCGCGCTCTTCTCGGCAGCGGCGGCGTCGTCGGCCGCGAGCTCGTTTCGGGCCTTGGCGTTGAGGACCAGCGCCACCTCCGAGCTCGTCTCGCCGAACGCCAGGCCGGCGGCGGCCTTCGCCCGCTCGAGCACCGGCCTCGCCTGCGCGGGCTGCCGGCCCTCGTGGAGCACCCGCGCGAGATCGAGCAGGCCTGCCGCGGTCTGGCGGTGCGCCTTGCCCAGCCCCGCCTCCAGCAGGTCGGCGGCGCGCATCACGTCGGGCAGCGCGTCCGCGCAGCGCCCGGAGGCACAGAGCGCTTCGGCGCGGACCGAGTAGGCGTTGGAGCGGGCGAGCAAGGACGGCAGCGCCTCCGCCAGGAGCACCGCCTCCTCGGCCGCGTCCAGTGCGCCTTCCAGCCTCCCGGCCATGGCGCGGGCCCGCCCGGCCTCGATGCGCGAAGCGATGGCCGCGTCCGTGCCCGCCGCCGCGAGGAAGGCCTTGGCGTGCAGCGCGGCGTTGATGGCCTCGGGATCGTGCCGCGCGGAGAGCCCCGCGAGGATCGCCGCCCAGGCGCGCGCGGCGGCCAGCGGCTCGCCGGCCGCTTCGGCGGCGGCGGCGGCCTCGTGGAGCATCGGCTCCATCGGCTCGGGCACCGTCTCGAGCACCGCCAGGTTCTGGGTCAGCATCGCGCGGGCGGCCAGCGGCTCCAGGTGGGCGGCCTCGGCGGCCGTGCGCGCCTCGTCCGCCAGGCGGATCGCCTCGGTGGCGCCGCCGGTCAGCCGCAGCGCCTCGGCCTTGGAGAGCTTCGCGGCGACGGCCGCCGCTCCTTCGATTGCCGGCCAGCGGCGGTCCGCCCCGAGCGCCGCGGTGCAGCTCTCGATGGAGGGCATCCTGGCGAATGCCTCCGCCGCGACCTCCGGGCTGACCTTGGCTTCGCCCAGCACCTCGACCAGGGCTTCGAGATTGCCCCGGCGCTCGGCGAGGCACCGCTCCCGCCCGGCGAGGAGCGCCGCGAGCGGGGCGGGCCGGTCGGCCAGGCAGAGGTCGGCCTGGGCCTGCGCGAGCGCGCGCGCGTACGAGGACAGCGCCTCCTGCGCCTTCGAGAACGCCCCCTTCCCCGCCCGCGCCTCCAGCGCCTGCTTCGCCTTCTCCACCTTCGCCGCGACTCCGGCCCCGTCCCGTCCGCGCTCTTGGCCTGGCAGCGCGCCGCCCGACCGTTGCCCACCTGGAGGACGGCCACCGCCGACGCGAGCACCAGCGCCCCCGCCGCGGCCACGCCCCAACGGACCGCGCTCGCGCCGCGCCGCGAGCGGCCCAGGGCGTCGAGCAGGTTCTCCATGAACGGGTAGCGCGCCTGCGGCTCCACCTTCAGCCCGCGCGCGAGCACGCGCACCAGCCACTGCGGTACCCCCGAGGCCGCTGGCGGCGGGCGGAGGTTGCCGAGCAGGACCTCGGTCCGGTGCTCCTGGAACGTCTTGCCCCCGAACGGCCGCTCGCCGAAGAGCGCCTCCCAGAGCGCGATGCAGAAGCTGAACTGGTCGCTCCGGGCATCGACCGCCGAGCCGGTGAATTGCTCGGGCGCCATGTAGGCCGGCGTCCCGCCCATCGCGCTGGGAGCACGCCTCGGGGGCGCTGCCGCACTCCCCTCGGCTTTCGTCTCGCCTTCCCCTTCGACCTTCACTCCGCCCTCGGCCTCGATCCCAGGCGGCGGCTCGTCGATCACCACCGGCCGCGCGAGTCCGAAGTCGGTCACCCGGACGCGCCCGTCGGTCCCCAGCAGCACGTTGCCCGGCTTGAAGTCACGGTGGACGAGGCCCGCCGCGTGCGCTGCCGCGAGCCCACGGCCCGCGGCCAAGAACACCTCCACCACGTCACGCCAGGGCCTTCGCCCATCCGCCATCCAGTCGGCGAGCGTGCCGCCGTCGACGAGGCTCCATGGCCAGGAAGACCTGCTCGCCGACCGTGCCCACGTCGAAGACGGTGGCGACGTTGACGTGCGAGAGCCTGGCCATGGCCTGCGCCTCGCGCAGCAGGCGGCTCTGGGCCTGGGTGGCGGTCTCGGCGCCCAGGGCCTCCGGACGCAGCACCTTGAGCGCCACCTTGCGCTCGAGCTCGGGATTCGAAGGCCGAGTAGACGACGCCCATGCCGCCGGCGTTGAGCATCTCCAGCACGAGGTAGCGGCCGAGCTTGCTGTAGGGCTGCGGCGCGCCGGGTTCGCCGCCGCTGCCGCCGCTGCTCGACGAGCCCAGGTCGTCACGGGCGGCGTCGGCGACCAGCGCGCGGCAGTCTGGACAGCCGTCGATGTGCGATTCGATTGCCTCGGCGGCCTCGCCAGCCAGGAGGCCCGAGGCGAAGTCGAGGAGTGCGCTCTCGTTGGGGCAGGCCATGGCCCGGGCATCTTCGCGTGGGGGGCCGCGAAAGGGAATCAGCGGCCCCGCGCAGCGCCATGGCCCGGCGGCCGGCACCGCCGACTGCGGCTGAACGGGGCGCTGGGGCGACTCAAGGCTCGTAGCCGATAACCCGCCGGGCCGGCGACTACCTCCCGGGCTTCTCATATGAAGGACAGAGAAATCAGCGCTAGGACGCGAAGAACAGGAGGAGCCGCGGGGAGGTCTCTCCCAGCGGGAGAACTCGACGATTCAAATCATGAGTATTGTTGAAATCGTCGACTCATCTTTCCAATCGTCGTGTCGAGCCCTGGAAACACAGGTCGAGGGTGCTGGGCCTGAGCAGCTTCCAGGCCGATGGGAACTGGGCTCGGTCTGAGCTCCCTTGCTTTCATAGAAGCCAGCCACGGTGGAGGGTCGCCCGGCGCCAGCAGACTCACTCGGAGTGCCGAGCCGGTCTACGCGGCTGCCGCTCAGTGCCGCGAGTGAGGCCCCCTGCTACCATCGCCCCGTGCTCGACGACCGCCCGCTCTCGCAGCTGCTCCTCGCCTTCCTCGATGGCGCCGCGGACGACCCGGACCTCGAGGCGGCCCTGGCCGAGGTCTTGGAGAACGCCCGCGCCACGTGGCCCGATGTCGTCCTCGACGACCAGGCCTTCTTCGTGGACCTGGCGCCGCAGCTCCCTGGCGGCGAGAAGCTCTCCCAGTCCGTCCGCGCGGTGCACGCCGCCGACCTGTACCTGGCCTGCGCCTGCAAGCGTGGCGACGCCAAGGCGCTGGCCGCGTTCGAGCGCCGGGTGCTGGTCGAGGCCCGCTCGGCGCTCCTCGCCCGGCGCCAGAGCGCGGCCGCGGTGGAGGAGGCGCTCCAGCAGCTGCGCGCACGGCTGTTCGTGGGCGAAGCGGGCCAGCCCGGGAAGATCGCCGAGTACTCCGGCCGCGGCCCGCTGGTCGCCTGGGTGCGCATGGCCGCGGTGCGCGTCAGCCAGAACCTCGCCCGGGGCGGCCTGGACCGCGGCGCCGAGGAGCTCCAGTCGCAGCTGGCGGCGCCCGCCGCCCCTCCGGAGCTGGGCTACATCAAGGCCCGCTACCGCGGCGACTTCAAGGCGGCCTTCGAGGCGGCCTTCGCCTCGCTCAGCCCCCGCGAGCGGACGCTGCTGCGCCTCAACCTGCTCGACGGCCTCTCGACCACCAAGCTCGCCAAGGTCTACCGCGCCGACGCCTCGACCGTGCGCCGCTGGCTCGCCGACGCCCGTCGGGCGCTGCTCGACGGCACCCGCAAGCAGCTGGCCGGGCGGCTCGACGCCAGCGAGAAGGAGCTGCAGAGCATGATGGACCTGCTCGTCACGCAGCTCGAGGACAGCGTGCGGCGCATCCTGGGCGAGGGCCGCGGGGCTTGACCTGCCTGGCGGCGGGCTCGCATCCTCTGGGCCGCACTGCGGAGGTCTTCCATGCGTCTGGTCGGCTGGCTGGCGGTTCTCGGGATCATCGGCGGCATCGCGTACTGGTTCCTGGTGGGGGCCAAGCCGGTCCGGCGCGATGCCACGACCGGGCAGGTCATCGGCCAGACCGCGGCGCCCGTCACCGGCGGAATGGACCCGGCGACGACCATGAACAACGCCCGCAACGCCGCGCAGCGAATCCAGGACGACGGCCTCAAGCGCGCCGCCGACATGGACTCCAAGACCTCACCTTGAGGTGGTGGCGCAGTCCGCGCTCGGGGTGCTAGGAAGACCTCTCTCGAGTTGAACGGGAGTGAGGATCGCCGGCGCGAAGCCGGCGATCCGATTCGGAGCGCGCATGCCGAAGGGCACCTACGAGCCGGCCATCGGGATAGACCTCGGGACCACCAACAGCGCCGTGGCCGCGGTGGCCGGGGACGGCAAGCCCTACATCATCGAGCGCCGGACCGGGCAGCGCCTCTTGCCGTCGATGGTGGGGTTCGCCCCGACCGGCGACCGCGTGGTCGGCGAGGCCGCGCGCGCGCTGGCCGAGGAGTTCCCCGAGAACGTGGCCTATGCCACCAAGCGCCTGATGGGCCAGCGCTGGTCGCCGGAGCTGGCGGCGCAGATGCGCAACGTGCTGCCCTTCCCCATCGTGGCCGGCCCCGCCGACGACGTGCGCGTGAAGATCGCCGGGCGCGCCCTGCCGGTGGTGCAGGTCGCCGCGATGATCCTCACCGAGCTGAGGATGGACGCCGAGGCCTACTTCCAGCAGCCGGTGAAGAAGGCCGTGCTCACCGTCCCGGCCAACTTCAACGACGCGCAGCGGCAGGCCACGCAGGAGGCGGCGCGGATCGCCGGTCTGGAGCCCCTGCGGCTGCTCAACGAGCCGACCGCGGCGGCGCTGGCCTACGGGTTGACGACGGGGTTCGAAGGCCGGGCCATCGTGCTCGACCTGGGAGGCGGCACCTTCGACGTCTCGCTGCTCGAGGTCAGCCAGGGGGTCTTCGAGGTCGTCGGCACCGGCGGGCACCCGTTCCTGGGCGGCGAGGACTTCGACCAGCGGGTGGCGCGCTGGCTCCTGGAGCACATCGAGGACGAGTCCGTGCGCGAGCGGGTGCTGGCCGACCGCGTCGCGGTGCAGCGGCTCAAGGTGGCGGCGGAGCAGGCCAAGTGCGCGGTGTCCCTGCTGGAGGCGACCCCGGTCTCCGTCGACCTCCTGCCCGAGTCCCGCGGCAACCCCTGCCACATCGAGACCACGCTGACCCGCGTGCAGCTCGAGGAGCTGGTCGAGCCGCTCGTCCAGCGCTGCATCGAGATCGTCAACCGCACGCTGACCGAGACCAACGTCGACGCGGCGTCGGTGGAGGCGGTGCTCCTGGTCGGCGGCATGACGCGGATGCCGCTGGTCCGCACCCGGCTGACCGACCGCTTCGGGCGCCCGCCGGCGACCGGGGTGAGCCCGGACGAGGCGGTGGCGCTGGGCGCCGCGGTGCACGCCCACGAGATCTCGTCGCGCCAGGGCCAGGTGGTGCTGCTGGACATCGTCGGCAGCACGCTGGGCGTGGGCATCACCGGGGGCGCGTGCAAGCACCTCATCCGCAAGCGCACCCAGCTGCCGTGCGAGTGCACGGAGATCTTCCACCCCAGCCGCGACGGCCAGACGCTGGTGCGCATCCCCGTCTTTCAGGGCGAGTCGCTGCGCTCGGGCGACAACTTCCTCTTGGGCGAGCTGGTGCTGGACGGGCTGAGGACCGGCTACCGCGGCGAGACCAAGATCGCCGTGACCTTCGCCATGGGCACCGACGGCGTGCTCTCGGTGAGCGCCAGGGACGTGGCCACCGGGCAGGAGCAGACCGCGCGCATCGCGGCGCGCACCGACCTGCAGGCCTCCGAGGCGGCGCACATCGCCGCCGAGGAGCAGGAGCACCTGACCACCGCCGACCGGATCGAGCAGGAGGTCCGCCAGCGCAACGTCGAGGCGCACGGCGCACTGCACGACGTCATCACGCGGCTGGAGACCTTGCACAAGGACCTGACCATCGCCGCGGCGGAGTCGCCGCTCGCCAATGCGCAGACGGTGGTGGAGGCGCTGGGCAAGCGGCTGGTCGATGCCAACCACGTGGCCACCGAGGGCACGCTGGAGCAGGTCGTGGCGACGGCGCGGGACCTGGAGCAGCTCGAGCGGTCGCTTCTGGCGGGGTAGTGCGCGGCTTCCACGCGCTTCCACGCCAGGGACAACTTCCCCGAAGTGACTGTCTGTCTGCGGCGCGTTGGTGGGTGTGGGCCCGGCTTCCACGCCTCTGGATTGGTCACTTCTCGTCCGGGCGCCTGGCGGTCCCCGGGCAGCCCGAGCACGCGCTTCGCGCTTTCAGCGCGCCGCGCCAGCCAGCTTCAAGGATGAGCAACTTCTCGTAGCCACGTCCGAGCGTCCGCCAGCCAGGGCGCCCGTTGTGCTTGAGGTGCCCGCCCAACGCGGCCACGGCCCAGAAGACCTCCTTGGCCGTCGGCGCCTCTGACAGCTTGGTCTTCTTCAGCGAGGCGCGGAGCACGTCGAGCTGGAGCGGTGAGAGTGCCGCGGTCGCGGGTGTGTCGGGCTTCGATTCGGCCAGGGTCCGCATGAGCAGCAGGCGAAAGGCAATTGCCGCGAAGAGACCGATTGCGATGCTGAGGGCGTGAAAGCTCTCGAGTTGGCGCTTCTCGAGTGCGCATCCGTTCTTGAGGGCGTCGAAGTACATCTCAATCAGCCATCGGCCGCGGTAGTAGTCGACGACTTGGAGAAGCTGCTCTTCGGTATCGACCGGCTCGGTCGTGTACAGGACCCACTGAATGGGATCTTCTCCAACGGGACAGTCCTTCTCGAGCACGAAGACGACGTTGATCGGCAATGACGTCGGCAGCGTCGTACTCGCTCTGTCTGGCCTCTTCAGCGACACCCTCGTCCAGCCGACTTGCAGCTTGGCGTCGCGTGCGTTGCGCGGCGGATGAGTCGCCTGAGCCTTGGGCGTCGTGCCCTTCGTGCGCGCCGACAGGTGCACCTCTCGAGTTGCCACCGTCGATGCATCGGCGATCGCCTCGATGAGCTTCTTCTTCTTCTCCGGCGGGCCTTCCAAGCTTCGGTTGTGCTTCTGCCTCAGGACGAACCGGAATCCCTTTTCGACCAGGTGCGCCAGCAGGTCGTAGTCGTCGGTTTCGCTGTCGCCGACGTGGAGGACCTGGGCTTGTTGCGCCACCGCCTGCTCAACCGAGTCGATCTGCTCCTTCCAGCGCAGGGACTCCTTGTCGGGCGAAAGCCGCCGCGCCTTCTTGCGCTGGTAGTGGTTCTCGCCACCCTGGAGATGGTCCGGGATCGGCTGGCGAGCCCAGAGCTTCATCGCCGCGACTCCGAGCGGCCGATAGTGCTCCGTCGCGCTCGCCATCAGGGTCGTGTGCAGATAGAGGCCTTGGGTCCCGCCATCGACTGGGCCCAGGCCATCGCGCTCACTCTCGCTCTGGAAGGCCACGCTGCTGGTGTCGTGGATCGCCAGCACCACCCGCTCCGTGACACAGCGGGCAACGGTCGCGTGTGCATGTGGCTGCAGCACCTTTGCCGTGCTGAGCTTCGGGTTGTTGACCAGCCGGTAGAGCGCCTCTAGCCCTGCCGCATCGTCTTCGAAGGCCTGCGGAAAGCTCTTGGCTGGCTCGTCACTCAAGCGTCCCACCGCAGCGATCAGACGCCGATTCAGACGCCGGTCTCCCAGCCTGGCCTGGCCCATCTCCTGCTCCAGCGGCAGCAGCCCCGACGACTCCTTCATGGCGATGCTCCTCGCACATCCGGCGGCGAGCCTGGCGGTGCAGCTCGTAGACGTAGAGCCCTTTGGGACTGCCCTCGTGCAGATAGGCGTTCCCGCGTCGGGTTCGGCCTGCCGTCGTGCCCAGATAGCGCCAGTTGGAGGCGCGGTAGCACGTGCCCCGAAACCGAGCGTGGTCGACGAAGGTTTCTGCGAGCAGGACCGGGTGATTCCAGCGGGCCTGCCAATCCGCGCTCAGGCGCCGCAGGGTCCGGCCGAGCACTTTGGAAGCCAGGTGCTCGACTCGAACCCAGGGCGGGATGAGGAAGCGCACGTTGTTGACGACCAGGTGCAGCTTGCGCCGCTTGGTGTCGTTGTCCCAGCCCAGGTACCGGTCTCGTAGCGGCGAATGGAGGGTCGCAGAGGCCCAGCCGAGCAGGGCCACCACCTGGCCCTCGAGAAATGCGGCGTACAGCAGGTGCTCGCCTACGAGCGGCTTGTCTCCGAGATAGTGGAATCGGTCGATGAAGAGTCGCCAGCCCAGACGCTCGGCGGGCTCGATGGGCCGCACCACGAGTTGGTCAAGATTCGCGTCGTTCCCCACCGGAGACCACGCCAGCGGAATGCAGTCCTGCGGCAATACCGGTAGATCGTGCCCATCTCGGCACCGGCGCTGTCGCGCAGGTAGCTTGATGTGGCCCCACTCCTCAAGCCGGAGGAGCAAGTCCTGGCAGGCGAAGACGGCGTAGCTGCCGTTGGCCTGTCGCCAATCCCACGCCTTGCAGATAGCTCGAGCAAGATCGGACCGGGTCCTGGCGTCTTGGCGGTCAACCGTGTCCCGAATGAACCGCAGCTCCGCCTCGCCGATCACTCGGTTGCGATAGCGAAGCAACGGCGCGTTCGATGGCTCCACCCCCCACCGTATGGCACACGGCTGTTTGTGACGCCAGCGAAATCTGAGGTGCGCGCCGCGGCGGCGTCCCTAGATGTGATGAATCAAGAGGCTTCCACGCCGGGGACACCTTCCCCGAAGTGACTGTCTGAGGCGCGCTGGTGGGTGTGGGCCCGGCTTCCACGCCGGGGACACCTTCCCCGAAGTGACTGTCTGCGGCGCGCTGGTGGGTGTGGGCCCGGCTTCCACGCCGGGGACAACTTCCCCGAAGTGACTGTCTGTCTGCGGCGCGCTGGTGGGTGTGGGCCCGGCTTCCACGCCAGGGACAACTTCCCCGAAGTGACTGTCTGTCTGCGGCGCGCTGGTGGGTGTGGGCCCGGCTTCCACGCCGGGGACACCTTCCCCGAAGTGACTGTCTGCGGCGCGCTGGTGGATGTGGGCCCGGCTTCCACGCCGACCGTCGCAGGGATGACCGAGCGCGCCACAGAAAGGCGGGCGCAAGGGTGACCCGGGCGTGGAAGCGCGTGGAAGCCCGGCACCACCCACCGACCGTCGCAGGGATGACCGAGCGCGCGACAGAAAGACGGGCGCAAGGGCGACCGGGGCGTGGAAGCCCGGCACTACCCACAACCACCCCAGCTCCTCCCAGCGGGTGAAGAGGCCTCGCCCGGCGCCGCCCGGTGCGGGCTCGGGCCTCCTCACCCGATGGGAGCGGCCGGGGTGAGGTGTCACCCGGACGCTCCCAGCCGCTACGGGCTGGGCATCACCTCGACGGGCACCGGCCCGGCCAGCGGCGCCACGGTCGGCGTGGCGGGCTCGTCGTCGACCTTCGGCTCTTCAGGCTTCAGCGGCGGCACCCGGGTCGGTGCGTCCAGCACGCGCGCGGGCCTGACCGGCATCGCGATCCACATGGCGAGGTACGCCAGGATGCCCCAGCCGCCGAAGAAGACGCTGCCGATGAACAGCAGGCGCAGCGCGGCAACCGGAATTCCGAACCAATCCGCCAGGCCGCGGCACACGCCGGCCACCCGGCGGCCTTCCTGGGCGCGGGTCCACTCGCGCACGGGCGGCTGCTCGACGATCCAGCTGCTGCACGCGGCGCACTTGCTCGCGTTCTCGGCGTTCTCGGTGCGGCAGTACGGGCATTCCATGTTCGGCCTCCGGCGGTGCGGCTTCGGGTTCGCTTCCCTTCGTGCTTCCTGTCCCTTCCTACGAGCCTGCGCACGGCCGATTGCAGGACGTGCGGCAGGCGCGAGGCCGTGCCCGTGCACGCCAGGCGACGCAGATTCCGGGGACCGATGGCCAGGCTCTCCGTCCACTCGCCCACCGACTTCCTCGTCGCCCTCTCGCGCGGCGCCAAGGAGGCCCTGCGCCACGCCGGCGAGCTGGGCCTGCTGCTGTGGCAGATGGTCGTCGCCACCGCGACCGGGAAGGTCTCGATGCGCGAGGTCGTCAACCAGGCGTACCTGATGGGCGTGCAGAGCGTCCCGCTGGTCGTCGTCACCGGCATGCTCTCCGGCGTCGTCACCTCGCAGCAGGGCGGCTACCAGTTCACCGGCAACGTGCCGCTCTACATCGTCGGGGCCGTGGTGGGCTCCTCGGTCATCCTCGAGCTCGGGCCGGTGATGACCGCCTTCGTGATGATCGGCCGGGTCGGCGCACGCATCACCGCCGAGCTGGGCACCATGCAGGTCTCCGAGCAGATCGACGCGCTCCACTCGCTGGGCCGGGACCCGGTGCGCATGCTGGGCGCCCCCCGCCTGCTCGCCGGCCTGTTCGTCATGCCCGTGCTCGTCGGCCTCTCGGACCTGGTCGGCGTCTTCTCGGGGATGTTCACCGCGCAGCGCACGCTGGCCCTGGGGACCGACACCTTCCTGTACGGCGTGCGGCTCTACTTCCACGACTGGGACCTCTTCTACTCGCTGGCCAAGGCGCTGGCGTTCGGCTTCGTCATCCCGCTCGTCTCGGTGCACATGGGCCTGTCCACGCACGGCGGCGCGGAGGGCGTGGGCCGGGCGACGACCCACTCGGTGGTCTTCATGATCGTCTGCATCCTGGTGCTCGACGCGCTCTTCCCGCCGCTCTTGCTCAACTGAAGGAGCGCGCCCAGGTGATCGAGTACCGCGACCTCTACAAGTCCTTCGACGCGCCGGTGCTCGCGGGCATCTCGCTCACCGTCGCCACCGGCGAGCGGCTGGCCATCGTCGGCCCCAGCGGCACCGGCAAGTCGGTGCTGCTCAAGACCACCATCGGGCTCGTCGTCCCCGACCGCGGCGACGTGCTGGTCGACGGCGAGTCGGTCTACTTCGGCGGCAGGGGCGCGCTGGGCCGGGTCCGCCACAAGGTGGGCTACGTCTTCCAGAACGCGGCCTTGTTCGACTCGATGACCATCTTCGAGAACATGCGACTGGGCATTCGCGACGACGAGCTGCGCACCCTGGAGGACGAGCAGGTGCTCGAGCGCATCTGCTCCTCGCTCTCGGACGTCAACCTCGACCCCCGGGCGGTCATGGGCAAGCGGCCCTCGGGAGCCTCCGGCGGCATGCGCAAGCGCGTGGGACTGGCGCGCGCGCTGGTCGGCCGGCCGCGGATCCTGCTCTACGACGAGCCGGTCACCGGCCTGGACCCGGTCAACTCCGCCGCGGTCGGCCGGCTCATCGCGCAGATCGCCGAGCGGCACACCGTCACCTCGGTCCTCGTCACCCACGACGTGGAGGGCGCCTTGGAGCTCGTCGACCGCATCGCCCTGCTCGAAGGCGGGCACCTGGTCTTCGTCGGCACGCCGACCGAGTTCCGCGGCAGCCAGACGCCGCTGGTCCGCGCCTTCGCCGACCGCCGGGCGGCCAACGCCGCCGCGCTGAGCCTGATGGAGGGATGCCCATGAGCGACGCCGCTACTGCAACCGCGCCGGCCACCTTGCCGATGCCCGCCCTGCGGGCGAAGAGCCACGAGATCTGGGTGGGCCTGTTCGTCCTCGCCGGCATCTTCGCCGTGGCCTTCACCCTCTTCACCCTCACCGACCCGTCGACCTTCCGCGGCCGGACCAAGCTGGTCGCGCACGTCCCCGACGCCTCGGGCATCCGCCGCGGCGACCCGGTGCAGATGCGCGGGGTCAACATCGGACGCACCAAGGCCTTCGCCCTGCGCGGCGGCGGCGTCGACATCACCCTGGAGATCGACAAGGGCTACGAGATCCCGGCCGACTCGAAGGTGGTGCTGCGCGGCACGGGCCTGCTCGGCGAGATGGTGGCCGAGGTCATCCCGGGGACCTCGGCTGAGATGGCCCGGCCCGGGGCGGCGCTCGCAGGCTCGGTCGCGGGCGGGCCCTTCGCGGCGGCGGAGAGCGTGGCCAGCCAGGCTGACAAGACGCTGCAGCAGCTCCAGAAGCTGCTCGACGACCGGACGGTCGGCAACGTGCAGCAGAGCACCGAGGAGGTGGCGCAGGTGCTCTCGGAGATCTCCGGGTTGGCGAGCGAGCAGCGCAGCCAGCTGCGCACGCTGACCTCGAGCTTGCAGCGCTCGGCGAAGGGCGTGGAGTCGGCCGTGGCCGGACCGGAGCTCCAGCGCTCGAATCCGGCGGCTCGACTCCTTGACGGCGCGGATGGACGGCATGGCCGGGTCGCTGGAGCAGACCGCGAGCCTCGGCGCAGGAGGTGCTGTCGCGGCTCGAGCATGGCCAGGGCTCGCTCGGCCGGCTCAGCCGCGACGACTCGCTCTACCTCAACGCCAACGCCGCGGTGGCCAACCTCTCCAAGGCGGCGCAGGAGATCACCGCGCTGACGGCCGACATCCGGCGCGAGCCCAAAAAGTACTTGAAGATCAGCGTCTTCTAGCCCCGGCCGCGCGGGTGCTCGTGCGGGAGCTTGTGGTGGAGGTAGCGCGGGGACGCCGATTCTGGAATGTTTCGCCCATGGGCGAGAGCGCCGGCGACGACACCAAGAGCAAGAAGAAGCGCGACGTGCTGTTCGTGCACGGCAAGAGCGCCAAGGGCGACCGCTACAAGGTCATCCGCGCCCGCGAGGACCGCATCGAGATGGGCGAGATGTCGGACCTCAAGGACGGCGAGGAGATCCGCGGCGAGGTGGTCAAGCTCAAGGCTCGCGAGGAGCACCCGCAACTCTTCGACGTGGAAACCGTCTTACCTCGCGACGAGCAGACCGCGAGCGCGCCGGCGGCGGACCACTCGGGCCCGCCGCAAGTCGCCAGCGAGCAGTACCGCAAGAACTTCGAAGCCATCTTCGGGCCGAAGAAGCGAAAGAAGCGCGAGCTTCTGAACTAGCCGTCGGCCTCCGAGGGGGACACGAGCATGAGCGAGCCCGCAGTCGCCATCAACGAACCGGCCCCGGACTTCACCCTGCCCGACTTCTCGGGCAAGCCCTTCCAGCTCTCGTCGCTCAAGGGCAAGAAGCACGTCCTGCTCGTCTTCAACCGCGGCTTCGTCTGACCCTACTGCCGCCGGCACCTGGCGCAGTTGCGCCAAAACGCAGACGAGATCGCACGACGCAAGGCCGAGGTGGTCGTCGTCGGACCGGACAAGGCTTCGGCCTTCGAGCAGCGCTGGAAGGCGGACGGGCTGCCCTTCGTCGGGTTGCCGGACCCCGAGCACCGCGTGCTCGACCTCTATGGGCAGCAGGTGAAGATCTTCAAGCTGGGGCGGATGCCCGCCCAGGCGCTGGTGGACAAGGACGGCGTCGTGCGCTTCGTGCACTACGGCTCGTCGATGTCCGACATCCCTGAGACCGCGGAGATCTTGCGGCTCCTGGACGCGCTCAACGGCGAGCCGCCGCCTCCCGCTTCGAAGCCATGAAGGCGTCTTCGCCGGTCGGTCGGCTTGGGCGGTTTGCTCGCCGCTGACAAGGCGGTAAGTCCCATTGGTCCCATGTGTCCCATACGTCCCATGTGTCCCATTGAATGGGACTCATGGGACCTATGGGACACATGAGACGCATGCGACATAGGACTTCACTTTGAACCGAAGGCTTAGCGCCGGCGACGGTCGTTGTTCGCGGGTCGCACCGGCTGAGCCTGCTGCGGGTGCTGCTGCGGCGCGGGCTGCGGCCGCATCACCGGCTGCTGCTGCGGCTGAGGCTGAGCGCGGTACTCGGGCCGAGCCATCTGCGGCGGTGGCACCGAACGCTGCGGCTGCGGGCGGGCCGGCTCCTGGGGCCGGTAGACAGGTTGCGGCGCGGGACGCACCGGCTCGGGTCGGCTGTACGAAGGCCGCATCGGCTCTGGACGGTTCACGGTGGCTCGGGGGTCAGGACGCACGGGCTCGGGTCGAGTCATCGGCCGCGGGTCGGGGCGAGCAGGCTCGGGGCGGCTGACGGCCGGCGCGGGCTGCGGGTGGACCACCGGCCTCGCCTCGTTGCGCTGCGGAGGCGCCGGATAGGTGGCCACCGCACGGCGATCCGGCTGAGCGTTCACGGCCGGAGCGGGCGACGCGGGGCGCTCGACGCGGCCGGGTCGGAAGACCACCGGTGCTCCGGAGTGCCGACCGATCTCGGAAGGCGAGGAGACCTGCACCGGCCTCACGGCCTGGATGGGCCGGCCGACCTGGCGCTCGACGAAGGTGCGGGGCGGGCCGAATGCGGGCTCGGCCTGGTGCACGGACGGAGCGCCATAGTTCGGCGAGCCGCGGTCGCGGTCATGACGACCGCCGTGATGACTGCCGCCGTGCCAGCTGGGCGCAGCAACCGTGCGGTCCCAGTGCTCGCGGACCCGGTGGTGCGACCAGAGGACGGTGCGCACCGGCACGCCGACGAAGGAGTGCGACGGCACGAAGTTCCAGTAGTCGTAGTAGACCGGCCGGTGGCGGATGGTGATGCCGGTGGGGAACATCGGGGCCCAGCCGACGCAGCCCTCGGAGTAGCGCCACTCGACCCAGGCCGGCGCCCACTCGTAGCCGGGGACCCAGATCCAGCCCCAGCCCGGCTCCCAGGACCAGCGGCCGTAGTGGTAGGTCGCCCAAGCCCAGGGCTCCGAGGAGTCCCAGAGCCAGCCGTCGTCGGTCCAGACCCATTGGCCGTCGAGGTAGGGGCGCCAGTCGGCGACGACGTGGAAGGGCCGCCAGACGCGACCGTAGTCGCCGACGACCACCCACTCGCCGTGCGCCGCCAGAGGCTGATCGAAGGTCCCGAAGTCGACCGAGACCCCAACCTCGACCTGCGCATGCGCTGCAGGAACCGCTCCCAGAAGCACCGCCATCACGATGAGGTTCCGAAGCATCTTCCACCTCCGAGCTGACTGCAGGCCGAATCAACCCCAGCCACCTACATTGGTTTCACTCGCCTACACCGACGCAGGGTGGCGCCAATTGATTCTCTCCGGAGGCCGCCAGAGCCCCACCCGGTGGACCCAAAATCGCGAAAACGGCCCCCAAGGCCGCTAGCCGGCCCACCTTGGGCCTGATGGGGTGCCAGCCCCATTGAAGCAAGCCCGGCCGATGGAGTGCCCCTTCCTGGGCCCATGGCGGCCTCTGAGGGGCATTTCCGAGGCATCTGCAAATACCCGTTTTTATTGGTTTTTTTCAGCACTCCACAGGCGTGACCGAGATCACAAGTCCGAACGTTCGGACTTGGCGGGCAGTTTGAGCTCGGAGGTGCCCAGCGACCTTTCCCAAGGCGTGGAAGCCGGCCGCTACTCTGGCCGCGCCCGCACCTCCACCAGCGCGTCCTTCAGGAACTGGCGGAAGTCTCCGTTCGACTTGAGCGAGCGCAGGTTGTGCCCGAGTCCGGCGATGGCCCGGTAGAAGAGCAAGGCATCGGGCGGCACGCGCACGTGTAGGAAGTCGAGCGCGTAGGTCTTCTTGAGCCCCATGAGTCGGGGGATCATCGTGTCCTTGGTCCAGTCGTACGGGCCCCAGAACGGCTCGCCGACGATCTCCGCCACCGCGTCGAAGACCTCCTCCGCCCGCTCCTCCGGCAGGTCGAACGTGAAGCCCGCGTTGCGCAGCATGGTCGGGAAGTGCAAGCGCCGGTTGTCGATGCCCGCCTGGAAACCCTCGACGTACCCGCGCCAGAACGGCTCAGGCAGGTGCTTGATGCTGCCGTAGTCCAACACGCCCAGCTTGCCCTCCGGCATGACCACGAAGTTGCCGGGGTGCGCGTCGCCGTGGATGACCCGGTGGTAGACGAACGGTCCCAGGATGGCGCGTGCGAGCTGCTCCGAGACCCGCAGGCGCTCCTCGTTGCCGATCTGGTCGATGCCCTTGACGTACTCGTGCAGCGTCGGCCCCTCGAGCAGCTCCAGCGTGAGCACGCGGCGGCTGCACAGCTCCTTCCAGGCCTTCGGGACCACGAGGTCGGGCCAGCGCGCGAGGTAGCCGCGGAACTCTTCGAGCAGGCGCAGCTCGCGCTCGTAGTCGAGCTCGGCGGTGATCTCCCGGCGCATCTCCTCGAAGTACTCGCGGCCGTCGAGCAGCCGCCCGCCGATGCCCACCGCCTTGAGGACCGCCTGCGCGTTGCGCATGTCCTCCTCCAGCGCGGACTCGATGCCGGGGTACTGGACCTTGACCGCCACCGCCTCGCCGCTCTTCAGCCGCGCGCGGTGGACCTGGCCCAGCGACGCGCCGGCGAACGGCTCCTTCGAGAACTCGCTGAACAGCTCCTCCGGAGGCTTGCCCAGCTCCGCTTCGATCACTTCGGCGATCTGCTCGTAGGGCAGGGTCGGCGCCTGCGAGAAGAGCCGCGCCACCACCGCCCGCGCCTCCGGCGGCAGCTGGTCGCTGATGAGCGCCATGGTCTGGCCGACCTTGAGCGCCGCGCCCTTGAGCTCGCCGAGCGTGTCCAGGATGCGCCGCGCCGCGGCCAGCCGAGCGTCCCCTTCGTCGCCCAGCAGCTTGCGCGCCTGGCCGGCGACCATCCCCGCGCCCACGCGGGTCGTCATCCCCACGATCTTTCCCAACCGCCGCAGCCGCCCCCGCGGGATCCGCCGGTCCTCGCTCACGTGTCGTCCTTTCCCCTCGCCCGGACGATAACGGGCCGGAGCGGGTCGCTCAATGCGCGCGACAGGGAGGTGCCTCGCGCACGCTCCCCCCGGAATGGAGCCGGACTCGCGGTGCCTTGCCGCCACGCCCGCTCCAGGCGGAAGATGCCGCCCGTTTTCCACCCGGCCGGCCAGGCCGAATGAGCCGGCCCGAAGAGGTCCCCGTATGAGATCGACACCTGTGACCCACGCCCCGAGGGCGCTGCTGCTGGCCGCCTGCCTCCTGGCGTCCTCGTGCGCCCAGGAGCGCGCGCCCATCAACCGCGTGCAGCCCAACGCCATCCCCAAGAGCTTCTTCGTGGGCGTCGTCGACGACCCCTCCGACGACCCCGAGTTCTACTACCGGGCCTCGCTGGTCGACGTGGCCAGCGGCGCGGGCGGCGACGGCCTCTTCACCAACACCGACTCCCAGCCCACCACGCGCATCCGCTGGGAGATCACCGAGAAGACCCTCATCGCGCGCCTGACCTACGAGCTGGTCGAGGACACCGACCACAAGGGCGCGCGCCGCACCCCGGACGGCCAGGCGGTGGCGGCCTTCAACATCGAGACGCACCTCGACATCAGGCGCGACTACAACAGCTCGACGGGCGAGGAGTACAACGTGCTGGTCGAGAACACGACCGACCGGCCCTGGTACCAGCGCGACTACCTGCGCGTCGACTGGTCCAAGAACCTCGTCACCGACGCCTACGATCTCGACGCCCTTTCGCAGCTGGGCGTCTGGTACGGCATCAAGTGGGAGCCGCTCTCCTACTACGTCAACGACCCGAACAACCCCGACGCGCCGGTCTTCGACACCGAGCACGGCTACTTCGACGTGACCACCAAGGTCTGGGCCGCCCCGCAGATGGTCCACGACGACTGGTGGGGCGACTTCCCCGCCTGCTGGCTCTACGGCAGCCACTTCCCCACCGAGAACTGCAACCCCAGCGAGGTCACCTTCCGCCACAGCTTCAAGAAGGTGGTCGACACCGACTACGAGCCCTTGGCCTACGACGGCGCCCAGATGGACCTGTTCGGCTACTTCACCGTCGACCGCTTCGGCTACGACCGCCGCTACGGCGTGGTCGACGACCGCTGGCACCGCTTCGCCACCCGCTGGAACCTGTACGAGAAGAGCCACGCCGACCAGGCCTGCGCCGTCGACACGACGACCACCCCGGTGGGCAAGAGCGTCCACCGCGACGAGGACGGCGACGGCACCGAGGACGAGTGCGCCAGCGTCGGTCGCGGCAGCCGCTGCGACGAGTTCCGCGGGCAGTGCACGCTGCCGCTGCGCGACCGCAAGCTCAAGACCATCGTCTGGCACGTCAACCCGGGCTTCCCCGAGGACCTGTTCCAGAGCACCAAGGACGCGCTGATGCCCTGGAGCGAGGCGCTGCGCGTGGCGGTGCTCGCCGGCCGCATGGCCGAGTGCCGCCACAGCAAGGAGACCAACTGCGAGCGCCAGATGCTCTGGCCCTCCAACTGGACCGACGAGTACTCGCCGCCCATCGGCTCCGACGGCCCGTCGCAGGTCCCGCAGATCTTCACGCTCTGCCACAACCCGGTCGACTCCACCAAGGGCGACGACCCCTTGTGCGGCAAGGACGGCACCGCGCCGCGCCTGGGCGACCTCCGCTACAACTTCATCAGCGTCATCCAGGACCCGCAGCAGACCTCGCCCTGGGGAATCATGATGGACGCCGAGGACCCGCTCACCGGCGAGAAGATCGCCGGCAGCGTCAACGAGTGGGGCGCCGTCCTCGACCGCGCCGCCTCGACGCTCGTCGACCTGATGGGCCTCATCAACGGCGAGATCGACCCCAGCGGCTACATCGTCGGCCAGAACGTCAGCGACTGGGTCCAGGCCAACCAGCCCGGCGGCACCGCCGAGCGCGGCGCGGCGCTGAGCCTCGAGGAGCTGGCCAGCCGCAAGGGCGCCTTCGACCCCAAGTCGCTCGCGCCGCTGCTCTCCGGCCTCGACAAGCGCGCCGGCAAGGTCCACCCGCACCTGCGCCACAAGGAGCGCGCCAAGGCCCTCTCCGACTCCGGCCGCCTCGGCCCCGGCAACACCGCGCTCTCCGAGCGGCTGCAGCGCCTGCGCGGCTCCGGCGTCGAGGCGATGCTGGTCAACCCGATGATGGCCCAGGCCGCGGGCTACGACCCGACCGGTCCCATCTCGCCCAGCGCCATCGAGCGCGCCTCGCCGTTCGGCCGCTTCTCCCCCGTCGCCCGCCGCGAGCAGGCCAAGGCCAAGCTGTTGCACCGCGCCAAGCGCCACAGCTGCCTGCGCGAGGCCCCCGAGGCCGACTCGCTCCTGGGCCTGGCCCGCTACGCCAAGACCCGGTTCCCCGCGCCCGACCCCGCCGACCCCGAGTACGCGCAGAAGCTCCACGCCCACCGCACCGAGGTCTGGAACTGGGGCCGCGAGCAGTTCAACAAGGGCGTGCTCGCCCACGAGCTGGGCCACTCCATGGGCCTGCGGCACAACTTCGCGGCGAGCTTCGACTCGCTCAACTACGCCACCGGCTACTGGCAGCTGCGCACCAAGAACGGCACCGTGAACACGCCCTGCGCCGACGGCGCCACCGACGGCTCGAGCTGCATCGGCCCGCGCTGGAAGGACCCGGTCTCCCAGGACGAGATCGACGGGAACATCGGCCACTACGCCACCACCTCGGTCATGGACTACCCGGGTGACAGCAACCAGGACATGCTCGTCGCCGGCAAGTACGACCGCGCCGCGGTCCGCTTCGGCTACGGGCAGGCGGTGGACGTCTGGGCCGGCAAGGACCTCTCGGTCACCGGGGGCGGTGCCGGCCAGGCCACGGCCTACGAGCTGAGCGCCTTCACCACGAGCCCCGGGCTCTTCGGCGTCTACTACTTCCCGCCGGTCGATCCCACCAAGCCCTACGAGTTCATCCACTACAGCCAGTACGGCCAGAAGTTCGGGCTGCTCCAAGGCTGCAAGGACGAGCCCGACCCCGCGAAGGCGGTGCTGGGCAAGAAGTGCTCGGACGCGACGATGGACGTCGTCGACTACCGCGACATGAAGGACTTCGCCTCCGACCCGGCCTACGCCGCCTACTCCTGGGCGGTCAACTCCAAGGCGGTCGACGGCCAGGGGCGGGTGCGCCGCGGCTACATGTTCAGCTCGGACGAGTACGCCGACAGCGGCAACGTGCCCAGCTTCACCACCGACGCCGGGGCCGACGCCTACGAGCAGATCCGCTTCCTGGAGGGGATGTACGAGAACCGCTACATCCTCGACGCGTTCCGCCGCAACCGCGTGCAGTTCGACAGCTGGGACGTGACCGACCGGATCCAGTACCGCTACCTCGACCCCATCCAGCAGATCGCCAAGACCTTCGCCTTCGCGGCGGTGCTCGACGGCGACCCGACCGCGCCCTCGGCCGGCTTCCTGGACGACGGCTACTACGGCCCGCTGGGCCTGGGCGCCACCCTGTCCTTGGACCTGTTCGCGCGCATCCTCACCCGGCCCGAGCCGGGGATGTTCTGCGACACCGAGCGCGCCGACTGCCCGAGCATCACGCCCTACGGCACCGACCCGTACGTCTACATGCCGGACTCGACGCCGCTGCCGGCCTACACCCAGTACGCCTTCCGCGTCGGGCTGGGCGACGGGCGCTACCTGCACAACGACTTCGACTACTCGAAGGGCTACTGGTGGAGCGACTACCAGACGCAGGTGGGCACCTTCTACGAGAAGATCTGGGCGACGTACTACCTGGCCGAGGCGTACGACACCTTCATCAGCAACTCGAAGGAGGACTTCACCGACTCGCGCTACAAGAACGTCAGCTTCGCCACCGTCTTCCCGAACCAGGTGCGCCGGCTCTACAACGCGCTGTTGACCGGCGACATGGAGGCCTACGCGCCCTACGTCGTCTCGCCGGACCCGACCGGCCCGACCGACATCCCGCTGGCGACGCTGCAGTACCCGGCCTGGCATGGGGCGACGGTGCCGTCGCGGCCCCGCTCCGCCAAGCTCGTGGACCCCAACTACGGCTGGAACGAGCAGCTGTACGCCATGGTGTGGGGGCAGGTCTTCTTCCCCACCGACTGGTCGCAGTCGTTCATCCACGACGCGCGCATCGCGGTGAAGCCCTCCGAGACGCCCTCCTGGCCGGCGGACGAGACGCTCGCGTTCTTCGACCCGAAGACCGGGTTGACCTACAAGGCCCACACCGCCGGCACCGAGCGCGTGCTGGGGAACGACTACGAGAAGTCGGCCGGGGCGCGGATGCTCGAGTACGGCAACAAGCTGGTGGCCTGGACGTACCTGGTGGAGACCGACCAGGACGCCATCGTCTACAACGCCGACGGGACGCCCAAGCTCATCCTCGACGCCAACGGCAAGGCGCAGCTCGACCCGGAGACCGAGGGCGCGGAGGCGGTGCTGCGCAAGTACGTGGACACCATCGACCTGTTCCGGCAGCTCACCTCGACGTTCGAGACGCCGCTGGGCGACGGGGACCTGCCGCTGCCGTGAGCCGCAAGCGTTGCGCGCGGGGATGGTTGTGCCCCGTGCAGTGAAGGGGACGGAGCCAGCAGGAGGCAGGAAGGCCCGAGCCGCAAGCGTGAGCGCGCGGGCCTCCTCCAGCCCTGGGCAGTGACCGGAAGCGGAACCAGCACCCCACGAACCGAGGAGCCCCTCTTCGCCAGCGCGGCGAAGAGGGGCTTCATGCTTCACGCATCCGGAGAGCAGTCCGTGTCGGGAATCTCCGACATACCTCTAGCAAGGCGCGGAATCCGGTTCGCTGCTTCGGTACCCATCAGCCAAGACAGCCCTTCTTCCGAGCAGCCTTGCGTCATGAGTCCCCCCGACAGCAAAGGCGCTTGCTGTTGCTGGTGACGCAAGGGTTCGTGCTCAACACCACGCGGTCACTGCACAGGGCAGAAGGAGGCCCGCGCGCTGACGCTTGCGGCTCATGCGGCCCTGCAGCCTGCTCGACTCGTTCCCGGTCACTGCACAGGGCTGAAGGAGGCCCGCGCGCTAACGCTTGCGGCTCACAGCAGCGACGCCGACCCGAAGTACCCCAGGATGCGCGCGGGCACGCCGATGACCACCGCGTTCTCGGGCACGTTCGAGGTGACGAGCGAATTGGCGCTGATGACTGCGCCGGACCCGACCTCGATGTTCCCGGCGAGCGTGGCCTTGGTCCCGATCCACACCCGGTCGCCGATCCTCGGGACGCCGCGGTCGGCGCGGCCAGCCACGCCGATGGTGACCGCGTGGTTGATGTTGCAGGTGCGCCCGATGACCGCGCCGGGTGCGACCCAGATTCCGCCGGAGTGCCCGATGTAGAGGCCCCCGCCGATGTCCGCGGCCGGGTCGAGGTAGACGCCGACCAGCAAGCGGGTCGCGAACTGCGCCGCCGCGAAGGGCAGCCGCAGCGACCAGCGCACGCTCGGCGGGGCCCGGTGGTGCAGCCAGCGCCCGAACCGGTGGATGGCGATGGCCCACAGCGCCTCGTTCGTCGCCACCACCCGCAGCCGCTCGCCCATCCCCTGGGCCTGGGCCCGCTGGAAGTAGCGAGCCACGTCGGTCTTGAAGCGAGCCCAGCAGCCCTCGTCGGCCTCGGCTGCCGGATCGCCGCGAGGCCTGAGCTGAGTGACCGGGTTCACGACGACCTCGCCTGGGCGGACTCGCGCAGCACCGCCGCGGCCAGCGTCGCCAAGGTCCGCAAATCCGCCGGACGCCCGCGCTGGAGCAGGTCGACGCCGTGCTCGCGCGCGACGTACTCGACCAGTTGGAGCAACCCGATGGAGTCGACCCGCCCGGTCTCGAAGAGCGGCTCGTCGAGCCCCACCGCCTCGCCGGAGCGCAGCACCTGCTCGTGGAGGAACTGCTGCAGCCCGAGCGCGACGCTCTGCTCGGCTCCGTCTTGTGCACCGTCCATCGCGCTCATCGCCCCTCCCCTTCCCGCTGAAGCTCCTGCTCGGTACGGCTCCAGGACTCGCGCAGCGCGCTGCGGTCCGCCTTGCCGGTCGAGGTGCGCGGCAGCTCGTCCCGGACCTCCAGACGCTCCGGGACCATGTAGCCCGGCAGCCGCTCCTTGCAGAACGCCTGGAGCGCGAACGGGTCCACGGCCTCGCCGGGGCGTCCGACCACCGATGCGACGATCCGGTTGCCGTAGGCGGGGTGTGGCAGCGGCACCGCCACCGCCTCGCGCACCGCAGGGTGGCTCGCCAGCGCCGCCTCGATCTCCCCCAGCTCCACGCGGTACCCCCGCGTCTTGATCATGTGGTCGCGGCGGCCCTTGAAGTCGTAGTGGCCGTCCGGGCGCAGCCGCACGACGTCCCCCGTGCAGCACGCCAGCCCGGAGACGCCGCGAGGATCGGGCTGGAGCATCGTCGCGGTGCGTGTCTCGTCGCCCCAGTAGCCCCGCATCAGGTTTCCCCCGCGCACCCAGAGCGTGCCCTCCGCCCCCGGCGCCGCCACCACCGCGCCGCGGTCGTCGACGACGAAGGTCTCCAGGTTCTCGCAGCCGCCGCCGATGGGGATGGGCGTGTCGGCCTCGAGCCGCTCCGGGACCTCCCAGTAGGTGCAGACGTTGGTCTCGGTCGGCCCGAAGAGGTTGAAGAGCCGGACCCCGGGCAGCGCGTCGCGCAGGCGCCTGAGCTGCGGTGTCGGGAAGACCTCGCCGGCGAAGAAGAGCGTGCGCAGACGGGACGGCCGCCGCAGCCCGAGGCCCCCCGCGTCCAGCATCGACACCAGGATGGAGGGCACCGAGTACCAGACGGTGATCCCCTCGGCGTCGAGCGACCGCACCAGATGCGGGGCCAGCATCGCCTCGGTGGAGTCGAACAGGCGCACCTCCGCGCCGCAGCCGAGCGCCGCCCAGAGGTCGGAGATCGACAGGTCGAAGTGGAAGGGAGCGTGGCTGGAGAAGACGTCGCCGTCGTGGACGGCGAAGCGCTCCTGGACCCACCGCACGAAGGAGAGCCCCGAGCCATGGGTGTGCACCACGCCCTTCGGCGTCCCCGTCGAGCCCGAGGTGTAGAGGATGTAGGCGACGTCGTCCGGGCCGATCTCCGGCTCCGCCTCCAGCGGCGCATTCTGCGCGAGGCACTGGGCGAAGCTGCGCCAGCGCGTGCCGCCGGCTTCGTCGCCGGGGCCATTCGGGCTCTGCACGACGAGGAACCGCAAAGGGAGCCCGGGGAGGAGCTCGGCGAGCGCCGGCAGCCGTGGGGCGTCGACGAAGAGCGCCGCGAGCTGGCAGTCCTCGGCGATGGCCCGGCTCCGCCGCCACGGGGCCCGCGGGTCGAGCGGGACGTAGGCGGCCCCCGAGAGCAGGATCCCCAAGAGCGCCTGGACGCAGGCGGTCGTCTTCTCCATCCAGACACCGACGCGGTCGCCGCGGCCGATGCCAGCCTCCCGGAGCGAAGCGGCGATGCCTCGGGCTCCCTCCACCAGCTGCCCGTACGACAGCTCGCCTCCCTCGCCCCGGACCGCGACCTTCGACTCCCGGCCAAGCGACGCCTCGCACACCATGGCTTGCAGTGAGCCCACTGCCATCGAATCCCCCCTTCCCTCGTCACTCTCGCCCCGACCGCCGACCTGCTCCCGCCCGTCAGAGCCCGAGCAGGCGCGCGATGATCTTGCGCTGCATCTCCGAGGTGCCCGAGTAGAGCGTCTCCGGAACGGCGTCGCGCAGCTCGCGCTCGATCTGAAACTCGGTCGTGTACCCGTAGCCGCCGTGGACCTGGATGGCGTCGAGCGCGGCCTTCACGTGGGCCTCGGAGACGAAGAGCTTGGCGATGGCCGCGTCGAGCACCGCGTCGCGCCCGGCGTCCTTGCGGGCGGCGACCCGGTAGAGCAGCAGGCGCCCGGCCTCGAGCGCCACCTTCATCTCCACCAGCTTGTCGGCGACGCGGTCGTGCCGGGCGATGGGCGCGCCGAACTGCCGCCGCTCGCGGGCGTAGGCCACGGTCCGCTCGAAGAGCCGCTCCATCGCGCCCAACCGGCTGGCGAAGATGCAGGAGCGCTCCCACTCCATGGCGCTGCTGAAGACCGCGGCCCCTGCTCCCTCGGCTCCCAGGCGCTGCGAGGCCGGGACCCGGCAGCCCTGCAACGCGACCTCGCCCATCGGAGAGGTGCGCAGGCCCATCTTGGGGATTGCCGCCGAGAGCGTCAGGCCCGGAGTTCCCCGCTCGACGAGGAAGGCCGTCACGCCCGCGGCGCGCGCGGCGGGAGCGACGGTGGCGAAGACCAGGACCAGGTCGGCCACCGGCGCGTTGGTGACGAAGGTCTTGGTGCCGTCGAGCACGTAGGCCTCGCCGTCGCGCGTGGCCGTGGTGCGCAGCGCGAAGGCGTCGGAGCCGGAGTCGGGCTCGCTGATGGCGTGCGCGGCCACCGCCTCACCACTGCAGAGCGCGGGCAGGAAGCGGCGCTTCTGCTCGTCGGTGCCGAACCGGACCAGCGGCAGCTGCACCGCCCACATCTGGGCGTTGAGCGAGAAGACGAGGCCGTTGTCCTCGCAGGCGTAGCCCAGGGCCTCCATCGCGAGCAGCGTCGTCGTCAGGTCGTAGCCGCCGCCGCCGAAGTCGCGCGGGACGGGCATGCCCTGGATGCCGAACTCGCCGCAGCGGCGCCACGCCTCGCGGTCGAAGATCGCCTGGGCGTCGCGCTCGACGAGCGCACCGGTCAGGGAGGCCCCGAAGCGGCGCACCGCCTGGATCAGGGATCGCTGCTCCTCCGAGGGTTCGAAATCCAAGCGGCCGTCTCCGTCAGGTCCGGGGCGCCCTGTCGCGGCGCGTCGTTCCAAACCTGCACGAGCGCGGCGCGCGCACCCATTGCCCAGTCAGGCGCGCCGCTCCACGCGCGCCTGCCGGCCCTGCCGTCGGCCCATCGAGCGGTTCGTCCAGCGATTGCCCAGGCTGCGGAGGAGCTAGGCCTTCCGGCCGTCCTTCCGCTTCACGCGCAGCACCGCGATCTTTGGTCGAGTGGTTGAACGGCGCGGGATCCGCCGGCGCCGTGCCCACCCGCGTCGCCGGGTAGCCGGTGAAGTCCTCGGGAACCGGGAGGGTCTCTTCGAACGCCATGTAGCCGTCCTGGCACAGGCCCTCGAGCGTCGCCTTCCACTGCGCGCCGGAGGTGAAGAGCGCGTTGTTGACGGCCACCAGCACGCCGCCGTCGCCGATGAGCGGGCGCGCCTTGTTGATGAGCTTGTCGGCTTCCTTCTCCATGTCGACGCGGCCGTTCTTGGTCTCGGAAAAGAACGGCGGGTCGAGGAAGAGCGCGTCGAAGAGCGCGCCCTCCTTCTTGAGCCAGCTCATCGCCTCGAAGAAGTCGGCGACCTTGAAGTCGGTCTTGGCGACCGGGAGCTTGTTGAGCGCGTAGGAATCCTTGGCGAGGTTCAGGTACTGCCGGCTCAGGTCGACGTGCACCACCTGCGCCGCGCCGCCGGCCGCCGCGGCCACGCCCAGGCTGCCGGTGTACGCGAAGGTGTTGAGCACCTTCTTGCCCGCGAAGCTCTTCTTGGCCCACGCGCGCAGCAGCCGGGTGTCCAGGTAGAGGGTCGCGTCCTGGTGCAGGTCGAGCGCGAGCGAGTACTTCACGCCGTTCTCGACCACGCGCCGGTCGAGGGCGCCGCGCTCGCCGAGCAGGAAGCGGCCGTTGCGCGAGAGCGGGTCCTGCGAGTCGCGGACCTTCCACAGCGCCGCCGTGATCCACGGCCACTGTGCCTTCGCCGCGTCGACCACCGCCTTGGCCGAGGCCTCGTCGCCCTCGCCCTTCTCCGAGTAGTCGTGAATGACCAGCGTGTGGCCGTAGAGGTCCACGGCGAGCGCCGGGAAGCCCTCGTAGAAGCCGTTGAAGAGCCGGCAGGCCGACTCGTGCTTGTCGTCGAGCAGAGAGGAGCGCGCCTGCGATGCGTTGCTGAACGTGGTGGTCAGGTCCATGGTGCGCGGCAGTGTGTCACGGCTGGCTCGAGATGGCCTCCATCACGGCGTTCACCACCCGGTTGCAGCGCGGGGCCTCGAAGGAGAACGCCTCGCGGGCGGCCTGCCCCGCCTCCTCGATCAGCGCCGCCTGCAGCTTCGAGCGCGCCCGGTGCAGGCGGGTCTTCACGACCCACTCGGTCACGCCCAGCGCCTCGGCGGCCTCCTCGGTGTCCATGCCCTCGACCTCGCGGAGCATGAAGACCACCCGGTACAGCTCGGGCAGCCGGGCGATGGCGCGCTCGACCAGGCCGGCCAGCTCGCGCCGCCCCAGCTCCTTCTCGGGATCCGCCTGCATTGCGGGCACCTCGTCCTCCGCCTCTTCCAGCGGAGCCAGCTTTCTGCCCTTGCGCATCCGAGCAAACGCCTCGTGGACGGCGATCCGGACGATCCAGGTGGAGAACCGGGCCTCGGCGCGGAACTCCCCCAAGTGCGCGTAGGCCGACAACCAGGCCTGCTGCATCGCATCTTCCGCGTCGGCCTCCGGCAAGAGGCCGCGGACGGCGCGGTACACCCGCTGGTCGTGCCGGCGCATCAGCACCTCGAAGAGTGCCCGGTTGCCTTCGAGCACGCGCTCGACGACCTCCTCGTCGGACGGCCCGGCGCCCGTTCGCTGCTCCCGGAGCGCCAGCCCCTCCCCATCAACCAATCCGCCCATCCGCCACCTCCACACCGTCCACCAAGTCCACCCCGTCCACCCCGTCCACCCCGTCCACCCCGTCCACGTCCACCACGACAGATGCGCGAGCCCGTCCGAAGGTGACAACCGGCCTTCGCGGTCACCTTTTCGAACCGCGCGACTCCATTGAGCCGGGAGAGACGAGAAGCACGAACGGAGGCAGACAATGGACCGAGGACTCAATCAGGCGTGGTGGGCGTTGCGAATCGGGCTGGGGCTTGGCCCCTTCCTGGCCGGGCTGGACAAGTTCTTCAACGTGCTCGCGAACTGGGAGGGCTACCTGAGCCCGCTGGCGACGAAGGTGCTGCCCATCTCGGCGGTGAGCTTCATGCACCTGGTCGGCATCATCGAGATGGTGGTGGGGCTGGCCATCCTCACCAAGTTCACGCGGGTGTTCGCCTACGTGGCGGCGGTGTGGCTGCTGGCCATCGCGGCGAACCTGGTGACGACCGGGCACTACTTCGACGTCGCCGTCCGCGACGTGCTGCTGGCGCTGTCGGCGTTCACGCTGGCCCGGCTGTCCGAGGCGCGAGCCAAGGTCCCGGTGGCCGAGCGGCGGAGTGCGCCGGCGATGCGGCCGGCGGCGAGCCACGCGTAGCTTCGCTGGGCATCGGGCGTGGCTTGCTCCACAATCCCGCGCCCGATGTCCTCGATTACCGCGCGCTTCCCCTCCCTCGAGTCCCCGGACTTCCGCTCGCTGCTCTTCGGCCAGCTCGTCTCGCTGACCGGCTCGCACATGCAGCAGGTGGCCGTGGCCTGGCAGCTCTACGAATTCACCCGTTCTCCAGCGGCGCTGGGCCTGCTCGGCGCCTTCCGCGTCGCGCCCATCGTCGCCTTCGCGCTCCTGGGCGGCGTGGTCGCCGACGCCTTCGACCGCCGGCGGCTGATGTTCTTCTCCCAGACCGCGCTGGCGTGCGTCTCGCTGGTCCTGGGCATCGCCACGCACCAGGGCTGGGCGAGCGCCTGGCTGCTCTACGCCATGGCGGCGGTCTCCGGCGCGGCGTTGACCATCGACACGCCGACCCGACAGGCGCTGGTGCCGCTCCTGGTCCCGCGCGAGCGCCTCTCCGGAGCCCTGAGCCTGTGGGCGACGACAGTGCAGGTCGCGACCATCCTCGGGCCGTCCCTGGGCGGCCTCGTCCTCGAGCACGCCGGCGTCGCGCCCGTCTACTTCGCGGACGCGGGCTCGTTCCTGGCGGTCATCGGCGCGCTGCTGACCATGAAGACGCGCACCCCGCCCCGGCCTGGCGCGACCGTCGGGCTCGCGGCGGCGCGCGAAGGCCTCGCCTTCCTCAAGCGCACGCCCATCATCCGCTCGACGATGCTGCTCGACTTCTTCGCCACCTTCTTCGGCGGCGCGATGCTGCTCATGCCCATCTACGCCGACCAGATCCTCGGCGTCGGCAAGCAGGGCCTGGGGCTGCTCTACGCGGCGCAGCCCATCGGCGCGGCGATCGCGGGGGCGGTGATGGCGGCGGTGGCGCTCCCGCGGCGGCAGGGCCTCGTCATCCTCTGGTCGGTCGCCTTCTACGGCGTGGCGATCGCCGTCTTCGGCGCCTCGCACTGGTTCTTGCTCTCGCTGCTGGCGCTGGCGGCGTCCGGCGCGGCGGACACGGTGAGCATGGTCATCCGCCAGACCGTGCGGCAGCTGGTCACGCCCGACGAGCTCCGCGGCCGGATGACCAGCGTCAACATGATGTTCTTCATGGGCGGGCCGCAGTTGGGCGAGGTGGAGGCCGGGTACCTGGCCCGGCTCACCACTCCGCTCTTCTCGGTCATCTCCGGCGGGCTGGCCTGCGTGGTCGTGGCGGCGGTGGCCGCGGTCGTCTCGCCCGCGCTGCGGCGCTTCGAGCCTGAGTCCGTCAAGACGGAGACCCGGTAGGCACAGTTCCCCTCTCTCTACGTCGCCGCGTTCACCCCGACGCGGTACGTCGACGGCGGCATGGGCTTGAGGACGACCTTGGTGTAGCCGTCGGCGCGCCGGTCGAACTTGTCGTAGGCGCTGGGGGCCTCGCTCAGCGGTAGGCGGTGGCTGACGATGAAGCTCGGCTTGGCGCGCCCGGCGATGATCAGGTCGCGCAGGAGCACGTTGTATTGCTTCACCGGCGTCTGGCCCTGCCCGACCGCGATCCCCTTCTCGAAGAACTTGGCCCACGGCAGCGAGAAGACGCCCTTCTTGGCCTGCTCGCTCTGCGCGCCCGGGTCGCCCGGCATGTAGACGCCCACGACGCCGATCTGCCCGGTGGGGTTCACCAGCCGCACCAGGTCCTCGATGACCTGCGTCGGCCGCTCGCGCGACGGGTCCTGCTGGTTCTTGGCCTGGTAGCCGACGGCGTCGATGCCGCACATGACGCCCATCATCTTCTCCTCGCCCGGCCGCAGCGCGCCCCTGATGAGCGGGTTGGAGCTGCGAATCTCGAAGATCTGCTCGACCGGGTCGCCGGCGGAGAAGTCCACGGCGATGGCGCCGATCTGCTCGGCCTTCTTCAGCCGGTCCTTCACCGCGTCGATGACGTAGACCTCGGCGGCGCCGCGCAGCATGGCCGAGTAGGCCGCCAAGAGGCCCACCGGCCCCGCGCCCCAGACCGCCACCGTCTTGCCCGGGCCCACTCCCGCGAGCTCGGTGCCGTGGTAGCCGGTGGGGAAGACGTCGGAGAGCAGCAGGAAGTCGTCCTCGAGCTCGTCGCCCGGCTCGCCCGGGAGCTTGAGGCAGCTCACGTCGGCGAACGGCACGCGCAAGAGCTCCGCCTGGCCGCCTCGATACGGGCCCATGGCCGCGTATCCATACGACGCCGCGACGCCGTCGGGGTTGGCCACCAGGCATGCGCTGAAGAAGCCTCGGGTGCAGTTCATGCAGACGCCGCAGCTGATGTTGAAGGGAAGCACCACCCGGTCGCCGACCCGGATGCTCACCACCGCGGGCCCCACCTGCTCGACCACGCCCAGGTTCTCGTGGCCGAAGACCATGCCCGACGGCGCGTCGATGCGCCCTTCGTACATGTGCAGGTCGCTGCCGCAGATGCCCGTGGAGCTGATGCGCACGATGGCGTCGGTCGCGCTCTCGATCTTCGGGTCCTCGACCTCGGCTACCTCCACCTGGTTGGAGCCCTTCCACACGACGGCCTTCATGGCTTGCTCTCCCCCGCTTCCGTTCCTGGGCCCTGGTCCTGCGCTTCCCGCAGCGGATCGCCGTGCGACGGCGTGGTCGCCTCCGGCGCTGGCTCGCTGGGCTCACCGAGCTGGTCGATGAGCCTCTCCTCGCCTTCGGCGGCGTGGCGCACGTCCTGTGCGCCCTTGACCTTCGTGGGCCCGCTCGGCTCTTTCGCTTCGCTCATGAGGTCTCTCCTTTGGCGCCAAAGATGGGGACCTGCGCGGCCGGCGTGACCCGACGCTCGCCACTTCGGCGCTCGCCGGCCTGCGCGCCGTCTGCGCCGCCGGCGACAGGTGCTCACCTTGGGTAGGTGGTGGACGGGGTCGACGGAGCGGACGACGTGGACTGGGTGGACGAGATGGAACCCAAGGAGCCGCTGGGCGATGAGGTGGTCGATCAGGCCCGTGGCGATGTAGAGCCCTGGACCACGCACGGCGTGGCCCCCGAAGCCCGCGCCGACCGGGTGCCTCCCGACTTGGTTCCTGGCGCCCCTTCGCGCTCAGCCGAGCCGCCCGGCGATTGGCCGGACCGGCGGATGGAGCGCGGCGCCGCGGTGCCAGGGGTGGGCGGTGCCCAGGCTCCTCCCGAGCAGTACGCAGCGACCCCTACCGTCCATTCTCAAGCGGCCGCTGGCGACCGAACCGCGCGAGCCCGAGGTGGGCAAACGCCCGGTGCCGACTTCGGAAGCGGCCAACGAGCCGGAAGACTAGCTTCGACGTCGCCACCGCCTGGCCAGCACGCTCGCCAGCACCAGTCCCACGAGGCCCGTCGAGGATCCGGCCGACGAGCAGCCGCAGCCCTTGGGCGCGACCGCCCCCGAACCCGCGTCCTTGCCTGGCGTGACGACGGAGGCGGCATCGAGGCCCGGCTGCGCCGCCTGAGCATCGGGGCCGGGCTGGGCTGCGGCATCCAGAGCGACTTGCGAGCCGTCCGCCACTTCGGTCGCGGCGTCGTCGGAGCCTTGCGCCGCCGCGTCCTCGCCGACCACCACGGTCCCGGCGTCCTCGGCCGGCATCCCGGCGTCCGCCGCCGTCTCGCAGCCCGCGGGCACGAAGTCCCAGGCGTGGATGACGTTGCCCTGCCCGTCCTTGGCGACGCCCTTGGCGTTGCCGGCTGCGTCCACGCTCACCACGACGAAAGAGGGCTCGGCGAAGGCGTAGATGAGCCCGGCCGCGGTGAAGTCGGGGGCGTACAGCGGCGCGCCGCCGGCCCCGACCACGAGGTAGTCGGTGCACTGCTCGCGGCCGTGCTCGAAGTAGTGGTCGTGCCCGGCGAAGGTCGAGAGGACGCCGTACTTGAGCATCAGCGGGACGATCTTCTTCTGCATGTCCGCGTTGCCGCCGTGGGCGTCGCCGGTGCCATGGCTGAAGGCGCCGTGGTGGCTCATCAGGAAGAGCTTCTGGCCGCGGGCCTTGGCGGCGGCGAGGTCGCCGTCCAGCCACTGGGCCTGCGCGTCGGTGACCATCGGGTCGTTGCCGGAGAAGGTGCTGTGCGCGCCTTCGAAGGCGTCGAGCACCGCCACGTGCACCTTGCCCCAGTCGAAGGAGAAGTAGCGCGGGTGCGGCGCGCCGGCGAAGAGCGCGGCGCTGGCCAGGCCGTCGTAGAACTCGGGGTCGATGCTCTCGTGGTTCGAGAAGGCGAAGACGCTCGGGTGCGTCGCGAGCAGCGGCCGCTCGATCTCGAAGAACTCGGTGTAGCCGCGGTCGTCGCCGGAGACGACCGGCAGGTTGAGCGCCATGTCGCCGGTGTTGAGCAGGAAGTCGGCGTCGGCGTCGCTGGCGCGGATGGCGGCGACCACCGACTCGTGCAGCGCCCGGGTGGAGGTCGCGGTGCTCTCGGCGTCGCGGTTGTCGCCGTAGACCACGAACTTGAACGGCCGGTGGGCGGCGGGCGCAGTCTTGAAGCTCCCCGACGCCTTCGCGCCCCCGGAGGCGTACTCCATGTCGAGCGTGAAGGAGTAGGCGGTGTCCGGCTGCAGGTTGACCAGGTGCACGCGGTGGAAGCGCGAGCAGGTCGGGTCCTCGAAGGTCGCGCCGCTGCCGTTGGGCAGCTTGAGCGTGACGGTGGGGATGGTGTCGTTGGGCGAGCCGGTCAGGGCGTCGTTGTAGCAGGTGTTCCCGAACTTCGAGGTGCCCTGGTGGTGCACGGTGTACCAGGAGACCCACGCCTCGCTGGGCGTCACGCCCAGGATGACCGGCCCCTTGCTGACGTAGGGATACATGCCGGCGGCAGCGGCGAGAGCCGGGGAGAGCAGCACCAGGGCGACGGCGAGGGGTCTCGACATGGGCAAGGTTCTACTCCCCACCCCGCCCGGCGCGCCATGCCGTGGACCCGCGGTGCTATCCTTGCCGGCGTCGAACTGGCTCGTGTCCTGGAGGGAACATGAAGCTGCTCACCGCCACCATCGTTGCCGCGGCAGTCCTCGTCTCTGGCTCAGCGTTCGCCGCCGCCGCTCCGCCAAAGCCCAAGGTCGAGACCCACGACTTCCTGGGCACGGAGATTCGCGGCGACTTCAGCAGCCCCGGAGCCACCCCGCTGCTCTCCTACCGCAGCGCGAAGTTCGCGAACCTCATCAAGACCCGGACCGACTTCCAGCCCGAGCTCGAGAAGTCCGTCGACGGGCTCTGAGGGGCGACACCCCGAGCTCGTCGAGAGGGCGAAGTGCCGTGGACCGGCTATGACCGCGAGTGCTACCCTCCCCGCACTTTTGGGCCGGAGTGAAGGAAGGCTCCTCAAATGATGCGCTTCATCCTGGCCACTCTCGGTGCCGTTGCAGCCCTTGGCCTCAGCGGTTGTGGCGACTGCAGACTCTTCGCGACCTGCCCGGCCATCGAGAACTCCGCCGTCGTGCTCAACATCAGGGCCACCGATGGCTCGAGCGTCACCGGAGTCACGATTGTGACGGCGGGCGGCGACCAGACCACCTGCAACGACGTGGATGGCTATTACACCTCCTGCGCCATATTCGGCGGGCCGAAGACCTACACGCTGACCATCCGCGCGCCCGGCTACAGGACCGAGACCCGGACCGTCGAGGTCCTGCCCGACAACGACCTCTGCGCGTGCATCAACATGAAGTCCGTCACCATCGACATCCAGTTGGTGAAGGAGACCTGAACCTTCCTGGCCCCCTCGCTCCCGGCCGAGCGAGGGGACCGTTCCGGTTGGGATCCGCGCTGAGCGTTGCTGACACGAGCCCACGCCTTCGGTGATCGGTCAGCGGGGAGCGGGCTTCGAGCTTCCCGATGGACCAGGTGCCGGCGTGCCCGCTCACCTTGGCGGCGGGCAGCGGCTGCTTCACTTCGGAGCCGAAGAACTCCACGTCCGGTCCGCAGAACCTGCACGCCGCGGGACGCTTCGGGTGGACAACCTGGTGACCGCAATCGGCGCACTGCCAAATCATGCGTTCCTCCTTGGTTCGTCCTCTGCGCCATCGGGCCCTTCGACCATCTCCGGGTGAACTGCGGCGCAGGATTCTTGACTAACCACCTCGTTTGCTGCGTCAAGGCCCCTCTGGGCCGTCTTGGTTGACGGCACTAGAACCTGGCACCCCCTCGGCTGATTCCCGCGCCTTGCGAAGCGACCGCGGTTGTGGAGGATCGCCGCGCCCCACAGGGAGTGGCAGAGGCCCTCCGTCTCCGCCAGAGCGTATCCATGGACCAGCCCGAACACCTCGAGAACATCCGCCACGTCATCTGGGACTGGAACGGCACGCTCCTCGACGACGCCTGGCTTTGCGTCGAGGTGATGAATGGCCTCCTCAGCCCGCGCAACTTGCCCACGCTCGACGCGGCGCGCTACCAGGACCTCTTCTGCTTCCCGGTGCGCGACTACTACGTCCGCCTGGGCTTCGACTTCGCCGCCGATCCCTTCGAGAAGGTCGGGACCGACTTCATCGAGGGCTACCAGGAGCGCCAGCACGAGTGCCGGCTGCAGCCCGGAGCCGAGCAGGCGCTCGGCTCGCTCGCGGATCGGGGCATCGGCTGCAGCATCCTCTCCGCCAGCCAGCAGGGGCGGCTCGAGGAGCAGTCGACGCGGCTGGGCGTGCGCGAGCGCTTCGTCGCCGTGCTCGGCCTGACCGACCACTTCGCGGGCGGCAAGCTCGAGACCGGGCGGCGGTGGATCGCCGAGCTGGGCATCGACCCGAGGCAGGTCTTGCTCGTCGGCGACACCGACCACGACTGCGAGGTCGCCCGGGACATCGGCGTGCGCTGCGTCCTCATCCCCTCGGGCCACCAGTCGCCCGCTCGGCTGCGCTCGCTCGGCGTTCCTGTGCTCGACGCGCTGACCGACCTCGGCGTTGCCGCCCAGGCGGCTTGAAGAGAAAGGAGCGACGATGGACGCCAAGTCCGGATGCCTCGTTTGCGGAGCGGCGCTCGAGTACGCCCAGGAGCGCTCGGCCCGAACCTGCGCGCTCTGCGACCTCGAGGCCACGGCCGACGCCTCCTGCGCCGCCGGCCACTTCGTCTGCGACCGCTGCCACAAGAAGGGAGCGCTCGACGTCATCGAGTCCGTCTGCCGCGCCTCGGCCGAGACCGACCCGATCGCGCTGGCCAACCAGCTGATGAAGAGCCCTAGCTTCCACATGCACGGCCCCGAGCACCACTTCCTGGTGCCGGCGGTGCTGCTGACGGCCACCTGCAACGCCTCGAACCGCGCCGCGGACAAGGAGAAGCTGCTCAAGGAGGCCCGGCGCCGCTCGGACGCGGTGCTCGGCGGCTTCTGCGGCTTCTGGGGCGCCTGCGGGGCGGCGGTGGGCGTCGGCATCTTCTTCAGCGTCGCGACGGGCGCCACCCCGCTCTCGACCAAGGAGTGGCGGCTCTCGAACGAGGCGACGGCGCGCGTGCTCTCGCAGGTCGCCAAGCTGGGCGGGCCGCGCTGCTGCAAGCGCGACACCTTCGTCTCCCTGGAGGGCGCGGCGGCCCTGACCCGCGAGGCGCTGGGCATCGAGCTCGCGCCGGCGGGAAAGATCGTCTGCCGCTTCAGCGCGCAGAACCGCGAGTGCCTGAAGACGGAATGCCCGTACTTCGCCGGCTAACGAGCGGACCTCCGCGGCCGCTCGACTCCGTCCGAGCGAGCCCACGGCCTTCCGATTGACCCTGCCCGCGCCTTGCGGGCTAATGGCGCACGCCAATCCCATCCCCCAAGCGTGAGGTCCGTCGCATGCGCTCGACGTCCCGGCTCGTCCTCCTCGCCGCCCTCTCGGTCGCCTTGGCCTCCTGCAAGGCCGACCCGAATTCCATCAAGGACCAGGCGAAGATCCTCAAGGACAAGGACGCGGAGACGAAGCAGAAGCTGCGCGCCGTCGAGAACCTCAAGAAGATCGGCAAGAGCGAGTGCGTGCCGGTGCTGGTCGCCGGGCTGAAGAAGAACCCGCCGAAGGTGAAGGCGGAGATCGCCGCGGCGCTCGTCGAGTTCAAGGAGCCCACGACCATCCCGGCCATCGCCGAGGCCCTGGAGGCTCGAGCCTTCGGCCAAGAACCAGGTCGACGTCGACTCGGCCAACCAGAAGATGGCGCAGGCCCTGGGTGAGATGGGCGGCAAGTCGGCGGTGCCGGCGCTGCTCAAGCTCCTGGACGCCACGCCGAGCAACTATGTGAAGTTCGACGTGCTCAACGCGCTCGGGAAGATCGGCGGGACCGAGGCGGTGCCGCGGCTCACCGCGCTGGCGCTCGACGAGAAGGCCGAGGCGCCGTTCAACAAGAAGGCGTTCACCGCGCTCTCGCTCATCGCGCCCAAGGACGCGCTGCCGCTCTTCCTCAAGGGCCTGTTCTACCAGCGCGGCGCGCTGTCGATGTACGCCGACGCGGCCTTCGGCCTGTTCCGCCTGCGCCCGACCTCCAACGACGCGGTGCTGGGCCTGCTGACCGGCAAGGACACCGAGACCATCAAGTACGCCAAGGAGAAGAAGTACCAGCCGGCGATCATCGCCAGCATCAGCGCCCAGGTCGCCGGGCACCTGCGCGACCCGCGGATGGTCGGCCCGCTCGTCAGGCAGCTCAAATACAAGGACAGCGACCCGGACATGGCGCTGGTCGCGCAGACCGCGGCGGTCGAGGCGCTGGGCCGCATGCGCGCCAGGGCGGCGGTCGGCCCGCTCACCGAGCTGCTCAAGGGCGAGGACCGGGTGAAGGTGGCCGACGCGCTCGGCCGCATCGGCGACAAGTCGGTGCTGCCCAAGATGGTCGCCTGCGCCGGGCAGGGGAACTGGATCAGCCGCGAGCCGTGCATCCAGGGCATCGTGGCGCTCGGCGGCAAGAACGAGGTCCGCTACTTCGAGGGCTTCATCAAGGAAGAGCCCAAGAAGTTCATGGCGGAGTGCAAGGCCGGCGACTACGGCGAGGTGGACTGCGACAAGGAGCGCGTGCGGGTGACCGAGGAGCGCACCAAGAACCTCACCTCGTACCGCAAGGCGCTGGAGACGGTGAGCGCCTGCACCGACACCCAGTGCTTCGCCGGCGCGCTGGCGAGCGACGACACGGTGGTGCGCGAGAAGGCGGCCTACGCCGTCGCCGAGAAGGGCGACCTCGAGGCGCTCGACGCGCTGCTGGCCTCGATCAACCGGCCGGTGAAGGCCGAGGCGGACCTGGTGCCGCGGCTGGCGGCGGTGCTCGCCGTGGACTGGATGGTAGGGAACAAGCCGGACGCGCGCGCCAAGATCAAGGGCAGCATCCCCCTGCTTCAGGCGACCATCGAGCGCGACTCGAAGATCGCCCAGAACGCGGAGAGCACCGAGGAGATCCAGCGGCTCGTCGACGTCATCCAGAACGGGCGCGACGCGACCGCGGCGCCGGCTGGGAGCGAAGACACGGCGGCGGTCGACGAGCCGAAGGGGGAAGACAAGCCCGAGGAAGCCAAGCCCGCGCCCAAGCCGGCTGCCGCGAAGAAGAAGGCCGGCGGAAAGAAGAAGAAGTGAGCGACCACCCGAAGCTGACCAAAGGCGTCGCGGTGCTCGCCATCGTCGCCGGGCTGGCGGTGCTGGCGATTGAAGTGCCGCGGGCCATCAGCGGCGCGAGCACCGAGATTCGGATCTGGGGGCCCATCGGGCTGCTGGCGGTGGTGCTCGGCGTCTGGGAGCTGGTGGCGAAGAAGGCGGCGCCGTAGGACGGCCCTCCCCCCTGCCCCCTCCCAACTGCGGGAGGGGGTTCGTTGGTTGCCTTCGGCTACCTTCGTCGGAGCTCTTGGCACCGCCCCGGGCGCGCTCGCGCCTGGCCTCCGAGGCCTCGGGCACTGCAGGCCGGGGCTTGACCCGAAGCCCGAAGCCCGCAGTCCGAAGCCCAGAGTCCTACTGCCCGTCCACCTTGATCGGCACCGCGTTCCCCAGGTTCTTGTTGCCGACCTTCAGCTCCGGCCCTTCCTGGTTCGGCTGCGGGACGACCCTGGGCTTCTTGCTGAAGGTGTCCTTGCCGTGGATGCCGAAGTCGGCGCCGCTCGCGTCGGCCTGCACGACCAGCTCGTCGGTCTCGGCGAGCTCGCCCTCGAGGACCAGCTTCTCGATGACCACCTTCGGTCCGTCGGCAGGGATGGTGAAGCGCGTGCGCCCGCCGGCGAGCTTCGCGCCAACCGGAAGCTGGATCTGCACCTCGACTGGCACCGCCATCAGGTGGCGGATGCGCACGGCGATGTGCGTCTTTCCTTCCTCGACCGCGGGGATGGACCACTTGACGGTGATGGGCACGCTGCCCGCCGACTGGCCTTCGTCGGCGAAGGTGGGCTCGGGCGCGGGCTTCTGCGAGGCGCAGGCCGAGAGGGAGAAGGCGGCGGCGAAGGCGATGACGGAGACTTCGGTTCGGAGGGAAGCGAAGCGCCGAACCGAAGTCCTGTTGGTGTTCGTACGGGTCATGTCGTTTCCCTCTAGCGGCAGATGGGGCTCTGGGTGGGGTACGGGTAGGCGCTGCTGGGATCGCACGCGTCCGAGACGGAGCTCTTGGAGAAGCCCTGGCACTCGAGCGCGTCCAGGAAGTCCGCCAGGTGCGGCGCCGACTCGCCGGTGTCCTGCACGTTGACGAGGCTGCCGGAGTTGTCGACCTCCCAGGTGTGGCGCGTGTACTCGCGCGACCAGGGAGCGCTGTTCATCTGGGTCGAGGCGAGCGCCTGGTACATCTTCGCGCTGGCGCCGGTGCTGGAGCGCGACAGCGTCCAGAGCATCGCCGCGACCTCGTTCTCGTCCACTCGCTGCAGCAGGCCCTCCGACGGGTCCGGCCGCGTCCAGTTGGCGCCCTCGCTCGAGTACTGCCGAGCCTCGAGGTCGACCCAGAAGAAGCTGCCCTGCTGCTTGTCGTAGTAGAGCGGGCTGTTGCGCAGGTCGGACGAGTGCCAGGTGGCGAAGCCCTCCGACCACGCCTGCCCGGGGAAGGTGGGGACGGACATGATGTGCGTGCCGCCCTCGTTCGGCGAGGTGCCATAGGAGGCCATCACCCAGTGCCCCAGCTCGTGGGCCAGGACGGGATCCGACCAGTAGGCCTCGTCGGTCGTGTCCGCCGGGAACCAGGCCTGGGAGTCGAAGCTCTGGTCGAAGGCCTGCACCGGGAAGGCGGCGAAGCAGGCACCGCAGCTCCAGGTCGTGCCCAGGCCGACCCAGGCGACCAGGGTCAGTCCGGTGCGGCCCGGGAAGGCGGTGTCGGCGTGCGCGAACGAGCTCTGGAGGTACTCGAAGATGTGCGCGGCGCCCGAGCCCTGGTCCTGGCTGATGGTGGAGGAGGCGCCGTCAGAGAGGTCGCTGGAAGACAAGGCCCAGAGCCAGACCGCCGGCTTGCTGCCGTAGTTGCCCACCTCCTGCTGGCCGGCGTAGTTGAAGCCGGGGTTGCCGACCAGGAAGCGGATGCTGCCGTCCTTGTTCATGCCCACCGCGAGCAGCGCGACGACGTCGTCGGTGGTGGGGTTGTCGGGGATGGCGATGCTGGCGCTGCCGTCGGCGCCGGTGATGGCCACGTCCAGGCTCTCGAGCTCGCCGGTGGCGCCGGAGAAGCTCGCCAGCAGGAAGTGGGCGGCGGGGCGCAGCTCGGAGGCGCCCCAGTCGGTGCGGCCGGAGTTGATCGCCTTGGCCTCGTAGCGGAAGGTCACCCGGACCTTGTGGGTGGCGATGGCGGGCAGGCAGAAGGCGCCGAGCGGGTTGTCGCCGTTGCAGCCGTTGGGGCACGACTGGCTGGCCCAGGCGCCGTTCTGGCAGCCCTCGAGGGTGCTCGCGTCCTTGCAGCGCAGCTCGCCCTCGAGGCAGGCGCCGGTGGGACGGCAACGCGCGCGGCCGGACTCCACGCGGCAGGCCTGGCCGCTGGGGCAGTCGATGGACTTCACCTGGGGATCGGCGCTGCCGGTGGGGACCTCGCAGTACTCGGCGCGGGTCTGCGAGACGCAGCGGCCGTTGACGGGCACGCCGCCGCAGGTGCCGCCGCCCGAAGTGCCGCACTTCCCGGTGGCGGCGTTGCAGGTTCCGGTGGCGCAGGCCGACGCGTCGCTCCACATCGTGCAGGTGTCGCCGTCGGCGAGGCACGTCTCGACGAGGTCGCCCGAGCAGCGGGTCTCGCCCAGGGTGCAGGGCTGGCAGAGCAGCTCGACGGGACAGCCACTGAGCGCCAGCGCCGCGAAACCGGCGACGGCACTCGACATCAAGAAGCGCAGGCGCATATGGGTTCCTCCGTGGGCCCCACTCTAGAAGAAGCGGCCGAGCCCTGTCCCAGCCGCCCAGAGGTCGAGCGTGAAGCTGGATAGCGTCCCCGCGGAGCGCGTGCAGGCCCTTCGCGAGGCGCCGGTCCGGCCGGACGGCGACTACGTCCTCTACTGGGTGACCGCCAACCGGCGCGCCGGCTGGAACTTCGCGCTGCAGCGGGCCCTGGACTGGTGCGTCGAGCTGAAGAAGCCGCTCCTGGTCTTCGAAGGGCTGCGCGTCGGCTACCGCTGGGCCTGCGACCGCTTCCACCGCTTCGTGCTCGACGGGATGGAGGTCAACGCCGAGCGCTTCGCCAAGGCCGGCGCGGGCTACCTCGCCTACGTCGAGCCCGCTCGCGGCGCGGGGCGAGGGCTTCTGGGAGCGCTGTCAGCCAAGGCCTGCGTCGTCGTCGCCGATGACTTCCCGGAGTTCTTCCTCCCGCGGGCCATCGAGGCCGCGGCGCCGCAAATCCCCGTGCGCTTCGAGCGCGTCGACTCCTGCGGGCTGCTGCCGATGCGAGCGCCCGGGCGGACCTTCGTCTCCGCGCGGTTCTTCCGGCTCTACCTGCAGCGCAACCTCGCGCCGCACTTGATCGCGCCCGCGGCCAATCCGTTCGCGAAGCGGAAGATCCCGCGGTTCGAGCGGGCCAAGCTCCCGGCGTCGAATCTCGCGCCGCTGGCCTTCGCAGGTGAGGCTCGAGCGCCTGCCGATCGACCATGGCGTCCCGGCGGTCGAGGGCCTCGTGGGCGGCTCAGCGGCGGCCTCGCGCCAGCTCGCCACCTTTCTCGACGGCAAGCTCGCGCGCTACGCGGACGAGCACAACGACCCCGACGCCGACATCACGAGCGGCCTGTCCCCGTACCTCCACTTCGGGCACCTCTCGACGCACGAGGTCCTCGCCGAGCTCGCCAAGCGCACGGGCTGGACGAAGGAGTCGCTCGACGGCAAGCCGCGCGGCGGCTCTCGCGGCTGGTGGGGGCTCGACGAGAACGGCGAGGCCTTCCTGGACGAGCTCGTGGTCTGGCGCGAGCTGGGCTTCAACTTCAGCGCCCACCGCGACGACGCCGGCGATCTCCAGTCCTTGCCGCGCTGGGCGCTCGCCACGCTCGGCAAGCACGCCAAGGACAAGCGCGAGTTCGTCTACTCGCTCGAAGAGTTCGAGCAGGCGCTCACACACGACGAGGCTCTGGAACGCGGCCCAGCGCCAGCTCGTGCGCGACGGCCGCATCCACAACTTCCTGCGCATGCTGTGGGGCAAGAAGGTGCTCGAGTGGACGCGCAGCCCGCAGGACGCCCTCGACGTCCTCGTCGAGCTGAACAACAAGTACGCGCTCGACGGCCGGGACCCAAACTCGTACAGCGGCATCCTCTGGGTCTTCGGCCGCTACGACCGCCCCTGGTTCGAGCGGCCCATCTTCGGGACCGTGCGGTTCATGAGCTCGGACGCCAGCCGAAAGAAGGTCCGCCTCAAGGGCTTCTTGGCCAAGTACGGCCCAGGAGCGGCTGCCTCGTAACTCGTTGAATTTGCAGGACTCCCCTGCCCTCTGGCTGCTTGGTCGCTTTGTCGCGGTCGGCTTCGGGCTTTTGACAAATTGTCCGGCCGGGAGGGGCTCTTACGGTTCGGGCCTCCTGGTCGCCAGCGACGGCCAATAAAACAGTTGTGCTTTCGTGTGGTTGGAGTACGCCCACGCGGCCTGGCGCCAGGGCATGGAACTTGCTGAAAGCCTGTTCCGGAACCACTCAACCATGACCTTCGTGCTCCGACGCTGCTTCTGGATGGTCGATCTCGGCTTCACCGCCGCCGCGGCGAGCCTCTGCGCGCTGCTGGTGGGGGCGCTGGTTCCGAGAGCCATCCACATCCCTTCGGATTCACTTGGTTTTTCCGGTGCGAGTCCGGTTGTCAAAACGGCGCTCGATGGGAAGGCGGTTTCGCAAGTCCTGGACCTGCCGCTCGGTGGCACTCAGGCCGAGCCCTTGCCCCCGACCCCGGCCCCCACCCCTTCGGCGCTGTCGGTCAAGCTCCTTGGAACCTCGGTCTCCAACCTGCCTGAGCTCTCACTCGCCACTCTCCAGGACCTGACGGCCAAGGACACCACCGTCTACGCCATCGGCGACACCATCCAGGGCGCGACCGTCCTCGACATCGAGCGCCTGCGCGTCATCGTCGATAACCAGGGGCGCCGCGAGACCATCGACCTCGAGCAGTCGGTCGCGACGGCCGGCGCCCAAGGCCCCACCGCCGCAGCGGTCCCCGGCCTCACCGTCGTCGGCCCCGGCAAGTACGTCATCGAGCGCAAGGCGCTCGAGGCCTTCCTTGCCAACCCTGGCGCCGAGCTGATGAAGGCTGGCTTCGTCCCCGCAATCGAGGGCGGCATCAACCGCGGCTGGAAGCTCGTGCGCCTCACCTCCGACTCTCTGCTCGGGAAGCTCGGCCTGGCCCAAGGCGACGTCATCCGCCGGGTCGCCGGATACGAACTGACCAAGCCCGCTGCGCTGCTGGACCTGGCCACGCAAGTCACGCGCATGTCGCGCGTCGAAGTGGAAACTGACCGCAACGGCGCCGCCCAGCGCCTCGACTACCGCATCACCGACTGACGACCATGGAACTGTTCTTCCGAAAGTACTTCTGGGTCGTGAACCTGGCCTTCCTCCTGGCGGCGTCGTACCTGTCCGCCAAGACGGTCAACGTCTTCGTCGGAGCCGCCTTGGCTCCCGGCGCGGAACCCCAGCCAGCCACCCAGACCGTCGCGCTCACCCAGCAGGTTCAGAAGGTCGCGCTCTCGCCCGAGGCCCTCTCCAAGGTCACCGGCATCGAGCTGCCCAAGGTCGAGGAGAAGGCCGCCGAGGAGGCTCCGCCGGCGCCGCCGGACCTCGAGTCGCAGGAGGCGGTGAAGACCAGCCTGCGCGTGCGCCTCATCGGGACGATGGTGGCGAACCTGCCGGAGTGGTCGCTCGCCAACATCGAGGACGGCAACTCGAAGGTCACCACCGTCTACATGGTCGGCGACAAGATCCAGACCGCCGAGATCATCGAGATCGAGCTCAAGCGGGTCCTCATCAACAACAACGGCCGCAAGGAGTACATCGACGACGAGCTCGGCTCCGGCGAGGGCCATCCTCTTCCGGTTCCCCAGCCGCCGATCACCGTCGCGTCGAACACCAACCCGCCTCCGTCCAGCGCGGTCGGCGCCGGCATCAAGGAGACGGGCGCCGACACCTACGAGATCCCGCGCGACGAGATCAACAAGGCGCTGGGCAACCTCAACGACATCGCCATGCAGGCGCGCATCGTCCCCGCCTTCAAGGACGGCGTCTCCACCGGCTTCAAGCTGTTCAGCATCAGGCCCGACTCGCTCTACACCAAGATCGGCATCCAGAACGGCGACATCGTCCGCCGAATCAACGGCTTCGAGATCAACAGCCCGGACAAGGCGCTCGAGGTCTACACCAAGCTCAAGGAATCGAACCGCATCGAGATCGAAGTCGATCGCAACGGAAGCGCGGTTCGCAAGACGTACAACGTGCGGTAGTCCCGCCACTCACTCTCAAGCGCCCAAGACCATGCATCGTCTGCTCGCCACCGCCCTCGCTGCCTCGCTGGCCCTCCCTTCCGTCGCCAGCGCCGCCGCCCCGACGCCGCCGCTCAAGGGCCCCGCCCCCGCGGCGGCACCTCCCGGTAGTCCGATGAAGGTCACGCTGCCCGCGCCCAAGCCCGGCGAGCCGCAAAAGCCGAAGGGCACCGAGCCGGCGATCATCACCCCCGAGGACGCCAAGGGCCCCGACCGCAAGAAGATGGCCGGCAAGGGCCTGTTCCAGCTCGACTTCGACAAGGTCGACATCGACAAGCTGGTGCAGACCATCTCCGACATGACCGGGCGGCTGTTCATCCTGCCGGAGAACGTGCGCGGCAAGATCACCATCGTCGGCCCCGAGCACGGCAAGGTCGGCGTCACCGCCGAGGAGGCCTACCAGGCCTTCCTGTCCGCCCTCGACGCCAACGGCCTCACCGTCTACCAGGCCGGCAAGTACTGGAAGATCGTCGAGAAGCGCGCCGGCAAGCAGGCCCCCATCCCCACCCTGCTCGATGAGACCGTCCCCTACACCACCAACGAGCAGATGGTGACCAAGCTGTTCAAGCTGCGCTACGTCGAGGCCGAGCCGGTCCGCGCCGTCATCCAGCAGCTGGTCAGCCGCGACGGCGACACCATCGCCTTCCCGCCCGACACCATCATCGTCAACGACCTCGGCCTGAACATGCACCGGCTCGAGAAGATCATCGACCGGCTCGACTCGGTGACCACCACCGACGAGATCCGCATCATCCAGGTGCAGTTCGCCACCGCCCAGGAGATCGCCGACAAGCTGCGCCAGGTCTTCGAGGAGAAGAACAAGAAGCCCGGCCAGAAGGGCGGCCAGGCGGTCATCAACACCGGCGCGCCTCCAGGCGCTCCGCCGGTCCCGGCGCCCGCCGCACCCGCCCAGCCCGGCGGCGAGGCTGAGGCCCCCGCCTCCCTGCAGCAGATCATCCCCGACGAGCGCACCAACAAGCTCATCGTCATCGGCAACCAGCGCGCCTTCGACCGCATCACCGAGCTGCTCAAGCACCTCGACACGCCCACCGGCAGCGGCGACACCGTCCACGTCTACTACCTGGTCAACGCCAACGCCGAAGAGATGGCCTCCACCCTGGCCTCGCTGACCCAGGGCATCAACAAGCAGGCCCGCCCCGCCAACCCTCCGCCGGGCGCCGCCAAGGGCCCGACGACGGTCGCCGACCTGTTCTCCGGCGAAGTGAAGATCACCGCGGACAAGGGCACCAACTCGCTTGTGGTCATCGCCAACAAGTCGGACTACCGCAACCTCGTCTCGGTCGTGGAGAAGCTCGACATCGCCCGCCGCCAGGTCTTCATCGAGGCGGTGATCATGGAGGTCAACCTCTCCAACGACCTCAACTACGGCGTCTCCTGGCACGGCGGCAAGGACATGCCCCCGAACATCGACGGCCAGACCTCGGTGGGCGTCATCGGCTCCGAGGTGGGCAAGGCCAGCTCGCTGGGCGGGGTCAGCTCCCTGGCCTCGCTGGGCGGCTTCCTCGCCGGCCTGCAGGGCCCGAACCTGGGCTCGATCATCCCCAGCCTGAGCAACACCGTCATCGGCGCGCTGCCCTCCTTCTCGGTGGTGCTGCAGGCGCTGCAAGCCAACTCCGACGTCAACGTCATCTCCACCCCGCACATCCTCGCCAGCGACAACGAGGACGCGGAGATCACCGTCGGCCAGAACGTGCCCTTCCAGGCGGGCATCACCTCCAACGCCCTTTCCTCGCTGGGCGGCGCCACCAGCACCTCGTCCTTGGCGACGAGCGCGCTCTTGGGCAGCTACTCCGGCCTCATCGCCCCCATCCAGCGCCAGAACGTCGAGCTCAAGCTGAAGATCAAGCCGCAGATCAACGAGAGCGACTTCATCCGCCTGCAGGTCGACGAGCAGACCGAGGAGATCGCCTCCAAGGACGACCGGCTGGGCCCCACCACCTCCAAGCGCACCGCCAAGACCACGGTGGTCGCCAAGGACCAGCAGACCATCGTCATCGGCGGCCTCATCCAGGAGCGCACCGTCAACTCGGTCAGCAAGGTCCCCCTGCTCGGCGACATCCCGGTGCTCGGCTGGCTCTTCCGCCAGAACGGCGTCACCAAGCAGCGCACCAACCTGCTCCTCTTCCTGACCCCCTACATCATCCGCGACCCCTCGGACTTCCAGCGCATCTTCGAGCGCAAGATGAAGGAGCGGCAGGAGTTCGTCGAGCAGTTCTACGGCCGCCAGCCCGGCTACAAGGTCCCCATCGACTACGCCCGCAAGGCCGGCCCGCTCGCCAAGATGTTCCGCACCATGGATACCGAGGCCCAGAAGTACGAGAACGGCGGCCAGGGCGCGCCCGGCGAGAAGCGCTTCATGCCCCAGGGTGACGACCCCAAGAAGAACGACAACGGGAACCCGACGCCCCCGGCGGACCTGAAGTCCACCCCGCCCGGCGAGCCTGCGACGCCAGGCACCCCGGTCGGAACCGGAACCGAGGTGAAGGAGCCCGCGCCGGGCACGGTGCAGTAGAGGCGAGGCTTCAAGCGGCAAGGGGGGAAGTCAGCAGTCATCAGGGATTCGGGCCGGCGCGGCCCTTTGTTGGAACGGAACATGGCCCTCGAGACGACCGAGCTCTCTCCCATCGACCCCGCCTCCACGGGCTTGGAGCAGATTGCGCGCGAGCGCACGATGCTCGTCGCGCACGCCCCCGCCTACCTGTGCGGCCGGCCCATCGGCGAGATCCTCACGCTGCTCTTCAAGCTGCCGCCCGAGAAGGTGGAGGAGGCGCTGCTCATCCAGAAGCAGGACAAGCCCGACACGCGGCTGGGCGAGATCCTGGTGGGCCTGAAGGCGGTGACCGAGGAGCAGGTGCTGCGCGCGCTCGGCGCCCAGCTCGACCTGCCGGTGCTCTCCGAGGTGCGCGCCGACCAGATCGACCTGGAGCTGGTGCGGCGCATCCCCATCAACTTCGCCAAGCAGCCCGCGAAGATGGTGCTGCCGCTGGCGCGCCAGGGCGAGCTCGTCCCGGTGGTGATGTGCGACCCGCTCGACACCGCGGGGCTCGACCACATGCGCGCGCTGCTGGGCGCGCCCATCGAGCCGCGGCTGGCGACGCAGGCGATGCTGCTGGACGCCATCAACGCCGCCTACGACCGGGCCTCGCACGAAGGCCACATGCTGGAGAACCTGGCCGAGGGCGACGAGAACCTCGACTCCCTGGCCAACGACGTCGAGGAGCTGGTCGACCTCATCGACACCGGGGACGACGAGGCGCCCATCATCCGGCTGGTCAACTCGCTGCTCAAGCGCGCGGTCAAGGAGCGCGCCAGCGACATCCACATCGAGCCCTACGAGCGCGACGTGGCGGTGCGCTTCCGCAAGGACGGCGTGCTCCACGAGATCATCCGGCCGCCCAAGCGCTACCAGAACTCCATCGCCACGCGCGTCAAGATCATGGGGCAGCTGCGCGTGGACGAGAAGCGCCTGCCGCAGGACGGCCGCATCCGCATCAAGATCGCCGGCAAGGACATCGACATCCGCCTCTCGACCGTGCCCACCTCGCACGGCGAGCGCGTGGTCATGCGTCTGCTCGACAAGAGCGCCACCCTCCTCAACCTCGAGGACCTCGGCTTCAACGAGGAGCAGCTCAAGGGGATGGAGCACCTCATCAACAAGAGCCACGGCATCGTGCTCGTCACCGGCCCCACCGGCTCCGGCAAGACGACGACGCTCTACGCCGCGCTCTCGCGCATCAACAAGCCCGACCTGAACATCCTCACCGCCGAGGACCCGGTCGAGTACCAGCTGCAGGGCATCGGCCAGACGCCGGTCAACGCCAAGATCGGGCTCACCTTCGCGGGCGCGCTGCGCTCCTTCCTGCGCCAGGACCCCGACGTCATCATGGTCGGCGAGATCCGCGACCTGGAGACCGCGGAGATCGCCATCCAGGCCTCGCTGACGGGCCACTTGGTCTTCTCGACCGTCCACACCAACGATGCCGCGGGCGCCATCACCCGTCTCGTCGACATGGGCGTCGAGCCCTTCCTCGTCGCCTCCTCGCTGGTCGGCATCCTGGCCCAGCGCCTGGTGCGCCGCGTCTGCCCGGACTGCCGGGTCAGCTACGAGCCCACCGACGAGGAGCTCTCGCAGGTGGGCCTCTCCGTCGCCAAGCTGCACGACCTGGGCGTGCCGCGCATCTACAAGGCCAGCGAGAAGGGCTGCGAGAAGTGCGAGCACTCCCGCTACAAGGGCCGGACCGCCATCTACGAGCTGATGATGACCGCCGACGACGACATCCGGCAGCTCATCCTCAAGAACGTGGACAGCGGCACCATCAAGAAGAAGGCCGTCGAGAAGGGCATGAAGTCCCTCATCGACGACGGCGCCCGCAAGATCATCGAGGGCGTGACCACCGTCTCCGAGGTCCTGTTGGTCGCGCAGCAAGACGAGGGGTAGGCCAGGCCCATGCCAGTCTTCGAGTACAGAGGCCTCAACGAGGCGGGCAAGCAGATCAAGGGCGTCCGCGACGCGGACAGCGCCAAGACCCTGCGCGGCGTGCTGCGCAAGGAAGGCGTCTTCCTCACCGACATCGTCGCCGAGAAGCAGGCGGCGGGCGGCGCGGCCAAGTCCGGCGCCAAGGTCGAGATCGACCTGAAGAAGACGCTGGCCGGCCGCGTGACCAGCTCCGACGTCGCCATCATGACCCGCCAGCTGGCGGTGCTCATCGGCGCCGGCGTCGCCCTGGTCGAGGCCCTCAACGCCCTGCAGGACCAGGTCGACCACGAGCGGCTGAAGATGGTCGTCAGCCAGGTCAAGACCCGCGTCACCGAGGGCAGCTCGCTGGCCGACGCGCTGGCCCAGCACCCGCGCGTCTTCTCCACGCTCTACATCAACATGATCCGCGCGGGCGAGCACTCCGGCGCCCTGGACGTGGTGCTGGTGCGCCTGGCCGACTTCACCGAGAGCCAGGCCCGGCTGCGCTCGAAGATCATCGGGACGATGACCTACCCGATCATCATGGTCTTCATCGGCCTGGTGATCCTCACCGTGCTCTTCACGGTGGTCGTGCCCAAGGTCACCAAGATCTTCGAGGACAACAAGCTCACCCTGCCCCTCTCCACCCGCGCGCTCATCGAGATGTCGCACCTGGCGCAGGACTACTGGTGGCTGATGGGCCTGATGCTGGCCGGCGGCATCTACCTCTTCAACCGCTGGAAGAAGACGCCCAAGGGCAAGGTGAAGTGGGACCGGCTGGTGCTCAAGGCGCCCATCTTCGGCGGCCTGGTGCGGATGATCGCCATCTCGCGCTTCTCGCGGACCCTGGCGACCCTGCTCAAGAGCGGCGTGCCGCTGCTCTCCGCCATGGACATCGTCAAGAACATCGTCGACAACGCCATCCTCTCCGACGTCATCGAGAAGTCCCGCGACTCCATCAAGGAAGGCGAGTCGATCGCCACGCCGCTCAAGCGCTCCGGCGAGTTCCCGCCGCTCGTCTACCACATGGTGGCCATCGGCGAGAAAAGCGGTCAGCTCGAGGAGATGCTGGTCAACGTCGCCACGGCCTACGAGACGCAGGTGGAGGTGCGCATCGCCGCGCTCACCTCATTGCTCGAGCCGGTGATGATCGTCGGCATGGGCGGTGCGGTGGCGTTCATCGTCTTCTCCATCCTGCTGCCCATCCTGCAGCTCAACACCATGGTGCACGGATGACGCGTACCTCACCCCCCGGCCCCCTCTCCGGCAAGCGGAGAGGGGGGGACTCGAACGCGGACCTCTGGGCGCGACGCGGCGCCTGGGTTGCCATCGTCGCCATGGCCCTCGCCCAGCTGTGGGTCGGCATCTCCCTCTTCCAACCGGCGCCCGCCTCCGCGGCCACGCCGGACAACAACGACCTTTCTTCGGCAGTCGCGGACGCCCCGTCCGCAAGGAGCACTCGATGAGCACCCTGAAGCGATTCCACCGTCTGATGCGCCAGGACCTGGCGGGCCAGAACGCCCGCCGTCAGCAGGACCGCGGCATGACCCTGCTCGAGATCATGGTCGTCATCACCATCATCGGCGTGGTGATGGCCACCGTGACCGTCGCGGTCCTGCCCCAGCTCGACAAGGCCAAGGTGGACACCACCATCAACTCCATGCGCGGCGTGCAGGGCGCGCTCAAGCTCTACTACGCGCGCCACGGCAAGTACCCGGACACCTCCCAGGGCTTCCAGATCCTGGTCACCGAGAAGTTCCTGGACCAGACGCCCAAGGACGCGTGGGGCAACGACTTCATCTACACGGCCGAGAGCAGCAGCTACAAGATCATCTCCTACGGCTCCGATGGCCAGCAGGGCGGCGACGGCGCTGGCAGCGACATCGCCAGCGACACGCTCGGCCAGGAGAAGAAGTAGCTCCGCTCCATGCCCCGCCTCCCCTGCCATCGGGCCCGCCGGCCCCAGGTTCGCGCCGCCGACCGCGGCATGACCCTGCTCGAGATCGGCATCGCGCTGGCCATCGTCGCCTTGATGGTCCTCGTCGCGGTGCCGTCCATCGAGGCGTACGCCGGCGTGCGCGCGCGCGAGGAGGCGGGCCGGGTGGCCGGCGCCATCCGCTACATGTACGGGTACTCGGCGCTCTCCGGGAAGGTCTGCCGCATCGTCTTCGACTTCGACGAGCGCGCCTGGTGGACCGAGTGCACCGAGGGCCGCTTCACGGTCGAGCGGGAGAAGGAGAAGGCCCGCGACGGCGCCAAGGTGGACGAGGACGCCGCCAAGAAGGCCCGCGACAAGTACAAGGCCAAGGTCGAGCCCCGCGACGAGGGCGAGGCCATGCGCCAGAAGGTCGAGCAGAAGGCGGAGTTCAGCGAGTTCAAGAACGACGAGATGGAGAAGCGCAAGCTCCCCGACGGCGCCAACCTCGCCGTCTGGAGCGCTCACCAGCGCGAGAAGTACACGAAGGGCCAGGCCCTCCTCTACTTCTTCCCGCAGGGCAACACCGAGCGCGCGCAGATCTACGTCTCGAGCGACCACGGCGACGTCTACACGCTCGTCGTCTCGCCGCTCAACGGCCGGGTTCGAGTGGAGGACAAGGAACTCGAAGTTCCGCGCGACTAGCGCGGTTTAGGGAGGTCATGTCTTTGAGGCGTGCGAACCACAGCGCTAGCCCCTCGGCGGGCTCGGGATGTCGGCGCGGCTTCACCTTGCTCGAGGTGATGATCGCCCTGGCCATCCTCGCGGTGTCGCTCGTGGCCATCGCCGGCATCAACGCCAGCGCCATCGACATGCACGCCTACTCCAAGCGCCTGACCGTCGCCACGCTGCTCGCGCGCTCGAAGATGTCCGACCTCGAGACCAAGCTGATGAGCGAGGACCTCCCCGCCGACGACAGCGCCGAGGAAGGCACCTTCGAGGAGGACGGCTACCCCGAGTACAAGTGGCACGCGGAGATCATCCGGCCCAAGACCGAGAACATCACCCCGGCCCAGCTGCTCTCCATGGCCGGCCTCGACGAGTCCGGAGATCCCTCCAAGTCCTCTTCGGGCTCGTCTGGCTCGGGCGGCTTGCTCTCCTCCGTGCTTGGCGGCGGCGCCAACCTCCCCAGCGGTCTGTCGCAGGGCCAGGGCACCATGATGGCCGCGGCAGCATCCGGCGGCGCGGGCCTCTTGGGCAGCGCGATGACCGGCCAACTGCAGACCATGATCGACCTGCTGGGCAAGAGCGTCCGCGAGGTCCACCTGACCGTCTCGTGGCAGACCGGCAAGGTCGTCGACAAGTTCACCGTCGTCACCCACGTCGTCAGCTTCGGCCGCGACACCGCTTCCAACAACTCCGACCCCACCAAGATCACCGATCCGAACCTGCGCCAACAGCTTCCCGGTCCTCTCAGGCAGCTACCTCGATGAACGCCCGCGCCGCACATCATGCGCGCTCGTCGCGCGGCTTCACGCTGGCCGAGGTGCTGGTGGCGCTGGCCATCACCGCGTTCATCGGCGGCATGGTCTGGGGCAGCTTCAACCAGGGCTTCAAGGCCAAGGAGATGATCGAGTCGGAGGCCGGCATCTACCGCGAGCTGCGCACCGGCACCGCGCGCATGGTGCGCGAGATCTCCATGGCCTTCGTCAGCAACAACTTCGACACCCAGCGCTTCCGTGACTTCGCCGACCGCCCCACCTTCTTCACCGGCGAGTCCGAGAAGCTCGGCTTCTCCATGCTCGGCCACCAGCGCCTGCTGCGCGACGCCAAGGAGTCCGACCAGTCGATCGTCTTCTACAAGGTCGACCGCGACCCCGAGGTGAAGGGCCAATCGGTCACCTCGCTCCAACGCTGCGAGAAGCCGGTCATCGACGACGACCCCGAGCGCTGCGAGCGCTGGGAGACGCTGATCAGCGACGTGAAGAAGGTCGAGTTCAAGTACTGGGACAACAAGAAGAAGGACTGGGTGGAGCAGTGGGACACCCGGAAGAACGAGCACCCGGACCAGCTCCCCGACCGGGTGCGCATCGAGATCACGGCCAAGGACGAGCTGGGCAAGGAGAAGAAGTACCTGACCCAGGCGCGGATCAACATGGTCACCGCGCTGGAGCGACGCTGATGGGACTCTGGGCAAGCTTCAAGAACGCGCTCCTGCGCGAGCGGAAGTCGCCCTGGGCACGGAGGCGACCTCGTACCGGCCCGGAGGCCGGTGGCCACCGGAAGCAAAGGGGCGTCGCGCTGGTGATGGTGCTGGGCTCGGTCGCCATCCTCACCGCGGTGGCCATCGAGTTCCAGTACCAGTCCAACGTCGACCTGCAGCTGGCGGTCAACGCCCGCGACGAGCTGCGCGCCGACTACCTGGCGCGCTCCAGCGTGAACATGTCCCGCCTCCTGCTGCGCTTCCAGAAGCAGGTGGACGGCCAGACCGCGGGCCTGGGCCAGGCGCTGCAGGCGCTGGGCATGAGCGGCGCGGGCGGGGCCGCAGGCGGCGGGGGCGGCGGCATCAACATCCGCCTGTGGGAGATCATCCCGATCGACTGCAACCTCTTCAACATGCTGCTCGGCGGCGGCAAGGTCGATCCGGGCACCGCGCCCGAAGCCCCCAAGTTCGGCGAGGGGCTGGACACCCCCGGCGGCGCCGGCGCCCTGAACCTCAAGGGCGAGAAGGCCGTGCTGCAATCCTTCGGCGACTTCGAAGGCTGCTTCTCGGCCACCATCTCGGACGAGGAGCAGAAGCTCAACCTGAACCGCCTCAACGGCGGCGCCGCCACCGGCCGCGCGCCGATGATGCAGGCGCTCTTGGCCTTCGCCGACCCGCGCTTCGAGTTCGTCTACGAGAAGCCCGACGCCAACGGCGTGAAGATGACCGCGCACGAGACGATCATCGCCATCCACGACTGGATCGACGAGCGCGACACCGGCGCCAGCCTCAACCTCACCGGCTCCGGCGACCCCTACCCCGACGGCTTCGGCGACGAGAACCACAACTACATGTCGAAGTACCCGTTCCGCTACCGCGCCAAGAACGCGGCGCTCGACACCCTCGACGAGCTCTACCAGGTCGACGGCGTCTCCGACCTGTTCATGGCCGCCTTCCGCGACCGGCTCACCGTCTACGCCGACAAGAACAAGCCGCTCAACATCAACACCAACGACCCCATCCAGCAGTACCTGAACATCGTCGGCGTGGCCGCCAGCGAGAGCGACCCCAAGCTCAACCCGCTGGGCGTGACCATCCAGCTCATCAACGAGCAGATCGCCATGGCGAAGATGTTCAGCTTCATGGGGATGAGCGCCTCGACGTTCGTCAACATCGTCAAGAGCAACGGCATCAAGATCAACCCGACCATCGAAGCCAACATGCAGAACAACGCGTGGATCACCGACAAGAGCGAGACCTTCACCGTCAAGGCGACCGGCCAGGCCGGCCGGGTCGAGCGCACGGTGACCGCCGTCGTCCGCTACAACGATCAGCTGGGCAAGGTCCTGTACTACCGGCAGGAATAACGCGAGCTCGCCCGGGCTAGGCCCGGCGAGAGGACAACGATCGCAATGGCACGCATCCTGGGATTGGACATCGGCGCCCGAACCGTCAAGGCGCTCCTGCTCGAGTCGAACCTGCGCGGCTTCGCCGTGCGCGCCTACCACGAGGCGCCGGTCGACGCCGCCGCACCCGCCGCCGAAGCCTCGGCTGCGGCCGCCGGCCAGAGCGCCACCGTGGTCACCGCCGTCCCGCCGCCGGGCGAGGCCGGGAGCGAAGGCGCTGCTCCTGCCTCCGGGCCGTGGGCGGGCGTCGCCGCGGCGCTGGCCTCGCTGCAGGCCCAAAAGCAGCTCGCCGCCGACCAGGTCGTCGTCGCGGTCCCGGGCTCAGCGGTGGCGATGCACCTGTTGACCCTGCCCTTCACCGACCCCAAGCGCATCGACTCCACCTTGGGCTTCGAGGTCGAGGGGCAGCTCCCCTACGACCTGTCCGAGGTGGTCTTCGACTACCAGGTGCTCTCGCAGCACGACGGCAAGAGCGAGATCCTGGTCGGCGCGGTGAAGAAGGAGGAGCTGAACCGGCTGCTGGAGCTGCTCAAGGCCGCCGGGGTCGACCCACGGGTGGTCACCACCAGCGCGCTCTCCTACCAGGCGGTGCTCGGCGGTGCCCTCACCGGATACTCCGGCGCTCCACCGGCAGGCGATGCGGTCGAGGCGATCATCGACATCGGCCACGAGCGCACCAGCGTGTGCATCGGCCGCTCCGGCGGCGGCATCGAGTACGCCCGCGCCTTCGCCGGCGGCGGCAAGGAGCTGACCCGGGCCATCGCCGCCGAGTTCAAGGTCACGCTCAAGGACGCCGAGGCCTGGAAGGACAACGAGGGCGACGTCACCCTCGGGCCCGACGTGCCGCCGGAGAACGAGAAGGCCGCCGCGGCGCTCCTGCGCGGCCTCGCGCCCGTCATCCGCGAGATCCGCTCGACCTTCCGCGCCCACTCCGCCAAGACCCGGCACACGGTGGGCCGCATCTACCTGACCGGCGGCACCGCCCGCCTCAAGGGCCTGGCCCCGCTGCTCTCCCGCGAGCTGGGCGCCGAGGTGGTCCCGCTGGAGGCGGTGCCTCTGGCCGGCTCGCCGGTCCCCCCGGAGCGCGCGGCCATGGCCAGCCAGGCCTTCGCGCTCGCGCTGCGCGGCCACGCCGGCGCGCGCGGCTCCAAGTTCAACCTGCGCAAGGGCGACCTCGCCTTCAAGGGCGACCTCGACTACCTCAAGGGCAAGGTCGGCCGCCTGGCGGCCTTCGCCGGGATCCTGATCGTCCTGGCGATGGGCCTGGTCTGGGCGCGCTTCCACGTGCTCAAGAAGGCCGAGGACGAGCTGGACAAGACGCTGAACACCATCACCACCCGCGTCCTGGGCGCCCCGCAGAAGGACTACCTGGTGGCGCTCTCGCTGCTCAAGGGCAAGGGCTCGGTGACGGCGGCGCTGCCGACCTATTCCGCGGTGGACCTCTTCGCCGAGGTGACCGCGCGCACCCAGAGCCTGACCGTGAAGGTCGACGACGTGAACGTCCAGCTCGACCGCGTGCAGTTCCACGGCGAGACCGACAGCTTCGACGGCGTGGACCAGGTGGTCAGCTCGCTCAAGAGCTTCAAGTGCTTCCAGGAGATCAAGCGGGGGCGGGTTCAGAAGAGCAAGGACGGCACCAAGGTGACCTTCGACCTCGACATCCGCGTGCAGTGTGGTGAAGCGCCGAAGGAGGGGGTGTAGCCATGGACAGCATCCGACGGCTCATCTCCGACGCGCTCTCGGCCCTGGGACGGCTCTCTCCGCGCGAGCGGGGCCTGGTGGGCCTCGCCGGCAGCGCCCTGCTGGTCTTCCTGGTCGTCTTCATCTCGCTATCGGTGGGCCGCTCCATCGACAAGCAGGAGACGCGGATCAAGACCAAGCAGGGCCAGCTCGACGAGATCGGCAAGCTCACGGGCACGTTCCGCCAGCAGGAGCAGGCTCGCAAGGAGCTTCGAGCGGCGCCTGCAGGAGAACAAGGTCAAGCTCTTCAGCTACCTCGAGGATTCTGGCGAAGAAGGACTCCATCTCCATCGGCGGGATGAACGACAAGGGCACCCAGCCCCTGGAGGGCGGCACCAAGATCAACGAGTCCTCGGTGGAGGTCACCTTCACCCGCATCCCGCTCGACAAGCTGGTGAAGTTCCTCCAGGACGTCGAGAGCGGCCAGGGCCTGGTCAAGGTGACCCGGCTGCAGGTCCGCCCGCGCACCGACGAGTCGGTGCTCGACGCCTGGCTGGTCGTCACCACCTACACCCTCGAATCCTGATCAAGGAAAGAGCAGGCGCAGCGGCCTGCCTCCCCCGAACGCATGAGCGCCCTCCTCAAGAAACGCTGGTTCCAGATCGCCCTGTACTGCGCGTTCTTCAGCTTCGCCTTCCAGCTGATGCTGTACCTGACCTTCCCCTACAAGCAGGTCGCCGACCGAATCGAGGCCGAGGCGAAGAGCGCCGGAATCGGGCTGCGCATCGGCGCCATGGGGCCCAGCCTGTTCTGGATCAAGGCCAAGAACCTCGCGCTCACCCCGCCCAAGCAGGAAGGCAGCCAGGCCGAGCCGCAGGCCATCCCCATCGACGAGATCCAGGTCCGCCCCACCCTGTTCCCGATCGGCGTGGCCTTCAAGGCCAACCTCTTCGGCGGCTCCATCGAGGGCAACACCGGGCGGCCGGGCAAGCGCTCGCCGCTGGTCATCCACCTCAAGAACCTCGACCTGTCGAAGACCAACTCCAAGGCCGCGGTGGGTCTGGACATGGTCGGAAAGCTCGATGCCGACATCGACCTGATGCTCGACCCCGACGGCACCAAGACCACCGGCAAGCTGAGCTTCAACGGCACCGGGATGGTGATCAACGGCGGCACCGTGGCGCAGTTCGACCTGCCCAAGGTCGACCTGGGCCGGCTGGAGATGGCCTTCAAGCTCGACGCCGGCAAGGCCAGCGTCGACTTCTTCAAGGCTCAGGGCGCGGACGTCGAGGCGAACATGGAGGGCGACGTCACGCTGGCCCAGAAGCTGGCGATGTCGGCACTCAAGCTCAAGCTCAAGTTCAAGCTCGCCGACGAGTTCCTCAAGCGCTACTCGTTCATCCAGACGGGCCTGAACTTCGCGGCGACCAAGGACAGCAAGGGCTTCTACACCATCAACGTCAATCGGGTGCTGGGCAACCCGGGGTTCCAGCCGCAGCGGTAATCGGGCAGCGGGCTTCGGGCTTCGGGCTTGGGCTTCGGGTAGATGACCCAAAACGAAACCGCGCGCCCATCTCGGCGCGCGGTTTTTCGTGTCTGCACTGGCGCCCGTACCTACAGCCTACGGACTACAGCCTGCAGCCTGATTTCTCAGCCGACGAAGAGATCCTTCATCAGGTTCTCGATCTCCTTCTTCATCTCGTCGGTCTTGGTCTGGTTGACCTTGGCCTTCACCAGCTTGTCGCCCTTCAGCTCCAGGTCCAGCCACTGCCCTTCCTTGACGCCCTTGGGCAGCTTGGACTTGAGGATGTTCATCGGCCCGCGCGCGTCACCGAAGTCGATGACCGCATACTTGCCCTCGAAGCGGTCGATGGCGCCCTGGAGCTTGGTGGTCTTGGCGGCCTCGGACTTCTTGGCGGAGACGGCGGCGGTCTTGGGGGTCGAATCGCTGATGCGCATGGGCTCTCTCTCCTCGTTGTGCGCCGTCTGGGGAAGTGAATCGGGTCGTGGCGCGGGCTTGAGGCTACATCATCGGGGGATCGAGGGCCGCAGTTGCGTGGAGCCTCAAGAGCCCGCCACCACTGGGAGTTTGGGCGCTATCCTCTCGGCCATGGCCTCGGACGAAGAAGACCTCCGGCTCAACACGCTCCACCGGTTCCAGAAGCACTCGCCCCGGTTGACGCTGCAGGTCCACAGCCACTGCGAGGTGCCCGCCGGATGCGGCGGCGTGGTGCTGCGCTGGGTCGACCCGGACGCGGGCTTCGGCGCGGTGCTCCAGGTCCAGCCACGCGATGGAGCCCGCGCGTGGCTGGACGGCACCGAGGTGACCACCTCCCATCTCAACCTCGACTACGGCGAGCACGTCCTCGCGCTCCGCGTCGTTCCCCTGACCGTCACCCTCGAGGCCAAGCGCTTCCTCCTCTTCAGCGGCAAGAAGGCCGGCCACCCCTTCGCCTGCGCCCTCGCCTCAGACGCGCCTCGCAATCCGCCCGCACCGCCCGCCACCGCCACGACCCAGCGCGGCTGGCGCGCCTCGGCCGTCGCGCCTGCAGGCTGGACCGAGCCGGGTTTCGACGACCGCGCTTGGTCCGAGCTCGGTCCGTGCCGCGTGGACGTCGCGCAGTCGGACTCGACGCAGCGATGGGCCTTCACGACGCTCGCGCGAGACGCCCACGCCCAGCTCCTCGAGCTGCCGGATGCATCGGAGGTCTTCGTTCGCCACCGCTTCCAGGTCGCGCGCCGATGACCGGGCGCAAGCCGCTGGTCCTGGTACCTCAGCACTTTGGCTCGCTGGTGTTCGACCGGCGCACGGCGCGTTATCTGCCGTTCGACCACGACGCCACCGAGTTCCTGTGCCGCTCGGCCGCCACGCCGTGGCAGCCGGGCCCGAACGCGGACTTCGTTCGCCACTTCGAGCGCCAGGGCTTCTTCGACCTCTCCGGCCGCTTCGCCGCCGACCTCCTTCAAGCTATCCCTCCAGCCGACCACCTGCTGGGCCCACTCGCCGTCCACCTCGAGGTGGTCGCGCGCTGCAACCTCTCCTGCGCCCACTGCTTCGCCTCGCCGATGCCGCGCCCCGGCGACGCGCTGTCGCTGGCCGAGCTCGAGCCGCTCTTCGCCGAGCTCGCTTCGCTCGGCGCCTTCCGCCTGGGCATCACCGGCGGCGAGCCGCTCCTTCGCCCCGACCTGTTCGAGCTGCTCGACCTTGCCCTCGCCGCCGGCCTGCACCCCTGCATCACGACCAACGGCCTGCTCATCGACGAGCACGTCGCGTGGAAGCTCGGGCGGCGCGGCCTCGTCTGGCTCAATGTGAGCCTCGACGGGGCCGACGCGCCCACCAACGACGCCATCCGCGGACCCGGCACCTTCGAACATGTCCTCGAAGGCCTCTCGGTCCTCCGGCGCCACGCCCGCTTCTCGCTGGCCTTCACGCTGACCTCCACCAATGCCTCGCAGGCCGGGGATTGCGCTCGGCTCGCGAGAGAGGTCGGCGCCGAGGCGGCGGTCTTCCGGCCGCTCTACCCAGTGGGCGCTGCCCGCTCGCGCCCTGAGCTTCTCCACTTCCTTCGCAACCTACGCGGCCGCCGTGCGTGACCTCGGGACCACGCCAACGGAGGACCCCTGCCTCTTCGCCACGGATCCCTTCGGCCCCCGCGACCGGGAGGCCTCGGAGGCGCGCGTGTTCACGAACCCCGGCTGCGGCGCCGCGAACGTGGTCGCCAGCATCTCGGCCTCCGGCGACGTCAGCCCCTGCAGCTTCCTCGGACCCGACTTCGTCGCGGGCAACCTCCGCGAATCCAGCTTCCGGTCGCTCTGGGACGACAGCGCCGTCTTCCGCAGGCTGCGCGAGCCCCGCGGCACCTTTCGCGGTGGCTGCCGCGCCCGCGCCCAGGCTGCCCATGGAAGCGCCGAGGCTTCCGATCCCTGGCTGGAGCAAGCCCATGCCTGAGCTCACCCCCGAGTTCCTCGCCAAGGTCCTCGACGCCACCTCGCCCCAGGGCGACCCGAGCGATGCCCTGGTCCTGGCCGACGCCTTCCTCGAACGCGGAGAGCCGAGAAGAGCCGCCGCCGCGCTGGATCGCGCGTTCGGCCTCGCCCCGAACGACCCGGATATCGCCCGGCAGCGCGCCGCGGTCCTCGAGAGCCTCGCGCTCGTGGAGCATGGCCTGCGCTTCCGCTTCGTCCCGGGCGGCCCGTTCCTCATGGGCTCGGCGGCCGGCGACCCTGACGAGCGCCCCGTCCACGTCGCGCGAACGGGCGACTTCTGGATCGCGGACGTTCCGCTGACGTGGGCCGCCTACTGCGACCTGCTCGGCTGGAAACCGCCGCCGGACGGCAGCCCGAAAGTAGAGGTGGAGCAGGACGAAGAGATCTACGAAGCCAACCAGATGCGCCTCCAGTACTGCGAGACCGAAACCGTTCAAGCTGGAGACTGGCACGCGCACGCACCGGCGCAGGAATGGACCTCGAATGGCCAGCCGGTCACCAGCACCGACCTCTTCGGTACCCCGCCACGCACCCACCCGGACCGGCCATACCAGTACGACGTCAAGCCGCTCATCGCGGTGAGCTTCCTCCAGGCCGAGCGACTCCGGCAGCGCTTGGCGACGCCCGCCCTCGAGCTTCGTCTGCCGACCGAAGACGAGTGGGAGAAGGCCGCGCGCGGCGGGCTCATCGGCGCGAAGTACTCATGGGGCCACGCGCCTCCTGATCCTGCGCGATGCGACTTCGGCCACTTCGGCGAGTTCGTCATCCACGACCCACGCCGCTACCCGCCCAACGGCTACGGGCTGCATGCCATGTGCGGCACGGTGATGGAGTGGACGAGCGACGTCTATGACGCGCTCACCTATCGCAACGGCAGGCCCGACCCGACCGGCTGGGTTCCCCCCAACCGCACCGGCCAGGCGCCTCGCAACCGCGCCACCCTCCCTCCTCGCGTCGTGCGTGGCGGCTCGTGGTCCGACTGCGCAGAGGCGTGCACCGTCAGCTTCCGCTGCTCCCAGGACGAACGGACCGAGACCCCGAGCATCGGCCTGCGGCTGGTGCGTTGCGAGCGCCGCTGACTACTGCCCCTGCCGCAGGTGCGAGGCCCTCCCCCCTGCCCCCTACAAACTGCGGGAGGGGGTTCGTCCCTTGCCATCCTCACCCTGGTCGGAGCTCTTCGCTCCTTCGCAGGCGACCGGCGCGCTACCGCGGGACTGCCGTCGCTCGGCCCGCTCATCGAGCGAGGATCCACGATACGCAGGCAGGGCGACGACCATCGCCCCTGCGTCACTCATCGGCGAGGGCGTGGAGGGTTCCGGCGACGGCCGACCGGACGGCAGGTGCAAGCTCGGTCGCTGCAAGCCTGAGCTTCGAGCGTTTTCACATCGAGCAGGCCGTGACCTATCAGAGCGCGGACGAAGTCGAGGTCCTTGGGGCGGCCAGCCACCAGCTTGGAGACCGCGAGGTCGTGCGTCTCGAGGCACCAGCCGGTCGCTCCTCGAGTCCCTGGCCCTCGCACGGGCACCAGGCGCTCTTCCCAGTCAGCTGGCAACGTCGCGGTCCTCTCCCCGACGCCTTGCGCGTAGTACCCGAACGTCTCGTGGAACTGGGAGAGCTCGCCGATGGCCCCGTCGATGATGTCCGCGCGCTCGGGGTGGTGCTTGGGGTAGACGTCAGCCTCCAGTGAGACCAGCACCTCGGGCGGAGCGTCTGGGTGCTCGCCAAGGATGGCCTGGCTCCCCACGATCACCAACTCATCGTCGTCGGCGATGACGGCGGCCGCCCGAATGATGTGCTCGAGCTGTGCGCGGTTCATCGGTCGCTCCCGTCACGCACGGCGCGCCAGATCCGCCAGCGCGTACGCGAATCGAGGATGCCGACGAAGGGCGTCGATTGCCGCAGCGCCTTGGCGGCCTCGCCTGGATCCACGAGCGCTCCGCAGATCTCCTCGAGCGGCCTGCCAAGGATCTCCCTCCAGGCGCTGGCGTATTGCGGATGCATCAGGCCTGCCGAGAGCCAGGCATCGACGCGTCGCCTCACGCCGTCGAGCAGCGAAGGGTCCGCCCGGAGCCTCCGCGCCACCTCGGCGTGAAGTGCGATGCTGCGCGCCTCTGCAAGTCGGTGCGAGTCCACGCCCGGATTATAGCCACGAGGCAGCCAGGCTCTCAGACCCTGCGCTGGCCCTCTGGAGCCGACCTGTTGTCGGTGGATACATGCCTATCTTCAGCAGGCCTATCCCGCCTGCTTGCCGGCGAAGATGCTCATCTGCAGCGGGCTGACGTAGACGCTCGCGCCCTCCTGTAGCCCCAGCTCGCGGTAGCGCTCCTGCGACAGCTCGACGCGCACCGGGTCGCCCCACTCGGCCACCAGGTCCACCTTCACCAGCGGCCCCGCCGGGTTGATCCGCTCCACCCGGGCTTTGAACTGACCTTCGCCCCTCCCCTCCAGCTCGATCTGAAGCTGGTGCGGCCGGATGTAGAGCGCCGCGATGTGCGCCCCACTGCGCGCGTGCTCCGGCGCGTCGACCTCGAGCGGCCCGACGATCGCCTTGCCGCCTTCGACGCGGCCGTGGAAGAGGTTCACGTCGCCCAGGAAGTCGAGGACGAACGGGCTCGCAGGCTTCGCCCAGACCTCCGCCGGCGTCCCCGCCTGCTCCACCCGGCCCTGGTTCATCACCACCACCCGGTCGGCCGCCTCCAGGGCTTCTTCCTGGTCGTGCGTGACGAAGACGCTGGTGACGTGGAGCTCATCGTGGAGCCGCCGCAGCCAGCGCCGCAGCTCCTTGCGCACCTTGGCGTCCAGCGCACCGAACGGCTCGTCGAGCAGCAACACCTTGGGCTCCACCGCCAGCGCTCGCGCCAAGGCCACCCGCTGTCGCTGCCCGCCCGAGAGCTGGGCCGGCATCCGCTGCGCCATCGCTTCGAGCTGCACGAGCTGCAGGAGCCGGGTGACGCGCTCCTCGATCTCCTTGGGCGGCGGCCGCGTCGCGCTGGGCCGCACGCGCAGCCCGAAGGCAATGTTCTCGAAGACCGTCATGTGCCGGAAGAGCGCGTAGTGCTGGAAGACGAAGCCGACGCGCCGGTCGGAGACGTGGCGCTTGGTCGAGTCCTCGCCGTCGAACAGCACGGTGCCGGTGTCCGGGACCTCGAGCCCGGCGATCAGGCGCAGCAGCGTCGTCTTGCCCGAGCCGGAGGGCCCGAGCAGCGCCACCAGCTCGCCGGTCTCCACGTGCAGGTCCACGTCGCGGACGGCGACGAAGGAGCCGAACTGCTTGCTCAGGTGCCGGACCTCGATGCTCATGAGGCGCGCCTCCGCGCGAGGGCGGTCTTGGCCACCAGAGTCACGAGCGCCATCGCCGCCAGCGCCGACGCGACGGCGAAGGCCGCGGCGAAGTTGTACTCGTTGTAGAGAATCTCGACGTGCAACGGCGCGGTGTTGGTCTCGCCACGCACGTGTCCGGAGACCACCGAGACCGCGCCGAACTCGCCGATGGCGCGGGCGTTGAGCAGCACCACGCCGTAGAGCAGCGCCCAGCTCACGTTGGGCAGCGTCACGCGCCGGAAGGTCTGCCAGCCGGAGGCGCCGAGCGCGAGCGCGACCTCCTCTTCCTCCGGGCCCTGCTCCTGCATCACCGGCACCAGCTCGCGCGCCACGAAGGGCACGGTCACGAAGAGCGTCGCCAGCAGGATCCCTGGCACCGCGAAGATGACCTTGAGCCCGTGCGCGTCGAGCCACGGCCCCAGGATCCCCTGAGCGCCGAAGACCAGGACGAAGGCGAGGCCCACGACGACCGGGGAGACCGCAAACGGCAGGTCGATGGCCGCCATCAGCAGGGCCCGCCCCGGAAAGTCGAACCGCGCCACGGCCCACGCCGCCGCCAGGCCGAAGAGCGTGTTGATAGGGACCGCGACGACGGCCGCCAGCGCGGTGAGCTTGAGCGCCGAGAGCGTGTCCGGCTGCGTCAGCGCGGCCCAGTACCCGGCCGCGCCGTCCGCGAAGGCCTGGGCGAAGACCGCGACCAAGGGCACGAAGAGGAAGCAGGCCAGGAAGGCCAGCGCTGCCGCGATTAGAAGCCATTGACCGGGCCTCATGCCGTCGCCCCCCGCCGGCGAGCCCACGCCTGCAAGAGGTTGATGGTCGCCAGGAGCAGGAAGGAAACCACGAGCATCACCAGCGCGATGGCGGTGGCGCCGGCGAGGTCGTACTGCTCGAGCTTGGAGACGATGAGCAGCGGCGCGACCTCGGTCTTGCCCGGCAGGTTCCCGGAGATGAAGACCACCGAGCCGTACTCTCCGAGCGCGCGCGCGAAGGCGAGCGTGAAGCCGGTCAGCAGCGCAGGCAGGACCGAGGGGAGCAGCACCCGCCAGAAGATCTGCCCCCGCGTCGCGCCGAGGCTCGCGGCCGCGTCCTCGACCTCCGGATCCAGATCCTCGAGCACCGGCTGGACGGCGCGCACCACGAACGGCAGCCCGATGAAGGTCAGCGCCACGACCACGCCCAGGCGCGTGTAGGCCACCTGCATCCCAACGGCCGCCATCTTCTCTCCCAGCCAGCCCGTCGGCGCCCAGACCGCCGTCAGCGCGATCCCGGCGACCGAGGTCGGCAGGGCGAACGGGAGATCGACGCAGGCATCGACGATCCGCCGGCCCGGGAAGGGGCAGCGCACCAGCACCCAGGCCACGAGCAGCCCGAAGACCGCGTTGATGGCCGCCGCGACCAACGCCGCGCCGATGGAGAGCCCGCACGCCGCCAGCGCCCGCTCGCTCGTCACTGCCGAGAAGAACTGGTCCCAGCTCATCCGCCGGCCCTGCAGCGCGATCCCCGCCAGCGGCACCAGGACGACCAGGCCCAAGTACGTCAGCGTCAGCCCGAGCGACAGCCCGAAGCCCGGCAGGACGTGGCGGCGCGACTTCATTTGGCGGGAGCCTGGTAGATGCGGTCGAAGGTGCCGCCGTCGTCGAAGTGCGTCTTCTGCGCCTTGGCCCATCCTCCGAAGTCGGCGTCGACGGTCAGCATCTTCACCTCCGGGAACTTCGCCCGGTGCTTGGCCAGCGCCTCCGCGAGGCGGGGCCGGTAGTGGTGCCGGGCGATCGTCTCCTGGGCTTCGGGTGTGTAGAGGTGCTCGAGATAGGCCTGCGCCAGCGCCCGCGTCCCGCGCTTCTCGACGACCTTGTCGACCACGGCCACCGGCGGCTCGGCGAGGATGGTCAGCGGCGGCACGACCAGCTCGAACTTGTCCCGGCCCAGCTTGTCGAGCGCCAGCAGCGCCTCGTTCTCCCAGGTCACCAGCACGTCGCCGATGCCGCGCTGCGCGAAGGTCGTCGTCGAGCCGCGCGCGCCGGAGTCGAGCACCGGGACGTTCTTGAAGAGCGCCTTGACGAACTCGAAGGCCTTGGCCTCGTCGCCCTTGTTCTGCGCGAGCGCCCAGCCCCACGCCGCCAGGTAGTTCCAGCGCGCGCCGCCGGAGGTCTTGGGGTTGGGGGTGATGACCTGGATGCCCGGCTTCGCCAGGTCTCCCCAGTCCTTGATGGCCTTGGGGTTGCCCTTGCGGACCAGGAAGACGATGACCGAGGTGTACGGCGCGCTGTTGTTCGGCAGCCGCTTCTGCCAGCCCTCGGCGACGAGCCCCGCCTTCTGGAGGGCGTCGACGTCGTAGGCCAGCGCGAGCGTGACGACGTCGGCCTCGAGCCCGTCGATGACCGACCGGGCCTGCTTGCCCGAGCCGCCGTGCGACTGGCGGACCTGCACCGCCTCCCCGGTCTTGGCCTTCCAGGCCTTGGCGAACGAGGCGTCGAGCTCCTGGTAGAGCTCGCGCGTCGGGTCATAGGAGACGTTGAGCAGCGTGGCGTCGCCGGCGCCCAGCAGCAGGGCGACGACGGGACCCATGAGCGCGGTCATGACCTCTTCCCTTTCCTTCGTGCCTTGCTGACGCGCGCATCGACCGCGGCGTTCACCTTGTCGAGCGTCGCGGCTTCGAGGATGGCCGCCGTCGCGTCGCGCACCTGGCGCATCACGAGCTGGATCCCGCACGCCAGCTCGTCCTGGCACTCGTCGCAGCGGTGATAGGCGGTCTCGCTGGCGCAGGGCGTGAGCGCCAGCGGCCCCTCGAGCGCGCGCATCACCGCGCCGAGGTGGATCTCTTCAGGCGGCCGGGCCAGCTGGTAGCCGCCGTTCTTTCCGCGCCGGCTCTTCACCATCCCCCGGCGCTTGAGGTCCAGGAGGATGAGCTGCAGGAACTTCTTGGGAATCCCCTCCGCCTCGGCGATCTCCGAAGCGAGCATCGCCCGCTCGGGGTCGCGAGCCATCAGGAGGAGGGCCTTCAGGCCGTACTTGGATTTCCGGGTCAGCACGGCCGGTAAGTCTAGTGAGTCGCTAGACAATTGGAACAAGGCGCCTGGCCGCCCAGTGCGAATCCGCACAGCCCTGCTTGCGCTCGCCTTCTCGCGCTTTGCGCGGCCCGCCATTCCCAGCGAGACCACCCTCGCCGGAGCGCGCCCGTGAGCCAGGCCCGGAGGCCTGGCACCACCACCCGCTTCCTGCCCGAGAAGAGAAGAAAGCCAAGCCGAAGATCTCGTCGACCCTTCGAGGCCAACCGCCGGGAATCACGCGCCCTTTGCCTGGGCGTGCGAATCCGCACAACCACCCTCCAAGCTCGTGTTGTGGGGCCGGGTCGACTCAAGTATCCACAACCGTTCCCGAGAGGACCGGCATGCAAGACACCACGACCGCCCGCAGCCTGGCTTCCCAGCCCCACCCCCAGCCCGCCGAGCGCTACGACTTCGGCACCCTGGACTGGCTGGAGTCGGAGAGCATCCACATCATGCGGGAGCTCGCCAGCGAGTTCGAGCGGCCGGTGATGCTCTACTCGGTGGGCAAGGACAGCTCGGTGATGGTGCACCTGGCCCGCAAGGCCTTCCACCCGGGCAAGATCCCCTTCCCGCTGCTGCACGTCGACACCAGCTACAAGTTCGACGAGATGTACGCCTTCCGCGACCAGTTCTGCGCCACCATCGGCGCGGACCTGCGCATCTACCGCTACGAGAAGGCGCTGGCCGAGAAGGCCAACCCCTGGGACCTGGGCACCGTGCGCTGCTGCTCGCTGCTGAAGACCCGAGCGCTGCTCGAGGCCCTCAAGCAGGGCAACTTCGACGCGGCGCTGGGCGGCGCCCGGCGCGAAGAGGAGCGCTCGCGCGCCAAGGAGCGCATCTACTCGGTCCGCGACGCGCACGGCCAGTGGGACCCCAAGGCGCAGCGGCCGGAGCTGTGGAACCTCTACAACGGCCGCGTCGCCCCCGGCGAGAGCGTGCGCGTCTTCCCGCTCTCCAACTGGACCGAGGTCGACGTGTGGCGCTACATCGAGCGCGAGAACATCCCCGTCGTGCCCATGTACTTCGCGAAGGAGCGCGACGTGGTCGTCCGCGGGGAGATGCTCATCCCCATCGGCCCCGCCACCCGCCTCAACCCGGGCGAGAAGGCGCAGAAGGTGATGTGCCGCTTCCGCACCCTGGGCTGCTACCCCTGCACCGGCGCGGTCCGCTCCACCGCCACCAACGTGCGCGAGATCATCGAAGAGCTCGACGGCGTCGACGTCTCCGAGCGCATCACCCGCGTCATCGACCACGACACCGACGGGTCGATGGAGCAGAAGAAGCGCGAAGGCTACTTCTAGGCTGTGAGGCTGTAGTCCGTAGGCTGTAGGTCGATCGCGCCTTGCACCGGCTCGAGCCCGCTGCGGCACCGAAAACCTCTTCGAAGGACAACCATGGCTGGGAAGAACGGCAACGGCACCCCCGACACCTCCTCTCGCGAGCCGGACCTCCTGCGCTTCGTCACCATGGGCAGCGTGGACGACGGCAAGTCCACCCTCATCGGGCGGCTCCTGCACGACACCGAGTCGGTCTTCATCGACCAGCTCAAGGCGGTCAAGAACGCCTCGGAGAAGCTCAAGCGCGACGGCGTCGACCTCTCGCTGCTCACCGACGGCCTGCGCGCCGAGCGCGAGCAGGGCATCACCATCGACGTCGCCTACCGCCACTTCGCCACCTCCAAGCGGCGGTTCATCATCGCCGACACCCCCGGCCACGTTCAGTACACGCGCAACATGGCCACCGGCGCCTCCACCGCCGACCTGGCGCTGCTGCTGGTCGACGCGCGCAACGGCCTCTTGACCCAGACCCGGCGCCACGCCTTCATCGCCTCGCTCCTGGGCCTCAAGCACCTGGTGCTGGTGGTCAACAAGATGGACGCCGTCGGCTTCGACCAGGGCGTCTTCCAGAGGATCGCCGACGAGTTCCAGCAGTTCGCCGCCCGGCTGCGCTTCGCCGACCTGCGCTGCATCCCCATCTCGGCGCTCGCCGGCGACAACGTCGTCACCCGCAGCGACCAGATGCCCTGGTACACCGGCCCGGCGGTCCTCGAGCACCTGGAGACCGTCTACGTCGGGGGCGACCGCAACCTCGTGGACCTGCGCTTCAGCGTCCAGACCGTCATCCGCCCCCACCAGGACTTCCGCGGCTACGCCGGCCAGGTCGTCTCCGGCGTCATCCGCAAGGGAGACGAGATCGTCGCGCTGCCGTCCGAACGCCGCTCCCGCGTCAAGGAGATCGTCACCTTCGACGGCCCGCGGGACTACGCCTTCCCTCCGCAGTCGGTCACGGTGGTCCTCGAGGACGAGCTCGACATCAGCCGTGGCGACGTGCTGGTCCGCCCCAACAACCGCCCGCCGCTGCGCCGCGACCTCGAGGCGATGATGGTCTGGCTCAACGCCGCGCCGCTGCGCGTGGGCGAGCCGTACCTCATCAAGCACCTGGCCGCGCAGGTGAAGGGCGTCGTCAAGGCCGTCTCCTACCGCGTCGACCCCGACACCCTCCACCGCGAGGACGTGCCGACGCTCAACCTGAACGACATCGGCCGCGTCTCCCTCACCGTCTACCGCCCGCTGCCCAGCGACGGCTACGAGTCCAACCGCGCCACCGGCAGCTTCATCCTCGTCGACCCCATCAGCAACGCCACCGTGGGCGCCGGGATGATCGTCGACCGCGCTCAGTCCGGCCCCGTCCAGGTCGAGCCCGTTGCCGACGGCGAATCGGTCACCGCGACCCAGCGCGCCGCACGCTTTGGCCAGAAGCCCTGCACCGTGTGGCTCACCGGCCTCTCGGGCGCCGGCAAGTCCACCATCGCCCGCGGCCTGGAGCGGCGACTCTTCGCCCAGGGCCGGGCCTGCTTCGTGCTCGACGGCGACGAGGTCCGCAACGGCCTCAACAAGGGCCTGGGCTTCTCCGCCGAAGACCGCCGCGAGAACATCCGCCGCTGCGCCGAGGTGGCCCGCCTGATGAACGAGGCGGGGCTCATCGTCATCACCGCCTTCATCTCGCCCTACCGCGCCGACCGCCAGATGGCCCGGGAGATCATCGGAGCGGATCGCTTCGTGGAGACCTTCGTCGACGCCTCGCTCGAGGTCTGCGAGAAGCGCGACGTGAAGGGGCTCTACCAGAAGGCCCGCGCCGGTGAGCTCAAGGCGTTCACCGGCGTCTCCGACCCGTACGAGGCCCCCGAGAGCCCCGAGCTTCGGCTCGCCGCTGGCACCCTCGACGCCGAGGCCTCGCTCGATCTCGTCGTCGAAGCGCTCGAGCAGCGCGGCGTGCTGCCGAAGCTCCGCTGACGTGCGATAGCGCACGAGCCGCCCCGGCTCGTGCTTCAGGCCGTCTGGAACGGCGTGCTAGCAAGCCGGCTTCACCTCACAGGAGCCGGTCCATGCCAGCCGAACAGAGCGAGATCCACCTCGACGATCTGGCCAGGCCGCGGCTGCCATTCGCCATCCGTGCCTTCAACGCGCTCGCGGGTCCGCTGATGCGCTGGCAGGTGGACCTGGCGCCGGGGGCATTGCTCGCCCTGGCCAAGAAGCGCGAAGGGCTGGACGACTTCGGCCCGGGCACCTTCCGCGAAGGGCTGGAGGTGCTGTGCAAGGGCCTCGACGCGGAGGCGCGGCTCTCCGCGGCCGGCCGCTTCATGGTCCGCGAGCTCGTCGTGCAGCTGCTCTCGAGCCGCCTGCGCCTCGAGGCGCTGATCCAGGCCCACCCGGAGATCCTCCAGGAGAGGGTCGACGCGCCGCTGGTGGTGGTCGGCTTGCCGCGCACCGGCACCTCCGCGCTCCACTCGCTCCTCTCGCAGCACCCGGCGCTCCGCTCGCTGCCTTACTGGGAGAGCCTCGAGCCGTTCCCGGGCCCCAAGGATCGCGAGCAGGACCGCCGGCTCGAGCGCTGCGAGCAGGCCACCAAGGCCATCGACTGGTTCATGCCCTACCTGCGGGCCATGCACGAGATCACCCCGACCTCGCCGCACGAGGAGATCCAGCTGCTGGCGATGGACTTCCGCACGATGCTCTTCGAGGTCAGCTACCAGATCCCCTCGTACGCCGCCTGGTACCGCACCCAGGACCTCTCGCCCTCCTTCCTGTACCTGCGCCGGGTCCTGCAGGCGCTGCAGTGGCTGCGCGGGCCCAAGCGCTGGGTCCTCAAGTCGCCGCAGCACCTGGAGCAGCTCCCGGCGCTCCTCTCCGCCTTCCCCGACGCGAGGATCGTCCAGACGCACCGCGACCCGGTGGAGGTCGTCTGCTCCATGGCGACGATGATCTCCTACGGCAACCGCATGAACGGCTCGCGCGTGGACCCGCCCGCCATCGGCCGGTACTGGGCGCAGCGCATCCAGGACATGCTGCGCGCCAACGTCGAGCACCGCTCGCGGCTGTCGGCGGCGAGCTTCCTGGACGTGCGCTTCGAGGAGCTGGTCGCGGACAACGTCGGCACCGCCGAGAAGGCCTTCGCCTTCGCCGGCCTGCCGTTCGACGCACCGGCGCGCGCCGCCGTCTCGCAACACGCGCTCGATTGGCCGCGCCACGCCTTCGGCAAGATCGCCTACCGCCTGGAGGACGTCGGCCTCGACGCCGCCGCGCTGCGCCCCCAGTTCCGCTTCTACGCTGACCGCTTTTCCATCGCCGCCTGACCAGGAAAGACCGATGACCGCCACCTCGTCCCCGTCCCTCGAAGCCTTCCAGCAGCTGCTCGACGTGCTGCGCGCCGCCAGCGAGAAGCAGACCGGCTCGCTCCCCATGGAGATCGACCGCGCGGAGGGCGTGCGCTACCTGATGCACCTGCTCAGCGGCGGCATCGACCTCTACCTCGAGGGCGACCCGGAGCGGCCCCGCTTCGTGCCGATGACCAGCGAGGTCCGCAAGTTCGGCGGCGACAACCCGGACGCGCTTTACCACTTCGCGCCCATCCGCGGCGACCGCAGCTACCGCATCACCGGCCGCAAGACGAAGGAGTGCTACCTCTCCTTCACGGTCCACGGCCGGACCGACCCCAAGCGCCTGGGGATGACCGCCGAGCCGATCCAGGCCGACATCAACGACCGCCAGCTCAAGGTCGGCCCGGACGGACGCTTCGAGCTGGTGCTCAGCGCCCACGAGCAGCCCGGCAACTGGGTCAAGCTCGAGCCGAGCGCAGCGTCGATCATCACCCGCCACTACTACGAGCTGGAGCGCCCGGCGATCGGCAACCCCGAGGTCGCTCCTGAGCTGAAGATCGAAGCGCTCGACCCGGCCCCGGTCCGTCCGTCCGCCACCGAGGAGACGATGGCCCGGCGCATCGCCGACGTCGCCGCCTTCGTGCGCGGCGCGACCCTCGAGCTCATCCCCATGGGCGCGATGCCGGTGCCCTTCGTCTCCAAGGTCCCCAACGAGCTGCCGACGCCCTCGCCCTTCCGCGCCGCCAACCAGGCCTCATGGGGCGCGGTGGACATCGTCTACGCCATGGCGCCGTTCGCGCTCAGGCCGGACGAGGCGCTGGTGATGGAAGGGACGCTGCCCGAGTGCGCCTTCGCCAACGTGATGCTCTGGAACCGGCACATGCAGACGCTCGAGTTCCGCGACCGGAAGGTCTCGCTCAACCGGGCGCAGATGAAGCTGGGCGAGGGCGGCACCTACCGCATCGTCATCGCCCACCGCGATCCGGGCGTCCCCAACTGGCTCGACACCGAGGGCCACTTCGCCGGGATGATCTTCTGGCGCTTCCTATTGCCCAAGGCCCTGCCGGCGAAGACCGTCTGCAAGGTGGTGCCGCTCACCCAGCTCGCCTAGCCGGCGGTCATGTCACATTCCAGCTGCCTATCTTTAGCAACTTGCTGCAGCGCCCTTCGGTGAGCTCGTGGACCGGTCAGCGGACGCAGACCGCCGCCCAGCGGTGGTGGTCTTGGTCGTAGAGCGGGGAGCAGGTGTCGCACGAGACGGTGTCGTACATCCCCGTCGCGTCGCAGAAGAGCATGTCGCCGCACTCCAGGCAGAAGGAGTCGCTCGCGCCCGCCTGGCACGGATCGCCTGGGCACACCCTCTCCGACCCGCTCTTGTGGCAGAGCGCGTCGCAATTGGCCAGCGAGAGGGCCGCGAGGGCCCCGAGCAGCACACGTCGCATCACGTTCCAGCCTCAGCCAGCAGACCCGAAGCAACGACGTGTGGGTTTTCCCATCCCGGCTTGCCGTAGCGCAAGTCCTTGCCGTCGAGCGTCCTCAAGAAGCCACCGGCCGCGGCGAGCACGGCGTGGCTGGCCGCGAGGTCCCACTCCATGGTCCGGCCCAGGCGCGGGTAGAGGTCGGCTTCGCCCGCGGCGATGAGGCAGACCTTCAGCGACGACCCCGCCGCCCGGAACCGCGCGACCTTGCGGCCGGCGAGGAAGCTCTCCATGGCCTGCGCGTCGCCGTGCGAGCGGCTGCCGAGCACCGTCAGCCCCTCGTCAGGCACCCGGCGGCATTGGATCGCGCGGCGCACGCCCTTCTCCTCCAGGAACGCGCCCTGCCCCTGCGCCCCGGCGAAGAGCTGGTCCAGTACCGGGACGAGCACCACGCCCAGCACCGGCCGCCCATGCTCGATCAGGCCGACGTTGACGGTGAACTCGCCGTTGCGGCTGACGAACTCCTTGGTGCCGTCGAGCGGGTCGACCAGCCAGAAGCGCTCGGCGACCTTGGGGACGCGGCCCGCGGCGACCGCCTCCTCGGCGACGACCGGGATGTCGGGGGTCATCCGCTCGAGGCCGGCGACCAGGACGGCCTCTGCCCGCTCGTCCGCCTCGGTGACGGGCGAAGCATCGGCCTTGCCGCGAACGGCGAAGTCGGTGGCGTAGACCTCGAGGATCTTCTGGCCGGCCTCGCGGACCAGCGGGAGGAGCGCGTCGAGCGTGGGGTTGTTCATGGGGGCCTCTCTTCTACCGGCCCGCCTCCGCTCGCGGCAACCTCGCAGCGTGCGCCTCCGCACAGGTTGTCGAGAAGCCCTTGCGCCCGTGACGCGCCGCGGCGATACAGTCCGCTGCCCTTTCCCCGACACGCCAGGAGCCCCACCGTGCGCAAGGTCCTCATCGGTGCCCTCGAGCAGTTCCGCCGCGGCCAGAAGCTGTGGATGAAGCTGCGCGGCCAGACGCCGGAAGGCCTCGCCGAGCAGCGCATCGTCACCGGGCAGTCGTGGGAGGAGTTCTGCGACACGCTCAAGGCGGCCGGCGCGGCGCTGCGCTTCCCCGGCGCTCCGCTCGATCCGTTCGACCAGGCGGAGGGCTACCGCTACCTCTCGCGCCTGGTGCGCGCCGGGCTCGAGGGCTTCGTGGAGAACGCCGACCCGCGCGCCCCGGTGTTCCGCCGCACGGCGCACGAGACCATCAAGCTGGGCGCCGACAACCCCGACAACCACTACCTGTCGGCGTGCATCAGCGGCCAGTACGAGTACCGGATCAAGGGCAACCGCGGGACGGTGCAGTACCTCTCCTTCGGCACCCAGGCCGGCAACTACGGCCAGGGCAGCGGCCTGCCGCCCACGGGCTTCCTGGAGGCGAGCCAGCTCAAGGTCGAGCCCAACGGCGACTTCGAGATCGCGCTCTCCTGCGTGAAGCGCGAAGGCAATTGGCTGCCGATGAAGCCCGAGACCTCGCTGCTCATCGTCCGGCAGACCTTCGGCGACCGCTCGAAGGAGACCGTGGCCGCGCTCGACATCCGCCGCGTCGACGGCCCGCACCAGCCGATGCCCATCACCCCGGCCCAGGTGGACGAAGGCCTGAAGACCGCCGGGACCCTGGTCGCCGGCGCCTCGCTGCTCTTCGCCAAGTGGGCCCGCGACTTCCAGCAGCACTCGAACCAGCTGCCGCGGTTCGACCAGGAGGTCTCCAACAAGGCCGGCGGCGACCCGAACATCGCCTACTACCACTCGCACTGGCGGCTCGCTCCCGACGAGGCTTTGATCATCGATGCGACCCCGCCCAAGTGCGAGAACTGGAACTTCCAGCTCAACAACTATTGGATGGAGTCGCTCGAGTACCGCTACTTCCGCATCCACGTGAACAAGTTCTCGGCGGTCTACCGCCCGGACGGCTCGGTGCGCATCGTCGTCGCCCACACCGACCCCGGCGTCCCCAACTGGGTCCAGACCGCCGGCCACGACAACGGCACCATGCTCTTCCGGTGGATCCGCGCCGACGCGCACCCGGTGCCGCAGACCCGTGTGGTCAAGCTCTCCGCCGTCTCCTCGCTCGCCGCCTAGGGATCTCCCGCCATGGCCCGCTCCTCGCTCGTCACCTCCACGGACTACGCCCACCCCCACCGCCCCGCCCCGCTGCGACTGATCAACCGCGCCGGCGCCCTCGCCTCCGACTTCGGCCTGCGCCCGAGCCTGGACCCGGAGGCGCTGCTCGCCGCGGCCCAGAAGAAGACCGGGCTGTCGGACTTCGGCGACCCCGCCGGCCTCGAGCCCCTGCGGATGCTCTGCGCCGCCATTGAGCGCGAGGCGAGCCTGCACACCCTGGGGCGCACCATCATGCGCGGCCGGCTCGTCTCCACCATCGCCAACCGCCTGCGCATCGAGGCGCTGTACCGCGAGCACCCGGAGATCGACCAGATCCCCATCCGCCGGCCCATCGTCATCGCCGGCCTGCAGCGCTCGGGCACGACGCTCCTCCAGCGCCTCATCGCCGCGGATCCCCGCGCGCGCTCCCTCGCCTCGTGGGAGGCCATCAACCCCGCGCCGATGCCGGGCGAGGGCCGCAGCGGGCACGACAAGCGCCTGCGCGCCGCGCAGATGGCCGAGCAGGGGACACGAGTCATCTACCCCGAGTTCTTCGCCATCCACCCCATCGAGGCCGGCGCGCCCGAGGAGGACGTGCTGCTCTTGGACCTGGCCTTCATGAGCCAGAGCGCCGAGGCCATCCTCCACGTGCCCAGCTACGCCGCCTGGCTCGAGCGTCAGGACAACCTGCCCGCCTACCGCTACTTCGCGCGCGCGCTCAAGGCGCTGCTCTGGCAGCGCAGCGGCGAGTTCTGGGTGCTCAAGACGCCGCACCACATGGAGTACACGAAGGAGCTGCTCGCCACCTTCCCCGACGCGGTCATCGTCCAGACCCACCGCGACCCGCTGACCACCACCACCTCGTTCTGCTCGATGGTGGCGCACGGCCGGGCCATCTTCTCTGACGCGGTGGATCCGCGTGAGGTCGGCCGGCACTGGCTGCGCAAGGTGCGCCGGATGGTCGACCACTCGCAACAGGTGCGCGACGGCGGCCACGCGGACTCGTTCGTCGACGTCTCCTACTACGACCTGCTCAAGGACCCGCTGGCCGAGGTGCGCCGCATCTACGCCAAGGCCGGGCTCGAGCTGACCCCGGATGCCGAGACGGCGATGCGCGTGGTGCTCGACCGCGACAAGCAGCACCGCTACGGCAAGCACGTCTACCGCTGCCGCGACTTCGGCCTGTCGCCGACGATGGTCGAGGAGACGATGGGCGAGTACCGGGCGCGCTTCGGCATCCGCCACGAGAAGAGCGCCGACGTCGACGCCGAGGTCCAGCAGCAGGCGGGCGGCGTCGGCTACGGCGGCGCCATCGCCGCCACCGCCAATGGCATCGTCGACCTCTTCCGCCGCAAGGACTCGCTCCTGCCGGTCGGCCCCGAGTTCCGCCTCGACGGCAAGACGGCGATGGTCACCGGCGCCACCAGCGGCCTGGGCAAGGCCATCGCCCTCGACCTCGCTCGCCGCGGCGCCCGCCTCATCCTCCCGGCGCGCAGCCAGACCCCCCAGCTCGCGGACGAGCTGAAGGCGGCGACCGGCAACCGCGACATCGAGATGCTCAAGGTGGACCTGGCGGACCTCGACTCGGTGGTCGAGCTCGCCGACGAGCTGGCGCGCCGCAAGGTGACGCTCGATCTGCTGGTCTGCAACGCCGGCGTCGTCACCAAGCAGGCCCGCAAGACCCGCCAGGGCTTCGAGATGATGCTCGGCGTGCACTACGTGGCCAACCACGTGCTGACGATGCGGCTGCTCCAGAGCGGCGTCGTCCCCAATGACGTCTTCGCCGGCAACGGCCGCAAGGGCAGCGCCATCCCGCGCATCGTCTTCGTGGCCTCGGAGACGCACCGCTCGGCGGAGCACTTCGACCTCGACTTCCAGGAGTGGGGCCTGACCGACGCCATCCACCACTACGGCGTCTCCAAGCTGGCGCTGGTGACCTACGCGGTGGAGCTCGCGCGGCGGCTGCAGACGCCGCAGGGCCCGTCGGTGGCGGTGCACTCGCTCTGCCCCGGGCCGGTCAACTCGAACATCGCCCGCGAGGTGCCCAACCTCTTCAAGCCGCTCCTGGACCCGATCATGGGCACCTTCTTCCGCGACCCGGCCGAGGCCGCGGCCCCGGTGCTCTACCTCGCGCTCGCCCCGGACATCGCCGGCGACACCGGCTGGTACCTGCACCTGATGAAGCGCAAGACGTCCTCCCCGGCCTCGCTCGATCCGGTCAACGGCCAGCGGCTGTGGGAGCAGGCGGAGGCGCGGCTGTCGAAGTGGCTGCGCTGAAGCCGAAGGGACGGCCCGTGCTGCTCGCCCTGGCCATGGCCGGGGCCGCAGTCGGCCTGTCGGCGCCGGTCGCGGCGCTCGGCGAGGAGCCTCAGGCCACACCACCCCAGCGCAACGAGTCTCCCGATCTGACCTTCGGCGGGCACGTCCATTACGCGGTGGGCTACGGGTCGGGCGCCCCTTCAGGCTTCCGCCAGGCCATCGACTTCGGGTTCCACTTCGCGCCGCACTACCAGCTCGCGCTCGAGGATCTGACGGTGCGCACCTGGCTCGTCGGAGTCGACTGCGCCGTCGGCCTGACGACGCTCGCGCCGACGACGCTCGCGCCGACGACGCTCGCCCTCGAAGGCGGCTACCACTGGGCGCCGCTGGCGGCCTTCGGCCTGAGCGTGATGGCGGGGCCGGCCGTCCGGGTACACCCCGAGGTCGCGGCGGGAGCCGAGGTTCGAGCCTGGTTCCACCTCGCCCTGTTGCAGATTGGCGTGAAGGCCTCGGCGGTGTTCGGCCGCACGAGCGAGGTCCAGGTGCTGGGGCTCGCAGGTATCGGACTCACCGTCCCGCCGCGGTAGTACCACGCCCCCCAAGCCGGCGACTGAAGAAGTCGCGCCTGACACAGCGAAGACCACCTGCGTGGGCTGGGTCGTCAAGGTCTGCAGGACCGAGTTCGTTTCTGCCCAGTCCTGGAACTGGGCGAGCCGACCTGACGCCTTGAAGTCCATCACCACCCAGCCTGCGAAGGCAGGCTTTGCTGGTTCAGGCGCGGCTTCAGCCGCCGGCACCGGCCAGGCGCCCCAACCCCGAAACGAACCTAGTGGCCGCCAGCGCTGGTTTGCCCGTCGATGGACGAGATGGACGCCATGGACGGAATGGACTGCTCGCGATCGCGGATCTCAGGGGCTGCGCAGCTTCTTGCGGCACGCGTCGCACGGCTGCCCGGTGCTCGCTTCTTGAGCGCGAGCTTCGGCGGCGCGCATGACGCAGCCCTTCACCTGGCAGTGGCCCAGCCCCAACGTGTGCCCAACCTCGTGCACCACCAGGTCGGCGACGCGGCCGTGAAGGTCGGCCTTGGTCCTGGCGTCGCGCTCATCGCTCCAGCTCGAAGCGACACAGACTCGGCCGCCGACCTCGCCCTCTCCTCGCACGCGGCGTTCGGGGACCTCGCCCTTCGTGGCGCTCAACTCGGCCGAGGTGAGGCCGAGCACCTTCCAGGCGCCCTGCGGGCGGTCGGCGTCGAGCGCCTCGAGCAGCTTCTCGGCGCGCCACCTCTTGCGCGACGCGTTCCAGGCCGACTTGGGCAGCTCTCTCGGGCTCTCGACGCGCACCGGGTGGCCCAGCCGCGACTGGAGCGCCTCCGCCGCGACCTTCACCAGTGCCGGGTCCACGTTGCCCAGCGGCACGAGCGAGACGACTCTCGGCTCGGACGCGCTCGCGGGCGGCGCGGCGGCGGCCAACCACAGCGCCAGGAGCGCTGCGGTCATGGCTTGAAGGGCGGCTGCGAGGGCCGGGACATCCTTCGCGCCGGCGAGGTCAGCGCCGGTCGCTCCTGCACCAGCGCCGAGGCGATTGCGACCACGTACTTCTCGTCCGACAGGTGCACCGGCTTCTCCAGGCTGAAGCGCTCGGTGACGTACTCGCTGAGCGCCTTGAAGAGCGTCAGCCGCGCCTCCATCGACAGCTCCTCGCGGCGCAGCGCCGCCGACAGCAGCACTTCGCGCTCCTCGACGCTCGCCCTGCGGATGCGGTCCTCGACCTTGCGCTCCTGCAGCGCCGGAACGAGCTCGCTCGGCCGGGCGATGGACGCGGGGATGGCGCGGCGCCGGTCGCGGATGACCACCGTCCCGCCCGCGATGTCTCCCAGCCGCCGGGTCTTCTTGGAGATGAGCGCCAGCGCCCCGCCACCCAGGTACAAGAGCGGCAGGTGATCCACCGCGCGCACCAGATTGCGCATGGTCGCCTGGTAGAAGCCGACCCGCACCCCGTTGTCTTGGATGGTCCGCAGCCCCAGCACGCGCTTGCCGATCGTCTGGCCCGCGTACCGGTACTCGAGGAACAGGAAGTATCCCCAGTTCACGAGGAACCAGATGATGAAGACCAGCGCCGTCGCCAGGCCCGGCGCGAGGCTCGCTCCCAGGACCACCACCACCGACGCCGACGCCGCGACCATCGTGGAGATGAGGACGTCGATGAGCCACGCCAGGAAGCGGGTCATCACCCCGGCGAGCGGGAACTCGAACTCCACGTACTCCGGGGTGCGCACCACGTGCACCGATTCCAGCCGGCGGATCACGTCGTCCATCTCGCCTCTCCTCGGTCCGGGTGATCCGCGGCCAACGCGGCTAAGATGCCCGCGTGGACCTCAACGACTTCATCGAACAGGGCCGTCCCCGCTGGCAGCGCCTGACCCGCCTCCTCGACCGCATCGAGCGCGAGGGCCTGAAGTCCTTGAGCCTGGAGGAGGCGCGCGAGTTCGGCCAGTTGTACCGCGCCGCCTCGTCCGACCTGCTCTGGGCCCGCGGCCGCTCGGCCTCGGCGGAGCTGGTGGAGTCGCTCAACGACCTGGTGGCCCGCGGCTACGCGCAGACCTACCCCGGCAAGCGCCCCCGCCTGCGCGACGCCCTGGACTTCTACCTGCGCGGCTTCCCGCAGCTGGTGCGCACCGAGTGGAAGGCCGTCGTCGCCGCCTACGTGCTCTTCTTGTCGGGGATGCTCTTCGGCTACGCCGCCATGCAGCTCGACCCGTCCTCCGCGGTCTACCTCGTCCCCGAGCAGCACCAGTCGCTCGACCCCGACCAGCGCGTCGCCAACGAGTCCAAGAACACCGACGGGATGAGCGCCAACCAGCAGACCGCGTTCTCGAGCTTCCTCTTCACCCACAACATCCAGGTCGCCTTCCTGGCCTTCGCGCTCGGGCTGACGCTGGGCATCGGCACGGTCATCCTGCTCTTCGTCAACGGGGTCTTCCTGGGCGCGCTGGCGGTCGCCTACGAGACCCGGGGCCACGCGATGTGGTTCTGGGCGTGGATCCTCCCGCACGGCGTGCCGGAGATCAGCGCCATCTGCCTGGCCGGCGCCGCGGGCCTCCTGCTCGGCCGCGCGCTGGTCGCCCCCGGCTCGCGCAGCCGTGCCGACGCCATGCGCGTCGAGGGCCGGCTGGCGGTGCGCCTGGTCTTGGGCACCCTCCCCATGTTCGTCGTGGCCGGCATCATCGAGGGCACGCTCTCGCAGATCCACGAGCCGCGCCTGCCGTCGATCGTCAAGCTGCTCTTCGCCGCCGCCATGGCGGTGCTGCTCGCCGTCTACCTCATGCGCGCGGGTCGCGAGGACCCGGAGGCGCCCCGGCTCACAGAAGCCCACGCCGCTTGACCTCCAGGTAGCGGTTCACGGCCGCCAGCGTCAACTCGCTGGGCGCCGCGTCCACCAGGTGCACCCCGTCGCGGGCGATGACCGACTTGAGGTGCTCGCGCTCCTCGAGCAGCTCGTGCGCCACGGCCTGACGGTAGGCGTCGTCCACCTCGGCCGGCCGCGAGCGGACCAGGTCCTCGACGGCCTGGTCGCGCAGCGTGATGCAGACCGGCACGTGGCGGTGCGCCATCCGGTGCAGCGGCGCGACCATCGAGCGGGCCTGCTGCTCGTCCAAGAGATCGGTGAAGACGGCCACCAGGGAGCGCTTGCGGGCACGCGAGGACAGCTCGCGGAAGAGCGCGTGGTAGTCCACGAAGGTCAGCGCCGCCTCGGCGCCGTAGAGCGTGTCGACGATGCGCCGGTACTGCCGCCGCCCGGCCTCCGGCGGCAAGAAGGCGCGCACGCCGTCGGCGAAGACCACCACCCCCACCCGGTCGCCGTTCTTGATGGCCACGAAGGCCAGGAACAGCGCCGCGTTGACGGCGTAGTCGAGCTTGGTGAGCGCGTCGACCCGGGCGGCCATGCTGCGGCCGGCGTCGACGCAGAGGATGACGGTCTGGCTGCGCTCCGTCTCGTGGACGCGGGTGACCGGCTTGCGGCGGCGGGCGGTGGCCTTCCAGTCCACGTCGCGCATCGAGTCGCCCTGCACGTAGTCGCGCAGCCGGGCGAACTCGCTGCCGGCGCCGTCGCGCCGCAGCCGGCGCAGGCCCAGGTTGGCGAGGTCGCGCGCGGCGGAGGCGAGGAGCAGCCGGGAGGCGCCGCGCATGTCCGGGTAGACGCGCACGTCGAGCTTGTTGGCGTAGGTCCGCTCGACCGAGGCCAGGCCCAGGGGGCCGTGGGCGCGGACGGTGACGTCGCCGAAGCCGAACTTGCCGCGCTTGGGCGGGGTCGCGACGTAGGTCTTCTCGACGTGCTTGAACCCCTTCAGGCGCACGTCGAAGGTCTCGCCCTTGCTGGTGAAGCCGTCGGGGACGTCGTCGCGGACGGTGAGGCTGACCCCGCGCTGCGACAGGTTGCGGATGCGGACCTGGAGCCGGTTCTCGACGCCCACGTGGAGCCGGCCCTTGGGGTAGCGGCGCACGTCCAGCTTCGCGCCGAGCGCCATCGAGCGATCGACGATCGCCAGCAGCGCGAGCGCGACGTCCCAGAGCACCGCCGCCCCGAAGAAGCTCGGGCGCGGCGAAGCCCAGCACCGCCGGCAGCACGCCCAGGAACGCCATCAGCACCAGGCGCTTGCTGGGCACGAAGCCGCGGAACCGTCGCGCCTCACCCCCTGTCCCCCTCTCCGGCTTCGCGGTGAGGGGGGACTCGGGTTGGCGACGTGGCTCCGATTCCATCGGAGGGCTAGCGGAGCGGCCGACGGAGTCGTTGGTCAAAGGCTCCGTCAACGCGGGACCTCCACGCTCTGCAGGATCTCGTCGAGCACGTCCTGCGGCGTGGCCCCGTCGATCTCCGCGTCCGGCGAGAGCAGCAGGCGGTGGCGCAGCACCGGGCCCGACAGGCGGCGCACGTCGTCAGGGGTCACGAACGGCCGGCCCATGAGCACCGCCAGCGCCTTGGAGGCCAGGAGCAGGTGCACCGCGGCGCGCGGGCCGGCGCCCAGGCGCACGCGCGGCGAGGAGCGGGTGGCGGCCACGAGCTGGCGGATGTAGTTGCGCACCGGCGCCTCGACGCGCACCGCCATCAGCGCCTGGCGGACGGCGAGCAGCTGCTCCACCGTCACCGCCGGCTTGAGGCCCGCGCGCTCCACGTTGCCGGCGTCGAAGCCCTTGTCGACCATGTCCAGGATGGCGTCCTCTTCCTGGGGCCGCGGGTAGCCGACTTCGATCTTCAAGAGGAAGCGGTCGAGCTGGGCCTCGGGCAAGGGGTAGGTGCCCTCGGACTCCACCGGGTTCATGGTGGCGAAGACGGTGAAGATGCCGGGCAGCGGGTGGAGCGTGCCCTCCAGGCTCACCGTGCGCTCCTGCATCGCCTCCAGCAGCGCGGCCTGGGTCTTGGCGGGCGCGCGGTTGATCTCGTCGGCGAGCAGCAGGTCCGCGAAGATCGGCCCCTTCACCAACGTGAACGACTGCTGCTTGAGGTCGAAGACGCTGGTGCCCAGGATGTCGGTGGGCATCAGGTCGGGGGTGAACTGGATGCGCTTGAAGCCCGCATCCACGGCGCGGGCGATGGCGCGGACCATCAGGGTCTTGGCCACGCCGGGCACGCCCTCCAGCAGCACGTGGCCGCCGGCGACGATGCCACAGAGGATGAACTCCAGCGTCTCCTCCTGGCCCACGACGGCCTTGCGCACCTCGGCGAGGACGGCTTCGCGCACCTGCGCCGCGGCCTGCAGCAGGCCCTGGGCGACCGCGGGCACGGCCGGCGAGGCTGCGGGCGGAGCGGCCGGCGCCGGTGGGGCCGGAGTCGGAGCCGAGGGCGGCACCGGTGCGGCCGGGTTGGTCGGGACGAGGCTCATCGCTTCTCTCCAGTCGGTGAGGCTTGGGCGCCGCGGCGCAGCGCGGCGGGGAGTCGGAACCAGCTCTTGGCGGACGACGACGCCTTGTGGTCGGCGAGCTTCCGGGCGCCCGCGCAGGTGCGGGCGAACGCCAGGACCTCTTCGTCGCTCGCACCCGCCGAGGCTAGCCGCGACTCGGCGTTCGAGAGCGCCTTGCCGAGATCGGGCCGGCCGTGGCGGTTGAGGCCGCGCACGACGTCGCCGACGCTCGGGCGGGCGCCCGTCTTGGCGAGGCGCGCGAGCGCGCGCACCAGGCCGTCGAAGAGCACCTTGGCGGCGTGGGCGCGGTGGCCGCCCTGGCGGTAGATGCGCGCCATGGCCCACAGGTAGTCGGCGCCGGCGACGCGCTCGTCCTGGTCCGCCTTGCGAGCCCGGCCGAAGCGGCGCTGCGCGGCGACCCAGACCCAGAGCGCGAGCAGCAGCTGCAAGAGCGCCCAGTGGAGTCCGTGCTGCGCCGCGTACCCGGAGATGGACCGCTCGCCGGTGAAGCCGTGGTGGTACTCGTCGAACTCGAAGGGCGCGCCGGCGGCGAGGGCCTCGATCAGGCTCGCCCACAGCCGCGCGTTGTCGCTGCGCCCCAGCGCGCGGTTGGAGGCGAGGTCGGGCGCGGAGAGGGCGACCACGCGCCCGTCGCCGACGGAGAAGGCGACCGCCACCGCTCGCCCTTCGGCGTGGGGGTCGGTGACCAGCGGGAGCATCGGCTTGCCGTCCTCGCGCGAGAGGTAGCCGGCGACGCGGGCCGTCGGCGCCTCGACGCCACGGGTGAACCGGCTGGGCGTCGCGACCTCCAGCTGCCGCTCGATCTCCGGGCTGTCACACTCGGCGAGCTTGAGGTCGAAGTGCGCGAGCAGCGGCCGCTCGGAGTGGAGCAGCTCGCTGAACAGCCCCTTCTTCTTGTCTTCGGGCCCGGCGACCAGCAGCAGGCGGCCGCCGGCGCTCAGGAACTTGTCGAGCTTCTCGAGCTCCGCCTCCTCGAGCCGCTCGACGCCCAGCATCGCGATCGCGCCGGTCGTCGCCACGTCGAGGTCGGCGAGGTCCATGTGCCGGCGCGAGACGGGCAGGCCCAGCCGCTGGGCGGTGAGGAACAGGGCGCGCGCGCCGTCGGGCGCGGAGCGGTAGGTAGAGTACGGGTCGGCGAACGTGCCGCGCTTGCCGGCGTCGCCGAACAGCCAGATCACCGCCACCCCGAAGAGCAGGATCGCGCCGAAGAGGAGCGGGAAGCGGTCACGCATCGCTCGCCCCCTTCTCCACCAGCGGGCGCGCCAGTTGCCGCGCCAGGTCGTAGCCCTGCGGGTCGTTCCCCAGCCGCCCGTACCAGCCAAAGTCGAAGCGCCGCGTCAGCTCGCGGAAGCCGGGCAGCTCTTCGAGCCCACCCTTGAAGGCGCGGACGTAGTCCCAGTTGCTGCGGGTCGGGTCGTAGTCGATGGCGCCGCGCCGGTGCAGCGCCGAGAGGACGGCGAGGTAGATGGCCCGGAGCGCGCCGCGGTAATCGCCCCGGGCCGCGAGCGCGTCGGCGTCCGACCACCAGCCGCGCGGCGCCTTGGCCAGCGCCGACTCGAGATCCGACCTCTCGCCTGCCCCGCCCGCCCCGCCTGGCACCTCGTCGTCCACGCCCTCTTCGTCCTTCTGGCGCTGCAGGAACGCGCGGAGGACCAGGAAGAGGACGAGGGCGATTGCCGCCCCGAGCACGACGTACGCGAGGACCCGGAAGAGCCCGACCGGAAGCCCCGGCAGCTCCATGTCCGGCACCTTGGGCTTGGGCTTTCCGAACAGCGCCTCGAGGAGCCACTTGATGAACCGGAGGAACAGGCCGTTGTCCTCGTCCTCGGCCACCACCTCCGCCTTCTCGGGCGGGGCCTCGAACTCGGGCTGGGCGAGGACGCTCTTCGCCTCGGCGCGCGGGTCGGCGACCGCCGGCGGCTCCTCCGCCTCGTCGCCCAGCGCGCGAACCTCGTCGAGCCCCGCCAGCAGCCGCCGGCGCAGCTCGTCGTGGCTCTCGCCGGCCTCCCGGGCCTCGCGCATCCGCGCGGTGAAGCGCCGCAGCGCCGCCGCCTCCGGTCCCTTGAGCCGGCGGGCCGCCTCGAACGCCTCCTGCGCGTCCTCGTCGTCCTCGAGGCCGGTGTCGGCGATGAGGTCGGCGAGGTCGCCTTCCACCTGCGGGTCGATGTCCGCCCGGGCCTGGCCCGGAAGCGCCAGCGCGCCCAGCAGGAGCACGAGCGCCGCCACCTTGCCCGCCGCGCCGCTCGCCGCCCGCCGCTGCGAGAGCCGGTCGACCGCCGCGAGCAGGTCCAGGCCCTCGCTGCGGACGCGCGCGTCCACCAGCAGCAGCAGCCCCAGCGCGATCTTCACCGGCTCGAGCGCCACGGCGGACAGCGCCAGCACGAAGAAGACGTAGACCGGGTTCTTGAGCGAGGCGAACTGCTCGAAGAACGTGACGTCCAGGCCGAGGATGGCCCGGGCCAGGTAGAGCGCCATGGCGATCCCGCTCGCCAGGTTCACCACCGTCACCGCGAAGGCCGCGCCGTGCAGCAGGCGCACCACGAAGGTCGGCTCGCGGCCCAGACGCTTGCGGCACGCCTTCCCCATGCTCCACGGTCCGGCCTCGGCGCGGGCGACGAGGGCGGGAGCGGAGTACAGCGGCGCCCAGAAGACGTAGCCGATGAAGAGCGAAGCGGGCACCAGCACCCACTCGAGCAGCATGGCCATGCCGCCGGCGGACATGAGCGAGAGCGCGCGGCGGGAGGCCTTGCGCAGCGCCTCCCACGAGGTCATCGGGTTGCCTTCGAGGCAGGCCTCGCCGGCCAGCGACGCGGCGCCCGCGAACAGCCCGCGAACCATCAGGCACAGGGCGAAGGCCGCGGCCCAGGGCAAAAAGCCCTTCCCGGTGAGCGCCCGGTGGACGAGCGCCAGGCCCGAGACCGCGGGGAAGACCGCGCCGACCAGCGCGAGCGCAGGCAGGGGCGTCCCGCCGCGCGTGCACAGATGGACGGCTGCGTCGTAGAGCTCGGCCGGCCCGCGCGGCCGGAGATTGGGGGCGACGGCGCTCATGCGGTCAGGGGCCCATCGCCTGGGCGAGCACGGCGAGCCCGGTGGAGAGCAGGCCGAAGACCAGGAGGAACGTGAGGATGCTGCCCAGCCCGAGCCTCCGCACCGAGAGGCTTCGCCTCGGCCTTCTTCGCCATCCGCGACAGGCAGGCGGCGCAGCGGTTGATGCCCTCGAACTGGGTCGAGCACTCCGTGCAGACGACCTGGCGGCACTCGACGCAGACGCCGATGCCGGCGCGCATCGGGTGGTAGTGGCAGGTGCCGCTGATCTGGAGGGGCATGGACGCGGCGAAGACTATCAGTCCTAGCTCGAGTCGTCGTCAGGCCCGAGGGCAGGGTCGGCGCCAATCGGGTTCACTTCTTTCTGGGGAGAGGCTGGGCTGAAGGCGCCCGTCCCTCCAGGAACGGCGAAGCCCCTCGCCCGTTTCCGGGGAGGGGCTTCGGTTCGGGCCGGCGCGGAGGCCGGCGGCTACCCGTCAGACCGCGTCCAGGAACTCGTCGTTGCTCTCGAACTCGGCGAGCTTCTTGACCAGCTTCTCCATGGCGTCCGAGGGCTTCATGGCGAAGAGCATCTGCCGCAGCTTCTTCACCTTCTCGTACTCCTTGGGCGTCATCAGCTTCTCTTCCTTGCGCGTGCCGGACTGCGGGATGTTGATGGCCGGCCAGATGCGGCGCTCGCCCAGGGTGCGGTCCAGGGTCACCTCCATGTTTCCGGTGCCCTTGAACTCCTCGAAGATGACCTCGTCCATGCGGCTGCCGGTGTCGATGAGCGCGGTGCCCAGGATGGTCAGCGAGCCCGCCTCCTCGGTCTTGCGCGCGCTGCCGAAGATGCGCTTGGGGCGCTCCAGCGCGCGGCTGTCGACGCCGCCGGTCAGGGTGCGGCCGCTGGACTCGACCTCCTTGTTGAAGGCGCGCGCCAGGCGGGTGATGGAGTCGAGCAGGATGACCACGTCCTTGCCCTGCTCCACCAGCCGGCGGGCGCGGTTGAGCACCATCTCCGCCACCTGGATGTGATCGCTCGTGGGCCGGTCCGAGGAGCTGGCATGCACCTCGCCCTTGATGGACCGGCGCATGTCGGTCACCTCCTCGGGACGCTCGTCCACGAGGAGCACCATCAGGAAGGCCTTGGGGTGGTTCTCGGTGATGGCCTGGGCGATCCGCTGCAGCATGATCGTCTTGCCGGCCTTGGGCGGGGAGACGATGAGGCCGCGCTGGCCGAAGCCGATGGGCGCGATCAGGTCGAGCACGCGGGTGACCATGTCGGTCGAGCTGTGCTCGAGCTGGATGCGCCGCTCCGGGTCGATGACCGTCAGGTCGTCGAACGGCGGGTGGCGCTGCGCGACCTCCAGCGGCTCGTCGTCCACCGTCTCCACGCGCTGGACGGCCACGCGCGCGCCGCGCTGCAAGCCCAGGCCCTTGATGAAGGAGCCCGTGCGCAGGTGCAGGCGCTGCACGAGCGGCCGCGGGATCTCCGGGTCGTCGCCGCCGGCCATCATGTTGCGCTTGAGCTGCCGCAGGTAGCAGACGTTGCCCTTGACGCGGTCGTCGAGGACGCCCTCGGCCGGCACCAGCTGCTGCTGCTGTTGTTGCTGCTGCTGTTGCTGGGGCTGCGCGTTTCCGTCCCCCTGGGGAGCGGGCGCGTTGGGGTCGAACGGCGCGCCGGGCATCTGCTGGCCCTGCTGGTTCTGACCCTGCATCTGGCCGGGCTGACCGGGCTGACCCGGCTGGCCGCCCTGGCCACCGCGACGGCGGCGGCGGCGGCGGCGGCGGCCGCGACGGCCGTCCTGGCCCTGCATGCCCTGCTGCCCGCCCTGGCCACCTTGTCCGCCCTGGCCCTGTTGCCCGCCTTGCGGGTAGGGCGGCGAATTGCCCGTGTTCGACATGGGCTGGGGGGATTGACCGGCCCGGCAATCGGGGCGCTGGGGGCGGCGCTGGCCGCCGGAGCGCTGGGCTCGGGCGGTGGCGGTGCGCTCGGGCGCTCCGGTTGGGGGGTCTGCTCGATGGGCGTAGAGGGCCCGACTTCCTGTCCGTTCGTCATGTGTCCGTCCTGCCCGCGTCTGTCCATCGGGGCACCGCGCCCAAAGCGGGACGCGGGTGCGCGCGGCGGGCTCCGCGCGCCGAGAGACTCGAATCAAAAGAGCTCGTCTTCTCGTACCCTTCAGGTGCTTCCGCCGGCTCGCGTCGACGTTCGAGACGTCGCGTGCTTCACGCCGTGCGGCAGCTCCCCTTCCGTCTTCACCAGGTCCCGGCCAGCTTCGGCGCTCCTCACCTCTTGAAGAGCTTGCCCAGCAGACCCGTGCTCCCCTGGCTCTTGCTTTCCTTCAACCGCTGCCTTGCTGCTCGCAACTCCCGCTCCACCACACGGTTGGAGAGGTCGGCGGCGTACAGATCGTCGAGCATCTTGACGGCGCCCTTGAGGTCGCCGTCGGCTTCGAGAACGCTCGCCCTCACCAGTTTGGCGCCCAGGTGCTCGGGGTTGAGTCCCAAGGCCTTGTCGATCGCCTCCCGGGCATCCGCGAGACCGCTCGTCCCGCGGCCCTTCAGGATCGCTTGGGCCAAGGCGACGTGATATTGCGCCACACTCGCGTCCAACTTCAAGGCTTCTTTGAAGGCGATCTCCGCGTTGGCGAACTGGCCCTGCTTCATCAGCGCGTCGCCGCGGTTGAAGGCGCCTTCCGCCTTGAAGATAACCTCCATGTCCGTCGGCAGCCCGGCCTCCTGCCGCTCCAGCAGGATCAGGTAGTCGGCCCGCCGCTTGGGGTCCCCCAGGATGGAGTGGGCCTCGGAGATCTTCGCGAACAGCTCGCTGAGCATGTCTGAGGCGTCGCCCAGCTCGAGCCCCGCGAAGGAGTCGACGTGGTAGCGCTTGGCCAGGGGCAGGTAGGCCGCCTTCACGTCCTCGATCGGCGCGTCCTTGGGCAGGCGCAGGATGGCGAAGAGGTTGGGCGCCGCCATCACCCGCTCGTACTCGGGGGCGATGTTGTCCCGCGCGGCCTCCTCCTCGGGCGTGTACGGGCGGCTGGGCGCGGAGGTCTTGACGGCGACGACCTTCTTGACCGCCTCGGCCCCGGTGACCGTGGCCAACCCCATGGCGACCAACGCCGCGAGCAGCGGGAGGTCGGCGGGCCGCGCCTTGGCCACCAGGTCGCCCACCGTGAGCCGCCCGTTGATCATCGGCGTCAGCGTCTCACCCGGGAATACGCCGCGCAGACCGAAGAGCGCGCGGTCGAACTCGGCGCCGCGGGCGATGGTGCCCTTCTCCAGGCCGGCGAGCCGCGCCTTGGCCTTGTCGGCGTCGAGGTGCCGCTTGAAGGCGGCGAGCAGCACCAAGAGCGGGTCTTGGCGCACGTCCTGGATCTTGTCGGTCGGGCCCGGGGCGAACACGTAGTGGGCGTCGCTCCAGGCGAAGGTGGTGATGCACACCTCCTCCACCTGCCGGCGCACCGCCTTGCCCAGCGCGTCGTAGGAGAGGTCGCCCGAGAGCGCGAGCGCCTCGCCGATGCCGATCCGCTCGTCGCGGGCCTTGGCGACGGCCGCCTTGAAACGCTCCTCGGAGAGGCTGCCCTCGGCGACCTGCATGCCGCCGACGTTCTCGGCCTTCACGTTCGACTGGGCGAAGCGGACCTGCCCGCAGAACAGGAAGATGCGCTTCTTGACCTGGCCTTGGGTCAGGTCGAGCGTGCCGGTGGCCTTGGCGCGCCACAGCTCGAGCAAGAGCGCGTGGAAGGGCTTCTCGCGCAGCTCGCCCTCCATCCTGGGGACGACCGGCGTCTCGGTCGACATCCGGCGGACCGGGGCCGGGGCGGGCGCGGGGGCGGCGCCGGCGATGCCCAGGCGCCTGCCGATGCAGGCATTCAGGTCCGGGACCTTGTAGGGCTTCTGGAAGAAGTCCGCGCCGTACTTGTCGGCGAACTCCTTGGCCACCTTGGGGTCCTTGTAGACGCCGGTGATGACCACGATGTGCGCCCGCGAGCCCTTGGCCTTCAGCCCCTCGGCGACCTTGAAGCCGTCCAGGCCCGGCAAGAGCATGTCCATCAGCACGAGGTCGGGCGTCTTCTGCAACGCCTGCTCGAGGCCCTCCTTGCCGTTGCGGCAGTAGGAGGCCTCCAGGCCGAGCTTCTCGCAGAGCGCTTGCAGCGCCTTGGCCTGCGACTCGTCGTCTTCGATGATCAGCGCCGTCTTCGGCATCTTCTGCCTGACTGTCTGGGCGTTGCGCCACCCGGAATCCTCAAGGAGCGCGGCGCAGTTACTTTAGCGAAGCCGCCCCAGCTTGGCTAGCAAAGCGTTCAGGCCTCGCCTGTCCGGGGCGCAAGAGCGTCGTCGCCCCGCTGGACCCGCCAAGCGCTGGATATAAGGCCAATTCCCTTGCTGGCGCGCGAATCCATCTGTTAAAAGCCCGAACTCTTACCAGAAGCCCTCTTCGCCGGAGTCGGGGGCAGTGAAGTCGAAAGGAGTCGTCCAGGTGAAAGGCAACGTCATCGTCGCGCTCATCGTCGGCGCCGCCCTCGGTTTCGTCGTGGGCCGTGCGACCGTCAAGGCTCCCGAGCCCGCCAAGCCCACCGTGGCCGCGGCGCCCGCGCAGCCCACTCCCGCAGCCAAGCCGACCCCGCCGACCCCGTCGCAGGTCGAGGACCCCAACGCCGTCTACCGCATGCCGGTCGGCGACAGCCCGTCGTGGGGCTCCTCGTCTCCGAAGGTGACCATCGTCGAGGGCACCGACTTCCAGTGCCCGTTCTGCTCGCGCGCCGATGCGACCCTCAAGCAGATCAAGGAGACCTACGGCCCCAAGGACATCCGCGTCTCCGTCAAGCAGAACCCCCTGCCCTTCCACAACAACGCGCACATGGCCGCCGAGGCCGCGCTGGCCGCCGGTGAGCAGGGCAAGTACTGGGAGATGCACCACAAGATGTTCGACAACCAGAAGCAGCTCGAGCGCGCCAGCCTGGAGAAGTACGCGCAGGAACTGCAGCTGGACATGGTCAAGTTCAAGTCCGCGCTCGACCAGCAGAAGTTCAAGGACAAGATCGACGCCGAGCAGAAGCTGCTGCAGAGCGTGGGCGCCGGCGGCACGCCGTCGTTCTTCATCAACGGCCGCAAGGTCGTGGGCGCGCAGCCGTTCGAGACCTTCAAGAAGGTCATCGACGAGGAGATCAAGAAGGCCGACGACCTCATCGCCAAGGGCACCTCGGCCTCGTCCGTCTACGACGAGCTGCAGAAGGGCGCCGCCACCTCGCCCAAGATGATCGCCGCGCCGAACCAGCCGGCCGCGCAGCCGGAGAGGCCGCAACAGCCGCCCGCCCCCGAGTTCGCCAAGGTCGAGGTCGCCTCGTACAACCCCTTCAAGGGCCCCAAGGCCGCCAAGGTCACCATCGTCGAGTGGAGCGACTTCCAGTGCCCGTTCTGCTCGCGCGGCGCCAACGTGGCCCACGAGATCATGAAGGCCTACCCGAACGACGTGAAGTTCGTCTTCCGCCACCAGCCGCTCTCCTTCCACCCGAACGCGATGCCCGCCGCCAAGGCCGCGATGGCCGCGCACAAGCAGGGCAAGTTCTTCGAGATGCACGACAAGCTCTTCGAGGGCCAGAAGGACCTGTCGCCGGCCAAGTACGAGCAGTTCGCGCAGGAGCTGCAGCTCAACATGGCCAAGTTCAAGGCCGACATGGAGAGCGCGGAGATCGCCGACCAGATCAAGAAGGACTCGGACTACGGCAACTCGGTGGGCGCCAACGGCACCCCGACCTTCTTCGTCAACGGCCGCAAGATTGAGGGCGCCCAGCCCTTCGACGAGTTCAAGCGGACCATCGACCAGGAGATCAAGCGGGCCGACGAGCTGCTCAAGAGCGGCACCAAGATGGAGAACCTCTACGAGAAGATCACCTCGATGGCCCCGCCGCCCCCGCCGGAGCCCCCGCGCGTCAAGCTCGAGGCGGGCAACGCCCCGGCCAAGGGCCCCAAGAACGCCCCCATCCAGATCTACGAGTTCAGCGACTTCCAGTGCCCGTTCTGCACCCGCGTGCTGCCGACCGTGAAGCAGATTGAGGAGACCTACGGCAACAAGGTCGTCGTCTTCTGGAAGAACTACCCCCTGCCCTTCCACGACAAGGCGCCGCTCGCCGCCGAGGCCTCGCTGGCCGCGCACGAGCAGGGCAAGTTCTGGCAGATGCACGACAAGCTCTTCGCCAACCAGTCCGCGCTCGACCGCGCCAGCCTGGAGAAGTACGCGCAGGAGCTGCAGCTGGACATGACCAAGTTCAAGGCCGCTCTCGACTCCGGCAAGTTCAAGGACCAGGTCAAGAAGGACATGGACCAGGGCTCCACCGCCGGCGTCTCGGGCACCCCGAGCTTCGTCGTCAACGGCAAGCTGGTCGTCGGCGCCCAGCCGTTCGAGGAGTTCAAGAAGGTCATCGACGCGGAGCTCGCCGCCAAGAAGTAGAGGCCGCGCCGCACTCGGATGTTGAAGGCCCGCGCCGGGAGACCGGCGCGGGCCTTCGCTTTTCCGCCGACGATCTCCTTGAACGCCTCGTGGCTAGATCCCGCCAGCCGGCGGTAGAGGGCCATCTCCTCCGGTACCTCGCGTCCACGCCGGGCCACTTCACCAGGGTGCTCGTCGCGAGGCGTCCTGCCGTGCGGCGCCTCTGGCTTCTATGGAGGCAGGTTTGGGTCGAGCTTCGATTCGGCCATGCCGGCGAATCCGACGGATGGTGGTCGGAAGGGCGGCATGGGGAGGTGTTCCGCACGGCGGAGGCGACGATTCGAAACATGAGTATGGTTGGAATCGTCTACTCATCTTTTGAATCGAGGCTCTGGCCGAACGGACAGACGCCCTGCCCCGTCATCGGCGTTCTTCCCCGTAGCGCTCCAGGGTTCATCGCCGCCGCCTTCTTGGCGAAGCACAGCGGGCAACCTCCGCCGGAGAATCCGAGCGCGTCGTTGCCGCGCGACCGCTCTTGAGCAGCTAGTCGTCCTGCTCCTCGCCGAACGCCTTGAGCTGCTCGTGGCTGGAGCCGGCCAGGCGGTGGTAGAGCGCCTTCTCGTCCGGCTCGGAACCGCGGGGCTCCCGGCGCAGCGCCCACAGGAAGTCGGCGAGCTGCGGCTCGTCGGGGACGAGGTACGGCTCCAGCCGGCGCGCCCGCCCTTCCTTGACCGACAGCAGCACCTGGAAGCCCAGGCGGCGGACCCGGGGCGGCAAGCCTCGCTCCAAGAGCTGCAGCGGCAGGTCGGCGGCACCCTCGATGTCGTCGTTGTAGGAGAGCGCCAAATCGAGGGCCTGCGCGACGTGAGCGGGCGGGTCGCTGCGCGCGAAGCGGACCAACTGCTCGAGCGAGGCGAGCTCCTCGGGGCAGAACGCCTCGACGAAGGCCCTCAGCTCGGTGGGCGAGCCGTCGAGCTGGAGCGCGGCGAAGACCTTGAGCGCATCCTTCTCCTCGAGCTGGGCCCCCGCGGCCCGGCAGGCGGCCAGCCGCAGCTCCCGCTTTCCACTCGCGAGCGCGCCGTCGATGCGGCTGAGCATCCCCTCGTCCTCCAGGACCGAGCGCGCGACGAGGGCCACGGCCCGGCTGGAGTCCTCGCGCAGCCGCTCGACCTCTCCGTCGAAGTGGAAGCCGGCGCGCAGGCAGGCCTCGATGCGCACCTCCGCCGACGGATCCTGGAAGAACGGCTCGATGAGGCTCTTGCGGTCGTACCAGAGGGAGCTCTGGGAGAGGAGCGCGACGCGGACGCAGGACTCTGTCTGGCGCGCGAGCGCCTTGAACACCTTCTCGCTGACCTGGGTGGCCGAACGGATCGCGGCGGCCCGCACCTCGGGGACGGCGTGCGAGAGGAGCTGGCGCTGGTGCTCGGCATCCTGTGCCTCGACCGCAGCGTCGAGCACCTCCAGCAGAACTTGTCGACGCTCCGGGTCCGCCGCGCCCTCGGCCTTCAGCGCCGCCAGGATCTGGCCCAGCCCCCGCTCCTCGCGCTCCCTCGGGTTGTCGACGCCGCGGAACACGGTGCCGATCAACGCCCCGATGCCTTGCGCGTTTTCGGCAGTCGCCAGGCGAAGCAGCGGCCCCACCGCGGCCTTGCCCACCTCGCCGACGGCGTCTTCCATCGCTTGCATGAAGGACGGCCGGATCTCGGCGGCGAGACGCGCCAGGTTCTCGGCCAGAGCCTCCACGCCGGAACGCCCGAGCTTCTGCACCAACGCTGGCAGCTCCTCGAACCCCAGGTCTTCCTCCCGGAAATCGGCGAGCGCGCGCTGGATCAGCTCTCCGACAGCAGCCGCTCCCTTCTGAGCGAGCGCCTCGGCGATCTCCTCGTCCTCATCACTCGCAGCGGGCGTCTGGTCGTCCTGGGGGCGAACAGACTTAGCGCTCGAGCCAGGCGAGGGTGCCGACGACGGCTTCCCCAGGCTGCGCAGCCACCAGCCAAGACCGACCGCCAGGCCAGCCGCGAGCACGGTCCACTCGAGCGTTCCCATGGTCCCCCGCCGTCCGCCTAGCGTTCCTGCCCGCGCCTTCTCAGGGCCACCACGGCCAGCAGCGCCAACGGCAAGGCCAGCGCAAGGGCGCCTTCGCTCGTTCCAGTCGCGCACGCAGCCGGCTTGCGCGTCTCGGTCCCGAGCTTCTTGTCCTCCTGGACCTGCGCGTCCGGCGTCGCGGAAGGCTGCGCCGGAGTGGCCGCGACCTCCACGGCAGCGTCCCGGCCGGCGGGCTCGACCGGCGCCGCGGCGCTCGGCACGCAGACCTCGCGCGTCTCGCAGGTCCCCTCCGCACACGTGCGGTTCGCGCCACACGGTCCGCGGACGGTCTCGAAGGTGTAGCGGCCGACCCGGGTCGCGCCCTGGCGCTGCGCGATGCACAGGTCGGTGGGCTTGCAGGCGAAGCCGGCCTCACAGCCGTTCTCGCAGGTCGCCGGCACGCAGTGCGGCCCGGAGTGGCTGGTGCGGCCCTTGGCTCCTGCCGGGCAGTTGGTCGGCGGCGGACCTAGGACGTCGGCCCGGACGAGGCCAGGTGCGAGGGTCAGCAGCGCAGCGACGACGGCGAGCAGGCGAATCACGACGGACCTCTTTCCGGGTGGAGGACGATGCACGAGGGTCTACCACGCTTGCCCGGCCTTCATCGCCCTGCCCTGCTCTTGGCGAGCCCCGCGCAGCGGGCCTCGTACTCCTTCATGAGGCCCTCGACCTCGCTCGGGCGCTCCGCAAGACCGTGCCTTGCGCGGATCCGTGCTTCCAGCGCCCAGGCCCGCTCCTCGGCGGCACGGTAGTCCGCGAGGTCGGCCGCCGCGCAACGCCCCGACTCGACGCCGCTCACCATCCCGTCGCGCTCGTGCAGTAGCAGGTGGGCCGCCCTCGCCGCGACCGCGGGCACGGGCTCGGTCGCGGAGAGCAGCAGCACCGGGCCCGGCGACACCTGCCCTTCGCCGACGGCCGAGTAGCACGCACCACGCAGGCCTTCGCGCTCGACGAGCGATCGGCCTTCCGCGTCGGCGCGAAGCACTTCGAGGACTCTGGCGGTGCGAGCCTCGTCGGGCGCGAATCCCTGGGGGCACACCGGCTTGGGCTGGCACGCCACCAGGAGGAGGGCTGCGACGCCGGCCGCCAGCGACCTCCCGATCGCCTTTCGAAGAACGCTGGACACACCGGCATCCTAGCGCGGCGTGTCGAGCAGAGCCGTGCAGAGCCGCCGACGGTCAGTGCAGGTCTTCCCCCGTACCCTCTTCCTCCATCTCCGAGGCCGGCGCCGGCACCAACGCCAGGCGCGGGCGACGCAGCCAGTAGAAGCTGTGCGGTCCCGCACCGAAACCGGCGGCCACCAGATGCGGGGCCAGCGGGTGGGCCCGCGCCGGCGCTCCGTTGATCTCCTCGAGCCTCGAAGCCGGACCGCGACCGGTCCGCGATGCTGCCCAGCTGCGCGGCCAACGCCTTCGCCGTCCGCGTCCGCTCCGGCTCGTCGGCCGGCAGCCAGGCGAAGAGCTGCCGCCCTCCCCGGCTCGTGTAGGCCGCGAGCGCGCCGTTGACGAGGATGACGTGCGAGCCCACCGAGCGGGACGGACCGCGCAGCGGCGCCTGCTTGGAGCCCGCCGATGGGTCGAGCGCCGGCCACTTGAGCTGCATCCCGAAGGCGTTGGCCGGGTCGGTCGCAGCCAGGGTCACCACCTCGGGCGCCTCCGGGTCCTCACGGAGTGCCCGCAGGAGATCGACCACCGGCGGCAGCGCGAACTGCAGGCCTCCGACCTCGCTGACGAAGAAGCCGCGGCGGATGCGCCCGCCCTCCTCCATCGCCTTGAACACGTCGTAGACCGCGCTGAACCCGCCGGTGACCGACTCCGAGAGCGGCACCTCCCGGGTCACCAGCCCGTATCGAGCGAGCAGCTGCTGCGCGAGCGCTGCGCCGAACGCGGTGTCGGAGGTCCGGGACTTCCCCGCGCGGGACTCGACCAGCGACCAGCGGCCCTCGGCGGAAGGCGGCGCCTCGCGGCGCGAGCGGAACGAGCCCGGGACCGGCAAGCTGCGGCGGCCGTGCGCATCCTTGGGCCGCGTGAAGGCGCGCAGCGGCAGGAGCAGGTCGTTGGTCACCAACCCCTTGAAGACGAGGTCCCACAGCGACTCCAGCGTCTGGCCCGGGAAGCCTCCCCCCGCCGCGGCGTGGACGTCCGCGAAGAACATCGCGCCGCGCTCGCGCAGGACCTCCACCAGCGCCCGCTCGCGCTCCTCCAGCCCTTCGCTCGCTCCCGGCGAGGGGCGCCACAGCCGGGGCAGGTGGTCGGTGAGGAACAGGGCGATGCGCCCGTCGCGCTCGCCCAGCGGCTCGACGCCCACCCAGACCACCTCGCCAGCGGCCGCCAGCGCGTCCAGGTCGAGCGGGCTGTAGCCCTCGACCCGCGCCGCCAGGATCTCCCGCTCGAACTCCGAGGCCGGAAGCGCCGCGCCCTGGAGCTGCTCGATGGTGTCCAGGAGCGCGTCCATCCCGCGCCGCCGCTTGGTGACGCCCTGCCAGGACAAGAGCATCCGCGACAGGACGCGCGGCTCGACCGGCTCGACCTCCTCGCGCAGGTTCGCCAGCGAGCGCCGGCGAATCTGCCGCAGGACCTCCGGATCGCACCACTCCTGGCCCGTGCCTCCCGGCCGGAACGCGCCTTCGAGCAGGCGCCCTGCCGCCACCGCCTTCTCCAGCATCGCCACCGCCGCGAGGCGTCCGAGCCCGTAGCGGAGGGCCAGCTCCTCGGCGGTGAATGGCGGATGCGTCCGGGCGTAGCGGTGCACCAGGTCGAGCTGGGGTTGAGCCACGGGTTCCAGGAGCGCCGCCGGCAGACCGACGGGAAGCGCGGTCCCCAGGGCGTCGCGGTAGCGGGCGGCGTCCTCCACCGCCACGAAGCGCTGCTGTCCGGCGATCCCCACCGGCACGGCGCGGCGTGCCGCCAAGGCTCCTGCAGCCAGTCCTTCCACTCCGGCCCCGAGCCCGCTCGCCGATCTCCTCGCGGGTCAGGTCGCCCAGACGGATCAAGAGATCGTGCAGCGAGTCGACGCTGCGCGCCTTCAGGTGCGGCTCCAGCCGTTGCAGCTGCCGGCCCACCGCCTCCACGGCATCCGGGTCGAGCAGCTCGCGCAGCGCGACGTCGCCCAGCAGCTCGCGCAGCTGGGCATGGTCGATGGCCAGCGCCTGGGCCCGCCGCTCGGCCAGCGGCGCGTCGCCGTCGTACAGGTAGTTGGCGACGAAGCCGAAGAGGATGGCCGAGGCGAACGGCGAGGCCACCTGCGAGTCCTTGGTGACCACCTTGATCTGCCGCCCGCGAACCCGGCGGACCGTCTCGGTGAGGGCGGGCACGTCGAACACGTCCCGCAGACACTCGCGGTAGGTCTCGAGGATCACCGGGAACGAGGGATAGCGGGACGCGACCGAGAGCAGATCGTGCGCGCGCTTGCGGGTCTGCCACAGCGGCATGCGCGCCCCGGGCCGGCGCTTGGGCAGCAGGAGCGCGCGCGCCGCATTCTCCCGGAAGCGGGCCGCGAACAGCGCGGTGCCGCCCAGCTCGCTCCAGAGGTCGGCCTCCAACTCCTCGGGCTCGGGGACGAAGAGAGAGGCGTCCGGCGGCTTCTCGGTGTCCGGGAAGCGGACCACGAAGCCATCGTCGGTCCACATCGTCTCCACCTCGAGCCCTCGCTCGCGGCGGATCCTGGCGGTCGCCGCCATGGCCCACGGCGCGTGGACCCGGCCGCCGAACGGCGAGAGCACGCAGACCCGCCAGTCGGAGAGCTCGTCGCGGGTGCGCTCGATCACCACCGTCCGGTCGTCGGGGATGACGCCGATGGCGGCCTTCTGGTCCTCCAGGTAGCGCAGCAGGTTCTCGGCGGCGAGGTCGTCCAGGTCGTGGGCACGGGTCAGGCGCGCGAGCCCCGCCGCCTTGGGCATCCCCGCCAGCTCGCGGGTGAGCTTGCCGATGCGCTGCCCGACCTCCAGCGGGCGGCCGACGTTGTCGCCCTTCCAGAACGGCATCCGTCCAGGCACGCCCGGCGCCGGCACCACGAGGACCCGGTCATGCGTGATCTCCTCGATGCGCCAGGTGGTAGCGCCGAGCACGAACGTCTCGCCTACCCGGCTCTCGAAGACCATCTCCTCGTCGAGCTCGCCGACCCGGTTCGAGCCCTTCGGCGCCCCGGCGAGGTAGACGCCGTACAGCCCACGGTCGGGGATGGTCCCGCCGTTGGTGATGGCCACCTGCCGCGCGCCCTCGCGGGCCTTGAGCGTGCCCTTGAGCCGGTCCCAGGTCAGACGCGGCTTGAGCTCGGCGAAGTCGTCCGACGAGTAGCGGCCCGAGAGCATGTCGAGCACGCCGTCGAAGGCGCGCCGCGAGAGCTCGGCGTAGGGCGCCGCGCGGCGGGCCAGGGCGAACGCCTCGTCCGCGTCGACCACGTCCATCGCCGCCATCGCCACGATCTGCTGGGCCAGCACGTCGAGCGGGTTGCGCGGGTAGCGGATGGGCTCGACGTCGCTCTGCCGCATCGCCTCGGTGAGCGCCGCGCAGGCGACGAGATCGCCGCGCCACTTGGGGAAGAGGATGCCCTTGCTCGGCGCGCCCACCTGGTGCCCGGCGCGCCCGATGCGCTGCAGGCCGCTGGCCACCGACGGCGGCGCCTCGATCTGCACGACGAGGTCGACGGCGCCCATGTCGATGCCCAGCTCGAGCGAGCTCGTCGCCACCAGCCCGCGCAGCTGGCCGGCCTTGAGCTTGTCCTCGATCTCCAGGCGCTGCAGCCGCGCCACCGAGCCGTGGTGCGCCTGGACCAGCGTCTCGCCCGCCAGCTCGTTGATGGCGCCGGCGAGCCGCTCGGCCACGCGCCGGGCGTTGACGAAGAGGATGGTCGAGCGGTGCGCCTTCACCAGGTCGAGCAGCCGCGGATGGATGGCCGTCCAGATCGACGAGCGGACGGTCCCCTGCGCCGCGTTCCCGGACGGGTTGGGGATGGGCTCGCCGAGCCGCGCCATGTCCTCGACCGGCACTTCGATCTTCAGCTCCAGCGTCTTCTTGGCGCCGGCGTCCACGACGGTGACCGGCCGGTAGCGCGCCTTGACCGCCGGCTCGGCGAACTCGTCGTGGACCTGCTCCCCTGCCGCTGGCTGCTTCGACTTCTTGGGCTTCGGCGCGGCGCTGGTCTCTGCTCCGCCCAGGAAGCGCGCGACCTCTTCCAGCGGCCGCTGCGTCGCCGACAGGCCGATCCGCTGCAGCCTGCGCCCGGTGAGCTCCTCCAGGCGCTCGACGGAGAGCGCCAGGTGCGAGCCGCGCTTGGTCGGCACCAGGGCGTGGATCTCGTCGATGATCACCGTGCGCACCGACGCCAGCACCTCCCGCGCCCGCGAGGTCAGCAACAGGTAGAGCGACTCCGGCGTGGTCACCAGGATGTCGGCCGGAGCGCGCTGGAAGCGGGCCCGCTCGTTGGCCGGCGTGTCGCCGGTGCGGACCATGACCATGGGGATGTGGCAGGCCACGCCCTCCGCTTCGGCCGCGCGCGCGATGCCGACCAGCGGCGCGCGCAGGTTGCGCTCGATGTCGACCGCCAGCGCCTTGAGCGGCGAGACGTAGAGCACGCGGCAGCGTTCGCGCTTGGCCGGCACCGGCTCGAACATCAGCTGGTCGAGGGCGCCCAGGAACGCGGCGAGCGTCTTGCCGGTCCCGGTGGGCGCCAGCAGCAGCGTGGAGTCGCCGCGGGCCATCGCCGGCCAGCCCAGCTTCTGCGGCTGGGTAGGCTCGGCGAAGGTGGCCGAGAACCAGGCTTGCGTCGGTGAGTGGAACAGGTCGAGCCCGGACACGGTTCGCTCCCTTGGCGGAACATTCGAGCGCACAAGGTTAGCGCGACCGGCCGACAGCGGACGGGCGGACGGCAGCCCATTCGGTCAGTCCTTTTCCCTTCCACCCAAGCGAGCGCCAGCCGTCCGGGCCGCCCGGGTTTTCCAAGCGCATCCCCAGCGTGCCCTTTAGCCTTCGTCATGCGCCTGCACCTCCACCTTTCCCTCGCGCTCGCGCTCTCGGCAGGCTGCGCCGCGGGAGAGCCGGTCGGCGAGTCCGCACGCGCGCTGTGCGTCCAGGACCAGCCGTGCACCACCGACGAGGGCTGCCAGGCTGGCCACGTCGACTGCTCCACCGGGACGGTGACCTGCACCGGCTTGTCCGCCCGGCCGGAAGGGACCGAGTGCGGCGGGGGTCGCGTCTGCGCGTCCGGCAGGTGCTCGGGGTGCGGGGCCGGGCTCGACTGCTTCGAGGCGATGGGCTGCCGCCGAGGGACCGTCGACTGCGCCAGCGGTGCTCCCGTGTGCGGCGCCTTGGTCGACGAGCCCGATGGCAAGCCCTGCCTGGACGGTGAATGCCGCGCGGGCGCCTGCAGCGCCAAAGCCGGTGCCGATGCCGGCGCAACGCCGGGGGACCGCGACGCGGGCCAGGGCGCTCTCGGGCCACCGGAGGTCGTCCGTTCCGGATGCCAGCGCGGTCTCTCGGCGCCGCTGCTGTTCGGGCTCGTCTTGCTCGGCGCCCGCCGCCGCGGTTGACGCCCCGAGCCCAGTTCGCGCAACCTCTCCGGCCATGCACTTCGCCAAATACTGGGCCATGGGGAGCAGCGGTAAGTACAAGTGCTGGCGTTCCTCGGACGCGAGCGAGGCCGACGCCAGGACCAAGGCCGTCGCCGACGCCGCCAAGATCGCCGCGAAGATCGGCGAGGGCGTGCGCTGGAAGTACGGCTACCCGGACCGAGCCGTGCGCGAGGAGGTGCTGGAGCAGGCCATGGGTGCCGGGCCCGAGATCGCCTGGGCGGTCACCCGCAGCGCCTACGGCTGCGACGTCCTGAACACCTCGCGGATCGTCTTCGTCGACGTCGACCACGACGGCTCGGCGCAGGTGCATCTGGACAAGGCCAGGCGCTGGGCCGATTCCCACCCTGGCTGGTGCTTCCGCGCCTACAAGACCAAAGCTGGTCTGCGGCTGCTGGCCACGCAGGCCCTCGTGAGCCCCGAGGATCCGGTCGTCGTCAAGGACCTCTTCCCGGCCATGGGGACCGACGCGCTCTACGCCAGGCTCTGCAAGACCCAGGGCTCGTACCGCGCACGCCTGACGCCCAAGCCCTGGCGCTGCGGCATCAACGCTCCGCACGTTCGCTGGCCCTGGGCGAGCCCGGCCTCCGAGGAGCGCTTCCGTGGCTGGCTCGCCGAGTACCAGGAGCGCGCGGGCCAGTTCGCCACCTGCGAGCTGGTCGCCGAGATCGGACCGAAGGCCGTGCTCCCGGAGAATCGCTCCGGTCGTCGCCCTCCACGACCGGGCCACCCGCGTCGGCTCCGGCCTGCCCCTGGCGTGAAGCGCAAGAAGCCAGAGGACCGCAGCGAGTTCGAGGTCGCCGTCGCCGACCTCGTCCGCTCCATCCCGCGCGGCAAGACCATGTCCTACGGCGACGTGGCGCTCTGGCTGGGCAGGCCCGGCGGCGCGAGAGCCGTCGTCCGCGCGCTCTACGCGACGGAGGGTCTGCCGTGGTGGCGGGTCATCCGCGCCGACTCGACGCTGGCTCCCGAGGTCGCCGCCGAGCAGGGGCGGCGACTGCGTGCCGAAGGCGTCGAAGTTCGCGGGCGCCGGGTCGTGCGGAGCTCGCGCGAAGTGGCCCTGCTGGGCCGGCCGGATAGGCGGCGATCCGCAATCAAAGGCCCGCGACGGATCTAATGGTGCGGGGCCATTTCCAGGAAGCTTAGGAACGTCGGCCGGTTAGGAATTCCGACCTTTCAGGACACGAAAAAGCCCCTGTAAGTGCGGAGACTTACAGGGGCCGGATTTCTGGAGGCTGGAAGGTCCGAAGGGCTACTTCTTGCCGCCCTTCTTGGGCACCACGACCTTCTCCATCATTTCGTACAGCTCGAGGGCGAGGTTCTCATCGGTGGTCATCGCGGTGATGACGTGGCCGGTCGGCGTCTTGCCGTGGCCGATGGTGACCTTGCCGCTGCCGAGGCCCGAGACGAGCTTGATGCAGCCCTCGTCGAGCTTGGCCTTGCCGTCCTTGGCGTTCTTGAGCTGGTTGTCGAACTCCGCCGCCGCCTTGTCGAGCGCTGCCGCGTTGCCGGTCGAGACGATCATCACACCGTTGTTGAGGCCGGTGGTCTGCGTCTTTCCCGCCTTGAGGTAGGCCGAGCGCGCCTTGCACAGGTCGCACTCCTCAGGACCGACCTTGGTGCTGGCAACAGCGGCCGAGCTGCTCGATCCGGAGCTGCTCTTGGCGGACTTGGTGGACTTGGCGGCGGGCTTCGCGGCCGCACCGCCACCGCCACCGCCACCGCCACCGCCTCCGCCGCCGCCGCCGCCACCAGCCGCGCCAGTGTCGGCGACTTCCTTGACGGGACCAGCCTCAGGAGCCGGTTCGGCAGCGGGCGCAGCCGGAGCAGAAGGAGCCGCCTCGGCCGCGGGAGAAGCCGGGGCAGCCTTGGCCGCCGGAGCAGGAGCGCCGTGGTGGCTCTCCCTGGCAGGGGCCGCGGAGACGACGAGTGGGAACGACAAGACGACGAGAGCCGCTAGGAAGGTGCGCATGAACTCAATCACTCCTCTGGACACCGGTCTCGCGTCCGGTGGCGTGCGATAGAACGAGGAGGGACGCCCGAAGGCGCCCCTCCTCCGAATCAACACGAATCTCGCCGAATTACTTGGTGGCGGCCTCAGCCGTGGAGACCGGGCAGTACATCTCGAGCTGCAGGGTCACGGAGTGCGAGTTCGCCGAGGCGATGGTGATCACGCCAGCCGAGGTGCACTGCATGTCGGCGTGGTCCCACATCTTGGCGTTGGCCTTGGCAACGGCGTTGAGGCGGTCATCGGCCTGCTTGACCAGCGCGTCGCGGTGCTTCTCGAGGTTCTCGACGGTGTAGGCGATGGCCGGGTAGAGCGACGGACGGTCGACCTCGAAGAACTCCGTGACCTTGCCGTCGTCCTTCGGGAGGCCGATCACGTACTCGTGCAGGGCCTTGAAGCAGGTGTTGACGCGGCCGATGCGGGCCTCGGCGTCCTGGCCAGCCAGGTCAGCCCAAACCTCGACGGAGCCGGCGCCCTTCCACACCTTGTTGTCGCCGCTGTTCGGGGGAACGTAGCCGGTGATCTTGAAGCCACAGCCGGCGGTCGAGCCGATCTTCTTCAGAATCGTCCATCGCCTTCTTCACCTGAGCAGCAGCGGCGTCGAAGTTCGGGCCGCGGGCGCTGATGTCGATCGGGGCGTACGCCTTGTCCGGCGGCACCTCGATGGCAACCTGCGCCTTCATCTCGCGATCACCCAGGCCCAGCTTGATCAGATCGCCCTTCACCTCGTACGGGCCGTAGAGCGGAGGAACGCGGGGGCCACCCAGACCGCCGGGGAGGAACCCGCCGCCACCGCCGAGCAGACCGCAACCGCTCAGGCTCATCGCAGCGCCAACAGCAATCAACACACGAAGGTTCTTCAAGGACTGCCCCCTTGCTAGGAGTTCGGCATTAGTGCCGGTTAGGAAAAACTGCGGGCACAACTTAGTCCGGTGATGTGTGCTCCACAAGCACAATGTCGCAGGCCCGACGAAGCACCGGATACTGCTGCGCCTTTTTTTCGCCCATGGGCCTCGCCACTTCAGTTCCCTGGCCAACAGGCTTCTGGGACGGGGGCCGAGCCGCTCTGACGCAGGCCGCCCTCGTGGCACCGGCGCTCCGGCATTCGCCTCTCCAGGATTTGTGTCACTGCCTTCGCCTGGAGTGTTGCAAGGTATTTCACACTCCTGGATAATTCGCGCCCCATCGCACGAGGCATACCTTGCACTGGCCTTTGCTCGGCCTTCTCTTCCTTTTGGCAGCAACCCCCGAAGCTTCTCCGGATCCCCAGGCCCAGGCGGACGCAGGCCTCGCTCCGGAGCTCGAGCCCGGCTCCGCTCCAACGTCCGCCGAGGCCAGCGCGCCCGACGCGGGGTCGCCCGAGGACGCCAGCCAGGAGTCCAACGTCACGAGCGATCCCGGCCTCTCGATGATCGAGGAGATCTCCGCGCTGGAGGACCAGCTCAACCAGATGGTCGTCTCCACCACCAAGGTGGCCCAGCGCGCCGAGCAGTCGCCCTCCTTCGTCACGGTCGTCACCGCCGAGGAGATCCAGGTGCGCGGCCTGCGCTCGGTGGCGGAGGCGCTGCGCACCGTCCCGGGCTTCTACGACGTCGACGACCAGTCCTGGCACAACGTCGGCGTGCGCGGCATCAGCGGCGGCGCCCGGGCCCGCGGCAACGTGGTGCTGGTGATGATCGACGGGATGCCGGTGGACGACCGCAGCACCAACGGCAACTTCTTCGGCGAGGAGCTCATCCCCATCTCCGCCGTCGAGCGGATCGAGGTCATCCGCGGCCCGCTCTCCGCCATCTACGGCGCGAACGCGTACATGGGGCTCATCAACGTCATCACGCGCAAGGGCACGGACCTCTCGGGCGTGCGGGTCGTCGCGCGCGGCGCGCTCGAGCGCGCGCACCCGGGGGGCGGCGGCGCCCTGACCGTCGGCGGCAGCACCGAGACCTTCGACGTGATGCTGGCGGCGAGCTACCTCTACCTGGACCGCTCCGGGCTCGCCCTGCCCTCCTCCAGCCCTCGCCTGGACAACACCAACGACACGCTCGCCTCGCGCGGCGTGTCGCGCAACGACAAGAGCCAGCCCAAGTCGGTCTTCGGCAAGGTCACCGCCCGCGGCGTCCTGGGCGGCTCGCTCTCGCTCACCGGCTCGCTGCAGGCGGTGGACACGGCCGGCGAGTTCCAGGACTTCGGCCCGCTCTCGCACGGCACCCGCATCCAGCGCCTCAACCAGAACTACCGGCTCCTGTGGGAGCGCCCCGTGACCGACAAGGGCTCCGTCAGCCTCTCGATCGGGTACTTCAACCTCTCGCACGGCGGGGGCGAGCGCCTCAACATCGGCCGCTCGGACTACGACCTCATCTCGCGCGGCGGCGCCAACGGCGTGCGCGGCAGCCTGGAAGGCCAGGCCCACCCGTGGGAGCCCCTGAGCCTGTTGCTCGGCATCGACTTCACCCTCGAGGACCAGCAGCTGCAGAGCTACGACCGCTACTACAAGCAGGACCTCTACGCGCCCGACGGGATGATCCTCCAGCGCGCGGGCTCGGTGGTCCCAGGCTCCGACCACGGCAAGTGGGCCACCTTCCACAACGGCGGCGTCTACGCCCAGGTGCTGGGCTACCTCGGCACGGACTGGAGCGCCGTCCTCAACGGCCGCGTCGACTTCCACAGCGTCTACGGCTTCAACCCCAGCCTCCGCGTCGGCGTCGTCTACGCCCCACCGGACAGCCCGTTGAGCGCCAAGCTCACCGTGGGCGAGAGCTACAAGGCCCCCAGCGCCGAGCAGCTCTATACCCAGCCCATGGCCGCCCTCGACATCCAGGGCAACCCCGACCTTCAAGTGCAGAACGAGGAGACCATCGACCTGGGCGCGGCCTACCGCCTGCCCAATGGCCTGGGGGAGATCGCCGCGAACGTCTACGTCGAGGCGGTCGCCCACCGCGTCGAGTTCGTGCAGACCGGCCTCTACCTTGAGGCGCAGAACGTCTCCAACGAGTGGGTGCTCGGAGGCGAGCTCGACGCGCGCGTCAACGTGCACCGGAGTCTGCAGCTGCGCCTGACCGGCACCTTCGCCCGCACCGTGGCGAGCACCACCGACACCGACCTCGAGGGCATGCCGCGGGCGACCAACCAGCTCTTCCCGCCCTACCAGCTCCACCTGCTGGGCACCTGGACGCTGCCCTGGGCCAACATCAAGGTGGCCCCGGAGCTCTCCTACGTCGGCCCCCGGGCGGCCTCGAGCTCCAACGCCCTGGAGCTGGGCACCGCCTACGAGATCCCCGGGCACTTCTACACCGCCCTCGCCCTCTCGCTGCCGCCCAAGAACCTCTTCGGTTCGACCGAGACCTCCATCACCCTGCGCCTGACCAACCTCCTCGACGAGCGCTACGCCGAGCCCGGCTTCGGCGGCATCGACGTCCCCGCCTCGGGCTTCGGCGCGATGCTCACCCTCACCCAGTCCCTGGGAGGCTCGCGATGAAGACCGCCTTCCTGGCCCCGGCCGTCGCCGCCTTCGCCTCGCTCGCCCTGCTCGCAGGCTGCTCCTCGGACCAGGGCGAGGCCATCCGCATCGGCGGCCTCTTCTCCACCACCGGCCCCGACGCCGCCAAGGGCTTCGCCCAGCTCTCCGCCGCGCGCGTGGCCGTCCAGCAGATCAACGAGCGGGGCGGAGTCCTGGGCAAGCGGCTGGTGCTGGTCTACCGCGACGACGGGGCCGACCCCAAGAAGGCGGTCCGCGCCGTCGAGGCCCTCCTCGGCGAGGAGGTGCCGGCCATCATCGGCGCGGTCTCCAGCGCCTCTACCGAGATTGCCGCCGAGCAGCTGGGAGCGAGCGCCGTGCTGGTCTCGCCCTCGGCGACGGCCTCGACCTTCGAGAACCTCGACCTGGCCAAGGCCACCTTCCGCCTCTGCGCCTCGGCCAGCGCCGAGGGGCGGCTGCTGGCGGCCCGGGCGCAGCGGGCGGGACGCCGCGCGGCGGTCCTGCGCAGCGCGGGACAGGGCCTGGACGACGTGGCTTCGGAGTTCGAGTCCCGCTTCAAGCGCGACGGAGGCGAGGTGGTCAGCTCGCTGCACCTGAGTCCCGGGGCCGAGAGCTACCGCACGGTCCTCTCGGAGGCGCTGGCGGGCGAGCCCGACGTGGTGCTGCTCGACGTCGACCCTCTCGACGGCGCGCAGGTGGTGCGCGACTACTCGATGGGCCTGACCGACCGGAAGGTGCGCTGGCTCTTCACCCACCGCCTCTCCGACGACGCCTTCGTCACCGCGGCCGGGGCCCACGCCTTCGTCTTCCCCCACGAGGGGACCGCTCCCAGCGTCCCCACCGGCGCCAACTTCCGCTACTTCGCGGACGCGTACCAGGAGCGCTTCGGCGAGGCGCCCCCGCCCGGCTCCTACGCCGCCAACGCCTACGACGCGGTCTACCTCCTCGCCGCCGCCATGGAGGCCACGAAGGGGACCGACCCGGCTGCGGTGCGTGCCCAGCTGCGCGCCACCTCCTTGGGCGGCCAGGCCTTCGGCCCCGACGCCTGGGCGGATCTGGTCAAGGCGGCCCAGGCCGGGCAGGACATCAACTACGAAGGCGCCTCGGGCTCGGTGGACGTCAACGTCACCGGCTCGGTCGATGCGCCCTTCGACATCTGGGACGTCGAGGGCAGCTCGATCACGGTGATCGAGCGCGCCGTTCGCCCGCCGCTCTAGCGGGGCGGGTGCCACAGCCAAAGGGAGGAGTGTCATGACGAAGCGTCTGCTGCTCGCGGTGGTGGGGGCCGTCGTTGCGCTCACGGGGTGCGGAGGCGGCGGTGGCGCGCCCGACGGTGGTTCGGTCACGCCGGCGACCAAGGTCGGCTTCATCTACGTCGGGCCCCGCGAGGACTACGGCTGGACCAAGTCCCACGAGGACGGCCGGCTCTACCTGGAGAGCTACGGAACCAACGTCAAGACCGAGTTCGTCGAGAGCGTGACCGCCGCCGAGGGCGCCGCGAAGATCGACGAGCTCTACGCCAAGGGCTGCAAGATCGTCTTCACCACCAGCTTCGACTTCATGCAGTCGGCGCTCGAGGCCCCCGAGTCGCACGGCGACCTGTGGACCTTCAACTGCGCGGGTTTCAGGACCGCGCACCACGCCGGCAACTACATGGCCCGCCTGGAAGAGGCCGAGTACTTGGCCGGCATGGTGGCCGGCAAGATGACCCGGACCAACAAGGTCGGCGTCGTCGGCGCGCTGCGCATCTACGAGCAGATGATGCACATCAACGCCTTCTCGCTGGGCGTGCGCTCGGTCAATCCGAACGCGCAGGTCCTGGTCCGCTGGGTGGGCAACTGGTTCAACCCGGCGATGGAGACCAAGGCCGTCGAGGAGCTGGTGTCGGGCGACGCCGACGTGATCAAGGCCATGACCGACACCAACATCCCGGTCGTCGCCGCCGACGGCAAGAAGACGCCGAGCGACAACACCGTCTACAGCATCGGCATCAACAACAAGGACTTCTGCAACAGCGCCCCGAACACCTGCCTGACCTCCAGCTACTACAACTGGGGCCCCTACTACGTGAAGCTGGTCAAGGAGGTGGTCGAGAACAAGTACCCCGCGGCCGGCCGCGTCGACTACCTGGGCTCCAAGGACCTGGACATCGTCGGCATCGCCGACCTGTCGTCGAAGGTGCCGGCCGACGTCAAGACGCTGGTGAACGACAAGAAGACCGCCATCACCGGCGGCACCTTCAACGTCTTCCAGGGCCCGTTCAAGGACCAGGGCGGCGCGGAGTGGAAGAAGGCGGGCGAGACGCTCACCGACCACGAGCTGGAGTGCACGTCCAAGTTCGTCGAGGGCGTCGTCGACTTCGACGGCCCGGCCTGCACCAGCAACGCCGACTGCAACCTGAACAAGACCACCGCGGGTGAGAAGGACGCCTTCTACGACTCCTTCCTCGCCTGCGACCCGGCCAGCTCCAAGTGCAAGGCGGCGGACCTGTCGGGCTGTGGCGGCTGACGCCGATCGATCGTTCGAGCACCGCCGATCGCAGCTGCCCTCGCCGCAGCCCACCCGGGCTGCCTCTCGCGCTCGCAGCCGGCCATGGCGCGCAAGTCGCCGCGGCCGGCTCGGGTTCCACGGGCGTTGCCGCCTCGGCCTTGGGCGGCGCGTCCTTCGCGGCTCCGCAGCGCTCGCGACCGGCGCGATGAGCACCGCGGCCGCCAAGCCGATCAGCCCTCGCCTCACGCCTCCGTTCCCAGTCAGCGGCCGCGATGGTAGGGATGGCGCCTTTTCGCGGGCAACCGGGAGCGTCGGACCCACCTGCTACCCTTCTTGTCGGATGGTGGCTGGGACAACGGTGGTCGGCTGGGGTACGGGGATGGAGGTGTCGGGATGAAGTGGATCCTTCCGGAGGCGGACGAGGCGAAGGCAGCGGCGCTCTCTCACGAGTGGGGCCTGCACCCGGTGGCGGCGCGCGTGCTGGTGGCGCGGGGCAAGGCCTCGCCCGAGGCGGCGCAGGAGTACTTCAAGGACGGCCTGGCGGACCTGCCTGACCCGTCGCTGATGAAGGGCATCGACGCGGCGGCGGCGCGGCTGGTGCGCGCCGTCCAGCACCGCGAGAAGGTGACGCTCTGGGGCGACTACGACGTCGACGGGGTGAGCAGCACCTCCCTGCTGGCGAACTTCTTCCGGGCGGTGGGCCACGAGGTGGCGACCTACATCCCGCTGCGGCTCGACGAGGGCTACGGGCTCAACACCGAGGCCATCGAGCGGATCGCCGCGGACGGCACCCGTGTCCTGGTCTCGCTCGACTGCGGCATCACCTCGGTCGCGGAGATCGGCCGGGCCAAGGCGCTGGGCCTGGACGTCATCGTCGTCGACCACCACCAGCTGGCCCCGGAGCTGCCGCCGGCGTTGGCCATCGTCGACCCGGTGCAGCCCGGCTGCACCTACCCGTCGAAGGACCTGTGCACCGCCGGGCTGGCCTTCGTGCTGGCCATCGCCCTGCGCCGCGCGCTGCGCCAGGCCGGGCACTTCGCGTCGATGCCGGAGCCCAACCTGCGCGAGTACCTCGACCTGGTGGCGCTGGGCACCGTGGCCGACGTGGTGCCGCTCCTGGGCGTCAACCGCATCCTGGTCAAGCACGGCCTCGCGGAGCTCGGTCGGGCCAGGCGCCCGGGCGTGCGCGCGCTGATGTCGGTCGCGGGCGTCGCCGGCGAACCGACCGCGGGACAGGTGGGCTTCCGGCTCGCGCCCCGGCTCAACGCCGCAGGCCGGCTGGCCGATGCCGCGGCGGGGGTGCAGCTCTTGACCACCACCGACCCGAGCCGAGCGCTCGCGCTGGCCAAGGAGCTGGACGCGGCGAACACCGAGCGGCAGGCCATCGAGAAGCGGATCCTCGAAGAGGCGCTGATGCAGGCCGAAGCCTTCCCCGGCAGCCGGTCGCTGGTGCTGGCGGCGGAGGGCTGGCACCCGGGCGTCATCGGCATCGTCGCCGCGCGGGTCGTCGAGCGCTTCCACCGGCCCACCTTCGTCATCGCGCTCGAGGGCAATGCCGGCAAGGGCTCGGGCCGCAGCGTGGAAGGCTTCCACCTCCACCAGGCGCTGCAGCGCTGCGCCGAGCACCTCTCGCGCTTCGGCGGTCACAAGCACGCCGCGGGGCTCTCGCTCAAGCCGGGCGCGCTCCAGGCCTTCCGCGCCGCGCTCGAGGCCCAGGCCCGCGAGGTCTTCGGGGACGCGCCGATGGAGGGGCGCTGCCGGGTGGACGCGGTGGTGGGGCCGCAGGGAGATCGACTTCAAGCTCGTCGAGGCCCTCGAGCGGCTGGCCCCGTTCGGGTCGGGTAACCCCGAGCCGGTCCTGGCCGCCATGGGAGTGCGTGCCGAGCAGCGCCTCCTGGCCGCCAAGAACGGCGGTCCGGGTCACCTCAAGCTGACCCTCGCCAATGCCCGGCACCTGGACGTCATCGGCTTCAACCTGGCCGACCGGGCGCCGCAGGGCGAGGGGGCTCTCGACGCGGCCTTCCAAGTCGGCATCGACGAGTACCAGGGCGTGCCCCGGCTCTCGCTTCGGCTCAAGGACGTGCGGGCGAGCCGGTAGCGCACGGTCGAGGAAGCAGGTCGAAGTGCCGGACGATGGGAGAGCCGGCGACTGCAGTCGCGCCTGACAGTGCGAAGCCCACCTGCGCGGGTTGGGTTGCGCCTATGCCAGCCCCCACCGGACGCGACCCTTGGTCAGCAGGGCTCCGACCTTCGCCAGCTCCTGCAGGCGCATCCGCTCGGCCTCGCGCTCGAACGCCTGCTTGCACTTCTCGGAGCAGAAGAAATAGCGCTTCTTCTTGTGCTCGGTGTTCGGTGTGCTCTGCGTCTCCTCGACCTTGCGACCACACACTGGATCGAAGTGCATCATCGTCCCCCTCCCGCCCGCGAGCCGTGCGAACGAGGGACTGCAAGAACCGGAGCCCGCCGCCTGGGGGGAGCGGCGGACTCGCCGTTCTCCGAATGAGAACGGGTCTTCCTACTTGAACTCGTAGCCGCACCAGCTGCAGCGCTCGCCCTTCTGGCCCGAGACGTCCTTGAGCACGGCCTTGCAGCCCGGGCAGGTCACGCCTTCCTGCCCGACGCGCGGCCGCTTGAACCCTCGCTGTCGCAGCACCTTGATGGCCGCTCGGTACTCCTCCAGCAGGGAGGCCTCGGAGTCGAGGTGCCCGTTGGCCGTCAGCTCGTCGAGCGCTGACTCGATCGCCCAGTCCATGAGGTTGAGCACCTCGGTCTGGTTCTCGATCGCCGCTTTCAACGCAGTGATATCGCTCGCGAAAATGCTGTTGTAGTCGAACTGCTTGGCCATGCTCCGCTCCCTGGGGCGCCGACGGGGCGCAAGTGGGCAAAAAGCCTATCGTTTACGCATAGTTGAGCGCAATAGCGACCTTTGCGCTTGATGGAATTCGAAGACGCGGCCTATAAGGTTCGGCGCCTTTCGACAGGGCTTCGATGCAGGCACGGAGGCCTGCTCCATCCAGGTTCGTTGGCTCTTGAGCAGCCTGGCGCGCAAGGTTCGAAACGGCGAAGACCGCAGCTTTGCGAATGCGCTAGAAGGCCTGAGGCATTCGCGCGCGGGAGTGATTGATGGCCCCGGCATCCGGGCAGCGTCCAGAGGCAGTCGCAGGCCCCGTTCCGGTGGCCGTGATGGGCCTAGGCCACATCGGCCGCCGCATCGCGGAAGCCGCCGCCGTCTCCGGCGAGGTCGCCTTCGTCGGCGCCGCCGACTCCTCGCCCGCTCTCGCCGGGCACCCCCTGTCGGAGGTGCTGCCGGGCGCGCCCAAGGGCCTGCGGATCGACAAGGACATCGGCCGCCTCCTGCCGTTGCTCAAGGGCGGCGTCCTGCTCCACGCGACGGGCTCGCACTTCGAGGCCGTGCTCCCGCAGATCGAAGCCGCGGTCCGCGCCGGGGTGCACGTCGTCTCCACCTGCGAGGAGCTCGCCTTCCCCTGGCTGCGGTTCGAAGAGAAGGCGGACCGGCTCGACGCGCTGGCCCAGAAGCACCAGGTGAGCGTGCTGGGCACCGGCGTCAACCCCGGCTTCGTGCTCGACCGGCTGGTGGCCACCGCGGGCTCGGTCTGCGGCGCCATCCGCCACGCGCACGCCGAGCGCAAGGTCGACCTCTTCACCCGCCGCGAAGGGCTGCAGCGGCGCTGCGGCCTGGGCCTGACCGAGGACGAGTTCGAGCGGCGCAGCGCGGCGGGCGAAGTCGGCCACGTCGGCCTCGCCGAGTCCGCGGCGCTCTGCGCGCTGGGCCTGGGCCTGGACTTCGACGAGTACGAGGAAGAGGTCGAGCCGCTCCTCGCCGACGAGGACGCGACCTGCGGCGCCATCCAGATCCCGCGCGACCACGTCGCCGGCGTCTACCACCGGGTCCGCGGCTTCCACGAGGGCCGGGAGACGGTGCTCCTGGAGCTGGTGCTCGAGGCCCACGCCGACACCTCCTACGACCTCATCCGCCTCGATGCCGATCCCCCGGTCACGTTGCGTGTCGAGGGCGGCTACTCCGGGGACAGCGCCACCGCCCACGCGGTGGTCAATGCCGCTCCCCGCCTTGCCCACGCCGAACGCGGCCTGTTGACCGTCCTGGAGCTCCCCCGCGGGCCGCTGATGGGCCCGCCTTCGAACAGGGAAGAACCCATGCTCGATCGCCGAATCATCGGAAAGAACTACCCCCCCGCCCTCAACGAGGTGGAGAAGGGCGCCATCCGCCGCTTCGCCGAGGCCGTCGGTGACACCAACCCGATCTACCGGGACGAGGATGCGGCCAAGTCCGCGGGCTACCGCTCGCTGGTGGCTCCGCCCAGCTTCCCCGCCACGTTTTCCGGCGGCGTGGACTTCCTGGCCGTGCTCAACATCAACCCCAGGCACGTGCTCATCGGCGAGCAGAGCTTCGAGTACCACCAGACGCTCTGCGCCGGAGACAAGCTGCTGGTCACCAGCCGGGTGGTCGACATCTACGAGAAGATGGGCACCGGCGGCGTGATGGACTTCGCGGTGGTCGAGGACGAGGGCCGCGACGAGCGCGGCGAGCTCGTCTACCGCGCCCGCAAGACCATCATCGTGCGCCCGCCCATGCGCTCCCCCGAGGGCGGAGTCGTCTCCCCCAACGCCGCACTCGCTCCGCTCAAGTAACCGAACCGGCGGGCCGGCGGAAGCCGGCCGCAGCAGTCTGGCCGGCGTGGAAGCCGGCCGCTACCCCCCGGAGGCCCGCATGGCAGCCCCCAAGCGTCTCTACCTCGAATCCCTTCGCATCGGCGACGAGCTGCCGTCGCTGGTCAAGCCGGCCATCGACCGCGTGCAGATCGCCCGCTTTGCCGGTGCCGCCAACGACTTCAACCCGATGCACATCGACGAGACGCAGGCCAAGACCGCCGGGATGCCCTCGGTCTTCGCGCACTCGCTGCTCCCGATGAGCTTCATGAGCCAGTTCCTGACGGACTGGCTGCGCGGCGGGCGCCTGACGCGCCTGGCGGTGCGCTTCGTCAAGCTGGTCTGGCCGGGCGACGTGCTCAGCTGCAAGGGACGGGTGCTGGCGCGCCGGCGCGACGAGCAGGGCCGCTACTTCGTCGACGTCGACCTCTGGGCCGAGAACCAGAAGGGCGAGCTGGTCCTCAAGGGCCACTCGACCGGGCAGATCTATTACAACGCCGAGGACGAGAACCGGCAGAAGCGCGGCGACGGCCCGCTCATCGTCGACGTCTCCGAGCAGACCGAGCTGCCGCGCAACGCCAAGGGCAAGCCGGTCAAGCCCAAGGCGACGCCGGTGTTGGTGAGGGCCCCGGCCCCCGCGCCCCTGCCCGCTCCGGTGGCGATGCCGGTCGTCAAGAAGCCCGCCCCCAAGCCTGCCGCGCCCGCCAAGAAGCCGGTCGCCAAGGTCGCCGGCAAGAAGTAGACGGCGGCGCTCGGGGGTTGGCAGGTCCATGAGGAAACCCTTCTCTGCCTCGCCGCGGACCATGGCCGTCCGCGGCCTGGTCGGCGCTGCAGCCTTCGCCGCGGGCTGTGCGACCACAGCTCCCCTGCCCTCCAGCCAGGATCGGACGCCGGCCTCGGCTTCCCAGCCTTTCTCCTCACCGACCGAGCAGCGGGATCCACGCCAGGATCTGCTCCAGGCGGCCGAGGTGGCCTTCGCCCATCGGTCGGATCCCAAGGAGCTCGCCCGCGCGCTGGCGACCTGGCGGCAAGCGCAAGCGCTGGGGGACGACGCGGCCCTGCGCGTGAGCCTCTCCCGCGCCGAGCACTTCGCCGGCCAGTCAGCCGAGGGCGCGGCGCGCAAGGAACACTTCGAGGCAGGCCGCCGGGAAGCGACGGCGGCACTCGAGCTGGCCGTGGGCCACCGGGTCGACGACGCCTGCGCCGTCGACCCGACCGCTTCCACCGTGCCCGCGCTCTACTGGCTCGCCGAGAGCCTCGACGCGTGGTCGCGGGAGGTGGGCCTGCTGGGCGGCGCCAAGGAACGACGTCTCGCCTTGTGCCTGGCTCGCCGGCTTTCGGAGGCCGACCCCGGATACTTCCACGCGGGCCCCTTGCGGCTCTTGGGCAGGCTCCTGGCGCAGCTGCCCACCAACCTGGGCGGTGACGCGAAGGGGAGCAAGGCCGCCCTCGAGCACTCCATCCAGCTCTCTCCCGAGTACCTGGGCACCCAGGTGGACCTGGCGTCGACGGTCGCGGTCAAGCTGCAGGACCTCGCGGCGTTCGAGTCTGCGCTGAGCCAGGTGCTCGAGGCCGCGTCCCTCGGCCCCGATGACGTCGGCCCTGAGAATCGTCTGGCCAGGGCCCAGGCGCAGCGCCTCCAAGCCGAGAAGCGCACCCTGTTCAAGTAGGCCACCGGCAGGAGCAAGGCCTACTCTCGAACGCTGAGGCGTGCCCCAGGCCGTGCGCGCAGGCGCCCCTCGGATCCCGCCGGATTGGTCGATTGGTGGGGTGGACTTGAAAGCTTGCCGGCACGAGGCCGGCGTTCCGAGGATGTGCGCTCGTTGGCCCGGATCCCGCCGATTGGTCGAATGGTGGGCCTTCCAGATGACAGAAGCCCCCGCCCGTTTCCGGGCGGGGGCTTCGTCACTTCAGCATCCTGCTGCGACTAGTGGAAGTCGCAGATCCGGATCGCGGTGGCCTGCGGGTCCAGCGGATTCAGCGCGACGCACTTCTCGTCGGCGCCGACGACCTCGCAGGACTCGCCCGAGCCGCAGGCGCCGCACGTGCCGCCGCAGCCGTCGTCGCCGCAGCTCCGCATGTAGCAGTTCGGCACGCAGGCGACGCAGGCGTTCGGAGTCACCTTGGTGTCGCACTTCTTGCCGACCTCGCAGCCGCAGATCCCGCCGCAGCCGTCGGGCTGGCCGCTGCACTTGCCGGTGCAGGCGGGCACGCAGGTGTCGCAGGCCTTGGTGGTGGCGTTGCAGACCTTGTTGCCGTCGCAGCCGCAGAGGGTGCAGTCGGTGCAGGCGACGCAGACGTTCGGGTCCGCCTCGGTGTTGCACATCTGGCCGACCGGGCAGCCGCAGTGGCCGCCGCCGAAGTCGTCCTCGCCGTTGCAGAGGTCGGCGCAGATCGGCGTGTAGCAGGTCTCGGCGCTGGTGCGGGTGTCGCACTTGAGGCCGGAGTCACAGCCGCAGGTGCCGCCGCAGCCGTCCGGCTGGCCGTTGCACTTGCCGATGCAGTCCGGCGTGCAGGTGACGCAGGCGTTCGGGTTCGCGGCGGTGTCGCACTTCTTGCCGGCCGGGCAGCCGCAGGTCCCACCGCAGCCGTCGGCCTCGCCGTTGCACTTGCCGGTGCAGTCGGGAGCGCAGCACCTGGCGCCGGCGCAGCCGCCGCAGACCACGTTCGAGGCCGGGCACTCGGCGCCCTTGCACCAGCCCACGCACTTGCCGGTGTCGGAGTCGACGCCGGTCTGGCAGACCAGACGGTCACCGCACTCGTAGCGCTTCTCGTTCTTGTCGGCGGAGAGGGTGCACGTGTCACCCTGCTCGCCCGCACTCGGCTGCAGCGGGACGCAGATGCCGTTGCCGGTGCTGTCGAAGTCCTCCGGGTAGCAGCCCTGTTTGTCGCCGAGGCCGTCATCCGGGCAGACGCTGCTGCCGAACGGGTCGCACTTGGTGAAGCAGACGCCCAGGATGGTCTTGGTCAGGCCGGGCACGCCGGTGAAGTCCATGCAGTAGTCGCCGGCGGCGCCGCTGCAGCCCAGGCCGGTGGGCACCGGGGCCGGGCTGGAGCCGGTGTAGGCGTTGCAGTACTTCCTGCACTGGCCGACGGCGCCGGTCCAGTCGTCCTCGGCGGTCGCCGGGCGCACGGGGTAGCAGAACTCGCCGGAGGGGCACAGGCTCGGGTAGGAGGTCTGGCCCTCGGCGCGAACGGCGTTCGGGTCGCAGGCGCCGAGGCTGGGCGCGGTGCCGTTCTGCTCGCAGACGCCGTACTCGTACACGCTGCCGTTGTACTCGAACGCGACCGGGACGCAGGTCGAGTCGCCAAGCGTGAGGTTGGTGCAGGGCTTGAAGTACTTGGCGCGGTCGGCGTCCGTGGTGCAGTTGGCGCCCTTGCAGGCGGGCACACACATGTTGTTGGTGCAGTGGAACTTGTAGGCGGCGCCGCCGCACTTCTCGGCGATGCCGCGGCAGAGGGTGTTGTCCATGACGCCGCTGCTGTTCTTGCAGGAGCGCATGCATTCCGGGGCGTTGTAGACGCCGCTGACGCAGTCCACCTTGCCGCCGTCGGCGGGCTGCCCGCAGCCGACCTTCACGTCGCACGGCTCGCCCTCGATGGGCTTGCGGCACTCGCTGGCGACCCAGGTGCTCGAGTCCGTGATGTCGATGGGGCATACCAGGCCGAGGCTGGCGCAGCTGTCCTCGAACGACTTGTTGCCGTAGCTGTAGCCCGGGGTGCAGGTGCAGGGCAGCTTCGCGCAGAAGTTGCCGTAGTCGGGGTCCTTGTTGCACAGCTCGCCGGGATCACAGTCGTCCACGCTCCCGCAGTCCTTGCCGGAGCTGTCGATCAGCAAGTTGAGGAGGTTCTTCCTGTCGCAGCTCTGGCCGGGCTTGCAGGTCTCGCCAGTGGCGGACTCCGGCGGGCAGGTCGGCTTCTGGCAGTGACCGGTGGTATCGGTGTCGTGGATGCAGGTCTCACCGGCGGCGCAGCCGACGGTCCCGCAGATCTCCACGCAACCCAGGTCGTTCCCGGTGAAGCCACAGTACTGGTCGGTGCCGCAAGCCGGATCGCAGGTCGGAACCACGCACACGCCGGCGTTATTGCACTGCTTGCCGTCGGCACAGGCGGCGGTGCCGCAAGTGCCGCCGCACCCGTCGAGACCCACACTCGCGACCGAGACAGTTGGCCGCGGGATCGCAGGCCGCATCGGGCGGATCGGTGCTGGCGTCCTTGAACGGAGTGCCGCTGTCGGTCTTCGTGTTGCCGCCGGCGTCCTTCTTCAGGACCGAAGCGTCGTCGCTGACGTCGTTGCCGTCCTTGGTGTCGCCGCCAATCTTCTCGGGGCAGCCCGTCAGGGCCAGCGCCATCACTGCGGCGCAACACGCACACAGAAGATTCCTCACGTTCATTCTCGACTCCCTCTGGATTGCGCTGCTTTGACGTCCCCAGCCCGGGCACACAGCGGCCGTCAAGTGAAGCAGAAGTTCGAAGTGGGGACTGTAGTTGGCGGTGCGAAAGACTGTCAACACGCCCCACCAGCGGACTCCTGCTCGGCGAAGCCGTTAACTAGCAAGGGCCGCGCCCGGATAATCGGCTGGATTTTCGCCGGGTTATGCGCGCCAGTCCCTTGCCGAGATCCTGGCAGAGGCGTGAGGTTGCTGGCAGCAAAGCGCCAGACATGAAGAGGCCCCGCCCTATGTGCTGGGCGGGGCCTCCGAGGACTTCGGTTACGGCAAACGACGATTCAGCTTACGGGATGCACTGGCCCAGCTTCTGGCCGGCGGTGAAAGGCTCGCACGAGTAGCCAGAGGGCTGGCACGCGGCGCAGGCGCCCGTGGTGCAGGTGGTGCTGTCGCACCAGCCGGCGCACTTGCCGTTGTCACCGCAGAACAGCTCGCCGGTGCACTCCTTGCGGAAGTCGACGCACTGGCCGTTGGTGCCACACAGCTCGTTGGCGGCACACTGGGCGTCGGTGGTGCAGGCGGTGCCCGTGCCGCAGTCAGCGCCGGCGGCCTTGGCGTTCGGCTTGTTGGCCGTGCAGTAGCCCGTGCCGTCGTACTCGTTGGGAACGCAGCCGTAGGGGTTGCCGTAGGCGTCGCTGCCCGTGCACTGCTGGTTGTAGACGTTGCAGCCCGGGAAGCAGAGGCCGAACAGCGAATACGGGAAGTCCGTGAGGGACGTGTTGTCGGCGCCGAACCAGAACGAGTAGTCGACACAGTAGTTGCCGGCGGTGCAGTCGGTGGCCGGCTTCGGGGTGATCGAGGAGGTGCCGACGGCGGCGTTGCAGACCGGGCGGCAGACGCCCTCGTAGCCGTCCTTGGCCGTGTTGATCTGGGTGACGTCGCAGTACGTGCCCTGGGCGCAGAGGCCGGCCGGGTTGCGGCGGTCGGCGTTCGGATCGCACTTGGTGGTCGCGGTGCCCGTCTGGAAGCAGTAGCCGTTGTCGATGAGCCCGGTGCCGGCGGCATTGCGGGCCGGCAGCGGCAGGCAGATGCCGTCGCTGAGTCCGCCGGCATTGCAGGGCTTGAAGTAGTTTTCACGGTTACTCAGCGTGGCAACGGTGCTCTCCGGATCCAAGCAGATGTTCGCGTCGCACACGAGCTTGCCGTAGTTCTGGCACTTGTCCCACGGGTTCTGGCACTTGCTGCTGTCCGCGGCGCTGGCGCACTTCTGAGCGCAGAAGTACAGGGTCCCGCCGCTCTGCAGCTGGAACGACTCGCAGGTCAGCTTCGGGTTCGACACGGTGTCGCAAGCCGGGCTGCCCCAGGTGGTGCACTCGTCCCAGTTGCCAGGAACGGCGCACTTCCAGGGCCCATTGCCGCTCGCGTCGCAGGCCTTGCCGAGGTACTGGCAGCTGTTGACGAAGCCGGAGGTCAGCGAGGGCATGCAGGTGCAGGAGGGGTTGGGGCCGGTGAGCGGGTCGCAGGTCGCCCCATCCTCGAAGCAGCTGAGGTCGGCGCAGATCTGGCCGGGCTCGCAGGTTTCGCCGTTGCAGGTGACGGCCGCCGCCTTGCAACGCTTGGTCGTGGCGTCGCACATGAAGTTGGTGTCCTTCGCGTAGCAGCTGTCCTTCACGGTGTTGGTGCTGACCTTGCACTCGCAGGTCTGGGTGGTGGCGTTGCAGGTCTCGCCCGAGGTGCAATTGGTGCAGCCGCCCCCCGGCTCGCAGACCTTGGTCGTCGGGTTGCAGACCTCGGTGCCGCAGGAGCTGGTGGTGCACTCGCAGATGCCGGTGGCGGTGTTGCAGAACGGCAGCTTGGTGTTGGTGCAGTTGGCGCTCGAGGTGCAGCCCGTGCTGACGGTCTCGCAGGCCTTGGTGGTCGTGTTGCAGGTCTTGCCGGTCGGGCAGGTGTTGGGGCTGACCGTGCACTCGCAGTTGTTGGTGGTGGCGTTGCAGGGCTGCTCGGCGGTGCAGGTCTTGCCAGAGCAGGCGCCGGGGGTCTCGCAGGCCTTGGTGGTCGTGTTGCAGGTCTTGCCCGACGGGCAGGTGTTGGGGGTGACCGTGCACTCGCACATGTTGGTGGTGGCGTTGCAGGGCTGCTCGGCGGTGCAGTTCTTGCCAGCGCAGGCGGTGGTGGCCTCGCACAGTTTGGTGGTGGTGTTGCAGGTCTTGCTCACCGCGGAGCAGGAGGCGGTCGTGCACTCGCAGGCGCCGTTGGCGGGGTTGCAGGGCGTCTCGGCGCCACAGGTGTTGCCCGCGCACTTGTCGGTGACGTCGGGGATGCACTTCTTGAGCGTCGCGTCGCACTTGTAGCCGGTGTCGCAAGGGGTGGCGGTCAGGCCGCAGCGGCACTTGCCGTCGGTCGGGTCGCAGGTCTCGCCGTTCATGGCGCAGTTGATGCCGTCGCAGATCTGGCCCTGGTCGACGCAGACGCCGTCGTTGTTGCAGACCTTGCCACCGGTGCAGGCCGAGCCACAGGCGTTGCCGCAGGCGTCCTCGCCGCAGGCGCGGGTGCCGCAGCCGCAGGTCTCGCACTTGTTGGCCACGCACTTCTCGGTGGCCTTCACGCAGCAGTCGGTGCCGCAGGTTTCCTCAGTGGTCGCGTTGCAGGTCGGGGTGGTGGCCTCGCACTTGCCCGCGGCGTTGCAGGTCTTGTTCGCGCCGCACGAGGTCGCGTTGCACTTGCAGGAGCCGTCGGCCGCGACACAGTCAGGGGTCTCGCCGCTGCAGGGATTCGGGCTGCACAGGTCGCCGCTCTTGCAGGTGTGGGTCGAGGTCTGGCAGACCTTCGGGCTCTCGCAGGTGCCGCAAGTGTTGTTGCAGCTGTCCTTGCCGCACGCCCAGTTCTCCGTGGTGCACTCGCAATCGGTGCAGACGTCGTTCATGCACTCCTGGCTGGCGCCGCAGCAGACGCCGCCGCACTTCTCCTTGCCGCCGGCGCAGGTCTGGTTGCCGGCGTCGAGGCCGGGGAGCTTGCCAGTGTCAGGGTTGGTGTTGGGCGGGTTGCCGCCACAGCCGACGGCCGCCAGGGACAGCACGGCGATACAGATACACTTCGCGAACTGTTTCATGGGGTTCCTCTGGTTGGAGAAATCGGGACTTCCGGCCCTGCCGTAGCTGAGCCCCTCTGTGGCCCAGCAATCTTCTGAACGGCGCATACTAGCACACACGTAGGCGCGAATGCGATAGGCCGAAAGTTGCAGTGTCGGCGGAGAGCTCGGGACCTGGGCGACGACGACGCCTAGAGGTGCGTCTTCAGGCCGATCCGGAAGCCCATGTAGGTCTCGACGGCGCGACCGAACTCCGGGTGCGTGTCGACCGGGTTGTTGTAGCGGTCCCCGAAGTAGGCGTACTCGAACATGGCCTGCAGCCCGATGTGCCACTCGGGGTGGCCGAGGTCGCTGGTGAGCCCGCCCTCGACGAACCAGCCGCCACCCTGGGTCGGGCGGTTGTTCTCCGGGTCCCCGGCGCCGTAGCCGCAGACGCCCGCCGTCGGATCGCAGCCGGGCTTGCCCACGCGCTCCACCGCCCCGGGGCCCGCGAACGGCACGAGCGTGCCCTTGGCCTCGACGCGCAGGAAGCGGTGCAGCGGCATGGCCAGGTCCAGCTGGCCATAGAAGCCGTTGCGGACACTCTCCAGGATCTTCGGGTTCTCGCCGACGTAGAAGGCGTGGTTGAGCCAGCCGCCGCGGATGCCGGCCCAGCCGTCCCCCACCCCGCCGATGCGGAAGTAGAAGCGGTAGAGGATCTCCACCATCATCCGCTCTTGGCGCGACTCGAAGCTCTTGTCGACCGAGTCCTCGGTGTAGTGCGTGCGCAGGCCCAGGCTCGTGCCGTACGCGAAGGAGAGCCCGACGCCGCGAACGAAGTTGTCGAGGAAGCGCAGCGGGAACACGTCCAGGCGCGCCAGGACGCCGGCGTAGGGAGCACCGGTGGAGTACTTGACCGCGCCGATCCCCGCGGTGCTCGGGGTCGGCTGCGAGCAGTCGGTGACCTCGGGGCAGTACTGGTAGGTGCGCCAGGTCAGGGGCATGTCGACGTAGAGGTGGACCCAGCCGGGCTTCGCCAGAATCCTCCTCGGACTTGAGCGGGCTCGATTCGGGCGCCGTCGACTCGGTCTCCTCCCCTGCTCTGACCTTGGCATTGGCCTTGGGCTTGCGGGACGGCTCGGGCACCGCGGCCAGCGGCGCCTCGGGCTCGTCGTTGGAACCTGGCGCGCTGGTCTCGGTGACCACCGGCTCGGTGGTGGTGGCGGCAGGCTCAGGCTCGGGCTCAGCCTTCGGGGGCGGGGCGTTGCTGCCCTTGTCGCTGCCGATGGCGCCCACCGAAGCGGCGATGGCTGCCGCGAAGCGCTGGGCGGTGTTGGCCTTCGAGCTCGCCGCCGGGGAGCGGGATGGTCTTCTCCCGAATCTCCAGGCCGGCGACGTCGTAGATGCGCAGCGAGAGCTTGAGCTGCCCGCTGACCTTGAGGATCGACGCGGTCACCGCGGCGTCGCCGCCGGCGCCCTGCACCACCTTGCCCAGCGCCTTGGGGGCGGAGAGGTCGCGGACGCGGCGGCTGGCGGCGAGCGACTTGATCCGCGAGAACGGGATGACGTCGACCTCGTCGGCCTCCTGCACGGCCTTGACGATGGCATTGCGGACCTGGTCGGCGCGGCCCTTGACGCGGGTGGTGTCGTTGAAGTCGGCGATGGTCACTGCCGGCCGGGCGTATGCGACGGCCGGAGCGAGGAGCGCGCCCACGCCCATTCCCAGCGCCAGCGCGCACACGGCGAGCGTCGCCCCTCGAGAGGCTCGGGGTGTCGTGGCCGTGTCCCAGGTGCCTGAGCGAGAGCTCGGCGCCGCCATGTCGCTGGCCTCCAACGTCGGTTCGAGTGCGTTTTTCCCGAAACTAGCGGAACGCGCCGCAGCGCTCAAGGAAGCGAATCGACCGAGAGCATGCCGACCGCGTTGATCCACGCGTACTGCCGCTTGTCCGGCGAGGCCGCCACGCGCAGCGCCAGCCCCTTCGAGATGCGCCGGCCGTCCTTGAACACCAGGAAGAGCTCCGGAAGATCGCCCATCCACTCCAGCACCCCGGCGCCGCTGCCGTCGGCGAACGGCTCGATGAGGATGGCCTTCTCGCTGGCGCGGGTCTTCTGGCCCGTCGCCGGGTCGTAGAGGTCGAGGGCGGCGGCTTCCGAGACGGAGCCGTCCTTCATCGCCGGGATGCACGCCACCAGCGAGCCGGCCGAGGCCACCAGGCAGCAGCCGATGCAGCTCAGGGTGTCGAGCGTGCGCGACTCGCCGGTCTCGGTGTTGATGGAGACCAGCCGCGCCCCGACCCCCGGCTGCTCGAGCGGGGCCGGCACGATGACGAAGCGCGCGTCGCCGGTGATGGCGTGCGCGAACGGCGGCGCGCCGCGCGCCGCCGACAAGAGCGGGCGGCCTGTGGGCTCGTCGAGCACTCCCAGGTCGCGATCCTGACCTTCGCGGCGCGAGAGCCCGGTCCACAGCCGCCAGGTCTTGTTGACCTTGGACTCGGGCTCCATCCAGGCGATCGACTCGCCGTCGGCGGAGAAGCTCGGCGCTGACCGCCCCGACGATCTCGCGGACGACGACCCCGGTGTCGGCGCGCTGGACCAGGGCGACCTCGGGCCCGGAGTCCATGCGCAGCACGGTGGAGCCGCCGCGCGAGTAGGCGAAGTCGTAGCCCAGCCCCAGCGGCAGGTCGAGGTCGGGCAGCGGTCGGTAGGCGTGGATCATCCCCGAGGTGGGGTCCTGCCAGGAGACCGCCGAGCCGTCGGCGTTGGTGATGACGCAATAGGGGAACGCGGCCGCGTTGCACGGGAAGTTGAGCTTCGCGAGCAGGAACCCTTCGAGCTCCCACGGGCGGAAGCGCGCCTCGACTTTGTCGTTGTCCACCCGCGGGTAGGCGATGCCGTAGGGCGTGACCACGAGCGAGGCGGCCATGTCTTCGCGCGAGACCGATCCGATGGGCAGCTGGTAGACGAGCTCGTGGCTCTTCCCCTGCGAATTGACCCGCAGGATGTCGATGGCCTGCGGCGCGACCGAGGGGCGTGCGTAGGCCAGGTCCTTGCCGTCCTGGCCCACGACGGCGTCGAGGACGCCCACGTCGACCAGCGAGGTGACGGGAGGGCCCTCGGGGACGAGCGGATCCGGCCGGACGTCGAAGAGCGAGATGACGCCCTCTTCCTTGATCAGGATGGCGAGCCGGCTGGCATCGCGGGAGGACCGGACGCAGTCCAGGGACTTGGTCTGCGAGTCGCCGCAGTTCTTCCCCAGCACCTTGCGCGGCGTGTTCCCGGGCGGGCGGGAGACGTAGATGCCGTCGGTGGCGTGGAGGACCAGGGCCTTGCCGTCGGCGGAGTACTTCACGTCGGTGAAGACAGTCGTCGGCGTGGGATTGACGCAGTCGCACCCGCCCACGAGCGCGGCCAGGACGAGGCAGGCGACGGCGTTGGCGCGGGGGCTCAGGGGCGGCTCTCCATCTTCGTCATCTCGGCATCATCTCGGTTCGGGGCCCTTCAGGCGGATGGGCAGCTCGAGCCTCCACGTCCGCGACCCCGGGGAACGTCCAGATCCAAAGGCCATCGGCGACGCAATCGTACAACGCGGGCAAGTCCTCGCGCCGCAGCGACAGCGTCACGTCGTCCACCTTCCCCGTCGAGTCGACCGAGAGCCTGGCCGACAGCTCCAGAGCTGGAGTTCCGGGGGCCTGGGCGGCGTGGGCGTCGAAGCAGCCCTGCAGCTCTCCCATCCGGGCCGCGGCGATGGCGGCTGGGTTCCCCTTCGGCGCCCGCTTGCCGCCCCCCATCTTGTCGAGGAGCTTCTCGCAGCGGGCCGCGAGCGCCTTGTCGGCCCCGCCGAGAATCGACACAGGAGCGCAGGTGAGCGCGCGAGGTCTGCAGCGCCAGCTCCACGGTATTCGCCGTCTGCTCCGCCCAGGCCGACCGGAGCGACTCGCCCCTCGCCGCCGTCGGAGCCTTGACCGCGAACAGCTCCCGGGCGAAGGCCTCGTGCGCCTCGGCGATGACCAGGTGCGCCTCCATCCGCGCGGACAAATCGCTTCCGCGAACGAGCGGCCGAGCAGCGCCGGCCAGAGCCGCGAGCGCGGTCTTGCGGTGGCGGATGGCCTCGACCCTGGCCTCGCCCTTCTCCTCGAGCTTGACCTCGGCGAGCCGCTTGACGCTCGCCTGCAGCTCGACGAGCGCCGGCGGAGACGGCGGCGCCGCAGCCAAGAACAGGACGGAGAGCCCGGCCGCCAAGCACGAATTCATCAGCACGCCCCAGCCCGCGAAGGCGGGCTTCGCAACGTCAGGCGCGACTTCAGTCGCCGGCCCTCAGTCCTCTTCCATGAACGGCTGGACGGCCTGCGCCATCGCCAGCTCCTGCATCGCCTGCGACAGGTGCGTGTTGGCGTCGCGCAGGCGGTCGGAGAGGACCTGGACGAAGCTCCAGAGCAGCTTGACCGCCAGCACCGGCTCCTTGCGCATCAGGCCCATCAGCTCGGCGCGGGAGATGACCATCACGCGGGTGGGCTCGGTGGCGCGCACGGTGGCCGAGCGCGGGGCGTTGTCGATCAGCCCCATCTCGCCGAAGTGGCCGCCGGTCTTGAGCTCGCCGATCTCCACGCCGCCCTTCTCGATGGCCACGCGTCCGCGCACGACGACGAAGAGCTCGTCGCCCGGCTGGCCCTCGATGACGATCTCCCGGCCGCCCGGGTAGGTGCGGGTCGAGGAGACGGCGAGGACCGCGGTGAGCTCCTTGTAAGTCAGGTGGTGGAAGAGCGGGATCGCCTTGAGGGCGTCGATCTTCGCCGCCGCTTCGGCCGTCGCTTCCTGGCTGGGCTCGCCGCCGGCGCCCACGACAATCGTCGTGATGTTGTCCTTGCCGCCGCGGGTGTTGGCCAGGTCGATGAGCTTCTTGGGCAGCTGGTCCCAGGGCGCGCCGCCGAGGACGATGGGCGTCTCCTCGTCGGTCATGTAGCCGTGCAGGCCGTCGGAGCAGAGCATGAACAGGTCGCCCGGCATCATGTCCATGGCGAGCGTGTCGACCTGCACCGACTCCTGGATACCGACCGCGCGGGTGATGACGTTGCGGTACGGGCTCTTGGCAGCCTCGGCCTTGGTGATGGTGCCGGCCTTGAGCTGGGCGGAGATGAGGGTGTGGTCCTCGGTCAGCCGGTGCGCCTGGCCCTGGCGGAGCAGGTAGATGCGGCTGTCGCCGACGTGCCCGATGATCGCCTTGTCGCCAGCCACGAAGAGGCCGACGAAGGTGGTGCCCATGCCGCGCTTGGCGGCGTCGGCCTGGGCCTGCTTGTAGATGTCGGCGCACGCGGCCTGGACGGCGGACTCGACGAGGGCCTGGGCCGCCTGGCTGGTCTGCGGCGTGGGGTTCTCGGCCAGCTGCTTCATCACGTCGTAGTGGTCGATGACGTACTTGGTGACCACTTCGATGGCCCGCGCCGAGGCGACCTCGCCGGCGTTGTGCCCGCCCATGCCGTCACACACGATGTAGACGCCGTGCGCGGGATCGGAGGCGTAGGCGTCTTCGTTTCCCTGGCGCTTGCGACCGACGTCCGTCAGGCCGTACGCATGCACTTGCATGGGCATCTTCGATATCCCTCGGTGGGAATGGGGAGTTGGATGCTAGACGGGTCGGCGGGGCGGGTCAACGCACGGAAAGGCCGTCCAGTTCGGGGCGAGAACGGGGGCGGCCGGGGGTCATTTCCGGCCCCTGCGGCTCCCCTCCCAACGCGGGTCCGGCGTACAACGTAGGCCATGCCCGACTCCCGCTTCGAAGAGGCCCAAGCCCACGCCCTGCGCCGCGACGAGCCCGGCCGGCGCGAGAAGGCCGTCAAGCTCCTCGAGTCCCTGGTGGCCGAGGGTGCCGGGGCCCATGCGCGGTTCCTGCTCGCCAGCCTCTACGACGACCACCCCGACGGGTACCCCGAGGCCATCCTCCACTACCGCGCCGGGCTGAAGCAGGAGCCCAAGGACTCGGCGGCGCGGAACAACCTCGCGGTGGCGCTGCTGGCGACCGGGCAGTCCGAGGAGGCCGTGCAGGTGCTGGCCGGGGTCGTGCTCGACGACCCGGGCTACGGCCTGGCGACGCAGAACTTGGCGCAGCTGGCGCTCGAACTCGACGAAGTCGCCGTCGGCACGCTCCTTCTCAGGCTGGCCGGGGACGGGACGGGAGAGGCGCTGCGGCACCTCTTGCACGCGGCCGCCGACGCCGGGCGTCAGGAGGCTTTCGCCTCGACCTACGGCGCGGGGCACGCGCTCAAGAACCTCATCGGGCTGGCCGGGAGCAAGGCGAGCTCGATCGCGCGGAAGGTGCCGGGCGAGCCAGGCCTCGAAGAGCTCGCGCAGACGATGGAGAAGGTCTACTCCGACTGGGCGGCGTTCCTGAAGGCGGCGCGGTCGGTGGCGCAGCGGCGCGAGGCCTGCGACCTCAACGAGCTGGTCACCGACGTGGCCGGCGCGTTCCCCGAAGGCGAGCGGCCGAGGCTCAAGCTGGCACAGCCGGCACCGCAGGCACTGGGAGATCCCGCGGCGCTGCGCGAGGCGGTGCTCAACCTGGCGCGCAACGCCCGCGAAGCGAGCCCGCATGGGCACGTCGAGATCTCCACCACGGCGAGCGACCATTGGGTCCGGGCGACGGTCGCCGACGACGGACCGGGCATCGCGCCGGCGGACCTCAAGCGCATCTTCGTCGCAGGCTTCACCACCAAGCCGCAGGGCTCGGGCTTCGGCCTGTCCATCGCCGACCGCGTCGCGCGAGGCGAAGGCGGGCGCATCGACGTCGAGAGCGGTCCTGGGAAGGGCTCGCGGTTCCACCTGGTGCTGCCCGCCGCCACGGCGACACCGCCGAGGCTGGCCCCACGCCTGGGGATCGAAGAGTTCACGCGAAAGGGGTGAGCCCGACACGACGACACCCCGAGCTGGTCGAGGGGCCAGCTCTCGTTCTGAGCGTCCGTCGAGGCATCCGACTCCCGTGATGAGAGTTCGCCGCTACCCTCCCGAGCCCGACATGGGTGTGACGCTGGTCACGACGTGACTTGAGTCACGCAGCACGTCTCCAGGCTGGCGCCGGTGGGCGTGTCGGCGAACCGAAATGGCCAAACACGCAGCCTGGGCCCCGACAGGCCGGCTGGGACGCGACTTGGGGGCCTAGCCCCATTTCAATACCTCTGGCCTTCCGCAAGGGGCGTGGCGGCCCGCCCAGAGGCCTTGGAGGGCCAATTTCGGCGATTCGCAACACGCCGTATTTACTCGCCTTTTCAGCTATTTCCGAGGCATCGGGACGTGACATCCATCACAGGGTGGGAAGGCGAACTCGAATCGATTGGAGTTCGCCTGCGATGTCGGATGTCAGAGCGCCCCGACCGTCTTCACGAGGATGGCGTACCGGTTCGGGTCCGCGCCCTGGATGGTCGTGCACCAGTCGCCGAGGATCTGGATCTCGCCGAGCGCGGTCGCCGAGGGGAACTGCCAGTCGGTGTTCTGGACGAGGTCGGTCGTGGTGTCGGAGCTGCTGTCGCTGATGCTCACCTGCACGAGCATCTTGTCGCTCACTGGGTTCGGCAGCTCGAAGGTGCACGGGAACTTCTTGAGGATCTCCTCGAGGAAGGTCTTGAGCTCGTCCACGGAGTTCGCCTGGTAGTACTGCTCCGCGGCGCCCTGCCGCGGATACCCGCCCGCCACCGCGGCACGCGTCAGCACCCGGCTGGCATCGCCGCCCGAGGTGTCCTTCCCGAAGCCGATGACGAACGTACCGATGCCTTTGGCCGAGAGCTGCGAGACCGCGGTCACGAGCGCGTCCTCGTCCAGGCAGCTCGCGCCGTCGAAGGGCGTCCTCAGGCATGTTCCGGGGACCTCCGTCGGCCGGCAGCCATCCACGGCGCTGCACGACAGGGCATCGGCGCGGCATTGGGCGCACTTGGCCGCATTGGCAGAGTTGCAGTTGGGGAGGCCGTCGGTGAGCAGCATCGCGAAGCGCTTGCGGTTCGGCTCAGCCGAGACCAGCGCGGAGTCCTTGCCCGCCTCGAGCAGCGAGGCGGCGCTCGGAGTTCCCCCGCCGGGCGTAAGCCGGTTGAGCAGCTGGTCCCGGATGGGCTGTGCGTCGTCGCCGATGGGCACCAGCACCGAGCCGGTGTCGCACTGCCCCGTCGAGGAGGGGAAGGCCGCCAGGCCGAACCGCCCCAGACCCTGCGAGGTGGTGAGGAAGCCAGTCGTGGGGTCCGCGAAGACCGCGATGAGATCGTTCCACTTGCAGGGGTTGGTCGAGCGCGGATCGTAGGTCGCCCCGACCGTGCCGTCGATGGTGCAGGCCAGCCCGGTCCCGGTCACCGACTGGGTCATCGAGCCGGACTTGTCCACGACCAGCATGATGTTGGGCGGCAGCGCCTTGCCCTCGACCTGGATGATCGTGTTGCCGATGCCGATGGCCTGTGGCCCCATCGGGTAGAACTGGTGCGTCTGGCACGACGCCGTCACCACCACCGCTGCCAGCGCCGCCGCGACCAGACTGCAGGCGCCCCACACCCTCGACCCCATCGCCGCCCCCTCCCCCAGACCTGCGGGTGGAAGGTGGCGCTCGGCCGAGCGAGCGGCGACCCCCGGAATGGACGAAGGGCCCCGACGGATTCGCCGGGGCCCTTCGGAGTGCTTCGGAACTCGCCTTCGGCCTACAGCTTCTTGATCGAGGTGAAGTTCACGACGTAGGTGTCCGCCTTAGCTTCGGTCAGCTTCTGACACCAGGGATTGACGACGGTGATCGCGTTGATGCTTCCGTCAAAGTTCCAGTCACCATCGGTTGCCGTCACCGACGATGGCCCCTTCAGCGGGATGTCTTGCTTGTTCGCCACGTCGGTGACCGAGACTTCGACTTGGTCCCAACTCGCGGGTGCCGGATTGAGCGTGTACTGACACGGTTCCTGAATTCGTGTCCTGATCTTGTCGAGCACGAGCTGGAGCTTGTCCTTGTCCAGCGCCAGGAAGAACTTCACATCGGCGTATTTGGGATCGGGGTCCGTGGCGATTTGGCCACCGGCCGCCGCAGCGGCGTTGAGCGCCTTCTTGGCAACTTCGTTATCAATCGCGCTTCCGAACCCGATGACGAACGTGTCGATCTCCTTTGCCTTCAGCGTCTGGACCGCTTTGGTCAACGCAACGTCGTCCATGCAATTGCGCGGGTTGTCGCACATCTTGGCGGGGTCGCCACCCAGGTTCGTGCAGTACTCGCATTTCGATATCGAGGCGTTGCAGTTGGGCTGACCGTCGGTGACGAGAATGACGTAGTTCTTGGTCGCATCTTCTTTCTTCGTGAAATTCGGATCGCTGCCAACGTTGACCAGCGTCGCAGCGCTGGGCGTTCCGCCGCTCGGTGTTTCGCCGCGTAGCTTCGCCTTGATTTCTACAAGGTTTCCACCGGCGACATCGGACACGGCGGGTGCGATGGTTCCGGCGGCGCACGCGTCACCGGACGGGTTCGCGAACATCGCCAAACCAAGACGGGCATTCTTGGTCTTCGGATCGGGGTTGTCCGCAATTTGGTCCAGGAACCCGCCGTCGTCTGTCAGCAGGTCTCTGAGCGTGTTCCACTTGCACTTGCGATCAGCGTAGTACTTGCTGCCGTCGGTTTCTGCGCAACCCCAGACTGCGTCGTTGTCGGCCAGCGTCTTCATCGAGCCGGACCGGTCGATGACCAGCATGATCTTTGGCGACTTCTGTTCGCCGAGGATGGGTACCCGCTGCTTGGTCATCGTGGCGGCGCTCGGAACCACCTCGTCGAACTGGTAGCCCTGGCAGCCCACGAGGACGCCGGCCGCCACGAGGGCGACGGCGAGGCTGAAGAAGAACAGCTTGCGCATGGAGCCTCCAACTTCCATAGGTCCGCGAAAGAAGGGCGGGATTGTACGCCTCGTCGCTTCGTTGGTCACGTCCGCCGTTCAAGCAGTGAGTGGCCAGCCACCAGCAGAATCATCAGCAGCGCCGCCCCCACCATCACCAGCGAAGGCTGGGTCCGCTTCTGCCGCACCGGGTCTGCAAGATACGCGTCCACCCACGCAGTGCGCGCCTTGGCCCGCACGATGCCGTCCGAATCGTCGAAAAGCCCGTGAAGTCGCGTCCTTGCCGCACGCGAGCCCTTCGACGCCAACCCCGCCAGCGCGTCGACGGCCCGATGCCTGGAGTCCACATCGGTGGACTTGAGTGCACGCTCCAGCGCCGGGATGGCCTTCTCGTCCCCCAACGCCGCGAGCCCCAGCGCCGCACCCAACGCCTCCAGCCCGGACGCCTGCGGCTCCCGCTCCAGCGCGGCGCCAAGCGCGACTCTCGCCCGCTCCTGTGCCGCCCCCCCGGTCGAGGAGGCGCCCGTTGCGGCGAGCAGCACGGCCTTCACCTTCGAACCCTCGCCAAGCTTTGGCAGCAGCGCCACTGCGCGGTCGGTCGGCAACTGACTCGAGAGCACTGCCACCGCGCCGGCCTTGGCCTCCTCGCGCGCCGGATCGGTGAGCCAGGCGAAGATGCGCTCCCAGCCTCGGTTTCCGATGCCACCGTGCTCAGCCAGCGCGGCCAGCCGGCGGGCGCTGTGCAACGACAACGGCGGGACCGGCAGGAGCATGCCGTCGATCCACACGTCGTCCATCGGAGAAGGCTTGTCGCCCGTGCAGGCCTCGACCAGCCGGGTCATGAAGGCGTCCACCGCAGCGTCGGTCGCGGCGTCGGGCTCAAGGTGCCAGCGCTCGAAGTCGAGCTGGATGAAGGTCAGTCCGCCCGGCTTGGCTTGCGACGGGCCCAGGAAGTAGAGGCCGCGGTCGCCGGGCGACGGCACCATCGCACGCTCGCCTTCCGTCCGGACGCGGATCACTTCGGTCTTCTCGCCGAGCTCCAGGTAGGCGGCGAGGACGTGGAGGTCGGCGACCCCGTGCGCGACACCGACAATCTCTCCCCGCGCGACGACCGTCGAGCGCCGGACCAGCACGTCGAGGTCTCGCTCCCGCCGGTCCTCGGCATGAGCCGTCGAGGCGGCTGCCAGGACGGCAGACAGGAGCGCCAACAGGCTGGGCAACGAGCGAAGCACGGGGCCATGGAAGCCCTGAGGAGCGGGCGCGGTCAAGGGGCGTTGACTCGTGCGACTGTCCTCACGCAAATGAAGACCTGAGGCGCGCTCTAGGTAGTGCCCGGCTTCCACGCGCTTCCACGCCGGGGGCAACCTTGCGGACTTGATGACCTGAGGCGCGCTAGTCGGGGCGGGCCCGGCTTCCACGCGCTTCCACGCCGGGGGCAACCTTGCGGACTTGATGACCTGGGGCGCGCTGGCGGATGTGGGCCCGGCTTCCACGCGCTTCCACGCCGGGAGCAACCTTGCGGACTTGATGACCTGGGGCGCGCTGGCGGATGTGGGCCCGGCTTCCTCGCGCTTCCACGCCGGGGACAACCTCACGCAAGTGAAGACCTGAGGCGCGCTGGGCCGGCACTACCCCAACGACCGCCGCAGGGACATCCGAGCGCGCTTCAGATGCACAGACTGCAAGGGCGACCCGGGCGTGGAAGCGCGTGGAAGCCCGGCACTACCCCAACGACCGCCGCAGGGAATATCCGAGCGCGCTTCAGACAGTCGCACTGACCGCAAGGGTGACCCCGGCATGGAAGCGCATGGAAGCACGGCACTCGAGCTGCTGTAGCCCTGCGCGGCATATTCCTTCGCGCCGACGCGTTTGCCGTGCGCGATGACCGAAGACAACACCTCCCTGCCGACCGACCTGGGCCCCGAGCCGACGGGCACCGAGGTCCTCGGCGGTAGCCCGGCGACCAAGGCCCCGCTCACCCGCCTGAAGCTGCTCGTCCTGACCGGTCGCAGCGCCGGCAAGGAGCTGCTCCTGCGGCCGGGCACGCTTTTCGTCGGCAAGGGCTCCGACTGCGACCTCGTGCTGGACGACTCCTCGGTCTCTCGCATGCACCTCGAGGTCGCGCAGGTCGAGGACGGCCGGGTGCGGCTCAAGGACCTCGACTCCACCAACGGCTCAGCCTGCGACGGCACCCGCTTCCACGAGGTCGACGCCCAGCCAGGCGCGGTACTGACCCTGGGCAAGACCGAGCTGCGCCTGGTCGCGGCCACCGCCCCCGGCCCCGCCTTCCTGCCCTCCGAGCGCGAGTCCTTCGGCCGGCTGGCGGGCAAGAGCCTCATCATGCGCCAGGTCTTCGCGGTGCTGGAGCGCGTCGCGGCGAGCGATGCCGCGGTCCTGCTCGAAGGCGAGACCGGCACCGGCAAGGACCTGTGCGCCGAGGCGCTCCACCAGCACAGCCCGCGGTCCGGCAAGCCGTTCGTCATCGTCGATCTGGCGGGCGTGCAGCCCAACCTGATCGAGAGCGAGCTGTTCGGCCACGTGCGCGGCTCGTTCACCGGCTCGGTCGGCGACCGCGCCGGCGCCTTCGAGCGCGCGGACGGCGGGACCATCTTCCTGGACGAGGTCGCCGAACTCTCCCCCGACCTCCAGCCACGCCTCCTGCGCGCGCTCGAGCACCGGCAGGCCAAGCGCGTCGGGGCCAACGACTACAAGGGCTTCGACGTCCGGGTCATCGCCGCCACCAACCGCGACCTCGTCGAGGAGGTGCGCGCCGGCCGCTTCCGCGAGGACCTGTACCACCGGCTTGGCGTGGTGAAGGTGACGCTGCCGCCGCTGCGCGCGCGTCGCGAGGACGTGCCCCTGCTCGTCGAGCGGATCCTCGAGTCGATGGGCCGCGAGGCACAGCTCGGCCCGGGGACGCTGCAGCTGCTGCAGGGCTACGAATGGCCAGGGAACGTCCGCGAGCTGCGCAACGTGGTCGAGCGCGCCGTCTCGCTCGGCGGCCCCGAGGGCGAGGTCCCGGCGGAGCTGCTCGCGCTGCAGACCGCGGCGCCCAAGTCGGACCTGCCCATCAGCGACCTGCCGTTCAAGGAGGCCAAGGAGCGGCTCGTCGGCTCGTTCGAGCGCGACTACCTCGTGCACCTGCTCGAGCGCTGCGGCGGGAACGTCTCCAAGGCCGCGCGCCACGCGGGCATCGACCGCGTCTACCTGCACCGGCTGCTCAAGAAGCACGGCATCGGGTAGGGCCGAGCCTCACCCCCTGACCCCCTCTCCGGCTTCGCGGAGAGGGAACTCGACCCGAGGCCCTGAGGCGATCTGCGGCGCGCCGTCGGCGCAGCCGGCCTCCTCGCCGGCGAACCCTGAGATCTCTCCGGTCGGTGGCTGCTCGAAGGCGGGGCTTGGGCGATTCTCTTGTAGATCCGGTCGAGGGAAGCCGAAGTCGCGGGCCAGTGATCGCGGGAAGACAGAAGACCAAGTCCACGAAGTCGGAGAGGACCTCGGGGCCGCGCGCCGGGTTCCCCCTCTCCGCGAAGCCGGAGAGGGGGTCAGGGGGTGAGGCCCGCCCGTCACGGCTGCGACATCAGCTGCCGCGGGTCGACAATCCCGCACTCCTTGATCTTGTAGAGCAGCGCCTTGTAGCTGATCTTCAGCCGCGCCGCGGCCTTGCGCTTGTTCCAGGCCGTCTTGGTCAGCATCGCCAGGATGGCCTCGCGCTCGGCGAGCATCGCCGCGTGCCGCGACACGTCCTTGAGCGACACGTCCTCACCCGGCAGCGGCAGGTTCGGCGGCGGCGGCGCCGGCTGGCTGGGCACCACGTTCGGTCCCGTCACCCCGCCCCGCCGCGCCTTCAGGTCGCGCATCACGCCTTCCGGGTCGCGCAGCACCACCAGCCGGCGCACCAGGTTCTCCAGCTCGCGCACGTTGCCCGGGAAGTCGTAGGCCAGGATCTCGCGCAGCACGTCCGCGGGCAGCGGGTCCTCGGCCATGGCGTACTTGCGGCGGTACTTCTTCACGAAGTAGTCGAAGATGGGTGGGATGTCCTCGCGCCGCTCGCGCAGCGGGGGGATCTCGATGGTGACCACGTTGAGCCGGTAGAAGAGGTCCTCGCGGAAGTTGCCCGCGGCAATCTCCGCGGCCAGGTCGCGGTTGGTGGCACACACCACGCGGGCGTCCACCTTCACGCTCTTCTTGCCGCCCACCCGGAAGAACTCCTCGTCCTGCAGGACCTGCAAGAGCTTCGCTTGCAGCCGGATGGCCATCTCGCCGATCTCGTCCAGGAAGATCGTCCCGTGGTGCGCCAGCTCGAACTTGCCCGGCTTCTCCGCGGTGGCCCCGGTGAACGCGCCCTTCTCGTGGCCGAACAGCTCGCTCTCCAGGAAGCTCCGAGGGCAGCGCCGCGCAGTTGATCTTCAGGAACGGCTTGGCCCGCCGCCTCGACCGGGTGTGGATCTCGCGGGAGATGACCTCCTTGCCCACCCCGCTCTCGCCCAACAGCAACACCGGCACGTCGGTGTCGGCGATGCGCTCCACCAGCGCCTTGACCCGCCGCATCGCCGCCGAGTGCGCGATGAACGCCCGCTCGTCGGCCGGCTCGTCCTCGGCCAGCCCCGGCAGCTCCTCGTCGCCCGTGCCCGCCGGGATCGCGACCGCGACCGCAGCCGCCGCGGCCATCGCCTGCTCGGGCGAAGGCACCACCAGGCCGAGCGCCCGCGCCGCGGACGAGAGCAGGTCGGCGACCTCGATGGGCTTGGTCAGGTAGTCGCTCGCGCCCAGCCGCATGGCCTTGACCACGTCCTCGGCCGCGCCCAGCGCCGAGAGCACCACCACCGGCGCCTGCCCCCCCTGCTCGCGGTAGCGGCGCAGGACCTCCAGACCGTCGATCCCCGGCATGCGCACGTCGAGCAGCACCAGGTCGAAGGCGTTGCCGGCGAGCATCTGCAGCGCCTCGGCCCCGCCGGGAGCCACTCGGACCTGGTACCCCTCACCGCCCAGCACGTCGCGCTGGAACTCGCGCGAAGACTCGTCGTCGTCGACGACCAGCACTGCGAGATTGCGGTCCACGAGCTCCCCCGGGTGCGGGTCCCCGGCCAGGTGCATTCCCCCGCCCGCAGACGCGCTTTGGGAACGAACGTGCCTACTCGTTCCCCTCGCGGCAACCCGAGCGTCCTTGCTCCCGCCCAACTTGGAGGCGGCTTTCTCCCTCCCGCGGAAGCGCGCTTCCCGCTTGGGCTCAGGGCCGGAGGAAGTGGAGCAACGGCAGGCGCTGCATGAGGAACGCCGCGGTGCTCTCCCCCGCTTTCTTGCCCGCCGGGTTGAGCAGGCTCAGCGGAAGGGGTGCGCTGCGGCCGGTCGCCCGCTGCCAGGCCGCGGTGATGGCTTGACGGGTGACGTAGGCCACCACGGCCGCCGCGGTCGCCGACAGCATCGTGAAGAGGAACCGGTCCTTGAAGGTGTCTTCCGTGGTCATGGGGGGAAGGTAGAGACACGCCTCCCGCGGGACTGGGTCGCTCAGCATAGCGGCGGGTCGGGCGTGTAGTACCCGGCCTCTGTGCCGGGAGCATCTCTGCAATCCGTGGGTTCTGAGGCGCGCTGACGGCACCGCGCGCCACGGATGCACAGGTCGTGAGGGTGCCCCCGGCACGGAGGCCGGGTACTACACACGAACCGTCAGCGGCGTGTAGTACCCGGCCTCTGTGCCGGGAGCATCTCTGCAATCCGTGGGTTCTGAGGCGCGCTGACGGCACCGCGCGCCACGGATGCACAGGTCGTGAGGGTGCCCCCGGCACGGAGGCCGGGTACTACACACGAACCGTCAGCGGCGTGTAGTACCCGGCCTCTGTGCCGGGAGCATCTCTGCAATCCGTGGGTTCTGAGGCGCGCCGACGGCACCGCGCGCCAGATGCACAGGTCGTGAGGGTGCCCCCGGCACGGAGGCGCACGGAGGCCGGGTACTACACAGTGGTTCAGCGCTGGGCCGGCAGCGCGAGGCCGGAGTGAGCGCGGGCCAGCTCGGGCACCGTCGCCAGGAAGCGCAGCGCTTCGTCGGCGATGCCCTCGGCGACGTCGGTCAGCTCGTGGCCCGACTCGAGCATCACCAGCCGGGCGCTGGGGTTCATCGCCACCCAGCGCTGCACGCGCTCCGGCGGCACCACGTCGTCACGGTTGCCTTGGAAGACGAGCGCCGGGCAGCTCACCCTCGGCCACGGCTCGTGCCGGGCGGCATCCACCATCAGGTCGTAGCGCAGGGGCACCTTGCGGCCTTGCGCGACGTGGTCCACCTCGGTGAGGCCATCGCGCCGCCACCGCTCCAGATCCGTCTGGCCCACCTTCTCTTCCCAGCGCCGGCAGAAGTCAACGGCCGGCGCCATGAGCACCAACGCGTCGACCGGATGAGCCGAGGCATGCAGGGCCGCGAGGTAGCCGCCCATGGACGAGCCGATGACCGCCAGGGGCCGCGCGCCGCGCGAGAGCCGCTCGACGAGCGCGAGCTGGCGCGTGAGCGTCAAGTGCTCGAAGTCGCCCTCGTCCATCGCCGGGACCAGGAGTTCCTCCCCGCTCTCGGCGAGCCGGGCGTGGAAAACCCGGGCCTTGAAGGACCCGGGCGAGGAGGCGAAGCCGTGCAGGTAGAGGAGCATGCAGGCCTGGCATCATAGCCGCCGGCTCCCCTCCTGCACGGCCGTCGATCACGCGCTCGGCACGCCCGTGGGCGTCGTCGCCCGCGCCCGGTCCACCACTCCGCGCACGCCCTGCTCCTTGAAGGTCGAGCGCACCTCGGAGCCCGGCATGGGGGCGAAGATGACGCCCAGCGCGCTGCCGATCAGCACGCCCAGGGCGAAGAAGCCGATGCCGCCGAAGATGCTCGCCGCGGTGTTCGAGCCGCGCCGCTCCAGCCCCAGCCGATCGAGCATCGACTGCTGGAAGTCGCCGGCCCAGTCGCGATCCTTCAGGTACTTGTAGGCCGAGTAGGCCCCCGCCCCCTTGAGCGCTCCACTGATGTCCATGTCCCCTCCCCTCGTGCCCCAAAGCTAGCCCCTCGGCCTGCGCGAGGGAGGACCCGAAAACGACGACGGCCGCCACGCCCGGATCGCGGGCGGACGGCCATCGCCTTGGTACGTCGTGCGGGTGCGCCGCGACTAGCGGGCGCGCATGCCGCGCTTGACCGACTTCTGGTGACGAACGCGCTTGCGCTTGGCGGCGACGCGCTTGACCTTCGCGCGGTTCTTGACGGTCCTCTTGGTGCGGTTGCCCTTCTTCGCTGCGGCCATGTTCTTCTCCTTCTCGTTCTTCGTTTGCGGGTTTCAGGTTCTTCCCCGCTCCTTGGCAGGAGCGCGGCGCGCGCCATTCTAGCGGCGGATTGGCCGCTGACCAGCCTCTCGTGCGTCAGGGCGCGCCGGCGGTGGGGACCGACTGCTTGCCGATGAGGTTCTCGAGCAGGGCCCGGTGCTCGTCGGTCAGGTGCTGGAAACGGATGCCGACGGCCTTGCCCGGGCGCGCCCAGGCGACGATGCCCACGACGTCGATGACCTCGGTGGGGCCGAGCTCGATCTTGAGCATCAGCTCGGTGCCCTTCTCGTAGGAGTGCTTGGTGAGCAGGCACAGGCCGCCCAGGCCGACGTTCAAGGTGCTGGCACGCACGGCGCTGGCCAGCTCCTGGGGCGTGGAGAAGCGCACCCCCAGGCGAAGGGGGTGGCGCGGGGTCATGCGCCGCTCGGACCCGGGGGGCTTGGCGTCGGGGCCCTCGCCGAGCTCGACTTCGAAGTCGTCGCTGCCGCTGGTGGCCATGGTGGCGCGCATCTTAGCAGAGGCCTCCGGCGGCATTGGCCAGCTTTCTTGGCGAGCCACGGTCGGGCACGCGTGCTAGACGCTTGCTCCCGCGATGGCCCGCCGAACCGCCAAGACCGCTGCCCCCAAGCCCGCGAAGAGCGCCACCGCCTCGCGGCCCGCCGTCCCTGCTGCGCGGCCCTCGCTGCTGCGGCGCGTCCTCTGGGTGCTGGCGTTCGTGGCGCTCGCCGCCTTCGTGGCCTGGCAGTTCGCGATGCTGCCCTCGCCCGCGCAGCTCGCCCAGCTCAAGAGCGCGCAGGTGCGCGACACCGCGGTGATGCGCCAGCGCGTCGAGGAAGCGGCAGCCAGCGGCAAGAAGCTCAAGCCGCGCCAGCAGTGGGTGGAGCCTCGAGCAAATCTCCAAGCCGGCGATCACCGCGGTGCTCACCAGCGAGGACGCGCGCTTCTTCGCCCACGGCGCCCTGGACCTCAAGGAGATGAGCGAGGCCATCCAGGACCGGATCGAGGAGGGCCGGCCGCTGCGCGGGGCCTCGACGCTGACGCAGCAGGTGGCCAAGAACCTGTACTTCGGCAACGACCGCAGCTTCCTGCGCAAGGCCAAGGAGGCCTACGTCGCGTACCGCATGGAGGAGGCGCTCTCCAAGCGGCGAATCCTGCGGCTGTACCTGAACGTGGCCGAGTGGGGCCCGGGCGGCGTCTTCGGCATCGAGGCGGCGGCGCAGGCGCACCTCAAGAAGCACGCCTCGGAGCTGACCCTGGCCGAAGGCGCCGCGCTGGCGGCGATGCTGCCCAACCCGCTGCGCTTCACGCCGCAAGCGCCCAAGGTCCTGCGCAGGCGCGCCAGCCACGTGCTGGACCGCTGCCTGGAGGACCACGTCGCCAGCGCCGAAGAGGTGGCGTCCGCCAAGGCCGAGCTCGACCGCTGGCTGGGCACGGAAGAGGTCGCCGCCGAGGACTGAAGCATCCGCCCACATCCACCGCGTCCGCGACGTCCACTGCGTCCACCACGTCCAGAAGCTGAGCGTCAGTCAGTGGTGGACGGAGTCGACGGTGTGGACTCCGTGGACGCAGGTGTCGGAGGCGCCGGAAGTGGAGGCGGCGCAGCGTTCCCCAGAACGACGTCCCGCTCGCCCAGGAGCTGCCCTGAGGCCGTCTCCACGCGGCAGCTCCAGGTCCCGGGCGACAGGTGCTTCTTGACCGACCAGGTGTGGAACCCGGACACCGCCCCGCCCTCGACGGTGAGCGCGATGCGGTCGGTGGCCGCGCCGTCCTTCGCCCAGACGTGGAAGAGCGCGTCGTGCAAGCCGCGCGGCGCCCAGACGGCCGTGGCGCACACCAGCTGCGGCGGCACCGAGGCCAATGCCTGCGCCGGGTCTGCGACGTCGTAGCCCGCCCGCACCGTCCCGAGGCTCGCCTTGACCAGCCGCAGCGGCGCCGGCGGCACGAGCCGGGTCCCGCCCAGCGCCAGCACCCCCGGGACCAGCGCCGCCGCGAGCGCCGCCGACAGCGCGCGCCGCCTGCGCTCGCCCTGCGCCATCGCGGCGACCGTCGCCGGGATCGCCACCGCGGTCAGCGCCGCCGACACCCACAAGCTCACCCGGTTCGAGGCGCCCAGCACCGGGAGCACGACGTTGAGCGCCGCGAAGCTCGCACAGGCCTGCATCGCCAGCGCCGTCCCGGGCCGCGCCAAGAGCCGCGTGAACCACGGGTCCCACAGCGTGAGCAGCGCCGCCGCCGAGAGCCCCGCCAGGAAGAGCAGGTGCGCCGGGTGCCAGGGCGTCGCCCGCGCGTAGAACGGCAGCGCGAAGAAGAGCGAGAGCTGGATGGCGTACTGGCTGGCGAAGAGCGAGCCGAACCGCGCGGTCCGCAGCGCGAGCCGGTGCCGCTGCGGCAGGTGCTCGTCCTTGGCCCGGTGCACCTGCGCGAGCGCGATGAGCAGCGCCCAGCCGAGCACGGCGGCCGCGGCGATGAACCCGGCGCGCTCCGGGCTGCGGTCCATCAGCAGCGCGCTGGCGAGGCCCAGCGCCAGCGAGCTCCAGGGCATCAGCTTGCGGGCGAGCGCCAGGCGGCGGTCCCAGGGCGAGGGCGGAGACGAGGAGGGCGCGGGCTGCTTCGTCGAGTCGTTCACGGCGCGCGGCAGACTACATCAGGAAGGCGTCCTGCTAGGATGCGCCCGCTCATCGCGCCGGATCGTCACGGGCCGGCGACCACACCACGACAGGCGGGGACATGTTCGAGGGCCTCTTCCGGACCAAGTCGCTGGAGCAGCTCAGGGCGAGCGCCGAGGATCCGGCCCACCAGCTCAAGAAGAACCTCACCGCCTTCGACCTGACGATGTTCGGCATCGGGGCCATCATCGGCGCCGGCATCTTCTCGACCATCGGCACCGCAGCGGCCGGCAACCTGGTCGACGGCCGGCCCGGCGCGGGCCCGGCGCTCATCCTGAGCTTCGTGCTGACCGCGCTCGCCTGCCTGTTCACGGCCCTGTGCTACGCCGAGTTCTCCTCGATGATCCCCGTCTCGGGCTCGGCCTACACCTACGCCTACGCCACGCTCGGCGAGCTGATGGCGTGGATCATCGGCTGGGACCTGGTGCTGGAGTACGCGGTCTCCAACGTCGCGGTGGCCATCAGCTGGGGCGACTACGCGCGCAGCTTCCTGGACTCGGTCGGCCTGCACATCCCCGCCTGGCTGGCCATCGACCCGCGGACCGCGCTCACCGTGTCCGAGGACGGCCTGAAGCTCCTGACGCTGGGAGGCCAGCCAGGCTTCGGCGCGAAGCTGGACCTGCTGGCCCAGGCTCACCAGGGCGTGCTCGACGGTGCGGCCGTCTTCGCCAACTGGGCCTCGCTCAAGGACGCGCCGCTCGTCGCCGGCTTCCCGCTGTGCGTCAACCTGCTCGCGGTGGTCATCACCACCGCCATCACCGCGCTCTGCTACTGGGGCATCAAGGAGAGGCTCGCGGGTCAACTCGGTGATGGTCGTCCTCAAGATGGTGGTGCTGCTGGGCGTCATCGCCATCGGCGCGGGCTACGTGACCACCGAGAACTGGCACCCCTTCTCGCCCAACGGCTTCAAGGGCGTCCAGGCGGGCGCGGCGATCATCTTCTTCGCCTTCATCGGGTTCGACGCCGTCTCCACCACCGCCCAGGAGTGCCGCGACCCCGGCCGGGACCTGCCGCGCGGCATCCTCTGGTCGCTGGCCATCTGCACCGTGGTCTACATCGCGGTGACGGCGGTGGTGACCGGCATGGCGAACTATGTCGAACTGGGCGGCAAGGCCGACCCCTTGGCCTACGTCTTCGAGAAGCACCACCTCAAGGGGCTCGCGGGCGTCATCTCCGTCGGCGCGATCATCGCCACCGCCGCCTGCCTGCTCGTCTACCAGCTCGGCCAGCCGCGCATCCTGATGGCGATGAGCAACGACGGCTTGCTCGGCAAGTGGTTCGGCAAGGTCCACCCCCGGCACGGCACGCCCGGCAACGCGACCATCCTCACGGGCTTCGTGGTGGCGCTGCCGGCCGCGCTGATGAACATCGGCGAGGTGGTGGAGCTGTCGAACATCGGCACCCTGTTCGCGTTCGCCATCGTCTGCGCTGGCGTGATCATCCTGCGGGTGCGCCGGCCGGAGGCGGAGCGCAAGTTCAAGATGCCCATGCCCTTCGTCATCGCGCCGCTGGGCATCGTCTCCTGCGTCTGGCTGGCGATGGGGCTGCCGGTGGTCACCTTCTGGCGCTTCCTCATCTGGCTGGCCATCGGCCTGGTCGTGTACGCGCTGTTTGGAGCCAAGAACAGCCTGGTGCGGGCTGCGGCGAGTGGGCCGAAGAACGGCCCCAGCGCGCCTCCCGCCGGCGGATGACGAAAGCCGTTGTCGCGAAGCGTGGGACGTATAGGACGAATAGGACCTATACGACCCATAGGTCGCATGAGTCCCCTACGTCCCAGGCCCCAGGTCCGCGCCTCACGAGTCAGTGGAGGACCGCGAAGCGCAGTGCCAGCGCGTCGGCTTCACAGGCTGCGACCGCGAGGCGCCACGACTCGGGAGCGACTGAAGAAGGCTACAGGGTGAAGAGGCACTCCCCGTGCGTCGCCTCGCCGCCCAGCTTCTCCTTGCTCTTGGTGCCGCTGGTCGACCACTGCAGCCACGTCCGCACCTGCCGGTCGTCGGCGTAGGTGCCCTTGGTGGCCTTCTGGCCGTTGTCGTGCCAGGTCTCCCAGCAGCCGTTCTTCTTGCCGTCGACGTACGGGCCTTTGGCGGAGAGCTCGCCGTTGAAGTACCAGGACTTGTACTCGCCCTCCGGCACGCCGCTGCTGAAGCCGACCACCGCCCGCTTCTGGTCGTTGGCGTACCAGGACTTGAAGGTCCCCACCACGAGCCCGTTCTCGAAGGTCGCCGACCACTCCGTCGCCCCGTTCTCGTAGAAGGCCTTCCACTCGCCTTCTAGGAAGCCATTGAGGCAGCGACCCTTCGCCTGCTTCTTCCCGTTGTCCCAGGACTTGAGGATCGCGCCGTCGCCGGTTCCGCTGGGGCAGCGGTTGGGGCCGCGGATCTCGGGGATGCCCATGCCGCTCAGCACGAGGGTGTTGGCGGCCGGAGTCGCCAGCGTGCCGTGGTGGGCGCAGCCGATGAGCCCCAGTGCAGCAGCGGCAATCGCGAAACCTCTGAGTCCTCTCACCCCGGCCATGGTGTACCTCGGTGCAAGTTGAGGCCGCGCACTCTAGCCCGTGCAGCAGGCTGGCGCGAGCGACGCCCAGTCACGATCGCTCCTCGCAGGGCCAGGGTCCCAAGCCCGGAGTGCGCAGGCGGGCCAGGCCCTACACGAGGGCGCCGACGCCTCGAACTGCGTGCCCGGATGCAGCCAGGACAGGGAGCCGACAGGCCCAAGGTAGTCCGTGCAAACCGGACCGCGGATCTGCTACGCACTGCCCGCCATGCCGACGCCGTACCCCGTCACCTTCCGGCTCACCAAGAAGAACCGGAACTCCGTCGCCTCGCTCCTCGCGGTCCTCGAGGACGAGCTGCCCGCCGGGCTCGTCGAGCTGCGCCTGCTGGAGAAGGCGGGCGACTTCACGGGCGAGGGCCTGTACGTCGACTCCTTCATGACCCGGGGGCTCGAGCGCGTGCGCTCGGAGCTGGCCGAGCTGCAGAAGCGCCTGGGCGAGCGCCTGCGCGCGGTGGCCGGCGGCTGCCACGCCAGCGCCGACCCCGCCGGGACCCTCGCGCTCGGCTTCCGCCATGTCGCGACCGGCGAGGCGGGCGCGGCGTTCGCCGCCTTCGTGCGCGAGCTGGCGGAGGGGCGCGAGCCTGCGCCCGGCGCCTTCGGGGCCGGGGGCGCACCGCCGCTCGACCGCTATGCCCCGTGGCCGCGCTCCGGGCAGCTCTTCGCGCACGTGGAGATCACCCGCGGCTGCCCCATGGCCTGCGCCTTCTGCCAGACCCCGCGCCTGTTCGGCCGCACGCCGCGGCACCGCTCGCTCGAGTCCATCCGCCGCACCTTCGAGCACGCCTCGTCCACCGGCCACCGCTACACCCGCTTCGTCGCGCCCAACGCCTTCGGCTACGGCTCCAAGGACGGCACCACGCCGGACCCGAAGGCCGTCGAGGCGCTGCTCGAGACCACGCGCTCGGCGGGGATGAAGGAGATCTTCCTGGGCACCTTCCCCTCCGAGGTCTGGCCGACCTCGGTGACGCCCGAGCTGCTCGCGCTGGTGAAGGCCTATTGCGCCAACGACTCCATCGCGCTGGGCATCCAGTCCGGCAGCTCCGACGTCCTGCGCGCCGTGCGCCGGGGCCACACCGCCGAGCAGGGCATCGCCGCGGTGGCGCTCATCGCCAAGGCCGGGTTCGTGCCCAAGGTCGACTTCATCTTCGGCTTCCCCGGCGAGACCGACGCCGACCGGTCCAAGACGCGCGCGCTCATCTCGCACCTGGTGGCCGAGTACGGCGCCACCGTCCACGCCCACCTGTTCGATCCGCTGCCCGGGACGCCGCTCGCCGGCACGACCCCGTCCACGCTCGACGTCGCGACCCGGGACCTGCTCGCGACGCTCGCCGGCCAGAAGAAGCTCACCGGCGTCGACGCCTCGGAGCTTGACGACGCCGACGACGGGCGTGATTGACTGCGACCGGGCAGACCGGGGGGTAGATGCCGGCGCTGCCTCCCACCAACACGGAGCTGCGCATGCGCAACGCCATCGCCCTCTTCGCGGCCTGCCTCTTGGCCTTCCCCTCGTGCGCGACCACCGGCGGCCAAGCCTCGGCCAAGACGGACACCAAGGACGCGACGCTGCCGCCGACCGACACCGGCGTGAAGATGGACGACGTGGTCGGCTTCTGGACCGGCGAGTGGGGCAACCTCGTCCTGCGCCAATTCGGCGAGACCGTCTGGGGCGCCTACGGGCACCGCGACGGGACGCTGGTGGCGAAGCTTCAAAACGGCGCGCTGGTGGGCTGGTGGACCGAGGAGCCTTCACGCGAGCCGGACGGCGACGCCGGCGAGCTCGAGCTGCACTTCGTCAAGAAGGGCAACGAGCTCCCGGCTGGTCGGCCGGTACCGCCAGGGACTGACCGGGACCTGGCACGAGGAGTGGAACCTGCGCCGCGTCAGCGACGCGCCACCGCCGGAGCTGGACGGGCGGTTCGCCGACGGCAACCTCTTCCGGCCGCACCCCTGAGCTCCCGAGCGGCCCACGGACCATCGTCGCGCCCGCTGAAGCTGCGAGCAGTGATCGCGGTCGTCCCCAGCGCTGCGCCGCTCAGTTCCAGCGCGAGAATCGAATTGGGAACCTTGAGCCGAGGCGCGCCTGCGCCTCCGACCACGCGGAACGTGCGGGGCGCATTGTTGAAGAGCGGGGCGGGGACGTCTCCGTCTCGATACACCCCCCAGCGATACCTCCCAACGCCCAGCTCCACCTCCACCTGGGTTGACGAAGTCTTCACGACTCTCAGCGCGTGGCGGGTCAAGTCGACCCCGGAGGCCACGACCACGCGATAGGTCGCCTCTGGGCTCGCCGGCTGCCACTCCAGGCGGACGAGAGCTTTGCCCTTCACCGCATTGATGACGCTGCCGTCGTCGGGGCTCACCAGGTGGTCCCGAGGCTCGGAGCGTTCGCAGAAGACGAGGCGCGCGGATCCAAACTCGCCAGGGCGAGCCGCGGCGTCCAAGGTGGCAACCCGCCAGGCGTAGGCGGCCTCGCGTGCGGGCAGGGCGACCCTCTGGCTGGCCCCCTCGACGATCTCGTCGACCATCAGCTGGTCGAAGGAGAGGTCCGCGGCGACCTGAACGCGGTAGGCCCGCGCGCCAGCGACGGGCTCCCAGCGCAGCGCCACGGGGCGCTCCGCCAGGCACAGCTGGCGCGCGTCGACGCTTGGGCTGAGGCTCTTCGGGAACGGGAGGAGCGGCTCGATGCGCAGGCCGCGGGCGCCGATTTCAGCCGACACCCCGCGCGGCGTCCCTTGAGCCGGTGAGCCGTCGACCGAGATGAGTGCCGAGCCTTGCCGCGCCGTGACGTGCAGGGCTCCCGGAGCGGCGGAGACGTCCACCGTCGCTGGCTCGTCGCCTTCCGGACGCGCAACCACGTCGACGAGGCGGCCGTCCGGAGTGCGGAAGGCCAGCGGCGGCGACACCGTACCCGCCCCTGCGTGATGGCTCTGCACAGTGCCGGCCTCGAGCGCGACCACCGGCCGCGACCCCGCCCCGGTGCGCAGCAAGCCGATCTCGACCACGCTGTTCGCGTCCACGCGCAGGCTGGTCCCGCCCACCAGGGCGATGCGGCTGCGGCTCCCCGGGCCGGTGCGCAGCCAGTCCCCCTCGCGCAAGGTCGTGCCCAGAAGCGCAGGCTCCCAGAAGGCCTCGCCGACGCGCCGCACCTGCACGTCCCCCGCCACGGCCGCGCAGGTGGCGACGATGCCCAGCAGCCTGCCGGCGTCCGCCTCGCCCGCGCTGCCCCCCCAGAGGCCGCAGCCCGCGACGACGGGCATGGCGAGGAGCGCGAGGGCGCGAAGCCGAAACATCGGGCTACCACCCCTCCTCGGCGCCGCGGTCGGGGGCCGGCCCGTCGAAGAGTCCCGGCGCGGGTCCGTTGACGTCCAGGGATGGCTGGGCTGCGGCCGAGTCACGCGCCGGGCTCGCGCTCAGGGTGCGATAGTCCCTGGCCGCGGGATCGAGGAACTGCGGATCCGCCGCGAGCGTTGCGGGATCGTTCGCCAAGCAGCCGTCGTCGGCGTTGGCGAACAGCAGGTGCCCCTCGCGCTCCAGGAACGAGGCGCCCCCGCATTCCGCAGCATGCACCGCGTGTCGGGTGAAGATGCAGTTGCGCAGCACGTGGCCCGAGCCCCCTCGGTACTGGATGCCGGTGCCGTTGTCGTCGAAGGTCGCGTGGCGGACCTGGATCGGCCCGGTGCACCCGACCTCCGCCACAATGGCCTGTTGCAGACCGGCGAAGGTGGAGCTCTGCACGAGCAGCGGGGCGGGTCCGGCGCAGGCAACGAGGCGGACGCCCCATGGAGAGTCGAAGAAGCGCGAGAAGAGGAGCTCGGCGCGGGCCATGTCCTTGCTCACCTCCACGCAGGCCGCGCCGCAGCGCTCCATCCGCACGCGGCGCAGAGTGGCCGCTCCCTCCACTCTCACCAGCGGCCCGTCGTGCAGGTGGGTGTCGACCAGTTCCAGCTGCGCGCCCTCTCTCACCACCACGAGCGCCGCGGCGCCAGTGAACTCGAGGCCGGAGAGGACCGCCGAGCCCGAAGCGACGTCGAACTGCGCCCCGCGGAGGACGACCCCTTCCTGCGCCAGGATCTCCACGTCCGCGGTGATGACGAACGGGGACGCCGGGTCGAGGGTCATCGGGCCGGAGAAGCCGATAGCTTTCCCGCCCTTGTCGTTGGAGGAGCCGATCGCCTCGCGCAGCGACAGCTTCCCGTCGGCGCCGGAGTTGCCAGGGCACTTGCCCCCGTCGTCGACGTCGCTGGCGGTGTCCACCAAACAGAGGTCGGAGTTGGCCACGTCCAGCACCCGCCGCTGGGCGTAGCCCACCACTCCCTCCGGGTTGCGCACCGCAACGCGGGCCTCGCAGGTGCCCTTCGGGAAGCCGTGGGAAGCGGTCTTGCTGAGGCTCCAGGGCGTCCACGGCGGGGGCCCGCTGGCGGTGCCGGTGAAGTCGAAGCTCACCTCGAGGGCGGAGGTGGGCCAGTTCAAGTCGGTGGAGGCCGAGGCGTCGAAGGTGATGCTGCCGTTGTGCACTACCGGCGGGATGGCGTCGAGCCGCGCCCGAGGGGCCAGCACGTTGCCGACCACCTCGAAGGAGTTGGACCGGCCGGTGAGCGCGCCCGCGGTCGCCTCGAGCTGCCAGGTGCCGTTCGGGCTCGCAGTCAGCGTGCCGGACCACGACCCGGAGGAGAACGGTTCACTGGTGTCGGTGCCCAGGCAGCGCGTGGCGCAGCGCGCGTCGCCTCCGGGAGGAACCGCCGCGAAGGAGACGGGGAGCGCGAAGTCGGTGGCCAGGTTGTCCCAGGCGTCGCGCGCCGTCAGGGACGCCGCGAACGGGTGGTCGCGGCGCTGGGGCGAGGAGAGGGGGGCGAAGACCAGGGCGGTGGCCGAGCCTGGGCGGATGGTCACGGGCAGCCCGGCCGGGAGCACGCCTGGGGCGGTGGCCCCCAGGGTCGCGACGCCGGCCACCGTTCCGCGCAGCGAGAGGTCGAAGGTGCTCTGGCCCGCGGGCAGCGTCACTTCGCTGCCCGGGACGGCACAGACGGCGCTCCCGAAGAGCGAGACGCCCGCCGGCGGGTTCGCGGCGAGGGTCACCGCCAGAGGGATGGGCAGCGAAGCGGGGTTGCCGAACGGGTCCTCGAGCGCGACGGCGATCGGCGCCGAGCAGTCGCCCGCGGTCACCTCCTGGGCCGGCGAGAGGAAGACCAGGCGTTCAGGAGAGGCGGCGAGGACGGTCTCGGCCTGGTGGGCCGCGCCCAGGGGTGGCAGCACGGCGGTCAGGTCCACGGCCCCGGCGCGGGTCCCGGAGAAGTGGAGAGCGGCCTGGCTCTGGCCCGCGGCGAGGTCGAGGCCGTCCGCCGGCACCGAGGCGCAGGCGGCGGCGTCCGAGAACAGGCCAAAGCCGTCCGGCGGGGACGCCGAGAGCGCCACGCGGGAGGCCTGGCCGAGCGCGGAGAGGTTGCCGAAGCGGTCCTGGACCTCGAGCACCACCGGCGCCGAGCACCTCCCCGCGGCGACTGATTGGGCTGGGCTGGAGATGACCAGCCGCTCCGGCGCGGCCGGGGCCACGACCGCCTGCTGAACCGCCGGATCGGTCCCCGGCGCGGCCGCGCGGATCCCGAAGGCACCGGCGCGGGTCCCGGAGAACTGGAAGCGGGCGCGCTGCCCGAACGGCGCGAGGTCCGCCTGGGAGGTCGGCTGCTCGCAGGTCTTGTCGGAGAAGAGCCCGGTCTCCGCGGGAGTCTCCCTCCAGGGCCAGGGCAATCTCTGCCACGGCCGGCTCCGCGATTGGGTTGCCGAAGGCGTCCTCCACCTGGACCACCAGCTCCGGGGAGCACTCGCCCGCCGCTGCCACCCGGGGCGCAGAGACGAAGGTCGTGCGCGCGGGCGGAGCGGGGACGATGCGCAACGTCTGGGAGTCGCTGCCGTGCTGGTCGGTGGCGGCGCGCAGCTCGAGTTGATGGGCGATCGTGCCGCGGACGTAGACCTGCGCCGCACCCGACGCGTCGAGCGGCACGCTCAATACCGCGACGGAGCACAGCGGGTCGGCGAACAGCTCGGCGAGCCCCGGCACCGCGCCTAGCGCCACGGTCACCGGCCCACCGGCCATGGCCGGCTGGCCGTCGGCGTCCAGGAGTGCGAGGCGGACGGCGTCCGAGCAACTCCCGGCGGCGACCTCGAGCGGCGCGGCCACGAAGTGCAGCGACGAAGGGCCGGGGCCCACCAGGAAGTCGTTGGACACCGCCTCGACCTTCCCCGCCGACGCGCGCAGGCGATCCACCGCGAGCGGCGAGCGCACCTCGACCTGCCCCGTCCACCGCCCCGCAATCAGCGAGACCTGGCGAGGCAGGAGCGCGGAGGACAGGTCCTCGAGGGCCACGGTCCCGGAGAAGCCCGTCTGCGGAGCCTGGGCTGAATCCAGCGCCCATAGCGTGACCCCGAACGGCGTGCCCGCCCTCTGGGGCCCGATGGGCTCGAAGCGCAGCCCGGCGAGGACCGTCTCCGTCGGAGGGACGGCGAGGACCTGGAGGGCCTGTGAGAGCGTCGCCTTGCGGCCCCAAGGGGCTTGCACGGTGAGGTCATAGGCGCCGGCGGCGAGGTTCCCCGGCACGAGCGCCTCCAGCCCCTCTTGCGTCCAGCGCACCTCCGGCAGGCGCAGCCGGCCCAGGTAGGCCCGGTAGCTCGAATCCAGGGAGCTCGCCGCGGGGGACTCGAACGACGTATGCGCCCACGCCCCGAACCGCCCGCGGATGAGGACCTGCTGCCCCTTGCCCTCGATCACCGTGGATGGGACCACGTCCACCAGCGACAGTTCAGGATCGGGCTCGGCGCATCCTGAGGCCGCCTGGGCCAGCGCCATCGCCGCCAGGAGGACGCCGACACGTGCCGTCGCGAGGCTAGGCATCATCAGGCTCCTCACTGGAAGACGAGGACGCTCTGAGCCGCTGCGGACAGCCCGCTCGCCTCGGCTGCGAGGACGTAGCGGCCCTCCGCCTGCGCCCGGAGGAAGAAAGCGAACCGGCTCCGGTTCGGACCGAGCGGGACCGCGGCCAGCGGGACGAGGCAGGACGAGTCTTCGAAGAGCGCCAGCTCGGCGGGCACGGTGAAGCGGACTTCGGTCTGCGTCGAGGCGAATGCCGGCGAGCCGTCGGGGCTCAGGCTGGCGACCTCGATGGCCTGCGAGCACCGGCCCGGGCTCGCCACGGTCGACGGCGTCAGAAAGCCCAAGCGGACGGCGGCGGCGGGCGAGACCATCAAGTCCAGGCGCGCCGTCGGCACGAGCTGGCTCTCCGCGCGGACGACCAGCGGCCCAGCCTGCTGTGCGCTCAACCAGAAGGTCGCGCTCCCGTCGGCCGGCGAGAGCGGAATGCTGGAGACGGCGTGGGCACAGGCCTCGTCGTCGGAAAAGAGCAAGGCCCCGCCCGGCCCGCGTAGCTGCACGACCGCGCCTGCCGGAACCTCCCCGACACGCCCGGCACCGTCCTCCAGGCGCAGCTCGATGGCCGGCGAGCACCTCCCGGCGACCACCGCGGCCGGGGCGCGGACCACCCTCAAGCTCGAGGGCAAGCCTCGCACGACCGCGAACGGGACCGACGTCTCGACGAGCCTGTTCGCGGCCCGAAGGGTGATCGTGTCGTGCGGTGAGGGGGCGGCGATCTCCACCAGGGCCGTCAGCCGCCCGCGGACGAACTGCGCCCCGGGCGCGACCGCGAGCGTCCCCGTCCTGTCGCTCAGGAGCGCCGGCGACTCGAAGCTCGCCACCGGGCGCCCCAGCCAGTCCACGGCGGCAGCGGTGATCGTGAACGGGACTCCGACCTGCTGCGCCTCCAGCGGGGCGAGCGTCAGATGCGAGACCGCGTTCTCAGGCGACAAGGCGGTGTAGGCCGTGCCGAGCACGCCCTCGAGGCCGTCAGGAGCGGAGACGACCACCCCGTAGGTCCCTTCGGGCGTTCCAGCGGGGACGAAAGCCCGCAACCGCCCTCGCACCACCAGCGCCACATCTTCGAGTGCGCGCCGTCCGCCCGCCGGCTCCGGGGCAAGCCAGGCCTCGAAGCGCGAGTCGAGCTCGCCTCCCGCGGTCCCGCCGAATTCGGTCCGGACCCGAGGCTCGAAGTCGCCCAGGATCTCGAGCTCCACGCGCACGTCGTTGGGAGCGAAGGACGGCTCGACCGAGGACGGCGTCGGCACGGCCGGGGCTGGCTCGGTGCAGGCCGCGGTCACGGCGAGGGCGGCTGCGGCGGCCGCGAGGCGCGAGGTCCCGGGGAGGCCGCGGCCTGCAGGCCTTCGGGCCGGTCCACGCTTCGTCGGAGTCGTCATCATCAGAACACCCGGATGCGGTAGCCCAGCTCGAGGGCCAGGCCGCCGGCTTGAAGGTCGAAGCTGGCGCCGCGCACCGGAGCCCATGCCAGCGAGAGGTCGAGAAAGGCCTGCCCGGGGCCCAGCTGGCGCGCAACCGAGCCGAACGCCATCGCGCCGTAGCCGACGTGGCTGCCGACCCCGGCCAGGTCGTTGGCCACCCGGGCCCAGGCCACCACGCCGCCCGCCCCCGCGGTGACCGACCAGTGGGGCGACGCCAGGAGCTCCCAGCCGGCGCGCAGCGAGACCGGGACGACGATGGCCTCGGAGCGGCTGGAGAGCTCGCCGCTGCGGACCTGCTGCCCCGCGGTGGACAAGCCGGCCCCGAGCTCGAGCAGGAGGTGGCAGAGGCGCAGGGTCGCGGCCAGGCCGACGCGCGGCCCGTGCTGCGCGCTCAGGCTGTGGACGTAGCCGACGCGCAGGCCCAGCAGCAGGCGTCCGGGATCGGGCCGCAGCGGGACGGCCTCGGTCTGGTCGAGGGCGCCCTCGGCGTCGGTGATGCGCACCTGCACGTCTCCGCCCGGCGGCAGCTCGGCGGGCGGGCGAAACCCCACCTCGTAGCGGCCGCCACCCTTGTCCTCCACCGGGCCCACGGCGCCGTGGCTCACCGCGGCCTTCAGCGGCGCGCCCGCGACGGGCCGCCCCGCGTTGTCTCGCACCTCGAAGGCGAGTCGGGGCCCGGCCCGGCCATCCGCGGGGAGCGGCTGCAAGGCCCCTTGCCAGCGCACCGTGGCCGGGACCGACGAGCGCAGGAGCTTGACCTGCTTGTGCGCCAACAACTCGACCCTGCCGGTCCTCAGGCTGGCCTCGAAGGACACCGCGCGCGACGAGGGAAGCTGCAGCGGCGTGGTGAACTGGGCGCGGTAGAGCCCTCCGCCGGACTCGGTCACCGGGAGCGGGACGCCGTCGGCCTCCAACCGCACCGGGTACCCGGCCAGCCCCAGCCCTTGCTCGTCGAGCAGGCGAATCTCCGCGAGGACCACGGTCCTCCCGTCAGCCGGCACGGGGTTCTGCGGCAGGTTCAGGCTGATGCGCGTGGGGCTCGGCAGCAAGAGGTCCACGCTCAGCGTGGCGCGGGAGGCGAGGTCGTTCTCGAGCGACACCTCCAGCTCCGCGGTGGACACAGGCGGGTCGGCGGGCGGGACGTAGGCAAAGGTGAGGTGGCCGGGGCGGCTCTCCTGGAGGCTCACCGTCCCCAGCGAGGCCGCGACCCGGACCTGCTGCGGCGAGAGGCTGGACAAGGCGCTGTGAAACACCTCGATGCGCACCGGGGTCTTGCCGTCGGGGCGCAAGGCATGGGGCACCGCCACCGCCACCAGGCGGTTGTACTCGGGGACCTGCACCGGGACCTTGCGCCGCGTCGTCGTCCCCTCCCGGCTCTTGGCCAGGACCTCGGCCTCGCTCACGCCGGGCAGGACGATGAGCGGGACCTCCACCAAGCCCGAGGGTCCCACCACCACCGGGCCGAAGGTGTAGTCGTCCAGGCGCACGGTCAGCTCGGCGCCAGGGGTGGCGCCGATGGGGACCCGGGTGCGGCCGACCAGGGGCAGCCGCAGCACCTCCACCGGGGCCTGCGGCCCGCCCTCCCGCCAGAGGGCGATGAGCGCCACCTGCGGGAAGGGCTCCGGCGGCGGGCGGAAGAGCGCCCGGTAGAGGCCCGGCCCCACCCGTACCGGGACCTCCAGCGTCCCCACGTTCACCGCCGCGCGCAGCGGGCGGTCCTCGTCGCCCGGCGCCTCGGCGAGGTGCAGGGTGACGTCCACCGACTCGGTGTTCCCGAGCACGACCGCCCGGGGCACCGACAGGGACGACGCCAGTGCCGTTGCAGGCGGCACGAGCAGGCCGGCGGCGAATGTGGCGAGGAGGCATGCAAGCGTCTTCATGGATCCCCCTGGGCCTGGCTTCGCACCTGCGCCTCCAGCCGTCGCAGGCGCTCCTGGAGGGCCTGTCTGTGGGCGTCGGCCTGCAGCGCGCCCTGCAGGTAGACCGCGGCCTCCGCGGGAGCGGAGCGCTCCTCGGCGAGCCGGGCGAGCTCCTCGAAGGCGTCGGAAAGGGCGCGCAGGCGGCGCAGGGCCCGCTCGTCTCCTGGGCGCAGCTTCTGCGCCGCCAGCAGGAGGTCCAGGGCGCTGTCGCCGCCGGGCCCGGCGAGGCGGCCCGCGGTGAGCTGCCGGTCGGCCTGTTCGAGGCGCGAGGTGAATTCGGCCTCGGTGCGCCACCAGCGCACGGCGAGCGCCCCCGGGCCCAGCACGGCGAGCAGCAGGCCCGCGGCGATGGCCCGGGTCGCGGCGCGGTGCCCGGCCAACCAAATCCCGATGCGGGTGGCCGCGAGCCTACGGCGCCAGCTGCGCAGCTTGAGCCCGGCGAAGCTCGGCCGGGGGGGACGGGACAGCCGGCGTGCTTGGCCCACCAGCCGCTCCACCTTGGCCTTCTGCTCCCGCAGATGCTCGCCAAGCAGGTCCGCACCGAGCGCGGCCAGGTCGCACCCGCCGATTCGGAGGCGAGCCTGCTCCAGGCCGGCGCGCAGCACCTTGGTGGAGGGACGCTCGGTGGCGCTCGCGCTGGTGGCCAGGCGCACCAGCCGGTCCACCTCGCGGTCGACGGCGGGGTTGAGCTGGCGGGGCGGCGCCGGCGGCTCCAGCGAGCCACGCCGGCGCTCGAGCGTGAGCATCTCGTGCAGCACGACGCCCAGGGAGTAGACGTCCGAGGCCGGGGCGGGCGGGACCCCCAGGTACTGCTCCGGGGCGATGTAGCCCGGCTTGCCGACCAGGAGCCGGGCGCCCTCAGCGAAGCCGTCGGCCGCTGCGGCCCCGAAGTCGAGCAGCTTGACCTCGCCCAACTCCGAGACGTGCACGTTGGCCCCGCTGACGTCGCGGTGCACCAGGCCCAGCGGGCGGCCCTCCCAGTCGCGCTTCTCGTGCACGTACTCGAGCGCCTTGCACAGCTCCACGCCCACCGAGAGCGCCAACCCTGGAGGCGGGGGCGCGTGGCGCGCGCGCAGGGCTTTGAGCAGGTGCGTCACGGACCAGCCCTGCAGGTACTCCATGGCCAGGTAGGGCCGGCCGGCGAACTCGCCGACGTCGAAGACCTGGACGATGTTGGGGTGTTGCAGGGTGACGCTGACCCGGGCCTCGTTGAGGAACAGGGCGCCGAACTGCGTGTCCGGCCCGAACTCCGGCAGGGCCATCTTCAGCGCGACCAGCCTCTCGATGCCGTCTCCGAGCACGGCGTGGGCCAGGAACACCTCCGCCATCCCGCCGAGCCCGAGGCGGTCCAGCAGACGGTAGGTCCCCATCCGGTCGAAGGGGCGAAGCCCCCCGGCCCAGCCCTCTTCGACGGGCGGGTCGACGATCTCGGCGGGGGCTTCGCCGGGCCTGCCCGGCTCCGCGCCCGGAGGCGCCGCGCGCGTCGGCACGCCGGTGTCGACCGGGCCGGTGCTGGGAGCCGGGGACGCGACCTCGTGGAGCGCAGCGCCGCGAAGGTCCACGCAGTAGCCTCGTCGGGTCCTGGATGTCGAGTGGGACCGGACCCTCCCCGAGGTGGACAGCCGCGGGCCCCCACGCAGTTCGAACTGGAGCTCGAGCTCGGTCTCGACGGCGGGCAAAGGGCCCCGGCATGCGACGAACAGCCCCTCGGCCGAGGCCTTGGAGGCAGCGAGCAGGCGGCGGAGGGCCGGCTCGTCGCAGTTGAGGCGGAATTGTCGAGACAGCCGCTCCATGGAATCCCGAGGTCTTGGGTTCGAGGCAGGCCGCGACCTGCGCGCTCATCGGGGGGACTTGAGGTGTCCTCGCTGGGTCCTGGCAGGGTGTTTCCCGGGAGGAAGGCTGCCGAATGGTTCGCGGAATGGCAGCTTTCGGAGCAGAAGTTCGGGACGTTCGAGCCTCTGGTTGCCTCGCATCGGAGTCTCCCATCGAGGATGAACGACAAGCCCGAGATGGGCACTCGCGTGCCTGGCTGCAACGCCACGGAAAGGGCCATCTCATCCGGGCCGCTCTTCTCGACTCCGTCCGGAAACGCACGCTCGCAGCGAACGCCATGCGCGGCCGCGTCCAGCCCTGCGTCAGCCGAGGCATCCGCCGGAGTGTCGGACTCCCAGCGCTCTCGTCCGCGCCCGGCCGCCATCGCCGGTGCCGCCATCGAATCCAACGACTTCGGGAGCGAAGCCTGGACGATCGCGATCAGCCGGTGGGAGTCGACCCACCGCCAGACGCGGAGGAGACCTGGACCACCGTGGACGGCTCGTCCTCTCCGATCCGGGCGACGTAGGTCGAATGGACCCGGGCCGCCATCGACCTCGCCCCCTGATCGGACAGTCGTCGTTGATGACGACGCTGAGCGGGGACAGCGGCCTCCATGCGCGGTCTCGCTGTTGTCGATGAAGGGCAGCGGGCTGCTGCTTCGCAGCGGAAACCAGCAGCACCCGCGGCGAGCGTCCGGTTGCAGATGGGGACGAGACTCGGCCCCCAAGTGCGAGGTTGTCCACCAAGCGTCGCGAGCCAAAGTCAGCGCAGGCGACTTGGGCGGGAGGGGCGATGGCGCGGGTGGTCGTGGCGGATCGTGATCCGAAGGTGTTGCGGATTCTGCAGGCCGTCCTTCAACGGCGAGGGCATCGGGTCTCGCTCCTGACCCCGGGCGGCGACCTCCAGCGCCTCGTGCGGGAAGGGGCGCCTGACGCCGTCGTCTGCTCCGACGACATCCCTGATGGCGCCAGTCTCGCGAGCGAAATCCGGGCCGCAAACCCGAGGGCCAGAATCCTGCTCTTGTCGCAGGGCCTCCGCACCGAAGCCTTCTCGCAGGCGGCAAGCCCGACCCTGTGCTACGTGGTCCGCAAGCCGTGGAGCCACGGCGAGCTGAGCGAGGCGCTGGACGTGGTGCTCCGGGACGAGCCATCCACTCTTTGAGCCTGGGCAGCCCGCAGCGGCACAAGGTGTTAGGTCCTTCTCCTCGGCCCCGAGCATCGCGTCGGCCGGCCCGACCAGGGCGGAGAGAAAGCCCGAGTTGCGCACCCTCGAGCGTCGGCGCCCTGCCTTCCCGTCACCCGGCGATGGCAGGGCGGGCCAGCCCGACCCGCCGGAGTCGTTCGGCCAGCGCCTTGAACGCCAACAGGTGCCGGTAGACGCCGGTGACCTCCAGCCTGGCCAGCACGGCGGTTGGCCGCCCCTGCCGGACCGCTGCCTCGGAGGGGCCGCGCGCGCTGGCCTCGGGTCCGATGACGAAGACGCAGTCCGCCCAGCTCACGAGCTCGCTGGCGCGCTGCTCTGCCAGTTTCGAGCTTCTCCACCTCGTGACCGGCGGGCGCCAGCTCGCGCCCGAGAGCCTCGATGGCCTGCTCGCTCTCCGACTCGTGAAGCACTGCGATGCGCATTCGCTGCTCCTTCCCCTTCCCTGCAGGAACCTCGTTGTCTGTCGGTGGTGGACCATGTGGACGGTGTGGACGGAGTCGACGGTGAGGACTCCGATGGATCTCCCGCGCGCCCATGAGGGCTACGAGCGCCGGCTGTCCCGCCGTCCGGCCTGCCAGAAGTGGACGAGGTCGATGCGCGCCAGGAAGCCCGCGGCCTTCCCCTTCCGCGTCACCACCACCCCGCCGTGCCCTGCCAGGAGCAGCCGCAGCGGCTCGTTCACGTCCGTCTCTTCGTCGACCTCCGGCAGCGGCTTGCCCATCACCTCACGCACCTGCCGTCGCTCGAGGTCCACCCCGTCGTTGAGCAGCTTGACCGCCGCGAGTTCGGTGAAGCTGCCGACCACTCGCCCGTCCTCCAGGACCGGGATCTGCGAGACGTCGTGCTCCTCCATCAGGCGTACGGCGTCGAAGGCCAGCTGGTCCGGCCCCACGGCGATGAGCTTGGAGGCCTTCTTCTGCGCCAGCACCTGCCCGGCCGTGACGCGCTCGCGCTTCTCCGTCGAGAAGCCGTGCTCGGTCATCCAGGCGTCCGAGTAGATCTTCCCCAGGTAGTTGCGGCCGGTGTCGGGGAGGATCGCCACCACCACCGAGCCCGGCTTCACCCGCGCCGCGTACTTGAGCGCCGCCACCACCGCCACGCCGGCCGAGCCGCCGACCAGGAGCCCCTCTTCGCGCGCGAGCCGGCGCGCCATGGCGAAGGCCTCGGCGTCGCTGACGCGCACGAACTCGTCGATCGCCTGGCGGTCGAAGGTCGCGGGGATGAAGTCCTCGCCGATGCCTTCGACGAGATAGGCGCGAGGCGCGTCACCCGACAGGATCGAACCCTCGGGGTCGGCGCCGACCACCTGGATCTTCGGGTTCTTCTCCTTCAGGTAGCGCCCGGTGCCGGAGATGGTCCCGCCCGTCCCCATCCCCGCCACGAACACGTCGACCTTGCCGTCCGTGTCCGCCCAGATCTCCGGGCCGGTGCTGGCGTAGTGCGCGTCAGGGTTGCACTGGTTGGCGAACTGATGCGGACGAAAGGCTCCCGGAATCTCGCGGGCCAGCCGATCGGCAGTGCCGTTGTAGCTCTGCGGCGAGTCCGGAGGCACCGCGGTCGGCGTGATCACCACCTCGGCGCCGTAGGCTTTGAGGAGGTTGACCTTGTCCGCGCTCATCTTGTCCGGCATCACGAAGATGCAGCGGTAGCCCTTGATGGCCGCGGCCAGCGCGAGCCCGACTCCGGTGTTCCCCGCGGTGGCCTCGACGATGGTCCCGCCCGGCTTGAGCAGGCCGCGCCGCTCGGCGTCGTCGATCATCGCCAGCCCGATCCGGTCCTTGATGCTGCCGCCGGGATTGACCGCCTCGAACTTGCCCAGCAGCGTCACCGGAAGACCTGCGGCGATTCGACCGAGACGGATGAGCGGGGTGTGGCCGATGGCCTGGAGGACGTTGTCGAAGACTTTCATGTCATTTTCCTATCGGTTTTATAGGAATCACGCCATCATTTTCATCTTCGCTTGTATTTTCCATGGTTTACACAGTCTTATCGAAGGCCGCTTCATGGGCTCAGGAGGCCGCGACGGCGAGCGCCCACAGGAGGTCCACGCCCGGACGTCCCTCCTCGACTACCGCCCGGCCGACAGCGCCTGACCTCCCATTGCACTTCTCGAGGTCAGGCGGGCCTGGTCGCCCGAACTCGGTGATCATCCCGGCGAGCACCCCATCGGCGATCGGTGTAGAGCGCCGCCCCGAACGCCGCACCGGAAGACGACGCGCGCGTTCACCAAGCCCAGCAGGAACACCTCCAACTCGCCTTCGAGTCGCCTCCTACCCGCCCCGATTCGCCCCCTCGCCCTCCGCGCTGCCCTGACCTTTCATCGCCGCGGAGCGGGAGAGCCTTTCCGTTCCACAACCGGGAAACCGCTTGCCCGCTCACCCCACGAGCGAGCGAGGGCCGGTCCCCTTGCTGAGCACTTCTGGACGCGTTCCTCCCGCGCTACCTGCTCTTCGGCCAGGGCCGTGCTTGCGGTCGACTGGCTACTGGCCGAGCGAGCTCGCGAATGGGAGGGTCGATGCGGTACGGGTTGGGGGCGATGGTGGCGGTGGGAATGCTGGTGGCGAGTGCCTGCAACTGCGGTGATCCCGCGGCGGGCGGAAGGGCGGACGGGGGGCCGAAGAACCAGGTCATCGCCCCTTGCAGCGCCAACGAGGACTGTCCCTTCGGAGAGGTCTGCCTCGCCGGCCAGTGCCTCGAACCCTCGGCCCCCGGCGACACCGACGCGGGCCTGTGCCAGTCCGACCGGGACTGCCCTGACCTGCGCTACGTGTGCGCCGTCTCCACCGGCCAGTGCCTGCGCGTCCCCAATCGCTGCCTGTCCGACGCCGACTGCGCCACGGACGCTCGCTGCGAGCTGGCCACAGCGACGTGCCGCACAGTCATGGACGCCGGCGTCGAGCCTCCCTGCCTCGAGGGCGAGACCCCGAAGCTGCGGCCCCTCGAAGGTCGGCCAGTGCCGTTTCGGAGCCGAGACCTGCCACGCCGGGGCGTGGAGCGGCTGCGTGGGGGCGGTCGTCCCGGCCACCGAGGCCTGCAACGGCCTGGACGACGACTGCGATGGGTCGGTCGACGAGGACTTCGACCTCTCGGCCGATCCCAAGCACTGCGGCCAGTGCGGCCAGGAGTGCCGCTTCGCGAACGCGACCGCGCTGTGCGTCGCCAGCCGGTGCGTCCCCGGCCCCTGTGACCCGGGCTGGGTCGACGCCAACGGCGAGCCCGCCGACGGCTGCGAATACCGCTGCGACCCGAGCAACGGCGGAGTGGAGGTCTGCGACGGTCTGGACAACGACTGCGACGGCGACACCGACGAGGGCTTCGACCAGGACGCCGACGGCTTCACCACCTGCCGGGGGGACTGCGACGACGCCAACCCGAACGTGAACCCCGACGCGACCGAGGTCTGCAACGCCCGCGACGACGACTGCAACGGGCTGGTCGACGAGGGCTTCGACCTCGACGGCGACGGCTTCACCACCTGCCTGGGCGACTGCGACGACCTCGACCCCACCGTCCACCCCGGTGCCTTCGAGGTCTGCGACGGCAAGGACCAGGACTGCAACGGTCAGGTCGACGAGAACCTAGGCGCCACGACCTGCGGGACCGGCACCTGCGTGCGCTCCACCGCCAACTGCATCGCCGGCGTCCGCCAGGCCTGCCAGCCCGGAGGTCCTCGGACCGAGGCGTGCAACGCCCTCGACGACGACTGTGACGGGCAGACCGACGAGGAGCTCGGCTCCACCTCCTGCGGCGCCGGCGCCTGCCAGCGCCAGACGCTCAACTGCATCGGCGGAGTCGAGCAGGCCTGCCAGCCGGGCTCCCCCACCGTCGAGCGTTGCAACGCCGTCGACGACGACTGCGACGGTCAGACCGACGAGGACCTGGGCTCCACCACCTGCGGCGCCGGTGCCTGCCAGCGCACCACCGCCAACTGCGTCGCCGGCGAGCTCCAGTCCTGCCAGCCCGGCACGCCGACCCCCGAGGTCTGCAACGGCGTCGACGATGACTGCGACGGCCTGACCGACGAGGACCTGGGCTCCACCTCCTGCGGCGCCGGCGCCTGCGAGCGCGTCGTCCAGAACTGCGCCGACGGCGTCCCCCAGACCTGCCAGCCCGGAGCTCCGGGCACCGAGGTGTGCGACGGGATCGACGACGACTGCGACGGATCGACCGACGAGGGCCTGGGCTCGACCACCTGCGGCACCGGCACCTGTCAGCGCACCACCGCCAACTGCGTCGCCGGCCGGGCCCAGACCTGCCTGCCGGGCGCTCCCGCCAGCGAGCGGTGCGACCTCGCCGACAACGACTGCGACGGGCAGACCGACGAGGACCTGGGGACCACCACCTGCGGCGTCGGCGCCTGCCAGCGCACCGTGGCCAACTGCGTCGACGGCATCGCCCAGGCCTGCGAGCCCGGCGCGGCCGGCACCGAGGTCTGCAACGGCCTGGACGACGACTGCGACGGGCTGACCGACGAGCAGCAGGGCTCGACCACCTGCGGCACCGGCGCCTGCGAGCGGACCGTGGCCAACTGCGTCGACGGAGTCCCTCAGGCCTGCCAGCCGGGCGCCCCCAGCGCGGAGGTCTGCGATGGCGTCGACAACAGCTGCAACGGCCAGACCGACGAGAACCTGGGCTCGACCACCTGCGGGGTCGGCAGCTGCCAGCGCACCGTCGTCAACTGCGTCAACGGCCGCGCGCAGGCGTGCCAGCCCGGCGCTCCGGTCGACGAGCTCTGCAACGGGCTCGACGACGACTGCGACGGCCTCGACGACGAAGGCCTCGGCACGACGACCTGCGGCCTCGGGAGCTGTCAGCGCACCGTCGCCAACTGCGTCGCCGGAGCCGTCCAGGACTGCGAGCCCGGTGCGCCGCGTGCAGAGACCTGCAACGGCGTCGACGACGACTGCGACGGGCTCACCGACGAGCAGCAAGGCTCGACCACCTGCGGCACCGGCGCCTGCCAGCGCACCGTCGACAACTGCGTCGCCGGGATCCCGCAGGCCTGCGAGCCGGGGGCGGCCGCCCTGGAGGTCTGCAACGGCGTCGACGACGACTGCGACGGGGCGACCGACGAGCAGCTCGGCTCGACCACCTGCGGCGTCGGGACCTGCCAGCGCACGGTGCAGAACTGCATCGCCGGCAGCGCCACCACCTGCCAGCCCGGCAGCCCTGGCGTCGAGGTCTGCAACGGCTTCGACGACGACTGCGACGGGCAGACCGACGAGAGCCTGGGCTCGACCACCTGCGGCGTCGGAACCTGCCAGCGCACGGTGCAGAACTGCGTCGCCGGCAGCGCCACCTCCTGCCAGCCCGGAAGCCCCGGCATCGAGACCTGCAACGGCTTCGACGACGACTGCGACGGGCTGACCGACGAGGACCTGGGCTCGGCCACCTGCGGCACCGGCGCCTGCCAGCGCACGGTCGCGAACTGCGCGGCCGGGACGCTCCAGACCTGCCAGCCCGGCGCCCCGTCCCTGGAGGTCTGCAACGGGGTCGACGACGACTGCGACGCCCAGACCGACGAGAGCCTGGGTTCCACGAGCTGCGGAGTCGGTGCCTGCCAGCGAACCGTGGCCAACTGCCTGGCCGGCCTGCCCCAGACGTGCAGCCCCGGCGCGCCGACCGGGGAGACCTGCGACCTCGTCGACAACGACTGTAATGGCCAGACGGACGATGGCCTGGGCACCTCGACCTGTGGTTTTGGTACCTGCCAGCGCACCGTCGCCAACTGCCTGTCGGGCCTGCCGGTCGCCTGCGAACCGGGTGCGCCTGGCTCCGAGGTCTGCAACGGCCTCGACGACGATTGCGACGGAGCGACCGACGAGGCGCTCGGCTCGACGACCTGTGGCACCGGCGCCTGCCAGCGCACCACCGCCAACTGCCTCGCCGGCGCGACCCAGGCCTGCCAGCCAGGCGCGCCCTCGGTCGAGGTCTGCAACGGGGCCGACGACGACTGCGACGGAGCGACCGACGAGGCGCTGGGCTCGACCACCTGCGGCACCGGCGCCTGCGTGCGCACCACCGCCAACTGCCTCGGCGGCGCCGTCCAGGCCTGCCAGCCCGGAGCGCCCGCGGCCGAGATCTGCAACGGGACCGACGACGACTGCGACGGTGCGACCGACGAGGGCCTGGGCTCCACCACCTGCGGCCTGGGCACCTGCCAGCGCACGACCGCCAACTGCCTCGGTGGGGCCGGCCAGGCCTGCCAGCCGGGCGCGCCGGGCGTCGAGGTCTGTGACGGGCTCGACGACGACTGCGACGGGCAGTCCGACGAGAACGTCACCCGCTACACCCAGGACGGCAGCGGCCAGCACGTGGACCCGGTCTTCCGGCCGGTGGACGTCATCCTGGTCGTCGACAACTCCGGGAGCATGACCGACGAGATCCAGGCGGTGGAGAACAACCTCAACACCAGCTTCGCCGCCATCATGGAGCAGAGCGGCCTGGACTACCGCGTCATCCTCGTCTCCAAGCACGGCCGGGCCGCGGTGGACCAGTCCATCTGCATCCGCCCGCCCTTGGCCGGCGCCACCAACAGCTGCACCGCGGCCTGCCCCACCCCCGGCCCGCGCTTCTTCCACTACAGCACCGAGATCGCCAGCCACGACTCGCTCTACCAGATCGTCCGCACCTACAGCGCCGCCGACGCCTGTGGCCTGGCCCCGCAGGGCTGGTCGCAGTGGCTGCGCCCCGGAGCGGCGCGGGTCTTCCTCGAGGTCACCGACGACGGGCCCTTGACGAGCCCCAACAAGACCACCGCCGACTACTGGACCGCCGACCGCTTCGAGGCCGCGCTCTTCGGCTTCAACCCGGCGAGGTTCGGCACCGCCGCGGCGCGCGACTACGTCTTCCACAGCATCGTGGGGCTGCGCGAGAACGCTCCGGCGCTCGCCGCCTGGCAGCCCGCCGACCCGCTCGTCACCGCGCTGTGCACAGGTGCCGGCGGCCACGTGGAGCAGAACGGCCTCGAGTACCAGAAGCTCAGCCAGCGCTCGAACGGCCTGCGCTACCCCATCTGCCAGTACCAGAGCTTCGACGCGGTCTTCCGCGAGGTGGCGCGCGGCATCGTCGAGGAGACGCAGCTGTCCTGCGAGTTCCAGGTCTCCTCGGTGCCGGCCGACAGCAGCGTCGACAACACCCTGCTCGACCTGATCGGCAGCAACGGCAGCGGGCGCGTCGCCCTGACCCATGTGGCGAACGCCGCCGCCTGCACCGGCAACGCGTTCTACACCGTCGGCAGCACCTTCAGGCTGTGCCCCGACGCCTGCACGCTGTGGCGCGCGGACCCCGGCGCCCAGGTCGAGGTGTCGTTCACCTGCTCGAGGCAGGTCCGGTAGCCGGTCACAGGTCGCGGTGAGGGTCCGCGACCCGTCGTCGGAGCCCGCCGGGGGCGCACCACGCCCCCCGGCGGGCGTTCTGTTCCCTTCCCCTGGGAACGAGTGGGCACTCGAGTTCCACGAGCGGGAAGTGGCCTGGTCGCCTGCAGAGCTGACGACCGAGCGGAGGCCCCCTCGCTGAGCACTTCTGCACGCGCCCGCCCCTCTCTACCTGCTCTTGGGCGCCAGGACCGGGCGTGCGGTCGCCTGGCTGCTTCTTGGGCAGTCAACTCACAGACCACGAGGAGGGTCGATGCGGCACGGGTTGGCGGTGTTGGTGGCGGCGGGGTTGCTCAACGGCAGCGCGTGCAACTGCGGCGACCCTCCTTCAGCGGGCTTCTTGGACGCGAGCTCCCAGACCCTCGAGCCCCCCTGCGAGACCAACGCGGACTGCCCCTTGGGGCAGGTCTGCCTGGCCCGGAAGTGCACGGACCCCCAGGCGACGAGTGGCTCCGACGCGGGCCTGTGCCAGTCCGATCAGGACTGCCCCGACCTGCGCTACGTCTGCGCCGTCTCCACCGGCCAGTGCCTGCGCGTGCCCAACCGCTGCCTGACCGACGCGGATTGCGCCCAGGGCGCCTCGTGCGACCTGCCCACCGCCACCTGCCGCACCGTCCTCGACGCCGGCGCCGAGCCTCCGTGCCTGGAGGGCGAGGTGCGCAGCTGCGGCCCGTCGAAGGTCGGCGAGTGCCGCTTCGGGACCGAGACCTGCCACGCCGGGACCTGGGGCGCCTGCGTCGGCGCGGTCGTCCCGGCCGCCGAGGCCTGCAACGGCATGGACGACGACTGCGACGGCCTGGTCGACGAGGACTTCGACCCCGCCACCGACCCGAAGAACTGCGGGCTGTGCGGCCGCGCCTGCCTCTACGACCATGCCGCCGGCCTCTGCCGCGGCGGCCACTGCGCGCTGGGCCCGTGCGACCGCGGCTGGTTCGACACCGACACGAACCCGGACAACGGCTGCGAGTACCGCTGCGACCCGAGCAACGGCGGCGTCGAGAATCTGCGACGGGCTCGACAACGACTGCGACGGCCAGACCGACGAGGGCTTCGACCAGGACGGCGACGGCTTCACGATCTGCCAGGGCGACTGCGACGACACGCGGCCTGGCGTCAACCCCGACGCCCCCGAGGTCTGCAACGCCCTCGACGACGACTGCGACGGCCTCACCGACGAGGGGTTCGACCTCGACGCCGACGGGGTCACCACCTGCGCCGGCGACTGCGACGACTTCACCCCCACCGTGCGCCCCGGCGCGCTCGAGGTCTGCGACGGCCTGGACAACGACTGCGACGGGCGGGTCGACGAGGACCTGGGCACCTCCACCTGCGGGCTCGGCACCTGCCAGCGCTCCACGCCCAACTGCGTGGCCGGCGCGCCGCGGACCTGCCAGCCGGGGACCCCCGGCCTCGAGCTCTGCAACGGGCTCGACGACGACTGCGACGGACAGACCGACGAGGGCCTGGGCTCGACCACCTGCGGCGCCGGCGCCTGCCAGCGCAGCACCGCCAACTGCGTCAGCGGCCGGACTCAGACCTGCGTCCCCGGCGCTCCGGCGGCCGAGGTCTGCGACCTGGTCGACAACGACTGCAACGGCCTGACCGACGACGAGCTGGGGACCACCACCTGCGGCGTCGGCAGCTGCCGGCGCACCATCGCCAACTGCCTCGACGGCCTCGCCCAGACCTGCGCGATGGGCGACGGCACCCCCGAGGTCTGCAACGGCCTGGACGACAACTGCGACGGCCGCACCGACGAGAGCCTGGGCTCGACCACCTGCGGCCTGGGAGCGTGCCAGCGCACCGTGCAGAACTGCGTCTCCGGCACGCCCCAGGCTTGCGAGCCGGGCGGCCCCGGCCCCGAGGTCTGCGACGGCCTCGACAACGACTGCAACGGCCAGACGGACGAGAACCTCGGCTCCAGCACCTGCGGCGTGGGCAGCTGCCGGCGCACCACCGCCAACTGCGTCAACGGCCGGTCGCAGACCTGCCAGCCCGGCGCGCCGGTGGCGGAGGTCTGCAACGACCTCGACGACGACTGCAACGGCCTGGTCGACGAGGGCCTGGGCTCCACCACCTGCGGCGCCGGCAGCTGCCAGCGCACCGTGCAGAACTGCGTCGCCGGCACCGTCCAGACCTGCCAGCCGGGCGAGCCGAACCTCGAGATCTGCAACGGCGTCGACGACGACTGCGACGGGCTGACGGACGAAGGGCTCGGCTCGACCACCTGCGGCACCGGCGCCTGCCAGCACACCGTGCAGAACTGCGTCGCCGGCGTGGCCCAGACCTGCCAGGCCAGCAGCCCGAGCGCCGAGCGGTGCGACGGCCTGGACAACGACTGCAACGGCCAGACGGACGAGGCGCTGGGCTCGACCTCCTGCGGCGTCGGCAGCTGCCAGCGCACCGTGCAGAACTGCGTCGGCGGGGTGGCGCAGACCTGCCAGCCGGGCTCGCCGGTGCCCGAGCTGTGCAACGGCGCCGACGACGACTGTGACGGCCAGGCCGACGAAGCCCTGGGGTCCACCACCTGCGGCGCCGGCGCCTGCCAGCGCACCGTCGCCAACTGTGCCGACGGGCAGGTCCAGACCTGCCAGCCGGGCACGCCGGGCGTCGAGTACTGCAACGGGATCGACGACAACTGCGACGGGCGCACCGACGAGAGCCTGGGCTCGTCCACCTGCGGCCTGGGCATCTGTCAGCGCACGGTGGCCAACTGCGTCGCCGGCCAGGTGCAGACCTGCCAGCCGGGCGCGGCGGGGGTCGAGGTCTGCAACGGGCTCGACGACGACTGCGACGGGCTGACCGACGAGGACCTGGGCTCGACCTCCTGCGGCGTCGGCAGCTGCCGGCGGACCGTCCCCAACTGCGCCGGCGGAGTGCCGCAGACCTGCACCCCGGGCGTCCCCACCGGCGAGGTCTGCGACCTGCTCGACAACAACTGCGACGGCGCGACCGACGAGGACCTGGGCACCACCACCTGCGGCCTCGGCCTCTGCCAGCGCACGGTGGCCAACTGCCTCTACGGCTTGCCGGTGACGTGCGAGGCGGGCCCGGCGGCCCCCGAGCAGTGCAATGGAGCGGACGACAACTGCGACGGGCGCGTCGACGAGAACCTGGGGTCGACCAGCTGCGGCGTCGGCGCCTGCCGGCGCACCGTGACCAACTGCATCGCCGGCCAGGTCCAGACCTGCACGCCCGGGACGCCCGGCACGCCCGGCCTCGAAGCTCTGCAACGGCGCCGACGACGACTGCAACGGCGCCACCGACGAGGGCCTGGGCCAGACGAGCTGCGGCACCGGCCGATGCCGGCGCACCGTCGACAACTGCGCCGCCGGCCAGAGCCAGGCCTGCGAGCCCGGGGCGCCGTTGGCCGAGACCTGCGACGGGCTCGACGACAACTGCGACGGCCGGACCGACGAGAACATCACCCGCTACGTCCAGGACGGGTCGCAGCAGAACATCGAGCCGGTGTACGGGCCGGTGGACGTCATCTTCGTCGTCGCCAACAACGGCACGATGAACGAGGAGATCGACGCGGTCGAGGCCAACATCAACGCCAGCTTCGCCACCTTCCTCGGCCAGCACGGCATCGACTACCGGGTGATCCTGCTCTCCGCGTACGGCTCGGGCTCCTCCTCGGGCAACTACGCGGTCTGCATCCTCCCGCCGCTGGGCGGCAGCTCCTCCTGCGGCGGCACCTGCCCGGTCAACACCACCCGCTTCTTCCACTACCCGGTCGACGTCGGCGCCCACGACCCGCTCTACCAGATCGTCACCACCTACAACGCGCCGGACCCCTGCGGGAAGGCGCCGGGCGGCTGGTCGCAGTGGCTGCGCCCCGGAGTGCCCAAGGTCTTCATCCAGATCACCGACAACGGCCCCACCACCGGCAGCCCCGGGCAGCCGAACGCCTACACCGCCGATTACTTCGAGAGCCGCCTCTTCTCGCTCTCGCCGGCCTACTTCGGCACCGCCGCGAGCCGCGCCTACAAGTTCCACAGCATCGTCGGCCTGCACGAGAACACCCCGGTGCTCGCACCCTGGCTGCCCGCCGACCCGCTCATCGACCAGCGCTGCACCGGCAACGGCGGCTACGTGCAGCAGCCGGGCACCGAGTACCAGAAGCTCAGCCAGCGGACCGGGGCGCTGCGCTACCCCATCTGCCAGTACCAGAGCTTCGACGCGGTCTTCCAGGCGGTGGCCACCGACATCCTGCAGGGCAACCAGATGTCCTGCGCGTTCCAGCTCGTCTCCATCCCCAGCGACAGCAGCATGGACAACACGCAGATGGAGGCTCGTCAGCCAGAGCGGCGCCCACGTCACCTTGACGCACGTGGCCAACGCCGCCGCCTGCGCCGGCGCCGCGTTCTACACCGAGGGCAACGTCATCCGGCTGTGCCAGGACGCGTGCTCGCTGTGGCGGACGGACCCCACGGCGCACGTCGAGGTGCTGTTCACCTGCTCGAGGCAGATCCCGTGATGCGCGCATCCACGTCCACGTCGGTTTCAGGGAGAGGAAAGACCATGCGGTCGAGAGTCGGGGTTGGGGGTGGGTGGGGTTTGGGGACCGGGCTCGCGGCGCTGCTCGCGGTCGTCGGGGCCGGCTGCCAGGAGGACGCGATCGTCGCGGCGGCACCGGACATCCGGGTCAGCGCCGGCCGGCTGGACTTCGGGCTGGTGCAAACCGGCACCGCGGCGTGGAAGCCGGTCTCGGTGGAGAACCTGGGCCGGGTGCGGCTGGACCTGGACCGGGTGGCCATCGAGGACGACCCGGCGGCGCCGGGCGGCGGCTCGGCTTTCGTGCTGATGCAGGCGGCGCCGACCGAGGTGGTCTCGGAGGCCACGCTGGAGGTGGTCTTCGCCCCGACGGCCCTCGGGGACTACCAGGCGCGGCTCACCATCGAGAGCGACGATCCCGATCCCGGGGACCGGCTCAAGGTCGTCACCCTCGCCGGCCGGGGCGCCACGGCGCTGGTGCGCCTGGTGCCGGAGTGCGCCTCGCCCTGCAGCGAGTTCGCGGCGACCCTCGCCCCTCCGGCCATCGACTTCGGCTCGCGCCTGCCGCTGCGCCGCGGCGCCTCCGGCGTGGTGGTCGAGCCCGCGTGGCCGACGGTGACGCTGATCAACGACGGTGAGCTGCCGCTGCGCCTCTCCGGCGCGGCGCTGAAGGGCGATCCGGGCTTCGGCACGATCGAGTCGCTCAATGCCCAGGGCCTGGTCGTCGAGCCCGGCGGCTCGCACATCCTCCACGTCACCTTCGACCCACAGCAGGCGAGCAGCGCGCCGCTCGCCGCGAGCCTGGTGCTCACCACCGACGACCCGGCCGTCCCCACCGCCTCGGTGTCGCTCACCGGCCAGCTCTTGCCGAACCAGCCGCCGCAGGCCTGCGCCAGCATCGTCGAGGTGCGCCAGCCCGACGGCTCCACCAGCTACCCGCGCGACGAGGCCGGGGCCTTCGCCTTCGGCGGCTTCGTGTCGGTGCAGCCGGGAGACCAGACGCTGGTCCACCTCTCCGCCTTCTCCGACCACTTCCAGCCGGGGCTGCACCCGTTCGAGGCGAGCCAGGGCGACGAGAGCCTGTGCACCACCGATCTCGAGGACGGCCGCGAGGCGCTGGCCTACCAGTGGTCGGTCATCGAGCGCCCGAGCGGCTCGGCGAACGAGGTCATCGACGCCACGAGCCCCGAGCCGCTGTTCCGGCCCGACGCCATCGGCCACTTCGTGATCCGCCTGACCGTGACCGACCCCTGGGGCGCCCTGGCGACGGCGGACGTCGCCTTCGACGCCCTGCCGGTGCGCGACCTCGCCGCCCAGCTCTCCTGGGCCTACCAGCCCGGCGTCGACCTGGATGTCCACCTCGTCAAGCCGGGCCCGTGTGGCGACAAGGCCGACTGCACCTTCGACCGGCGCGGCGACATCGACGGCTACCTGGCCGCGCGCACCAGCGGCTTCTTCGACTGGGGCCTGCCCGGGGTGGCCTGGGACGACCCGCGGCTGGACATGGACGACCAGGGCGACAAGTCGCTCTTGGAGATCGTCTCGCTCAACTACCCGCAGCTCGACCCGGCCTGCCGCCACGCTCGCTGCACCTACGACGTCTACGTGCACTTCTTCAAGGACTGGCGCGCAGCCTCCTACTCCGCGCCGGCCTGCCCCGGCCGTCCCTGCCAGGGCGGCACGGCGTGCGGCTGCCCGGAGATCGGCGCGGGCCGCGACTCGGTCTGCGTCTCGGGGCGCTGCGTCACCCCGGTGCGGCCCGCGGTGAAGCTCTTCCTGCAGCCGACGCCGACCAAGCCCGGCGCGGCGCTCGAGGTTCCGGCCAAGGGCGAGGACTTCAGCCTTCCCGGGCCGTGTGTGCTCTGGCACGTGGCGCGAGTCCAGTGGCCGTCGCTCGACGAGCTGTACAAGGACCCGCAAGCGGCGCCGGTGGTCGAGGAGGTCGGAACGCCCGGCCAGCGCGAGCTCTCCTTCTGGGGTTCGCTCGCGCCGCAGTCGCTCTCCTGCGCCCCGAACACGCCTCCGGGGACGCCGCCGCTGGACGTGACCTTCCTGCCCGGCACGGTGCCGTCCTACCCGTAGCCGTCGGCGCGGCCTCTCCGCGCTCCGGTGGGCTTCTGCTAGGTTGCCGGCATGGCCATGCCGGCAAAGAAGAAGGCGCAGAAGCCCACCGCGCTGGAGCGCCGCGTCGCCGCCTGCTTCCGCTACGAAGGCCCCGAGGCGGAGCGCAGCCGCAAGGTCGCGGCGAACAAGCTCCCCAAGGCCGTGGCGCCGGCGCTGCTCACGGCCAAGAAGGAAGTCATCCGCGGCGACGGCGACCCGGAGTGGCTGGAGTTCGAGGGCTTCTACGCGCTGCTCGGTCTGCGCAACCGCAAGACCTTCGCCTGGGCCGTCTTCGCCGCCGACCGGCACATCAACTACACCTGGGGCCGGTACATCGCGTTCACGCCGACCGGGCGGCGAATCTGCGACCGGCTGGAGGTCGGAGATTGAGCGAGGTCCCCGCCGCTGCGCTCGCGCTCGCCCGCCAGGCCTTGCAGGCCCAGGCGGACCTCGGGCTCGACGAAACGGCGCTGGCCGCGCACCTGGCACGGCACCCCGACGCCCTGCCCGCGCACGCCGCGGATCTCGCGCTCGCCTTCGCGTGCATCAAGGGGCTGCCCAAGGCGACGGAGGAGCTCGATCGGCGCATCCGCTCGGGCCCGCTCGCCGCCGTGGCTCGGCAGCTGGCGGGACGGGTCGCCGCTGAGGAGATCCACGGCCGGCTCCTGCAGCGGCTGCTGATGGCCGAAGGCGAGCGTCCGGCCAAGATCGCGGAGTACTCCGGCAAGGGTCCGCTCGATGGCTGGCTGCACGCCGTCGCCTACCGGGTTGCGCTCAACGTGGCGACCCCGGCCGCGCGGGAAGTCCCGCTCGACGAGGCGCTGCTGGCGGACGGCGGGCCGGCGACGGGCAACGCCGAGCTCGACCTGCTGCGCGAGCGCTTCCGGGCCCAGTTCCGGCAGGCGGTGCGCGCCGCGGTGGCCTCGCTCTCGGCACGGGACCGGACCGTGCTGCGCCTGTCGGTGATGGAGGGGCTGAGCATCGATGAGCTCGGCCGGACCTTCCGGGTGCACCGCGCCACTGTCGCCCGGTGGATCGCCGCGGCCCGCGAACAGATCGTGGAGCGGACCCGACAAGTCCTGCGCGACGAGCTGAAGCTGCAGGCCAGCGAGCTCGACAGCCTGATGGGCGTCGCCGGAAGCCAGCTCGACGCCAGCCTCGGCAGATTCCTCAAGGATCCGGAGCGTCCGTAGGGAGCGGCGGCCCGAGCCCGAGCGAGGCCATCAGCCGACGCGCCTCCAACTCGCACCCCGAACGCAGGCAGAAGTCCCAGTAGGCCTCCACCATCGACGGCGAAGTGTTCCCACCGAGGAGCTGGCCTTCCGCGAACTCTCTCAGCTGCACCTGCTGCAGGTCCTGCCCCAGCGATTGCCGGATGAACGCCTCGGGCGCAGCAGCGACCTCGCCGATCTCGTCGATCTTCGTCGAAGGAGCTGCCGCCGTGGTCGACGCGATGCGCTCTGGGGCGCCCGTGAACGCATAGTCGACGTCGCGGAAGGCGTAGAACTCCTTGCCGGCGACGACCAGCGGCGGTGGTGGTGGGGCGGTCGCAAGGTCCGACCGCGAGTAAATCCGCTCTTCGAGGTAGAGCGGCCGAGCGCCGAGGACCACGTACACGAAGTAGCTGTTGCGCAGGAACCGCTCGTAGAACCCGTTGGAGATCGGATCTCCCGGCTTCGCTCGACTCCGTTCGCGAGCCGCATTCGGACTGGGTGAGTTCCCTCCGGCACGTAGAACTGCTGGCGCGCCCCAGGAGCGACCCGAAGCGTCCGCCCCGCCAGCTCGAGAGTGGCCTCGAACCTCGAGGGATTGATGACGAACAGCGGCTGGAATTGGCGCAGGGCGAGGGTCGCCGAGCCGAGGACCACCAAGACGCTTCCGAGCCCGACGAGGAGCCCCTTCCAACTCTTCGTCGCCGGCGCCCGTGACCCATCCTCCGGCGCTGCTTCGTCTGGCATGGCCTCCAGCGGCCAGGAGGGGCTGTCCGGTGAATCGCGCCGGACGGCCAGCACCCTCGGGCCATCCTCCCGCTCCAGAAGGAGTACCTCGACCGGCGCGCCCTCCGTCCATTCGCCTGGAGGAGCGGGGACTGCAATCTCACTCTCGAGGCTCGGGGAGTTCGAGAACGAGCGTCGCGGAGTCGGACTCGGAGACCGTCGCCTTGAGACGGCGAGTGCCTGGGCTGTCCCACGGAATCTTGGTGCTCATTGGGCTGATCAGCTTACCCGTTCGCCTGCCGCCACATGCCGGTTTTGCCCGTGGTATCCACGCCTTGCACCTCGCCGTGCGACTTCCGGCCTCAGCCCCCTGTCCTTCTCGGCGAGGCGGTCAACAGCGCGGCCGCGGGAGCCCACCATGCGTCGACTGATAGCCCTTCTGACCTTCGGCCTGCTCTTCGCCGCGTGCGGGGCCGAGCCTTCGCCGGTGCTCCCCGAGCCCGGTCTCGACGCCTCGGTTGCCGCCGCCCCGGACGCAGCCGAGCGTCCCGCTGCACCGGACGCCACGGTCGTCGTCGCCCCGGATGCCAGCGAGCCGCCGACGCCCAACCTGCGGGTCATGACCTGGAACACCGAGAACTTCTTCGACGACCAGGACGATCCGGCCAAGGAAGACACGGTGGTCAGCACCGAAGAGATGGAGGCCAAGGTCGCGGCGCTGGCCAAGGTCATCGGCGCGCAGTCGCCCGACGTCGTCGCCTTGCAGGAGGTCGAGAACGAGACGGTGCTGCGAAAGCTCGCTGACGCCACCGGCCTGCCCAACATCGCGCTCGTGCGCTCCTACGACTTCCGCGGCATCAACGTCGCCGTGGCCACGCGGCTGCCCATCACCAAGACCGTCAGCCACCTGGGCGAGAAGTTCTGGGCGCCGGACGGAAGCGGGCCGTACCGCTGGGCCCGCGACTGCCTCGAGGTCCACCTCGCCGCGCCCGGAGGCCGCGAGCTCGTCGTGCTCGTCAACCACCAGACCTCCCAGCTCGACACCTCCACCGGCGACCAGAAGCGCCAGGCGCAGGCCGGCCGCGCGCGCTCCATCGCCAACGACTTGCGCTCCCGGGCCCCCTCGACGGCGGTCATCATCGCCGGCGACATGAACGACGAGCCCAGCGCCGCCTCTGTCGGCCTCTATCTCGACGGCGGCGCCTTCGTGGACGTCGCCACCGACATCCCCGAAGCCGAGCGCTACACCTACGTGTGGCAGACGCCGCGCCGGTACGACTACCTGCTGCCCGACTCCGAGACCGCCACCACGCGGACCGCAGTGACCATCCTGCACGGCGAGGACGTGAAGGCCGCCTCGGACCACTCACCCCTGATGGCGGACTTCCTCTTCTGAGCTGGGCCATCGATAGAGGCAGGAGCGCAGGGAACCAGTTCGTGTCCTGGCGCGGGCGCGGTGGGTCCGTTCGGACGGAGACCACGATTGAGAAGATGAGTCGACGATTCAAACCATACTCATGTTTCGAATCGTCGCTTTCGGCTCACGAGACACCTCGCCTCACACCTCGATTCGCGGGCCGCTTGACCGCGCCCGACGGCCCGGGCTCAATCGGCCCATGTCCGTCGCCAGCGAGAGCTCGCTGCTGCGAGAGACGGCGCGAGGCCTGCTCGCGCCGCGCAGGCTGGTCCCCATCCTGCTGGTCAGCGTCCCGCTGGTCATCGCGCAGCACTACCTGAGCGCGCCGCCCGCCGCCGTGCTCATCGGCGTCGCGCTCTGCCTGGCCTTCGTCGTCGTCGCCCCGGTCTCCTGGCGCGTGCTCCTCCCCGACAGCCTGGACAGCCCGGCGCCGCTGGTCCGGCTGGCGCTCTACGGCGTGGTCGGAGCAGGCACGGTCCTCATCATCGGCGCGGCCCTCCCTAGAATCTTTGGAGTGGGCGTGACGCTCATGACTTCCCGGCCGAGCCTGGCCGTGAGCGCCGCGCTCTTCCTGGTCGGAGGCTGGGGCCTGGGGCGCGACATCGACTTCGAGCACCGGCTGGCGCGCGAGCGCTCGCGTTCGAACGCGCTGGCCCTCGAGGCGGAGCGGGCGCAGCTGCTCGCGCTGCGGGCGCACCTCGATCCCCACTTCCTCTTCAACACGCTCAACTGCATCGCCGAGTGGTGCCGCGAGGACGGCGAGGTCGCCGAGAAGGCGGTGTTGCAGCTCTCCGCGATGCTGCGCGCGGTGCTCGCCGGCGCGAAGGCCGCCACCTGGCCGCTGCGCGAGGAGCTCGAGCTGGCACGGACGCTCTTCGCGCTCCACCGGTTGCGCGACCCGGCGCGCTTCGAGCTCGCCTTCGAGGCCAATCCCGCGGTGCTCGGAATCCCGGTCCCGCCACTCATCCTCCTGCCGCTCGCCGAGAACTCCGTCACGCACGGGCCGGCTGCGGGGCACTCGGGGCCGCTCTCGCTGCAGGCCCGGCGCGAGGGCGACCGGGTCTTCCTCGCCCTGGAGAACCCCGGCGAGTACCAGGGCCCGCGGGCCGGCGGCTCGGGCCTGGAGACCGTCGAGCGCCGGCTGGTCCTCGCGTACCGCGGCGCGGCTCGCCTCGCCCTCACCGCCCTGCCCGGCCGCACCCGGCTGGAGCTCGAGCTTCCTGCAGCCGGCCCCGCCCCAGGAGGACCGACGTGACCGCCCCGCTTCGCGTGCTGATCGCCGACGACGAGCTGATGGCGCGCCGGCGCTTGAGGCGGCTTCTCGAGGGCTTGCCGGAGGTGGAGGTCTGCGCCGAGTGCGCCGATGGCCCGCAGGTGCTGCGCGAAGCGGCGACGAGCGAGGCCGACGTGCTGCTGCTCGACATCCAGATGTCGGGCCTCGACGGGGTCGAGACCGTGCGACGGCTGGGGCCCGGTGGACCGACGGTCATCTTCTGCACGGCGCACTCGGAGCACGCGGTCGACGCGTTCGAGGTAGGCGCGGTCGACTACCTGCTCAAGCCCATCGACGCGCCGCGCCTCGAGAAGGCCCTGGAGCGGGTGCGCTCGCGCCTGGCGCTGCGCAAGTTCCGCGACCAGCAGGCGCGGCAGAGGAAGCCCGCCGAGCTCCGGCGCCTGCCCATCTCCACGCGCCAGGGGATCGTGCTCGTCGACCCGCTGACCATCAGCCACGCCCTCCTCGACGGCGAGCTGGTGACCATCGCCACGAGCCAGGGCGACTACCTGACCGATTCGCCCCTCCAGGAGCTGGAGGAGCGGCTGCCTGCGACCTTCATGCGCGTGCACCGCCGCGCGCTGCTCAACCTGGAGAAGGTGGTGCGGCTCGAGCCCGCCGACACCGGCGGCTTCGTGGCGCGCACCGAGCGCGGCGACGGCGTGCAGGTGTCGCGGCAGGCGGCGCGCGAGCTGCGGCGGATGCTGGGGCTGCGCGCCGCCCCCGACTCGGAAGACTCCGTCGGAGGCGCAGCGGAGCGGCCGACGAAGTCGTCTGCCAAAGACGAGCGCGAGGAGTAGCCGCAGCCCACTTTAGTGGCCTTCGTGCAGATAGCCGGGGGCATTCAGCCCCCGGTTTGCTGATCAGTGGAGGCACGGTGCAGATGCTACGCGAGCACCCCGAGCCCCCGGCGCGCTGGGCAGCGTTGGCCGCGCGCACCTGCCGGGTTCGAGCGCGACCTGGTCGAGCGGTATGGCTTGCCGCGGGTGGAGTGTGGAGGGCTTAGACGACCGCGCCGCCGCGGACGCGCAGGACGTCGGTGCGCAGCGGCGCCATCTCGTTGATGGGCGCGCCGGCGAAGATCGAGGTTCGGAAGGTAGACAGCCAGGGGCGCCGGATGGAGACCGGGGGCTGAAGGCCCCCGGCTATCTGCACGAAGGCCACTGAAGTGGGCTGGCCCCCGGCACTCCAGCCTGGAGTTGCTGCCGAGCGTCGCGGGCCTACCGCCGCGGCGGCTGCACCACGTGCCACACCGCCTCGTAGAAGCTCGTCGCTCCCCGGTGGTCCGGCCGCGTGCCCAGGAAGAACGGCGCGTCGACGGTCGCCACGCCGTAGAACGGCCGCAGGTACCAGGCCGCTTGGCCGCCGACGAGCAGCGACAGCGCCAGCCAGGACCCGACGACCAGCAGGCTGCGGTGCACCCCGAGCGCGTGACGCTCCAGCACCTCCCGGGCCTGCCGGACCAGCGCCAGCGCGCCGCTGACCGCGATGAAGAGCACGTTGAGCCCCAGGAAGAGCGGGTACTCGTTCAGGCCGTTCGCATCGGGCCGCTCGAGCGTCAGTGCCAGCAGCAGGCACGCAGGGCTGAGCGAGGCGAGCAGCACGGCGAGGTCGTGGAAGATGCGCGCCGCCAGCCGCTGCACCTCGGCGAACCCGAACGAGCGGGACACGAACTGGGCGCACACGAACCAGGCGATGCTGCAGACGAGGCAGGTGAGCACCAGCAGCAGCGGGAACTTCACCAGGTTGCGCAGCGCGAACTTGAGGCTGTGGACGCTTCCCGCCGAGAAGCCGTAGGCAGCGGAGGCCAGCACCGCGGCGCCGGCCAGGCGCTTCACGACGCGACCCCGAGGGTCGTGGCCATGCGCGCGGTGATGAAGACCAGCAGACCGATCCGAGATCGCCACGAGCACGAAGAGCCCGCCCTTCGACACCTGCAGGTTCGCGTGGGCCAGGCAGCGGCCGAGCTGGACGATGCCCAGCGCCAAGGAGGTCGCGAGGAGCGCATTCGAGAGCTGGCCCGTCGCGCTCAATCCGCCGCTCGTCGTCAGGGCCACGAAGCCCAGGATCGGCGAGAAGCCCAGGCAGAAGATGCCCGCCGTCGCCGAAACGACCAGGGTGATGGCCAGCGCCTGCGCGAGCGTCAGCCGGAAGCCCAGGTACTGCGCGAAGACGTAGAGCGACGGAAAGCAGATGAGGACCGACCCGGTGAAGAGCACGGCGATCTTCCAGAACCCGGCGATGGGCGGCACGGCGCCGTAGGGAATGGCCATCACCAGGCTCGCTGCGGCGAGCGCGAGCAGCAGCGGCATCAGGTGGCGCTGCTCGACGACGTTGCTCATCAGCCGCTCGCGCTGGCCGAGGATCTGCTCGACGAGCAGGTGGGGCTTGAGCCAGACCGCACGGAGCTCCTCGGCCGAGAGCGGCGGCGCGGGCGGCCGCGGCGCCGCCGTCCCCGCAACCGAGTGGTGGCGCGCGGTGACCCTGGGCAGATCGCAGCTCGGCTCTTGGCTGGGCCCCTTCGACCGTTCTTGGCTGTCGCTCATGACGTCCCTCCTCCTTCTACTTGGCTTGGGTTGGAGGGTAGTCAGCGGCGCAGGCGGAAGGCGGGCGTCCGCGCTGGCTGGCCGCCGGCGCAGGCTGAACGGCCGAAATCGACGCCTGAGCGGCGCCCCGCCACCCCCGCGCCGATCTGCTAATCCTTGAGGCGATGCCCTGCCCCGCCGAAGAGACGCTCATCGCGTTCGCCTCGGGCACGCTCGAAGCCCAGGCGCTCGAGACCACGGTCGAGCATCTCGACGGCTGCCCTCACTGCCGCCAGCTGGCGGCGATGCTCTCGCGCTCCGAGAGCCCCGAGCGAGGGCCGGCGCCGGCCAAACCCGACGAGGTGCCGCAGCGGCTCGGGCGCCACCTCCTGCTGGACGTCATCGGCTCCGGGGCGATGGGCGTCGTCTACCGCGCCTACGACCCGCAGCTCGACCGCAAGGTGGCGCTCAAGCTCTTGCGCCAGGACCGCCAGCCCGACGGCGCCGAGCGCCGGACCCACCTGCTGCGCGAGGCCCAGGCCATGGCCAAGGTCGCGCACCCGAACGTCATCGCGGTCCACGACGTCGGCGAGCACGGCGGCGACGTCTTCCTGGCGATGGAGCTGGTCGAGGGGCCGACGCTGCGCCACTGGCTCACCGAAGCTCCGCGCTCCCGCGAGGAGATCGTCGAGATCTTCCTCCAGGCGGGACATGGCCTCGCCGCCGCCCACGCCGCGGGCCTGGTGCACCGCGACTTCAAGCCCGAGAACGTCATCGTCGGCCACGACGGCCGGCCCCGCGTAACCGACTTCGGGCTGGCGCTCGCAGGCGCCGTCTTCGCCGGAACGCCCGCCTACATGTCACCCGAACAGCTCACGGGTCAGGCCACCGACGCGCGCAGCGACCAGTTCGGCTTCTGCGTGGCGCTCTGGGAGGCGCTCGAGGGCGCGCGCCCGTTCACCGGCGCCACCCTCGGCGAGCTCAAGGACAGCGTCGAGCGCCCCCTCCCCGCCTCGTCGAAGACGCCGCCCTGGCTGCGGCGGCTGCTGGAGAAGGGTCTGGCCAAGGATCCGGCGCAGCGCTTCCCCTCGATGGAAGAGCTGCTCGACGGGCTCGCGCACGACCCCGCGATAGGCCGCCGCAACGTTGCGCTCGCCAGCGTGGGGCTCGCAGTCGCGGCGTCGGCGATCCTCGGTCTGCTCGGCCTTTCGGCCTACCAGGCGCGCGAGTGCGAAGGCGGACCGGACCAGGCACGAGCAGCGTGGTCGGCCGCGAAGCGGAGCGCGGTGGAGCAAGCCTTCAAGCAGTCGGGCCGCTCCTACGCAGGCGACACCTTCCAGCGGGTCAACAAGAGCCTCGACGCGTGGCTCGCGTCATGGTCGCAGATGCGCGTCGACGCCTGCCTTGCCACTCGCCAGCGCGGCGAGCAGTCGGAGGAGCTGCTCGATTCGCGGATGGCGTGCCTGGACCGGCGGCTGGCGGAGGTCGACGGCCTGGTGGCGGTCCTGTCGAGCGCCGACGCGACTGCGGTCGAGCACGCCGCCGAGGCCGTCGCCGCGCTGGGCGATCTCAAGGAGTGCGCCGACCTCGCGCGGCTGTCGGCGGCGGTGCGGCCGCCGGCCCCGCACCTCCGGCCGGCGATCGAGGCGGTGCGCAACGAGCTCGCGGTGAGCAAGGCCAACCGCGACGCCGGGCGCTACCTGAAGGCCATCGAGGTGGCCAAGGCCGCGCTGGCCAGGACCCGCCCGCTCGCCTATCCCCCGGTGGATGCGGAGGCGCTGCTCTCGCTCGGTGACGCCCAGGCCAAGTCCGGAGACTACGCGGGCGGCGAGCAGTCGTTGCGGGGCGCCTTCATGGCCGCGGAGACGGCGCGCTGGGACGAGCTGGCGGCGCGCGCGGCGCTGCGCCTCGTGCAGGTCGTCGGCGGCAACCAGCAGCGCTTCGGAGAGGCGGGCATCTGGTCCGACCTCGCCGCTTCGAAGATCGACCGGCTCGGTGCTCGCGCCGATCTCTCCGGCGCCCTGGCCTACACCCGTGCCGTCATGTTGCAGCGTCAGGGCAAGTGGACCGACGCGCTCGCGCGCTGCCGCGAGGCGTTGCCGCTGCTCGAGTCGGCCTTCGGCCCTTCCAGTTCGCGCCTCGCGGAAGCGGAGCGGCTGATGGGAAGCCTGCTACTCGAGGACGGCGAGCTCGCCCAGGCACGGGCCCACCACGAAAGAGCGCTCGCCATCTTCAGCGCCGCCTCCGGTCCCGAGCATCCGGACGTGGCGATGACCCTGAGCAGCCTGGGACATGTGCTCGCCGCCGCCGGTGATCTGGCCGAGGCCGAGAAGCTGCACCAGAAGGGGCTCGCGCTGGCGAAGTCGGCCCTGGGCGAGGACCACCCCTATGTCGCCAACGCCCTCCACAACCTCGCGGCCGTCGCCCTGGCTCGCGGCGAGCTCAAGTCCGCAGGCGAGCTGGCGGAGAAGGCTTTCGAAGTCCGCAAGCGCGTGTACGGCGCGGACCACCCGCTGGTGGCGCTCTCGCTGGCCCAGCGCTCGGAGATCGCCCTGGCGAAGGGGGACCTGGAGACCGCCGGCGAGACGTCGGTGCGCGCCTATCGCGTCCTCGAGCGAGCGCTGCCTCCGGAGCATCCGGGGCTGACGGTCGCGCTGACTGCAACCGCGAGCGTCGCGCTGGCGACCGGAGACACCTTCGCGCGGGCGGGGTTCGAGCGCGCGCTGCAGCTCCGGCGCGAGCACCCGGGTGAGCCGGCGCGGCTCTCGGAGATCCGGTTTGGCCTGGCGCAGGCGCTCAAGGACGATCCCGGGCGCGCGCTGAAGCTGGCGACCGAGGCTCGCGACGGGCTCGCCAAGCTGGGGCCGGCATTCGAGGCTCGCAGGCTGGCGATTGAGAAGTGGCTCGACGCGCGGAGCCAGCCGTAGCAGGACCGCGTTCTACCCATATGATCGATGCGGGCGACTTGGTGACCGGGGTCACAAAGCGCCGGATTCCTGAGAGAGCATCCGGGGTTGCGTGCGGCGAGCCTCACCCCCTGACCCCCTCTCCGGCTTCGCGGAGAGGGGGAACTCGGCGCGTGAGCCTGAGGCGGATCTCCTCTTGGGGTCAGAGGCTCCCCAAGACCTCACGCCGCCCCGAGCGCCCAGCGCCGGGCACGGTCGAGCGCCATCTCCACATTCCCCTCGGGCCCGAGCGTCAGCAGATAGCGCGTGACGTCGTAGAGCACGTCGCCGCGCTCCCAGACCGGCAGCGTCGGCTCGTCGAGCCCCAGCTTCTCGATGCCGCGGTTGTAGACCCGCGCGGCAAGCGTGCGCAGCTGGATGGAGTCGTAGAGGTTGTACTCGGCCAAGAGCCGCAGCGCGGCGACGTCCTTGTGCGCGTGCCAGTAGCGCCACAGGAAGATGGCATCGAGGCCGTCGACCCCGCGCAGGTGCAAGGGCCGCCCGAAGCCGAGCGAGGCCTCGATCTTCTTCAGGCCCCCGCGCCAGCCCATGCGCCGGGCGACGTGGCACAGGTCGAGGTGCAGCGCCGGCTTGGGGAAGCGCCGGCCGAAGTAGTGGGCCAGCACCGGGGCGTCGAAGTTCGTGCCGTTGAAGCTGACCCACAGTGGCCAGCGCTCCATCGCCTCCGGCAGGTCGTCGAGGTCCTTGCCGCGGAAGAAGACCTGGAAGCCGTCGGCATGGAAGAGGCTCGCGACCGTGGGCTCGCCGGTCATGCCCTCGGTCTCGATGTCGAAGTAGACCGCTTGGTCCGCAAACTCGCCGTACAGGCGCCAGTGCTCGCGCGCGGGGACCATCGTCGCCAGCACCGCGAGGTCGCGCGCCTCGAGCGCCTTCCGCGCGTCGGCGAGGTGTCCTCGCGCCGCTTCGTCGAGCTTCTCGGAGAGAGCGACCTCGCCTCCCGGCCCGGGGAAGTCCTCCCAGCGCGCGAAGCCGTCGGCCCAGAGCATCTTCTCGCGCGACGGGCCTACGCCGCGGATGAGCTGGAAGGTCCTTTGAATCACGCAACGACTTCTACCGCGCCGGGCCGACACGCAGCACCGGATTCTCGCCTCCTCGCCGGGCGGCCCATGGAACGAGCCGCAGCTTGAGCCAGCCCCAGTGCCGCACGACGTGCCAGACGCCCAGGGGAATGACGAGCTTGGACGAGAGGTGGTGCAGCCCCCTCCACGCGTTCCCCGGCTCGAGCAGCGCGCCACTGGCGACCTCCAGCCCGAGCGCCAGCGTCAACGCGGTCCCCAGGATGAGGTTGGTCCGCGCCTCACCTTTCAGCCTCGGCAGCTGTCGGACGACGCTCGAGAGCCACCGCCAGCGCAGCGCGACGTGCAACGCCACCACCACACCGGCGGTCCAGCCGAGCAGCTCGTGGAACTGCGTGGACGACGGGCTGGTGCCGTGCTCCAGGTGGAAGCCCGACCACAGGGTGAAGCCGAGCCCCAGAGCGAGCACGCACATCAGCAGCGCGTGCACGAAGCGCTTTCGCGACGACGGTGACGACGACATTGATTGAACCCTCCTCGAGTTTGGTCGCCTCGAGGATCCGTCCCGTCGATGTCGTGTCGGTGAATGCTCTGTGAAGGTTCGTGAAGCCGGGTGCTCACGGGGAGGTCTGGCCCTTCGACCAGCTCGGGGTGTCGCCGCGACTGGGCCTGGAACCGGGTCAGGGGTGAAGCTCATTGGGGGGCACCGTCTGGCAATCGCCTCAGGGTCACGCGCCGAGTTCCCCCTCTCCGCGAAGCCGGAGAGGGGGTCAGGGGGTGAGGCTCGCCGCGACCAGCTCGGGGCGTGTCCGCGCTACAGCGGCCACGCCTGGAACGTGCCCTTCGCCGGGTCCCACGCCGCCTTGCACATCGCGTCCTTGAGCTTCACCAGCCGCTTGTTCTTGCCGAGGTCGTTGAACCACTCCCAGGTGGTCGTGGCCTCGTCACCGGCGTAGAGGGTCAGCCGCGCGGTGCCCTCGTCGGGCACCGGCGCTCGCGTCGGTACCTTCTGCGTCCACGCCTCGAGCTCGATCAGCAACTCCACCAGCCTGCGAAGCGCCGCCGCGCTCACGTCCTTGGGCGGATGGACCGAGGTCCGCATGGCGACCTGCTGCACCTTGCCGTCACCTTTGATCGTCAGGTCGAGGCCGCCGTGCAGGCCGTGCAGGTCGCTGTAGACGAGCTTGAGCTTCTCCGCCGGCAGCCTCCCCGCCAGGAACGCCTCGAGGTTCTCGCGAATCGTCGGCATCTCCCCTCCTCCTCGGCTCTAGGTTCCAACCTTCCGCAGCGCGATGAGCGGCGTCCCCTCGGGCACCGGGCCGTTCAGGTCGACGATGCAGTCCAGCATCCAGTCGGTCTCGCCTTGGGGATCGACGATCTTCTGGATGGCCTCCCAGCGCCCCTCCTTGAGATCCGTCAGCACCGTGTTGTGCGGCAGCCGCGCCTTGGGCAGCACGTCGATGAACGCGTGCTCCGCGAAGTAGGGCTCCAGCGCCTTGCCCAGGCTCTCCGTCGTCCACTCGGGCTCGCCCGCCAGCGGCCGGATGCAGGTGAGCGCCTCCGCCCACTTCTTGCCGGCGACCGCCTTGAGCAGCTTGTGCAGGTCGTTGCGCAGACGCGCCGCGAACTTCTTCGGGTCGGCCAGGAGCCGCTTGGGGTCGTCCGGCGCGAGCTCTTTGGGCCGCGGCTGCTCCTTGGCCTCCGTCTTGACCGGCTCGCCGGTGCGCATCGACTCCCACTCGTCCAGCAGGCTGGAGTCGACGCTGCGGATGGTCTCGCGCAGGTGGGTGAGGATGTCCTCGACGATCTCGTTGCGCGCGCTCTCGGGCACGGTGTGCGCCAGCGCCCGATAGACCTCGGAGAGGTAGCGCAACAGGACACCCTCGCTGCGCTGCAGCCCGTACTCGACGATGTAGTCGTTGAAGGACTCCATCCGCTCGAACAGGTCGCGCGCCACCGACTTGGGCCGGATGTCCTCGTTGGCCACCCACGGGTGCTTCTCGGCGAAGGCGTTGAACAGCCCGTAGATCAGCTCGGCGTTGGGCTTGGGGTAGGTCACCTTCTCCAGCTCGGCGATCCGGTCCTCGTACATCATCCCCTGCGCCTTCATCTCCGCCATCTTCAGGTCCTTGGCGCGGTCCACCTGCTTCCACAGGACGACGTCGGGGTTCTCGAGGATGGACTCGACCAGCGAGAGCAGGTCGAGCGCGTAGGTCTCGGTCGTCGGGTCGAGCGTCTCCACGGCTTCGACCAGGAACATCGAGAGGGTGTGGAAGAGCGAGAAGTCGAACTGCAGGTCGGGGTCGACCTCCACGAACTGCCCCTTGCCCTCCTTGTAGCGCTCGGTGTGGATGATCCCCGCCTTGCGCAGCGCCCGGAACAGCACCGCGGCCTTCCGCCGGTGCCTCTTCTTCACGTAGTCCGAGTCGTGGCAGCGCTCGATCAGCTCGGAGAGCCGGCCGTAGCCGCCCTTGGGCCACAGGTCGTCGGACTGCAGGAGCTGGATGAGCATCCCGTGCGTCACGGTGAAGCGCGACTCCAGCGCCTCGGGGATCTTCTGGCGCAGCTTCTCGAAGGTCGCCTTGTCGAAGTGGACGTAGCCCTTGGTCGGCGGCTGCTTCTTCTGCACCTTCTTGCCGCCCGCGGCCTTCGCCGCGAGCTTGAGGTTCTCGATGACGTGCTCAGGCGCCTGCGCGACCACCAGGCCCTTGTCGTCGAAGCCCTTGCGGCCCGCGCGCCCGGCGATCTGGTGGAAGTCGCGACCCCTGAGGATCCCCATCTTCTCGCCGTCGAACTTGCACAGCTGGGTGAAGAGGACGGTGCGGATGGGGATGTTGATGCCCATGCCCAAGGTGTCGGTGCCGCTGATGACCTTGAGCATCCCCTGCTGCGCCAGCCGTTCGGTCAGCCGTCGGTACTTCGGGAGGATGCCGGCGTGATGCACGCCCACGCCATGGCGCAGGTACTTCTGGATGTCCTTGCCGTAGGGCGTGTCGAAGCGCATGTCCTGCATGGCGACCCGCAGCGCCTCCTTCTCTTCCTTGCTGCAGACGTTGACGCTGGTCAGCGCCTGGCACTGCTCGGCGGCGGCGCGCTGGGTGAAGTTGACGAGGTAGATGGGCGCCTGGTTCTTCTCGATCAGGTCGGCGATGGTCTCGTGCAGCGGCGTCTCGCGGTAATCGTACTCGAGCGGCACCGGTCGCTGCAGTCCGGTCACCACGGCGACGTCGCGCTTGGAGAGCTTCTTGAGGTGCTCTTCGATCTGGTCGGTCGGCCCCAGCGTCGCCGACATCAAGAGGAACTGCGTCTGCGGGAGCGAGATGAGCGGCACCTGCCAGGCGACCCCGCGCTCCTTGTCGGCGTAGTAGTGGAACTCGTCCATCACCACGTAGTCGACCTGGGCGCCCTCTTCGCGCAGCGCGAGGTTCGAGAGGATCTCCGCGGTGCAGCAGACGATGGGCGCGAGCCGGTTGACGCTGGCGTCGCCGGTCATCATGCCGACGTTGTCCGGCCCGAAGATCTCGCAGAGGGCGAAGAACTTCTCGTTGGCCAGCGCCTTGATCGGGCAGGTGTAGAAGCTGACCTTGCCCTCGCACAGCCCCTTGAAGTGCAGGGCCTCGGCGACGAGCGACTTTCCGGATCCGGTGGGCGTGCCCAGGATGACGTGCTTGCCGGCGAAGAGCTCGAGGATGGCCTCTTCCTGGGCGGGGTAGAGATCCAGGCCGCGGGCCGTGCAGTACTCCAGGAAGCGGCTGAGCAGGTCGTCGGGCGAGAGCTTCTCCCCCTTGGCAGGGAGCAGCTGGGTCAGGGTGGCGGGGGTGGGCATGGCGCGCGCCACTATAGGGACCACCGAAGCGCGCGTCAGCAGGCATTCCCGATTCGCCGCGCCGGCGCGAGCCGAGCCCGCCCACCGGCCCGCCGGCCCTCGCGCATTGACAGGCCGGCGGCTTGACCCGAAGCCCGCAGCCCGAAGCTCAAAGTTTCTTCCGTGCGGGCCCGGCCCGGCTCGGGATATGTTCTTCCAGCTTTCGCGGGGGGCGTTGGAGCCTTGATGGACCGAGCCAATCCCATCCTCGGCATCGACTTCGGGACGACCAACACCTCGGCCGCCTGGTTCGACGAGACCGGCAAGCTGCGCATCGTCCCGGTCAACGACCGCAGCAACATCCTGCCGTCGGTGGTCTGGTTCCACACCGCCGAGAAGACGGTGGTGGGCCACGCCGCCCGCTCGCAGATCGTCGAGGACCCCAAGAACACCATCTACGAGGGCAAGCGCTTCCTCACCCGGCGCTACAAGTCGGAGTTCGTCGCCCGCAACCGCGACCGCTTCGCCTTCGAGATCGTCGACGGCCCCGACGGCTACTGCGCGGCGAAGGTGCGCGGGGCCACCGTGCCCTTCATGGACGTCGCGGCGCTGGTCATCGACCACATCGCCACGCTCGCCGCCCACGCCGCCGGCAAGCCCTTCAAGGACTGCGTCATCACCGTCCCGGTCCACGCCTCGTTCCGGCAGCGCGCGGCGATGCGCCTGGCCGCCGAGCGCACGGGCCTGGACGTGCGCGCCATCGTCAACGAGCCGACCGCCGCGGCGCTCTACTACGCCAACCTGCGCCACCCGCAGTCGACGGTGCTCGTCTTCGACCTGGGCGGCGGCACCTTCGACGCCACGCTGATGTCGCTCAAGAGCAAGCAGGTCCGGGTGCTCGCCGCCGGTGGCGACGCCTTCCTGGGCGGCTCGAACTTCGACTCGGCCGTCGTGGCCCACCTCTCCCAGCGCTTCCGCGACAAGACCGGCATCGAGCTCTCGGAGAGCCGGGTGGTGATGCAGCGGCTGGCGTTCGCGGCCGAGTCGGCCAAGATCGCCCTGTCCTCCAAGGAGGAGACGCGGGTGCGCATCCCCTGCGTCGTCCAGCGGGACGGCCAGTTCATCGACCTGGACGAGGTGCTGACCCGCACGCAGCTCGAGGACCTGGTGGCGCCGCTCATCGAGCGGAGCATCGGCGCCTGCGAGGACGTGCTCGCCAAGGCCGGGGTGACGGCCGCGCAGGTGGACGAGCTGGTGCTCGTCGGCGGCCAGACCCGCATGCCGGCCGTCCGCAAGCGCCTGACGCACTTCAAGCGCTTCTCGGAGGAGCGCGAGGTCCACCCCGAGCTGGGCGTGTGCATCGGCGCCGCCATCCTGGGCCGCAACCTGAACCGCGGCACCGTGGGCCTGACCGACGTCACCCCCATGTCCATCAGCGTGATGATGCCCGGGGGCGTGACCTTCGAGGCCATCCCGCCGAATACCCCGGTCCCCAGCCGCCGGAAGATCATCATCGAGGGACTGCCGCCCTGGCAGGCGCCGATCCCCCTGGCCATCTTCGAGGCGGTGGACTCGGCCGCCATCGACCGCGAGGTCTTCGGCACGGTGATGATCGGCCCGGAGTTCCGGGTCAAGGGCGCACCGACGCTGCACCTGGACCTGGCGCCGGACTTCAAGCTCAAGGCGAAGCTCTCCACCGGCAACGGGCCGGAGACCGCGGTCCCCATCGTCGAGGTCAAGGCGGGCCGGTAGGCGCTTCGCTCACCTCTACGGAAGCAGCGCCCGCCGGACGAGCCCATCGTCCTCGACGACGAGCCCCGTGGCGTCCTCGCTGACCACGGCCGCGAGTCGCGGGACGCTCCCCGGCTCGACGACCCGCGGGAAGTAGAAGTCGAAGGTCGTGCCTCGCCCGGGCTCGCTGCGCACGTCGACGTGCCCGCCGCTCTCGACCACCGCGCCGTAGACTTTCGCCAGGCCGAGCCCCGTCCCCTTCCCGTCGGGCTTGGTCGTGAAGAACGGTTCGAAGATCCGCTGGACGACATCGGGCGCCATGCCGGTGCCGGTGTCGGTCACCCGCAGGCGCACGTGCGGTCCGGGGCGCGCATCCGGGTTGCGGCGCGCCGCCGCCCCGTCGACTTCGACGTTGCTGGCGGAGATCTCCAGGCGGCCCCCGGCGGGCATGGCGTCGCGGGCGTTGACCGCGACGTTGACGAGCAGCTGCTCGAGCTGCGCCGGGTCCATCCGCACGTAGCCCACCTCCGTCGCCAGCGACACCTCCAGCTCGACGCCTTCGCCGAGGAGCCGGCGGATCAGCCGGGTGGTCCCCTCGACCACCCCGTCCACCTTGAAGACCTCGGGCTCGAGCACCTGCTTGCGGCTGAAGGCGAGCAGCCTGCGGGTGAGCGCCGCGGCAAGCTCCGCCGCGGCCTTGATCTCCCGGACGCTGTCGGCGAGCTCCTCGCCCTCGAGCGGCTTCTCGAGCACCAGGGTGGAGAGGCTGAGGATGACCTCCAAGAGGTTGTTGAAGTCGTGTGCCACCCCACCGGCCAGCCTCCCGAGCACCTCGAGCTTCTTGGCGTGGGCGAGCTGGGCCTCGAGCTCGCGCTCGCGGGCGGCGTCGGCGACGACGTGCACCGCCTTCGCCAGCGCTTCGTCGGCGCCGCAGGGCCGCGGCGGCGCCGGCGTCTCCAGCGTCTGGTGATGGCGGTCAGCCGTGCCCAAGCTCGTATCCCCCGAAAGGTCGGAGCCGGAAGGTGTGCAATCCGGGGCGCATAGCCCACTCCCCGGACGGGACGCCCGCCAGCCTTCTTTGCTGTCGGTGGGCGGATGCAATCAACCGGAGTGCGACGGTGTCAGCACCTCCCTCACCGCTACCCCGGGCCGACTGCCATGAACTTCCCGCACCAACCGAAGCCCCACCTGCCTCCTCCCACCACCCTGAGCCAGGTCAAGAGCGAGTGCCACCGCTGCTCGGCGGTCATCGTCTTCGGCGACCAGGGCAAGCTCGACCGCCCGACCGGCTGGGTCTGGAGCACCGAGCCCGGCGCGCACTTCCAGCCGCTGTGTGTGCGGTGCTGGAAGCAGGGGCACGGCTCGGACGGCAGGTAGCGACCGCTCGCTCACAGCTCGTACTGCAGCCCGAGGTTGACGAAGTACCGGGGCTCGGGGACCAGCTCCTGAGAGGCGTAGCCGGGGACGGGCTCGCGCAACGGGCCGGCGGCGTACGGGCCGCGATCGAAGACCGAGTAGTCCGCGACCAGCCGATACGACAGCCCCAGGGCGCGCGGGACGGGCCCGGAGAGGGTCAGGCGCAGGCCCACCTGTGGAGGAGAGACGGGAGTCGGATTCGAGGAGCTTCCCGGCGACGGCCCGTGGCGAGACGACCCGGGCGGCCAGGGCCACGGCGGGGTACGGCGCGCCCTGGTCCCAGGAGATCCTCGCGTTGCCGAAGGCCCATGCCGCCGCCGGGAGGGAAGACTCACCCTCGGGCGAGATCTCGCGCGCCCACGCCAGGGTCGCCGACAGCCCGTAGCGCAGGCGGCGGTCGAGCAGCGTGCCGTCGAAGGCCAGGTTGCCGCCGAAGGAGCGCACCTTGGACACGTTGCGGTACTGGACCGCCTCCCCGCTCGTCTCCCCCAGCTCGCCGCGAGCCTGGGCCGCCGCGACCTCCTCCTCGGTCAGCGTCTTGAGCGCGATGAGGTCGCTCCACCAGGCCGCGAAGACGCCCACCAGCAGGCGCTGGCCGCCAAGACGCTGCTCGAAGGCCCCCTCCACCGAGCGGACGATCTCCGGGTGCAGCCCCAGCGCGGGGATCTCGGTCTTGTAGTCGGCGTAGTAGAGCTCGTACGCCGACGGCGCGCGGAACGCCTCGGAGTAGAGCCCCTTGAGGTAGGCGCCCTGCCACAGGGAGAAGGTGACCGCCGCCCGCGGCGAGAGGTGCCAGCCGAAGGAGGGGTCGTAGTCGAAGCGGGCGCCGCCATCGAGCGCCAGCCAGCGCAGGGGCCGGGCCAGCTGGGTCAGGTAGGCGCCCAGGGTGCCGTCGAGGTGGCTGTAGCGGTGCGGCCCGGCGATGCTCGTCGGGTCGGCCGCGTCGGCGTAGCCGTCCTTGGAGGCGATGTAGCGCACCCGGCCGTCGACCCCCAGGAGCGTGAGCATGCGGCCGTCGTTGAACCAGTCGACCGAGGCGCTGGCCTCGGCGCCGCCCCAGCGCGAGGTGGCCCCCAGGTCGTAGGCGCAGCCCTGCAGCTGGCCGTCGTAGCAGTCCTCGGCCGCCGCGGTGGGCTGGTGGAACTCGTAGCCATAGAGGTCACCGTACGCCCGCAGCCGCAGCTGGACGCGCTGCTCGAGGTAGCCCGACCAGCTCGCGTCGAGCGAGAGCCAGCGGTCGCGCTCGAAGCCGTTGGGGTCGTCGAAGTTGCCGTAGAGGTACGGGGTCCAGCGCTGGTACTCCGCCGCGCGCACCGAGAGCTCGAAGGCCCCCAGCCGGAGCCGGGCGTACGCCGCCGGCACCTGGGTCATCAGCGCCCGCCCCGCCGTGCCGCCCCAGATGCCCGTCCCCGCGCCGGTCGGGTCGAATCGCTTGGGCTCGCCGGTCACCGAATCCACGCCCCAGGGCTGCGGGCCGAAGCTCAGCTCCGGGCCCTGCGCTCGGAAGTACTCGAGCTGCGCGGTGACGCTGCCCCGCGTGCCCAGCCAGGTGAACTCCGCGCCCGCCCCGGCGGCCACTCGCCCCGACAGCGGGTAGCCACCCTCCAGCGAGAGGTGGAGGCCGGAGTGCTGGGAGGCCTCCTTGGTGATGACGTTGATCACCCCCAGCATGGCGTTGCTGCCATAGAGGACCGAGCCCGGTCCGAGGATGACCTCGATGTGGTCGACCAGCTCCAGCGGGATGGCCGCGCCCCGCTCGTAGTAGGCCGTCCCGTTCCAGGGCTCGTTGAGCGCGTGCCCGTCGATCAGCAGCAGCACGTGGTTGCCGTAGTCGCCCGAGAGCAGTACGCCGCGCGAGCCCACCTCCACCGCGCCCAGGGTGCTCTCGGTGAGCATGCCCATCGACAGGTAGTTGAGCGCCTCGTCCAGCGAGCGGATGCCGTAGCGGCGCAGGTCCTCGGCGGTGACGACCGAGCTGGTGGCGGGCGCCAGGCTCGACGCCTCGAGCACCTTGGACGCGGAGGAGACGAGCGGCTGCTCCAGGAGGTCTTCCAACTCGCCCGTTCCCTCGCCCGCGGCCCTGGCGTTGGGCTCGCTCCAGCCAAGGACGACGGCGAGGACCGCGATGGAAGCGGCCTTCATGGCAGCACCTTCGCCAGGCGCAAGAGGTTCGAGCTCAACGAGACCCGCTGCCGTTCGGCCTGGCCCAGCGCGACGAGGATCTTCGCCTTGCCGGAGACGAGCTCGAAGCCGACGACGATGCCCTTGCGCACGAAGGCCGGGACCGCGGAGACGCTCAGGACGTCCAGCCCCGCGAGCGCGCGACCCATGGCCTCGACCTCGGCGTCGTCGAACCCGGGGGTGACGTAGATGATCGCCGCGCGGCGCTCCTTGCACGTGTCCGCCAGCTTCTCCGCCGTGGCGAAGGTGACCAGCTCCTCGGTGTGCGGAAGCCCGGCGACGCCCGGCTGGTCCTTGAGCGCGAGCAGCGCCTGCGAGGCCACGCGCTGCGACGGGTCGTGGTTGGCCTTGACGACGATCAGCACCACGACGCGCTCACCGGCGCGGCGCACGAAGTTGTGGTCGTAGGGCGCGAGCTTGACGAGCAGGTCCATCTGCAGCGGCACCGGAACCATGGGCTCGTCGCCCCCCGCCATGCTGGGAACCAGCACGGCCAGGACCGACGCAGCCCAGGCGAGCCGCTTTGCCGCCGCATGCGGATTCATCGCGCCCACCCATGGCCGGGAGCGGCCGGGACGATCGTCATCGACGACCGTGGCTCGGTTCGCTCAAGTCCCCATCAGGGCGCGGAAGCTGCTCGCTCGCCGGGCCTGCTGCCAGTGCCCGGACGGAAGAAACCCTTCGAGGTGACGCGCTTTGGGGAGGGGCGCCGTCCGCAGAGAAGAGGAGGCGGACGGAGCGGGGCGGCTACGAGCTGGAGGGGATGCATGCTGCGATGCTGCCGACTTCGATGCCGACCTTTCAGTGGACTTCGCTGCGGCGCCGGCGACCGAGCCGGCCCGATGGCCGGCGATCCGTAAAGGCGGAGGCGGCTACTCGCCGTACTTCGCGAGCAGGTCTTCGATCGCCTCGCGCAGGTACTCGGACTGGCGGACGCGGGTACGCGCCGAAAGGCCCTTCAACGCCTCGAGGGAGTTCTTCGGGATGCGAAAGACCAGCGAGACCAGCTGCTTGCTTTCCATGTGGGCTCCTTGTCGGCGGATGTCCTACATCTGCCCACAGACTCACACGGGTTCTGGACTCGGTCAAAAAAACTTCTGCTTGGCGGTCCGCTACTCGAGCAAGTAGGTGCGCGCCTGGAAGCCCACAGTGAGCTCGGCTCCGAAGCGCCTCCCCCACCCCAGCCCGAAGGTCCCGGCGGCCTCGGCCCACATGCCCATGATGGGAGAGAAGTCCCAGACGACACCGAAGCCAGGGCGCGCGCCGAAGGTGACGGTGGGCATGAAGTTGGCCAGCACGTCGATGGAGAGGAAGGTCTTGAACTCGTCCTTGCCCCAGTACTTGCGGTAGCCGACGAACGCCGAGAGTCCCTTCGCCGGCGAGAGGAAGTTGAGGCGCGCCTTGAGCAGGAACTCGCCCCCCGCCTGCCCGACCGCGAGCGTTCCGCCGACGTCGAGGACCATGTTCGGGCCGTCGATGGTCTTGGCGGGGTGGACGACCCCGTTCGCGTCGGTGGAGCTGCCGGTGCAGAAGAGGCAGTCGGCGACGACGATGGAGGTGTACTCGACTCCCAGCGTGGCGAAGCCGCCGAGGGAGCCGTCGTGCTCGCGGGTGAACTCCTTTTCCTGCGCGAACGCCGAGGGGCACGCCAGCAGTAGGGCGAGGACGGCGGACACCACCAGGAGGGCGCTCTTCATCGCCCCATCAAGTGCCCGAAAAGGTCCGAAACGATCAAGCGTTCTTCTGCCGGCACCGCCGCATCGCCAACGGGAGGAGCGCGAACCCCAGAGCCCAGAGCGCCGGCAGGCCCGCCCCCGCGCTCGTGCATCCGCTGGTCGCGCCGCCCAGCGGCTCCCCTGCCCCGCCGTTCGCCGGCAGCGTCACGCCTGCCGTCTTCGGAGCCTTCCAGGTCGCGCTGCCGACGAGCCCCGCCTCGTCCTTGACCTGGACCTCGATGGAGCCGGCGGCCTGGATGGCCAGCAGGTCGATCGGCCGGGCGGGCCCGAAAGCCGAGAGCGTCCCGTCGCCCACGCGGTAGGCGAACTCGAGGGTCTCCTTGGGGCTGACGGCGTCCGCGGCCTCGACGTCGATCAAGCCGGCGATCGCGTTCGGCGCCAGCGAGACCTTGGGCGGCTCCCAGTCGACCGCGAAGGTCACGCCTGCGCTGGGCGGACCGACGAGCGTGCCGTCCCCAGCGATGCGGGCGCGGACCTCGATGCGGTGCCGCGTCTGGCCGACGAGCGCCGGGTGCTCGACCTCGAGCTTGGGGCCGGGCTGCCACGTCGACCAGAGGCCACCGTCGACGCGCCAGGCATACTCCATCGGGCGGGACTGGCCGGGGAGGTCATCGGCCCACACGTCGAGGATGGCCTTGGGCCAGGGCAGCTTGTGCCCGGCGCGCAGCACCATCTCCTCGCGCGGAGGGATGAGCGCGCTGGAGAGCCGCGCGTGCGCCTCGGGGCCCCAGCTCGCGCACTGCCCTGCCAGGCCCAGCTGGCCGTAGACGCCCAGGTAGTAGAAGTCGTCGCTCGTGCCGATGCGAGTGACGCCCTTGAGCTGGTTCACCTTGACGCGGAAGCCGTTCATGTCCGGGAAGGCGATCGGCTTGAGCGAGTTGGCGAGCACCGGCTCCGCCATGCCCAGGATGACCGGGATGAGCTCGGTCAGCGCGGACGGATCTTCGGCTAGCAGCTCGGCGTTGCTGGGCACGTCCTTGCGGATGACGATCATCTGGCCCAGGTCGCCCAGCGCCGGCAGCACCGTCATCGGGCAGCCCTCGGCGATGATCGACAGCGGCACCTTGACGTCCGCCGCGATGGTGAACAGCCGCACGAACCGGTCCTCGACCAGCGCGTAGATGTCGATGCGCAGGTCGGTCAGCTCCACGGTCAAGAGCGGCTTGATGGGCTTCTTGGTCGAGGGGTTGTAGGTGCCCTCTCCGATGTGCAGCTTCGGCACCCCCAGCGGCCGCAGCACCACCATCATCGGCGCGTCCTGGGTCTCGTTGCCCGAGATCACGCCCAGGGACGGCAACGCGATCTTGAGCAGGCCGGTGGACATCGCGGGGATGGTCGCGCTCTCGAGGTTGAGGCACAGCGCGCCCGACTGGTGCCCTTCGTAGATCATCCGCGTCAGGAAGTTCTGCGAGACCGCCAGGCCCACGTGGTAGTCGGCGGGCCCCTCGGACTGGAGGGTGGGCGCAGGGAGGACCTGGTCCGCAGGAGGGTCGAGCGTGGGCACGCAGGCCGACTTGTTCGCGGCCCCGACCCCGCCCAGCATCGGCGCCTCGAAGGCGCTGTCCACCTTCGGCGCGCTTCCGCCCGCGGCGGCCAGGAGGTCCACCTTGGTCGCGGGATCGCCGCCGAAGGGGGCGAGCACCTCGCCGGCCTTGATGCGGCCCTCGAAGCCCAGCAGCCGCGGCACGCACCGCCCGCCGTGGTTGGGGTCGCCCATGCAGACCTTGGTCGCCGGGTCGCAGGTGCCGCCGGTCGAGCACTGGCAGGTGCTGCCCGCGGGGCAGAGCGGGACGAGCGGGTCGGTGGGGTTGCAGGGCCGGCACAGCTGCGTGTCCAGCGTCGAGCCGATCATCTTCTGGATCTGCGGCTTGAGCACCCAGTCGAAGATGATCGACTTGACGAGGCCCCAGTTGGCCACCTCGCACAGCCAGCCGCACATGCTCTCGTCCTCGCCGTCGATGCAGCTGGGCGCCTCGCAGTTCTGCTTGCCAATCTCGAAGTCCTTGGACTCTACGTCGCCCAGGCCGCCGACGAGCTCGTCGGGCGCCTCCGGGTCGGGCGGGGCCAGGTCGAAGGTGAGCTGGCCGTCCCAGAGCTCGTCGCTGCCGAACTGCATCTTCACCGTCACCGTGTCGTCCGGGCGGTCGCCGCGCGAGGAGTAGAAGTTGACGTAGCAGCCCATGCGCCACCCGATGATCGGCACGACGCAGGCGCCGGCCCAGGTCAGCGAGTCGATGTAGATGCTGCTGGTCGTGCCGGTCGTCAGGTCCCGGAGGGCGTCGATGCTGATGGTGGCGACCACGCTGATCTTGTCGGGCGACTCCGGCGTGAACTTCAGGTTCCGCAGGGTGATGACCACCGGGCAAGGGGTGTCCTTGCCGTCGCACTTGGCGTCCATGTAGCCGTCGGTCTTCGGGCCACCGTTGCCGTTGTCGCAGATGAACAGCTCGTCGCCCAGGCCCACCACGTTCAGGTCCGACTGCTTGACCGAGGTGCACGGCATGGCGATGGGGATGTCGATCCAGGCCGGGTTGAAGGGGCTCACCTTGGCCGTGGGCATCAGGTTGGCGATGAGCTGGCTCCAGTGGGCGTTGAGGTAGTCGAAGCCCGCCGGCGAGATGCGCACCGCCGCCGCGTTCTTCTCCTTGGTCCCCTGGAAGCCCCCGGGAATCGGCTCGACCGGTCCGCCCGCGCAGCTCCCGGTGTTGCCACACCCCACCGCGAGCCAGAGCCCGAGCAGGGGCAGCAGGCGGCGCAGGGTCGAGCGTCGGCGCAGGCGCATGGAGCAGATCCTCTTTCCGGCTTGAAGGTTTCTGGAAGCGACTTCCAAGAGAGCTGGGAATGGTAAGGCCCCGTGACGGCGGCGGGCAACGCACAGTGCGTCATGAAGGCGAGGCTGTCGGTTTCTCGTCCCTTCGGGCTTTGGACTCCGGAGCGCAAGCCCTGCGGCTGGGCGGCTTGACCCGAAGCCTGAAGCCCGAGGCCCGAAGCCCGCCTCAGGCAGCGGTGGCGGCGACGAGCAGGGAGCGCAGCATCTCCACCTCCACCCCCAGCTCGGGAGCGGAAAGGGACGTCAAATCGCGCTTCTTGGCCCGCCGCAGGTAGGCGTCGAGCGTGGGGCTGCGCCCGTAGAGCGTCTGGGCCTTGCCGATGCAGTTCGCGAAGAGGAAGAGCGCGCCGTCGAACTCGGTCGCCCGCATCTGGTCCACGCGCTCGAGCATGACCGCGCACTCGGCGACCCGCTCGTGGTCGTGCTCGACGAGGTTGGTGCGGCGGTTGATCCCCGACAGGCTCTGGGTGAACTGGGCGAACTGCTCGAGCTGTCCCTGCAGCTCCTTGCGCCCGAGCGAGGCCGGGAAGCGGCTCAGCTGGGCGCGGAACTCGACGAACTGCCGCTTGTCCTGGGCGCGCAACAGTCCGAAGGGTCGCGAGCGGCCGAAGGCGTCGAGGTCGCGGATCAGGGAGGCGACCTGGTCGGCCACCTGGCCGTCCGGAGCCAGGGGGAGCTTGCCGGCGTACATGCCCATCAGCCGCGCCACGTCGGTGGCCGCGCGGCGGGTGGCGACGGCGTCGGAGAGGTCCTCGGAGTAGCTGGGGATGACCTCGGCGCGGCTGACGTGGGCGAAGGCGGAGGAGGACAGGTAGAGCAGGTCGCCGACGATGGAGCGGAACTTGCCGCGGAACTCCTGCAGGTCGGCGAGCAGGTTCCAGTGGTCGCTGACCACCTGCGGGCTGCGCATCCGCTCGCCGAGGTTGGAGATCTCCGCGGCGATCATGTTGCCCAGCCGCTGGATCTGCTCGGTGGCCTCGCCCTGCTTGAGCTTGGCGAGCGCCTCCGGGCCGGTCGCGCCGGGGCCGTCCAGCACGTCGCCGATCAGGTCGCCGATGGACTGCGCCTGGGCCGGGAACTGCTCGCGCACCGCGGAGAGCAGCCGGTTGATGTCCATCAGCGTGTCGCGGATGACCGGCGCCAGCTTCTCCCACATCGAGAGGTCGGCGCTGCCGACGTCGGCGAGCTCGTCGTACTGGTGCAGGAGCGAGAGCGCACCCAGCCGGTCGATGGCCCGTGCGCCCTCGTCGAAGACCTTGCGCAGCCGCTGGCCGAAGCCCTGGTCCGGCAAGCCGTCGGCGATGGCGTGCAGACGCTCGAGCGCCTTCAGGGCGGGGGCGGAGGGGCTGGGACTCTGTGCCGTCGAGGGCATGGTTCGCTCGGAAGGGGCCTTTCTCGATTGTTTCGCCGGCGCACGTCAAGTTAGCATCCTTGCCTCCTGATCGCGTCGTGTAGCGGCGATGCCCAGCGGAGGCTTAGATGTCTCCGGGCATCGGTGGGGTTTCAAAACGTCAGAAGCGGTGTGTCCCAACAGAGGCGGGAGGTTGAGCCATGGGGTTCCTGCAGAGCAACGGCGCGCGCATCCACTACCTCGACAAGGGCGACGGGCCCGCGCTGCTGCTGCTCCATGCGTTCCCGCTCTCGAGCTCCATGTGGAACAAGCAGGCGAACGACCTGAAGGACCGCTACCGCGTGCTGGCGCCCGACTTCCCCGGCTTCGGCAAGTCGGAGCTGCTCCCCCAGCCGGCGACGATGGAGCTGTACGCCCAGGTGGCGCTCTCGCTGCTGGACGCGGCCAAGGTGGAGAAGGCGACGGTGCTGGGCCTGTCCATGGGCGGCTACGTCGCCTTCGAGCTCCTCGCGCACGCCAAGGACCGCGTCTCGGCGCTGGTGTTGTGCGACACCCGGGCGACCGCCGACACCGCCGACGCGCGCAAGGGCCGTGAGGCGACCGCGCACGCCGTGGAGGACGACGGCATCGGCGTCCTCGCCGAGCGGATGATCCCCAACCTCGTCAGCCCGGCGGCTCCGGCAGCGCTCAAGCGCGACATCGAGAAGCTCATTACCGAGAACTCGGCCGACGGCGCGGCGGCGGCCCTGCGCGCCATGGCGCAGCGCAAGGACTTCAGCGGCTCGCTCAAGGACCTCGCCTGCCCCACCCTCGTCGTCGTCGGCGACCACGACACGGTGACCACCCCCGCGGATGCGCAGAGCATGGCCAACGGCATCCCGGGCGCGAAGCTGGCTCAGGTCCCGGGCGCAGGCCACCTGTCCAACCTGGAGAACCCCAAGGCCTTCGACGCGGCGCTGCGCGAGTTCCTGGACGCGCACCGGGCCTGAGGCTCGCGATCCTTGGAGCCTGTCGCCGGGAACCCGACACCCCGAGCTGTCGAGCGGCCCGACACCCCGAGCTTGTCGAGGCGCCCGACACCCCGAGCTTGTCGAGGGGCCAATCTCGTCCTTCAGCGCGCCTCGTCTGAGCTCGCGGACGGGGCGGCCTGGCCGCCGGTCGCCCTGCGGCGCCGCTGCCACAGCCCCAAGCCCAAGGCGAAGAGCAATCCGGCTGCACCGAAGCCCACCACGCGCAGCACGAGCTTGGGCTTCGAGTCCGCAGGAGCGGCGACGGGGGTGGCCTCGAACGACTCGAAAGCCTTGGTGATCATCTCGTCGAAGTCCGCCTCGCGCTCGGCCGGGTACGCCGCGGCCAACACGTAGTGGACCGCGCCCGCCGGCACGAACGCGTAGCGCACGATGCGCGGCTCGCCTCCGGCGCGGGAGTGGGCCCGGGTCTCCAGGCGAGCGCCGTGCGGCCCCTGCAGGAGCGTCGGCCGGTCGACCACCACCTCCAGGTCCAGCTCGCCACGGAAGTGGCCGGCGATGGCCGACGCGACGGCAGAGCGCACACCGGGGTCCAGATCCAGCGAACGCTCGACGCGCCCCACGGCCAGCGTGGCGGTGGCGAACTCGCCCGACTCCGCGAAGGCCGCCAGCAGCCCGCGCCGCGACTCGCCCGCCACCTGCGGCACCAGGGCGAGGGAGCCCTTGACCATGCTGTCCTCAACCCGGCGGAACCCCGCGGGCGGAACGAGCGCGGCGCCGTCCAGCGCGACGCGCTCGGCCGGCTCGGGCGTGAGCGCGGCGGCGGCGAGCAGGGCGATGGCGCAGGCGCGGAGCATCATCGGGCCGGCATTTTGACGTGGAGCGCAGCGTGCGGCTAGCTTTGTCGCCGCGTGGAGGACGGGATGTCGGATCGGGTCCAGAGACAGGCCGAAGCCGAGCGCGCGGTGCGCCGCGGCGAGCTCAAGCAGGCGCTCGCCCTCTACCGCGAGCTGGCCCGCGAGACCCCCGAGGACCCGCTCATCCCCTCGCGCATCGCGACCATCGAGTCGCTCCTGCAGCCCGACGAGATCATCGCCGCCTCCTTCGTGCCCGCCCCCGCCCAGGCGAGCCCGCTCAGCCTCTCCCGCTCCGCCACGCTGGAGCAGACGGCGGAGCAGCTCTTCGAGCGCGGGGACATCAAGGGCGCGGTGGCCCTCTACCAGAAGGTGCTGGCGGAGAAGCCCGACAACGAGCTGGCCCGCGAGCGCTACGAGGAGCTGGCTCAGCTGACCTCTCCGAGGCCAGAGCCCGTCGCCCCGCAGGATCCCCCTGCGCCCCCGCTGCCCGCCGAGAAGCCCGAGCTGCTCGAGGCGCTGCTGGCACGCATCACCCACCGGCGCAAGCCCTAGGGCATGACGCGCCGATCATAGGTTCGTTGACCGGCCGCTCGGCCTCTCCTTAGAATCTCGTCCCTTGTAGTGCGCTGTGTTCGGGAGGCGGAGGCCTGACACCTCCGCCAGAGCACGGATCGGCAGTGCCCCGGCTTCTCCAGGGGGCGCAAAGGGCGGTTCATGGTCGCACGCCTCGACGAGCGCTACCGCAGAGGCGAGAAGCTCGGCTCGGGCGGCATGAGCCAGGTCTTCAAGGCGTACGACACCCGCCTCAAGCGCGACGTGGCGATCAGAATCCTCCACGACCACCTGGCCGAGAAGGAGGAGTCCCGCCGGCGCTTCAGCCGAGAGGCCGAGGCCGTCGCCAAGCTGCACCACCCCAACATCCTGGAGATCTTCGACTTCTCGACCGAGGACGGCCGCGAGTCGTTCATCGTCACCGAGTACATCAAGGGCCGCACGCTGCGCGACTTCGGCGAGGAGCACCGCTTCCACCCGCCGGAGATCGCCGCGATGGCGGTCCACGAGCTCTCGAGCGCGCTCGAGCACGCGCACCAGAAGGGCGTCATCCACCGGGACCTCAAGCCCGAGAACGTGATGATCCGCGAGGACGGCGTCCTCAAGCTCATGGACTTCGGCATCGCCAAGGTCCTGGACGAGGGCGACCGGATGACCATGACCGGCGCGCTCGTCGGCTCGCCGGCGCACATGGCCCCGGAGATCATCGAGGGCCAGGTGGCGACCGCCGCCGCCGACATCTTCTCGCTGGGCACGATCCTGTACTGGCTGTGCTGCCACAAGCTGCCGTTCATCGGGAACAACCCGACCCAGACGCTCAAGCTCATCCTCGACGCCAGCTACCCCGACCCGAGGCAGGCCAACGGCGCGTGCTCGGACGAGCTGGCGGCCATCATCGCCAAGTGCCTCGCCCGCGAGCCGACCGCCCGCTACGAGACGGCGCAGCAGCTGCGCGAGGCGCTCTCCAAGGAGCTCGCGCGCAACGGCCTCGAGGACCCGCCCAAGGAGTGCGCCAGCTTCTTCAAGGACCCGGACGGCTACGCGCAAGCGCTCAAGGCCCGACTCATCGCCAAGCTCCTCGCCGAGGCGCAGGCCGTCTCGCAAGGGCCGCGTCGCAACTACGCACGGACCATCAAGCTGGCCGATCGGGTTCTGGCGCTGGACACCAACAACGAGCAGGCACTGGCGCTGATGAACGCCACTCGCCTGAGCCAGCGTCGCCGCCGCATGTGGGCGAGCTTCGGCAAGGGCGCCGCGGCGCTGGGCGGGCTGGCCGCGATTTCGTTCGCCGGAGTGGTCGGCGTCGGCGCCTGGCGAAACCACCAGGTCGATCAGGTCCCGCCGCCTCCCGACCTCATGGCCAAGCCTGTGGTACAGCCGCTGCCGCCCCTCGTGACTGATCCGACGCCCAAGCAGCCTCCCGTCGAGCACCCGCCCACGCCGACCGTCGAGCTCAAGCTGCTGCCGAAGATTGAGGAGCTGAAGGGGAAGAAGCCCAAGGGCGTCGACGTCGCGGTGGTTTCCAAGGACTTGCTCAAGCAGCAGCCGCCAACTCCAGATCCCGCGCCTTCTGTGCCGGCGGAGACGCGCTTGGTCCAGTTCCACATTGACCCGGATGTCTTCACGGCCAAGGTGCGGCTCGACGGCGTGGGCGACCTGCGCGCCGTCAGGCCGGACTTCACCGAAGAGATCTCCATCGGAGCTCGCAAAGCGCTGGTCCAGTGCCCTGCGTGTGAGCCCGCAGAAATCCCGTTCACCATCCAGAGCGAGAAGGATCTGCCGGTGCACAAACCGGTGGTCTTCGAGGTCAAATACCGCGCTCCCGTCGAGATGGTGGCCGAGGAGGGCGTCCAGCAGGTGCTGGTCGACGGGCGCCCGATGAACAAGAGCTCGGACGGGAAGAAGTGGACGCTCGACTTCACCTACAAGGCGAAGTTCCGCGACGAGACTACCAAGGTGGTCACCATCTCGGTCTTCCGCGATGGCAAGCTGCATTCCTCCTGGACGCAGGACGTCTTCGCCGGCCGCCCCACCCTCTTGAACCCGACCGCTCCGAAGGCGCCCTGACCCGATGACCGCCTTCGCGCTCCTCACCCTGCTCTCGCTCGCGGCAGCCCCTGTCCACGCCGCGAAGCCCGCGCCCGCGCCCTCCGCATCGCCCCAGACTGCAGCGGCCCCGGTGGCACCGCCCTCCGCGCGGGACGTGCTGACCAGCGCCAAGTTCGAGTTCTCCAAGGGCAACTTCCGGCAGGCCCTGAAGATCCTCGCGGACGCCGAAGCAGGCGGGACCGAATTCACCGCCACCGAGAAGCTCGACTCGATCCAGCTCCAGGCGCTCTCGCACGTCTACCTGGGCGAGCCCAAGGAAGCCCAGACGTACTTCCGCGAGCTGCTGCTCATCAACCCCGACTACTTCCTGGACCCGCTCATCTACGGCGAGGAGGCCCGCAACGTCGTCGTGGCCACGCGGATGGACCCGGAGCTCCAGCCCAAGCTCGCCGTGCGCCGCGAGGAGATCCGCCAGGCCAAGCTGCGCGAAGCCGAGGCGAAGAAGGCCGCCGAAGAGGCCGAGAAGCGCCGCAAGGAGCTGGCCGCCATCCCCGAGCAGGTGCCCATCGTCGTCAGGCACAGCGCCCTGCTCAACGTCCTGCCCTTCGGCATCCCGCAGATCGAGCAGGACCGCCCCATGCCCGGCATCCTCTTCGCGGTGGCCCAGGGCGTGACCATCACCACCTCGGTGCTGACCTACACGGTGGTGCAGACGCAGTTCCTCCGCCCGGACGGCCTGGTCGACTCGGACAAGGTGCAGCAGGCCAAGGCCTGGCGCCTCGCCAACTGGGTCTCCGTCGGCGCCGCGGGCGCGGTCTACCTGGCCGGAGTCATCGACGCCTTCGTCGCCCACAAGGAGCAGGGCATCAAGCTCATCAGCCGCGACGAGTACCTCAAGCTGCGCGACGAGGGCCGCGCCGTCCCCACCCTCGCCCCGACCACCCCTGCCCCCGAGCTCCAGCCCACGCCTGCCTCGGCCTACCCGAAGCCCAACGCGTCCCTGTACCTGAGCCCCGTGCCCGGCGGCGCCGCCGTGGGGCTCGTCGGACGCTTCTGAAGGACCTGCCTCGAGGAACGACCCGCATGCCCAGCCTCAGCGTCAAGAAGCCCAACGGTGTCGAGGTCCACGTGCCGCTCATCAAGCGGAACACGACCGTCGGGCGCGAGCCGGACAACGACGTGATCATCGACGACCCCGCGGTGCCCGCCACCGCCTTCCGCGTGGAGTACGACGGCACCGCCTACCGGCTCTTCGTCACCGACGCGCCGGTCCTGGTCAACGGCAAGAAGAAGAGCGAGGCGACGCTGGCCATGGGCGACGTCATCGGCGTCGGCGGCAGCGAGGTGCGCCTGGCCGAGTCGCAGCCGCCGCTGCGCGCCGCCGCTCCGCTCGTCCCATCCGCCTCCGCCGGCGCGCCCGAACCTCCCGGAAGCCAGAGCGGCACGCTCGACCCGACGGCCGTCACCAAGCTCGTAGCCTTCAGCCAGCGCCTGCTCACCCGCTATGAGCTCGACCCGCTGCTCGAGCTGATGATGGACCAGGTCATCGAGCTGACCCGCGCCGACAAGGGCTTCCTCATCCTCTTCGAGGCCAACGAGCCGCGCATCAAGGTCGCCCGGAACTTGAAGCAGGAGAACCTGGACGACGCGATCAGCCGCATCAGCGACTCGATCATCGCCACCGTCCTCAAGACCAAGAAGGCGCTCATCGTCAGCGACGCCATCAACGACCCGAGCTTCGCCAAGGCGGAGTCGGTGGTGAACCTGAAGCTGTTGTCGGTGATGTGCGCGCCGCTGACCGAGAAGGGCGAGGTCTTCGGCCTCATCTACGTCGGCAACGACTCGGTGCGCAGCCAGTTCGAGCAGAAGAGCCTGGACCTGCTCACCATCTGGGCCGCCCAGGCCTCGCTCATCCTGCGCAACGCCATCCTGGTCAACGAGCTGCGCATCGACAACGCCGAGCTGCGCAAGCAGCTGGAGGTGGAGAAATACGGGGAGATCATCGGGGCCTGCTCGTCGATGAAGGAGGTCTACAAGAAGATCGACAAGGTCTCGACCACCGACATCTCGGTGCTCATCACCGGCGAGACCGGCACCGGCAAGGAGCTCATCGCCCGGGAGATCCACAAGCGCAGCCCGCGCGCCAAGGGCCCTTTCGTCTGCATCAACTGCGGCGCCATCCCCGAGAACCTGCTGGAGAGCGAGCTCTTCGGCCACGTTCGCGGCGCCTTCACCGGCGCGGTGGCCACGCGCCAGGGCCGCTTCCAGGCGGCCAACGGCGGCACCCTGTTCCTGGACGAGATCGGCGAGATGCCGGTGCAGCTGCAGGTCAAGATCCTGCGGGCACTGCAGGAGCGGCAGGTCCAGAAGGTGGGCGACAGCCGGTCGGAGAACGTCGACATCCGCGTGGTCGCGGCCACCAACCGCAACCTGGAAGACGAGATCAAGAAGGGCAGCTTCCGCGAGGACCTCTACTACCGGCTCAACGTCGTCACCCTGAAGATGCCGCCGCTGCGCGACCGCGGCGAGGACGTCATGGTGATGGCCAAGTTCTTCCTCAGCAAGTACGCGCGCGAGTTCAACGCCAAGGCGCGCGGCTTCTCCCCCAACGCCTCCATCGCGATGAAGAAGTACGGCTGGCCCGGCAACGTGCGCGAGCTCGAGAACCGGATCAAGAAGGCGGTGGTGCTCGCCGACAAGGCCCTGGTCTCCGCCGACGACATGGATCTGCGCCCCGAGAACCTGGAGCCGCCACTGCCGCTGGCCGACGCGCTCGAGCACTACCGCAAGAGCTACATCAACGACATCCTCGAGCGGAACAACGGCAACCGCACCAAGACCGCCAAGGACCTGGGGGTCGATCCCCGGACGATCTTCCGGCACCTGGAGAAGCTCGAGGCGGAGCGCACTGGCAAGCCGCTCCCGCCCGAGGACCCGAGCGACCCGACTCCGCAGGAGCCCCAGGCTTGATGAGCCTTTCGCTGCCGCCGGCGCCTAGGGCGCAAGTGTCAGCCATCCCGCCGGGCCCCCACCAGGGCCCGCGCGGCAAGGACTCGTCTTTCCAGCCGAATTGCCTGAAGAGACCGCTGGCAAGCTGCTTGCTTTGCTCCCTGACCAACATGGCCTTGGGGCGGGTAGCGGTGATTGCGATGGTCTTGCTGACTTCCACGAGTTGCCTGGTGACCGATCCGCTGGAGGTTTACCAGCCGCCCGCCCCGCCCACCAACGTCTGGCCGCGCATCGTCGAAGCCTCCGCGACCCCGCCGAATTGGACACCCGTCGTTCCGACCGGCGAGCTGTCCTGCGACTGGGTCAAGCTGAGCATCGGGACCTTCTCGGACGAGAACGAAGAGGACAACCTGCGAATCCGGCTCTTCGTCGATGGCGAGGTCGCGGACCAGGCGCTTCGCAACAAGACCGGTGAGATCGACCGGCTGGGCTACGACTACACGCTCAAGCCCGAGAAGCTGTGCCGCGGCTACCACGTCGTCAAAGTCCTCGTCGCGGATGGACCCTGGGCCGAGTCGGGTGGCTTCGATCAGGTCGAGGGCGTTGACCGAGGCACCGCGAGCTACACCTGGGCCGTCAACACCTCCACTTGCTCCAACGGCGCGGGGGACTGCTCCCGATGAACGCGCGCCTGTTCGCCACGTGGATCTCTTCCTGGGTCTGGCCTGCGCCGCTGAAGCTCCCGGGCCGGAGTTCAAGACCTGCCACAGCAACGCCGATTGCCCAAGCGGCGAGATCTGCTACCTCGACGGCTGCGGGAGCTCCTCGGACTTCGCCGTCCGAGTCACTCCGAACTCCTCGGACTACGTGGTGCAGGACTTCAACCCGGTCACCGTGGCGATGAGCCAGATGGATTTGACGGTCTCGAACCCGGGCATCATCGAAGGCGACCTCAAGGTCCGCACCGCCACCGGCATCGACAACTTCAAGGACGGCTTCACCATCCAGGCCACCGGCCGCTCGAGCATCATCCCCGGCCTGACCTTCAGCCAGCCGGTGGTCCACACCGTGGCCAAGAACAGCTCGCGCTTCTCGTTCGCGCTCCCGCCCGGCAGCTGGCAGGTCCGCGCCATCCCCACCCCGCCGCTGGCCATGCCCTCCGGCGAGACCCCCGCCGTCCCGCTCATCCCGCCGGTGTTCGTGGAGAAGGCGGTGGGCTCGGGCGACGTGGTGGACCCGGCGCTGGTGCTGGCAGGCGACGGGCTCAACGAGGTCCAGGGACGGCTCCTCGTCGCGCAGGGCGTGCCCTGGCCCGACGAGACGCCCGTCTTCTTCCGCTTCCAGGCGCTGGACCCGGTCTCGCTGGTTCCGCTCTCGCAGCCCGCGGTGTTCCTGACCTCGAGCACTTTCCACGTCTTCACCGCCAGCACGACCGGGCCGCTGCTGCTGCGCGTCAGCCCCGACCCCCAGCTCAATTCCAGCGGCGCCCTGCTGCCGACCAAGGAGTTCCTGGCCGACGAGTCGACGGGGTCGTTCGGTCCGTTCGAGATGGGCGACTGGGGCAGCCCGGTCGAAGTCCAGGGCACGGTCGCCGAGAAGGATCCCTCGAGCACTCCAGAGACGCCCGTCGCGGGCCCCTCCATCGCCTACGCCGACATCCGCGCCGAGGGCACGGTGAAGGGCGGTGGCAAGTTCGCCGCCGCCAGCAAGACCGACGCCGACGGCAAGTTCACCCTCAAGCTGCTCCCATCCGCCCCCGGCTCGAAGTACCTCGTCTCCGTCAGCCCGCGCTACGGCTCGACCTTCGCCAGCACCACCTACTCGCTCTTCGTCGAGGCCAGCCAGAAGCCGGTCGCGCTGCCCGCCGCCATCCTCTGCCCGGCCAAGGCCGTTCTCACCGGCCGCGTCCTCGCGCCGATTGTCGACGGACAGGACCCGATGCCGCTGGGCGGCGTGCCCATCCTCGTCGACGGCAACCCGTCCTCCGCCACCCCGGGCACCTCGACCCTCCGCGACGTCATCACCAACGCCGACGGAACCTTCAAGGCGCTGGTGGAGCCGGGCGCGTACCAGGTGGTCGCTGCCCCAGCTTCTGACTTCCCCTGGAGCGCTCAGTCCGTCACCACGACCGGCGCCGATGCGGTCATCCCCGACTTCGTCCTGGAGTCGGGCCGCCTCGTTTCCGGAACGCTGTCCTACCGCAACCTGGACGGCTCCCAGACCGCGGTTGGCGGTGCCACCGTCTCCATCTTCCGCTCGCCGACCTCTTCGCTGGTGGCGCCGCTCAAGATCTACGAAGCGCTCAGCGACAGCACCGGCCGCTTCAAGGTCATTCTCCCCAAGCCCGCCCAGAGCACGACGCCCAGCAAGAACCCGTGGTCGGGACAGGACGCGGGGATGCCGGCCGGTCCGGACGCAGGCCGCAAGGAGCCCCTGACCCCAGGCCTGGGCTGCTCGCAAAGCGGCTCGCCGCTGGCGACTGGGGCGATGGTGCTGGCCTCGCTGGCCGCCGCGCTTCTCGGCCGGTGGCGCCGCCAGGGCTGACCTGGAACAGATCTACAGAATCTAATGAGGTGACTCACCGCGTCAGGGACCGAACCCCTTGATTTCCGGTGGAGATTCGGCCGCAAAAAGCGCTCAGTTATCAAGCACTTAGCGCAAGCGTCGCGCTGCCTCGCCCCGAGGAAAATCAAGGGGTTATCCGATCCGTGCCCAAGGGCGACTGGGCGCCGGCTCGCCGGCTTGGGGCCAGGTTCCGATTGTTCCGAATCCGCCGCGCTCCGCTCGGGCCGGCTTGGGGCCAGGTTCCGATTGTTCCGAATCCGCCGCGCTCCGCTCGGGCCGGCTTGGGGGCCAGGTTCCGACTACGAAGTTGCCGGTTCGGCTCGAGTCCCAGCCTGCGGATTCGAAGCATTCGGAACCTGGCCCCGATCCCAGCCCGCGGATTCGAAGCATTCGGAACCTGGCCCCGATCCCAGCCCGCGGATTCGAAGCATTCGGAACCTGGCCCCGATCCCGACCCATCGCGGATTCGGAACATTCGGAACCTGGCCCCGATCCCCGGCCCCCGTTACGGAACCGGCATGGACTTGCGCGCCCGCTCCATCGCGTCGTGGAGGGCGTCGGCATTCGGTCCGATCTCCTTCGAGAACTGCACGGCGAGCGTCGTGTAGTGCCGGTGGAGCGCGCCCAGCCGCGACCATGCCTCGCGCAAGGCGGCCGCCGCCGGGACGTCCCCCTCGGCGAGCCTGCAGTGCGCCCCCACGTCCAGGAATCGCTGGTGCCAGGCCGGCGACCAGTCCTCCCACTCGACGCTGCTTCGCCGCGCAGGCCAGGAGGCGAGCGTCGCGTCCAGCCGGTTGTTGAGCTCGGTCGAGAGCTGGTCGAGGTCCTTCATGCAGCCCGCCAGCGCCACCGCGTCGACCTTCTCGCGCACGACCGACGCCGGCGGCCGCCCCATCCGCTCGTAGGCCCCGATTCCGGCGCTGACCGCCGCGCACACCGACGAGACGACCGCGACAGCCACGTAGGCCGCGGCGACGCCGGTTCGGAACCGCTTGTACTCGGGAGGGTTCTTCACGACGGCCACTGTGAAGGCGGGCAAGCTCGCCTGTCAACCGTTCAAGGAAACGCTCGGCCGCTCAGCCAACCTGGCGGAGGGAGCCGGGAGCGAGCTCTTCGAACTGGGTCAGGGTGCGGAAGCTGCCGAAGCGCGCGCTGATCTCCGGCTCGGTGAGCACCTTGACGCGGTCCATGCTGAAGCCCTCGACCGCGAAGCTGGCCATGACGCTGCCCATGATCGTCGCCCGCCGCAGGTGGTCCTCGGTGACCTCTCCGCAGCGCGCCAAGTAGCCCATGAAGCCGCCGGCGAAGGAGTCGCCCGCGCCGGTGGGGTCGTAGACGTCGGCGATGGGGAACGCCGGGGCGCTGAAGACCTTCTCGCCGTGGAAGAGCAGCGCGCCGTACTCGCCGCGCTTGACCGCCACCGTCTTGGGGCCGAGGTCCATGATGCGGCGCACCGCGCGCACCACGTTGCTCTCCCCGGCCAGCTCGCGGGCCTCGGTGTCGTTGACGAAGAGCAGGTTCACGCGCGAGAGCGTCTTCTTCAGCTCGTCGAGCTTGCCGCGGATCCAGAAGTTCATGGTGTCGGCGGCGACCAGGGTCGGCTTGGCGATCTGATCGAGCACCTTGGCCTGCAGCACCGGGTCGATGTTGCCCAGAAAGACGAAGGGCGTCGCCTTGTAGGTGTCGGGCAGCTCGGGCTCGAAGGTCTCGAAGACGTTGAGCTGGGTGTCCAGCGTCTGCGCCTCGTTGAGCGCGTGCGCGGTGTACTTGCCCTTCCAGCGGAAGGTGCGGCCGGTGCGCTTGGACAGGCCGGCGAGATCCACGCCGCGGTCCTTGAGCATCTTGAGATGGGCGTCGGGGAAGTCGTCGCCGACCACCGCCACCACGCGGACCGGGGAGAAGAAGGAGGCGGCCATCGAGAAGTACGTCGCCGACCCGCCGAGGATGTCCTCGCGCTTGCCGAACGGCGTCTCCACGCTGTCCAGCGCCACTGAACCGACCACGAGCACGGGCATAGGGATCCTCGGACGTACAAAACGACGTTGTTCAGGCTCTGCTGCTGTTCGCTCAGAATCGCGGCGGCATATTACCGGGAGCCACGCTTGCGTGAGTCGGAAACTCGACGCTTGGTCGCTGGCGGGCCCTTCGTCTTCGCCTTCGCCTTCGCGGCGGCCTTGGGCTTGGGCAGGTACTTGCCGACCAGGAGCTCGAGCTTCTTCCAGGTCGCCAGCGGGACGGCGCTGGGGGCGGTCATGACCGCGTTCTGGGCCGCGCAGCCGCAGTGGCAGGTGCGCGCCTTGGTGAGCCGCTCGGCCGCCTTGGCGACGATGGCCTGGGCGGTCTTGACGTTGGCCTTCATCACCGCGACCACCGCCTCGACCGTGACGTCCTCCTCGGCCTCGTGCCAGCAGTCGTAGTCGGTGGAGAGCGCGACGGTCGAGTAGCAGAGCTCGGCTTCGCGGGCGAGCCGGGCCTCGGTGGCGTTGGTCATGCCGATGACGTCCACGCCCCAGCTCCGGTAAAGCTTGCTCTCGGCGCGGGTGGAGAACTGCGGACCCTCGATGCACAGGTAGGTGCCGCCCCTGTGGACGGTGGCGCCGACGTCCTTGGCGCAGGCGTAGAGCACGTCCGCCAGCTCGTGGCAGATGGGGTCGGCGAACTGGACGTGGCCGACGATCCCCTCGCCGAAGAAGGTCCGCTCGCGCTTATGGGTGCGGTCGATGAACTGGTCGACGACCACCATGTGGCCCGGCGCCACGTCCTCGCGCATCGAGCCGACCGCGCTGAAGGAGATGACGCGCTCGCAGCCCAGCTTCTTGAAGCCCCAGAAGTTGGCGCGCGAGTTGATCTCGGTGGGCATCACCCGGTGGCCGCGGCCGTGGCGGGGAAGGAAGACCAGCTTCACCTCGCCCAGCTCGCCGACGATGAAGGCGTCGGAGGGCTCGCCGAAGGGCGTCTTGAGGCGCACCTCGCGGACCTTCGCGAGGCCCGGAAGATCGTAGAGGCCGCTGCCGCCGATGACGCCCAGGGTCTGCATGGAGAGCTTCCGAGGTGACGGGGGTGAAAAGCGTCGCCTATCTAGCATCCGGAGTGGGGCCAGGCAACGGAGAGACTTCGGTTCGGAGGGAAGCGAAGCGCCGAACCAGAGTCGAGCTGGACACTTGCGCTTCGGCGCTCGATCAGCGCGGCGTCAGCCGCAGGCTCGCCTTGATCCGGCCCAGCTTGCGCGCCTGTAGGATCGCGACGCCGCCCAGGACCAGCGCGATGCTGCCGGTGACGAAGTTGCGGGTCGCCAGCATGGCGAAGGCCAGGAGGATCTCGGACAGCGCGCCGCTCCACGCGGCGAGCCGGCTGCGGGCGGTCCAAGCGAGGAGTGCGCACAGGGCCACCGGAGCGGAAAGGATGGCTCCGGCGACGACCTCGCGCTGGATCTCGGCCAGCGTCTCCTTCGCCAGCACGTCCGGAATCGAGCTGCCCCAAAACACGCCCAGAAAGACGAGCATCCCGACCGCGAGGTCTCTCGCCAGCAGCTTCTCGTCCGCCGGCGCACCCCACTGCTCGCGCGTGTCGCGGCACTTCGGGCAGAGCCCCTTCTCCGCGTCGTCGACCGCGTCCTCCAGGCACCGCGAGCAGACGAAGGTGCCGCAGCGCCCACACGTTTCGCTGGCCGCGGCATCCGGGTGCGCTGCGCAGGCCGGCCCGCTCTCGGGCGGCAGTGGAGCGGCGGTGGGCGTGGGAGCGGAGGTGGGCGTGGCAGCGGGGGCCGCGATCGGCTCGGAGGCCGGCACGAGCGAGGCCAGGCAGTCCGGGCAGAATTCGGCCGCAGGCTCGACTGGCTTCCGGCACGAAGGACACGTCTTGGCCATGCGTCGGGACATTAGCAGCAACGCCGCGGGGCGGTTTCCGCGGGCTCCCCGACTGCGGCTGCCTGCCCCGGGCTCCCGGTGATATCGTGCGCCCGCTTTTTTCATCCGCGGCCTTGGCGCCGCTCGAAGACCCGCTGGAGGGATTCCATGAAGTCCCGTACCTCGTTCGCGTCGGCCCCGCTCGCGCTGACCGCCGCTCTCGTCGTCGCCCTCGCAGGCTGCACCTGTGGTGGCCCGGGCGGCGGCACCGGGAAGCCTGGAGAGCCGGGCAAGCCCAGCAAGCTCGAGCCCATCCCCGCCGCGCCGTCCATCGCCAACCAGCCGCTGCAGGTGCCGGGCTCCGGCCAGCCGCTGGAGGTGGTCGTCGCCCGGCCCACCGGCAAGGTCTACGCGGACGTGCGCCCCACCATCACCTTCTCCAAGCCGGTGATGAGCCTGGGCACGGTCGAGAACGAGAAGGCGCAGCCGCCGGTGGCGAGCATCGAGCCGAAGATCGAGGGCGAGTGGAAGTGGCTCGGTTCGGCGAGCGTGGAGTTCGTGGCCAAGGGCCTCGTCCCCTACGCGACCTCGTACAAGGTCACCGTGCAGCCCGGGCTGGTCGCCCTGGACGGCTCGCGGCTCGAGCAGCCCTACACCTTCGAGTTCCAGACGCCCTCCCCCGAGGTGCAGAACGTCGTCCCCCGCGACGGGTACCAGTGGCTCACCCCCGACCAGGTCCTCACCGTCCTCTTCAACCAGCCGGTCAAGGACCTGGCGTCGAAGGCGTTCCTGACCGTGGGCGGCCAGAAGGTGGCGCTGACGCAGCTCAAGGAGATCTCGGTCGCCGAGGAGAACCGCGCCAAGGAGTCGGAGCGGCGCTTCGAGCGGGCGAGCTACGAAGAGCACGGCTTCAAGAACCGCCAGACCCGCTACGAGCTCAAGCCGGCGAGCGCGCTGCCGCTGGAGACGCCGGTCCAGCTCACCATCGCCGCGGACCTCGTGGCGCAGGAAGGCCCGCTGACGGTCGGCACCGCCGTGACCAAGGAGTTCAAGACCTACGGCAAGTTCGCCATCACCGACGTGCTCAAGTGCGCCAGCCGCTACGAGGGCGCCCGCTGCCCGTACGGCCCGGTGGTGCTGCTCACCACCAACAAGGCGGATGTGGCGACGCTCAAGGACAAGCTGACGGTGACGCCCAAGGTGGAGATCGACTGGGACAACGCGCAGAGCGAGATCCCCGAGAGCTGGAACAACATCGGCTCGCCGTACGTGACGCTCCCCGGCCGCTGGCGTCCGGGCGTGACCTACCAGATCAAGGTGGGGCCGGGCCTCGCCGACGAGTTCAAGCAGGTCGCCGGCGGCTTCTCCAAGTCGGTCCGCACCGACGACGTCGACCCCTACTACAGCGCGGGCCCGAACATCGCCGTCCTCGAGGCCGACCGTGACGGGGCGCTGCCGGTCGAGTCGGTCAACGTCGCCTCCGCGACCGCCAACGTCTGGCCGCTTACCCCCGAGGAGCTGGCCAAGCAGCTGACCTGGGAGCCGTGGAACCGCAAGGAAGCCGAGCCGATGCCGGCCGCCCCGCCGACCACGATCGTCCTCGACCTCAAGGCCGCCAAGAACGTCGATCACTTCACGCCCCTGCCCCTGCGCAACGCGCTGCCCGAGGGCAAGAAGACCGGCCTGTTCCTGGTCAAGACCACCTGCCCGGAGCTCAAGGAGCGCGGCGGCGGCGAGCAGCGAGTGCTGGCCCAGGTCACCGACGTCGCCGTCCACGCCAAGCTCGGCGCCAAGAGCGGCGCGCTGTGGGTCACCCGCCTGTCGAAGGGCACGCCGATCGAGAACGCGCGGGTGCGCCTCATCGACCGCAACGGCGACGCCAAGTGGGAGGGCACGACCGACGCCTCCGGCGTGGCCAGGTGCCCGGGCCTGACCGGCCTCGTCCCCGGCAGCGACGACAGCTGGAACACCCCCTTCGCGCTGGCGGTGGCCGAGGTCGACGGCGACATCGGCGCCACCCTCTCCCAGTGGGACGAGGGGATCGCCCCGAGCGCCTTCAACCTCAGCTCCGAGTGGGACAACGGCCGGCCGCGCAGCCTGGGCCTGGTCTTCGCCGACCGCGGCGTCTACCGCCCCGGCGACGAGGTGTTCCTCAAGGGCATGGCCCGCTTCCGCAAGCTGGGCGACATCGAGCGCCCGGCCTCGGCCACGCCCTTCACCGTCGAGGTGACCAACAGCCGCGGCAACCAGGTCTTCAAGACGGAAGTCCGCACCAGCGACTTCGGCACCTTCGATGCCAAGTTCACGCTCGACAAGGACGTGCCGCTCGGGACCTACCAGGTCACCGCCGAGCGCGGCACGGGACCCGACCACCTCGCCTACCACGGCAACTTCCGGGTCGAGGAGTACCGGCCGCCGCAGTTCCGCGTGGACGTGACCTCGCCCTCCGCCAACGCCTTCGCCGGCGACGCGCTGCAGGCGCAGGTGCTGGCCCGCTACCTGTTCGGCGGCGCGATGAGCAAGGCCAAGGTCCACTGGACCGCAGCCCGCTCCTCGACGTCCTTCAGCCCCCCCGGCAACGACGCCTTCAACTTCGGCGTGCAGACCTGGTGGTGGGACGACGAGCAGCCGATGAGCACCACCGAGGTCTTCGGCGGCGGCGATGGGGAGACCGACTCCACCGGCGCGCTCGCGGTCAAGGTGGGCAAGGCCGAGGCCCCCGCGGGCAAGACCTGGGAGTACACGGTCGAGGCCGAGGTGACCGACGTCAACCGCCAGCGCCTGGCCAACCGGACGTCGATCCGCGTGCACCCGGCTCAGGTCTACGCCGGCCTGCGGACCGCCAACGAGGGCTTCGCCGAGGCCGGCAAGCCGCTCAAGGTCGAGCTCGTCGCGGTCAGCCCCGAGGGCAAGCGCGAGACGGGCGTCGCGCTGGCGCTGGAGGTCAAGCGGCGCGAGTGGAAGTCGATCAAGAAGAAGGGCGTCGGCGGGCAGTGGTTCACCGAGAGCGAGGCGGTGGAGACCCGCGTCTTCGGCTGCGAGCCCAAGAGCGAGGCCACGCCGGTCACCTGCGAGTTCAAGGTCGAGCAGCCCGGCTTCCACATCCTGGAGGCGACGGCCACCGACGCGCAGGGCCGCAAGCAGGTCTCGCGCATCAGCTTCTACGCCATCGGCTCGGGCTGGGTGAGCTGGCAGCGCAACGACACCGACCGGATCGACCTCGTCACCGACAAGCAGAGCTACGACGTCGGCGAGACCGCCAAGATCCTGGTGAAGAGCCCCTACCCCGAGGCCGAGGCGCTGCTCACCGTCGAGCGCGAGGGCGTCTTCAGCGTCAAGCGGGTCAAGCTGACCGGCGCCGCCTCGACGCTCGAGGTGCCGCTCGACGAGTCGCTCGTCCCCAACGCCTTCGTCGGCGTCATCCTCTCCCACGGCCGCGTCGACAAGGAGAAGGGGATCGAGACCGGGCAGGATCCCGGCCGCCCCGCCGTCCGCGTGGGCTACGCCGAGCTGCGCGTGGAGAAGAAGAGCAAGCGCCTGGCGGTGACCGTCACCCCGGCCGCCAAGGACTACCGGCCGCGCGACAAGGTGAAGGTCGACGTCAAGGTCGCCGACTTCAAGGGCAAGCCGGCCAAGGCCGAGGTGACGCTGTGGGCGGTGGACGAGGGCGTGCTGCGCCTGACCGCCTACGAGAAGCCGGACCTGGTCGAGGCGGTCCACCCGCTGCGCGGCCTGTCGGTGCGCATCGGCGAGCCGCTCATCCACCTCGTGCTCGCGCAGCTGTACGGCGAAAAGGGCGCGACGCAGGGCGGCTCGGGCGGCAGCGACTCCACCGGCGCCGGCTTCCGCAGCAAGTTCAAGACGACGGTCGCCTTCGACACGGTGGTCACCGACGCCGGCGGCGTGGCGCACGTGGAGTTCGAGCTGCCCGACAACCTGACGACCTACCGGATCATGGCGGTCGCGGCGACGCAGGGTGACCAGTTCGGCGGCGGCCAGTCGGAGATCGCTGTCAGCAAGCCGCTGCTCGCCCTCCCCGCCTTCCCGCGCTCGACCCGCGTCGGCGACAGCTTCGAGGCCGGCGTGGTCGTGCACACCAAGGGCACCACGCTCGGCGAGGTCAAGGTCACCGCCGACGTCCAGGGCCTCAAGCTCAACGGCCCCGCCGAGCGGTCGATCAACATGGCGGACGGCAAGGCCAAGGAGGTCCGCTTCGCGCTCGTCGCCGAGAAGCCGGGCAACGCCCGCCTGCGCATCGCCGTCCAGAGCGGCGCCGAGAAGGATGGCGTCGAGACCATCGTCCCGGTGACCCTGCCCGTGGCCAAGGAGGCCGTGGCGACCTACGGCGACACCACCGACAAGCGCGTCGAGGGCATCGTCCCGCCCAACGGCATCCGTCCCGACGTGGGCGGCCTGCAGATCACGCTGGCCTCCACGATGATGGGCAACTTCGACGAGAACATGCGCCAGCTCGTCGAGTACCCGTACGGCTGCGTCGAGCAGCTCTCCAGCAAGCTCGTGCCGTTCATCGCGCTGCGCGACATCCAGAAGACCTTCGGCATTGCCTTCCAGAACCCGACCGATCGCGCCGAGAAGGAGCGGCAAATCTTCAGCGCCTGGCTGGGCGACACCACCGGCATCCAGAAGACCGACGCCCCGGACGAGGTGGTCAAGCGCACCGTGCGCGCCATCCAGGACCTGCAGAACCACGACGGCGGCTTCCGCTACTGGCCGGACGAGGGCGGCTGCTCGCAGGAGTGGGCGTCGAGCTACGCGGTCCTCGCGCTCTCTCGGGCGAAAGACTCGGGCTACGCCGTGGACGCCAACGTCCTCAAGAACGGCCAGAAGTTCCTCGCCGACACCGTGGCCGCGGGCAAGTGCGTGCAGTGCGGCTGGGGCTGCTACCCGCCGGGCGACCCGACCCGCGTCTTCGCGCTCTACTCGCTCGCGCGCAGCAAGGCCCCCAAGGCCTCCTACTACGGCGAGATCTTCGGCCGCCGCGACAAGCTGCCGCTCTTCTCCCAGGCCATGCTCGCCGACGCCATGTTCGTCGGCGGCGGCGACCGCGCCCAGGCCAAGACGCTCTTGACCGAGCTGATGAACCACGCCAAGGAGTCGGCGGGCGAGGTCCACTTCGAGGAGCACGACGCGCAGACCCACGCGACGCTCTGGAGCTCCGACACGCGCACCACGGCCATCGTCCTGCAGACCCTGACCGACATCGCGCCGGAGCACCCCTTCGTCTCCAAGATCGGCCGGTACCTGACCAAGGTGCGCAAGGCCGACGGCCAGTACCGCAACACGCAGGAGGCAGCCTTCTCGCTGATGGCGCTGACCGAGGTCCTCAAGACCAAGGAGAAGGACACCCCGGACTTCCTGGCCAAGGTGACGCTGGGCGCCGAGGAGCTGGCGAGCGTTCCGTTCAAGGGCCGCAGCATGGAGGTCAAGCCGGTCAACGTGCCCATCGAGAAGCTCTCCTCGCTCAAGAACAAGGAGCAGCTGGTCTTCGACCGCAGCGGTCCGGCCGGCGTCCTCTACTACAGCGCGCTCTTGCGCTACGCCCCGGCGGAGCTGCCGCTGACCCCGCTCGACCGCGGCATGGTCGTGCAGCGCTGGTTCGAGCCGTACCAGGGTGGCGGCCAGGCCAAGCAGTTCTTCGCCGGCGATCTCGTCCGCGTGCGCGTGCGCGTCGGCACCCACATGGAGCGCAACTACGTGGCCATCGAGGTCCCGCTGCCCTCCGGCCTGGAGGGCGTGGACACCTCGCTCGCCTCCACCGCCAAGCTGCCCGCCCAGCCCGGCGAGGAAGGCCCGGGCGAGGGCTACGAGTACGAGAGCGACGAGGACACCGGGGAGATGCGCACCAACGACAACCCCTGGGCCTACCGCTTCTACAGCCCCTTCAACCACATCGAGATGCGCGACGACCGGGTGGTGATCTTCGCCGACCACCTGCCGCCGGGCGTGCACGTCCACAGCTTCGTGGCGCGCGCGACCACCCCGGGCGACTTCGTCCTCAAGCCGGCCCAGGCCGAGGAGATGTACGCGCCGGAGGTCTTCGGCCGCTCGGACGGCGGACGGCTGCAGGTGACGTTGCCCGCGCCCGTCGCGGAGAAGTAGTCACTTGAGGTCGCTGCCTCCTCGCGCGAGGCGATGGCTCTCCCGCGGCGCGCTCGTCGCCGCGGGGCTGGCCCTCGTCTCGGCGGCGGCCTTCGTGCTCTGGCCGCTGCCGCCGGCGCTGCTGGCGCGCGAAGGGGTGGTCTCGCTGCGGTTCACCGACCGCGAGGGCGGGCTGCTGCGCGAGCTCCGCTCCCGCGAGGACGGCCGCAGCGTGCCGCTGCCCGAGGGCGAGCTGCCGCCGAGAGTGGTCCAGGCCTTCCTTGCGGCCGAGGACAAGCGCTTCTTCGACCACCCGGGCGTGGATGTCCGCGCCGTCGCGCGGGCGATCGTCCAGAACCTGCGCGCGCGGCGGATCGTCAGCGGCGCCTCGACGCTGACCCAGCAGCTGGCGCGACGGCTCGAGCCGCGCCAGCGGACGCTGGTCGGCAAGGCCGGTGAGGCGCTGTGGGCGCTGCGGCTGACGGCGCACCTGCCGCGCGAGCGGATCCTGCGCGAGTACCTCGACCGGATCCCGCTGGGGAACTCGGCCTACGGCATCGAAGCGGCGGCGCAGCTCTACTTCGGACGCCCCGCGGCTTCGCTCTCCGCGGCCCAGGCGGCGCTCCTGGCCGGCCTGGCGCGCTCCCCCGCTCGCTACGACCCGTACCGCCACCCCGAGACTTCCCGCGCGCGGATGCTGGAGGTGCTGCAGGCGTTGAAGGCGACTGGGGCCCTCACCGCCGACCAGGTCCGCGCCGAAGCGGCCGCCCCGCTCGACCTCGTCCCACCGGAGCGCATCTTCAAGGCGCCGCACCTGGTGGCCGGCCTCATCCACGACTTGAAGGCCCTCGGGCTCGACGGCGCGAGCGAGGTGCAGACCACCCTCGACCCGGCGCTCCAGCACGACGTCGAGGCGATGCTCAAGGAGGAGCTGTCCGGACTGGCGCCGAGACGCGTCGGCCAGGCCGCGGCACTGGTCATCGACAACGCGACCGGCGAGGTCCTGGCCTACGTCGGCTCGGCGGACTTCCTAGACGAGGCACACCAGGGGCAGAACGACGGCGTCCGGGCCCTGCGGCAACCGGGCAGCGCGCTCAAGCCCTTCGCCTACGGCTACGCGCTGGGCCACGGGTACACGCCGGCCACCGTCCTCTCCGACGTCGAGACGCACCTGTCCACGCCGACGGGCGACTACGTCCCCCGCAACTACGACCGCCGGGTGCACGGGCCGGTGCGGCTGCGGGCCGCGCTCGCCAACAGCTACAACGTCCCCGCGGTCCGCCTCGCCGAGCGCCTGGGGACCGAGGCCGTGGTCGAGGTGCTGCGTCGGGCGGGCTTCGAGTCCCTGTCCAAGGACGCTTCCCACTACGGCGTCGGGGTCATCCTCGGCAACGGCGACGTCAACCTCTGGGAGCTGGCCCGCGGCTACCGGGGCCTGGCCCGCGGCGGGGTGACCGAGCCGCTGCGCCTGGTGCGGTCCGCGCGCGACGCCGAGGCCCGAGGGCTCGATGCCACTCCCGAGTTGGGCCCCAGGCGCTTCCTCACCTCGTCCGCCGCCGCACTGCTCACCGACATCCTCTCCGACGAGGCGGCGCGCGCGCCGGCCTTCGGCCTCGACAACGCCCTGCGCCTGCCCTTCCCCGTCGCCGCCAAGACCGGCACCAGCCGCGCCTACGTGGACAACTGGACGGCGGGCTTCACCCGCGAGCGGACGGTGGCGGTCTGGGTCGGCAACTTCGACGGCACGCCGATGCGCGGCGTCAGCGGCATCACCGGCGCGGCGCCGCTCTTCAAGCGGATCATGACCCGCGCGATGCGCGGCGTTCCCCGGGAGCCGCTCGTCGACCGCTCGCGCTTCGAGTCCGCCGACATCTGCGCGCTCTCGGGCAAGCGCGCCGGCCCCGGGTGCCCCAGCGCCCTCCACGAGCTCTTCCTGCCCGGCACCGGCCCGACCGAGCCCTGCCCGATGCACCGCATGGTCGCCTCGGCGACCGGTGCCCGGACCGTGCTCGACGTCGGGCCCGAGTTCTACGCGTGGGCGCACGGCGAGGGCCTCGAGTCGAGCCCGGTGCCCGGCGGCGGAGCAGCGCCCTACTCCGGCCGAGGCCGGCTCGTCCTGCCCGCCGATGGAGACGAGTACGTCGTGGATCCCGGCGTCCCCGACGACGCCCAGAGCGTCCCGCTGCGAGCGCTGGCCCCGGCCTCGGTGACGCAGCTCGAGGTTCGAATCGACGGCGGAGCGCCCTTCGCACTCGGCCCACCCTTCGCTACGCGCATTCCGGCGATTCCGGGCGCGCACCGCATCGAGCTCTTCGCGCCTGGAACGGCCGAGCCGCTCTCGTCGGCCCGGTACGTCGTGCACTGACTACCGAGATCGCAGCTCGGGGAAGAGCGGGGCAAACAGCTTCAAGATCCGCGTGACGGTCTCCGGGTCTTCGACCCGCGTGATCTTGAAGTTTCCGGAGACCTCGAGCCTCACGCAGCCGCCGGGAGCGCACCGCCGCTTCATCGCCTCCTCGCTCGGGCATACCTGCCGGACCGCGCTTGCCAGCGACTCGAGCTGGGCTCCCTCGAGCCCTTTCTCCTCCTTCAGGACTCTCGGGACCTTCGCTTCGGGGCCAGCAGCGAACGGATCCGAGTCGTGCAGGCGGACGACGCCGCGCGCGAAGTCGAAATAGAACTCGCGGAAGAAATCGCCCCGGCCCGCTTGCTCGCGCGCCACCAGGTTCTCGGCGCCCGCCCACAGCGGGCACGCTTCCGCCGGCCTCGGCTTCGGCGCCACCTCGAGCACCGCGCCATCGCCGACCGCAGCCGGGTCGCGCCGCGCGCAGCCCGCCGAGGCCGACACCAAGATCATCACCAGGAGAACCAGCCTCATGAGCGACACGCTCCTCCACGGTTGTAGGCGAGGTCATTTCCGCCAGCGATTGGACCGAATGCTTCGAATAGGGGCATTCAAATCACCCATATAAAGGAGGGGCAGAAGCGAATTTCCCCAAGCCGCCATGCCCCAACGGAAGCCCCTTATCGGTCATCCGGCCGATGCCAATGGAGCGCCCCGTGTCAAGACGAGCCATTTTCCGCTGCAGTTCCGCGCAGTTACGCAGACACACGCTTCGATGCCCGCCCGCCGCACCGGCCTTCGACCGCCGTCGACTTTCCCTTGTCACCACGCGTGGTTAGCGTGGGAATTCGAAGGTCGATTTCGCTGTCATTGCTAGTCCTTGGAAACACTCTTGATTTTCGACTGCAATGGCAGTAGTATCCGTTCATCAAGTTGAGGCAAGCAATGAACCGGTTGAGCACCAACAGCTGCTGGCACAAAGAGTCGACGAAGCGCGAAGGGTATGTCGTGCGCATCGCGTCCGCCTCGGCCCAGCCACTGCCCTTCGGTCTCGATCGCGATGCCTGCCCGCCCGGCCACTGAGCAATCTCTCGTTGAGTTCTCGAGAGGCCGGGCTCCGAAAGGAACCCGGCCTCTTCGTTTATCGAGCCCGAAAAACTTCGCAGGAATCTGGTCGTTGGACAGGAGCAACACGAGGAACGCCATGAAGCGCTTCGTACAAGAGCCCTGGTTGCGGACATCACACCGCATGCCCCTCAGGGGACCCGTGTATCCGCAGGGTTGCAACAGAGGCTTCTCGTTCCTCAACGCGATCCGCAGCGCAGCCCCGTGCCTGGATACGGCACCGCCCGGCTCTTAGGAAGACGCTCTTACGCGCTCCTCGAGAGGCCGGGATCCGAAAAGGACCCGGCCTCTCGCATTTTCAGACGCAGCAGGAAGGACGAACGGAAACGACATAGGCCGCGCTCCGGCGGGCAGCCTGGTCTCCAAAACCGGGCGAGTGGGGTTCGACACCTCAGCGGCCTGCACAGAAACGCCCCGGTAGCTCAAAGGAAGAGCTCCGGTCCCGTAAACCGGCGACGTCGGTCCAATACCGACCCGGGGCTCAACAGGTGACGTCCGCCGGCAGAAGACCGGCGATCCGATGCGGTTGTGGCCGAGAGGCAAGGCACCTGACTGCCAGTCAGGTCGACGCGGGTTCGAGTCCCGCCAGCCGCTTACAGAGAAGAAGGAAGCCGGCAGGAGGCCGGCGATCCAGAGCATGGGGACGTAGACCGCTACGGCATGCGGGCCGGTCCGTAAAACCGGAAGCTCTCACGAGAGCCAGCAGGGTTCAACTCCCTGGGTCCCCACTGAAGTCGCAATTCGCAGCACGCCGGGCGGTCGTGGCGGGAGGGGCCTTCGGGCCCCGACAGGTCGAGTGAGCGTCGAACGGGGCCGCAGTCAGGCGCCCAAGTAGTCCCGGCGAGACGAGCAGAGACGAGCAGTGCAGTTCGCTGTTGCTCCTTGAAAAGTGAATACCGAGGCATGACGGTGTAGCTCAATGGCAGAGCCGCCGGCTCTTACCCGGCCGATCAGGGTTCGATTCCCTGCGCCGTCATTTCCCAATGCCTCCGTGGTGAAACGGTCATCACACCTGCCTTTTAAGCAGGCTTCGTGGGTTCGAGTCCCACCGGAGGTATCACCTGCCCGAGTCCCTGGGGACCGCTGGAATTCAATTCCGGCGCATCCTTCATATTCGAGCGGGGATGGATTTGTGTTGCCTGCATTCGATTCTTGATTCTTGGCAGCGCTCGAGGATTGAATTCTGTCCCCCCGACAAGCTCCGGGTTTCGTGCGTGCGGAATTGGCCGATCGGAAAGGCACCGGAGCCCCACTCCGGCTTGGGCGGGTTCGACTCCCGCATTCCGCTCTCATTTGATCGTCATACCGACGCGGGATTGGCCGATCGGCAGAGGCACCGGACTTCCACTCCGGTCAGGCGGGTCCGACTCCCGCATCCCGCTTGATGGGGCGTCGTCCAACGGTAGGACGGGGGACTTTGAATCCTCGAATCCGGGTTCGATTCCTGGCGCCCCAATGCTCGCCGGATACGGATCGCCGGCCTCGTGCCGGCTCATTCCGGGGTGGTCCAACGGCCAGGACGCGGGGCTCTGACCCCCGAAGTGAAGGTCCGATTCCTTCCCCCGGAGCATTTCGTCTCATTCCACGGTCGCCTAATGGCAGGGCAGCCGGCTGTTAACCGGCCACAATGGGGGTTCGACTCCCTCCCGTGGAGCACACCGCAGGCACGGAGGCCTTTCTCTTCCCCTGCCCTTTCGGTCCCATCTCCTCCAGTGAGGGAGCTGGTCTGCAAAACCGGCGAGCCCGGTGCGACTCCGGGTGGGACCTCTCCTCAAATTTCCACGCCCCGTTGGTCCAGTGGAAGGACGCCGTCCTCTCAAGGCGGAAAGACGAGTTCAACTCTCGTACGGGGTACTCGCAGTCCCAGCTTCGCCTCGCTCGTCCAGCGGCTTCCGGACGCCGGCCTTTCAAGCCGGAGAGACGGGTTCGATTCCCGTGCGAGGCACCAAATGTGATGGCGACCGATGCGGCGCTCGGCGCTGTCCTCGACGGGCTCCCGCTTCGGGCGGGCCGCCCGCAGAGGCCATCGCGACCACGCGTCCCGCGCTTTCAGGTCTTCATCGCAGCCAGGCCATGAGGCCGCACAGAAGAAGCCCAAAGGCTTCTTGCTGACCTAGCTCAATAGGTAGAGCAAGAGATCCGTAATCTCTCGTATCGGGTTCGAATCCCGAGGTCATCTCCCTGGCGTTCCCCGCCGTGAGCCGTCGCCACCGCGCCGGCTGCCCCTGGAAAGGGCGCACGCAATCGTCCTGGCGGCGCTTCCGCCAGCGGCCGATGGACCACCGCGAGAGGTCGTCGCGATGCCCGCGGCCGCCCGTGGAAGCGCCCCCGCTCGAGACCGCGCGTCGACCAGCGGCAGCGGATTGTCGTCGCGAGCGACCGCGAAGCGGCGGGGGCGCCAACTTTTCCAACCTCACAGCCGGCTCCTTCGACGCGCCCTGCGCAGGAGCCGTATCCAGAAAGGAGGGCGCTCATGAAGATCGATGTCGCAATCCACGAGCGCGTGTTCCTCATCCAGGACGGACGCGCCTTCCGCTACCTGGCTCCCGGACGCCACAACATCTTCGGCCGGTTCGGCCGGGTGAAGGCGGTGCGTATCGACACCCGCGAGCTTGTCGCGGACCTCGACGGCGACAAGCTCAAGCTGGTCCCGAGCGAGGAGCTGCAGATCGTGGACGTCGCCGCCCACCAGCGCGCCGTCGTGACCCGCAAGGGCCGCCCGGTGAAGTGGCTGGGCGCCGGCCAGCACCAGGTCTGGACGGTCGAGCGCACGTTCAAGGACGCCGCCCGGTCGGTCTCCGTCCCGGCCGTCGCGGTCGAGGTGCTGGACGTCGGCGGCGTGAAGGTCGCGCCGCTGCGCGACGAGCTCAAGGCGCTGGTCCCGGCGTGCGACTACCTCGAGGCCACCGCGCCGGAAGGCTCGGTCGTGCTGCGCTACGTGGACGGGGCGCTGGACGAGGTCCTGCCTCCGGGCCGGCACGCCGCCTGGAACGTCGTCCACAAGGTGCAGCTGGCGGTCATCGACCTGCGCGAGCGGGTGCTCCAGGTGGCCGGCCAGGAGGTCATGTCCAAGGACCGCGTCTCGCTGCGGCTCAACCTGTCGGCGGCCTTCCGTGTGAAGGACGCTCGCAGGCTGGCCACCGTGGCCCGCGCGCCGGACGACATGCTCTACCTGGCGATGCAGCTGGCCGCGCGTGAGGCCGTCGCCACGCGTACCCTGGACGAGCTGCTCGGCTCTCGCGAGGACTCGGAGGCCGAGATGCACAAGGCCGTGGCCGCGAGGGCGGAGACGGTCGGCCTCGAGCTCATCCGCTTCGGCATGAAGGACGTCATCCTGCCGGGCGACATGAAGGCCCTGCTCAACCGGGTCATCGAGGCGCAGAAGGAGGCCGAGGCGAACGTCATCCTCCGCCGTGAGGAGACTGCAGCCACCCGGTCGCTCGCCCAGACTGCCAAGGTCCTGGGTGAGAACCCGCTGCTCGTGCGCCTCAAGGAGCTCGAGGCGTACAAGGAGCTCGCCGCGAAGGTCGGCCAGGTCCACCTGGTCCTCGGCGAGGGCGGCCTGCCCAAGCTCGAGCTGAAGACGTAGTTGGGAAGGGGGGACCGCGCGGCCACCGCGCCGCGCGGTCCTTTCTCGCCGGCCATCCGGCCGCATTCCTGGGTGTAGCTCAGCTTTGGAAGAGTTCCGGCATTGGAAGCCGGAGGCCGGGGGTTCGAGTCCCTCCACCCAGATCTCACGCCGGCACGAGGCCGGCGATCCGCAGCATCGGGACGTAGCTCAGCCTGGCTTCAGAGCACACGGTTGGGGTCCGTGAGGTCGCAGGTTCGAATCCTGTCGTCCCGACTTTCTTCGTTTCACCTGGGTGTAGCTCAGCTTGGAAGAGCGCCGGTTTCGGGTACCGGAGGTCGGAGGTTCAAACCCTCTCACCCAGAAGTCACGCCAGCACAAGGCTGGCGATCCGTAGCCGGCCAGAGGGCTGGCGTTCCAACGGGATGTAGCTCATCGGAAGAGCACCCGGCTGATAACCGGGAGAGTCCGGTCCGACTCCGGACATCCCGAAGCACTGACGCTTCATGGTGCCTGAGGGCGAAGCGTCGAGCCCATGGGCTGTGGACCCATGACCAGCGGGTTCGAGTCCCGCCAGGCACCCACCGCGGAGGCAGGCGCCGCGGCTTCCTCTCCATAGATGCTCCGTGATGCGACTGGCTGTCGCAGGTCGGCTGTCTACCGGCTGAGACGGGTTCGATCCCCGTACGGAGCGCTCGTTCAGCACCGTTGCCCCGTGATGCGACTGGCCGTCGCAGGTCGGCTGTCTACCGGCTGAGACGGGTTCGATTCCCGTACGGGGCGCAAGCAGAGCCGACAGCAGCAGGCACGGAGGCCTGCTTCTACCCGCGGCTCATCGCCGCTTCGCTCCTCTTCGCCGCTCTGGCCGACGTGGTCAAGGCACCCGGCTGAAGCCCGGGACATCGTGGTCCGATTCCACGGGGCGGCACTCTTCACTCTCCATGGGCCCGTAGTTCAACGGGAGAAGCTCCGGCATGGCATGTCGGCAATGACGGTTCGAATCCGTCCGGGTCCACTTCCTCCACGCGCGAGTCGCCCAGCGGTGGGGCACCGCCATGACAAGGCGGCCAAGGCCGGTTCGACTCCGGCTTCGCGCACTCCTTCGCAGAGACCTCGGGGCCGTAGTCCAAAGGGAAGATGTCGCGTCCGCACCGCGAAGATGCGAGTTCGATTCTCGCCGGCTCCACTCCGCTTCATCCGCAGCATCGTTGGCCGAAGGGCGATGGGCCGCGCGCCACTTGGACGCGGCTCCTCGGTCGAGCGCAGACCTCTTGCGCTCCTGAAGGACCGCGAAGCAGGTCGCGCGGCCCATCGCCTGGACGCTTCTTTCCGAAGGCTCGCCGCTTTCGTTCAAGGGAAGGACCCCTCCTCGGTAAGGAGGCAATGCCGGTTCGAATCCGGCTGGCGGCTACGGAGTACCGCAGCAGGGCGCGAGGCCCGGCCCAACGACAACCGTTTCATGACCCCGTCGCCCAACTGGATCAGGGCGCCTGGCTACGAACCAGGAGGCTGCAGGTTCAAGTCCTGCCGGGGTCACTCTTCACGGAGCAATTCCGCTCCGCCAACGCGCGACAGGAGGTGCATCGTGATGCGCGCACGCGAGCTCGACTTGAGGAAGCTCAACTCGATGACGAAGTACCCCTCGATCGAGACGCTGCACGTGATCGAGAAGGGCCGCCTCCAAGAGCGGTCCAACGGTGATGCGCCTGTCGGCCAGCGGCTCATCGCCACCGAGAAGGTGGACGGCACCAACACGCGAATCCTCTGTCTGCCCGACGGCAGCTACTTCATCGGCAGCCGCGAGGAGCTGCTCCACTTCCGCGGCGACCTGGTCTTCAACCCGGCCCTCGGCATCGTGGAGGCCGTCCGCGACGTCGCCGAGGAGATCTCCGCCTGGTGCGAGCCGGACCGGGTCGTCGTCTGGTTCGGCGAGACCTTCGGTGGCTCCATCCAGTCCGCGAAGGAGTACTCCGCCGAGAAGAGGACCGGCTTCCGCCTCTTCGACGTGATGGTCCTCTCCGCGGAGTTGGTCGCGACGCGCCTGGCGATGGACCTCGAGTCCATCTCCCGGTGGCGCGACGGCGGCGGCCAGACCTTCGTCTCCGACGAGGAGCTGGGCGCGCGCGCGGCGCAGCGGCACCTGCTGCGCACTCCGCTCCTCTGGGAGGGCGAGAGCACGGCGCTCCCTCACACGCTGCCCGCGATGCTCGAGTTCCTGCGAGCCAAGGCGCCGTCCACCCGCTGCAGGCTGGACACGGGCAGCGGCTCGGCGGAAGGCCTGGTGGTGCGGACCGCAGACCGCAGGTGGATCCGCAAGGCGCGCTTCGAGGACTACGAGCGCACCTTGAAGAACCGGTAGTTCCCTGGGGCGGAGATCTTCCGCCCCACCCTCTCTTGCTCCCGTAGCTCAGGCGGATTCAGAGCGCGCGCCTCCGAAGCGCGAGGCCGCAGGTTCAAGTCCTGCCGGGAGCGCACAGCCACCTTCAGCAAGGTCAAGTTGAAGGACTCGCCCCGGGCGGTGGAACCGCGCGATCGCCTCCTAAGCGATCGGTTCTGCCGGTTCGATTCCGGCACGGGGCTCATACACAGCGGGGCGCCCGGGTGGGCGGACCGGCCTCATAAGCCGGTGCTGGTGAGTCCGAGTCTCACCCCCGCTACTTCCTTTCGGCACCAGACCACCTGGTGGTGATGCCGGCTCCACACGCCGGACGCGCCAGAGTTCGATCCTCTGGGTGCCGATGCAGCACCGCAGCACGCCGGCCTCGTGCCGGCCTTGCGGATCGCCGGCCTCGTGCCGGCGCAACACGTCGGAGTAGCCCAACCTTCGGTAGAGGCGCTGGTCTCAGAATCCAGAGGATGAGGGTTCGAATCCCTCCTCCGACAACTCCTGCCATCCGCTCGGGTGGCGAAACTTTGGCAAACGCATCGTCCCTAGAAGACGACGCCCTACGCATGCGGGTTCGAGTCCCGCCCCGAGCACCAATCCCCAGAATCGCCGGCCTCGTGCCGGCGTAGCACGTCGGAGTCGCCCAACCTCGGTAGAGGCACCGGAATGAGATTCCGGACGGTGAGGGTTCGAATCCCTCCTCCGACATGTCGTGAAGGAAGCCGGCGAAGTCGCCGGCCTCCTGTTTGCCCGCGTGGCGCAACACGGTCGACGCAGCCGCCTCAAGAGCGGTTCACTTGCAGGTTCGAATCCTGCCGCGGGCAAGAGCTTCGACCGAAGCAGCACCCCCCAACCCACCCTAACCAGACATCTGGAGGCCCCATGGACACCCTTGTCCTGAGCGCCTCCTACGAGCCGGTCGCCCGGGTCTCGTGGAGGCGCGCCATCACCCTGCTGTTCGCCGGGAAGGTGGAGGTCGTGGAGGAGTACGAGGACCAGCACATCCGCACGGTCAGCCTGGCCGTGAAGATGCCGGCCGTCGTGCGCTTCCTCAAGAACCTCGCCGGACGCCGGCGCGCGGTGAAGTTCAGCCGCGAGAACGTCTTCGCCCGGGACCACGGCCGCTGCCAGTACTGCGGCGTCCAGGTCGCGCCCAGCGAGGCGACCTACGACCACGTGCTCCCGCGCTCCCACGGCGGCAAGACCGCCTGGGAGAACGTCGTCATCGCCTGCGGCCCCTGCAACCAGAAGAAGGGCTGCCGCACGCCGGAGCAGGCCCGCATGCGCCTGCTCTCCACCCCGGTCCGGCCCAAGAAGCTGCCGGAAGCTCAGGCTGACCCTTCGCTTCCAGAAGGACATGCCCGAGGCCTGGCGCAGCTGGATCCCGGTCGGGATGACGATGCACGTGGAGGCCGAGCCGTAGGAGCCGCGGGCGTCGTGCCCGCGGTGCAGTTCACCCCAGCCCCGGGCCGTCAGTCGGTCGAAGCGATCGCCTGCGGCCCGGGCCGTAGTCCGGAGGGCCTACGCCGAAGGCCGGCGGCCCGGTTGGAAGCCGGTGCGTCCGCGACGAGCGGACGGGGTTCGAGTCCCCTGCTCTCCGCTTCTTGCTTGAACTGCAGCCAGGCCACGCGCCTGGACTGCAGGGCCCTCGCGGGCTTCTGACCCGCGAGGCAATGGGAGATCAACGCCGGCGGCCGGCGGCCCGTCTCGAAAGCGGTGCGCGCTCGATGAGGGCGTGTGGTTCGACTCCACGATCTTCCGCATCCCCACTCCGGTGGGGCCTCGGTATTCACGACAGACACGATGGAAGGTGAACTGGCTCCTGGAAGCCAGGCTCCGTTGCTAGCGGATGCGTGCTCACGATTCGGGCATGGGGTTCGAGTCCTCCGCCTTCCGCTGGGAAGCAGGCGTTCCGTCGCCCTCGGCTTCGCGCTTCGCCGCCGCAGCCGGGCAGGAGCCTCTGTTTCCCTTCTTCTTCACCTGGAAGGCCAGCGCCGGCGACCCGGCGGCCCGCCTTGAAAGCGGTGCGCGCCCGCCGAGGGCGTGTGGTTCGACCCCACGACCTTCCGACATCCTGAGCTCGTCCGACATTCCGAGCTTGTCGAGGGACGCCCCGCTCGCCCAACGGATGGGCGCTCGCCTTCTAAGCGAGACGATCCGGGTTCGAATCCCGGGCGGGGTACTTTGCGCCTTCTCCTCAGCCGCCGTAGACGTCGTCCTGCTCGATCCGGGACAGGATCCAGTCGAACTCGCCGCTGGTGATCTTGGCCTGGCAGAACTCGCAGGTGCCAGCCTGGCTGATCTTCTGCGGCGCGCCGCAGTTCGGGCACTTCTTCTCCACGCTGGCCTTGCCCGACTTGCCGGTGCCGCGGATGAAGGTCCAGTACTCGCTGAAGGTCGTCGGCCGGCTCTTGTTCCCGCGGATGAGCTTTCCGTCCTCGCCCACCACGTAGTCCAGGCAGCTGGCGAAGATGCGGAGGGTGACGGCGTCGTAGTGCTTGTCGGAGACCACCGCCGCGATCTCGCGGCCCTTGATGACGACCTGGTCGATGACGTTGCGCTGCTGCTGCCGCTTGAAGTTCTCGATCCAGTAGAGCTGCATCTGGAAGAGGCTGTCGCTGACGAAGGGGCGGACGCGCAGCCAGTCCCGGTCGCTCCAGGCCGCCTGCAGCTCCTGGAAGACCATGTCCGCGCGGCCCAAGAGCTGGGCGGCGTCGAACTGCGGATCGCGCGTCCGGAGCGCCGCCAGCGCCTCGTCGCGGTCCGGTGCGATCAAGGTCGGCAGGTGGGTGCCGGTCTCCACTCCACCGCCACCGCCGAGCGTCGGCGGGCGCTGCTCGGTGCGCAGCACGTCGATGGACTCGACGCGCCAGTCGAAGGCGCCCGAGTCCACCACCTGGTTGCAGTACGTGCAGACGTTCCCGGTGATGGCCGTTAGGGCTGCGCCGCAGCTCGGGCAGCCGATCTTCGCGGCCTTCGCCGGCGGCTTGGAGAGCACGCCGCGCTTGCGCACCAGGTTCCAGCTCTCCAGGGCGTACTTGGCCACGGCCGGGCCCTCGCGCACCTCGGTGTAGTTGGTCTCGAAGCGGACCGTCACCCGCACCGCGGGCTGCTCGGCACCGAAGCCCGTCGCCCTCACGATCCGCATCGACCCGACGATGACGTCCCTGACCTCGCGCAGCCCCGCCGCCGGCATGTAGGCGGCCTTGGCCCTGGCGTCGAGGTAGCCCGAGAGCGAGTCCAGCTGGCCTCGCCCGCGGGCCTCCTGGGCGGCCGCGTAGAGCGCGTAGAGGAAGTCCTCGAAGAGCACCGTGGAGAACTCTGGGTCCTGCTCACGCAGGTTCTCGAGCTGGCGGCGAGCGCTGCGCTGCTGCGTTTGCGGCACGAACTGCGTCACCGGCACCGGCCCCGAGGTCGACCACTCCTTGCCCCCGCTGCCCTTCTTCTTCAGGTAGGCAACAACGACCACGACGAGGGTGACCGGGATGCCGATCTTCGGGTGCTCGATGCACAGCCAGAAGAGGAACCAGATGAGGTCGGAGTCGCTGTCGCCGCCGCCGCCACCGCCGCCGGAGCTGGACGAGCCGCCGGAGAAGCTGTCTCCGCCGCCGACCCGGGCCCACGCCGATGCGGACGCCAGCATCGCCACCACGAAGGCCGCCAGGCCCGCCGCATAGCTCGGGTGAGCGGCACACCACGCCGCGATGCTCCGGAGGGTGGCCTTCATGCGCTCACCTCGTCCGGGAGCTCATTCACGTCGTCGTCGCGTCGAGGGTGAGCCTTTCCCAGCACCGACCCCAACCTGAGCGCCGCCGCCTTGAAGCCGTCGAAGTCGAGCCGCCCGACCGCCTCTCGCACCGCGGCGACGGCCTTGGGCCACTCTTCGCCCATGGCCGAAAGATCCAGGCCGACGTCGGTGACGATCTCGGCGTCCCGCTCGAGCATCGACAGATAGACGAGGACGCCCCAGCGGCCGGTGGTCCGCGAGACGCCCAGATCGACGAAGGCGGCTTTGGCGGCCGCCTGGACCTGGGCCCGCCGCTGCTTCGACGAGGTGAGCATTCGGCGCAGCGCAGGGCTGCGCGAGCAGATCAGCACGCCGACGATGAACGCCACCACCAGGTCGACCGGCACCGCCACCAACCGGAACGACGCGGGCAGCACCAGGATGGCCACCAGGGTCGCCAGGGCCAGCAGCGCGCCGAAGAGGAAGTCCGCGGCGCGATACGGGCCCGAGCTCTTCCTCAGCGCGATGACCACCTCCGCCGAGGTCTGGCCTTCGATGGCCTCGACGGTGGCCTTGGCGGCAGCCTTGGCCTGCTCCTCGTAGAACGAGCGCTCGCTCATCGTCTCCTCAGTGATGGAACAGGCCGGCGTGAAAGGCCTGCCGCTACTTCACGGTCCATGCTGCCGGCGGAACGAAGTACGCGAGCTCGGGCCGGTCGACGGGGCCGATCCAAGAGGCGCCCGCGTGCAGCGTGCCGGCCAGCGTCGGGACCACCCGGTACTTGAGCTGGACGATCTGCCCCGGCGATCGCGGGCCGATGTCGAAGATGACCGCGCCGTCCTCGGTGCGGAACTTCTGCACCAGGCCGTTGCCGAGCAGCGCCTCCAGGCTCGGGCGGTCCGGCTGGACGCCCGCAGGCAGCGCGTGCCGCAGCCGCATCGTCTCGCTCCCGGACGGCGCCGAGGCCTCGAGCGAGACCTCCGCGCCCTTGCCCACCGCCAGGTCCGGCGGCAGCGCCACCGCGAGCTCAAGCCCCTTGTTCGGGTCCTGCTTGTCCCAGGGCACGTAGGTCACCAGCGTCAGCGCATAGCCCAGGCCAGGCACCGCCGGCTCTGCCTTTACCGTCCAGGTGTGCTTGCCGGCCGCGTCGGGCGCCGGAGCCTCCAGCGTCACCACGTCCTTGAGCTGGGCCGCGTTGAAGTCGCCTTCGCGCAGCACCTTGCCGTCGAGCGAGAGCGTCAGCTTCACCTGCTGGGGCACCGGGTCCTTGAAGAGCGCCAGCACCGCCCGCAGCGCCACGAGGTTGGTCTTGCCGTCGCCCCAGCCCCAGCTCGGCGAGTAGGCCGCGAGCAGCGTCGCGCCCAGGTCGGCGCGCCAGGTGGCCTTGGCATCGCCTTCCAGCGCCAGGACCGCCAGCGCCGTGGACTCGATGGTCGACGGGACCGTCCCGTCGGCGCGGACCACGCCCGCCTCCACCGGCAGGTAGCGCGAGCCATCCTCGTTCTGCGCCACCGCCTCACGCACCCGGTCGCGCAGCTTGTCCGCCAGCGTTCCCTGGACGGCGCCGGAGGCGAGGATGGCGGCCGCGGTGTAGGCGTCCTTGACCATCTCGATGTTGCGCTCGAAGGCGCCGCTGGCCTTGATGGTCGCGGCCGCCGCGCGCTGCCGGCCGGCGGTGCTCGCCGAGGCTCCGGCACGCAGCGCGCGGACGCAGTCGGCGGTGGTGACGAGCAGGCGCTGCAGGGTCCAGCCGTTGGCGCCGCTGAAGGTGCCGTCGGGGCGCTGCGCGCGGGCGAGGTAGTCGGCCAGCCGCTCCGAGAGGCGAGACATGACCGGGTTCTGCGCGTGCGAGAGCGCGGCCTCGGTCAGCTGCGCTGAGGCTTCGACGGACGGACGCATGCCCTCGCGGATGGCCCGCTGGCTGGCGATGATCGACAGGTCGCGGATGGCCTGGGCATCTGGTTCCCCGCCCAGCGCCTTGAGCAGTCCGTCCGCGCGGCCGCCCAGGGCCAGCGCGTAGGCCGCCTCGGCGGTGCCATCGCGGCCCGAAGCCGTCGAGAGCTCGGAGCGCAGCAGCGCCAGCGCACCCGGGTAGACCGTCAGCCGAGCCACGGCACTCTTCGGGTCGAGCTTCTCGGGGCCTTCGAGCGCGACGTCGCGCGGATTGGCGAGCGAGCCGCCCTTGCGGATCTCCACGAGCTTGCCGGTCGGCTGCACGGGGATGGAGCGGACGACGGCGTCGGTGGCGCCGAGCACCGCCTTCAGCACGGCCGTGCCAGGAGCATCGGCGCGCAGCGTGGCGTACTCCACCGCATTGCCGCCCGGCGGCACCTTCACGGTCTTGGCCGCGAACTCGAGAGCGGCGTTGGCAGCCTCGATCCTGAGCGACTCGACCACTTCCTTCTCGGTGGTGTTCACGACCTGGACCGGCAGCCGCACCTCGTCGCCGGCGAGGAGGAAGCCGGGCACGACGGGATCGACGTAGGCAGGCAGCGTGCCGCGGAAGGTGGTCACCGCGCCGGCCTGCGCGCCGTCGCGGGAGTGCGCGAGCGCCAGGACACGCCAATTGGTCAGGCGGTCCGGGACTCGGACTGGGACCTCGGCCTTGCCCTCGGCGTCGGTGACGACCAGCGGGTTGAAGAGGAAGGTCTCGGGGAACCAGGCGCGGGTCGGCGCCGTTGCCGAAGCCGCCCCACCCTCCACCGGCTCCGGGCTGGGCGCATCGTCCGCTTCGTCCTGGGCCTTGTCCTGCTTGGGCACAGCCAGGTTGGCCATGCCGCCCGCGGCGCCGGGACCACCGCCCTTGGCGTCGAAGTCCATCAGCGACTTCTTCTCTGCCTTCATCACGATCTTCGCGGCGCGAGGCGGAGCTGGCGGGGCCTCCTTGCGCTTTCGACGGTCCATCAGGCCGTCTTCCATGTCCGGCTTGTTGTCGTAGCCCACCGACGGCGCCGCCTCTTCGCCACCGAGCACGCTTGCCGACCTGCTGCGGCAGCCCGCGAGCAGGAATCCCGCCACCACCGTCATCACCATCAGGGAGCGGTTCATGGCTCCTCCTTCGCGACCCAGGCCTGCCAGTTCTCGACGTCCTCGGGGAGCCGCGTGCCCTGCACGACGACCATCCGCGGATCCACCAGCGCCAGCAGCTCGCCCGGAAGCTGCGAGAGCCTCAGGGTCCGCCCGTAGGCGTCCTCGACCCCTTCCTTGCGCTGCTGGCAGGCGGCGATCGCCTTCTTCCACAGCTCCGCCATCTTCTGCGGGTGCATCTTCTCGGCGGCCGGCGCCTCCTTCTCCCAGGCGCGGGTCTGCACGTGCAGCTCGGTGAGCACGCCGTAGAAGTTGTCGGTGAGCGCTTCGATCGGAGTGAAGGCCTGCTGGTTCTGGGCGCTGATCCACCGGTCGAGCTCGGCGGCGGTCGGCGGCGAGGCGACGCGGGCCACGATGGCCGCGGCGGCATTGGCCCCGCGCACCCGGCCCATCGACAGCGCCTGGGCGTCGAGCGTGCCGAACGCCTGGGAGACCATCGTCGCCTGCGGCCGCAGCTTGGCCATCGCGTCCGGGCCGGGCAGCGGCACCAGCTGCGAGAGCGACTCGTCTACGCCGAACAGGCCGACCGCGGCGGCGACACCCTTCTGCGACGCCTTCGTCTCCAGCAGCAGCTTCGCCGTCTGGCCCGGCGCGTAGCGCTCCTGCTCGCTCTTGAGCGTGACCGAGAGGTTGGCCTTGGGGGTCACGTAGGCGAACGCCTGCGCTCCGCCCCAGCTCACCTGCAGCCAGCCCTCGACGTCGTTGGGGAGCTTGAAGGTCGCGTTGCGGTGCTCCTTGTCGGTCAACGCCTCGAACGAGCGGCCGGCGTTGCTGAGCCAGACCTTCTCGGGGAGCTCGCCGTTGAAGTCGGGCCCGCGGAGGATCTCGAGCTTCAGGTCGCCGCCAGCGGTGGCCAGCACCGGCGTCAGGCGCAGCCGGATGCTCGGGACGGCCCCGGGCGTCAGGCGCAGCTTGGCCGAGCCGAGCGGCTCGTTGCCCGCCTTGGCGCTGACCGTGAACTCGTAGCCCAGCATCACCGTCGCCTGCGGCCGCTCCTCGCCGGGCTCGATGTAGGGCACGGCGGAGAAGGTGACGAACCCGACTGCCGGGTGGTCCACCGGCTCCTTGAGCTGCATTCCCTGGAAGCGCGACTCGACGCAGGCGTTGGCCTGCAGGCGCCGCTCCTCGCCCTTGGGGAGGTTCGCCCAGGTGACGACCACCTCCTTGCTGCCCTTGGTCGTCCGCCACGTCGCGAAGCGCTCCAGCTGCATCTGCTCGCCCAGGCCGCGGTTGAGACAGCTCCGAGCGTCGGAGCTCGCCTCGTGGATCATCTCCTCCAGGCCTTCCGGCTCCTCGGGCACGCCCTGGATTGCCGGCTCCAGGTCGGTCAGGCCGGGGTCGCCGAAGGAGTACGCCAGCTGGTAGAGGCGCTCCGGGCCCGGGACCATCCGCTTCTCCTTCACCACCTGCCAGACGCAGCGCGACAGCGGCCGGGCGTCGGTGCCGACGGCGATCACCGCGCCGCCCGAGTCGACGCGCACGCCCAGCGACACCGAGTCGCTGCCGTGGACAAACCGGGCGCAGGGCTCGAGCGCGCCAAGCCAGCCGTCCAGCGCCTTGCGGTCGCCCAGCGACGGCTCTTCTCCTGTCAGCAGATCGTCGATCTGGCTCAGCGTGACCACCGCCGGCTTCGGGCGCGGCCGGTACGGCATGGGCGGGATGACCACGTTGACCGCCGGACCGGGATCGACCTGCACGCTCGCGACCCCGTCCTCATCCGCGACCGCGACGATGCCCTTGTCCGAGGGGTCCCAGGCGCGCTTGACGGTCAGCTCTGCCTTGGGGAGCACCGCTCCGCCGGCGTCGGTGACGCGCAGGTACATGCGGTTGTTGAAGCCCTCGACCAGGCCGTTGCCGATCTCGGTCACGGCGGTCACGACGATCGGCTCCTGGGCCAGCAGCGCGGAGACGGACCCCGTGACGCGGTCGCCGGCCGGGTCGGTGGCCTCGAGGTTGGCGGCCAGGGTCACCTGCCCGCGCAGGTCGCCGGGGATCACCGGCAGGTCCAGCGTGAAGCGACCGCCCTTGTCGGTAGTGGCGTTCTTAGGGAGCGTCTTGGCCATCCACTCGAGCGGCGGCGGCCACTCGCCCAGCACGTTCCAGGTGATGGCGACCTTGGCGTCGACGACCGGCGCACCCGAGCTGTAGGTGACCGAGCCGCGGACGATCGGCTTGTCGCCTGGCCGGTAGAACGCCTTGCTCGCATTCGCCTCGACCTTGAAGCGCGGGAGCGTGAAGGGCTCGACGCGGAAGGTCTGCTCGCCGGAGGCGTCGCCCGAGACCCAGCGCACCTTCCAGTCTCCGCTCTGGGCGCCGGAGTCGAGCGGGAAGGTCCCGGCGGCCACGCCCCACGGACCCGCGGGCGAGCGCTCCTCGAGCAGCGTCTCGCCGGTGGGGTCGGTGATCAGCCAGATGCCGGGGCGGCCATCGAGCGGAGCCAGGTCGCGGGCGCGCAGCGCGACGGCGCGAAACTTCACTTGGTTCCCCGGCTCGTACAGCGGCCGGTCGGTCAGCACGTGGATCTGCGCGGGGGCGTAGATGGGCAACGGGACGTCGAGCGTCTGGCTGTCCTCGAGCCCGGACTTCACCTTGAAGCGCAGGAGATAGTCGCCGTCGTTGACCTGGGGCAGCTTGACCTGCGCGGCCTGGAAGTCGCCGGCGCTGGTCCAGCCCTTCTCCGGCTTGAGCGGCGTTTCCTGGCCGTTCTGCACGAGGAAGGCGTCGGCCGAGAAGCGGCTGAGCCAGGTGGTGCGGTCCTCGGTGGCCGGGCCGGTGGTGTAGTGCGCCACCGCGCCGATGCGGATGGAGCCCACCGCATCGCGGCGCAGGCTGTCCGCGTAGCCGACCAGGGTCTGGCGCGGCTTGCCGTCGGGGCACTCGTCGAGGCTGATGCCGTAGCGCATCCACCCCGAGAAGCAGAAGAACCGGGAGACCACGAAGGCCACGAATACGACAAAGCCCCCGAGGATCCCCAGCAGCAGCCTGCGCGTCTTGGCTTTCATCGAGACCTCCGCGCCGCATCATATGCGGCGGGAGGCCGGGTGAAAGCCGTCTTCCCGCGCGCCTCGACTCGAGCCGGGCGGCGCGGTTCATGTCACGAAATGGGTGCCTATCTTACGCAAGGGCCCCACCGGCACGCCGCCCTCGCGGGACTACTGGCCGATACCCAGCTTCTTCAGGAAGGCCTCGTTGCTCGGCTTGCGGCCCAGGAAGCGCTCGAGCAGCACGCTGGGCTCCTCGCTGCGGCCCGGTGCGAGGATCGCCTCGCGGTAGCGGCGGCCGAGCTCCGGGTCCATGACGTTCTTGGTGGCGAAGAGCGAGAACATGTCGTCGGCGAAGACCTCGGCCCACAGATAGCCGTAGTAGCCGGCGTCGTAGCCGCCCATCAGGTGCCCGAAGGTGGCCGGGAAGTGCGTGTCGGGCGCAGGCGCGATGCCGAGGATCTCCTGGTACAGCTTGCGGCTGAGCGCGTCGGGGTCGGCCGCGCCCGCGCCGGTGTGCAGCGCCTGGTCGAAGCTCGCCAGGAACACCTGACGCGTGTAGCGCCAGCCGGCGTCGAAGGTGCGCGCCGCCTTGATCTTCTCGATCGTCTCCTGCGGCAGCTTCTTCGCCGGGTCCTGGTAGTGGCCGCTCATCTGGTCGAGCGCCACCTTCTCGTAGACCCAGTTCTCCAGCATCTGCGAGGGCGCCTCGACGAAGTCGCGGGCCACCGCCGAGCCGGCCTGGCTGCCGAAGCGCGCCACGGTCAGCGTCTGGTGCATCACGTGGCCGAACTCGTGGAAGAGCGTCTTCACCTCGTCGTGCGCCAGGAGCGACGGCCGGCCGCCCGCGGGCGGGTTGAAGTTGGCCATCACCAGCGCCACCGGCGCCTGGTACTTGCCGCCGAACACCCGCGCCACCGTGACGCCCGCCGAGGCGGCGTGGCTGTACTTCCCCTTGCGCGGGAAGAGGTCCATGTAGAAGGTCGCGACGTAGGCGCCGGTGCCGCGATCGCGGACCTCGTAGAGCTTCACCTCGGGCGCCCACACGTCGGCGTTCTCCACTTCCTTGATCTCGATGCCGAGCAGCGCCTCGTAGACCTTGAACATGCCGGTCAGCACAGTCTGCGCGGGGAAGAACTCGCGGACCTGCTCGCTGTCGAGGGTGAAGTCCCGCTTCTTGATCTGGTTCAGGTAGTACGGCACGTCCCACGGCTTGAGCTCGGCCTTGGCGTCGCCGGTCTCGGCGCGCTTGAGCTCGAGCATCTTGGCGAAGTCGGCGTCGCGGCGCGGCTTGAGCTTCTCGCGCAGCGAGGCGAGGAAGGCCTCGACGGTCTTGGCGTCCTTGGCCATCTGGTCGCCGGCGACGTAGTCGGCGTGCGTCGCGTAGCCCAAGAGCTTCGCCTGCTCCTCGCGCAGCGCGATGGCCTGCTGGAGCAGCGGCGTGTTGCGCGCCGCCTCGCGGCTCTCCATGGCGATGTAGAAGCGACGGCGGGCCGCCTCGCTCTTGGCGTTGTCCATGAACGGGTAATAGTCGGGGTACTTGGTGGTCAGGATCCGCCCGCCCGACTTCGACTTGGCCAGCCGGTCGATCATCGTCTGCGGCAGGCCGTCCAGCTCGGCCTCGCTGACCTCGACGGTGTCGGTGTTCTCGTTGAGGTGCTGGCCGAACTGCGTGGAGAAGCTCGGTGAGCTTGGTGCGCAGCTCCACCAGGCGCTTGAGCTGCGCGTCCGGCAGCTCGAGGCCGTTGCGTCGGAAGTCGCGCAGGGTCAGCTCCAGCAGGCGCTTCTGGTCGGCATCGAGGACCTCGCGGGCGCCGGCGTTGGCCTGCCACCCCTTGACCGCCTTGTGGAGCTCGCGCCGCGAAGCGACCTGGACCAGGTACTTGCCGGCATTCTCGTCCGCGACGGAGGCGGCCTGGCGGACCTTGTCCGAGGGGTGGATGTCCTTGAGGATGCCCAGCCGCGAGGTGGCGTCCAGGAAGTCGGCGATCGCCTGCTCCATCGCCTCGACGGTGTTGGCGAAGGTGCGCGAGACGTCGCCGATTCCCTCGATGGCCTTGAGCGCCTTCTCGCACTCGGCCTCGGCCGCCTGGCTCTTCCTCAGGATCTCGTCGGGGCCGAGCTTGTGGTCGATCAGCGGGACGGGGACGCGCTCGACGGTGGGCATGGGCGGGGTTCTCCGGTCATCGGCCTTGGGGCTCGTGCTCGTGGTGGCGCAGGCGGCTGCCAGCACGGCAGCCGCGGAGGCGAAGAGGAGGCATCGCAGCTGGTTCAAGTTCGTCTCCGGGAAAAGGTGGGGAGTTTTTGGCGCGAAAGCCCAAGGCAGGCAAGGCCCTTCTGGATATCCTCCGGCATCCGCATGGCGAGACGCTCCCCAGGCCAGCCCGGCTCCCACCGAAGGACCTTCGCGCTGCTCGTCCGCTACGACGGCGGCGCCTACAAGGGCTGGCAGCCGCACCCCGAGCTGCCCACCGTCGGCGGCGTGCTCTCGGCGTCCTTGCACCGGGCGGGCATCGGCGCGACCCCGTTCGGCGCCTCCCGGACCGACGCCGGCGTTCACGCCCGGGCCCAGGTCGCCTCCTTCTCGACCCGCGCCCCGGTCGACCCCGACCGCCTGCGCGAGGCGCTCAACGACGACCTGCCGGGGACCATCCGCATCCTGGCCCTGCGCGAGGCCGACGCCTCCTTCCACTCCCACTGGTCGTCGATCGGGAAGGTCTACCGGTACCGGCTCTCCTTCGCGGGAGCCCCGGCGTCGTGGCGGCTGCCCTCGGAGCGCTTCCCCTACCCGAGCCTCGATACCGCACGGCTGGCCGAGGCGCTGCGCCTCCTCGAAGCCGCACCGGACGTCTCCGCCTTCGCGACCGAGCGGGAGCACGGCCCCGACCAGCGGAAGCTCACGCGGGCGCGGATCGTCGACGGGTCGTCCGACCGCGAGTTCCTGCTCGAGGTCGCGGCCGCAGGCTTCGGCAAGCACCTCGTCCGACACCTCGTCGGCGGCGCCCTGGGCTTCGCGGTCGGCGCCTACTCTCACGATGACCTCGCAAGGATGCTCGCCCGCCAGGCCCCGCGACCTCCCCGCGCCGACGCCGATGGCTTGAGCTTGCACCGGGTGCTCTACCCCGAAGCCGTCGAATCCCTTCCCGGATGTGGACCTGTTGGCGCTCCAGGCCTGAACGCGCCTGAACGCCGGGCCCCGCAGCTCTTTCCTGCGCCCCGCCCCCGACCTGTGGGAGAATCACCGACCTCTGGCGACTTGCCAGCGAAAGCCCTGCCGGCCGGCTCGGGCATTCGGGGGTCCAAGATGATCCAGCCAACTCGCCTCCTCCTCGTCGTCCTCCTGGCGTTGTCTGCCGTCGGCTGCGCCCGTACCGCGCCGAAGGCGCCACGCGTCCCCACCGTCGATCTCCAGGTCGACCCGGCCGAGCCCGCCGTCCCGGTGGGCGAGGACCTCCAGGTGGTCGCGCAAGCGGTCAAGGCCGACGGCAAGCTCGCCGCGCTCGAGTCCGCCGAATGGGCCGCGGGGCAGGCCGGCATCTTCTCCATCAATTCCGACAAGGGTCGCGCCTGGCTGACCGGCCTGAAGGTGGGCGAGACCATCCTGCGCGTCAGCGCCGAGGGCCTGACCAAGGAGGTGACGGTCAAGGTCACCGGTCCGGCCATCAAGAGCCTCGCCCTCAACCCGACCGAGACCACCATCCCCCTGGGCGGGACGGCCACCTTCTCGGCCGTCGCGACCTACAGCGACAACAGCACCGAGGTCGTCACCGCCAAGGCAGCGTGGACCAGCTCGGATACCGCCATCGCACCGCCGGGCACCGAGAGCGGGACTTACGTCGGCCGAGCCGAAGGCACCGTCACCGCCAAGGCGACCTACCAGGGCCTGGACGCGACCGCGAAGCTGACCGTCAACGGCGCGCAGCTCTTGCGCATCGAGGTCAGCCCGCCGCTGCTCATCCTCCCGCTCAAGACGAGCCTCAACCTCAAGGCCGTCGCGGTGTACGACGACGCCAGCACCGCCGACGTGACCGACCAGGCCAGCTGGACCTCGAGCCAGCCGGGGATCGCCTCGGTCACCACTGGCGCCTCGCCCCGCGGCCTGGTCACCGGCCTCGCCGCCGGCGACGCCACGGTCACCGCGAGCTTCAACGGCAAGTCGGCGGCCGCGTCCGTGACCGTCACCACCGCGGAGATCACCTCGGTCGAGCTGACCCCGCCCTCGATGCAGCTCGCCAAGGGGACCACCGGCACGTTCCAGGCGACGGCGCTCTTCACCGGCGGCATCCCGCCGCAGGACGTGACCCTGTTCGCCACCTGGAGCACAGCCGACTCGAAGATCGCCTCGCTCGTCTCGGGCACCCCGGGCAAGGTCAAGGGCGAAGCCGTGGGCAGCACCAAGGCCACCGCCACCTTCCTGAGCAAGTCCGGCTCGGCCGACGTCAAGGTCACCGCGGCCACTCTCTCCTCCATCGCGGTCAACCCGGCCAAGCAGACGGTCCCCAAGGGCTCCACCGCCAGCTTCAACGCCGTCGGCACCTACAGCGACGGCTCGACCCAGGACATCACCACCGCGGTCACCTGGACCTCCTCCGACGGGAAGGTCGCCAGCATCTCCAATGTCGCCGGCTCGCAGGGCCAGGCCAAGGCGCTCTCGCCGGGCCCGTCCACCATCACCGCCAAGCTCGACGGCGTCTCGGGCACCGCGGCGCTCAACGTCACCGCCGCCGAGGTCGTCACCCTCACCGTCGCGCCGGACTTCTCGGCCATCGCCAAGGGCACGACCGGCATCCTCGCCGCCACCGCCACCTTCACCGATCTCTCCTCGCTCGACGTGACCGACCAGGCGGACTGGACCAGCACCGACAACACCATCGCCTCGGTCTCCACCCTCTCCTCTCCGCGCGGCGTCGTCGCGGGCGTCAAGACCGGCCAGGTCACCATCACCGCGGCGTTCGGCGGCAAGCAGGCCACCGCCACGGTCATCGTCACCCCGGCCACGTTGGTCTCGATCACCCTCGACCCGCTCGACCCGACCATCGCCAAGGGCACCAAGCTGCAGATGCACGCCACCGGGAAGTACTCCGACGGCAACACCCAGGACGTGACCACCCTGGTGACCTGGACCATCACCGACCTCACCATCGCCTCGGTCTCGAACGCCTCGGGCTCCAAGGGCCTGGTCACCGCGCTCGCCGCAGGCAAGACCGAGGTCAAGGCTTCGCTCTCCGGCGTCTCGGCCAAGACCACGCTGACCGTGACCCCGGCGACCCTCGAGAAGCTGCTCGTCGCCCCCGCCTCGCTCACGCTTGACTACAAGGGCCAGCAGCAGCTGGTGGCCACCGCCTTCTACAGCGACGGCACCAGCGTCGTCGTCACCGACTCCACCGACTGGACGAGCGACGACCCGACCATCGCCAGCGTCACCAGCGGCGTGGCCACCGGCCGCGGCATGGTCACTGGCAACCGCCAGGGCAAGACGGTCGTCTCCGCCTCCTTCGGGGGCCTGGTCGTCAAGGTGGACGTGACGGTCAACGCACCCAAGCTCACCAAGATCGAGGTCCGCCCCGCCACCCTCTCGGTCGTCGCCGGCCGCACCGGCAACCTCACCGCCTGGGCCACCTACGCCGACAACACGCAGGTGGAGGTGACGCTCAAGGCCACCTGGACGGTGGACAACGGCAACGCCAAGGTCGACGCCACCGGCAAGGTCACCGGCCTGAAGGTCGGCACCGCCAAGGTCACCGCGACCTTCGAGACCCTGTCGGGCTTCGCCACGGTCACCGTCACCGACCCCGAGGTCGACCTGCTCACCATCACCCCGCAGTCCTCGAAGGTCTCCGAGGGGAACGATCAGGTCTACACCGTCAGCGCCGTCCTCTCCGACGGGACGTCCAAGGACGTCTCGCTGCTGGCCCTCTTCACCAGCGACGACGTCGCCGGCCTGGTCAGCATCAACAAGAACGTGGTCACCGGCGTGCACCAGGGCGGCCCGGTCACCATCACCGCCAGCTACGGCGGCAAGTCGGCCAGCGCCAAGCTGACGATCACCGCGCCGGTGACGGTGGTGAGCATCACCGTCAGCCCCGGCACCTTCAGCGTCGCCGTGGGGGCCAAGAAGGCGCTCACGGTCACCGCGCTCTACTCCGACGGCACGACCAAGGACGTCACGGCGACCTCGGTCTTCTCGTCGGCCGACCGGACCATCGTCGACATGGACGCGACCAGCGCGGTGGGCGTGAAGGTCGGCGGGCCGGTGACGATCACCGTCAGCTACGCGGGCAAGACCACCACCGCCGCCGCCACCGTCGTCGCCGCGGATCTCGTCAGCCTGGCCATCGACCCCAGCGGGCTGGTGCTGCAAAAGAACCAGACCGGCACCTTCAAGTGCATCGCCACCTACAGCGACGGCTCGACCAAGGACCTGACCTCCTCGTGCACCTGGAGCTCGGACAACTTCGCGGTCGCCTCGGTCGTCCCCGGCGGGACCGTGACCGGCATCGGCGGCGGGACCACCACCATCCGCGCCAAGTTCAACAACCTGACCGGGACCGCCACCGTCGTCGTGCAGGTGCCGACCCTGGACCGCATCGCCATCGTCCCGCCCAACGCCGTGCTGCGCCCCAACCTCATCTACCCCTACCGCGCCTGGGCCGTGTACTCGGACCAGACGGTGGTCGAGGTGCCGCACAGCGAGACGCTCTGGACCATCGATAACCCCTCGGTGGCGGAGATGTACAACTTCACCTACTTCGGCATCTGGGCCAAGGACGCGGGGCTGACGCCGCTCTACGTCAACTACGACGGCTCGATGGGCAACAGCCGGCTGCAGGTCCTCAACTCGAACATCACCGGCGTCGAGGTCACCCCGGGCAAGGTCATCCTGCCCAAGGGCACCGCCGCCAAGATGTCGGGGATCTTCGCCTACAAGAGCAACGGCGACGGCTGGGCGGTGGAGATCCTCAACCCGACCTGGGCCTCCACCAACGACAGCATCGTCAGGGTAGGCGTCAACGGCATCGCCACCGCCTACGCCGTGGGCTCGGCCGAGATCACCTGCACCGCCATGGACATGTCCGGCATCTTCGTCACCAACGTCCCGGTGACGGTGACCAGCGCCACCATCACCAAGATCGACCTCAACCTGCCGTCGACGATGGTGGTGGGCCTGGCGACCAAGGTGCACGCCATGGGGACCTTCTCGGACGGCACGGTGATGGACCTGGGCCCGAGCACGGTCTTCTGGTCGGTCTCCGACTCGTCGCTGGCGAGCATCTCCCCCGACGCCGACGGCACGACCACCGTGGTGGCCAAGGCGGCCGGCAACCTGACCGTCTCGGCGACCTTCGGCTCGGTCACCGCGAGCAAGAACGTGGTGCTGGCGGCGACGACGCTCAGCTCACTGACGATGACGGCCGACCAGACGACGCTGGCGCAGGGCTCGACGAGCCGGCTGACGGTGACCGGCAACTTCGCCGACGGCACCCAGCTCGACCTGACCGAGTCGGCGACCTATGACTCGATGGCCCCGGACGTGGTGCAGATCGCCACCGGCCTGTTCACCACCATGCCCTGGCCGATGATCATCGCCCACGCCCCGAACCAGACACCGTCGACCGGCAAGGTGCGCGCCACCTTCCAGGGCAAGTCGGTGACCCAGGACGTGACCGTCAACGGCGCCAACCTCCGCTCGCTGGCGGTGGGCGTCAACGGCGGCGCCCCCTCCTCCGGCTCGGTCACGCTGACGGGCGCGGGACCGTTCCAGCTCAAGGTGGTCGGCACCTTCACCGACAACAGCACCGCCGACGTCACCGCCTTCTGCACCTTCGAGCCGGCGAACAGCAACCCCGGCGTGGTGGCCACCATCAGCAACTCGAAGGCCGGCCAGGTCACGCTCCTGGGCAAGGGCACCCAGACGCTCAAGGTGACCTACGCGCCCTCGTACATCGGCCAGCCGCTCATCTCGCAGTCGATGACGATGACGGTGCAGTGACGGCGGCGCTCCTCGTGCCACCAGAGATGCTCGTGGAGCGCCCCAGGCTGGGCGTCGGACGGGGCCTGAGAGGTGCGCGGGAGCTCGTTTGAGCGCCAAGGTCGCCAAGGGGCCAAGGTCGCCAAGAGCTACTTGGTTTTCGTGGGCTCCCACGCGCCGCCGTGCGCGAGGAATGTCAGCGAGTCGGCGTGGGCCCCCAAGTCGCGGGCAATGGTGAGGCCTCCACCGGCGTGCCAGCAGCCTTGGCGACCTTGGCCCCTTGGCGACCTTGGCGGTTCAAGACGCGTCGCAATCCCCGAAACCTCGAAGCCGCGAGACCCGCGATTGCGGGCGGTCTTCTCAGAACTCGTCGTCCATCTCTTCGCCGCCGCCCTGGGCATTCTGCGGCAGCGGCGCGCCGCCGTTGGTGGGAGCGAGCAGCCCGGCGGTGTAGAGCCGGTCCACCGCCGCCTGCACCTCGCGCAGCGTCGTGCCGCAGTCGTCCAGCGCGGCCTGGACCTCGCGCGGCAACAGGTCCTTCTTGGCGAACTCGCCCAGGATGCTCGCGTCCTCGGGGGTGACCTTGTAGGTCTCCGCCCACGCCTTCTGCAGCCGGTCCATGTCCGACCGGTCCTTGGTGATGCGCGCCTGGTACTGGGCAAGCGACTCCTCGTACGCCGCCAGCGCCGCACGGCCGGTCTCCGACACCCCGAACCGTTGGCGCGGGGCCCAGCGCAGGCTGCCTGGGCGTTTCTTGAGCGAGTCGAGCATCGTGTTTGTTCGTCCTCTCCGCCTACCCCTGCCACTTCCCCATGAAACATCGGGCGCCTCCGGACCTCGGAAGCGCCCGACCTAGCCGCTGGAGCTCCAGGTGCTACAGCTTGCGAACGTTCGCAGCCTGCAGGCCCTTGGGGCCCTTGGTCACTTCGAACTCGACCGCGTCACCCTCGGCCACGGAGCGGAAGCCGTCCATCTGGATGGCGGTGTGGTGCACGAAGACGTCCTCGCCACCCTCGTCCTGCGAGATGAAGCCGAAGCCCTTGGCGTCGTTGAACCACTTCACCTTGCCCCTAGCCATGCTTCCGTTCCTTGAGAGTGAGGCCCTGGAGTGCCTCTGGTTGTTCCTCTCCGGGACGACCTGGTGAGTGCCTGCCCGGAGCCTGAACACCAGCGCGTTTCCTTGGTGCTTTCGGACGCGCGATGCGGCCAAAACGTACCGCGGCTCACGATTTGAAAGCAATGGAAAGCTGGCTCGCCGGCTTGCTCTCACGAGCCTTCTTTTCCGTCTTGGGATGCACCCGCACGAGCAGCTCCTTGATGGCTCCGCGGCCGCTCGCCTTGCTGTTGATCGCCCGGCGCGCGTCGACCCGCTCCACCTCGTAGCCCTTGCCCTCGTAGAGGCTCGCAGGCCAGCGGCGTGTCCGAGTTCGAGAGCAGCACGTCCACGCCCTTGCGCGAGAGCTCCTCGACGACCTGCGCCAGGTGGCGCTGCTGCACCTCGCCGAAGCCGCCCTTGGCGTAAGCCGTGAACGAGGAGCTCTTGGAGACGGGCTGGTACGGCGGGTCGAAGTAGACGAAGTCGCCCGCCTTGGCATGCCCCAGCACGTCCTTGAAGCCGCAGACCTCGAGCCGGGTGTTGGCCAGCGCCTTGTGCACGAGGAGGAGGTTGGCGCGATCGGCGATCTTGGCCTTCTGGTTGTCGCCGAAGGGCACGTTGTAGCCGCCCTTGCTGTTGACCCGGTACAGCCCGTTGAAGCCGGTCTTGTTCAGGTAGATGAGCCGCGCGGCCCGCTGCGGCGCCGTCATCGTGTCCGGGTCCTGCGCGCGGATCTCGTAGTAGTCCTTCGAGTTGTTGCGCGTCGAGAGCGCCTCCAGCTCGGCCAGCACCGCCTCGGGCGCGTCGCGCAGCTCCACATAGACGTTCATCAGCTCGACGTTGGCGTCGGAGAGGCGGGCCTTCTTGATCCGCTTGAGCGCCCGGAGCTTGAAGAAGACCGCGCCGCCGCCGACGAACGGCTCGTGGTAGGTGCCGGCGAGCTTCTCGGGGAGGTGGGCGAGGATGGCCTCGAGCAGCTGCGTCTTGCCGCCGGCCCACTTCACGAACGGGTAGGCCTCGGTGGCATTCACGGTCTTGCGTCTGGGCATGGTCAGCTCCCCTTCTTCTTCTTCGCCTCGCCCACGCGCTCCTTGAGCTGGCCCAGGAGGGTCAGCGCGGCGAGCGGGGTCATCTGGTCGAGGTCCACGCCCTCGAGGCTCCCTGAGCCAGCGCGGCGTAGGCCGGCGGCTCGCTCTCGCGGGCGGTCCCGAAGAACGACAGCTGCGCCGGCGACTCCTTCTTGCGCCCGCGCGAGAGCTGAGGCCGGCCGGCGTCGTCGAGCTCGGCCTTCTCCAGGTTCCCCAGGATCTGCCGGGCCCGCACCAGCACCTCGGGCGGCAGCCCCGCGAGCCTGGCCACCTCGATGCCGTAGCTGCGCGATGCGCCCCCGGGCACGAGCTTGCGCAGGAAGACCACCCGGCCCTGGAACTCCTTGACCGCGATGGTGGTGTTCTTCACCCGGGCCTTCTCGCGGGCCAGGTCCACCAGCTCGTGGTAGTGCGTGGCGAAGAGCGTGCGCGCACCGACGTGGTCGTGCAGGTGCTCGGCCACCGCCCAGGCGATGGACAGCCCGTCGAAGGTGGAGGTGCCGCGGCCGATCTCGTCGAGGACCACCAGCGAGCGCTCGGTGGCGTTGTGCAGGATGTTGGCGGTCTCGGTCATCTCGACCATGAAGGTCGACTGCCCGCGAGAGAGGTTGTCGGCCGCGCCGACCCTGGTGAAGATCCGGTCGCAGCGCCCGACCCGCGCGCTCTTGGCCGGCACGAACGAGCCCGCCTGCGCCATCAGGACGATGAGCGCGACCTGGCGCATCACGGTGCTCTTGCCGGCCATGTTGGGGCCGGTGATGACCAGGACCTGCTGGCCGCTGCGGTCCAGGCGCAGGTCGTTGGGGACGAAGGTCTCGTTGCCGAGCATCCGCTCGACCACCGGGTGGCGGCCCTCGACGATGTCGAGGACGTCCGAGTCGTCCACGACCGGCCGCACGTAGCCGAACTCGGCGGCCACGCGCGAGAGCGACAAGACGGCGTCCACCACCGCGACCGCGTCGGCCGCCTCGCGCAGCGCCCCCGCGCGCTTGACCGCCTCCTGCCGCAGCCGCTCGAAGATCTCCACCTCCAGCGCGAAGCGCCGCTCCTCGGCGGTGAGGACCTGCTCTTCGAACTCCTTGAGCTCCTGCGTGACGAAGCGCTCGCCGCCCGCGGTGGTCTGCTTGCGCACGTAGTCGGCGGGGACCAGGTGCAGGTTCGCCTTGGTGATCTCGATGTAGTAGCCGAAGACCCGGTTGTAGCGGACCTTGAGCGAGGCGATCTTGGTCCGCTCCTTCTCCTTGGCCTCCAGCTGGAGCAGGAAGTCCTTGCCCTGCGTCGCCACCTTCACGAGCTTGTCCAGCCCCGGGTCGTAGCCCTCGCGGATGAGCCCGCCCTCCTTGAGCGTCACCGGCGGCTCGAGCGCCACCGCCTTGTCCAGGAGCTCGTAGAGACCCTCGAGCGCGCAGAGCGGCTTGGCCATCGCCGACAGGAGCGCGGACGCGCAGGCGCCGGCCTTCGCCGCCAGCTTCGGCAAGAGTCCGAGGCTCGTCGCCAGCGCGCGCAGGTCGCGGGCATTCCCCTGCCCCAAAGACAGCTTCGCGGTCAGCCGCTCGATGTCGGCGATGGGCTTGAGCAGCGCGGCCAGCTCCTCGCGCAGCACCCCGCGCTCGGCGAGCTCGCCCACCGCGTCCAGGCGCCGGTCGATCTCCGCGACGTCCATCAGCGGGTAGGACAGCCAGCGCGCCAGGCGCCGTCCACCCATGGCCGTGGAAGCTCTTGTCGAGCAGCCCCAGGAGCGAGCCCTTGCGCTTGCCGTCGCGCAGCGTCTTGACGATCTCCAGGTTGGCCCGCGAGGACTCGTCCAGCACCATCGCGCCCGAGGCGTTGTGCAGCGAGATCCGGTCGACGTGCTTCGCGTCCGACTTCTGGGTCTGCTTGAGGTAGCGCAGCGCCGCGCCCGCCGCCCCCACCGCCCGCGGCTTGTCGCCCAGGCCGAAGCCCTCCAGCGTCTTCACCCCCAGGTGCGTCGCGAGCGCCGACTGCGCGCGGGCGGGGTCGAAGGCGTCGTCGGGGTAGGCGTCGAGTGCGAGCTGCCCCGAGCGCGACAGGGCCTCGGCCCGGTTGGCCGCGGCCTTGGACGCCGGGACCAGGATCTCGCGGGCGCCGGAGCGGGCGACCTCTTCGGCCAGCGCGGCGTCGGTCATCACCTCGCCGGCGAAGAACTCTCCGGTCGAGGCGTCGAGCAGCGCGAGCCCACCGCCCGGATCGTCGTCGAGCAGCACCGCGCACAGGAAGTTGTTGGCGTGGGCGTCGAGCAGGTCCTCGTCCAGGACCATGCCCGGCGTGACGATCCGCGTCACCTCGCGGCGGACGATGGCCGGGCCCTTGCCGGGCTCTTCCATCTGGTCGCAGATGGCGACCTTGAGGCCCGCCTCGACCAGCTTGGCGATGTGGCCCTTGGCGGCGTGGTAGGGCACCCCGCACATGGGGATGCGCTCGTCGCCCTTGGCGCGGGAGGTGAGCGTGATCTGCAGGAGCTCGGACGCCTTGACCGCGTCCTCGAAGAACATCTCGTAGAAGTCGCCCAGCCTGAAGAAGAGGATGGCGTCCGGGTTCTGCGCCTTCGTCTCCAGGTACTGGCGCATCATCGGCGTCAGCTGGGCGATGGCGCGCTCGGGGGCCGCGGCGCCCGGGTCGGCTGCTCCCGGGTCCGCCTCCTCGTGCTCGCTCTTGTCGGCCTGACCGGCGCCCTTCAAGGAAGACCTCCAGCGTTTCAGTCGCTCGAGGCGGCTAGGCGGGCGCCGGCGCGGCCTTGTGCGCGCGCGCCTGCAGCTCGGCGGCTTCGATCTTCTCGTGGGCCTCGGCGCGCAGCTTCTCCTCCTCGCGGCGCCTCGCCTCAGCCGCCTCGCGGTCTCCGGCGGAGGGGCCGGTGACGATGGCCGCCGCCAGCATGGCGCGCTCGGCCTCGGTCGGGACGGGCAGCGAGGCGCTCGGTGCCGGAGACGTCGCCTGGGCAGCCGACTGCGCGGTCCCAGCGGCGGTCGCATTCGGAGCGGCGGCGCCCGCGCCTGCTAAAGCCTGCGGCCCCGGGGCCTGGGCCCGCTCGCGCTCCTCGCGCGCGCGCCGGGTCCGCTCGTCCTCGCGGCCCTTCTCGCGGCACTGCCGGAAGAAGGCCTCGTCCAGGTCGAGCACCTCGACGCTGAGGCTCATGAGGCCCAGCTTCGCCTCGGCGTACAGGTCGCTGAGCGCGTCGGCGCACCACAACAGGACCGGCACCTGGGCGCCCGCGGACGCGTCGTGCCGCGCGTCGCGCGTCACGTCGGCCGGCGAGAGGATGATGCCCAGCTGCGCGCCAAAGTGCGCCAGGTCCTTGCGCAGATCGTCGATGTCCTCGCGCCCGACCTCCGCGCCGCCCTTGAGCAGCTGGATGACCCAGCGCAGGTCCGTCAGGCCGTCCTTGCGGCGGGCCATGACCAGCGGCCCTTCCTTGCCGCGCTTGGCGACCTTGATCTCGCGGAAGCCCTTGGCCTCGAGCAGCGCCAGCGCGGCGCGCTCGAACCCCGCGGCGTCCATGTCGCCCAGCCGGCGGCGCACCAGGCGCAGCATCTGCCGGCGGTGCTCGGCGGCCTGGGCCATCAGGCGGCTCGCGCCGGGGCCGCGCTCGGCGGGCCGGCCCTCGGTGAGCGGCATGCCGATGGCGTAGGCGAACGCCGCCTCGAGCCTCCGCGCTGGGGGCCTCGCCGGCGCCCTTGGGCTCGACCGACACCTCGCCGTTGGGGCCGATGTGGAAGGCCGGCTTGCGGCCCGCCTCGCTGCGGCGGCGGTTGTCCTCGCGCAGCGCGTGGAGCAGCGCCTCGGCGCCCAGGTCCTCGCTGACCAGGTCGCGCTCGCGCGCGGCGGCGGCGATGTCCACCGCGGCCATGGGGCCGGTGGCCTGGGAGAGGACCTCGAAGGCCACCTCGGCCAGCGGCGGGAACTTCCTGCGGCGCCCCCGCTCCTCGCGCTCCTCGTCGCGGCGGGAGCCCTTGCGCATCCGCTCTCCGCGGCCGGCGATGCGGACCTTGTCCGGCGAGGGGATGGGGTGGCGCTCGCGGGGCCGCAGCGGCTTCTCGTTCTCGTTGGGCTGCTCGGGGACCAGCGTCAGCGCGGCAGCGTCCTCGGCGACGCCCCACTCGACCAGGCCGTAGGTCATGGGCGCGGTGGCCACGACCTTGCGCTCGTTGCGCCGGCGCGCCATGTGGAGCAGCCTGCTCTGCATGACCTCTTCAGGCGACTTGCCGACGTGGGAGAGGAGGTTGTCCTTGAGTGCGAGCTCGATGATGGCGTTGACGTGCAGGGGCTTGCCTTCGCGTTCCAGGACGCGCAGGGCGGCTTCGTAGAATGTCATCCGAATCCTTTGCTAGGGGCCTTGGTGTTCCCGGCGGTCCGACCAGCCAGGTGAGGACAGGTTGCAACTCGAGGCCACCGTGTCTCACTCACGGTGGGCGGCCCGCTCCTTCGCGCCTCGAGCCCGCCCGAAAGTTCCAGAGTTTTCGCCCCCTTGCGTGTTCGGCACCGTGCCGGACGAGGGGCGTTCGAATCCTAAGGAAGGGCTTGTAGCCAAGTCAATGGCCAAAAACGAAGAAAAATCGCGGCGGTCGGAACATGGCGCACCCGCGCCGCCGAGGTAGGATAACCGCGGATATGGTTCGCGTCGTCACCGGCCAGAGCTGGAAGCTCAACCCCACCTACCTGTCGGGGCTCAAAGACCACTCGCGCACCAAGCGGTTCAGTGCCGCTTCGGTGCTCGACTCGCTGGGCATCGAAGTCGACGGCGTGGACGTGATGCAGGGGCTGGCCGAGGCGGCGATCTTCGAGGTCGTCGACCAGCTCTCGGCCGTGGTCCTGCGCCTGTGCCGCGAGCCGGCGGCGGGCGGCCAGGTCCCGCTCGCCGACGGCGCGGTCGAGCTGGTGCTCGGGCGGCGTGGGCCCAAGGCTTCGTTGACCCTGGTCTCGCTGGGCCGCCCGGCCCGGGTGCTCGCGGGCGAGCTCGAGGTCAATCTCCCGGCGCTCGCGCTGGCCGTCGCCACCTGTGCGCAAGGGCTGCTCGGCGACCTCTCGGCGGTCGACCCCGCGCTCGAGCGAACGACGTTCGCGCGTGGGCTGGCCAAGCGCGCCGAGCTGTTGCGCAAGGCCGCGCGCCTGTCTGGAGGCAAGAGCGCGCGCCGCGCCGAGAGCAAGCCGGTGCCGCACGAGGTGGTGCTGCCCGCCCAGCCCGACGCCCCCGCGGCGGGCTTCGTCCTGTTCGACGAGCCGAGCCGGCTCGACTCCTCCCGTCACGGCGGCGAGCTCTACTCCCTGCTCGGCGAGGGCGAGGTGTTCCTGCGCGACACGCGCGGCGCCCCGATGGCCTTCGGCAAGGCCCCTCCGTTCCTCGCCCTGACCGACCTCTCGCGGGCCGCCGCGGACCTCGTGGCCGCCCACCGCGAGCAGGCCAAGGCCTGGGAGGGCTCGCTCTCCTCCGGCGGCTCCAAGCTCAAGCTGGACCTGACCGGCGGGCTGCTCACCGTCGAGGGCCGCGTCGTCCCCTGCCAGCCGCTCGCCCTGGCCCGCTCGTTCCTGCAGTGCGCGCTCGACTACGGCGGCGCCATCGTCGCGCGCAACCCCAACCAGTCGAAGAACCCGTACCTGTGCGCCCTGGTCGACGGCGCCCGCGAGCAGCTCGAGCTCCTGCGTGTCGTCGAGGGCGGCGAGCTCTTCGCCGACGGAGGCGCCGCTCCCCGCTCGCGCTCCAAGAAGAGCGCCGGCGCTCCGCTGGGGACGGGCAAGCTCAAGCGGCTGCGCTTCCGCATCGCCTGGCGCGGGGTCGACACCGGAGCCCGGGCCACCGAGCTCTCGCTGGGCGGCGGCGCGCTGGTGGTGGTCTCGAAGCGGCGCGTGACCTTCCTGGACGCGGCGACGGGCGAGCTCCTGTCCAAGCGCGTGTGCGACTCCGCCGCGCTCGCGGACGACGGAGTGCTGGTCTCGCACCGCTCGCGCTTGATCGGCCTGACCTCCCGCGGCGCCGGCCGGTTCGTGCGCGACCCCGGCGGGCCCGAGCAGCCGCACCTCGTCTCCTCGGCAGGATCGCTGCTCGCCGGCGAGAACCCCGGGCCCGCGACCCTGTGCGTGCTGGAGGGGGCGCGGGTGGCCGCGGTCCTGACGGCCACCGGCAAGAGCGTCTGGCAATTCGTGGCGCCGCAGGCGAGCCGGGTGTCGGCTTGCGTCGTGCGCGACCGCGTCTATGCCGCCACGGACAACGGTTTCCTCTATGCGCTCGGCGCCCGCGACGGGCTGCCCGTCTTCCGGGTGCGCTCCAACGGCTCGTTCGAGGGCGCGCTCGCGGTCGGCGGCGGGGCGCTGGTGACCTTGGGCCGGCAGGACGGCGCGCTGTGGATCACCGCGGTCGACGCCGCCACCGGGCGGCCCCGGCTGACGCGCCCGGTGCCGCTGCGGGCCGCCGGCTCTCCCCTGCCCTGGCGGCGGCTGGTCGTGCAGGGCGGCGTCTCCGACGGCGAGTCGGTGGTGGTCGGCTTCTCGCGCTCCGGCAAGGAGGCCTTCCGCACCTCGCTCGGCGCGGCCTGCGGCGTGCCGTGCCTGACGCTGGGGCCGGCCCACGTCTTCGCCTCGCTGCGCGACGGCAGCGTCACCTGCCTGGGCCCCGACGGCACGGTCTGCTGGAAGGCGCCGCGCTGCGGGCTGGAGCTCGACCACGCGCTGCCGCCCGTCCTGCGCCGCGGCGTCCTCGTCGCCCCGGGCGATCCGATGCGGGCGCTGGACCCGAAGACGGGCGCGCTCCTGTGCGAGCTGCCGCTGACGCAGGGCCTATCGGCGCTGGCGGTCGGCCCCAAGCTCGACGTGCACGCCATCGACGATGACGGGGTCGCGGCCTGCTTCCAGCTCGCGACGCACCTGTCGGTGGTGTGAGACGGCCCTCCCCCCGGCCCTCTCCCAACTGCGGGAGGGGGTTCGTCTCTGCTCGATTCGACCTACGTCGGAAGCTCTTCTGCCGCCACGGCTCTGCCTGGCTCGTGCCGAGCCCTTGCGCTTGGCAAGGCGAAGCGTGCCGCGCTCGCGGCTAGGCGAATGTCGCCACGGCGCTGACAGCGCAGAGCTGTGCGAGAGCACGCATTCCCGGCCGAGGGGTCGGTAGCGCCAGACGTGGCGGAAGAAGAGCTCCGACCAGGAGCGCCGAAGGCAACCCACGGACCCCCTCCCGCAGTTTGGGAGGGGGGCAGGGGGGAGGGCTTCCGGGCTACTTCTTCTTCCCCTTGGCCGGCACCGGCTCCTCGGCCTCGCGCACCTGCTCCTGGGCGTCCGACCAGTTGCCGCCCTTCCACTCCGACGGCAGCGGCTGCTTCCACACGAACTTGCCGGAGACCTCTTCGCCCGAGAGGACGGACCGCGTCCCGATGTCCCAGGTGATCTCCACGGTGTTCACGTTGGAGGGGATCTTCGGCAGGTCGTAGGCGCCGAAGACGACGCCCGGGGGGAACTCCTCGATGAACCGCTCGGGGTTGTCGATCTTGTAGGGGTCGCCGGCGGCGGTCATGCGGGTGACCTCCTTGCCCGCCTCGTCGAGGCCCAGCACGGTCAGCTCGTGGAAGGACGCGTTGACGTTGAGCTTGAGGACCTTGCTGCCGGCGCTGGTGTCCACCGACCACTTCCGCTGCGTGCCCCACAGCGCGTAGGAGAGCCGCAGCTTCGGCTCCTTGGGGTCGGCGATGCTCTCCACCTTGTAGATGTCGAAGCGCAGGCCGTTGTCGACGGCGGTGAAGACCGGGTCGTACTTGTTGCCCTTGGCCAGCTCCCAGAAGTCCAGGGTGGACTTGTAGCGCTCGGAGAGCAGCGTGTACTCGTTGTCCTTGACCTTCTTGGCGCGCTTCTTGGCCTCGAGGTCGTCGCCGAACTTCTCGTAGTCCTTCATCCCCTGGAACTTGTTGTAGTGCTCGGTCAGCTCGTTGAAGTACCACTTGAACAGCGCCTGCTGCTCGAAGCGGTACTTGTCGGGCGCCGCGAGCTGGCGCGCCAGCGGCTGCCGCTCGAGCCACTCGCGGCGAATGCGCTCCAGGTCCAGCTTGTGCTCGTACTCGTTCTTCGCCTTGCGGTAGGTGGTCAGGCCGTAGAAGCCGCCGCCCAGGACGATGGCGAGCACGACGATCAGCTTGACGATGGGATTGTTCATCCGACTCCCCAAAGACTTCGGTTCGGAGGGAAGCGCAGCGCCGAGCCGAAGTCGGATGTCAAAGGATGCGACGAGAGAGCGACGAGGCGGCCCGGACGAATACCGCAAGGCCGCCGGGGGCGCAAACATCCCCGTGGTGTAGAGTGCAGTCCATGGTCGAGGCGGTCGAGAGCATCACCCTGCCCGAGCCGCTGCCGCTGAGCTCCGGCGCACGGCTGGGTCAGGCCTCGGTCGCCTTCTGCTCCTGGGGCGAGCGGCGCGACGACAACGTGGTGATGTTGCTCCACGGCCTCGCCCGCTCCCCTGCGGCAAAGCTGGACGGCGCGGCGCCTGGTCGCTCGACCGGCGGGTGGGCGAACGCGCTGTTCGGCCCTGGCCGGCCGTTCGACCCGGCGCGCCTCCACCTCCTCTGCCCCAACCTCCTGGGCAGCCCCTTCGGCTCCACCTCCGCGGCGAGCCCCGAGTGGCGCACCCGCCCGTTCCCGGAGCTGAGCGTCCAGGACCAGGCCGACGCCGTCGCCGCCTTCCTCCGCGCCCAGAAGATCGACAAGGTCCGCGCGGTCATCGGCTTCTCGCTCGGCGGCACGGTGGCGCTGGCGCTGGCCGCGCGCCACCCCAGCCTGGTTCGCACGGTGGGCACGCTGGGCGGCCCGGCGCTCTTGCCCGCCGCCGCCCGCAAGCGCCTGGCGATGGTCGCCACGCTGCTCTCCGCCGACCCCGAGTACCGGGCCGAAGGCCAGGGCCCCGGGGCGGCCCGGGCGCTGCGCCGGGTGCGGATCTCGATGCTGCGCGACCTCTACCCCCACGACTTCGCGCTCACGCGAGGGGGCGCCTTCGAGTCCGAGCGGCGGCTGGACGCCGAGGCGGAGCAGTTCGCCGGCGAGTTCGATGCCCGCTGCTACGTGACCCTGTGCCGGACGTTGGCGAACGCCGACCTGACCGAGTCGCTCTCCCAGGTCAAGGCGCGCTGCCTGGTCGCCGCCTGCTCGACCGATCCGCTCGCCACGTCGACCGCGATGCAGGACACCTACCACGCGCTCACCGCCGCCGGCGTGCGCACCCGCTACTTCGAGCTGGCATCGGAGTGCGGCCACCACGCGTTCTACCTGGAGCCGGAGAGCCTCGTCTTCCCGCTCCACGACCTCATCTCCGATTGACCACGCCCAGGAAGAAAGCCCCCAGGTCCCCAGGTGCCGGCAAGCCCGCCCGGCGGTCGCCGACTGGCCGCGAGGCCCCGAAGGGGATAGAAACAAAAGCCAACATGACCAACCAACCGATCAAGACCGACAAGCTCAGCCGCGACTTCCTGCAGGCCCTCCCCAAGACCGACCTGCACGTCCACCTCGACGGCTCCGTCCGCATCCCCACCCTCATTGACCTGGCGCGCCAGTACCACGTCCAGCTCCCCTCCAACACCGAGGCCGGCCTCAAGGAGCTGGTGTTCAAGGACCGCTACAAGGACCTGGCGGAGTACCTCACCGGCTTCCACTACATGACCGCCGTGCTCCAGAGCGAGCCGGCGCTCGAGCGCGTGGCCTACGAGCTGGCGCAGGACAACCAGGCCGAGGGCGTGCGCTACGTCGAGGTGCGCTTCGCCCCGCAGCTGCACGTCCACCGGCACCTGAACCCGGTCAACGTGCTGCGCGCGGTCGACGCCGGCCTGCGGCGCGCCCGCGACGAGTTCAACCGCCGTCCCGAGGTGGTCAGCGGCGCCGAGCCGCCGTTCGAGTACGGCATCATCGTGTGCGCCATGCGCGCCTTCAACGAGCACTTCTCGGAGTACTTCTCCGACGTGGTGCGCGCGCACCAGTTCGCGCCCAAGAACCACATGTTCGGGCTGGCCTCCCAGGAGCTGGCCCGCGCCGCGGTCCACGTGCGCGACGCCTACGACCTGCCCATCGTGGGCCTCGACCTCGCCGGCGAGGAGAAGGGCTACCCGCCCGACGACCACCGCGCCGCCTACGAGTTCGCGCACAAGAACTTCATGAAGAAGACCGTGCACGCCGGCGAGGCCTACGGCCCGGAGTCGATCTTCCAGGCCATCACCGAGTGCTACGCCGACCGGATCGGCCACGGCTACTTCCTGCTCGACCCGTCGATGGTCGCCGACCCGAGCATCAAGGACCGCGAGGCCTACGTCAGCAAGCTCTCGGAGTACATCGCCGACCGGCGCATCACCATCGAGGTCTGCCTGACCTCGAACCTGCAGACCATCCCGCAGCTCAAGGACCTGTCGCAGCACAGTTTCAACAAGCTGCGCGAGGCCCGGCTGTCGACGACCATCTGCACCGACAACCGGACGGTCTCCAGCACCACCGTCACCAACGAGCTCGACCTGGCGGTGCGCTACTGCGGCGTCGACGCCCGGGTGCTCAAGAGCATCATCATCTACGGGTTCAAGCGCAGCTTCTTCCCGGGCAGCTACCTGGTGAAGCGCCGCTACGTCCGGCAGATCATCGACTACTACGAGAAGATCGAGCGCAAGTTCCTGGGCGCTACCGCCGAAGGCGCCGCGTAAGGCTCCGCCCCCGACTTCTGGCTGCTTTGGCCGCCCGCGTGATCCCCATCACGCGGGCGGTCTCGTTGCGGGCTCTCGACGGCCGGCCGGCAACCCAAGAATCCCGGATTTGCCCCTAGGAGGCCCCAGGCGGCTCGCGGTGGGCCGACGAGGGGGCCAGGCCCATTTCAGCAAGCCTGACCAACGGACCCCTGCTCCACCGGCCAGCCAGGGGCCTTCCAGAGCCTTCCGAAGGCATCCGTAACTGCTCGTTTTTGCTTGCTTATTTAGGCAACCGAGCCGTGACCCGCATCACACGGTGGGAGCTTGGCACACCCGCTACTTCACTGGCTGGGGTCGCGGGTCGTACTGCGTCAGGTAGCAGGCCTTCTCGTCGAGAGCGCAGGCCTTCTTGCGGAAGGACTCGCCCTTGGCCTCGTCCTTGGGCAAGTCCACGGCGAAGCTGAACATCTGGGAGAGGTACGCGCAGCTCATGGCCTCTTTGGCCTCGCAGGCCTTCTCGAGGATCTTCACCGCCCGGGGAACGTCCTTGGGGATCGCCGGGTGGCCTTTGCGCAGCACCCGCACCGGCATCTCGCAGCCGGCGAACTGGCCCGCCTCGCAGGCCTTGAGCAGGGTGTCGAAGTAGACCTTGGCCAGCTCGGCCTTTCCGGCACCCCGGCCGATGAGCTCGGTGGCCGTCTCGCAGCCCATCTTCCAGCCGGTGCGGCAGGCGCGGTCGTGGAAGTCGACCGCGCGGTCGAGGTCCTTGGCCTCCTCGGCGAGGATGCCCACCTTGAAGCAGCCCTCGCCGAGCTCGGCTGCGCAGGCCTTCTCGGCCCAACGCGCCTTGTCGCCATCGGGCGCCTTGATCGAGGCCATGTAGCAGGCGGGGCCGGAGCCCAGCTCGCACGCTTTGCGGATGAGCGACTGGGACTTCTGCTGCGCCTTGGGGTCGTCCTTCTTGCCCTCGACCGCGAAGCGCGCCGCGAGCTCGCAGTCGTCGACCAGGCCCAGGTCGCACGACTTCTCCAGCATCGCCGCCACGCGGGCCTCGTCCTTGGCGACGCTCTTCCCGCCCGCGAAGAGGATCGCGAGGTTGTGGCAGGCGTCGCGCGCGCCGCCGTTGCAGGCGGCGTCGAGCAGCTTCACCGCACCCTTGGCGTCGCCCGCGTCGATCAGCAGCATCCCTGCCTGGATGCAGCCCGCGGTCTCGCCGCCGTCGCAGCCCTTCTTGGCGAACGCCATCGCCTGCTTGGCGTCCTTGGCGACCCCGACGCCGTCCCGGTACTTGATCCCGACCTGGACGCAGCCCGGCGCCGACTTGAGGTCGCAGGCCTTCTGCGAGAGCGCGAACGAGGCCGCCGGGTCCCGGGTCGCGGTCGCCTGGCTGGCGCACCCCGGCGCGAAGCCGCCGTCGCAGGCCTTCTTGAACAGCTCGAGCGCCCCCTTCTCGTCGGCGAAGCCTTCCTTGCCTTCGGCCTTGATGACCCCCAGGCCCCAGCAGGCGTCGAGCGCGCCGGCGTCGCACTTCTTCTTGCAGTCCGAACCACCGGAGCAGCCGGGCTTGGGCGCGGCGAGTGCGGCCCCAGGCACGGCGAGCGCCACCGCGACGATCACGGCTCTCTTCAGCATGTCGCTTCCCCCGTGCGCCGGCCGCTAGCGGCTGGCGAACCCCGGCAACCGAGCCCGGATGGCGCCCACGACCATCTCGATGGAGACGTCGTTGTTGCCGCCGTGCGGGATGATGATGTCCGCGTGGCGCTTGGACGGCTCGCAGAAGCCGTAGTGCATCGGGCGCACGCTCTTGAAGTACTGGGTGACGATGGCGTCGAAGTCGCGGCCGCGCTCTTTGATGTCGCGGGTGAGGCGCCGGATGATCCGCACGTCGTCCTCGGCGTCGACGAAGATCTTGACGTCCAGCTCCTTGCGGACCGCCTCGATGGACAGCACGAGGATGCCCTCGAGGATGATGGCGTCGGCCGGCTCGATGCGCGTGGTCTCCTTCTCGCGCACGCAGTGGACGAAGCTGTAGTGCGGCTTCTCCACCGCCTTGCCGGCCTTCAGGTCGCGCACCTGCTGGACGAGCAGCTCGGTGTCGAACGCGTCCGGATGGTCGAAGTTGATCTCCAACCGCTCCTCGAACGTCATGTCCGACAGGTCCCGGTAGTACGAGTCCTGGTCGAGCAATGAGACGCGGCTGCCTTTGAGGCGGTTGACGATCTTGTTGGCGACGGTGGTCTTGCCAGAAGCGGTGCCGCCCGCGATGCCCACGACGAGAGGAGAGAACATGGCGGGGCGCATCCTAGAGAAGCGCTGTTCGCTTGTCGACCCTTCGCGAACGGGCGGCTGGTGGCCGAAAAGGCGCCCTGCCTCCCCCGGCTGCCGACAGGCTTGACGCGCCCGGGCGCCCCTGCTGGACCGCCGCTCAGCGTAGGATGGCCGCCTGCCAGGAGGGGCGATGGGAACCCGGGCGAGCCCACGGTCGTTGCGCGACTGCGAGAGGCTCGCGGAGTCGATCCTCCGCGGGCGCGTCGAGGCCGAGCCGCGCCAACTGCTGGACGTCATCCACGCCGTCAACCCCACCGGGCACGGGCTCGACACCGCCGAGACCCAGCGGCGCTACGCGCTCAAGAGCCGGCTGCAGAGCCTGCTCGTGCGCCGCTTCCGCGACGACCTCGTCATCGAGCCGGAGGCGGACGGGATCGTCGGCTTGCGGCTGCGCTCGGTGGCAGGCGACGCCTGCCACGCCCGCCTCTGCGACCTGGAGGACGACGCCCGTGCCTGGCTTCGCCTGCAGCTCGACCTGGGTCTGGCCACGCTCCCGCCTCCGCCGGCACCCGCCGCGCCGCCCGCGCGCAAGAAGCCCGGCTCGCGCGGCCGGGCCCAGCGCAGCGGCTCGGCAGCGGAGCGGCTTGCCGACGCCGACGAGCTGCTTCTCGCCTACGACTACGCGGCGGCCCGCGAGGCCCTGGAGGACGCGTTCGCGCTCACGGCGGGGGCTCCAGCGGCGGCGGTCCCGCTCCTGTCTCTGCTTGTCGACACGCTCGCCGCCGACGGCGACGCGCTCTCCCTGGAGGAGGAGCTCAGCGCCGAGTCCGCCGCCCTGCCCTCCGTGCGCGCCCTGCTGGCGGTCGCCGCCGCGCGCCTGGGCGACTCGGCGCGAGCCTTCGGCTTTCTGGACGGCTTGACGGACCCCCGCAGCGCCGACGCCTGGCTCCTCCTCGCCCGCGCGCAGCCCGACCCGGCCCTCGCGTCCCGCCACCTGCGGCGCGCCGCGCAGCTCGCCCCCACCCATCCCGAGCTCGCCTCGCTTGAGTCCGAGCTGTCGCGGCGCGAGGCGGACCTACGCCGGCCCGCCGAGGAGGCGCTGGGCCAAGCCATCCAGAGCGGCGAGGACGCGGCGATCGAGCAGCGGGCCCGGGACGTGCTCGCGCGCTGGCCCGCCTCCGAGGCGGCAGGGCGAGCGCTGCGCGAGCTCGAGGTGCGCCGCCGAGACCGAAGGGCCCAGGCCCTGCTCGCCGAGGCCGACGCTGCGCGTGACGCGGGCGACTTCGCCGCCGAGCTGCGGGCCCTGCGTGGCATCTCGCAGGCGGGCTCGGCCGTCGCCGGGCTCGAGTCCCGCCTCGAGCGCGCCGCAGCCGACGAGGAGGACGCACGGGCGGCCCGTCTGGCCGCGGAGCTTCACCGCCGGCGTGCGGCGGGCGAGCGGGCCGAGGCGCTGCTGGGGTTCCTGGAGCTCGCGCCGCGCGGGCGCGAGAAGGTGCGCGGCCTCGGCTGGCCGGAGCTGCCGGCGCTGGAGGCGCTCGGGGCGCGCTGCCGCCCACGAGAGGCCGTGGAGGCCCTGCTGGCGCTCGAAGAGGCGGAGCGGGCCACCCCAGAGCGGACCCGCTCCCTGCTGGCGCGGCACGAGCGCGCCTTCGCGGGGTTGCCGCGCGCCCGCGAGCCTCGCCCTCGCCGCAGAAGAGGCCATCCGAAGCCAGCGCCGGGCCGCTGCGATCACGCAGCTCGAGCGGGCGCAGGCCGCGACGAGCGCCGGCCGCCTGGAGCAGGCGGAGCGCCAGCTGGCCGAGGTCGATGCGCGGGCCCTTCCCGAGGATCGCGCCGCCGAGCTCTCGTCGCTGTCGGCGAGGCTCGCCGGCCTGCGCCGGCAGGTCGAGGCCACCCGCGAATTCGACGTGCTCTGCGCAAAGCGCGGAGCTCGTCCGTGCGCGCGAGGTCGCCCGGCGCGCCCTGGCGTCGGCGCCCCCCGAGGCCCTGGACGAGTGGCGCGACCGGGCTCGGTCGGCTGACTCGAAGCTTCGCAACGAGTGGCGGCTGCTCGACCTCCCGCTGCCTGGCGGCCGGCCCCCTCCGCCGGACACGGTGCTCCCCTATCACCCAGGCACCTTCGCTCCCGCCTGGCTCTCTCCCGACCGCAAGCGCCTGGCGCTCGTGAGCTTCTACGGCCGCTGGGGCTTCGTGCGCGAGCTGGAGCCCGCCACCGGCCGGGTCGTGCGCGAGCGGGTGCTGCGAGCGCCGGGTGAGCTGTGCCATCCCCAGGTGGATTGGGACGAGCAGGGCCTGCGCCTGTTCGACGATGGCCCGCACCGCCTGCTCCTCGTGGCCGACGATGCGCACGACGTGCTGCGCTGGGACGACCTGGAGGGCGTGCTCCCGGACGACGAGGAGCGGCTGGACCCGTTCCTGTTGCCGGGGACCTCGCGCATCTGGGCCCAGGTGGAGCGCGACTGCGTGTCGCACGACCTCGACCGGCGCCGCGCGGACCGCACCTTGACCGAATGCATGCCCGTCGTCGCCGTCCTCGGTCCGGGCGAGGCGAGGGTGGCGACCGACCGGGTGGGCGAGGGGGCACTGCTGCTCGACGCGAAGGGCCACGTCCTCGCCAAGGGAGACCGCATCGAGACCCTCGCCGGCGCGGCTGCGCACCCTTCCGGCGAAGGCGTGCTCGCGCTCGAGACGGTCGAGGCCTTCGGGGGCCAACCGTCGGCGGCCAGGCTGCATGCCCTCGGGCGATCCCCCCACGAGCCCTTCTCGCTCGGAGAGGACACGGCCCACTCGCCGCCCGACGTCGCGACTTCGCTGGCGCTCGGGTGCACCTTCGTCGCGCACGAACCGACCCACCGCCGCCACCTCCTCACCGCCGTGCGCTGGAACGGCGCGGCGCTCGAGATGGCCTGGCAACGGGAGGTCCCCGCCAAGCTCCAGCTGGTCCAGGACCTCCACGCCGGCGAGGTCGTGGCGCTCTCGCCCTGCGCGCGGGGGCTCCGGGTGGAGCCCCTGGCGGCCACCGCGCCCGAACCCTTCGAGCTCCTCGCCGAGCGGTTCACTCCGGAGACCCGGCCGCCGTTCGGCGACCACTGCTGCTGGCTGTCTCGGGCCTCCGGCCTGCGCCCCAGCGCGTTCCAGGAGCGATTCGAGCTGACCTTCGGCGAGTCGCGCCTCAAGATCGCGCACGAGCTGCTCGAAGCTTCTGGCGGCGACGGCGAGACCGCGGCGGAGCTCATCCTCGCGATGGAGCGAGCCGGGGGAGAGGACGTCAACAGGGCCTTCATCGGGCACTGCCTGACCCGCTTCCCGGGCCACCCGGCCCTGGCGATCTGGCGGGCCTGGCAGCTGGGCGTCGGGGAGGATTGGCGCGGGCTCCGGGATCTCCTCGTCAGCCAGGCGGCTTCCTCGGACGACCAGATGGCCTGCCTGCACTGGCACCTTCGTGGCCTCGCCCACTTCCACCTCGGCGAGCTCGAGGCTGCGCTCGGGTGCTGGGGCGAAGGCGCGGGCCTCGCGCAGCCGGGGTGCTCGATGCTGGAGCTCCTCGCCGCCGTTTCCCCGCTGGTGCACCCCGAGGGCACGGCGCCGCTGCCGCCCCCGGCCGCGGCGCTCGACACGGCCACCATTCGAGTCACCCACGCGGTCGCGCGCGCCGCGACCTGTCGCCGGCGCGGCGACTGGAGAGCGGCGCGCTCCTGCCTCGATGTCCCCGACGTGCACCGCCTCGCCGATCGGCAGGTCGACGCGCTCTTGGCCGAGGCCTGGCTGGGCGAGGAGCCGCAGGACCCCTTCGAGCGCCTCCGCATGGCCCGCGCGCTGGCGCGCCTCGTCGAGAAGCGTTCGTTCGCGAGCCTTCCGCTGGCCACCGCTGCCCTGGGCCCCGAGGAGGAGCAGCGCGTGGTCCACCGGGCCGAGACCTGGCTCAATCGCTTCGCCGTGACGCCGTGAGCCGTCCGCCCCGCCTCGTTAGTCCGTCGCGGCGACGACCCTCGACCGGGCAGCCGCTGCCTTCGGCGTCGCGACCGCTCGCTTGGGCGTCATGCGCCAGAGGTGCAGCGTCGCGTAGCTGCGCCATGGACGCCACGCCTGCGACAGCGCCTCCGCATCCCGCGGGCTCACGCCGCCCAGGTTGCGGCGAACGACGAGGTCTTCCTTCGGAAAGGCGTCCGGCCAGCGCATCGCGCGCATCGCGATGTAGTGCGCGGTCCAGGCGCCGATGCCTGGAATCGCCGCCAGCCTTGCCATGGCGGCGTCGGGGTCGTGCTGCGCGCCCGAGTCGAAGTCGAGGGTGCCGTCCACGTGAGCCTGCGCCAGCCCGACGATGCTTCGGGCGCGGGCCGAGACGATGCCGCACCTGGCGATGTCGGACACCGACGCGCTCGCGATGCGCGACGGCACCGGCGCGAGGCGATGCAGCCCAGGCAGCGCGGTCACGATCGGCTCGCCAAAGGCCGCGGCGAACCGGCCGGCGATCGTCGTGGCGGCCTTCACCGTGATCTGCTGCCCAAGGATCGCGCGGACCGTCAGCTCGAACCCGCCGAAGGCGCCCGGCACGCGGAGCCCCGGATGGGCCTTCACCGCCGCGGCCAGGCGCGGGTCCTTGCGCAGCCGCTTGGCGATCACGTCGGGTCTGGCATCGAGATCGAACAGCGCGCGGACCCTGGCGAGCAGCGCCGGCAGCACGGGCGTGAGCGAGTGGGCGAGCTCCAGCAGCAACGCATCGCGCTGGGGGGCGGCGGTGACGCGGATCCAGCCGCGTGCCGCACCGATGCCGACCGTTCTCGCGTAGGCCTGCTCGGTCACCTGCTCCACGCCGGCCAGCGCACGCGCCCCAAGGAAGGCGAGAATGCCTTGCCAGTCGAAGGGCGGCCGATACGACAGCTGCAGCACCGAGGTGCCGCCCGCATGGAGCGGTGACGGAGCGCCCGCTCTCGCGTAGGCGCGCAGCCGCGTCGGCGGCATCCGATAGCGACGGACGAACGCGTCGTTGAAGCGGCGGACGCTGGCGAAACCACTGGCAAAGGCGACGTCGGTCATCGGCCAGGACGTCTCGGTGAGCAGTTGCTTGGCGAGGAGCAGACGTCGAGTCAGCAGCAACTGCATCGGCGGCACGCCGAGCTCGCTCTGCACGATCCGCCTGACCTGCCGCGCACTCAGCTCGAACTGGTCGGCGATCGCGTCGAGGCCCGCCTCCTCGTCGAGCTGCCCCTGCTCGAGCCGTTGCACGATCGACTGCGCAATGCGCTGCGCGTCGTCGACCGGTGCGTTGCCTGGCGCCAGCTCCGGACGGCACCGGAGACAGGGACGGAAGCCGGCCTGCTCGGCTTCCTGGGCCGTATCGAAGAAGCGGCAGTTGGCGGACTTCGGGGTCCGCACGCGGCAGACCGGACGGCAGTAGATGCCGGTGGAGGTGACGCCGACGAAGAAGACGCCGTCGAAGCGCGGGTCCCGGGCGGTCAGCGCGTCGTAGCGGGTGCGATGGGCCTGGTCCATGCGTTCCAAGCTACCGTGCGCCGGCGCTGCCGCTAGCCATTTTCGGACATCTCCATGCCACCGTTCAGGTGACGGCTCCGAGAGCCCGTCGCTTTCTCTCGCCGTCAGCCAGAGCAGCGCGCAAGGCTGGCCCCAGACAGTGTCTTCGGCCGTTCCGCTTTGGGCGCGCCCCGGAGTTCCTCGTGTTCTCGCGGAAAGAACGTCCGCTACGGTGGCCGCGCCGTTGGAACCAACCCCAAGGGAGGGACGAATGAACGGAATGCCGCCGGTCGCCCGCTGCGCCGTGACCCACTGCTTCTACAACACCAACAACGCCTGCCACGCTCCGGCTATCAACGTCGGGTCGGACCACCCTGCCTGCGACACCTTCATCGCGGAGCCCAAGCACATCGGCCGCCAAGACACCGGCATGGTTGGCGCGTGCCACGTCTCCAACTGCCGGTACAACTCCGAGCTGGTGTGCACGGCGAAGGGGATCGAGGTCTCCGAGCACGCGGGCCACGCCGACTGCGCCACCTTCAACAAGCGATAGCAGCGCGCCCGCGACACCTGCCGAACTCGAGCTCGGCGCTGGCCTGGCTCGATCTCGACAAACAACGAGCCACGCATCTCACCTCTTGGCCGCCGATCTAGCAGACAAGCTGCAGTGGTGAGTCCCCGGGAGGCACCGTGAAGAGCGACCCTCAGATCCTGGATCTCCTCAATGAAGTCCTCACCAATGAGTTGACTGCCGTCAACCAGTACTACCTGCACGCTCGCATCTGCGAGAACTGGGGCTATCGGCGGCTCTGGAAGAAGATCCGCAGCGAGTCGATCGAGGAGATGAAGCACGCCGACAGGCTCATCGAGCGCATCCTCTACCTCGAGGGCCTTCCCAACCTTCAGCGTCTGGGCCAGATCGCCGTCGGCGAGACCGTGCCGGAGCAGCTGCAACTGGACCTCGACGTCGAGAAGCGCGCGCTCCAGACACTCAACCGCGGAATCGAGCCTCTGCCGCCGGCTCTCCGACAACGCCTCGGCCGACCTCCTGGAGGACATCCTCGAGGAGGAAGACGAACACACGAACTGGCTCGAAGCGCAGCTGACCCTCATCGCGCAGATGGGGACGCAGCACTTCCTCGCCCAGCAAGTGAAGGAGGACGAGTAGGACCAGGCGCTCACCTTCCTGCTCGCCGACATCCCCGAAGGGCGTGTTCCCGCGATGGACCTCTTCATGCTACTGAGACTTCGTCTCACCTGAAGAGGCCCACGTGATCGTTTGCTCGTGCCACGCCGTTTCGGACAAGAGGCTGCGCGCGCTCGCGGCTCACGGGAAGTCCGGCCAGGCTGCCCAGGTCACCGGGGCCGGTACCGGTTGCGGCTCCTGTCAGGAGACCGTCGCCCGCATCCTTTCCGAAGCCAAGCCGTGCCGCCCTGAAGCGCCGTGCCCAGGCTGCCCGAACGCTCCGTCTCGCTAGCCGGCCCCACCCTGCTTGCGGCCAGCGGCAGCGCCCACCGGCACCCCGCCTTGGAGCGAGCGACGTCCCTCACCCCTACTTGCACTCCTCGGGAGCGCGTTCGCGAGGCGTATGCCGCGTGGCCCTCGAGCCGGCCAGGAACGTGCCGCCTTCCCGGCGCGCCGCGCGCCGTTTCCACCGGGGACCGCCCGCCTGAATGAAGAAAGGCATCCGGCGCGCCGGATGCCTCCCCGCCTCTTCGTCCTGCTGCGGCTCAGGCTATTTCTGCGCCGTCGGCTGCGCGGCCTTCTTCACCAGCTCCAGGTCGAGGGTGATCGCCACCTCCTCGCCGACGACCACACCGCCGGTCTCGAGCGCCGCATTCCACGCCAGCCCGAAGTCCTTGCGGTTGATCCGGGTGGTGGCCGAGGCTCCGCGCTTGACGTTGCCCCAGGGGTCCTTCACCTCCGCGGTCGGCCCTTCGACGGCCAAGACCACCTCCCGCGTCGCCCCGTGCATCGTCAGGTCGCCGATGACGTTCAGCCTGCCCTTGCCCGCTCGCTGGACCGTCTTGGACTTGAAGGTGATCGTCGGGTGCTTGGCGACGTCGAAGAAGTCGGCGCTCTTGAGGTGCGCGTCGCGCTTCTCGTCGCGGGTGCTGATGCTCGACGCGTCGATGCTGGCCTCGACGGTGGACCTGGTGGGGTCCTTCTCGTCGAGCTCGAGGGTGCCGCTGACCTTGGTGAATTCCCCGCGCACGTTCGAGACCATCAGGTGCTTGACCGAGAACTGGGCGGACGAGTGCGACGAGTCGATCTCGAAGCTGCTCGCTTGAGCGAGCACGGGAACGGCGAGGGGCAGGGTGGCGGCAGCTGCGGCGAGGATGCTCTTCATTCGTTCTTCTCCTTGGGATGTTTGGACTTCCGGGACTGCTCGCGACGTTGAGCAAGCCGGATGCCAGCAGCGCCTCGCTCGGGACGCGCGAATGAGTCCGGCGGGAGCCCCATCATCTTGATGGGCGCCCGCATCATTTCGATGGATTCGGGACATGCGCGCCGAAGACCTTGCCCTCACCTCCCTCCTCGAGCTGCACGCCGACGGAGGGCTGCTCCGCTTCGCCGGAGAGCGGACCCTGCTCCTCGACGCCGTGGCGATGGGGCTGCTCCGTCGCGAGCTGATCGAGGCCTTCGGATTGACGGCCGCGCGCGGCGTCCTGACCCGCTTCGGCTACGCGCACGGCTGGCGGACGGCCGAGGCCATGAAGGGCGCCTTCCCCTGGGATAGCGAGCGGGACTGGCGCCTCGCCGGCGCACGCCTGCACACGCTCCAGGGCCTGGTGAACGTGGAGACGATCATCCCCCGCGCCGACAAGTTGCCTCGCCTGTTCGCCGAGGCCATCTGGCATGACAGCTACGAGGCCGAGCAGCACCTGCTGCACCTCGGACGCTCGGACGGCCCCGTCTGCTGGACGCTCTGCGGCTTCGCCAGCGGGTACCTGAGCTACTGCAATGGAAGAGAGATCGTCTGCGTCGAGGACCGGTGCCGTGGCCGCGGCGACGCGACCTGCCACGTCATCGGCCGGCCGCTGGCGGACTGGGGCCACGAGCTCGACTCCGACCTGCCCTATTACCAGCAGGCGTGCGTCAACCAGGCACTCGAGCGGGTCACAGCAGAGCTGAAGAGCGCCGAACGCCGGCTCCGCGCGCGCCGCACCGAGCTGGCGCGGGGCGAGGGCCGGGTCGATCCGTCGGGGCTCGTGGCTCGCAGCGAGGCCATGCAGCGCTGCCTCGACCTCGCCCGGCGCGCGGCCCTCGTCGACGCCACCGTGCTCCTGACCGGCGAGAGCGGCGTCGGCAAGGAGCGGCTGGCGCGGCTCGTCCACGACGAGTCCGAACGGGCGGGGGGCCCCTTCGTCGCGGTCAACTGCGCCGCGATCACCGAGACCCTCCTCGAGAGCGAGCTCTTCGGCCACGCGCGCGGCGCCTTCACCGGAGCCACCCAGGACCGACCGGGCCTGTTCGAGGCCGCCGAGCGGGGAACCCTCCTGCTCGACGAGATCGGCGAGATGCCGATGCCGATGCAGGCGAAGCTGCTCAGGGTGCTGCAGGAGCGCCGCGTCCGCCGGGTCGGGGAGAACCGCGATCGGCCGGTGAACGCGCGCATCCTCGCCGCCACCAACCGCGACCTGACCGAGGAGGTCGCGGCGCGGCGCTTCCGGCGCGACCTCCTCTACCGACTCAAGGTCATCGAGCTTCGCCTGCCCTCGCTGCGGGAGCGCCGCGACGACGTCTTGCCTCTGGCCCACGCCTTCGTCGCGCTCTCCAGCCACCGGATGGGCCGGCGCGTCTCCGGCATATCCCCCAGAGCCGCCGACCAGCTCCTGCGCTACGACTGGCCCGGCAACGTGCGCGAGCTCGAGAACTGCGTCGAGCGAGCCGTGGCGCTCGCTCGCCGCTCCCTCGTGGAGGCTCGAAGACCTCCCTGAGGAGGTGCGCCGAGCCTCGCCCTCGGCCTTTGCAGGCGACGGCGCCCGGCCTCTATCGGAGGTCGAGCGCGACTACATCCTCGCCACGCTCGAGGCCCACGGCGGCAACCAGACCAGAACCGCCGCCGCTCTCGGCATCGGGACGGCGACCCTCTACCGCAAGCTCAAGAGCTACCGGCATGGACGCTGATCGGGCGGGTTGGCGCGCTTGCCATTCCCACGCGCGGGACTCGTCCGAAGCCGGCTCGTGCGCTTTGCCGCTGTAACGCTCGGCGGTCTCGGAGGTCTCATCGACATGCTCACCTGTCGCGAAGCCACCCTGTTGCTCGACGCGCTCGACGACGAGCGCGTGCCGCGCCTGACGCGCTGGGGCGCGCGCTTCCACCTGCGCTTCTGCCACAAATGCCAGCGCTTCGCGGCGCAGTACCGGGCCACCGCGCGGGCGCTGCGCACGCTCGCCACTCCGCCGGCCAGCACCGGTCTCGACGCCTTCCGGGCCTGGCGCGCCCGTGGATGACGCCGATGCCCGGTTGATCGCCGCGCTGAATGCCGGCGACGAGGAGGCGTTCGCGGCGTTCTGCCGGGGCGTGGAGGGGCCGCTGCGCGGCCTGGTGCGCCGCTTCGTGCCCGACGCGTCGGTGGACGACGTGGTCCAGCAGACCTGGATGCGCGCGCTGGAGTCGCTCAGTCAGTTCCAGGGCCGTGCGCGGCTCTCCTCATGGGTGCTGCAGATCGGCCTGAACCTCGCGCGCACGGCCGTGCAGCGCGAGCGGCGCGAGGTGCCGCTGGCCCAGGACGACGACCCGGATGACGACTGCTTCACGGCGGCCGGCAACTGGGGGACGCCGCCGCCCGCGTGGCCCGCTGCGCTGCACGACCCGGAGCAGGTGGCGGGCCATCGCGAGCTGCTGCGACACCTCGAGGCCGAGCTGCGCGAGCTCCCGGACGCCTGGCGGGCCGCGGTGGTGCTCTGCGACGTGGAGGGCCTGGCGCCGCGCGAGGCGGCCGCGGTGCTGGAGGTGGAGGACGGGCACCTCCGCGTGCTGCTCCATCGCGGACGGGCGCGGCTGCGGCGCAGCATCGAGGCGCTCCTGCACGCGCAGCCGTAACGATCCGCGCGGTCGAAGGTCCAATCGCCCAAAGCGCAACCGGAGGCGTGCCATGGCGACGGTGCTGGTCACGGGAGGTTCGGGGTTCATCGCGGTGCACTGCATCGTGCAGCTGCTCCAGGCTGGGCATCGCGTGCGCACCACGCTGCGCAGCCTCTCGCGCGAGGCGGAGGTGCGCGCCATGGTGCGCGAAGGAGGCGTGGAGGCGGGAGAGCGCCTGTCCTTCCTGGCGGCAGACCTGGGCGCCGACGCCGCCTGGCCCGACGCGGTCGCCGACTGCGACTTCGTCCTCCATCCCGCCTCCCCGACCCCCGCCATCCAGGCGCGAACGGACGATGACTTCATCCTCCCCGCGCGCGACGGCGTGCTGCGAGTGCTGCGGGCCGCGCGCGACGCCGGCGTGAGACGCGTGGTGCTGACCTCGGCCTTCGGCGCGGTCGTCTGGAGCCCGGAGCCCAAGCAGGGCCCGTACCTGGAGACCGACTGGTCGAGAACGGATTCGACCGTCCCCCTGTATCAGCGCTCGAAGACGCTGTCGGAGCGCGCGGCCTGGGAGTTCATCGCCCGCGAGGGCGGCGCGCTGGAGCTGAGCGCGGTGAACCCGGTGGCGGTGCTGGGGCCCGCGCTCGGGCCCGACACCTCGCACTCCCTGGGCATCGTCCGGCAGCTCCTGACCGGGATGCCCGGCTGTCCCAAGATCTACTCGCCCTACGTCGACGTCCGCGACGTCGCGGCGCTGCACCTGCTGGCGATGGAGCACCCCGCGGCGAAGGGCGAGCGCTTCATCGCCGCGGCGCCGGGCACGCACTCCATGGCGGACGTGGGGCGCGTGCTCAGGCGGCGCCTCGGACCGGCGGGGTCGCACGTCCCCACGCGCGAGCTGCCGAATTGGCTGGTGAGGCTCGTGGCGCTGCGGAACCCGGCCGTGAAGATGGTGGTGCCGCACCTGGGCGCAGTGCGCGAGACGAGCAGTGCCAAGGCGCAGAAGCTGCTGGGGTGGAGCGCGCGGCCGTTCGAGGAAGCCGTGGTGGCGGCAGCGGAGAGCCTGCTGCGGCTCGGAGTGGCGAAGGCCGCGTAGCGCTGCGGCGAACGACGAGGTCCTCCTTCGGAGAGGCGTCCGGCAAGCGCATCGCGCGCATCGCGAGGTGGTGCGCGGCGGGGACGGCTAGAAGGACTCTTCGGCGAGCGGGTCGCGCGCCAGGATCTGCGCGGGCGTCAGAGGCGCCGGCGGCAGCCGCGACGGGGAGAGCACGCCGGCCGGGCCGTCCCCGTAGAGGAGCCGGGCGCCATCGGGAGAGAGGTCGACGGAGTCGATGCCGTTGGTGGTGTGCAGCAGCACCCGCACCTCGCCGCTCGCCACGTCCCAGATCCGCACCGTCGCGTCGTCGCTGCAGCTGACGAGCGCGCCGTCGGGGCCGAAGCGGACCTGTTTCACCCAGCCGTCGTGGCCGGTGAGCCGCCGCAGCGGCGCGCCGCGCTCGAGGTCCCAGACGATGATCTCCCCGTCCCTGCTCCCCGTGGCCGAGCTGCGTCCGTCGGGCGCGAAGGCCGCCCCCCAGGCCCAGTCTTGGTGGCCCTCGAGGACCTTCAGCACCCCGCCGGTGGCGACGTCCCAGAGGCGGACGGTGCGGTCGTTGCTCGAGGTGAGCAGGCGCCGCCCGTCGGGCGAGAACGCGAGCCCGCCGATGTTCTCCCGGTGGCCCTCGAGGGTGCTCACCGGCTTGCCGCTCGCCGCCTCGAAGAGCCGGATTTTGCCGCCCCGGCCTGCCACCGCCAGGAGCCTCCCGTCGGGGGCGAACTGCGCCGCGACCGGCATCTCCCCGAGCGCCACCTGGTAGACCTCCGCGCCGCGGGCGAGGTCCCAGACCCGTAGGGTCTCGTCGCGCCCGCCGGAGGCGAGCCGCTCGCCCTTGGGGTCGAACTCCACCAGCGTCAAGCGGCCGGTGTGGCCCACCAGGCGGGTGCGCAGCGCCAGCGTGGACGCGTCCCAGACCTTCACCTCCGGTTCGGCCGGTCCGCCCGCCGTCGCCAAGAGCGTGCCGTCACGGGAGAAGCGGACGCCGAAGACGGCGTCGGCGTGGGCACTGAAGGGCCGCACCACGGGTTCGCGCACGAAGCGCAGCAGCGCCACCTGCTTGTCCATCTCGCCCCTGGCCACGCTCTTGCCGTCCGGAGAGCCGGCCAGGCAGCGCATCCTCTTCCCACGGACCATGGCCAGCAGCTGGCCCCCTTGCGTCTCCCAGACCTGGATGCCCTTGGCGTCCTGCATCAGGAGGTGGCGGCCGTCCCCGGTGAAGACCAGGTCGTTGAGCGCCTCCTCTTCGTCCTCGAGCTTGAAGACCCGCAGGCGCTTGCCGGTCGCCGCCTCGATCTCCGCCACGGTGTGGTCGCGCGGGTAGGCCGCGAGCGTCCGGCCGTCGGGGGCGAAGTCGAGCAGGAAGGCGGAGTCCACCTCGGTCGCGACCTCGCCGTCCGGCGCGAGGTCGGGCAGGCGCCAGCGCCGCAGCTTCCCGTGCTGCACGGTAGCCAGGGTCCCGCCGTCGCGGGTCACCGCCCCCATTGAGCCGGCGTGCTCCGGTCCGAGCGCCGCGAGGACCCGCCCGGTTCCGGCCTCGTAGACGTGCGGAGCCTGGGTCCGGAAGGACACCACCAGTGCGCCGGCGACGAACCGCAGCCCCTTGGCCCCGCCCAGGGCCGGGTCCGAGGACCAGCGCTTCTCACCGGTGCGGGTGTCCCAGACGTCGACGCCCGTCTTCTCCTTGCCGCGCGCGAGCAGGCTCCCGTCCTCGGTGAGGGCCGCGACCCAGACCATCTCCGGCGAGGCCGCGAAGACCCGCCGCAGCGCCCCGGTCGGCGCGTCCCAGACCCGGACCTCGCCCTTCTCCTGGCCGCAGGCCGCCAGCGTCCGGCCGTCGGCGGAGAACGCGAGGGCGCCGACGAACTCGCCCGTCGGCAGCTCGCGCTCGACCTCCAGCACCCGGCGCGACTCGGCCTGGAAGAGCGTACTCGCGGACTCGACCGCCAGCGCCCGCGCCTGCGGGTGCTCGCGGGCGAACCGCTCGTCGAAGGCCTCGGTGCCCGGCGCCGCGGGGTTGTGCACCAGCGAGGCGGCGGCGAACCGGCGCGCCGCCTCCAGGTCCACCTCCCGCAGGTGCCGGTGGGAGCGCTCCAGGTAGGCCTTGGCCAGGTGGAACTCGCTCTTGCGGTGGGCGGCGTGCTCGGCATGCAGGGCCGAGGCGACCACCCCCAGGGCCGCGACGATCGCGGCCAGGGCCAGGGCTGCAGCGACCACGGCCGCCTTCTGCCGCGCGGCGAAGTGCTTGAGGAGCTCCCAGGACGAGTACTCGTAGGCGCTCACCCGCTCGCCCGAGATGTAGGCGCGGATCTCCTCGGCGAGCTCCATCGCCGACTGGTAGCGGTCCTCCGGCCGCTTGGCGAGCGCCTTCTCGGCCACGGCGGCGAGCCTCTGCCGGGGCCTTGGGGGCCAGCGTCCGCACCGGGGCGGGCGGGGTGTCGCCGCGCACGAGCTCGAGGGTGGCGTTGACCGTGAGGGCCTGGAAGGGAGGCCGCCCGGTCAGCAGTTCGTAGAGCACCGCCCCCAGGCCCCAGACGTCAGAGCGCGCGTCGACGCGGCTGGGGTCGCCCGCCGCCTGCTCCGGGCTCATGTAGGCCGGGGTGCCCACCGCGCCGGTGCGCGAGGGCTCGGGCTCGTCGCCGAGCAGCCTGGGCGCGCTCTCGCGGGGGCCGCGACCTTCGATTCGGGCGATGCCCCAGTCGATGAGCACGGTCTCGCCGAACTCGCCGACCATGACGTTGTCCGGCTTGAGGTCGCGGTGGACGACGCCGCGGCTGTGGGCGAAGGCCACGGCGTTGCACAGGTTCCAGAAGGCGCCCAGGTGCCGCAGCCGCTCCGGGAGCGAGCTGCAGGCGGCAAGCGCGCTGGAGAGCGAGCGCCCGCGCACCAGGCGCATCGTGTAGTAGAGCGCGCCGCTCTGGCTTTGCCCCAGCTCGTAGACGGGGACGATGTTCGGGTGCTCGAGCTGCCCGGTGATGCGCGCCTCGCGCAGGAAGCGCTGCGCCGCCTCGCGGTCGACGTCACCCAGGAGCTCCTTGAAGGCGACCTCGCGGCCGAGGTGCTCGTCGAAGGCGACCAGCACCCGGCCCATGCCGCCCCTGCCCTTCTCCTCGCGCAGGTCGTAGCGCCCGGGCTCCTCGCGGGA
>JASGHK010000002.1:0-1179193 GCA_049841135.1 Myxococcales bacterium
CCCGAGGCTTCGTCCATCGCAGCGCGGGGGCGCCCGCCCGAGGCGCGCTGTGTCAGGTCGTCCGCGCCGCCCGCCTGCCCGCCAGGAGCGGAGGAGGTGACGGTGCTGGAGAGGTCCGGGTCGTCGGTCGCGTTGGCCATGTCAGAAGACCACCTCGGTGCCCGCACAGCTGCGGCGCTCGCTCACGGCCGCCATCTTGGCAGACCAGGTTCGCCGGGTCGCGCTCCGAGTCTTGGGAGCAGGTGAAGCCCCAGGTGCGAGCGCTGGCGGTGGACGACGAGAGGATCGTCGTCGGGCGCGACAGCGGCGTGGAGATCTTCACCTGGGCCGGTTCTCGCCGCGCGGCCGATAGCGGCACCCCGGGGAGCCGGGGTCGATGTACCCTCGGCCCCTTCGATGACCGACCTTGCGCTTCAGACGGAAGCTCGCTGGCAACGGGGACTGGTGCTTGCGCTGTTCGCCGCGGCGCTCCTCCCCCTGTGGCTGTTCAAGTACTTGCCCGGGATGGACCTCGGGAACCACGTCGCGATCGCCTCCATCTTGTGGAAGCTGCTGACCGGAAGCGACGGCGCCGTCGCTTCTCACTACGTGCTCAACCCGCAGCCGGTGCCGTACTACGTCGTCTACGCGGTCCTGGCGCCCTGCGTCGGCGCCTTCGGCCCCTACCTCGGCTTGAAGGTGGCGCTCAGCGCGCTGGCCGTGGCGACGTTCGCCGGCGCCTGGCGCCTCTTCCGGGCGCTCGGCTGCCCGTGGTGGACGCCGCTCGCCGGAGTCCTCTTCTTCTACGGCGCCTCGTTCTTCTGGGGCTTCTTACCCAGCCAGGCAGGAATCCCGTTCATCCTGTTCGGCGCGGCCGGGCTCGCCTCGCACCTGGCCGGCGGCTCGGCGCGAAGCCTCGCCGTGGCGGCGGTCGCCGGGCTGCTCGCGAGCCTCTCGCACATCGGGCTAATGGTCCCCTGGGGCGCATTCCTCGTGGCCTGGCTGCTCGCGGCTGGACTCCGCCGCACCTGGCGCGCCGGGGCGCTCATGGCGCTCGCCAGCATCGTCGTCCCGCTCGCGCCGGCGCTGGTCTCTTGGGCTCTCGGGGCCTCCTCACCCGAGGCGCGGCTCGCGCTGGGCTACGGCACGCTCGCCGAGCTGCTCGACCGCCTGCGCATGCACCTGGCCATCTTCGATCGCGGCCTGGGGCGCGCCGCGCACGTCGCCTTCCTGATCTCGACCTTGGTGCTCTTGGTCCTCCCATCGGGCCGTTCTGTCGAGCCCAGCGTGCGGCGGTTCGTCCGCCTGGCGCTGCCGCTGCAGGCCATCGCCTATCTCGCGACGCCGCTCGCGGCGCACGTCGGCGGCAGCGCCATCTGGGGGCTCAACTTCCGCTTCTTCCCGTTCGTGGAGGCCGCGTTCGTCGCGCTGCTCGCCGGCAGGCAGCTCTCCGGTCGGCTGCGGCTGGTCGCGCTCGCTCCGGCCCTGTGCATCGCGCTCGAGCTGGGGGCGCTGCTCTCGCTGGGTCGCGCCTTCGACGGCACCGCGCGGCTCTTCAATCCCGTCCTCGCGGCCATGCGGCCCGGCGCGACGCTCGCGGTGGCGACGCGGCAAGAGAGATGGGCCCCTGCGTGGCCGCCGGTCTTCACCAGCCTCCACGGCTACTCGGTAGCGACGGGGGCGGGCTACGACAGCTCGGTCTTCGACGAGAAGCAGACGCCCATCCGCCATGTCCGGTCCCTGCGTGGCGACGCCCGGCTCGACCGGCCCACGGTCGGCGAGTTCGACTACCTGCTCATCCAGCAGATCTCGGCGACCGATCCCCCGATCCCCGCGCCCGAGGATGGCGAGCTGACGGTGACCTCGGGGCCGTGGCGGCTGTACCGGCGCCGGGCTCCGGCAAACTGAGACGAGTCTCCGGCGAGACCGGGCCGGTCTTGCAGGCAACTGTCATTCTCCGACAGTTGGCTGCAACGCTGGTGCGAGCGGGGGTGCCTCGCCGGACGAGCCGGGCCAGCCCCCGAGGGCCGTCTCGCTCGCAACGACGCCTCGGCGTTCACCCGAGGAGCTTCAGCCCCGCCGGCAGGCTTTCGCCGAAGACCTTCTGCTCTTCGCCGCCGGACAGCTCCACGACCTCGCGGACCGAGCGCACGACCACTTCCGGCGCCCTCAGTTCGTCGAGACGGCGTGCGACCTTCTCCCGCAGAGCAGCGTCCAGATCGCGCGTCCGGTCGCCCGACATGCGGGCGAGCTGCGAGAGCGGGAAGACCAGCTCGTCGGGCCGCGGGGTCTCGAGCGTCAGCAGCTTGTCGAGCCAGGCCGCCGCGGTGTCGGGGGGCACGCAGGCGTGACCCGAGCCGTAGAACGGGACCCGCGCGCCCAGCCGGCCCATGGACCAGACCAGGTGCGAGCGCGGCCCGTCCTTGGCCAGCCGGTCCAGGACGAAGCCGCCGGCCTCGAGCTTCATCTCCGGCGTCAGCCGCTCGAGGCTCGCGACCATGCGGATCATCTCGTCCAGGCCCTCGGCCTTGACGTTCTTGGGCTTGGGAACGCTCTTGCCCTTCACGACCGGGCGGAGCACCGGCGCGACGGTGTCGAACAGGCGCTTCTGCTCGGCGTCGCCCAGGCCGCCGGCGATGCGGCGCCAGAGCACCCACCAGGCTTCCCAGTTGTGGGTCTCCATCTGGAACTGCAGGCTCTGGTCGAAGATCTTCCAGACCTCGCTCGCCCGCCAGGCGTCGAGCGGCGCGCCGAAGCCGGGCCGCAGGCAATAGCCGGCGAGGTTGCACCAGACGCGCTCGTGGTCCGCCGTGCGGCGCCGCTTGCCCTGCCCCGCCCAGAGCGCGCCCCAGAAGCTCGCGGCAGACGGGCGTCGTCCAGTCCTCGCGCGGCCCGAGGATCTTCTCCAGGTTCTTGGCCAGCAGCTTGACTGCGCTCTTGTCCACCGGCGCGGGCTTCTTGCCGAAGACCAGCTCGACCTGGGCGGTGGCCTCGGCGAAGCGCTTGGGCATCGGCGCCACAGCCGTCAGGTTGGAATCGCCGGCCATCTGGCCGGCCCCTTGCCTGAGCTGGAACTCCAGCTTCCAGCGCGCATCGCGGTCGGTGGCCACACACCACAACTCCAGCGTGCCGATCTCGGTGAGCGACGCGCGAACGCGGACGGGCAGCTCCAGCTTCGCGCCTTGCTTGGCCGGACCCTCGGGGCTGCGCAGGACCGTCTGGATGGGCGGCAGCGCGCTGAAGAGCTCGTCGTCGAGCTTCGCCAGGTCGCCGGGCTTCTCGGCTGGGGCGAGCGTAGTCGCGAAGGAGCTCGAAGCGCACCGGGTGATCGAGCGTGAGGGAGAACGTCCGCGGGATCTCGACCTCCTGCTCTTCCTCCAGGTGCCGCGGGATGAGGCAGAGCGCCTGTTTCTCCGCGCCGTCGAGGCCCACGAAGTAGGCGCGCGCGGTGCCACCGCCGATGCGCAGTCCGAGGCCGCGACGAACGAGCCCGTAGTAGGCCGCGCCGCGCGCCACGGCGAGATCGAGCGCCTCGTTGGAGAGCTGGGCGATGGGCGGCTGCCCGTGGAACCAGCCAGAGAGGACCTCGAGCAGCCGCTCCTGGACCTCGCGCGGGGCGAAGACGCCGCCGTTGAGCAGCACGGCGTCGGGGCGCGGCAGGCCTTCGAGCTTCTGGCCGAGCGCGGTCTCGATCTCTGCCGTGTGGGCGCGCAGGAACGCCGCGGCGTGGCGCGTCACCGCCGGCTCCGAGGCGTAGGGCAGGCCGAGCTCGGTCAGGCCGGCGCGCGCGGCCTTTTGCGGCAGGTCGGTCGGCAGCGTCCGCGGGAAGAAGCCGTCCAGGACGACCGTGAGGACCTCACCGCGGGAGAAGCTCGGCGGTCAGCGCCCCGCCGATGAGCCGGCTGCCGCGCCCGACCACCGACACGCGGGTCTTGTCCGGCCCGCCCGGCGTCAGAAGCGTCTCCTTGGCCAGCCGGCAGGCCTGGACCAGCGTCGACCACTGCGCGGCGTCGAGCCGGGCGCCCAGGCGCGCCTCGACCCGGCGGGCCAGGGTCACGTCCATGTTGTCGCCGCCCAGGAGGATGTGGTCGCCGACGGCGATTCGCTGCAGCGTCGGCGCCCCGCCCTCCTTCACCGCGGCGTGGATGAGGGTGAAGTCGGTGGTGCCGCCGCCGACGTCGCAGACCAGGACCAGCTTGGCGCCGCCGAGCGAAGCCTCGAGCTTGCCGCGGTGCTTGGCGGTCCAGTCGTAGAAGGCGGCTTGCGGCTCTTCGACCAGGCGGACCCTGCCGAGCCCCGCGTCCTTCGCCGCGCGGACGGTCAGCTCGCGGGCGACCTCGTCGAAGGACGCCGGGACGGTGAGGACGACCTCCTGCTCGGAGAGCGGCGCGTCGGGGAAGTGGTGGTTCCAGGCCTCGGCGAGGTGGGTCAGGTACAGCGCCGAGGCGTGCACCGGAGAGACCTTCGAGATTCCCTCGGGGGCGCCCCACGGCAGGATGTTCGCCGTCCGGTCCACGCCGGAATGGCACAGCCAGCTCTTGGCGGAGCTGACCATGCGACCCGGCACCTTGGCGCCCTGGTTCTTGGCGAACTCGCCGATGACGATCGCCCGCTCCCCCCACGGCAGCTTCGTCGCGCCGGCCGGGAGCTCGTGCTCGCCGGGGATGTAGCCGTTGGAGGGCAAGAGGCGGCGCTCCGCGGTCTCGCCGGAGGCCACGAGCTGCGGGACGGGCAGGTCCTTCACCTGGGCCGCGAGGTCGCCTTCACCGCGCAAGTCGACATAGGCCAGGGCACTGTTGGTGGTGCCCAGATCGATGCCGACGACATATCGGACCTGTGACTCGCTCAAGATTGCCGTCTCGAAGTCTTCCCTCTCCGCGAAGCCCGAGAGGATCAGGGGTGAGGTCGCCTCGGGGCCGAGAAGCGAGTTCCCCCTCTCCGCGAAGCCGGAGAGGGGGTCAGGGGGTGAGGCACGCCCGGGTCAGGGGGTGAGGTCCACCGGTGGCGCGGTCCGCAGGTTGAACTCCAGCTTCCAGGCCTTGCCGCTCTTCTCGACGCACTCGAGCGCCAGCGTGCCGATCTCGGTGACGTGCGCGCGCAGGTGGATGGGCACCACCTGCCCCGCCGCCACGCCGTCCGCCGGCAGCGTCGCCTCGACCGGTGGCATCTCCTCGAGCTCGTCCTCCCACTGCTCGACGACGGTGCCGACCTTGTCGTCGCGGCGGACCGAGGAGCCGAAGAAGCGGAACTGCGCCGGCTCGCCGACGACGAGCCCCAGCTCCGCGGACGGAAGCTCGGCGCTCGTCCCCTCCTCCATCCCCATCGGCGCCAGGCACAGCGCCTTGATGGGCGGCGGCATCCCCGGCACCGCCGGCATGGCCGTCTCGATGCCCACGTAGTACGCCCGCGCGGTGCCGCCGCGGATGCGGATGCCCTTGCCGTTCTTGACGCGCCCGAAGCAGGCCGCGCCCTGGGCCACCGCCAGGTCGAGCTCGGAGCCCGGCAGCACCTTGGGCGTCTGCCCGCCCTCGGCCTTGACCCAGCTGCCGACGACGTCGACGACGCGCTGCTCGAGCTCGCTGGCCTTCATCACGCCGCCGTTGAAGAGGATGGCGGTGGGATGCAGGAAGGTCTTGCCCGCGAGCTTGAGGTTGGCGGTCGATTGCGCCTCGAGCGCGCCCTTGTGCTTGGAGAGGAACGCCGCGAGGTGCCGGGTGATCCCCGGGTCCGACGCGTACGGGAGGCCCAGCGTCGTCAGGCCCAGGCGCTTCTGGACGACCGGCCGCGCGGTCGCATCGACCTTGGGGAAGAAACCGTCGACCAAGGTCCCGGAGAGCTCCTCGCGCGTCAGCTCGGTCTTGATGGCCCCGCCGACGAGGCTCGAGCCGCGGCCGGGGATGCTGATGGGGTGCGAGGCCTTGGCCGGGTCGCCGAAGAGCGCCTCCTTGGCCTGCCGCGCGCCGTGGGCGAGCGCCAGGAACTGCCAGCGGTCGATCTTCTTGCCGGCCTTGGCGAGCTTCTGCTCCAGCGCATGGGCGAGCGCCAGGTCCATGTTGTCGCCGCCCAGGAGGATGTGGTCGCCGACCGCCACGCGCTGCAGCCCCAAGTCGCCCTGGTGCTCGACGACCGCGATGAGGCTGAAGTCGGTGGTGCCGCCGCCGACGTCGACCACGAGGATGAGGTCGCCCGGCTTGACCAGCTTGCGCCACTGCTCGCCCATCGCCTCAACCCAGGCGTAGAGCGCCGCCTGCGGCTCCTCGAGGAGCGTCAGGTTGGGCAGCCCGGCCTCGGCCGCGGCCTCGACGGTCAGCTCGCGCGCGACGGCGTCGAACGAGGCCGGGACGGTGAGCGTGACGTCTTGCTTCTCGAGCGCCAGCGCCGGGTCGCCCTTGGCGATTTCGGCGTTCCAGGCCTCGCGCATGTGGGCGAGGTAGCGGGCCGCGGCCTGCAGCGGCGAGATCTTGGGGACCTCGTCGGGGCTTCCGGCCGGCAGCATCGCTGCACGGCGATCGAGCGCCGGGTGGCACAGCCAGCTCTTGGCCGAGCTGACCAGGCGGATGGGAGTCAACGCGCCATGGTTGCGCGCCAGCTCGCCGACCACGAAGGACCGGGCCTGTCCCGAGCCTGTCGAGGGGTCCCACGGCAGCTTCAGCGAGCCAGCGGGGAACTCGGTCGGGTGCGGCACGTACAGGAAGGACGGCAAGAGCGGCCGCGCCTCGACCTGTCCGGCGTGCGTCAGCTGCGGGAAGCCGAAGACCTTGGGGCCTTCCGGCTTCTGGCCCGCGCCCGTGAGCTCAATGGGCAGGTAGGCGAGCGCGCTGTTGGTGGTGCCGAGGTCGATGCCGACCGCGAAACGAGGCTTGTCGCTCAAGGCAGCTCCACCTCCGCCGGCGCGAGGATGGCCGGGTCTTGCCCGTCGGGCGGGTTGGGCAGCTTGACGTCCTTGGCGCGCCAGCCGTGGTGCCGCAGGCTGCCCTTGAACGGCGGGTTGCCCACCACGTTGCCGGTCAGGCGGATGGCGGCCGGGTCGAAGCCCTGCTCGACCGTGATGCTCGCGCCTTCGGGATCCTTGTAGACGGGCTCGAGCGACAGGTAGGCCCCGAGCGTCTTCTTGCAGCCCTCGTGGACCGCGCGCGCCGCGGCGCCGACCTCGGCGTCGGAGAAGGAGGCGATCTCCTCCTGCAGGAAGTCGATGAGCCGGCCGTCGCGCTGGAGCATGGAGAGCACGTGGAGCGCTTCGCGGCGGTCGCTCTGGGCTGGAGCGGCGCCCTGGCCGGGCAGCACGGGCTTGGCCGGCACGCCAGGCAGCGCGGCCGGGTTCTGGCGGAGCTGGACGACGCCGGCGGCGAAGGCCGGATTGAACAGGATGGCCCAGTACGCCAGGAAGGCGAGCCAGAGGCGGGCGAAGAAGCCCGGGGTCTGCTGCTGCTGCTGATCCATCTGTGAATCACTCCTTCTGCCGGACAGGCAGCCAAGCGGGCGCCTGGTTTGGCGCGCGAGCGTCTAGCACCCCCCTGGCCGATGCCTCAAGGGGTTTTCTAGACACGGGCGCAGCTTCGCCCACGGGCTTGAAACGTGTCGGAATTGCGGGGCCTTCCGGTGCTACCTCTTCTTGCGGCGCGCCGGCTTGCGCTCCAGACGCTGGCGCGACCACTCCCACCACGGCCGCTCCGGCGACTTGGGGTTGCGCGCGTGCCAGACGGCGCTCTGGAGCACGTCCCCGACGCAGGGGTCCTGGCGGCCGGCGAGCTTCTCGAGCCTGGCCAGGAGCGCGTCGGGGTCGGCCTTCTTCACGTCCATCAGGTTGCGCAGCCCGAGACGCAGGAGATCGGCAGCGACCGAGGGCCCGACGTTCGGTAGCTGCTGGAACTGGGCGCTGGCGACCAGCTCCTGCGCGCGCGGCTTGGGCAGAGCGCCCTGCGTCGCCTGAACGAGCTTGTTGGCGTCCAGGCGGACGAGATCCACGCGGGCCAGATGCGCGCGGCGCAAGAGCAGCCGCTCCTGCGGCGAGAGCGTCAGCTTGGGGACTCGGATGCGCAGCGCCATGAAGTTCCCTCCGTTTCGTTCGACCCGCATCCTTATATACCGGCTGCGAGGCACCCCGCCGCTCGCTCGCTCGTGATAGAAGGCCGCCCCTGCATGACCACCACCCGGATCCCCATCGAGTTCGTCGGCAGCCCCTCCCACCTGCCCAAGGCCAACAAGGGCCGGGTGGCGGTGCTCGACGTCGCCTTTGCCTCCGGCGACAAGTACGACAACGTCACCCTGCCCTTCATCCAGAAGCTGGGCGACCGCCTGGCGCTGTGGGCGGACCACCACGAGCACGCGCTGGGCTGGTCGAAGTTCCGGACCGACCCGCGCTTCCTGCTCGTCCCCAACCGCGAGGCCCACGCCTGCCCGGAAGCTCATCACCCGCGAGGTCGCGGAGCGGGCGGGCGAGGTGGGGATGCTGGTCGTCCACGGCGACTTCGACGGCATGCTCACCGGGGTCAAGCTCTTGCGCCGCGGCGAGCCGCCCTACCCCGAGGCCGACGAGGACGCCCGGGCCATCGACTCGCCCGGGCGCGGGCACGCGCTCTCCGGGCGTGGACAGCGGATCGCCTACGCGGTCGACGAGGCGGTGGCGAGCTTCACCGCCGGCGACCGTCGCGACTTCATGAATGCCATCGTCTGGTCGCTGGTCGAGGGCCACGAGCCCGAGTCGCTCGCCCAGCGCATCGACCAGGCGGCAGCCAAGGCGCATGAGGCGCAGGACCAGGCCATCGAGCTGGCGAAGGCGCACGGCAAGGGCGAGTTCTCGGGCCTGTACGTCATAAGGCTGCAGGGCCGGCGCGAGGGCCGGCAGCGCAAGGGCATGCTCCGCTTCGCCGAGGAGAAGGAGCCTGTCGGAGTAGTCGTCGAGACCGACGGCCGCAACGTCTGGGTGACCGCCGCGACCTTCGACGAGCAGATCGACCTGGGCGCCATCGACCTGCTCGACGGCGGGCGCAGCGACTACCGATATGCCGAGCCGAAGGCGGAGGGCGTCGAGCCCATCCTGCGGGCGCTGGCCAAGGCCGTGGCCGCGGTGCGGTGACCGGGCCGCACCCCCTGCCCGTCCGAGCCTCACCCCCTGACCCCCTCTCCGGCTTCGCGGAGAGGGGGAACTCGGCGCGTGGCCTGAGGCGAGACCGGACCCCGCCGACACCTCCTCGGCTCAGGCGCTTCTGCCTTCGTCGAGCTTCCCGTCCTGCTGCTCGAGAGATTCGCAGCAGGACTGAGGGCAGTGCGCTGAGCACATCCCTCGCGTCGATGCGCACGACTTGGAAGCGCTGGCCTTCGAGGTAGCACTGACGTTCGGCGTCGGCGGCCCGCTGTCCAGCATGAACGCCTCCGTCGACCTCGACGACGACGCGGCGCTCGCAACAAGCGAAGTCGACGACGAATGGGCCGATGGGAACTTGTCGCCTGAACTTGAGTCCATCGAGCCTCCTGTTTCTCAGCGCGTTCCAGAGCATTCGCTCGGTTGGTGTGGGCGCCCTCCGGAACTGACGCGCCAGCTCTCGCCCAACGAGCGCCTCAGGCTTCCTCCAATAGATGAAGTCCGTCACTCTTTTCCCTCCCATGTGCTTTGGGGGCACGGTCCATCTCCTAGCACCTGGGGCCGACATCGCCCCGGGGGAGCGTGGGCCATGGGCCATGCGGGCCATGCGCCCGACAGGGCCCCTCCGACATCGCCTCGGGGCATGCGCCGAGTTCCCCCTCTCCGCGAAGCCGGAGAGGGGGTCAGGGGGTGAGGCTCGGGCGGTTGTCGCCGAGGGCCCGAGCCGCCACGGTCTGAGGCGTGATCGTCTCCGTCACCCCCAACCCGGCGCTCGACCAGACCGTCTGGCTCGATCGCCTGGAGCTCGGGCGAATCAACCGGACTGCCGAGTCGCAGCTCGACCCGGCAGGCAAGGGCGTGAACGTCTCGCGGATGATCCACCGGCTGGGCTGGCCGACGGTGGCCTTCGGCTTTTTGGGCGGCGAGACCGGGACCCTCATCCAGGACGCCCTCGATGCCGAAGGCGTCCAGCACCACTTCGTCCGCGTCCCCGGGCGCACGCGCATCTCCATGACGGTGCGCGAGCCTGGCCGCTCGACGAGCCTGTTCGGCGGCGGCCCTCCCGTCGGGCCCCAGCAGCTCGCCACCCTCGACGGGCTCCTGGGCTACTGGCTGCTCGCGGCCAAGGTGCTGGTCCTCGCCGGCAGCCTGCCGCCTGGCTTTCCGCCCACCACCTACGCGACGTGGATCCGCGCGGCGCGCTCGCGTGACGTCCGAGTCATCCTCGACGCCTCCGGCGAGCCGCTGCGCCTGGGGCTGGCGACGGGGGTGGACCTGGTCAAGCCGAACCTCGCGGAGGCCGAGTCGTTGCTGGGCCATCCCCTTCCCGACCTGCCGTCGCAGCTTGCCGGCGCCCGGGAGATCGCGGCGATGAGCGCCAACCCCTCGACCGCCGTGGTCCTCTCGTTGGGCGCCTCCGGCGCGCTCTGCGTCCAGGGCACCTCGGCGTGGCGCGCGCTGCCGCCGACGGTCCCCGACCGCAGCACCGTGGGCTCAGGCGACTCGATGGTCGCGGGCCTTGCCGTGGCGCTGGCGCGGGGCGCGTCGTTGCCCGAGGGGCTCCGCTTGGGCACCGCGGCCGGGGCGGCGACGGCGATGACTCCCGGGACAGCGCTCGGCGCGAGCTCGGACGTGCAGACGCTGCTGCCGCTGGTGACGATCCAGATGCTGGGGGAGCCTGTCAGCGCGGACGCAGGAGCTTCGGCAGGCTGAAGACCTGCTTGCCGGCTTCTTTGACGAACAGCACCCGGTCGTCCTCGGCGCCGTCGCGAGTCCAGTGCTCCACGGCGGGCTGGGGCGGCAGGCAGCCGCTGTCGATGCCCTTCTCTTCCTTCGCCCAGCCGCCTTCGCCCTTGCGGTCGCGGCTCCATACCTCCACCACGGGCGGAGCCGAGTCGTCCGCGTTCGAGATCTTCACCACTACCGTCTGGAAGCCGAAGCAGAGCGTGGTGAGCGCCTCCATGGGGCCGGCCGTCGCGCGCTCCTTCGGGAAGCTCGACCTCCTTCCACCCGATGCCGTCCTTGCTTCGGTAGAGCGCGGGGTACGTGCCCTCCACCTGCCACTGCGTCGACGCCCACATCGTCCCGTCCTCGGACCTCGAGAGGTGCGTGACGAGCCCGTCGATCGGCAGGCCCCACTTCCACTCGCCCTTCGCGGTGAGCACCACCGGGACCGCGGCGTTGCTGGAGCTGCACAGGTAGTTGGGCACCTGTACGAAGAGGAGCAAGCCGCCGTCGCGCAGCTCCAGGAACCGGCTCACCTCCATCGGCGCCGGCGCCGCCCAGTTGCCCTGCGCGCACCACTCGCCGAGGGTGCTCTTGCGCAGGTAGGTCAGCAGACCGACCGGAGCCCGCTTCTCGCCCTTGATCACCCGCCGGGCCTTCGCCGGCGCGGAAGCATCGGGCGGAATTCCGGCGTCGGCGCTGGCCTCGAACGCCTCTGCGCCGGAGTCCGTCGCAGCCACCGCTGCATCGGGGCTTTCGGCCGTCGCCGGAGCCGCGAACAGCAGCGCCGCTGCCAACAGCTCGACCGCCACCGTCACTCCTCCCGCCGGTCGGCCCGGCGCTGCACATCCGCGATGATTTCGACGGTCTCCGGGTCCCAGGCTTCACCCTTGCCCGCGCCCGGGCAGAAGGAGGCCACCTCGCGCTCGAATGCGCCGGGCTCCAGGTGCTCAGGCCAGAACGGCCAGGTGCGGCACTGGAGCGGTCGAGCCTGGTAGACGCCGCAGCGGGTCCCTTCCATGAGCAGGCAGGCCGTGCGCCCCGGCTCCTCCTTGAGTTGGACCTGCTCGCCGAGCGTCGCGGTGAAGGCCTCGAGGAAGGCCGCGAGCGGCATCCGGAAGTGAGCCGCGAGCCGCCGCTGATCCTCGGCGGTCAGCACGACGAAGCCCGCCTCGCCGCGCGTGTGGCAGCACTGGCCGCAGCCCTGGCACTCGAAGCGCAAGTGCTTGGTCCGAGCCACGGTGCGGGCGCGAGGCTTCATTCGGAAGGCCCCAGCACCATCCCCGCCGAGCCCAACAGCTTCGCCTCGGCGCGCGCCATCTTCGTCGCCTGCGCCTCGGTCTGGTGGTCGTGCCCCAGCAGGTGGAGCAGGCCGTGCGCAAGGTAGCGCGCCAGCTCGTCCTTCAGCGGCCGGCCGTCCTCCTTCGCGCGCCGCCGCGCGGTGTCCAGCGAAATGACCACGTCGCCGAGCGGCCGTCCCCACTCCTTGGGCCCGGGCACGTCGGCCGCTGGGAAGGACAGCACGTCGGTCGCCTGGTCCTTGCCCCGCCACTCGCGGTTGACCTTGCGGATCCGCCGGTCGGTGGTCACGACGACGGACAGCTGGGCCTGGGAGAGGCGCAGGCTCGCCAGGAACTGCCCGGCGAGCCCACGCAGGGTCCGGACGGCCGAGGCGCCGTCGCGGTGGTCGCTGCGCAACAGGATGAGCGGCGCCATCACTTGGTGGGACCTCGGCCGTCGGCGGAGCGACGACGCTCCTACGGGTTGACGATGAACTTCTTCTCGCCCTTCTCGAAGAACGCGACGATCTGCCGCGCCGCGGCGAGGCCGGCGTTGACGTTGGCCTCCTCGGTCTGGGCGCCCATCTTCTTCGGGGTCCAGTAAACGCGGTCGGAGAACTTGGCGAGCAGCGACTGAGCGGTCTGGGCGGTGGGCTCGACGTCGCTGACGTAGTGCAGGTCGGCGCGCGCCTTGAACACCTCGATCAGGCCGTCCTCGTCGATGACCTCGGCGCGGGCGGTGTTGACCACGGTCGCGCCCTTGGGCATCAGGTTGAGCAGCTTGAAGTTGATGGACTTCTTGGTCTGGGAGTTGGCCGGCATGTGCAGCGAGAGGTAGTCGCTGGAGGAGTACAGGTCCTCGACGGAGCCGGCGGGGTCGACGCCCTTGGCCTTCATCTCCTCGGGCTTGACGAACGGGTCGAGCGCCTTGACGGTCATCCCGAAGCCCTTGGCGATCTGCGCGACGAGCTGGCCGACCGCGCCGAACCCGTGCAGGCCCAGCCGCTTGCCGCGCAGCTCGAAGCCCGACTTGCCGCCGAACTTGCCGCGGGCCATGTAGACCATCAGGCCCAGGGCCAGCTCGGCGACGGCGTTGGAGTTCTGGCCGGGGGTGTTCATCGCGGCCACGCCCTTCTCCTTGGCGGCGGCGCAGTCGATGTTGTCGTAGCCCGCGCCGGCGCGGACGACGAGCTTGAGGTTCTTGGCGGCGTCGAGGATCTCCCGGTCCACGACGTCGCTGCGGATGATGCAGGCGTCGACGTCGGCGATGGCCTTGGCCAGGTCGGCCTTGTCCTTGTAGTTCTTCAGGACCACGGTCTCGTAGCCAGCCTGCTTGAGGATGGCGAGCAGCTCGTCCTCGGCGGCCTTCGCGAAGGCCTTCTCCGTCGCCAGCAGAACTTTCCTTGCCATGTGTCACCTCAGGGTCGCGCTCTTGGTCGGTGCGCGGGGGATGTCGGGTCTTTGCGGACCTCGGGGGGAAGAGAGAACTGCAATAGCCCATGTCGGGAGGTCGCTCAACCGACTCGATGCGCCGGAAAGTCCCTGCGCGTCCGCCGGCTTGCCGGGCGGCGCAGGGGTGGCTTGACAGGGGGGGCCCCTGGTGTACGAATGTTCCGTTTTTGTCCAACCCTTGATGAGTCGCAGGAGCCCCTGATGAAGCGAGTTCTCGTGTTTGGCTTGTTGTTGGCCCTCGCCGCCTGTGGCGGCCGCGGCGGGTCCGGCAAGGACGAAAATGGCGATGGCATCGACGATCCCGCCAATCCGCTCGTCCCCGACAGCGTCACCACCGTCGCTCCCTCCGCCCCCAAGGGAACCGTCAGCGGTCGGGTGACCGACATGGCGGGCAAGCCCCTCGCCAGCGCCGAGGTCACGGTCAGCATCACCGATGCGAGCTCGGCGGCCCTGAAGGGTGAGACCGACGCCAACGGCCTGTTCTCCGTCAAGAACCTGCCCGCCGGCTCGACCGTGGGCGTGCTCGTGTCCATGGCCGGCTACGCCCCGGCGTTTGCGACGGCCACCATCCCCGTCGCTGCGGGCAACTTCCCGCTCAACAACGGCGAGGCCTTCGTGGGCACCCTCGCGCTGCTCCCCACTTCGGGCTCGGTGACCTTCAACGTCATCGGCTACGACGGCACGCCCATCGACGGCACCGCGACGCTCGACGTCTCGCCCGGATACGCCGTCAACAAGAACGGCGCCGGCGACATCGTGGTCACCGGCACCATCACCGCCGGCGTGCTCACCTTCAGCGGCGTGCCCAAGATCGAGGATGCGGCGTGGATGGACTCCGCCGGCGTCACCGTCAACTACTCCGTCTACGTCAACCCGGTCCTCGACGCGAACGGCGTCGGCTACAGCGGCCACTACGAGACCTTCACTGCGAAGACGCTCTTGACCCAGACCTGGAACCGGACGCTGAAGCTCGAGCCTGCCTCGAACATCAAGGACGAGCTCGCCATCATCGCGACCAACGTGCGCAACCTGATGGCCGATACCTCCTCGCCCGCTTCCGACAACCTGATCGCCAAGAACGGCACCATCTACGTCGCCTTCAACCAGCCCATCGGCCGCGACCTCTTCGTCGAGGTCCGCAACGACAACGTCAAGATCGAGGATTCCGAGAAGGACGTCATCGGCACGACTGTGACGATGAACGCGCTCGGCACCGAGCTGCAGATTGCCCCGAAGTCGTCCGTGGGCTTCTCCGACGGCCTCAAGTACAACCTCGTGATTCAGGCCAGCTCGCGCGACAACCCGGCCGCCGGCACCAAGACCTTCGCCGCACCGTTCTTCGGCGGCGACACCACGCCCAAGTCGCTCAGCAACCCCGTCATCGACTTGATCTCCATCCCCCTCGACAACGAGACCTGGGAGACCGGCGAGACGATCTCCATCAAGCTCGACAAGTACATCGGCCACATCGACGGGGCGAAGCCCTACCTCCCCATCTACTTCAACAACGATCTGAACAACCGCAACGACGTCGGAGACGTCCAGGGCGAAATGGGCAGCAACAACCCCATCTGCGTACCGGGCATTGAAGAGGTCCCCGGCTTCTACTCCGCCAAGGCCTCCGGCTACGCCAAGCAGTTCGACATCACCCCCGCCGTTCTCAAAGGCCTCTACACCGGGACCTCTGGGCTCGATTCGTCGAACATCCTCATCACCATCGCCTTCAGCGAAGCCTTCAAGTGCCCTGGTGGTGGTCTCTCCTCGGTCTGGGGCGAGGCGATCTACACGACCAAGTTCGAAGACATCCAGATCACCAACGTCATTCCGGTTCCAGAGAACTGACGAGGTCGTGAGTGTTCGACGGGGGTAAGGAGCAGACCAGGAATCGTCGTCAGCTCCTTCTCCCTCTGATTGTGTCGGCCGCCCTGGCGCTCGCTTCTTCGAGCGCTCGGGCGGCCGAACCGTTTCTGGACGACGGGATCGCCTCGCCCTCAGACGAGGATGAGTCCCAGCTGTGCGGTGAAGCCTCGGCCTCAGGCTCGGGCCCGTCCGACGGCGGAGTCCAGCCCCCAGGCCCCGCCTGCCTCACCCCCGCTCAGGACGCAGGCAGCCTCACCGCGGACCCTTCTCTTTCCTCCGTCAGGGTCCGCCTTCGCCCGGCCCGGGTGCGGCCGGGTGACCTCTTCGAGATCGAGGTCCAGGGCACCCGCATGCGCTCCGCGGCCGCCAGCTTCGGCGGCGCCCCGGTGACGATGTTCGCGGTGGGCCCCTCCGCCTTCCGTGGCTACGCCGCGGTCCCCATCGACCATGCCGTCGGGCCGGCGATGGTCCACGTCGCGGTGGTCGACGAGCAGATGGTCACCCGGAGCGGCACGTGGACGCTCGAGCTCGAGGACCGCTCGGTGGTGAAGAAGACCATCACCGTCAACGCCAAGTTCACCAGCCCTTCGGCGGCGCAGAAGGCGCAGATGAAGGCCGACGCCAAGGCCATCGCCCAGAGCTACCGCGTCGCCTTCGGCCCGCCCCTCTTCAAGGGCAACTTCGTCGACCCGCTGGGGCACGAGCGCGGCTCGCGCTTCGGCGAGAAGCGGGTCTTCAACGGCAGGACCAAGAGCCGCCACTGGGGCCTGGACATCGACGGCGACCGCGGCGAGGCGGTCCACGCGGCGAACGACGGCGTGGTGACCCTGGCGCGGCCCTGCTTCATGTCCGGCTGGACGGTGCTCATCAACCACGGCGCCGGGCTATTCACCGGCTACTTCCACTTCAGCAAGTTCGCGGTGAAGACCGGCGACGTCGTCAAGAAGGGCGACGTCATCGGCTACGTGGGCAGCACCGGGCGCTCCACCGGGCCGCACCTGCACTTCGCCGCCAAGCTCAACGACACCCTCATCGACCCCGAGGCGCTCATGGAGTTCGACTTCGCCTCGGCCGGTGCCCCCATCCCCGGTCCCGGGTGCGACGACGCAGGACCCGACGCAGCGGTCCGCGCGACGGCGGCTAGCCCGGTAGCCCTGGATGCGGGTGCACCCAGCGCAGCAGCGATCCCCTGAGGGCCTCGCTCAGGCGCGGACCGACACCCCCAGCAAGAAGACGTCGACGATGCCCTGCCGTGCGGCGTCGAGGTGGCGCTTGTCCGCGCCGGGCGTCTCCATGACCAACGTCGTCAGCCCCATCTCGATGGCCCCGAAGAGCGAGGTGGCGGCGACGAACGGATCTATCGGGCGCAGCTCTCCGCGCTCGATGCCCCTGCGCAGAACGGCCGCGATCTGCTTGATGGCCTGCTGGAATGCGCCGCGCTGCTCGGCTTCGCGGAACACCGGGCTGCGCAGGACCTCGAGGACCAGGACGCGGATGGACTCGGGGTCGGTCTGGTAGGCGTCGAAGGCGGCAGCGACCATCTCCTCGACCTTCTGCGCCGAGGGTCCCTCGGTGGCGGCGATGGCCTCCAGGAGCCGCACAAAGTGCCCGAAGCTCTCGTCGAAGACGGAGGAGAGCAGGTCTTCCTTGTTGTGGAAGTAGTGGTAGACGAGCCCGTAGGCCACGCCGGCTTCACGGGCGACGTCCGCGATGCGGCAGCCGTGGTAGCCCTTCTTCGCGAAGACCCGGACGGCCGCCTGGAGGATGGCCTCCCGCCGATCGTGCTCGCGCGGCGCGGGCGCCGCCGCTACTGCCTGCTCTTTCACGTGAGCCCCCACCCTGCTGGCTGCGAACTGCCGTTTGGAAAGAAGAAGGGCCCGCGACGCCTAGAGCGCCGCGGGCCCGGTAAGGCGAATCCCGCTACTCGAAGACGCCCTGACGAGGCGCGGGGTCGGTCCCGATGATCTTGTTCAGCTCGTCCAGATCGGCCTTGGTCCCCTTGGTGTCGAGCGTGCGGTTCATCTGGAAGTCCACTGAGAAGCCAGTGGGCATGCAGCCCGGGGCGTTGCAGGGGGCGGGGCAGCCGTGGGCATCGGAGATGGTCACATCAATGAGACCATCGCCGTCAGAGTAGGCTGCAGTCTTGGTGACCTTGCAGTTGTTCGTACAAGTGGCCTTGACCTTGTCGGCCGCATTCGCCGCCGTCGGCGGGTTCCCACGGAGGTCCTTCAGATAGCCCTTGTAGTTGATCGTGGTGCAGTGGGGGCTGGCTCCGCCGGCGCCACTTCCCGAGTCGTTGCCGGGCATCAGGGTGAGTTCGGTCGGAGGTCCCGTCCAAAGGATCCTGACGCTGGTCCAGATGGCAGTGTAGGCGTCCCACTTACCGTTCTTGTCATCCCACTGCTTATTGTTGTTGTAGTCGAGGAAGTCTTCGACGTTGCCATTGGCCACGTCGTTGTCTCGAGTGCCATTGTCGTTGGAGTCCACGAAAGGCTCGGGGAGGTCGGTGAAGTCCTCACCTGGATCCCAGTCACCGTTGCCGTTGGCATCTTGGAAGGCTTCTCCACCGGTGGAGATTGCAACCAGGGTTGCGTAGCCGTCGCGAGGATTGCAGGTCCGAGACTCCGGAACTGTCGAGGTTCCACAGGGATTGGGGAACGAACAGGGGTTGCCAGGGTCGCCAGCAGCATCCCCCATGGGCGGGACGTCACGAGGCAGCTGGCACTGCGTGCGGTAGGTGATCTTGCCGAAGCCACCCTTGGCTGGGTCATTGCTCAACTTGACGAAGGTCGGCACACCGCCCGCCTCGGTCTTGAAAGACACCTGGCTGTTCGGAACGAAGGCGCCGTCGTAGTCGCTCGCGTAGACCGTGCACTCCATTTCGAGGCCGAACTTGTCGAAGCCACCGATGGAGTAGTGCGGGCACACCAGGGAGAGGTTCTTGGCATTGATGGCGCCGCCCGAGATGTTCACCGAGGGGGACGTAGCGTTGACGCTCTCGTCGTTGGCTGCCGCCACGGTGATGGTGACGCTGGCTGCGATGGTCTTCGCCGTCAGCGTCGTCGAGACCGTGCCATCGTCTCGGGTCTCGGCCTGGACCGGGTCGAGCGTCGCGGACTCCGACGAGATGCTGAAGACGACAGGGAGCTTCCTGACCGGTTGATTGGCGGAATCGAGCGCCTTGAACGTCACCGTCGCGCTGCCGCGAAGCGGGATCGGGGGCGCAGGCTCGATCTCCTGGAACTTGAACGACGAGACCTCAATGAGGCCGCCCTTGAAGGTCACCACAGCCTTCGCGGCGGCAGTCGTCTTGGCTACCGGGTCCGTAAAAACGCCGGTGACGGTGACCTCGCTCGCCGTCACCGAGTAGAGCTTGATGCTCGCGGTGCCGTCGGTGACGTTCACGGTCTTCTTGGCGCTGTCGGCGGGCGGCGGCTTCGTTGGGTCGTTGATGACGGCGAAGGAGGCACCATCGGTGTTGAGGGTGAAGGCAATGGAGCCGCGGTTGAGCGCTGCCTCACCCTTCCTGACGCTGGCGGTGATGGTGACGGCAGTCTTCCCGTCAGCCTTGCCGTTGTCGGATTCTGGAGTGATGGAGAAATCGGTGGGCGGAGTGGAGCAAGCCAGGACGAGCGCGATCGCGCAGGTCCAGAGCGCCTTGCGGTACATGATTTGAAGCCTCCCGGGTGGTCCGGCCTTGGACCAGCAACGAAGCCCTATTCTCGACTATCGAGAGAGCGAGTCAAGGCCGGCCCGGGGCTCAGACAGCCCGTCCTAGCCTTTGAACATGGCTCGCGCGACCCCGAGCAGGCGCTCGATGTCGCGGCGGGTCAGCGCGTGGCTGCGCACGAACTCCGCCAGCGGCTTGAGCATGGGGTCGAGGACCTTGGGCTCCTCTTCCGACTCGGCGAAGAGGAACAGCTCGCTGATCGAGACGTCGAGCGCCGCGGCGAGCCGGATGAGCGTCTCGATGTGGGGGGCGCGCTCGCCTCTCTCGATCATCGACAGAAACGAGACGGAGATGTCCGCCCGCTCCGCCAGGTCTTCCTGGGTGAGCTTCTCCGGGCGCGACTGCCTGAGCTGCCGGATGCGCTTTCCAAGTGACTTGGTGATGTCCACGCGCTTTCGCCTTTCGAAAGAAAGCCAGGTTGGCTTTCAGGGGGACTGTCTCCGGGCCACCGCCCCCTTCGGTCCCGAGACTGCTTCGAATACGACAGTTCTCCTGATTGCCCCAGACACGGCGAGTGAAATTTCCGTCCCGGGAGAAAAATTCCAGATCGTCGTTCCCGGATGCCGATCGGGCCGCGTCGCTCAGCGCCCGAAGCTTCCAAAGCTCTTCAGATCCACGAGAAATCCGAAGCTTAGCCCCGCGCTGTTGACGTAGGAGACGTAGCCGTCCACCCGCCAGCAGTCGCACGACGTTGTCAAAGTGAGCCCGCCCGTGTGCAGGATGATTCGGCGCTCGAAGCTCGCGGGCATGTCCGGCACCAGCACGGCGGAGTAACGCGCCGCAATTCCTTGATAAATGGCGATCGTCAGCCCGAAAAACACCTGATTGAACTCGGCGCCTTCCGCGGCGTAGCGCGTCAACCCAAAGAGCGCATCGAGCATCGTTCGCGTGCGGCCGGTGCCCGTCTCGAGCAGGCGCTCATAGCGGAGTTGGAGCGAGTCCCCGCGCGAATCGAACAGGCGCAGGTCGGCCGCCACAGCGGAAAACGCCCTGCGCTGCCAGTCCCATCGCGCCACCGAAGTCAGCTGCGAATACGGAGGGTTGAGCACGAGGCGAGCGAAGGAATCGGCGGCCCGCCCCTTCCCGAGGTCGACATCCTGCCCCAGGTCGAGTCGAGCCAATTCGCCAGCAGGGCGAACGAGCCGGGTCGTCAATGACCCAACCCCCTGCACGAACCCGTCCCTGCGCTCGTCGAATTCGTCGCGCGGCGTCACGAACTTATCGGGGTCGGGGACCGCCAAATCACCCATACGTTGAGTCGCAGCGCGGAGCTCCAGGCTGGGCTCGATGGTGTGCCGGAGCCCGCCTTCGAAGGTCCGCGAGAGCTGCGTTCCCGCCCACGCCCCGGCGAACGCCCGGCCGGAGAGCGCCGTGCGCGAGACTCCCCACTCCGAGTAGGACGCCGAATCTCCCCGCGCGCCGGCATAGAGCTCGGCGTTGACGACCGAGCCGGCCTGGAGCGGGAGCGAGAGCATCGGGGCCAGGTCGAGCCGGTTCAAGGCCAAGGCGTTCGCGGGGACCGCTCCTGCCAGCACGGAGAGCGTCTGCACCCGCGCGGCGTGGGCTTCCAGCCCAGCCCGGAGCGGTCCGACCAGGCTTGTTCGAGGAAGGCTCACGTCGAGCGCCAGCGGCCGCTCGTAACCCGCGGGCGCCTCCGGGCCGAAGAACCACCTCTCGGGCTGCGTGAACGAGAGCGGCTGCATGTCCTGGTACCACGCGCCGGACAGGACCACGGACGCCAACGAGCCGCGGTAGCCGAGCCACGCCTGGCTGCGCAGGTACGGCGGCGCTTCGTTCAGCACGTCCACCACCTGGTCATTGCGATACCAGGCGTCGCTGACGAGGTTGAGGTCCGCACGCGCGCCGAAGCCCGCGACCTCCGTCGAATGCCGCCAGGCGAGCTCGCCGCGCCAGCCTCGAGCGGGGCGCAGCAGCGCCGTGTACGGCTCGGGGTCGCCGTGCAGGTCGTATCCAGCCGAGAAGAAGAGCCGCCCGAAGGTGTGCTCGGCCGGCACGTAGCGCAGCTCCAGCGCGCCGCGGGGCCCCTGCGCGCCGACCCGCTCGTAAGACGTCCCTTCCTTGTTCAGGTGCTGCTCGTTCCCGAAGCGCCAGCCGAGGGTGATCGTCAGGTCGTGGCTCTCGTCGATGGCCCAGAAGAAGGGCTCGTCGACGAAGAAGCCGCTCTGCGCGTGATAGCCGGGCCGGGGGAAGAGCAGCCCCGTGCGGCGATTGGAGAGCGGAAGGTAGAGCGCCGGCAGGATGAAGACTGGCACGTCCAAGATGCGCAGGGTCGGCCACCAGAGAATGGCGCGCTCACCGGGCTCGATGTCGGCTTCGTTGGCCGAGAGCGACCAGTCCGGCCGCGACGCCTCTCCGCAGTCGCAGGGCGTCATCCGCAGCTTCTGCGCCAGGAAGCGGCCTTTCTTCACCCGATCGAGATGCTCGGCCCGAAGCAGCAGGAGATTGCGCCCGGTTCGCTTCGCGGTGGCGGCGTCGGTCACCGCCTGGAGAGCACCGAGCGCCGAAGGCGCCTTCTGCCAGAGCTCGGCGTCCTCCAGCGACAGCGCGCCCCCGTCCTCGAGCGAGAAGCGCCCTTCCCGCGCCTGCACCACCAGAGTGCCATCGAAGAGCAGCAAGCCACCGCCGGCGCTGCCGTCGCGGGACTTGAGGTCGTAGTCGAGCTCGCTCGAGAAGAGGCGGAGGCCACCGCTCTCGAGCAGCACGTGGCCTTCGGCCTGAAGGCGGCTCTCGGCGGTGTCGACCTCAGCGAGGTCGGCGCGCAGCCGGATGGTGTCCCCGGGCTCGACGAGCTGGGGCGCCGGGAGCTGGCCCAGCGCAGCGACCAAGGCTAGGAGGGCGGCGGCGGGCATGGCGTCAGGGCGCCGCCGGCCGGCGCACGGGTCGCGCGCTGGCTGCTAGCGGTAGACGAACTTCACCTTGTCACTGCAGATGAAGTACTCGTCCGCGTCCTCGATCTTGCGGCGCTTGATGCGCTGCTTGTTGAACCAGGTCCCGTTCGAGGAGTCGAGGTCCTGGAGGTAGAAGTCGTCGCCGTCACGGACGATGGCCGCGTGCTCGCGGCTGACCTTGCCGCTGTTGATGACCAGGTCGCAGTGCTTGCCTCGCCCGATGAGGTAGCGCTCCTTGGCGATCTTCTCGAGCTCGCGACCCTCCACCGACAGGTAGAGCGCGCGCTCGTTGGCGGAGGGCGTCCCGGTCACGCCCGTGGACTCGGGCGCGGCCTGCTCTGCATTCTGCTTGCCCTTGATGAGGCTCTCGAGCTCCGCGGCAGTCTCCAGCACGCGCTGCGCGACGGCGATGCGCTGCGGGTCGTTGTCCATCGAGGCCGGCGGCGGAGGCTCGGCGTCGAAGGCGTCGGGTGGAGGCGGCGCGGGCTCGGACTTGCGCGCGGCCTTGCCGAGCATCGGCGGGTCGGCCGGGGGCTCGCGGGGCGGAGGCCGGGGGCTGGGGCTGACGGTGGGCCGGCGAGCTTCGGGCATCGGAGCAGGCAGCGGCGTGCGCTCTGCTGGAGCGTCATCGACCGGAGCCGCGGGGCGGGCTGCGCCATTTGCACGCGCGGCCGGCGCGGGGGATCCCAGGAACCCGTTGAGCCGGGCGAACATGAAAAGCGCTTGATTGACGAGACCTTCCCGGTCCGACCCCATCTCGCGGGCCATCTCGTCGAATGCATCCCAGAGGTGGTCGGCGATCCCGACTTTCCGGATCGGCCTCGGCACGTTTTCACTCATGCTCTCGCCACTCCCTTGCTGGAGGCGAATCTAGCAGAGGCTTCCGAGGCACACAATTTTCCGGCCGATTTTGGCCGAAACGGTCTCGCCAAGCCTCGTCAGTGGTAGGCCACCAACCCCGAAGTAGTGTCGCCCGACCGCATGTCGGTGGGCTTCACCTCGACGATGGCGTTGCCCCCCGGATAGGCCGCATAGAAGAGCTTGCGCACCGGGTCGTAGGCCATCGCTCCGGGCACCATCAGCGAGGTCCCGAGAGGCAGGGCGAACGAAGGGACCCCCGAGGTCAGACTCAGCACGTATCTCGTGTCACGTGGGGGGACGAATTGATTCGTCGGGTTGCCCTGCTCGTAGCGAACCGGGATGTCGAAGGACACGCCCGCGACGCTGAAGCTCCCGACGAGCGGCGCGCGGCCCTGGAAGCCTGAGCGACTGCCGATCCCGACGTAGGCTTGCCGGGCTCGAACGGTGTAGACGACGTCGGTCGCAACGAGGCAGCCGGTGACGAAGTTGCTGAAAACGATGCGCCCGCCGGAGACCGAGTCGACCGTCGCCTGGTTAGAGGTGCAGGTCCCAAGGCTCTCGGCACCGAAGAGCACCAGGTCGCCCGGCTGGACTCCCATCGCCGCGAAATCGAAGGCCGGGTCCTCCAGCCCTTCATTGACGATCCGCCCTGCCCTGCCGCGCGCCAGCGCACCTTCCCACGTCAAGGTCAGGGTCTCGGTACGGACGACGCTGCTATCAAGGACCGCTACCACGCCGGATTCCGCGTTGTCGTTTTGGTAGATCTGCGGGCCATCGGTCGGGTTTGTGGTCTCATTCCCCAGCGGATCAAACTTTCGGAAGGCCAGAATCGAAGCCGTCGCCTGGACCGCAGGATCCGAGGCCGGGACCATCCGCGCGCCGTCGTACGCATAGAGCGAGCCGTCCGTCGCCGAGACCATGACCAGCGGGTCGATGGTCACCGCCGCGCCGCTGGCCAGCGTCACGACGATGGCCCCGCCCGCCGTCAGGCCTCGGGCGGTCGAGGGCACGTCGATGAAGCCCGCGAGCTTCGGGGCCATCGGGTCGGTCATGTCCACCCGGAACATCCCATTGCAGGGGTGCTCGCTGCCGCAGGCCTCCGCATCCAGCAGGCCGAACAGCCGGTTTCCCGTCTGGTCGAAGGCGAGCGCCATCACGGGGCCACCCACGTCCAGGCGGACCACGGTACCCGTGTCCAGGTTGCAGACGGCGAGGCCACCGGACCGCCCGAACCCATCGGGTTCGGTCAGCCGATCGCCCACCGCCACGATGTTCGAAAGCGTCGGAGAGGCCGCCAGCGTTTGTGGAATCGAGACGCCCAGCAGCACCTTCAGCTCCGGCTGGGTCGTCGGGATATCCGCCTGCGCGATCTGGGCCGGGAAGGTCGCGGTCCACAGCGAGCCGTTCTCGCCCTGCGAAACACCGATGACCAGGCGCTCTGCACCCCAGTCAATGACCGGCTGGGTTGGGTCTTGCGGCCGCGTCACGGCGATGGCGAGCGCCGTGTCCGGGACCACGACCGTGCCGATCGTCGCCAGCGTCTCCTTCTTGATGGAGTCCGGGTAGTAGGTCGCGACGACGTTCACCTGGGCTGCCGCCGTGGAGAGCGCGAAGGCGAACGGAGCGGTCTTGGCGATGCCGTCGGTGCCGACGAAGGTGTAAGCCGCCACCGCCCGAGGGAACGGGGCGGTGGGGATAGAGAGCGGGAAGAGCGGGTTGGGTGCTCGGACGAAAGAGCGCGGGTCGACCGAGAGGTCGAGCGCGCGCAGCTCGTCGTCGGACGTGCTGGCGATGAGCAGGGTCCGGCCCGCCACCGCGAGCGAGTTGGGGCCGGGGATGCTGACGGCCGTCGTCGTCGAAGACTGGTTGCAGGCCAGCGCCGAGAGGCAAAGACAGGACAGGGCGAGCAGGCGTTTCACTTGGCGCCCTCCGGAATCTCGATGCCCAGCGGACGGTGGGCGCCGAGGCCAATCTGCCCGACGACCTTGGCGCCTCGCGGGCGGTCGACGTCGAGAATGTCGATCACGTCCACGGTGTAGTTTCCAAAGCTGGCGACGTACACGCGCGCTCCGTTCGGCTGCGAAGGGATGGTCGAGCGGACCATGCCAAACGGCTCGATGATGCCCTTGATCTCTCCGACCGGAGCCCCGAGCTCGTCGTCGTAGATGTTGACCGAGTTCGAAGTCGTGCACGAGACGACCACCAGGTCGCGAAGGCCGGGCCGCGGGATGACGAGCAGCTCGGCGGGACCAGCGGGCAGGCTCACGAACGAGAGTTCGCGGTTCCGGGGCAGGCCGGTGATCGGGTCGAGCGAAATATCGACCACCAGCAGTCCGTCGGGCGAACGGGTCGTGGCGAAGAGCCGCGCGTTGTCGCTGGACGCGGCGACGCCGCGGGCCTCGTAGATGTGCATGGCGGTCGTCAGGCCGACGTCCTGGACGGTGCACTCTGCACACTTGCGGTCCGTGCAGACACCGCTGACGCAGTCGGAGGAGGCGTTACAGGTCTTAGGAGCCGGACACGGCGAGCACGTACCCCCGCAGTCCACGTCGCTCTCGGTGCCGTCGGGGATGCCGTTGGCGCAGGTGCCGTCTGTAATCTTGATGGGGTCGACACAGCTGGGGCGCAGGAGGCGCAGCGCCTGCGAGCTGAGCTGGTCGCTGCTGCTGGTGAGCGCACGGCCGGCGAGGTAGAGGCCGTTGGGCGTCATGGCCATGCCCTGCGCCGGAGCGAGACCGATGGGCAGGAAGGAAAGACCACTGAGGTTTTCCGCGTCGAGGCTCGCCAGGTAGCTCTGGCGGTTCTGGCCCGACAGCGGTGGGTCGTCAGTGATGTGCAGATGGGTGATGTAGACGGTGCGCCCCACCACCGTGACCCCGAACGGATCGAAGGTGCGAATGTTGGAGTCTTTCGGGTCCTCGAGCACGAGCCCCTGGTCAAGGCAGTCCTGGCCGTTCTCGGTGGCGGCGTTCGGGAAGCAGGAGAGTTGGCCGCCCTGAGCGGTGAGCGTGTAGAGCTTGTTGGCCGCACGCGTGGGGACGAACAGGCGCTTCGCCTGGCTCGACGCCGGCGAGTAGGTCGCGATCCCGCCGCCGAAGCTGTCGATCAGGGCGTAGCCCTTATCCGGGTCCACCGCCGGATTGCTCGGCTTGTCGAGCACGCCGTCGGGAGGCTCCGGCAGCTTCGATGTGTCCACAGCGATCACCGTGCCGCTGCTGTAGCGCAGGTCGAAGTTGGAGCTGACGACGTAGAGGAAAGGCTTGCCGGGCGTGCTGCTCTCCACGGCTGCCACCGACGTCGGGAAGTAGAACGATGCCGTGGGCGGCGGCGTTCCAACGTTCTCCTGAGCGCAGCCCGCGACGAGCGCAGCAGCGGCCAGGGCCGTAATGGTGCGTAGGGAGTTCATTTTTGGGCGCGGAGTGTGTCAGCCACTAAAGACGAGGGTCAAGGAAAACCTTCGTCCTTTCGCGGCTGCCGACCGCCGGCCGACCGCCCGGATTCCGGCCAATCCGCCAGCCAGGCTGCGAGCGCCTCGACCAGAGCGGGGCCGGTGGACTGCGCCGGCGTGACGTCCACCCGAATCCCCCGCCCTGCCGCGGCCTTGGCGGTCACCGGCCCGATGGCCGCGACGCAGACTCCGTCGAGCAGGCGCACGGCCTCGCCGGCCGCGAAGCTCGCGGCGAAGTTCTTGACCGCCGAGGGGCTGGCGAAGGCGATGGCCGAGACCTCGCGGCGCTCGAGCCGCTCGCGCATCGGCTTTGGGTCCAGCTCTGGGCGGACGGTCTTGTACGCCGCGCAGACCTCGACCTGCGCCCCAGCCGCACGAAGCTCCTCGGGCAGGGCCTCGCGCCCTTCCTGTGCGCGAACGACGAGAAAGCGCTTGCCTGCAACCCCGTGCTTCGAGAGCGCCTGCGCCAGGCCCTCGGCGTTGAACTCGTCCGGGATGAGGTCGGCCTTCAGCCGCGCCGCGGCCAACGCCTGCGCCGTGGCGGTGCCCACCGCGGCGATCTTCATCCCGGCCAGCATCCGTGCGTCCTTGCCCAGCGCCCAGAGCCGCGAGAGCAGCGCCTCGACGCCGTTGGCGCTCGACAGCACCAGCCAGTCGAAGCCGTGCGGCGCCGCCAGCGCGCGGTCGAGGGCCTCGAAGGAGTCCGGAGGCGCGATGGCGATGCAGGGGAACTCGAGCACCTGCGCGCCGTGCTCCTCCAGCAGAGAGGCCATCTCCGCGGCTTGGATGCGCGGCCGGGTCAGCACCACGGTCCGTCCGGAGAGGAGTCGGCGCTCGGCCCAGGCGAGCTTCGAGCCCAGCGCCACGGCAGCGCCGACGAGCAGCACCACCGGAACGCGGGCAGCTCTCGCCTTCTCTCCGAGGTCGGCGAGCGTTCCCTGGTAGGTGCGCTCGCACGCGCAGCCGGCCGACTCCACCGCCGCGGCCGGCGTGCTCCCGTCCTTGCCGCGCTTCACGAGCTCCGCCGCCACCGGGCCGATCATCGCAGGGTCGAGGTGCACGACCAGCGTCGCCCGCGAGGTCGCGAGGTGATCGAGGTCGAGCCCCCACTCCTCCGACTTTGGACTCGCGTGCGCGACCGCGAAGGTCGCCTCGGACGAGATCCCACGCTGCGTGATGGGGATGCCAGCCCAGGCCGCCGCCGCCAGGCCGCAGGTCACCCCAGGCACGACTTCGAAGCCCAGCCCAGCCTCCGCCAACGCCAGCGCCTCATCCCCGCCGCGGCCAAACATGTACGGGTCGCCGGCCTTGAGCCGCACGACGACCTTCCCGGCGCGGACGCGCTCGACCAGCAGCGCACCGATCTCCGCCTGGCCCATCTTCACGGCATCCGGCCAGCGTCCTACAGGGATGCGCTCCGCCTGGACCGGCACGACCGCCAGCAGCGCCTCGTCGCAAGGCGCGTCGTAGACCAGCACCTCGGCGCGCGCGAGCAGCTCGCGCCCGCGGACGGTGATGAGGCCCGCGCTGCCAGGCCCGGCCCCGACGAGGTAGGCCTTGCCGGCGGACATGGTCAGCTCTCCGGGATTCCGGCGGGCCCGATCACCTCGGCCAGGATGGCCTGCGCGCCGCGGGCGAGCACCGACTCGGCGCCACGAACGCCCAGCCGCTCGACCTCAGCGAGAGAGCTGAACTCCAGCTTCTCGGTGAACTCGACGACCTGGCTGCCGTCGGGGTGGCCGACCATGCCCTTGAAGTCCACGGTCTTGCCCGAGACGCGGGCATGTGCCGCGATGGGCACCTGGCAGCCGCCGCCGAGCCTGCGCAGGAAGGCCCGCTCCGCGGTGACCGCCACGCGCGTCGGGGCGTCCTCGAGAGCCCGCAGGCGCGCCATCACGTCTTCGTCGGCCTCGCGCGCTTCGAGCGCCAGCACGCCCTGCCCCACCGCCGGCAGGATGCGCTCCGCTTCGATGAACTGGGTGATCCGGTCGGCGAGCTCGAGGCGCTTGAGGCCCGCGGCCGCCAGGATCCCGGCGTCGAAGCTCGGTGTCGATCTTGCGCAGGCGGGTCTGGACGTTCCCGCGGATGGAGACGATCTCCAGGTCCTTGCGCCAGGCCTTGAGCTGGCAGGCGCGGCGCAGCGAGCTCGTGCCCACCTTGGCGCCCTGCGGAAGGTCCTCCAGGCGCTTGAACTTGCTCGACACGAACGCGTCGCGCGGGTCCTCGCGCGGAGGCGTCGAGGCGAGGACGAGCCCCTCGGGCAGCTCCGCCGGCATGTCCTTGAGCGAGTGCACCGCGAGGTCGACCATGCCCGACAGCAGCTGCTCCTCGATCTCCTTGACGAACAGGCCCTTGCCGCCGACCTTCGCCAGCGGCGAGTCGAGGATCTTGTCGCCCTTGGTCATGATCTCCACGAGCTCGACCTCGAGCCCGGGCTCACGGTCCTTGAGCAGGGCGGTCACATGGTGCGCCTGCCAGAGCGCCAGCGGGCTGCGTCGCGTCCCGATTCGAAGCTTCATGCGTTCTCCGCGCGGCCTCTGCCGGCCGCCTCGTCGTCGTCGTCACCGGCGTCGGCCGCCCGCGACGGCTTGGACGTGCGCTCCGGGGCGGCCGCGTTGGGGTCGAGGTCGAACAGCTGGCCCACCACCTGCGCCAGCGCCCGGGCCTCCTCGGGGCTGCGCTGGCTGGCCTCGCGCAGCTGCGCGGTGGCGCCGTGGAGCAGCTTGTTGACGATGGCCTTGCCCATCGCCTCGATCGACTTGCGCTGCTTGGCGGTGATCTCGTCGCCACAGTTGGCGATGGTGCGCTCGGCCTCGCTCCGGGCGATCTCGTCGGCGTACACGCGCAGGGCGGCGAGCACGGGCAGCTGGTCGCGCACCTGGCGGACCTTCAGGAAGCGCTGCACTTCCTGCGCGACGATCTGCTCGGCCTTCTTGGCTTCGGTCTCCCGCGACGACTTGCCCTCCTGCACCACCGACTGCAGGTCGTCGACGTCGTAGGGGTAGACGCTCTCGATCTTCCCGGCCCCCTCCTCGATGTCGCGGGGCACGGCGAGGTCCACCAGGAACAACGGGCGCCACTTGCGCGCCTTGATCGCCGTCTGGAGCATCGGGACGGTCAGCACCGGGCGCGGCGCCGCGGTGGAGCTGACCACGATGTCCGCCTCGGTCAACAGCTGCGGCAGCTGTTCCCAGGGGAAGGCCTTGCCGCCCACCTTGGCGGCCAGCTCCTCGCCGCGCGAGAAGGTCCGGTTGGTCACCAACACGCGGGTGCCGTTGCCGGCCAGGTGCTTGGCGGTCAGTTCGCTCATCTTGCCGGCGCCGACGAGCAGGATGGCCCGGCCCTCGAGCGTCCCGAAGATCTTCTTGGCCAGCTCCACCGCCGCGCTCGCCATGGACACCGGCGCCGAGCCGATGGCCGTCTCGGTGCGCACGCGCTTGGCCGTCGAGAAGGCCGCCTGCGCCGCCCCGCCCACCGCGCCTCCGAGCGTCCCAGCCTCCTGCGCGGCCGAGAAGGCGTCCTTGACCTGCCCGAGGATCTGCGGCTCGCCCAGCACCATCGAGTCCAGGCTCGCGGAGACGCGGAAGAGGTGCTTGACCGCCTCGCCGCCCTTGCGCTGGTAGAGCACCTTGCCGACGGCCTCGCCGGCCCGCTGGACGAGCCAGCCCTTGACCTTCTCGCCCGCGTCCGCGGCGCCGTAGACGTAGGCCTCGACCCGGTTGCAGGTGGAGACGAGCAGTAGCTCCTCCACGCCGTCCAGGCCCTTGAGCCTCGCCGAGCACCTGCGGCATCTGGGAGCCGAACGCGAGCTTCTCGCGCACCTCCACCGGGGCCGTCTTGTGCGACAGCCCGACGAGGCAGAAGTCGCGCTGGGGGGTATCCGCCATGGCTACTGGAAGTCCCCCGAGTGGATGCCCGTGGGGAACAGCTGCAGCCCCACGAACGAGCCGAAGAGGATGAGGAACCCCACCATGGTCAGGATGGCCGCGCGGCGGCCGCGCCAGCCGGCGAAGAGCCGCGCGTGGACCAGGCCGGCGTAGACGAACCAGCCGACGAGCGAGAGCGTGAGCTTGGGGTCCCAGCGCCAGTAGTCGCCCCAGGCCTTCTTCGCGAAGAAGGCCCCGGTGATCATGGTGATGGACAGCGCCACGAAGCCCCACTTCATGAGCCCGTCGCTGATCTCGTCGAGCGTCTCCAGCGAGGGCAGCCGGTTGAAGAACACGCCGAAGTGCTTGCCCTTCATCTGCCGCTCGAGCAGCAGGTAGGCCACCGCGACGCCGGTCGCCAGGGCGAACAGGGCGATGCCGCCGAAGGCGACCAGGATATGCAGCGGCATCCCCGCATGCTTGAGCGCCTCGGGGACCGGCTGCGACGGCCCGTGCATCAGCGCCGCGGGGAGGACGACCGCCGCCACCAGCGGCATGGCGAAGGCGCCGAGGATGGGCAGCTTGTAGCGGCGCTCCACCACCAGGAAGGTGCCCGCGAGGACCCACCCGAGCAGCGAGAACGCCTCGCCGGCGGTGGTGACGGGCGTGTAGCCGTAGCGGTAGAAGCGCAGGCCGATCTCGCAGGTCTGCAGGAGGAAGCCCAGGCCGACGCCGACGATGGCGGCGGTGGCCAGCGTCTTGTGGGCCTTCACGAAGTAGGCGACATAGAGGACGCCTGCGAGGACGTAGAGGTGGCTCGCCCAGCTGAGAAGTGGGTGGCTCATGGGGTGGCTCTCTGCGGGGTGACGACGCCCTGCTGGCGAATGTGTCCGACCGGCTTCAACCCCATCCTCGCAAACCTAAGGAACAGCCCGACTGCCTGACGTCGTGGGCGCCTCTTTAGGAGAGCTTGTCGAGGAGGAGCTGGGCCAGGGCATCCGCCTCGGGGTTCTTCCCCTTCATCCCTGGCCTGGCGCCGGTCGCGGCGGGAGGCGGGGCTGCGGCGCCTGCCGCCGCTCCGTCGTCCTCCGCGACCCAACCCGGGTCCACCACGTACACCGTCTCCCCATCGATGACCGACGTCATGTAGTGCTCGGCCCCGGAGCTGCGGACCTCCTCCAGGGTCTTGACCCTGTCGGTCCAGCCACGGGTGTCGGCACCCGACTCCACCTTAACGAAGTGGATCGCCTCGCGCAGCGCAAACTCCTTGTGCGTCGCGGTCTCGACGAGTTTGTCGGTCTGGAGGTCGACCTTCCCCTGGTCCATCCAGGTGTCGAGGGTCGCTTGAGGGATGAATCGGAGCAGCATGGCGACGGCCACCCTAGCACGGGGATCTGGGGCCGGAAAGCGCCTCGCGAGGGCCTGGCCAGCCCCTTCCCAGGCGCTCCAACGGCTACTTCTCGAGCAGATGGACGATGTTGTTCATGACGCGGTTGGCGTCGGTCCAGCGGCCGTCCGAATACGCGCGAGCCATCTCGGGCACGAGCTTGCTCAGCTCGTCCTTGGCCTTGCCGCTCTTGTTGGCGCGTTGCAGGGCGTCCACCCGCTTGCTCTTCTCGGTCACGAACGCGCCGTCGATGACGATCATGTCGACCGTCGCCTGGACCTGCTCGATGGCGTCTTGAGCCGCTGCCAGCTCGCCCTTGTTGAAGCTGGCGGCGTTGCTCAAAGCCTTCTGCTTGGCGGGCGGGAGGTCGCTGGCGAGCACGCCCTTGGAGGTCATGGCGGCGAGCAGCGCCTTGTAGGCCTTCTCGATCTCCGCCTTGTCGAGCCCCGGTCCGGCCGCCCCCTTTTTGGTCCGCGGCGACGAGGCGGCGGCAGCAGCAGCGCTGGCACAGGCCGAGTCACGGGTCGCCAGGGCGGCCTCGCGCTGGGCAAGCCCCTTCTCGCGCTCGGCGAGCGAAGCCTCGCGCTCGGCCAGGGACCTCTCGCGGCCGGCCAGCTCCTTCTCGCGACCGGCGACCTGGCCCGTCATCTTGGTCAGCTCGGCGACCGCGGCGGTGTTGGCGGGCGCGGGGGCCGGGGCCGTGGGTGCCACCGGGGCCGCGCCGGTGCCGGCAGCGACCGGGAGCCTCCCACCCTCGGTCACCTTGTGGATGAGGTCCTGCTGCTCCTTGATCATCGCCTTCTGCTGCGCGTCCATCTCCTGGCGTTCCTTGACCAGCTTCATCGCCAGCTTCGCCAGCTCGGCGGCCTGCGGATCGGGCGCACCGGTCCCGGGGCCGGCCTGGGCCGCCTCCACCTTCTCGTAGAGCGCCTTGAGCTTCTCGTTCTCGGCTTCGATGCTCTTGCTGCGCTCGGCCAGCGCCGCTTCCTGCTCGGCCAGGCGCGTCTTGTCGGCCTCGACCACGATGGTCAGCGCGTCGTCGTACTTGCGGGCCTGCTTCTTCTCCTCGCAGCCGCAGGCCAGCACCAGGGCGGCCAGCGAGGCGACCGGCAGCAGGACTCGGGACTTCTGGGCCATTCACGCTCCTCGAACGAACGCACTCAGGCGTTGAGCCCGACGATCTCGTAGAATCCAGATGGGGATGGTCTTTCCCTTGACCTGCACCGGCTCGCGGGCGCGGGCCTGGACACGGTCGCGGACCTTGTCGTAGGTCGCCTGGGAGACGAGCACCTCGCCCTCGCGCGCCAGCCCCTCGAGCCGCTGCGCCAGGTTCACCTCGTCGCCGATGACCGTGTACTCCATGCGCCGCTCGCTGCCGATGTTGCCGGCGACGGCCTGGCCGGTGTTGATGCCGATGCCGATGGTGACCGACTGCAGGCCGGCTTCCTTGCGCCGGTGGTTGACCGCGGCCACCGCCTGCTCAATCTCCACGGCCGCGCGCACCGCGCGCATCGGCGCGTCGTCGATGGCGAAGGGGGCGCCGAAGACGGCCATCACCGCGTCGCCGATGAACTTGTTCACCGACCCGTGGTTCTTGAAGATGACCTCGATGATGGCCTCGAAGTAGTCGTTGAGCATCGAGACCACGTCGCGCGGCGACATGCGCTCGGAGAGCGAGGTGAAGCCGCGGATGTCGAGGAAGAGGATGGTCACCTCGCGCATCTCGCCCTTGAGCTCCAGGTCGGTGCGCTCGGTGAGGATGCGGGCCGCCACGTCGTCGCTGACGTAGCGGGCGAGCGTGCTCTTGAGGCGCTCGCGCTCCTTGAGCCCCTGCACCATGTCGTTGAAGGCGCGGGCCAGCAGGCCTATCTCGTCGCTGGAGGCGACGTTCACCGTCTCCCACGAGCCCTGACCGGTGCGGCTCATGGCCGTCGACAGCTCGCGCGCCGGCTGGGCGATGCGGGCGCCCAGGAACAGCGCCCCGCCGATGGCCGCGAGCAGCGCCGCGGCGAGCACCAACGCCGAGTTGCGCAGGCGCGCGCGGTGCTCCTGGTCGATGGCCCAGGTGGAGAAGCCGAGCTCGATCTGCTCGGTGCCGCCCGCCGCCCCCTTGAGGTTGACGAGCTTGACCACCAGCCCGGGTCGGTCGCCCGTGTCGAGCTGGTGGAGCTTGGTGAGGACGGCCACCTTGTCCGAGGCCCAGGCCTGGGCAAGCGCGGCGTCGATGCTCTCCAGGCGGTCGGGATGCGCCACCGACCCCTCGGGGCTCACGTTGCCGTCACGCACGCGGACGACGTAGGCCAGGTCGGGGTGCATCGCCGGGTGGGTGATGACCCCGGCGTTCACCGCACCGGTGGCGCCGAGCATGGTCTGCAGCTGGACGTACTGCTCCTCGCGCTGGGCCCGCTCGCGCTGAGCGGGCAGGTAGCTGGCGAAGAGCCAGACGGCGCTGCAGGCCGCGGCGACGAGCAGCACCGCGAAGGCGCCGATCTTCAGTCTCAGAGGGAAGCGCGCACGCACGCGGGCTGGTCCGGTTCAGCGCGAGGGTTTCAGTACCCGGAGATCTTTTCCTTGCCCGGCAGCTCGATGTACCAGAGCCCGTCCTTGGCCTGCTTGAAGGTCCACGAGAAGTAGGTCTCGCTGTCGTAGGGGAGCTCGCCGCGGACCTTCGTCGTCCACTTCATCTCGCCCTGTACGGTGCAGACGCCCGCCTTGGTCTCGTTGATGTTGATGGCCTTGAACTTGAAGCTCTTGGCTCCCTTCCACAGCTGCGCCAAGCCTCGCTCCAAGCCCTTCCCGCTGTGGACCATCTTCTTGTGCTCGGCCGTGAGCAGCTCGTACATCCCGTCCCAGTCCTGGTCTTCCAACGTGCTGCAATACGACTTGTAGGTGCCCTCGCAGTCGCTCTTGGGCCCGTTGCAGCCCGCCAGGGCGAGACTCGCCGCGATGAGGAGTAAGCCGAACAGCACGCGCATGGAGGGGTCTCCTTAGAAGCCGTCGAGGCGCGGGCACTATAGCAATTGTCCCGGCGGGTTGGACACGCATCGCTTGCATCCCAAGCTGCCGGAGCGCTATCAGTTCCGCCATGCGCAGGTCCGTCATCGCGATCGTTCGCCTCATGGCGATCGCGCTGGTGCTGGTGGAGACGGTCGCCCACGACCACGTCTCCTCCACGGACGTGGAGCGCTCCCAGCAGCACGGCTGCATCGTCTGCACCGGCGCGCTCGACCATACGGGTCAGGCTCCTGCGCCCGAGCCGTCGGCGCTCATCGTCTCGGACGTCGCTGCGCGCCCACCGGCCCCGGCGGTTCCGTCTCCGCTCAACCCGCACCACTCGGGCAACGCCCCTCCCTCCCTGCCGCTCGCCTAGGCCAAGCCTTCTGCGAACGACATTGGAGGAGGAACACCACGTGGAGCTGCATCGCCCTCCGCGGGGTCGTGCTCGGTTACGAGCACGCCCTGCTCCCGCCCGTCGATTTCGTGATCGGCAGCGGAGACCGCCTGGGGATCCTCGGGCCGAACGGCGCAGGCAAGAGCACGCTCTTGCGCACGCTCATCGGACTCGTCGAGCCTCTGGCCGGCAGCATCGAATACCCCGCGGGCCACCGCCCGCGCATCGGCTACGTGCCCCAGTCCTCGCGTCACGACCCGGCCTTCCCGCTCTCGGCGCTGGAGGTCGTCGTCATGGGACGGTACCCGCGGCTCGGGTTGGGCCGCCGTCCCGGGAAGCGGGACTGGGCAGCCGCCTCGCACCAGCTCGAGCTCGTCGGCCTCGGAGCCCAGGCGAAGGCGCCGTTCCGAGACCTCTCGGGCGGGCAGCGGCAGCGCACGCTGGTGGCGCGGGCCCTGGTCGCCGAGCCCGAGCTGCTGGTGCTGGACGAGCCGACGAGCGAGATGGACCTCGCCGCGGTCCACGACCTCTTGCACCTGGTCGACCGGCTAGCGGGGGAGATGAAGGCCTCGGTGCTCTTCGTCTCCCACCAGGTCAGCACCGCCGCGGCGTTCGCGTCGTCGGTGGTGCTGATGAACCAGCGCAGCAAGCACTTCGAATCGGGCCCGGCCACGGCCCTGCTGACCTCCGCTCACCTGTCCAAGCTCTACGGCCGCCCCATCGAGGTCCGGCGCGAGGGCGACCGGACGCTGGTGTGGATGGCGTCGGCGGACGAGGGAGGGGCGCCATGAGCTTCCTCGACGCCTACTTCCTCTGGCGCGATCCGCTGGCCGCCGCCGCGGTGGCCGCGGCCCTCTGCGGTTACCTGGGCGTGTTCGTCGTGCTGCGGCGCGTCGCCTTCGTCTCCGCAGTCCTCTCGCAGATCTCCGGCCTCGGCGTCGCTCTGGCGTTCCTCCTCGGCAGCATCGCCGGCGTGGACCCGCATTCGGGCTCGACCCCGTGGTATCTGTCGCCGGCACTCTTTGCCCTGGTCCTCACCTGCGCAGCCTCCATCGCCTTGGGGCTGCCGGCGCGGGCACGGCGCATCAGCCCGGAGACGCTGGTGGCCTTCGCCTACGTGGCGGCCTCGGCGAGCGTCGTGCTGGTCCTGGCCAGCCCGCGCATCGTGCAGGAGGCCCACGAAGTAGGTGAGCTGCTCTTCGGCAACGCCGTGGCGGTGCGCGAGGAGCACCTGGTCGACCTGGCGATCGCGGCCGTGGCCATCGCCTTGGTCCACGCCGTGTTCTTCAAGGACTTCTTGTTCGTCTCCTTCGACGGCGAGACGGCCCGCAGCGTCGGCTACCCGGTGACGCTGCTCGACGCGGCGCTCCACCTGACCCTCGCCGTCGCGGTAGCGGTCGCGACGCGGGCCATCGGCACGCTCCCCGTCTTCGCGTTCCTGGTGCTGCCCGCGGGCGCCGCGCTCCTGTGGTCCCAGCGGATCCGCGTGGTGGTGGTCCTCTCGGTGACCATCGCCGTCGTCGCCGCGGCCCTCGGCTACTACCTCTCCTTCGTCTACCAGCTGCCCACGGGGCCGACGATGGCCGCGCTCTGCGCAGCGGCCTGGCTCCCTGGGCTGCGTCTCTTCCGGAGGCGCCCATGACCCTCGCCCTCTTCCTCGCCATCGCCCTTGCCCAGTCCCCCACCGCCGAAGCCGCCGCCGACGCGGGAGCCGTCGAGGCGGGCGATGCCGGCCACGCCGCGACCACCGACGAGCTGACCCGGCAGCTCGACGAAGTCCTGTCGGGCGGCCCGGCCTCGGCTCCGGCCCCCGATGGCGGAGCCGCTCCGCAGCAGCCAGCGCAGGCCGGCTCCGCGCCGCTGCTCAAGATCGGCGGGGCCTCGCTCATGAACCCGGAGATCAGCATCCTCTTCGACGGCGTCGCGGGCTACGCGACGGGACTGCCCTACGCCCCCTCCGGCGACGACCCGGAGCTGGGCGGCGACGCCACCCACGCGCCTGCAGGCTTCACGCTGCAGGAGTTGGAGCTGGGCTTCCAAGCGACCGTCGACCCTTACTTCACCGCCAACGTCTTCCTGGCCATCCCCAACCTCCAAGGAGTGGAGGTCGAGGAGGCGTACGCCCAGACCCTGTCCTTGCCCTGGAACCTCCAGCTCAAGGCTGGCGTGTTCCGCTCCTCTGCGGGCCGCCAGAACGAGCAGCACCTGCACGTGCAGGACTTCTCGCGGCGGCCGATGCTCAACGCCGCCTACCTGGGCGACGACGGCTTGCGGAGCCCGGGCGTGCAGGTCTCCTGGCTGGCCCCGACGCCGTTCTTCCTGAAGGCCGCCGTCGAGGCCTTCTCGATCGAGCGCAGCGACGCTCAGAGCTTCGGCGGCTCCCTGCGCACCGACCCGACGTTCGTCGCAACGCTCAAGACCTTCGTCCCGTTGGCGGAGGACGTCTCGCTGATGGTCGGGGCGAGCAGTGCGACCGGGCACGCCGCGCTCGAGGGCCTCTCCGAGGTCGAGAACGGCCCGCGGACGTGGCTGTTCGGCGCCGACCTGTACCTCAAGTGGAAGCCCCCGAACACCTCGGAGCACTACTTCGCGCTCGCGCTCCAGGCCGAGTACTACTGGCGCCGCACCGCCGGCACGTCGTCGCTGCTCCCCCAGGCGCAAACCGACGGTGGCCTCTACGTCCAGCTGGTCGCCCAGCTCTCCCGGCGCTGGCACGCCGGCGCCCGCTATGACCTGCTGGGGGTCCCCGAGAGCGTCATCCAGTCACGCGCCGATCGCATCACCGCAATGCTCATGTTCACCCCGACCGAGTTCTCGCGCGTCCGGCTGCAGGCGAGCCGCCAGAGCGCCCCCGACGTCAAGGAGGTCTGGGAGGCGTTGCTGCTGCTCGAGTTCTCGATGGGCGCCCACGGGGCGCACGCCTTCTAGCCGGCCTCTTCGAAGAGCGTCTTCGGGCGCAGCGTCCCCTCTTCCGACTTCCAGGAGCCTTTCGATGACTCGACACCTCCTCTCTCTGCTCTCGTCTTTGGCGATCGCGCTGGCGCTGCCGGCCTCGGCCGCGCGCGCCGACAAGCTCAAGGTGGTCACCTCCATCGAGACCTTCGCGGCGATCTCCCGCGCCGTCGGCGGAGACAAGGTCTCCGTCGAGGCCCTCTCGAAGGGGTACCAGGACCCGCACTTCGTCGAGGCCAAACCCAGCCTGCTCGTGACGCTGGCCCAGGCGGACCTCCTCGTCTACGTCGGCCTCGAGCTCGAGAAGGGCTGGCTCCCCCCGCTCGTCACCAACTCGCGCAACCCGAGAATCCAACCCGGCGCGAACGGCCACCTCGACGCGAGCGCCGGCATCACCGCGCTCGACGTTCCCGGGGGCCCAGTCACACGCGCCGAGGGAGACATCCACCCGCTCGGCAACCCTCACTACTGGGTCCCTCCGGTCAACGCATTGCGGGTGGCCAAGGAGATCTCCGACCGTCTGGCGAAGATCGACCCTGCCAACGCGGCGGTCTACGAGGCCGGACTCAAGGGCTTCGCCGAGACGCTCAAGTCGAAGGCGCCTGAGTGGTCGGCCAAGGCCAACGCGCTCAAGGGCATGAAGGTCGTCAGCTACCACAAGAGCTTCAGCTACGTGTCGCAGTGGCTCGGGCTCGTCGAGGTCGGCTACGTCGAAGACAAGCCGGGAATCCCCGCCGACCCTCAGCACCTCGCCCAGCTCATCCAGAGCATGAAGGCGCAGTCGGTGAAGGCGCTGCTGGTGGAGTCCTACTACAACCGATCGACCGCCAACATGGTGGCCGAGAAGGCTGGCGCCAAGGTGCTCGTGCTGCCAAGCGATGTCGGCGCGACCGGGGAGATCAAGGCCTACGCCGACCTCGTCGATGCCGTGCTCAACCGGCTTGCGGACGGCAAGTAGCCACCAGGACACGGGCACGAAGGTTGCTATCCCGTCCCTCGTGCCCTGCTCCAGACCAGCCCGCCGCAAGAGTGACCGCCCCGCGACCGTCTCGCCGCGCAAGGAGGCCACTGCACGATCGGCTCGAAAAGACGCCGCTTTCCCGGCGCCGGGCCTCGAACGCGTCGCCAGCGGGCCCGTGCGCAAGCTCGCGCGGCTCGCACCGGCTGTGGAAGTCCTCCCCGCCAGCCGAGGAGGTTCTCCCGTGACGGCCATCACAGTCCGCGGAGCCCGAGACGACTCGGATGCGGCGCTGGCCCTTCGTGCGCAAGCCGGCGACCGAATCGCCTTCGAGCAGATCGTCAGGCGCTTCCAGCCCACCGTCTGCACGCTGTGCCGCAAGGTGCTGAAGGACCCTGACGACGCCTGGGACGCAGTGCAGGACTCGCTGGTGCGGCTCTGGGAACGGTTGTCGCGCTATCGAGGCGAGGCTCCGTTGCGCATCTTCGTCTCCAGGCTCGCGCTCCACGTGGCCATCGACCACCGCCGGCGCCGGCAGCGTTGTCCCGAACGATCTCCTGGAGCCGATCGCGCTGGCGCGTTCGACGGATCCGGCACACCGTCCAGACGAGTCGGCCGAGGCGAGCGAGCTCGGGCGCAACGTGAGCCACGCCATGTCTGGACTGGCCAGCGCGCATCGCACCGTCCTGCGGCTCCGGGAGTGGGAGGGGCTTTCCTACTCCGAGATCGCCGAGGACCAGCGGATCCCCATCGGCACGGTGATGTCGCGGCTCTTCTACGCACGCAGGGCCATGCGGGCCCTGCTCGAGGCCGCCGCCCAGGCTTGGGCCGCCTGAAGCCAGGCGGCTCTCGGCTACCGCCGGTCCTTCGGGTCGGGCTCGCTCTCCGTCGCCTCGCGTAGCTTGAGCAGCCCGCGGGTCTCGACCTGGCGGATGCGCTCGCGGGTCAGGTTCATGATCGCCCCGACCTCCTCCAGGGTGATCCCACCCTTGTCGGCCACGTCGAGCGCACAGGTCTCCTCGAGCTCCCAGATCTCCTTGTCGGGGAAGTTGAGCTTGATGGAGCCCGTCTCCGGGTTGACGTCCAGGTAGAGGTGGTGCTTGCAGGCCACGAAGAGACAGGGCCGCGGCGAGTTGACGCAATCTGCACGGGTGCGCGGCCGAGACGTCTCGATCGTCTTGATGAGCTCGGCCTCCTCGGGGTCGATGAGCCCCAAGGCCCGCCGACGGCGAAGGTCCCGCGCCATCTCCTTGCGCGACATCGTCTTGCTGCGGCGGACCCCCTGCCGTCCGCCGTCCGCCTCCGTGGCGGCGGCGTCCCGCTTGGCCTCGTCGGGCTGCACCAGCTGCTCGGCCTCGCTCGGTTGCTCCAACTTCGGCTCGTTCATGCCCCTCTCCTTCGTCCCTGCGGTTCGTGCGATGGGTCGAGAAGTCGGTTCACTTGTCGCCAGCGGCCAGCCGGGCCTCGTGAGGAGCTTGGGCGTCGGTCGGCGCGTGGTGGTGGTTGGCGTGCCCGCCGGCCACCAGTCTGCTGGCGATGCGCTCGAGCTCGCCGGACCAGTCGCTTGCCGTGCTCCCGAGCCGCGCTCACCTCCCGCTCGAGGTCCCTCTTCACCTCCGGCGGAAGCGGGCGAGCCCCGAGCTCGCGTTCGTGGCCGGCGAGGACGCCGTCGAGCACCCGCTCGAGCTCCTCGATCTCATTGCGGTAGTACACGAACGACCGGCGGATCTCTTCGAGGGTCAGGCCCTCGGCCATCATCTTCTTGATGAGGTTGAGGCGCCGGACGGTCCCGACCGGGTAGAGGCCACGGCTCCCCTGGTGCTTGCCCTTGCGCCCAACACGACGGCTTCGCGGAAGCAACCCCACCTGGACGTACTTGCGGAAGGTCGCCTCGGAGAGCCGGACCCCGAGCGGCCTGAAGATCTCGACGATCTTCTGCGCCGGCAGCCCACCCGCGTGATCCCGCTCGATGTCCGCCAGCTGCTTTGTCTCGAGGAGATGCATTGAATAGATTCGCTTCCCGGGAAGCCAGTGATGGTTTTATTCCAGATACCTTCCATTCAATGTACTTGTCAAGCGGCGAGGAGACGAGGCCGTCGGTCGCAGCGGAGACGGGCGGACAGCGGTCGGGCACGGCCCAGGAGGCATCGCCCGCAATGCGATCGCTTCGCCCGGCGGGCGTCAGCCGCACGAACGCGTCAGCGGAAGAGGGAGGAAGGAAGCGGAGGGACGTCGCTCAGCGGACCGCGAAGTCGTCGAACGTCCCTTCGATGATGACCTGGCGGTCGGCCCCGATGACCGTCTCGATCGACTTCTGGCGACCCTTGCCGTCGCGCAGGTGGACCAGGTGACGGCCCGCGGAGAGCGGACGCGTCAGCCTTGGCGCGGCCTCCTGATCCACCCCGCCATTGAACTTCTCGCCGTCGACCCAGGCGTGGACCCAGGGACGGATGTGGATGACCAGTGTCCCGGTCCCCTTCTTCGCGGGCGCCGGCGTCGCCGGGGCTCGCACCGGCGCTGCCACCTTGGTGTTCTCGGCCGCGGGAGCCTTGTCGGGCTGCGCGGGCTTCGACTCGACGCGTTCCTCAGGCCCCTTGTTGCTGCTGGCTGCGGGGGCAGAGGCAGGGGCGGCGGCAGCCTCGGGTGGCGGAGGGTCCTTGGGCGACTCGGGCTCCACCCCTGGCATCTGCGGCTGCTCGGGTTCCGGCACGAGCGGCTTGGCCGTCTCGGTCGGCGCCGTCGGTTGCACCTCGACCGCTGCGAGCTCGGCGACCGCCCGCTGCTGACGGCCCAGCGTCCCCCAGGCGATGGCCATGACGGCCAAGACGCACAGCCCAGCGGCAGCGAACCACTTGGCCGCCGGGTTCACGGCCCTCTGCGTCGGCTCGACCCCCGACCCTCCGAGCAGCGCGGGCCCCTTCACCTCGGACGCCGCCAGCGCCTCCTCGTGGGCCTTGGCCTCCGCCTGCTCCTCCAAGACCTTCTGAATCGCCGCCTGCACTTCGTTCTTCTGCGACTGCCCCCTATCCTTCACCGTCGTGCGCTGCTTCCGCTTCTGCCACGCGCTCTCGGGGCCGGACGCGTCGGCTTCGGGCGACTCGACGCGGATGGTGGGACGCGAGGGCAAGCCCGGGTCGGCGGCCTCACGCTCTCGCGGCGCGAGCTCGCGCATGACCGTCTCGGCCCGGCCGTCGTTGGCCACGCGCTCCAAGTCAGGCCTGTCGACGGGTGTCGGCGCAGCCGGCGCCGACACCGCCGAGCTCGAATGAGGCTCCGGCGTTCCGAACCCGCGCAGGGGCTGGGGCTCTCCGTACATGCGGGTCATGTACGCGGCGAGGTCGTACTCCTGTGCGCTCTTGGCCTCGTGATGGAGGCACTCCCCCAGAGCGTCCGCGAACTCGGCCCCCGACTGGAACCGCTTGCCCGGGTCGCGCTCGAGCGCCTTCATGATGACGTCGCTGAGCCGCGGCGGGAAGTCGGGGTCGAAGCGGATGGGGGGCACGACCGCGCGCTGCTTGATGGCCCTCTTGACGGTCTCCTGGTCCGGCCCGTCGAAGAGCGGCTTCATCCCAAGTGCCGTCTCGTACAGCACGATGCCCAGCGCGAAGAGGTCGCTGCGGGCGTCGAGCGGCCCACCGAGCAGCTGCTCTGGAGCCATGTAGAGCAGCTTGCCCTTGAGCGTGCCCACGCTGGTCAGCGCACCCGCCGGCTTGGCGATGCCGAAGTCGGCGAGCTTGACGTCTCCCTGCCAGGACAACAGGACGTTGTGCGGGCTCACGTCACGGTGGATGAGATGGAGCGGCGCCCCCTTCTCGTCGGGCAACGTCCACGCACACGCCAGCGCCCGCGCCACGCAGCGGGCGATGTGGGCCGCCAGCATGGGCGGGATACGCAGCGAGGGGTCCTTGGCGGCCCGCTTGAGCGCGTCGGCGTGCAGTTGGCGCAGGTTGACGCCATGCACGTACTCCATCGCGAGGTAGAGCTCGCCGCCCTCCTCCGCGAAGTCGAAGATCTGGACGACGTGCGGGTGGTTCAGCCGCGCAGCGAGCGACGCCTCCTGCATGAACATCTCGCGGAAGCCCGACTCCTCGGCCAGCGCCGGAAGCATGCGCTTGAGCGCGACGGCCTTGGCGAACCCGCCGTGGCCGAGGATCTTGGCGAGGTAGACCTCCGCCATCCCGCCAGCAGCCAGCCGGCCGATCACCTCGTACTTGCCGAGCCTATCTCCCGCAAGCAGTTCCACGTCCGCAGCGCCCCCCACTTCACGCTTTCAGTCGTCGGCCAGGTTCACGACGACCTTGGTGAGCTCACCCTTCTTGACCGTCACCGGCACGCGCTTGGTCTTCTTGAGTTCCTCGTTGACGACCGTCAGCTGGTATTCCCCCTCGAGCAGCGGGAACTTCGGCAGCGGATTGGTGCCGAGCTTCTTCCGATAGAGGTAGATGGTCGCGTCCATCGTCAGCGGCTTGACGACCACCTGGACCTCACCTCGGTCGAACTTGTAGTTCCTCGTCACCGTCTCCTCGCCCCTCAGGACGATGTTGAAGGCGTATTCGAGGTTCTCCTGCTTGTTGACGAGGACCAGGTTGTGCTTGCCCGTCGGCAACCGCGCCTTGAGCGGCGTCGCGCCGAGCTCCTTGGTGCCCTCCCAGACGGTGCCCTGGGGGTCGCTGGCGACGACGAGGTTGCCGAACTGGGGCCCTGCCGGGTGGTCGACGACGGCCGGGCCAGGCTTGCGCTCGAGCTCAAAGGCCACCTTGAGCGGTCCACCCTCTCCAAGGGACACCGACTGCTTCTTGCCATGGAAGCCGTCCTTGACGACTTCGACCTCGACCTGGCCGCCCGCCGGCAGCTCCTGGGTGGTCGGCGTACGGCCGATGGTCTTGCCCTCGACCAGCACCTCGGCACCCGGCGGGTTGCTCTCCACCGTGAGCTTGGTGACCGCGGCGGCCTGCTCCTGGGCCAGCTCCACGGCTACCGTGGCCGTCTCGCCATCCCTGGTCAGAGCGACGGCTTGGGTTGACTCGCGGTAGCCCTTCAGTTGGAGGCGGATGCGGTGGTCGCCCAGCCCCAGGTTCGAAAGGGTTGCCGGCGTGCGCTCGGGCAAGGGGGTCGCGTCGAGGGTGATGGCCGCCCCCGGCGGCGTCGAGGTCACGCGGATGGAGCCCGAGGTCGTCGCAGGCTCCGCCGTGTTGGGGCCGGCGACCGGCTTGACGAGCTCCGTCCCCATGGGACGCGCCGTCGTGCTGCTGACCTTCGTCTGATAGACGAGGACCGCGGCGACCCCCAGGACCACCGCCAGCGCCGCGACGCCGACCGTCGTCTTCTTTCGGCTGCTGAGCCGGTTGACCAGCCTCGAGACCGAGCTTCCCGTGATGGAAGAGGGCTCGACCGGGGTGCGCTCGTCGGAGTCCTGGCTTTCGGGCGCCTCCGGCGGGTCGAGCTTGAGCGGAACCTTCGAGGCGCCGGAGCTCGGCCTCGCCGCCCGCGTCTCGGGAGCCCCGTCCAGCGTTGCCTTCCGGAGGGCGTTGGACAAGCCGCTGCGACGGCGGTTGGTCTTCCCGGAGTGCTTGCTGTCCCCCCGCCCGGCCGCAGACGCCGACATGGGCTCCTGCGCCTGCGAGTTGTCGCTGCCAAACACCGGCAGTCCCTCGGAGGCTTCGCGCACCAGGCGCTCCGAATACACCTCGGACATGTAGGAGGCGAGGTGGGCGGGCGACGAAGGCAGGCGGTTCGACACCAGCCAGTCCTCGAGCGCCATCTGCATCTCGTGCAACCCGGCGAAGCGATCGTCCGCCGACTTCGCCATCGCCTTCAGGCACAGCCGGCCCAGGTCCTCGGGAACCCGTGGATTGATCTCCCAGGGGTTGGGGACCTTGCACTCGCTGACCGCAGCCAGCGTCTGGACGTCGGTGTTGCGCTTGAACAAGCGCTTGGCCGTCAAAAGCTCCCAGAGGACAGTCCCCAGCGCGAACTGGTCGGTGCGCTGGTCGATCTCCCTGCCCGCGGCCTGCTCGGGGCTCATGTAGGAGTACTTGCCCTTGAGCACGCCGGAGCGGGTCTGCGAAGCCTGGTCGGCGGCCTTGGCGATGCCGAAGTCCACCACCTTCACCGCCCCCTCGAACGACACCAGGATGTTCTGGGGGCTGACGTCTCGGTGGATGATGTTGAGGGGCTGGCCGCTCGCGTCGGTCTTTCGGTGGGCGTACGACAGGCCCGCGGCCGCGTCGACGACGATCCGGCAGACCAGCGGCACCGGGATGGGCTTGTTCACCGACTCGGACTGCCGCCAGACCTTCCGCGCGTCTTCGCCGTGGATGTATTCCATGGCGATGAAGTAGGAGCCGTCTTCCTTGCCCAGGTCATGGATGGTGACGATGTTCGGGTGGTTGAGCCGGACCGCGACCTTGGCCTCGTGCAGGAACATCTGCACGAACTCCTCGTTCTCGGCCAGGTGCGGGAGGATTCGCTTGAGGACGAGGAACTTCTCGAAGCCTTCGACCCCCGCCTTGCGCGCCAGAAAGATCTCCGCCATACCGCCGGTGGCGATCTTCTTGATCGAGCTCGTATGGCCCGAACCGTTCCATCCCTGCCTTCGGCGTGGGTGTAACCCCGAAATCCTAGGCGCCGGACAGAAGGCCGTCAAACAAGCCCTTGTCGCGGCAAAAAGCTGCGGGCCTCGGGGGAAATCCGTCCCCGAGGCCCGCGGGTCTGGTCTCTTTCCGTCGGGTCAGAACGTGTACTTGATCATCGGGTAGAACGCGAACGCGGGGATGTTCGGTCCGATGATGAGCTTGCCCTCGATGTCCAAGCCGATGGAGAAGTGGTCCATGTGCGTCGCGTACTCGATCCCGACGGCGGCGCCGGCATAGAAGGTCAGCCCGAGGTTCTCGATCGGAACGGGCTCGAGGAAGGCGTAGCCCGCAACCACGCGCGGGCGCAGGTAGAGCCGGTCGTAGACCTTGACCTTGAAGATGGCCTCGAGGCCGATCATCGTCACCGTGAAGTTGTCGGGCGCGATGTTGGTTGGGTCCGTGGCCTTCTTCGAGCTGTCATAGATGCATTCGCCACTGGTGGTGACGTTGGCGAAGCAGCTGGCCGCCGAGGATCCCAGGCCGAAGTTGAGGCCGAGGGCGAGACCGAAGGAGTCGTCGGGCGGCTTGGCCTTGAGGATGTCGTAGCCGATGCCCAGCTGCAGGTAGGCCTGGGCGTTGGAGACGCCCTTGTTGCCACGGCTGTTGGTGCCGGTGGCGGTGAAGAAGCCACCGAGGTTCACGTCGGCGAAGAAGCCGCTGCGAATCTCTTGGGCGACGCCGGCGGAGGGGGTGCCCGCCCACGCGCCCGCCGGAGCGAGCGCCATCGCGGCGGCCAGAACAACCATCAATGCACGGTTCATGTCGTGGTCTGCCTGCAGGTTGAAGGGTCCGAAATTTCCGGGTTTGGCTCGTCAGGGCGCCTGGCTATTCCTCTCCGCCGCCCTCGTCACCCGAGCCCGCCGCCTTGAACACCCAGGGGTAGTTGATGACGCAGACGCCGCCGCCCTTCGGCTCCGGGAACTTCCAGCGGCGGATGCGCGTCATCACGCACTGCTCGACGTTGTTGTTGTTCAGGGTGCTCTGCGCCACGCTCGCGTCGCTGACCGCGCCGGTGGGGTCGATGGTGAAGCTGGCGGTGATCTTTCCGGCGAGGTTCGGCTCCTTGTTCAGCTCGACCTCGTAGCAGTAGCGAATCTCGTTGGCGTGGCGGTTGATGACCTTGCCGATGATGGCGCGCTCGCAGGAGCCGGTCACGGTGGTCTTGCCCGGGATGACGCGGGTCTCGCCCTTGCCGCGGTCACCGAGGTTGATGCCGAAGCCGGAGCCGCCGCTGCCGCGGCCGCCGCCCTTGGTGCCCAGGCCACCGAGCCCCAGGCCGGTGCCGCCGCCGCCGGGGCCCGTCCCGCGGGAGCCCAGGCCGCCGATGCCGTGGGAGTCGGAGATGCCGGAGTCGCTCTTGAGCGAGCCCAGCGCCTGGTTGATGCCGGTGCCGAGGCCGCCGGGCGCGAAGACGTTGCTCTGCGCGCCGTCGCCGCCGCCGAGCAGCGCGAGCAGGCCGGCGTTCATGACCTTCTTCTTGTCGTTCTCGCGCTTGTTGACGTCGACGCCCGGCTTCTTCTTCTCGTCCTTCTTCTCGCCGTACTTGGTGTCGTCCCTCTTGACGACTTCCTTCTCCTTCTTGATCTCGATCTTCTTCTTCTTCTCCTTGTCCGGCGGCTTGATGACCAGCTTCGCGAACCGCTGCGGGTTCTTGAAGAGGTCCTCGGACAGGGACTCGGCGTTCTTGTCGGTGATGTAGATGGCCGCCAGGATGACGAGGCCAGCCATGAACGACGTCGTCAGGACCTTGGTGAAGTAGAAGTCGACTGCACCCAGCCCCTGGCGCGCGGCCAGGTGCGGGCGCACCCAGCGGACGATGAAGGAGACGGTGTCGAGCGTGACCTGAACGCGGTCATGCAGCTGCATCGTCAGCGCCTGGCTCTGCACCGCCCCGTCGCTCGCCTTGAGCGCCCCGTCGCTCTTGAGCTGCTCGCGGGTCTTCTCGGAGTCGCCACGGCGCAGCAGCAGGCCGGCCGAGGCAGGCACGCTCAGGGTGCAGGACTTGCCGTCGCAGGAGGCCAGGCTGAACACCTCGCCGACGCTGGCGCTGAAGACGTGGAAGTCGTTCTTCTTCTCGGAGCCGACCAGGACCTGGTCCGAATCGGAGAAGTGCTTGACGTTGATGAGGGTGTCGCCCCACAGCATGGCGACTTCCAGCTGCTTGGCGTCGGGAGCCGGCGTCTCCTCCGGAGGCAGCTCCTCGTTGAAGAGGCGCGCCGCGCTTCCCACGGCCCCCGCTGCGACGGGCACCGGGCGGGGCTCCTTGTCCTTCTTGGACTTCTTGTCGCCCTTGGGCTCCTTCTTGGGCTCGGCCTTCGGCTCTTCCTTCTTGGCCTCGACCTTGACCGCTTCCTTCTTGTCCTCGTGCTTCTTCTCGTCGGCCTTGGCACCCTCGACGTCGAAGATCGCCTCGATCTTGGTCCCGCCGATCTCGATGGCCTCCCCGCCCTTGATGACGGTGGCGGCCTTGATGGCGTTGCCGCCAACCTTGGTTCCACCCTCGCTGCCGAGGTCGATGACGGACAGCTGGCCGTTCTCGACCTTCAGCATGCAGTGCAGCGCGCTGACCTTGGGGTCAGCCACCTTGACCGCCGCCGCGGGGCCCGAGCCCACGATGAGGCTGTCGGCGTTCTCCGAGACGTGGTCCTGCGTCTTGCCGTCGGAACCGGTGATCTTCAGGACGAGCATGTGGGCCATGTTCTTGGCTCCCAGACTTCTTTCGAGGCGGTACGGTAGCGGCGAATGGGCAAGGACTCGGGCCGCCTCCCGATGCCCCGCCGAAGAGCTCGTGAAGGAGAGCTCTGCTGGCTAGGACATCGGCCCGGCGGCCGCAGTTCCCTTACAGGTTGTCGACCGACTTCTGCAGCTCGGGCAGGAAGTCGTTGCGCAGCTTGATGAGGTTGCCGAACTTGGTCTTCTTGCGATTCAGCAAGTAGCTGCCTTCGGGCTTGGTCAGCTCGCCCTCGAGGGTCACGTCGTTGAAGTCGATGACCGTCTTCTTCTTGTAGACCGTCTTGTCGGCTTCCTGGATGGTCTTGGCTTCACCAGCGAACGCACTCCCCGAAAGGGAGAACGCCACGACGACCATCACCGTCAGAAGGCGCTTCATCCGAAAACCTCCGTCCGAATACGCGGATACGGGCTTGCTGCGAACGCGGGCAGGCCGCGGGAATGGCGAACTATAGGCCTGCTTTCAAGCAAGCTCAAGTAGCCGGATCGCTTCTACTTCTTGTCCGCCGCCGGGGTCTCCGCCGACTTGTCCGCTGCAGGCGCTGCCGCAGGCTCGGGCTTGGCTTCGGCCTTGGGGGCCTCCGCCGCCGGCTTCGCCTCGGGAGCGGGAGTCGGTGCCGGCGCAGCGCCGTCGGCCGGCTTGTCGGCAGGAGTTGCGCCGTCCTTGGGAGCCTCGGCACCCTCCTGCTTCGCGGCGTCGTCGGCGACCTTGTCGAGCAGCGAGCCACCCTTCTTGGCAGCCTCCTCGGCCTTCTTGCGCTTCTCCTCTTCGGCCGCCTTCTTCTTCTCCTCCGCTTCCTTCTTCATCCGCTCGGCCTCGGCGCCGGCCTTGATGCGCTGCTCGACCGCGGCCAGCTCCTTCTGAGCCTTCTCCTTGGCGGGGCCGGAGCTGAGTGCGATGAAGCGCTCGAAGTACTCCTTGGCCTTGGGGAGATCCTTGATCTCGCCCGCAGCGGCGCGGGCGATCCCGTAGACCGCGTCGGGCTGGTCCTTGACCAGCGAGAGCACCTTCTCGAACTCGGCCATCGCCTCCTTGGACTTGTGCGTGCCGTCCTTGAGGCGCACGCCCTCGTAGCTCCAGGCGAGGTTCAGGTGGGCGTTGGCGTTGTTCGAGTCCAGGGCGGTCACCTTCTCGAACGACTTCGCCGCGCTGTCGTAGTCGCGGAAGGAGAGCGCCAGCGCGCCGATGTTGGCGTGGCCGGGCGCGAAGTCCTTGTTGAGCTCGACCGACTTGCGGAACTGAGCGAGCGCGCCGCGGCGGTCACCCAGCTTCACGTAGACGAGGCCCAGGTTGTTGTAGACGCCGGGGTCCTTGTCATCGAGCTTCTTGGCGTTGGCGCCGATGAACTCCGCCAGGCGCAGCTGGTCCTGATCGTAGGCGATGAGCGCCAGGTTCTTGTACGCGTCGGCGTTGTCGGCGCTGCGCGAGAGCAGCTTGCGGACGACTCCGATGGCGAGGTCGAACTTCTTCGCCAGGCGGTAGAACGCCGACAGGTTGTTGAGGTAGTTGACCTCGAAGGGCTTCTGGGCGACGGCCTTCTCGTACAGCGTGATGCCCTTCTCGTACTGCTGCTGGTCTCGGTAGACCTTGCCCAGGTTGAGGATGCTCGCGTCGTGCTCGGGCATCAGTTCGAGGGCCGCCTCGTACTCCTTGGCGGCGTCGGTGAGCTTGCCCTCGCCCTGCGCGATCTGCGCGAGGTTGTAGTGCGCCACGAAGATCTTCGGGTCCTTCGCCAGCGCCTTGGCGAGCTTGTCCTTGGCCTCGGGCAGGTTCTTGGCCTTCACCGCGTTCAGGCCTTCGGTCAGGTACTCCTCGGCCGTCGGCTCCTTCGGCGGTGCCTGGACCTGCTGCTGCTGCACGACCGGCTTCGGCTCCTCCTTCGGAGTGGTGGCGCAGGAGGCCAGGGTGAGCGCAGCGCCGGCGACGGCGAGCAGGCCGGAGCGGAGGATCGAGTTCGGGTTGGCGTTCGTCATGGTCGTCCTCGTCCTTTACTTCTTCGCCGCCGGGGTCTCGGCCTTCGGTTCCGCCTTCTTCTCTTCCGCCGGCTTCTTGTCCGCGGCAGGCTCGCTCTTCGCGGGCTCCGCCTTGGCCGGCTCGGCCTTCGCGGGCGCGGCCGCGACCTTGGGCATCTCGGTCAGAAGACCCGGCGCGCTCGCGAACTTCTCGGCGCCCAGGAACGGCACGTCGTGCGGCTCGAGGAAGGCGCCCGGCTTGAACTTGTTGATTTGGTCCTGCGCCTTGATCGTCCACTCGTTGTACACAGCCAGCTCGATCCCCTTGGTCAGCGCCTTCTCGTAGGCGTCGATGGCCTTCTCCTCCAGCGGGAAGGCGCGGTTCTCGAGCTCGCCGCGGTACATGGCCAATTGATCCTCGTCGAGGCCGCGGGGGTCCGGGCTGTCGATGAGGTTCTTGGCGAAGTCCTGGTAGGCCATGCCGATTCGGGTCATGGCCGCGATGCCCCAGTCGCCCGAGCCGATAGCCAGAACCCTGGCGTATTCGCCCGTGATGCCCGTGCCCTTGTCCGGGTCGCCAATGAGCTTGAGCTTCTCGGTGAGGTCCTTCCTCAGCCGGCCGACGTTGTCGAACTTGACGTTCGCGTACTCCTTCCACTTCGGCTCGAGCGTCAGGAAGCGGCAGTGGGCGTAGGCGTTGAGCGTCTGGTCGGCCGTCTTGTCGGCCGCGGGCAGCTTGTCGTAGCTCTTGATGAGCTCGTCGATCTTCGCGGCCGCCTCCTTGTCCTGCTTGAGCTCGCGCATCGCCAGCATCTCGCGGTACTTCGCGTAGAAGAGCTTGGACGGGGTGACGTCCTTGCCGTACTGGTCGGCGAAGCCCTTGAAGACCTTGGCGGCGTCTTTGAGGTTCTTCTGCTTCTCGTAGATGAGCCCGATGTTGAAGTAGAGGTCCGCGACGTCCTTCTTCGCCGGCCACCTCTCGATGTACCGGGTGTAGAGCGCGATGGCGTGGTCGAAGTTGCCCAGGCCCTCGTTCCAGAGCGCCGCGTTGTAGAGCGCGTCGGCGATTCTTGGTTTCGTCCTCGCTCATCTCCTTGCCGGCCTTCGGGTCGGCCTTCTTGGCCGGCTCCGCCTTCTTCTTCGGGTCCTTCTTGTCGGTGCCCAGGGCGCGGTCGACGTACTTCTCGTAGTAGCTGGCGGCGGTCTTGAAGTCGCTGGTCTTCTCGTAGAAGGAGCCCAGGTACAGGGTGGTGCGGCCGATGAGATCCTTGCCGTCGACGCCCTTGCCCTCCGGGTAGTCCTTGAGCATCTTCTCGCCGTCCTCGATGGACAGGTCGAGCTCGCTTGGCCTCGTGGTGGATGATCATCGCGTAGAGCAGGGCCTGCGGCGCGAGCTTGCTCTTGGGGAACTCGGCGATGAACTCGCGGAACTTCACCGCGGCCTGCGCCGGGTCCTTCTGGCCCTTGTAGACCGTCTCGTCGATGTACTTGTACTGGCTGGTCTCGACCAGGTCGGCCACGCGCGTGCCGAAGTCCTTGTTGTTGGTGACGAGCTTCTTGTTGGCCGAGAACTCACGCGCCAGCTTGTTGAGCTCGAACCACTCCTGCTTGGTCTCGAGGATGTTGAGGGTGAGGTCGGCGGCCTTGGCGCTGTACTGGTCGGTCGGCCACTTGTTGATGATCTCGCCGAAGCGCTTGGCGGCGTCGATGTCGTGCTTGTGGTCGTAGAAGACGAACGCGGCCTTGTAGCGCAGGGTGATCTCGTCGGCCTCGCCCGGGTAGAGCGTGACCGACTTGTCGATGGCCTCGACCAGCTTCTGCTCCCACTTCGGGATCTCCTCTTCCTTCACGTCCTTGTCGTGGGTGACGAGCTTGACGGTGGTCTTGCCGGCGCCGCCCTTGCTCTTCTTCTCGTCGACCTTGCCGGTGACCTCTTCGATCTTCTTGCCCTTCTTCTCGGCCTCGACCAGGCGCTCGTAGCAGAGGATGGCGTTGAAGGCCGCCATCTTCGAGTACTGGCCCTTGTTGTCCTTGTCGGTGACCATCATGTACTGCACGGCCGCCGGCTCGAACTCGTTGAGCGCCCAGAGGATGTCCGAGTAGTAGTACCGGAGGTTGTAGGCGAACTCGCTGTCCGCGAAGCTGTCCAGGTACTCCTTGTAGATGTCGCGGGCCAGGCGGTAGGTGTCGGCGGCCTTCGTCTTCTGGGCCTCCTGGTGGTACTCGGTGACCATCGTGCGCATCGCGCCTTCGGTGATCTCGTAGGCGGTCTCGATGGCGGCCTTGTTGCCGGCGTTGGCCTTGGCCCAGGGGGTGTTCGGCCGGTACAGCTCGACCAGGCGGTGCATTTCCTTGGCGACCATGTCGCGCTTACGCAGGCCTTCGTAGCTGACGATGATGGCGTTCTGGAACTCGGGGCAGCGCGGGTCGTTCGGGTCGTCGTTGATGAGCTGGCGGAAGGTCTTGACCGCGGCGTCGTGCTTGCCGGCCGTCTGGTACTGGTCGGCCAGCTTGGCGATGAGGCGGCGGGCGTTGTCCTTGCCGGTCGACTTCTTGAAGTAGCCGATTGCCTCTTCGACGGCATCGAGCTGCGCGAAGCTCGTCACGATGTCGTTGAGGGCCTCCGTCTTCAGGCCGACGCCGCCTTTCTCCACCTTGGCGTTGGCGATGACCTCCTTGAACTTCTTGATCGACTCCTCGTAGGCGCCGGCGTTGAAGTCACACCAGGCCAGCTTGTAGAGGGCGAAGTACTTGATGCTGGGGTTGTTGGAGGCGAGCGCCTTCTCGTAGGCGGTGCGCGCCTTGGAGAGCTGGTTGGTGTTGAAGAAGTACTCGCCCATCTGCACGTAGGCGTCGGGGACATACTTGCTGTTCGGGTACTGCTTGATCAGCTCGTTGTACTTGGCGATGGCCTCTTCCTTCTGGCCTATCTCCGCCTTGTTGTACGCGAACGCGAAGAGCACCTCGTCCTTGCGTTCGTAGGTCGGGAAGTCGCGCAGGATCTCCTCGTACTTGCGCAGCGCCTCCTGGCGGTAGAGCTCGCCCTCGCGGGTGAACTGCTCGAACTTGGGCTCAGGGCCGGCCTGCTCGCCCTTGTTGGTCTTCTCCATCCACTTGGCGAGCGCCTCGTCGTACTTGGCGATGCCCTTGTGGGCCACGAACTTGCTCTTGCTCCACCACAGCTCGGCGAGCTGGAAGAGCAGGTCGGCCTTCTTGCGGGCCCTGCACCTTCGGGATGATCTTCTTGAGCTGCTCGATCTGCTCGTCGCGCTTCTGGTCGGCCTGCGCGCCGATCTCCACTTCCTCGCCGATGTCGGCGGTGAAGGAGGCGGGCTTCTTCTTCTCCTCCTTCTTCTCTTCCTTTTTCTTCTTCTGGAAGCCCTTCACCTTCTGGTCGGCGACCGCCGTCTCACCCGCCTTCGGCGCAGCCGCGGGGGCGTTCTTCTTCGCGTCGGCCGCCCAGGCCCCACCCGGGACGAGGGCGCACGAGAGCGCAACGATCAAGGCACGAAGGTTCCAACGCATCGCCGTGGTCTCCTTGCAGAGCCGGCGGCCAGGTCGGGCCGCCGGTGCTCCTGACGAATCTCTCGCCCCCACCGCCCACGCAGAGCGGGCGGTGCGGCTGGCAGGCGCGAAGGTCTTGCCTGCCCTTCCCTGCCTACTCCTCGCGCTTCATACAGCCGGACTTTAGCGTGTACTGGTAGTAGCCAATCTCGTCGAGCCAGAACTCGCCCTGGAACTGCCAGTACTCCCAGTTCGTCGCCGGCATCTTCGGCCGCCAGATGGACTGCTCGTCCAGGTGCTTCCTGGAGTCGAAGCGCGCCTCGAGGGTGGCCGTCTCCGCCTTGGCGACCTCGAACTTGAGGATCTCCTTCTGGCTGTCGAAGCCGACGATGGTGCGCAGGGCGTCGTCCAGGCGGTTCTTGACGAACTTGCCGGTCAGCTGGATGGCCAGGTCGCGGTTCTGCTCGATGGAGCCCAGCAGGTCCGCCTGGAGCTTGCTGCCCTTGAGCACGCCGGAGGCGTTGAGGATCTCCTTCTCCTTGAGCAGCTGGTCGCCGTACGCCCGGAACTGGACCAGGCGGCGGTTGGCGCGCAGGTAGTTCTTCACCGAGCGCGGCAGCGTCTGGTTATCGGGCGAGAGCAGGCCGTAGTAGAACTCGTTGCCCTTGTCCGTCTCGGTCAGCGGCTTGAGCTTCTCGGCGATGGGCAGGTAGATCTTCTCGAACGCGTCGAGCGCCGTCTTCGAGTCCTCGTACAGGCAGCCGTAGTAGTAGACCGTCGCCTTGAGGATCCACGACTCGGGCTGGAAGGAGCCGGCGAACTGCGGCGCATGCAGCGCCTGGAGCGAGCCGAGCGCACCACCCCAGTCATCGTTCTGGAAGCGGGCCCAGCCGTTCTCGAACAGCGCCTCGTCCCAGTACTCCGAGAACCGCGGGACGGCGTCGTAGGTCGCGGCGGCGTCCGCGTAGCGCCCCATGCCGAAGTAGGCACGGGCCAGGCCCAGCCGCGCCAGTTCCTGGATGGCCTCGAGGTCGGAGTACTGCAGCTTGGGGGTGTTCTGCAGCTTGAGGATCGCGTCGAAGGCGGCGATGGCCTCCTCGGGCTTGCCGTTGCGGTTGAGGATGATGCCCTGCAGGTAGCGCGCGCGGGCGAAGTAGCTCGAGTCCTGCGGGACGGGGTTGAGGAACCCGGTGGCCTCCTCGAGCTTGTTCTTGCGGTAGCTCACCATGCCGACGATGTAGTTGATCTCTGTTGAGCGTCTCGAGCGAGAGCTTGGCGAACTCGTCGTTGTACTCCTTGTCGAGGATGGCGCCGGTGATGAAGTCCTCGTGCAGGACCTCGCTGACCGCCACGATCCCCTCCACCGCCTTGAGATAGTGCGGATGGTTCGGGCCGGCCTTGACGACGTAGGAGTACTGGCGCAGGGCGGCGTTGTAGAGCCCGCGCTTGAAGAAGCTCTGCGCGAGGTAGTACTCCGCCTTGAGGCGGATCTCCTCGGACTGGGCGTTGTCGGCCAGGTCCGCGAAGAGGAAGGCGGCGGTCTCGAAGTCGCCGTCGTTGTACGCCTGCACCGCCTTGTTGTTCTGCCCGGCGTCGGCCTCGGGGCCCGGTGCTGCGAAGGCGGGGGCGGCGAGCGCGAGGACGAGCGCGGCGGTGAGGAGCGTCTGGAAGGAGCGCATGGCCATTTCGTTCGGTCCCTAAGTAGGTCGTCGACCTAGAACAGGAAGCTGAAGCCGGCGTAGAAGGAGACGTTGTTGATGACGTCCGAGCTCGTCTCCCGGAGCAGCGACATGGCGAGTTGACGGTCATCCCTACCGAGACCGCCGTCCCCCGGGCAGGAGCCATTCAGCGGAGCGCCGCCCTTGCTGATGCTGAGCAGGTCCTCGTAGTCGCAGCCGTTGATGCGATCGACGCGAGCCGTGTAGATGAGGTCGCGCACCTCGAGCCGGATGGCAGCGCGCTCTCCCAACAGCACCCGGAAGCCCGCGCCCACCGAGCCCACGAACTTCAATCCCGTGTCGCCGAACGAGGCCGCACGGCACTCGGGGGTATCGGTGTTGGGGCCGCAGTTGGAGACCTGCTGGGGTCGCAGCTGGATGCGCGTGCTGCCCAGGCCGGCGCCGGCGTTGATGACGAAGCTGAAGTGCGCCAGCGTGCCCTCGTAGAAGGCGAACTTGCCGTAGACCGGAGTGACCTCGACCCCCGCCGTCCCGCCATACTGCAGCAGCAGCGCGGTGGCCGCCTGCGCCTGCTGGTGGCCCTTGTCGATGAGCTCCTGGTTGAAGTCCGACTCCTGGTTCCAGTAGTTCCAGAACGGCGTCAGCTGGACCGCCAGGTTTTCGAACAGGTGGTAGGCGTACATCAGCCCGATGCCGTAGTGCTGGGTGAACTTGCCGTTGGCCTGCAGCACCGCCGGGTAGAGCACCACCTCGTGGTGGCCTTCGTTGGTGTACGTCTTCTTCTGCACGATGTGGACGTTGACGTTGGCGTTGCCCAGCGGCGCGCCTTCGATGAGCTGTGGCTGCGCGGCGGGAGCAGCGGCCGGCGCCTCGGTCTTGGCCTCGCTGGGCTTGGCGTCGGCGGGCTTGGCCTCGGGAGCGGCATCAGCCGAAGCGGCCGGGGCGGGTTCGGCCGCCGCAGGTTCCGCCGCCCACGCCGACGTGCCGAGCGAGAGCGCCAGCACCAGGGAAGCCTTCAGGATGGTCTTCATGTTGCCTCATTGGCCGCCGGCCGCCTGCAGGCCCTCTCTCCGGAGGGACGGCGCCTGGCGTGCGAAGGAATCAGAAGGTGAAGACGATGCCAACGTTCGCGAACACGAGGTGGGTGAAGCCCGGGCTCGTCGACGGGGTGCCGGTAACAGTCGCGCTGCCCTCGTTGGCCGAAGAGTCCCCCTCGGCGGCCGCTCGGTTGATCTTCTCGCGGAAGCTGTCGGGGAACATCTCGTCCCGCACTTCGACCCGCAGGCCCAGCCACTGGAGGATGAAGAACTTGAACCCGAAGCCGCCCAGGATGATCGGCTTGATCTCCTCCTCGTGGAGCGGCCGGAGCTCGTCGTCTTCACGGTTGCCGCAGCTCACACTGCCCGTAGGACGATTGCCGATGCAGTACACGAGGCTGTCGCGCTTCATGCCGCCCGCGCCGCCTCCCAGCGTGAGGTAGAACTGGAAGTGCAGCGGAAGCTCGGCTGCGAGATTGAGCTTGCCGTAGATGGGCGTCCAGCGGACGGCGGCGGTCGCGCTCCAGGTCATCTGCCAGAGGTCGCTGAAGTCGTCGACCTCCTTGGAGGCCGTCAAGGGGTTCTCCTTGACGATGGTATTGCTGGCCACGTCCGCCACGCTGGTGTGGCGCGAGTAGGCGTACCCGCCGCCGAGCTCGATGGCCCAGTTCTCGGTCAGGTTGTAGCCCACGCTGGCGTTGAAGTTGGTGTGGTCGGTCAGGTACGTGGCCAGGTTCAGGCCCACGTTGATCGAGGCTTCGAACTTGCCGTCCGAAGCTGAACTTGCGGTTGCGGACGACCACCTTCTCGGGCTCGGCAGCCTGGGCGCCGATGGGCACCAGGCACGCCGAGAGGGCGACGAGCGTCAGAGCGCGAGCGAGGACTTTCATGGGCCTATCGGTTCTCCGTGATCTTCTCGTTCGAGGCACGGTGCGGCGGGCCGGCTTCTACTGGCACGCCTGGTTGAAGTTGGAGTTGACGTCGTAGCAGACCTCGATGGAGGCCTGCGCAGGCGGCTGGCCGTCGACGTTGAAGCGCAGGATGTTGCGGAAGCTGCCCGCGTCACACTTGCAGAACTCGAGGTCCGGGCGGCTGGTGGCGTCGGGCGGGGTGCAGCCCTGCAGCGACTTGGCGCCCACCGAGACCACGTTGGCGCACAGACCCGAGCGGCAGTCCTGGTTGGTGCCAGTGCACTCCGACTTGTCGGTGCACTTCTTGGCGTTGACCTCGGTCACGTACACCTCGAGGGTGTCGGTGAAGGGCCCACGGGAGAGGCGGAAGTCCTTGCGCAGGCCGCTGACGGCGAAGCCCAGGGACTGGAGCGCGTTGGCGAAGGAGCCGCGGATGGAGATGGCCGTGCCGCCGGTGGCCGCCGCGACCTGGATGTACCGGTCTCCGTAGTAGCCGGGGCCATTGCCCTGGTCCGGGCAGCCCATGTGCGCGAAGTTGGGGTCGCCGTTCTCGGCGCCGACAATCTGCTTCTCGGTGCACACCACCGCGCCCGCCGCCACCAGGTCCTTGTGGCCGAAGCCCTTGTAGGACTCGAGGAAGCGCGTGAAGTACTGCGTCGAGCCCCAGGTCAGCCGCGTCGCGTCGCACTTGCAGTAGGGGTCGGCCGTGCAAGGCTCGCCCGAGGTGGGCCTGCCATCCGGGTTGAGAGGGATGTACGGCGAGCAGGACAGGTCGTCGGCGTCGGAGACGAAGATGACGAAGAGCGCCGCGTCGGGCCGGATGAAGGGGAACTTCTTGCTGATGTCCGAGGAGGTGGGCGTCTCGGCATGGAGGTTGTCCTCGCGGGTCAGCGCGAGGTAAGCGGCGTGGAGGCCACGCTCCACCGCGGAGCCACCGGTGCCCACCTTCGACATCTGCGCGAACGCCGCGCCCGCGTCATTGGTGCCGCCCAGTTTCGGGACGTTGCAGTTGCCACTCGAGTCACAAGCGATGTAGCGGCCGGCGACGCCGTTGCCGAAGTCGAAGCCGTGCAGCGCGCCCTGGGTGCCGCGGGTGTCGGTGGGCGGGGCGCCGTCGCGGCCCGGGTCGTAGACCAGCTTGTCGTTGTCGGTGTCGACCGAGGTCACGCCGATGTGGAAGTCGACCGGCGGCTGCAGCGAGAGCAGCGAGCCGATGAACTTGGGGAACTCGCTGGCGAGCGCCGCCTGGCTGCGGCTCATCGAGCCCGAGTTGTCGACGACCCAGAGAATGTCGACCTTGCGCACGGCGTTCTGCTGGAAGAAGTCGCACTGGCGCGGGACGTTGAGCTTGAACTCAGGCGGTTCGACCGGCTCGACGTCGACCTTGGGCTTGGCAGTGTCCACCGCCGGGTTGCCCACGACGACCGCTCCGGTCTCGTCGATCTCCTGAGTCACGGGCGTCTCGTCGCAGGAGCACGCCTGACAGAACATCGGCACCACCACGCAAATCGTGAGCAGGTTCAAGCGCATGGGCGGCTCTTGGGAAGGATACTCGTTTACCACACGGCCGATTCGCCCATCAAGCCCGGCGATCGGCCCATTTCACAAGTCTTTCCCGGCTGTTCTCTCGAATGGCCGGGGACCCACGAGCGGGGGTTCGGCTGCTCCCCCGCTGACCTCAAGGAATCGTGACGTTGTCAGGAATACAGGCGTCGACCTTCTCGGTGTGACCGACCGGCTGGACACTGGTGCACGCCCAACCCGACGGACAGCTGTCGACGTTCTCCATGTCGCACGACTGCGTACAGACCGGCCCGGAGTCCTTCTTGATGCAGAGGCGGTCGCTGCAAGCAGCCGGGCCGAAGGTGCAATCGCTCTCGATGGCGCCGCCGCCATCGGGGAAGCAGACCTTCACCCGGCACTGCTTGATCTTGAGGTCGCAGCGGTAGTCGCTCGGGCAGTCGACATCGCCTTCGCAGGGGATGATCTGCGAGAGGTCCGCCGAGGCCAACTGGCAGGCGAAGCCGGTGGGGCAGCTGTCGTTGGCGCCGCAGGGCACGGTGCACAGGCGGGCGGTGCCGATGTCGAGGCAGGTGCCCGACTGGCAGGGCGGCCGGCCCGGGCGGCAGTCATCGCCGAAGAGGCCGCCGTTGGGGGCGCAGACACCGGCGCCCGAGAGCGGGCCGTCGTCGTTGGCGTTGCGCTTGCCCGCGCTGCAGTCGTAGAAGTCGCCGACCTTGTCGCAGCAGCGGTACTTGTTGTCGGCGCAGTCGGCATCCTTGGAGCAGGTGCCGCTGCACAGCGCGATCTTCCCGTAGGACAGGCACACCCCGGTCACGCAGTCCGACGCCCCGTTCGAGCAATCGTCGCCGAGGCGACCCAGGCCGGAGAGGCAGGTGCCGCGCTGCGGGACGCAGAAGGCGCTGGTGCCGACCTTGGCGCAGACGAAGCCCGCGCCGAAGCGGTCCTGGCAGGCCTTGGTGCCGTCCGCACAGCCGTCGCCGACGCACGGGCAAGGCTCCGCGCAGAAGGTCTCACCCTTGGTGGGGCAGTCGGCGCAATCGTTGACCACGCACTCGTTGCTCTCGTGGCCCGCCTTGCGGCAGTCGTCGTTGGTCGAGCACGGCGAGCACTCGCGGCCGTCGGTGGCGTCCTGGCAGAGTTTCTCGGAGACGGTGCACATGCGGCCCAGGCCGCATTGCAGGACCTGGACGCGCTCGTCGCTGGAGTCGCAGTAGCCCGCGCAGGTGCTGGAGTTGGGCACGCACTGGTAAGGGCCGAGCTCGGCGCCCGAGAGGTCGAGGCAGTTGAAGCCCTTCGGGCAGGCGGAGACACCGCGAGCCGGGTCGCAGACCGCGCCACAGAACTGCTCGCCCGAGACGACGTTGCGCACGCAGAGGTCGGCGAAGCCACCGCACTCGTCGTCGCCCTTGCAGGGCGAGCACAGGGTCCTGCCGCCTTCACAGGTGCCGGCGGCGTTGTCGGGCACGCACTGCTTCTTGGTGTTGGTGACGCCGTTGGCGTAGAAGCCGACCTCCCGACAGACGTAGTTCGACGGGCAGGAGTCGTTGTCGCCGCAGGCGATGGTGCAGTAGCGCTCGCCCGAGGACGGCACGATGAAGCAGCCGCCGCCCTCGGGGCACTGCAGGTCGGTGGTGCAGGGGGCGCACAGCTGGCGGTCGACCTTGATGTAGCACTTGCCGCTCGCCGTATCGCAGCGGTGGCCCGAAGGGCAGGCGGCGTCGGTGGTGCACGCCTCCTTCTTCAGGCACACCAGGCCGTGCGACCCCGAGTCCTCGCACGTGAAGTCGTCGGGGCAAGGGTCCACTTCGCAGCTTCGCGAGCAGACCCCGCTGGCCGTATCCAGGGCGAGGCACAGGTTGTCGGCGCAGGCACCCGAGCGGTTCGGATCGCAGGCATCGCCGAGCTTCTTCTTCTTGACCGTGTTGCCACTGCACGCGACGGCGAGCAGCAGGGCGGCAAGAAGTGGAACAGCCATAACGCGCCCGACGGCCCTGGTGAGCCGCTCCGGGCGCGTGCCCGAGCATTCGCGCACGCGCGCCATGTGCCCCTCTGGAGACTTCTAGGTTAGTGCTTGGCCGCCTTCTTCTTGTCCTCGGCCTCTTCCGGCGCCTTGACGACCGGCTGGTCGGCCTTGCGCCGCGCCGAGGGGTTGATCTCGACGATGCTGGTCTTGAACCCGGGGATGGCCCCGCGGATGAGCAGGAGGTTGTTCTCCAGGTCGATGTCGACAATCTGCAGGTTCTGAATCGTCACGCGGTCGACGCCCATGTGGCCGGGGAGGCGCTTGCCCTTCCAGACCTTGCCAGGCGTCTTGCGCTGTCCGACGGCGCCGATGTGCCGGTGGTGCTCGTGGCTCGAGGCGCTGTCTCGCGCCGCGCCCTTCATGCGGTGGCGGCGCACGACGCCCTGGAAGCCCTTGCCCTTGGTGATGCCCGTGACGTCGACGAACTGGCCCTTGCGGAAGATGTCAATCTTGATCTGGTCGCCGACCTTGAGCGCCTCGACCTCCTTGGCGTCCAGGCGGAACTCGCGCACGACCTTGAGGGTCGGCACGCCGGCCTTCTTGAACACGCCGAGGTCCGGCTTGCTCAGCTTCTTCTCCTCGATGGGAAGGAAGCCCACCTTGACCGCAGAGTACTCGTTGCGTTCGGCCGTCATCTTGTCGACGACGACGCAGGGGCCGGCCTGGACCACCGTCACCGGAATGATCGTGCCGTCCTCCGCAAAGATCTGCGTCATCCCCACCTTCGCTCCCAGAATGCCCTTCGCCATCGTGCTGCTCCTTCAGTTGGGGAACGTGCGTCTTTCGCGCAGAGGTTCCACGTCAATGACCTGGCCGACTCCCGGCTAGATCGGTCTACGAAAGCGCGGCAGAGTACCCAAGAGGTGTTGACAAATCAAGGGGTGCCCTGGCCGGCCGCAGGACAGCCACCCTCCCCCCACCCGCCCCCGACCAACAATCTCAACTAGCGGGGAACCCTGTCGATTTTCGGGTAGAACGCCGAAAGGGCCGGGTCGGGGATGCGCTGCTGGTACACCTGCTCGCCGAGCATGTAGAGGAGCTTGTCGAAGTACCCCTTCGCCGACTTGATCTCCTCGTCCTTCTGCGCCGCCTCATCGCCCAGCTGGGTGATGGTGACGTTGTAAGCCTCGGTGCGCTCCTCGAGCTGCATCTCGAGGTCCTTCTGCCGGCGACGGGCGCGGATGGCCTCGGCGGCCGGGCCCGTCTCCGGGTTCATGATCTTGTCGTACTCGTTCTGCATGTCGTCGCATTCGCGCGAGCGCTTCATCAGGTCGAGCTTGGCCTGCTTGAGGTTGAGCTTGGCGGTCCTCACCCGCTCCGCTTCGCCCAGCTCCTCGAGCTCCTTGACCTGCTTCTCGAACTTGGCGAGCGCGGTCCGGCTGGCGGCGACGTCCTTGCGCCGGGTGACCAGGCGGGCCTCGATGGACTTGGCCTTGCCCTCGGCGATCTTGACGGCCTTCTCGTGCTTCTCGACGAGCGCCTGGCACTCCTCGTCCTCCTGGGCACAGGCGTCGCGGAACTCGTTGTAGGCCGCCTCCTCGCCGTCCATGGCCTGCTCGACCTCCTTGAGCTCGACCTGGCGCGCCTCGAAGGTCTCCGCGGCCTTGATGACCTTCTCGATGACCGCGGGGGCGTTGGGCTTGTTCCAAAGCCTCTCGTACGCCACGTCGCCGAGCTTGTAGACGAGGTCCTCGTAGGTGTCCATGCCCAGGCGTTTATCCGCGGGCATTCTCGACTGTCAAGCGGGTCGGACGGCGATCCTCACGCTGGCGGGGCCAGGAACTCCGGAGAGTCGAACCGTTGCGCCATCTCGGCCAGCTCGAAGGCACGGTCCAGCTCCTCGGCCCGGTTGAGCTCGCACGCCCATGCGGCCGACGGGTCCATCGCGCGGCGGGCCACGTTGGCCATGGCCGCGTAGCGCTCGGCGCAGTCGCGGGTGCGCGCGGCCTCCTCGCGCACCGCCTCGGCGAAGGTCGCGGGCAGCTCCACCTCGTCTGGGGGGACGGGCAGCGGCCCGCCGCCGACCGCAGCCATGCGCGCCAGCAACCGTGAGGCGTGGGCCTGGCACCCGGCCGCCAGCGCCGAGAGCCGCGAACGGGCGCGCACGTCGGGGGCCCGCTCGGCGAGCTTCTCCAGCACGAGGACGGAGCGCATCTCCGCCTCCCAAGCCGCAGCCAGCGCCGCCGTCAGCTTCGTCTTGACCCCGCCCATCCCGAAAGCCCCCGCTCCCGCCGCCACCGACGCCGCGGGCCTCAGCTGAACGCGCGTCCCAGGAACCAGTAGGCACCGACGGCCAGAGAGGCAAGCGAGAGGGCGGGCCAGGCGACCCTCGCAAACTCCTCCTTGCGGCGCATCCAGGCGAGTGCCGGCGCCGCCAGGGCCACGAGCAGCGCCTGGCCGAGCTCGACGCCGACGTTGAACCCCACCAGCGCCCGCACCAGGCCGGCCCGCTCGAGCCCGGCCTCCGCGAGCGCCGACGCGAAGCCGAAGCCGTGGACGAGCCCGAAGGCGAACGCCAGCAGCCAGCGGTCCCCTCCCCGCTCGACCTTCAAGACGTTGAGAAGCGCCACCACGACGATCGACGCTGCGATGGCCGGTTCGACGACCCGTTCGGGCACCCGGACAATCGACAGTGCGGCGAGCGCCAGCGTGATCGAATGCGCGACGGTAAAGGCGGTCACGAGCACTGCCAGTCTCTTGAGCGACTTGGTCGCGAGCAAAAGCCCCAACAGGAACACCAGGTGGTCCCACCCGGACACGATGTGCCGAACGCCGAGCGGCACGAAGCTTCCGAGCCCGGGAGCGTCGGCGGCCAGCTCGATCCGCACCTGGGGATGGGTCGCATCGACCGTCCAGGTGCTCGCCGGGCCGTTGCCCCATCGAGCAGAGACGACCAGCGGATGTCCTGGCGGCCCGGCGAACGGAACCCCCAGCTCGAACGGCCCTTCGTTTCGGCAGCTCGCTCGAGCGGCCAGCGTCACCCGGCTCGCGGCCGCCTCGGCAGGTCCTGGCGTCCAGCGGCACGGCTCTCCGGCAGCCGAAAGGGCCGAGCGGCCCAGCGTGGCCTCGAACATCCGCCTGGCGACGACCCCCGGCTCCTGAGCCTGGAGACTCCTGCGGCGACGCCCCCACCAGCGTGAGCCACCCCTCGCGCGTGAACGACAGCCGCAGCTCGACCTCGCTGCCGATGGCCTGGACGTCAAGGCGCCCGAGGTCGAGCGGATGCGCCGCGGCTTCGGCCGTGAACAGGAGCCCGGGAAGAGCCAGGGCAGTGAGGGCCGAGAGGAGTCCGCGCACGTCGACCTGTCTATCGCCGCACGCCGGGTGGCGCTCGCGCCTTCGCTCCTCAGTACGAGCCGGTGAGCTGGACGAGGAAGGTGCGGCCGTACGAGGGCAGCGTCGTGGTGCGCACGTCGGGGGAGGCGGGCAGCTGCGGCCGCTCGTCGAGCAGGTTCTTCACCCCGGCCCAGTACCGGAACCGGCTGCTCGGCAGCTCGCCCGACAGGCCCGCGTTGAGCAGGAGGAACTCGCCGGTCCTGGAGCCGATCCGATCGAGCCGCGCCGCGTTGTAGACGGCCTCGGCCGAGCCGATGACGAAGGGGGCGGTGATGGGGAACATGCCGCGCAGCGAGAACATGTGCGGCGGCACGTTGGAGCGAAGTGCCGCCTGATCCGCCGGGTCGGCGACATCCGTCAGGAAGATCTGCTGGAAGGTGTAGGTGGCCGACACCATCGCCAGGCGCGCGGGCTGCCAGCGCAACTCGAGCTTCCGCACCCTGGGTGCGGACCAGGCCGGAGGTGTTCTGCGTCTGCAACAGCCCGTCGGCCGGGTCCTTGACGTAGCGGACCACGTTCTCCAGGAAGTTGACGTAGATGGCGGCGGTGGCCTTGAGGTCGGCGCCGATGCGCTGCGAGGCTCGAGCTCGCCGGTGTAGATGTGCTCGGGCTGCAGGTTTGGGTTGGGCTTGATGCTGAAGTAGACCTTCTCACCCGCCTCGGTGAAGTAGGCGTCGTCGTAGAAGCGCTCGTAGTCCGAGGGGGCGCGGAACGAGGTGCCGCCCATCAACTTGATGGAGCCGCCGGTCCAGGGCTTGGCGAGGATGGCCAGGCGCGGGTTCACCGTCAGCCCGAAGGTCGAGTACCAGTCGGCGCGGGCGCTGAGGTTGAAGGCCAGCTGCTCGATGGGTTTGGACTCGAGGGCCAGGTAGCCGGAGGCGATGGTGACGTTCTGTTCGCTGTTCAGGCCCGCCACCCCTTCGGTCTCGGTCCCCATGTGCAGGCGGAACTGCTCCTGGAACTCGAGCCCCACCGTCAGGCGCGACCTCAGGATCTCGAAGGTCCGGTAGCGCAGCTCGACGCCCCCGGTGTCACCCTCGGTGTGGTCGAACTGCGTCCCCTCCTGGTACTGCCACCAGCCCGCGTAGCGGTTGGCGTCGTAGTAGAGGCGGGATGCGAGCTGGCCGCCGTTCTCGAAGTCGTGCGCGTAGCGGACCTCGACGATGCCCCGCTGGTCTCGCACCTTGGTGCCGTACTTGCCGAGCAAGGTGTCCGACGCGCCGGTGGGCAGCATCTTCTCGCGGCTGTTGAAGTCGGCCAGCACCGAAAGCCCCTTGTAGCGGGCCGTCGCCGTTCCGTGGAAGGTCACCTCGCGGTCCTGATCACGCACGAAGACGACCGGGTCTTCTGGCATGGCGAACTGCTCGTCGCCCCCCACCCTGCCGCCGCCCACCGTGACCATCGCCTCGCCGGAGTCGAACCGGTACCCGCCACTCACCCGGCCGCCCACCCCACCCAGCGATCCGGCGTTGGCGGTCCCCTCGATGTTGTGATCGTCGAGGTGCTTGCGCGGGACGACGTTGACCACGCCGAAGACCGCGCCGGTGCCGTAGAGCGAGCTGACCGGCCCGCGGACGACCTCGATCCGCTCGAGGTTGCTCAGGTCGACGTCGAGGTCCCGGCCCACGTAGGCCGCGCCGCCCACCGCGTCGGCGACCGAGTGCCCGTCGAAGAGCACCATCACCCGGTTGTTCACGTCGCCGGGCGGCGAGAACCCGCGGATGCCGAGCATCTCGTACTGGCGGTCGTTGCTGTTGAACAGGCCGCGCACCGCCCGCAGGGCGTCGTTGACGGTCTGGTAGCCGAAGGCGCGCAGCTCGTCGCGGGTGATGACCGTGATCGACGCGGGGGCGTCGTCCACCGACGTCTCGCTCTTGGAGGCCGCCGTCGTCTTGCCGCCGTCGAAGCTGAGCGAGGCCTTGACCTGGACGGTGGCGTTGGCCTTGACCTCCACCTTCTCGGTGAAGGCGGTCATGTCCAGCATGCTCACCTCCACCTTGTGCTCGCCCTCGGGCAGGCTGATGACGCTGGGGGTGAAGCCCGACTCCTGGCCGTCGACGCGCACCAGCGCGCCTTCGTGGTTGGCGGTGACCATCACGTTGCCGGTGGGCGGCGGGATGGGCTGCAGCTCGGCGCTGGCCTCCACCGTCTGGTCGGCGCCGACCTCGATGGGCACCTGCATCGAGAGGAACCCCGGCTCGCTGACGTTGAGGATGTGCTTGCCGGGCTTGACCTTGATGGCGCCCGGGAGCTTGCCGGCTGCAGGACCCTCGGTCTGATCGACGCGAACCTCGGCCCCGGCGGGGCTGCCGGCGAGCTTGACGTGCCCCCAGATGTACTCGAGCGGCAGCTCGACGGAGGCGGTGCGGCCGACGGACAGGTCGATGACCTTGCTGACGTCGTGGTGCCCCGCCAGCGAGAGGATGACGGTGGTCTTGCCGGGGCCCAGCGCCAGGGTCTTGGGGCTGACGCCCAGCGAGCCCAGGTCCTTGCGCTCGATGAAGATGTCCGCGCCGGGCGGGTTGCTGGAGACCTGCAGCAGGGCCACGCGCGGGGCGATGCGCGCCAGGCTCTCGTTGAGGGCGCGCTTCTCCTCGGGCTTCTGCGTCTCGGAGAGGACCTCGCGGTAGTACCGGTAGGCCTCGTCGTACATCTTCAGCTGCTCGTAGCAGCGGGCGATGTTGTTGACGACGTTGACGTTGCGCACCAGGCGGTTGGAGAAGAAGAACTCGCTGAGCGCGTCCTCGAACTTGCCCGCCTTGTAGGCCTCGACGCCGCGGCGGAAGCGCAGGTCGGCCTCGTCGGCGGTGTTGTCGGCGCGGGCGGGCGCGGCGACGAAGGCGGAAGCGACAGCGGAGAGGACGGTCAACAGCGCCAGTCGGCGCAGCGCGATCATCGGACTGCCTCCTCGAAGCTCGGCCGCCGCGTGAAGTCAGCGGCCGGTCTTGATGCCCAGGTCGCCAGGGGGAGGTGGCGGGGGCTTCGCGCCACCGCCGCCGGCCTTGGCGAGCATCGCCTTGACTTCGGCATCGGCGGACGGGGTCACCGTCTTCTTCTCCGGCCGATGCCCGGCGAGCTTGAACAGGAAGGTCAACTCGTTCTGCGACTTGGCCAGCTTGTGATCCAGCGGCGTCTTGCCCAGGACCTCGTCGCCCAGCGAGACGGTCGCGCCCGACGGCTGGCTCGTCAGCTTGAGCACCACGTCGGTGGCGGGCGGCGGGGGCGGCGGCGCGACGTCGGCCTTCTCGAGGTCGACGTCGATGACGCGGGCCCCCTGGCCGATCAGCTCCTGGCTGAGCGGCTTGAAGCCATCCATCACGATCTCGACCTTGATGCGCTTGCCCGCGGTCAGCGGCAGCTTGTCGATGGGGCTCACCCCGGCCGAGGCGCCGTCGATGACCACCTTGGCGCCGGCCGGCCGGGTGCTCACGGTCAGCGTCGCCGCGGCCTCGGCCACGGGCGGCGGGGGCGGCGGCAGCGGCTTGGGCCAGAACACGAAGGCGAGCCCGGCGACGACGGCCAGGGCGGCGGCGCCGACGCCGGCGATGAGCGGGGCCTTCGACTTCGGCGGCGGCTCCGCCGGCGGTGCGCGCCCGGAGATGGTCGCGGAGTCGCGGTTGATCTGCGCCACCTTGGAGCCCGGCCCGCGACGGAAGACGGCCGACGGCGTGCCCTCGAACTCGCTGAAGGGCTTGCCCTCGGCGCGCTCGGCGGCGAGCCGTTCGGCATAGAGCCCCTGCATGAAGGCCGCGAGGTGGGCCGACGAGGCCGAAGCGCGCTTCTGCACCGCCCAGTCCTCGAGCGCCAGGCGGAAGGCAGCCGCGTCCTGGTAGCGGTCCTTCACGTCCCGCGCCAGCGCCTTCATCATCACCGCTTCGAGCTGCTCGTCGATCTCCGGGTTGGTCTCGGAGGGCCGGGGGATCTCACAGGCCTCGACGGCCTTGAGCGTGGAGATCTCGGTCTCGCGCTTGAACAGCCGCAGCGAGGTGGCCATCTCGTAGAGCACCACGCCCAGCGCGAAGACGTCGGAGCGGCAGTCGATGGCCTTGCCCGAGGCCTGCTCGGGCGACATGTACGAGTACTTGCCCTTGAGCGTGCCCGTGGCGGTGTGGCTGGCGCGGCCGGCGGCCTTGGCGACGCCGAAGTCGATGAGCTTCACCCCACCGTCGAAGGTCACCAGGATGTTCTGGGGGCTGACGTCGCGGTGGACCAGGCCCAGCGGCTGGTTGTTGGCGTCGGTCGCCTTGTGGGCGTAGTCGAGGCCGGCGGCCGCGTCGGCGGCGATGCGCGCCACCAGGGGCAGCGGCACGGGCTTGTTCTGGGTGCGCGCCTGCTTCCACAGGCGGACCACGTCGTCGCCGTGGATGTACTCCATGGCGATGTAGTAGGCGCCCTCGACGTCGCCCAGGTCGAAGATCTGCGCGACGTTGTTGTGGTTGAGGCGCGCGGCGATGCGCGCCTCGTCGAAGAACATCGTCACGAACTCCTGGTCCTCGACGAGGTGTGGCAGCAGCACCTTGACGACCAGCAGCTTCTCGAAGCCCTGCATGCCGACCTGGCGCGCGAGGAAGACCTCGCCCATGCCTCCGGCAGCGATGCGCTTCAGCAACTCGTAGCGGCCAAACGGGATTCCCATGGGCTCCGGTTGGGGGCATCGCGGGCTGGCGGTGACCAGCCACCCCCGTGAAAAGCGTCGCCACTTTACCCCAGTCGACCGGCCGCATCCATCGCCGCGCGCAGCGCTTCGGCCTGTGTGCGACAACGTCGGGCAATAGGCGCGGCGCCGGCCAGCTCCCACTGCTTCGCCAACTCGTCGAGCAGCGCGGCCCGCTCCGCCGGGTCACGCTGCTGACCGAGCGCGAGATGGAGGATCCACCTTCCGCCGGGCAGGTCGCCCCCGAGGCCCCGCCGGCGCGAGGCGTCGATGGCCTCGGCCGACGACAGCTCGAGTCCGCCGGCGGAATCGTCGCCGAGCCGGCGAGCCAGGAACTCCCAGGCGACGCAGCGGCGCAGGTCCGGGTCGAGCGAGCGCAGGTGCTCCCGAAGAAACCCGAACGCCAGCGCTGGCTGGAACGGCTCGAAGAGCGCCCCGGTCTTCTCGTCGGGCTCGTCGAGTCGGAAGGGCGCAGCCTGGAGATTGGGCTCGAGGCGCGAGAGCGCCGCCAGCAGCGAGCGGGCCGCCTTCTTCTCCACGCCCTCGGCGAGGGCAAGGCCGGCCGCCTGCTCGAGAAGCCCCGCCGAGAACGGCGCGGCGACCAATGCCGGGCCGAGCACCCGGAGCGCGGCCTTGGGCTCGTCCTCGCTCCTCGCGAGGATGGAGCACGCCCAGGGCGAGGCGCGGTCGAGCTCCAGCAAGCGATCCGCGATGGCAATGCGATCGGGCTCCACCGGCACCGTGCCCAGCTTCAAGCCCATGGCCCGGGCGAGCTTCTCGGCCGCGGGCTCGGTCTCCTGCATCAGCTCGCGGGCGGCGAAGGCGGCGTGGCCAGGCAGGCCGGCCTGGGCGCGACGCACGATCAGCAGCCAGGCGGCGAAGCCCTCGAGGGTCGAGGCGAGCGGAGCCCAGACTCCGGTCTCCCGGTCGACGGCGCAGACGACCGTGGATCGGGCGCCCGGCTCGGGCGGGTCGTAGAGCGCGAACAGGTCGCGCTCGCCGCCCTCGGCGAGCGGCACCAGCAGCGGCGAGAGGGAATCGGGCCGGGGGGCCAGGCGTTGGCCCGGTGCAAGCAAGCGGACGGTTCCCAGGTCGGCGCCGTCAGGGAAGATCGAGTCGAACGGGCAAGTGGGCGTGGGCACGGGCGAAACACTCCCACGCAGGGCTGCCGGTTGAGAAGGCCGGATTTTTGGGTGGTCCCAGACCCGGCGTTAGAATCCGCGCCATGAAGATCACCGCTCTCGACATCCGGCAGAAGCAGTTCAAGTCCGCCATGCGCGGTCACGACCGCAAGGAGGTCGAGGCGTTCCTCGACCTGGTCGCGAGCGAGTTCGAAGAGGTGGTGAAGGAGAACATCACCGTCAAGGACGACCTCAAGCGCAAGCAGCAGAAGATCGACGAGTACCGCGAGCGCGAGAAGACGCTGCAGGAGACCATGGTCACCGCGCAGCGCATCAGCGAGGACATCAAGGCCGCCGCCAAGAAGGAGGCGGAGCTCATCCTCAACGAAGCGGAGCTCCAGGCCGAGAAGATCGTCGCCGACGCCAACCGCAAGCTCGTGCAGATCGTGGACGACATCAACGAGCTCAAGCGCCAGCGCGTGCAGTTCGAGGCCCAGGTCAAGGGCGTCATCGAGGCCCACCTCAAGCTCCTCGAGACCTTCAGGACGCCGATGCCGGGCGTGAAGATCGAAGAGAACGTCGCCTTCCTCGCCGCCAGCAAGACCGCCAAGTAGCTCGGCCCCTACCCCGTCTTCCAAGCGCCGGCCTATGCTCCTGCCGTCCGCAGGAGGTTCTCATGGCTCGCCGTCTCTTCCTCACCGCCTTTCTCGCCGCCAGCGCCGGATGCGCCCACGGGAACGTCGGTGACGCCGCGCTCATGACCGGCATCGCCGCCGCCTCGGCCGGCATCAGCCGCGCGGCCGGTGGCTGCTACGCTGCCTGCCCGCCTGGGACTTCGTGCAATCCCGCCACCGGCCTCTGCGACGCGCTGCCGTGCCGCGGACAGTGTGGCGCCGGGCAGCGCTGCGAGCGATCGCCCATCGAGCACTGCGTCCTCGACCGGCCGGCGCAGCTGCAGGTCGACCGGCCCGTGGACGAGACAGGGGTGCTGGTGCCCGTCTCGAACGCGCCCGCGCCGGCGGAACCTCCGCCCGCGCCCCCAGGCCAGCGGTGAGCGGGCTTCGTCTCGTTGCGTCTTCAGGCGGGCCGGGCTTACAAGAGTCGCCACGGCATCTTCTCTGGAAGTCTGGGGCGGTGAAGACGAAGTCGGCAGCCTTGCTGGTGGCGCTCCTCGCGGGCGCGGCGCCGGTGCACGCGCAGGACGCGGCGGGCACCATCGCGCTCAAGCGCTTCCGCGTCGTCCACACCGCCCGGACCGGCGGCCCCGCCACCTCGCTGTCGCGCACGCTCGAGGACGAGCGCAACGCCATCGCCGCGATGCTCGGCCGGGACTGGGAAGGCTCGGTGGACGTCTTCGTCGCCGAGGGGCCCGACGACGCCCAGGCGCTCGGCCCGCTCCCCCAAGACGCCATCCTCCTCGACTCGCGCTCGCTCGCCGGCGAGGAAGGCAAGCAGGTGCTGCGACATGCGCTGGCCCACCTCGCCATCGCCCGGCTGGGCACCTTCCCGCGCTGGTTCGCCGAAGGCTTCGCCGCCATCGCGGCCGACGAGTGGTCGGCCAGCAGCTGGATCGCCGGCTACCGCTCCTCGGTGCGTCCGGAAGCCGCCATCCCTTTGCAGCTGCTGACGACGAGCTGGCCCGAGCGCCTCTCGGAGCTGGAAGTGGCGCACGCCCAGAGCCTGTCCTTCGTGGCCTTTCTTCAGGAGGAGGCCGACGAATCCGCCCTCCGGGTGCTGGTGGGCAAGGTCGCCGGAGGCGCGGCCTTCGAGCCGGCCTTCCGCGAGGTCTTCCAGACCGACCTTTCGGCGATGGAGGCGCGCTGGCGCGAGCAGCAGTCGGGGCGCTGGTCCTGGGTGCCGGTGGCGACCCACCCCATGACCCTCTGGGTCGCCTTCACGGTGGCGTGCGTGCTGGGCTACGTCCGCATCAAGCACCGCAGGCGCGTACGCCAGGCCGAGGTGGAGCTCGAAGAGCAGGCCCGGGACGCCGCGCTGCGCATCGCCGCCGCAGAGCATCGCCGTCCCAATCCCACCCCCGTTGGTGTGGACGACGATCACCACCGCCGGCCGCCGACCAAGCCCGTCCTGCACTGACTGAGCGACCTTGCGACTCGTCGCCCTCCTTCAGCCGGACGGGCCGAGCCCCCCGGTCCGTCAGGTCGAAAGCTTCTGCAGCAGCTCCTCGGTCCGCTTGACGCCGACTGCCGACAGCGCCTGCCTCACGGTCGGGTAGTCCTTGAGCACCGCCTCGACTACTTCGCGCGAGAAGACCAGCAGGTCGCAAGCCTCGACCGCGGTCACCGTGGCCGAGCGCGGCTGGTTGGCCACCACCGCCATCTCGCCGAAGAACGCGCCCCTCCCCAACTGGGCGATATCCTTGGCCGTGCCGAAGTCGTCCGCGGCAACCGAAACCCTGCCGGCGACGACCACGAAGAACGCGTCGCCCTTCTCGCCCTCGCGGCAGATGACCTCCTGGGCGCCGACCTCGCGCCGCGTGGCGCCGGCGAGCATGCGCTCTCGCCCCTTCTCGTCCAGCAGCATGAACAGCTTGGAGGTCTTGACGAGCTCTTCGGAGGTGGGGAGCGGGTTCGCCATGGCCCCTTTCTACCAAGCGGGCGGTGGCCGCGCCAACCGCGCTTCCCCCTTGGAGCGGGCGACCCAAGCTTTTGTCCGGTCTTCTTTCCCCGATCGGAGGCAGCCCGTGGTCGACACCGAGAAGCCGACCCCCGAGCAGGGGCCGGAACGAGCCGCCGAGCAGCCAGGCGAAGAACGTTCGCTCCAGGGCAAGCTGGCGCTGGTCGTCGACGACGACCCGGACCTGCGCGACTACGTGCGCCTGGTGCTGGAGCGCGCCGGCTGCCGGGTGGAGCTGGCCCGGGACGGCGCCGCCGCGCTCGCGGCCATCGCACGGCAGGCGCCGGACATCGTGCTGCTCGACATGCGCATGCCGAAGATCACCGGCGACGAGGTGCTGGACCTGCTCGCGCGCATCGAGCGGCACCCGCCGGTGGTGGTGATGACCTCGGCGAAGCACGCTCGCGACCAGGCGCTACGGCACCGCAACCCCTACTACCTGGCCAAGCCGTTCGACCCGCCGACGCTGCTCGCGACGGTGGAGACGGCGCTGGAGTCCGAGCCGGGCTAGCAGCGTCGTCGAGATCTGCTGAAGGTATGTCGGTGGCCACTGACATACCTTCAGCACGTCCCCGGTCAAGCGGTCGGCCTGCCCTACCCCGGGATCTTCAGGATGAACGTCGTCCCCTTGCCCGGCTTGCTCTTGAACGACACCTCGCCGCCGTGCTGCTCGATGACCTTCTTGACGATGGCCAGGCCCAGGCCGGTCCCGTCCTTCTTGCCGCTGGTCACGAACGACTGGAAGAGCCGGTCGGCGATCTCCTCGGGGATGCCCGGACCGGTGTCCGCCAACCGGAAGACGACCTGGTCGTCCTCCTTGTCGACGGTCACCGTGAACTTGCCGCCGCCGGGCATGGCCTGGGCGGCGTTGCGGGCGATGTTGTAGAGGGCGCGCTTCATCTTGCCTTCGTCCATGCGCACCGTGCCCAGGTAGTTGCCCACCATCTGCAGCTCGATGTCCTTGCCCTCCAGGTCCTTGCTCAGGAACTCGTTGATCTCCTCGACGAACTTGTTGAGGTAGACCTTGCGCAAGAGGATGTCGGTCTCGCCGCGCGCGAAGGCCAGGGTCTCCTTGGCCATGGCGCTGATGTGGTCGAGCTGCCGGAGGATGATCTCGCTCGAGTTCTCGCGGCTCTCCTTCTGGTCGTCGTCCACCATCATCTGGGCGTAGCCCGAGACCAGCGTCATCGGCGTGCGCAGGTCGTGGAGCATGCCGGCGATCATCTGGCCGATGGCGGCGAGCCGCGCCTTGCGCTCGCCCTCGACGCGCTCGCGCGCCACGGCGATGGCCCGCGACACCTGGCCGGCGATGAGCGTCGCCAGCCGCAGGTCGTGCTCCTCGAAGGGCCGGCCGTTGGCGGGGTTGATGAGCTCGAGCGCGCCCAGGAGCTCCTTCTCGCCGACCAGCGGGACGCAGACCACCGCGCGGGTCGCCATGCTCACGCTCTTGGCGATGCGCGGCGCGTAGGCCGGGTGGCTGGCCGGGTCGTTGGTCATCACCGGCTTGCCCGTGGACGCCACCTGCCCGGCGATCCCCTCGCCCAGCTGCAACTTGAACTTCTTGACCTGTTCGCCCTTGGGGCCCATCGCGGTCTTGAAGAACAGCGCGCCCAGGTCCTCCTCGACGAACAGGATGGAGCCGCCCTCCACCTCCAGGACCTCCATCGCCGTGGCGAGGATGCCGTCCACCAGCTCCTCGAGCGAGGAGGAGGTGCTGATGCGCTGCTCGATGTCGAAGAGCAGATCCAGCTCGGAGACGCGGTTGGCCAGCGACTCCTTGGCCGATTGGAGCGCGGCGTTCTGGGCCACCACGTCGCGGTAGAGCCGGGCGTTCTCGATGGCCACGCCGGCCTGTGCGCTGATGGCCTCGAGGACCGCCACGTCCTCCTGCGTGAAGTCGCCGTCGAGGCGGTTGAGCGCCTGGATCGCCCCGATGACCGAGCCCGACTTGTCGTGGATGGGCGCGACCACCATCGACCGCGTCTTGTAGCCGGTGACCCGGTCCACCATGCGATTGAAGCGGCCGTCGCTCTTGGCGTCGTTGAGCAGCACCGATTCGCCGTTCATACAGACCCAGCCGGCGATGCCGCTGCCCAGCGGCAGGCGGATCTCCGAGAGCCCTTCGCCCTGGACGACCTTGCTCCAGATCTCGCTCTTCTCGTTGTCGACGAGGAACAGGGTGGAGCGCTCGGCGCGCACCGCCTTGCTGGTGCGGGCGATGACCTCGCTCAGCACCTGGTCCAGGTCGAGCGTGGATCCGATGGCGCGGCAGATGCCCAGCACGCTGCTGAAGCGCTCGCGCGTGCTGTTCAGCGAGAGGAGCAGCTCCTTGGGATCCGTCGTCGCCAGCGTGGGGAACCTGCCGGAGGTCTTCGTCATGGCGCCGGATTATGTGGGAAAGGCCCTTTGGATGCGAATCCGCCAGTCGTAATCCAGGCTTAAGACACTCTTGTGACCCGCATCACGCCCTGCCCGCACCATTAGATCAGCGCCAGCGCCGGCCGGGCGCCTTCCCGGCGCCCATGCTTCCACCTTTGGGGCCAATGCAGGCCGTCGCGCGCGTCGTCAGCGAGGACGGCCTGAGGTAGATCCAAGGTCGTGCCCGACGACCCCAAGAGCGACCTGAGTGGGAAGGTCATCTCGGCCGGCTTCGGCCTGGTCCTCCTGCTCATCGCGGTGCTGCTGACCTACGGCGCCTTCTTCGAGCCGCGCCGGCCAGGCGACACCTTCGACCTGCCGGCGCAGGGCTACCTCCTACTGGCCAGCGTCTATGCGCTCACCCTGAGCCTGCTCGTCTCCGTCGTGAATCGGCCGGCGGTGCAGCGCATCCAGAGTGCCCTCTCGACCGTGGCCCTGCTGTCATTCGCCGGCTTCTTCGTCTGGCTGGCCGTGCTGGCCGCCGTCGCCCCGCCGCGCGAGACGCGACCTGGCTTGGGCCACTACACCTTCGCCGTCCTGGTCTTCTTCGCGGCGGGCAGCGGCACCTTCCTGGGCTTCGTCGCGCTCCTGCAGCATCGACGCGCGGCCAAGGTCTCCGCGCCGCCTCCCGCGCTCTCGCCGGGCTCGATGCTGATTTGGCCGCTGCTGGCGCTCTTCAAGGCTCCGCTGGGATCGGCGGTGGTCTTCGGGCTGTGCGCGGGCCTGACCTTCTTCGGCGAGTGGCTCGGCGGTCGCTTCGGACATCCTCTGGCCGGCGCCGTTGCCTTCCTGGTGGTGCCGATGGTGGTCGGGGTTCTGGCTGCAGGTCGCTCGGCCGCCAGGCAGATCCGCGGCGGCTGAGGTGAGCATCTACGCGAGCCAGGCCGTGGGCGACGCCCACTCCTGGACGAGGGTCCGCGGAGCCCCATCCCCATCGACCAGGACCAGGCGCCGTCCGACCATGGGCGAGTCCTGGGTTCGGAAGGCCACGAGGGGAAGCACCGGGTGCGCCAGCGGCGCGACGATGCGCATGTAGCCGCGCGCAGACGACCAGAGCGTCTTCGCCGCCGCCGGCTCCGCCACGGGAATCCTCAGGAGCGACTCGTCCTCCTCCACCTTGAAGCGCCCGTCGCCGAGGGGAGTCCGGTAGCGCGCGGTGCGCACGTACAGCACCAGGTGGGCACCGGAGTCGGTGAACGAAGGCCAGCACGCCTCCTCGCAGGGCGGCGACATGCGGCGCACAGCGCCACTGGCCAGCTCGAGCAAGAACGCCTGCCAACCTTCGCCTTGGACCTTGGCGAGAAAGGCGAGGTGCGTGCCGCACGGCGACCAGACCGGTGCCCTTCCCTCGCGCGGAGGGACGAGCGGGCGGCCTTTCTGATCGAACACCGTCAACTCGTCACCCGAGACAGCGGCGACGAGGTTGCCGTCCGGCGACAGCGCGAAGGCCGAGCCTGGGCAGACCGCACGCCGACCTCCGGTGCCGCAGTCGAACGCCCAGATCGTGCTCGCAGCCGAGGCGAAAGCTTCGCGACCGTCGGGCGACAACACCGGGTCCCCTTCGAATCGCTCCGTCCCCAACCTGCGCCGGCTGGCCCGCGCACGGTCCTCGACCACCAGGTCCATGCGAGTGCGCCAGCTCAACAGAAAGACGGCGTGGTCCAGCTTGGGCGTGAAGCTCATCCGCGCTGCGGACAGGTCGAGCGGCGTCCTCTCCCGGCCGTCGGGCGAGAGCACGAGCCAGGAGCGCTCGCCCCTGGCCAGCAGCCTGGGATTGGGGCCAGGTTCCGAATCCGAGTCTGGAGTGGTCGGCAGGCTGACCGCGCCTGCCGAAAACACTGGGCCTCTGACGGGAACGGCTTTCTCCAGCCGTTCCCGATCTCGAGACGAATCCTCGGGAAGCTGGGCCGCCTGGAGCGGCCTGGTCTGGAAGCGCCCAGGACCCGGCCCGAGCATCACCACCTCGCCCTCGACGTCCTCGCCATCGGGATAGCGCAGCACGAGCTGCAGGGACGCCCCCTGAGGCATCTCCTCGAGGAGGCAGCGGAAGAACTCGCCGACGTCCGCGCAGTCCGCCAGCTGAGGTGCGATCCGCCCGTCGTCGGCGACGCACAGCCCGCCCTCGGTTCGAACATCCTTCATCACGTCCCGGCCCAGCGTCGCCAGCGGCGGCGGCGCGAAGTCCAGCGCCAGATCGCCCAAGACGTCGAGGACCTGGCCGGCATCGCCCTCGAGAAGACGCCCAGCGACGAGCACCGAGCGCAGCAGCTCGTCGTCCTCCCTCGCAGCGTTGAGCACCTCGCAGTCGCAGAACCCTCCGCGCGAGGCCAGCGCCTGGTAGAGGGTGGCGCGATCCACGCCGGCCTCGAGTGCGCAGCTCCGCGTGACCCGCAGCGCGCACGACCGCGACCAGGTCGGCGACCGCCTCGGCGTCCCGGCCGTGGGCGCATGCGTCGTGCAGCTCGCGCATGCACGCCTGCGTCGCCGGCGGAAGCTGGTCGAACGAGGTCGCGCGTCCCATGGCTCAGTGCGCGGACGCCCAGGTCTTGCCGACGCCGACCTCCACCAGCAGCGGCACCTTGAGCTCGCCGGCGCCGCGCATCGCCTCCACCATCAGCGCCTTGGCCTTCTCCACCTCGGCCTCTGGCGCCTCGACCATCAGCTCGTCGTGGACCTGCAGGATCAGCCGCGCCTTCAGGTTCTCGGCGCGCAACCGGCGGTCGACCTCGATCATCGCGCGCTTGATGAGGTCCGCGGCGGTCCCCTGGATCGGCGTGTTGACCGCGATCCGCTCGGCGCCGTTGCGGGTCGCCGGGTTGCGGCTGGAGATCTCCGGGACATAGCGGCGGCGGCCGAAGAGCGTCGCGACCTCCGCGGACTGCCGGGCCTTGGCGATGGTGGCGTCGAGCCAGGCGCGCACGCCTTTGTAGCGCTCGAAGTACTTGTTGATGATGGCCTGCGCCTCGGCGCCGGGCAGGTCCAGCCGCTGCCCGAGCCCGAAGCTGGTCAGGCCGTAGGCGATGCCGAAGTTGATGGCCTTGGCGGCGCGGCGCATCTCCGGCTTCACGTCCTCGAGCGCGACGCCGTAGACCTCGGCGGCGGTGCGGGTGTGCACGTCCTCGTTCCGGGCGAAGGCGTCGAGCAGCGCCGGGTCCTCGCTGACGTGGGCCAGCACGCGCAGCTCGATCTGAGAGTAGTCGGCGGAGACGAGCAGGTTCCCCTCCTCCGCCACGAACGCCTCGCGCACCCGCTTGCCCAGCTCGGTGCGCACCGGGATGTTCTGCAGGTTGGGGTCCGAGCTCGAGAGCCGCCCGGTGGCGGTGAGCGCCTGGTGGAAGCTGGTGTGGATCCGCCCGTCCTTCTCGATGAGCGTGGGCAGCGCGTCGAGGTAGGTCCCCTTGAGCTTGAAGAGGCTGCGGTACTCGATGATCTCCTTGGGCAGCGGGTGCTGCTCGGCGAGCTTCTCGAGCACCTCCTGGTCCACCGACGGCCCGCTCTTGGTCTTGCGGATGACCGGGAGCTTCAGGTCCTCGAAGAGCACCTTGGCGAGCTGGCCGTTGGAGTTGAGGTTGAAGTTCGTCCCGGCGAGCTCGAAGACCTTCGCCTCCTGGTCCGCCACCAGCCGCGAGACCTCCTGCTCCATGCGCGCGAGCGCGGAGCGGTCGACCTTGACGCCGTCGAGCTCCATCTCCGCGAGGATGGGCAGGAGCGGCATCTCCAGCTCGGTGAAGAGCTTGAGCAGCTGGCCCTCCTCGAGCTCGGGGACGAGCTTGGCGGCGAGCTGGTGGGCGGCGTCGGCGCAGCTGGCCACGAACGCCGCGGCCTCCTCCACCGTCACGTCGCGGCCGTCGCGCGCCTTGGCGCCGGTCCCGCGGAGGTCGCCCGGCAGCTCGCAGCCCAGCCGCTCGCGGGCCAGGTCGGAGAGGATGTGCTCGCGGCGCGAGGCGTTGAGCAGGTAGCTCGCCAGCTGGACGTCGCAGGTCAGGCCCTTCAAGTGGATGCCGAGCTGGCGCATCGCCATCAAGTCGGCCTTCAGGTCGTGGCCCACCTTCGCCTTCGCCCCGTCCTCGAGCACCGGCTTGAGCTTGGCCGCGACCAGGTCCTTGGCGAGCTGGCGCGGCATGCCCAGGTAGTGGTGGCCGAGCGGCAGGTAGAAGGCCTCCCCGCCTCCGACGGCGAAGCCCAAGCCGACGAGCGGGTCGCGCCGCGGGTGCATCGCGGCGGTGTAGGTGCGCACGGCGATCGGCCCGGCCTGGGCGAACCGGGCGACCATGGCGTCGAGGCCCGCCTCGTCGAGCACGGTGGTGATGGTCGCCTTGGCTTCGGAGACGGGCGGCGGCGGCAGGTCGCGCAAGAGGCGCGTGAACTCCAAGTCGGTGAAGAGCTTGCGCACTGCCCGCTCGTCCATGAAGCGCCGCGCCAGGTCCTTGGGCCCCACCGGCAGCTCGAGGTCGGCCTTGAGGGTCACGAGCTGTCGAGCCTTGCGGATGGTCTCGACGTGCTCCTTGAGCCGCTCGGCCAGGCCCTTGGCGCCGCGGATGTCGGTCTTGGGAACCTCGTCGAGGCGGGCGATGAGCTCCTCGGCGCTGTTGAACCTCTGGATGAGCGCCGCGGCGGTCTTGGGCCCGACCTTGGGCACGCCGGGGATGTTGTCGATGTCGTCGCCGATGAGGCTCATGTACTCGACGACCTGGTCGGCGCGCACGCCCAGCCGCTCCGGCACGTCGGCCAGGCGGGTGTGCCGGTCCTGCATCGAGTCGTAGAGCTCCACGTGCTCGGAGACGAGCTGCATGAAGTCCTTGTCGCCGGTGATGACGAGCACCCGGAAGCCCTCGGCGACCGCCTGCCTGGCGAGCGTGGCGATGATGTCGTCGGCCTCGTAGCCCCGGAAGCTCGAGCACCGGCACGTTGAGCGCCTTGACGACGTCGCGGACGAGCGCGAACTGCGGCACCAGGTCGTCGGGCGGTGGCGGCCGGTTGGCCTTGTAGTTGGGGTCGATGGCCTGGCGGAAGGTACGCGCCTCGAGGTCGAAGGCCACGCCCACGTGCGTCGGGTCGCCCTCGCGCAGCGCCTTGAGCAGCATGTTGGTGAAGCCGTACACCGCGTTGGTGGGGACGCCCTTGCTGGTCGAGAGGTGCTGGATGGCGTGGTAGGCGCGGAAGATGTACGAGCTGCCGTCGATGAGGGTGAGGGTCGGTCGCTCGGTGGTGGCGGGCATGGGGCGGACGCTACGGGCCGGGGCGGGACGGGTCAAGACGAGCGTGTGGTAGCGTTCGGGACCACCTGCTGGGAGTGACCGCCCCCCATGGACGAACGCATCGGCCAGCTGCTGCTGCAGGCTCACCGCATCCGCGAGCACCACCTCGAAGAGGCGCTCCGCCGGCAGAGCGAGCGTGGCGGTCGCCTGGGCACGAACCTGGTGGAGGTGGGGGCGGTGACCCTGGAGGTGCTCTCCGCCGCCCTCGCCGCGCAGCGCCGGCTTCCGCTCGCGACCTTCGACGAGATCGAGCTGGCCTCGAGCGAGGCGCTCGCTCTGCTCCCCGCAAGCCAGGCGTCGCAGCTCATGGCCATCCCGCTCTCGGCTGGCGAAGCGGGAGTGGTGGTCGCGGTGGCCAGCCCCTGGGACCCCGCAATCGTCCAGGCGCTGGAGGCGGCCATCGGGCGGCCGCTGCGCCTGAAGGTGGCGCCGGAGCTGCGCATCTTCGACGCCCTCGAGAAGCTCTACCGGCTTCCGCACCCGCGCAGGGTGTCGGCCAAGGCGCGCCTGGACACGACTTCCTCGCCTGGGCCCATCCCCGGCCTCGAGCCCTTGGACGCGGCCCCGCCGCTTGCCGGCCCCTTCGACAGCGCATTGGCCTCGCCTCTCGATACGGGGGGCCTCGCCTCGACGGCCGTCGACGACTTCGCGGGCGACCTCCTCCTGGAGCCGACACCGACAGCAGCGGCGCCCGCGCTCCACGTCCCCGCCAATCCCGTCGCTCTCGGGCTCGCGAGCGCGTCCGATCCATTGGCCAGCATGTCCTGGGACCTTCCGGCGAGCCTGGCAGCGCCCGCGGCTCCGCCACAGACTCCTTGGGAGGCGCCCGCTCCAACGCCTCCAGCGCCGTCCGAGGTGCAGGAGGCGGCCGACATCGAGATCGACCTGGAGGAGACGGACGAGTTGCCCGCGCCAGTCTCGCCACTTCCTCCGCCAGCTCGGCCCGAAGCCCCGTCCTCGTCTGCTCAGCCTGCGTTCACGCCGCCCCCTCCACCGCGGCCCGCCGCGACACCAGACGCGGTGCAGAACCCTGCCATGCCCCCCACGTCCGCGGCGACGACGCCCCCTTCGCCCCCGCATTCGACGCTGGAGCTGGAGCGGGTCGAACCCCTGGCACCACCTGCCACCTCGGAGCCCGATCTGCTCGCGACCGCGTCCGTTGCCGAGGCCTGGGGCCCTCCTGCCGTGGAGCGGCGACCCGCCACCAGCCTCTACATGGTCGAGGACGCCATCGCGCGCGCTTCGCGCACCGAGAAGGTGGTCGAGAGCCTGCTCTGGGGCTGCGAAGGCCGGTTCGAGGCCGCGGTCTTCTTCGTCCTCGATGGGAAGCGGGCGCGCGCCCGCGATGGCTTCGGCCCCAACGGCCCGGTGCCCTTCGACGACGGCTTCTCCATCGACTTGGCAGTCCCGTCCCTGTTCAGCTCGGCCGTCGACCGGCAGGGGTTCGTCATCGAGGTCCCTGTCTCCCAGCCGGAGCTCGCCCTGTGCGCGCGGATGGGCGTCAGCCCGCACGGCGTCTCGGTCGTCATCCCCTTCTCGATGCACGGCAGCTTCGTCAGCGCCCTGTGGGCGAGTTGCGGGTCGCTGGGCCAGCTCTCGTCGCTCGCCTCCGACGTGGAGCGGCTCAGCGAGCTCGGCGGGAGCGCCTTCGCCCGGCTCGGCTGACGGCGGAGCCCAGGGACCCGATATCCACCGCCGCGCCCGAGCACTGGGCGCGGCGTTCGCTTTCCCGCGGACGAACTGGAGCTACGGAGCCTCGGCGGGAGCAGGCTCCAGGTCCGGGCAGCCCTGCTTGCGGCCCTTCTCCAGCGCCTTCTTGTGGGTCGGGCTGTCGGGCGCGGTGATGGTCATCGCGAAGTAGACCGAGTCGCAGGTCGCGCCGTCGCCCAGCTTGCGGTTGGCCTCGCGCTCCATGCGGGCCATGTAGCCGGCCAGGTCGGTGTTCTTCGGGTTGAGCTTGTAGCCCTCGTAGACGTTGGCGAAGCACTTGTCGTAGTGCTCCTTGTTGAACTCGTCCTTCGCCATGTCGTAGTAGATCTTCGCGAGCTCGGCCTTCTGCTCTTTCACCAGCTCGCTCTCGAAGCCCGCCGGCATCAGCTTGGCGTCGGCCTCGAAGGCCTCCTTGAGGATGGCCTGGGCGTCCTTGGCGCGCCCCAGCCGGATCGACTCGGCGGCGGTGTTGACCTTTCCGTCGATGACGTCGAGCCACATGATCAGGTCGTTGTACTGGTCGCGCTCCTTGGGCGATGCGCGCGAGCGCTCGTTCTTGAGTGCGCTCGACTGCTGCTTGGGCCGGCCCATGTTGAAGTAGGTGACCATCACCTCCGCGACCTTGGCGTTGGGGTACTTGGCGCGGATGGCCGCCTCGGCCTTGATGCGCGGGTCGGTGCCCGCGTCGTCGTTGGTCAGCTTCTGGAACTTCGCGTACTCGGGCGGGCACTTGTACTCGCCCTTGCCCTTGCCGAGGTTCCTGGCCGCGTTCTGGAAGTACCGCACGGCCTCCTCGTCCGGGCCCTCGTCGCGGTTGCAGGTCAGCTCCAAGGCGCGCCGGCAGCTCTGGTCGTAGCCCATCTCGAAGAAGCCGCCGTTGACGTCACCCTTGCAGGCGCTCTTCTTCTTCTTCACCAGGATGCCGACGGCCTCGGTGAAGGAGGCCTTGGCGCGCGGGAAGACGGCGATGGCGTCCTTCTCGACCTTGACCAGGACCTTGAGCCCTTCCTCTTCCTGGCCGGTGGCGATGAGGCGCTTGGCGTCCTTGAGCAGCTTCTCGTTGTCGAGGTCCTTCTTGCAGGTCTTGAGCTTCTTGTTGGCGCCCAGGGTCGGGTCGGCGTCGTGGGCCTTGCTGCAGTACTTCACGCACTGCTCGATGTTGTACTCGCTCGACTCCGGGTCGGAGTAGGCCTGGCACTTGCCCATCAGCTTGCCGGCGCTGTCTTCCGGAGGCGGCTCGATGAGCGTCGTCTGCGAGCCCTTCTTCTTGCCCCCGCCACCGCTGACGATGGCCACCACCGCGATGACGAGCAGGACCGCCACGCCGCCGATGATGAAGACCGTCTTCTTCTTGCCGCCGCCGGCGCTCTTGGCGGCGCGGGGCGTCCCCGGGCCGGCGAAGGAGAGCTCGACCACGCCGAAGCGGACGACGTCGCCCGGCTCGATGGGCGCCTCGCTGACGCGGTCGCCGTTGAGGAAGGTGCCGTTGGCGCTGCCCAGGTCGCGCACCGAGAACTTCTGGCCGGTCTTCACGATCTCCGCGTGGCGGCGGCTGACCGAGTCGTCCTCGAGCATGATGTCGGCCGGCGGGACACGGCCGACGGTCAGCTTGGACTTGTCGAGCTGGAAGACCTGGCCTTGGAACGGGCCGGCCATGCCGCGCAACACCGGGCGCTGCTCGCGGGGCGGCGGCGCCTTGGCGATGGGGCGGGCGCGCACCGGCGCCTCGCCGGCCGCCATCATTCGGGTGGCGCGCTTGCCCGGGACACCTCCGCCACCGGCCGGAGGCCTGGCCAGCGCCACGGGCTGCTTCGCCGCCGGGCGCCCGCCGGCGGCCGGGATGCGCGCCGAGGTGGCCCGCTTCGCAGCCAGCTTGACGATGCAGCCGCCGACGCCCACCTCCACTCCGGCCGCGACCTGGGTGGCCTCGCCGATGCGCTCGCCCCCGACGAGGACGCCGTTGGCGCTGCCCAGGTCCTCGACCCAGACCGCGCCGGCGTCGTCGACGAAGAAGCGGCAGTGCTTGCGGCTGACGCCCTGCTCGGAGAGGACGACGTCGTTGCCGGCCTCGCGGCCCACCGACAGCTCGGAGGAGAGCTCCATCCTCTGCTCTTGCCCGTCCGTGCCGCGGAAGATCAGGGTAGGCATCGCGTCCTCACAGCTCCTTCGTGGTCGCCAACGTCCCCCCCCGTCCCAGCCACTACTCCTCCCGGAAGATGTTCATGTTCACCGGGATCCCGCGGCGCTGCAGCTCGTCGTAGAACTTGGGCACGAAGCCAGTGGCCAAGAAGCGGCCGCGCACCTTGTTGTTCTCGTCGAAGCCTTCCTGCTTGAAGTTGAAGATGTCCTGCATGGTCACCACGTCGACCTCCATGCCGGAGATCTCGGTGATGTAGGCGATCTTGCGGGAGCCGTCCGAGAAGCGGGTCTGCTGGACGATGATGTTGACGGCGCTGGCGATCTGGTCGCGGATGGCCTTGAGCGGCAGCTCCATGCCGGACATCATCACCATCGTCTCCATTCGGGCGATGGCGTCGCGCGGCGTGTTGGCGTGCAGGGTGGTCAGCGAGCCGTCGTGGCCGGTGTTCATGGCCTGGAGCATGTCCAGCGTCTCGCCGGAGCGGCACTCGCCGACGACGATGCGGTCGGGGCGCATACGCAGGCAGTTCTTGACCAGGTCGCGGATGGTGATCTGGCCCTTGCCTTCGAGGTTGGGCGGGCGGGACTCGAGCTGGATCCAGTGGTCCTGGCAGAGCTGGAGCTCGGCCGCGTCCTCGACGGTGACGATGCGCTCGTCCTCGGGGATGAAGTTGGAGACGATGTTCAGGGTGGTGGTCTTGCCCGAGCCGGTGCCGCCGGAGATGACGATGTTCTTGCGCGCCTTGACGCACATCTCCAGGAACTCCGCCATCTGCGGAGTCACCGTCTTGTAGCGGATCAGGTCCTCGATCTTGAGCTTCTCGCGCTTGAACTTGCGGATGGTGATGCAGGGGCCCTTGAGCGAGAGCGGCGGGATGATGGCGTTGACGCGGCTGCCGTCCTTGAGCCGGGCGTCGACCAGGGGCGACGACTCGTCGATGCGGCGGCCGATGGGGGCCACGATGCGCTCGATGACCCCGAGGACCGCCTGGTTCGAGGAGAAGGTGCGCTCGGACAGCGTCAGCTTGCCCTTCTTCTCGATGTAGATCTGCATCGAGTGGTTCACCATGATCTCGCTGATGTCGTCGTCAGCGAGGAACGCCTCGAGCGGCCCGAGCCCCAGGGCCTCGTTGAGGACGTCGGTGACCAACTGCTCGCGGTCCACCTCCTCGTCGAGCTCCCCGTCCACCTCCATCTGGTCGAGGATGTCGCGGATGGACTTCTCGGTACGGGTCCACAGCTCCTCGTCGCCGAGCTTGTCGATGTCCAGCCGGCGGAGGTCCATGTACTCGATGAGCCGGTCGTGGATCTCCTTCTGGAGCTGGTTGTAGCGGACGACCTTGGGGTCGAGCTTCCGCCCCGAGTCGCGCGCCTTCATGATGTTGCGCTTGGGCTTGCCGTCGTCCTTCGGGGCCGCGCGGACGGGCATGGGCGCGGGGCGGTTGGCGAGCGGGGCCGGGCGGTTGGCGCCACGGCGCGGCGGGGGCTCCTCCTCTTCCTCCTCGGGCGGGGCCTCCTCTTCCTCCTCGGGCGGCGGCTCCTCCTCCTCGTACTCCTCTTCCTCGGGAGGTGCCTCCTCCTCCTGCTGCTCCTCTTCCTCGGGGGGTGCTTCCTCTTCCTCGGGAGGCGCTTCCTCTTCGCCCGCGTCCTCGGACGCGTTCACCGAGAGGATGTAGTCGCCGATGAAGATCTTGTCGGAGGGCTTGACCACCTGCGGGGCGCTGATGCGCTTGCCGTTGACGTAGGTCCCGTTGGTGGAGCGCAGGTCCAGGACGATGAACTTGCCGTCCTTGAAGACGATGCGGCTGTGGTGCTTGGAGACGTTGCCCTTGGCCAGGACGATGTCGTTGCCCTGAACGCGGCCGATGTTGACCTCGTTCTTGTCGTAGGCCTCGGTGCGGCTTCCCCCGCCCTTCTCCGCGATGACGACGTTGAACATGTGCGCTGTCTAGCCTCCGGCCGGCCGCCTCGAACCACCTGCCCCGACCCGGTGCCCGGACCCGTCCGGGCGGAGAGTTGGCAATCGGTCAACTGGCCGCGGCGGCCTCGCTCCATTCTAGTGGAAGCGCCGCCCGCTGGGAAAGTGCCAAGAACCACGAAGGGTTGTGCCTGCTACAGGTCGACCCTGGAAACGGCACCGGGACGCCCCCAGCCAAGGTGGGCGTCCCGGCGGAACGGCCCTACGGCTCGACGGGCTTCAGTCGAAGATGCCGTAGGTGACTTCATCGCGGGCCTGCTTGTAGCGGGCCTTGATGTCGTCGATGAGCTTGCGGATGCGCTCCGTGTCGGGGTTGACGATGCGGGGCGTCACGAAGATCACCAGCTCGCGCTTGCTGCCGGTGAACGTCCGGTTCTTGAAGAGCTCGCCGATGATGGGGATGTGGCCCAGGAGCGGGAACTTGGCGACGTTCTTGTCCTCGTCGTGCTCGAAGATGCCGCTCATCACGATGGTCTCGCCGTGGCGCACGGTGACGTTGGTCTTCACGCGGCGGGTGGCGAAGCCGGGGATGGAGAGGTTGGCGCCGGCGGTGATGGAGATGGACTTGTCGACCTTGGAGGCCTCCGCCTCGATTTCGGTCTGGATGTTGCCGTGGCGGTCGGCGGTCGGGCGGATGGAGAGCTTGACGCCGAACGGCTTGAACTCCACGGTGAACATGTTGTTGGTGATCATCGGGATGGGCAGCTCGCCGCCGGCCAGGAACTCGGCCTTCTCACCCGACGCGCAGACCAGCTTGGGCTGCGCCAGCAGGCGCCCGTAGCCGTCGTTGAAGATCATGCCGAACGCCCAGTCCGACTCCAGGTTGGCCGAGGCGTTGAAGGGCATCTGGGCCGGCATCTCGGAGGCGAAGTCCTTGGCGTAGGCGAAGCTCGCGCCACCCTTGCCCGAGAGGTCCAAGGGCCACTTGATGCCGATGGTGTCCTCGTTCTTGCGGCGGATCTCGACGAACTGGACCTCGGTGAGGACCATGCGCCGGATGCCGACCACGAGGAGGTTCTCGACGTGCTCGCCGATGGCCTTGGTGATGAGCTCGGCCTTCTGCAGGTCCTGCTGCGACTCGACCGAGCCTTCCAGGAAGATGGTCGTCCCCACCACGTTGGCCTGGACGTTCTTGAGGCCGGCGCGCTGGAGCGCGGCGTTCAGGTTGTTGGCGACCAGCTTCTTGGCGTTGGGCGCCACCTTCACGAAGCTCTTCACCTGGGTGTAGAGCGTCGAGATTCTGGTTGACGCGGTCCGCGTCCTCGGTGGTGTAGGCGTAGCCGTCGAGGTAGATGCGGTCGCCGACCATGCGCACCGTGATGCCTTCGCGGTCGCCGAGCAGCCGCTTGATCTCCTCGATGACCTCGTTCGGGTCCTTCTTGCGGACGCGGATGAGGTAGGAGAGGCGCGAGCCGTTGGACTTCCAGATGAGCAGCGTGGTGCCGCCCTCGGCCTGGCCGACGATCAGCACCTGGGTGGAGCCGAGCGGCTTGACGTCGGCGATGCTCGGGTCGCCGATGGCGATTCGCGCGATGCCGGGGACGTTGATGACCTTCTGGGTGCCGACGCCCAGCGAGATCGTCGAGGAGTCGTCCTGCGAGTAGGCCGGCGCGGCGACCATCACCACCAGGGCGACCGCGAGGGCACGGGACAAGAGGCGATAGGCCATCGACATCTCCTTGCGCATTCAGGAAGTACCGCGGTTTCGAAAACCCCTCATAACCAAGTGGCTACACCACCGCCGCAGACTGATTGAGCCAGTAGACCCCCCACACCGTCCCGACGGCGATTGCGACGCCGTAAGGGATGTAGGTCTTCTCGGGGGGAGCATCGTCAGGCTTGGCGATCTTCAGGAGTTGGAGTGCCTTGCGGCCCATTCCGCCGAAGGTCTTGAGCGTCTTGCCTTTCCAGATGAGCACCACCACCGCTTCGATGCCGCCGACGATGGCGATGAAGAACAGGCAGGCTCCCACGGCCGGGAAGCCCAGGCCGGCGCCCACCGCGGCCGCGAGCTTGACGTCGCCCATTCCCATCCCGCCGCCAGGGAGCAAGCTGATGAGGAAGAGGGGGATGGCCCCCACCGCCATGCCCATCAAACCGCCGGCGAGCCCCGGGCCGCTGAGTGAACCGACGAGCGCGTCGGCCTTCAGCCCAGCTCCGACCCGCAGCAGCAGGCACGCGAGAATCGCCGGGAAAGTCACGATGTTCAAGATCTTGCGGCTTCGGACATCGGTGACCACGGAGATGGCGAGCGCCACTCCCAGGACCACCCAAATCGCGATTTGGATCTCACGCGTCATCGCTTGGCCGATTGAGCGGCGAGTAGAGCAAATCGCCCTCTCCCGGTCAACGCTGGCGTCCGGTGAACGACAACGTCGAGACGCCGCTCACGGCTCGGGCAGGTCGGAGCCCGGCTTGCGGAAGTCGACGTGGATCTCCCCGCCCTCCTGCTTGGCCGAGTACGGGGCCTGGTTCTTGAGCGTGATCTCGACGTGGACCTCGTTGCCCTCGACGCGAGGAGAGACCATCGCCACCGGGCCCGGGAAGAAGGAGGTGTCGAAGGGTCGCTTGTTGTTCTTCCGCCCGATCTTGGTGTCCTTCAGCTGGAGCACGATGACACCGGGATGCGTCTCGCCGATGGAGTAGCGCACCGGTCCGTCCGTGCGCACGAAGACGCGGGACGCCTCGCCCACCTGCTTGAAGCCGACGGCTTCGACGGTGCCGGCAGCCCCGGAATCGGCGAGGGCCTCGCTGCCCTTCTCCACCTTCTCGGCCTTTTCGACCTTCTCCGACTTCTGCGCCGTCTCAGTCTTGGCGGGCTTCTCGGCGCGGGCGGCCTCCTCCTGCGCCTTCTTCTCGGCCAGCCTCCGCTCGCGCTCCGCCTCCTCGGCCTTCTTCTTCTCCTCCGCGGCGAGGCGCGCAGCCTCCTTCGCGGCTTTCGTCTCGGCCACCTTGCGCTGCTTCTCCTCCTCCGCGGCCCGCTTCTGCTCTTCGGCGGCCAGGCGGGCAGCCTCCTCGGCGGCCTTCTTTTCGGAGGCCTTGCGCTGCCGCTCCTCCTCGGCGAGGCGCTTCTTCTCCTGCTCCTCCTTCTTCTTCTCCTCGGCGGCCGCCCGCGCCGCCTCTTCGGCGGCTCTCTTCTTCTCGAGCGCCGCCTGCTTCGCGGCTTCCTCGGCGGCCTTCTTCTCCGCGAGTTGGCGCTGCCGCTCCTCGTCCTCGGCGCGCCGCTTCTCCTCGGCGGCGAGCCGCGCAGCCTCCTCGGCCGCCTTCTTCTCTTCGAGCTTCCTCTGCTTCTCGGCCTCCTCGGCCCTCTTCTTCTCGAGCGCCGCCTGCTTCGCAGCCTCCTCGGCGGCCTTCTTCTCCGCGAGCTTGCGTTGCCGCTCCTCTTCCTCGACGCGCTTCTTCTCTTCGGCGGCGAGGCGCGTGGCCTCCTCGGCGGCCTTCTTCTCCTCGAGCTTCCTCTGCCGCTCGGCCTCCTCCGCCTTCTTCCTTTCTTCGGCGGCGGCGCGAGCGGCTTCCTCGGCGGCCTTCTTCTCCGCGAGCTTCTTCTGCCGCTCCTCTTCCTCGGCGCGCTTCTTCTCGGCAGCGGCGAGCCGCGCGGCCTCCTCGGCGGCCTTCTTCTCCTCGACCTTCTTCTGCTTCTCGGCCTCGTCCGCCTTCCTCTTCTCCTCGGCGGCGATCCGGACGGCCTCCTCGGCGGCCTTCTTCTCCTCGAGCTTCTTCTGGCGCTCGGACTCGTCCGCCTTCTTCTTCTCCTCGGCAGCGACCCGGGCGGCCTCCTCGGCGGCCTTCTTCTCCTCGAGCTTCTTCTGGCGCTCCGCCTCCTCGGCCTTCCTCTTCTCCTCGGCCTGCGGATCGGCTTGCGCGACCTTGGTGCCCTGGTCCGGCATCTCGCCCTTGGCGATGGGAACGCTGACCGCGCCGCCACCGCCCTGCACGCGGACCACGAGCGTCGTGTCGGCCGCCGCAGCGACCTCGGTTTCGGTCTCCTTGGCGAAGGTGATGACCACCCGCGCGATGGCCGACTGGTCGCTCCCGTAGGACGCCGTCTTCACCGAGACGATGGTGCCGTCCCCCACCTTCTGCTCCGAGGGCACGCCCTTGAAGACCGCCTCCGACACGTCGATCACCAAGCGGGACGGATCGCTCATGGCGAACGTCGTGAAGTTGGGCTTGCGGCTGCCCACGATCTCCACGGACAGCCCGCCCTCCTTCTGGACCTTCACCGCGGTGAGGACGTTGAGGTCGGTCGCCTGGGCGCGCGCCAGTGACGTCAGCGCCAAGAGGGACCACGCGGCCACGATGAGACGGGGGCGGCGGGTCATATTGCAGCTCCTTGAAAAGCGATTGGCTGGCCGAATGGTAACACGGTGCTACAGGCCCGCAAGAAACTGGCCGTCCGATTAGCGCCGTGATTTCCGCAGGTTAGCCGACAGCCAGGTGTGCCTTGGCCTCGCCGACCACGTAGAGCGACCCCGCGACCAGCACCAGGCTGCCCTCACCTTCGGCGCTGGCGGCCGCCGTCGCGGCGTCGAGGGCGGCCGCGATGCTGGGGTAGGTCGTCGCCGGAACGCCCATCGGCGCAACGAGCTTCGCCAGCCCTTCGACGGGCAGCGCGCGCTCGCTCTCCGGGCTGGCAAGCCAGAGGTGCGCGGCCAGCGGGACCAGACGGGAGGCCACGCCGTGGACGTCCTTGTCGCCGAGCACGCCGAAGACGAAGTGGATGCGCTTGCCGGGGAAGACCTGGGCCATCGCCTGCGCGAGCGTCCGCGCTCCGTCCGGATTGTGCGCTCCGTCGAGGATGGTCAGCGGGCTGCTGCGGACCACCTCCAGGCGACCGGGCCAGAGTGTGCTCGCGAGCCCGGTGCGGATGGCGCGTGCCTCCAGCGCCGGTTCGACGAGCAGCGCTGCCTGGACGGCCGTCTCGGCGTTCTCGCGCTGGTGAGGCCCGAGCAGCGACAGGCGCAGGTCCGGGATGGCGCGGCCGTCGTGCGTGTCGAAGGTGTAGGGCTGCGCCTCGCCCCCGAGCCCGAAGTCGCGGGCAGCGACGAGGACCGAGCGCGCCCCCTGCTCGGCGGCGCCCACGAGCACCTCCAAGGCCTCGCTCTCCTGCCGCGCGATGACGGCGTGCGCTCCCGCCTTGAAGATGCCCGCCTTCTCGCCGGCGATGGCCGCGAGCGTGTCGCCCAGGAGCTTGGTGTGGTCGAGCCCGATGCGGGTGATGGCCGAGACGTCGCAGCGCTCGATGGCGTTGGTCGCGTCCAGCCGGCCGCCGAGGCCGACCTCCAGCACCGCGACGTCCACCGAGCGCTGCGCGAAGTGCCAGAGGGCGATCGCCGTGTCGACCTCGAAGAAGGTGAGCGGGTCGGCGGGGTCCGCAGCCCACGGGCAAGCAGCGAGGAGCGCCTCCACGCCGCGGGCCTGGTCCTCGTCGGAGATGTCCACGCCGTCGACCTGGATGCGCTCGTTCATCCGCACCAGGTGCGGCGAGGTGTACAGGCCGACCCGGAGCCCGGCGGCGCGCAGGATGGAGGCCGCGAACGCGCAGGTCGAGCCCTTGCCGTTGGTGCCGGCGACGTGGAGCACCCGCATGCGCCGCTCGGGGCGTCCCAGCGCATCGAGGGTGCGCTTCATCCGGTCGAGCCCGAAGCGCATGCCCAGCTGCGAGCGCGACTCGAGGAAGGTGCGGGCTTCAGCGGGCGTCATCGGCGTCCTGCTCGTCCCGAAGCGCCCTCGCCCGCTTCATGGAGGTGATGCCCAGCCTCGCGATCCGCTCGGCCTCGGCCGCCAACCCGAACAGGGCCAGGTACTTCGCCCGGCGCTCGTCGAGGGTGGGCGCGGCGATCTGCCGGCAGATCTCGTCGGGGCGGTGGGCGCGGCAGACGGCCGGGCGCTCTTCGTAGCGGGCGCACAAGAGGTCGTCGCCCAGGTGCGGACAGCGCACGCCGAGCGGCTTGTCGAGCGCGGCGATGTCGGGGACGACGCAGCAGGTCCCGCAGCGCAGGCAGTCCATGGCGGGCGCTAGAGGTCGAACAGGTCTTCGTTCTCGAGGACCTGGGCGTCTACCTTGAGCGCCTTGAGCTCCTTCTTGAGCTGGGGCACGAAGGCAGGCTTGAGGTGGTAGAGCAGCGCTTCGCAGGCGCCCTTGGGACGGAACTTGGCCAGCTCGGACTTGACCGTGTTGGGCGTCAGGTGACCGCTGATGTCCGCCAGCCCCTGCAACACGTTGGGGAAGCTCGTCTCCACCAGCACCGCCTTGAGCTTCTTGGCGGCGTTGAAGGCGCGCCACAGCTCGTCGGTGGGCCCGGTGTCGCCGCTCATCCCCAGCGAAGTCGCGCCGTCGCTCACCACGAAGCCGCAGCTCTCCACCGGGTGCGAGACCGGCACCGCGGTCACCTTGTGGCGCCCCACCTTGAACGGCTCGCCGAACTTGAACGGCTCGATGCGCAGGATGGGGTTGGCGCGGGTCGGGATGCGGGTGAAGTCGGGCCACAGCTCGTTGTTAAAGAGGCTCTGGTGCAGCGTCTTGGCGCAGGCCGGCGACGCGTGGACGACCACCGGCTTGTCGCGGCGGCCCACGAGCAGGTCGACCATCAAGGGCAGGTCCTTGACGTGGTCGAGGTGCGAGTGGCCGACGAGGATGTCGTCCACGCGCAGCAGCTCGTCGAGCGAGAGGGTCCCGGTGAGCGCGCCGGCGTCGAGCGCCAGCGTCTCGTCCACCAGGAAGCAGGTCGTGCGGTGCTTCGGCAGCTCACCACCGTGGCAGCCGAGGACTCGCAGCTTCATGCGGGCCATCCTGCGGCTCGGAGCGCCGACCTCACCTCCGTGCCGGTCGAAACGCTAGAGGTCCCCGAACTTCTCCTTCATCTCCAGGAACTCGAGGAATTCCCTCAGCTTCTTGGCGTCGGGCACCACCACCCCGTCCGCTTCCACCGTCGCCAGCTTCACCTTCGAGAGCTTCTCCAGCACGTTGTCCAGCTGCTGGGTGTCGATGCCGAGGATGCCCGGGAGCGCCGAGAGCGCCACGTCGACCTTGACGCCGCTGCCGGTCTGCTTGCCCCGCGTCTCCGCCGAGTAGGCCAGGTAGTGCACCACCCGGCTGCCGGCGTCGCGCAGGAGCAGGTTCTCGATCTGCGCGTCCGACTCCTGGAGCCGGTCGGCCAGCTTCTTGATCATCCGGATGGCGATCTCCGCGTTCCCGCGGATCATCGCCTCGAACGTCTTGGGGTCGATCACCAGGCAGCGCGCCGACTCGGCCACGGTCGCCGTGGCGCTGCGCGGCTTGTTGGAGATGATGGCCATCTCCCCGAAGAACTCGCCCGGGCCGAGCCTCGGCGAGCACCTTCTCCACGTCGCGGACCTTCTTGGAGATGGCGATCTTGCCCGACTGGAGGACGTACATCTCCTTCCCGCTGTCGCCTTCGCGGAAGAGGATGGTCCCCTTGGTGAACTCGCGTCCGAACTTGGAGAAGAGGTCGTCGCCCATTTCGCCGCCGGTAAATCTCTGTAATGAGGAAGGGTTAGCATCCCCCTGCGCGAGCGTCAAACAAACTGCCGTGAAACGGCGCGCGGCCGATCACTTGGTCTTCATCTCGTACACCCCATCCCATCCCTCGGCCGGCGGATGAGTACGCTTGTCCTCCAGGTCCTCGAGGTAGTGGGTGCTCGGCCCGTCGTCCTTCCACACCTGAAGCACCTTCTTGAAGCGCGCCTCGGCCTCGTCCCAGTTCCTGGCGCGGTAGGCGGCGATGCCCGCCTCGAAGTCGGCGATGACCGCGGCCTCCTCCGCCGCCGGGGCCCCGATGCCGCGCAGCTCGTAGATGCCCACCGGCAGCTTCTTGCCCTTGACGCGGACGCTGCCCAGCTCGCGGGCCGCGACCTGGCCCTTGACCCGGGCGAAGGTGAACTCGCTGATGATGATGTTGGTGCCGTAGGCCTTGTTGGTCCCCTCCAGGCGGCTGCCGAGGTTCACGTTGTCGCCCATGACCGTGTAGTTGAAGAACATGTTGGAGCCCATGTTCCCCACCGACATGGGCCCCGAGTTGAGGCCGATGCCGATCTGGATGTCGGGCCGGCCCTGCGCGCGCCACTGCGCCCGCAGCGACTCGAGGGTCTTCATCATCTCGATGGCCGCGGTGCAGCCGCGCAGCGCGTGGTCCGGCTGCTCCATCGGCGCGCCCCAGAAGGCCATGATGGCGTCGCCCATGTACTTGTCGAGCGTGCCCTGGTGCTTGAAGACGATGTTCGACATGGGCGTGAGGTACTCGTTGAGCAGCCTGGAGAGTTCCTCGGCCGGCAGCCGCTCGCTGATGGTGGTGAAGCCGCGGATGTCGCTGAAGAAGACCGTCAGCTCGCGCTTCTCGCCGCCCAGCTTGAGCTTGTCCGGGTTCTTGACCATGTCGTCGAGGACGGAGGGCGCCAGGTAGTGCTGGAAGGCGGTCCGGGTCTGGCGCTTCTCGCGGTCGGTGACCACCAGCTTGAAGAGCAGCATCCCCGCGAACAGACAGGCGATCTCCATCAGCGGCCCGAAGGTGCTCATCTCGTAGCCGGCCTTGAACAGCTGGAAGTCGATGCCCAGGTAGACGGCGAAGGCGCCGACCATCGACAGCACCTGCCAGTAGTAGGCCTCGAAGCGCGCCACCACGAGCCCGAAGACCAGCGCCAGCACCAGGAGCAGCAGCACCTCGAAGAAGGCGATGCCCAGCGACTGGTGCAGGAAGCTGCCGGTGAGGATGTTGTCGATGACCGCGGCGTGGGTGTAGACGCCCGGCGCCATCGAGTCGAAGGGCGTGACGCGCTGGTCGAAGGTGCCCACCACGGTCGCGCCGACGAGGATGATCTGGTCCTTGACCTTCTTGACGTCGAAGGTGCCGTCCACGGCGTCGGCGAAGGAGATGGTCTGGAAGAGCGGCTTGCCGTCGACCTGGGCGCGGAAGGAGCCCGGGTAGTTGACGAGGTAGCGCGCCATCTTCGGGTCGATGGGGATCTTCACCGCGCCGTTCATCGTCCCGTCGAGCGGCATCAGCCCGGCGTAGCTGACGGACTCCGTCGAGGCCTCCGGGTCCATCAGCGGCACCACCCGGCCGCCCATGGCCACCGCGGCGGTCTGCAGCGCGAGGCTGGGCACCACCCGCTCCTTCAAGCGCGACATGAGCGGGTACTTGCGGATGGTGCCGTCGTCGTCGGGCTCGGTGTCGATGAGGCCGACGTGGGTGGTGGCGGCGGTGATGACCGGCAGCGACAGCTCGATGCCCAGGAGCGTGCGCAGCTGCGGGAACGAGGAGGCCTTGGTCTTGAACAGCGGCGACCAGCGGCTGCCCTTGATCTCCTGCTTCGTCTCCGGGTCGAAGCCGAAGGCGTAGACGTCGGTGAACGTGAACCGCTCCAGGGCCTGCTCGTCGCGCAGGAGCACCGTCTTGTCGGCTTGGGCCAGCGCCTCGGCGGTCGCGTAGCCGGAGGCGCCCAGGACGACCTTGGGGCTCTCGCGCAGGAAGTCGGCGAAGACGACGTCGGGGTCGGCCAGGCGCATGGCGTCGAAGGAGCCGCGCAGCTCGAGGAGCTTCTCCGGCGAGCTGGCCCAGCCCGCCGCGGTCAGGTCGCTCTCCGGGTCGGGCAGCACGCCCAGCGCCGCGTCGATCATCCGGTTGACCGAGAGGTGGGCCGCGTGGCGGTCGGCGTCGGCGAACCAGATGTCCACGCCGACGGCCGCCGCCCCGGCGTCGTTGAGGTTCTTGAGCGCCTTGCCCACCAGCTCGCGGCGCCAAGGCCACAGGCCGTAACGCTGCAGGCTCACCTCGTCGATGCCGGCGATGGTGACCCGCCCCGAGGAGGGCACCGGCCCGCGCAGCTTGAACTTGGCGTCGAGCGCCTTGGCGTCCCAGCCCTCGACCAGCGTGAACGGCGCGTGGCGGTTCGGGGTGGCGCGGTACAGGAAGTGCGTGACCGCGAACGTCAGCCCGATGAGCAGCGCGAGCTTGAAGGCGGTCATCTTCGTGAGGCGACGAAGCACGGGGCCTCCCCTTCGGTTCGAGGTGACGGCGAATCCTAGCAACCGCGCACCTATCGGCACAGTTCAGCTGCGGATGGTGCAGGCTACAATGCGCCCCTCGGAGGTCGCATGTCGCTCGCACTGCTCGTCTCACTCCTCGTCGCTGCCGCCGACCCGCCGCCGCAGCCCCCACCGCCGCCTCCTGCAGAGTCTGCCGCCGCACCAAGCACCGATGGCACCGACGGCGCCCACGCGGCCGAGCCGAGCCCCGCCCCTGCTCCCGCCGCCGACGCGGCGCCCCCGGCGGTCCAGCCCACGAGCGCCCAGGCTCCCTCGCCCGCTCTGGTGCCAGCCGTCGCGACGAGCCCCGCCCCGGCCGCTCCCGCCGTCACGCAGCTCGCGGCTCCCGCTCCGACCCTCGCCTCCGCGCGGGCGCTGGATGCCCCCTGGACCTCGCGGCCGGTGGCCATCGGCCTGTCCTTCGTCCCCGGCGTGGTCATCCCCGGCCTCGGGCACCGGCTCACGGGCGACCCCCGCACGGCGAACCGGCTGCTGCTCACCTCCGGGCTCGGCGTCGCCGCCACCTTGGCCGGCGGCGCCACGCTGCTGTTCACCGGCGGCAACCACGACGTCGCCCCTTACGGCATGGCGCTGCTCTTCGCCGGCGTCTCGACGTGGATGGCGTCCTGGCTCGGGGACGTGGTCGGCACCCTCCGCCCGGAGGGCCAGGTCCGCCCGTTCCAGCGCGAGGACTCGCTGACGGCGGCGCTGCTCTACGGCCCGAGCCTGGCGCACTCCGGCAGCGTCAAGCACCTGGGCATCCTCCGGGCCGACTACGAGAGCCCGAAGGTCCTCCTCGACGGCTGGGCCTCCCTCGCGCCCGGCACCCGCTACCAGGAGATCCACCTGCGCGGCGGCCTCAAGCTCTACGGCGACGACAAGCGCTCACACCTCGCGCTGGTCCTCGAGGGCCTGCGCGAGATCGGGGCGGACTCCGACGCCAACGGCCACGGCGCCGCGCTGATGCTCGAGGGCCGCATCGACGCCGGCGTGCTCGACCGCAGCATGACCGGCCTGGTCTTCATCCAGCGCATCGGCGGCGGCGCCATCGCCTACAGCTATGACGGCTCGGCCGCGACCGACCTGCAGCCGCTGCTGGTCCTGGAGACCGGGCTCTCGCTGGCGCTGACCGACTGGTTCGAGGTCTCGGCCGTCTACAGCCAGCGCCCCGACAAGCGGCTGGGGATGGTGTTCGACCACGGCGGGCACGCCGAGGCCCAGGTCCGCGTGGAGGTGCACCCCAAGGTGCGCCTGCTGGCCCTGACGCACATCGGCGGTGGCATGGACGTGATGCTGGGCGCGGAGGTGGTGGCATGGTGAAGCTGACTCGACGGACGTTCCTGGGAGGCCTCTCGCTCCTCGCCTTGGCGGAGCTCCCCGGCTGCGACACCACCGAGGCCGACGACCGGCACCTCGCCGGGCTCGCCCTCGCCGACGCCAAGCTCGAGAACAGCCTGACGCTCACCATCAGCCCCGGCCGCATCCGCACCTCCAGCGGCGGCCTGGCGGTGGCGCGCGCCGCCTCGCCCACCCCACTGCTCTCGCTGGCTGGAGGCGCGGGCCAGGCGCGCTTCCAGCTGACCAACGTGCAGCCCGGCTCCTCGTTCGCGCCGCCGCCGGCGACCCGAACGACCGTGGGCCCCACCACGGTCGAGCTCACCTACGAGGTCCCCGAAGGCGGCCTGACCGTCCGCGTCACCCCGCCGGGCGTCGGTCCGGTGCGCCTCGCCCTCATCTCGGACCTGCACAACAACCTGAAGACCTTCGGCCGCTTCAACGCGCTCGTCGGCGAGTGGCAGCCGGACGCCGCGCTGTGCATGGGCGACATCGCCGACCACGGCAAGCCGGAGGAGCCTCGAACAGATGCTCGAGCAGTTCGACGCCCTGCCGGTGCCCTTCTACACGACGCTCGGCAACCACGACCTGATGGGGGCCGCCTGGGAGCGCTTCACCGAGGTCATCGGCCCCACCAACGTGGCCTTCGACGTGCGCGGGGTGCGCATCGTCCTGGCCGACACCGCCAACGCCCTGTTCGCGCCCGGCGCGTACTCGTGGCTCGAGCGGTCGCTGGCACGAGAGAGCGGGCCGGCGCTGGTCTTCACGCACATCCCGCCGTTCGAGCCGTGGGGCGGCCGCAACCACGCCTTCAGCAACCGCGACGAGGCCATGCGCTTCGTCCAGACGCTGAGCGAGGGCGAGGCGACGCACTTCTTCGCCGGGCACATCCACTCCTACGCCGACTACCAGATGCGTGGCGTGCCCTCGACCATCGCCGGCGGCGGAGGCGGCGGCATGGAGGCCCTCACGGTCGACGGCCACTTCTACACGAAGCTGGTCGTGGACCCGTTCGCCACGACCGGCCAGGTGACCCTCGAGCGGGTCGGGCTGGACTGACTCGCCAAGCGGCCCCCGCCATTCATGTCACAGGATGGCTGCCTATCTTACGCAACGTCGGCGCACGGTCCTGTGCCGCCTCACTTGCGGCGGTACAGCGCCCAGACGAGGCCGCCGTCGCGGCGCTCCTCGCGCACGAGCGTGCCCTGCTCCCGGGCGTAGCGCTGGTCGTCCTCGCTGCAGAAGGGCCGACGAGGGATCACCACGAAGAACTGCGCCTGCTCGCGGCCCACCTGGCGCAGGTCGGGGCGTGCCCCCTGCCAGCGCGTCAAGGGCCCCATCAGGTTGCCGCACGGGTAGAACCCCGCGCCCTGCGGCGCCTCTTTGTTCATCTCCCGCACCGCATTGCGGAACGAGAAGGCCCAGTAATCCGTCTCGCTGTCCGGGCAGTAGAAGTCCATGTCCTTGCAGTAGCGGGTCAGCACCTCCGCCTTCTGCGCCCCACCGAGGCCGCCGGCGAAGAGGTTGAAGTAGGTCGACTCGTAGGGGTGGTACTGCACGTTGGGCCACAAGAGCAGCCCCCCGAAGGCGGCCAGGCTCGCCCGCCGCGCGGCAGGCTCCCAGCTCTTCTTCGACAGCGCCGTTCGAGCGCGCAGCTGCTCCCAGCCCCACGCGAGGCCCATCGCCGAGAGGATGGCCAGCGCCGGGACGTACTCGAAGAACAGGCGGTTGCCGTCGTAGAAGTTCGACCGGGGCAGCGCGATGCGCACCAGCGGCAGCAACAGGCCGATCCACCCCAGGGCCAGCACTGCACGGTCCCGGGGATCCTTCTTGGCGAACGCGGGAAGGGACAGCGCGAGCCCGAGCAGCAGCACCGGCTGGGTCATGGTCAGCAGCGCCACGAAGGGAAAGGGCGTGGGGTACTGGCGGCCGGTCGCGGCGAAGCGGGCCATCGTCTCCAGCATCTCGCCCAGCTTGCGCCCCTGCTCCATGAGGTTGCCTGCGCGCAGGTAGGGCCAGAAGGCCCACAGCGTCACCAGCGCGATCCACGGCAGCAGGCAGGCCGCCGCGACGAGGCGTCGGCTGGGCAGGCGGCCACCGCGGTAGAAGAGCCACGCCGCGAATGGGATCCAGAGCGCGACGGTGGGCGCGACGAAGACCGCGTTGGCTTTGCAGGCGAAGCTCAGGCCGATCCAGAAGCCGGACTGGACGATGAATCGAGCCCGGTTCTCGATGAGGCCCACCGCGAAGGATAGCAGCGCCAGCGCGAAGAACCCGGCCATCGGCAGGTCCTTGATGTTGTAGTGCGCGTGCCCCACCACGGTCGGGTACGCCGCATAGGCGCAGGCTGCGAGCAGGGCGCGTCCCAGGCCGATGAGCCGGGCGAGGTAGAGCACCAGCGCGAAGACGATGAGCCCGTGCAGCACCACGAGCCCTGCGTGGACCGAATCCAGCAGCTCGTATCCCGGCAGGTGCTTCGCTAGCGGAGCCAGCGTCACGCCCACCAGCGCCGGCAGCGAGGGCATGCGCAGCGCCGCCGGGTCGGGGTGGGTGTTGAAGTGCGCCTGGCGCGCGAACTCCGCAGGCGGGTTGTCCTTGAAGTTCCAGCGGTTCGGGTCGTTGGACTGGCTGGCCCAAGCCGACCACTCGGCGCCATGGAAGGCGACCGGCTCGTCGCTGGTGATGCCGTACTGCGGCAGCGTCACGAGGCCAATGACGACCACGACCAGCGCGAGCACCCCCGCGGAAGCAGCGACCCGGCGGCCCGAGGCGACCGGGCCCAGCTCGACCATCCCCTCGCCGCTCATCGCCCGAGTCCAGGCAGGTGGCGGAGCCGCTCGCGCCCCAGCAGCAGCAGCGTGCGCGCCACCGTCGCCCCCACCTTCATCTTCGAAGCCCCGGCCTTGCGGTCGTAGCGCAGGTCGAGCGGCACCTCGACGAAGCGGGCCCCCTGCTCCTGCAGCCGCAAGAGCATGGCCACCATGCAGGCGAAGCCCTCCTGCGCGAACATCCGCTCGCCCTGGGCCCGGTAGGCTGCCTTGAGCAGGCTCGCGCGGTACGCGCGGTAGCCGCACGAGTAGTCGCGCACGCCCGAGATCGGGTTGACCAGCCGGAACAGCCAGCTCATCCCCGTCGACATCAGCTGGCGCGACTGGGGCACTCCGCGAATCTGCGCCCCCGGGCGGTAGCGAGAGGCGATGGCCACGTCGGCGCCGCGATCCAGCGCCGCGATCAGCTCGCCGATCTGCTCCGGGCGGTGGCTGTTGTCGGCGTCCATGACGACCACCACGTCGTCGTCGCCCGCGCGCTCGATGGCCGCCAAGAGCCCGGTCCGGAAGGCGGCCGCCAGCCCCAGGTTGCGCGGGTGCGCCAGGACCTCCACCGGCACCGAGCGCGGCTGCTTCGACACCTGTGCGGTCGCGTCCTTCGAGCCGTCGTCGACCACCAGGACTTGCAGAGGGTGCCCAGTCTCTTGCGCCGCGACGCTGGCCACGGCGTCGAGGAGGGGTGGAAGGTTTGGCGCCTCGTTGAAGGCGGGCAAGACCAGGATCACTTCGCGCGGGCGGCTATCGGAGGGCATCGGGCACCTGAGTTGGGGCGCACACGATAGCCAAAACCGGACGGACCGGGGGGAAAGTTCAAGCCGACACGCGAACGCCCAAGCGCCAGAGGGCGCCTGGGCGTTCGATCCTCGTCCGAATCAGCGTTCTTCAGTAGCCGCGGGCGTACTGGAAGTGCATCTCGTCGTTGAAGTTCTTGCCCCAGTAGAACCCGTACTTCTCGAAGACGGCGGCCAGCTGCGGGTTGACGCGCCCCTTGGTTCCTTCGCTGGCGTTGATGTCGAAGCTGATGCCCCAGGAGTGCGTGGACAGCGCCGAGTTCGGGTTGTGGTTCTTGGTGCGGTAGTTGTACATGCCGTCGAAGGTGTGGATGTACTTGAGCAGCCCCTTCTGCTTGGCCTCGGCGAGCATCGCCTTCATCACCGGCACGAGCTTCTCGTGGCAACGCACGTTGACCTCACGCCCGCCGGGGCCGAGCGGCAGCTTCACGGTCGTCTGGTGCGTGCCCGCCTTGCCGAAGACGGACTCGATGCCGCTGCGGCCGCGCGGGACCTTGGGGAAGGAGCCGCTGCCCTTGACGTAGTCGTCCTTGGGCGTCGGGGTGGACTTCTTGGGCGACTCGGCCTTGCCGGTGAGCGCCTTCTCGAGGCCCGCGCGGGACTTCGGCCCGTAGATGCCGTCGGCCGCCAGGCCGTGGGCCGACTGGAACTCCTTGAGCGCCGCGTTGGTGCGGGGACCGAAGATGCCCGGGCCGGTGTTGTACTCGGCCTGCGTCATGTACCCGAGCTTCACCAGCCCGCGCTGCAGCTCCTTCACTTGAGATCCGCGGGAGCCAGAGACGAGTTCGGCGTGAGGAGCGTGGACTGAAGAGACGGGCATGTTGTTCCTCGGGAAGAGTGGTTTCGCGAGGATTATCGCGGCCCTGCGGCGACGGTTGCTCCCACAGTGTCCTACCTGGACGCCGCCAGCGCGGCCACGGCGCGGGCGTAGCGCTCGGTTCGGATCGGCTCGGTTTTGTGGGCAGGAAGCTTCTTGGCGTTCTGTTCGAGCTTCCTGACACGGTCCTCGTTGCTGGGGTGCGTCGCCAGGAGGCCGCCCTGGCTCGTCGCCTGCTTTCCCTTGATGGTGCCCAGCAGAGCGATCATCCCGCGCGGGTCGTAGCCGGCCATGGAAGCGATCCGCTGGCCCAGATCGTCGGCGTCGGTCTCGGTCGAGCGCGAGTAGCCGTTGCCGACCAGCGTGTCCGAGACGTCGGCGACCGACCCGTCGAGCGACTCGGTCATCGCGTCCAGCTGGGCGGGCGTGAGCGCCTGCGCGCCCTTCTTGAACCACTTGCCGGCCACCTTTCCGAAGCGGTCGACCTTGATGGAGCCCAAGCCGTGGCCGAGCATCACGTGCGCCACCTCGTGGGCGAGCATCGCGGCGATTCTGGTCTTCGCTCTGGGCGGCCTGGAGGGCGCCGCGGGTGACGAAGACGAAGCCACCGGGCAGGCCGAAGGCGTTGATGACGTCGGTGTCGACGATTCCGAACTGCCAGCCGCCCACCAGCGGCGGGCGCATCGCGTCGGTCCGCAGGCCCTCGGCGGCCGCGGCGAGCAGGTAGCCGACCCGCGCGACGTACTCGGCGGTGGCAGCGGAGGGCCCGGAGAAGTCGAGGACCTTGAACTCGTAGCGAGCGAGCAGGTTCGCGCCGACGGCGCGGCCCACGTAGTACTCGTTCTCGGGACTGAGCTCCTTCTGCGCGTCCTTGATGTCGCCGACCAGCTCCTTGCCGGCCTGCGCCATCTCCTTCCCCTGGGCGATCTCGTCGCGCATGTTGACGTTGCGCAGGCTGGGCGCGCGTCCCTCGCGGACCGAGCGCAGCACCTCGGCGCAGCCCGTCGACAAGCCGAGCGACGGCAGGACGAGCAACAGCAGCAGCGTGGCGCGGCCGGTCACGGGGCACCTCCCGCGAGCTTGCCCTCGGCGGCGAACTGGACGGCCTTGCCGGGGTCGACCCGGTGCTTCTCGAGGGCGTCGAGCGCGGCGAAGCCCTTGTCCAGCTGGCCGCGCGAGCCGCGGTACTGCGCCTCCACGTCCTTGGTGAAGCCCCGGCCGGCGGTCTCGATCTCGTCCTTGGAGATCGCGGCCCCCTCCCCGCCCACCTTCTTCGAGAGCACCACCTTCTCCTCGACGAGCGCGGTCTTCTTGAGCCAGCCCTCGCGGCCGTCCCGCGTCTTGACCTGGTACCAGTCCGCGTCCTTCTTCAGGCAGGTCACGACCTCGCCGCGCTCGAGCGGGGCGCCGACGCGGGCCGCGAGCAGCCCGGGCTTGGCCATCAGGTTCACGCCCAGGTTCTTCACCGTCATGGCCTGATCGGCGCGCGCCTTCTCGGCCGGGCCGAGCATCGCCACGAGCGCGAGCGCGAGGAGGAGTGGGCGCTTCAACGAACGGGGTCGCATCGCTACTTCTCCTTCATCCGCCAGACGCCGTCCCAGCCTGTTCCGGGCGGCGCGTCGACGAAATGCTTGCACCTTTCCAGGTACGTGCGCGAGGGCCCGTCGTCGGCGCGGACGGCCAGGACCTGCTCGAAGAGCTCGCTCGCCTGGAGGAACGCTTGCTGGCGGTAGAGGGCGAGGCCGCGCTCGAAGCGCTCGGCCGCCTCCAGCACCTGCGCCTCGCTCCGGCCCTTCTCGTCCAGCACCTCGAACACCCGCACCGGTCGCTGCTTGCCCTTGACGGCGAGCAGGTCCAACTCGCGCACGTCGACGACGTCCCGGACCTGCGCGTGCGTGCTCTCGGAGATCATCAGGACCGTGCCGTACGGCTTGTTGGCCCCCTCCAGGCGCGAGGCCAGGTTCACCGTGTCGCCCATCACCGTGTAGTTGAACTTGTGCCGCGAGCCCATGTTGCCGCTGACCGCCGGCCCGGTGTTGATGCCCGCGCGCGCCACCACCACCGGCCCGAACTCCGCCTGCCACTTGGGCCGCAGCTCGGCGCAACGCCTTCGCATGGCGATGGCCGTGCGCACCGCGAGCCGGGCGTGCTCGGGCTCGGGCAAGGGCGCGCCCCAGAAGGCCATGATGGCGTCGCCGATGTACTTGTCGACCACCCCTCCGTGCGCGAGCACGAGGTCGGTCATGTTCGTCAGGTAGTCGTTGAGGAGCTTGACCAGGCGCTCGGGCGGCAGCTTCTCGCTGAACTCGGTGAAGCCGGCGATGTCCGAGAAGTAGACCGAGATCTCCCGGGTCTCGCCCCACTCGAGCGAGAGCCGCTCCGGCCGCGCGAGCAGCTGCTTGACCAGCACCTTGCTCGTGTACTGGCCCAGCGCCTTCTCCACGAACCGGCGCTCGCCGCGCTCGAGGGCGTTGGTGGCGAGCAGCGCGGCCAGCGCCGAGAGCACCGCGCCCGCCATGGGCACCGAGAGCGCCAGCCAGAGCCCGTGCGCGCGCAGCAGCCACACGCCGAAGGCCCACAGGCCCGCCCCGGCCGCCGCGAGCAGCCCCAGCGCCGCCGCCGCCGCCAGGGCCGGGCTCTTGAGCAGGCTCCAGGCCAGGACCACCGAGAGCGCGATGAGCACCGCGACCGCCAGCGCGAAGGCGGCGTCCCAGCCCGGCGAGGCGCGCTCGAAGGCCTGCCCCGACAAGAGGTTCGACAGCGCGGCGGCGTTGACCTCGGCGCCCGGGTGGTTCTCGCGCACCGGCGTGGTGCGCAGGTCGCGCAGGGCTCGCGCGGCGGCGGAGACGATGACGTACTTGCCCCGGAAGACCTCCGGCGAGAGCGTCGGCGTCTCCCCGGCCTCGAGCTGCGCCTGGGCGCGCAGGATGTCCCAGGCCTTGACCCGGCGCGGCTCGCCGGTGCCGAAGCGGATGGAGAAGCTGCCGCGCTCGTCCAGCGGCAGGCGCCGCTCGCCCAGCACCAGGGTGCGCCCCTCGAGCCGCGGGGAGAGGTCCGGGTGGCCCACCAGGAACGCCGCGAGCGCCAGCGACGGCAGGAAGCGCCCGCTCTCGTGCTCGACGAGGGGCAGGTGCCGGCGCAGGACTCCGTCGGGGTCGGTGGACTGCACCACGTTGCCCAGGCGCGCCGCGCTCGCCGCGAGGATCGACACCGGCGGCAGCATCTCGCGGTGCGGGAAGCGCAGGGCCTCGCCGGGCTGAAGCGCGAGCAGGTCCCGGCCGCGGACCACCTGCTCGGCGCTGAACTCGGCGGCGCGCTCGGCCTCGGTCAGCTCGCGCGGCTCGATGGCGGAAGGTGGCGAGCGCCCCTCGGGCATCCACTTCGCGAGGACCTCCGCCGCCTGGAGCCGCTCGTAGGCCCGGGTCACCTCGGCCCCCTCCTGCCGGCCGCCGACGATGAGCTCGACGCCGCCGCCCGGCCTGGGCACGAGGTAGGTCCGCACGTTCCAGCTCTGGACCTGCAGCGCCGCCTCACGCGCCGCCGCGAGAATCGGGCCAGGTGCCCAGCGAAGCGCCCCAGGTGCCCGAGAGCGCCGCGCGCGCGTCGGACTCCAGCCGGTTGGGCATGGCGACGCCCAGCACCGCGCGGCCGCTCTGGCGCAGCGCACCGGCGAAGCGGTCGAGGTCCGAGCCGGAGTTGCCGCGGTCCTGGAAGACGAAGTCCAGCACCACCGCCTGGGCGCCGCCGCGGCTGGCGAAGTCGACGAGGTAGCCGTGCAGCTCGCGCGGCCAGGGCCAGCTCAGCGCCAGGTTGTCCTCGACGAGCTGGAGGTCCTCGTCGCCGATGTCGACCAGCACCACGTCGCCGCGGACCTGCTCGTCGCGCGCCACCGCCTCGACGCGCGGGTCATAGGAGGCGAACTCGACCGTGTCGACCACCTCGGGGCGCGCCAGCGAGAGCGCAGCCGCGAGCAGGCCGGCCAGGGCGCCAGCCCCGACCCCGATGGCCACCTTCCTGGCCGTTCCCGACAGCGCCATGGCGCCACCATAGCCAAAGCCGGCATCGAGCGGCGAACGCAAAGGCGCCCGGTCCAAGACGAGGACCGGGCGCCGAGAAGCTTGCCTGGGGCCTGAAGCCCGAAGCCTAGAAGAAGTTGCCGATGGTGAACTCGAACAGGTAGTCCTCGTCACCGGGCCGCTTGGTGAGCGGGATGCCCCACTCGAAGCGCAGCGGGCCGATGGGCGAGAACCAGCGGAAGCCAACGCCCACCGAGTGGAGCATGTTGAGGGGGCCGACGTAGGGCTGCCCGCCGAACCAGTTCTCGTTCACACCCCAGACGTTGCCCGCGTCGTAGAAGACCACGCCGCGGATGCCCACCTTCTCGAAGATCGGGAACTCGATCTCGAAGTTGAAGAGCAGCTGCTTGTTGCCGCCGACGAGGAAGGTCGTCGTGGGGGAATCGGGCGACCGCTCGGCACCGACCGGCGTGGACGGCGAGACCGAGCGCAGGCTGTAGCCGCGCAGGGTGTTGATGCCGCCGGCGAAGAAGAGCTCGCTGATGGGCAGCTGGCCCTTGAGGCTGTAGATGTAGCCCAGCGTCCCCTGCGCCTTGAAGACGATTCCCCAGAAGAGCGGGAAGTACCAGCGGGAGTTGGCGTTGACGCGCAGGAACTGGAAGGAGGCGCCCAGCCACTCGGGCGAGTACTCCAGCGACGCCGACTGGTAGTTGCCGCTGGTCGGGAAGAGCCGGTTGTCGCGCTGGTCCCAGTTCAAGGTCAGGCGCAGCGAGCTGGTCAGGCCGTTCTGGAAGCGGTTGGCCAGGAGGACGTCGGTGCCGCCCAGGCTGCTCGACCGGCCCGGCTCCACCTCGACCTGCTCGATGGCGTAGCCCAGGTGCAGCATCAGCTCCGGCGTCAGGTGGTAGCCGAAGGTGATGTCGCCACCGTTCGAGCGGCGGATGAACCCGTAGTAGTCCAGGTCCTGGCGGAAGTAGTCGAAGCTGAAGATCCAGTTGGTGTCGAAGAAGTAGGGGTCGATGAAGGAGAGCTGCACGAGGCTGCGCAGCGAGCTGATCTGCGCCGCCAGCGAGGCGGTCTGGCCCCAGCCGAAGAGGTTGTTCTGGCTGACCTGCGCGGTGAGCAGGAAGCTCTCGATGGAGCTGAAGCCCAGGCCCACCTGGAACGTCCCGGTCGGCTTCTCCTTGACGTTGACGGTGACGACGATCTGGTTGTCGGCCGAGCCGCGCCGCTGGGCGATGTCCACCGTCTCGAAGAAGCCGAGCGCGGTGACCCGCTGGCGGCTGTTGCGCAGGCCGGTGCCGCTGAAGAGCTCGCCCTCGAAGACGCGCATCTCGCGGCGGATGACTTTGTCGCGGGTCTTGTGGTTGCCGGTGATCTCGATCCGCTCGATGTAGACCTGCTCGCCCTTCTGCACGTCGAAGGTCAGGTCCACGATCTTCTTGTCGGCGTCGACGGTGGTCTGCGGGGTGATGTTGGCGTAGGCGTAGCCGGCGTCGTAGTAGACGTCGGCGATGGCCATGATGTCCCGCTGCAGCTTGCTGCGGTTGAACAGCTCGCCGGAGGCGACCGAGACCTTCCTGAACAGGTCTTCCTTCTTGCCGACGAGGTCGCCGCTGAAGTCGATCTTGCCGATGTTGTACTGCTCGCCCTCGGTGATGGGCACCGTCAGGTAGATGAGCCGCTTGTCGCCGGAGAGCGAGATGGACGGCTGGCCGACCTTCACGTGGATGAAGCCGCGGTCGTAGTAGACGCCCTGGATGTTGGCGAGGTCGCGCTTGAAGACCTCCTCGCGGAAGGTGCCGGAGCTGGTGAAGAACGAGAGGAACCCGCCCTCGGAGGTCTCCATCACGCCCCGCAGGTCCTCGTCCTTCACCTTCATGTTGCCGACGAAGGTGATGCGCTTGACCTCGACCTTGGCGTGCTCGTTGACGTCGAAGAAGACCGCGACCTCGTTGTTGTCGAGCTTGTCGACCACCGGGGTCACGTCGGCCAGGAAGAAGCCCTTCTCCACGTACTTGTCCTGGATCTTCTTGGAGTTGCGGCGCACCGCCCCCATGTCCAGGATGCTGAAGGCCTTGACGTCGACGATGTCCTTCAGGTCGTCGTCGGAGAAGCTCCTTGTTCCCGCGGATCTGCACCGAGCGGATGGCCGGCTTCTCGGCCACCCGGACCACGAGCACCAGCTTGCTGGGGTTGGTGTCGTCGACCAGGACCTGCACGTCGCTGAAGAAGCCCAGCCGCCACAGCGCCTTGATGTCGTCCTGGGCGGCCAGCGGGTCGAAGAACGCGCCCACCTTGGTCTTGAGGGCGCCGCGGATGGCGTCGGGCTCGACGCGCCGGTTGCCTTCGACCTGGATGGCGACCACGCGGGGCCGCTCCGAGTCGCCCGTGCGGGGCAGGTCGGCCTTGAGAGAGTCGTCGCCGGCGGCCTCACCGGACGGCGCGGTGGCGTCCGCGGCGTAGGCGACGCCCTGCGTGGCGAGGAAGACGGCAGCGAGAAGTCGGAGGGGCGTCCGGCTCATGCCTCAATCGGCGGAAGGTCGGCGGAGGGTAGCGGCAGGCTTTTTGAGCCTGCTTCCTGCGAAAAGGGAGGCGAAGACTACGCAAAGGGCCGCGGCGCCACAACGGAAAACTTGAAGGAGTCGGGGCTTTTCCAAAAGTCCCACATCCAACCGCCCACCCGCCGATTGCTTCCCGCCCTCGCCGAGCTCGGGGCTCAGGCTCGGGTGCCCGGAGGTCAGGCCTGGGCCGGCGGCAGCTCGACCACCCGGCCCTCCAGCAACTGGAGCCGGCGCGGCATCGAGTGGGCCAGCTTCTCGTTGTGGGTCACCACCACCGCGGCGATGCCCTGCTTGCGGTTGATGTCGAGGAGCAGCTGGTGGATGCCCTCGCCGGTCGCCGGGTCGAGGTTTCCGGTCGGCTCGTCGGCCAGCAAGAGGCGCGGCTTGAGCACCAGGGCGCGCGCCAGGGCCACGCGCTGCTGCTCGCCGCCCGAGAGCTCGCCGGGCTTGTGGTGGATGCGGTCCTTCAGGCCCACGTCCGAGAGCAGGAGCGCCGCCCGGGCCTTGGCCTCCGGGTAGGAGACCCGCTGGATGAGCGCCGGCATCATCACGTTCTCGAGCGCGCTGAACTCCGGCAGCAGGTAGTGGAACTGGAAGACGAACCCCAGCGTGGCGTTGCGGAAGCGGGCCAGCTCGCCCTCGTCCATGCTGGTGACGTCGCGGCCCTCGAAGCAGATGGTGCCCTGGGTCGGCGCGTCGAGCGTGCCCAAGACGTGCAGGAAGGTGCTCTTGCCCACGCCCGAGGCGCCGGTGAGCGAGACCGAGCTCGCCCTCGCGCAGCTTCAGGTCGACCCCGCGCAGCACGTCGATGCGCTTGCCGTCCATGAAGTAGGACTTGTGCAGCCCGCTGATCTCGAAGAAGGCCTTGTCCATGTCTCCATCCCGACTTCGGTTCGGCGCTTGGCTTCCCCCCGAACCGAAGCCATCCATCACTCGTTGCGCAGGCCGTCCACCGGGGCGACGCGGCTGGCCCGCGTGGCCGGGTAGATGGTCGACAGGTAGCTCATGGTCACCGCGATGAGCGCGACGATCGCGAACTGCAGCGCGTCGATCTTCACCGGCAGCTTGTCGATGTAATAGACCTCGGCGTCCAGCTGGATGATGCCCATGTCCACCAGCAGGCAGGCGAAGTAGCCCAGCACCAGGCCGATGGCCGTCCCGATGATCCCGATGATGAGGCCCTCGAGCACGAAGACCTTCATCACGCTGGTGTCGGTGGCCCCCATCGACTTGAGGATGGAGATCTCCTTGCGCTTCTCCAGCACCATCATGATCAGCGTGGAGAGGATGCCGAAGCAGGCCACCAGCACGAACAGGCCCAGCAGCACGGCCATCACCAGCTTCTCCAGGCGCAGCGCGGAGAAGAGGTTCTTGTTCATCTCGCCCCAGTCCTTGGTCCGGTAGGGGTAGCCGTCGAGCGCGGCCAGGATGGCCCGGGTGATCTGCCGGGTGTCGTCGATGTCGCTGGTCTTGACCTCGAGGCCGGTGACCGAGTCGGGGATGTTGAAGAACGTCTGCGCCTCGGCGAGCGAGATGTAGGCGAACTTGGCGTCGTACTCGTACATGCCGGTGACGAAGATGCCGGCGACGCGGAAGGGCCGGCTCTTGGGCATGGGGCCGGTCGGCCCGAGCTCGCCGCCCAGCGGGCTGATGACGTTGATCCGGTCGCCCACCATCACCTTGAGCGAGTGGGCCAGCTCCTTGCCGATGAGGATGCCGGGGGTCGCCACGGCCGGCGCCCCGTCCTTCTTCTCCGCCTTCCCGTCGGCGGCGGGCCTCTTGGGCGCCATGATCTCGTCGGGCGTGAGCGGCTTGTCCTCGTCCCTGGGCCCGGCCTTCTCACCACCGCCGCCGGCGTCGTCGCTGGGCGAGAGGCGCTTGAGGCGCGCGGCGCCCTCGGGCTCGGTGATCTTCTCCGGGTGGTCGAGCCACTCGAGCGAGCCCTCCTTGGTGTTGGCGTCGAGGTTGGTGACCTGGGCGACCGACTTGGGGTCGATGCCCTTCACCAGCGCGCCGGAGATGTTCTGGTCGGAGGAGACCATCACCTCGTTGAGGATGAAGGGGGTCGCGCCGACGACGCCCGGCACCTTGCGCACCTTGTCGGCGGCCTCGCGCCACTCCTTGAAGTCGTTGCCGTACTTGAGGACCACGGCGTGGGCGTTGGTGCCGATGATCTTGCTCTTCAGGTCGAGCTCGAAGCCGCTCATCACCGAGAGGACCACCGTGAGCGCGAAGACGCCCAGCGCCACGCCGGCCACGGTGATGCCGGTCATGATCCGCGTCGCCGAGTGCTTGCGCAGGCGCAGGTGGCTGCGGGCGATGAACGCCTCGTAGCTGAAGCGCAGGTCGAGCTTGCCGCTGCCCGCGAGCAGGCAGCCGAGCGAGCCGCCGAGGAAGGTGGCGAAGAAGATGGCCACCGTGGCGATGCCGACCCCTCCCATGGGGTTCTGCCCGAACATGTTCGCCAGGTACCCGAGGTCGGCCAGCACCGGCCGGTACAGGCCGAACGGGGAGCGCAGCGCGGTGCCCAGCTGCCAGGTGGTGAGCGAGCAGAAGACGACGCCCGCCGTCAGGATCTCCCAGGTGCCGACCTTGCGCCTGACCGCCGCCGCCAGGAAGCCGGCGCTGCCCGCGGCGAGGATGGCGATGGTGCCCGCCACCGCCAGCGCGCGCTCCGGCGCGAGCCCCAACTTGGAGGACAGGGTGACGGTCCCCATCCCGGCGACCAGGCCGGCGATGCACTGGCCGACGAAGGTGATGACGAGCACCACCATGGAGAACGGCGGCGGAGCGGACTTGGGCCGGGGCTCGTGGACCCGGCCGCTCGCCACCACGGCGGGCGGCGGCACGGGCAACGCGGGGCCCGAAGAGGTCGGCGGCGGCTGGCTTCTCGGTTCGGCGTCCAAGGTCGTGCCTTCCTCCCCGCTACCTACTTCTGGAGCGGCTTGAGCAGCGGGAACAGGATGACGTCACGGATGGACGCCGAATCCGTCAACAGCATGGTCAGGCGATCGATGCCGATGCCCTCGCCTGCCGTCGGCGGCATGCCGTGCTCGAGCGCCCGGACGAAGTCCTCGTCGTAGGGCATGGCCTCGGCGTCTCCCTTGCGGGCCAGCTCGACCTGGCGCTCGAAGCGCTGGCGCTGGTCCACCGGGTCGTTCAGCTCGCTGAAGGCGTTGGCCAGCTCCATCCCCGCCGCGTACAGCTCGAAGCGGTCGGTGATGCGCGGGTCGGTGTCGCGCCGGCGGGCGAGCGGCGAGACCTCGATGGGGAAGTCGGTCACGAAGGCCGGCTTGTCCTTGGGCAGCGTCGGCTCGCCCACCGCCTCGAACGCCCGGGCGATCATCTCGCCGGGGGTCGACAGCGTGGCCGCGTGCTCCAGCACCGAGCGCAGGTCCCGGTCCTTCTCGCCCTCGGCCGCCTTGAGGATCGCCTCCTTGAGCCCCAGGCCGGCGAGCGCCGCGGAGCTCTCGAGCCCCAGCGCGTGCGCGGTGTGGTCGACCATCGAGACGCGCGGGTACGGCGGCGTGAAGTCGATGACCTGTCCCTGGTAGGGGATCTTGGCGTTGCCGGTGACCTCGAGCGCCAGCGTGGCGAGCAGGCCCTCGGTGAACTTCATCAAGTCCTCGTAGGTCGCGAAGGCCCAGTAGAACTCGATGGTGGTGAACTCCGGGTTGTGCCGGCGGTCGATGCCCTCGTTGCGCCAGATGCGGCCGATCTCGTAGACGCGCTCGATGCCGCCGACGATGCACCGCTTGAGGTGCAGCTCGGTGGCGATGCGCATCTTCAAGTCCATGTCGAGCGCGTTGTGGTGCGTCCCGAACGGCTTGGCGGTGGCGCCGCCGGCCTCCTCCGGCTTGTGCAGGGTCGGCGTCTCGACCTCGATGAAGCCGTGGCCGTCGAGGTAGCGCTGGATGCCGCGGACGATCTTGTGGCGCTTGACGAAGATGTTCTTCACGCCCTCGGTGACGATGAGGTCGAGGTAGCGCTGGCGGCAGCGGGTCTCGATGTCCGAGAGGCCGTGCCACTTCTCGGGCAGCGGGCGCAGCGCCTTGGTGAGGATGGTGAATTCCTTGGCGAGGAGCGTGCAGCTCGCCGGTCTTGGTGCGGGTGCAGGTGCCCTTGACCGCGATGATGTCGCCCAGGTCGGCCAGCTTGTAGACGTCGAAGGCCTTGTCGCCCAGCACGTCCTTCTTCACCCAGACCTGCAGGTCGCCGTGGCGGTCGCGCAGCTTGAGGAAGGCCGCCTTGCCGAAGGTGCGGTTGGCCAGGATGCGGCCGCCCAGCGCGTAGGTCTCGCTCGCCTTCTCGACCTCGGCCGGCTCCTTGATCTCCGCGAACTTCTTGGCGAGGTCGGCGGTGGTGTGGGTGGGCTCGAAGCCGTTCTTGTAGGGGTTCAGGCCCTGGGCGCGCAGCTCCTCGGCCTTCTTGAGGCGGGCGTTGAAGATCTCCTGCTCCTTGGAGATTTCGTCGGCGGCGCTGGTCGGGGTTTCGTTGGTCGGCTCGTTGCTCATGGTCTTTCCTGGCTCGCGTTCAAGGGCGCGGACCCTACCGCATTGCGGGGCTGCTGCTAAGCCCTAAGTCGGCTCTCGCCCCCTCGGCGAGCTCGGGGTCTTGGGCTACTGGCAGGTGAAGAGCGTCATCGTCTGGTTTCCGGGGGCGTTGGTGAACCCGTAGCTGAGCGTGCCCCCGTTCCAGCTCGTCAAGTCGCCGGGCACGTAGTCCAGGGTGGCGGACCCGCCCGAGCAGGTGGTCAGGTCGAGCACGTTGGCGATCTGGTACCGGCTGCCGTCCGGACAGGTGACGAGCAGCCCCTGCCCTGGCGACGACTGCTCGACGGTCCCGGCGCTGGTCTCGACCTTGAACTGGCCCTTGGCGATCCCCGTCCGGCTGACGCAGTCCTTGATCGTGAACGACAGCCCCTGGTCGGGCAGCGGAAAGCTCGCGGCCGGGTCGAACGCCACGGTCTTCCCGCCGCTGAAGGTGCAGGTCTTCAGGTCCGCGCTGAACCGGCCCACCTCGCTCCGCGGCGGCAGGCAGCTCTGGGCGACCTTGATCGTCTGCTTCCAGCAGTTGGCCTCAGAGGCCGCCCAGGTGCAGTCGAGCAGCTTCGGGCCGGAGGTGCCGGCGTCCCCAGTCGATGAGGACGGGCTACCACAAGCCAGGACGAGGACGGCCAATGGAGGGATGACGCGGCGGCTCATGCACTTCCTCTCTTCGTTCGTCGCTTCGGCGCTTCGAGGCGCTCTACCCTCCCAAACCCGCCAGCCGGCATCAACCGAGGGTATGCACAAGCGGCCCTGGACTCCCCTCACCCATTGCGGGTGGCTCGGACAGGCGCTAAGACAGCCGCTCGAAGCCCGAAATTCCAAGGAGCGCCCATGAAGTCCGTCAACCCCGCCAGCGGCGAGCTGATCCAGGACTACCCCGAGCACGACGCGCGCGAGGTCGCCCGTCGCCTGACGCTCGCCGAAGAGGCCTTCGCGAAGTGGCGCAAGAGCCCAATGGCGGACCGCTCCAAGGTGCTGCGGGCTGCGGCGCAGGTGCTCCGGAAGGATTTGGCGCGCTGGGCGGAGACGATGACCAAGGAGATGGGCAAGACCTTGCCCTCCGCGGAGGCCGAGGCCGAGAAGTGCGCCTGGGTCTGCGAGCACTACGCCGAGGCCGCGCCGCGCTACCTGGCCCAGGACCCGGTCAAGACCGACGCCTCCGACAGCTACGTCCGCTTCGATCCACTGGGACCGGTGCTGGCGGTGATGCCCTGGAACTTCCCCTTCTGGCAGGTCTTCCGCTTCGCAGCCCCGGCGCTCATGGCCGGCAACGTGGGGCTGCTCAAGCACGCCTCCAACGTCCCCGGCTGCGCCCTGGCGATCGAAGAGGTCTTCCAGCGCGCCGGCCTCCCCCAGGGCTGCTTCCAGACGCTGCTCGTCGGCTCCAAGGCCGTGGACGCCATCCTCGAGAACCCCATCGTCCAGGCGGTCACGCTGACCGGGAGCGAGCCCGCGGGCCGCTCCATCGCCGCCAAGGCCGGAAGCCTGCTCAAGAAGAGCGTCCTCGAGCTGGGCGGCAGCGACCCGTTCATCGTGCTCGCCGACGCCGACCCCCTCGAGGCCGCGCGGACCGCCGCACGGGCCCGGTGCATCAACAACGGCCAGTCCTGCATCGCCGCCAAGCGCTTCATCGTCGAGGCCCCGATCGCCGAGGCCTTCGAGGGCGCCTTCACGCAGGAGATGGCGGCGCTCAAGGTCGGCGACCCGATGGACCGTGCGACCGACGTCGGCCCGCTGGCCCGCGAGGACCTGGTGGCCGAGCTCGACGCCCAGGTCCAGGCCTCGCTCAGGCAGGGCGCGAAGCTGCTGACCGGCGGCAAGCGGCTCGCGCAGCGCGGGAACTACTACGCCCCGACGGTGCTCTCGCAGGTGGAGCCCGGGATGACCGCCTTCGACGACGAGACCTTCGGTCCGGTGGCGGCGGTCATCCGCGCCCGGAGCGCGCAGCACGCCGTGGAGCTGGCCAACCGCTCCAAGTTCGGGCTGGGCGCGAGCCTGTGGACCCGCGACGAGGAGCAGGCCCGCGAGCTGGCGAAGTGGATCGAGTCGGGCTCGGTCTTCGTGAACGGGATGGTCAAGTCCGACCCGCGGCTGCCCTTCGGCGGCATCAAGGCCTCGGGCTACGGCCGCGAGCTGGCGGCCTTCGGCATCCGCGAGTTCGTCAACGTGAAGACCGTGTGGATCCGGTAGCGCGAAGCGCGCCGGCCGCAGTCGGGGCGCTTGTTGAAGATAGGCAGCTACTTTGTGACATGACCGCGGGCGAGACTCTGGCGCACGGCCGGAGAGCCTGCTCCGCGCAGCCTCTGGTCAGCGCACGAGGGCCGTGCGACGGCGCAGCAGCGCCATCATCCCCACCACCGCCAGCGCCAGGCTCAGAGGCTCGCCGCCGACGCCACAGCCGCAGCCGCTGGTGCACACCCCGGCCTTGCAGCTCCCCTTCTCGCACGCGGTTCCATCCGCCAGCGCCGGCCCGACCTCGCAAGCTCCCGACGCCCGATTGCACTGGCCCGCCTCGTGGCACTCCTCGGCCGGGCAGGCCTTCTGCTCGCCGCGGCAGGCGCCGATCCGGCACTGGTCGTTGGTGGTGCACGCGTTCGAGTCGTCGCAGGCGGTGCCGTCGGGCCTTCGGGAGCTGCTGCAGGTGCCGGTCGCCGGCGAGCAGTTGCCCGGAGCGTGGCACGCGTCGATCTCGGGACACACCAACGGATCGCCGCCCTGGCACACCCCGTCGACGCAGAGGCTGGCCTGCGTGCACAGGTCGTGGTCGTCGCACGGCTCGCCGCTGGTGGGGCTCCACGCCGTAGGCGACGCCGTCGCCGCACACGCCGAGCAGTCCTTGCCCGGCTCGCGGGCGCCGTCGGCGATGCACTCCTCCTGGATAATGCAGACCGCGCAGGTGCCGCCGCAGCCATCGTCACCGCAGTCGCGGGTGCGGCACTCGGGCCCGCACCCGGCCACCGGCAAGAGGACCGCCGCCTCGAGGAGGCTGCCCCCGCCCTGCGTTCCCTGGTCGCTCACCTCCAGCTTCCAGGTCCCGTCCGCCGGACCGCCGGCGAGCGTCCGGAGAGCTCCCGGCTGCCAGGTGTGGCCGATGACGCCGATGAAGTTCGACATGCCCGAGGGCAGCGCGATCGGGGCGCGCTTCCCGGAGGGCGCGACGAGCACGACCTGCAGGTCGGAGGGCTTGGGATGCACGACCTCCAGGAAGAGGTAGACGCCCTTCACGTCGAAGCCGAGGCCGCTCTGCGTCGCTTCCACGGTGAGTGGAGCGCCGCCTCCGGGAATGGCGTTCGCCGGCGCCTCGCGCGGCCAGCGCGCCAGCTCCAGCGAGTGGTAGGACCGGTCGTCCGGCGAGACGCGCAGCTGGGCGAAGGGCCAGCCTCCGAAGAGCCGCGGCACGGCATCCATCACCAGCTTGCGATGCAGCTCCTCCGGCGGCCAGCGCGTTCCGTTCTCCGAAGCTCGCTCGCCCTGCAGCAGCGCCATCGCGCCGGCGACGTGCGGAGCCGCCATCGAGGTCCCGGTGTAGCCGTACAACCCGCCGGCGTCGATGTTCACGCCGGGGGCCGCGAGGTCGACCATGCCGTTGCGGCAGGAGAAGCAGGCGATGTCCCCGGGGTGGCCCAGGTGGCTGCTGCAGGAGCCGTTCTCGAAGTCGACGTCGTACTGGGCGGCGACGGTGACGCCCAAGCTGATGCAGGCGGGCGTGCCCAGCCCGTTGGTGTAGCCCTCGTTCCCCGAGGCCACCGCCACCAGGATCCCGTTGGCCTCCCACAGCGTCTGGAACGCGGCGAAGAGCGGGTCGGAGTTGCAGGGCCGCGACTCGTTCTCGTCGGCGCCCAGCGACATGTTGGCCGCGACGATCTGGTAGGTGGCGGCGTTGGTGGTCAGCCAGTGCAGCGCGTTGAGCTCGTCGTACAAGGAGCTGACGTAGCCGCCGTACCACTCGTTGTAGTGGAAGACGTTGAGCGAGACGATGCGGGTCTCGGGCGCCATGGCGAGGACGATGCCGGCGACGTTGGTCCCGTGCGCCTCGCCCGCGGCCACGTCCTCGGGCTTGTCGGGGGAGAAGTTCTGGACCACCGCCACCTTGCAGCCCGGCGCGCCCGGGCTCGGGCAGGTCCCGAAGAACCCGTTGTCGAAGCGCACGGTCGAGTCGAGGACCGCCACCGCCGTCCCCTTGCCCTTCTGGCCTTTCGCGTGGGACCCGGTGGCGCCGGTGAAGGCGAAGGAGGTCGTCGCCGTCGGCCGCGCCAGGCGGTCGAAGTGCACCGCGCGCACCTCGGGATCCTGCGCGAGCGCCGCCAGCCCGCCGGCGTCGGTCTCGATCGCCACGAGCGGGAAGCGAGGCCAGCGCGAGACGCTGCGCAGGGCGGAGCTGGGCGCCGCCCGCAGCACCCGGTCCATCACCCGGTCCTTGCGATGGTCCAGGATCCCCTGCCGTTCGACCTGACGCCGGAGGCGATCGGCGGCAAGGGGCAAGAAGGTCAGCGGCCGGTCCGGCTGGTCGTCGACGACCTCGACGATGACCCGCTGGGTCGGCGAGGTCGCGAGTGCGGGAGTGATCCTCGGATTGACCTTTGCTCCGGAAGAGCCGGTGGCCAAGAGGAGCGGGGCGAGCAGCGCTGCCAGCGAAACCATCGGGTGCCTCTTCCCCCCTGCTGTTGCGGTGGTGACCGCCGACCGGTTTTCCTACTGACCGGCTCCGCTCGACCCCGCCGAGCCAGCGGAGGCGCGCGGGGACTCCGCAGTGGGCGCAGGTGCGGCGCTCGTCGGCTCGCCGGCAACCGGCGCAGCGGGCTCGTTCTGGTCGGGCGCCGCGGTCTCGACCTTGGCCGGCGGAGTCAGCAGGGCCGGAGTGGAGGGCGGCAGGCGGCGCGCCGGGACGATCACCTCGGGCGGCACCGGGCAGTCGATGCAGGCGGTCCCCAGGGGGATGGCCAGCGTGCGCCCCGCGCGCAGGAAGGAGTTGGTCATCCCGTTGGCCTTCTGGATGGCCTTGATCGTCGTGTCGTACTTGTGGGCGAGCTTGCCCAGAGTGTCGCCGCCGCGGATGCGGTGGACGGTGAAGTTGAACTCCGGCTTGCCCTTGGGCATCAGCGGCTGGACGCGGCGGCCCAGCTCCTGCGAGCGCGGGCTGTAGTAGCGGACGTGGAAGTGGTCCCTGTGGCGGCGCGCGTGGAAGACCATGGAGCTCAGCCCGTTGTGGAAGAGCGACTCCAGCCACTCCTTGTCCTCGCCGATGGACAGCGCGTAGTCCCACAGCCGCTTGATGAGCTTCTTGTCGACCAGGACGAACTGCACGTCGCCGGTGACGAGCAGGGACCGCAGGAGTGCCCAGTTGCGCGCCACGTCGAAGCGGTCGGCCTTGCGCTTGGCCGGGTCGAACGGCGTCAGGTAGAAGCTCAGGTCGACGTCGCGGCCGGCCTGGTGGCTGATGTGGGGCCGCAGCCAGCCGCCGTCGGGGCGCGAGATGTGGCCCACCCGCAGCGCCTCGCTCTCGGGGTAGACCGCGTTGACCCGCTCGATGGCGGCCTTCAGGTAGGTGATGACCTCTTCGGTCGTGTACGTGTGCGCGGGGTCGGCGACGACCCAGAGCGGGCCGTCGGGGAACCGGACCGCGTTGACCATCCGGCCGGCGTCGGCGAAGCCGATGGAGAGCGGACCGAGCGAGGCCGGGTCCTCCTTCCAGCGCTTCTCGAGCTTCTTCGTCGCTCAGCTCCGCGGTGTAGCGCTTCCCCGGGACGACGTCCTCCGCTGCCGCCGCCTCTGCCTGCGGCGCCTCGTGCTCGGGATCGACCTCCGGCTCCGGGTCCGCTTTCGCCTGGGCTTCCGGCTGGCCTTCCGGTTCGGCCGCAGCGGGCACCGGCTTCTCCTCGGCGGACGCTGACGACGATGGCGGGGCTTCGGCGGCTCCCGCGTCGACTGCAAGGACGGCGAGGCCTGCGTCGGGTGCCGCAGGCGCCGAGGCGTCCTGGGCGCGCGCGAGCACCGGCAGGAGGAGAACGAGGAAGAGGCTGGCGAAGGAGACGAGCGGCCGCATGAAGGCCGGCACTCTACCTCGGGATGGCGCTCTCGCGAATGCTCGAGTTCGCCTCCCGCCCACCGGGGAGGGGTCAGGTCTGCTCGGTGATCACTTCAGGAGCAGCACCACCACCGCGGCGATGGCCGCGGCGATGAGCACCGCGATGCCGGCCTGCGACGGGATGCCGATGCTCTCGAAGACCTGCATCCCCTGCCAGCGGCGGCGCTTGCGGACGCGCCTGAGGACCTGCTGGGCAAAGTCCGCGGGGGCGCGCTCGCGGCCCACCGAGCGGACCAGCGTGACCGCGCGCGAGTACTTCTCGAAGCCTTGCTGGCACGCCGGGCACTGATCGAGGTGGGTCTTCGCTCGGCCTCCTGGGCCGGGGCCAGCTCATGGTCCACCATCGGCGCGAAGAGCGCCTGGGCCTCCTGGTGAGCCATCCCTGTCGCCGCCGATTCCACCTTCGCTCACTCCCTTTCCAGCTTCGCGATGATCTCCGCCAGCGCCGCTCTCGCCCGGTGCAGCCGGCTCTTCACCGTGCCCTCCGGCTGGTCCGTGATCGCAGCGATCTCATGGTACGAGAGCCCTTCGACGTCACGCAACACCACGAGAAGACGGTGTTCTTCGTCCAGCTCGGCGATGGCCCGCTGCACCATCGTGCGCGTCTCGCTCGCCGAGACCGCCTCGTCCGGGCGGGTGCTGGGCGCGTTGCGTTCGAGCACCGCCTCCGGCACGTCCGAGATCTCCGTCGACCGCCCGCGCTCCCGCCGCCCCAGGTACTTGAGCCGGTTGAGGCAGTGGTTCTTGGCCACCCGGAAGATCCACGTCGACAGCCGTGCCTCGCCCCGGAACCGCCCAACCGCCGCGTGGACGGCCACGAAGACTTCCTGCGAGAGGTCCAGCGCCTCTTCCCGGTCGCCGATCATCCGGTAGACCAGGTCGAAGACCCGGTCCTGGTTCGCCTTCACCAACTCCGCGAACGCCCGCTCGTCGCCGTGCCGCAGCCGGCGCAGCAGCATCCGCTCGCGGTACTGCTCCACCACCTCGGGGTCGGCGTTCGGAGGTGGAGGTGTCGAGTCCAGGGTCGCCTCCGGGCCAGGCGCCGAGGCCCCGGCCGCGACCGGAAGCTCCGCCTCCTCGGACAACGGCCTGGGCACTGCCTCCGGCATCTCGCCTCCCGCTCGGTCCAAGCATTATGACAGCGGCGGTGTGAACGCGGTTCCCGCCAGGAAAGTTCTTCCGGCCCCAGGCGTGGTTAGGGCATATCGCGGCCGTTCCAAGCAGACCCGACCTGCACAACCCCTTGAATTGACTCGCTGCTTGGACGCGAGACACTCTCCACCTTCCCCTCTGGAGCCTGTCATGAAGCGCGTCATCCTGGCCCTGCTCGCCCTTGGCGTCGCCGCCGTCTCCGGCTGTGGCGAGGACCGGCTCGTCCACACCGCCATGGGCATCCTCAAGGTCACGGTCCTCAACGCCGGGGCCCAGGCGAGCCTGGTGGACGTGACCCTGCGCTGCACCAAGGACTCCCGCGACCAGATGGTCAAGGTCGCCAGGCCCAACACCCTGGTGGAGATGGGCGACCTGTCTCCCGGCACCTGCCAGATCCGGGTGATGACCCGGACCTCGACCAAGGCTGCGCTGCGCTCGGTGTGGGTCAGCGACCTGCTGGTCGTCAGCGGCCGCACCACCGAGGTCACGGTGGACATGGCGGACACCGTCGTGCAGCCGGTGGAGCTGTGCAACGGCTGGGACGACGACGGCGACGGCCAGGTCGACAAGCCGAAGGAGAAGCTGCTGCTCTGCTCGGAGTGCGTCAACAACCTCGAGTCCCCGGTGGCCGACGACAGCCGCTGCGAGGTCATCCCCTGCTCCAGCTACTTCAGCTACGAGCTGCGCGGCACGGTGGCCAACGGCTTCACCTGCATCAAGAGCTACCTCGAGGACATCACCGACAAGCGCTGCGCCGGCCTGGGCAACTGCCTTCCGGTCACCGAGAAGACGTGCCGCGACCAGTCGACCCGTAAGGAGGACGCGGTGGCCTCACTCGAGGCGCAGGTGCTCTGCAAGAAGATCGACGGCTGCGCCGACCAGACCGCCCCCACCGTCGCCAACCAGCCCGACGGCCTCGACTGCGGGACGCAGAAGTGGTGCCAGGCCGGCGAGTGCGTCTGCAAGCCCGCCTGCGAAGGCAAGGTCTGCGGCGACGACGGCTGCGGCGGATTCTGCGGCAACTGCGGCACCGATGAAGCCTGCTCCTCCGACGGCGCCAAGTGCGTCTCGACCAAGCCCGAGACCGGCTGCGCCGACGGCACCCGCGAGGGCTTCCAGGACCTGAACACCTACCCGACCATCGCCTCCTGCTCCGGCGGCTGGAGCGTCGGCGGCGTCACCCGCGCCGACCTCGTGCCCACCTGCGACCGCAAGAGCGGCAACAGCGGGCAGAACCAGGCCGGCGACGGCTGCTCGGCGGCGGACCTGTGCGCGGCCGGCTGGCACGTCTGCAGCGGCAAGACCGAGGTCGCGGCCAAGGCGGGAGCCAAGGGCTGCGAGGAGTCGGTGCCCGCGGGCTCCCCCGACAAGTCGATGTTCTTCGCGGTCGCCCAGCACAGCGCGCAGTTCAGCCAGTGCGACGACACCGCCACCACCGGCGACAACGACGTCTTCGGCTGCGGCAACCTGGGTATCGCCCTCACTGCCGACAAGGGCTGCGGCGTGCTCACCCGGGCGCTGGCGTCGATGAAGGCCGGAAGCTGTGGCTACAACGAAGCCGAGCCTGGCCTGGGCCCCTGGCAGTGCATCGGCGGCGCCGGCAGCGACATCCACGAGGGCGGCATCGTCGCCAAGCATGGCTGCCCCAACTCGAGCTGCACCTGGAATGGCGCGCCCACCGGGAACTGGGACCGCGGCGGCGTGCTCTGCTGCAGGGATTGACCGCCCCCCGGATCTGCACGAGCTCCAGCGGAGCCTCAATCGCCTCACCCTGTCCGAGCGTTCTCGGCCCCGGTGGCGCTACCGGAAGACGCTTCGGATCTCGGTGTCCAGAGTGACGTCGGTTCGCCGGCCGTTCTTCGCGAGCAGACCCTCTACGATTCTCTCGACGTCTGTTCGTCCCCACCGTGCGGACGGCGTGCCGAATCCCGGGTCGACCTCAGGTATTCGACGGCAGAGATAGTTCACGAGCTCTCGCCCCGTCCGCCACGCCACATCCCCATCGGGGATTGAGAGGCCGAAGGCCTTCTCCAGGTCGACGATGAACTCGATGCTCTCCAGGCCCATGAACTGCAACCTTGCTCGGCAACGAGGCCTGCCCGTCCCGGCCCAGACCTTCAGGCGAAGCTGTGGCGACACCAGCGGCTGGCTCTAGTGCGGCGGTGCCGGGACCGCGTGATGCGGAACCGCCGGCACGACATCCGGAACGCGCGGCGAGCGCCCCGACAGCAGATCCGCCAGCGCCAGGAAGGCGATCGCGTTGAGCCGGATGCCTGCCACGGCGCTGAAGTTCAGGCCGTGGCCATCCACCGACGCGAAGCCCTGGGTGAAGACCTCGATGGCGTTCTTGCTGCCGAACGCCCCTTCGACCTGCAGGCCGCCGCCGGCGACGACCTCGCCGCCGCGGCTGGCGTATTCGAAGTGCGGCCCGATGCCGATGCGGGCGAAGAGCGTCCACCAGTTGTACCCGGACGAGAGCGTCACCATCGGCGCGACCTCGATGCGCCAGTACCGCGGCTTGGGGCTCGCGGCGTGTTTGTCCGGGAAGTTGGTGGCGTAGCCCACGTCCAGGAGCCACCCGACGGCGCCCCGCGGGCCGCCCTGGTCGTACTCCTGCCCCAGCATCAGGTCGATCTTGCCGAGGTAGTCGGCAAAGCCGTTCTCGGCCAGGCGGCCGTAGCCAACGCCGATCTGCGGGAACACGAAGTAGTGGTCGGCGTGGGCCGACGCGGGGGCGAGCAACGCCGCCGTGCACAGAAGGGTCGCGAAGAGGACGCGTTGCATGAGCGGAGGATAGGCCCGCCCCCGCCGCAGCCTCAACAATCGGGCTATCCTCGGCCGCGTGAGCAAGACCGCGCTGCGATATGCCCTCTACGCCTGGGCGGCCATGATGGCCGTCTTCCTGGGCTCGCGCGCCGTTCCGGGCAAGGTCCCGGCCTGGGAGCTGCCGACGAGCTCGGGCTCGACCGCCTCGCTGCGCGACCTGGAAGGCAAGCCGTTCGGGGTGCTGCTCTACGCCTCCAAGGTCACCTGCGGCGCCCACACCCGCGCCGTGGCCGACGCCGTGCAGATCCGCGCGCAGCTCAAGGACCACCCGCGCTACGCCGTGAAGATCGTCTACGGCGAGCGGACCGAGGCCGGCGCCCGCGCGCTGGCCGAGGGCCACAAGGACGTGCCCATCCTGCTCGACCCGGCCAAGCGGCTCGCCGACGAGCTGCGAGATCACGAGCTACGCGGTCGTGGTCTACAAGCCCAACGGCCGGATCGTCGAGCTGCTCAAGGACAAGGTCCTCGTCGCGCAGCCCGGTCTGACGCAGTACCTGGACCGCCTGACCCGGTAGCCCCTCAGGCGTCGCCCTGAGGGTCTCCTTCCTTCACCAGCTTCTCCACGAAGGCGGCGAGCCTCGCCACCTGCTCCGGCGCCAGGCCCATCTGGTCGAAGAGCGGCTCCTGGCCGGGCGCGAGTGGCCGCGGCGCACTCCCCAGACCGACGTGCTCCATGAGCCGGTCGGTCACGGCCACCACCCGCGCCATGTTCGCCGGATGGCTCGACTGCTCCGGGTGGTGGTGGTGCGCCACGGCGTCGCAGATGCTCTCCGGGAGCCTCCAGACCTCGCAGGCCAGCAGGCCCACCTGCTCGTGGTATCGCGTCACCAGCTCGGTCGAGACCTCCGTCGGCAAGCGCTGCACCCCGAGCAGCTTCTCCTGCTCGGCGCAGACCGAGAGGATGATCGCCTCGCCCAGGTCGTGGAGCAGGCCACACAGAAACGCCAGATCCGGCGAGAGCTCCAGCTCCTTGCAGGTCTGCTTCGCGAGCGCTCCGGACGTGCGGGCGGCGCCCGAGGCTCGCGCATCCGGGTCTCGTAGCGGGGCACCGTGAACAGCTGGGTGCGCGCGACGATCTCGAAGGCGATGTCGCGCACCTCCGCCAGCCCCAGCCGAGTGATCGCGTTGCGCAGCGAGGTGATGGTCACGCCACGGCTCATCGACGCCGAGTTGGCGCGGGAGAGGACCCGCGCCGCCACGGCCGGGTCGGTGCCGACCGTCTTCTCGACCGTGGGGATGTCCGCGTCCGCGCGATTGGCCATCTGTGCCAGGCGAAGCGCGACCTCGGGGAGCACCGGCTGCCGGTACTCGCCGGACTCGAGCGCGTACTTGACCCGCAGCGCCGCCAGCTGAACGGCCCGGCGACGTTGCTCCTCGGCGGGAGACTCGGCCTTGCCACGGGCTTTGTCGTCGTCGAGCAGATCCATGGCCAGGGCATCGGCACGCCCCGACCCGGCGATAAGCCCCTCCGTTCCACGACCGGGCACCGGCAGGCAGAAAAAAACGCCCTGTTTTCAGGCGCTTTCGACGCCGTGGAAACGCCCTGTCTTCCTGGGCTTACGGGCCTGACGCAGTGAGTCACCACCTTATATACGCGCCAGGCCGGCCGCACCTGGCGCTCCCACCTGCGACGACACTGGCTACTCGACGACCACCCACTCTTCGGGGACCAGCACCAGGGACTGGAGAGGCGCGGCCTCCACCGACACCGCCCCGTTCTCGCCCACCACCATCGCCTCCGCGGCGCTCCCCATCACGTCCACCAGCCGGGTCCCGGCCGCGAACGAGGTCTTCATGGCCTGGCCGCCGAGGGAGGTGCGCGCGGAGTGGACGCTGCCGGCGTTGATCACCACCAGCGCGGTGAAGTTCTCGTCGGCGCGCTCGAAGGCCAGCATCCCCGCGTCCTCCTCCTCGCCCTTGTGCTCGGTGACGTACTTGAACTCCATGGTGCCGCGGCGCAGCGGGCTGTAGGCCTTGCGGACCTTGGCGAGCTTGGCGATCCACTGGAACGTCGGCGTCTCGGTGGAGAAGCCGCTCTTGGACAGGTCCTCGCGGTTGGCCGGGTCGTTGCCGCCGGCGTACTCCTGCTCGGTGCCGTAGAAGACGTTGGGGATGCCCTCCTCGAAGAACAGGTAGGAGAGCGCCCCGTGCAGCTGCTCGCGCTTGGCGCCGCCGTAGAGGAAGCGCGGCGTGTCGTGGTTGTCGAGGAAGTTGACGATGGACTGCTGCGCGCTCAGCCCGATGCCCTTGGACGGCGTGTTCGAGAAGTTCACCCGGCGGCCGGCGAGGTTGTCGGCGAGCGCCTTGGTCGGAGCGATGCCCTTGAAGACGTTCTCGATGGTGTACTTCTGGGCGAAGTTGAAGAGCGTGTCGAGCTCGTCGTTGAAGCTGTAGCTGCCGACCTTGGCGTCGTCGCCGTCGAAGACCTCGCCGAACATCAGGAAGTTCTTCTTGCCCAGCTCCTCGGCGCGCTTGCGCATGCGGGGGCAGAAGTCCTGCCAGAAGCCGTGCTCGACGTGCTTGACGGTGTCGATGCGGAAGCCGTCGAAGTCGGCGTTCTCAATCCACTTGGCGTAGGCCTCGAAGAGCGCGTCGCGCACCTCCTGCTTCTCGGTGAAGAGGTCCTTGAGGCCGCCCGGGAAGTCGCCCTTCTCCACCTGCTCGAGGTCGCTCCAGCCGGCCGGGTCCACCACACGGCCGCGGCGGTGGTACCAGGTGGGGTTCTGGAAGACCTCGGGCATCGGCGGGATGCGGTTGATCTCCGGCATCCACAGGAAGCGGATGGGCGCCGGGCCATACTCGCCGGTGGCGGTGCGGCCCATGATGCCGCGCACGTCGAAGTCCGGGTCCCACTCGGAGACGACCACGGTCTTGCCGCCGTCGAAGCCGCCGTAGGTGTAGGCGCGCTCGTCGGCCTGGCCGTTGCCGTTGATGTCGTAGAAGAAGAGCTGCCCCATGTGGTTGGTGACGATGTCCAGCACCACCTTCAGGCCCGCGGCGTGGGCGGCGTCGACCATGTGCCGCAGGCTGGCCATGTCGCCGAAGTGCGGGTTGACCGCGGTCAGGTCCTGGGCCCAGTAGCCGTGGTAGCTGGCGAAGCCGGCGTCCTCCTCGACGTTCTTCACCACCGGGGAGATCCAGAGCGTGGTCACCCCCAGCTCTTTGAGATACGGGATCTTGGCCTCGATGCCGGCGAAGTCGCCGCCGTGGTACTTGCCCGGGGAGGCGCGGTCGACGTTGTAGTCGTTGCCCAGGTCGCCGTTGGCGAAGCGGTCGGTCATCAGCTGGTAGACCACCTCGTCGCGCCAGTCCTCGACGTGGTTGGTGATCTTGGGCTGCAGGCCGGCGCCGTCGAAGCAGGAGGTGGCGACGACGAGCGCGAGGCAGGCGGAAGCGAGCTTCTTCATGGGAAGGTCCGTGAGGTGTTGGCGGAGAAGGAAGAAGAGGGAGGAAGCCGGAGCGGCTACTTGGTCAGCACGACCGCGTTGAGGCCGTCGATGGTGACCGTGAGCGAGTTGCCGCTGACGTTGAAGGTCTTCCCGGACAGGACGTCCGTGACCGTGCCGGTGAGGCCGAGCGAGCCCACGTCGAGGGTCTTGGTCGCGCTCCCCTCGCTCAGGTTGAAGGCCGCGACCACCACGTCGGAGCCGTCCTTGCGGCCGTAGGCGTAGAACTCGTTCTCGGCGGAGAGGGTGGAGCGCGAGCCGCGCCGCAGGGCCTGGTGCGCCAGCCGCGCCTTGCCGAGCTTCTGGGCGTGGGCGAGCGTGTCTTTCTGCAGCTGGGTCAGGTCGTTGTCGAACTTCATCATCCGGCGGCAGTCGGGGTCGCGCGAGCCGGGCTGGCCGTACTCGTCGCCCATCCAGATGATGGGGATGGAGTTGTAGGTGAGCAGGAAGGCCTGGGCGAGGCGCAGCCGCCCGAAGGGCTTGAAGCTGCCGGGGACGCCGGGTTGGTTCGACCACGGGCTGCCCTCGTTGCCGTCCGCGAAGCTGATGGCCCGGGCGGTGTCGTGGCTGCCCATGAAGTGGCCCATCAGCGCCTCGGGGTAGCCGTTGGTCCAGGTGTACTCGTCGTAGCGGACCGCATTCTCCAGGTCGTTGCCGGAGGCGGAGCGCTTCAGGAAGGTGTTCAGGATGGCGAAGTGGAGCGGGTCGTTGACCGAGCCGTCGAGCTTGGTGGGCCCCATGCAGTCCTTGACCATCCACTCGATGCTGCCCAGCGACTCGCCCACCATGTAGAAGTGCAGCCCGGTGGTGGAGACCTCGGCCTTGATGCGGCTGCGCATGGCCACCAGCACGTCGGCGTGGACGTGCTTGCTGGCGTCGACCCGGAAGCCGTCGAGGTTGAACTCCTGGGCCAGCCAGACCGCGTGCTTGGCGACGGTGTCGTTGACGGTGGAGTTCTGGGTGTTGAGGTCGGGGAGGAAGGGATCGAACCAGCAGGTCTGGTTCTCGGGGCGCTTGTCCCAATCGGCATCCACGCCGCAGATCTGCTTCGGGGAGAGGTTGAACCAGCTCGAGTCGCTGCCGTGGTCCTTGAAGAGCTGGCCGTCGGAGTGGACGTGGTTGGGGACGAAGTCGATGAGCACGCGCATGCCCCGCCCGTGCGCCGCGTTGACCAGCGCCTTGAGCTCGGCGGCGGTCCCGAAGCGCTTCTCGATGGCGGTGATTCCGGTGATGGGGGTCTCGTTCGTCCAGCCGGTGGCGATGGGCCAGTAGCCGTGGAAGGCGGACATGGTGTGGCCGGTGTTCTCGCCCTTGCCCCACTCCGCGGCGTTGGTGGAGGAGACGGGCGAGCTGAGCCAGACGGTGTTCACGCCCATCGCCTCGAGGTAGTCGAGCTTGCTCTGGACGCCCTTGAAGTCGCCGCCCTGCCACTCGGTGGCGAAGTCGGTGGTGCCCACCGTCGCGTCGTTGGCGTGGTCGCCGTTGACGAAGCGGTCGGTCATGATCTGGTAGAGGAACGCGTCCTTCCAGGTGAACGCCGAGGCCTCGACCCAGAACGGGACGAAGAGCGTCGAGGGGCGGCCGCCGGCGTCCTTGACCCGGAACAGGTAGCCGTACTTGCCCTTGGCGGCGCCGGTGGCGCTCACGGTGAAGGTCCTGGTGGCGGCGTCATAGGGCACCGTCGCCGCAGCGCCGTTGAGGGTGATGGTGGAGGCGGCGAGGTCCAGGGCGTCACCGCTGGAGTGCGGGGTGTAGACGACCTTGAAGCTGTAGCTGTCGGCGCCGACGGTGGGCATCGCCTCGAGCTGGAGCGCGGGGCCGTTGGGGGCGGCGATGCAGGTCTTGGACGAGGGGCTGCACTGCTTGCCCGAGCCGCAGGAGTTGGCGGTGCACTCGCAGGCGCCGGAGGTCGCGTTGCAGCTGGGGGTCTCGCCGGTGCAGGAGGCGGCGGTGCAGGTCGTCGGGCCGCCCTTGCAGGTCCACACCGCGCAGGTGCCGGGGTCGAGCACCGAGTTCACCCCGCCCATGCCGTCGTTCTCGGTCTTGGGGTTGGCGGGATCGGCCATCCACTTGGTGCCGTCGACGAGGAGCTTGTAGAGGACCTTGGTGTTCCAGGCGAGCGGCACGTCCGCCGACCACAGGTTGGAGGCGCCCTTGACCAGGGCGACGCCCGTACCCCAGATGTCGAAGGTGCCTTTGACGACGACCGACTTCTCCGAGCCGTTGCCCTGGTAGCTGAAGGTGTGGCCGCAGAGGCGCTGGGCCTCGGGGCAGACCGCGGGGCCGGCGTCGGGCCCGGGGTCCTGGCCGGCATCCGGGCCGGGATTCACGACGCCGGTGTCGGGCGGGGTCCACGGGGTCCAGCCGGTGTCGGCCTTGGGGGCGATCTGGCCGCCGTCGCCACTCTGCGAGCCGCTGCCGGCGCAGCTGCCGCACCGCGCCGTCCGAGGCGCGCCGCAGTTGTCGACGTTCGCGTAGGTGCCACAGGTCCGGCCGAGCCGCGAGCAGAACGCCTGGTCGCTCTCGGGCAGGCAGGAGCAGATCCCCGCGGCGCCGCAGGTCAGCGGCGCTGTGCAGGTGCCGCAGCTGGCCACGGTCCGCGTCGTTCCACAGTTGTCGCCGGCTGTCACCTCGCCGCAGTTCTTCGAGAGCCGGGCGCAGAACTCGGTGTCGGTCTCGGGAGTGCAGGTCCCCTCGCCGCACTTGCCGGCCGCGCCGTTGGCGCCACAGGTCTTGCCCTCCGGGCAGCCGCCACAGTCCAGGGTGGCGCCGCAGCCGTCGGCGATGGAGCTGCAGTCGACGTCCGCTTCACAGGCGCGCGTGGGCGTGCAGCCGCAGATGCCCGCGGTCCCGCCGCCGCCGCAGGTCGTGGGAGCAGCGCAGCCGCCGCAGTTGAGGGTCGCGCCGCAGCCATCGGTCGTGGTGCCGCAGAGCAGGCCCTGCGCCACGCAGCTCTTGGGGACGCAAGGGGGGATGTCCGGGTCGAAGTAGTCCTCGGGCGGCAGGGAGTCTTGGTAGGTGGGCGCCTGGCAGGAGGCGGCCAGGGTCAGCACGACGAGAAGGCCGAAGTGGAGGTGGCGCATGGGGAAGCTCCGTGAGGGTCGGCAGAGTCACGCACGAGGGGGGAAGAACTTTCCTGACGGGTCTTGGGTGCCGATGGACGCGCGCCACCCGGAAACGCCCGGCTCACGGACCGAGCGATCGCGGAGAGGCCCGTGTCCGTCGGCGTTCGGCTATGGAGGACCGCGAGCTCGCGCTCAGGGCACCTGCACGTCTTCCCTGAGGAACACCGCCGCCGAGAGCGCCGGCAGGCTCAGGTGAGCCGTTCCACCCTCGACCCGCAGGCTGTCCCCGCTGAAGAGGTCCCGGTAGTCGCCGTCGGGCAGCCCGGCGACGTCGCGCTCTGCCGCGCTGCGCGCCAGCACCACGATGGCCGAGCCCCCACCTTCACCGGACGGCTCGCGGCGGACGGCGACGTCCAAGCCGCTGCTGGCGGCCGCCACGCTGCGAACCCCATGGCGCAGCGCCGGCACCGCCAGCCGCGCCCGGCCGAGCCTGGCGACCTTCTCGAGCAACTGGCCCTGCAGTCCTCCGAGCTCGCCCAGGGAATCGGGCATGACCCGGCGGGAGTCGGGATCGCCACCTCCGGCCAGGCCCACCTCGTCCCCGTAGTAGAGGACCGGGAGCCCACCCGAGGTCATGGCGAAGGTGAGCGCCATCAGCGTGCGGCGGTAGGGCTCCTCGCGGGTCGGCTGCCGCGCCGGGTCGCTGCTCCAGCCGTCCTTGCCGGCGTCGCCCTCGGCCTCCGAGATGAACCGGGTCGTGTCGTGGTTCCCGATGATCCGCGCCACCGTGGACCCGGAGCCCCCGAAGGACTCTTCGCCTTCGGCCAGCTCACCCTCGAGGTCGTCCAGGCCCAGCCAGTCCATGGCGAACGCCTCGCGCAGCGACCACATCAGCGGGAACTCGAAGGCGCTGTCGAGGCCGGCCTGGCGGGTGCCCAGGAATGCGCGGATTTCGGACCGTCCCCCGTCGCCTGGGCCGGTGTAGACCTCCCCCATGACCAGCGCGTCCAGGCCCTGCCGCGCGGCCGTCTGGCGGATCGCGGTGGTCATCCGGCGCAGCGCCGCGCGGGGCATCATCGGCACCGCGTCGATGCGCACGCCGTCGAGGTCAAAGCGCTGCATCCACCAGGCGAGGTCGGCGGTGCCCTGGTCCATCACCTCGGGGCGGCGCCAGTCCAGGTCCGGCAGGTAGTCGGTGAACCAGCAGGTCTGGAGCTTCTCGCCCCAGCCGCAGCCCGGGGTGCCGCAGACGCAGGAATCGGGGCCGTCGTTGAACCAGCTCCGGCTGTGCTCGTGGGCCCACCCGTGGGCCTGGTAGTAGGGGTGCCGGACGAAGAGGTGGTTGGGGACGACGTCAAGGATGACGCGCACGCCGCGGGCGTGGGCGGAAGCGACCAGCGCCTCGAGGGCGTCGTCACCGCCGAGCTTGGGATCGACCTGACGCGGCTCGACCGGCCAGTAGCCGTGGTAGCTCTCGTACTGGCGGCCGTCGCGGCCGGGCCAGCGACCCTCGGGGTTGGTGTAGACCGGCGAGAGCCACAGCGTGGTCACGCCCAGCCTGGCGAAGTAGCCGGCCTCGAGCGCCTCGCGGACGCCGTCGAGGGTGCCGCCGGCGCGATCGCCCGGGCTCGAGGGCGGCGCGAGCGGCCCGTGCCCGCGGAAGCGGTCGACCATCACCTGGTAGACCAAGCCGTCCTCGAGCTCACCGTTGGCTGCGGCGCCGGCGAAGGCGCTGGCGGCACGAGGCTCGAGCGAGCCGTCGACGGCGGAGAGCGTCGCCGTGTACTTGCCCGGCTGGAGCGAGACGAGCTCGGCGGTCGCAGTCCACGACTCGCCGTCGAAGGCCAACGCGAGCTCCCGGAGCCGTGACCGATTCCTTCCCGCGCCGGACCTGGAGGTTCAGCGTTGGAGCCTTCGCGCCTTGGATCTTGGCCAGGAAGACCAGCCCTTCGGCGCCGGACGCCGCCAGGCGGAGGTCCGTGATGGCCGGCCGCGAATCCGAGACCAGCACCACCTCGGAGACCTCGGTCCCGAGCGGCACTCCGTCCGGGTCGAGCGGGTCGACGGTGAAAGCGGTCCGCGGATTGGCCTCGTCGAGCAGCAGCGTCCCGTTGAGGACGATGGCGTATTGCCAGGTGCCCTCGGGGAGCGAGGCCGCCAGCCCCATCCAGTCGGTGCCATCGCTCGAGCGGCGGGCGGAGAACCCGGTGATGCCCGGCCGGGCCCAGCCATTCCAGCTGCCGATCAGCTCGGCCTGGGACGCGTCGACCACGTGCGCCTTGGCCATGGCCGGAGCGGTGCGGAACCAGACCTGGAGCGTTCCCTGCTCGGAGGCGCAGCCCGCGACCATCAGCGCGAGAAGGACGGTCGGGGCGAATGCGCGCATCGGGAAGGCTCCTTGTTGCCCAGAACCACGCATGGCCAGGCGGAGTCTTTCCTAGGCGGTTCGCAAACAGCAAAGGGGCCGCCGAGCTCCCGACATGGTCCGTGGCTGGCCCAACCCGGCAGGCAATCGAGCAATCCGTCACCACTGAGCCCGCGCAGGCGGGCTTCGCAAGTCGAGGCGCGACTTCAGTCGCCGGCAGGTCGCGACGTCGGTGACCTTCTCGTCGTTGCCGCCCTCCACCTGCGCGGTCAGGGCGACCTCGGCGTACTCGGCGGGCGAGATGGACATTGCCGCCATGGGCGTGGCCTCCGCGCCCCGCCATCCGACTGCTACCGGTACGAGCTGTTGAACCACCACTCCACGCCCGCCCCGATGAACTGCGACACCTGCCGCCCGTTGCGCAGATTGTCCCTGGGGAACAGCTGGTCGCGGGCGTCCTGGCTCATGAACCGCACGGCGTAGATGAGGCGGATGCTGGGCCGGGTCCACAGCCCCTGCCCGCCCGGGACGATCATCGGCATCAGGCCGAGCTGCCAGACGTCGGCGCGGAGGGGCCGGCTGCCGTCGGCGGTGAGGGTGTGCGGCGCGCGCAGCTGGTAGCTGACGTCGAGCGCGAGGTGGATGAGGTCGGTGAGGTAGACGACCGGGCGCGCGTTGAAGACGACCTCTTCGTAGTCGCGGGCGTTGACGTCCAGGCCCGAGGCGTCGCGGAAGCTCGCGAAGTAGGCCGAGACGGGCACGGAGAAGCGAGCGTGTTCGTAGGCCAGGTTGGCGGCGACGAGCCCCAGCTGGGCGCTCTTCACGGTGCGGTCGAGCGCGAAGCCGTACGGGACGGTCAGGTCGCCGTACGCGCCCAGGCCGGTGCCGATCTTGCCGACGAGCATGCCGCTGAAGCCGGACTTGCCGCCGCTGACCTGGGCGCCGAACACCCAGCCCTCGTCGCGCGGCAGGGCCTGCTTCTCGCCGGAGTCCTTGTTGACGCGCTGGCCGGCCGGCAGGTCATGCCGCTCGGCGTAGACGCGGGCGTTGACCGGGCCGATCGGGTAGGTCGCGCGCAGCGACACGACCGAGCGCTGGCGGTCGAGGATGATGATGCTCTGCCCCTGCCCGTCCTCGGAGCCGGTGCGGAGGATCTGCAGCTGGTAGGCGTTGTCCAGGCGGTTGGCGCCGGCGTGCAGGTCGAGCCGGAGGCCCTTGATGGAGTAGCTGAGCCCGCCGCCCAGGGTGTTGAGGTTGTCGAGCGGCCAGAAGTCGAGCAGGTACTGGTCGTCGCCGCGGTACATGCGCGAGCCGAACCAGACGTCCAGATCCTTGAGGATGACGTTCTTGGCTTCGATGTAGAGGTTGCGCATCGCGATGGTCGCCGAGAACTTGCCGTCGTAGTGGAACAGGTCCTCGTCGAAGCCCAGCGCGGTGACGAGGCTCGCCTCGGTCCCGGTCTCGCCGCGCGGAGCGAGCATCCGGTAGTAGAAGTCGAGCTTCCTGGTAGCTGCCCTCGATGAGCCGCGGCCCGTGCCCGACCACGTTCACCGGGCGCCCCGCCTTGTCGGCCATGTCGAAGCCGAGCTGCAGGCGCCCGTAGGACCCGACGCCGATGGACGAGGGCAGGCTCGCCGAGACCTCGGCGGGCGACGCCGGAGAGATGGTGGCCGGAGTCGCGGCCGCGGCGGGAGCGGGAGCGGCGGCCGGGGCCGTGGCGGCAGGAGCCGGCGCTGGAGCCGGAGATGCAGCCGGCTCGGAAGCCGGGTCCGACGCGGGCTTGGGCCAGGCTTCGGCAGTGACGGTGACGGAGAGCAGCAGCGCGGCGACGTGGGCGAGCATCGGAGGACTCGTGGCAAAGAGGTCCCAAGAGCGCCTCGTCGAAGGCGCGTGGGACACCGTGGGAAGGGCCTGCGGGTAGCGGCTTCGGGCCTACGTCATGGCCCGGGGCATCCGAGCCGTTTGACCGCCTGATCGATCTCGCGGTCGTACCGGCCGTTCGGGAATCTCTTGGAGTGCTCGCGCCAATGCGAACAGGCGCGCTCGGGGTCCGATCCGGATCGGCTCCAGATCGTCCCGAGCTCGAAGCTCAAGCGCTCGCGGGTCGGCGCGCTGTAGCCGGCCTGCAGCGCCTTCGAGAGCTCACCCGCCGCGACGTCGAACTGGCCGCGGCTGCGCAGCATGTCGATGCGCTGGAGCAGGTCCTCGATCTTCTCGGCCTCGGCCTCGGGCTGCGGCACCGGGGCGACCGGGTGGCGGACCGCGGGAACGATGGGCTTGGCGGCCGTCGGGTGCGTCGGAGTCGGCTCGAGGGCCGGAGGCTCGACCGCGACCGGAGGCTCGGGGACGGCGACGGGCTTCGCAGGCTCGGGCTGAGGCAGCGGCCAGGCCAGCGACTGGCCCGGGCTCAGCATCACTTGCCGGCCGTCCGTGGCCACGAAGCGGATGGAGCCCTCGTGCAGGGTGACGTTGCCGCTGTCGCCCGCGGCGTTCTGGACGACCGTGAACTGCGTGCCCAGCACTTCGATGGCGCCGCCGGAGACGAGGACGCGAGCGGGGTTGGAGGCGGTCTTGCGCTTGACGACGGCGGTCTTGAAGGTGCCAGCGACCACGCGAATGCCGCTCGACTCCTTGCGCAGCTTGCCCGGCGAAGCGGCGGCCAGCGAGATGCCCTCGGCCTCGTCGACGAGCGTCGCGATGCCCGACCGGATCTGGATATCGTCGCCGACCTTCTCGGCCTGGAAGTCGCCGGAGGCCTCGCGCACCGCGAACTCGCCGACGCTCTTGGGGGCCGGCCGGTAGAGGCCGACGATCAGCAGGAGGACCGCAGCGGCGGCGGCAGCGATGGCGAACGGCTGCCAGGAGAAGCTCTTCTTGGGCGCTTCGACGAGCCCGAGCCGCTCGCGCAATCGGCGGTCGGCGGCGGCGGGCATGCCCGCGTCGGCGTTCTTGCGGTCGGCGTCCTGGAGCGCCTGTCGGAAGTCACGCGGCATCGGAGACCTCCCAGCCAGCGGCCTTGACCCGCTCGATCCCGCGAGCGACCAGCTTGGAGACGTACCCTTCGGACATCGAGAGCGCCTCCGAAATCTCGCGCTGGCTCTTTCCATCGAGCAGCTTCATCGACAGGACCACGCGCTCCTTGGCGGGAAGTTTCCTCAAGAGCTCCAGCGCCGCCTCTGAGTCTTCCTTCCGGGACATCTGATCGTCGGGAGAAGCGTCCTCGTCGTGCTCGTCGCCGGCGAACTGGAAGACGGCCTTGAGCTTTCCGAGCGCGCTCTCGCGGCGGATCTTGCTGATGGCGACGTTGGCGGTGACGCGGAAGAGCCAGGGCGCCAGAATCGTGCTGGTCCTTCAGCCTCGGCAGGTGCTCCCAGAGCCGAACGAAGACGTCGTGAGTGATGTCCTCGGCGAAGGACTTGGAGCCGCCGGAGTAGCGAAGTGCCCAGCGGTAGACCGCGACGCGATGGTCGTCGTAGCAGCGCTCGAACGTCGCAGTCTCGAGCGTTGACTCAGCCATCGGAAGAAGAAGCGTGTTCGCGGCGGTGATCATTCGCCTACATCCACGCTCGACCAGCCGCAGACTTTCCTGGCGCGCGTTCGCCAGAGCAGGCGACGGGATAATCCCTTGAATTCCCGAAGGTTGTCGAGAGCGAGCCTCACCCCCTGTCCCCTCTCCGGCTTCTCCTTCGACAGGCTCAGGACAGGGACGGAGAGGGGGGACTCGGTCCGCTGGCCCGAGTTGATCCCGTCTCCTGGCGCTTCTGCGCTACCTCCGCGCCAGCCCGACGTACCCCAGCTCCACCATCCGCTCGATGGCCCTCAACGTCGGCAGCTCGCGCAGGGGGCTCGCCAGCACCAGGGTCGAGACGTCCCACCGGCCGTTGACGAGCGAGGCGACGATCCGCTCGTCCTGCCGCAGCGTCGACAGCGAAGACTCCGGCGCCAGCATCCGCGGCACCGCCATCGGCGTCAGCTTCCGGTAGATGGCGTCCATGTGCTCGCGCTCGACGGCGCGGGCGAACTCGCGGACCCGCTTGTCGCTGGGGTCGGCGGCCAAGAGGCTGTTGAAGACCAGCGCCGCGGCCTCGAACTCGCCCTGCTTCAGCAGCCCCTCGCCCTGCGAGAGCATCACCGTGAGCGGGTCGTGCTTGGGCGCCGCGACGCCTTCGATGCGGATGAGCCCGTCGCGCCAGAGCTGGAAGAGGATGAGCGAGGCGCCCACCGCGGAGAGCCCGAGCGCCAGCCGCACCGCCCCGACCGCCGCGCCCCCGCCGATGGCGGCCAGCGCCGCCTTGGCGAGCCCGCGCGGCTTGGGCGAGACCTTCTCGGTGGGGAACAGCAGCGTCCCGTCGTTGCCCACCTGCTTGGAGGCGGGCCCCGCCTCGTCGAAGCGCCGCGCGGCCTCGTAGAGCAGCTCGCGCAGCGACAGGTCGACCTGGACGCTGTTCTCGTTCTCCTCCTCGACCTCGTCGGCGAGGTGGAAGGTGGCGTTGGTGTCCTCGAAGAGGTCGGTGGCGGCCTGGGTCGCCACGTCGCGGGCGATCTCCATCAGTAGATCGGTGGTGATGCCGGCGGCGACGAAGGCCTCCTCGCAGCGCTTCCCGGCGCGCACCGCGGCGACCGTGCTGCGCATGCTGGCCGGGTCCATCGCCTTGACCAGCTCGAACAGGCGCGCCAGCCGCTCGAGCAGCCCAGCCTCGCCGTAGCGCGCGATGCCCCAGGGGCCGAGGACGAAGACGCGCTCGCCGCCGCCGCAGACGACGCTGAGCCGGCCGGGGGCGCGCCGCCCCTCGAGCCACTGGAGGAGATCCGGAAGAGGAAAGGTCTTGAAGTCGCCGTTGAGAGCCATGACCGCGGGGACTCTACCAGCCCTATCACCGATGGCGAGCTACCAATCCTTGAGCGGCAGCGCCCCGTCGCCCAGCACGACGACCTCGATCGGCTCCTGGGCGTGCAGGCGCTTGAGCACCTCGAACAGCTCCGGGATCGCGTCGAGCTGCGAGAGCCCGAGGTCGATCTCGTAGCGCAGGCCGGTCGTCCCGATGCGCAGCGGGCGGCTGATGAAGTGGAAGTGCCCTCGCCCGCCCTCCCCGAACTCGCCGTCGACCCCGCGCAGGTACCAGGCCCCGAGGCCTCTCCGCGCGCTGGATCGTCTGCTCGCGCAGGCCGTGGACGAAGCGCAGCCTCACGAAGAAGTAGTCCCAGGCCGTCCGGGTGCACATCAGCACCGGGAAGGGCGTCCCGGCCGCGTGCGGCACCGAGAAGAAGCCGTCGGCCGCCGCGGGGCTGTCCTTGGGGAAGCCGTAGGTCGGCGCGTCGTGGATCATCCAGCGCTGGCCGGTCTTGGGGTCGACCGCGTCGAAGCGCACGCGCGAGAACGGCCGGTCCTGGTCGGCGAGGATGGGCACCGCCTCGCCGCCCGGGCCGTGGGTGTACGGCTCGGCCTCGATCTGCGAGCCCGCGGGCAGCTTGGCGGCGGTCTCCTCGAAGCTCTTCACGTACGCCTCGCGGGTCGCGATGAGGATGAGGTTGCCGTCGACGGCGGTGGCATTCTTGAGCGCCTTCTGGAACTTGCGGACCTGGGCGATGTTCTGCTTCTCCGCGAGGATGCTCACCGCCGCCAGGCAGTACTCGGTCGCCACCTTGTCGGCTTCGCGCAGGTGCCCGGCGCGGGCGAGCAGCGTCGAGAGCGCCGCCAGCGGGGTCGGCGCGCGCGGGTCGTTCTGGGCCGACTCCCGGTAGGCCGCGGCCGCTTCGTCGGTCAGCTCCAACGCCTCGAGCGTCGCGCCCCAGGCGTGCAGGGCGGTCGCGAGCAGCCCCTTGTCCTCGTGGCCCGCCTTGCGCAGCAGCGCCACGCCCTTGCCGAAGTGCTCGGCGGCCAGGTCCAGCCGCCCCACCCCGCGCTCGGCCGCCGCCAGGTTGATCCAGCCGTCCGCGGCGTTGGGGTCGTGCTCGGCGATGGTGCTGAAGACGCTGAGCGCGTCGTCCATCCGGCCGGCGTTGACGTGGTCCAGCGCGTTCGCCCTGAGCTCCTCGAGTTGCTGCGGCGTCACGACTTCACACTCTCCTTGAGGGCCGCAGGAGTCCGTCCGCCTGCGGAGGCCCGGCACTCTAACCGGCCGCCGCTCGCTCTGCACTTCGCCCGGCGAGCTGGCAGCTCCGTGCTAGATTTTCGCGCTCGCCGACAGACAACACGTTTCCCTCCAGGAGTCCGTCCTCGATGAAGCTCTCCCTCGCCTCCGGTGACCTCACCCTGCAGAAGTGCGACCTCTTGCTCGTACCGGTCTTCGAGTCCGACCTCGCCGGCGATGCCAAGAAGGCCCCGGCCCCGCTCGCCGCGCTCGAGGCGAAGCTCGGCGGGCTGGTCTTCCGGCTGGCCGCGGAGGAGCAGTTCAAGGGCAAGGCCGACTCGAGCCTCACCCTCCAGACGCACGATTGCCTGCCCGCCACCCGGGTGATGCTCCTCGGCCTGGGCGCCCGCCAGGCCTTCACCGCCGAGGCGCTGCGGATGGCCGCCGGCAAGGGCATCAAGGCCGCGCGCCGGGTCGGCGCCGCCACCGTCACCGTGGCGCTCCCCGACGTCCGCGAGGTGGCCGGCTGCGTCGAGGCCGTCGCCGAGGGGCTCCTGCTGGGCGCCTACCGCTTCGACCGCTACAAGACCGGCGAGAAGGACAAGCCGGCCCGCGACGTCCGCCAGGCGAACCTGCTCTTGCCGCCCAAGGCCACCAAGACCCGCGAGCTCAGCGACGCGCTCGCCTGGTCCGAGCAGCTCGCCGAGGCCACCAACTGGGCGCGCGACCTGGTCAACGAGCCCGCCAACCAGCTCGGCCCCACCGACCTCGCCATCGCCGCGCGCAACATGGCGGTCGCCAGCGAGTTCGAAGTTCGAGGCGCTCGCCAAGGAGAAGATCGAGAAGCTGCGCATGGGCATGTTCCTGGGCGTCGCCCAGGGCAGCGCCGAGGGCCCGCAGCTCGTCCACGTCTGGTACGAGCCCTCGGGAGCCAAGGCGGCCAAGGCCAAGCCGGTCGTCCTGGTCGGCAAGGCCATCACCTTCGACTCCGGCGGCCTGTCGCTCAAGCCCACCGACGGCATGCTGGACATGAAGACCGACATGGCCGGGTCGGCCGCGGTCCTGGGGGCGATGAAGGTCGTCGCGCAGCTCAAGCCCCCCTTCCCCGTCCACGCCTTCCTCGGCGCCTGCGAGAACATGCCCGGCGGCAAGGCGTACAAGCTGGGCGACGTGCTCGTCTCGCGGCTGGGCAAGACGGTGGAGATCACCAACACCGACGCCGAGGGCCGCCTGGTGCTGGGCGACGTGCTCACCTGGGCCAACGAGCTCGAGCCGGCCATCCTCGTCGACCTGGCGACGCTGACCGGGGCCTGCGTGGTGGCGCTCGGGCACTACATCACCGGCGTGTTCGGCACCGACGACGCGGCGGTGTGGGAGGTGCTGGAGGCCGCCAAGAACGCGGGCGAGGAGATGTGGCGCCTGCCGATGAGCGAGCTGCAGAAGGAGTCGCTCAAGAGCGAGATCGCCGACCTGAAGAACACCGGCGACCGCTGGGGAGGGGCCATCAGCGCCGCGATGTTCCTCAAGGAGTTCGTGGGCAAGACCCCCTGGGTCCACCTGGACATCGCCGGGCCGGCCAGCAGCCCCAAGGAGCGCGGCTACTTCGCCAAGGGAGCGACCGGGCACGGCGTCCGGACGCTCGCAGCGCTGGTCCGGGCCAGGATGGCGCCCAAGGGGTAGGCGGCCTGGTGAAGGGGCTTGCTTTTCCCCGGAACTTTCGGCAAATTACGCAACCTTTTTGCAGCAGCCGGCCAGACCCAAATCAGTCGGCGGCGTAGAGGAGCAACGTCATGGCTTTCAAGTGCGACATCTGCGGCAAGGGCGCCCTGGTCGGCAACAACATCAGCCACGCCAACAACAAGACCAAGAAGCGCTCGCTGCCGAACCTGCAGTCCATCCGCGCCAACATGAACGGCAGCATCAAGCGCGTGCGCGTGTGCACCCGCTGCCTGAAGGCTGGCAAGGTCCAGAAGGCCGCCTGACCCGGCCTCCGCGCCGAAGGGCTCCGCTTTCCATCAAATCACGCAGGGCCCGCCGGGCGCGGGCCCTTTGCGTTGGGTTTGGCCGAGCCCTCCCCCCGCCTCCCCTGCGCAGACGGGACTTCCGGATTGAACTTCGGGGAGGAGCCCGTCTCTGCCCCGTCCAACCTCTCGGCGTGACGCGAGACGGACTCGGCGCCTACCAGACCAGGACGATCTTTCCGAACGTCGCGTTGGTCTCCAGCCGCTCGTGCGCCCGCTTGACGTCCGAGACCGCCACCGCCTCGTCGATCACCGGTGACAGCCGGCCCTGCTCGAACTGCGGCACGAGCTCGCGCTCGAACGCCAACGCCGCTTCGAATCTTCTCTTCGAATCGGCCGCGAACGGAGCACCGTCCCGCGCACCGTCAGCCGCCGCGTGAGCAGCAGCCCCAGCGGCAGCTTGGCGAAGTTGCCCGCCATCAGTCCCACCAGCACCAGGCGGCCCTTCGGCGCCATCGCCGCCAGGTCCTCCTCGACGTAGTCGCCGCCGACCAGGTCCAGCACCACGTCCACCCCTGCCCCGCCGGTCAGCACCCGGACCTCGTCCGCGAACCGCCCCGACTGCAGGTGCAGCGGGTGCTCCAGCCCGAGCGCCTTGCAGCGCCGCAGCTTGTCCTCGGTCCGGGACGTCCCGAGCGCCGTCGCGCCGATGAGCCGGGCGACCTGCAGCGCGGCGGTCCCCACGCCGCTGCCCACCGCGTGGATCAGGACCCGCTCCCCCGGCCGCAGCGCGGCCTGGTGCAAGAGCGCGTCCGAGGCGGTGATGAAGGCCTCGGGGATCGCCGCGGCCTCCACCGAGCTCGACCCCCTGCGGGACGCGGACGGCCATGCGCTCGTGGAGGGTGACCTTCTCGGCGTAGGCGCCGCCACCCACCAGCCCCATCACCCGGTCGCCCACCTTGAAGCGCGTCGCGCCCGGCCCCAGCGCCTCGACGACCCCCGAAAACTCCAGGCCGGGGATGTCCTCGCGCTCCCCTGGCGGCGGCGGGTAGAGCCCGCGGCGCTGCAGGATGTCGGCGCGGTTGAGCCCGGTCGCGCGGACGGCGACGCGGACCTCGTTTCGTCCCGGCTCGGGCTCGACGACCTCGCGCATCTCCAGCACGTCGAGACCGCCGGGCTCCCGGATGCAGAATCGCTCTCATCGAAAGGCTCCAGAGACTGACTGATGGGATCAGGCTCCAGGCCCAGGGCTTTCCGGAAAGCTCGAGGCTTGGGGCGACGCGCTCGTCAGGCGAGCTCGATGACCTTGGCCACCAGCTTGGCAATGCCCTGCGAGACCGGGAAGATCGACGGCCCGAGCATGTAGGCCGGCGTGCTCACAAGCTTGAGCCGCTCGTCGCAGGCGATCTCCTCGACCTTGCAGACGACGTGCTTCGCCCCCAACCCCTCGACGATCGAAGCGGTCTCCGGGTCGTCGCCGATGGTCAGGCGGGGGTGCTCGGCGCCCAGCACCTTGGCGGCCAGGACCGGCGCGATGCAGATGAGGCCCATCGGCTTCTGGGCGGCGTGCATCTCCTTGATCAACCGCTCCACCTGGGGGTCGACCTTCAAGTTGGGCCCGTCCACGGCGAAGGTGCACAGGTTCTTGGCCACGCCGAACCCGCCCGGGAAGATGACCGCGTCGAGGTCCGCGGCCCGGAGGTTCGCCAAGGGCTCGATCTTCCCGCGCACGATGCGCGCCGCCTCGGTCAGCACGCCGCGCTTCTCGGGCGTCGGCTTGCCCGCGACGTGATCGACGACGTGCATCTGGGGGACGTCCGGCGCCGCCGCACGCACGGTCGCGCCCGCCCGGTCCAGCTCGAGGAGCGTCAGCGTCGCTTCGTGGATCTCGGCGCCGTCGAGAAATCCGCATCCCGCCAGCACCACTCCGATCCGCTTGCCCGCTCCCTGCGCCATGGGGTCCTCCTCCATTTGGGCCGTCGTCGGCCGATGAGATAGCAGAGCGTCCCGCTTGCCCGCCAGCGAGCGCTTCCTAGCGCTGGCTCGCTTGTGCTCCAATGGTCGCGACTGTTCGTCTCCGGCCGGCGTCGGCGACCTTCCCCAGCGAGACCTTCATCCATGCGTCGTAGCCTCCTCGCAGCCTCGTTGCTCGTGCTTTGCGCGTGCCCTCCTCCTCCTTCCGCGGGCAATCCCGACGGCTCGCCCCCTGAGCGAGCTCGACGCGGACGTTCCCACCGACGTCGACGCCTGCGTCCCGGCGACCTGCGGCAGCCTCAACTGCGGCGCCATCGACGACGGCTGCGGCAAGACCGTCGAGTGCGGCACCTGCACGCTGCCCGAGACGTGCGGCGGGTCTGGCACGGAGCACGTCTGCGGCGTTCCGGCGTGCGAGCCCGAACCCGACAGCGACCTCTGCCTCTCCGCCGGCCACAACTGCGGCCTGCTCGCGGCCAAGGACCGGTGTGGCCAGGACCGCACCATCCAGTGCGGCGAGTGCACCCTGCCCGAGACCTGCGGAGGCTCCGGCGCCGAGGGCGTCTGCGGCGACGGCAGCTGCAGCGAGACCGACGCCGCGCTCTGCAAGCGCTTCGGCAAGGACTGCGACGACTTCCAGGCGCGCGACCTGTGCAACACGCCGCGGACGGTCTTCTGCGGCACTTGCACCGCGCCCGCCACCTGCGGCTACGGCGGGGTCGACAACATCTGCGGCCAGTGCTGGACGCCGGAGACCGACGCCCAGCTGTGCACCCGGATGAACGCCTTCTGCGGGTCGCTCACCGCCACCGACCTGTGCGGCGACCTGCGCACGGTCAACTGCGGCGACTGCACCGACGCCTGCGTCGACCACTGCCCGGACGGCTGCACGTCCGAGACCGCCGTGGAGATGTGCGCGCGGCTCGGAAAGGACTGCGGCACCATCACCGACGTGGACGGCCATTGCGGCAACACCCGCACCGTCTACTGCGGCTTCTGCGCCGCCCCGAACACCTGCGGCACCGACAACGTCTGCGCCTGCCAGCCCAAGACCTGCGCCGAGCTCGGCCGCTCCTGCGGCAAGGTGCCCGACGACTGCGGCCATGAGAATCGACTGCGGGCCCTGCAGCGGCGAAAACCCGCCGTACTGCATCCGCATCGCCGCCGCCAACATCACCAGCGGCAACAAGCAGTCCTACGACCCCGGCGAGGGCATCCGCATCTTCAAGGGGCTCAAGCCGGACGTGGTCATGATCCAGGAGTTCAACTACGCCTGGAACTCCGACCAGGACATCCGCAACTTCGTCACCAGCACCTTCGGCGCCGGCTTCTGGCACTGGCGCGAGCCCGGCAACCGAATCCCCAACGGCGTCATCAGCCGCTTCCCCATCCTCGAGGCCGGCGAGTGGGAGGACACCAAGAGCCCCAACCGCGACTTCGTCTGGGCCCACGTCGACCTGCCGGGACCGAAGGACCTCTGGGTCGTCAGCCTGCACCTGCTCACGTCGAGCACCGGCGACCGCGGCAGCGAGGCCAACGCCCTGGTCAACTACATCAAGGGCAAGGTCCCCACCGGCGACTACCTGGTCGTCGGCGGCGACCTGAACACCGGCAGCCGCACCGAGACCTGCCTCAGCACCTATCTGAAGCAGGTGGTGGTCACGACCTCGCCCTGGCCCGCCGACGCCAAGGGCAACACCAACACCAACGCCAGCCGCAGCTCACCGCTCGACTGGGTGATGCCGAATACGGCCCTCAACGCGCTCAAGACGCCGGTCAAGATCGGCTCGAACACCTTCACCAACGGCCTGGTGTTCGACAGCCGCATCTACACGCCGCTCGCCGACGTCTCGCCGGTGCAGAAGACCGACAGCGACGCGACCAACATGCAGCACATGATGGTGGTGCGCGACTTCTGCATCCCGCTGGAGTGAGGTGTTGGCTGGGCTGCTGAAGGTTGTTGGTGGCCATCAACAACCTTCAGCAGCGCGTGGAAACCGGGCACCCCGGCCGACACGACCGACAAGATGGTCGAGTGCGCCTCCGATTCACGGGATGCAAGGATGCCCGTGGAAGCCCGGCACTACCCAGGCTTGAGGATGGTCGCGCGGCTCTTCTTGCCGTCGAGCAGCACGCGGATGGGCCGCTCGAGCTTGATGTGCCGCACCTCCTTCGTCTCGACGAAGTCCTTCTGCCCCTCGAGCCAGGCCAGGTCGCACTGCCGCCGGTGAGCGGTGTGCTGGTGCTCGAGGTTGGAGAGCGTCAGGTAGCCGATGCGGAAGCTCGTCACGTTGTGGAAGAAGTGCGCGCCCTGGCTAGGCTCGACCTCGCGCTCGCCGAACGGCGTCTCCACGATCACCTTGGCCCCGGCGATTTGCGCCCACTTCACCGGGATGCCCAGCCGCGCATCGGATGAGCCCCAGCGGCCCGGGCCCACCAGGAGGTAGGGCTTCTTCTCGGCGGTGAGCTTGGTGTTGAAGGCGCCCACCTCGTCGGCGATGGCCGGCGTCTCGTTCGCCTCCAGCTCCTGGCGCTTGACGAAGACGATGTCCTTGATGGTCTCGATGCAGCCGTGGCCCAGCGAGCGGTCGGTGCGGCAGAGCACCTGATCCTCGTCGACGGCCTCGGTGTCGACGTCGGTCTCCATGAGCTGGGTGCCCTGCGGGCGCACCTGCAGGACGAAGAGCGACGGCGGCCTGGGCTCCACGCCCCGCTCCACCGAGCGGCCCCAGTCGCCGGCGTCGAGGGCGAACTCCACCTCCACCGGGCAGCCCATGCCATCGCGGAACAGGCGCAGCACCTCGGCCAGCGCCTCGGGCATGGGGATGGCGCCCCACTTGAGGATGTTGTGGAAGCTCACCACCCGCGGGCCCCGCTGGCCCAGGTCGTCGCGGATGACGTCGTCGTCGGGGCTGTAGACGCTGCCGACCAGCTTGAGCGTCTCGTCCTGCTCCGCCTCGGTGACGTCGAGCTGGACGAGCGAGGCCTCGGCGCCGGCGGTGAAGTCCACGCGCTGGCGCGAGAGATCCAGCGCCCAGAACTGGCGCTGCGAGTAGCGCAGGTAGTCCTGCGGCGAGCCGAACTGCGGAAGGATGTTGGGCGTCGACGGCGAGAACTGCAGCGTCTGCCCGCCCTGGACGATGGTCTGGCCCAGGCCGAGCGCGACCATCGCCAGCCCGTCGTCGGCCTTCTGGTGGCCGATCGGATAGTAGTTGTAGGAGACGGCGACGCCGGAGGCGTTGGGGTAGAAGCGGGTGCCGTAGGCGTTGCCCACGATCTCCTGGATGAGCACCGCCATCTTCTCTTCCTCGAGCGAGTAGGGCGTGCCGTCGATGTAGGCGCGCGCGTCCGCCGAGTAGGTCGAGGCGTAGACCGCCTTGATGGCCTGGCACAGCTCCTGGAACCGCACCTCCGGATCGGGGTGGTTGTTCGGCAGCATGTACGTGTTGTAGATGCCGGCGAACGGCTGCAGCTGGCTGTCCTCGAGCAGGCTGGAGGAGCGGACCGCGAGCGGGCCCTTGAAGTGGGCGACGGCGCGGCGCAGGTCGCCCATCAAGGTCTGCGAGAGCTGGCCGACCAGGCAGCGCTGCAGGATGGCCTTCTCGTCCAGGTTCTTGAGCCCCCCGTCGAGGATGCGGTTGGACTCGATGAACTTGTCGAACTCGTCGGTGGGCACCACGATCGACCGGGGGATGCGCACCTGCAGCTCGCCGAACCGGTCCTTGAGCGCGTTGCGGGCCAGCACCGAGGAGACGAAGGCGAGCCCGCGGGCCTTGCCGCCGATGGACCCGGATCCGACGCGCAGGAACGGGGTCTGCGGGGTGGCCTGCTTGGAGGAGAAGTCGGTGATGACCCCCTCCTGATGCTTGAGCCTGGCTTCCTCGACCACGCCAACAAGGTACTTCCGCAGCCCCTCGGCGCCACCGAAGTCGGACGGCTTGGTTGGGCGCACCCTTCTCGCCAGGTCGAACATGCAGCGCGCCATCATCCACAGCGAGAAATGGTTGCGGTTGGCGTGGTACTCGAGCGAGCCGCCGGGGGCGGTGCGCAACAGCTGCTCCAGATCCCACATCGTCCGGGCGCGGCCCACCTCGGTGCGGTCGGGGAGCCGGAAGATGAAGTCGCCGAAGCCCAGGCTCTCGGTGACGAAGCTCTGGATCTTCTTGAGCAGCTCGTTGGAGTTCTTGTCGGCGTAGTGGACCCCGGCCTCGGCGGCGAGCGCGGCGTTCTCCGGCTCGGCGGACTGCACCAGGATGGGCAGCTCCGGGTCCTCGGCGCGGATGGCCTTGACCAGCGCGAAGCCGGCCTGGGGGTCCTCCTCGCCGCCGCGCGGGTAGCGCACGTCGCTGATGGCGGCGACGACGTGGTCCTTGTAGCGCCGGTACAGCCCCATCGCCTCCTCGAAGGTGCGGGCGAGCAGGAGCTTGGGGCGGGCACGCATGCGCAGGATGCGGGTGAGGTCGTTGACGCCCTCGGCGGAGAGCGAGTTCGACTGCGCCATCAGCTCGGCGTAGAGCAGCGACAGGAAGCTCGAGTACCGCCGGACGGAGTCCTCGACCACGATGATGCAGCGCACCCCCGCGGTGGCCGTGTCGTGCGGCGCGTTGAGGCTGTCCTCGACCAGCTTGACGATGGCCAGGATGATCCGCGCGTCGCCCGTCCACCAGAAGGTGTGGTCGATGCTCTTGGCGTCCACGCCGCCGGGGAAGGCGTTGAGGTCCGCCTCGGTGAGCACCAGCAGCACCACCGGCATGCTGGGGTAGAGCTCCTTGACCTTGCGGCCGAAGGAGGAGACGTCCGTGTCCGCGATGCGGACCATGGTCATCACGAGGTCGAAGCGCCGCTCGGCCATCAGCTCGAAGGCCCGCGCGCCGGTGGAGCAGTGGGTGATGCGCGGCGCGGTGGAGAGGCTGATCTCCGCGTTCTCGGTGAAGATCCGCTCGGTGAGCCGCCCGTCCTCCTCCAGCGTGAAGGCGTCGTAGGGCGAGGAGACGAGCAGGATCTCGCGGACCCGGAACGGCATCAGGTCGTGGAAGGTGACGTACCAGGGTTCCTGGCCGCGGGGGGATCGGGCGTCGGTGGTTGCCATGGGGAGGCGAATTGTATTGAAGGTAACGGCATCTGGAAACGCCAAGGTCGCCAAGGGGCCAAGGTCGCCAAGGGCTTGGGGCTTTTCGAGGCCGTGCCCGCCGCGCGGCCCCGCGCCTCGCTGTGGCCCGAGCTTCGCGGCGGCAAGACCTCGGTTCCGAGGTAGCGGAGCGAGGTGCCGAAGCTTGTGGCCCCAGACAAGAGAAGCCTTGGCGACCTTGGCGGTTCATGGCGGTGGATTGCCACCCACCAAGCACGAACCCTACTCGCCGCCCTCGAGCAGCCGCGGACGGCACTCGGCGAGGAAGCCGTCGAAGATGGCCGCCGAGCCGTCGATCAGATCGGCCAGCAGCTCGTACTGGTGCAGGTGGCCCGCCACACTGATCGCGAGGCTGTCGGGAGTGCACTTGACGACGGCGGAGCCGAAGCCACGCTCGTTGAGCGCGAGGATGGCGTCGCGGACCTCGTCGGTGAGCACCGCGCGAGCCGACGAAGCGGTCCGGGTGCGGACCAGGAAGCTGGCGTCGAAGCGCTCGTCGCCCGTCGGCTCCTCGAGGTCTTCGTCGCCGACCATTCTGGCCAGCATCGACCGTCCCTCGGCCATGCCGCGACGGCTGACCAGGAGCATGAAGCCGCCCCGGCCGAGCTGGAGCGTCAGCGTCGTGCGCGCCCCGTCGTCCTCGGAGCCGGTGTGGCGCAGGTGGACCGGCAGGCCCCGGTAGCGATAGTCGACGCCGCTCGCGGCCACCGTGCCTTGGAGCTGCTCCGCCAGGTCGGCCAGGACCGCGGCACGCTGCTTGTCGCGCTGGAGGGAGTAGTAGACGGCGACGCCGATCAAGGCCAGGACGCCCACGACTCCCAGTCCGACGACGAGCTCGGTGCTGTCCATGCGCCCTCCACACGAGCGAGGCCGGGTCCTCTTTCGAGAACCCGGCCTCGCGAACCGCTAACGACGATGGACTACGGCTGGGCTACCAGGCCACGCCCTGGGCGAGCATCGCGTTGGCGACCTTGATGAAGCCGCCGATGTTCGCGCCCTTGAGGTAGTTGATGTAGTTGCCGTCCTTGCCGTGCTGCATGCAGGTCTTGTGGATGCCCTTCATGATGCCGACCAGGCGGGCATCGACCTCTTCCGCGGTCCAGTTCAGGTGCTGCGCGTTCTGCGCCATCTCGAGGCCCGAGGTGGCCACGCCGCCGGCGTTGCTGGCCTTGCCGGGCGCGAAGGCGACCTTGTTCTGCAGGAAGACTTCGATGGCCTCGGGGGTCGACGGCATGTTCGCGCCTTCGACGACCATGAAGCAGCCGTTCTTGACGAGGGTCTTGGCGTCCTCGCCGTTGAGCTCGTTCTCGCAGGCCGTCGGGAAGGCGATGTCGCACTTGACGGACCAGCTCTTGCCCTTCTCCTTGAACTCGGCCTTCGGGAACTTCTTGACGTACTCCTTCAGGCTGCCGCGGCGGCCGAAGACGAGCTCCTTCGTCCAGTTGCACTTCTCCTCGTTGATGCCGTCCATGTCGACGACGGTGCCGTCGTAGTCGGTCATCGCCACGACCTTGCCGCCGAGGTGGTTGACCTTCTCGATGGTGTGCAGGCCGACGTTGCCGGCGCCGGAGATGACGCAGGTCTTGCCCTTGAAGCCGTCGCCGCGGGCCGCCAGCATCTCCTGGGCGAAGTAGGTGGCGCCGTAGCCGGTCGCCTCGGTGCGCACGAGCGAGCCGCCCCACTCCAGGCCCTTGCCGGTCAGCACGCCGGTGAAGGTGTTGGAGAGCTTCTTGTACATGCCGAACAGGTAGCCGATCTCGCGGCCGCCCACGCCGAGGTCGCCGGCCGGCACGTCGGTGTCCTCACCGATGTGGCGGTACAGCTCGCTCATGAAGGCCTGGCAGAAGCGCATGACTTCCATGTCGCTCTTGCCGCGCGCGTCGAAGTCCGAGCCGCCCTTGCCGCCGCCCATGGGCAGGCCGGTCAGGCTGTTCTTGAAGGTCTGCTCGAAGCCCAGGAACTTGAGCACGCCCAGGGTCACGCTGCTGTGGAAGCGCAGGCCGCCCTTGTAGGGGCCGATGGCGCTGTTGAACTGCACGCGGTAGCCGCGGTTGACCTGGACCTGGCCCTTGTCGTCGACCCAGGGCACGCGGAACATCAGCACGCGCTCCGGCTCGGTCATCCGCTCGAGCAGCTTGGCCTGCTTGTAGGCCGGATTCGACTCGACCACCGGCATGATCGACTCGACGACCTCGCGAACCGCCTGGTGGAACTGGGGCTCAGAGGGGTTCTTGGCGATCAGGTCTGCCATGAAAGCGTCGACTTGCTTGGACATTGACTACTCCTTGGATGGACCTGCTGGGGGACCCGCTTGGGAATTGGGCTGGAAGTCGCACCCTCCACAGCAACCTACCGAAGCCACCTCCAAACCCGGGAAGAAAGGGCCGTACTGCGAGCGGCGTTCTACCGCTTAAACGCCCGAAATGTCAACCCTTTCAGGGCATGTGCGCCTTCCCCTCCTAGCCCCTTGGAAGCCTTGGGGAAAATCGGTTCCCCGCCTGCCTGGTTTTCGGGCCGTTCTCGCCAACTCGTGACGTTTTGAACAGCGAGCGCGCTCGAAACCGCGGCCGGCGCGAGCGAGCAAACGAACTTATGCGCGGGCGATACCTCCGCTAATTGGAAAGCCGAGGCTTGCGGGGTCGCCCCGGCCGCTGGCCTCGAGCTCCGCCTCGCGCGCCTCCTGGACCTTTCCCAGGGTGCGGGCGACGGTGGCCTTGAGCGACCAGGCCTCGCGGTGGGACGGGGCGAGCACCGTCAGCGCCTCCAGGACCCGCCACGCCTCGGCGGGGTTGCCCGACTCCGCGTGCCAGCGCGCCATCGCCAGGTGGCTGCCGGCGTCGGCCTCGTCGGCGCGGATGAGCAGCTCGTAGAGCTTCGGGGTCTCCTCGTCGCCCGGCCGGGCCTCGCCGACCGCCGTGCGCAGGCGCTCGACCACGATCTCGTACGAGCGGCGCAGCGCGGGCGAGGCCGGGTCCAGGTCCACCGCCTGCTCGGCGTAGTGCAGGGCCTGGGGGAGATCGTCGAGGAAGTCGCAGGTGACCGCGAGCAGCCACAGCACGTGCGAGGAGCGCTGTCCTTCGTCGGTGAGGAAGGCGTGGGCGCGCTCGAGGATCTCGCGGGCGTCGTCATAGCGCTCCTTGTCGAGCAGCTCCTGGGCGCGCGCGACCTCGGCGAGCGTGGTCTTGAGCATCGGGATACGGCGGGCAGGCACGGCGGACCTCCGGGTCTTCGGGAATGAAAGGCGTGATAGCACGCGCGTCCGACAGCACCGCAGAGCGCAGCCCTCGGCCGCCGCGCCGCTGGGCCTCTGGCACGGCGCGCGCCCTCCAGACCTGCGTGCGAGCCGGTTGCCGCAAGCACGCCCGGCCGGTTAAGAGTGCGCGCACCTTCGTCCTCAGGAGCCCCCGCCATGATGCGCTTCGAGTTCCAGAACCCCACCCGCCTCGTCTTCGGCGCCGGCTCGCTCGCGAAGCTGGGCGACGAGGTGCGCCAGCACGGGAAGCGGGCGCTGCTCGTCACCGGCGGGGGCAGCGTCAAGCGCAGCGGGACGTTCGAGCGGGCGGTGGCCAGCCTGACCGCCGCGGGCGTCGCCGTGGTCGAATGCGCCGGCGTCGAGCCCAACCCGCGCCTGTCCACCGTCTTGCGCGGCGCCGGGCTGGCCCGCAGCGAGGCCTGCGACGTGGTCGTGGCCCTCGGCGGCGGCAGCACCATGGACGCCGCCAAGGTCATGGCCGCCGCCGTCTTCTACGAGGGGGATCCCTGGGACATGATCGCCCACGGCCAGGCGGAGCAGCGGCTGCCGACGCGCGCGCTGCCCGTCGTGACCGTGCCCACCCTCGCCGCCACCGGCTCGGAGATGAACGACGGCGCCGTCATCACCAACGAGAAGACCACCGAGAAGAGCTACGTGCTGGCCGAGTGCCTCTACCCGCGCGTGGCGGTCGTCGACCCGGAGCTGACAGTGAGCGTGCCGGCGGACCACACCGCCTACGGCGTCGCCGACCTCTTCACCCACGTCACCGAGGGCTACTTCAACGGCGTGGACGGAACGCCCATCCAGGACCGGTTCGCGGAGGCGGTGCTCCTGGCCGCCGTGGAGTGGGGCCCCAAGGCGGTGGCCAACGGCCGCGACCTCGAGGCGCGCTCCCAGGTGCAGTGGGCCTCGGTGCTGGCGCTCAACGGCTGGGTGCAGGTGGGCGTCAACGCGCCGTTCCCGGTCCACATGATCGAGCACGTCCTCAGCGCCCACCACGACGTCGCGCACGGCGCCGGGCTGGCGGTGGTCAACCCGGGCTGGATGCGCCACGCCGCCAAGACCCGCCCCGACCGCTTCGTCCAGTTCGCCCAGCGCGTCTTCGGCGTGCAGGCCCGGCGCCCGGACGACCTCGACGTGGCGCTCGAGGGGATCCACCGCTTCGAGGCGTTCCTCGCGTCCCTGGGCTGCCCCACCCGGCTCTCCCAGCTGAAGATCGGCCCGGAGCGCATCGACACCTACGCCGCGGACACGGTCCGCATCGCCCACGACGAGCAGGGCCGGCTGCCTGGGCGCCCGCCCATGACCCAGCAGGAGATCGCCGCGGTCCTGCGCGCAGTCGCCTAGATCGTTCGGAGCAGTGGAGGAGCGATGTCCAAGTTCGAGAAGGCCTCGCCGGAGACGAAGGCCCTGTTCGCCTCGCTCATCGAGGGCCTCGCCTGCGAGCCACGCCCGATGTTCGGCTGCCCCAGCGCCTTCGTGAACGGCCAGCTGTTCACGAGCCTCTTCGGCAGCACCACCCTCATCGTCCGGCTCGACGAGCGGCAGCGCGCCAAGCTCCTGGAGCTCGACGGCACCCAGCCCTTCGATCCGATGGGCGGCCGGCCGATGAAGGAGTACGTGCAGATCCTGAGCCTCGAGGACGAGGAGCTGCTCGCCGTCTGGGTGAAGCGGGCATTCGCCTACGCGCAGACCCTGCCGCCCAAGACGAAGGCCAAGGCCAAGTCCAGGCCGAAGCCCACGCTCAAGAAGGCCGCGAAGGCGAGGAAGCGCGGATAGTCCGGCTTTCTCCGGGCTGCACGGCCCTCCGCGCGACTTGCTCGGCCTGGCCGATGGCGCGGGCCAACAGCGGCAGCCAGCCGCGGCTCCCCGCCGACTCGCAGATCAATTCGGCGAAGGCGCGCATCGCCGCGATGTCCACCCTTCCCTGCTCGAGCCGCAGCGCCTGCGCGGTCAGCGAGTGGACGACCTCGTTGCACTGGCGCGCGCGCTCGAAGCCCCCCAGACCGTCCAGGAAGGCGGTCCGGGCCTGGTCGGTGAGCGCGTGCGCGAGCGCGAGGTAGGCGACCGCCTGCTGCTGCCTCGTCAGGCGGGACAGGCGCTCTCGACAGGGGACGGTTGTGGCAGGGCCGGTCATCGCGGCGGGGATACTACTGGGGCGCTGGGTGCGATGACAGAACTTCAGGGGATCGGTGTCGCCACAGGCTCCTGCGCCGGCCGGAGGACGTCCTGGGCTCGCACCTCGTGCTGTAGCCGGCCCGCCTCGAACGCGCTGACATTGCTGAGCGTGGTCTCCGCGATGTTCCCCAGCGCCTCGCGGGTCAGGAACGCCTGGTGCGAGGTGATGAGCACGTTGGGGAAGGTGAGCAGCCGCGCCAGCGTGTCGTCCTGCAGCACCTGCCCGGAGAGGTCCCGGAAGAACAGGCCCTCCTCCTCTTCATAGACGTCCAGCCCCGCCCCTCCGACCTGGCCCGACTTGAGAGCGCCGATGAGCGCTTTGCTGTCGATGAGCGCGCCGCGGCCGGTGTTGAGCACGACCGCTCCTCGGCGCATCTTCGCGAACGCCGCCTCGTCCAGCAGGTGCCAGGTCTGCGGGGTGAGCGGGACGTGCAGCGAGACGATCTCCGACTCGCGGTAGAGCCGGTCCAGCGTCGCGTACTCGAGCCCCAGATCGTCGGCGAGCACCTTCGGCGGCTGGACATCGTAGGCGAGCACCCGGCAGCCGAAGCCCTTGGCAATGCTCGCGACCACCGCGCCGATGCGCCCGGTCCCGACGACGCCGAAGGTCTTCCCGGCGAGGTCGAAGCCCACCAGGCCGTCGAGCGCGAAGTTGGCCTCGCGCACCCGCAACCAGGCCCTGGGGATCTTGCGGACGAGCGAGAGCAGCAGCGCGAAGGTGTGCTCCGCCACCGCGTGCGGCGAGTACTCAGGCACGCGCACCACCGGCAAGCCGAAGCGCGAGACCGCGACGAGATCCACGTGGTTGAAGCCGGCCGAGCGCAGCGCGACGAGCCGGACTCCCGCCTGAGCCAGGGCCTCGATGGCCGGCGCGTCCAGTCGGTCGTTGACGAAGGGGCAGACCGCGCCATGTCCCTTCACCAGCGCCGCCGTCCGCGAGGTCAGCCGGGCCTCGAAGAAGGACAGCTCGTGGCCGAAGCGCGCGTTGGCCTGCTCGAAGGCCTCGCGGTCGAACGGATGGGTGTCGAAGACTGCGATACGCACCCGGAAACAATGCGGCGCCCATTGCGTGGCGGCCGCCGGAGAGGCCCGAGGCCCGAAGCCCGAGGCCCGAAGCCCGAGGCCCGAAGCCCGAAGCCCGAAGCCCGAAGCCCGAAGCCCGAAGCCCGAAGCCCGAAGCCCGAAGCCCGAAGCCCGAAGCCCGAAGCCCGCAGCCCGCAGCCCAAAGCCCAAAGCCCAAAGCCCAAAGCCCGTAATTCCCCAGACAGACGAAAGCCCGGCCATCCGAAGAGGGGGCCGGGCTTTCTATCTACAAGAGCTTGCTTTCGACTACGCGGCCTTCACGTTCGAGGCCTGCAGGCCCTTCGGGCCGCGGGTGACCTCGAACTGCACCTTCTGGCCCTCGGCCAGGGTGCGGAAGCCGTCCATCTGGATGGCGGTGTGGTGGCAGAAGACGTCTTCGCCGCCCCCGTCCTGCGTGATGAAACCAAAGCCCTTCGCGTCGTTGAACCACTTCACCGTTCCAGTAGGCATGTTTGCTTCTTCTCTTTCTTTGCTTCCAAGGAGGACAACGGGTCCACCCGGTTCCCCGCCCCATTTCGAGTGAGGACGGGCAGCCTTTTAGCCCAAAGGCGGACGATTGTCGAAGGGTCCGGCCGCCGTGTCCAAGAACCATCCGCCGGTGGACACGCTCTGCCTCAGTACCCCAGTTGCACCTGCCGCGGCTTGCCGTACTTGTCGGGCACGAAGCCGGACTGCGCCTTGTCCCCGCCCACCGTGACCGAGACCTTGGTGTCCCCGTCGACCTTCACGCTCAGGCGGGTCGTCGCGGCGGCGGCCTCGTGCCACGCCTCCAGCACGTACTCGCCCGCCGGGACGCCCTTGATGGTGAAGGCGCCGGTCGCGTCCGCCTGCGCGAACCAGGGCGAGTCCACCGCGTAGACGTAGCCGATCATCGACGAGTGGATGTTGCACAGGAGCTGGACCGCGCCCGGGTTGTCGAACTGCTGCGCGCGCGAGTTGCCGCCCTTGTAGAGGCCCAGATCGAACTCGCTCGGCTTCGAGAGCGAGAAGACGTTGTGCGAGATCTCGTCCTCGTTCCTGAACTCCACCGCGGTCCCCACCGGCACGGCCAGCACGCGCGGGACGAAGGTCTTGCCCTTCTGCACGACCACCTTGCCCTTGGCAGGCTTCGGCCGCGGGGTCGTCCCGCCGACCCGCCGAAGCACGATGACCGCGCCGCCGGGCCCCAGAGAACCGCCTCCGGTCACGACGCCGCTGAGGGCTCCGGCCGCCGGAGCCCTGAGGGCTGGAGCTGAATGGGGCGGAGGCGCCGGCTCGGGCTCCGCGACCTTGGCGGGTCCCACCAGAGCGATGGCCGGCGGCTCCGCGGGCGCCGTGTTCCCTGCCCTCTTTCGCGCCTCGGCGGCGAACGGCTTGGCCGCAGCCAGCACCTCCGCTGGAAGATCCGGCAGGCGCAGCAACGCCTCCCACTTGCTCGCCGCGGTGGCCCAGTCGCCGGCGTCCCACGCGACCTTGCCGCCCGCGAGCAGGTTGAAGACCAGGTACTGCCGCTCGGCGACACCCTTGAATTGCAGGTCCTCGGGCGTGCGGACCGCGAGCGGCAGCGGCAGCTCGTCGGCCAGCCAGACCGGTGCCGGTGGAGCCTTGGGCGCCGGCGGGGGCTTGGGAACCGTGGCGGCCGTCGTCAGGGCGAGCAGCAAGGTGCAGGGGAGCATGGCGAGCCCTCGGGTCAGTAGGAGTAGACGAGCGAGGCGGCGTAGACGTCGTTGTCCACGTTCGGCGCCCCCTCGAGCTCACGATTGAAGAGGGCCTCGAGCTTCAAGCTGAGGCTGTCCCAGACGTCGAGCCGGACGCCGCCCGTGAAGCGGTCCACGGTGATGGCGTCGAAGCCCTCGAACTTCGCGTGCCGCCAGGAGTAGCCCACGTACAGACTCAGCTTGCGGAAGGTGGTGCTCGGCAGCTCGAAGCCGTAGGCCACCTGAGCCCAGAGCCCGCGGGCGGCGAAGCCCGACGCGAAGGATGCCACGCCGGCGCCGGTGAGCTTCTCGGGCTCCTCGCCGCGGTCCTCGGTCACGTAGACCCATTCGCCGGCGAGCGAAAGGCCGGCCACCAGGAAGCGCAGGTCGGCGCCCCACCCTCGCTGCTGTACCTGCCAGTCTCGTTGGTCGTTGCGCGGGCCGAGCATGCCGCTCAGGCCGATCTTCAGCTGCACCTTCGGCAGGTCGAGCTCGTAGCCCAGCCGCGCCGCGCCGACCGGCACGCCGCTGAACGACAAGTCCGGCGGCTGCAACGCCTCCACGAACGGCGAGCTGTTGGTCGCCGAGACGTTGAGGGACACGGCCGACCAGAGGCTGGGGAACTGGTAGCGGTAGAAGAGCTTGGCGCCGAGCGGCGTCCCCGTCGTGTAGCGCGCCATCAGCGAGGGCGTGATGCCGGTGCGCAGGTTGGCCTGGTTGTCCAGGTACTCGATGCCGAAGACCGAGTCGAACTTGCCCACCGTCAGCGCCAGTTCCTGCGAGTCGAACGGGATGATCCGCCCGAAGGCCTGCTCCAGCAGCACGCGGGTCCCGTCGCCGCCGGAGGTGGTGAAGCGCGGCAGGAACTGCGCCCGGGCGAAGACCAGCAGCGGCACCCCCGGCGGCTGGTAGCGCACGTCCAGGTCCACCGTGTTGACGAGGAAGCTCAGGTTCCCGCCGATGCCCACCGAGCGCGGCAGGAAGCCGTTGGTGAAGCGCCCCTTGGAGTCCGTCGAGGCCACGTCGCCGCGCGAGTTGACCATCGGGGCGAAGGTGTCGACCTCGTAGTCCGCGGGGATCACCGTGTCGCCCGGACGGAAGCTGGTGCCGTCACCGGTCGCCTTGGCGAGGCCGATGTCGACGTAGCCGTGGAGGGCGAGCGAAGGCGCACTGCCGGCGGGCGGCGTGTAGCCCTGCGAGTCGGACTGCTCGGCGGCTTCGGGCTCGACGGCCGGCGACGCGTCTGCCTCTTCGTGCTCGCAGCACGGCATCACGACGGCCGGGGGCTCCTGGGCCCAGGCGGACGTCGAAGCCAGGAGCCAGCCGGCCAGGACGAGCTGGGCGTTGCGCGGGCCGGTCATGGGTTGGGCACCTTCTGGCCGGCGAAGATCACCAGCGGCGCGTTGAGGATGTGGGGCTCGACCTCGATGGCCTGTTGCGGCAGGAGCCCTTCCACGGCGGCCTGCGAGTCCAGGAACTGGCAGCCCTGGGGGAAGCGCGCCGGGTCCGCGAAGCAGCTCGGATCGAGCGCCACCCGCAGCAGGTAGTCGGCGGCATCGGCGCGCGCCTCGATCTCGCTGGCGATCTCCGGGGCCCGGAGCCCTTCGCCCTCGATCAGCGCGCGCAGCGCCGGGAGCGTCGACGGAACGAAAGCCCCCGCGGACGAAGGCAGATACACGACGTGGAGACGCCAGAGCGAGCCGAAGGCCGGCCTGTTCCCTGGCGCCTTGGCCGGCTTGCCGGAGCGCAGCGGCCCCACGCCCGCGACCCTCGGCACCGAGAGCAGCCGGTGCTCGCCGTCCTCGTCGCGCACCGCCAGGGCGAAGAGCGCGGTCTCCTCGACGACGCCGCCTTCGTCCCATTCGAAGCGGTCGGCGCCGAAGTCGAGGTAGCCGACCTCGTGTCCGTTGGCCCACGCCCGGCCGGCGCGCGGAGTCTGCGCCACCACGCCGGTGAACGGATGGACCGGAGCGCTCGCGCCCTCGGCTTGCGCCAGCTGCAGCCCCTCCGGCGCGATCGGGCAGTTCTTCGCGGCGCCCCAGTGGAGCTCGGTGGCGCGGTCGAGCACCGCCTTCGGGGTCGTCAGCTCCTCCTTCTTGGCCCCGGCGCCGACCACCGCCCAGTAGACGATCCAGTAGGGGCTGTAGAAGGTGGAGCGGTCACCGACCGAGAACACCGGCAGCGCTCCCTCGACCCGCTTGGAGCCAGGGTTGGCCGAGTCCCACTCGGTCACCGGGACGTAGAGCGGCTGGATCCACATCGGCGTCCAGTCGGTCCAGACCTCGGCGACGACATAGGCCGCGGGGGCGCCCTCGGAGTAGGCCGGGAAGACCGTCAGGCCGTCGAACGCCGAGGACTGCCGGCTCTCGGCGGCGGCGAACGGTGGGGAGAGGAGCGGCAGGAGCGCTCCGCGCGGGCTGACCGCCGTGCCGACGCGCACGGTGCCCCAGACGGAGTTGGGCCCGGGGTACGCGGTGAAGGGCTGCTTGGCCGCCTCGACGAAGTCGCGCAGCACCCAGAACTCCGAGGACGCGTAGTCCCCCTTCGGCGCGTCCTGGCAGGAAGCGCCGAGGGCGGCCGATAGAACGAGGAGCACGAGGGCCGATCCGGTTCGCAGGGTCGTCATGTCGCCGGTGCAGCGGCCGGAGTGGCCGCGAGGATGGGGTTGGTGGAGTTGAGCCGCCCGACCTCCGCCGCCAGCAGCTCGCCGAAGTGGCGCTCCATCAGCCTGGCGGTCTCGGCCGCGGCGTCCGCTGGATCGGGAGGCAGCGCCGCGGCGAATTCGGCGGCGGACGGGAAGCGCTTCTCGGGCTCGATGGACAGCGCTCGCTCCAGGACCGGCCCCAAGCCGCCAGGCAGCGCGCGCACCCTGGCGATATCCATCTCCGTCGGCCCGTTGGCCGCGCGCACCAGCAGCTCGTAGGTCCCGCCCTCTCCGTAGAGCGCCTCGCCGGTCGCGCTGCGGAACAGCGTCATCGCCAGCGAGAACAGGTCCGAGCGGGCGTCGACCCGCGTCCCGCGGGCCTGCTCGGGCGACATGCAGTTCACGTTGCCCTTGACCATCCCCGCCTGGGTCTCGTGCCTGCGCCCCGCGGCCTTGACGATGCCGAAGTCGAGCAGCTTCACGTCGCCCCGGACCGAGACGAGGACGTTGTTGGCGGAGACGTCGCGGTGCACGAGCCCGAGCGGGGCGCCGCCCTCGTCGGCCAGCGTGTGCGCGTACGAGAGCGCCTGGAGCACGCTGTGCGCCACGTGGAGGACGACCGGGACCGGAAGGCCCTGACCCGTCTCGGCAGAGCGGCTGCGCACCAGGTGATCGGAGATCGCGACCCTGGATGTACTCCTGCGCCAGGTAGTACTGGTCGCCGACCTTGCCGAAGTCGAAGACCGGGACGATGGCCGAATGCACCAGCCGCGCGCCGAGCCGCGCCTCGTCAATGAACTGCTCGACCAGCGCCGGCTCCTTCGACAGCTCGGGGCGCATCCGCTTGACCACGAACGAGCGCTTGAAGCCCTCGGCGCCGAAGACGACCGCGGTCCAGACCTCGCCCATGCCACCCGCGCCGATCCGCTCGACGAGGTGGTAGCGGCCGAAGTTGTCGTCCGAGGCGGCCTCGCTGACGAGCGGGATCGGCGCCGAGGCAATGCGCGGCGCGGTGGCGAGCATCGACTCGCCGGTGTTGCGCGGCACGCTCGGCTGCGTCCCGGTCAGCGGCGGAGTGAGCCGCTCGAGCTGGCGGCGTGCCTCGTCGAGCTGCCGGGCCGCCTCGCGAAGCTGCGACTCGGCCACCTTCGGCTCCAGCTCCGGGCGGCGCAGGCCGACCATCAACGCCGCGACGGCCAGGAGCGCCCCCAGCGCCCAGGCCATCCCCTGCGGCCCCGTCGTCCCCCGCTCGGCCTGCTCGGCGGCGTCCGCGGAGGACGCCTGGCTCCAGAGCCACCATCCGTCGGCCAGGCGTTCGGCGCGCGCGCCCCAGCGCCCCGCCGGATCCACGACCTGCAGCTCCTTCTCGCGGCCGGCGAGGCTGGGGAAGCCCGCGGGCTCCGAGGCGGCCCAGACCGCCTTGCCGTCGGAGAGCGCCAGCGGGTTGCGGGCGCGCGCGGCCAAGGCCTTCACCGAGGCTGCGTCCAGGCGCTTCACCAGGAAGACCACCGCGCCGGTGCCGGGAACGTGCGCCGCGGCAGCGAGGACGGGCTTGCCCTCGCCGTCGCGCAGGACGGCGCTGGCGGCGCCCGACTGGAGGGCGCCGGAGACGAGCGACGCGGGCGGCGCGATGGGGACCGAGCCGACGAGGGCGTCGAGCGACTCGGAGCCGAAAACGAGGCCGGTCGCCGCGAAGTCGGCGCGCTGCGACTTCCACCAGTCCTCGTGCTCGAGCCCGTCGAGGATGGTCGCGCGGTCGGGGTCGCGGGCGAGGCTGGCGATCTGCTGGATGGCCGCGGCGGCGCCGGCGGTGGACTTGAGGTCCGCGAGCAACGAGGCGAGGGCGTCCGAGGCCGCGCCGGCCGCCAGCTGGGAGCGCCGCGCGGCTTCCTCGCGGGCCGAAGCCACGGCGGCCTCACGGATGCGCTTCGCGGCGACCGAGGCGCCGGCCAGTGAGGCCACGGCGACCATCAGCGCGACGACTCGACGTCCCGTCGACCCCTTCCCGACAGCCACGGCGACTCCCGAATAGGTTGTGCGGCGCAGGTATCGATGCCTGGACGGGGCGGTGGTTTCTGCCCCACTCGCCCGCGCACCGCGATGGCGCGCCCTTTTGGGCTAGGCTCCGGCACATGCACCGCTTCGTCGCCGCCGCAGTGACCGCCCTCCTCCTCTCGTTCGGTCCGTCCGCGCTCGCCGCGCAGCCCAAGCGCCCCAAGCTCGCCGTCACCGATCTCAAAGCCGGCCAGGGAATGAGCGAAGGGACCACCACCATCCTCACCGGCGTCGTGGTTAGCGAGGTCTCCCGGGCCCAACGCTTCGAGGTGCTGGCCAAGGCCGACCTCGCCGCCCTGCTCGGTTACGAGAAGCAGAAGGAGCTCGCCGGGTGCGCGGACGACACCGCCTGCCTGACGATCATCGGCGGAGCCGTGGGCGCCTCGTACCTGCTCATCGGCGAGGTCGGCAAGCTCGGCTCGCGCCACCACGTCTCACTGACACTCCTGGACGTGGCGAAGTCCCGGGTCGTCGGCCGCGAGTCGGGATTCTTCCCCGCCGACGACGATGCGCTGGCCGACGCGGTGCAGAAGTCGGTGCGCAAGCTCCTCTCCTCCCCGGACCTCCCGGTGGCCGCCGTCGGCACCTCCAAGAGTGGAAACACCCCGGTGAACGTCCCGGGCTGGGCGACGCTGGCGGGCGGGGCGGCATTGCTCATCGGAGGAGGGATCTGCGCCGGAGTTGCGGCGACGCGCTACGAAGCGCTCGCCAGCCACCAGGGCGAAGCGGGCTACGCGGTGCGGTACGAGCGGGAGCGCGGCGAGGTGCAGACCGCGGCGCTCGCCGCCGACGTCCTCGTGGGTGTCGGGGTCGCAGCCGCCGGCGTCGGCGCGGTGCTCCTCTTGACCGGAGCCGGTAGCTCGGATGGTGCGCGCGCGTCAGTGGCGCCAGCCCTCGGCAACGGCTTCGTCGGCGTCGTCGGTACGGGCCGCTTCTAGAAAGGACATCGCGATGGCCACTGCTCCCGTCCGCCGCCTCGTCGCAGCTCTTGGCACCATCCTGCTTCCAGGCCTGGCTGGCTGCTCGCTGCTCTTCGACACGGAGCGCCTCCGGCCTCCGGATTCGGGCGTCTCGACCAGCACCGACGCGGGACTCCAGCCCGACGCAGCGAGCGACAAGCCGGATGCGAGCGATAGGCCGGACGCGAACGCCGGCGATGCACAGGCTCTCGCGCAGGATGGGGGCCCGGCCCAGCCAGACGCAGCCATGGTCCCCGATGCGGGCACCGCTCCGGATGCCGCCAGTGGAGTCGAGGACGGCGGCGGCTGGCCCGACGCCACGTTCGTGGCGGCCGATGGCGGGCTGCCCCCATGCACCGGAGCCACTCCGTTGAAGACCTGGTGCGAAGCTGCCCCTCCCCGGCAATCTCGGCCAAGGGTCTCTCAATGGCGTCTCGGGCTCCGCCGCCCGAGGCGTCTGGGCTGTGGGCTGGGGCGACCCCGGGCCCATCGCACTTCACTGGAACGGCACCGCCATCGCCAAGGTCGACACGACAGGCCCGGACGGAGGGGTGAGCAACGGAGAGTACGCTGCGGTCTGGGTCGACTCGGACTTCGCCTGGGTGGTGGGCGACCCCAACACCATCACGAGTGTCGCCCGCTGCACCGCGGCCGGCTGCGCGATCACCTACGCCAAGACGGACGTGGACACCTCGTTCTGGGCCGTGGTGGGGACCCCTGAAACTCTCCTGGTCGCCGGGGAGGTCGCCCAGTCGGACACCGCCGAAGACTGCCAGCGGCCCGAAGGCAAGACCTGCATTCCGGCGAACACCTCCTGCAGCCGGACGCGTTTCAATGCCGCGACCAGCCTCGGCAACGCCGTCGTGCTGGGTGGGCTCGGAGGCATCTGCACGAGGCCCCAACTCTCCGGCACCTGGGTCAGCAACGGCTGTGGCACGCCGACGGAGTACATCCGTGGCGTCTGGCTGGGGCCAGCCGGGGGCTACGCCGTCGGAACCGAGGGCATCTTCTCCTTCAGCACCTCCGGCGGAAGCTGCACCTTGGTCGACGACTTCGACCCTGCCGGAATGAACTTCGCCGCCGTCTTCGGTACCGCGGACAACAACGTCTGGGCGGTCGGCGACTCCGGTCTCGTCATGCACTTCGACGGCACCGAGTGGCAGCGCGTCCCGCTGGGGGACCAATTCAGTCTGACCGGAGTCTGGGCGACCGCGACCGAGGTGTGGGTCGTCGGGCAGCGCGACTCGGCGCAACCGGCGATGCTGCGCTACAAGCCCTGAGGCGTTCTCAGGGCTCGAGCACCATTCGCCCTGCCGGCCCGGCGACCACCTCGCCGATGTGGGCCGCCGCGAGCGTGCCACGCTTGCGCAACGCCTCGAGCAGCGCAGGCAGCCGCCCGGGTTCGACGGAGAGCAACAGGCCGCCGGAGGTCTGGGCGTCGTGCGCGGCGACGATGAGCGCCTCTTCGGCGCCGGCGATCTCCACGTCCGGCGCGTAGAAGCTCTGGTTGCGCCGCGTGCCACCGGGGACGTCGTCGGCCTTGATGGAGATCGACCACGTGCGGGAAGAGCGGCAGCTTGCCGGTCCAGATGCAGGCCGAGACGCCGCTGGCCAAGAGCATCCCGCGCAGGTGTCCGACCAGGCCGAAGCCGGTGACGTCGGTGCAGGCGTTGACCGGCACCTCCTCGATGGCCTCGCCGGCGCTCTTGTTGAGCATGCTCATCGACGCGATGGCGGCAGCGAGCGTCTCGGGCGGGCACTCCTTGCCCTTCTCGGCGTTGGAGACGATGCCGGTGCCCAGCGGCTTGGTGAGCACCAGCTGGTCGCCGGGCTTGGCCCCGGCGTTGCGCGCGACCTTCTTCGGGTGCACGAGGCCGGTCACCACCAGCCCGTACTTGGGCTCGTTGTCGTCGACCGTGTGGCCGCCGAGCACGGGGATGCCCGCCTCCCGCGCCTTGTCGGAGCCGCCGCGCAGGATGTCGGTGAGGACGCTCAAAGGCAGCTTGGTGCGTGGGAAGCCGGCGATGTTGAGCGCGAAGAGCGGCCGCGCTCCCATGGCGTAGATGTCGCTGATGGCGTTGGCGGCGGCAATCTGCCCGAAGGTGTAGGGGTCGTCGACGATGGGCGAGAAGAAGTCGAGCGTCTGGACGATGGCCGTCTGGTCGTCCAGACGGTAGACGGCGGCGTCGTCGGCCGTCTCCGTGCCCACGAGCACGTTGGCGTCCGCAAACTTCGGGAGATCTTTGAGGACCTCGACCAGGTCCTTAGCGGGGAGCTTGCAGGCTCAACCACCGCCCGGGGTCAGCTCCGTCAGCTTGATCGGCTCGCTCATCGTTCGCTCCGTCGTTCCATCGGCAGGTGAAGAGCCTGCCGCTACTTCGCCAAGACACCCTTGATGGCCGCGATCAGCGCGGCGTCCTCGTGAAGCAGGACCGTTCGCGGATCGAACAGCAGCCAGCCCTCTTCGATGCGCGCCACCACCGGCAGGTCGCAGCGCCGCAGGGCCAGGGCCGTCGCGTCGGGGGCGGGGACCTTCAGCCCCAGCACCTTCGTCGGCAGCACCATGCCGGGCAGCGCTCCGCCACCGACCGTCGAGTGCGACTCCCGCACCGCGGCGTTGGAGAGCCCCAGCCGGTTCTCCCACTCGGTCGCCCGGAGCTCCGCCTGCTCGGGAGACATGGAGATGGCCTGCCAGATGGGGATCTTCCGGAGCGCCTCGCCGCGCTGGTAATGGCGCAGCGTGGCCTCGATGCCGGCGAGCGTGACCTTGTCAACCCGCAGGGCGCGCAGCAGCGGGTGCTTCTCGAGCTTCTCGATGACGGCGCGCTTGCCCACGAGGTAGCCGGCCTGCGGGCCGCCCAGGAGCTTGTCGCCACTGAAGCAGACGAGGTCGGCGCCGGCGGCGATTCGCTCCTGCACCGTGGGCTCGTGCGCGAGGCCGAAGGAGGCGGTGTCCAGGAAGGTGCCGCTGCCCAGGTCGTCGACGAGCGCGACCCCGCGGGCGCGGGCGACCGCCGCGAGCTCCTCCAGGGTGGCGTCGTGGGTGAAGCCGACCATCTGGAAGTTGGAGCGGTGGACCACGAGCAGCGCGGCGGTCCGCTCGGTGAGCGCGGCCTCATAGTCGGAGGCGTAGGTGCGGTTGGTGGTGCCGACCTCGACGAGCGAGGCGCCCGACTCGCGCAGCACGTCGGGGATGCGGAAGCCCCCGCCGATCTCCACCAACTGCCCGCGGGAGACGATGGCCTCGCGGCCCTTGGCGAGCGCGGCGAGGGCCAGGGTGACGGCCGCGGCGTTGTTGTTGACGACGAGGCCAGCCTCCGCACCGGAGAGCCGCGCCAGGAGCGCCGAACAGTGCGTGTAGCGGGACCCGCGCTCGCCGGCCTCCAGGTCGAGCTCCAGGTTGGAGTAGCCGCGGCCGACGCGCGCCATCGCCTCCAGCGCGTCGTCCGAGAGCGGGGCGCGCCCGAGGTTGGTGTGGATGATGACGCCGGTGGCGTTGATGACCGGCCTCAAGGTGGGGCGCGAGCCTTCGTCGAGCGCGGCGCCGGCGCTCATCAGGATGGCGTCTTCGGTCGGGCAGGCCGCGCCGGCGAGCACCGACTCGCGCGCGGCGTCCACCGCCTTGCGCAGCGCCTCGACCACCAGAGCGCGACCCTCGAGCTCGAATCCATCGCTGGACCTCCGCGGCCTCGAGCAGGCGGTCGATCTTGGGCAGCTTTCGCAGCTCGGCGGAGGGGTCCATGAGAGCGGCGCGGAGCCTAGCATGCTGGACCGCGCGGGGTGCATTCCCAGAATCCACGGCGCCACGGAACTGACCGACAAACCCGGAAGCAAGGAGACCGCCCATGAAGAAGCTGACCCTCGCCGTCGCCGCCTTCGCGCTCTTGGCCACCGCCCCCGCCTACGCCAGCGAGTTCAAGTGCAACGGCGACAGCGTCGAGAAGAGCGGCAGCACGCACTACAAGGTCCGCACCTCCGGCTCGGACATCACCATCGAGAAGTCCGGCAGCACCAAGGGCAAGGCCGTCAAGAGCGGCAGCAAGTACACCGTCGAGGTCAGCGGCAGCACCAAGGCCACCATCGAGAACGGCAAGATCTACAAGTCCGGCTCGACCTGGGCCTCGGTGAGCGACGCTCAGCGCAAGTACGACTGCCCCGACACCGTCGCCGCCACGCTCTGGGTCCTCGACCAGATCGGCGCGCTTTAGCCGTCCCGATTCGCGAACGAGCCGGGACCCTCTGCCTGGCTCATCTGGGCCTCCTCGCCGGCGCGAGGGGGCCCTTTTTCGTGGCCTCGCAACCGTCTGGAAACACCGGGCTTTTCGGGGTCCACAGAAGCCCTCCTCCCCGATATGCCGGAATCACTGACGTTTTCCCGAACATTCCCGCATCCTTATATAGGCGACTGGCCGGCCCCTCCAATCTAGGCCCGACAACGAGGGTTCTCTCCACTCGTGAGCCTCAAGGTCGACGCCTCCTACGTCTACTTCGGCGCCGAGGATGGCCGATCAAGAACCACGGCACTGACAACCGCTGCCTGGACGACCACACGTCGATCTTCTACGTGCGCGACCGGGACCAGACGGCACGGAAGATCGTCCGCCCGCTAAAGTAGGCCTCGCGGGCGTCGCGGGCCCCAGACCAGATCCTTCCGGCGACTTCCCCGTTGAAGAGAGCAACCCGCCTTCACGGAGCCTCGCCGATGAGAAAGCTCGCCGCCCTCTCCCTGGTCCTCGCGCTGTGCCTACCGCTTCGCGCCCTCGCCGCCGAGGAGCAGAAGCCCACCAAGCCCGCGCGGCCGCGCATCGAGCTGGTCTTCGCCATCGACACCACGAGCAGCATGGGCGGGCTCATCCAGGCCGCCAAGACCAAGGTCTGGTCCATCGTGAACCAGATCAGCACCGGCAAGCCGACGCCCGAAGTCCGCATGGGCCTGGTCGCCTACCGCGACCGCGGCGACGCCTACGTCACGCAGGTAACCGACCTGACCGCCGACCTCGACGCCATGTACAGCAAGCTCATGGGCTTCCAGGCGCAGGGCGGCGGCGACGGCCCGGAGAGCGTCAACCAGGCGCTCGCCGACGCCGTCAACCGCATCAGCTGGAGCGAGGGCAACCGGGCGATGAAGATCATCTTCCTGGTCGGCGACTACCAGGGGCACATGGACTACGAGGACGACCAGAAGTACCCGGTCACCACGCAGCAGGCGGTGCGCAAGAACATCACCATCCACACCATCCGCTGCGGCAGCAACGGCGACGCCGAGACGCAGTTCAAGGACATCGCCGTGAAGGCCGAGGGCACGTACTTCTCCATCGAGCAGTCGGGCGGCGCGGTGGCGGTGGTCACCCCGTACGACGCGGACATCGCCAAGGTCGACGGCGAGCTGCGCACCACCACGCTCGCCTACGGCGGCCGCGCGGTGCGCGAGGAGAGCAAGAAGAAGATGGCCGAGACCGAGGCCACCCTGGCCGCCGCGCCGGCGGAGGCCAAGGCCAATCGCGCCGCCTACGCCAGCCGCGCCGCCAAGGCCGCCCCCTCGGCCGCGTACGGCAGCGCCGACCTCCTCAGCGCGGTGGAGAGCAAGTCGGTCAGCCTCGAAAAGGTCGCAGACGAGGAGCTGCCCGACGAATGAAGAAGATGTCGCCGGCGGAGCGCAAGGCCTACCTCGACAAGAAGATCGCCGAGCGCAAGGCGAAGCAGGCCCAGCTCGACGAGCTGAACAAGAAGCGCGGCGACTACCTCGCGGAGCAGGCCAAGAAGGGCGGGGCCAAGGACAGCTTCGACGCCAAGGTGCTCGACGCGGTCAAGGAGAAGAGCGCCAAGGCCGGCATCGCGTACTGAGGGATCTTCGCGGACGCAGCGTGAGCCCGGAGTCGAGGAGCCAGCCCTCGATTCCGGGCTCGCCTATTCCGCACAGGGATGATGCATCTGGAAATCGCCTAAGCATTCGCCACAGACGGGCGCCGCCCACGGAAAACGCGATTCATCGAACCAGGTCTCCAAATCCACCTCTGAGCCGAGCCGGTACTGGCTCATGCACGCCTCGCAGACCAGGAACGTCAGGGTGGCCTTGCCGTCGGCGGTCGACTCCCAGACCACACGGCGGTAGGTCACGACCGGGCCCAGTCCAGAAATCGCATACAGCAGGTGGCGACAACACAGCCCGCCGCCGCCGCGCAACCCGTGCTTCTCGCAACGCACCATCCCCATGAGCGCGCCTCCCGCCTAGTTCGCCGCGAATCTCTTCGCCGCCTTCATCGGCGTCCCGTACAGGCTCTTGTAGACGGCCTCCACCTTCTTGCGGACCTCGTCCTCCGGCGCGGAGCAGAGCTCCTCGATGAGCTTGGGCAGCCCGTCGATCCCCGTGGGACTCAAGGTCTCCAGCAAGAGCGTCCCCGCGTAGTGGTGTGGCGTCGCCCGCGCCTTGGCCCCGCCCGCCTGGATCGCCAGGCGCGTCACCGTGATGCAAGGCGGCACCTCCGCATCGTGAAGCTGCCCGAGGTAGGCGCGCAGCTCGCGCTCAGCCCCGCGCGCGAACTCCAAGTCATCGTCTCCGACCTCCATCAGCAGCGGCTCCGGGATGGGCACCTCGTCCGGATCGAGCGCGTGCCGCGCCTCGTGCGCCTCCGTCGCCCGGGCCTCCAGCTCCAGCGCCAGGTCGAGCGCGCGCCTCCCCTCTCCTTCCCGCAGCGCCTCGTCCGCCCGCCGCAGGTCGCGAACGTCGCCGGCCACCAGCAACGGCCCGCCCTTGAGCTTGTAGTCGGTCGCCGGCATCAGCGACTCGAAGAAGTCCTCGCCCCAGGTGAGCTTCTCCGGCTTGGCGACCACCACCCGGCCGTCCTTGAGGTGGCCGCGCATCGCCCCGAAGAGCTGCTCGCGCCGCGCGAGCTGCCCGGCGCCCTTCGCCAGCGCCTCCGCTCCTGCCTTGGCCTCGACCGCCTTCCGCCAGAAGCGCAGCGCCGCCTGGTTCACGGCGTTGCCGTCTGGCGCTTCCTTGAACGACTTCTCGATCGACTCCATGACCGAGGGCTCGAGCCGGTCGACGAGCACCACCGGCACGTCCCCTCCCGCATGCCCCAGGTAGCCCATCTCGATGTTGACGTGGTCGAGCCGCCGCACGCGCAGGAGGAGCTTCCTCTTGCCTTCCAGCTCCCAGGTCGACCGCGCCAGGACGTCGTAGGTGAGCAGGTAAGGCAGCTTGGCGTAGACGACGACGTCGACCCAGTACGCGAGCCCTGCCTCACCCGCCGCTTCGTTGAGGCTCGCCACCGCGGCCTTGGTCTTCTCCTCGCTGGGCCACGCCCGGTCGATGGCCTCCAGCGCTTCGACAATGGCCGGCCACGGCTTGGCGAGGTCCTTGGCGGCCTGCAGCTCGGCGAACGGCATGTCCTTGCGCGCCTTGGCGGTCGCCCACCCCGGGATCTTGCGCTCGAAGAGCACGCGCTCGGGCGGCGGGGGCGGCGGAGGCTGGCTGCGCCGGGACCACCAGAGACCGCCGGCGCCGGCGGCGACGAGCAGGACGGCGACGAAGGCGATTCGGCGGGCCACGGGGGAAGGCTCCTGCGCAAGGTCTGGTGGCGCCATCGTGCCGCCTTCCCGGTCCGCCTGCCAACGTGGCAGACTCTGCGCCATGCCGCTGTTCGCGCCGAAGTTCCCGGATTGGCCCAAGCTCGACTGGAAGTGCCCAGCTGCCAAGGCCGACGCCTGGCTCGACAAGCGCACCTTCGAGATCGCCGCGCTCGCCCGCCGCTTCGAGCTGGCCTTCACCGTGCTCGCCGAGGAAGGAAAGCTCGACCTGGGCAAGGTCGACCTGGCCCTGCTCGACTGGGACAAAGCCGCCGCGCAGATCCTCGCCTACACCATCTGGGGCGAAGCCAAGCGCGTACCTTCCGACCCCAAGTTCGCCAAGGTCCTCGAGCAGATCTACTCGACCATCGGCAGGGCCCGCCTGAAGGTGCTGGGCGCCTTCGGGCGCAGCGAGGCCGCGGCGGTCTCCGAGCGCGAAGAGCAGCTGATGCTCGACCCGAAGGCGCTGCGGCCGGCCCCGTCCTCGCCCATCCCGACCAACTTCGCCCGCTTCACCGGCGAGTTCCAGGCCTTCACCACCAGCGACGCCTTCAAGACGCTCGACAGCCTGAAGCTGGTCCCGGTGTCGGCCGACGAGGTGCTCAAGCGCACCCAGGCCGAGTCGAAGATGCTCCCGGAGTCGAGGCAGCTCGGGGCGCTGTTGGCCATCCTCCCCAGCGAGTGGGTCAACGCCACCTTCGAGACGCTCAAGCTCAAGCTGGACGAGGACGCCGAGCTGTCGTCGGCCTCCCGCAGCTCGGCCAAGCGCGGCGCGATCTACGAGCACCTGAAGAAGCCCGACAGCCTCCAGGCGCTGGTCAAGAAGCTGCTGCCCGAGGAGGCGGAGCTGCTCAACGACCTCCTCGTCCACGAGGGCTGGCTGCCCTATCGGCGCTTGCGCGACGCCTACGGTCTGGACGAGTCCGACGGCTACTACTGGAACACCCGCGCTCCAGCCGGTCCGCTGTCCAAGCTGCGGCGCAAGGCGCTGGCGTTCGTCGGCACCCGCAACGGCACGCCGATGGTCACCGTGCCGCTCGACCTGGCGAAGGAGCTCATCGCCTTGGTGGGCAAGGGCGCTCCGGGGTGAGCTAGGGGCGCGCCAGCTTCTGGAACAGCGACCTCGTGCTCGAGAATGGATGGCGCTGCCCTGACCTCGCCGGCCACGACGTAGGAGCACTACTCGAAACTCAAGGCCATGCAGGTCGTCTTCCGCATCGTGCGTCATCCGCACTGCACGTCACGAAATGGGTGCCTATCTTCAGCAAGCCTCCGGGAATGCCTCTGCCGAGGTCCTCGTTCAAACCGGCGGTCGCTCGATCGTCGTCCTCCCCAGCCTGCTGCGATCGTTCGAACAAGGCCAGCGAGAGTCCACGGTGCGAAACGCCTTCAAGATGGCCGCGTGGATCCTGGTTCTTGGCTTCTTGGGAATGGAGGGGGCTGCCCTCTACCTCGTGGACCAGCTCATACCTCGGTGGGGCGCGACTGGAGGCGGCCGCAGCCTTCACAAAGAGCTTCGCAAACTCCACCAGGGCGACGCGCCGTGCTTGCGCTATTCCGGGAAGATTCCCCCACACCAAGCGACAGACACTGCGAAGGCCCTGCTGCAAGCGGGCGTGACGCGCAACGAGCTTTCCGACCTGTCCGGCTACCTCAAGGGCTGGACCGACGCGATGGAGCGACCGCACCACCAAGCGAGCGCCGAGGATGAACTGATCGATGCGCTCCTGCCCGGATACGGGCTGGTGGGCTCCGTCGTGAGGCGACTCGTCAAGGGTAGACTCGCCAAGGCTTCCAGCGACGCCAGGACCTACCCATTGGCGAGAGCCACTGCGGTCTGGGCGCGGTTCTCCGAGGAGCAGCGGCAAGCCGTGCGCGCAGCCCACGCGGCGCATCCCGCGGCGTTCGGCGACGACGCCCTCCTAGACGTGGCTGGCGCGATGTCCTTGGAAGTGACGAAGGAGCGGCTGGGGAAACTCGCAGCTCGAGTCGAGGAGTACCAGGCCGCGCACGGCCCGCTCGAACGGCTCGACCAGCTCGGCGCGTCGGGTCCGGAGCTCCAGGACGGCTGGGAGCAAGACATTCTCTTGGAACACAACCGGCTCGTTTCACAGGGCTCGGATCTCCGTCCGGGCGGCGACGGGCTCTCAGCCGATTGGGCGAAGGCCTTGGGTGCAGGGGCCGGGCCTCCCACACCGATTCTGGAGAAGCCCGACTGCACGGCGCTGCCGTCGACAAGGCGGGTCGAGCGCACCGAAGTCCTCGCCGCCCTCGCCCAGGCTGAGACGTCCTCGGGCTCTTTCCTCGTGGACGAGACGAAAGGCATCAACGTCCTCGGCCTCCGCGCAGGGTCGCTGCCTGCGCGGGCTGGGTTCTGCCAAGGCGACGTGGTGCTCTCGATCGACGGGATCCCGCTGGCCCGGCCGAATGACGAGCGGATCCTCTTCTCGAAGTTGGCGGCGTCGCAACAGACCGTCTTCGGCATCCTTCGCCACGGAGCGGAAGGCGAGCTGGCAGTGGTCGTGGAGCAGCCAGCTACCGCGGCTTCCCCATGACCTCCGTGAGCTCGACGCCGATGAGCAGCTCCGAGACGAAGGCCCGTCGACTCCCCGAGGAGGCGAAGCTCAGGGCTTGAGCCGAGCGCTGAAGGAGAACTGTCCGCACGCGCCCGAGACGCCGGCGACCACGAGGTAGTACCGGGTCAGCGGAACGGTGTTGGTGAACTCGAACGTGCTGATGCTGCCCGCGGCCCACGCGTACGAGAAGCAGCTGGCGAACTCAGGGCCGGAGAAAGCGACGACGTAGATCTGGTCGGCGTAGTCCGAGCTGTTCCGCCGCACCTCGAGCGTCTCCCCCATGGGCACGTCGATCGCGTAGTAGCGGTCCCTCGCCAGGGTCCTGCACGGCGAGCTGTCGTGGGTGGTGTAGGCGCAGGTGGAGCCCATCGCCCCGCTCCAGTTCGTACTGAGCGACAGGGGCGTCGCGTCGAGGATGGTGTCGCCCTTCTCCAGCGGCTCGTAGCGCAGGAGAAGGTCGAAGGTCTGGCCGTAAGGGACGACGCTGTCCACCACCACCAGAACGTCCCGGGCCGTCCCCGTGAAGTTGTAGAAGCGGGCGGTGTTCTCCCCGTCCAGGTCCCAGCCCGTCGTCTGCTGCCTCGCCCAAGCCTCCTTGGTGCTTGCCAGGCAGGTCGGCGCCGCGCAGTCGGTCGCGGCGTCGAGGATGGAGACGTGGAGAAGCGGGGGCGCGGCGGCGGGGTCCGGGATGTACGAGGGCCATGGGATCTTGGCCGTGACCGACAGGGCACCATAGGCGGGCGTCGTGGCGCGGTAGACGCGGTCGGGCCCGACCTGGAAGTCGCACGAACCCGCGGGGTAGTCGTCGCGGAAGCCGGCGAGCGTCACGCCCGTCCGATCGCCGTTGAGCAGCTCGGGCTGCGCGCAGACGTCACCGGCGGCGCCGGTGGGGAGCGGCGTGGCGCTCACCGCGACCGAGAAGGGGCTCAGGGTGGCAAAGGCGTCGGTGTCGACCAGGAGGATGAGCTTCTTGGGCGCCGAGCTGCCGTTGACGAAGGCGAGCTGGTTGACGCCCGTCGCGGCCTGGTTCAGGTAGCAGACCGGGTACCCGTTGCACACGCTGGTCAGGTTGGAGGCGCTGCCGTCCAGGAGCTCGAGGTAGGTCTTCATCGTGCCCTGCGGCGTCAGGGTCACGGTGAGGGTGCTGTTGGCCGGGGCCTCCACCATCCAGGCGCGGTCCAGGCCGTTGCTCCCCGCGCAGTAGGTCTGGCCCGTCGGCGACGTCCCGCCGGAGTGGCTGTAGGTGTTCTCGAAGCCCGTCAGCGTCTGCCCGGTCAGGGTCTGTCCCACCGCGATCAGCGGCGCGTCGTAGCAGTAGTCGCCCAGACGGTGGGTGCACCGGTCCGTGAAGAAGTCGCAGGAGAACCCCGCCGGACAGGACGCGGGAGCGCCCCAGTCGGTGCAGCCGTTGGCGGACACGCAGGTCTGGATCTGGGTTGCGCTGCACCGGGTGGCGCCGGCAGTGCAGGCCGCGCCCGAGCAGGCAGCGCAGGCGGTTCCGGTGCAAGTCTGACCCGTCGGGCAGCTCCTGGCGGTTCCCCACTCCGTGCAGCCGTCCAGGTTGGCGTCCGCGCAGGTCTGCACCTGCGAGCCGCTGCACCGGGTCGCGCCGCTCGTGCACTCGCTCGAGCACGACGCGCACGCCGTGCCGACGCAGGTCTGGGTCCCCGGGCAACTCGCGGCGGCGCCCCACTCCGTGCAGCCGTCGGCGTTGGCGTCGGCGCAGGTCTGCAGCTTCCCGTCCACGGTGCAGCGGGTCGAGCCCGACGGGGAGCAGGTGCTGGAGCAGGAGCCGGGATCGGCCCCGGGGGTCGCGGCTCCGGAGGTGAAGTCGCTTGCGTTGTCGTCGGTGTCCTGGTGCGCGGCGCTCCGCGACAAGCTCTTGCCGTTGGTGGCCGTGCCCGCGGGCGTCCCCTCGCCCGCCGCGACGTCGGTGGCGCCAAAGGTCCCGTAGGCGAGCGCGTCCACCACCCGCCCGTGCCAGCGCAGCTGGAGGGAGTCCGGAGCGTTCTGGAAGTCCACCTTGTCGTCGGAGAGGTCCACCAGGCTCGCCGCAAGGCCGGTCTTGGAATGCGCGATGACGAAGAAGCCGTCGCTGCCCAGCGCCTTGCCGTCGAGCGCGATGGAGGCGTAGTCGGCCCCGTTGGCGCCGTTGACGGCCACCACCGCGAAGCCGTTGAGCGCCAGGCCCGCCGGGCCCCACAGCTCCAGGAACAGGTCGTTGCCCACCGCTCCGTCCGTGCCGGTCGCGTCGTAGACCACCTCGTTGAGGAGGACCTTGCCCGGCGTCGGCCCCAGCACGCAGGCGCCGGCCTGGCACACCTCGTACGAGGCGCAAGCCGTGGCCGAGGACCAGTCGAGGCAGGGGTCGGTGTCGAACTCGCCGCAGGAGTGCGTCGCCGCCTGACCGCTGACGCACGCGGCCTCACCGGCCGTGGCGCACTCGTCCGTACAGGCGACGGCGCAGGCCCCACCGGAACAAGCGGCCCCACCCGCGCAGGGCGCCGCGCCTCCGAGCTCGAGGCACGAGTCCCCGTCGTAGTTGCCGCAGGTCTCGACGCTCTTGCCGTCCGCCCCGCAGCGCTTGTCGCCGAGGGCGCACTCGTCGGAGCAGCTCGCGACGCACGCGCCCGCCTTGCAGACGTCGCTGCCCGGGCAAGGCGTGGGCGTCGAGAGATCGAGGCAGGGGTCGGCATCGAACTGGCCGCACTGGCGCACCGACGATCCGTCGGCCGAGCAGGACGCCTGGCCCGAAGACGCGCACTCGTCGACGCAAGTGTCGGAGCAGACGCCCTGGCTGCAGCTCTGCGAGGCGGCGCACGCCACCGGCGCGCTCCACTCCAGGCAGGGGTCGGCGTCCTGCTGGCCGCAGGTGCGGACACCACCCTCGAGACACTCGCGCTCTCCCTGGGCCGGACACTCGTCCGCGCAGGCGCTGGCGCAGGCGCCGTTGCGGCAGGTCTCGCCCGGCGGGCACGCCGCCGGGGCCGAGAGGTCGGTGCAGGCATCGTCGTCATAGGAGCCGCAGGTGCGAACCGAGTCGCCGGCGCAGATCGCGGTGCCGCTCTGGCACTCGTCGGTGCAGGCGACGGTGTCGGGGACGCAGGCGCCGGACTCGCAATGGGTGCTGGTGCCGCACTGCACGCCGCTCCCGAACTCGAGGCAGGAGTCGCCGTCGAAGTTCCCGCACGTCTGCAGGACGGTCCGACTCGGGCAGAAGCCGCTCCCCGCGATGCACTCGTCGCGGCAGGTGGCCTGGCAGACGCCGCCGACGCAAAGGGTTCCGGCCCCGCAGGCGATGGGCTCCGACTGCTCGGCGCAGGGGTCGGAGTCGTACTGCCCGCAGACCCGGTACGCGCCTTCTCCGGCGCAGACCTTGGCGCCCGGCGAGCACTCGTCGGCGCAGACCTCCGAGGCGTCCGCCGCGAGCGTGCTGGCGTCGGGCTGGGCAACGGAGGCGTCCGATCCCGGGGAGGGCGCCGGGTTCGGACATGCGGTCAGCAGGATCGCGGCGGCCAGTGCGGGATGGAGCGTGCGCATGCGGTGGGTCCTTTCGAGGGCTGCAGCTTCAGTAGCCCGGACCGCACTTTTGTCGCACCGCTCCCCCCGCTCGGAGCGCTGCCGTCCACGCCGGAGCGCCCACGGCGGGCTGGGCATGGGCATCGCGCCCCACCCGTTAGCCGCTCACTCCCGGAGCAGGGATTCTGGCCTCAATTCAGGACTTGGACCGCGCCATTGCGGCGTCGGTTCGGCGCGGCAGAGGAGCGCCGCGACGAGTCGTCGGCGATGTCGGTGATCGCCGACATACCTTATGCAGGGATCGCGGAGCCCGCCCGAACCACAGGTTTCCGCGCTGGTCCTCGAGCAGCTTCTACCGCGGCTTCCCCATGACCTCCGCGAGCTCCTCGTAGAGGTGCACCGCGCTCTTGCAGGCCTTCTCGAAGTCGCCCAGGTGCAGGCTCTCGTTCTCGGCGTGGGCGTTCGAGTACGGGTCCTCGACGCCGATGAGCAGCGCCGGCACGCCGCCCAGCTCCCGCGCGAACGGCTCGACGAAGCCGATGGATCCGCCGCAGCCGATGGCGATGGCCTCGCGGCCGAAGCCGGCCTTCAGCGCTCGCATCGCGGCCTGGAACACCGGCGCGGAGGCGTCCGTGTACCACCAGGAGCCGTGGCCCTCGACCTTGAGGTCCACCTGCAGGCCCCACGGCACCTGGCTCTTCAGGAACGCGACCAGCGAGTCCGCGACCTTCTTCTCGTCCATGTCCGGCACGAGCCGGATGCCGACGCGCGCCCACGCCCGGTCGCAGATGATGTTGCGCGCCTCCTTCCGGCTCGAGGCCTGGATGGCGTTGACCGCCAGCGACGGGCGCCGCCAGTTGGTCTCGTACGGATGGCGACCGCCCAAGAGCTCGACGCCCTCGAGCAGGCCCGCCTGCTTGCGGTAGTCCGCGACGGTCACCGGCAGCGACTCGATGGCCTTGCGCTCGGCGTCCGTCGGCGCGCGGACCTGTTCGTAGATGCCGGGGATGGCGATGTCGCCGTTGGGCAGGCTCAGCGCGGCGAGCATCCGGCACAGCGCCATCGCGGCGTCGGGCACCGGGCCGCCCCACATGCCCGAGTGCACCGCGTGCTCGAGCGCGCGCACCTCGACGTCGGCGGTGACCATGCCGCGCAGCGCGGTGGTGATGGACGGCAGCCCGGTGTCGAAGTTGTTGGTGTCGGTGAGCACCATCGCGTCGGCCTGCAGCAGGTCCCGGTACTTCTGGAGGAACGCCCCCAGGTGCGTCGAGCCGGGCTCCTCCTCGCCCTCGATGAGGACCTTCACGTTGAGCGGCAGCGTCCCGGCCGTGCCCAGCCACGCATCGATGGCCGCGACGTGGACCAGGATTCCGGACTTGTCGTCGGCAGCGCCGCGGCCGTAGAGCCGGCCTGCGCGGCGCGAGGGCTCGAAGGGCGGCGTCGTCCACTTCTCCAGATCCCCCGCGGGCTGCACGTCGTGGTGCGCGTAGAGCAGCAGCGTCGGCTTGCCCTTGGCCTCCAGCCACTCGCCGTAGACGTACGGCGGCGCGCCCTCGACCTCGAGCGTGCGCACGCTCTTGAGGCCGTGGCGGATGAGCAGCGCGACGACGGCCTCGGCGCTCTTCTGGACCTCGCCCGGGTCGAAGCCCTCGAAGGCGCAGCCCGGGATGCGCACCAGGCGCTCGAGGTCCGCGACGTGCTCTTCGAGACGGCCAGCCAGGTGCCGCAGGGCTGCTTCGGTCTTGGGTTTCGCCATGGCGCTGCTCCAGTCCGCCGCGCGAGCGGCGCCGGAGTCTAGGCACCGCCACGCCCGCTCGCCACGCCCACGCGGGGCCCTACAGCCCGTCGACCTCGCGGACCCGCGCGCGCACCGAGGCCGAGAGCGGCGCCTTCTGGCGCTTCTTCAGGTCGTAGGAGACGAGGACCGCCTTGCCGAACGCCACCGGCTCCCCGTTGGCCTTGTCCAGCACCAGGTGCTCCCACTCCAGGCTGGTCGTGCCCACGCGGACCACTCGCACGCGGACCTCGAGGGTCGCCGGGTACTCGACGCTGCGCAGGTAGTCGACCTCGGCGTGAGCCAGCACCGGCGTCGCGCCCTCCTGCTCGAGGCGCAGGTCGGGACCCACGTCGAAGTAGGCGATGCGGCCGGACTCGAAGAAGGTGAGGTAGCAGGCGTTGTTGACGTGGCCCAGCGCGTCCATGTCGCCCCAGCGGACGGGGACGTCCACCTTGACCTTGAAGAGCGAGGCGGCGGGTACGGCGGGCGGCGGCATGGCTGCTCCGAGGCGAAGAAGGGGGCTCTTCCTAGCACGGCTGGGCACCCAAAACGCTCGTCCGCGCGCGTGTGAGAGCAGGCCATGCGCTGGGTGCGTTGAATCGGTTGCTTGTCAGGTCGGCGACGATTCGCTAGAAATGTCCGGCCTTTTTCCCCCTTTCTGGAGAGGACATGGCGACCACCCTTCGGGCTTTCGTCTTCCTGGATTCACTTCAGCCCCAGCTTGCCGCGCACGTCTGCACCACCAGCCGCGGCTACTTCCCCGTCCCCGGAGTCGCGTCGCTCTACACGGAGATCGCCCCTGGTATGGCGATCCACCAGGTGATCGACACGGCGCTCAAGGGCACCTCCGTCCAGCCTGCCACCCTCGTCGTCGAGCGCGCCTACGGCATGCTCGAGGTGCACCACGAGGACAAGGGCGAGGTCCGCACCGCCGGCGACGCCATCTTGGGCTTCCTCGGCAAGAAGGAGTCGGACCGCATCAAGCCGAAGATCATCTCGAACACCATCATCCGCGCCATCGAGCCGATGCACGCGATGATCCTCGACAAGATCCGCTTCGGCTCGATGATCGAGCCCGGCCAGTCGCTCTTCATCCTCGAGACCGAGCCGGCCGCCTACGCGGTGCTGGCCGCCAACGAGGCGGAGAAGGCCGCGAACATCAAGCTGGTCGACGTCACTCCGTTCGGCGCCTTCGGCCGTCTGTACCTGGCCGGCAGCGAGGCGGAGATCGACAGCGCCGCGCAGGCCGCCATCCAGGCCCTGCAGGCGATCACCGGCGTCGAGTCGGGTTCGGGCAAGGACAAGTAGTCGCAGCTTGCGGATCGCCGACCATCCGGCCGGCAAGACTTTTGGCACCAACCACACGTAGCCGCATCCACCGGAGGAGAAGCACATGGCAGAGGCACTGGGTCTGATCGAAACGAAGGGCTTCGTCGGCATGGTCGAGGCGTCCGACGCGATGGTGAAGGCGGCCAAGGTCGAGCTGGTGGGCTACGAGAAGATCGGCGGCGGCTACGTGACCGCCATCGTCCGCGGCGACGTCGCGGCGGTGAAGGCGGCGACCGAGGCCGGCGCCCGCGGCGCCGAGCGCGTGGGCGAGCTGGTCAGCGTGCACGTGATTCCGCGCCCCCACGCCAACATCGACCTCGTCCTCCCGCTGGGCCGCCTGGCCCAGGCCAAGGCCGAGCTCGGCATCAAGTAGTCGCAGGTCCGCAGCCTCCGCGCTCCCGGATCGCCGGCTTCGTGCCGGCGCTCGGGGCCGGCCGCTCAACGAACATCGGGGGCCGCCCGGCACGCCGGCGGCCTTCCTTGCGCCCGTTCGGAGGAATCGTCCGACGGCGCACACGGAGCCGCACCATGAACATGGGACTCGTCGTGGGGACCGTCGTCGCCACGCGCAAGGAAGACGAGCTTTCCGGCCTCAAGTTCCTCGTGGTGCGCGCCATCGACCTCGAGGGCAAGCCGACCAATACGCAGGTGGTCGCCATCGACTCGGTGGGCGCCGGCGTGGGCGAGATGGTGCTGTGGTGCGCCGGCTCGTCGGCGCGGCAGACCAAGGTCACCAAGGACCGGCCGGTCGACGCGACGATCATGGCGATCGTCGACACCGTCGAAGTGAACGGCCAGGTCAAGTACCAGAAGTAGTCGCGCAAGGCCCGAGGAGCCCATGGCCATCGACGAACGGCAGATCAACGCCATCGTGGAAGCAGTGGTGAGCAAGCTGCAGGGCGGCAAGCCCGCGGCATCCGCCTCCCCTGCTGCCCCGGCGCCGGCGCGCAAGCCCGTCGCCAGCCACGATTACGTGCCCACCTACGGCAAGAAGAGCCGCAAGGACACCGCCGGCCACGGCCGCAAGGGCATCTTCGAGGACATGGACAGCGCGGTCGCCGCTTCGCGCATCGCCCACGAGTCCCTGCTCGAGCTCTCCCTCGAGACGCGCGCCAAGATGATCCAGGCGATGCGCGAGACGACGGCGAGCAACGTCAACGAGATCGCCAAGCGCGCGGTCGAGGAGACGGGGCTGGGCAACGTCCCCGACAAGATCGGCAAGAACCTCTTGGTCGCGTGGAAGACGCCGGGCCTCGAGATCCTGCGGCCGACCAGCTGGACCGGCGACCACGGCCTGGCGCTGCTCGAGCGCGCGCCCTTCGGCGTCATCGGCTCGATCACGCCGACCACCAACCCCACCGAGACCATCCTCAACAACGGCATCGGGATGATCGCCGGCGGCAACTCGGTGGTGTTCAACGTGCACCCCAGCGCCAAGAAGACCTCGCGCTGGTTCGTGCAGATGCTCAACGAGGCCATCGTCGGCGTCGGCGGCCCGGAGAACCTGCTCTCCTGCATCGCCGAGCCCACCATCGAGTCGGCCGGGCAGCTGATGAAGCACCCGGGCATCCGCCTCATCGTCGTCACCGGCGGCCCCGCAGTCGTCAAGGCCGCCATGAACAGCGGCAAGCGCGCCATCTGCGCCGGCCCCGGCAACCCGCCGGCCGTCGTGGACGAGACCGCGCACATCGACCGCGCCGGACGGGACATCGTCCGGGGCGCTTCGATGGACAACAACATCATCTGCATCGTCGAGAAGGAGGTCTTCGCCGTCGCCTCCATCGCCGACCAGCTCAAGTCCGCGATGTGCGATGCGGGCGCCTACGAGGTCACCGGCGCCGCCATCGACCGCCTCCAGAAGCTGGTCGTCGACGACGACGGCCACCACCCCCGCAAGGACTGGGTCGGCAAGGACGCCACCAAGATCGCGCGGGCGGCCGGCATCCACGTCCCCGAGAAGACCCGGCTGCTCTTCGCCGAGGTCGACGCGATGCACCCGTTCGTCCAGGCCGAGCTGCTGCTGCCGGTCATCGGCTTCGTGCGCGTGCCGGACGTCGACGCGGCCATCGAGGGCGCTCTGCAGGCCGAGCACGGCTTCGGGCACACCGCCACGATGCACTCGACGAACATCGACAACCTCTCGCGCATGGCGAAGGCGGTGAACACGTCGATCTTCGTCAAGAACGGCCCGTCGCTGGCCGGCCTGGCCTTCGAGGGCGAGGGCTACACCAGCTTCACCATCGCCAGCCCCACCGGCGAAGGCCTGACGACCGCGATGTCGTTCACGCGCGAGCGCCGCTGCACCCTCAAGGACTCCTTCCGCATCGTCTGAGCTGAACCCGGAGAGCGATGTTCCAAGGTCCCGCCATCGCGCTGTTCGAGGTCGACTCCATCGCCCGCGGCTACGTCGTGGCCGACGCGGTGGTGAAGAAGGCCCCGGTGCGGCTCCTGATGACCGACACGGTGACGCCGGGCAAGTTCCTGGTGCTCATCGACGGCGAGGTGGCTGACGTCGAGGCGAGCTTCCTCGAAGGCGTCGAGGTCGCCGGCTCGCTGCTCCTGGACAAGCTGTTCCTGCCGCAGGCGCACGCCGACCTCTCGCCGGCCCTGCGCGGCGCCGTGGTCCCCGGCTTCATCGACAGCCTGGCCATCGTGGAGATCGGCTCGGTGGCGGCCACGCTGCTCGCGGCCGACGCGGCGCTCAAGGCCGCCCAGGTCCGCTTGCTCAAGCTGCACCTGGCCCGGGGCATCGGCGGCAAGGGCTACTTCTCGATGACCGGCTCGCTCGACTCGATCGAAGCGGCCGTCGCCGCGGCCTCGACGATCATTGCGCCCGAGCTGCTGGTGAACACCGAGGTCATCGCCTCGCCGCACGCCGACCTGGCGAGCCGGCTGTAAGCCCCGAGATCCGAGGCTCCGAACCATTCGCGCCGCGTCCCTCCCTCGCCTCGCGGGTATGATTCGCCTGCCTTGAGACGAAAGCTCTTCCTCGCCGGCGGGGCCCTGACGGCGCTCGAGTTGGGTTTCGACGCGCTGATCCTCCTCGCCTTCCTGCCCCTCGCGCGCCGCGACGCCATCGCCGCGGCCATCGCCCTGGCGCCGGTGCTCGCCGTCTCCACCCTCTCCTGGCTCCTGGCACCGGTGCGCTGGCTGCGGGGCCTGGACGGCGAGCAGGGACTGGAGACGGCTCGCCGCGTCGTCCTGCTCTACCCGCGCCGGACCCTGCTCTACCGCAGCGTGGCGGTGGGGGCCCTGGGCCTGGCCCTCGCGCCGGTGCTGGCCGGCCTGTTCGAGGTGGGCACCGAGGCGGCCTTCGTCATCGCCGGGACCATCGCCACCGTCGGCTTCGTCACCAACGTCGCCCGCGCCGGCGTCTACCGCCGCCTGCTCGCACCGGCGGCGCGAACGCACTGGGCCGAAGCGCCGGCGCGCTACGAGGCCGCCCGCCTGCGCGAGCGCCTGGTGGTGGCCACGGTGATGGTCGGCACGGTGGGCGTCGTCGCCTCCGGCCTCTTCGTCCGCTTCGTCGTGGGCATCCCCGCGCCCTACCTCGCCGTGGCCGCGCTGGCAGCCCCGGCGGTCATCGCGCTCACCCTGAGCGTGCACTGCCTCGAGCTGTGGGTCTCGACGGCGCCGCTGCTCTCCTTCCTGGCCAGCGACCATGAGCAGGGCCCGTCGGACGCGCTTCGGGTCGCGAGCTCGGTGCCCTACCGCGCCGCGGCCTCCTCCTTCATCGGCTGGATCTGCTTCGCCCTGGTCGCCGCGCTGGTGCACCGCGCCCGGGGTGGCCTGCCCTCCGAGGCCACGCAGATGTTCGCCGGCGTGGCCGCCGTGGGCATCGGCATCCTCCCCTATCAGCTCGCGTGGCACCGGCACGTGCTCGAGCCGATCCGCGCCGAGGCCGCCGCGCTGATCGTCGCCGGAGAGCTCGCCCCTTCGCGCTCGCGGCTCTCGGTCCGCACCAAGCTCGTCATCGCCTTCGTGGCCCTCATCGCCTTCGGCGGCACGTTCGCGGCGCTGGGCACCTTCGTCGAGCACGACCGCTTCCTCGCCGCCGCCGCAGGCGCCGAGGCGTCCCAGCGGCGCGACCGCCTGCTCGACGGGCTGGGCGAGCGCGCCAAGGACGCCGCGGCCGACCCCGCCCGCCTCCAGCAGCTCGCCCGCGAGCTGTCCGGGCCCCAAGGCCGGGTCCTGGCGCTCTATGACGGGCAAGTGCTCGGCGAGCCCGCGATCGTCCTGCCGCTTCCCCTCGCCGAGGCGGTGCGCCGCGGAGAGCCCGCCTACGGCGCCCTGCCTCGCCTGGGGGCGAGCGTGGCCTTCCATCCCGTCGGCCCTTCGGCGGCGCTGGGCGTGCTGCAGCCCTGGTGGGATCCCGGCCGGCACGACATCGTCCCGCTGCTGTTCGTCTTCGCGGCCCTCGGATTGGCCTCCGCAGGCCTGGTGCTCGTCGCGGTCCAGGAGCTGACGGGACCCTTGCGCGCCCTGTCGGCCGGCGCCCGGCAGATGGGCAAGGGGGACCTCTCGCGCCCCATCGCCCCGCCCGGCGCCGACGAGATGGGCGAGCTGGCCGCCGCGATGGAGTGGGCGCGGCGCGAGCTGGCCTCGAAGGTGCGCTCCATCGAGGAGCTCAACGCCTCGCTCGAGGAGCGCGTCAAGGACCGCACCGCCGAGCTGGAGCGGGCCAACGGCGGAGCTCGCCACGACCCTCCAGCAGCTGCAGGCCGCCCGCGCCGAGGTCGTCCACGCCGAGAAGATGGCCTCGCTCGGTCGCCTGGTGGCCGGCATCGCCCACGAGATCAACAACCCGCTCAACTTCGTGCAGAACGGGATGGGCCCGCTCAAGTCCGCGCTCGGCCAGCTCTCCCAGCTGGCTTCGCTCGCCCCCAGCCCCCAAGCCTCGGAGGCGGAGCTCCTCGTCGCTGCGCGCGCGGCGGCGGAGCTTCGGCAGAAGGCCGGCTTGGACGCGACGCTGCAGGACGTCGAAGACCTGTTGCGCGTGATGGGCAACGGGGTCACGCGCATGGGCGCCATCGTCCGCGCGCTGCGTGACTTCTCACGCCAGAGCGCCTCCGAGGCCCCCGAGCCCGTCGAGCTCGAGCGCCTCGTCGACGACGCGGCGGCGCTCTTGCGCCACGACCTCAAGGGCCGCATCGAGCTGCTCAAGAAGCTCGGGCCTACCGGCCCCGTGCGCTGCCAGCCGGGCCCGCTGACGCAGGTCTTCCTGAACCTGCTCAAGAACGCAGCCCAAGCGATGGAGGGCCCGGGCACCATCACCGTCTCGAGCGCCGCCGTGGACGGCGGAGTCGAGATCCGCGTGGCCGACACCGGCAAGGGCATCCCCGCCGAGGACCTCCCCAAGATCTTCGAGCCCTTCTACACGACCAAGCCGGTCGGCGAAGGCACCGGACTGGGCCTCGCCATCGTCCACGGCATCGTCGAGAAGCACGGCGGGCGCATCGCCTGCAGCAGCCAGCCGGGCCAGGGCACCGAGTTCACGCTCTTCCTGCCCCAGGGGTCTGGAGGCTGACGCAGCGGACGCGGAAGTGGATGCGGTCGCTACCGTGGAGGTCGAAGCGGCCGCGGCCCTTCAGCGCCGCTCAGGCATGCCCTTCGGCGTCGCACTCGCGGGTGATGAAGTCGCGCAAGGCGTTGACGCTCTGGTCGTCGATGGCCGTGAACTGCAGCCCCATCCCCGGCGAGACCATCGGTTCCGGAGCCGCCTCCCGGACCCAGACCACCACCGCATCCGCGGCGATCTCCAGGCGCGGGTCGTCGAGCTTGAAGCGAACCTTGGCCGGGGAGCCCTTGCGCAGCGGGGCGTAGGTGCTGATGAACACCCCGCCTTCCGAGGCGTTGATGAGCTTGGCGTACAAGGTGATGCCATCCGCCTCGCACCAGCAGCGGGACTTGAGGGGGACCCGCGGGTATTTGCGCCGCTCTGAGGCCATCCGCTCCTCCGGTTGCTCGGCCTGCCGAGCAATCCCCCCGGACTGAGCATCCCCGCGATTTCCGGCCGCCATTCTAGCGAGTCGGCTCGCGCGCCAGCAAGAGGCCGATCCTACCCCTACGGATTTGCAGGAGGTTTTGCCGCCGTCGCCGGAGTCGCGGTGACGGGCTGCACGACGGGAGCAGGCCTGGGCGGGTTGGCAGGGGCCGCGGCCGGGCTCGGCGAGGCGGACGGGGCCACTGGAGCCAGTCCAGTCGTGGCGGCAGGAGCCGCAGCGGGGCCGGGCGCCGGAGCTGGCGTCGCCCCCGCCGAGCCGCCCTGTCCGCGCAGCGCCGACTGCTGAGCGACGCGGAAGCGCTGCTGCATGGCCGGCACGAGCTCGCTGCCCGGGTACTCGATGACGCCCTTCCGGTAGGCATCCATGGCCTTGTCGGGCTGTCCGAGCGCCTCGAGCGCCTGGCCGAGAAGGAGGTAGGCGTAGTCGGCGCCCTTCTGTCCCCGCCCCTGCTGCGTGTAGCGCTCGAGCATCGGCACGCAGCCGTTCCAGTCCTTGAGGTTGTAGAGCGCGGTGCCAGCCAGGTAGGAGGCCTGGACCGCGTCGCCGCCGTCGGGGCTCAGGGCCAGGTAGCGCCGAAGCTCGGCCGAAGCGGTCTTCCAGTCCTCGCGGCGGTGCGCGTTCTTGCCCTTGTCGAACGAGACCTGGCCGATCTCGACCTTGGCGATCCTGACCTTCTCGTCGAGTGCCTTCTGCTCGAGCAGGTTCAGCCGGTTGCGGTCGAGCTTGGCGAGCTCGTCGACGCCCTTGAGGCGCGCCTCTCCCTCGGCCTCGGTGAGGATCTTGTAGACGGCGATGGCCCGCTCGGTCGCGGCGCGCGAAGCCTGCGAGTCCTGCTGGGTCTTGGCCAGCTGCGCCGCCAGGTCCTCGGCCTTCTTCTTGGCGAGCTCGGCCTCGCCTTGCGCCTGCTCCACCCGGGCGCGCTCGGAGGCGTTGGAGGCGCGAGCCCCCAGCACCCCGACCGCGAGCGCCATCCCCAGGAACACAAGGTAGGCGGCCGCGGAGGCGAACCAGGTGCGCCGGAACTGGTCGTCGTTCTTCTTGGCGACCGACTTCAGCTCGGCGAAGAGGTTCTTGAGCAGGTTGTCCGTCTTGATGACGAGGTTGCGCGACTCGAGCACCTCCTTGCGCAACTCGGCCAGCTCCTTGTCGATCGGCCGCTTCTCGTCCTGCCCGCTCGTCCTGTCCTCGGCCATGCTGTCGCTCCCGCGCTCTTGCGCTTCGTCCCGGCCCTGGCCGAGGTTCCTCTGCCACGTCCTCGGCCCGCGGTGCCTGCGGCGGGCCTCGTCTTCCGAGGCGGGCGCCCGTATCGCCTTCATGCCGGCTTGCAACGAGCCACCCTCCCCTCGCATTTCCTACCGTCCTTTGCCTGCCCCTACTTCAAGCGGTTGTCCTCGGCGGCCAGGTTGACCTGCAGCCCGACGTAGAAGGCGTTGCCGCCCACTTGCAGGTAGCCCAGGTTCTGAACCTCGACGCGGCAATACGTGTAGCGGTACTCCACGAAGACCGAGACGGTCTTGGAGACCTCGAAGACGCCCCCCAGGATGCCGGCCGGCGCCTGACCGTGGCTCTCCACCGCCTTGCCGGGCGCGTCCTGGAAGAAGTTGAGCAGGTACCCGAACCCGGCGCCGATGTAGGGGTAGAAGAAGCTCGTCGCGAACGGCGTGTAGCGCACGGCAATCATCAAGGGCAGCTGGTGCAGCTGCATCGCCTTCTCGCCGGCGAAGCCGTACTGCTCGAAGGCGTAGCCCACCTCCAGCGCGACCTCGAGCTCGCTCAGCGGGCGGTAGCCGAAGCTGAGCTGGAACGCCGGGCCTCCGGTGAGCGAGCCTGTGCTCGTGTGCCCGTTGATGGCGGCCCATTCCAAGAATCGCGCGTTGGGCTGGTAGCGCCAGCCACCCTGGAAGCCCAGCCGGGTCGTGTTCTCGTCGGGGACGGCCTGGGCCGAGGACGGCAGAAGGGTCGCGAGACAGAGGACGCTCGCGAAGAAGGTGGCCGCCAGTCGGGTCAAGGACCTCGTCGAAGGGGAAGCAGAGTGGTCGACGAAGTCGGGCGTCAAGGGGTGCCTCATCAAGGGCTCGAACCAACGTTCCGGCGCGTGGCCCAGAGGGTACCCCGAGCGACGACCGGGGCAAGTTTTCGCCCCCGGCATGGGCTTGGTGGCTTGACGGCCCTCCGGGCGACCCCTATAACCCCCGAGCGATTTCCGGCATCGGTGGCTCGTTCATCGCCGGTGGCGGAGCAGCAAGGAAAGACGCCGGAGTGGCGGAACTGGCAGACGCTCGGGACTCAAAATCCCGCGAGGCCCAGCCTCATGAGGGTTCGACCCCCTCCTCCGGCAACGAATCGTCGGCTCGTGCCGGCCACGAATCGCCAGCCTCGTGACCTCGGATTGCCGGCCTCGTGCCGGCGTTCACATCTCTAACGTGTGACCCATGTACAACCTCCTCATCAGCCTCGGCGTCGCGCTGGCCCTGCTCGGCGCGGTGCTCGCCGCGGGCTTCTCCCCCTGGGCGGCGCCCATCCCGGCCATCCTGGGCCTGCTCGTCTCCAACTTCCTGCTGACGCGGCGAATGATGAAGAAGGTGCAGGTGCTCGCCGACCGCGCCCAGAAGGAGCTGACCGCCGCGCAGAGCACCATGGACTCGAAGCAGCAGAAGGTGCGCTTCGACAAGGCCATCGAGATCCTCAAAGAGGGCTTCCAGTACGACAAGTGGCAGTTCCTCATCGCCGCCGAGCTCCACGCGCAGATCGGGATGCTCGAGTACGTGCGCAAGGACTTCGCGGGAGCACGCCCGCACCTGGAGAAGGCCAGCGGCCGCGGCCCGACCGGCGCCCGGGCCAAGGCGATGCTCGGCTGCCTCCACTCCGGCCTCATCGAGGGCGAGAAGGGCCAGGACGAGGCGAAGATGCGCGCCGCCTTCGAGGTGGCAGCGAAGGCGGGCAAGAAGGAGCCCGTGCTCTGGGCGACCTACGCCTGGTGCCTGGACAAGCTCGGCAAGCGCGACGACGCGCTCAAGGTCCTCGCCCGCGGCGTGGAGACCAACCCCTCGGACGACAAGCTCAAGGGCTCGATGGTCGCCCTGCAGAACGAGAAGAAGTTCAAGATGAAGCCCTACGGGATGGAGTGGTACCAGTTCCATCTCGAGCGCCCGCCCATGGACATGGGCCCAGGCGGGGGCCGGCGCGTCGTCTTCCAGCGCCGCTAGCCCCCCGGCTCGAGCGCATCGCGAGCTCGGACGACGCCCGCTCCTCTTCGAGCGGGCGTTTCCTTTGGGGGCTCAGCTCGGCTTTTCCGGCGTCACGCGCCGGGCGGGGTCACACCCCTCAGGCACCCCCGAAGCCGATGGTGACCTTGCCTTCGTCGACGATGAGCGGCACGTCGCGCTGGCCACCCGACTTCGCCAAAAATTCCTTCATCAACGCCGGGTCGGACTTGACGTTCTTGTACTCGACCTTGCGTCCCTGCTTGGCGAACGCCGCACGGGCGTCGGACGTGTAGGGTCAACCATCCTTCCCGTAGATGAGGACGGGCGCCTTGTCGGCCATGGCTCTCCTCCCGGGTGCTGCGGTGTGGGGAACGACGACGGCGCAGGGATTCTTGTGGGCTCGCTCCCCGAACGGTCAAGCGCGCCCGCGCCCCTCTCGTCGCCCCGTCGGCTGGGGGCTTGTCGACCGGGCGTTCGTGCACACGTTGACCGCTCGGACGGGGGGGCGCATGGCGTGGCGGGTCCACATCCTCGGCGCGAACGCCCAAGCGATGGTTCCGGCGCTGTCCGGGTACGGGCTGGCGACGACGGTGTGCTCCCGCCCGCCCTATCCGGAGGACTGCAGCGAAGACCTGGTCGTCCTCGCCACCGGTCCGGACGAACCCCTGCCGGAGATCCGCGCGCGTCAGGTGGCCGTGCTCGCCGGCTCCGGCGAAGCCCAAGTCCTCTCGGCGCTCGCCGCTGGAGCCCTGGACTCGTCCACCTCGCCCGGGGATCTGGCCGCTCGGCTGGCGGCCCGGCTGGGTCTGAGGCGGACGGCCGAGGTGCCGACGCCAGGTGAGGACACGGACCATCCGCCTCGCATCCTGGTCGTCGAGGACGATGCCGACATCCGCGGGCTGCTCTCGATCATCCTCGCCGGCTACGAGGTCCGCCTGGCTGCGGACGGAGTCGAGGGTCTCGAGAGCGCCCAGGAGAGCCCGCCCGATCTGGTGCTGACCGACTTGATGCTCCCGGGCATGGACGGCTTCTCGCTCCTGGGCGCGCTCGCGCGCGAGCCGGCCCTGTCCCAGGTGCCGGTCGTCATCCTCTCCGCGCGCGGGGCCGAGTCCGACCGGATCCTGGGGCTGGGCTTGGGCGCGGTCGACTACCTGAGCAAGCCCTTCTCCCCGGTCGAGCTGCTCGCCCGGGTCGAGCGGAGCCTGCGCATGTCGCGCCATCGAAGGGACCTGGCGGCCCTGGGCCAGACCGACGCGCTCACCGGCGTGGCCGACGCGCGCGCCCTGCGCGCCAGGCTGGACGAGGAGGTCCGCCGCGCGCGCCGCTACCGGTCGCCTCTGGCCTGCCTGATGCTCCGGGTCGAGGGCCTCGGGGAGCTCGCCGACCGCTGCGGCCCCGAAGCGGCCCGCCAGGTGCTCTGCGCTTTCGCGCGGGCCCTGACCGGCTGCCTTCGCGAGACGGACTTCGTGGCGCGCTTCGGCGCCGACGCCTTCGCGGTGCTCCTGCCCGAGACGGGCCTGACCGAGGCCGGCTCGGCGAGGGCGCGCCTGGAAGCCGAGCTGGCGCAGCGGCCGGTCCGCCTGCCCGCGCTGCCCCAGAGCGTCCAGCCGAGCCTCGCCGTCCACGCACAGGGGCCCGACGAGCTGGACGCCCATCGCTTGCTCTCACAGGCGGTCCAGTCGCTTCGACTTACGCACAGTGGAGAGACCACCCGCGCCCCGCCGCGCGAGGCCCGGGCGGCCGGGGCGCTTCCAGCCCCCTGAAACGCCGCGGACGCGATGCCAACGTTGTTCCCGGAGGATACGAGGCGGCATGGCGACGATCGGGCTGATGGATGGGACGCGCGTCGCGGTCGTGGGGGCCGGGCCCTCGGGAGCGGCCTTCGCGTCGGCGCTGCTCGCCTCCGCCCGCGCCTTTGCGCGCCGCGTCGAAGTCGTCCTCTTCGACGGCGGGGACGGCCAGGGCGGGCTCGCCGGCCCGGCCCTCTTGGACATGGACACCCGCTACCGCCTGGCGGCGCTGGGCGCGCCCATCCCCTTGCGGCAAGGTGCGCTCGAGGCCCGCGGGGTGCTGGTCCACGCCGCCGGCCGCGAGGTCCTGCTCGAGCCGCCGCCCGCCGGCCTGTGGGTCCTCGACGGCGTCTCGGGCGCCCCCGGCAGCCGCCTCGTCAAGCAGGTGCTGCTCTCGGCGGCCTCCCTGCGGGGGGCGACCGTGCGCCCCTGGCACGTCGACTCGGTCACCCAGTCGGGCCAGCGCTATGTCGTGCGTGCCCAGGGCAGCGCGGAGAGCTTCGACCTGGTGGTCGGTGCGTTCGGCGCCTCGAGCCCGCTCGCCGCGACCTGGCTGGACGGGAGGCTCAGGGCGCGTCGCGGCCTGTGCGCCCAGGCCCGGCTCTCAGGCGCCCCCCGCGACGACCTGCTGCGCGTCTTCGTCGCCCCGTCGCGCGCCATCGACCTCCTGCTGCTCGTCCCCTGTGCCTCCGGCGACTCGTGGGCTCTGGCGCTGGGGCAGGACGTGCCGGCCTCGGAGCTGGCGCGCACGCTCGCCCTGCTCTCGCGCGACGGCGCGCTGCCGCCGCTGACCTTGCGCAGGGTCGAGCGCGCGGCGGCGACGTGGGGCGCGAGCAAGCGCTGCTGCCGCGGCTCGGTCGTTGCGCTGGGGGCGGCGTCTCAGGGACACGTGCTGGGACCGGGCATCCTGCCCGCGCTGCTGGGCGCCATGCGCGCCTCGAACGCGGTGATCGAAGCCGGCGCAGGCGTGGGGCTCCCGGCGCGCTTCGAGACCTCGCAGCAAGAAGTGGCCGAGCAGGCGCGCCTGCAGGCGAAGGCCCTGTGGTGGGCACGCCAGGCAGGCCCTCGCGCGCCCGCCGCCTTTGCCGCGGCGACCCAGGCGCCCGCGGGCGGGATGGGCGGCCTGCCCGTCCTCGGGCTCGCCTCGGTCGGCGCCCTGCCCCTGCTCGCCGAGCTGCGGGGCCAGGCGCTGCGCCAGTGGTGGAGCTCGCTCTGGAGCCGGCCCGAGCCCAGCCCTCCACACACTCCTGCTCCCAGCCTCGTCTACGTGGTGGACGACGACGCCGATGCCCGGGGCGCGCTGGTGGAGCTCTTGCAGCGGCGAGGCACGCGGGTGCGCGCCTTCGAGGACGAGCTGTCGCTGCTCGAGGCCGCGGCGAAGGAGCGCCCCGCGGCGGTCCTGCTGGACATCGTGCTGCGCTGGGTCGACGGGCTGTCGCTGTGCCGGGCGCTGCGTGGACACCCGGCCACCGCGCGCACTCGCCTCATCTCCATGAGCGGGCTCAACCGGCGCTCGGACCGGGACGCGGCGCTGGCCTCGGGAGCGGACGCCTTCCTGTCCAAGCCGATCGACGTGGTCGAGCTCGAGCGGGCGCTCGCGGGCGTGCTCCACCCGCCCAGCGGAGGCGCGGCGGTCGCGGCGCAGACGGGCAGCGGGTGAGGACGCCGGCTGGCTACGGGGGAAGCACGACCTCGTCCTGCCGCTCCAGCGTGAACCTGCGCTCCAGGGTCTCCGCCCTGGCGCCGTAGTCGAAGGTCACCACGGCCTCGTACTCCCCCGGCGTCAGCCGAACCGGAGCTCGCAGCTGCGGCGCCGGCGGGGCCGACTCCGAGTAGTAGAGCTCGACGTGCCGGGCGCGGGCGCGCTCGGGCAGCTGGTACAGGTCGAGCCGGAGCGCCTTGAGCCCGTCCCTGCGCCCCGCGAGGTCCATGGCCAGCGTCACGTCGCGGGGCGCGTCGCGGAAGTACCAGAGCGCGCCCGCGAGCAGCAGCAGCAGCGGCAGCGTCCGGCGGAAGAACGCGAAGCGACGCGGCCGCGCCTGGGGCGAAGGCGGCTTCTCTGGCTCGGACACCGGGAGCTACCTCTTCCCCTTCTTCTTGCCCGTGCGGCGCACCGTCGCCGACTTCACCTTCACCGCCGGCTCGGACTCCTGCAGCTCCTCGCCATCGGCCAGCCCAGCCCCGACGCTCCCGTCGCTGGGCTTGAGGCGGATCTCGGCGTGGACCTCGAGCGTCATCTGGGAGAGCAGCCGGCCGACCTCGCGGCGCAGCAGCTCGCTCTCGAAGAAGCGGTGCAGCTCCTCGCCGATGACCCGGAACAGCTCGGCCTTGCTGCGCTCTGCCTGCCCGACGACGAAGCCCATCACGTCCTTGGGGAGCTTGAGGTCCTTGACGTAGGTGCGGATGCCCTCCTCCGTCATGAACACCGCGCCGAGGCCGGCGACCATCGCCTTGCGCAGCATGTCGGAGAGGCCGCGGCCCTCTGCGGGCTCGCCGAACTCGGGCGCGCCGGTCTCGGAGTCGAGCTCGACGTCCTCGAGGTCGTCGCCGCCCAGCGGCTCGACCGGCGGCGAGGCCTGGGCGCGGTCCGCTGCGTCTCCCATGGGGTCCAGCTCGTCGTCCTCGATGTCCGGGCGCTTGGGGTGCTCCATCTCTTCCTCGCTTCTGGGCAACGGTTGGCAGCGGGCTTTATACCCGAAGTTGGGGCCTCGGGCGGCGCGGGCGGTACTTGGAGCCTATGATCCGCCTCGTGAACGTGCTCGTCGCAGGATGTGGCTGGCTCGGAACCGCCGTCGCGCGCGCGCTCGTGGCGCAGGGGCACCGCGTCACCGGCATCCGCAGGGATCCGCAGCGGGCCCAGGAGCTCTCGTTGCTGGGCATCACACCCCTCCCCCTCGACTTGACGCAGCCAAGCGCCGGCGATCGGCTCCCCGGCGAGCTGGACTGGATCGTCGCTTGCCAGGCGGCCTCGGGCGAAGACGTCGAGGCCTATCGCAGCGCCTACCTGCAAGTGAACGAGACCCTGCTCCAAGCGGCTCGGCGCCGGAGGGTGCGCGGCTTCGTCTACACCAGCTCGACCGGGGTCTTCGGCCAGAGCGATGGCCAGGAGGTCGACGAGACCACGCCCGTCGAGCCGGCGAGCGACACCGCGAAGGTCCTGGCCGAGGCCGAGCGCCTGGTGCTGGCGGGCCCGGTGCCCGGCCGCGTCGTGCGCCTGTCCGGCCTCTACGGTCCTGGCCGTTACGGCGTCATCGACCGCGTCCGCAGCGGGCGCCTCGCGCTCGGGCCGGGCGATGAGGCCTGGACCAACTGGTGCCACCAGGAGGACGCGGCTGCGTTCGTCCTCGCGGCGCTGGAGCGTGGCAGGCCGGGCGGCCTCTACCACGCGAGCGACGCCCAGCCGCTGCGCCGACGCGAGCTCGTCGAGTGGATCGCAGGCCAGCTGGGGATCGAACCCAAGCGCAGCGGCGAGGCCGCCGACCGTGGCCCTCTCGCGGCCGGTCGGGCCCATCGACGAATCAGCTCCGAGCGGACGCGAGCGGAGCTGGGCCTGGCCTTGCGCTACCCCTCGGTGCGCGAAGGCCTGGCCGCCCCGCTCTCGTCTCCAAGCTAGGACTGCCCGAAGACCGGCAGCTTGACCTGCATCGCCTGCTTCGAGACCTGGCTGGCGATGTTGCGCGCCATCTCCTGGAAGGCCTTGGTCTGCGGCGAGTCCGGGGCGCCGATGACGATCGGCACGCCCGCGTCGCCGCCCTGGCGCACGGCCAGGTCCAGCGGGATCTCGCCCAGGAACGGGATGCCCATGGCCTCGCAGGCGCGCTTGCCGCCGCCGGTGTCGAAGATGGGCGTGGCCTGGTGGCAGTGCGGGCAGACGAAGTTGCTCATGTTCTCGACCATCCCGAGGACCGGGATGTTGACCTTGTCGAACATGAGCTTGGCCTTCATCACGTCGGCCAGCGAGACGTCCTGCGGGGTGGTGACCAGCACCGCACCCGACGCGCGGATCTGCTGCGAGATCGAAAGAGGGACGTCGCCGGTCCCCGGAGGCAGGTCGACGACGAGGTAGTCGAGCGCGCCCCAGTTGACGTCGCGGAAGAGCTGGATGAGGGCGCCGTGGAGCATCGGCCCGCGCCAGATGAGCGCCTGGTCCGGGTCGACCAGCAGGCCGATCGACATCGCCTTGAGCCCGTGCGCGATGATTGGCTCGAGCGTGCGGCCGTCCTTGGAGATGGGGCGCTCCTTGATGCCGAGCATGATGGGCATCGACGGGCCGTAGAAGTCGGCGTCGAGCAGACCGACCGTGGCCCCCTCGGCCTTGAGCGCGACCGCGAGGTTGGCGGCGCAGGTCGACTTGCCCACACCGCCCTTGCCGGCGCCGACGAGGATGACGTTCTTGACGTTCGGCAGCAGGTCTTCCTTGGGCTTGGCGGCGCCGCGGACGGAGGCGCCCATCGTCACCTGGACGGTGGAGACGCCCGGCACGGCCTTGATGGCGGTCTCCACGTCGTTCTGGATCTTGGCCTTGAGCGGGCAGGCCGGAGTGGTCAGTTCAATCTTCACGGAGACCGTGCCGCCGTCGACCTTGAGGTCCTTGACCATGTTCAAGGAGACGAGGTCGCGGTTGAGGTCGGGGTCGTTGACCTTCGAGAGCGCGTTGAGGACGTCGCGCTCGGAAACCTGTGCCATGGATGTGCCCTTTTCTGGGGATGTGAGGTCGGGGGGAGCCTGAGCGCTCCGCGACCAGGGAGCCTCAGGCCTTGGCGCCCGAGGGTCAACGTAAAGATGAACCGCGCAAGTGCGCGTTTCGTTTCGCTTACTCCAGCGCGGCGACCTTCCAGCCCGAGGACTCGAGGACCAAGCGGACGGCTCTGGTCTCCGAGATCGGGAACTCGGCGCTGGCCTGCTCCAACCGAGGCCGGGCGGCTAGCGCGACGCGAGCTCGCGCGAGCTTGTCCAGCGCAAGGCCCTGGACGGCTCTGAAGTCTTCGCCCAGGCGGATCGGCGTGTACTTCTCTCGCAGTGGGGAGGCCAGAAGTTGGTAGCAGGCCTGGAAGTCTTCCTTCTCGGCCGCAGACAGGAACGCCTCCAGCGCTGCCTTGGGCTCAGCACCCGGCTCGACCGAGTGCGTCGGCGCGTTCGCACTCCCCTGCGTGGGCGGGGTTCCAGTTGGCTCGGGCTTCGGCTGGGGTCCCACACAGGCCGACACCGTGACGGCCATCGCCACCAGCCACCCAAAAACGTCAGGTCTTCGGACACTTCGCGTGGGAGATTCGGACGTTTCGAGCATCTAGCTGGGACCCTTCAGGGTGCGGCGGGCCGACGGCACGCCGGATGATAGCATCGCGCCCCCGCTGAGACCGGGGGGGTCCCGAGCTCGAGACACGTGGAGGGCCGCCCGTGTACTGCCAGTTCTGTGAAGAAGAGCAGTCGCCGCGGTCGCGGTTCTGCAAGACCTGCGGCGCGAAGCTCCTGGAACGCCCGGCGGAGACGATCGAAGCCGACCTCACCCAGCACCAGTTCCTGCTGGCCGAGGTCGCCAAGTGGAGCGAGTCGGGCAAGCTTCCCCAGGGCCAGGCCGACGTGCTCCTGCTGCCGTATCGCAAGCGCGTCGAGGTCCTGGAGGTGGCGCTGGCCGTCGCGCACGGGGCGCCGATTCCCGAGCGGGCCCTCCCCCCTGCCCCCTCCCAAACTGCGGGAGGGGGTTCGCTTCTGCTCGATGCCTCCTTGGCCGGAGCTCCTGGCACCCCAACGCCTCCCGTCATTCCGGAGCCCATCGCTCCGGTTGCCCCTCCTTCGGTCCCCGTCGCCGCTGTCGAAGCTGCGGCTCAGGTCGTCGATCCGCCCGCGCCGGCCGCGACTTCCGCCACCTCCGGTTCTGCTCCTGTCGCCACGGTAGTCGCTGCTGCCGAAGCCGCGCTGCCGCTGCCACGTTCTGCTCGCAACGAGGTCGCCGAGGCGGCCGCCATTCACGCCGCCACGATCGCCGCCAGCGCCATCGAGCCGATGGACTTCCCGGAGGCCCCGCCCACTCCCGAGCAGCAGGTCATCGAGCGCGAATCCACTTGGTCGAAGCTTTGGAAGCCGTTTCTCTCGGAGACCATCCTCTGGTTCGTCGGTCCCTTCCTGCTCTTGGCGGGCGCCCTCTTCTTCGCCAAGGAGTCCACGGGCGTCGTCCAGGCGCTCATCGTCACCGGCACGCTCGCGCTCTACGCCGGGGTCTTCTGGTTCGTCGGCCGCCGGCTCATCAAGAAGCCCAACCTGGTCGTCGCCGGCCGCATCCTGACCGGTCTCTCCGCGGCGCTCGCCCCACTCTCGTTGCTGGCACTCGGGTGGGGTGACGCCAAAGCGGCGGCGCCGGGGCTCTTCCTGGCGACGAGCGTCGTGGTGCTGGCCGGGATGGTGGGACTCGCCTGGGCTGCGAGCACGAGCTTCTCGCAGTCGGGCCGGACGACGTTCACGGCCTTCGCGAGCTTCCTGCTCTTCCTCTTCGCCACCGTCCCGTTCGTCGACAACGCGCTGCTGCTGGCAGCCCTCGACTTCGCCGCGCTCGTGGCGCTCTGGCTCTACGCACCGTCGGTCGCCGAGGCCAAGTCGGACAAGGGCTACGCCGGATTCCTCGGTGGGGCCATCGCCTGGTTCTGGCTCGTCCTGCTCGTGCGCGTCCATTACCAGGGCCAGGCCTACGGCTTCGGCTGGGTCGAGTACGGTCCCATCTTCGCGATGCTGGTGGCGGTGGTCCTGCGCGCCGAGAAGAAGCTCCTCGACCGCCAGGGTGGCCCGTCGTGGATCGCCCTGCTCGCCTACACCGCGCTCATCGTCCCGCCCATCGGCGTCTTCGCGGCCGAGGCGCGCCGCTTCGGGCCGAGCTTCGGCCTCACCTGCCTCGTCATCACCGTTCTGCTCGTCCAGGGCGCCCTGCGCTACAAGTCGCGCGCCTTCCTGACGGTGTCGCTCGTGGTCGGCTGGTTCTCGTTCTACACGCTGACCGGCCTGTTCAAGCTCTCCTGGCTGCTCGCCTTCTTGGGCGGCTTCAAGTCGATGACCGGCTACGCGCCGGACCAGAAGCTGCCGGCGAACTACTACTTCCTGGCGAGCCTCATCTACGTGGCGGGGCTGGCTTGGGCGTACGCGCGGGCGAAGAAGGCGGGGGCGACCTGGGCCACCGGCGTCATCCGCAACTTCACGCTCGCCGGCACCGTCTTCCTGATGGCCTGGGCGCACGGGGGCAGCGACCTCAAGCCTGCGCTCTTCACTGCCGCCGTCGTCTTCGCCGGAGCGCTGTCGCTCTCGCACTGGCTCAACCACTGGAAGCTGTCCTACCTCTCGGCCGCGGCGCTGGTCGTCGCTGGCTTGGACCTCGGGCTCGTCATCGATCCCCACCACGCCGGCCCCGCGGTCCTCGGGCTGGCCGGGGCGGCGCTCTTCGCCATCGCCCTCTCGATGGTGGTCTCGCTCGAGCGCGCCCGGGCCTTCCGCGACCTCGCGCTTCTCGGCTTCATCGGCGCCGCGCTGGCCGTGCCCTTCTCCGAATCCGGGTGGCCGGCGACCTCGGCCTGGGTGCTCACCGGTGTCGCCGGCATCGCCTGCGCCTTCGCGCTCGGCACGGGCATCCCCGCCGCGGCCGGCCTGCTGGCGCTCGCCGGCGCCGTGCTCCAGGGAAGCCATGCCCTTCACGCCCCCGACGCTGCGCTCGGGTGGATCTCTTTCGCCATGGCCTTCGCGATGCTTGCCGGCTCGGGGCTCGAGAAGCGCCCGGCCAAAGGTGCCGACCGCGGCCTCTGGTTCGGCAAGCGCCTCCCGCTGGCTGCCGAGGGCTATGACGTCTTGCGCGGGCCGATGGCGTTCGCGGCGATGCTCACCTCCTTCGCCGCGCTCCTCCTCGTCATGGACACTACCGGTGCCAAGGCGCCCGCGCTGGGCTTCGCACTATTCGCCCTTTCGCAGCTGTGGCTCGCCCGCCGGCAGCCGTCGCTGTTCTTCCTGTCGATCTCGCTGCTGGCCGGAACCCTCGCGGCCATCATGGCCGTCGGGAACCGAGCTCCACGGCAACCCCACGCTCGGCTTCGCCACCGCCGCCGCGTGCGGGCTCGTCTGCGCGGCGCTGGCGGTCGCGGTCGATCGCCTCGCGTTCGTGCAGCGTCTCCTGCGCATCCCGCCTCGACGGGCCGGCTGGGCCTTCGTCGTCCACGCCTGTCTCTTCGTCGGATTCGCGGGGCTGATCGCCTTCGGCATCCACCTCGACGAGCACGACTTCCACGCCTCGCCCGCCCTGGCGCTGGGCGCGGTCACCTTCCTCGTCCTGCCGCGCTTCAACCGCTGGTCGGGCTGGCTCTACCCGTTCCAGGCCTTCGCCACCGCCGCCGTCGCGCTTCTCGTCCCGGCTCCGTTCGTCACCTTCGTCGTCGCAGCCTTCGCCTTTGCGCCGCTCGCGCTCGCTCTTCTCTCCAAGAGCCGCCCCGTGCTCGGCAATGCCATCTCCGGCGTGGAGATCAAGCAGCTCGCCGAGCCCATCGGCATCCTTGCCCTCCTCCAGGCGCTCGCCGGCGCCATCGCCTGCTTCGCGGTCGGCACCGAGGAGATCGCCCCGCTCTCCTCGCTCGCCCCTGCGACCGCCGCGCTGGCGCTCTTCTTCATCCTCTTCCCGCTCCTCGACAGCGGCTCCATCTGGCTCGCGCTCGCGGGCCTCGCTTCCTGGGTGACCGTCGCGGTCCTCCTCCCGTTCGAGCTGACCGCGCTCTCGCTCGCGGCCTTCTCCACCATCCTCGTCGGCATCGGCGCCCTGCTCGCGCTGCGCTGGGACAGGCACGGGCGGGTCCTGGCGACCACCGGCCTCGGCTTGGCGGCGTGCGCCATCGCCGCGTTCTGGTACGGCTGGCCCGCGGCCTCGGTCGCCAACGCCGAGACGATGTTCGCGATGGTGACGCTCACCCTGGTCGTCGCGCCGCGGGTGTTCGAGTCGCCGGTGTTCCTGCCTCTGGCCGTCGCGGCGGGTGCCTTCTCGCTCTCGCTCGCCGCGCCCACGTCCGACCGGACGCTGTGGATGGCCGCGTTGTCCGTCGGCGTCGCCACGGTCGCGGTCTCGCTGCGCCGCTTCCCCCGCCTGTCCGTCGTCCTCTTCGGCCTCGAGAAGCACTTCGGCGCCTTGACGCTGCTCGCCGCCTCCGCCTGCCTCCTGTCGTTCGCCGCGGCGGGCCTGGGCGTCTTCTGGGACGGTCAGCACCTGACGCTCGCCGGGGCGCTGGGCCTCGCAGCCGCCACGTTCTTCCTCGCGTTCCTGGCGATCGAAGAGCCGTGGCTCGCCGCGGGCGCTGGCGTCCTGGGCGTCGCCGCGCTCGCCAGCCTCGACGTCCGTCCCGAGCTCGCCTTCCTCCTGGCGCAGGCGGGGGTCAACGCCCTGTTCCTCGTCGCCGGCGCGCTCGCCTGGGCCCCGACCCGCGGGCTGCTCGACAAGCTCTACGACCTCTTCTCACCGGCGGGCTCGCCCCGCGGCATCCCCAAGCCCACCGAGAAGGCGCTGGCCGCCACGGCCTCGTTCCTCGCCTTCCTCGGCCTGCTCGTCCTCTGCTTCCTCTCCATCTGGCGCATCTTCGCCTTCGGCCCGCTGGGCGTCTTCGAGTCCGCGTGGGCTCCGTGGATGGCGGGCGCGCAGGTCGTCACCGCGCTCCACCAGCTCCGCCGCCGCCCGATGCTCGCCTCCTGGCACGGCTTGCTGGTCGCCATCCTCGCCGCGCTCTGGCTGCTCTTCAGCGTGCCGCTCTGGAACTACGTCGCCGGCGTCTGGGCACTGACCCTGGTCGTGCTCGCCTGGCTCACCCGGTCGCCGACGGGGCGCAAGGCGGTCGACATCCTCTCGCCCGGTCTCGACGACGCCCAGGTCGAGAACCTGCGCAAGACGCTCTCCGCCTACTCGACCGCGACGGCCCTGCTCGGGCTCCAGGCGCTGCACCCGAACAAGCTCGAGGCGCCGGTCTCCTGGGCGCTGCTCACCGCGACGTTCGGTTTGCAGGCCGTGCTGGGCTCGGGCTTCGGCCGGGTGATGTTCCTCATCGCCGTGCCCTTCACGGTCCACTACGCGGCGTTCTTCGTGGGCATCAAGCTCGACACCGGCCGGCCGCAAGAAGTCATCCTCCCCTACCTCGCGGCGTCGATGGCCGTCGTGGCGCTCTTGTCCGAGCGGACCGGCGCCTGGCGCAAGGCCCGAGGACACGGCGGCGCGGGGCTCCTCGCCGCGCACCTGTACGGCGCGCTGGCGGCGGTCGAGTGGGGCTGCGGGGTGGCCCTCGTCCACTACTCCTCCGCCGAGGTCGCGGCGTGCTTCGTGGCCGGCGCCAGCCTGACGCTCCTGTGGACCCTGCGCGCGCTGGCCGAGGATCACCGCGGCTTCGCCTGGCTGGCCGAGCTTCTGCTTCCTGAGCGTCTACGTCTCGCTGCGCCTGCAGACCGACTGGCTCGGCCCGCGCGGCCAGCGCAGCGGCCAGGACGCCATCGCCACGCTGGTCCTCGGCGCGCTGTTCGTAGGCCTGCACACCGCGGTCAAGAAGCTCCAGGTCCCCGCCTTCCGCCAGCCGACACGCTTCGCGGCGCTGGCGATGCCGGTGCTCAGCGGGCTCTTGATGGTGCACGAGGCCAGCTACGGCAACGCCCTGCTGCTGGTGGGCGTGGCGATGCAGCTGACCGTGCTGTCCTGGGTCGAAGGGCGCGGCAAGCTCTCGGGCGTGCTGGCCGCCATCGCCTTCAACCTGGCGCTGGCCATGGTCTGGCTCACCCGAGGCATCGGCGGCGGCGCGGACACGCAGTACTTCGTCATCCCCGCCGGCTTCACGCTGATCGTCCTGACCTACCTCTACGGCGAGTCGCTGGGGGCCGCTTGGAAGGCGCGGCTGCGCTCCCTCGGCGTGCTGGCCATCTACCTCGCGAGCGCGCTCCCGGCGCTGACCTTCGCCGAGCCGCGCTACCTGTGGTGGGCGGTCGGGCTGTGCGTGCTGGGGATCGTCGCCGGCATCGCCTTCCGGGTCCGGGCCTACCTGTACCTGGGCACCGGCTTCTTGGTCGCCTCGGTGGTGACCAACTTGACCCGTTACGGCCTGCGCGACCACCGCGTCGGCGCGGCCTTCCTGACCGGCCTGGGGCTGGTGATCATCGTCGCCATGGTGTTCTTCACCTCGCGCCGTGAAGAGCTCCTCGCGCGCTACCGCAAATACCGGGCGCTGATCGCCGAGTGGGACTAGCGGCCTCTCTGGGCCACCTTGGCGCGCCCTCTGCAAACAGGACCGGGCTAGCATCTTCACCGCCTGGCGCTGCGATCGGGGGCATGCGGCGCCAGAGACCTCTCGCCTCCCCGGAGTCCAACGTGATCAAGCGCGCGATCTGCCTGGCGATTCCGCTCGTCTTCGCCTGCGATTCCATCAAGACCCACGGCCACGAAGAGAACGGCAAGGTGGCGGCCGACACCGTCGCCGTCGCCGACTGGGCGACGAGCTTCCTCGCCGCGACCGCCGACCCGGCCTTCGGCAAGAGCACGCCGGAGGAGGCGGCGACCGCCGTCAAGAACGCGGCGGCGACCCTCTTCACCCCGGCGAGCTGCCTCGACTCCGAGCTCAACAGCGCCAAGACCATGGCGCTGCTGACGTTCACCAACTGCTCGGGCCCCTACGGGCTCGCCGAGCTCGACGGCCAGTTCACGGCGGAGTTCAAGGCGGTCAGCCCCACCTCGCTGACCATCAGCCTCGGCGGGAACCTGGTCCTCAAGACCAGCAAGGACGGCGGCACCGACGTGCGCATCGACGCCGTGGTGACCTCCACGAACACCGGCAAGAGCGCCGCGGTGACCAGCAAGGCCCAGGGCCGCGGGCCCCTGGGCAACGACCTGCAGCAGGACGGCACCTGGACCGCGACCTGGTCGGGCTCGTGCATTGCCATCGACGGCAGCTTCAAGACCATCGTCGGCGGCAGCGAGTACGCGACGAGCGTCGGCAACTACCAGCGCTGCGGAACGAGCTGCCCGGCCAAGGACGGCATGGTGGCGGTCGAGGTGAACGGCACGACCACGACGCTCACCTACGGCGGCGGCACCTCCGCCGACGTCACCTCGCTCAGCGGCGAGTCGGGCACGCTCACCCTCGTGTGCGGCGGCTGATCCCTCGAACCGATGCCGGGCTTGACGGCGGCCGCCCTCCACGAGGGCGGCCGCCCCCCTTTCGGGGATCGCGCAAACTGTCGCAAGCATTGGATTCCCCTCGCAAATAGCTTGATGGCCCCCAGGCCATTTGCTACTCAGCTTCACTCCCGAAAATCGAGGGAACTTCGCTCATGGCAGACTCGAAGCCCGGCGACACCTCAACGTCCACGCCCCCGTCCTCCACGGTCGCGGCCGTGCCCACGCCTCCCCCGGCGGCGGCCAAGCCCACCAGCGTCAAGCTGACCATCGACGGCGTGCCGGTCGAAGTCGCGCCCGGCACCAACCTCATCGAGGCGGCGCGCAAGATCGGCATCGAGATCCCGTACTACTGCTACCACCCCAAGCTCTCGATCGCCGCCAACTGCCGCATGTGCCTGGTCGAGACCTCCAACGCCCCCAAGCTCGTGCCCGGCTGCCAGACGCCGGTCGCCGAGGGGATCGCGGTCAAGACGACCACCTCCCGGGTCAAAGAGGCCCAGCGCTCGGTGCTCGAGTTCCTGCTGCTCAACCACCCGGTCGACTGCTCCATCTGCGACCAGGCCGGCGAGTGCAAGCTGCAGGACTACTACATGAAGTACGACTTCAAGCCCTCGCGCCTGGTCGGCCCGAAGGTCCTGAAGAACAAGCGCAAGATCCTCGGCCCGACGGTGGTGCTGGACCAGGAGCGCTGCATCCTCTGCACCCGCTGCGTGCGCTTCATGCGCGAGGTCGCCAAGGAGCCGCAGCTGGGCGTCTTCGGCCGCGGCTCCTCCGAGGTCATCGACACCTTCCCCGACAAGCCGCTCGACTCGAACTACGCGGGCAACACCGTCGACATCTGCCCGGTGGGCGCCCTGCTCAGCCGCGACTTCCGCTTCAAGGCGCGGGCGTTCTTCCTCTCCACCGTCCCCTCGGTCTGCACCGGCTGCTCCCGCGGCTGCTCGACCTTCCTCGACTTCTTCAACGGCGAGGTCTATCGCTACCGGCCGCGCGAGAACGCCAAGGTCAACGACGTCTGGATGTGCGACCAGGGCCGGCTCTCGTACAAGTACCTGGTCCACGAGCGCGCCCTCGAGGTGAAGGTCGGCAAGAGCGGCGGCGGCCGCACCGCGCCCAAGGAAGAGGCGCTGCGCATCGCCGGCGAGAAGCTCGCGCCGCTGGTCGGCAAGGACGGCCTCGCCTTCGCCATCTCGCCCCTGTGCTCGGTCGAGGACGTCCTCGCGGGCCTCAAGCTCGCCAAGGACGGCCTCAAGCTCAAGCGCGTCTTCGTCTCGGGCCGCGCGACGGGCAAGGGCGACCACTGGCTGCTCAAGGAGGACAAGAACCCCAACCGCAACGCGATCTACTGGGTCGCCAAGGCGATGGGGCTCTCCGTCGAGCCGTTCGACTCGCTCTCCCAGTCCATCGACAAGGAGAAGACCCGCGCGGTCTACGCCTACGGCGCCGAGTTCCCCACCGCCCCGGCGCTGATGGCCTCGCTGCTCGACGGGCTGGACATGGTGGTCGTGCAGGCCTTCAACCTGGGCCCCGTCGCCGGCCGCGCGCAGGTGCTCTTGCCCGCCGCGCCGCACGCGGAGAGCCACGGCACCTTCGTCAACTTCGACGGCGTGCTGCAGCGCTTCGTGGCCGCCTACGAGCCGCGGGGGCAGAGCAGGCCGCACTGGGCCTGGGCCGGCCTGATGCTCAAGGAGCTGGGTGCGCCGGTCACCTGGAACAGCGCCCGCGACGTCTTCCGCGAGCTGGGCCCGGCGATCCCCGAGTTCAAGGGCTTCGAGTGGGACCAGGTCCCGCGTTACCTGAAGCACGCCCGCGGCATCTGGGCCATGCCCGCCGCCGCCGACGGCCGCCCCGTCGGCTACCGCGAGAGGAGCCTGCCGTGAGAATCCGCGTCGGGATGGTGATCCTGGTCTTCCTCGGCCTGCCGGCGGCCTTCGTCGGCGCGACGGCGACCTTCTACGCGCTCGCCGCCCTCCTGGAGTCGGTCTTCCACGGCGGCGCCGGGGTGATGAACTCGCTGACGCTGATGGTGCTGATGCTGATGGTCTTCGCCGGCCTGCTCACGCTCGCCGAGCGCAAGTGGTCGGGCGCGATGCAGGACCGCATCGGCCCCAACCGCGCCAACATCGGCCCGTTCCGCTGGGGCGGCCTGCCGCACTTCCTGGCCGACGCGCTCAAGATGATCTTCAAGGAGGACTTCTCTCCCGAGCGCGCCTCCAAGTTCCTCTTCCACATCGCGCCGGCGCTGGTGTTCGTCCCCGCGGTGCTGCTCTTCGCGGTCGTCCCGGTGGCCCCGCCCATCACCACCGACCTGCACGGCCTGCTCAAGACGCCGGTGACCGTCGCGCTCCAGGTGGCCGCGCCCGACTTCGGCGTGCTCTTCATCTTCGCCTTCGCCTCGCTGGCGGTGTACGGCACGACCATCGCCGGCTGGGCCAGCAACAACAAGCTGGCGCTGTTGGGCGCGGTGCGCGCCTCCAGCCAGATGATCGGCTACGAGGTGGCGCTGGGCCTGTCCTTGGTCGGCACCATGCTCGCCTTCTCCACCGTGCGCCTGGACTCGATGAGCTCCTTGCAGGGCAGCTGGCTGTGGGGCGGCCGCGGCGCATTCGACATCGGGCTTCCGGCGTGGGGCATCTTCCTGCAGCCGGTCGGCTTCCTGCTCTTCTTCGCGGCGGCCTTCGCCGAGACCAAGCGCGCGCCGTTCGACATGCCCGAGGGCGAGAGCGAGATCGTCGGCTACTTCGTCGAGTACTCGGGCCTCAAGTTCGGCCTGTTCATGATCAGCGAGTTCGTCGAGGTGGTCGTGCTCTCCGGCGTCATCACCGCCATCTTCCTGGGTGGCTACCACCTGCCCTTCGGCGAGCGCTGGCTCGAGTCGCAGATCGGCCCCTTCTGGCTGGCGGCCGTCCAGGGCGCGTCCTTCTGGTTCAAGGTGCTGGTGATGTGCTGGCTGCAGCTGACGGTGCGCTGGACGTTCCCGCGCTTCCGCTACGACCAGGTCCAGAAGCTGTGCTGGAAGATGCTGCTCCCGCTGGGGCTCGCCAACGTGTTCGTCTCCGGCGCACTGGTGCTGCTGGACAAGGGCGACCTCAAGCTCTTGGCCATCGCCGGCCTGATCGAGATCGCGGCGATGGTGGCGCTGGTCGCCATCAAGCCCAAGGGCGCCACCGAGACGGCCCAGCCCGAGCCGGCCGCCCACGGGCACGCCACGGGGCACTGACCCGCCGCCGCCGTTCGCCCTTGCCCGGCCTCCCGGGCGTCGTGAGATTGACCCGCAGCGAGCAGGTCCCGAGGTGAAGGATGGCCTACAAGGTCCCGCAGACGAGCCAGATGACGCCGACCGAGCGGATGTACGTGCCCGAGCTCATCCGGGGCGTCTTCATCACCGCCGGGCACTTCCTGCGCAACCTGTTCGGCAAGCGCGACCCGGCGCCGGACATCCTCGAGCGCCAGGGCATCAGCGGCATCACCACCGTCGAGTACCCGGAGGAGCAGGTCCCGCTGCCGCCGGGGTACCGCGGGCTGCACCGCCTGGTTCCGCGAGACGACGGCCGCCCGCGCTGCGTCGCCTGCTACATGTGCGCCACGGTCTGCCCGGCGCAGTGCATCTTCATCGAGGCCGGCGAGTACCCGGTGGACGACTCGAAGGAGAACGCCGTCATCGAGAAGTACCCGGTCAAGTTCGTCATCGACGAGCTGCGCTGCATCGTCTGCGGCTTCTGCGTGGAGGCGTGCCCCAAGGACGCCATCCGCATGGACACCGGGCTGCACACGCCGTCGGGCTACGACCGCGACTCGTTCGTCTTCGACATCGGCAAGCTCCTCAAGGGCCCGCCGGTCTCGCACCCGTCCGACCCGTGGAACAAGCGCGACAAGTCGGCCGCGCCGGCCCAGCACAAGGAAGCCCACACGCGCGTGGGCGACAACCCCCACGGCAAGCACTGAGATGCGGCGCCGAGCGGCGCCCGAGCAGCCTCGGGGTTGATTCCGCCCCCTGCCTCGCGGGAACCTGTGGCATCCGCGTCGGGCCGGCCGGGCCCGGGGCAAGGGGAACGACCGGGACATGCACCTCTGCCTGTTGCCACTGCTGAGCGCTCTCGTCCTCGCCGCCAGCGACGACGCGGTCACGGCGCGCGCCCGCGCCGACGTGGAGAGCGCGCTCGAGAAGGCCCGCGCAGGCATCCCGGCGCCACGGCTGGCGCTCTCGGTCAAGCCGGCCGCTGGCCGTGGCTACGCGCTGGAGCAGGCCTCGTTCACGCTCGACCACCAGGAACTCCCCGCGCCGACGCTCGTCGGCGCGCAGGGCACCGTGAAGGTCTACGCCGCCGAGATCGCTCCCGGGCCGCACGTGCTGGTGGTGAAGATGCAGTACGCCGGCGACTTCGGGCTGCTCAGCTACATGACCGGCTACAAGTTCAAGCTGCAGCAGAAGGTGGAGTTCGACACGCCGCGCGGCCTGGAGATCCAGCTGCTCGTCTCGCCCAAGCTCGACGACTCGAAGGAGTGGCAGCAGCGGCTGGGGCTCAAGGTCGAGCGCTCGCAGGAGATGCTGGCCGAGGTCGACGCGACCGAACCCGAGCCTCTGGCCCGGCCCAAGCTCGCGGCCGCCGAGCCCGCGCCGCCGCCGCCGCCCCCAGAAGAGGTCGTTGCCGACGCAGGACTCACCGCGCAGCCGGGCGCCACCGGGACCGCCGTCGCGACCGCCCCCACCAAGGCCACTCCACCGAAGAAGGTCGGCGGTGCTCGCGCACAGCCCAAGGAGCCGGTCGCTGCGGCGCCCACGGCCGTCGCCGTCGCTGCACCCGCGGCCGCACCCGAAGAGCCCGCCGAGCCGGCCTCGCCCGACGCCGCCACCGAGCCGCCGCAAGAGAAGATCGTCGCGGTGGAGTTGGCCCTCAAGCCGGAGCTGCCGCCGGAGCCCGCCCCCACCCTCCCGGAGCCCGAGGACAAGAAGGCCTACCTGTTCGGCGCAGCCGGCTTGCTGCTCGTCGGGGCGGTCGCTTTCGTGCTCTACCGGCGAAGAGGCTGATTCGGCTGGCTTTCGGCCTTCCAGCGCTCAAATCCCGAGAGAATGACCGGGGTTGACGCGATCTTGTGACGACCGTCACTCGATCGCCCGCAACGATCATATGGGTTGGAGCGGCCGAAGGGCCTTGGCGACGCCGTCGGAGGCCTCGGCCGCCGTTCAGCCGATGCCCAGGCCCACCCGCATCAGGATGGTGAACACGAAGCCCATCACGATGCCGATGGTCGCCGTGGACTCGTTCCCGTGGCCGTGGGTCTCCGGGATGATTCTCGTTCGAGGTGACGCCGATGAGCGAGCCGGCCGCCAGGGCCAGGCCGAACGGCAGCGCCCCGCCGACGTGCTGCGAGAAGAGGTAGCCGATGATGGCCGCGATGGGCACGGTGAGGCCGGTCGCGCCGGTGACGAGCATCGCTCGCCACGCCGGGACGCCGCCGGCGCGCAGCGGCGCCGACATCACCACGCCTTCACAGATGTTCTGCAGCGCCACCGAGGACGCCACCAGCCAGCCCAGCGGCATGGTGTCGCCGCCCGCGAAGCTGGCCCCGATGGCGAAGCCCTCCGGCAGCCGGTGGAAGACGAGGGCGCCGCTGATGAGCACGCCCTGGCGCACGTGCGAGCTGGCCTCCCTCTCCGCCTTGTCGTGCTCCTCGTCGTGGAAGTGCGCGCCTTCCTTGAGGTGCTCGTGGTGTCCGCCGGCGTGCTCGTGCGGGATGAACTTGTCGACGGTGAAGAGGATGACGAAGCCGAAGGCGAAGCCCGCCAGCACCACCGCCAGCTTCACCGGGTCGAGGACGCCACCCGGCCGCACCTCCTCCAGCGCCTCCATGAGCAGGCCGATGGTCGCGGCGGAGAGCATCAGCCCGGCGCCGAAGCCGAGGATGCCGTCGAACGCCCGACGCGGCAGCGACTTGACGAACCAGAACGGCAAGGTGCCGAGGCCGGTGCACAGGCCGGTGGCGGCCGAGATGGCGATGACGAGGAGCACGGCGCGCATTCATGCCAAGGAACGCCCGGCCGGGCAACCGACTTTCTCGATCCCCGCCACCCCTGGAACCCCGTCCGCCTCGCTCTCGCGTAGAGCGCTTTCTGCAAGGTTGCGCAAACGCACGGCAGTGAGGTTCACAGGCGGGATCCTGGCGGCGGTCTTCTACCGTGGCGTGGCCTCCCCTTCGTGCGACGGCGAGCCATGAGCTCCCCGGTCGCGGCGGTTGTGGGGTCTGCTCATACGGTTAGTCCATGCAGGCCGGCAAGCTCCAGCTGGTGGAGGAGCCGGCCAGAGGGAGGGACCTGCTACACGTGTAGCAGGTGCTCGGCGTGTAGCAGGTCTCCGGCTAATCGCGGCGAGGCGGATTTTCAGAGGGAGGGACCTGGCACACGTGGGACAGGTCCTCGGCGTGTGACAGGTCTCCGCCGGGCCGGCTCGGCGGAATTCCAGAGGGAGGGACCTGTCCCACGTGGGACAGGTCCTCGGCGTGTACCAGGTCTCGGGCGGGCGCGGCGGGGCGGATTTCCAGAGGGAGGGACCTGGCACACGTGGGACAGGTCCTCGGCGTGTGACAGGTCTCCGCCGGGCCGGCTCGGCGGAATTCGGAATTCAGAGGGAGAGACCTGTCCCACGTGGGACAGGTCCTCGGCGTGTACCAGGTCTCGGGCGGGCGCGGCGGGGCGGATTTCCAGAGGGAGAGACCTGCCACACGTGGGACAGGTCCTCGGCGTGTACCAGGTCTCGGGCGGACGCGGCGGGGCGGAATTCCAGAGGGAGAGACCTGTCCCACGTGGGACAGGTCCTCGGCGTGTACCAGGTCTCGGGCGGGCGCGGCGGGGCGGATTTCCAGAGGGAGAGACCTGTCCCACGTGGGACAGGTCCTCGGCGTGTACCAGGTCTCGGGCGGGCGCGGCGGGGCGGATTTCCAGAGGGAGAGACCTGCCCCACGTGGGACAGGTCCTCGGCGTGTACCAGGTCTCGGGCGGACGCGGCGGTATGTCAGAAGCGCTGACGGAGCTGCCGGCCTCCGCGCCGAGGCGCATTCGCCGAAATGAAGATCCGAAGCGCGCTATCGAGGCTACCAACCTGGCAGCGCGTGCGAGCCGAGGTCCTCATCGACGACTGCTGCATTGGAGAGCCGACCTCGCCTTCTTCACGCGGATGGTGGAACAGGACGGACGGCCGGAATCCCGGCAGAGCTACGGCTGCGACAGCGACGGGGGCTTGGGTGACCCCGAGCGCAGGCGCGAGATCCCCGCGCGAAGCCACTCTCGCCCGTGGTCGTAGACCTGCGCGACGGCCCAGGTGAAGACGAACGTCAGGCCGATGAGCGCCGCGGTCAGCGCCCAGTAGAGCGGCCAGCCGGCGCTCTTGCCCCACAGCGTGTTGAAGCAGACCCCGAAGACGTTCTTGAAGAGCATCACCTCGTGGCCGAAGTACGCGGCGAGCGAGCTCGTCCCGAAGACCTCGAAGAAGCGCACCACCCAGCCCCGCTGCACGCTGGCGGGCAGGAGCCGCTCGGCGGCCAGCATCGCCAGGATGAGCCCGCTGACCACCACCACCCGCTGGGCATGATTCGCCGCCGCCCACCACGGCCAGGCCGAGCCCTCCATCATCCGCGCCGCGAAGAGCCAGATCGCCCCGCCGACCGCCGCGAGCGCCACCGTCGAGAGGGCCAGGATCTTCGCGCTGCTCCGGGCCGCCACGGCGCCGAGCGCGCCGCCCAGGAAGACGTAGCCAGCCCAGGGGAAGAGCGGGAACGGTGAGCCGATATCGGTTCGGGTGTTGGTCATGAGCTGCCGTGCCAAGCCGCCCGCCGTGGCCCAGACCGCGGGAGTGCCGACGATGATGCCCAGGCCGATGGCCGCACAGACGGCGCTCAGCAGCCTCGGCCAGCGCGCCAGCCCCACGAACACCGGCAGCGCCGCCAGGAGCGACAGCCCGATGCAGGGCAGGATGTCGATGCGCAAGAGCCACTTGGGCTCGAGCGTGATCGGGAACCAGAGCGAGATCATGTAGACGGCGACCAGCAGCACCTCGCCGATGCGCCGCAGGCTCTTGAGGGCCCGCCGCACCTGCCCGCCGCTCGCCGCTCCGCGGACCTGCACCAGCGCCAGCGCGAAGCCCGAGGTCAGGATGAACGAGGGCGCGACCAGCCCGTCGATCCAGTTGAGCCGCTGGTGCAGCGGGCTCCCCATCAACTCGGGGCGCAAGAGCGCGATGGTGTGCGTCTGCACCATCACCACGACGGCGAGGCCCTTGAGCCAGTCGAAGGCACGGATGCGTCCAGCGGCGACGGTCATGGCGCACGGCTACCACACCGCCCCTGCGCCCGGCGAGCGCCCGTTTCAGGCGCCGTTCAGACGCCCGCGAAGGCCCTCGCGCGGCTCAGCGGGTGCTGCGTCCGTAGCCAGACCCTGGCGGCGACGAGGCGGTCCGCCGCAGGCCAGGTCGCCTTCGGCAGCCTCTGGTGCACCTTGCGCCGGGCAGCCAGCGCCCACAGCGCGGTGCCTAGGAAGGCCCAGATCGGCTGCCGGAGGGCCTCATACGCGAAGCAGACTCCCGCTCCGAAGGCGACGTGAGCCAAGTTGGAGTAGGCGTGCGTCTTCGCCGGGTAGTGGTGAGGCCAGGCGCCGAGCCGGAACGCGGGGTACATCAGCTCGTCGCCCAAGAGCCACACGAGGTTGCTGAAGGCGGCGACGCCGGCCGCGCTGGCGACGCCCGGGAAGGACTCGCGCGCCAGGCCCCACAGCCCGCCCCACGCCGCGCCGTAGGCGTAGTGCAGGACCTCGACCCCGGTGTCCCTGGCTCGCGCCGTCAGCGGCCCGCGGCGAAGCAACCCCTCGACCGTGCGCCGGACGACCGTCTGCAGGCCGTTCTCGCTCGCCTGCTGCTCGTCCGGCGGCTGGAAGACGCCCTTGGGCGACTGCGGCATCCACTTGCCGGTCGCGGCGAAGAACGCCGACTGCGCGCCCGCGCCGGCTGCCCCGGCCGCCAGCCCCCTTGCCAGTGCTCCGAGCGGTGTCACTTCGCGCATTCTCGATTTCCCCCTCGCGTTCGATCTTCGGCGCCAGAGGATCGCCGGCAGCCTGCGCCCGCCGCACCGCCTGCCCTTGCCGGAGGCCCCCACCCCCGCCACGTTTGAGCGGTGCCCGAGCCGCGCGTCGGACCGGGTGCCCTGAGGAAATCCTTCATGAGCGCTCCGCGCCTCCTAGCCTCGCTCGCCGCTGCCCTCGGTCTGAGCGCCGCGACCTCCGCAGCCGCCGCCGACTTCGTGGACCCGACGACGGGGACGCGCTTCGAGTCGGAGCCGACCGTCGACGGCACGGACTTCCGCTGCCTGGGCGCTGGCGGGCCTTCCTCCGGCGGCTACGCAGTCGCCTACTGCGTGGAGGCCGAGCAGGCCGAGGCCGTGGACACCCTCGTCAAGCTCGTCTACCCCAACCGCAGCGGCACCAACCTGGAGCGCGCGCTCAACACCGACCAGCACTTCTTCGACGCGCTCACCGAGGTGCCCGGCGACAAGCTGATCGTGCTGCACCTGGCTCGAGACACCTCCCAGCGCTCCCTCGCACAGGCCTTCGGGCAGGCGCTCGGCGGCCGTCTCGAGAAGAAGAAGCTCGAGCGCCTGCAGAGCCTGGTCGCCGCCAACGGAGCGCGCGGCGACACGGCGCTCATCTACACGCACGGCTCGCAGGTCACCGTGGACGTCGGAGGCGTGAGCAAGACCCTCGATGACGACGAGATCGCCGGGAAGGTCTTCGACACCTGGCTCGGGCCCCACAGCGTCAGCCCGGCGCTCAAGGCATCCATCGCGCACTCCGCCGCCGCCGAAGGGACGCCTGCCAGCGCCTGACTCGCCCACGGCGACCCTCACCGAGGATCGGCAGGTCCATTCGTCCATGGCGTCCATCGCGTCCATCGCCACGGCGAGCGGCGCTACGGCCTGAGCCCGCGCCGCGCCGCGAAGTAGGCCGCGGTGCCGAAGCCGACGATGAGCCCGAAGGCCAAGACGCCGGCGAAGCTGACCCAGTCCGAGACCGACGCCGGAGACGCCAGCCGCTCGAAGGTGGGCCAGAGCGAGAAGCCCTTGCCTTCCTTGAGCGCCTTCAGGCCCGTCAGCGTCGCGCTCGAGACGGCCCCCAGCGCCACGCCGAAGAGGGTCGCCACCAGGCCCCGCGCGAGCAGCCCCACCCGCGTCAGAGGCGAGCCCGTCGAGGCCTCCGGCTGCTCCAGGCTCTCGGGGAGCTCGCGCGTGCCGATGGGGACGAAGCGCTGCAGCATCGCCAGGCCGGGGAGGCCGCAGACCACCGTAAACAGGAAGAAGTCGCGCCAGCCGACCGCGTCCGCCAGCGCCCCGGCGATGGGTCCGGCGATGGTCCGGCCCAGCGCGAAGACGCTCGAGAAGAGCGCGTACTGCGTGGCGCTGAACCGCTTCTGGGTCAGGCGGATGAGCAGCACGCTGAAGGCGCCGGTGCCCATGCCGGACATCCCTGCCTCGAACGCCATCGCCGCGTACATCAGCGGGCGGTTCACACCCGTGCTCGCCACCAGCGAGTAGCCCAGCCCGGCGCAGGACTGCAGCAGGCCGAAGAGCCACAGCGCCCGGCCTACCCCCAAGCCCGTCGTCAGGTAACCGCCGACGAAGGTGCCGACGATGGTGAAGAAGACGACCACGGTCGTGCTGGCGATGCCGACGTCCATCTCGCCGTAGCCGGCCTCCAGCAGGAACGGGCGCACGAGCGAGATCGCGAGGTTGTCGGCGAACTTGTAGAGCACCAGGAAGGCCACGATTCTCCATGGCCCGCGGCTTCTGGAAGAAGCCGGTGAACGGCTCCCAGACCGCTTCGCGCAAGGTCCCGGGCGGCGGCGCCTGGACCTCGGGCTCGGGCGCGAAGATGGCGACCGGGGCGAGCAGCACGAACAGCGCTGCCAGCGCCACCAGCGTCGGCCCCCAGCCGATGGTGCCGGCCCCGAGCTTGATCCCCGCGAAGCTGATGGCGCCGCCGGCCACGAGCATGCCGATTCGGTACATCGCGGTCCGCGCACCGACCGCGATGCCCTGCTCCTCGGGCCGCAGCGTGTCGACGGTGTAGGCGTCGATGGCGATGTCCTGCGTCGCCGAGGCGAAGACGAACAGGAACGTGAGCGCGCCGACGACGCCGACCGAGGGCGCGCTGGCCTGAGCCGCCAGCGCCAGGGTCGAGCCGAGGAGCGCGAGCTGCCCGAGCAGGATCCACCCGCGCTTTCGACCCAGCCTGGGGACGCCGAACCGGTCCAGGAGCGGGGACCACAGGAACTTGAACGCGTAGGGGGCCTGGGCCAGGGTCAGGAGGCCGATGGTCTTGATGTCGACGCCCGACTTCTGCATCCAGCTGGGGATGACGTAGGCGAAGATGCCGTAGGGCAGCCCGGACGAGAGCGACAGCAGCGCGACCGCGCCGATGCGCCAGCTCTTGAGCGCGGCCCTCAGGCTCTGGGCGGTGGAGGTCTTGGTCGCCAAGGTTCCTCGGGGGTAGTCCGCTACGCCGACGGCGGTTCGTAGACGCCCTCCCACTCCTCGCCGGGCGGGTCGTCCAGGTAGATGCGGCAGCGGTCGACGTACATCGCGGTGGGGCCGTCGGCGGGGCGCTCCTTCGCCAGCGCGGCGAAGGCGTCCAGGGCCTTGGCGAACTCGCGCTTGCGGAAGGCGATGACCGCCTCCTCGAAGCGCTGGAAGTAGGCGGCGTCGGCCTCGGTCTGGCCCTTCTTCTCGGCGACGAAGCTCGATGGCGCGCATCGGCCGCGGCCGCGCCGGGTCGCGCAACAGGTCGAGGTCGCGGGCGGCGATCACCTCGCGGACCGCCTCGAAGGTGCTCTCGGAGACCAGCACCTGGGTGTGCAGGTCGAAGGTGGCCCGCGCCAGGCGCTCGGCGCGGGCCATGGCCTGGCCGATGACCGCGAAGCGCGGCTGGAAGGTCCCGCGGCCGTGCAGGTAGCCGACCACCAGGTCGCCGCTGCACAGGCCCACCGAGACCGACAGGTCCACCTTGTGCTCCTCACGCCAGGCCGCGGTCCGCTCGGTGAGCAGCTCCTGGATGCGCAGCGCGCAGCGGGCGGCGTCGACGGCGTGCTTGGGGTTGGGCAGCGGGGCGCCCCAGAAGGCGACCACCTGCGGCCCGGCCACCGAGTCGATCTGCCCCTTGAACGCCGCCACGGCCTCCGCCACGTCGCCCAGGTACTCGTCGGCGAGGGCGATGAGCGCCTTGGGCTCGAGGTCGGCGGCCAGCGCCCAGCCGTGCAGCTCGACCACCATCGCGGTGATGTCCTTGCGCTCGCTCTGGGCCGAGAGGTGGTGGGGGCGGCGCAGCAGCTGCTCGACCAGCGTGGGCAGCGCGTAGCGGCCCAGCACGTCGCGGATGTGGCGCACCGCCTGCCGCTCGTCGGCGGTGTTGACCGCGGTCGCCGCCGCCAGCGCCAGCCCGAAGGCGAGCATCGGCACCACCGCGGAGACCCACAGCCCGGACTGGTACGCCCGCCAGACCCAGGTCGTGTAGGCCGCGCCCACCAGCGCCGCGACGAACAGCTCCAGCACCAGCGTCCGGGTCGGCTTGGTGCCGCGGGTGAAGAGCAGCGAGACGAACGCGCCCAACAGCGCCATGGTGAACGCCACCGCCGCGTCCTGGTCGGCGCTGGCGCGCACCACGCCGTCGCCGCGCAGCAGGTTGTCGAGCGCGGTGGCCCAGGGCGAGGCGCGCAGCCCTCCCCGGGTCAGCGGCGTGTCGGGGCGGTCGCAGGCGCCGGCCTCGAAGGAGAGGAAGACCACCTTGTCCTTGAGCCGGGACTCCAGCTTCTCGTCCAGGCTCTTGCCCTCGGCGCGGCGCACGGCGCTGCGCACGACGGAGAGCACCGGCACCACCGGGTAGGGCGACTCGGGCGTGCCGTCCTTCTCGGCCCGGCCGTAGTACCGCAGGCGGGTGATGCCCCAGGCGTCGACCGGCGCGCGCAGCCTGCCCACCCGCAGGCGGTCGGCCTCGAACGAGGCCTCGGCCTTGCCGCCCTCGAGCGCGAGCGCGGCGGCCAGCGCCAGGGACGGGTAGTAGCGCCCCTCGTGGCGCCACAGGTGGCGCACGCCGCGGACCACGCCGTCCTGGTCGCGCTCGAGGCGCAGGTTGCCGAAGCCGGCCGAGCTCGCCGCCAGCTCCACCACCGGCGGCTGCAGGTTCTGGAAGGTCTTGAGCTCGTGGCTCGCGCCCCCGCCGAAGGAGAGCGCGTTGCGCTCGGCGAAGAGCACGTCCACGGTCACGCGGTCGAGCGTCTCCTCGGCCCTAGCTCGCGCAGGGTCGGCTCCCGCCCGGCGAAGGAGACCTTGAGCCGCTCGAGGTCCTTCTGGGCCACGGCGCGGTCGCGGTAGCCGCCCAGCCACACCTCGACGCGCTCGCCGGTGGTGAGCAGGTACGGCCGCGCGCCGCCCGCGAGCAGCGGGCCCGCCGCCAGCAGCGCCGCGCCGCGGGTGGCGTAGGTGCCCTGCAGCACGGCCCAGCGGCCCGGCTCGAGGATGCCCTCCTCGGGCGCCTCGGCGAAGGAGAAGCCGGCGACCACCCCGCCGGCGGCGTCGAAGGACTGGGCCAGCCGGGCGTCGTCGCTGGCGATGCGCGAGGCGTCGGGGAACGAGGTGTCGAGGACCACCAGGCGGGCGCCCAGCGCGCGCAGCTCCTGGACGAGCTTGCCCAGGTACGCGCGCGGCCAGGGCCAGCCGCCGGCGGTCTCTCGCGCGCGCTTCACGCTCGCCTCGTCGATCGTCACCAGGACGATCTCCGGGCCGACGAGCTTGCGGTCGGCCTCCCGGCGGATGAGCGCGTCGACGAAGGCGGTCTCCAGCCGGTCGATGGCGCCGATGGCCGAGGCGCCGCCGGCGCGCTCCGGGCCGTCGGGGTCGGGGGACGGGCGCAGCCGGACCACCGTGGCGGCGAGGGCGCCGACGACGAAGGCGACGAGGAGGCTGGTGGCGAGCTTGCGCGCCAGGGAGAAGCGTCCCACGGGGCGGCAGTCTAGCCGCGGGAGCGGCCCAGGCCAATCGGCCTGCAACGACAGGCCTTTTTGCTACACTTCCTGGGCAAATCGAGGCCGTCCCTGGAGGAGACATGCAGCCGCCGTCACCGTCGCGAACCCGAGCGCTCGTCGCCGCCCTGCCCCTCGCGGTGCTGCTGGTCTGGGGCTGCAACCTGGTGGACTCGGTCCAGGCGGACAAGGTGCTCGCCGGCACGGTCATCGCCACCCCGGAGACGGACCTGATGTTCCTGCTCCCCGACGCGAGCTACACCCTCCCCTTCGACTCCGGCATCCCCATCCACCTGCCGGACGGCGGCTTGCCTTTCTCGACCCGGGTCCCCTCGCAGACGGTGGCCGCCATCTTCTTCGGCCAGCGCGCCGCGGACTACACCTCCCAGCCCAAGGGCATCGCCGGGGCCTCCGTCACGCTCTCCATCGACGACCAGAGCTTCGCGCTCGTGGACAAGGGCGACGGCGCCTACGGCCTCAGCAGCCAGGACGACGCGACCTTCCTCTACCAGGACGACGCCACCGTCAAGGTCACGGTCGTCAGCGCCGGCACGACGTACACCGCCTCGGTGAAGGCGCCGGCCAAGGAGGTCATCTCGCAGCTGGCGGCGGTGGCGCCCTGGCCGCTGGTCCACACCGCCAACACGCCGCTGCAGCTGACCCGCGCCTCGACCGACAACGTGGCGTTCACGACCGTCATCGAGGTCAACCAGAACACGGTCCTGACCGACCTGAGCTTCATCCCCTCGACGTTCACCGACGTGCCGACGACGGCGCTCGATTCTGCTCGACCTGGTGGCCAACGACTCGCTCTGGAAGCGCAAGGTCGTCACCTTGCCGGCGAAGGCCTTCCCGAACCTGAACACCTACTACGCGGTGCTCATCACCGCGGTGAGGCGCGGGGAGACGTCGAACAACCTCTTCACCGCGTCGGCGCTGCTGGTGGGCAAGGCGGACCTCGGGGTGGTCAAGACCAAGCCGTGACGGCGTCGGTCAGGCCACCCGCAGGACCAGCTCGATCCGCTTCTCGATCTTGAGCTTGATGAAGAGCCCGGAGAGGAGGCTCCGCGCTGGCGCGGGGCATCAGGTTCTCGTAGGCCCCGCCCTGATCGCGGGCCTCGGCCTCGAGGACCGGGCCGCGGTTCATCAGGCGGAAGCGCGGGAAGGCGTGGCCCGGGGCCTGGAAGGCGAACATGCCCTTGGCGGGCACGAAGACCCGCTGGGGGTCGAAGAGCAGCGCCTCCTCGTCCTCGATCCGGTCGAAGCGCACGGTCGGGTTGCCCTCCTCGGCGTAGAAGCGCGCGGGCTCGAGCCCCAGCTCGTCGACCGAGTCGTCGAAGAACGCGTCGAAGCGGGTGAAGAGCTTGCCGGAGAGCAGGAAGGCGACGAGGACCAGGTCCTGCGGCTCGGGTCGGGTGACGTGGACGAGCGACCGCTCCTTGCCCACCGGCTGGACGCGGACCTCGAGGCGTGGCTGGTGGCTGACGAGCAGCGACGAGGCGCGTGCGCGGAGGCGCTCCTTGACCTGCGCCAGCTCGGACGCGAAGAAGCGCTCCTCGTCCGTGGTCCGGGCGCTCAAGGCCTTGCGCGAGGCGTCGAGCTCCTTCTGGGACTCGGCGATGAACCCCGCCAACGGGTCTGCTGCGCTCGCCGCGCCTGCGACCGCCAGCGCGGCCGCGTCGGGCTTCGCCGCGACCTTCTTCTTTCCGCCGGTCTTCTTCCCTTTCTTCGGCTTCTCCTCCCCGACCGGCGCGCCGAGGGAGAGCGCCCGGGCGCTCTCCACCGACTTGATCAGCATCTGGGCGCGCACCTCCAGGGCCTCGGCCTCGCGCGAGCGGGCGGCTGCGGCGCTCGCCTGGGCGATGAGCAGGTCGCGCCAGGCGTCATAGAGGTCGGCGAGGTTCTCGCCGCGAGCGCGGGCGAGCGCCTCGGCGACGCCCTCCAGGCGAGTCATTGCGTGCTCGGTCGACGGCTTGGCCATCCCTGCTTGCCCTCTAGTTCTTGTCCACGACCGTCACGACGCCCTGGATGATCGTCACGCGGTCCTCCTTGGACTTGCCGTGGCCGTAGAGCCAGACCTCCTGGTCCACGCCCTTGCTCTCGTCGGAGGGGACGCGATCCACCGCGTCGGGCTTGCCCCAGCTCAGGAGGACGGCTTCCTTGTCCATCCCCGGAACGACGTCGCGGTCCCAGATGGCGGTCTGCACATACTTGGGGAAGCGGGCGAGCCGCTCCTCGATGTGCAGGTCGGCGAAGAACTGCGCCCGCTCCTGGTCGTTGGGCAGCGCGAGGTACTTGTCCTGCTGCGACTCGGTCAGGAACTGGCGGTACTTGTCGTAGTCGCTCTTGGCCGGCTCGGAGAGGGCCTTGTAGAGGTCGGCCTTGTCAGGACTGTGCGTGCAGGAGGCCAGCGCGAGCAGACACACCAAGGCGACGAGCAAAGCTCTCATGGGGACCTCTCCTGTTCAGATTCGAGTTTCGCCGCCTGCAGCCTACAGGCTACAGCCTAGAAGACCTCGGCCGGCCCGGAGGGAGGCTGGATCCACAGGGGCTTGCGCATCTCCACGTGCGGGATGCCCGACTCTTCGAAGATGGGGCTCGCGTCGTGGAAGCCCAGGGCGCGGTAGAAGTCCCGGGCGTACAGCTGGGAGAAGAGCACCACGCCTTCGAGCTTGCGCCGCTTGGCCTCGTCTTCGAGCGCCTGGAGCATCTGGCGGCCCACGCCGCGGCGGCGGTAGGTGGCGAGGACGGCGACCCGGCCGATCTGCCCCCACTTGCCCCGCTCGCCCTGCGGTGGCTTGCCGAGCGCGACGAGCCGTCCGGTCCCGATGGCGTGCTTGCCGTCGTAGGCCAGCACGTGGAAGGCCTTGGCGTCCTCGGCGTCGCGCTCCAGCCCTTGCGGAACCCGCTGCTCCTCGATGAAGACGATCTCGCGGATGGCCAGCGCGGAGGCGATGTCCCCCTCGCCCTGCGCGGGCACGATTCGCAGTTCACTGGGGGGCGTTTCGTTGGCTGCCATGGCGACGACCCTTAGCCGGCGGGGCCGCACATAATGCACCAGGGGCCGGTCTGGGGAAAGCCCCCCTTCACCAGAAGATGAAGATGAGCAGGCAGAGCAACTGGACGAGCCGCTCGCCCAGCGGCCAGTGTCGCAAATCCTCCCGAGTGATCTCCTCGCAGGACGGCAGCAGGCCCTCCAGGTAGCCCCGGACGACCTGCGCCATGCGGGGCCCGAGCACCGCCACGTTGAGCTCCAGGTTGCGGTGCAGGCTCCAGGTGTCGAGGTTGCACGAGCCGACCGTGCTCCACTCGCCGTCGATGACCGCCGCCTTGGCGTGGAGCATCGAGTCGCGCAGCTCGAAGATGCGCGCGCCGGCGGCCAAGAGCTTGTGGTAGCGGGCGCGGCTGGCGAGCTGGAAGGTGGGGATGTCGCTGCGGCCGGGGAGGATGACGGTGACCTGCACGCCCCGGCGGCAGGCCTTGACCAGCGCGTTCATCATGCGCGGGCCGGGCAGGAAGTAGGCGTTGGCGATGAGGATGCTCTGCTGCGCCTGGCGGATGGCGAAGTGGTAGGCGTGCCGGATCTCCTTGCGGCTGCGCGCCAGGTGGTTGGCCAGTACCCGGACCACGTCGGTGCCAGCGACCGGACTGTGCGGCGGCTCGTTGATGGGCTCGCCCCCGTTGCGGCGCCACAGGCGGGCGAACAGCCGGGCGAGCGGCGCGACCGCTGGCCCGTGGACCTCGAGCTGCAGGTCCTGCCAGCCGCCGCCGCCGTACTTGGGACCCGCGTAGGGCAGCCCGACGTTGAGGCCCCCGGTGAAGGCCACCCGGCCGTCGACGACCAGCAGCTTGCGGTGGTCGCGCCGGAACCAGCGCCACGCCCGGAGCCAGGGCCGCAGCTCGAAGACGGCGCGGACCTTCACCCCGCCCTCCTTGAGCTGCTCGAGCAGCGGCCCGGCGGTCATCGCCGCGCCCAGGGCATCGACCAGCACCCGTACGTCCACGCCGGCCTGCGCCCGGGCGATCAAGGCGTCGCGAAACAGCCGCCCGACCGTGTCGTCCCACAGCTCGTAGACCTCGAGCCAGACCTTGCGCTTGGCCGAGGCGATGGCCTCGAGCATCTTCGGGTACGCCTCGTCCCCCCCGACCAGGAGGCTCACCTCGTTGCCGAGGATCACCTGCCCGGGCTCGTGCAGGTAGGCCAGCGCCTGGGCGCTGGCTGGGGGTGGCGGCGGAAGCGCCCGCTCACCTCTGCGATTGCGTCGCCTGGACCTGGAGCGGGACACGGTGCCCTATCCTAGCGGCTTGAGCTCTCGTCCGGCCCTTCCCCGTCCTGGCGAGGGCCCGCCGGGGCGGGGATGCCGAAGGCCTCGGCGATCCCTTGCTGCGGCCCGAGCAACGAGAGCTCTGCCTCCACGGCGTCCTCGTTGCCCAGCAGCACCTCGCGCTCCTCGGCCAGCAGGCGCACCCGCTCGCACCAGGCGCCCTTGGCCCGGGAGACGTAATAGCCGTACGTCCGGCACGCCGAGAGCCGTCCCTCGTAGACGAGACATGCGCCGCTCTGGCGGTCGAGCATCGGACAGACGTAGTGGCGCGGAGGCTGCGGCTGGGCCGAGAAGCGCACCATCTCCGACACCCGTTCCCTGATGGCCGCCTGGACCAGCGGCTCGAGCCGGGCGAAAGCCGCGAGCAGGCTCTCCCATTCGGCAAGGGTCGCGCGCGGCGGCTCCGCCAGGCGGCGGCAGCACGCGTCACAGCCCTTCTGGCACGGCCAGTCCGAGACCTGCTCGGAGACTGCACGGCAACGGCTCTCGATGCGCCCGTAGATCGTCTTGAGTTCGTCGTTCATCGGCGGCCCATCAGACCATCAGGGCCACCGGTCGCTCCAGCGCTTCGCGCACCGCCCCAGCTACGGGCTAGCCCTTGTCGCCATACGGAGGCGGCGGCTTTTCGTGCGCGCCGAGCGAAGCGAGCTTCTCCTCGCAGCTGTCCATGCGTGCCTTGAGGTCGCGCAGCTCCTTGCCGAACTGCCCCGTGATCACGTTCTCGAAGCGATCGCCGAGGACTCCAAAGCGCAGGCTGAGGTCCGCCAACTTGGTGTTGGTCTCGACGAACCCCTCGGTCACCCGACGATCGAGCCGTTCGAGCTTTGCGTTGGTCTCGTCCAGCCTGGTGTTGGTCTGATCCAGCCGGGCGTTGGTCTTGGCCTGCTCCTCGTGCATGGTCTTCACGTCGCCGCGCAGTTCCTTCACTTCATTGCGGATGGCGTGAAGGGCCTGAAGGACCAGGTCGGCGGGCGGCAGGGTGTCGTCAGACATGGAAGCCTCCTGAGCCCGATTGCCCAGCGGTAATGGTGCCGAGGAAGTCCTCGAGCTTTCCAACACGCAAGCTGAGCTCCGCGAGGTTCGTGTTGGTCTCGACGAACCCCTCGGTCACCCGACGGTCGAGCCGGTCGAGCTTCGCGTTGGTTTCGGCCAACCTGGCGTACGTCTTGGCCAGCTCTTCACACAGCTCCTTCACTCCCGCACGGACGTCCTTCACGTCGTTATGCAACTCCCCCACCTCGTTGCATATGGCGAGCAGCCTGTCGGAAGGCCAAACCGAGTCGTTAGACATGAAGAAGCTCCTGCACCCAAGTGTACGGCTGGGCGCAGGAGCCTTCCAAACCAGCGGGGCTTCCGGACGGTCTCCGACTACCCCTTCAGCAGCCCGCGTCGCTTGCCGACGGTGACGAACGCCTGCACCGCGCGGTCGACCTGCTCCTTGGTGTGCGCCGCGGAGAGCTGGACGCGGATGCGCGCCAGGCCCTTCGGCACCACCGGGAAGCTGAAGCCGATGACGTAGATGCCCTCGTCCAACAGGTCGCGGGCCATGTCGGTCGCCATGCGGGCGTCGCCGATCATGATCGGCACGATCGGGTGGATGCCCGGCTTGATCTCGAAGCCGGCCTTGGTCATCTGCTCGCGGAAGCTCTTGGCGTTGTCCATGAGCGTGTCGCGAAGCTTGGTGCTCGCCGACAAGAGGTCGATCACCTTCAGGGTGCCGCCGACGATGGGCGGGGCGACCGTGTTGGAGAACAGGTAGGGGCGCGCGCGCTGGCGCAGCAGGTCGACGATCTCCTGCTTGCCGGCCACGAAGCCGCCGGCGGCGCCGCCGAGCGCCTTGCCCATCGTCGAGGTCATCACGTCGATCTTGGCGGTGACGCCGTAGTGCTCGGGCGTGCCGCGGCCGGTCTTGCCGACGAAGCCGGAGGCGTGGCTGTCGTCGACCATGACCATCGCGTCGTACTTCTCGGCGAGCGCGCAGATCTCGTCGAGCTTGGCCAGGGTGCCGTCCATGGAGAAGACGCCGTCGGTGGCGATCATCCGCAGGCGCTTGCCCTGGGTGGCCTTCAGGTGCGCCTCGAGCTCGGCCATGTCGCCGTTGGCGTAGCGGAAGCGCTCGGCCTTGCACAGGCGGATGCCGTCGATGATGGAGGCGTGGTTCAGGGCGTCGGAGATGATGGCGTCCTGCTCGCCCAGCAGGGCCTCGAAGACGCCGCCGTTGGCGTCGAAGCAGCTGGAGAAGAGGATGGAGTCCTCGTAGCCGAAGAAGCCGGCCAGCTTCTTCTCCAGGTCGCGGTGGGAGTCCTGCGTGCCGCAGATGAAGCGGACGCTGCTCATGCCATACCCGCGGTCGTCGAGGGCCTTGCGGGCGGCGGCGAGCACGTCGGGGTGGCTGGAGAGCCCCAGGTAGTTGTTGGCGCAGAAGTTGAGGACCTTCTTGCCGCCGACCTGGATCTCGACGCCCTGGTGGGAGGCGATGAGGCGCTCCTCCTTCCAGGTGCCGGCGTCGCGGATTTCCTTGAGGGTGGCGCGGTAGATGTCTCGAGCCTTGTTGTACATGGTGCCTCCGGGGTGGCGGGTGCTTTCGGGCTGAGCGGCGGAATCCAAGTCCTTCGACGGCCGACAGTCAACCGTCTCTTCAGAACCTCAACAGCACCTTCGGGTGCCTCATCATCGACTCCTCGAACTGCCGGGCGTCGAACTCGTGGAAGTTCATCACCGTGCCGTTGCCCTTCTTGAGGATGACGTCCCAGACGAGGTCGTGGATGTTCGGGTCGCGCGACTCGAGCAGGTTCTTGGTGATGTACCAGGTCTCGAAGATGCGCCGGCCGATGACCGAGTGCAGCGAGATGCCGTCGAGGATGACGCGGTCGAGCTTCTCGATGGTCGCGTCGCCGGTCTTGAGCCCGAAGAGGATGACGTGCCCGCCGCGGCGCACCGAGGCGATGGCGGTGTTGAGCGCGGCGTTGCTGCCGCTCATCTCCAGCGCCACGTCCACGCCCACGTCCTCGGTGAGCGAGCGGATCTCCCGGGTGATCTCCTCGTCGTGCACGTAGTCGTGCGTGGTGATCTTCTTGGGCGTCACCACCTCGTCGCAGCCCAGCGCCTTCGCCATCTGCGCGTGGCTCTCCATGGGCTCCACGCCGATGATCTTCCGGGCGCCCATGGCCTTGGCGACCGCCACGGCGAACAGGCCGATGGTGCCGCAGCCGACGATGGCCACGCTCTTGCCGCGCAGGTTCACCTTGCTGCAGGCGTGCACCGCGTTGCCGAACGGCTCCTGCAGGGCGGCGACCTCGGGGCGGATCTTCCGGGTGTCGGTGGGCCAGAGCGCGCGGGCGGGGAGCTTGACGTACTCGCTGAAGCAGCCGTCCATGCTGATGCCGATGATGCGGTCGGTGGCGCAGACGTGCGTGTCGCCGATGCGGCACTGGTAGCAGGTGTTGCAGATGATGTGGCTCTCGGTGGAGACGATGTCGCCCGGCTTGAAGCCGTAGTCGCGCTTGGCCTCGGCGCCGACCTCGACGATCTCGCCCAGCAGCTCGTGCCCGATGACCCGGGCGTCCTTCTTCTCCGCGTCGAGCGTGCCGTGGATCATGTCGCGGAAGGACTTGCGGAACCAGATGCCGCGGTCCGAGCCGCAGAAGCCCGCGAACTTGGGCTTGACGATGACCCAGGCGTGGTCGTGGTAGTTCTTGGCCGGCTCGAGGGTGGGACGCGGCATCTGCTGGCGGCGCAGCCCGGTGGTCTTCTCCCATACGTCCTTGCTGCGATTGAAGACGAGCGCCCACATCGAGTCGTTCATGGCTGGATTCCTCCCCGCGGCGGAAGGCTCGGACGATAGCCTCTGCTTCGAAGGGTGGTCAAACGAGCGAGCCTGGCCAAAACTGGTCTGTTTCGAGCATCTTGCAGGCCGCATTAGGAACGCTTTCAGGGCCGTCGACGGCTCCGCGGAGGCACGCATGACGAGGCGGCCGGTCGCCGGCGCAGCAGGCGATGTCTGCGCCGACTCGGGGACACTGCGCGCCGCCGTGGTGCGTCGGCGGATCAGGGCGCCTCGCCGGTGAAGCGCAGCCGCTCCACGGGCACCGCTGCGCTGTAATACGTCCGCGCCCGGCACCTCGCAGGCCTCGGCGCGCGAGGATCCCGGTGCGAGGAGACCCTCGCCTTCTCGCGCTGCTGGCGACCCAGAACGCACCGCGGGCCCGCCCCTCGCGCGGAGGAGCGGGCCCGCCTTGTCACTCTTCTTCTTTCGAGGTGCTACTTGACCCAGTCGGTCGGCCCGCGCGGAGCGAGCTGCGTCTCAGCCTTGGTGCTGGTGGAGTACCAGGCCGCAAAGCCGGCGATCGATTGGAGGTTGCCGAGGCCGGGGTCGTTCGGGCACTCGGTTCCCGCGAACATCACGTCGTCCTGAACGTTCATGGTCACGCTGCCGCCCTGGTCCTTGATGGTGAAGTTGCAGCTCACCTTGAGGGTCTTGGCGTCGACCGTCTCCTCGGCGTTGACGATCTTCACCAGCACCTGGCGGAAGTCGTGCCACTTGCTGCCGACCTTGACGGTGACGTTCGGCGACGTTCCGCTCATCCCGGTGGCGGCGATGTCGGCGACGGTCACCGTCGCCGGCAGGCTCGCGGGCAGTCCGGGCTTGTTGCCGGTCTTGGTGATGAAGTTGCCGGTCTTGTAGTTCTGCTCGACGATCGCACGGGCCAGCGGCTTGCCTGCCTCGTCCTTGTTGTCGCAGACCTTCAGGTCGGTCTTCCAGCAGTCGTTCTTGAAGAAGCCCGTGATCTCCAGCTCCTCGCCGATCTCCAGGGTGCCGAGCGCCTCCAGCGGGGAGTCCTTGGCGCAGTCGCCGGCGGTGCCGTCGGTCTTGGCGGTGACGGTGCTCTTGCTCAGCAGCAGGATGCCGTTGTGTTCGGGCGCGGTCGCCGCGGAGTCGGCGAGGTAGACGCCCATGCGGCAGTACCAGGCCGCCGGGTCGGTGCCGTCGCTCTTCTTGAAGTCGCGGAAGACGGGCGAGGCGACCACCGCCTTGAAGTGCACCTTGTTGGTGTCGTACACGTCGATCGTCGCGTGGACGGGGGAGTCGTTGTCGTTCATCTGCTGGACCGTCACCTCGGTCGCGGGCTTGATGCCGCCGTCGCCCTTGTAGCCGGCGTCGGGGCCCGCCTTCGCCCTGCAAGCGCCCTCGAAGCACTCCTGGCCGTTGCCGCAGGAGAACTCGCTGCACTCGCAGGCGGCGGTGCCGCCGGTGGCCTTGCAGACCGGGGTGGTGCCCGTGCACTCCGTGGTGAAGCACGGGTCGGTGCTGTCGAGGCAGCGCAGCGACGAGCTGCAGGCCTTGGGAGCGGTGCAGGAGTCGGGGCTCTTGGTGCACTTGCAGATGCCGTCGGCGGGGGCGCAGGTCTCGCCCGCCTCACAGGTCACGTTCGCGCACTTGTCGACCGCCACGCACGCGCCGTTGGTGCAGGTCTCGTCGGCGCCACAGGACCCGGCGTTGCACTGGCAGGTGCCGGCATTGCAGTCCGGGGTCTTGCCGCTACATCCCGGGTTGCAGCCGCCGCCGCCCTCGGCATCCTTTCCCGCCGGCGGCCCTGACGAGCCATCCCTGCGGCCGGCGTCGACGCCGCCAGTTCCATTACCGCCACAGGCTCCGAAGGTGGTCGCCACCAACGTACCCGCCATCAGCATCGCCACTGCCAGGTAACTCCTCTTCATTGCGCTCCTCGCTTCGGCCCCACTTGGTTGGAGGGCCCGCGGTTGCTAGCCGCGTGCCCAGGTGCTCCGCAATCAAACTGGTCGGCGGATGATAGGCCGACCCATCGAATTGCGACAGTTCGCAGAAGCGGCCATTTCGGGTGGCGCACGCGAGCCGCGACACCGGCGCCCTGGTCTTGTCTAGGATTCGGTCATGCCAAGAAAAGAGCCCATGCCCACCGCGGCCACGCTCATCCCACCTTCCCCCACGCTCGCGCTCCTTCGCGAAGCCGCCGCCCGGTGCCAGGCGTGCCCGCTCTACGCTCCCGCGACCCAGACGGTGTTCGGCGACGGCGAGACCGGGGCGAGCCTGATGTTCGTGGGCGAGCAGCCGAGCGACAAGGAGGACCTCTCGGGCAAGCCGTTCGTGGGGCCCTCGGGGAAGCTTCTGGACGAGGGGCTCGCCAAGGCCGGCATCGACCGCAAGGCGGCCTACGTCACCAACGTGGTCAAGCACTTCAAGTTCGAGGCGCACGGCAGGCGCCGCATCCACGCCAAGCCCAGCTCCCGCGGGATCGCCGCCTGCCGCCCCTGGCTCGACACCGAGATCCAGGTCGTCCAGCCCAAGGTCCTGGTCTGTCTGGGGTCGACGGCAGCGATGGCGCTCCTGGGCAAGGACTTCCGGGTGACCGAGAAGCGCGGTCAGAAGCTGGAGTCGACGCTGGCGCCCAGCGTCGTGGCGACGGTCCACCCCTCCTCCATCCTGCGCACGCCGGATCCGGTGAGCCGGCAGTCGGAGACGGAGCGCTTCTTCGCGGACCTGGCGTTCGTGGCGCGGCTGCTGCGCGGAGAGGGCTGAGCTGAGGGCTCCTCATCCCCGCCGGCGCGGACCAGGTGCCGGGCTTCGGACTGCCACCTGCAGTGCCCGAGGTCGAGGTCGAGGTCCGAAGCCCGAAGCCCTTCGTCGCGAAGGGACTACGCGCCGAACAGCCCGCGGACGACGGCGGCGATGGCCATCGGGTTGCCGATCCGCTCGTCGTAGTGCGGCGCGAGCGCGGCGATGAACGAGGCGGCGTCGGGGAAGCGCACCGCGCGGGCCCGTGAGAGCCCCTGCACCACCACGTCCTCCAGGTCCTCGCTGACCTCCGGGCGCATCGAGCGGATCGGCGTGGGCTCGGCCCGCTTGATGGCGTCCATGACCTGGCCCGGGTCGGCTCCGCGGAACGGCCGCTCGTTGCACAAGAGCTCGTAGAGCGTGGCCGCGGCGGCCCACAGGTCGGCGGACGGCTCGACCTGCCCGTCGATCATCTCCGGCGAGAGGTAGTACGGCTTTCCCCAGACCTGGACCGGGCTGTCGCTGTCGCGGGTCTTGACCCGGGCGATGCCGAAGTCGCCCAGCTTGACCTCGCCGATGCGGGAGACGAACAGGTTCGAGGGCGAGATGTCGCAGTGGACGATGCCCAGCGGCGTCCCGTCCTCGCCCTTCATGGCGTGGGCGTGGGCGAGCGCCTCGAGGAGCGTCACCACCAGGAAGACCGCGAAGTCGGTGGGCAGCAGGATGTGCCGGTCGCGGCAGCGGCGCAGCACCAGGCCCAGGTCGCGGCCGTCGATGTAGTCCATGGCGATGAAGTACTGCCCGCCGATGGCGCCGGTGTCGAAGACCTCGACGATGTTGGGGTGCTTCAGGCGCCGGGTGAGCTCGGCCTCGGCGGTGAAGAGCTCGACGTACTCCTTGTCGGAGGCGAGCTGGGGCAGCAGGCGCTTGATGGCGACGGTCTGGCCCGCACGCGGTCCCTGCGTGACCTGGGCGCGGAAGACCTCGGCCATGCCGCCCTTGCCGACCAGTGCCTGCAGCTCGTAGGGACCGAACTGGACGGGCACGGCGTCAGGACCTCGCGGTCATCGCTTCGGGCTCCTGCGCTCGCGCTCGGCGTTCTTCTGGACCTTGGCGAGGACGGCCTCGAACTCCGGCGTCCCGCGCAGGCTCTCGAGGTCGGGATCGCCCAGGGTCTCGTCGTAGAACGACCAGCCGGCGGCCGCCGCCAGGTTCAGGTGCAGGATGGCGGATTCACGGCGTCCGGTCTGAGCCTCGAGGCAGGCGAGGTTGTAGTTGCCGTACCGCTTCTCCTTCTTGGCGAGCCGGTTGAGGATCTCGATGGCCTTCTCGGTCTCCTTCAGCTGCCGGTACACGTCGGACATCTCGAGGAGGACGTCCGGGTGGTCCGGCTCCTTGGCGTCGGCGAGTTTGAGCGCCTTGAGGGCCGATCGCAGGTCGAACGCGCCGCGGGCCGAGCGCGCCTCGGTGAAGAAGTCCTCGGCTTCCTTGCTCTTGAACTTGCCGGCGGGCGGCGGGGCAATGACGACTGCCGGGGTCGGCGCGGCCTTGGGGCGTTCGAGCTTGAAGGCGCCCTTGGGGCTGGAGGCGCAGTCGCGGGTGGGCTCGAGCACGCCACCGAATCGACCGGACCGGCGACTTGGTGCTCAAGGCGAGGGTCAGTGCCCACTCGGGCTCGGCGCACTTGCCGGGGTAGCAGACCCGGCCTTCGCCGGTGAAGAGCTCTTCCTCGACCTGGCCGCGGACGACCTCGTCGCCCTTGTTCAGGCCGCAGACCTTGCCGGCGTCCGTGAGCCTGCCGACGTAGCGAGCGCCTTCCTTCTCGAACTTCACCTTGCCCCACGGCGAGTCCCATTGGCCGGAGTCCAGGGCGTCGGCCCGGACGGAGGGCGCCACGGTTGCGGCCAGGCAAGCGGTGAGGAATTGGAGGAGGAGTTTGCGCACGACCGGGCGGATGATAGCCGCCGGCCGCGCGGTCAATCAAGGAAGGCCTTCTCCTTGGAAGTGGACGGCGCAGCACCTCTAGAAGGGGCGATTTGCGTTCCGATATTGACAGTCCTGCGGCCACCTTCTAGTATCCGCGCCGCTTTTTCGGTGCCATCGCCAAGTGGTAAGGCAAGGGTCTGCAAAACCCTCATCCCCAGTTCAAATCTGGGTGGCACCTCTGGACGCAAAGCCCTCGGGAAACCGGGGGCTTTTGCTTTTGGCGAGCTCGGCCCGAGCGTGATGTCCGCGGTCACACCGTGACCCTCCCTGCCTTCCGCGGCCCTGGTCGAGCCCGCTGAATCCTTGGGGATTCCTGTTGGTCTGACACGGTACGGCCCCTGCAACTGCCGGCCGCGCAGCTCACACCTCGACTGGAGCGACCCGACATGAAGCGCATCGCCCTCGCCATTGCCCTCACCTTCGCCCTGCCCTCCCTCGCCTTCGCTGCCGACGCGGCCAAGAAGGCGGACGCACCGAAGAAGGAGGAGAAGGCGTCCAAGAAGGACGAGAAGAAGGATGAGGCCACCTACATCTGCCCCATGAAGTGCGCCGGCTCGGAGCACAAGGGGCCGGGCACCTGCCCGAAGTGCGGGATGGACCTCGTGAAGAAGGAAGAGGCGAAGAAGTAGGCCCGCTCCCTTTGATCACTCCTTGAAGTCGTCGGAGCGGACGCCGTAGCGCTTGAGCAGCCGGTGCAGGCTCTCGCGCTCCATCCCGGCCCGCTCCGACGCCTTCGTCACGTTGCCGCCCATCTCGCGCATCAGCGCCGTCAGGTAGTCGCGCGAGACGCGGTCGCGCGCGAGGTCGACGGCCTCGCGGTACGGCAGCTTGAGCAGCACGTCCGCCGGAAGGCTCCCCTGCTGCTCCTGGACGACGTCCGCCGGCAGGCAGGCGACGCCGATCTTCCCCGCGTCGCAGACGGCCACGGCGCGCTCGAGCGCGTTCTCCAGCTCGCGCACGTTGCCGGGCCACGGGTGGCCGGTGAGCGCGCGCAGCGCCTCGGGCTCGACCCCGTCGATGGGCCGTTTGTGCTCCTTGGCGAACTTCTCCAGGAAGTGGGCCGCGAGCATCGGGATGTCCTCGCGGCGCTCGCGCAGCGGGGGCAGCATCACCGGGAAGACGTGCAGCCGGTAGAAGAGGTCCTCGCGGAACCGGCCCGCCTTCGCCTCGGCCTTGAGGTCGCGGTGGGTGGCGGCCACCAGCCGCACGTCGACGGGGATCGCCGCGTTCTCGCCGACCCGGCGGATCTCCTTCTCCTGCAGCGCGCGGTTGAGCTTGACCTGGACCGCCAGCGGCAGGTCTCCGACCTCGTCCAGGAACAGCGTGCCGCCCTGCGCCTCCTCGAAGAGCCCGGCCTTCGCCCCGACGGCGCCGGTGAAGGCTCCGCGCGCGTGCCCGAACAGCTCGCTCTCCACGAGCTCCGCCGGCAACGCGCCGCAGTTGACCGCCACGAAGCGCCGGGCGGACCTCGCGCTCTGGTAGTGGATGGCCTTGGCCGCCAGCTCCTTGCCAGTCCCGGTCTCGCCGGTGAGCAGCACCGTGATGTCCAGCCGGGCGGCCTGCTCGAGCAGCTTGTAGACCTCGCGCATCTTCGCGCTCTTGCCCACCAGGCTGTGGAACCCGTGGACGCCTTGCAGCTCGCGGCGCAGGTTGGCCGCCTGCTCCTTGAGGCGCTTGCGCTCGACCGCGCGGCCGATGACCAGCGCCGCGGCGTCAGGATCGAACGGCTTCTGCAGATAGTCGTAGGCGCCTTGGCGGATGGCCTCCACCGCGCTGGAGACCGAGGCGAAGGCGGTCATCATCACCACTTCGGTGTCCGGCGCCTTCGCCTTGACCGCCTCCAGCACCTGGAAGCCGTCGGCGCCGGGCATCCGCAAGTCGGTGACCACCACGTCGAAGGGCTGCACCGAGACCAAGGACAGGGCGCGAGCGCCGTCGCTCGCCGTGGTCAACTCGCTCGTCTCGCCGAGGATCTTGGCGAAGAGCTTGAGCATGTTCTCCTTGTCGTCGACGACCAGGATGCGCGGCTTGTCCATCGGCTAGGCCCCGTCTCGCGCCGGCCCCGCCGGCAACCGCAAGGTGAATGTCGCCCCGCCGCGGGCGCCCCGTCCCGCTTCGATGCTCCCGCCGTGCGCCCGCGCGATGGCCTGCGAGACCGCCAGCCCCAGACCGGTCCCCGACGGCTTGGTAGTGAAGAACGGCTCGAAGAGCTTGGCCTTGGCCTCGTCGGAGAGGCCGGGGCCGCTGTCCGTGACCGTCACCGTGGCCTCGGACGAGCGCCGGGCCAGCGACAGCTCCACCTTCCCGCCCGGCCCCGCCGCCTCGGCCGCGTTCTTGACGAGGTTGAGCAGGACCTGGCGCAGCTTGGAGGCGACTCCGTGGGCGGTGGCCTCGCCCTCGACCGAGAGCGAGACCTGGGCACCGCTCGGCGTCTCGCGCAGCCGCTCGGCCACCTCGTCGCACAGCGGGCGCAGCTCCACCGGCTCGAGCGCGCCCTTCATCGGCCGCGAGAGGTCGAGCAGGCCCTCCACGATTTGCTGGCAGCGCAGCGTCTCGTCCTCGATGACGGCGAGGTCCTCGGCGAGCGGCCCGTCGGCCTTCTTCTTGAGGACGCGGGCGTAGCCCAGGATGACGCCGAGCGGGTTGTTGATCTCGTGGGCCACCCCCGCGGCGAGCCGGCCGATGCCCGCCAGCTTCTCGCTCTGGACGAGCCGCGCCTGGTGTTCGCGCAGCGCCGCGGTCATGGCGTTGAACTGCCGGGCGAGGTCGCCGAACTCGTCGGGCCGGTCGAGGTCGATGTGCGTCTCCAGCTCGCCCCGCCCCAGCGCGACCGCCCCTTCGCGCAAGCGGGCGATGGGCTGCGCGACCGACCGGCCGATGGCCAGGCCGATGGCGGCGGCGAGGATCAGCGCGCCGGTCAGGAACGCCAGGGTGAGCGCGAAGGTGCGGCGCTCCACCGCGCGGGCGTGCTCCTCCGCCTCGGCGATGGACCGCTCGAACCGGTCGACGAGCCGGTCCACCGACTCCTGGATGCCGGTGACGATGGCAAGGTCGCGGCCGTGCTCCCGGTTCACGGTCGCTGCGTCGTGGGCCAGGACCGCGGGCACGATCCGCTCGCGGAAGACCTGGTCGAGCTCGACGCTCGCCTTCTGGATGCCTTCGACCTCGGCCTTCTCCTCCGCCGTCTCCGCGCGCGCGGAGACCTTCGCCGTCAGCGCCAGCACCTGCTTCTGCGCGGCGTCGTAGAAGCCCAGGTGCGTCGCGTTGCCCAGGATGATGGTGTGCGCCTGGTGCGCGTACTGGTCGCGCACCGCGCTCGCCAGCTGCAGCGCCAAGCGCACCGCCTCGCCGCGCTCGCGCATGGCGGCCAGGCCGTGCTGGACCTCGGAGATGCCGGAGAGCGCGAAGTAGGCCGCCAGCGCGAAGACGGTGATGATCGCCGCGAACGCCGCGAAGAGCCTGCGGCCCGTGCCGGACCAGGCGCGGCCTCGTCCGGGCAGAGCGGGCGGCGGAGGCGTGGGCATCGAAGGTCTCGCCGAGAAGGCTAGGTCGGCGCCGGCTTGCGCGCCGAACGGGGGCCGGGCCGTCCCTGCGCCGAGAGCCAGGGCTTGTTCTTGCGCCCGGCCTCCTCGCGCAGCCGCTGGAAGTTGGTCAGGCGCGCGGCGTCGAGCCGGCCGCCGTCGACCGCCTCGCGCACCGCGCAGCCAGGCTCGGCGAGGTGGGCGCAATCGGAGAAGCGGCAGCCGGCCGCGAGCGCGGCGATGTCGTCGAACGCCACGTCGATCCCCGACTCGCCGCCCCACAGGCCCAGCTCGCGCATTCCGGGAGTGTCCAGGAGCAGGCCGCCCGAGGGCAGCGGGATGAGCTGCCGGTGCGTGGTCGTGTGCTGCCCCTTGCCGTCCTTGGCCACCTCGCTGACGCGCATCACCTCGCCGCCCACCAGCACGTTCGCGAGCGAGGACTTGCCGGCCCCGGACATGCCGACCAGCGCGACGGTGCGGCCCGCGCCGGCGTGGACGGCGAGCGAGGAGACGCCCTCGCCCTGCTTGGCGGAGACCAGGTGCACCGGGACGTTGTTGGGCAGGGTCCGGCGCATCTCGGCGAGCAGCTCCGCGCCGCGCGGAGCGAGGTCGGCCTTGTTGAGGACCAGCACCGGCTGCGCCCGGCTCTCGAAGAGCTGGGCCACGAACCGCTCGACGCGGCGGACGTTGAAGTCCAGCGCGACGTCGCACACGAGCAGCACCGCGTCCACGTTGGCGGCCACGACCTGGGCTTCGTCGCGCTCGCCGACCGCGCGGCGGACGAAGGCGGTCCGGCGCGGGAGGACCTGCTCGACCGTGGCCAGTCCGCCGCCGACCCGCAGCGCGACCCAGTCGCCGACCGTGGGCTTCAACTCGCCGCGCAGCTCGCGTTGCAGCCGGCCCGCCAGGCGCGCCTCGACCTCGCCCTCGGCGGTCCAGGTGTCGAAGCGGCCGCGGTGCTCGGCGGCGATGCGCGCAGGGACGAAGGTGGCCCGCGCCACCTGCTTGAAGTTTTCTTCGAAGAACGGCCCCCAGCCGACCGCCTGCAGCTCCGGCATTCGTTGCGCCTCCAACCGCCTCGGGAACTTCCGACCCGAAGTCTAGCCGTCCTTCGTCCGTCCTGCTCGCCCGGGTATCATCCGCCCGTGCCAGCGCCGACCGACAAGCCCGCCGCAGCCCGCTGGGAGCGCTTCGCGGCGCCGGTCCTCCTCGCGGCTGCACTGCTCGTCCTCGCGGCCCCGCTCGCCGACCCGTCGCTCCAGCTGGCGGCGCGGGACGACGGCCGGATGCTCTACCCGCTCAAGCACCTCATCGCCGACGAGCTCGCCCATGGACGGCTGCCGGCCTGGAACCCGTTCGTCGGCCTCGGCGAGCCGCTGCTCTCCAACGTGGTCTCCGGCGCGCTCGACCCTCTCAACCTCCTGGGGGTGGTCCTTCCTTTCGCCTTGGGATTCAAGGCGATGACGCTCGCCTGCTACCTGGTCGCGGCGCTCGGTGTGTGGCTCTGGGCCCGGGGCCGGCAGCTCAGCCCCGCCGCGGCGGCGACGGCGGCCCTCGCCTTCGTCCTCAGCGGCTACGCCACCGGGATCGCGAGCAATCTCATCTACCTGCGTGGGCTGGCCTTCGCGGCGCTCTTCGTGGCGGCCTTCGAGCGGGCGGTCCGCACCGGTGGGGCCTGGCGGATCGGTGCCGCGGCGCTCGCCTGGGCGCTCATCCTCTGGGGTGGCGAGCCCCAGTCGTGGCTCGTCGCCTTCGTCTTCGCCTTCGTGCTCGCGCTCTCCGAGCCGGGGGCCGAGCGACGCACGGTCTTGATTCGGACCCTCGCGATCGGCTGGCTGGGCGCGTTGCTGAGCGCGCCGGTCCTCGTGCCGGCGGCGATCGAGTTCCCACGGACCGACCGGGGGCTGCTGGGCGAGGCCGCGGTGGTCACGCAGTGGTGGTTCGCCCCCTCGCGAGTGGCCGAGCTCGCCTTCCCTTCCCTGCTTCGGTCGCCCGAGGGCGTGAACCTCGTCTATCAAGCGCTCTACGCCGCCGGCCGCCCGGCGCCGTGGGTCCCCTCCACCTATCTGGGCGTCGTCGCGCTGCTCCTGGCCGGCCTGGGCGTGCGCGGTCGTGGCGGGCGGGGCGCGTTGGCTCTGGCGCTGCTCGCCTTCTGGTTCGCGACTGGCCCTGCCCTCGGCGCGGCGACCGTCTCGTCTGCCTTGCCCATCTGGCGGTCGTTCCAGTATCCGGAGAAGCTCGTCGGCTTCCTCGCGCTGGCGACCGCGATGCTCGCGGGACTGGGCGCCGGGCGACTCGAGGCGGGTCTGTCCAAGCCGACGCGACTGGCGATGGTGGCCGGATTGCTCGGCCTCCTGGCGGCAGCGGTCGGCCTTTCCGCGAACGCGCTCGCCGCGTCGCTTCCACCCGAAGCGGCCTCCGTCCTGCGCGACAACCTGCGCCGCGGTGCGCTCCACGCAGGCCTCGCTCTGGCCGCGAGCGCGGTCGTCCTCGTGTTGCTCCGCCGCCGCATCGGGCTGCTCGTGCTCTCGCTCGCCGCGCTGGCCGGCGCCGACCTTCTGGCGGCCCATTCGCTCGCCCCGTCCCTGCTGCCCGCGAGGGTCCTGGACGTGAAGAGCCCGCTCGCGGACTGGATTCACGCCAACGATCCGCTGGCCCGTGTCGCGACCCCGTTCGAGTACTCGGACCAGGGTCCCGCTTCGGCGGCCAACCAGTACGCGCTCTGGTCGAAGACGCTGGTGCCGCTGTGGAACGTCGAGGCCCGCGTCGGGAACATGGGCTGGTACGGCGGGCTCGCGAGCGGCCGGTACCGAGCGCTGCGCCAGGCGGGGATGGAGGGGCTGCGCTACCTGGAAGCGGCCGCGGCGCACGGAACGGGCTACGTCGTGGTGCCGGGCGCGCTGGAGAACCTGAAGAAGATCGGCGTGGACGGCACCGACGTCGTCGCGACCGATCCCTCCGTCCCCGCCTCGCTCGTCCGCGTCACCCATCGCCCGTTCGCTTACTTCGCGGAGCGTCCGGAGCGCGCCGATGCGGAGGCGGCTCTCGCTGGCGTCCTCGCGCCCGGCTTCGCGGCCGGTCCGCGGACTCTCGTCGAGAGCACCGAGCCGCTGCCTGCGGTCTGCGAGGGAGCCGGCGAAGTCTCCTCCTCCTGCAGCGCTGCGACCCGATGCGCCCTGGCGGTCCAGAGCCCGTGCGAGCGCCTGCTGGTCGTCAACCTCCCACCCGCCCCAGGCTGGACGTTCTCGAATCGACGGTCGCGAGGTCGAGCCGGTACCGGCGAACTTCCTCGCCTCGGCCATCCCGGTCCCCGCCGGCGAGCAACAGGTCAGCCTGAGCTACTCCACTCCGGGCCTGCAGCTGGGGCTGGCGTTGGCGCTGCTCGCGGTGGCGCTGGTGGCGTGGAAGGGGCGTCGTTCGAGGCGCAGCGGCGTCAGCCCGTAGCCCGGCGCCTCACCGGGCAATCTCGAACACGGCTGCGTCGCCACGAGGCGTCTGCCCCAGCAGTCGCCAGCGGCCGCGCCGGAGCAGCTCGTCTTCCACCCGGTCGGCGCAGCGGATGGCCGTCGGCTGCTCGGGGCTCACTCCCAGCCTCTCGCGGAGCAACCCGTCGATCTCCCGACTCAGCTCCAGCCCTTCCTTGTTCAGGAGCACATGGGTCGCCCCGGCCCGCTGCAGCGCCGCCTCGAAGTCGGCTGAGCTGAATAGGAGCAGTAGTCGAAGTAGCCCTGTCCCAGAGGGTCGCCCCACAGGACGGTGCGGTCGACGTAGTAGCCCTGCGAGTCCCACATCAACAGCACGCGCGCGTCGGGCGGCGTCAGCCGGTTGGCGGTCACGGCCGCCTCGTGGGCCGGGAACCTCGCGAAGTACTGCTCCTGTTTCTGCCCGCCGAACACGATGCGGAAGTCCCGGGAGAAGCTGCCCCAGGCCCAGAGCGCCGTCACCAGCACGCCGACTCCGATGACGGCGGCGATCCCCCGCCTGGCGATTCGCGAGAGGCTCGGCTGCAGCGCGAGCCCGACCAGGATCGAGATCGCGGCGAAGGTGGGGAGCAGGAAGCGCACTTGCTGCGAGACGAGGAACCAGGCGACGAAGGTGAAGGCAACGAAGCCCCCGACGAACCCGGTGATGCGGCTTCGGCGCAAGAGCCCCAGCGGCAGCAGGGCCGGGAGCAGGAATCCCACCGAGCGCTCGAAGTTCGCCTGCACCAGCCGCGGGAAGACCCTCCAGGCCTCGCCGGCGCGCGCCAGGCGATAGGGCTCGCTCCAGAAGACCGGGGCCTCGCGGGCGAGCATCGCGTTCCAGTCCTTGCCGCCCAGAACGGCGTAGCCAAAGGGCCAGACCGGGTTCCCGGTCCACCAGAACGCGCGCACGAGCCATGGGGCCATGACCAGCGCCGCGATCGCCGCCCACCCAGCGACCGCTCTGGCGGCGGCGCCCGGCCTGCCCTGCTTGAGGGCGCGCACCGCGACGAAGACCGCCAGGGGCGCGATGGCGAGGGCCCCGGTGTACTTGCAGGCCAGCGTCAGCCCACCCAGCAGCGCCGAGAGCCACCACCAGGCCCGCTCCAGCCCGGAGTCCCATTCGAGCAGCGCGGCGAGCGAAAGCGTCGCATAGAGGCAGACGCTCACGTCGGTGCTCGTCACGGAGGCCTGCTCGAGCACCGCCGGGACCGACAGGAACACGAGGCAGGAGGCAGCCGCCGCCTTCGCGCTCGAGAATCGCGCGACCGTCAGCCCCACCGCCGCCACCGCGAGCAGGGTGAACACCAGGCCCAGCATCCGGGCCAGCGCTTCGCCACCGAGGCCGAGACCGACGAGGTAGACCATCTCGGTCAGCAGAGACCGGGTGGAATGGAGCCAGGTGGGCAGGTGGTCGATCCGCCCAGCCGCCAGGTACGCCTTGGGCAAGGCCAGGTGGTACATCAGCGAGTCGACGTCGGTGACGGGTGCCGACGCGCCGGTCCAGACGAGCAGCAACAGGACCCCGCACGCGCCAACGATCGCCCAGCCTCCCAGCCCGAGCGGCTCTCGAGCCGGTCGCGGAGCGAGGGCGACCGGCCTGAACCAGAACCAGGCCCGGAGCGCCGCGGCAGGCGCGATGGCCAGCCAGAGCCAGCCACCCAGCAGCCCCGCCAGCCCCATCCCCAGCACCAGCGTCCCGAGCACCCCGAGGCCCAGCGCCGCGGCGAAAAGCTCGCGCGTCCAGCGGCCCGTGGCCGGCAGCCGCAGAATGCGGAGCAGCGCCTCGCCATAGCCCGACGCGCCGGCCGTCGTCGCCACCGCAGCCACGAGCCACCCGACGTTCGCCAGGAGCTTCCCGATCTGGAATCCGCGCAGCGAATCGACCGTGGCGTCGAACGCCTGGCCGAAGAGTTCGCGCTCCCCGGTGTGCTCGAGCCACCAGGGCAGGAAGGCCTGCGCGACGAGCAGGCACCAGGCGGCCGCCCCGAGCCAGAGCGCGAGCTCCTTCCGAGACGGCTGGCGCGCTTCGTCCATGGGTCGGTGGGCTCCTTGCGACGCTGCGAGCGCAGAAGATATACCGAGCGCCCTGGGATCCCGATCGTCGTCCTCTCGCTGGCCGGACAGGCCATCGGCGTCGAGGGAAGCAACGTTGAGCTTGGACAGCGTCACCCCCCGCGTTCCCCGCCCCTCCTTCGGCGTGCTCGTCTCCGCCATCGTCGCAGGCGCCCTCGGCCTGCGTCTGGTCGAGCTCGGCTCCCAGCCGCTCTGGTTCGACGAGGCGTTCTCCTGGCACATCGCCTCGTCACAGCACTTCCTGGCCGAGATCGTCCGCGAGAACTCGCCGCCGCTCTACTACCTCCTCTTGCGCGCCCTCACGGCGGTGGTCGGGGACGGCGAGGCGGGCCTGCGCCTGCTCTCCGCGCTGGCCGGCGCCGCCTTCGTCGCCGGCATCCTCCTGCTGGCCCGCGACCTCTTCGGCGAGACGGTCGCCCTGTGCAGCGGCGTGCTCGCGGCCGTCGCGCCCTATCACCTGTATTACTCGCAGGAGGCGCGCTCGTACGCGCTGCTCACGGCGCTGCTGGCCTTCGCCTACTGGGCTCTGGAGCGGGCCCTTCGCAAGGACACCCTGAAGGCCTGGGGCCTGTTCCTGCTCCTGGTTCTCCTCGCGTGCGCCACCCACGTCTTTGCTCCGCTCGCGCTCGCTCCCTGCCTCGTCCCGGTGCTCGCGGCCCGGGACCGGAGACAGCTCCTGCGCTTCCTCGGCGTGGGCTTCACGGCCGCAGTGGCGCTGGGAGGCTGGCTCGCGATCTCGGCTCAGTACGCGCTGCGCACCCCCAAGGCCTTCGAGGTGCTGCGCAAGGCCTGGGAGCTCGACGCCGCCGGCGCTCGCCATCCCGCGCAGCCTGGAGCTGTTCGTCCTGGGCGGGCAGGCCGGCAACCCTCCCATCTTCCTCAAGCAGCTCACCTCGCTCGACTTCCCTTGGCCCCTTCGAGCGCTGGGACTCTTGGGCGCCTTGGTCCTCGCCGCCCTCGCCTTCTCGTCGGCTCGCGACACCTCGCTCCCGCGGCCTCCTCTGCGCCGCCACAAGCTCTGGCTCTTCACGACACTGCTGGGCCCGCTCGTAGTCCTCTGGCTCGTCTCGGCCGCCTACCGGCCGGTGTACCTCGTCGGCCGCTATGACCTCGTCGCGTTCGCGGCCTGCCCACTGGTGCTCGGGCTCGGACTCGCCAAGCTCCTCGCCTTGCCGGGCTGGCGGGGCAAGCTGCTCGCGGCGGTCGCCGCCTTGGCGCTCGCGCTCCCCATCACCTTCAAGCTCGTGGCCTACTTCCGCGCCGCGCCGCTCGAGGACGCCTCCGCGACCGCCCAGCTCCTCGACCAGAACGTCGCCGACGGCGACCTCGTCGTCTTCACCGGCGCCCGCGGTGCCCCGACGGTCTACTACCTTCACCGCCTTGGGCACGAGTGCTCGGCCCGCGGCTGTCGCGACGAGCGCGGCCGGCGCTATGGGCTGCGCCTCTTCCCCGCCGAGCGAGAGCGCGAGCTCTTCCCGCTCAGCCCGCCAACGGAGCCGGCGCGGGTCACCGGCTCCCTCCACGCGCTGCAGACGGACGCCCGTGAATACGCCTCAGCCGGCACCCGACGCGCCTGGCTGCTCCTCGGCGAGACGACGGTGATCGACGGCCGAGTGCAGCCGGGCGAGGACGAAGCCGTGCTGCTCTCGGAGCTGACCAGCGCCGGGTTCAAGACCCAGCCCTTCGCCGGGCTCGGATCGGTCCTGCTCCTCAGCCGCTGACCGTTGGCATCGGGAGCTGCACGCGACCCTTGTCTTGGGCGGGCTCCTTTGTCGGCAAATGCGGACCTATCTTCTGCAAGCCGTCAGTCGCCCAGCCCCTCGAGACGCTTCTTGGCCGACTCGCGTCCAGGCTCGGCCGACAGCGCCGCCTTCAGCTCGGCCCGGGCCTCGTCCTTTCGACCCAACCGAGCGAGCGCGTCCGCGTACGCCTCGTGCGCTTCGCCGGTAGAGAGGGTCCGGGCCGCGCGGCTCAGGTGGGACAGCGCCTCCTCCGGCTCCTTCATCCCCACCAGCGCTCTTCCGAGCTGCAGCTCCGTTTGGAGATCGCCCGGGACGAGCCTCAGCGCCTCGGCGAGGTGGAGCGCCGCGAACTCATGGGCGCCCAGCTCGAGCGCCTTCCTTCCTTCGCGCGCATAGAAGGGAAGCTCGCTGCGCCGGCTCCAGCCCGGCCGGTGGGACGCTGGCCCAGGCGAAATAGAGAGCGGCCCCAGCGATCCCCACGCCCAGCGGAACGAAGCGCTTCGCCACGACCGCAGACGCGATGCGCGCGACGCCGTGGCCGGCCAGCGGCATCAGGGCGATCAGCAGCGGCGCCCGGAACCGGGTGACCACCAGCGCCAGCAGCAGCGTCGGCAGGCCGGCGAGCACGGCGATGACCGCTGGCCAGGCCTTCCTCGAGCCTGCGCCAACGCAGGCCAGGGGCACGACGATCGGGATGGCGACGGGAAGCGCGGCCAGCACGCTCGAGGCTTGTCGGAAGAGGGCGAGGTCGACGTTCTGGGGCCCTTCGTAGCCGTGCCAGACGTAGAGGAGCTTGCTCCCAAGGAGCGCGAGGAAGGAGCTCCAGGTCGGGTGCGAGCGCGCCGCGGCGACCAGCGTCGCCAGGAAGTGGCCATCGGACGCGACCAGGACGTCGGAGTAGAGCTGGCTGGGGACGACTTCGAACGGCGTCGCGTGGCCGGTCAGGTACAGGGCCATCGTCGCCGAGCCCGAAGCGAACCCGAGCGGCTGCACGCCCACCACCAGGTTCCGAGCGATGGCCGGCGCGAGGGCGAGCAGAGCGCCCGCCGCGGCCAGGCCGGCCGCTGAGAGCCTCTGCGCCCAAGGCGTCCTCGCCGTCGCCAGCCGCCAGAGGATGAGGAGCACCGGGAAGAAGACGAACGTGGTCTTCACCAGCACCGCGACCCCGAAGGCTGCGCCCAGGACGAACCAGCGCCGGCGAGAGTTCCCCTCCACGGTCCACGGCATCAGCCAGGCGAGCAGCGCCGTGGTGAAGGTCACCAGCGAGTCGCGCAGCAGGCTCACCTCCAACATCGGCGGAACGGGCGCGAGCACCGCCAGGATCCCTGCCGCCAGGCCTGCGGTCTCGCCGAAGAGCTTGCGCGTGAGCGACCAGACGAGCGCGACCGTCAGCACGCCCAGCGCCAGCTGCCAGAGGTACACGTGCCAGGGATTGGGGCCGGAGAGCCGCCACGTCAGCGCCACGAGGTACGGATAGGCCGGCTCCTGGTACCAGGTGGGCCCCGCGAGCCAGTAATCCCAGAGCCCCCAAGCCAGCCTCTCGGGATCGGCGGCCTGGCTCGGCGTGAGTCCTGCCCGGGCCGGGAGCGCTGCGTCGGACTGCGCGGCGGCCAGCGCCGTCTGCTGCATCCACTTGTGCATCGGGTGCAGTGGCTGGCGCTGGAGCCAGTCGCCCGCGGCCAGGTGCGAGGCCCACTCCTCGAAGAAGCGGTTGTCCGAGTCCTTCAAGTAGTCGTGCAGGTGCGGCAGGGGCCCCGCGCCGAGCTGCAGGCAGACGAGCAGCCGGACGAACACCGCCGCGCCGACGATCGCCATCCCTACCCGGAACCGGCGGCGCGCCAGCCAGGCTTCGAGCGCCGCGAGCGCTGGCTGCTGGGCCGGTCCGCCATCCATGGCGCCTTCGTCCCACGCGAGCGTCCGGTGGGTCAAGGGCGCCCCGCGGCCGCGAATCCCGACCTTGCCGGTCCCTGCGCCCGGGAACACACTGGGCTCATGCTTGCCTCGCTGCTCGTCGCGCTCCTGCTCGCCTCCCCGCCCGCCTCCAGCCCCGGTTCCCCCGAGACGCACCTCGGCGTCTCCGAGAAGGGTCCACAGACCCCCATCCAGAAGGCCATCGACGCGGCCTCCTGCACCGGGGAGTACGCGGACGCCATCCTGGCCCTGTCGCCGCGCGCCCGCGAATTCGAGCGGCTGCCCGAGGCCAACTACTCCTACTGCCTGCGCAACACCGCCACCTACGAGTGCCTTTACTACGGGGCCGACGGCCGAATCCGGAAGCGGAACGTCACCGTCACCGCCCACGGCACCGCCTTCGCCTACAAGGAGAAGAACGACGAGTTCTTCCTCCTGACCAACGATCACGTGGCGACCTGGCCCGCGGTCACCGCCGACGAGAACGACGCTTCGGGCGTGCCCGGCGGCTGCAAGCGGATCGACGAGCAGCTGCGCCTGGTGCGCGACGAGTCCGACGACTACGAGCCGGGCCAGGTCCCGGTCGCCAAGGTCGCCAGCGAGCCCTCGCTGGACGCGGCGATCCTCAAGTCCAAGTCCAAGCTCAACCTGATGCCCTACCGCATCGGCCGCAGCGCCATGCTCAAGAGCGGCAACGTGGTGGAGGTCCGAGGCTTCCCGCTGGGCCTGCTCCAGGCCACCAACTTCGGCAAGGTGGTCACGGCCTACGACCACGACCGCGAGAAGGCCTGGGACCACGTCGACTTCGTCACCGATGCCCTGCTCGCGCGCGGCAACTCCGGCAGCCCGGTCTTGGCCGTCTCCTGCCGGACCGGTGAGCTGGAGCTGGTGGGCCTGTTCCACGCCGGGTATCGCGACTCACCCGCGCTCAACGCCGTGGTGGGCATCGACCAGCTGCGCGAGTTCATGGACACGCTCAAGCGCACGCGCAGCTCCCGCTTCGACGACACGCCGCTGACCAGCGAGGTCCGCGCCGCCATCGCCGCGGCCCTGACGCACTCCGAGGTCATGCCCTTCTTCAAGCTCGGCGACCGCACGGCCCGGGCACGCCTGGATGGGACGACCATCGTCTTCGACCTCTTCCACGAGTCCTTCCCTTCGCGCGACAGCGTCTCGCTTCGGCTGCGCGACTCGCCCGGCGAGGGCGCCGGCGTCCTCGAGTCGATCGGCGTGGAGACGACCACCGGCATGCGCACCGTCAAGGCGGAGGCCGCCGACGCCGAGACCCAGGAGGCTCGCCGGGCACCTGCTCGACCTTGCGCGGCGGCAGCTGGTGCGCACCATCGTCTACCGCGAGGCCGCCGCCCTGGCGAAGACCTCCCGCGACGCCTCGCGACGCGCGACCGATCTCTTGCGGCAGCTCGACCGCACCAAGACCGAAGCCATCGAGCTGCATTCGCGCGCTCGGCGATGCTGGCGCGCGCTTCCCGGAGACGCCGGCGACTCCCGCTACCGCAGCGACGCTCACCGGCCCCTCCGTCGCGCCCATCGTCCCGGCCACGGCGGCTGCAGCCGTAGCCGCTCCGGCGCCAGCCATCGCCCCGGTGGTGTCGACTCCGGCGACGGCACCGCCCTCGACGGCAGCGCCACCGGCGCGCCCTTCCGGTGGCAGCGGGCCAGCGACCAAGGAGCCGGAGAAGAAGACGAAGTGAGCGAAGCTGGCGTCGAGCCAGGCGCTGAGTGCAGAAAGTTCGAGGCATTACGCCGGCTCGTCGCACTCCTACCGTTAGGCGCCCCAACCCAAGACTTCGCAACGGGGCCAAACGGAGAGCAAGCACATGTCCAGGCTGATGTTTCTGGCACTCCTTGCTGCGACGCTCGCGTCCTGCCGCGTGGACACGAACCTCGGCGACGACCGCGCCGACGCCGCTTTCGGCCCAGACTCGGGCACAGACGCAGGCAAGCCTCCTGGCCTCGATGCCGCTCTGAACCCTCTCGATGCGGCGACCTCGACCGACGCCGAGGTGGCGGACGTGGGAGCCGCCGAGGCCGCCTCGCTAGACGCGGGACTCGATGCCGGCTCGCCAGATGTGGGGCTCGATGGCGGCTGGAGTCTGGATGCCGATCACGTCAGCCCCGTCGTCGCCAGCGGCGCTTGCTCCAGTGACGGCTGGTGCTGGGAGAACCCTTTTCCTGGTGGAAGCCACCTCCTTCGCGCCTACGGCTCGGGGCCCGACGACGTGTGGATCGGAGGCAGTTTCGGCTCCCTGTTTCATTGGAACGGGAGCGACTGGGCTCAGGCATGGTCGCTCGAGCACCCCGGCCCCTGCGAGGAGTACCCGGGGCTGTGGAGTGCCAGCGCCACGGACGGCTGGGTTGTCGGCTCCGAGACCTCGGCCACGGGCGGCTGCATCGCCCACTGGGACGGGGCGGTTTGGACGAAAGTCTCTTCTGGAACCGATTCTGCTCTGGTCGGCGTGTGGGGTACTCGTTCGAGCGATGTCTGGGCCGTGGGGGATTCCGCGACAATTCTGCACTGGGACGGCCATTCCTGGTCCGTCGCCTACAGCGAGCCGGGCACGAACATTGGTCTGTACAGCGTCTGGGGAACCGGGCCGGAGGACGTTTGGGCCGTCGGTGGCAACAGCGGAGCCACGAGCGAGCCGGGGACTGTTCTCCACTGGGACGGCACGTCTTGGTCGAAGGTCGCGACACCAGCACAGGGCTCGCTCTCCACCGTCTGGGCGAACGCGAGCGATGACGCCTGGGCGGTTGGACTCGATGGCGTCCTCCACTGGGACGGCACCACCTGGTCGGTCGTTTGGACCGGCACTGCGCTCATTGGAGTGTGGGGCACGGGCCGCGATGACGTCTGGGCAGTTGGTGGATTCTGGGACCCTTCTCCACTGGGACGGGACTCAGTGGTCGAGCACCCCTGCAGCCGACGTCAACCTCGTTGGCGTCTGGGGCACCTCTCCATGGAATGCCTGGGCGACCGGCGACAGCGGCGCCATCCTCCACTGGGACGGCAGCGCTTGGACCGGGGTCACGCAGAACTTCGCCCCCGACTCTCCGTTGGCTTACTGCCTCTGGGCCCGAACCCCGGACGACGTGTGGGCCGGCCCGACCCTTCTGCATCGCGATAGCTCGACCTGGAGTCCGTCACCGACGGCCCCCACGGTTGGCATCGACACCCAAGCATCCAAGTGCGGCTTCTGGGGCAGCAGTGCCAGCGACGTTTGGGCGGTCGGGCTCAATCCCAGCATCCTGCACTTCGACGGCTCGCTCTGGTCGAAGGCCCCTGACTCGCCCGCCGGCATGACCGCCATCTGGGGCCTCAGCGCGGAGGACGTCTGGGCCGTCGGCGGATTCGACCATCGCCCATTGGGACGGCACTCAATGGGACATTCGCCTCAGCGACGCGAGCGAGACGCTCTTTGCAGTCTGGGGAAGCGGCACGCAGGACGTCTGGGCGGCTGGAGCCAAGGGCCTCATCCTCCGATGGGACGGCGTCTCCTGGTCGAGTGTTCCCAGCGGAACCACGGTGGACCTGGCCGCGCTTTCCGGCACCGCCTCAGACCAGGTCTGGGCCGTTGGCAGCTACAACGGGCCTGACTCAGTGATCCTCCATTGGGATGGCACATGGTGGACCACGGTTTTCGCCTCGACCAACAGCCATTGGCTCACGGGCGTGTGGGCGGCATCGGACAACGACGTCTGGGCCATTGGCGGCATGAGCCTGCACTGGGATGGGAACGCGTGGTCAAGTCCGACTAGCTTCGGCCGCGCAACCTTCGTCCCAACGACGGTGACGGGCTCCGGCTCGACCGACCTGTGGGTCGCTGGCGGCCCAGCGTCCGCCATCCTCCATCGACACCGATAGCCGACTGCTGGAGTGTCGCTCCAGACAAACGAAACGGCCAGAGCCAGCCGGCCCGGGCCATTCGTGACCTCTGGCGCCCGGTCTGCGGCTACTTGTTGGCGATGATCGCCGGCAGCGCCGACTTCTTCTTGAACGCCTTCAGCCCGGACTCGGCGTCTTCCTTGCTGGTGTAGTTGCCCGAGCGGACGCGGAAGACGTGGCCCTTGCCCGGCACGTCGGCCTCGACGATGTACGGCTTGAGGCCCTTGGCGCTGAGTCGATCGACCAGCTTGTCGGCCTCTTCCTTGCTCGGCAGCGAGGCGACTTGGAGCGTGAAGCCGCTCGCGGCTTCCTCGTCGTCCGCCTTGGCCGCCTTGTCGAAGGCCGCGGAGAGGCTCTCCTTCTTCTTGGCCGGCTCTTCCTTCTTGGCCGCCGCCTCTTCCTTCTTGGCGGGCTCGTCCTTCTTCGCGACCTCGTCCTTCTTCGCCGGCTCTTCTTTCTTGGCCTCTTCCTTCTTCGGCTCGGCCTTCTCCTCGGCCTTCGCCGTGGCCTTGGTCGGCTCGATGGCGGGGCTGGCGGTCGACGGCTTGGTCAGCTCCGCCTGGAAGTTGAGCTTGGGATCGGCCGGCTTGGCGGCTGGGTCGCCGCCGGTCCCGGTGACCGCGTCGCCGGTGCGGACCTTCTCCTTCTCGTCGATGGCCGCCAGGGCGTCGCCCGGCTTGGCCGGTCCCACCGCGGCGACCGCGAGGTTCTTGCCGACGAGGACGCCGACCGAGAAGACCGCCCCCGCCACCACCAGCGAGGCGATGACGAACGCCGCGATCTGGCGGTTGTCCAGGTGGAGGTCGATTCCGTCGTGCATCCGGTGACTGTCGCGCATGGCTCTACCTTGTTCCTTCCTGCTCCTGCTCGAGTTCCTTGGGGACTTCCATCCACTCCGGCGCCGAGACCCCCATCAGCGCCAGGGCGTTCGCGAACACCATCTTGAGCGCCCCCACCAGCATCAGCCGCGCCTTGGTCGACTCCGGGTCCGCCGGGATGACCACGCGCAACGATTTGTCCTGGTTGCCCTTGGTGTACCAGGACTGGAACGCCGCCGAGGTCTCCTGCACCCAGAAGAAGACACGGTGCGGCTCGAGCGCCTTGCCCGCCTCCACCACCATCGCCGGGAAGCTCAGGATGCGCCGCACCAGGTCCAGCTCCTCGGGCTGCGTCAGCTTCTTCTCCGCCAGGTCCAGGTCGAACGCCGGCACCGCGAAGCCCGACTCGGCGGCCTTCTTGAAGATGTTGGCGCAGCGGGCGTGCCCGTACTGGACGTAGAAGACCGGGTTGTCCATGGTCTGCTTCTTGACCAGGTCCAGGTCGAAGGTGAGCTGGGAGTCGGCGCGCTTGATGAGGAACATCACCCGCGTCGCGTCCCGCCCGGCCTCGTCCACCACGTCGCGCAGGGTCACGAAGGTGCCGGCGCGCTTGCTCATCTTGTAGGGCTTGCCGTCCTTGACCAGGTTCACCATCTGCACCAGCACGACGTCGAGCGAGCCCTTCTTGCCCGAGAGCGCCTCGACGGCGGACTTGACGCGCTTGACGTAGCCGCCGTGGTCCGCGCCCCACACGTCGATGAGCCAGTCGTGGCCGCGGTCGAGCTTGTCCTTGTGGTAGGCGATGTCGGCGGCGAAGTAGGTGTACGCGCCGTCCGACTTCTGCAGCGGCCGGTCCTGGTCGTCGCCGAAGGCGGTGGCCTTGAAGAGCAGCTGCTCGCGCGGCTCGTAGTCCTCGGCGTGGGCGGCGTCCTTGGGCGGAGGCAGCACGCCGCGGAACATGTGCCCCTTGGCGGTGAGCGCCTCGACGGCCTTGTCGATGGCCTTGTTGGCGTGGAGCGTCCGCTCGCTGAACCAGGAGTCGAACTCGATGTTGATGGCCTTGAGGTCGTCCTTGATGACCAGGAGCATCTCGGCCATCGCGAAGTCGGTGAACAGGCCCTCGATCTCCGCCTGCGACGCCTCCTTGTGGGCCTCGCCGTGCTTCTCCTTGAACTTCTTGGCGGCGTCGATGAGGTACTCGCCCGGGTACGGGAGGATCTTGGCCATCGCGTCGTCCCAGTCGCGCCTCGCCTTCTTCTCCTCGGGCGTCTGGGGGTCCGCCGGCGGCACCGGCAGCTCGGGCTTGGGCACCGGAATGCCGCACTGCTCGCGGTAGCGCACGTAGAGCGCCTTGCCCAGCTGCTTCACCTGCCCGCCGGCGTCGTTGATGTAGTACTCGCGCACCACGTCGTAGCCGGTGGCCTTGAGCAGGGTGGCGATGGCGTCGCCGACGACCGCGCCGCGCCCGTGGCCGACGTGCATGGGGCCGGTGGGGTTGGCGCTGACGTACTCGACCATCACCTTGCGCCCGCCGCCGGCCGAGCTGCGGCCGTAGGCGGCGCCCTTCTCCAGCACCTCGCCCAGGCCGGCGAGCCAGACGCGCGGGGAGATCCAGAGGTTGATGAACCCGGGCCCGGCGATCTCCGCCTTGGTGACGAGCTTCTGCTCGTCGACCAGGTTGTCGAGCAGGATCTGCGCGACCTGGCGCGGCTGCTTCTTGGCCGCCTTGCCCAGGAGCATGGCGACGTTGCTGGACCAGTCGCCGTGCTTGGGGTCCTTGGGCGCCTCGACGCCCACCTCACCGGTGAACGCCGGCAGAAGCCCCTTCTCCACGCACCGGGCGAGAGTCGCTGCGATGACCTGCTGTGCCTTGTCCTTCACGTCGCTCCTCCTGCTGCATCTTAGAAAGCGGAAGTGGTCCGTCAATGTAACTGCCGGCCGGCCGAGGGGCACTTCGCCAACAGCCCGTCCGGACTAGGTTTTGTCGGAGCGTGCCCGGCGCTCCACGCAGTCCCAGCTCCGGCAGGCCGCGCACCGGAACTGCGGCTCGGCGTACCCCTGGCCGCACTCCTTGCACTTGAAGCACGGCTCCTGCTGACCCAGCGTCTCGAGCAGCGACTCCATCTCCCGCCGGGCCGCCTCGCCCATGTTCGACTCGAGCAGCGCCCGGCCGAGCTCGACGCGCGCCTGCACCGAGTTGGAGTCGAGGTCGAGGGCCCGGCGCAGGTGGACGAGCGCCTGATCCACCCGCTTCGACTCGCGCAGCCGGCTCGCCAGGGCCACGCGGGTCGCCGGGTGATCGGCGACGCCCAGCCGGGACTCGAAGAACGCCGCCGCCTCCTCGTCGCTCTCCGCGCCGGCGAGCGGCCCCGCCACCCGAATCGACAGCTCCGGGTCGAGCTCGCAAGCCCGGTGCAGCGCCGAGACGGCCTCGTCCTTGCGCCCCTGCCCTGCCGCGACCAACCCCACGGCGAGCGCCGCGTGCGCGCTCTGCGGCTCGACCTCGGCGGCCTTGCTGGCGAAGCTCGCGGCGAGGGCGGCATCGCTCTCGGCGAGCGCCGCCTCGGCCAGCAGGTGCGCGAGCAGGCTGCGCGAGCCCCCCGCCCCATCCACGAGCTGGCGCTGCCACTCCACCGCGCGCGCCCACTCGCTGCGGTCCTCGTGGATCTGGCGCAGGTGCGAGAGCGCCTCGGCGTGGCCGGGCTGGGCCTCGAGCAGCTGGGTCCACACCTCCACCGCGCGCTCGTGCATGCCGGCGCGCTGGTAGTCGAGCGCCAGCTCCTGGCGAATCTGCGAGCGCAGCGGCTCGCCCAGCTCGGGGGCGAGCAGCATGTTCTGGTGCAGGCGGATGGCGCGCTCGTGCTCCCCGGTGCGCCGGAACAGCGCGCCCAAAGCGAAGTAGGTCTCGATGGTCCGCGCGTCCTGCGCCACGCTCGTCAGCTCGGCGATGGCCTGGTCCGGCTCGTCGGAGAGCACGTAGCGGAAGCCCTTGAGCGTCGCCTGCGCGGCGTCCTCGGAGGTCCGGTTGCGGCGGTGCAGGCCCACCAGGACCGCCACCGCGACGGCCGCCGCGCCCACGCCGATGGCGAGCTCGAGGTCCACTTCGTCGGCCGTCCAGTCACTTCCCGCCGAGCGCGTCGAAGCGCGGCCGCAGGCGGTCGAAGGCGCCCTGAAGGTGCTCGACCATCACCTTGGTCTCGCCGATGACCGGCATGAAGTTGGTGTCGCCGCCCCAGCGCGGCACCGCGTGCCAGTGCAGGTGCTGGTCGATCCCCGCGCCGGCGATGCGGCCCAGGTTCATGCCGACGTTCATCCCCTCCGGCTTGTAGACGTCCATCAGGATGCCCACCGCCGCGCGCAGCAGCTTCTGCAGGTCGGCGAACTCCTCCTCCGGGAGCGCGTTCAGGTCGCTGACGTGCCGCCGGGGGATGACCATCAGGTGCCCCGAGTTGTACGGGAACTTGTTGAGCATCGCGAAGGCGTGGGCGCTGCGGCCCAGGACCAGGTTCTCGCGGTCGTTCGCCTCGGCCGGGAAGAGGCAGAAGATGCAGCCGGTCGGCTTCTCCTGCTTGATGTACTCCATGCGCCAAGGCGCCCACAGCGTCTGCATCGGCATCTGGAAGGCTCCCTTGGGGCTGTCGGCCGAAGCCCGGCCGGCACGGAGGCCGGCCGCTGCCCTCGCTACTGCGCCGCCGCCGGCATCGGCATCAGGAAGGCCGGCCCGACGATCTCCTGCTCGGCGCCGGTGGACGAGACCGCCTCCTGCTTGAGGCCCTTGAACAGCGCGCGCCCGCCCTCCTTCATCAGCTCCTCGAACTTGAAGGGGTTCTCCTCGGGCGGGTACTGCAGCTTGGGCTCGTCGCCTTCGATCTTGCCCAGCTCCGCCGCGAGCTTGATGGCGTCGTTGAAGTTGCCCAGCTGGTCGACCAGCTTGAGCTCGAACGCCTGCTTACCGGTGAGCACGCGGCCGTCGGCGATGGGGCGCACGTCGTCCACCTTGAGGTTGCGGCCGGTGGCCACCGCCTCCAGGAACTGCTCGTAGATGTTGTTGGTCAGGCCCTGGAAGAACTCGCGGTCGTCGTCGTTCATCGGCCGGAACGGGTTGCCCACGTCCTTGAGCTTGCCGCTCTTGATGGTGTTCATGTCGAACTTCGCCCACTCGGCGATGCGGGTGAAGTTGGGCATCTGGCTGATGACGCCGATGGAGCCGGTGAGCGTGCCGGGCAGCGCCAGGACCTTGCCGCAGCCCGCGGCGATGTAGAAGCCGCCCGAGGCCGCCACGTTGCCCATGGAGCAGACTACCGGCTTCTTCTTGTCGTTCTGCAGCCGGCGCAGCTCGTCGTAGATCTCCTGGCTGGGCGCCACCGCGCCGCCGGGGGAGTCGATGCGCACCAGCACCGCCTTGATCTTCTCGTCGCGGCCGTACTTGCGCAGCGTCTTGAGCTGCTTGTCCATGTTGACGATGGTGCCCTTGATCTCCACGACGCCGATGGCCGGGCCGCCGAAGGAGCTGCCGCCGTCCTCGCCGCCGCCCTTCACCGCCGCGTAGGCCAGCAGCAGGAAGGCGAACAGCGACAGGAACAGGCCGCCGAAGATCACGCCCAGCACGACCACCGACTTGCGATCCATCGCGCTTCCCCTTCCAGCAACGAAAGAGCCCCGTCGGGAGGACGGGGCTCTCGGGTTCTACCAAAGCTCCGCCGTGAGGCTAGATGAGGCCCTTCGCGCGGCGGATCATCTCGACGGTCTTGGAGTACTCGATGTCCCAGGCCGCGCTGCCCTCCTGCACGTGCTTGATGCGGGCGCGCGCCTCGCGGTCGATCTCCTCGTCGACATCGAGGTGCTTCTTCATGATCACGAAGATCTTCTTGCGCATCGAGTGGTCCTCGCTGAAGACCTCCTCGATGTTGCGGCTGATGAGCAGGAACTCGAGCATCTGGCCGATGACGTACTCGATGCCCTCTTCGCCCATCTTGAAGCCGCGGACGTCGGCCATCTCGCGCTTGACCTGGTTGAACTTGCCGTGGTCGTAGCCGCGCCGCTCGAGCGCTTCCCGAGTCGCTTGGTTCACGCGCTCTTCGTTGGCCAGGTACTCCTTCATGATGGCGGCCATGTCCATCTCGGCATCGGCGACCCGCATGGGCTCGACCTCGATGTCGCCCTCGTTCGACAGGGTCTGGACGACCTCGCGGGCGATCGCCGGGATGACCTTCGGATAGAGCCTCATCGTTGTGTGTCCTCGCCCTCGGAAAGCCTACGGAAAAGTGCGCCTCGTATATGCCAAGCCCTAGGGGGTTTCAACGAAAATCTTGGGAAATTCGCGCTTGGACGCCACTTCAGGGCTCCGAATCCGGGCCCTCGTCGGCGTCCTTCTCGGGCCCTTCTGGTGCCGGAGGAGCGGTTGGCTGCTCGGCCGCTCCTTGTTCAATCACCAAGGTCGCCAAGGGACCGAGGTCGCCAAGGGCTTCCTGTCCTTCCTGGCCCTCCGTTCCTTCTTGGATCCCTCCCGCCTCGCCGCCGCGCAGCATCTTGTGAATCTGCGTCGCCAGCGCCGCGCCGATCCCCGGCGCCTCGGCGATTCTGCTCCGGCCCCGCCTCCTTGAGCTTCTTGAGCGACCCGAAGTGCTTGAGCAGCGCCTTGCGCCGGCCCTCCCCCACTCCGGGGATGGAGTCCAGGACGCTGGTCAGGGTGCTCTTGCCGCGCAGCAGCCGGTGGTAGGTGATGGCGAAGCGGTGCGCCTCGTCGCGGAGCCTGGCGAGCATGAAGAGCTCCGGGCTGTTCTGGCGCAGCACCACCGGGTCCTTTCGCCCCAACACGAACACGCGCTCGGGCGAGTGGTCCACCGGAGCGCTCGACGGGGCGCTCCTCGCCCTCCCTCGGCCCTTGGCATCCCCTCCGGCGAAGCCGAACGGGCCTGTGGTTGCGGGCGTCCCGCCCGCCTTATCTGTGAGCGTCCGGCTCTTGGCCAGGCCCACGATGTCCACCCCGGCGATCCCGTGGTCCTTGAGCGCCGCCGCCGCCGAGGCCAGCTGCCCGCGCCCGCCATCGATCACGAACAGGTCCGGCAGCTCCCCCTGGGCCGCCCGCCGGCCCAGCACCTCGTAGAGCATGGCGAAGTCGTCGGTGCCGGAGACGGTCTTGATGCGGAAGCGGCGGTACTGCGACTTGTCGGGCGCGCCGTCCAGGAAGCTCACCTTCGAGCCGACCGCCGAGGCGCCCTGGAACAGCGAGATGTCGAAGCACTCGATGCGCCGCGGCAGCCTGGCCAGGTTCAGCGCCGACTGCAGCCGGGCGAGCATCGCCGACAGCTCCTCCTTCGAGCGCTCGCTCTCCTTGAAGGCCTGCTCGGCGTTCTTGCGCGCCATCTCCACCAGGTCGGCCTTGGCGCCGCGCTTGGGCGTCAGGACCTTCACCTTGCGGCCGCGCTTCTCGCTCAGCCAGGCCTCGGTCGCCTCCGCGTCCTCGAGCTCGACGGGCAGGAGCAGCTCGTCCGGCAGGAAGGTGTCCTCGCCGTAGTAGAGGTCCACGAAGCTCGAGAGCAGCTCCTCGGTGGGGAACTCCTGGCCGGTGAACGGGAAGTCGCGCCCGCCCGTCAGCCGGCCGCCGCGGATGAAGAGCAGGTAGATGACCAGCCGGTCCGCTTCGCGGTGGAAGCCGACGACGTCGCGGTCCACGTCCTCGGTCGAGACCATCCGCTGGCGCTCGAGGCTCTTCTCGATGGCGCGGATCTGGTCGCGCAGGCGCGCGGCGAGCTCGAACTCCATCCGCTCGGCCGCCTCACCCATGCGCGCCTTGAGACGCTGCAGGACGGTCGCCTCCTTGCCTTCCAGGAAGAGGACGACGTCGTGGACGTTGCGCGCATACTCCTCGCCGGTGATGGCCCCGATGCACGGGCCGGGGCACCGGCCGATCTGGTACTGCATGCACGGCCGGTTGCGCTTGCGGCACTGCTCGAGCTGGTGGTCGCTGCAGGTGCGCAGCTGGAAGTGGCGGTTGATGAGCCGCAGCGTCTCGCGGATGGACGAGGCGGAGCTGTAGGGCCCGAAGGTGCGCGCCTTCGGGTTGCCCGCCGCCGGCGCGTCGCCGCTGCCCTTGCCCTGCCCCTTCCCCTTGAGGCCGTGCGCGCGGACGATCTCGATGCGCGGCCAGGCCGCCTGCTCGTCGAGCTGGAGGCAGATGAAGCTCTTGTCGTCGCGCAGCATCACGTTGAAGCGCGGCTTGTGCTTCTTGATGAGCTCGCTCTCGAGGAGCAGGGCCTCCTTCTCGCTGGAGACGACGATGACCTCGAGGTCGTCGAGGACGTCGTCGAGCAGCGAGACGAAGGCCCGCTCGTCGCCGCGGGTGAAGTAGCTGCGCACGCGGGAGCGCAGGTTCACCGCCTTGCCGACGTAGATGACCTCGCCGGTGCGATCCTTCATCTGGTACACGCCGGGCTCGGTCGGCAGGTGCTCCAGCTTCTGTCGCAGGGCCTCGTTCATCGGGAGCGCTCGGCGGTCCTCCGTTCAACAACGGCCGCCGCCCCAGGGACTAACACGGTCCCTCACCGACGGACACGGAACTGCGCGATCGATGGCCTTCCCTCCGTCGGCTTCACTCCACCACGACGCGCCCGACCTCGACGAAGGCCCCGCTCTGCTGCCACTCGCTGAAGACGCGCAGCGGGCTCGCCAGCGAGTCGACCTTGGCCTCGCGCGGCAGAGCGTCGAGCTGAGCGTCGGGGGTCACGGGGGTGACGCCGCTCGCGCCCAGGACCGCCGCCTGGAGCACCGCGACGGCGAACTGGCTGCAGAACATCTCCCGGTAGTCCGCCGGGCCGCCCGCCAGCTCCGCCGCCGCGGAGTAGGCCCGCGCCCGCTCGCGAGCCGCGGCGTTCCAGCTCGCGTCGCGCACGAAGAGCTGCAGCGGCATCAGGTAGGTCATCCGCCCGTTCGCCCAGCGCCGCGCGATGGACGCCACGCTCGCGGCGATGGCCGGGTCCTTGTGCCGGAAGATGCGCCAGGCGGTTCCCCTGCGGCCGTCCGAGAAGAGCGGCCAGACGTTGACCGAGGCGTTGGTGGGCGTCGAACCGTAGGCCTCGGCGTTCTCGCCCGCGCCCAGGTAGATGGCCAGGTGCACCGCGTTCGGGTCGCCCTCGGAGGTCGCGCGGTTGAAGTCCGCGTCGCTCTTGCTCGCGATCCGCTTGAGCTCGTTGACGCCGAACAGGACCTTGTCGATGGTCGACTGCCCATGGCGGATCACCGCACCGGTCACCTTGTCGGACAGCGGGTCCTTGGGATTGACGGTGCGGAAGATGAAGTCGCCCGGCTTGAGGTAGGCGTCGGCGGTCGCCTTCGTCACACCGGTCGGGGCAGGCCCCTCCGACTTCGGGTCCTCCTTCATCTTGATCCGTTCGACCTTCTGGCGAGAGCTGCACGCGGTCAGCGCCCAAGAGAGGCCGACGAGGAGAGCGATGATGGGGAGGTGGCGATGCATGGGCTGGAGCCTACCTAACGGCTTCAGCTTTTGTGACGCGGGTCACGCGCCGGCCTCTGGAGCCCATCCGAAATCACCAATCAATACGCCATGTTGCGAAACCATTTCGAGGCCTCAGGAAGGGCTCTGGGAGGCCGCCGGTCGGCCCAGGACCGCTTCGAATTGGCCAGAGGTATTGAAATGGGCCTGACGAACGAGACCTGCCCTGCCGGCCAGCCAGGGCCCTTGGCGAGCCGATCCGGCGGTTTGGGTTCCACTTTCCGGCCTCCGGCACCGTCCTGGCCGACCTTGGTGATCCACGTCACTCGGCATGTAGGGCAAGGTCTGCGCGTTGGGCTCGCGGTACCATTCCGCCGAGGTTTCCCATGACCGACCTGCCGGCCCTCCTCCTCGCTTTCACCGCCCTCGCCGCGTCTCCGAGTCCGGCTCCGAGCCTCGAGCTGGTCGAGGCCGTGACCGGACCGAAAGGCTGCGCTCCGCGGCTGGTGGGCAGCGAAGAGCACAAGTTCCTCGAGGCGCAGATCGCCTGCGATGCCTTCCTCGGACTCGCCATCGTCAGCGAGGCGCTGGACGGCAAGGTCGACAAGCCTGCCGCGATCGTCGCCGTGCGCAGGCTGCTCGCGGATGCGCTGGGGCGCGGGGCGACCGCGTTCGCGAAGTCGCCGTCGAGCATCCTGCGGCGCGGATACCATCTGCTCCTCTACACCGGACTGGCGCGGCTCGAGGGGCTGACGCCCGAGGAGGCCTCCGCGTACGACCTGCTGGCCCGCGAGGTCGCCAAGGACGTCGAGGCCGCCGCGCCCGCCTTCGTCGAGAGCTTCCGAAGCGCGTACTGGCCCTGCGACTCCTCGCCCGCCGCCGCGGGGCTCGTGCTCCACGGGACGCTGCGCGGAGACGAGAAGACGCGCGCGGCGGGCCTGGCGCTGGTGAAGCGCCTCGAGGAGCGGCGCAAGGCCCCCGGCGGCTTCGTCACCAAGGTCGACGGCAAGGGCAAGGCGCTCGAGGCCACGCCGCGCGGCACGGTGATGGCCTGGACCGCAGGGTTCCTGGCGCTGGCGGGAGTGCCGGAGTCGCGGGCCTTCGCCGACGATCTCTTCGAGCGGTTCTGCGGCCGCGACGTCCTCATCTTCGGGGTCAAGGCGCCCGCCTCCTGCCGCGAGTGGCCGCGCGGCGACAACCGCAAGCCCGACGCCGTCAGCGGCCCCATCGTCGACGGGCAAGGCACTGGCGCCTCGGCGCTGGCAATCGCGGCCTTCCGGGCGAACGGGCGGACCGAAGACGCGGAGCGCCTCACCAAGCTCGCGGCGATTGCAGCGCCGGCGCTCGAGCTGATGGGACGTCCGGCGAAGCAAGGACCGCTGGAGCAGGCCATCCTGCTCTGGGGCGCTTCGGCGCGGCCCTGGTTGGCTCCGACCGCCCAGTGATTCCACCCGTCGAGCGGACAAGCAGAAGGGGCGCCGCGGAACGCTCGGCGCCCCTTCTTTCTCGAGAGGTCGGGTGAATCTCAGTTGTGGACGAAGTAGGTCGGGTTCTTGCGGGTGGCGGTGATCGGCCCGTACTCGAAGGTGTTGGTGCCGGCCTGGGCGATGGCGGGGACTCCGGACGGGTGCTCGCCGATGACCGCGGAGACGTGGCCGTGCTTGCCCGGGCTGTACCAGGAGGCGGCGACGAGCTTGCCGGCCTTGGCGGCGTCCATCGCCTCGCTCGCGGAGACCTTCTTCCAGCCGTGGCCGGCGTTCATGTGCTTGTACATGTCGTTGGCCATGCCGCCGATCGTCACGCCCTTCTGCTTGGCGTAGGCGGTGAAAGCCTGGTTGCAGTACGTCGTCGATCCGCGGCGGTGGTACTGCTGGATGTTGATGTTCTTGACCGCCTGCCAGTTGCTGGCGTTCACGCCTTCGGGCACGCCCTTGGTGGTGGCTGCGGGCTTGGTGCCGGTGGCCTTGGTGCTGTTGGAATCGAAGCCGTCGGCGAAGTAGCGGTCGAGCGCGCGGTTGGTCTTGGGGCCGATGATGCCGTCGGCCTTCAGATGGTGCGAGGCCTGGAACGCCTTGACCGCAGCCACCTGCGTGCGTCGGTCGCCGCGGAGTTGAGCCTGGCGGGCCAGCATCAGGTTGTTGCGCAGGGTGGCGTTGCTGGTGTCGACGGTCGGCATGGTTCGCTCCGGTGGGGTGCGTCCGAGGGATGTCCCGGGCATCTGCACCCTGCATACCAACCGGCCTTCAGAGCGAAGCGAGCGACGTGCCTGGAGCTGACAGCCGTCAATCCTGACGAATGGCCGTCAATCGCGCCGGCGGCTATCTGCGCCGCCGGGCCGAGCGCCTGCGGCCGTAGCCCTTCTTCGGGTCGGTCGGCCGCTGCGGGCCCTTGTCCAACAGGCCGCGGACCGCGGGCTTGAGCCCCATGTCCATGTCCTTGAGCGCGAGGATCTTGTCGCGCAGCTCGGCGGCCTTCTCGAACTCCATCTCCGCCGCGGCCTTGCGCATCTGCGCGGTGTACTCCTCGAGCAGGTTCGCGACCTCGTCCTTGGACATGTAGACGTCCTCGCCTTCGGCCGCGAGGCTCACCGTCACGTAGTCCGACTCCGAGATCGCCATCAGCTCGTGGATGTTCTTCTTCACGCTGCGCGGCGTGATGTGGTGCTCCTCGTTGTAGGCCTTCTGGATGGCCCGGCGCCGGTCGGTCTCCGAGAGCGCCTGCTTCATCGAGTCGGTCTGCGTCTCGGCGTACATGATGACCCGGCCGTTCAGGTGCCGCGCCGCGCGCCCGATGGTCTGGATCAGGGAGACGGACGACCGCAGGAACCCTTCCTTGTCCGCGTCGAGGATCGCCACCAGCGACACCTCGGGGATGTCCAGGCCTTCGCGGAGCAGGTTGATGCCGACCAGCACGTCGAAGACGCCCTTGCGCAGGTCGCGGACGATCTCCGCGCGCTCCAGGGCGTCGATGTCCGAGTGGAGGTAGCGCACCTTCACCCCGACCTCGGCGTAGTACTCGGTCAGGTCCTCCGCCATCCGCTTGGTCAGCGTCGTCACCAGCACGCGCTCGCCGACGGCCGCCCGCTTGCGGATCTCCTCCAGCAGGTCGTCGACCTGCGTGCGCACCGGGCGCACCTCGACCGGCGGGTCCATCAGGCCCGTCGGACGGATGACCTGCTCGACGACGATGCCCTTGGCCTTCTCCAGCTCGTAGTCCGCCGGCGTGGCCGAGACGAAGACCGCCTGGCCGACGAGCCGCTCCCACTCCTCGAACTTGAGCGGGCGGTTGTCGAGGGCGCTCGGCAGCCGGAACCCGAAGTCGACCAGCGTCTCCTTGCGCGAGCGGTCGCCGCGGTACATCGCGCCGACCTGCGGGATGGTCTGGTGGCACTCGTCGACGAAGAGCAGGAAGTCCTTGGGGAAGTAGTCGATGAGGCACGGCGGCGCGTCGCCCGGCTTGCGCCCCGAGAACCAGCGCGAGTAGTTCTCGATGCCCGAGCAGTAGCCCATCTGCTCGATCATCTCGAGGTCGAACATCGTGCGCTGCTCCAGGCGCTGGGCCTCGAGCAGCTTGTTCTGGCTCTTGAGCAGGCTCAGCCGCTCGCGCAGCTCCTCGCGGATCCCGACGATGGCCTTGGCGCGAATCTCCGGAGCGCTGACGTAGTGGCTGCTGGGGAAGATGCCGACCTTCTCGATGCTCGAGAGCACCCGGGCGCGCAGCGGGTCGATCTCCTGGATCTGCTCGATCTCGTCGCCGAACCAGGTGATGCGGATCGAGCGCTCCTCCTCGTACGCCGGGAAGATCTCCACGACGTCGCCGCGGGCGCGGAAGGTGCCGCGGTGGAAGTCGAGGTCGTTGCGCTCGTACTGGATGTCGACGAGGTCGCGCAGCAGCTTCTCGCGCGGGTAGGTCTGGCCCACGTTCGCCCGCACCACCAGCTCGTGGTAGGCCTCCGCGGTGCCCAGGCCGTAGATGCAGCTGACCGAGGCGACGATGATCACGTCGTTGCGGGTCATCAGCGAGTGCGTCGCCGCGTGCCGCATCCGGTCGATCTGGTCGTTAATCGAGGAGTCCTTCTCGATGTACGTGTCGGTCGAGGGGACGTACGCCTCGGGCTGGTAGTAGTCGTAGTAGCTGACGAAGTACTCGACGGCGTTCTGGGGGAAGAGCTCCTTGAACTCGCCATAGAGCTGGGCGGCCAGGGTCTTGTTGTGCGCCATCACCAGCGCCGGCCGCTTCGCCCGCTCGATGACGTTGGCCATGGTGAAGGTCTTGCCCGAGCCGGTGACCCCCAACAGGACCTGGGACCTGTCCCCCCGGGCGATCCCCTCGGAGAGCTCCTGGATGGCGCGGGGCTGGTCGCCCTGGGGCTTGAACTCGCTGACGATCTCGAAGGCTGGCATGGCGGGCGAACTATAACCGCGGGAGGCGACAGCGGCCTCGCCTGACCTCAGCGATTCTCAGGGATCCTCGACGAGCCCACCCGATCCTCAGACACCCGACCCGACGGGCGGCCGCGGACGACCTCGCAGCGCATTTCCCAGTTCGGTCCTTCGCGCCACCGACGCCCCGTATGGGCCCCGACACACCACTCTTTTACCCCTGCGGCCCCGTCCCCCCTCGTGTAAATTGCTGAACAGCTCGTTCGCCCAGTCGAGGACACTATGGACATCAAGAAGTATGGCGATTCCTTCGCGATCGGCTCGTTCAAGAACGTGGTGATCAACGTCCTGCGTGGCAATCCAGGGGTCTCGTCCTTCAACCACATCATCGAGCACACCCGGGAAGTCGCTCGCAGCTATCCCGAGCGGCAGTACGTCATCAACATCATGCAGCGGGGCGCCTTCCTCCCCAGCGCCGAAGAGCGGAAGGTCCTCGGCGAGAAGCGGGCCGAGCTGGAAGCCGTGGGCAAGGTGACCAACATGTTCGTCATCGAGGCCACGGGCTTCATCTCCGCGAGCTTCCGCGCCGTCGTCGCGGGCGTGTCGTTCCTCGCCAGCAAGCAGCAGCTGATGTTCGCCACGACCGACGACGCCATCAAGAGCCTGGTGCAGGACCTGCCGATCGGCGATCGCCTCGCCTACACCGAAGGTCTGCGCAAGGCCATCGAGGAAATCCGCAAGGCCTGACCTGCTTCACCAAGGAGAGTGTCTCCATGCACCCGGCCGGACTCATCGGGCTCGGCGGTTACATCCCTGCCAAGCCCGTCTCGCCTGAGCGCCGCGCCCCACTGGCGCGGTACCTCCGTACGCACAGCCCGCTGCCCGCCGAGTACATCGACCCCATCGAGCAGGGCGTCCTCCCCGGGACCGTGGTCACCAACCAGAGCGGCTGGGAGAGCCAGCCCTGGTTCCGCGCCTGGTTCGACCGTCTTCCCGAGAAGAAGAAGAAGGATCCGTTTTCGGGCTCCAAGGAACGCCGCTACGTCCCGTTCGACCCGTACTCGATCGCCCACGCGATCCATCCCCACCGGATGCACTCCTCCGACGCCCAGACCATCGCGGGCGCGATGGCCATCGTGAGCACGGGAACCGACCCCGACGAGATCGACCTGGTGATGAGCGCGGCGATGTTCCCGGACCGCTCGGCGCCGCTCAACGCCTGCCTCATCCAGCACAAGCTGGGCCTGAAGAACGCCGGGGCCTACGAGGTCGAGAGCTGCTGCTCCTCCTTCGTCACCATGTGCGAGGTCGCGGCGGCGCTGGTGGGCGCGGGCATCAAGAACAGAATCCTGCTCGTCTCCGGCTACGTCGGCAGCGCCATCATCGACCCCTCCGAGTACTACAGCCCCTGCGCCGGCGATGCGGCGATTGCCGCCATCATGACCCGCGTCCCCGAGGGCTACGGGTACCTGGGCTCCCACTCGACGAGCCACGGCAACCTGCACCAGGCCATCGTCCAGCACCGCCGCCAGCCATCGCTCCACGTCTACTCGACCTACAGCCCCAGCTACGAGCAGGACTTCGCGACCTTCTACGACCAGAAGCTGTGCAAGGAGGTCGCGGAGAAGACCCAGGAGTACACCGCCTTCGTGGCCACCGAGGCCCTGCGAAAGGCGAAGCTCACCCCCAAGGACGTCGGCCTGTTCGTCTCGCACCAGCCCATCGCCTGGGCGCCCCACGCCTGGCGCGAGGCCATCGGCATCCCTGGCGACTGCGCGTTCGAGACCTACGAGCGCTACGCGAACATCGCCTGCGCCTCCGCGCCCACGAACCTGCTGGAGGCCATCGAGGCCAAGCGCCTCAAGCCCGGCGAGGTCGTCATGATGGCCTCCCCGGGGGCAGGCGAGAACCACATCTGCGTCCTCGAGCGCGCCACCCCCGAGCTGGTGAAGAACAGCTGGACATGACGGGCCTGCTTCCAGAGGCGCTGGCCGCCTTCGCCCGCGTCCGACCGCCGCCCGTCGACGGCCTCGGCCCCATCGACCACCTGGGCGTCAAGGTCCCCGACCTGGAGTCGGTCTGGCCGCAGGTCTCCGAAGCAGGCCTCTCCTGCCCCGTCGCCCCTTCCGACCACCCCGAGGTCGGACTGCGCGTCGCCTTTCTCCAGGTTGGGCCCTCCGGCGAGCACCAAGGCCTGCCTCCCGTCGAGCTGCTCTGCGTCCTCTCGCCGCGCTGCCCCCTCGCCGGCGATCGCGACGGCCTGCACCACATCGCCTACCAGGTGGCGGGCGTGCAGGCCCTCTTCAATCGCTACCGCCCCGACCCTCGCTTCGCCTTCATCGGCGGCGTGCGTCCCGGCGGCCGCGGGCACCTCATCGCCACCTTCCGCCTCGTCGCGGCGCCCGAGGTCGCCTTCGAGCTCGTCGAGACGGGCCTCACCCCCTGACCCCCTCTCCGGCTTCGCGGAGAGGGGGAACTCGGTTCCTGGCTCCGAGGTCGCCTCCCCCTTCTCGTCGCGCCACATTTCCCAACCCCACCCCCCATCGCTGGAGGAAACCGTGACCATCCCGGTGAACATCGCGGGCGTCGGCACCTACTTCCCGCCCACCATCAAGAAGAGCGCCGAGTTCGACTGCGTGGCCGCCGGCGTCGACCCGCAGTGGGTCAAGGACTGCGGCGTCGACGAGCGCCGTTGGGCGGCCCCCGAGGAGTCGATCGTCGACCTCGGCTACCACGCCGCGCGCCGCGCCCTCGCCAACGCCCGCCTCGGCCCCGACCAGATCGACGGCCTCTTCCTCGTCTCCAGCACGCTGCAGCCAGGGCTGATCGTCCCCAGCGGAGCCGCGAAGCTGCAGCACAAGCTGGGCATCACCAAGGGCACCGCGACGCTCCTGCTCGAGACCTGCTGTGGCTCGCTGATGGCCATGGACCTCGCCGCGTCGGCGATCGCGTCGGGCCGTGCAGTCAACGTCCTCGTCGTCGCCGCCGAGACCTTCTCGAAGACCTTCAACCCCACCAACCCCATGACCTTCAAGATCGGCATGGGCATGGGGGACGGCGCCGGCGCGGTCGTCCTCACGGGTTCGCCCGACCTCCCCAACGGCCTGGTCGCGAGCTGGCTCAAGACCAGCGGGAGCTTCCAGAGCGGGCTGGGCATGCGCCCCGACGTCGCCGGCCCCGAGGGCGAGAAGCGGGCCGGCCTCTTCTTCGGCTTCAGCCGCCTCCCGCCCAGCTCGAACGGCAAGCCCCTGCCTCCGTCCGAGGCCATCAAGGAGATCAAGAGCTTCACCATCACCAACCTCCCCGCGGCCCTCGACAACGCCAAGAAGAAGGCGGGGCTCGGCGCCAAGGGGGTCGACTTCTACGTCCTGCACCAGCCCAGCCGGCCGTTCGTCGAGGCCTGGAAGAAGAAGGCGCGCATCCCGGCCGCGAAGACCCTGGACACCCTCAAGACGCTGGGCAACCTCTCCTCCGTCTCCGTCCTCGCCAACCTCGACATGGCCTACCAGACCGGGCGCCTGAAGCCCGGCTCCACCGTGGCCCTGGCGGCCATCGGCGAGGGCTGCTCCTGGGGCTCCATGATCTGGACGTGGCGCCTCGCTCCCGACGCCCAGCACCGCTCGCTCCTCGAGGAGCCCAAGCCCGCGCTGGCCGACCGCCTCGTCAACATCGAGCGCTACTCGATGATCGACCTCTGGGAGAAGCACATCCTCCCCGGGACCAAGGACCGCTACCGCCACGAAGAGCTGTTCAACGACTTCGTCCCCAGCATGGCGGTCTTCGAGGGCGTCCCCCTCCAGGCGGCCTACGACTTCCTGGCCCAGACGGAGAACATGGCGCTCTGGACCATGTCCATGCGCAACGTCCGCCCCTTCCGCAAGGACCTCTACATCGCCGACGAGACGGCCACCCCGACCGGCCGGGTCTACATCCAGACGCTCGCCGATCCGCGGGCCAAGACCATCGGCTGGAACTGCAGCCACGACGACCCCGAGCAACTCTGGATCTGCTACCGCGGGCTGCTCGTCGACGCTCAACGCACCCTCGGCCGCCCTGGCACCGCCTTCTTCTGGACCAACTTCTTCCACGAGCGGATCCGCCAGGACCCCATGCTCTCCATGGGCTTCAAGGCCATGTACGCGGCGCACAAGGTGGAGATCGAGAACCTCAAGATGATCCTCGAGGACCGCTTCGCGAAGCCTGCAAAGCCAAGTCCCGCCCGCGCACGCAGGTGAGGGCCTCGGCCGCGAGCGGCAGATTGACGATCGCCGGGGAGTACCTGTTGCGCAGCGGCAGGTACATCGACTGCTCGCAGGCCTTGTGGCGAAAGGTCGTCCGCCATCGAGAGCGTCTCGAGGGCCAGATTGAGAACGGGTGTAGATCCTGAGATTCATTAGTTAAATTAGGATTATGCGGCTTTTGCCAGATGTGGCGTGGCGGGCGCTGGTTGGGCTGCCAAAGCGATCTCTGGAAGCTGTCCGAGATGGCGCACGAAGTCCTGCCACATCCCGTTGACCAGGATGCAGCGTAGGTGCAGCACCCGCTCTGCCCGTTCGCGGCCCCAGTGCATCCCCGGGCCATCGAGGCGTAGGCCCACGACGTTGCGCGCTGCCCCTTCCACCGCTCCGGTGGCTATGTCCAGGTCGTCCTTGCGCAGTTCGGCGTAGCGCATTCGGTCTCGGTGTTCCTCGAAGTGGTCGATCGCTCGGCACAGTCGCCGGCGCTTGAACTTGTTGCCCGGCCCCGTCTTGGGCGTGCCTTCGAGCCGCTGCTTGAGTTCGCCGAGGATCGCCCCGATCGCCCCGCGTCGCAGCCTCGTGGTCTGTCGCGCCACCCATGCCTCCAACTCGGCGCTGTACTCGGGGTGGAAGCAGGTGCCCACGTCCCAGAGTCTCTCGACGATGTGGTGCCAGTCGATGCACACCTCCGCTTGCGCGAGGTGCTTGAGCTGGCCGCGCCAGATGTGCTCCGAGCCGTCCGCCAAGAACAGCGTCCGCTTCTGGCCATAGCCCCGTTTGTCGGCCTCGTGCCTGAGCCAGGCGAACAGCGCCTCATGGCTATCGAAGGTGCCGATCACTCGCTTGTTGATCGGCCCCTCGTAGCCGTTCTTCGTTCGGCGCAAGGTGTAGATGACACCGAGCACAGCCATCTTTGCGTTCTTGGCCTTCTTGCCCACCGAGCGCCGCTTCGGCTTGGGCCATCTTCGCTTGCTGGCCCTTCGAGCCGTCCGGCCCGAGACCTCCTCACGCTCGTGGGGCCGCGACCGTCGCCGGCACGTCTCGGGCGAGAGCATCGGCGCGCCTTTGGCGTCGACCTGGATGACGAGGATCTCGCCCTCGCCATCCGGCGCGGGCGCCTGCTCGAGGAAGTTGCGAGCCTCGGATCCGATCGCGTCCACCATTCGAAGGACCGCTCGGGGGCTGGGAGCCCACTCGTACGTCTCGCGAAAGTTCTGGCGTGCGTTGGCGAACGCCAGCTGCGCGCAGAGGCGAGTCATCGCCGTCACCGTCCCTAGGCTGAAGCCGCCGCACAGCCCCAACTCGCGGTCGACCGGCAAGTCACGTGCGGCACGCCGGTTAGACGCATCGACCCCCGTCGGGCGCTCGAACCGAACCTTGCCGAACCGGGTCCCCAGCTCAGAATCTCGGCAGGGCCCCAACAACCAGTGGCGCCCATCGTGCTCGTATTCCGAAGCGCGCGGCCGAGCGGCGCGGACCACCAGGTAGAGGCCAACCGCGGCACGACCGAGCGCCAGCAACGCGCTCCACAACTGCGACTCGAAGTCCGCCAGCCGCTCTGATCGGCCCTCCGCCAACTGGGTCACGATGTCAGCGGCCTGCTGGACCTCGACCCGCGCCTCCTGAATACTCCGCACCGGAGCCTCTCTTGTTCGGGTTTCTCTTCTCGCAAAAGCGATTATCCGAACGAGAGAGGCCTCCTTCCACGACTAACTCCCGCGCTTCCCGAGGGGCGGGCGCTCGGTAACCTGGGAACTACGCCCATTGAGAACCGCTTCGCGAAGCCCGCAAGGCGAAGCCCCCACCCGCGCTCGCGGGTGAGGGCCTCGAAGTGAAGCTCGACTACTCGATCACTCGTCCGCGAGCAGCAGCTTGACGTTCGCCGCGGAGTACTTGTTGCGCACCGGCAGGTACTTCCACTGCTCGGCCAGCTCGGCGTTGGTCTCGTAGGCCTTGTGGCGGAAGGTCGTCCACACCACCACCGAGCCCGGCTTGCCGACGGTGTCCATGCCGTCCATCACGCGGATCGAGGAGGTCATGAACTTGGTGTGGCCGAACTCGTGGATGTAGCGCGAGTTGGTCATCCGGATGTCGAGCGTGCGGCTCTCCTCGTCGAGGTCCGTGTCGGCGCTGAGCAGCCCGACGGGCGAGAGGGTCTCGAGGGCCAGGAAGTCATCGCCGAAGGGCATCACGCCGCGGGTCGACACGGTCCAGCGGTCCATGTTGCGCACGTTCTTCAGGTACGCCCAGGCCTGATCGACCGGAACGTCGAGGACGTAGAAGTGGCTGCTGATGAAGCCGCCGTACAGGTCCTCCCACTTGACCGTCGGCTTGATGCCGCTCATGACCATGTTCCAGATGGACATGGGGTCGGAGGTGTGGAGGTTGACGAGGCCGAGCTGAGCCATGATCTCGGGGGTGATCTCGCCGGTGTTGCCCGCGTGCCGCCACTTCATGATGGCGATGGCGTTGTCGCGCTCACGGGCGTGGGCGATGCGCATGCCCAGGAAGCCGGCGTACATGACCGGATCGGCCTCGAAGTTGGCGTGGCCGAAGTTCACCCAGTCCAGGATCACGCCCGGCTTGCCCATGTACTTCTGCGCGTCGAGGACACGCACGTAGTAGTGCATCCAGATGTCGTCGGCCGACTTGCCAACCCACCAATCGACCGTCTTGGTCTCGGGGTGCTTCTCCTCGGTGATGTAGACCATCCCGAACGGCGGCAGCGGTTCCGGCGCCGCGTAGCGATTGCGGCCGTTGTAGGTCCCCATCGGCACGAAGTCGTACTCCGACATCGTCCAGAGCTTGAGGTTGTAGATGTTCTCCATGAAGTTGTACGCCTCATCGACGGTCAGGTCCGGGATGTAGGCGTTGACGTCGACGAACTGGCCAAAGGCGTCGGTCCAGGGGATCTCGGGAGTGTAGCCGTCCTCGATCAGCTGCTTCAGGTCCTGCTTGGAATACGTGTCGACCGACACGATCCCATCCGGCAGCGGATTGTGCTTGCAGGCATTGGCCTGCGAGGGCATCGCGCCCAGGCACATCGCGACGGCGACCAACGTCCCCAGATGCCTCGCCAACATGTGTCCTCCCTTGCTTCGAACGGGATGCCCAAAAACGACAAAACCTGCCATCGCCGACGATTCGGCGAGACAGGTCCGTTCCTGGTTCATCCTCTTGGCAGCCATGGCCTTCCCTTCACAGGGTCCACAGGCTTTGCGCTCCGCAGACTTCGCGGATTGCCTTTTTCAAGTGTTGCGGCGAGCACGATACCCGATTGGGATCAAGACGTCAAATTGATGACGCATGCGCTGGGGCCGCGACCACCCGGGCCGGGGCCATCGGACGCCATCACCGCCGGTAAACGGCGTCCCGACCGCTCTGGAAAGCGGCCAGGTTGACGCGTGCGCTGGTCTCGGAGGGAGAGCAGTCCACGAGCGCTCGTTGCCACAGCGCCAAGGGGAAGGACTTGAGCGGCTCGAGCGTCGAGAGCGCGCCGAGCATCACCACGTTGCTCGTGCGGCCCGCGGGATCTCCGAGGGACTGCGCCACCGCGAGGGCATCGAGCTCGGCGACCTCGACTCCCTCCAGCGCAGCGCGCACCGCGTCGTGCGCCGGGTACTGCTCGGCCTTGGCGCGCGAGGGCAGGATGCGGGTCCGGCTGAGGGCCACTCGGCCAGAAGGCTTGAGCAGCTCCAGGAAGCCGGGCCGCAGCAGCTCCGACTCCTCCAGCGCAACCAGCACGTCCACGGTGCCCGGCGCGAAGACCGGGGAGAAGACCTCGCCGCAGCCGAAGCTGCTCTCCACCGCGCCTCCCAGCTGCGCCATCCCGTGCGTCTCACCCTTGAGGATTCGACCGTAGCCCGCCTGCCGGGCCACCTCGGCCAGCACCTTGCCCAGGAAAAGGTTTCCCTGCCCGCCGACGCCACGGATGGCGACGCGGATCGCCGGCACCCGCTCCACGCTCGGCGGAGCCTCGAATGCGGGCAAGGGCGGCAGCACCCCGCGGGGTTCTGCGCCCTTGGCGGCTGCCGCCCGCTCGACGATGGCGTCGCTGTGGCACCGCTGGACGCAGGTCCCCTCCTCGCCACCGCACCCGGAGCACAGGCTCGTGAATCGCGGATAGCCGCGCTCGTCCTTCTCGATCCCCGGGCAGATCAGGCAGAGGTTGCACTTCTTGCACGCCTCTTCGGCGATGGCGTAGCGCGCGACCCGCTCCGCGCCCGGCACCTCCTGGATGCACTGCCCGCGCACGACCACGACCGTGAACGCACCCTTGGCGGCGCCCTCCAGCGCCTCGACCAGCGTCTTCTCGATCGCCTTGAGATCGAACGCGTCGACCACCACCACGCTCGCCCCTTCGGCCTCCAGCGCCCGCACCAGGTCGAACTTCACCGGCGCGCCTTGGAGGTTCCGCCCGCTGCTCGGCGCCGGCTGTCCGCCGGTCATGGCCGTGAGCCGGTTGTCGAGGACCACCTTCACCCCGGGGACGCCGCGGAAGACCGCGTTGCGCGTCGCGTCCAGGCCGGAGTGGCACTCCGTCGAGTCGCCCAGCACCGAGAGGACCTTCGGCGCCAGCGAAGGCTCGGCCAGCACCGCGCCCTGCCGCTCCCCGTCCGAGGCGCCCATGCAGGTGCAGCTGTCGATGGCGTCGAGGAAGTAGAGCAGCGTGTTGCAGCCGATGTCTCCGAACGAGGTGAGCACCCGCCCCTGCTTGCGCAGCTTCTGCACCGCCAGGCCGAAGGCGCGATAGGGGCAGCCCGCGCAGATCTCCGGTGGCCGCTGCAGCGCCGCCGGCGTCGACGCGCTCCGCGCCCTCGCCGGCCGCTCCTTCAAGCCCAGGTGGCGGCCCACGGTCTCGGGCGTCCACTCCGTCGACGGGTCGGCCTCCTCCCGCGCCTGGACCGCCAGCCCCATCGCCCGCAGCTCTTCCTCCACGAAGCGCAGCCCGTCCCCCAGCACCACGATGGGCCCGCTCAGCCCGGCGGCGAAGCGCTTCAACAGCTCCCGCGGCAGCGGGTAGGTCATCCCCAGCGAGAGCACCGACGGCCGGACCGGCAGCGCCTCCCAGACGTCGCGCAGGTGGAGCTCGCAGGCCCCGTGCACCACCACGCCCAGCGACCGGTCGTGCCACTCCACGCGGTTGAGCGGCGCGCGCTCCGCGAAGGCCGTCAATCCGGCCAGTCGCTCGGTGACGATCGACCGGTAGCTGGCCTTGGCGATGGCCGGCAGGTTCATGAACCGCCGGAAGTCCTGCGCCACCTTCAGCCGCGGCACCTTCGCCACGGGCCCCAGCGACACCAACCCCTCGGAGTGGCAGAGGATCCCGCTCGCCAGCACCGCCACCGGCGTACGGAACTCGCGCGCCAGGCGAGCCGCCAGCGGAGCGGCCTCGTACATCTCCCTGGTGGTCGCGCGGCTCGAGCACGGGGACGAAACAGCTCTTGAGGAAGTAGCGCGGGTCGAACAGGTACTGGGTCGAGCTCGGGGTGAAGTCCGAGGCCACGTAGAGCACCAGCCCACCGCGCTCGGCGGTCATCCCCGCGGCGGAGGCCACGACGTCCCCGGCCTGGAACAGCCCGGGGATCTTCATCGTCACCACCGCGTCGTCGCCGACCATGGTGTGGCCCAGCCCCACCGCCACCGCCACCGCCTCGTTGACCGACCAGCCGACGTGCATCCGGTCCTGCAGGGAACGCAGGCCCTTGTCGATCACCTCGGTCGAGGGCGTGCCCGGGTATCCGTCCGCGGCGTGGATCCCCCCGCGCGCGCAGCCCACCGCGAACGCGAGATTGCCCTGCAGGACGGCGCCCTCGCCCTCTTTCGCCTCGGCCAGCTCGACCACCCGGTTCTTAGCCATGAGGGCCTCTTAGCAGAGCATTTCGCGCAGCGTCTATCCTCCGTCCGGAAGCGAACAGCGTTGACCGCTCCAAAATCCGCGTGTTACAGCGCCATGGGCCCGTCACGCGAACCCGCCCGCCACGGAGCGCGCATGCCCTACGAAGCCGCCCACCCGGTTTCGCGACTGCCGAAGCCCTCGCTGGAGATGGTCTGCCCCTATGAGCCGGGCAAGCCCATCGACGAGGTCCGCCGCGAGCTCGGGCTGAGCCACGTCATCAAGCTCGCGAGCAACGAGAACCCGTTGGGCCCCTCGCCCAAGGTCCTCGAGGCCTTGGCGCGCACCGACCTCGGCCTGAGCCTCTACCCCGACTACGACGGCACCGCCCTGCGCGCGGACCTCGCCTCGTTCCACGGCATCGCCCCCGAGCGGATCACCCTGGGCTGCGGCTCCGCGGAGCTGATGCGCACCCTCGCCGACGGCTACCTGGAGCCGGGCGACGAGGCCCTGGTCTCCGACATCTGCTTCGCCGTCTACGAGAACTGCATCCGCATCGTCGGCGCCACTCCGGTCGTCGTGCCCCTGACCGACGACCTGCACTACGACCTGACCCGGATGCGCAAGGCGGTGACCCCGCGCACCAAGGCGATCTTCCTGGCCTCGCCCAACAACCCGACCGGGCAGCTCATCCCCTTCGAGCAGCTCACCTGGTTCGCGCGGACGCTGCCGAGCTCGGTGTTGATCGTGCTCGACCTGGCCTACCTCGACTACATCGATGCGTCCCCCTACGACGCCCTCGAGCTCGCCGAGGAGCTGCCCAACCTGGTCCTCCTGCACACCTTCTCCAAGGCCTACGGCCTCGCGGGCTTGAGGATCGGCTACTCCATCTCCGCGCCCGACGTCACCCGCTGGCTCGCGCGCGTACGGACGCCCTTCAACACCAACACCCCCGGCCAGCTCGCCGCCCGCATCGCGCTCCAGGACCAGGACCACCTCGCGCGGACCGTGGAGCTCAACCGGCGCATGCGCAACGTGCTCACCGAGAAGCTCGAGGCCCTGGGCCTGTCGGTCTGGCCCTCGCACGCGAACTTCGTCCTCGCCAACGTCCACCGCGACCCCCAGGCCGTCTTCGCCGCGTTGCTGCACAAAGGCGTGATCGTGCGCCCGGTGCGCCACCCGCGGCTCTCGACCTGCATCCGGATCACCACCGGCACCGAAGCGCAGATCGACGAGCTCTTCGCCGCGCTCCCGGACGCGCTCCAGGAAGTCGACCGCGGCTAGCACGGGGCCGGCGACGCGTGCGGCCCCATCGTCTGCGGTCGCTGTCGACTACCTCTTGTCTGGCGATTCGCCCTTGGCCTTCCTCTCCCTGTAATCGGTGAGAGCCTGCGACCCGACCCGGCGTAGAGCGTCCAGCAGGTGCGCCGCGTCGTGCTCGGTGATCGCCACGCCGGCTGGCGGCGCGACCCGGTCCTCGCCTGTCGCGGGCTTGGAGGCCGAGAGCAAGTCAGCGATCGCCGCCAGGCTCGCATCGAGCGCCTTCGCCTCCTGCGCTTCGAACGACCTGCCTCCCGTCAACCGGGCAAGGTCTGTGAGCAACACCGGGTCGGACGGCAGGTCCACCAGTTGCGAGGAGGGGTTGCCGAAGAAGTCGGCCTTCGCCGGGAACCGGACCTTCCCTTTCTTTCCCAGCAATACGGTGTGGATGGTCACCCCTATCTTCTCGGCGACGCCAGCCATCTCTATCGGGAAGACCCGCCCGACGTTGGTATCCCCATCGGTCACGAGGACGATGGCACCACCGCGCCGGCTCGCGAGGCAGGTGGAGAGCAGCTCTGCTCCGCCGACCTCGTCTGCGGCACTCGCATCGCACAGCACATCGAGCGACACCGCGATCGCGTCGCCGGTGGCCGTCCCGTCTTCGTGGAACCTGGTCTGCGCGGATACCAACTGCTCCAAGAGCGCCTCGCGGTCGAACGAGAGCGGAGCTACGGCGTAGGCCGCTCCGGCGTACAGCACCAGGCCGATCCGGTCCGCGGGACGCTGTTCGACGAGGCCGCGGAGCGCCTGCTTGATCGCTCCCAAGCGATCCGGCTCGAAGTCCAGGGCGTTCATCGACGAGGAAACGTCGAGCGCCAGGACGACGTCGTTCGTTGTCTGTTTTCGGTTGGAAGGGCCGAGGAGCTTCGCCGGCGATGATGCCTGGATTGCGCTGACGGGCTCTCTGAGCAGCACCGCCACGATGATGGCGGCCGCAGCGCACAGGCCGAGCCCGACGACGAACCGCTGAACGGCCACGTCGCCGCGCGCGGCAAAGAACACCACGGCGATGAAGGGCACGAGGAGGGCGAGCACCAGAAGGTAGGGCCACGCGGAACCGGGCCGCGCAGGCACAGGCTCGCTTGCCACCTCGGCTGGAGCGGCGGGGGCCGCCGCGGCAACAGGCTTGGGCGCTGGATCGACCCGGATCTGCGACGGTTCGGAGCAGCTCTGGAAGTAGCCCCTCCTCGCCGGGTCGAAGAACTGCACTGGCAGCGCAGGCATCTCGACGACCCCGGCGGTCTCCGGAAGCAGCTCGTACTCGACGACGCGGCAAGCCCGGCCAGAGGTCACGCAGTGCTCCTGCCTCGGGCTCGCCCGCAACACCCTGGCGCCCTCGATCGGCGGCAATGGCGGCAGGACGATCTCGGCCAGGTTCCCCTCGCCCTCGAGCGTGAATTTGAACAGGAAGGGGCTCCACTGCTTCACCCTCGCCGGCCCGTCCGCGCGCAGACGCCAGTTGCCCACGTTCGCGGCAGGGAACACCTCGGGCACCGGCGCTGGCAGCGGGAGGACGTCGACGTCGACGGGCCGCGCCGAACGCTTCTGAGCACCGGCGTTCACCAACTTGCCGGCCTGCACCATGGCCTCGAAGGCCCCGATGGTCAGGCGGCCGGCGCGCGTGGGGAACAGGGCGAGCTTGCGCAGCACGAAAGCCCGGTACGGAACGCCATCGATCTCGACGAGCGTCCCGGAGATCTGCTTGGGCGATTCGAGCACCTCGACGAAGAACCCATCGAGCTTCGGAGTCTTGAATCCGTCGACCCCGCTGATCTCGACCCGCGCGAACAGCTCGGCCGTCACGGTGACCTGCTCGCCCAGGTAGACCTTCGTCCGGTCGATGCTCGTCTGGAGAATGAGATCGCCATCGGTCGCCGGGCCGGTCGAGAACACCAATCGCTTCGGGAGCTGCACCGCGTCCACCGACGCCCCCGGCGCGTCCTTCACCTCGACGGAGATGGACGCCGTCACGTGACGCTTGCCGCTCAAGACGAACTCGCCGCCATGGATCGTCAGCCTTCCGGTCCTCCGAGGCTGGAGCACCAGGGTGAACGTCCTCGTGCGAAGGTAGCCGTCGTGCTCTTTCGAGAACGCCAGGCTGGCGCTCTGCGACCGCGAGAGGAGCTCGAAGTCGGCGGAGTCTGGCAGCCGCAGGCTCTCGTCGAGCTTCTGGTCGTTCGCCAGGGTCGTGAGCTTGACTGTGACCGTCAACGAATCCTCGACCGACATCTCCTCCCGGTCTGGGATGGCCGTGAACTGCACGTGGCCAGACGGGGAGGCAGCGCCGCCGAGAGCCAACAGGAGAGCCGCGGCGGCGATCGCTCGGAGGCTTGTGGTCATGGCTTGCATGGGACGGAGAGGCTACCTCGGCAGGAAGGCAGGATGGCGGTCTCGCTCGACAGCGGCTAAAAGAGCCCCCTCGTCACGCCGGAGGCCCGAAACCGTGTTGACCGTCGAGCAAGCCCTCGCCGAAGTCCTCTCCCAGGTCCCCGTCATGCCGACCCAGAAGGTCGGGCTCCTGGACGCGCTCGGCCGCGTGCTCGCCGAAGAGGTCGCCAGCCCGCGCGACCTGCCGCCCTACGACGTCTCCCAGATGGACGGCTACGCCCTGCGCGCCGCCGACGTCCGCCAGGCCAGCGCCAGCTCGCCCGTGAAGCTCGCGATCGTCGCCCGCTCCGTCGCCGGGAAAGGCACGGACAGGCCCATCGGCCCCGGCGAGGCGGCGCGCGTCACCACCGGCGCGCCCCTCCCCTCTGGCGCCGACGCCGTCGTCATGCAGGAAGAGACGGAGCGCGAAGGCGACACGCTGCTGGTCAAGCTCGCCTCCGGCAGCCGTGACTTCGTCCGCCTCCAAGGCGCCGACGTCCACGCCGGGAGATCGCGTGCTGGTACCGGGCGCCCTGCTCTCCCCGGCCCACGTCGCCCTACTCGCTTCGCTCGGCCGCTCGCAGGTGCGCGTTCACCAACGCCCCCGCGTCGCCATCCTCTCCACCGGTGACGAGCTGTGCGATCTGGACGAGCTCTCGCCGGCCGGATGGGCGATCCGACGCGGAGCACGCAGGACGGCTGGTCGACTCCAACACCTGGGCCCTGTGTGCCTTGGTCCTGGCTGCCGGCGGTGAGCCAGTGCGCCTCGGGCTGGCCAAGGACGACCCCGAGGACATCGCCAGCAAGCTCTCGGACGCCGCGTGCTGCGACGTCGTGCTCTCCAGCGCCGGCGTCTCGGTCGGCGACCGCGACTACGTCAAGGAAGTCCTGGGCAAGCTGGGCGTGGAGCTGCGCTTCTGGCGCGTCGCCATGAAGCCCGGCAAGCCGCTGGCCTTCGGCACCAAGACCCGTCCCGAGCGCAGCCAAGGGGGCGCGCAGCTCTACTTCGCGCTCCCGGGCAACCCGACCTCGGCGATGGTCTCGTTCGAACAGTTCGTCCGGCCGGCCTTGCTCAAGATGGCTGGCCGCCAGGTGCTGACGCGGCCGCTGCTCAAGGCGACCCTGGACGGCACGCTCACCAAGAAGAAGGGGCTCGTCCACTTCGCGCGAGCGCGCACCCGGGTGGTGGACGGCTCGCTCGTCGCCACCCCGGTCGGGCGGCAGGACTCCGGCCTCGTCTCCTCGATGGCCGAGGCCGACAGCCTGATTGTCCTTCCGGAGGACCTCGAACGCGTCGACCCTGGAGGGGAGATTCGGGTCCAGCTGTTGACTTGATGGCCCGTCGGCGCCGGCCGGATGCCCTTGGAGCCCAGCAGTCCGGGACCGCCCCTGACCCCGAAATCGGCCGCAACCTGGCGGGAATAGGGGCATCGAACCGCCAGTCGAGACCAATCGGGCTCCTTTCGGCGCGGCGCTTGAATGCCGCCTGCGTGCGAGCCATCATGCGCGCCGCGGCGGCAGAAAGCCGTGGCACGGGCGGGAAGGACATCTGGATGGACACGCACCAGCGAGACTCGAACAATCGCAGCGCCGGAATCTCCCGGTCCCTCGAGGTCTACGCCGAGACCGACCTCCCGACGGGCCGAGGCGAGTTCCGCACGGTCGTCTTCCGCGAGCGCAAGACGGGGTTGGAGCACCTGGCTCTGGTCACGGGCGACGTGAAGGGCGCCGAGGGCGTTCCGGTCCGCGTCCACTCCGAGTGCCTGACCAGCGAGGTGTTCGGCAGCCTCAAGTGCGACTGCAAGGCCCAGCTCGACCACGCCCTGGACGTCGTCTCCCGCTCCGAGCGCGGCGTGGTCCTCTACTTGCGCCAGGAAGGCCGCGGCATCGGCCTGGGCAACAAGAATCCGTGCGTACGCGCTCCAGGCGCAGGGCCACGACACCTACGAAGCGAACCGCCTGCTGGGCTTCGCCGACGATCTGCGTCGCTACGACGTCGCCGCCGAGATGCTGCGGCTCCTGGGCGTGCGCTCGGTGGACCTCATCACCAACAACCCGTTGAAGATCGCGGCCTTGGTCGACGAAGGCATCCCCGTGCGGCGGCGCATCGCCTCCATCGCTCCGGTGAACAAGGTCAACGAGGGCTACCTGCGGGTGAAGGTGGAGCGCTCGGGCCACATGATCGAGCTGCCGGACTCCGTCTCAGACGAGGCGGACAAGCAAACCGGTTGAGACTGCAAGCATTTTCTTCACAACGACCGCCAGCGGTGTGTAGACTCCCTGCGAGTCGGGACTTCAACGCCTGACTCCTCGAACCCGACGTCGGCTCGGCGCTTCGCTTCCCTCCGAACCGAAGTCTTGAGCCACCGAATGGCCCAACTCGCGATCAAGTTCTGGGGCGTCCGCGGCAGCATCCCGTCGCCGGGCGCCTCCACCGTCAAGTTCGGCGGCAACACGTCCTGCGTCGAGGTCCGCTCCGGCAGCGACGTCTGCGTCTTCGACCTGGGCAGCGGCCTGCGCGAGCTGGGCGTCTCGCTGGGCCGCACTCCCGCGAAGGCCTCGATGTTCCTGTCCCACTACCACTGGGACCACATCCAGGGCCTGCCCTTCTTCGGCCCGGCCTACAACCCCGGCTCTCAGCTCGACCTCTACGGCCCGGTCCGCGAGGGCCGCGACGTGCGCAGCCTCCTCTCCGGCCAGATGGTGGCGCCGTACTTCCCGGTGACCATCGACGCCTTCCGCGCCAAGCTCGGCTTCCACACCATCAGCAGCGGCCAGACCGTCCACGTCGGCGCGCTGCGAGTGACGGCGAGCGAGCTGCACCATCCGAACGGCGTGCTCGCCTACCGCATCGAGCTCGGCAGCAAGTCGGTCGTCTACGCCACCGACACCGAGCACGGCACCAAGGCCGACGAGGCGCTGGTGGCGCTGGCCAAGGACGCCGAGGCCCTCATCTACGACGCGATGTACACCGACGACGAGTACACCCAGAGCAAGGTCGGCTGGGGGCACTCCACCTGGTCGGCGGGAATCAAGCTGTGCGAGAAGGCCGGCTGCAAGCGCCTGGTGCTCTTCCACCACGAGCCGCTGCGGCACGACTCGGACCTCGAGGCGCTGCTCAAGGACGCGGCCGGAGACAAGGGCGCGGTGAAGGTGCTCGTGGCCCGCGAGGGCGAGCAGCACGAGTTTTAGAAGCGGGCTTTGGGCTCCGGGCTTCGGGCCTCGGGAAATCCCCGTCGAGCCTTTCTGGAACCTCGCCCACGACCGGGCGCTTGGACCTACGGCTTGGAACCTGCCTTCAATGCTTCGGCGGCGCGCCGCAGACACTCCTTCAGCCCGATGAAGGGCACGCGCTGCAGCGCCTCGGACACCGGCAGCCATGCGAAGCGGGAGTGCTCGCGCCGATCGAGCTTGATGCGGGCGTCCTGCGGCGCAATCGCCCAGTACGCGGTCTCCTGAAAGATGCGCGGCGCCCGGTCGGGCCGGGGCTCTCCGAACAGGAAGCTGTGCGTGTAGTTGAGCGGCTGGACCGGCGCGTCGAAGCCCGTCTCTTCGTTCGGCCTCGCGGCGGGCGCAGGCCTCCGGCGTCTCGTTCTTCTCGATGGTCCCGGTCACCGGCTGCCAGAAGCCGCCGCGATGAGGGTGCCGCTTGAGCAGGAGCGCCTCCGGTCCGCGCCGGCCGTTGCGCACGACTGCCACCGAGATGGTCTTGTGGTCCAGCCGGCCCGGCACGATCTTGCTCTGCAGCTCGACCGCCAGGTGCTTGGACAGCGCCGACCGGACGTCCGCCAGCGCTGGCGCCGTGCCCGACAGCTCCTTCTGCAGCGAGGTGACGCCCGCTTCCGAGATGCCGCAGGGAACGATCAGCTCGAAGTGGCTCAGGTCCGGGCAGACGTTGAAGGCGAAGCCGTGGGTCGTGATCCACCGGCTGATATGCACGCCGATGGCGCCCAGCTTCCGCGCGTCCTTGCCCTTTTCTCCGACCCAAGCCCCCGTCCAGCCGGGAATGCGCGAGGCCTTGACCCCGAACTCGCCCGCCGTGCGGATCATCGCCTCTTCGAGGTAGCCCACGTACCGGCGCACGTCGCACAGGTCCGGGGCGAGGTCGACGATGGGGTAGCCGACCACCTGGCCCGGGCCGTGGTAGGTCACGTCCCCGCCGCGGTCGGTCACGTGGATCTTGACCCCGAGCGCCTCCAGCTTCTCGCGCGTGGCGACGATGTTCTCCGGCGTCGCCCCGCGGCCCATCGTGATGACCGGCGGGTGCTCGACCAGCAGGAGCACGTCGGGCACGGCTCCGCCGCGTCGAGCCAGGGCGAACCCCTTCTGCAGGGCGACGCCATCCTCGTACTCGACGAAGCCCAGGTCGTGGACGACCAGGGTCCTTTCGGGGCTTGCTGCTACGCGATCCACGGGTGCTCCCATAACATGCCGCGCGTCCGAGTTCGACCTCGCAATCGCTGTTAAGCGCCGCGGACGACCCGGAACACCTTGTGGATCCGCGGGTTGCCGGCGAAGTCGGGCGGCAGGGTCTGCTTGGTCAGGTCGGTCGCGACCAGCCCCAGGCCCTTGAGCCCCTCCTCGTCCAGCTTGAAGCGCCGCAGGTTGTTGGAGAAGACGATGACGCCTCCCGGCGCCAGCCGGCCGCGGATGGCCTCGAGCAGCGCCAGGTGATCGCGCTGGACGTCGAAGGTGCCATCCATGGACTTCGACCGCGAGAAGGTCGGCGGGTCGCAGAAGACCAGGTCGTAGACGTTCTTGTCGTGGTGCAAGAACTCCATCGCGTCGGCGCGCACCCGCTCGTGCCTGCGGCCGGTGATGCCGTTGAGCATCAGGTTGCGGCCGGCCCAGTCGAGGTAGGTGTTCGAGAGGTCGACCGTCGTCGTCGAGGCCGCGCCCCCCTTGGCCGCGTAGACCGTCGCCGTGCCGGTGTAGGCGTACAGGTTCAGGAAGCGCCGGTCCTTGGCCAGCTCGCCGACCATCTTGCGGACCAGGCGGTGGTCGAGGAAGAGCCCGGTGTCGAGGTAGTCGGTGAAGTTCACCAGGAAGCGCAGCCCGCCCTCGTGGACCTCGATCCGCTCGCCGGTCTCGTCCAGCTTCTCGTACTGCCCGGCGCCTCTCTGCCGCCGCCGGACCTTGAGGTGCACGTCGCCGGGGCGCACGCCCAGGACCTGGGAGATGGCGGTGAGGGCCTCGCGGACCCGGCGCTCCGCCACCCGCTCGTCGATCTCCGGGGGCCGCTCGTACTCCTGCACGTGGACGTGCTTCTCGTAGAGGTCGACGGCCAGGTTGTACTCGGGCAGGTCGGCGTCGTAGACGCGCCAGCAGGTCACGCCCTCGCGCTCGGCCCACTTCGAGAGGTGCTTGAAGTCCTTCTTGAGCCGGTTGGTGAAGGCCTCGGCGCCCGATCCCGGCTCCGGCGGAGGCGGCGGCTTGGGCTTCTCCAGGCTGATGGGGAAGTGGAGCAGCCGGCACTCGATGGCGCCGTTGAAGAGCACGTGCTTGCGCTCGGGCTTGAGCCCCACCTTCTTGGCCGCGACCAGGTTGCCGGTGAAGACGTAGCCGTCCCAGCCGGTGAACTTCTGCTTGAGCGTGTCGCCGATGCGCCGGTAGAGCGGCTCGACCGAGGCGTCCTCGGACAGGCGCTCGCCGTAGGGCGGGTTGACCACGAAGAGGCCGGGCTTCTCGCCGACCGGCACGGCGTCGGACAGCTCCCGCTTCTCGATGTGCACGTGGCCGCGTACCCCGGCGCGCTCGACGTTGGAGAGCGCAGCCCGGACCGCCCGGGCGTCGAGGTCGTAACCGACGATAGGCGGCAGCTTCACCTTGCCCCGCCGGTCGCGCTCCCTGGCCTGGAAGACGAGGCGGTCCCAGAGCGCGGGCTGGTTCTGCCGCCACTTCGTGAAGCCCCACCGCGTGCGCATCAGGCCAGGGGCCACGTCGGCCGCGATCCAGGCGGCGTCGATGGGCAGCGTCCCCGAGCCGCACATCGGGTCGAGGAACGGCCGGCCCTCCGCGGCGGCGGCCGGCCATCCGGCCAGCAAGAGGATGGCGTCCGCCAGCCCCTCCTTCAGCGGCGCAGGCACCGTCTCGTCGCGCCAGCCCCGGCGGTGGAGGCTGTCCCCGGAGAGGTCCAGGCTGAGGCTCGCCTCGTCCTTGCGAACGTAGACGTTGACGCGCACGTCAGGCTGGGCGGTGTCGATCGAGGGCCGCACCCCCGACGGGGTCCGCAGCTGGTCGACGATGGCGTCCTTGACCTTGAGCGCGCCGTAGTGCGTGTGCGTGATGGCCGACTCGCTGGAGGCGAAGTCGACCGCGAGCGTGCCCTCGAGCGAGAGGTGCTCGGACCAGTCGATGGCCTTCACGCCCTCGTACAGCGCCTCGGGCGTCGGGGCTGGGAAGTGCGCGAGCGGTAGGAGGATGCGGCTGGCCGTGCGCGACCAGAGGCAGGCGGAGAGCGCGGTCTCCAGTGTGCCGGCGAAGGCGACGCCGGCGCGGGACTCGGAGACGTCGGAGGCACCGAGCGAGCGCAGCTCCTGCGCGAGCAGCGGCGCCATGCCCTTGGGCGAGGTGGCGAAGAAGTTCATCGCGCCGCACGGTAGCAGCGCTCCTGCTGCCACGCACGGCACAAAACCTGGGCCGCCAAGGGCGTCGCCTCGAACGCGGGACGCCCAAGGTAGGTCAGCGTTCGCCGACAGGGTGCCCGTCTACTTGAGCGACGGCTTGAGCGCGATCCCGGAGAAGAGCCCCTGGCACAGGTGGTCGGCGGCCGAGGCCTTGGAGTCGCAGGTCACGATGAGCAGCCGTCCGTCGTTCGCGCGAAGGAGGACCGCCCGGAGCGAGGAGTCCCGCCAGCCCTCGCTCTTGAGCCCCTCGGTCTCGCGGATCTTGCGCGGCACCAGCTCGTCGTCGCGCAGGGGCTTGCTCTCCTCGCCGAAGATCTGCGCCATCACGCTCGTGGTCTGCACCTTGGGCGGCAAGGTCACCAGCCGGACCGAGCCCTCCAGCTCGACCTCGGTGGCGCGCACGACCAGCTTCTCGTTGGTCGCGCGCTTTTTGGCGGCCTTCTGGAGAATCGTCGCCACCAGGCCTGCGCTCTCGTCCTTCGCGACCTCCTTGGCCTTCTGCGCGTCGATGAGCAGGACGCCGCTCGGCGCGGCGAGGGCCAGGCCGAACTTGTCGTCGGAGAACTTGCCGCCCTCCAGGGCGTACTCGTTCAGCCCGCCCGCCTTCGGGGCCGGCGGCGGACGGAGCGCGTAGAAGCCCACCCACGAGAAGGCCAGCGCGACTCCGACCCCGGCCGCGGCCCCGCGCCACTTCGCCTCCTCGAAGAGGAACGCGCCCAGGACGCAGGCCATCGGCAGCATGGCGACGACGAACCCCGCGCTGCCGAAGAGGACCAGCCCCAGCACCATCTTGGCGATGTGCAGCAGGGCGATGGCGATCGCCAGGAACCGCGCCCAGCCGTAGTGCTTGAACAGGAAGCCGGCGGCGACGAGGTTGGCGACGCCCGAGGCCACCTCCGGCATCGCGCCCGTCGCCGCGATCGCGAAGCTGGACAGGCCCGTGGCCGCGAAGACGATCGCGGCCGGGTGATAGCCGCGCAGCTCGTCCTGCTGCGCGGAGACCGGCGGGAGGCCGTCGTCCTGGCCGTGCGCCGACGGCATGTCCGGCGGACGCTCCATCCCGGCCAGCGCGTACCAGTTCTTCTTCTCCTCGGTCTTGGTCCGGGGCGCAGGCGCAGGCCTTTCGGCCTCCGCGTCCCCTTCCGCCTGCGCGCCTGCAGGTTCAGCCTCAAGCTCAGGCTCGGGTTCGGTCCGAGGAGCGGGCCTCGGGACGGACGAGGAGCGCGAGCTGCGCGCCGGCGGGGCGCTGAGCGGCGCGACCTTGTCGGTCTCGCCTTCGAAGTCTTGCGGCTCCTCGGCTGCGGGCTGTGGTGCAGGGGCCCTACGCCGAGCCGCGGCGCGCTTGTCGGTGTCGCGGTCGATGCGCACCGGGTCGCCGGCCGCGCCCACCGAGCACTTGGGGCAGGTCTTCCCGACCAGCTCGGAGCCGCACAGGATGCAGCGTGCCTTCGCCATCTCCACCCTCCTCGAAGCGCCCCGAGGATACCCGAGACGATTCGGGAAGCTGAAGACCGCGATGCGCGGCGCGCGTCAGGTGGCGCGTCCCATCACCGCCTTGCACGTCTTCTCGTAGAGGCCGCGGAAGACGTTCTCGGGGTCGGTGATGGCCTTGACGCGCTCGTAGTTCGGCCGGCTCCAGACCGACCAGAACTCCTCCTCCGAGTAGTAGTTGTGGTCGATGAGCGTCTTGACCCCGCCCAGCTCGCGCAGCTTCTGCTCCATCTTCCGGTGCACGGCGCGCGGGTCCTTCGCCTGCAGCCCGTAGAGGGCGAGGTCCAGGAACATCGAGTCCTGGTTTCGGGCCCAGCTGGTCGCGTCCAGCCACTCGTAGTCGTGCACCCGCCGGTAAGGCACGCACCAGAGCGGGAAGTAGCCGATCTCCTTGCGGTACCAGTCGAGGAACTCGGGGACCTTCGAGAACGGCACGAAGACGTCCAGGGTGATGCCCGGAGGGAAGAACGGCAGCACCCAGTGCAGCGCGTTGGCCATCCGCAGCCACTCGTTGGAGCTCAGCCACTTCCCGAAGAGCAGCCGGCCCAGGAACGAGCTCGGGCGGACCCGGGTGACGCCGCGGTCGTAGCGGAAGAAGTAGTCCGGCGTCGTCAGGTAGTCCTCGGTCCGCTCGGCCGTGCTGCGGTAGTAGATCTTCATCCAGTCGTAGCGGCTGGTGTACGGCGCCTGGTCCACGAAGCGCCCGACGCTGAGCACGTACAGCTTCGGCGAGTGGATGATGCCGTCCATGAAGTCCACGTCCCGGGCCTCGGCGTGGTGCGCGATGGAGCCCTGGTAGGACTCGAGCGTCGAGTGCCGCTCGTACTCCACCTTGACGTACGGCTTGGCCGGCACGAGCCGGAAGGCGAGCTTGGAGACGATGCCCAGGGTGCCGAAGGTGCCGTGCACCATCTGGAAGACGAGGCGGTGCTCGTTGTCCGGCGTGCAGCGCAGCACGTCGCCGAGCGCGGTGATGACCTCGTACTCGAGGCAGGTGTCGTGGAAGCCGCCGTGGACGAACGACATCGACTCGATGGAGCAGCCGGCCACCGCGCCGCCGATGGTGATGGTCTTCAGCTCCGGGACGACGATGGGCACCAGCCCGTGGCGCAGCGTCGCCTGCACCAGGTCGACGAAGGTGACGCCCGACTCGGCCACGCAGATCCGCTCCACCGGGTCGACGAGCAGGACCTCGTCCAGGTCGCGGACGTCGATCTTGTCGTCGCGGCGGCGCAGGTCGTGCGCCTTGGGGACCTGGTGGGCGACCGCCTTCTTGCGCAGCGACACCGGCCGGCTGGGGTCGTGCGCCCGGAGCTGCCGCACGATCCGCGCGACCTTGGCTTCGTGCCTCGCCTCCGCGGCTGCGTCGACCTTGGCCCCCGTCCGGGCCACCTCTGATGGAAGCCTCATCTCGTCCTCTCCCTGACTCTTTGACCTTCCGACCGCCTGCTCGGCAAGCCGGTTGAGGATAGGAATGGCGCGCAGGCGCGAGCAGTGGGCGACCCTCCGGGGAGTGGAGTCTCCGTCCTACATCTCGCGCACGACCTTGTGCAGGCGCCGCTGCTCCAGCGCGCCCAGCGGCCGGCTCCCGAACCGCGCCGCCAGGTACCGCTCCGTGATCTCCTCGGCGACGGCCGTCTCCGGTCGCCGCTGGGCCCGTAGCTGCTCGACCAGCTCCCGCGGAGTCTGGCCAGGTCGCTTCTCGATCCCGCGCTTCTTGAGCCGCGCCAGGAGCGCCCGGTAGAGCCGCACCGCATCGCGGGCCTGCGGCGAGTGCGGCCGCTCTTTCCCCCGCCACCCTCCTCCGCCCGCCCGCCACAGCCGGCGCGAAACCCAGCCGGCCAGGGCGAGCACCGCCAGCGCCGCGAAGATCCGCTTCCACGGGATCCCGCCGCCGCCGTGCAGCCTGGCGAGGAGGTTTCCGACGGCCTGGGCCGCGCCGCTGACGCCCTCCACCTGGTCGCGGATGGAGTAGTCGATGACCATCTGCAGCCAGGCCGCCTGCAGCCGGTCCGAGAGATCCGCCAGGCGCTGCCGCCACGTCGAGGCGGTGGAGACGCGCGCCTGGGGCGGGGTCGGGTCGAACACCACGAACCCGGCGCCCGGGAAGTAGACCTCCGTCCAGGCGTGGGCGTCGCCCGCTCGCAGCACGTATTGGCCCTCGCCCACCCGCTGCCCGCCGAAGTAGCCCGAGGCGTTGCGCGCCGGCACGTCGACCGACCGCAGGAGGAGCGTCATGGCGCTCGCGAAGAACTCGCAGTGGCCCTGCTTGCGCTCGAACAGGAAGTGGGCGATGGGGTCGGCGACCTCTCCGGGCAGCTCCAGCGTGTACGCGTAGCCCTTGGCCAGCTCGCGCTCGATGGCACGCGCCTTGTCGAGCGGGTCGGCGAGCCCCGCGGTCCAGCGGCGAGCCAGGTCGGGGATGCGCGGGTCGAGCCCGGGCATCGGCGCCAGGCACCTCTGGCGGATCTCCGGCGGGTAGTCGGTGCCGGCGCCCGCGAGCGCCCGGGCCGCCTCGTGGCCGGTCAGGTGGTAGCCGTAGCCCATGTCCGGCGCGGGCTGGAGCCGCACGTTGCCGAGATCGTCCCGGAAGAAGAAGAGGGCCGGGGCGAGCCGGCGCGGCGGGATGCGGCGCGGGTCGCTGACGAGCGCCGCCCCTTCGGGCAGGAAGACCGCCGGCGAGCCGCCCTCCGGGAGGATCTCCACCTCCATTTGCCGGACCGGACCCTCCTGCCGCGTCTCCGGCAGCGTCAGCTGCCGCTGCGGCAACGCCTCCTTGCCGCCGGGCAACCAGGCCTTGCCGTCGAAGCGCTCGAAGGCGCGGCCCCGCCAGTGGGCCTCCAGGCTCTCGACGCCCGGGTCCGGGGTGACGGTGAGGTGCGCCACCACCCGCGGGTCGTCCTTGACCGTGCCGATGCCGTCCAGGCGCATCGAGTCCGAGTAGCCGACGGTTCCGGCGCGCCGCCCCAGCGCCGGCGCCAGGAAGCCGGTGGTGAAGCGCGGGAAGCCGAAGAACACGACGATCGACCCGACCAACGCGAAGACCGACAAGCCGCCCACCGCGAGCAGGATGGGCGCGCTCACCAGGCGCCGCACCGCCGAGGGCGGGGCGTCGTACTCGGTCGCCACGCGCTCCAGGTGCGAGAGCGTCAGCGCGAAGGTGGCCGCGACCGCGAACCCGGCGAAGTAGGCGCCGTAGGCGATGGAGCCCGACAGCGCCGCCCCGCCGGCGACCATCATGAGGGCCGCCAGGTAGAGCGGACCGTCGTCGGCCGCGGTGCGCCGCGACAGGAGCCGGTTGGCCCCGACGGCGCTGGCGAAGAGCCCCGCCGCGACCACGATGTCGAAGGCGTTCAGGGCCCAGCCGACAATCGCCGCGGCCAGCACCGCCACGGTCCCCCAGGTGATGGCGAAGCCCGCGCGCGAGACGAGGCTGCCGTCGGTGACGTAGGCCAGCACGAAGAGCAGCCCCCACAGCGGGAGGACCGGCAGCGGCAGCTCTCCGGTATGGGCGATTGACCCGAAGGCGAGCGCCAGCGCCAGGTACGCGGAGACCTTGCGCAGCTTCTGGAGCGTCACGGCTCGCCCCCCGCGAAGCTCACCGTCGTCTCGCGGTGGGGGTCGGGAGCCGGGCCGGCCCCCGGCGCGGCGGGCAGCGCCGCCAGCGCGCGCAGGATCCGCCGCAGCGCTCCGGGCCCGGCCTCGGGCGGCAGGTACAGCCCGCTCGCGGCCAGCCCGACCTCCAACCCACGGCCCTCCAGGCTGCGCGCCGCGGCCGCGGCCTCGCGGATCCGCTTCTCCAGCGCCAGGCCGGGAGCCGCGCGGTTGTCGATCACCAGGACGATGCGCCGGCGCTGCTCCCGCTCGCGCTCGATGACCAACAGCCGGCCGACCGCGGCGCTCTTGCGCCAGTGCACCATCCGCCGGTCGTCGCCGGAGCGCAGGTCGCGCAGGCCCAGGAACTCGGTGCCCTGCCCCGCCCGGCCCTCGGGCCGCTCGCCCTCGCGCGCCCCGCCCGCGGCGAGCCGCTCGCGGGCCGGCACTCGCGCCGGGAGCACGAACAGCTCGTCGGCGGCCGGGAGCGGCAGCCACTTCTCGAAGAAGCCGAACGGGAAGCGCGTGGCGACGGCCACCTCCCCCAGCTTCGAAGCGGCCGCGGCGGGCGGCGCGGGTCTGCAGGGTGGCGATGCGCGTCTCGCCGGGCCCCACCAGCAGCGCCGCGGCCTTGGCGCCGGCGAACGGCCCGCGCCGCTCGGAGACGGAGAGCGTGGGGCTGGGCCAGAAGCGCTTGGCGTTGGTGATCTCGTAGGTGACGCGGAACGGGTCGCCGGCCGCGGGGTCGCTGGGCAGCCGGCGCCGGATGCTCAGCCCCTCGAGCGCGCCTTCGCTGAGCACGCCGGAGACGACGATGGCCGTCAGCTGCAGTCCGAGCACCAGGAACAGGAGGTTGTTTCCGGTGTTGAGCGCCGCCACGCCGACGCCCAGCGTGAAGGCGACGTAGTACCAGCCCTCGCGCGTGAAGCGCAGGCGCTTGCGCCGCCGGAACGCCGGCGGGCCGGTGTGGCCTATCGCAGGGGTGCCGCCGTCGGACATCGCGGGCTCACTCCGGGACCGGCACGCGTTCGACGAGGTCCGCGAGGATCCGCTCCGACTCCGCGCGGTCGGTCAGACTGGCCTCGCGGCCGGCGGGCGCCACGCGGTGGGCCAGGCACGGCACCGCCACCCGCTTCACGTCGTCCGGCAACAGGTGGCCGCGGCCGTCCAGGAGCGCGCAGGCCTTGGCGGCGCCCATCAGGTTGAGCGCGCCGCGGGTGGAGGCCCCGCCCGACAGCTCGGCGCTCTGGCGGGTGGCGCGCGCCAAGGCCACGACGTAACCGGCCAACGAGGCGTCGACCTTCACGGCGTCCGCGGCCGCCTGGAGCCGCAGCACGTCTTGGGCGCTGGCCACCGGCCGCAGCGCATGAACCGGGTCCTCGGCGGTGCGGGAGAGCAGGATGTCGCGCTCCACCGACTCGGCGGGGTGCCCGATGGCGATGCGCAGCATGAAGCGGTCGAGCTGCGAGTCCGGGAGCGGGTAGGTCCCGGACTGCTCGCGCGGGTTCTGGGTGGCGAGCACCACGAAGGGCTTGGGGAGGTGGTGAGTGGTGCCGTCGAGGCTCACCTGCGCGTCGCTCATGGCTTCCAGGAGCGCGGCATGGGTCCGCGGCGGGGCGCGGTTGAGCTCGTCGGCCAGCACCAGCTGCGCGAAGACCGGGCCGGGCCGGAAGGTGAAGGTCGAAGCTCTTGGCGTCGAAGACCTGCGCGCCCACGATGTCCGACGGCAACAGATCGCTCGTGAACTGGATGCCGGCGAAGCTCAGGTCCAAGGAGCGCGCCAGCGCCTGCGCCAGCGTCGTCTTGCCCACGCCGGGGACGTCCTCGACCAGCAGGTGCCCGCGGGCCACGAGCGCGATGACCGAGAGCTCCACCGCGCTTCGCTTGCCGCGCAGGGCCCGCTCGACGTTGTCGCACAGGGTCCGCAGCAGGTCGCGCGCGGCGGAGGGGTTGATGAGGTGCTCGGGCTGGGGAGGTCGGGCGGCCGCTTCGGTCATGGCCCCGACATTCTAGCCGCCCGCCCCCGACCGGGACGACCCCGATGTGGGCACCGGTGCCGGCGCCGCAGGCGGCGCTGCGGGTGGAGGGGGCGCGGACGTCGCCGCTTCGTCGTCGGTGGCGCTCAGCCGGCGGTAGACCTCCAGCACACGCTTGGGATAGGCGGCGAGCGCGGGCCTGATCCCCGCGGCGACGAGCTTGCGCGCTCCGGTGGGTCCCGCGTTGTAGGCCAGCAGCGCCTCCTCGACCGTCGAGAACTCCGCCAGGAGCTGGGCGAGATAGCCCGTCCCGACGAGGAGATTGAGCTCGACGTCGAAGAGCTCCCGGTCCCTGAGCGGCCGCTTGGCCAGGCCGCCCAGCCACCTCGCCGTCGCGGGCATCACCTGCATCAGGCCCAGCGCGCCCTGGCTGCTGACCGCCAGGGGATCGAAGTGGCTCTCGACCTCCGCCACCGCCGCCACCAGCCGGGGATCGAGCCCGTGGCGCCGCGCCTCGCGCACCAGCGCGACGGCCATCCGCCTCGCCTGCCGCGGCAGCGTCGTCCGGCCGCCTTCGATGGCCGAGAGGATGCCTAGCCGCGCGGCCTCTTCGGCGAGGGCTTCGTCTTGCTGCTCGAGGAGCTTGGACTGCGAGGCCTTCGTCACCTGTGAGGCCGCTTGAGCCGCGCCCAGGCCGTCGGCGCGCGCCGCGCCGGGAAGGAGAGAGAGGAGTACCCACGCCAGTGCCGCCCACGCCCCGCCGCCGCCCATGCCCACCCCCAGATCCACCTCCGCCCACCCGCCTGCCTGCTTGGCAAGCTGGCGGCGCGCTTTCGCGGTCGGGTAGCCGCCCGGTCGGGCCTGGCGGCGTGGCGGGCGATGCCTAGCTTTGGCCCGATGTTCTGGGCGATGGCCATCCTCCTGTTCGCGCTGTGGGCGCTCGGCCTGGCGAGCGGGGCCGTGCTGGGCGCCTGGGTGCACCTGCTGCTCGCCTTCGCCTTCGTCGCCCTGGTGTTGGCGGTCGTCCAGTCCGCGGCCGGGGCGCGCGGGACGCCTTCCAGGAGATGACCATGACCGAGGTGGGCTTCGGAGCCGGCGGACCCTGGACCGAGCGGCTCATGCTCGCCATCGACCGGCAGGGCTTCCAACGGCGCGAGTGCCCGAGCTGCCATCGGGTCTTCAAGGTCCGCGCGACGGGGATGGAGGCGCAGCTCGCGCTCAAGCGGCTCCTGGCGCCCGTCGAATGCGAGAACCTGCACGAGACGGACTGGCCGGCGCTGGCGCGGCATTGTCCGTACTGCGGCGGGGCCGCCAGCGACGACCAGTGGTTCACCGCCGAGCAGCGGGCGTTCCTGGACAAGCGCGGGCAGACGCTGGGCGAGGAGCTGCGCTACGAGCAGCTGGCGCACGTGCTGCGAACCCTGGCCGCCAACCCGGGGCCGACCTACCTGCCGGTGCGCCCGAAGAGGATCGACGCGAGCCCGCCCGCCGAGCCCGACGACATGCGGGTGGTGACGCTGTTCTGCTGCGGCGAGGAGCTCAAGGTCGCCGACAGCTGGCAGGGCTCAGTCCGCTGCTTCCTGTGCGGGACGGAGCATGAGTTCGGCGGGGCGCTGGTGCGCGAGCGGCTCGCAAAGCTCTTGGGCGAGGACTGACCGCCGCGGTCATGTCACAAAGTAGCTGCCTATCTTACGCAAGGCGGGATCGCGACCGTCCGCAGCGCGCGCGCGGCGAAGTGGGCGCTCTCCGGGCGGCCGACCTGACTACCGCGCCCGCTTGGCGAAGAACTCGTAGGTCTTGCCCAGCCCGTCGGCGAGCTTCACCTCCGGGCGCCAGCCGAGGATCTTCGCGGCCAGGGCATTGTCGATGACGCTGCGGCGCTGCTCGCCCGGCTTGCCCTCGGCGTGGACCGCCTTGCGGTCGGTCTTGGCGGCCTTGGCCAGCTCGTCGTAGAGCCGGTTGACGTCGGTCTCGATGCCGGTGCCGATGTTGATCGCGCCGACGTAGTCCGAGGTCAGCGCCAGCGCGTTGGCCCGCGCGACGTCGCCCACGTAGACGAAGTCGCGGGTCTGGCCGCCGTCGCCGAAGATCGTGCAGTCGCGGTTCGAGAGCAGCCGGTCGCAGAAGATGGCGACGACGCCCGCCTCGCCGTGCGGGTTCTGGCGCGGGCCGTAGACGTTGGCGTAGCGCAGCGCCAGGTAGGAGAGGCCGTACTGCACCTTGTAGTAGTTCAGGTACATCTCGCCCGAGGCCTTGGAGACGCCGTACGGCGAGCACGGCCGCTGCGGGTGCGTCTCCGGGGCCGGGAAGACGTCCTGCTCTCCGTAGATGGCGCCGCCGGTGGACGAGAACACCACGCGCTTGGTGCCCGCCTTCACGCAGGCCTCGAGCAGGTTCACGAAACCGCCGATGTTCACGTCGGCGTCGAAGCGCGGGTCGGCGACCGAGCGGCGCACGTCCATCTGCGCCGCGAGGTGGTAGAGCGCCTCGATCTTGCGGTTGACGATCAGCTCGGCCGCCTCCTTGGAGCGGATGTCGAGCTTGTGCAGCTTCACCCGCGGGTCGAGGTTGTCGACGCGGCCGCTGGAGAGGTCGTCGACGACGTGCACCTCGTGCCCTTGGGCCAGCAGCGCATCGCTCACGTGGGAGCCGATGAACCCTGCGCCACCGCTGACCATGATCCTCATCGTCCGCCTCCTGGTGCCGATCCTCGTCCGGACCGCAATCTCGTCACTTCTCCGGGTGGCCACAACCGCCCGGGATCGTTCAGGCCTTCACCACGCCCTTGAAGAACTCGATGGTCCGGCCGATGCCCTCTTCGAGCATGACCCTGGGCTCCCAGCCGAGGACCTTCTTGGCGCGGGTGATGTCCGGCTTGCGCTGCTTGGGGTCGTCCTGCGGGAAGGGCTTATAGACCAGGTTGCCGCCCCGCCCAGCGAGCCGGCGCACGACCTCTGCCAGCTCGAGCATGGTGAACTCGCCCGGGTTGCCGATGTTGACCGGCTCCGGGTAGTCGCTCTCGGCCAGCAGCAGGATGCCGCGCACCAGGTCGTCGACGTAGCAGAACGAGCGGGTCTGCTTGCCGTCGCCGAAGATGGTGAAGTCCTCGCCGCGCAGCGCCTGGCCGATGAACGCCGGCACCACGCGCCCGTCGTCCAGCCGCATGCGGGGCCCGTAGGTGTTGAAGATGCGGACCATGCCGGTGTTGACGCCCAGCGCACGGCGGTAGGCGCTGACCACGGCCTCGCCGTAGCGCTTGGCCTCGTCATAGCAGGAGCGCGGGCCGATGGTGTTGACGTTGCCCCAGTAGCTCTCGGGCTGCGGGTGGATGTTGGGGTCGCCGTAGATCTCGCTGGTCGAGGCCTGGATGAAGCGGGCCTTGTTGACGTGGGCGAGCTTGAGGCAGTTCTCGGTGCCCAACGAGCCCACGCGCAGCGTCTCGATGGGCAGCTTGGCGTAGTCGATGGGCGAGGCCGGCGAGGCGAAGTTGAGGACGAAGTCGACCTGGCCCTCGACCTTCAGGCCCTCGCTGATGTCCTGGTGCAGGTACTTGAAGCCGGGGTTCTTCTCGAGCGGCGCCACGTTGGCGCGGTTGCCCGTGATGAGGTTGTCGACGGCCACCACCTCGTGGCCTCGGGACAGGAGCGTCTCGCACAAGTGCGAGCCCAGGAAGCCCGCGCCCCCGGTCACCACCCAACGCTTGGTCGTCATCGGTTCCTCTATCTTCTTCTTGGTAAGGAGCTCGCCCGCGGCGGGGTCGAGGCTACGGCTTGCGGTCGTCGAACGTCAGCTGCCCCGGAAGGTGCTGCTTGTACCGCTCGAGCACCAGATCGATGCCCTCGCGGATGAACGAGGCGACCGGGATGCGGGTCTTCTCGCTCAGGAGCTTGAGCTTCTCGTTCTGCTCGGGGGTGATGTAGACGGTCGTCGAGATCTTGTTGCGCGCCATGCGTGGGACCCCACTGGCCGACAGCGGGGCGCGACCCTACGTGGCCGTATACGTATTGTCAATCGAGGTTGGGAGCAGCCAAGGACCCAACTGCGATTGCCCGGATCGCTCCGGGCAACCCTGTCAAAGGAGCTCAATCTGCCGAGCGACCGCCCGGCCGAGGCCTAGCCTCAGGTGAAGCCGCCGTGCCCACCTCCGCAGCCGCCGCCGCTGCCGGTGGAGGCGCCGCCGCCGGCGACGCTGACGAAGCCCAGCGACGTCGTGGACAAGAGCCGCTGGACGTCCTTGGTCCCGCAGGTGGGGCAGGCCGCATCGGCCTCGTCGGCGTGGTTGCGGATGAGCTCTTCGAAGGTGTGGCCGCAGGTGCGGCACTTGAACTCGTAGAGAGGCATGGTCCTTCCTTGTGCCCGACTCGGGGCATCCGTAGGAGCCCCGGTGATCCAATCCGGTTCGGGCGGAAACGAAAGAGGGGTATTCGGAAGCGCGCCGGCACGCAAGCAGTTGGGAACGCAGAGTTGACCCGTCGGGGGCCAACGGCCTATCAATTGGCAGTCTTTTTCAGAACTTCGGCCCGGTGAGAAGCGCCGAACCGAAGTCGTCCTCGAAGGATAGGGTGCTCCATGAAGCGGGCTTTGTGGTCGGCGTTGGCGCTGTCGTTCCTGGGCGCCTGCGCCTCGACTCCCGAGAAGAAGGAAGACCCGGCTGCCGAGAAGAAGGCGGACGACGAGGGAGAGGGCATCAAGGAGGAGCGCCGCGGCGACGAGGTGGTCAAGGAGTTCGACCTCAACCGCGACAAGAAGCCCGACGTCTGGAAGTTCTTCACCATGACGAAGGACGAGACCGGCAAGCCCGTCGAGCGCCTGGCCCGCAAGGAGATGGACATCAACTTCGACGGCAAGGTCGACATCTGGCGCTACTACGACGACAAGGAGCAGATGGAGAAGGAGGCCCTCGACCTCGACTTCGACGGCCGCATCGATCAGGTCAACTACTACGAGCGCGGCCAGATCGTGAAGAAGGAGAAGGACCTCAACTACGACAAGAAGCCCGACCTCTGGATCTATTACGAGAAGGGCAAGACCGTTCGGAAGGAGCGCGACACGAACGGCGACGGGAAGATCGACTACTGGGAGTACTGGGAGAGCGACGCCATCGACCGCATCGGCGAGGACCTGGACGGCGACGGCACGGTCGACAAGTGGACCAAGCGGGCAGCCGCCGAGTAGCTCGAAGGTCGCAGCCTTCCATTCGTTGAAGACCATCGACCCCAGTCCGCGAGGGCTGGGGTCGACGCTTTCTCGCCCCTCGACGAGCTGGGGTGCCGGCGACTTATGACTTAAGCCTCCCCCCGCTTCCTGCTAGGTTCCGCCCCTCGATGCGCAAGCACGCCTTCGCGATCGTCTTCGGCCTGTGCCTGGCAGTCACCGTGCTCCCGCTCTGGGTCGCGCGCCACCTGCCCTCGGTCGACCTGCCCCAACACCTCTTCCTCATCCACGTGCTCTCGCACCTGGGCGACCCTTCCCTGCCCTACCACGACCTCTACGTCGCCAGGCCGGGGCTCACCTACCTGACCTTCTACTACTCGGTGCGGGGCATGGCCTCGGTGGTCGGCGTCGAGACGGCCATGAAGCTCTGGCTGACGCTCGTCTTGGCCGGCATCCCGCTGTCGCTGATGGTGCTGTTGCGCTCGCTGGGGCGCAGCAAGTGGCTGGCGCTGCTGGCCTGCCCGCTCGTCTACACCGACAACTTCTACTGGGGCCTCGTCAGCTTCCTCTCCTCGCTGCCGCTGACCTTCCTGGTCATGGCCTTCTTCGTCCGCTCCCTCGAGGCTCCGGTCACCGACCGAAGACGGCACTGGGCGGCGCTCTTCCTGTCCTGCCTGAGCCTCGTGCTGCTGCAGCTCACCCACGGCGCGGGGATCATTTTCCCGGCGTTCGCGCTGCCCCTGCTGCTCCTGACGACGCCCTCGGACTGGACGCGGCGGATCCGCGCGTGCCTGGCCCTGGTCCCCGGCGTCGCGCTCTTCCTCGCCTGGCTCTTCTCCGGCGTCACGCAGGGCCGCAAGCTGGGCGCCCCGGGCGAGGCGTGGAAGGCCTCCGGCCCGCTCTTCGACGGCGCGAACTGGGTCTTCCAGCCCTGGCATACCAAGCTGTCGCTCCAGCCGTTCGGAGGCCAATTCGTCGAGCTGCTCGCCAACGGCTTCTGGGACTACGCCGACCGGTACGCCCTCTACGCCCTGGGCGCGGCGGCGCTGCTGGTCGCTGCGCTGGGGCTCGTCTTCCGGCAGCCGGTGAGCAAGGGCGCCGTGGCCCGCGCGCGCCCTGCGCTGCTCTTCCTGCTGGCGCTCGCCTGCTTCCTGTTCCTGCCGCAGGACATCAAGGGCTACATGTACCAGCTGCATCCGCGCTACGCGCAGGTGGCGGCGCTGCTGGCCATCGCCGTGCTCCCCTTCCCCTTCGGCGCCTCCTACAAGGCCTTCGTCCCCGTGGCCGCGGCCGTGGCGCTCTACTCGGGCATCAACCTCGCAGTGCTCTTCCACCGCTTCGACGTCGAGGCGGACAACTTCGAGATGCTCCTCAAGGACGTCCCCCCCAAGGCGAAAGTCATGCACCTCGTCACCGACTGGGGGAGCCGGCACGCGACGCACGCGGTCTACCTGCACTACGCGGCGCTCGCCGCGCTGCGGGTGGACGGCGTCCCCAGCTTCTCCTTGGCGACCGATCCGTCATTCCCGGTCGGTTACCAGGAGGGCAAGCAGGTCCCAGCCTCGCCGTGGGAGTGGCGGCCCACGGAGACGACCTGGGAGCAGGCGCGCTGGTACGACGTGTACTTGAGCCGGGACAACCTCACGCCGGACGTCATCTTCCGCGCCCACGCGAGCGAGCTGGAGCAGGTCGCGCGCGCGGACCGGTGGCGCCTGTTCCGGAAGAAGACGACGCAGGCGGCGTCACCCGGTCCCATGCGACCTATAATCGCCAAGCCGCCGGAGGGAGAGCATCCATGAGCAAGGGCAAGTCCGGTCCCGGTTCCAGGCGAGTCCTCGAGCGCCTGCGCTCCAACGAGCAGGCCTCGAGCCTGTCCGCCGACCTGTCGGTCAAGGACTCGGAGGTGGCGGCCGCGCGCGAGCTGGTGCGCCACATCGGCGAGCACCAGGCCGTGGCCGCGGGCCAGCTCCCCGAGGTGCTGGCGCAGGCCGTCGTCGAGGCCGCCGTCCAGATCGAGCATGCCGACTTCCTCAAGGCCGTCGCCGAGCAGGGCGCCAAGGGGGCCTCCAGCGCGGCCAAGCGCGGGCTCGCCATCCTGCGCTCCAAGGGCATCGACATCGAGGTCGAGAGCAGGGGCGAGGCGGTCTTCAAGAGCGACGCCCAGAGGCCCGACGACCTGGCCTGCTTCCTGTCCACCTGCGACTCGAACGGCGAGCGGGCGCTCTGGATCCCCCGGGCGGTGCGCGGCGGCCTGCACCTGGTCACGGTGCTCCTCTCCGACACCCGCGGCGTCGAGCACGTCGCCACCGACGAGGTGAGCCGCAAGAGCTTCAAGCGCCTGCGCGAGGAGCTGCTCGACCGCGCCGGCCCCCACGGCATCACCCTGCTGGAGATCCCGCCCGCCCGCGCCCGCGGGGTCCTGGCCATCGCCCGCTCCCAGGCGCCCAAGGGCTTGACCATCGACCAGGAGGCGCAGCTGGCCGGCCTGCTGGGCGACCCCAAGGACGCGGCCTCACCCGCGCGCAACGAGCCACCGCTCGCAGGCGCGCTCGAGGCCCAGCGGGTCGGCGAGTCGGCGCAGCTCCACGAGGAGCGCGAGGTCCGCAGCTGGATCCCCGAGGCCGATATGGTCCGGGCGCTCGGCCTCAAGCTCGACGAGATCGACGCCAGCGCGCTGTACGTCGACGAGGCCCAGAAGAAGGCGCAGCGCGAGCACGAGCTGGGCAAGGCGGTCGAGGCCTACTTCGACGGCCCGCGTCGCGCCGTGTACGCCAACCGCCTGTTCGAGCTCTCCGAGGCCTTCAAGTCCCAGAAGCGCTCCGAGGCCGCCGAGCGCGCCGCCGCCACCGCGCGGGCGCTGGCCAGGGGCGAGAAGCCCACCGCCGTCCCCTTCTGCCACCGGATGTTCGAGAAGCTCCTCGCCGGTGTGACCAGGCCGGGCACCGCGCCCGTCCCTCCGCCGAGCGCCGGCGGCCTGGTGACGCCCGGCCCGTAGCGGCGGCACCCGCCCTCTGAAAAGACCGAGGCCCTTGGATCGCAGGATCCAAGGGCCTCGACCATTTCCGAAACCTGAATGGCCCTACGGCGCAGTCGCCGTACGGAAGTGCGAGGTCACGTCCGCGGCGAAGCGCGTGTCGTCTGCCGCGGCCAGTCCCTTGGACACCACGATGACGTAGCTGGTGTTCGCCAGCAGCGCCTCGTGATCCAGCGCGAGGCACTCGGCGACGGCGGTGGCCTTGATGCCCAGCCCGGGGACGTCGCTCGACTCGCCCTCGACCCGCAGGGTGAGGGCACCGGTCGCCGCGGTGACGTCCATCTCGCGGTTGAAGCAGACGGTCGGGACCGCGTCCGTCGCGATGCCGATGGCGCCGTCGTGGGGCGAGACGTTGACGATGCCCAGGGGGACCACCACTTCGACCCTGGGCTGCCCGCAGGCGGACAGCCCGACCAGGCACAGCGTGGTGAGCAGGAGCTTGTTCATGGCGGACGAAACGTACCGAAGTGCCGGGGGGATGGCAAACGGCCGGGCCCAGCCCCTCGGCCGTCGCGCTCAGGTGCTCAGGCGCTCTTGGCCTTCCCCGCCACCGGCGCCCCCGGCGGCCGGCCCGGCACCGGCAGCGGGTCCTTGTCCAGCGCCAGGCCCTTCATCGAGCCCGCCGCGTCGTGGAAGGTGCTGCACAGCGCCCGACCTTCGCCGAACAGGACGATTCGCTCGCCCTTGAAGCTGGCGGCGCCCTCGGCGAGGAAGACGCGCGCGCGGTCGAGGTCGCTGGCGCCTTCCACCGGCGGCAAGAAGGTCGCGAAGCTCTTCACCCCGGCCATGGACAGAGCCTCGCAGGCCTTCTTCACGTTCGCGCCGAAGGCCTCCTTGCCGTGCGCCTTGCGCCGGCCGGCCCCGAAGCAGAACAGCTTGGCCGTCCCCAGCCGCCCGAACACCGGGAAGAGCAGCGCGTCGCCCGGAACGCCCACGAAGCGGCCTTCGGTGAGCACCCGCGAGAGTGAGCCGCACAGCCGCCAGTCGACGTAGCCCGCCAGGCCCCGCAACGGCCGCTCGTCCTCGAACACGAACAGGCACGCCGCCTCGACGCCGGTGAGCGCGTCGAGGGGGGCCAGCCCGGCGTCGGCGAACGAGAGGCGCAAGGGCTAGCCCTCCTTCGGCATCGAGCCGGCGACCTTGTCGAGGATGCCGTTGACGAAGGCCCCCGACTCGTCGCTGCCGAAGATCTTGGCCAGCTCGACCGCCTCGTTGAGCACCACCTTGCGCGGCGTCTCGGGCGTGTAAAGCAGCTCGTAGACCGCCAGCCGCAGGACGTTGCGGTCCACCTTGGCCATCCGCTCGACGCGCCAGTTGTGGCTGATGGACTCGATCTTCTGGTCGAGGTCCGAGAGGTGCGCGCACACGCCCTTGACCAGCTGCTCGGCGAAGGCCTGCGCCTCCTTGTCGATCGCCTCGGTCTCCTCGGCCTTCCAGGCGTTGGCGAGCGCGTCCATCGGCTCGGCCTTGGCGAGGTCGACCTGGTAGAGCGCCTGCAGCGCCCGCTCCCGGCCCCGGCTGCGCGAACCGCGGGTGGTGTGGCCCTGGCCTCTCATGGTGCCTCCCAAGGCTAGCGCTTCCCGCCGGTGGCGAGCGCCTTGACGACGTTGGCGGTCTCGATGGCCGCCACCACCGCGTCCGCGCCCTTGTTGCCTGCCTTCGTCCCCGCCCGCTCGATGGCCTGCTCGACGTTGTCGGTCGTCAGCACGCCGAACGAGACGGCGCACGGCGCCTCGAGCGAGAGCTGGGCGATGCCCTTGCTCACCTCGGCGGCGATGTAGTCGAAGTGCGGGGTGCCGCCGCGGATGACGGCGCCCAGCGCCACCAGCGCGTCGTACTTGCCGCTCATGGCCACGCGGCGCGCGACCTGCGGCAGCTCGAAGGTGCCGGGGACGCGGAAGACCTCGATGTCGCCGTCCGCGACGCCGTGCCGGACGAGCGCGTCGACCGCGCCGGTGAGCAGCTCCTCGGTGATGAAGCTGTTGAAGCGGCTGACGACCAGCGCCACCTTCAGGCCCGCTCCTATCAGGTTGCCCTCGACGTACTTAGGCATGGCTCTTCGACCTCGCGCGGCGCGCCGCGGGCTCGGGGGCGAGCAGGTGCCCCAGCGCGCGCTTGCGCCTCAAATAGGCCCGGTTCTCGGGCGTGGATTCGATCTCGACCGGCACGCGCTCGACCACGGACAGGCCGTAGCCCTGCACGCCGACGATCTTCTTGGGGTTGTTGGTCAACAGGCGGATGCGGCCCACGCCCAGGTCCCGGAGGATCTGCGCGCCGACGCCGAGCTCGCGCAGCCGGCCCTCCTTCGACTTGGGGTCGCCCTGCCCGGCCAGGATGCAGCCCAGCTGGCGCGGGAAGCCCTTCTGCAGATAGACGAGCACGCCGCGCCCTTCGCGGTCGATCCGCTCGAGCGCCCGGCGCAGCTGACCGCCGCAGTCGCAGCCGGCGTTCAGGCCCGAGTCGCCCAACGGGCAGGCCGAGTGCACGCGCACCAGCACCGGCTTGCCGTCGTCGACCTTGCCGCGCACGTAGGCCACGTGCTGGCGGCCGTCGACCGCGGCCTCGTAGCGCACCGCGCAGAACTCGCCCAGGCCGGAGACGGGCAGCTTCGCCTCCTCGAGCCGGCGCACCAGGTGCTCGGACTCCAGGCGGTAGCGGATGAGGTCGGCGACCGAGAGCAGCACCAGGCGGTGCTTCTTGCTGAAGCGCTCCAGGTCGCTGCGGCGGGCCATCGTCCCGTCCGGGTTCATGATTCTCGCAGATGACGCCGGCGGGCTCGAGCCCGGCCATGCGCGCCAGGTCCACCGAGCCCTCGGTCTGGCCGGTGCGGACCAGCACGCCGCCGTCGCGGGCGACGAGCGGGAAGACGTGCCCCGGGCGGACCAGGTCGCCGGCCTTGGCGCGCGGGGCCACGGCCGCCTTGATGGTGGTGGCGCGGTCGTTGGCGCTGATGCCGGTGGAGACGCCGCGCGCCGCCTCGATGGAGACGGTGAAGGCCGTCTGGAACTGCGAGCCGTTGTCGTGGACCATCAACGGCAGGCGCAGGCGGCGGGCCCGCTCCTCGGTCAGCGTCAGGCAGATGAGCCCGCGCCCGTAGGTCGCCATGAAGTTGATGGCAGAAGGCGTCACCCGCTCGGCGGCCATGATGAGGTCGCCCTCGTTCTCGCGGTCCTCGTCGTCGGTGAGGATGACCATCCGCCCCGCGCGGATGGCGGCGAGCGCCTTCTCCACGCGCTGCACGCTGCGACCGATTTCGTCCTGGTTTCGCTGTGGTTCCATGTCGAAGAGGCGGCTTTCTACCAGAGGCGGGGCGTTAGGGCATCACTCAGAAGCCGCAACGCCTGAGGAAACCTTCGTCGATCCCGGGCCCGGACGCGCCGGCGGGCGCCGCCTTGCCCAGCAGGCGCGCCACGTACTTGCCCAGGATGTCGGTCTCCAGGTTGACCGGCGAGCCGGCGCCCTTGTCGGAGAGCGTCGTGCGCCGCTGCGTCTCGGGGATGAGCTGGACGGCGAAGCGGTCGTCCCCCACCGCGTTGACGGTCAGGCTCACCCCGTCGACCGCGATCGAGCCCTTCTCGATGAGGAAGGGGGCGAGCGCCTTCTCCAGCGCGAACTCGAGGACCAGGGAGCCGCCCTCCGTCTTGCGCGAGAGCAGCCGCGAGACGGCATCCACGTGGCCCAGCACCAGATGGCCCCCCAGGCGGTCGGAGAGCTGCAGGGCGCGCTCCAGGTTCACCCGCGTGCCCGGCGTCCACGACCCGAGCGTCGTGCGCCGCAGCGTCTCCGGCGAGGCCTCGACCTCGAAGCGGCCTTGCGAGCGGGCGACCACCGTCAGGCAGGCGCCGTCGAGGGCGACCGACTCGCCGAGCGCAAACTCGTGGGCCGGCAGCGCGGTCGTCACGGCCACGCGCGTCATGGGCCCGCGTACGAGCGAGGCGACGGTGCCGAGATCCTGGACGAGGCCGGTGAACATGGGGCGTGGAGTATATCGGCGGCCTTCTGGGCCGGCCATCCTCGAGAAGCCGTCCGTCCAGGTGGCGCCTCAGCGCCTGATTCTCAGGGATTGGGCGTGCGAGGGCCGGGACGCTATCCTCGGTGCCCCATGGACGACCCCAAGAGCGCCCGCCGATACGAAGTCCTCGCCGAGTCGGGCTCCGGAGGCATGGGCCGGGTCTGGCGGGCCAGGGACCACCGGCTGGGGCGCGAGGTGGCGCTCAAGCGGCTGCTCCCGGCGCTCGCGAGCGACCCCGCCGCCGCGGAGCGCTTCCTGCGCGAGGCCCGCGCGGCCGCCGCCTTCAGCCACCCGAACGCCGTGCACGTCTACGACGTGGACCGCGACGAGGAGGGCCCGTTCATCGCCATGGAGCTCGTCGGCGGCGGCAGCCTGGCCGACCGATTGCGCAAGAGCGGCTCGCTGTCGTTGCGGGAGTCGGTGCGGATCGTCCGTGCCGTCGGCGAGGCGCTCGCCGCCGCCCATGCCGCGGGCATCCTGCACCGGGACGTCAAGCCGGCGAACGTGCTGCTGGACGCACAGGGCCACCCGCGGCTGACCGACTTCGGCCTGGCGCTCTTCGAGGGACGGGGCGAGCTGACCCGCTCGCTCGTCGGCACGCCGGAGTACATGGCCCCGGAGCAAGGGGCGGATCCCACGCAGGTCGACGCGCGCACCGACGTCTTCTCGCTGGCCGCGACGCTGTACGCCTGCCTGACCGGCGAGCCCCCGCGCATCGTGCGCGAGTCGCGCATCCCCGAAGCCGTCCGCCCGGCGCTGCTCAAGGCGCTCTCGTCGCGGCGGGAGGATCGCTTCGCCACCATGGACACCTTCCTGGCGGCGCTCGAGTCGGCCGGGAGCGCGCGGGCGCGCAAGGCGAAGCTGCTCTTCGCGCTGAAGATCGCCGGAGCGCTGGGCGCGGCCGCCTCCATCGTCTCGGTCGGGATGGCGGTCCTCGGCCCCTGGCGCTACTCGTCCACCCTGCCCCGCCGTTCCACCACGACGACCTACCGGTCCCCATCCCCGGCCCGCTCTGAGGCGTCGACGCCCGTGGCGCCCTCGACCGGCGAGGTCGCCGCCGAGAAGCGGGTGGAGGGCGCCGTCGAGCAGCTCGAGGTCTACAAGACCGTCATCGACTCGGGCTACGCGCTGGGCTTCGTCGTCAACAAGGGCGAGGCCCCGCTCGAGCACGCCTCGGTCGAGCTCAAGCTGCTGGACGAGCAAGGCAAGCTCGTGGTCGGCGCGACCGGGTACGTCTCGGCCGACCGCGTCGAGCCTGGCGGCCGGTTCCCGGTGCGCATCCTCATCAAGCCCTGGCCCCAGTTCGCCAAGGTCGAGGCCACCGTGCACAACGGCAGCGCTGGCTACAGCCACCCCTCGGCCCGGCTGGAGGTGGTGGAGAAGCGGCTGGAGAAGGCCCAGTTCTCGGGCTGGAACGTCTTCGCCCGCCTGCGCAACGCGGACAGCGCCACTGCCAGCTTCCCCCACCTGACCGCAGTGCTCTACGACGCCAAAGGGAAGGTCATCGGCGTGCACGACGGCTACGGCGCCGCGCGCTCACTTGCCCCTGGCGCGGAGACCACGGTGAGCTTCCAGTCCGACTCCTTCGGCTCCGAGGCCCCTGCCCGCTACGAGCTCTACCTCTACGCCCGCCCCGAGACCCGGTAGGCGGGCTCCGGGCTCCGGGCTTCGGCCTTCGGCACTGCGAGGCGGCGGCATGACCCGAGGCCCGGGCTCGCAGTCCGGAACCTGGCTCCCGCCGGGTTCGATCCAACGCGGGCTTGCCCGTATGCTCGCTCCCACCTCTTCCCCCCGGCGAGGCCCCCCGTGACGCGCCCCCTGCAGTCGCTCTCGCTCCTGACTGTGCTCGCCGCCGCCACCGCGCTCTCCTGCCACGACTTCGGCCTCGCCCCGCTGGCCGCGGACCAGGTGCGCGTGGACCATGTCCGCTCCGTGCCTGAGCCCGACGGCGGCCTGGGCGGATTCTGGCGCGACCGGCTGGTCATCGAAGGTGAGAACCTCGACAAGGGCGTGACGGCGCGGGTCGGGGGCAGCACCGTGCGCGTGGTGGAGAGCGGCTCGAAGCGGCTGGTGATCGAACTCCCCGATCTGGGCAAGCCCAGCGACACCACGCTCGAGCTCACGCTGCCGAACCAGGCGCCGCAGCGCTTCGACCTGCGCTACGAAGGTCCCGGCCAGCCGCGGAACATGAGGCCCGGCGGGACGGACCCGCTGGCCGTGGCCCCGACGAGCTTCGGCGCCCTGACCGTTCTGGCCCCGGAGTGCGCGGGTCCCGGCGACGCGGGGCAGCCGGCGGAGTGCGCCCAGCTCCCCGCGCTGCGCGAGGGCGCCGCCCAGATCGTCCTGGCCTCCGGCGCGACCGACTACGCCGTGCCGCTGCCTCTGGAGATGAACGGCGAGCTGGCGGCCATCGCCGCCGAGGCGCCGCTCCTGTCCGCCACCGGGCTGGTCACGCTCGCGGGCGCTGTGACCGTGGCCGGAGTGACGTTCTACCCTGCCTCCCTCATCGCCCTGGACGAAGCGGGCAGGCTCAACCTCGCCAACGCGGGCCTCTACAAGCTCACCCCCAGCTCGCCGTGGGCGATGTTCGGCCTGCCCTTCGGCGACCCCGCTCCCCAGCAACCGATTCTCGACGCCCCCGAAGTGGGCCCAGCTGCAGCTCTCGACCGGCACGGGGACCCTCCCCAACGAGATCGCCCAGGTCTTCGCGCTGCTGCTCGAGGGCAGCGCCTTCTCGCTGGGAGGGGCGAGCCTGCTGTTCACGGCGGAAGGCAAGGTCGAGCCCCAGCTCGCCCAGCCGCAGCCGCTCGCGGTGCGCGGCTCCCCGCAACTCCTCTCCACCTCGGCCGGGCCCGTGCTGTGCGGTCTGTCCACGGGCGAGCCGGGCGCCTCGGCCCTCTCGCGGGTGAGCGTGTCCGGCGCGAGGCTGGCCTTCGAGGCGCTCCGGTTCCGCAAGGCGGGAGGCCCGGCCGTCTCGCTGGAGGCAGCGTTGGGCGCCACGGACCTCGAGGTGTGGGCGGTGGCCTTGAGCGCCGACGAGAGCTGGCTGGCGCTGAGCCTGGCCGACCCGGTCTACCGCATCCCCAGCTTCGTGCTCGCCCACCGGGATGCGGGCGGGGCGTACGCCTTCGAGTCTCCGACCGGGTCGATGAACGTCTTCGCCTACCTGGCGTTCTCGGCGCAGGGCGCGCCCCCCAAGCTGTACGCGGTCGAGTCCTTCAGCGGTCGAGTGGTGCGGCTCGACCCGGAGCGGATGCTGCCGGACATGTCCTTCCAGGTGCCGGGCGTGACCGACGGGAGCCAGCTGCGCAGCTGGGGCTCGAGCACCGACCGCCGCTACCTGCTGGTGAGCGACTCCTCGGGCACCGTGCACCGCTTCAACACCGAGACGGCGAGCTTCCTGCCCCCCGTGGTGTCCGAGCGCAACCTGGGAGCGGTCTACCTGCTGCCCGACGAGGATCTCCAGGTGCAGGCCGTGCTCAACGAGGGCTTCGACGCCGCGCGCGGCGCCGCCGGCCAGGTGGCGCTGAGCTGGCGCGGGCGCGGCACCCTGGTGCTGGGCGGAGGCAACCGGGCGACGGCGCTGCTGCCGCTCGAGCCCGACCGCTCCACGCTCAAGAACTACGAGCTCTACAAGTTCGCCACCTTCGGCCCCGGGATTCCCACCAGCCCCTGCGCGTCGAGCGCCGACTGCCTCCAGGCGCCGACCGAGCCCGCGCAGGAGTGCATCGTCAGCCAGTGCCGCTCGCCGGGCCTGATGCGGACCACGGTCATTCACACCACCGACGTGGCCTCCACCTTCCTCACCGAGAGCACTCCCTGCAACCTCCCGGAGCTGCCGCGCGCCGTCGTGCTCCGCCCCTCGGGCGAGTTGGTGGTGGTCTCGTCGCCGGCCTTCACCAGCGCCACGCCGCCCGTTCACCTGCGCCGGCTCGCCGAGCCCGCCCCCGAGTGCCTGAGGATCCAGGCCGCGCTGCGACGGCCCCCGGAGACGACCCTTCCCGGAACCTCCGATCCCTGCGAGTCCGGCCTCTGCCAGCAGCCTGTCTCCCTGGTCGCGATGCCCGACGGCCGCGAGGCGCTGGCGCTGCCGCCGAACGGAGCGGCCTTCGTGGTCCGCAGGGGCGACGGCGCTCAGGACGTCGTCACGCCGCTGCTAGCGCCCACGCCAGTCCTGAAGGACCGGCCCCTGCACGCCCGAGCCCTGACCGCGGACACGCGGGCCTGCGCTCCCGGGTTCGTGCCCGCGCTCTATGCCGGCTGGGCCGACTACGCCGGTCTGCGCGGAGCCGTGTCGGTCCACCCGCTCCAGGACCCCTCCTGCAACCAGGTCGCGCCCAACGCGCGCAGCCTGTCCGTCGACGGGGTCGACCTGGCAGGCCTGGCCGGGCTCGCGGTGACGCCCAACGGCCGCCGGCTCATCGCGGTGCTCGACCTCTCGCAGGTCCGCCGCGTCGCCGTCCTGGAGATCGAGCGCGATGCGGACGGCGTCCCCACCGGGCTCACGATCGCGCAGATCGTGGACGTCGGCACGGCGAAGGCGTCGGAGACCGGCCTGGCGCTGGACGGCCCGATGAACGTGACGCCGTCGCGCGTGGCGTTCTCGGCCGACGGGAGCACCGCCTGGCTCCCGCTGCCTGGCTCCACTTCGCTCGTGACCCTGGACTGACGAACCGTGGAGGCTCGCCTGGAGTCCGGCGCCCGGCTGGTGGAGGTCGAGGCCAAGTCCATCGCCCGCGGCAGCGGGACGGACCCCTGGTTCCTGGGCCGCTACGGCGCCAACCTCTATCGGGGATGCGAGCACGGCTGCCTGTACTGCGACGGCCGCGCGGAGCGCTACCAGGTCGCTGGCGACTTCGCGCGCGACATCCAGGTCAAGGTCAACGCGCTGGGGCTCCTGGAGCAGGAGCTGGGGCGGGCCCGTGAACCGGGCTTCCTCTTCGTCGGCGGCGGGGTGTGCGACGCCTGGCAGCCTGCGGAAGCGAAGTACCGCCTCGCCCGCGGCGTGCTCGAGCTGGCGCTGAAGCTGCGCTTTCCCGTCCACGTGCTGACCAAGTCCGCGCTGGTGGAGCGCGACCTCGACCTGCTCGAGCGGATCAACGCCGAGCGCCGAGCCATCCTCTCGTTCAGCCTGGCCAGCGTCGACGAGCGGCTGCGCGAGCAACTCGAACCCGGCGCCGCGCCCTTCGCCGAGCGGCTGCGGATCCTCGAGAAGGCCCGAGCGCGCGGCATCGCGACGGGCATCATGGCGATGCCGCTGTTCCCCGGGCTCTCGGACCAGCCGGAGCACCTGCGCGAGCTCGTCTCCCGCGCGGCCTCCGCCGGCGTGCGCTTCGTCTGCTTCGCGGGGATGACGCTGCGACCCGGGGTGCAGCAGCAGACCTTCCTCGACGCCGTTCGCCGGGACCACGCGGACCTGCTCCCGGGCTACCAGACGCTCTACCGCCAGCAGAAGAGCTCGGGGGCGCCGGACCCGCGCTACTCGGAACGCCTGTACCGCCGCTGCCGCGAGGCCCTGGCTGTGCAAGGCCTGCCAGGACGGATTCCGGGGGAGCTGTTCACTGGGCTCATCCCCTCCTACGCCGAGGTGGCAGTCCTGCTCGAGCACGAGGACGCCGAGCGTGGAGAGCCCGGGGCCAAGGCGGCCGCTTGCTGGGCTTTGCAGAAGTGGGCGCAGAAGAAGCTCGGGCGGCTGCGCGGGCCGCGGGCGTGGCGGGAGGTGGAGGCCGCGTTCGAGCTGGCGCTGCGGAGCGGCTTCTGGCGAGGGAGCTCGGGATCTCCGAGGAGGTCGCGCGGCGGGTGCGCGAACTCGCCACCGCCCCTCACCCGTCTCCCCGTCGCTGATGGATTGACAGAACGAGCTCATTGGGCTCACTGCTCCGGGGAGAAGCCCGTGGGGTGCTCGTTCCTACCCTGGTCCTGACACGTGATCCGGTCTGGTCGACCTGGCGGATTTACCGGACGGATGGACGGGTCGTATCGACGGAACCAGCTCGATGCACGGCTCGAGCGGCTTAGCGCAGGGTGCCGGTGATCAGGACGTCGGCGCCGACCTGCTCGACCACCGCGTCCGCCAGCGGGATGGCGTGGTCCATCTTCGCCTTCGCCCGCAGCGGCGCCCAGGCCACGCCCTCCCCGAGGATTCTTGGGCGCGATGAAGAGCATCAGCTGATCCGCCAGGCCTTCTTCCAGGAACGCGCCGAAGACCTCGCCGCCGCCCTCGACCATCAGGTGCACGATGTCGCGCTCGTGGAGGAGCTCCAGCGCCGCCCTGAGATCGACGCCACGCTTTCCGCCCGGCACCCGCACGACCTCGACGCCTCTCTTCTCCAGCGCCCGCGTCCGCTTGGCGTCGTCGCTCGTGGTGAGCACCAGGACCCCGCCCGTCGGCTCGTCGAAGATCTTCGCGCTTGGTGGGACGTCCAGCGTCCGGGTCAGGATCACCCGGAGCGGCTGGCGGCTGGAGAGCTTGCCCTTGGGCCGCGCGGTGAGCTGCGGGTCGTCCTCGCGGACCGTCCGCGCCCCGACAAGGATGGCGTCGATCTGCTCGCGCAGGCCGTGGACCTTCTCCCGCGCCTCCGGGCCCGTTACCCAGCGCGAGTCTCCGGTCGCCGTGGCGATCCGCCCATCTGCCGTCGAGGCGACCTTGAGGGTCACGAACGGCCGCCGCTCGGTGATGAAGGTGAAGAACGGCCGGTTGAGCGCCAGGCACTCGTCCTCGAGCACACCCCGCACCACCGACACCCCCGCGGCCCGCAGGCGCTTGATGCCGCGACCGCTGACGATGGGGTTGGCGTCCTCACACCCGACGAACACCCGCTTGATGCCCGCCGCGAGGATTGCCGCGGTGCACGGCGGCGTGCGCCCGTGGTGGTCGCACGGCTCGAGGGTGACGTAGAGGTCCGCGCCCCGCGCCTTCTCCGCGGCCTTGCGCAGCGCGACGACCTCCGCGTGCGGCCCGCCCGCCTTGGCGTGGAAGCCGCGGGCGACGACCTTCCCGTCCTTGACGACGATGGCCCCGACGGACGGGTTGGGGCTCGTCCGGCCAAGACCTTTGCGCGCCTCGGCGATCGCCAGGCGCATCAGCTCCTGCATCTCTGGGCGCGACGGCGCGGACGGCCTCTTGCTGTGGGCGCTCTTCATGTCGTTCGTGCGTTAGGGCCGCGCCCGCTTCTTGGTCGCGCGCTCGGAGAGCAGGTCCTGCAGCTCCTCCATGAACTCGCGCACGTCGCGGAAGCTGCGGTAGACGGAGGCAAAGCGCACGTAGGCGACGTCGTCGACCTTCTGCAGCGCCTGCATCACCAGCTCGCCGATGTCCTTGCTGGCGATCTCCTTCTCGCCCGACTCCTGCAGCTTCTGCTCGATGTCCACCACCACCTGCTCGAGCTGCTCGGCGGACACCGGCCGCTTCTCCACTGCCTTGGTCAGGCCGGCGAGCACCTTCTCGCGGTCGAACGCCTCGCGACGCCCGTCCTTCTTGACCACGAGCGGCATCATCTCTTCCACGCGCTCGTAGGTGGTGAAGCGCCGCCCGCAGTCCAGGCACTCGCGCCGGCGGCGGATGACGTGGCCCTCGTGGGAGAGCCGGCTGTCGATGACCTTGTTCTCGGTCTTCTTGCAGAACGGGCAACGCATGCGGTCGCGGATGTTACCAACGAAACTCCCTCCTGGAAGTCCCGAATTGCCCTGCCGAAACCCCCTGTGATTCCGGAAACTTGCGGCTCGCCAATTTCCCCTGAGTTTCCGGGCACTTGGTAGCCCGTTTTTCGGCCCGCATCCACGATCTGCATTTCTGGGCCTTGGGGTAGCCGAGGGTGTGAGCGGTGCCCACCGTCACGCCGGAGGTGTGCGTGCCATGGAGCGGGTGGAGCGAGCGCCGGGAATGCTGGGGAGGACGGCGGGCCTGGCAGTCGACGCCGGTGCGCCTTCGAGGGTGCGGCCACTGGTGGTCGCCCCGCTCTTGCTTCGGCTGGGGTTGGCGGCGGTCTTCTTCGTCCACGGCGCGCAGAAGCTCTTCGGCGCGTTCGGTGGCGGGGGCATCACCGGCACCGCCAGCGGCTTCGAGGCGACGGGGCTCAAGCCGGCGCTCTTCCTGGCCATCGTCGCGGGGCTGCTCGAGTTCGGCGGCAGCCTCCTGCTGGCGGTCGGATTGCTGACCCGGCCCATCGCCGTCCTCCTCGGCTTCGAGATGCTCTTCGCGCTGTTCGCGGTCCACGCGCCCAACGGCTTCTTGCTCAACTGGGCCTGCGCGCCGGGAAAGGGCCACGGCATCGAGTACACGCTGACGCTGGCGACCTCGCTCGGGGCCTTGGCGCTGCTCGGGGCGGGCCGGGCCTCGCTCGATGGGTCGCGGGCGGTGCGGCAGAAGCTGCGGATTCCCACGGTGCCTCAGGGACGGACGAAGACGCCGCTGCCGTAGGACCGGGGCCAGGTTCCGAATCCGAAAACTCGGAGCTTTCGGATTCGGAACCTGGCCCCACTCCACTGCCCACCTCGGATCCGGGCCCGGAACCCGGCGAATGCAGCGCGGCCCGCGTCGCCTGGTCGGAGGCGGTGCGGGCCGCGGGAGTCTGCTCGTCGGGCTGCGGCGAGGTCTGGCCGGCTAGTCGATCTTCAGGCCCGGGTAGAGCGGGAACTGCTTGCAGACGTCCTTGACCTGGCCGGCCACGCGGGTGGCGACCTTCTCGTCGGTGGGGTGCTCGAGCACGTCGACGATGAGGTTGGCGATGACCTTCATTCCCTGGACGCCCATGCCGCGGGTGGTGAGCGCCGGGGTGCCGATGCGCACGCCGCTGGTCACGGTCGGCTTCTCCGGGTCGAAGGGGATCATGTTCTTGTTCACGGTGATGTGGGCGCGGCCGAGCGCCTCCTGGGCGTCCTTGCCGGAGATTTCTTGGGGCGCAGGTCGACCATCATCAGGTGGTTGTCGGTGCCGCCGGAGCACAGGCGCAGGCCGCGCGCAGTCAGCCCCTCGGCGAGCGCCTGGGCGTTGGCGAGGACGGCCTTCGCGTACTCCTTGAACGACGGCTCCATCGCCTCCTTGAAGGCGACGGCCTTGGCGGCGATGACGTGCTCGAGCGGGCCGCCCTGGATGCCGGGGAAGATCTTGGAGTTGAGCGCCTTCCCGTACGGCTCCTTGGAGAGGATCATGCCGCCGCGCGGGCCGCGCAGGGTCTTGTGGGTCGTGGTGGTGACGATTTCCGCGACGGGGACGGGCGAGGGGTGGAGCCCGGCGGCGACGAGGCCGGCGATGTGCGCCATGTCGACGACCATCTTGGCGCCCACGCTGTCGGCGATCTCCCGGAACTTGGGGAAGTCGAGGATGCGCGGGTAGGCCGAGGCGCCGACCACGATGACCTTGGGCTTGAACTCCTTGGCGAGCTTGGCGACCTGGTCGTAGTCGATGGTCTCGGTGTCGTGCCGCAGGCCGTAGGGGACGACCTTGTAGAGCTTGCCCGAGAAGTTCACCGGCGAGCCGTGCGTCAGGTGCCCGCCGGAGTTCAGGTCGAGCGCCAGCATGGTGTCGCCGGTCTCCATCACCGACATGTAGGCACCCATGTTGGCCTGCGAGCCGGAGTGCGGCTGCACGTTGGCGTACTCGGCGCCGAAGAGCTTCTTCGCGCGGTCGATGGCGATCTGCTCGGCGACGTCCACGAACTCGCAGCCGCCGTAGTAGCGCTTGGCCGGGTAGCCCTCGGCGTACTTGTTGGTCAGCGGCGAGCCGAGCGCCTTGAGCACCGCCGTGGAGACGAAGTTCTCGCTGGCGATGAGCTCGAGGCCCTCCTCCTGGCGCTCTACTTCCTTGGCGACGGCGTCGAAGATCTCGGGATTGAATTCGCGAAGGGTCTGGCGGTTCATGGTCTCTCCGGAGAGGTGAAACAAGGGGCGAAGATTGGCCCTTTTGCCCAGGGCTGGCAAGGAAGGGAATGAGGATGGCGCCACAGGCGGAGTCGAAGGCCTGGCTCGGCCCCACCCCGCCTTCCCCACCCTCGAGCCGTCAGCCGCGGCTCAGCCCGCGTCGAACTCCACGAGGCCCAGCTGCAGGAACTTGACGCAGATGGCGAGCAGCCCTTCCTCGTCCACGGCTCCGCGCGAGAGCGCCGCGAGCGACGGGAAGTCGGAGGCCGCGCGCAGCCACGCCGCCACCTGGCTCTCCGGGCCACTCTCGACCTTGTAGTCCTCGAACGCCGGCGTCAGGTGGAGCCCGCGCCCCTCGCGCAGCCACTGCACCGCGTCGCCGGCCTGGCTGGAGCCCACCTCGCCGAAGTCGAGCGGCGACTCGTCGTCCACCGCGATCTCCAGGTCGCTCTCCGTCTGGTCGGCCATCGAAGGCATCGGCGGCATCGCCGGCAGCTCGTCGAAGAACAGGGAGGCCGCCGACGGCGCGGGGCTGGCGCTGGAGGCAGGCGCGGCGGGCGCCGGCGGGGCAGGCGGCTCGGCCGCGGGCTCTTCGGCGACCGGGTCGTCCGTCCCGCTGGCCGCGTCTTCGGCGGCGAAGGCCGGAGTGGGGGCGGCCGGCGCCGGGGGCTCAGTCGCCGCGAGGCCAGCGGAGAGCTCGGCCGGGGGCGGGGTCTCGGCGCCCTCGTTGACGATGATGACCTCCTCGTCCTGCGGCGAGGAGACCAGCGCCACCAGGCGCCTCAGCTCGCGCTCCTTCTGGCGGACCCGCTCCAGCTGGGTCTTGGAGTCGGCCAGCATCCTCTCCAGGCTGGCGCTGCGCGAGTGCTCGGTGGAGAGCGCCAGGCGCAGCTCCGCCGCCTCGCGCGCGGAGGCGCGGACGCGACCGAGCTCGTCCTTCACCCGGGCCACCTCTTCCTGGCTGGTGACGAGCTGCGCCGCGAGGTGCGCGTGCTCGGCCCGCTCCTGCTCGAGCTGGGCCTGGGCGTGGCCCAGCTGCTCGACCGCCTGCTCCGCCTTGCGCTGCAGGTCCTGGACGAGCGCGCCGCCCGCCTCGGACTCGGCGCGAGCCTGGGCCAGCTGCTCGCGCAGCTGCGCGGCCTCGGCGGCCAGGGCCTGGGCTTCGTCCTTGCGCTTCTTCTCCAGCGCCGCCTTCTCGCGGGCGAGGCGCTCGGCGAGGGCCCGCGTCGCCGCCTCGTCGGTCTCCATCGTCTGGTACTCGGCCCGGAAGGCGTCCAGCTGGCCCGCCAGCTCCGCCGCGCGGGCCTGGAGCTCGGCGTTCTCGGCGCGGGCGCGGTCCAGCTCGTCCTGCAGCGCCGCTCGCTCGCCCTCCCCCTGGCTGCGCGCGCTCGAGCCCGCCTGCGACGCGGCGTCGAGCTGCGACTTGAGCACCTCGCGGTCGGCCTTGAGCTGGTCGCACTCGCGGCCGTACTCGTTCATGAGCGCCTGCGCCTCCGCCAGCCTGCCCTGGAGGTCCGCCAGCTCCTGCCCGCGGCTGCGGAGGTCGTTCTTGACCGTCGCCAGCTCGCTGAGCATTGCCTCCGCGGGCGCCCCCGGCGCCTGGGAGGGCTGCTGGGGTGCCGCGGTGTGCTCGGCGATGAGCGAAGCCAGGGCGTCGACCGAAGCCGGAGCCAGGTTCTTGAACTTGATGCCCATCCCCACCCGCTCGGCCTTGGCGCCCGGCTCGCCTCCCTCGATGCGCACCACCTCGCCGTGCAGCAGGAGCGGCTCGACCAGCCCCGGAGCGAAGAACTTCACGTCCAGCTCGGAGTGCAGCGGCAGGAACCGCTCGCAGCGGATGAAGATGCCGCCGGCGGAGAGGTCCGCGAGGTAGAAGGTCCGGAACTTGTCGACCGTGGCGACCTTGACCACCACCACCGGGTCCTTCACTCGGGGAAACTGGCGCTTGTCGTCCACGGGAGGGCCTCTGTCGTGCGATGAACGTTGCCGGCCCGGTCATGATGCCGGTGGAGGGAACCACGAGCAACTTCGCGGCGGGCGCCGGCGGCCGAGCGCGTGGGAAGGCCAACGGCGTCAACCACGCGCCTGACGGGCGGTCGCCGCCGCGTCGGTCTCGAGCGGCGAGCTAGCTGCGGCCGCTCTCGTTCTCGGCGTCGGCGATCTTCTGGACGCGCTTGAGGTGCCGGCCGCCTTCGAAGGCGGTCTCCACGAAGGCCTTGGCGATCATCCGGCCGAGCCCCGGCCCCACCACGCGCTCGCCCATGCACAGCACGTTGGCGTCGTTGTGCGCGCGGCTCATGCGGGCCTCGAACTCGGTCGTGCACAGCGCCGCGCGGATGCCCTGGTACTTGTTGGCGACGATGGACATGCCGATGCCGGTGCCGCAGATGAGCACGCCGCACTGGTGCGAGCCCTCGCGCACGCTCTTGGAGACCGCGGTGGCGAAGTCCGGGTAGTCGACCGAGCTGTTGTCGAAGGTGCCGAAGTCCTTGAGCTCGTGGCCCAGCGAGACGAGCGTCTCGGCCACTTCCTTCTTGAGCACGAGCCCGGCGTGGTCGCTGGCGATGGCGATCTTCATAGGGTGTCCGTCCTGGAGTCGGGCCGACCGGAGGGGAACATTCGCGGCCAGAGCATCGGTGTGGAAGCGTCGGTTCGGAGTCGAGGTGATGGCAGGCCCGGAGGCCTGCCGCTACCCAGCCGCTACCCGCGGCTACCCAACGAACCGCTTGAGCACGAGCACGGCGTTGGTGCCGCCGAACCCGAAGGAGTTGGTCATCACCGCGTCGACCTTCACCTCGCGCGCCTGGTGGGGCACGTAGTCCAGGTCGCAGTCGGGGTCGGGGTTGTCGAGGTTGATGGTCGGCGGCAGCACGTTGTGGAGCAGGGCCAGCGCGCACGCGGCGGCCTCGGTGCTGCCGGCGGCGCCCAGCTGGTGGCCGAGCATCGACTTGATGGAGCTGACGGCCAGCTTCTTCGCGTGGTCCTTGAAGACCGCCTTGATGGCCCGGGTCTCGTTGAGGTCGTTGGCCTCGGTCGAGGTGCCGTGCGCGTTGATGTAGCCGATCTCCTCGGGCCGCATCCACGCGTCCTGGAGCGCGAGGCGCATGCAGCGCGCGGCGCCCTCCCCGTCCGGCGCGGGCGAGGTCATGTGGTAGGCGTCGCTGTTGGCGGCGTACCCGACCAGCTCGGCGTAGATGCGCGCGCCGCGCTTCTTGGCGTGCTCGAGCTCCTCGACCAGCACCAGGCCCGCGCCCTCGGCCATGACGAACCCGCAGCGGGTCTTGTCGAACGGCCGGCTGGCCTTCTCCGGCTTGTCGTTGGAGTCGGTGCACATCGCGCGGGCGGCGGCGAACCCGCCGACGCCCAGCGGGGTGATGGCGGCCTCGGTCCCGCCGGCGATGACCGCGTCGGCCTCGTCGCGCTGGATGAGCCGCATCGCCTCGCCGATGGCGTGGGCGCCGGTGGCGCAGGCGGAGACCGGAGACCAGTTGGGCCCCTTGAGCCCCAGCTTGATGCTGATCTGCCCCGGGGCGAGGTTGACGATCATCTCCGGGACGAAGAACGGGCTGATGCGCGAGGGCCCCTGCTCGAGGACCTTCTTGTGCGTGGCCTCGACGGTGGTGAGCCCGCCGATGCCCGAGCCGACCAGGCAGCCCAGGCGTGCGGCGTTGGCGTCGGTGACCACCAGGCCGCTGTCGGCCATGGCCATCTTGCCGGCGGCGACGGCGTAGCTGATGAAGGGGTCGAGGCGGCGGACCTCCTTCTTCTCGACCCAGTCGCCGGCGTTGAAGTCGCGGATCTCGCCGGCGATCTGGACGTCGTAGTCCTTGGCGTCGAAGCGGGTGATGGGCTTGATGCCGCTCTTGCCGGCGACGAGGCCCTCCCAGGTCTTCGCGGTGCCCGTGGCCAGTGGGGAGACGAGGCCGATTCCGGTGACGACGACGCGACGCGTGAGCTCGCCCATAGGCTCCTACTTCTTGTGCGAATTGATGTAGTCGATGGCGTCCTTGACGGTCTTGATCGACTCGGCCTGCTCGTCGGGGATCTCGACGTCGAACTCCTCTTCCATCGCCATCACCAGCTCCACGATGTCGAGGCTGTCGGCGCCCAGGTCGTCGATGAAGGAGCTTCTCCGGCTTGATCTCGTCCTCGCCGACTCCCAGCTGCTCGGCGATGATCGACTTCACCTTCACCTCGACGTTCGTGGCGGTCATAACTCGCTGTCCTCCGATGCTGCTGAAGCTTGGGGTGAGCTCGGTCGGCTCGAAGACTTCGTCCGGAGCGTCGGGGTCCGACGCCGAACCGAAGTCGTGTCAAAGAGTTCGGGTCGTTATAGTCCAGCAGTTCCGCGGTGTCACCCGAAGCGGCGCTCGCACTCGCCGTCGTGCTCAGCCGCCGAGCAGCTTGGCGAGAGCTTCGGGCTCGTCCAGCGCCGTGGCCTCCAGGCCCTTGTCGATGGCCTTGACCAGCCCCGTGAGGACCTTGCCCGGGCCGACCTCGACCACGCGCGTCACCCCAGCGGCCGCCAGCGCCTTCACGCTCTCGACCCAGCGCACCGGCGAGGTCACCTGCGCCACCAGGAGCTCCACCGCCCGTTTGGGATCTGCATTGGGCGCGGCCTCGACGTTGGTGACCACCGGCACGGCCAGCGCCGACCACCTCAGCCCTTCGAGGACGGTGCGCATGCGCGGCGCGACGGGCTCCATCAGGGCGCAATGGAAGGGGGCGCTCACGGGCAGGGGCAGGACCCGGGCCCGGGGCGCCGCAGCAGCGAGCTTGGCGCGGGCGCGCTCGACGGCCTCCGCGTGGCCGGCGATGACCGTCTGGTCGGGGCTGTTGAAGTTGGCCGGCGAGCAGACCTGGTTCTGCGCCACCTCGGCGCAGCCGGCCTTGACCAGCTCGGGGTCCACCCGGACCACCGCGGCCATGGCACCGACGCCCGCCGGAACCGCCTCCTGCATGAAGGCGCCGCGCTGGCGCACGGCGCGCACGGCGTCGGCGAGGTCGAGCGCTCCGGAGGCGACGAGCGCCGAGTATTCGCCCAGCGAGTGCCCGGCGAGCAGATCGGGGGTCTCGCCGGTGCGCGCCCGGAGGACGGCGTGCATCGCCACCGAGACGGTCAGGATGGCGGGGTGGGTGTTGCGGGTGAGCTTGAGGTCTTCCTCGGGGCCTTCGAAGACGAGCTTGGAGAGCTTCTCGCCCAGCGCCTCGTCGGCCGCGTCGAAGACGGCCTTGGCCTCGGGACACTTCTCGTACAGCGCGCGCCCCATGCCCACGTACTGCGAGCCCTGCCCCGGAAAGACGTAAGCCAGCTTGCCCATCGCAACCGTCCTCTCCCGCCCCGCGAAGACCGCTAGGGCGACTCCTCGGTCCTGTGCTCCTTGGCCGCCGCGGGCCGGGCGCTGCGCGAGAGCGCGTGCGCCTTGAGCGCGGCGTCGGTCAGCTCGGCCGCGAGCTTCAGCGACGCCGCGGTCGAGGCCGCCCGGAGCGCGTTGCGGATGGCCCGTGCGTTCGAGCGCCCGTGCGCGAGCAACGCCGTGCCGTCGACGCCCACGAGCTGCGCCCCGCCCACCTCGGCCCAGTCGGCGATCTTGCGGAACGCGGCGAAGGCGGGACGCGACAGCCAGGCGCCGAGCTTGGCGGTGGAGTGCGCCTCGATCTCGCGCTTGAGGGTGGCCGACAGCGCCGCCGCTGCGCCCTCGGTGGTCTTGAGCACGACGTTGCCGGTGAAGCCGTCGGTGACGATGACGTCCACCGCGTCGGCGAACAGGTCGTTGCCCTCGACATAGCCGGTGAAGTTGAGCTGCGAGCGCTCCAGCGCCTCGAGCGCGCCGCGGGTCAGGTCGGTGCCCTTGGACTTCTCGGCGCCGTTGGAGAGCAGCGCCACCCGCGGGCGCGCGACGCCCAGCACCCGGCGCGCGTAGGCGTCGCCCAGGTGGGCGAACTGCACCAGGTGCGCGGGACGGCAGGCGACGGTCGCGCCCGAGTCGAGCAGGACGGCGAACCGGCCCGCCAGCGTGGGCAGGAGCGTCACCACCGCCGGGCGATCGATCCCGGGCAACCGTCCCAGCACGAACAGGGCCGCCGCGAGCGCCGCTCCGGAGTTGCCCGCGGAGACGACGGCATCCGCTTGGCCCCGGGCGACGAGGTCGAACGCCACGCGGATGGAGGAGTCTCGCTTGCGGCGCACCGCGGTCACCGGGTGCTCGTCCATGCCCACCGCCTGCGGAGCATGGCGCACCTCGACCAGCGCGCCGGCCTTCAGCCGCGACAGCTCCGCCTGGATGCGGGGCTCGTCGCCGACCAGCACCACGTGGTCCCTCGGCGCTTTGCGCGCATGCAGGACCGCGCCCTCCACCACTGCGGCGGGGGCGTGGTCACCGCCCATCGCGTCCAGAGCGAGGCGCATCGGGGGATCGGCCGGCCTGATTCAAGAGGTGGCCGGCCTTCAGAGCCGAGTCTGCCCCGGCCTACTCCGCGACTGCGATCGCCGCGCGCTTCTTGTAGGTCCCGCAGTTCTTGCAGACCGTGTGCGGCATGATCGGCTCGCGGCACTTCTGGCAGAGCACGACGTTCGGCGGGGTCTTGAGGTTGTTGTTGGCGGCGCGGCGGCGGTCGCGGCGCATCTTGGAGGTTCGCTTCTTGGGGACGCCCACGGTGGTGCTCCTTTTGACTTCGGTGAAAGGTTGCGCAGGCTCGGCCGTCCGGCCCTTTTAGTCAAGGGCGAACCTTGGACGCCCGCGGTGCTTCTAGGTGAGCTTGATGTCCTTGAGCGCGGCCCAGCGGGGGTCTGCGACCTTGCGCTGGCAACCGCACTCCTTCACGTTCAGGTCCTGGCCGCAGACGCTGCACAGGCCCTTGCAGGCATCCTTGCAGAGCAGGTCCATCGGCAGCGCCAGGAGGATCTGCTCGCGGGTGATGGCGCCCAGGTCGATCTGGCGGCCGTCGAAGCGCTCCTCGTCGGCCGTCTCGGACTCGAAGGTGTTCTCGCCCTCGAGGCCCTCGTGCTCGCCCTCGGCCGCCTCCTCCTCGTCGTCCTCGTCCTTCTTCGCCCGGGCGACGAGGTTGAGCTCGAAGTGCACCGGGACCTGCGCCTTCACGTCGGCGAGGCAGCGGCGGCACGGTCCCTGGACACCCACCTTGGTGTCGCCCTCGAGCAGGAGCTTGTCGCCCACTCGCTGGAACTCGGCGGTGAGGCGGGCCGGACCGGTGGCCGAAAAGCCCGTCGCCTCGCCCTCACGCTCGAGCACGCCCGTGAGCCACTCGCGGGTGAGCTCGCGGTCGACCGAGAGGCCGTCGTCCCTGATTTCTTCAAGTAAAACAATCATTTATCTGCCTGCTTCCACCGCAAAAAGCGGGCCATTATAGGCGGCGGTCCTCTCGTGTCAAGGCGTGGCCGCCCGTGGGGATCGACCGAACGATGCGCCCGAGCAGAAGATGCAACCACGCGAGGGCGCTGAGGCTTTTGCCAGCCAAGGTGCCTTTTGGTAGCGTCCACGCCCGTGATTGCCCCCCATCCATGCAGGCGGTGCTCCTGGCCGGCCGTGCTGCTGTTCGGCCTGCTGCTCGCGGTTCCCTCGCTGGCGCTCGGTGCGGCGAACAAGCCCATCGACAAGGCGCGCCAGCTGCTGGAGGAGGCCGAGTTCGAGCCGGCCCTGAAGATCATCAACGACACCCTGGGCTCGCCCGACCTGAGCGACGCGATGCTGGTCCAGCTCTACGAGCTGCAGGGGACCGCGTACCTGTTCCTGGGCAAGGAAGACAAGGCCCGCGCCTCCTTCGAACGCCTGCTGCAGGCCGACCCCGACCACCAGCTTCCCAAGAGCACCAGCGCCAAGATCCGCACGCTCTTCGAGCAGGTCCGCGCCGAGCGCAAGCCGGTCAAGCTGAGCCACTCGGCCATCGCGACCGCCACGCCGGGCGACCGGCTCGACGTCCGCGCCCAGATCAGCGACCTGCCGGCGGGCGCCAAGACGCGCCTCTACTATCGGCGGGCGGGCACCGAGGGCTACTCGTCCACCTCGTTCGCCGCCGAGGGCTCGGACTTCGTCGCCAAGATCCCGGCCTTCGAGCTGCCGGAGGAGGACTCCGAGTACGCGCTCGAGTACTACCTCGAGGTCGGCGATGCCGGCGGGCGCCGGGTGGCCGGCGTGGGCGACGCCCTCTCGCCGCTGCGGGTACGCATCTCGGCCAAGGCCGAACCTGCCGCGCCCACCACGCCTGCCCCCGCCGTCGCGGCGGACGAGGCCTGGTACCAGAAGTGGTGGGTCTGGACCATCGTCGGCGTGGTGGTGGTCGGGGCCGGCGTGGGCGCGGGAGTCGCGCTCACCCAGCCCAAGGACGGCACCCTGCCCATCACCGTCACGGTGCAGCAATGAGACGCCTCGCCGCCCTCGCCGTTCTCGCGCTGGCCGCTTGCGGCAACTTCGACGGCGACCTGGCCGGCGTCCCGCTGGGCATCGACATCCACGGGCTGACCGCCGACCAGATCGGCAAGGTGCAGGTGGTGGTGCTCTCGCACGGGACCAACCACAGCTGCGTCGACCTCCGCTTCACCTGCGTACGCGGCCAGGTGATCAAGCAGAGCGGCTCGCCCATCGACGACCTGGTCAAGCTCCGGGACGACGCGGGCAAGGAGCACAACGCGCTCGTCTTCGACGTCGACGCCGCGCAGTTGACCTCGGCCAAGGGCCAGACCTTCCAGGCCCGCATGGCGCCGGGGAGCAACTACATGGTGGTGGTCGAGGTGCTCTCCAAGGACGCCGCCCCCACCGTCCTCGCCAGCGGCTGCAGCAACGTGCTCTCGCAGGTCGGGGGCGGGCAGAACGCCCCGGCCGCGGTGAAGGCCCTGGCGCTCGCCGAGCCGCTCACCTGCAACGCGCTCATCGAGAAGTGAGTGTGCGCAGCGCGCTCGCCTAACCCTGGCTGAGCTTCTCGACCAGCGCCTCGATGCGCTGGCGGTCGGCCTCGGCGAGGTCGACGAAGTGCACGCCCATGGCGAAGTCCTTGGCGTTGACGATCTCGCCCTTGCACGAGATCTCCGCGCCGCCGCCCGGGAGCGAGAAGCGCAGCTGGACGATCTTCCCGGCGGGCTCGGGGATGGTCTTGTCGAAGAACGCCCCGCCGACCGAGAGGTTCGCCGCCCGGTGGAAGTACAGCTCGTCCCCGGCCTCGGCCTCGATCCACAGCTCTACTGGAACCCGCCGGTCCCTGCGCCGCTCGTTGCCGTCACTCATGGGCTCTGGGTTTGCCACAGCGCCTCGCCGGTTGGCAAGCAGGCGGAGTTGGCAGGACGCATGCCGCTGTCCGGTGGGTGGACGGAGTGGACAGGGTCGACGTCGTGGACTGGGTGGACCGTGAAACCGTCAGAGCTTCGCGGGCTCTTCCGATTTCTCGGCCGCTGCCGAGGCTGCCGCCGCACGCTTCTCGGCCGCCCGCTGCTGATCCCGCACGTCGTACGCCCGGATGATCTCCTGGACCAGAGGGTGGCGCACCACGTCCACCTCGGTGAAGGCGCAGAACTCGATGCCCTCCACCCGCCCCAGGATCTGCCGGGCCTCGATGAGGCCGCTCGCGCGCCCGGTGGGCAGGTCCACCTGGGTCACGTCGCCGGTGATGACCGCCTTGGAGCCGAAGCCCAGCCGGGTCAGGAACATCTTCATCTGCTCGGCGGTGGTGTTCTGCGCCTCGTCGAGGATGACGAAGGAGTCGTTGAGCGTGCGCCCGCGCATGAAGGCCAGCGGCGCCACCTCGATGGTCCCGCGCTCGATGAGGTCGGCGACCTTCTCGAACTCCATCATGTCGTGCAGCGCGTCGTAGAGCGGCCGCAGGTAGGGGTTGACCTTCTCGGCGATGTCGCCGGGCAGGAAGCCCAGCTTCTCCCCCGCCTCCACCGCCGGCCGCGTCAGCACGATGCGCTTGATGCGCCGCTCCATCAGCGCCGAAGCGGCCATGGCCATGGCGAGGTAGGTCTTGCCGGTGCCGGCCGGGCCGATGCCGAAGACGATGTCCTTCTGCCGGATGGCCTCGACGTACCGCTTCTGCGCCAACCCCTTGGGCGCGATGGCCCGCCTGCGGCTGGAGACGAAGACGGTGTCCAGGAAGATGTCCTTGAGCGAGGCGTCCTGTCCGCCGCTCGTGAGCAGCTTGACCGCCTGCTCGACGTCCTCCGGGTAGAGCTTGTAGCCGCCGCGCACGAGCGCGTAGAGCTCCTTGAGCAGCCGCTGCGCCAGCTGCACCGCCGGGGGCTCGCCCGCCACCAGCAGGTGCGCTCCGCGCTGCCCCACCGTCACGCCCAGCCGGCGCTCGACGAGCTTCAGGTTCTCGTTGTGGCCACCGCACAGCGCCTGGACGAGGTCGTTGTCGTCGAACTCGACCTTCGCGGGTTGCTGCATGTCCGTCGTCTCTCCCAAGCGGCCTTTCCTAAAGCCTATGGCCTACGGCCTGCTTTTCATCTCAGCGGCGGCAGCAGCACCCAGGTGGCGTCGCCCGCCTTGCGGTAATGGTACGGCTCGCCCCACGGGAAACGCACGTCGACCTCGTCGACAATCCCGGCCTTGACCAGCTCGTCGAGCGTCTCCGGGCTCTTGCCGTGGTCGAGGACGTAGACGGCGAGCGCGGTCTGCAGCCGCGACAGCTGCCCGCGCGAGGCCAGCCGCTCCAGGGCCGGGTCGGCCACCTGCGCCTGGTCCAGCGCCTTGGGGACGAGCGGGCTCAGCGGCGCGGTGATGGCGAGGACGCCCAGGAAGGCGACGACGGCCATGGTCGCGCCCAGCTTGCTGACGGTGGCGACCAGCACCTCGGCGACGCGCCGGCGCCGTCCCGAGGCCGCGGCCGCCGCCGCGTCCGCCGTGGCGTTGACGGCCTTGAGGTAGCCGCCGTTGACCAGGTTCATCAGGCCCTTGCAGGCCTCGAACTCCCCCAGCCGCGAGCGGTCGATGATCCACGAGACGTCCTTGCCGTCGTCGGCGATGCGGTAGATGCGCCGCTCGTTCGGCCCGACGTTGTCGACGCTGTCGTCCTCGTCCTCGCCCTCGTCCTTCGCCCCGCCGCCGTCGAAGGCCGCGAACGCCTCGTCGACGTCGTCGCCCTTCTTGGCCTTCGTCTTGGGCGCGGGCAGGTCCTTGACCCGCTCGAAGGTCATCGAGGCGCTGGTGATGCGCTTGCGGATGAGCGGCCACTCGTCGACCCGGCGGAAGCCCTCCATCAGCACGCTCTCGGAGCGGATGGGGGTGACCGTCTCGGGGTCGAAGTCGATCTCCGCGGTCTCGAAGGCGTAGTTGCCCGTCTTCCACGCGAAGAGGCGGTAGATGGTCTCGCTGGTCTGCAGCTGCGCCATCTCGCGCAGCGCCGAGCGCTCCACCTTGCCGTGCGCCACCAGGATGTCGCCCAGGCGCTTCAAGGTGCGCTTCTGCTCGTCGAGCGCCTCCTGCAGCCCGCGCTCGCTGACGAGCCCGGCGCGGACCAGCATGTCGCCCAGCAGCTCCTTCTTCTTCCGGGTGGCGCTCTCGGCGCGGACGATGTTGCCGTCCTTGAAGGAGACGTGGACCTCGTCGTCCTTCTCGGTCAGGTGCAGCACGCCCGTCTTCTGCTGCTGGCCGATGAGCTGGAAGATGTCGGCGATGCCGAAGTCCTTGAGCGTTCCGCTGAGCGCCATCGGAGAGGCTCCTACAGCTCGACCGACTTCGGCCGTATCGCGTTCGGGTCGGTCTTGGGCGTGGTCTCCGCCCCAGTCCCCGGGGCCGGCCCGACCTTGATGAGGTTGGTGGGCTGGGTCTGCCTCAGGGCCAGGCGCAGGCCCAGCGCCCACGCCAGGCCGACCACCAGCACGCAGGGAACGATGACCAGGGCCGCCGGCGCCGTGCCCCAAGGCGCCGGAACGATGCCGTGGTGGAAGACGACGGCCCAGCCCGCGACCCCGGCGACCAGGAGGAGCAGGCTGCCCACCACCGGCCGGCCGGTGACCACCTGGCCTCCGCCGGGGAGCAGCACTCCGGCGGCGCGGGTGGCCCACACCCGCTGGCGCTGGTACTGCTTGATCTTGAGCCTCCTTGGCGGCCCGCGCCGGCGGGTCGACCGCCACGCGCTGCGCGAAGATGGTCAGGCACTGGCCGCACATCGCCGGGCCCACCACCTCGGCGTCGCAGCGGCGGCATACCGGGCGACCGCACTTGCCGCAGGCATTGCTGGGGACGAAGAAGTTTCTCACCAGCGTCGCCAGGCCCAGCAGCAGCGCGGCCGCGGGGCCGGCCAGGAACGCCCAGGCGCGCGGGAAGAACCAGAAGAGCCGGCGCGCGACGTCCTCGCCCACCCAGGACGGGTGCGACTGGGACTGCGCCAGCTCGGTCAGGCCCTCGACGTCGACGGGGGTCAGCGGCAACCAGGCGTTGGCGTGGAGGTCGGGCTCGCCCGACTGCGCGAAGGCCGCGCCCAGCTTGGGGTCGAGCTCGATGAGGCGACGCTGGTGGGCCTGCGCCTCGGTGATCTGCGCGGAGGCCTCCTCGCGGCTGGCGACCTTGGCCCGGCGGTCGAACAGGCGCGCCAGCGCGGAGTGCGCCTCGACCGAGGTCTCCTTGACCGACAGCACGCGCTGCCAGGTCTCGCGGGCTCCCTCGACGTCGCCGGACAGGTAGAGGGCGCTGCCCAGCTCGAGCAGCGCCTCGATGGAGCTGGGGCGCAGCTCGGCGGCCTGCCGCAGCCACGCCACCGCGGCCGGCACCTGGCCCAGCAAGCGGGCGCGGCGGCCGAGGGTGTAGAGCGCCTCGTAGGGCGCGTCGGCCCGCTCGCCCAGCGCCTGCAGGCGGGAGAGCGCCGCCGCGTCGTCCGGGCCGCCGGTCTGCACGAGGTAGATGGTCTCGGCGCGGGTCCCGACGAACTCGGTGTAGCGCTCGGCGACCTGCGCGCCCATCGGCGAGAGCCCCGCCAGGACGAAGAGCACGGCCACGACGGCCTTCTCGCTCGTCGACAGGTGCAGCCAGGCCGCCAGCGCCAGGGTGAGCATGAAGGCGAACGGGCCCAGGCCGAAGAAGAGGGGCAGCGCCAGCACCAGCAAGCCGGCGATGGCGGTCTGCGCCTGCCACGCGCCGCGGGGGAACAGGTGGTGGAAGTCGTGCAGGAAGTAGCGCGCGTGGCGCAGGAAGAGCAGCACCACCACGCCCGCGGCGGCCAAGAGGAACCCGCCGATGAGCGCGAAGGCGAGGTCGGCGACCAGCGCCGCCCGCCAGCGGGGCTCGCGCCAGGTCGCCTGCAGCGCGTCGACGGCCGAGCCGAAGTAGCGGCCGACGTTGGTGACGTCTTCCCGGAAGGCGGTGCGCGCCACCGCCCAGTGCGCCGAGGGGAGGTCGGGCGCGAGCTCGGCGGCCAGCATCGCCCGGCGCAGCGCCTCCGGCCCGTCGCTGGCCGAGAGCGCCTCCGCCTCGCTGGCCAGCGCGGCGCCGATGACGAAGAGGTTCCTGCAGCCGAGCTCGCCTCGCAGGCGGCTGACGGCCTTCTCCTGCTCCGCGACCTCGCGCACCGCGCTGCGCCCCGCGGCCTGGCGACGGGCGCTCCACGCCGCGTTCAGCTGCTCCACGCCGTCGCTGGGCGGCAGGATGAGGGGCGCCGCGGCCTTGTCGCCAGAGCCACCGCCCGCTCCCGCGTCGCCCGGGAGCCCGGCGTCGGGGGCGGCCGCGCCTGCATCCGGGGCGCCCTTCCGGCCCTTGGCGGCGTCGAAGCCCGCATCGCGGCCGGCGCGGTTCGCCTGCTTGTCGCTGATGCCGGGGATGAAGGTGTCGCCGTCGCCCTTGCCGTCCGCAGGCCCGTTGTCGTCGGCGGCAGCCTCGTCCTGCGCGGCCGGCTTGGCGCGCTGCGGCGAGCCCATGTCGATGTCGTCGTTGCCCGTGCGCAGCGACTTGAACTGGGCGTGCGCGGGCTGCGCCGCAGCGGCGAGCGTGAGCGAGACGAGGAGGAGGCGGACGAGGACTCGCATCGAGGGCCAAAAGGCGAGTGGATTCTAGACGTTTGCCGCGCCGACCCGCAAGGACGGCGTGAGGGCCGGCCGCCTCCGGTTCGCTCGGGCGTTGCGCAGCCGCGGCGCTCGCCTACAGTTCACAGGACCATGACCCGTGCCGCCGAACAGCTCGACCGACTGATCGCCATCCTCGAGAAGCTTCGCTCCCCCGAAGGCTGCCCGTGGGACCGGGCGCAGGACCTGCGCTCGATGCGGCCGTACCTCGTCGAGGAGGCCTACGAGGTGCTGGAGCAGATGGACGCCGCCGCCGCGGGCAAGCCGCTCGGGCCCCTGTGCGAGGAGCTGGGCGACCTGCTCTTCCAGATCGTCTTCCACGCCCAGATCGCCCGCGAGCAGGGCGCCTTCGAGATGGCCGACGTGTGCAAGGCGATCTGCGACAGAGATCGAGTACCGCCACCCGCACGTCTTCGGCGACCGCAAGGTGCTGAAGGACGACGACGTGGACGGCTGGTGGGTGGCGCTCAAGAAAGAGGAGCGCAAGGCGAAGACCGGAGACGCCGGAAGCGTGCTCGACGGCGTGCCGCCCCAGGCCCCGGCCCTCCTGCGCGCGGAGCGACTGACCGAGAAGGCGAGCAAGGTCCACTTCGACTGGAACAAGCTCGAGGACGTGCGCGCCAAGGTCGACGAGGAGCTCGCCGAGCTCGACGAGGCCATCGCCGGCGGCGACCGCGTGCGCATCGAGGAGGAGCTGGGCGACGCGCTCTTCGCCCTGGCGAACCTGGGTCGCTGGGTCAAGGCGCCTCCGGAGGATGCGCTGCGCGGCACGCTGGGCCGTTTCACCGAACGCTTCCGCTACATCGAGAAGAAGCTCGCCGAGCGCGGCAAGGACCCGGCGTCATCGACGCTGGAGGAGATGGACGCGCTCTGGGACGAGGCGAAGCTGCTGCTCCACAAGAAGGCTCGCTGAAGTGCTCGCCCACTCTCCCTTCGACGTTTCGTGCAGGTGGCCCCGCGCGGGCTTGAACGCCTTGTCCACAGGTTCTGTGGATTCGCTGTGGCTAACCTTGTGGGTTGCCGGGAAGGCCCCTCGCATCCGGGGGCCATTCATCGTTTTGCTGAAACGCGCAGCAAATCAACAACCTGTTGGAATTGCTGGCATATCCACCACCGTTGCAGGGTGCTACAGAGTGTCAACGCCTTGGCGGTGTCGAGCGGACCGACAATCCCCACAGGGCGGGCGCCCGGAAGGTGCTCGAGACGTTCGAGGCGTGGCCCCCCGCGGCACGCCTTTGCGCAGAGGTTGCGGGCGAAAGGTCGCTTGACAGCCTCGATCGAAAGCTGTTACGAGACGCGCCCCGCCGAACTGGCGGACATGTCGCAGCCGATTTGGAGGAAGAAGTGGCCAACATCAAGTCTGCCGAGAAGCGTCACCGCCAGAGCCTCAAGCGCCGCGCCCGCAACATCCACTGGCGCTCTACCGTGAAGACGGCTCTGAAGAAGGTCCGTGACGCCGTGACGGCGAAGGATCCCGCGAAGGCCAAGGACGCGCTCACGGGCGCCGAGAAGGCCCTCAAGAAGGCGGCGAGCAAGAAGGCGATCCACAGCCGCAACGCGAACCGGCACGTCTCCCGCCTGGCGAAGGCCGTGGCGCACGTGCAGGCCGCGAAGTAGTTCGGGCTTCAGCTTCGGGCTTCGGGCTCCAGGCCCCTTGGCTTCACGCCTTGGGGCCTGCTGCCTTTGGCCTCAAGCGCAGCTCCGCAACCGATCAGCACTGCAAACCACCAGCCCCTCGGCTTGACGGCCGGAGGGGCTTTCGCATGCTTTCGCTTGCCGCGCCTTCTCAGAACTTGAGGACGCCGCCCACGGTCGCGCCGTCCTTGCCGGCGCTGACGACCGGAACGAACTTGGGCTCGCTCTGGCCCATCGCGCCCGAGAGCGCCGACTCGCCGTCGACGCCGGAGAGGTAGGCGTCGAGGATGTTGTAGACCCAGACGCCAGCCGCCACGTAGAGCAGGATGTTGCGCCACTGATACCGCTGCTCGGCGAGCTTCCAGTGGCCAGAGGTCTCGGGCAGGCCCTGCTCGTAGCGGCCCTTCGCCCAATCGCCGGTCAGGTGGAACGTCAGCGCGCCGGCAAAGAGCGCCAGCTCGCCGCCCATGATGATTCCGGCCTTCAAGGTCTGGCGGTTGTAGATCTGCCCCCAGCCCGGGACGATGAGGCTGCGGAAGACTGCGCCCGACTTGCTGCGAAGGACGACCGACTCGCTGGCCAAGGAGACCAGTCCCGCGGCGGGCAGGCTCGCCGACTCGGCTGCCAGCATCTGCCCGGTCGCCGAGCTGACGACCTTGGCGTTGACCAGGTACTTGTCGCCAGCATCTGCGACCGACCCGACGACCAGGGCCTGGGCGTCCGCGAGCTTGGCGAGCTGATTGGCCTGCTCCGGGTCGTCCTGGGTCAGCTCCTTCAGGCGCATCTCGTCCATCACCTGCGACAGCTGGGCCCGCTCCACCAGCAGCAGGCCGTGGTCGCGGCGGAGGACGGTGGCGATCTCCGCGGTGACGATGGAGCCGATCTGGTGGCTCTTGGCGTTCGGCCCGAGGTCGTTGAAGGGGATGACCGCGAGGCGCCGGTAGCGCACGTTGCCGGGCAGCTTGGAGAAGGCCTCGGCGATCTTGTCGGACAGCTCGCGAACCACGATCTCGATGCGCCCCGAGGCCACGCCGCCCGCGGAAGAGCGCGGAAGATCCGACTCGGCCTTGGGCGCGGGTTGCTGGGCCTCCACCTGCTTGGCCTCCACCTTCTTCGTCTCGACGGTGGCCTCTGCGACCTTGGGCTCTGGCTTCGGCTCGGCCTTGGCCTCGACGGGTTCCGGCTTCGGCTCAGGCTTCGTCTCCACCTTTGCGGCAGGCTTGGCGCCCGGCGCAAAGGACTGCTTCGAGGCCACCCACACCACGCCGGTGAAGGCGCTGACGAGCCGGGTGTTCACGGCGATCCGGTCGACCTGGTCGCTGACCTCGCCGGTGAGGATGGCCTGGGCGCCCGCCGCCTTGGCCGCGTCGCGGCTGCCCGTGCCGCTCAGCGCCGAGATCTGGAGGTCGTCGAGGACGGTGGAGAGCGTGGAGGGCCCCAGCACCTTCACGCCGGTGACCTCGGAGAGCTTCGCGGCCCACGCGTCGGCGGTCTTGGCGCCCCAGCCCTTGGCGAGCGGGCCCTTTTCGGCGAAGGCCGGCACGACGATCAGCTTGATCTTCGGTTTGGCCTTGGGAACCGGCTTGGCCAGCTCGACGGCCGCCGCGCCAGCAGCCTCATCCTGGGTCTCAGCGGCCAGCGCCGCTCCCGACGTCCCCATTGCGGCGAGCACCGCAACCACCACCCACCGACTCATGGCCACCTCGACTGGTCCCAATACACCGAGCAAAAAGCGCCCTGAACGATAGCTGCCGGCTATCGCCGCTAGCAACCCGGAATCCAGAAGCCGGGCTAGAGTAGCCCGCGATGTCCAACCTGCCCCGCAAGACCCGGGTCTTGATACTCGGCCGCGGCCGGGTCGGCGGCGCCCTCGCCCGCGCCTGGAGGCGGGCGGGGCTCCGGGTCCGAGTCGCCCCAGGGCGCTCGGCGACCGTCTCGAGCCAAGGGTTCGAGGTCATCGTCCTGGCGGTCCCGGACGGCGCGGTGGCTGGGGTCGCTTCCCGGCTGGCCGCCTCGCTCGAGGTCCATCGCCCGCTGGTCGCCCACTGCGCCGGCTCGCTCGACCTTGGCCCCCTCGAGCCGCTGCGCCGGCTCGGCTGCCCGGTCGGCTCCCTGCATCCCTTGCAGGCCGTCCCCTCTCCGGCCGTGAGGCTGTCGGCCTGCGCAGGGATCGACGCCTCGTCGGCCGGCGCTCGGCGCCTGTTGCGAAGCCTGGCATCGCAGGCCGGGCTCTCGCCTCTCTCCCTCGACGGCGCGGACCGGGCGCTCTATCACGCCGCCGCGGCGCTGGCCTCCAACGGCCTCGCGGGCCTGCTCTCGCGCACCGAGGGGCTGCTCCGACGCTGCGGGGCGTCTCCACGGATGGCCCGGCGGGCGGCGTTGGGCCTGATGTCCTCGGCCCTCGGCCGGCCCCTGACCGGCCCCATCGCCCGCGGCGATGCGCGGACCGTGCGCGCGCACGTGTCGGCGCTGGCGCGTCTCGCGCCCGAAGATCTGGACCTCTACGTGGCGCTGGCTCGGGCCCAGATCTTCTTGGCGCAGCAGCAGACAGGCCCAACCCGCGGCGAGCTGGCGCAGGTGCGCGCGGCGCTCAGAGCTTCCCGGTAGAGCTTCTTCTCCTTCACGTAGGCCAGCACCTCGCGCGGCACCAGCGCCGAGACGTCCTCGCCCTTCGCGAGCTTCTCGCGCACCTCGGTCGAGCTGACCTCGGGCAGCGGCGGGCCCTTCGCCTCCGGCGCCGGGAAGCCCGCGCGGGGCACGACGATGATCTGCGCCATCTGCTCGATCCGGTCGAAGGCGGTCCACTTGGAGCGCTCGGGCAGGATGTCGGTGCCGATGACCAGCGAGAACTGGTGCTCGGGGTAGCGCTTGAGGAGGTACTCGAGCGTCTCCACCGTCTTGCCCGAGCCCGGCCCGTCGGCCTCGGCGCGGCTGACCTCGATGCCCCCGCCGAAGCGCGCCGCCGCCAGCTCGCACATGCGCAGGCGGTCGGAGAACGGAGCCAGCTTCTTGGCGAACGGGTGCTTGAAGACGGGCAACAGCCAGACCTTGTCCACCTCCTGCGTCGCCAGGACGTAGTAGGCGTTCATCAGGTGGCCGACGTGGGGCGGGTTGAACGAGCCGCCGAGCAGGGCGATGCGCACGGTGCTTTCTCTTCCTCTGGCTTACTTCACGGTCATCTTGGTCTTGGTCTGCATCGACATCGCCACGCGGCGCTTCTCGCGGCCGTCGAAGCCGTAGGCCACGAACGACAGCCCGGCCGCGGCTTCGAGCTCCAGCAGGCCGAAGCTGCCGTCCGGGTCGCCGCCGCACAGCCGGCCGGGGGTCACGAAGTAGCGCGGGCCTATCTGCACCACCGCCGGCTCCTTGGAGGCGCCGTGGATGAGGAAGGTCGCCGGCTCGAGGTCCTCGCGGGTCAGGTCCGCCTTGTCGTGTACGAGGATGGCGATCCGGTCGCCCACCATGTCCGGCAGCGCCCGCGCGATGTTCGGGTCGCGGTACTGCAGGCAGTCCTTGTCGGGCACCCGGGTGAAGCGGGCGGCGTAGGTCTCCACCTCGCTCTTGTTGAGCCGGTGGGCGACCCCGCCCTTCTCGGCCTCGGCTGCCTTGGCCACGAACGCGGCGACGTCGGCCAGGAAGTCGGCGTCGCTGTAGGCCGCGCCGCCGCGCGCCGCCTCGCGCTTGCGCTGGAGGAGGTCGTCGACGTCGGTGTAGCGCCCGCCCAGGAAGAACAGGCGGCCGGCGCCCTTCTCCTCGACGAGGAAGTCGCAGGCGTGCTCGAGCGCGTCCACGTCTCCCATGCTGTCGGCGACGAGTCCAATCTTCACGCGGCACACTGTAGCGGAACTGCGCGCCTCAGCGCAGCCCCCGCAACACGCCCAGCACCGCCTCCAAGTCGGGCGGCAGCGGGGCCTCGACGGTGATGCTCTGGCCGGTCGCCGGGTGGGTGAAGGTCACCCGCTGCGCGTGCAGCGGCGTGCGGCCCAGCAGCACCTCGCCGGCCGGAGAGAGCCCCACCTCGCCCCGGCGCAGCTCTTCGACGCCCGCGTAGGCCGGGTCGACCGCCAGCGGGTAGCCCGCGTACTTGAGGTGCACGCGGATCTGGTGGCCGCGCCCGGTCTGCGGCTTGGCCTCGAGCAGCGCGAAGTCCTTGAAGCGCTCGAGGACGTGGAAGACGGTCTTGCTGGGCTTGCCCTCCTCGCCCTTGGCCGCCGGTCGGCTCTTGCCGCGCCGGGCCGGGACCAGCGCCACGTCCACGGTGAGGTCCGAGAGCGCCGGGACCCCGCGCACCAGCGCCAGGTAGCGCTTGGAGACCCGGCCCGCCTCGAAGGCCTGGTTGAGCGCGCGGTGCGAGGCCGGCTCGCGGGCGAAGAGCAGCACCCCGCTCGTGCCGCGGTCCATGCGGTGGACGACGAAGAGCCTCTCCTTGCGCTCCTGCGAAAGCAGGTCGACCAGCGACGGCTCGGCCTCCCCCTCCCGCCCGCGAACGACCAGCGTGCCCGGCGCCTTGTCCACGGCGAGCAAGGCCTTGTCTTCGTAGAGGATTCGAGTCATCGCGCAAGCCCTCTTCCACCGCGGTCCGACCACCGCCGCGGCCCTGCGTCTTCATGCTCAGAACACAACGCTTGGCGAAAGCCTCCGCGGGGGTATCATCCCCCCCGCTCGGGACCCTTCGCCCTTCCGACCGGCGTGGAAGCCGGCCGCTACCCATCGACGGGCGGAGACACTCCCGATCGCGATTCGACCGGCCTGGAAGCCGGCCGCAATACTCCGACCGGCGTGGAAGCCGGCCGCTTCCCAAGGGAGCTATCCCATGTCCATCCAGATTAGCGGCAAGAAACTGACGATCGAGGACGTCGTCCGTGTCGCCCGCGAGGGCGAGAAGCTCGAGCCTCTCGGCCGACGCCGTGGAGCGCCTGAAGAAGTGCCGGGCCATGCTCGACAAGAAGGTCGAGGCCCGGGAGATCATGTACGGCGTCAACACCGGCATCGGCGAGTTCAGCGAGGTCGTGCTCAACGACGAGCAGGTCAAGCAGTTCCAGCGCTACCTCATCTACAACCACGCCGCCGGCATCGGGAAGCCCGCGCCGGTCGAGCACGTGCGCGCCGCCATGCTCGGGCGCATCAACGTCCACGCCAACGGCCACTCCGGCTGCCGCCCGGAGATCACCCAGACCTACGTGGACATGCTCAACCGCGGCGTGACGCCGGTGGTCTGCGAGAAGGGCAGCGTCGGCGCCTGCGGCGACCTGTCGCCCATGAGCCAGATCGCCCTGTCGCTGATGGGCGAGGGCGAAGCGTTCTACCAGGGCGAGCGGATGCCCACCCGGCACGCGATGGAGAAGGCCGGCATCCCCGTCCCCGGCCTGAAGGCGCGCGACGGCCTGGCCGCCATCAACGGCTCGAACCTCATCACCGGCATCGGCTGCCTGGAGCTGTACGACGCCGACCGCTGGATCCGGCAGGCGGAGATCGCCTCGGCGATGAGCCTGGAGGCGCTGCTCGCCAACATGAAGCCCTACGACAGCCGCCTGCACGAGCTGCGCGGCTTCAAGGGCGCCATCACCTGCGCCGCCAACCTGCGCAAGCTCATGGCCGGCAGCGACCTGGTCACGGGCAAGCTCAAGACCAAGGTGCAGGACGCCTACTCGATGCGCTCCACCCCGCAGGTCATCGGCGCCGCGCGCGACGCGCTGGCCTGGGCCCGCATCCAGCTGGAGACCGAGCTCAACGGCGTGGCCGACAACCCCATCTTCCTGCCGGACTCGAACACGGTGCTCACCGGCGCCAACTTCCAGGGCACGCCGGTCTCGGTGCCGCTGGACATGGTGGGCTCGGTCATCACGATGATCTGCGTGCTCAGCGAGCGGCGCCTCAACCGCCTCCTGAACCCCGCGCTCTCCGTCGGCCTGCCCGCGTTCCTGACCAAGGGCGCCGGCATGTACTCGGGCCACATGCTCAGCCAGTACACGGCGGACACGCTCATCGTCGAGCAGCGCATCCTCTCCGCGCCCAGCCACGTGCAGTCCATCCCGGCGGCGGCGGACCAGGAGGACTTCGTCTCCATGGGCATGAACGGCGCCCTCAAGACCCGGCAGATCCTGGACAACGCCAACGGCATCCTGGCCATCGAGCTGATCGCCGCGGCGCAGGCGCTGGACTTCCGCGAGTTCGCGCCGGGCACGGGCAGCAAGGCCGGCAAGGAGTCGGTCCGCCGCTTCGTCGCGCACCTGGAAGAGGACCGCCCGCTCTTCACCGACCACAACAACATGACCGACGCCGTCGCCAAGTGCGAGGTGCTCAAGGACGTGGAGAAGGCGATCGGCCCGCTCGCGTCGGCCTGGTAGGCACGGACTGCAGCGATTGAAGCAGGAGGGCTCGGCGCGCTGCCGGGCCCTTCTGCTTTCTGGACTCACCCATCCCCGTCGCCCCACGCTGCCCACCGCCCTCCACCCCGAGCTCCCCAGCTCCCCGGCTACCCGAGCTTCTCCGGCGCCACCACCTGCACCCGGCCGACGCCCTCGAGCGGCTTGCGCAGCGCCTTGGCGTTGCCCACCACGGCGGCGGCGAAGCCTTGGGAGAGGAACCACCGCTGCGCCTGGGCCTTGGCCTGCGCCGCGTCGACCGCTGACACCCGCTCCCGGTAGCGCTCGAGCCAGTCCGGCGACCGGCCATACCGCTTGAGCTCGGCCAGCGCCCGCGCCAGCTGGTCCACCGTCTCCAGCGAGAGCGGATAGAGGCCGTTGGTGTAGCGCTGCGCGCGCGTCAGCTCCTCGGCCGTCGGGCCCTCGTCGCGGTAGCGCTCCGTCTCGCCCAGCGCCACGTCCACCAGCTCGCGCACGGTGGAGGTCTTGGTGTAGCTGCTGACGACGAACAGGCCGCCGACCTCGGTCTCGGTCAGGTAGGCCGAGACGCCGTAGGACAGGCCCCGCGTGACCCGGATCGCGTCCACCAGCCGCGACGTGAAGCCGCCGCCCAGCATCAGCACCGAGACGCGCGCGGCGACGACGTCCGGGGCGAGTCTCGAGGGGCCCAGCGACGCCAAGCGGATCTGCGCCTGCGTCGCCTCGGGCTTGTCGACCAGCAGGATCTCCCGGCCGTCGATGGCCGGCACCGGCGGCAGCGTCGTCTCGGCGGGCGCCGGGCCGGTCCAGGTCCCGAACAGCGAGCGGACGAGGGCCAGCGCCTCGTCGCCCGAAGAATCCGACGCCAGGGCCAACGTCGCGCCCGCGGGCCCGAGCCAGCGCTCCTGCCACTTCTGGCAGTCGGCGCGGTTGAAGGTCGCCACGTCCTTGCGCACGCCGCGCACCGAGTGCCCGTAGGGATGGTTGCCCAGGGCCGCCCGGTAAAGCGCCTGTGCCGCCAGCGTCGCCGGATCGTCCAGGTCGGTCTGCAGCGCTGCCACGGTCCGCTTACGCGCCGAGAGGACCTCCTTGGCGTCGAAGGCGGGCGCGCGCACCAGCTCGGCCACCAGCGCCAGCGCCGGCTCCAGGTGCTCGCTGGGGACGGTGACGCTGACCGCCGTCGAGTCCGACGAGGTGTCCAGCCGCAGGTCGGCGCCCATCAGCTCCAGCGCCTCGTCGATGGCTGAGGCCGGGCGCTTCTTCGTCCCGCGGCGCAGGAGCTCGACGGTGAAGTCGGCCAGTCCCGCTTTGCCCTTGGGGTCGCGGGCGCTGCCGGCCTTGAAGACCAGCGAGGCGCTGCAGACCGGGGAGCGCGGCCGCTGCGCGGCGATCACGCTGAGCCCGTTGCCCAGCGTCTTCTCGGTGAGCGGCGGAAGCGAGAGCGCGGCCAGCGGCGGAGCGACGACGGCGGTCTCAGCCATGGGCCACCTCCTCGCCCGCCGGGACGAGCGTGACGACGGACCGCGCCTCGGGCCGGAAGGTCTGCTGCGCCACGCGGCGCACCTCGTCGTTGTCCACCGCGGCGTAGCGCTCGGGCATCTGAAGCCCGCTCCTCCACGAGCCCTGCAGCAGCTCGTGCTGGCCCAGGTTGTGGGCCCGGCCGTTGTTGGTGGAGAGCTCGCGCAGCGTCTGGCTGCGCAGCTGGCCTTGCGCGCGCAGGAGCTCGGAGGCCGACAGCCCGCGGTCGCACAGCCGCTCGAGCTCCTCGTCGATGATCGCCTGCGCCTTGCGCGCGTCGACGCCGGGGTTGAGCTCCACCAGGGTCTGGAAGAGCGCGGGGCCCAGCTTCCAGCCGAAGTCGACCATCACGTTGGCGGCCACCAGCTCTTCGTAGACCAGCCGGCGCACCAGCCGCCCACCCTCGCCAGCCGAGAGCGCGTACTGGATGACGTCCAGCACCACCGCGTCCGGGCCGACGCCGCTGGGGCCCTTGTAGCCGACCGCCAGGGCCTGCGTGTGCGCAGGGAAGCGCACCTCGGCGCGCCGCTCGCCGCGCTGCATTGGCTCGGTCTCGACCGCCGGAGGAGCGCCGGGCCCACGTGGAATATCGCCGTAGGCCGCCTCGATCGCCGCGAGCGCCTTCTCCGGATCCAGGTCACCGGCCGCCCAGAGCGTCGCATTGTCGGGGGCGTAGTAGGTGTGGAAGAAGTCCAGGCAGTCCTCGCGGCGGATCGCCTCGATGTCGCTCATCCAGCCGATGACCGGCCAGCGGTAGGGGTGGGCTTGGTAGACCAGCGCGTAGAGCTCCTCGTCCAGCACGCCCAAAGGCTCGTTCTCCACGCTGTAGCGCCGCTCCTCTTTGACCACCTCGCGCTCGCTCGAGAGCATCTGCGGGGTCAGCGCCAGCGAGCGCATCCGGTCGCTCTCGAGGTCGAGCACCAGGCCCAGCGACTCGGCGGCGAAGTCCTCGTAGTACGCCGTCACATCGTGCGAGGTGTAGGCGTTGGAGTGGCCGCCGTTGCTCTCGAGCAGCCGGTCGAACTCCTTGGGGCCGTACTTCTTCGCGCCGTTGAACATCATGTGCTCGAAGAGGTGGGCGATGCCGGTCGTGCCTGGGCGCTCGTTGCGCGAGCCCACCCGGAAGAAGGTGTAGAGCGACACCGCCGGCACGTTCCGGTCGGGGACGAGGCGCACCTTCAGGCCGTTGGCGAGCGTGTGCTCCTCGACCCTGACCCAGTCGGGAGCGAGCGGGCGCGCGCTGGCCAGCGGCCGGCCCATGACGCGCGGCGTCGGCCGTCGTGGGCCGGGACGCTGACCCGGGGTGGGACGGCTGGCACGCTTGCGCATCTCGACCTCGCTGGTTGAAGGCTCCAAAACCTACGGGCTGCGTCCGCCCGGGGCAAGCGGACCGTAGGCAGCCAGCCCGTCCCGAGCAGACTCGAGGAGCCTGCCTGACGCGCTGCATTGGAGCCGTGGCGTTAGGATGTCCCACCCGAGGCCCTGCATGGACACCACGCGCATCCGCGACTTCGTCTTCGAGCGCTCCCTCGGCGCCGGCGGCATGGCCACGGTGTACCTCGCGCGGCGAGAAGGCACCGGCGAGCAGGCGGCGCTCAAGCTGATGCACGCCCACCTGGCCAAGGACGAGGCCTTCATCAAGCGCTTCCTGCGCGAGATCGCCGCCAGCGCCGACCTCTTGCACGAAAACGTGGTGCGGGTGCTGGACTGCGGCGAGGAGGGCGGCACCTACTTCATCGCCTCGGAGTACGTGGACGGCGGCACGGTCGAGGAGCTGCTCCGCTGCAACGACCGGCTGCCGGCGGCGGTGGCCGCGGAGATCGCGCGCCAGGTCTTCGCCGGGCTCGAGGCCGCCCACGCACGCGGCATCGTCCACCGCGACATCAAGCCGGCCAACCTGCTGCTCGCAAGCGCGGGCCTCGTGAAGATCGCCGACTTCGGCATCGCCAAGATCGAGGCCGCGACGCAGCTGACTCAGACCGGCGGCGTCCTGGGCACCCCGGCGTACATGAGCCCCGAGCAGGCGCTGGGCAGGCCGTTCGACGCGCGGACCGACCTCTTCTCCGCCGGCGTGGTGCTCTACGAGCTGCTCACCGGCACCAACCCCTTCGTCGCCGACACCCCGGCGGCGACCATGGTGCGCATCGCCAAGACCGAGGCGCCGCTGTTGCTCGAGAAGGCTCAGGCCACGCCCCCGGAGATTGCCGACCTGACCGAGGCGCTTCTCGCCAAGGACCCGCTGCGGCGGCCGGCGAGCGCTGCGCAAGTGCGCGCTGCGTTGGACGCCTGGTTCGCCTCGCAGGGCATCAAGGGCAAGACCGCGCTGGCCGCCTACCTGCGCGACGCGGCCGCCACCACCAGGAGGGCCAACGAGCATCTCGCCAACCGCTGCGTCGAGAAGGCTCGGTCCCTGCTGGCCACCGGCGTCATGCCGCGCGCGGCGCTGGAGGTGCACCGGGCGCTGCAGGCGGCCCCCGAGCACGCCGGCGCCCAGGCGCTGATGCAGGAGCTGCAGTCGCAGAGCGGGCTCTACTTCGGCCCGCCCAAGAACCCGAAGATCGCAGAAGCTCGAGCGCGCCCTGGAGGAGGCGACCAACCCGGCCGGTGTGCTGGTGCAGCTGTCGAGCCTCTACAAGCTGGAGGGCAACCTCTTCAAGGCGACGGTCTGCCTGCGCCGCGCGGTGAAGCTGCGGCCCAACGACGGTTACCTCACCGGCCAGCTCGCGCTGCTGACCGGCGACACGAGCAGCGCCCCGACGCTCGCCGTCCCGACCGTCCCAGTCACGCAGCCCGGCTCGTCTGTGGCTGACGACGGCGAGCTGCACACGGGCCAGACCGGGATGATCCGGCCGCGACCCAAGACCGAGATCCTCCCGCCGACGTCGGTGCCGCTGGTCGACCCGCTGCCCCTGCCTCCGCCGTCGAAGCTCGAGCCGCTGCGCCAGCTCTGGAACGCCGGCGGCAAGTACCTGGTCTACGTCCTGGCCGTCGTCCTCGGCCTCACCCTCTTCGTCCGCCGCGCCAACAAGACCATCGACCGCCTCTCCGCGGAGGAGGCCAAGGCCCACGAGGTCGCCAACAAGGCGATCGAGAAGCGCGCGCGAGAGCTGGTCGCCCCCGCGCTGCGCGAGCAACAGGCGAGCTGGGCCAGGCGGTACGGCGACCCGGAGGACGAGGCGATGGAAGCGGCCCTCGAGCTCGCGAGCCGCGGCCGGTACCCCGAGGCCGCCGCAGCCTTCGCCGTCATCGCGGCCCAGGCGCCGAACAGGCCGATCGGCGCGGCTGCCCAGCTCGGCCGGGCGACCGCGCTCTTCAAGAGCGGCAGCTACGAAGGCGCCGTGGCGGAGCTCGACGCCTACCTCGCTCGCAACGCCAACGGCCCGGACGCGCCCGAAGCACGAACGCTTCGCGTCGAGGCGCTCCACCGCGCCCAACGCTTCTCCGACTGCGTCGACGCCGCGACGCTGCTCATCGAGGCCGGCGAAGCGCCGGACTACGCCAAGCGGCTGCGGATGGCACGTGCCCGGGCGGCACTGGAGCTGGGGCAGCGGCAGATGGCGCGCAACGACGCCAAGTACGTCGCCGACCGCGTCGCCTCCACCGACCCGCTCTACGACAGCGCCTGGGAGCTGCTCTCCGCCTTCGGCGAGACCCCGCCTCGGCTGCCTCGTGAAGGCGAGTGAGGCGGGAGAAGTTTTCGACGTCGAAAACTTCTCCTACATGCACCGCTTCGTACGACATCAGCACCAGGAACTCGGCTCCCACGGATGCTCGAGATGGCCTCGGCGTGGAAGCGCTTCCACGCCGGGGGCCACCTCGCTGACTTGATGACCTGAGGTGCGCTGGCGGGTGTGGGCCCGGCTTCCACGCCGGGGGCAACCTCGCTGACTTGATGACCTGAGGTGCGCTGGCGGGTGTGCGGCGTGGAAGCCGGGCACTACCCCGAAGCGCGCCTCAGAATCCCACGGATGCTCGAGATGACCCCGGCGTGGAAGCGCGTGGAAGCCGGGCACTACCCCCGAAGCGCGCCTCAAATCCCACGGATGCTCGGGATGACCCGTGGAAGCCGGGCACTACCCGAAGCGCGCCTCAGATCCCACGGATGCTCGGGATGACCCGTGGAAGCCGGGCACTACCCGAAGCGCGCCTCAAATCCCACGGATGCTCGAGATGACCCCGGCGTGGAAGCCGGGCACTACCCCCGAAGCGCGCCTCAGATCCCACGGATGCTCGAGATGACCCCGGCGTGGAAGCCGGGCACTACCCCCGAAGCGCGCCTCAGAGCCCACGGATGCTCGAGATGACCCCGGCGTGGAAGCCGGGCACTACCCCGAAGCGCGCCTCAGAGCCCACGGATGCTCGGGATGACCCCGGCGTGGAAGCCGGGCACTACCCCCGCACGGATGCTCGGATGACCTCCCCCCGAACCTCGTGGGCGGCGCCCTACTCCGGCGGGATGCCGAGCATCGTCGCCAGGTACTCCTTGTTGATGGCCGTGGCGTACGCCGCCTCCTTGGTGATCTTCTTCTTCTCCACCAAATCGGCGAGCGCCTGCTCCAGCGTCTGCATCCCCTCGGCCTTGCCGGACTGGATGACCGACGCCAGCTGGAAGGTCTTGCCCTCGCGGATCATGTTGGCGACGCCATAGCTGCACACCGCGATCTCCAGCGCCGCCACGCGGCCGTTCCCGTCGGCGGTCTTCACCAGCTGCTGGGCCAGGATGCCGCGCAGGCAGTTGGCGAGCAGCGACCGCGCCATCTCCTGCTCGGCGTGCGGGAAGACGTCGATCATCCGGTCCACGGTCTTGGCGGCGCTGTTGGTGTGCAGCGTGCCGAAGACCAGCGCGCCGGTCTCCGCCGCGCTCAGCGCCAGCGAGATGGTCTCCAGGTCGCGCATCTCGCCGACCAGGATGACGTCCGGGTCCTGGCGGATGGCGACGCGCAACGCTCCCGCGAACGACGGCGCATGCGGGCCGATCTCCCGCTGCGTCACCAGCGACTTCTTGTTCTCGTGCACGAACTCGACCGGGTCCTCGATGGTCAGGATGTGCGCGGCGCGGTCGAGGTTGATCTGGTTGATGATCGAAGCGAGCGTCGTCGACTTGCCGCTGCCTGTGGGGCCGGTGACCAGCACCAGGCCGTGCCGCAGCTTGGCGAACCGCTCCACCGCCGGCGGCAGGCCCAGGTCGGCCATCGTGGGGATCTTGGTGGGGATGACGCGCAGCACCGCTCCCCCTCCCCGCTGCTGGCGGAAAAAGTTCACGCGGAAGCGCGCCTTGGGGCCCAGCTGGTAGGCGAAGTCCAGGTCGGCCATGGGATCGCCGCCCTTCATGTGCTGGGGGACGATCTCGTCCATCAACCCCTGCACCGCCTCGGGCCGCAGGTCGTCCTCGAGCTTTATGGCCTCCAGGGAGCCGTGCACGCGCAGCAGCGGCGGCCGGCCGGCGGAGAGGTGCAGGTCGCTGCCGCCGGCGTCGAGCAAGGCCTGCAGGTACCGGTCGATGGCGGGCATCTAGCTCTTCCTCCCCGGCACCGGAACCGGCGCCGGCGCGCTCTTGGCCCTGGCCGAGGCCGGCGCGTTGGCAACGCCGCCTGCGGCCGGAGCGCCGGGCCGCGCCGGACCGGGAGGAGCCAAGAACCCCGTCGGCCCCAGCTGCTTGAGCAGCTTGGTCAGGTCCTCGGGCCGCTCCATGTTCTGCAGCGCCACCTCCACGGTGATCTTCCGGGCCCGCGCCAACGCGATGATCGAGTCGTCCATCGCGACCATCCCCTTGGCCTTGCTGGTCTTGAGGATGTTGGCGATCTGGAAGGTCTTGCCTTCACGGATGAGGTTCGAGATCGACCGGTCGGAGAGCAACAGCTCGAAGGCCGCCACCCGCCCGTTGCCCTCGGCCGCCGGCAAGAGGCGCTGCGAGATGACCCCGCGCAGCGACTCGCTCACCATGCTGCGCATCTGCAGTTTCTGCTCGCCGGGAAAGACGTCGACGAGCCGGTCGACGGTGCGCGCGGCGTCGATGGTGTGCAGCGTGCCCAGCACCAGGTGCCCGGTCTCGGCCGCGGTGATCGCCAGCTGGATGGTCTCCAGGTCGCGCAGCTCGCCGACGAGGATGACGTCCGGGTCCTCGCGCAGGGCCGAGCGCAGCGCCTCGGCGAAGGTGCGCACGTGCGTGCCCACCTCGCGCTGGTTGACCAGGCAGTGCTTGACCGGGTGCACGAACTCGATGGGGTCCTCGACCGTGATGACGTGGTCGTGCCAGGTCTCGTTGATGCGGTCGACGATGGCCGCCTGGGTCGTAGACTTGCCGCAGCCGGCGGGACCGGTGACCAGGATGAGCCCGTTGGGGAAGGTGGTGAGCCGCTCGGCGGCGGGCGGCAGGCCCAGCTCGGCCAGCGTGGGGATCCGCGGAGCGATGGAGCGGAAGACGAGGTTCAACCCCTTGCGCTGCCGGAAGGCGTTGGCGCGGAAGCGGCCGATGCCGAGGACGTCGAGGGAGAAGTCGAGCGCGAAGTCTTTCTTCCAGCGCTGCTTCTGGTCCGCGTCCAGCACCTGCTCGAACATCGCCTCCAGGTCGGTCGGGGTCAGCAGCGTGTCGCCGACGCCCACCAGCTCGCCGCGGACGCGGATGCGGGGCGGGCTGCCCGGCGCCAGGTGCAGGTCGGAGCCGTTGTTGTCGACCAGCGTCCGCAGGTGCCGCTGCAGCGGCGCCGCCACGGCGCTGCTCGAGACCAGCGGCCGGCGGTCGGGCGGGATGGGCGAATCGCGGACCGGCGCAGGTTGTGGCACGGCCGGCGCGGCGCCAGCGGCAGGCACCAGCACGTCGTCCACCAGCTCCTCGACCGAGAGCGCCGCAGGGACTGGCGAGCTGAGGCCCGCTGGCGTGAGCGCCTCGCGGTTGACCTGCACGCCGGGGCCGGCGGAGTGGTCGGAGGTGTCGAGCTCGAGCGGCTCGTCCGCCGCGGCGTCCATCTGGAAGTCGCGCCCGGTTCCGAAGTCCGGCTCGACGTCGGGGACGCCCAGCTCGGCCAGCTCGGGCTTCTGGTGGCTGAAGGTGCCCACCTCCAGCTCGACCTCGCAGCCGAAGGGCTTGGGAAACACGCCCTTGATCGGCGCGGCGCCAGGTTGGGCGGGCTTGGCTTGTGGCGCTGCAGCTGGGACGGGGCGCGCCGGCGGCGGAGCGGGCCGCGCAGGCGGCGGGATTGGCGCGGGGACAGCCGAGGCGGCCTCGGCGATTCCCGAGAGATCGAGGTCCAGGCCCTCGAACGGCGAGAGGGGCGTACGCGAGACGCGGCTCGGGGCGGCGGCGCGCGGGACGGCGATGCGCGCGAAGATGAAGTCAGACTTCTTGTCGACCTTCACGTCGACCTGGCCCAGCGCCGCCCGGAAGGTGAAGGTCAGCTCGCAGTCGCCCTCGAGGCTCGTCGAGACCGTCGCTGGCGCAACCTCCATCAGCAGGTCGACGATCTCCTGCGTCGACAGCGCCCGGTTGGAGAACGGACGCAAGCTTCCCTCGACCAGCAGGTGCACCTGCCGGAGCGTGGACAGCACCACCGCCTCGCAGGCGCGCTTGGACGCCTCGGCGAGCAGATTGTCGAGCTCGGTCACTGGGCCTCCTGAAAGCGCACCTCGGCGATCTCGGAGCGGTTGACCAGGACCACCTCCGCGCCCTGGTAGAGCGCGAGGAAGTGGCCCGGTGAGTTCAGGTAGTCGAGCAGCCGGGAACGCCCGGCCGGCGCGTCAAAGCGAGCGGTGCCGGAAAGGCTCGTGCCGTCGCGCAGGAGCAGCGTGACGTCCTCCTGCGAGAGCCCCGCCGGCGGATCGTCGAAGCGCTCGAGGCCGACCTTGACCCAGCGCAGCGCCTCGCGGCTCACCAGCTGGACCGCGCCCTGGACCTGCACCGGCAGGAAGCGGTCCGGGCCGCCCAGCACGTCGAGGATGCGCTCCGGGCCACCGTGGCCCGCGGCGTAGTCCGCCAGGAAGACCTTGGCCTCGTGCACCCCGGTGGTCAGCGCCAGCGTGACCGAGACGTGCGCCTTGGGGATCCGTAGCTCTTCCACGTTCGTCCTCCCTCCCTCGCGGCCTCAGCTCAGCGAGCGGCGGCCCTCGAGCCGTCGGGTCGGTGCGCATCCAGGAATTCGAGGACCCGCGGCCAGAGCTCCGCGCTCGCCCGGTCGCCGAGGACGAGGTCCATGTGGCCGTAGTCGTGGCGGAAGCCGTTCTGCTCGGCGGCGATGAAGAACCGCTTGGGGCCGCCCAGCGCGTCGAAGCCCGCCTTGACGTTGGCCACCGGCGCGATCCGGTCGAGCTTGCCCGCCACCACGAACACCGGCGTGTCGACGCGGGCGAGCCCCTGCGCGTAGTCGAGCTCGCCGTCGGCGGAGACCATGGCGTCGCGCTCGAGCCAGAGCGTGAACTGGCGCAGCACCGCCCCGGAGATGGTCCCCACCCCGGTGGACATGAACTTCTTCCACAGCGGCGCCGGGACGTTGTCCGGGTTGTAGAGCACCGTGTCCGCGTAGGTCCGCACGTCTCCGTGGATGGGGGCGGTGACCTTGGCGAGCAGCGGGACGTCCACCGTGGTGAGCAAGGGGCCCAGCACTCCGCCCGCATCGCGCAGGAGCTTCTCCAGGTCGCGGCCCCAGGCGAAGCGCATCGGCGAGCCCAGGAAGACGGCGGCGTTGAAGCCCGAGCCGCCGCGCGCCAGGTAGATGTAGGCGATCATCCCGCCCATGCTGTGGCCGACGTAGTCCACCTTCGCGGCGCCGGTGACCTCCTGGACCTTGCGGACCGCGGCCGGGATGTCCTGCGTGGCGTAGGTGTCCATGGAGTAGGCCGGCGAGCGGCCCGCGGACTCGTCCGCCACGTCGGAGTCGCCGTTGCCGCGCAGCGACATGGTGAAGGCTTCGCGGCCGTGGGCGGCGAACCAGCGCGCCAGGCTGTGCTCGGCGTCCAGGTCCATGTTGCGGCCGTTGGCGCTGATGCCGTGGCAGAGCAGGACCGGGTTGCCCTTCGGCGCTCCCTCGGCCCGGTAGCGCACCATGCCGAGGGTCCAGCCGTCCTCGGTGCGCACCTCGAGCTTCTCGGCCTCGGACGGCAGCGGCTCGCGGTACAGCCGCGCCAGCGCGCAGCCGTCGAGCAGGACCGCGGTGGCGACGCCGAGTGCGAGGGTCTGCAGGCGTGGCGCGCTCATCGCGGCCCCCCCGCCTCGTCGAGCAGCTTGGAGACCGGACCGAAGACCTCGGCGGGCGCGTCCTTGCCCAGGAGCATCCCCAGGTGCCCGTAGTCGTGCTTGAGGTTGGCGAGCGCGTCGAGGACCAGGACCTTCTGCTGCTCCTTGGGGAGCAGGTCCCGGACCGGGACCGCGAACTCGGGATGGATCACGTTGTCGCGAGGTGCGAAGACCAGCAGCGTCGGACCGGCCCACGGACGGAGCACCTCGGCGATCCCCTTTCCGCCGAGCGTCAGCGTGCGAGTCCGGGCGGCGTCGGCCAGCTGGCGCAGCGCCCGCCTGGACACCGGAGCGAGCACGTGCTGGCGCAGCGAAGCGTAGTCGCGCGGAGCGAACGAACCATCGTTGGCGTAGAGGAGCTCGAACCAGGTGCGCTCGCCGAAGAGCGAGCTCCGGGTCAGCGCCGAGAGGCTCAGCCACGGCGCCGACCGTTCCAGACCGTCGATCGCGCGGGCGAGCGGCTCGCTCGAGAGGTCCGGTGCGACCAGCGGCTGCAGGGCCAACACCGCCGAGACCTTGTCGGCGTGGCGCGCGGCGAGCGAGAGCGCGAAGGTCGCGCCCATCCCCACCCCGCCCACGGCGATCTTCGAGCGCTCGAGGGAAGCGCGCGCGAAGGCTGCCTCCGCATCGCCGTCGAGCAGGTCCTCGAGCGTGTAGCCGCCGAACGGCACCTCCGAGCGTCCGGTCCCGCGCCACTCGACGACGTAGACCTCCCAGCCTGCGCTCTGGAGGAACGGGGCGAGCCCGGCGCCGTCGAAGTCGAAGGCGTGGCGGGTCATGCCCACGTCCGGCAGCAGCAGGATGGTCCGCGACGGCGGCCCGGCAGGCGGCAGGTAGCGGTAGAGCGTGGCGCGCACACCATCGGAGGTGGCGAGCACGCTGCGGTACTGCGAGGCGCGGCCCTCGGCCGAGGACCACACGTCGCCGAACGCGGGCCTGGGGACCGCCAGCGACAGGGCGAGCAACGTCGCCGCGAAGGCCAGGCGGGGGCTCATCGTGCGAAGGGCGCGCACCGGGTCCTCCCCTCTCCTCGACGCGTCAGAGCTCCACCAGCCCGCTGCGCATCGCTTTGATGACCGCCTCGACGTGCGTGTTGACGCCGAGCTTCTTGTAGATGTGCGTCAGGTGAGTGCGCACCGTGCGCCGCTCGATGTTCATCACCCGGCCGACCTCGGCGTTGGACAGGCCCTTGGCGACGTAGCGCAAGACCTCGGTCTCCTGCCGGGTGAGGCCGAAGGGATTGACGGGCTGGGCGGGCTTGGCCTGGATGGACTGGAAGAAGTTCCAGAAGCGCTTGGCGATGACCGGCTCGAGCACGGTGCCGCCGGCGCGCACTTCCTGGATGCCGGAGAGGATCTTGTCGATGCCCACCCGCTTGACGAGGTAGCCGCCGGCGCCGGCCTTGATGGCCTCGTAGACTTTGGTCTCGTCGTCGAAGCTGGTGAGGATGAGGACGTCGATCTCGGGGCTCGTCTGCTTGAGCCGCGCGGTGACCTGGATACCGTCCAGCCCGGGCAGCTCGAGGTCGAGCAGGAGCAGGTCGGGCTTGAGGCGGGCGGCCTCGACCAGCGCCGCCTCCCCGTCCATGGCCGTGCCGACGACCTCGACTTGCTCGGGGTACATCGACAGCAGCTTGACCACGTTCTTGAGCAGCTGCGGCTGGTCCTCGACCACGAGGACCCGGACCGCGGGCTCGGAGGCGTCGGCCATCGTCACTTGCCTCCCGTCTTCTTCGGCGGGTGTTTGGGCGCGGGCTTCTTGGCCGGGCCGAACTTGAACACGACCCGTTCCTCTTCGCGGGACTTGAGCGTCACCTGCTTCTCCCTGCTCTCCGTCCCGGCGACGGCGGTGATGGTGTGCGTCCCCGGCGCGGTAGCGAGCTTGGAGATGGGCGTCACCTTCCCGCTGTCCACGTTGTCGATGAGGATCTTGGCTTGGCGGTCGGAGTCGACGGTGAGCACCGCCGGACCGCCGGGCGGGTCGGGCTTGGGCTGCTCGGGCTCCGGGACGTCGGTGGGGCGGCGCTCGGGCTGCGCAGGCGCCGTCGGGACGGGGATGGCGCTGGTGACGCCCTTCACCTTCTCGCGGATGAGCGCGATGGGGTTCACGCCGTTGCCGAACTTGTGGCTGTAGGCGAGGTAGATGTACGCCGCGACCGAGCCTCCGACGGCCAGCGCGGCGAGCCAGATTCTTGAAGCTGACGCGCGGCGGCCTGGGCTTCTCCTTGGGCACCTCGGGCGCGACGTGCCAGTCGAGCGAGGTCTTCTGCACCGGCTTCTCGACGGTGTCGAAGCCGCCGTCCTCGACCAACGGCGTGTCGCGGCGCGGCCCCTCGTCGCGCACCTTGATTCGGCGGCGGGCGTCTTCGGTGAGCGCGTTGCTTTCGTTGAAGGTGTCCGAGGCGTCGTGCTGCGGGCCCGGGTCCTTGACGGTCCGGCGATTGCGGCGGCTGAGCGCGGGCGCCTGGGGCATCAGTCCAGGAGGCGCGTCCCACTCTTCGCTCTTGTCTTCCGCGGGCTTGCCCTGCGGCGCCTTGGCGCCCGGAGGCAGCGTCTGCGCCGAGTGGGAGCCGTCCTCATCACCCGGCCCGGTCGGCGGGATGGGCGACGGGGCCGTCTTCCAGGCCGGTGGCGGCTCGGAGTGGGACTTGACGGCCGGGAAGTCGGACCCGGTGAAGGGCGCGCGCTCCTCGAGCGCGGCGTTGAGGTCGACGGTCGAGGTCGAGCCCTCCACCGGAAGGAGCGTGAACGCGTTGGTGAACGGCACCGGGCCGATCCCCGCGGTGATCGACACCTCGTTCGGGAAGAGCTCCTCGACGAACCGGGCGGCTTCGGCCGCTCCCGGCGCGTAGCCCAGGACCGAGAAGAGGCCGCGTAGCGCGTCGCCAAGCTCAGCGGCGGTGCGGAAGCGGCGGGTGGCCGCCGTCTCCAGCGCCCGCATGATCGGCGGGTCGATGCGGGCGTTGATTCGGCGATCCAGGCGCGAAGGAGGCGTCAGCGCGTCGCGCTTGGTGGAGAGCCCGCCCGAGCGCGAGGAGGCCACCGACTGCAGCGTGAGCAGCTCGTAGGCGATGGCGCCCAGGCTGTAGACGTCGGCCGCCGGAGTGCCCGAGCCGGCGCTCTTGATCTCCGGAGCGCGGTAGGCGCTGCGGCCCTTGGTGGCGATCGGGCGGAGCGCGTCGGAGGCGTTCATGGCCTCGAGCGCGCCGAAGTCGACGACGCGGACCCTGCCGTCGGCGCCCAGCATGACGTTACCGGGGGTGATGGCGCCGTGGAGCCAGCCTGCCTTGTGCGCGGCAGAGACGACCTGCGCGGCCTCGGCGACAATGTAGAGCGCGAGGGCCGGCGGCAGCACCACTTCCTTGGTCGAGAGCCGCCGCAGCGCGTCACCCAGGTTGTAGCCGTCGACGTAGGGCCGGACGGCGGCGATGCGCCCCTCGACCAGGCCGACTTCCTCGAAGCCAAGCGCAGCGGGATTGCCGAGACCGCGCGTGCGCGTGGCCGCCTCGAGCAGGCCCTTGGCGTAGGCCGAGTCGCTGGCCTTGGGGGTGAAGAGCTTGATGAGGACTTCGGGCGCGCCGGGGCCCTCGGCGGAGCCTTTGTAGTGCTCGGCGAAGGCGCCTTCTTCGAGCTTGATCGTCAGGCGGTAGCGGCGGCCCATCGGGAGAGAGTCATACCACCTGCGGCGCCCGGACCCCAGGCTGGCGAACGCCCGACACCCCGAGCCCGTCGAGGGGACCAGAGCCGGCGGCTGAAGCCGCGCCTGACGTTGCGAAGCCTGCCTGCGCAGGCTGGGTGGTTGGCGGATCTGAAGGCGCCAGCTGGGATGCTCAGGTCCGAGTGTCCTCAGGACCCAGCCCGCGAAGGCGGGCTTCGTTTGTTCAGGCGCGACTTCAGTCGCCGGCTGCTCGCGAGTTCATGTCACAAAGTAGCTGCCTATCTTACGCATGGGCCTCGGCTACACGACTGGCGGCTTCTCGGAGCGATCTTCTTCGGGCAGCTCGGGCCGCGCCGCGAGCGTCGTCTGGTCTTCCGCCCGGAAGAGCATGAAGAGGCCCAGTGCAGCGGCGATCAGGCTGAGGACCAGCAGCTTCAACGCAGTCGACGGCGCCATGCCCTCCGAGACCTTGGCGTCCACCGGGTTCGAGCGCCGATAGACGACCCTCATCGGGTCGCCCTTCTCCTTGTGGCGCCAGTCCGAGGAGAGGCCGGTCCTGAGCTGGTGGACGCTGCCGTTCGCCGAATAGCCCACGGTCAGGTTGGCGACCGAGCGGTCGCCTGGCCTGGCGCTGCGTTCGAGCACGTACGCGTCCTCGTCGTACTCGGCCTCGTCTCCGTATCCGGCCTTGCCCGGATGGCGCAGTCCCCAGATGAGCAGCCCGACCGCGCCGGCGGCGAGGAGCACTCCGCCCGCCGTCACCGAAGAGCGGCCGGTTCCCAGAGGCCCAGGTGTCCAGTGGATTCCCACCTCGCCTCCCCTACTCGAGCCCGAACTCGTCCAGGAACCGGTTCCAGATGACCTTCTCGTACTGGAGCGCGTACTGCTCGGCGAAGCCTTCGCCCCGGCTTCCGCGACGCGAGCGGGTCGTCATGTCGTCCCGGTGGTGGCCGAGCTCGTGAAGCAGGATGTGCAGCAGCTGGTACGCCCGCGCCGAGGACTCGGTGAACTCCAGCCGGCCGCCGGTCCTGGGCACGCCCAGGCGCTCGAACAGATCCGCGTGGTCCGCCAGGTAGTCGGCGTCGGCCTCGCGCCATAGCTCCCGCTCCCACGCGCACAACCCGACCACCCCTTGGTCCTGCCAGCCGTCGAGCCCGCGGTTTCCTCGCGCGAGCAGGATGGCGTTGAGCCCCACGCTCAGCTCCTTCCAGTCCGGCAACAGCGCGATGAAGCGCCGGACGTCGTCCTTGCGCAGGAGGTGCCGGTAGCCCCGGCCGGCGGCCTCGCGGTCGATGACGACGTTGAGCTGCTCGGTGTTCCAGTAGGTCGGCGTCGCCTTCCAGTTGTTCTTCTTCTGGACCTGGCCGTCCTTGACGCGGGTGGCGGTCCGGCGACTCGAGCGAAACATGGGCTCGAACCTAGCGAGTCTTCAGCAGCCATTCAAAGGGCAGCACCAGCGAAGCAGGATCTTCCAGGCGGGTCTCGAAGATGACCCAGTCGCGCGCAGCCGACAGAGACGACTCTGAAAGGAGCCGCCGCGTGCGCTCGAGGTCTTCTTTCGCTGACGCGCGATCGAGCTTGGTCAGGACGACACAGCCGCGCGAGATCGAGGTGAGCGAGCCGAACTTAGACAGGGCCCCCAGATTCAGTTCCTCGAAATCCTTCTGCACGTCGAGGAGAAGCATTGCCGTGTCGGCGCCTTTGAACAGGTACTTCCACGGATCGTCACCCCACGGGCAACCCGGAATCGTGACCAACTCGATCGAATCAGTTCCGTTGCGCACGAGTGCCGTTAAGAACCTCCCGCTCTCCGGCACCTCGGTCACTGGGAAATGGATGGAGGTGACCTCGACTCGGCGCGACTTCGCGTATGCCTTCAGTCGCGTGGTCTTCCCAGCCAGAAGCCGGCCCGTAGAGAACGATCTTCATCACCTTGCGCCACGAGCCTGGCTGCCTGCGTCAACGCTTGGACCTGAGCCTCCGTCAAGGCGAGGCGTCGCCGTATAGACGGGCACGAAGAACGGGAGCGTGTCCGCGAACGCTGCGGACGAACCGCCTGCGACGACTCCTTCAGCCGTACCCGAACCACCGGAACCCGCGATTGCTGCAATGAGTGCGTTCCTCTCCTCCGGCGACTGGATCCTGTTCTCGAAGGCCTGCCAGGCTTCTCCGCCGGACGCGTACTTCCCCGCGCGTATCTCTCGGGTGGTCTCCCTCGCAGCCTCCGTGGCTCTCCTGCTCTGGCGCTCGATCGAGGCCATTTCGGAAGCATCCCTAACCGTTTGGTCCAGACCCCAATCGATCTTCCAAGACCCTTTCCTGCGGACGAGCGAATAGGACGGGGCGTCGTGGCCCCACGAGAGCGTCGCGCGGTCGCCGCTGACGATGAGCTCGGCCTTGGCAGGGTCATGCTTCGTCACGGCCTCGGCGCATGCTGGTCCGCAGGGGCCGATGGGCACTCCGTAGGTCCGAAGCCCGGCCCGAAAGAGGGAGGTCATGGCCTCGCTCTCCTCGACGAAGGCGACGCAGCCATGCACGTGGCCACTCTCGGGCATGGCGACAAAGGAGCACACCTGGACGGCGTTGCCCGCCTCGAGCGCGTCCGCGTACGCCTGAGCGACCTCACGCGGGGACTTCTCGCAGCCGACCAACACGAGAGCCAGCGCAACGAACTGCCTGGGCGAACGGCTTTCCATGGGGTGCGGCCAGCCTAGCGCAGGTCGGGCAGCGCGAGCCGGTCCGGCTTCCGCCAAGTCGCCCTACAGCTTGCGCCGCCGCGCCATCGGCACCGCGTCGAACATGAACCCGCACCACGGGCACTTGCCGCGCAGGACCGAGTCGACCGGCAGGCTGCAGCCCGGGCACCGAGGCCCCGTCCGCTTGGGCGGCGCAGGCGGCTCCTTGGGCGGCGGCTTGAGCGCGGCCAGCTCCTTCTCCAGCACGGCGACGCGCTTCTCCAGGGCCGACAGGCGGTCGCTCTTCGCTCGCTTGGACCGCTTGGAAGTGGTCATTCGCCCGTCCCCGGAGTCCTACGGCCTGCCAGCCCACGGCTCGCTGCTCGAACCAGGACTCAGCCTACCCGCGCCCGCTCGGGGGGCAAGAAACCGGACTCTGTCCGTCCACCCCGGCCTCGGCGCGGCGCTTCCTCTCCCTCCGGGCGAAGGCGTCGGTAGGTCCCGTTGCGGGCGCCTCGCAGTGCGTGTTATCCGCAGGAAAGGCCCGTCCGGCCTGGAGAAGACGACGAACGACATGGTCAGCAAGCCTTCCGCCCCCTCCGCCCCCGTCTCGATCCCCACTGAGCCCGAGCCCTCCGGCCACGACGTGCTCGCCGACCCGAGGCTGCACGAGCTGCTCGTGCCCGCCAGCCGCCGCGAGGTGCAGCGCGCCCGCCAGGTCTTCGTCAACCGCAACCTGCGCCTGTCCGGCATCGACCTGGTCGGCTTCGACATGGACTACACGCTCGCGGTCTACCGCAAGCAGTCCATCGAGCAGCTCTCCTTCGAGATGACGCTGGACCGGATGATCCAGAAGCGCGGCTACCCGGAGTCCATCCGCTCGCTCGCCTACGACCACGCCTTCGTCATGCGCGGGCTGGCCGTCGACCGCGTCTGGGGCAACCTGCTCAAGATGGACCGCTTCCGGCACATCGGCCGCGCCTACCACGGCCGGACGCTGCTCGCCTCCGAGGAGAAGAAGCGCGTCTACCGCGGCGAGAAGATCGACCTCAAGTCCGAGCGCTTCGCGTGGATCGACACGCTCTTCGCCCTGCCCGAGGCCTGCCTCTACGCCGAGGTCGTGGAGACGCTCGAGGCCGCGGGCCAGAAGGTCGACTTCGACAAGCTCTACGTCGACATCCGCGAGTGCATCGACGAGGTGCACCGCGACGACAGCCTCAAGAGCGTCATCCGCACCGACCTCGCCCGCTTCATCGTCCCCGACCCCGAGCTGGGGCCCGCGCTGCACAAGCTGCGCTCCGGCGGCAAGAAGCTCTTCCTGCTCACCAACTCCGGCTGGGACTACACCGATCTCGTCATGAAGTTCCTGCTCGACGGCTTCCTGCCCGAGTACCCGAGCTGGCGGCACTACTTCGACCTCGTCGTCTCCGCCGCCGGCAAGCCCTCGTTCTTCTCCGAGAACCGGCCGTTCCTGGAGGTCGACCCCTCGACCAACAAGCCCATCGGCGAGGCGCGCACGCTCGAGCGCGGCAAGGCGTACCAGGGCGGCAACCTCGCCGACTTCGAGCGCATGGCGGGCATCGGCGGCGAGAAGGTCCTCTACGTCGGCGACCACATCTACGGCGACATCCTCAAGAGCAAGAAGAGCTCGCTGTGGCGCACCTGCATGATCATCGAGGAGCTCGAGGACGAGATCGCCTACACCGACCGCTGCGCCTCGGACGTCACCCGCCTCTCGGCCCTGGAGAGCCTGCGCGCCCGCCTCGACGACGAGGTCAACACCCGCAAGCTCGCCCTCAACGCGCTGGAGCGCCGGCTGGAGCGCTCCGGCCTCGACGAGGAGACGCGTCGCCACGTCGAGGACGTCCGCAAGAAGGAGAAGGCGGAGCTCGAGCGGCTGCGCAAGGCGCTCAAGGAGTCCGGCGAGGAGGCCGAGGCCCTCGAGGCGCGCGTGGAGAAGGGCTTCAACTCCTACTGGGGCCTGATGTTCAAGGAAGGCACCGAGAACAGCCGCTTCGGCGAGCAGGTCGAGCAGTACGCGTGCATCTACACCAGCCGCGTCTCCAACCTCCTCGCCTACTCGCCCATGCAGTACTTCCGCTCTCCGCGCGAGTTCATGCCGCACGAGCGGGTCGGCGCATCCAACGGGAGCGGCAACGGCAAGGGCGCGCCCGCGGTGATGGCCCCGCTCGGCTCGGAGGGCCCTCCCAAGGGCTCGGTCGCCTAGCGGGCGGCGCCTGCTGATCCCATCCGGCGGTCGTGGCCAGAGCTCCGGGGGGAGGGACTGACGCCTGCGTCCCCCTCCCCGTTCCTCGTGAAGTCTCTGCCACCTTCGCAAAGACTTCACGGCGGTTTGACCCGAAGCCCGAAGCCCGAGGCCCGAAGCCCGAAGCCCGGTTACGGCGAGGGCCAGGGACCCGGCATGTAGCCGGGGATGAACCCGATCGCCTCCGGGAAGCTCGCCGGCGTCGGGGCGGAGCGGGTGTCGATCCAGCTCTCCATCGCGCGGACCACCGCCTCGAGCTGCGCGTTCGAGTAGTCGCAGTGCCCCACCGAGGTGGTGAAGGTCTGCACCAGGCGGTCGCCGCGGCCGGCGGCCTCCACCGTCTCGCGGTACTTGGACTCATGCTGCGGGATGACCAGGCCGTCGTAGATGCCGTGCAGCGTGAGCACCGGGCCCTTGATGTGGCCGCTGTAGTCGGCGTAGCGCTCGAGGTAGCGGCGCGCGTGGGGGTCGGCGGTGACAGTGCGCCGCGCGTTCATCGCCGCGAGGAGGGTGTCCGCGTCGATGCCCATCGAGGCCAGGTAGGCCTTCTCGGCCGCGGTCAGGCTGTAGAGGTGGTCGACGTTCTGCACGACGTGGCCGCCCGCACGCACCTGGATCTCCGCCAGGGCCTCGGTCGCGAAGTACATGGCCTGGAAGAGGAACGGGGGCTCGTAGGGCGTGGGAGGCTGGTAGAACCCCGCCGGGCTGCGGTGCGCCACCAGGCGCAGGAACTCGAACTTGGCGAAGTTGGCGCGGTTGAGCGTGCCGTCCGCGTTGAGGAGCTTGGAGGCGACCACGGGGGCGACGTCGCGCGTGAACACGAGGTCGTTGCGGACGTTGCCGATGTCGCCCCAGCTCGCGGGCCAGCCGAAGAGCAGGTCGTAGGCCACCGACAGATCGACCGTCTCGTCGAAGGTGCGGGTGGTGCCCGCGGCGACGTCGCACATGGGGATGGCGCCGTCGTACAGGTTCGGGTGGGTCTCGATGCTGCGCAGCGTGACCGCGCTGCCCATCGACCGGCCCCAGAGGATGGTCTTCTCGGGGTGGCCGATGGTCCTGCGGAAGTAGCGGGTCAGCTCCGCGGTCTGCTCGAGCCCCTCGTCCACGGCCCAGCCGCCCGAGCTGTAGGCCGAGGCCGCCAGGGCATAGCCCAGCGCCAGGAAGTGCTCCTCCTGCATCGGGTCCACGTAGGAGGGCGTGATGGGCAGGAACGGCGTGAGCTGGCGCCCGTAGCCATGCGCGAACACCAGCAACGTGCCGTTCCAGTTCGCCGGAACGCGGATGCGGTAAGGCGCTCCGCTCATCGTGCCGGAGAGATTGACCGGCAGATCGACCTTCACCTGCTTGCAGGCTGAGGCTAGTACGGGCAGCAGAAGCACGACTGCGGCAACCACGGTGACCAGCACTCGAAGCATCTTCATTGGGTCCTCCTCCTTGGTGTGCGCTGTTCACTGCGGGTAGCAGTCTAGGAGGAATTCGTCTCGAAACCTACAGTCCCAGGGACTTGACACTCGCGGTGCATCCGCTCGTGCCGCTCGACTCTCGCCCACGGTCCGGTGCGGAGCCGCACACAACGGTCCGTGCCCCCGACGCATGGAGGGCCGCGGTCGATCCTGGGTCCTTGGCCTCGACGTGGATCCGTGCTTCAGCCGGTGCTGCCGCGCCCCGCGGCCCCCGGGGCGGCGGCCGTCGCCGATGGCTCACCCAGCAGCCGGCAGACCTCCTTGGCCAAGGCCTCGCCATTCCAGGGCTTGGTCATCCACGACGCGCCTAGCCCCTCGGCCAGCTCCTGGTTCGAGTGGTAGGCGCTGACCACCAGCACCGGCAGGTCTCGGGTGCGCTCCTGGGCGCGCAGGTCCTTGAGCAGGCTCAGGCCGCTCAGCCGCGGCATCATCACGTCGAGGACGAGCAGGTCGGGCTGGCGCCGGGCCAGCTCAGGCGCGACCTGGCGAGGGTCGAGCACCGACACCACCTCCACGTCGAGGTGGCGCAGCGCCACCGTGACCGTCTCGCAGGCCAGCGGCTCGTCGTCGACCACCAGGACCCGCTTGCGCTTCGGGTCGCCGGCGCTGGCCGCGGAGGGCGCCGGCGACGCCGCCGGCCCGCTGCGCGCCGCGTCGGCCGGCAACCGGACGAAGAAGGTGCTGCCCTTGCCCAGCTCGCTTTCGAAGCCGATGGTCCCGCCGTGCATCTCCACCAGCTTCTTGGAGATGGCCAGCCCCAGCCCCGTACCGCCGTGCTTGCGCGTCGAGGAGCCGTCCACCTGGCGGAAGCTCTCGAACAGCAGCTTGTGATGCTCGGGCGCGATGCCGATGCCCTCGTCGCGCACCTGGAACCGCCAGCCCGCCTCCTCGGCCGCACACGAGAGCTCCACCCGGCCCCGGTCGTGCGAGAACTTCACCGCGTTGGCGACGAGGTTGATGAGCACCTGGGCGAGCTTGACCGGGTCGGCCTGCACCGCGCCGCCGCCGCTGCCGTCCTCGACCTCGATGCGGATGCCCCGCTTGTCGGCGATGGGCTTGACCGTGGAGTGGACCTCCTCCAGGAGCTGGTGGATCTCCACGCGCCCGGTCTGCAGCACCATCCGCCCCGCCTCCAGCTTGCTCAGGTCGAGGATCTCGTTGACCACGCCCAGCAGGTGCGCGCCGCTGCGCTTGATGGTCTCGAGGAAGCGCACCGCCTCCTCCGGGTCGCCTTCGAAGCGGTGCTGGGTGGAGAGCGCGAGCCCGCCCTTGCCGCACTCGGGGCAGGGGCTCTCGGGCGCCACCGTCTCGCCCTCCTCGAGCTCGAAGGTCGAGCGGCAGCCCGGACACTGGGCCCGGCGCTGCGCCGGGAACTGCTCGAGGATGCCCTCGGGGATGTTGATGATCGAGTTGAGGGGCGTGCGCAGCTCGTGCGAGACGTTCGCCAAGAACTCGCTCTTGACCCGCGTCGACTCCTTGGCCGCGGCCAGCGCCGTGGCCAGCTCGGCGTTGGTCTGCCGCAGCGAGACCGCCAGGGTCTTGTTCAGGCTGCTGATCGACAGGAACTCGCGGACCACCACCAGCGACGCGATGAAGGGCATGTTGGCCAGCGCGAGCGAGAACAGCCGCGGCGTCGAGAGGACGCCCAGGTCCGCGAGCACGTCGGAGACGGCGGTGGCCACGATGGAGACGAAGGCCACGGCCAGCAGCGGCATCGCCAGGTCCCCGCGCCGCTGGTGCATGGCGCGGCCGATGAAGTACAGGAACAACGCCGCCACGAGGAGGCTCCACCGGGCAAACCAGGAGTAGATGCCGGTTCCCGTGCGCCCCATCACCAGGGCCACCAGCGTGGCCGCGAAGTACAGCGCGCAGGCCACGCGGTTGGCCAGCACGATGCGCGTCGGCTTGCCGAACAGGTAGTTGCCCACGAACTCGGTGAACGCCGCCATGGTCAGCGCGATGCTGAACGGGGCCAGCATGAAGCGGTGCTGCAGGGCGAGCCCGGCGAAGGGGAAGCCCGCCCGCAGGGCCAGGTAGAACCAGGTGGCCAGGATGACCGCGAGCGCGGTGGCGTACTTGTAGCGCTCGGTCTTCCACTCGATGACCAGCAGGGCGGCGATGAGCACCGCCAGGATCAAGAGCGCGTACACCGGCCCGACGACCAGGAAGTCGGAGATGGACTCGGCCTTGATGAAGAACGCCTTGAGGTGCTCCCGGGAGCCCAGGTAGAGCCGGCGGTCCTTGGCCCCCACCGGGCGGGGGTCGCCCGGAGTGTGGGAGAGGTAGCGCAGGCCGATGACGTTGGGCCCGGGCCGGACCCACTCGGCGGGGACGTCGAGGCCCTCCAGCTCGTGGATGGCGCGCTTGAGGTCGCCGCGCGCCTCCCCGGCCCCGGCCACGTGGTGCCCGTTGACGAAGACGTCCGCGTGGGCGCTGCCCATGTCGCCGAACACGAAGAAGAGCGGCTGGCTCGCCAGCGCCTCGTCCAGGGTCACGGTCCGCCGCGCGACGAGCTCCCCCGGTCCCCGCCACCAGGGTGGGCGCGGCCGCGCTCGTCCAGCCCGAGTCGTCGAAGCCGGGCGCCGCCCACCCCGGGTCCGGCGCGCCCGCGCGCACCTTCCACTGGCCCGCCAGGTCGACGACCGAGGGCCGGGCCTCCGCCGGGAGCCGGTGGGCCTCGAACAGCGCCAGGAACGGCAGCAGCGGGACGAGCGGAACGAGCCAGATGAGACGGCGGAGCAACGTCATGACAGCAGACCTCGAAGGTGGGCGCGGGCGGGTCGGACCAGGGGAGCGCAGCTCGCCGGCGCGGCGCCCGGACCGTGCGGCGCGGGCGGGCCGGCGTGGAGCCTCAGGTCCCGGCGGGCCGGCTGCGGCCCAGCATCGACTGGGCGTTGCACTGGGCGATGGCGGTCATCAGCTCCACGAAGTCCACCGGCTTGGGGATGAGGCGGTCGCCGCCGACGCCCTTGAGCATCGCCTCGGAGTACTGCCCGCCGAACGCGGAGACGAAGATGATGGGACAGGCCAGCGAGGGGCACCGCTCGCTGAAGGCCGGCCGCTCGGAGGCGGGCAGCGTCCCGCGCAGGAGCTTGGTGATGCCGATGCCGTCGAGCGCCGAGCCCTTGAGCTGGATGTCCATGAGCACCGCCAGAAGCTCGTCGCGGTGCTTCTCGGCGAGGTGGCAGGCGGTGACGTCGTCGGGCGCCCAGACCAGGCCGTAGCGGTTGCGCAGCCGGAAGCTCGGCGACCTCGAAGTTTTCCTTCTCGTCCTCGACGTAGAGGATGAGCTTGCGGGTCCTGTAGCCGGACTCGACCCTGGGGCTCGGCTGCGCTTCCGGGACGATCTTCTTCACGGTTCTCTCCTCTCCCGGGCCGTCGCGACGCGACCCCGGGACCCTCTCAGAAGAAGTGGTAGATGCCGAAGTTGAACCCCGGCGCGAAGGCGCGGGTCGCCTCCGTCGGGGCCAGGGTCAACGAGCCCTCGAGGCGCACCGCGAAGCGGGGCAGGCGCGGGACGAAGAGGCGCAGCCCGGCGCCGGCGCTGGCCAGCCAGGCCTCGCCGCCGGAGTCGGGGTGGGCCACGCCCGCGTCCACGAACACCACCGGGATGACCGCGAACCAGGTGGAGTCGAACGCCACCACGCGCAGCTCCAGGTTGGCGATGCCCCAGGCGGTGGCGCGCACCTCGGAGTCGAGGTAGCCGCGCACCAGGTCGAGCCCGCCGATGTAGAAGCGGTCCTGGGTGCGCACGCCGCTCAGGGCTCCCACCAGCAGCCGCGAGGCGAGGTTGAGGCGCGAGCCCATCAGCACGTAGGCGTAGGCCTCGAGGTCCGCCTTGACGCTGGTCGTGTCGGAGGGCTCGGTGGTCCAGCCCAGCGCGACGCGGGGCTCGATCGAGAAGCCCTCCTGCCGCAGGCGGATTGTGTCCACCCGTCCCAGGCGCACGCCCGGAGTCACGACCAGCGCCATGGAGGGCGACAGCCTCAAGCGGTCGGTGGCGGCGAACGGGAAGGTGTCGGAGTTGCCCTCCACCTTCAGCAGCGGGCGCACGTTGTCCGAGGGCCACCACGGCGGCGACCACTCGGCGACCAGGCGCACCGCCAGGCGCCGCATCACGAAGTCGGGGCGCGGACGGCACAGCCACTCGCCCTGAAGGCTCAGCGACAGCCGCTCGCCCAGAAAGCGGGGATCGGTGATGGAGACCGAGAACCCGTCGTGGGCGTCGAAGCGCTCGTAGAAGGCGCGGGCCTCGATGGCGCGTCCCGCCACGTTGCCGTACGCCGCGCCCAGCCAGAGATAGAAGCGGCCGCCTCCGAAGTTGAAGCGGAAGACGGGGCCCGCGGGGATGCGGTCCTCCAACCGGATGAGCGCGGTGTTGCCCGCGTCGGTGACCTCCAGGATGAGGTCGACCCGGCTGAAGACGCCCGCGGTGACCCCCAGGTTCCACAGCCTCTTCTCCGACAGATCCCAGGCGGCGGGCGTGACCTCCCCCGGCACCGAGAAGGCGAGCTCGCGCAGCACCACCTCGTCGAGGGTGAGCGAGCTGCCTTCCACCCGCACCGCGTCGATCTGGATGGGCGCTTCGAAGGGCGCCGCGAGCAGCAGGCCGAGCAGGGCCGCGGTCACCATCGGCGGGCATCCCGCGGGGGGGCACGGTGACCGGCCGCGCGGGGCTTGCGGGCCGGCGGAACGGACGAATCAAGGACGGTCACCAGAACCCCTTTTCGGCGTGCCAACGCCTCGTCGCCCCCGCGAGCCATCGAACTATCAGATTTGCGACAGCGGCGGAATGTGGCGCAGCCCGCCGGAGCCGGGACGGTCCCGACGCTGCCAGCCCATTGGGATGCGCGCTGGAGACCCGCGACGCAGGCGCGAAAGTGCCGCCCCAACCTCCGGGGCAGCGCGGGCGGGCCGCCCTGCCGGCGCGTCTAGGGGCCGCCGACGCTCGCCTTCGGGCGGCGAAGGATGGCGCCCTGGTCGCCGACCGCGAGCGCGGCGCCGTCCGCCGAGACCGCCACGCCGCGCAGCGTCCACCTCGTCCACGCCCAGCCGCCGGCATCGTCGGTCGCCGTGGCGCCGACGTTCTTGGCCAGGCCGTCGGCCCCCACCACCCAGAACTTGCCCGGACCCGTCACCCGCAGCGCCATCGGCGCGCTGTCGAGCGGGAAGTCCATGGGTGTCGCGGCCGTGGGGTCGTCGACGTTGGCCAGGTAGGAGGCCTTGAACACCTTGGGCTGGCTGGTGAGGTCGGCGGCGAGCGCGTAGAGCGCCGTGACCTCATCGCCAGTGCCGGAGGGTTCGTCCACCGCCTGGAGCGCGGTGTAGGTCCCCGCGGTGCCGAACGCCGTGAAGGGCAGCGCCGTGGCTCCGGCGTCGGCCAGCGAGTAGACCTTCTGGCTCGCGAAGAAGGCGCGACTGCCGGACTCGCCGCACGCGACGGCCCCGGCGAGGTCGCTGCCCTTCCCCACCAGCGAGGCTCCGCCGCCGAGACGGTCGAGCTGATAGGGGGTCTTCGCCGCCACGGTGACCGTGTCCTTGTTGAGGGCGACGCCGGTGATGCTCGCCGGCGCCGCGTAGCTCGTACCCAAGCCGATCGCGTGGAGGTCGTAGAGCACGCCCGTCGCTCCCGTGGTGGTGGCGTCCAACCCGCCGATCCACAGGTCGGCGTCGACGCCGGACCCAGCGATGGAGTTCAGGTCGTCGTGGAAATTGGCCCCCGCCGAAGAGAGCGCGACCGGGACCACCCAGCGCCCGTCGAGGGCCCGGCGCAGGAGCGTGCCGTGCTTGCCCACCACCACCGACTCCTCGAACGCGTTCACGTTGCCGATCCACGCGGCGTTGAGCTGCATGGGCGTCACCGAGCGGCTGGGGAGCCAGCGGGTCCCGAGGAGCGGGTGCACCGAGATGCTGCCTGCCATGCCGGCGACGGCCAGGCCGAGGACACCGCTGTCCACCGCGAACAGCTCGCGGTTGAGCCCCACGGAGATCGGCTCGGACCACTTGCCAGCCTTCAGCTCCAGCGCCTCGCCCTCCAGATTGACGGCCCAACCGGCCGCTTCTCCCGTCACCACCAGCGCGGTGAGCCCGCCCGGGGAGTAGCCGTCAGGGTCTTGGTACGGCACGCAGCCTTGCGCGACGCTCGCCTGGTAGACGCCCGGCAGCGGGTTCTGCCAGTTGTTCGTTCGCCCCGAGATCCACACGACTGGGTCCTTCAGGATGGGCTTGACCACGCCCACTCCGGTGAGCACGAGGTCGCTTCCCCCAGGGCAGCTGTAGGCCGCCCACTTGCTGGTGGTGGGGTCGCGGTGGAGGACGGTGCCGGAGGCTCCCACCGCCCAGAGGTCGTCGTAGGAGGCGCCCGAGACCGCGGTCAGGTGGACGGACGCCGCCCTGGGCTCGGCGGTCATCGTGACGCCATCGCCGCGCCACACCGCACCGTTGTCGCCGACCGCCACCAGCTTGCCGCCCGGCTCGCACCAGACGGCCCGGAAGGTCACGGTGGGTGCACCGGTGAAGGTCTGGACGAAGCCGCTCGTGGCGTCGGCCGGGTTGTGCTTGCCGATGAAGCCGCGGTCGCCCACGGCCCACACCTTGCCGAGCGGGTGCGCACAGGTGCCGCGCAGCGCGCCGGTGAAGTCCTGGTTGTTGCCGTCGATGACCGTCATCCGCGTGAAGGTCCCGTCGTAGCGCAGCGCCGTGCCGGCCTCGCCCACGAAGTAGCGGGCGGCCGCGTTCGAGCTGACGCCGTAGAGCGTGTTCCCCTGCGGCAACGGGTTCTCCCACTGCCAGCCGTTGGGAGAGGCGATGCTGGGGGCGGGCCAGGAGCAAACGGTGCCGCCATTGGCCCCGGACACGCAGCGCTCGATGCTCGTCAGGCCGCACTGCTCGGTGGGCGAGGAGTAGCTCGCGGTCGTGTTGCACGTGCCCGAGTTATCGCAGGACGGCGCGACGGTGCACGGATCGGCCGGAGCCGCGCGGCAGGAGGTGCCGACGGGCTTGGGCGGGTCTGCGGGGGGGCAGACGTTGGTGGTGCCGTTGCAGATGGCGTCGAAGTGGCACTCCGGCGAGGCGGCCTTGCGGCAGACGGTGCCGAACGGCTTCAGGAGGGGCGCGGGGCAGCTGGCCACCTTGTCCACGCAGACGGGGTCCTCCTCGCACGGGCTGCTCGCGGTGCCGCACTTCTCTCCCACCCGGAAGCTCTCGGGGCAACCCGGGTTCTGCCCGTCGCAGACGCCATCCAGTTCGCAGACGCCAGTCGCCGCCTTGCACTGGTAGCCGTTCTCCCGAAGCACGTCCTTCGGGCAGGTCGCGCTGATCCCGTCGCAGGTCTCGGCGGGGTCGCACGGCCCCAGGGATTTGTTGCACTCCTTGGCTTGCTCCTTGGGGACGTACAGGTCCCTGGGGCAGTCCGGGCCCGTCCCGTCGCAGGACTCCGCCACGTCGCACGGGAGCGTCGCGGCGCGGCACTCCTTCTCCTTGCCCGCGTAGGCCGTCGGAGGGCACACGGTCGTCTTGCCGTCGCAGAACGTCTTGAGCTCGCAGACCTTCGTCGCTTCGCGGCAGGCCACCGTGATCAGCGCGACCTGGTCCTCGGGACACAGCGGCGAGCTGCCGTCGCAGACCTCGTCCACGTCGCACGAGCTGACCGCCGCACGGCAGACCTTGCCCTTGGCCTCGACCCCGGGGCTGGGCTCGCAGGAGCCGTCCTCGGCGCCCGAGCAGAAGTACTCCCTCTCGCAAGGCTTCCGGTCGGGGCAGAGCGTCTCCTTGGGGAGCAGCGACGGCGGGGGACAGTCGAGGCTCACGCCATCGCACTTGCCTCCCGTTCCGCACGGGCCGTTGATCGTCGCGCCGCAGACCGTGTCTCGCTCCTTCGGCTCCTGAGCCGGGCAGTCCGGCGAGACGCCGTCGCAGGTCGCTGCCTTGCCGCAGCCGGTCTCCTCGCGGCAAACCTTGTCCTTGGAGTCCTTGATCGGGCTGCCCGGACAGGCCGCGGACTGGCCGTCGCAGATCGCGGCGGCGCCACAGGCGGTCTCCTCGCGGCACGCGAGCTTTGCGCCCTCCTGCACCAGTTGGTCGACCGGGCACGCATCCCCTGCCCCGCACACCTCGGCCACGTCGCACGGGCCGGCCGACGGCCGGCAGGGCCCCACCCGGCAGTCCTCGTCGCCGCAATCGGTCTTCCCGTCGCGGTCGTTGTCGTTGCCGTCGGCGCAGTTCGTCTCGCTCGCCTGCACCTCGACGCACACCCCGCGCGCGCCGCCGTGGTCGCGGTCGCAGTAGAAGCCCTGGGCACACTCGGCGTCGGCGCCGCAGCTGAGCTTGGAGACCTCGGGGACGCAACCGGCCAGGGCCAGGCAGGCCCCGGCGACGAGCCCCAACACCTTGGCGTTCATAGGCACCCTCGCTCGCTTGGCCGCTCGTCCCGGCGACGAGCGCCCACTGCAGCTTCGACCGCGACTTCGACCGCGACCCCGACTTCGATTACGGCGTCCATTCGGCGCGCTTCGCGAGCCTCAGAACGACCCCGCGACGCCCAACGACGCGCCGCCCGGCCCCACGCTCACCACCGGCACCGGCTTCGCTTCTGGAGCGGCGCCGGTGAACCACAGGACGATCGCTCCGGCGACGGCCACGCCACCGGCGATCCACAGCGCGTCGGCCGCCACGGCGTTGGCGGTCATCGCGTCCAGGTGTCCACGGACCTCGGGCGCATCGACGGCCGTGACTCCACCACCCGGGAGCTGATGCACGGTGGCCCGATTGCGCGCCTTCTGGGCAGCGTCAGCGAAGTAGAAGCCTCCGCCGGCGGCGGCCAGCCCAAGGCCCGCGACGACGATGGCGCCGACCCGCTGGCCGGTCACGATGGGCGGCGGGGGCGGCGGCTCGGTCTTGACCTCCACGGCCGCGGCCGGTGCGGTGCTACCCGCCGCAGCACCCTCGTGCTCCTTCTCGAACATGACCCCGGTGATGGAGCTGTTCTTCAGGTCCACCTTCACCACCGACACGCGGGCGAAGCGGACGTCGACCCACTTGTCGAAGTCGGCGTAGCCAGCCATCACGATCTTCAGGGCGTGCTTGCCGGGGGTCAGGTTGGGGATGGGGGCCTTGAGCGGCGACTTGCCGGCGGGACGGCCGTCGACGAAGACCTCCGCGCCCTTTTCGGCCAGGTCGACTTGGATGGTGCCGGCGTACTGCGACGGCAGCAGCAGCTTGTAGGCCACGCCGCGGATGCCATCGATGAGCAGCTCGCGCTCGCCGCTGATGACCTCGGTGATGCGCGTGTCCTCACGGCCGGTCTTCGCGACGACCGCCTTCAGGTCGATGGAGTAGGCCTCGCCGACGCCGGCGACCGTGCCCGCCACCACCACGTCGGCGCCCATCTTCGCCCCCGCCGCGGCCAGGCACCGCTCCTCGCCCCTGCAGTCGACTCCCTGCGGCTTGTGGACCTTGGACAGGTCGACGACAGTCGTCCCCGGCAGCCGCGCGATCTCCGCCCGCAGGAAGCCGAGCAGGCTCGTCGCCACCTCCTCTTCGACGCCGAGGCTGCCCATCGGCAGGACCACGACCTTTCGTGCGGGCGCGTTCGGCTGGGCTGCGTGAACTGCCGTGGGGGCAAGCCCCAGCAACAACAGCGCAGCAGCGGCGAGCGCGCGCACGCAGCGGGCCGACAAACCTTGTTCGAGCATGGTCGCGAGGCTCCCGGAAGAGGCCGGATGTCGCGATGTTAGCACCAGCCCCGCCGCTGCCGCTCGCCCCTCGTGCTCCGGCACCCCGGCCGGACGACAGCATCGTCACCGGGGACCGATGGGTCTCGCCGGCCGAAGCCAAGACACCTACAGCCTAAAGTCCAGAGCCTACAGCCTAGAAGCAGGCTGGCTGGGGCCCCGAGGCGCAGCCGTAGAGCAGGCTGTCGGTCACGCAGACCAGCTCCTGCGAAGCGCCGCCGCTGAAGAGCTCCTCGACGACGGGGATGACGAGCTCGGCGTTCGAGGCGCCGCCGCCTTCGGCCGGGGTGGTGTCCAGCGCCTTGGCGCACAGGCTGCGTGCCGCGACGATGCCCTCCTCGTCGCTGCGGATCATCTCGAAGCTGCGCTTGAGGAAGGTGACGATGCTCGCGCGCCCGTCGAGGTCCGCCAGGTCCTCGAGCGCCCCGAGGATCTGCTCCAGGCCCAGCGCCTCGCCCTTGAAGCCCAGGGCGAACACCAGGCGCATCATCGAGGAGTTCGGGTCGTTCTTGCGCAGGCAGTTGAGCTCGCGCTGCAGCGCCGGCAGCACCGGGTCCGGGCGGTTGGGGTCGAGCAGGCTCATCAACAGCGGCCGCCCGGCGCCATGCGGCTTGTCGAGGTCGGCCAGCTCGTGCGCGCCGACGAGCTGGTCGAGCAGCTTGCGCAGCGAAGCGGACTTGGGGTCCTCGCGGGTGATCTTGAGCGTCGTCGTGAGCAGGTCGTTGACCTTGACCTCCAGGTCGCGGTGGTACTTGACGGCGAACTGGTCGGGGTCGGTCGGGAAGGCCATCACGTTGTCGAGCAGGATGTTGCCGAAGGCGACCAGCGCCTCCTCGCCCATGTTGGCCTCGGCGCTGTCGATGAGGTCGCCAATCCCCGGGTCCTGGAGGATGGCGTGCATCAGCGAGAGCAGGTTCTTGGGCCGGTCGGGCTCGGCGACGGTGGGCTCCATGAACGCCATCATCCCGATGCCCACGTCGAGCAGGTCCTCGGTGCGGCAGTAGGCCTTGGTGCAGCTGGCGGAGAGGACGCCGATGAACTCGTAGTGCGGCGGCTCCAGCGCCGCGCCGACGACGTAGCCCAGCACCTTGGCCAGGAGCGGGTCCCAGTAGCGGATGAGGTCGTTGCCCTTCCCCTGGTGCACGAAGAAGTCGAGGATGCGCCGCGCCTCGCACATGCGGTTGGACTCGCGCGACGGGGGCGGGTTGGCGTTGTTGCACAGCTGGCCCTCGGCGACCCCCGGCTCGGCGTCGTCGTGGGCCATCGAGGTCAGGGTCCGCAGCGCGACGCGGGTGAGCGTCTTCATCGGGCTGGGCGAGCCGTCGAGGCCGTCGTCGAAGAGGTGCTCGCGCTCGAAGACCGTGCGCAGCTGCACCGACTGGCTGCCCTTGAGCGTCTCCATCAAAGCCGGGGCGATGGCGTCCAGCGACTGGCACTTCTGCGGCTGGGCCTTGGGCGGCGGGCCCTCCTTGTCCTGGGCGCCGCAGCTGACGAGGAAGGAGCAGAGGAAGGCCGCGCAGGCGGCGAGTCGTCGTTTGCCAGGGTGCACGCCCCTGGGCTAACCCGCCCCTTTGAGCCGGTCAAGACGCGGCGCGCCACGAATCGCGGCGCGCCGTCCGGTGGCCAACTCTATTCGGGCTGCGGGCTGCGGGCTTCGGGCTTCGGGCTTCGCGGGCTGCGGGCTTCGGGCTTCGGGTCAAGCCGCCCGCGTGCAGTGCCGTGCCCGAGGCCAATCGGTCGGGCTGCGGGCTGCGGGCTTCGGGCTTCGGGTCAAGCCGCCCGCGTGCAGTGCCGTGCCCGAGGCCAATCGGGCTTCGGACTGCGGCGCCCAGCTTGGGGACGAAGAGCAGGCCCATGCCGTCGGCTTGACCCGAGACCCGCAGCCCGAAGTCCGAAGCCCTACTTACAGGCCCGGCCCGAAACCCGCAGACCGAAGCCTTCGACGCTCGGCTTGACCCGAAGCCCGCAGCCCGAAGCCCTACTCACAGGCCCGGCCCGAAGCTCGCAGTCCGAAGCCTTCGACGCTCGGCTTGACCCGAAGCCCGCAGCCCGAAGCCCTACTCACAGGCCGGGGCTGACGCTCTCCTCGACGCGGACCGGGATCTTCTCGCCCGCGGAGAGCTTGTCGGCCAGGTCGCTGCGCAGCTGCGCTCCCGACTTGGGGGCGAAGAGCAGGCCCATGCCCGCGCCGACGAGGATCCCCACGGCGAACAGCCCCAGGCCCGGGACGATCCAGTCCATGGCCGTCGACTTCCTCTGCAGCCCCATCGCGGCGAGCAGGTCGTCCCTGCTCAGGTCGCGGATGTCCGAGATCTTCATTGGTGGCACCTCGCCCGCTACATCCCCCCCTGCCCGTCCTCGCTCCCCGAATAGCCCGGCGCCGTCGCCTGCACGCCGGCGCCGACCCCGGCGGCGAAGGCCTCGACCTGGGAGCGCACGATCGGCACCAAGAGCGCCCGCGTCCCCAGGTGCAAGAGCCGCCCCGTGGTCCGGGTGAACAGCCCGCCGCCCAGGAGGTAGCCCACCCCCACCGCCGCCGCGACCATGCCCCAGGGGTTGCGCTCCATGCGGCCCTTCAGGTCGACCGCGCGCGACAGCGCGCCCAGCCCCTCCTTGATCTCGCCGATGAGCGCCCCGGCCTCGTCCTTGAGCGCGCGCGAGTGGCGCAGCACTTCCTCGACGTGGCCGTCGGTCTGTCCGTTGGTCTGCGTCTCCATGGGAAGGAGCCCTTTCAGCGGCGAGAGGCGATCCGCCCGATGAGGAAGCCCGCCCCCAGCGCCACGACGAGGGTGGTGCCGGGGTAGGCCCGCAGGAGCGTCACCGCCCGCTCGCCGAAGGTGACGATGCGGTCGCGCACCATCTCGATCTGCGGGCCCAGCCGCTCCTCGAAGTCCGACATGGCGCGCCTGGCGCTCGCCACCGCCCCGTCCTGCCCCGCGCCTTCCATTGGCTCCCCCGTGGTCCTCGTCGGACCGGGCCGGCCGCCTCGTGCGATCCCCCCGGCCGCACGAGGCGTCCCGCCCCTTCCAGCCCTTCCACCGAAAGCCCTTCGCCGTCCGTCAGGACGCGCCTCGCCAGCCCAGCCAGAACCCCAGGGCCAGGGCGGCGCCCACCACGAGCACCGGGCGCTTGCGGACGTAGGTGCGCCAGTCGCGCGCCTCGCTCATCCGCTCGCGCAGCGTCAGCACCGACCGCGCGATCTCCTCGCGGGCCCGCGCGATGTCGGCCTGGATGACCGCCGGGTCGCGCGTCCCCATCCCCGCCTCGCCGTCCGGCATCGGTCCCCCTTCTCTCACGCCGCCCGCCTCCGCTGCGTCCCACGCACAAAGAGGAGCACTGCCGCCCCCAGGTTCAACCCGCCCGCCAGGAGGAGCGCCAGCGGCAGGCCCAGCCGGCTCGACAGCACCAGCGCGAACGCCAGCCAGCACAGGGCCCAGCCGACGATGGCCGGCAGCAGCGCGACCGCCGCGACGGCGGCGCGCCGCGAGGCCTCGCGCGCCTCGTGCTCGAGCTGCGCCCGGGCCAGCGCCAGGTTGGCCGTCACCAGCCGCTGGGCGGCGTCGAGGACCCCGACCACCACCTGCGCGACGTTGGGCTGCTGGGTTGCTGGTTCCACGGACCGTCGCCTCGAAGGGCACGCTAGGCATCGGCGGTCCGGACGTGAAGCCTCGCGTCGGGCTTTGGGCTTTGGGCTGCGGGCTGCGGGTCAAGCCGCTTTGCAGTTGCCCGAAGCCCATGGCCCAAAGCCCGTCACGAAGGGACTCGGAGCTTCGAGCCGCACCAGGAGCGGCAGGTGGTCCGAGGCGACCCGCGCCTCTCCCCGGTCGACCGCCCGTGCGTCCAGCACCTCCAGGCCCGCTCCGGCGAGCACCCGGTCGAGGCGGAACAGCGGCCAGCGCGCGGGGTAGGTCGGCTCCATCCGGCCGGCCCGGGCGGCGCAGTCGAAGAGCGCCCGGCGCAGGAGCGAGCGGACCGGCCCCGGCCACCAGCGGTTGAAGTCGCCCACCACCACCATCGGGAAGGACAGCGCCGCGTCGCGCAGGATGTCCGCCGACAGCAGCATCGCCTGCCTCCGGCGCTCGCGGGCCCTCAGGCCCAGGTGCAGGTTGAACACGTGCAGCCGCGCCCCCTCGCCCAGCTCGAGGTCCGCCCGCAGGCAGCCGCGCGGCTCGCGCTGCCCCACGGTCAGGTCGTAGTGCGTCTCGAGCGCGATGGGGAACGCGGAGAGCACCGCGTTGCCATAGCGCCGGCGCCCGGAGGCGACGTTGGCCATGAACGCCAGCCGCAACCCGGTCTGGTCGGCCACGGCGCGCGCCTGGTCCAGCGCCGGCATCCGGCCGTGGACCTCGCCCACCTCCTGCAGCGCCGCCACGTCCGGCTGGAGCGAGGCCACCACCCGGCCCACCCGCGTCAGGTCGAACCGGCGGTCGCTGCCCACGCCGCCGTGGATGTTCCAGGTCAGGAGCCGGAGGCTCACGTCGCTCCATCGAGCGTCCCGGTCCGGCCGGGGAGCGTGCCGTAGGTGCCGGTGAGGAAGTCGTGCAGGTCGGCCCCGTGGGCGAGGTGGCCCAGCTCGCCCGAGAGCCGGGCCGGGTGCACCACGAACGTCTCCACCTCCTGCTGGGCGATGCCGGCGTGAGAGCCGAACTCCCACGGGAACGCCACGTCGGGACCCGGCAGGCCGTTGCCGTACACGACCAGGTCGCCCGCCGACGGCAGCTGGGCGACGTCGTGCACGAAGCCCGCGGCCCGGGCGCCGCCGTAGCCCAGGTCCAGCTTGGCCGCGTCCGCGGGGTCGGACAGGTCCAGGCGCTCTCCCCGGAACCAGGCCGCCGTCCCGCGGCCGTCCCGCGCCGCCACCAGCCCCACCGACGGGCTGCGGACCAGCAGCGCCAGCACCCGCGGCCAGCGCCGGCGGATCTCCTCCAGCTGCAGCGGTCTCTTCTCCCGGCCCAGATAGACGTGGGCGATGTCCCCGGCCTCCACCACCTCCATCTCGTCGAGCCGCCGCAGCGCCTGCCCGTCGCCCTTGGCATGGGCGATGGCCCGCGCCGCCTCCAGCGCGGCCTCGCGCGCCCGCGCCCGCAGGCCCTCGCCCGGCAGCGACTCGGCGGCTCGGTCGACCGCGCGCATGCGGGCGATGCTCCTCGCCAGCTCGTCGGGGACCCGCGGCGCGCCGCCGTCCGCCGAGGGCTGCGCCGCCGCCAGCCAGTCGACCAGCGACAGGCCCGCGGCGTCCTCGAACGGACGGGTCCGCACCTGGCCGTGGTCGGCGACGACGAAGAAGTCGTAGCCCATCTCCGGCACCGCCGCCGCCGCTGCGAAGATGCGTGCCAGTGCGCGGTCGATGCCCCACAGGGCCAGCATCGCCAGCCGGCTGTCCGGGCCGCGGCGGTGGGCGATCTCGTCGTAGTCGCCGAAGCACAGGTACATCCCCGGCACGCCGCGGGCGATGTCCAGCACCGCCGTCCAGGTCGCCGCCTCGCGCGCCCCAAGCGACAGGCCGATCCGGTGCAACAGGAACGTCGGCTCGTGGCGCAGCCGCTTGACGAGGTGGATCTGCCGGAAGAGGTCCACCAGGCCCGAGCCCGCCTCCTGGAAGACGCCGCCGATCAGGCGGGCGACCAGCACCGAGGTCGTCACCGCCGCCGCGGCCAGGTGCCACCGGTCGCGGTGGGTGACCAGCCGGACCTCCTCGTCCTCGGCCCAGGCGCTGCGGCAGAAGGCGTTCATCGGCGCCCCGCCCGAGAAGACGCTGAAGGACGCCGAGCCGTTGTTCAGCAGGCCCTCGCCCTGGGACTTGAGGGCCGCCTCCACCACCTGGGCGTCGTCCGAGCGGTCCATCCGCATCACCCGCCGGGTGGCGCGGTCGAGCCAGGTGAAGCCGGGGATGTCGGCGTGGCGCTGCCCGTAGAGCAGGCCTGCCTGGAAGGCCGGGGTCGACGCGGGAGCACCGGACCAGGCCGGAGTGAGCGCGTAGGCGCCGCTGCCCAGCAGCCGGCCCAAGAACGGCGCCCAGCCGCGGTGGACGGCGGACTCCAGCGTCCGGCGCGAGACCCCGTCGAGGTGCACCACGACCCAGCGGCGGCCGTTGGAGCAAGGCCGCACGTGCGAGCGGGCGCGCGCGACGAGCGGGCGCACCGCCAGCGACATCAGGGCGTCCACCGAGCGCGAGGCGCGCGCCCCGACGACCGCCCTCAGGCTGGCCTCCTGCGCCATGGGGACTCCTCCCGGCCTACTCGCTCTGGGCGCTCTAGGCGCTCGCCTCGCGCACCAGCCGCAGCAGGCGCAGCGGCGCGCGCAAGAGCTTCCGCGACCGAGCGCACGAACGTGGTGCCCGCTTCGCGCGCCGTGCGCACGCTCTGGCCCACCGACCGGGCGTTCTCCTGCACCGAGCGCCACAGGTCGCTCAGCTCGGTCGAGGGCGTCGCCTGGGGCAGCTGGCGCTCGGGAGGCGCGGCCAGCGGGACCTCGGCGGCGATCATCCGAATCCACCTCGTCGCGCTCGACCCGCTCCGCGTCCAGCCGCGCCCGCTCCGCGCCCTGCTGGGCCGCCTGCTCCTGGCGCCCCCGGCGCGCCTCGTCGCGGGCCTTGCGAGCGTAGTCGAGCGTCTGCTTGGCGCCGGGAGTGGACTTGACCGGGGCCTCGCGCGGCGCGCTCGGCGCGGAGGCGACCTTCTCGGCCACCTTCTCCTGCGCGAGCTTGCGCCGCTCGCTGGCCAGGAGCTTGCGGCTCGCCGAGCTCCCTGCGTGCTTGTAGTAGTCCTGGTTCTCGCCCGTCCGCTTGCCCATGCGCGCCGCCGCCCCCGCTCCCTGCTGCGGCAAGCTACGGTCGCCCGCTGGACGCGGCAATCGGCCGGGACGAATCGGCGACGAGGCTCCGGATGGTCGGACGCTCGGGAATCGTGCACCAGCTCCGCCGGCCCGCTGTCCGGCGGTCCCGACGAGCGCCGCCGTTGCGCACCAGCCGTCCCCCTTGATAGGAGCCCCCCATGACCCGCTCGCGCCCTCGCCGCTGGGCCCTCCTCGCCGCCATCGCCCTCTCACTGGCGGGCTGCGCCACGGCGTCGACCGTCCACGACGCAGACCGCCACTCGCTCACCCGGGCCTGGGACGGGCGGATGGTGTGGCTGCGCGCGAGCCTCCATGTGCTGCCCTTCTACGCCGACCCGAGCCGGCGGCTGGTCAGCCCCCTGCACTCGGACTCGATCGCCCCCGTCGCCGACGCGGGAGGAGCGGTGCTGGGGCCTGTGGAGGCGGTGCTGCCGCTGGGCACCCGGGTGCGCGTGGACAAGCTCGAGTTCCCCACCGGGCTGGCGATGACCCGGCGGCCGCTGGGCACCCCCCGCGAGCTCCCTTGGGTCTACCTCTCGTTCGCCGGCATGCCCCGCGACCGGCAGTACGTCGCGGTGCTGCGCTCGTCGATGACCACCCGAGAGGACGTGCTCGCAGCCCTGGGCGACCTCTTCAGCGACGAGGAGCCCTCGCTCAGGCTGCGCAACGTCTCGCCGGAGACCCGGAAGGCGATCGAGGAGAAGCGCCTGCTCGCAGGGATGGACGGCGACCAGGTGCTGCTCGCCTGGGGCCGGCCCGAGCAGAATCCGCCAGACGTCCGAGCCGGTCGCCTTCGAAGAGGCCGGCCAGGTCGCGCGCTACATCCGGGTCGAGACCTGGACGTGGCCCCGCGGCGCGCGGACCGCGACGTTCAAGGAAGGTCGGCTGACGGCGGCCGTCCCCGCGCTGGAGCCGTCCGGGCCCTGACCTCCGGGGCGCTGGCCCGCCTGCGCCGAAGGCCGCACCTTGCAGCCAGTCCGCACTGGACGAGGGGCAGGGTGCGCCATGGCGATGCCGGAGCTTCAAGGGGACAACCCGCTGTCCCCGGAGGAGTGGGAGCGCCTGCGGGCGACCGTGGTGGGCGTGGCGCGGCGCGCGCTGGTCGCCCGGCGCTTCATCGACCTCTACGGGCCGCTCGGGGCGGGAGTGCAGACGGTGGCCTACGACGAGTACTCGGGGGTCAGCCCGGGCTCGGTCGACCTGGTGGGCGACCAGGACGCGGCGCCGGTCTTCACCGACGCGCGGCAGTTCCGGACCATCCCGCTGCTGTACAAGGACTTCCGCCTCCACTGGCGCGACGTCGAGGCCGCGCGCAGCCACAATTTGCCGCTCGAAGTGTCGGCGGCGGCGGGGGCAGCGGCCCTGTGCGCCCGCCGCGAGGACGAGCTCATCTTCCTGGGCGACGCCAAGCTGGGCATCAACGGGCTGCTCAACGAGCCCGGCCGCATCGTCGCGGCGCTGGCCGACTGGCAGACCGTGGGCAACGGCTTCGCCAACCTCGTGGACGCCACCGAGCGCCTGCAGCGCGCCGGGCACTTCGGCCCCTACGCGATGGCGGTCTCCCCGCGGCTGTTCGCGCAGCTCCACCGCGTCTACGAGCGCACCGGCGTCCTGGAGATCGAGACCGTGCGGCAGCTGGCCGTCGGCGGCGTGCACCAGTCGAGCGTGCTGTCGGGCGAGTCGGCGGTGGTGGTCTCCATGGGGGCCGAGAACCTGGACATCGCGGTCGCCCTGGACATGACGGTGGCCTACCTGGGGCCGGACAAGATGAACCACCCCTTCCGCGTGCTCGAAGCGCTCTTGCCGCGCATCAAGCACCCGGACGCCATCTGCACGCTCGAGCGGGGAGCCTGAGCAACGGGCCCGCTTCCCCCTTTGGAGCGCGAGGCGGCTAGACTAGCCGCCTCGGGGGAACTGGCAGGAGGCTGGCTCGGTGAAGAAGGCGTTGGCCCTCGCCCTGGTACTGCTCGCAGGCGCGGTCGCCGCGTTCTTCGTGTGGTCCGGGGCCAACGTCGAGCCGGTCAAGGCCCTCGCCGAGAGCGCCTACGAGCCAGCCCCGTCGCGCACCACCGGGACCGCCATCGTCCGTGTCGGCGCGGCCAACGAAGCCAGCGGCCGCGTGGTCGACGCGCAGGGCCGGGGCATCGGCGGCGCCCAGGTGTTCCTGGCGCGCGAGGGCGCCGAGAGCATGGCGGACGACCGCTGCGACTGCCCGGTCGACCTCCGGCCACTCCTCGACTGCGGCTGCCCGGCGGGCGCCAGCCAGGTCGCATCCCTGGTCCTGCGGCGTGAAGGCGAGCTCCAGCCCGACAAGTCGGTCACCGCCGACGCCGACGGCACCTTCCGGATCGCCAATCCGCCGGCGGGCGCCTTCCTGGTCTGGGCCACGGCCCCCGGCTACGCGCCCGCCTTCCGCCACGACGTCGAGGCGGGCAAGCGGGTAGAGCTGGCGCTCGGCCCTGCGCAGACGCTCTGGGGAAAGGTCGTCGACGAGGCGGGGGCACCGGTCCCAGGGGCTCTGCTCACCGCGATCTTCAGCCTGCTCCCCCGCTTCCAGGAGACCACGGCCGGCGCGGACGGCACCTTCCGGCTCGGATCGCTCGGCCTGGGCCCGCACTTCCTGGTCGCGGTGGCGCCAGGCTTCTTGCCGTCGGGCACTGCCCTGGGCGTGCCCACGGGCGCCGCCACCACGGTGGTCCTCTCCCGGCCGCGCACGCTCGTGGGGAGCGTCCGCGATCGCAAGCAGCCGGCCAAGGGCGCTGCCATCCGCCTGACCGCCGACCACTTCGGGCGCCTCGCCTTAGCGGCCGACGGCACGTTCAAGCTCGAGAACCTGGCCCCCGGCGCCTACACCGTCGCCGCGACGCTCGGCTCGCGGTTCGCGTCCGTCCAGGTCCAGCTCGACCAGCCGGTCACCACCGTTCAACTCGACCTGGACCAGGCCCTCACGGTGCGCGGCCACGTCTTCGACGACGCCGGCGCGCCCATCCCCGGGTCGCGGGTGGTGGCGGAGGTGGACGGCCACCGCATCTGCGAAGGCGGCAGCGACGAGGCCGGCGCCTTCTCGCTGACCGGGGTGCCCCGTGGCTCCCGGCTCGTCGCCTCGCACGAGGGCTACGAGGGCGCGAGCACGCGCGTCACGGAGGAGGGCCGGGACGTGAGCCTGGTGCTCCACCCCCAGGCGCTGGTCACCGGGATCGTCGTCTCGCCCCAGGACGAGCCGCTGCCGCAGGTGCAGGTGGTGGCGCGTGGCGCAGGCCACGGGGTCGCCGTCAGCGACGCCAACGGCCTGTTCAAGATGGCGCTGCCCGCTCCGGGCCCGGTGACCCTGCTCGCGCACCACTCGACCTTTGGCGCGGGCGACCTCTCCATCGACGCTCCCGCGGCCAACGTGAAGCTCAAGCTCTCGACGATGGGCGCGCTGCGGGCTCGGGTGGTCGACGAGGCCGGCAAGCCCGTCGCAGGCGCCAAGGCCACCGCCTGGAAGGACGACCCCGCGCTGCAGCGCTTCGACACCTTCTCGAGCGACGTGCCGTCGGGCGAGGACGGTCTGGTGGTGCTCGCGGGCCTGCCGTCCGGTCCGCACCGGGTGCGCTTCTTCGCCCGCGGCTACCAGGCGGCGGAGCGGCGCAACGTCCCCATCCCCGAGAGCGGCACGCTGGACCTGGGAGACGTGGCGCTGGAGTCGGGCAAGGAGATCTCGGGCAAGGTGGTCAACGACGACGGCACGCCGGTCCAGGGCGCCTTCGTCCACGCGCGGGCCAAGGGCGCACGCGCCACCGAGGGCATCCAGACCGGGCGCGACGGCACCTTCGTCATCCCCGGCCTCAAGGACGGCGCCTACACCGTCTCCGCCTTCCTGGAGAAGGCGGTCGCCGAGGTCCAGGCGCGCGCCGGTGACACGGACGTCGTCCTGCGCCTGCCCGCCCCGGCCCGCCTGCGAGGGCGCGTCGTCGAGGCGGATGGCCGGCCCATCTCGCGCTTCCTCGTCGACGGGAACACCATCGAGGCGCTCGACGGCCGGTTCGAGGTCGCGGCGCGCGCCTGGCGCGAGAACGTCTTCTTCCGGGTGGGCGCCGAGGGCCACCTGTCGACGTTCAAGCAGGCCAAGGTCGGGACCGGTGGCATCGCCGACGCCGGCGACGTGGTGCTGGAGAAGGCGCTGTCGGTGGAGGGAGTCGTCAAGGACGAGGCCGGGAACCCGGTGGCCGGAGCGGCGGTGATGGTCGCCGACCGCGAGGAGCTGCTCGCGGCGCAGGACGAGACCGCGGCCCGCTCGGTCAGCGCCGCCAACGGGAGGTTCCGCCTGGACGGCTTCGGCTCCGGCGCGGTCACGCTCATGGCCCGCCGCGGGAACCTGGTCGCCGAGGAGACGGTGCTCCTCGACGAGGAGAGCCTCACCGACGTCGTCCTCACCGTGAAGGGCAAGGGGTCGATCGAAGGGCTGGTACGCGGCCCGGATGGCAAGCCGGTGATCGCCGAGGTCCACAGCCGCTCGGCCTCCACCACCTCCGATGCCCAGGGCCGCTACCGGCTGGACGCCCTCGTGCCCGGCAGCTACCTGGTGCTCGTGGTGCTCGAGTCGGACTCCTATCGATCCGCCAGCCGCGAGGTCCAGGTGAAGTCGGGCGAGGCAGCGCGCCTGGACTTCGACTTGAACGCCGGCGCGACGCTCCGGGTCGCCGTCCAGGGCGCAGCGAACGGTTCCTTGCACCTCGTGCGGACCGACGGCGGCTCGCTCACCTCGCTGCGGCCCACCCAGACCGCCGCGGTCAACAATGGTCAGGCCGTGGTGCCGGGTCTGCCTGAAGGCCGGTACAGCGTCCTGTTCTACGGCCAGGGCGCCGGCCACGAAGACGTGATGGCCGAAGGCGCAGTGGATGTACCTGCCTCAGGAGAGGTCGCGCTCACGATGTCGCCCAGGGTGATGAGCGAGCGGCCCTGAAGGGCCTGCTGCAACCCTTGGAAACCAGGAATAAATTCGCCAATTCGTGAAACCCCGAATTCTAATGCCTTGGATTTGCTGAGGATTTCGGTCGTGGCCCGCATCCATTATATGCGGGAGTTCGAGCCCCGCCCCGGCTGCGAACTTCTCCCGACCGCCTAGCCTGTCCCGGCATTCTTCGGCAGCGGCCTGAGAGGCTGCGCCCGATGTGACTCTTGGTGAAGCACCCGCCTTGCTTCGGCCGGCGCGCACCCTTGGGTCCACTCCGGCCGTGTCCGCGGCCCGCTGCGACCCGGGTCGATTTGATTCTTGGTTGACGATCGAGCCGGTCGACGGTCTTCCCCGCAGACGTTTGGCTTCGGAGAGTCAACATGCACGGAAGAACCCTGCGAGCGGCCTGGCCCGCCCCTCCTCAAGCGAAGGCCGAGCCGGCGGTAGCCGTGGTCTTGGAAGCCGCCCAGCCCGCCCCCGGCCGTGACGGCGGGCCCCATCGCCGTCGCCGCTGCCGAACGCCTCTTCGTTCCCTGACGAACAAATCCCGCCGCGCTCACCGGCTCGTCCGTAGAGGAGCGTGAAGAGGAGAAGACAGCACCGAGATCGCGTCTCTGATCGTTGGCCCATCGCCGCCGCACGAGGGTGCGGCCCTTTTCGTGAGCCGTCACAAGCCGCCGGCATTGCAGCTTCGCCAGCAGCGCTGCCGCCCAGAAGCCTCTCCGCACCTTCCGCTCACGCCCCAGGTCGTCCCCGAAGGACGAGGGGCCGCCGTCTGTTTCCGTGAACCGATGACTGAACCCGCTTCTCTTGGCCTCGCCGCCGCCACTGTCGAGCAACCCCTCCCAGTCCCGGGGAGGGCACTCGTTCGCAACACCTTGCTCAACTTCGCAGGGCTCGGTGTTCCGCTCCTCGTCGCCCTCGCCACGATTCCTTTCCTCGTGCGCCGGCTGGGAGAGTCGCGGTTCGGAGTGCTGTCCGTCGATTGGATCATCCTCAACAGCGCGCCGATCTTCGACCTGGGGCTTGGCCGCGCAGTTCGCAAGCGGGTCGCCGAAGCGCTGGGAACCGCCCACCACGAGCGGGTGGCGAGCATCACCTGGACGGCGGTGCTCGCTCAGTGCTTGTCAGGAACGCTGGGGATGCTGGCGCTGGCGGCCCTGGCCTCGCCGCTGGTCGAGCACATCCTCAACATCCCGCCCGAGCTGCGCTCCGAGGCCCGCACCACCTTCTACCTGGTCGCGGGGGCGATTCCTCTCATCGTCCTCACGGACACCTTCTGCGGCGTCCTCGAAGCGGCCCAGCGGTTCGACCTGGTCAATGCCATCCGCGTGCCCTTCCACCTGGCGCTCGCGCTGGCGCCGCTCATCGGGGCGCTCCTGGGGTGGACCCTCACAGGGATCGCCACCTTGCTGCTGCTGTCGGCGGCCGCCATCCTCGCGCTCCAGTTCCTGCTCTCGACGCACGTCTTCCCGTCCCTGCGGCAATGGCCCCGGCCAAGTCTCGGAGAGCTGAGAGCCTTGCTGCGGTTCGGCCGCTGGATCGCCGTCTCCAACGTCGTCGGCCCCATCCTCGTGTACCTCGACCGCTTCGTGGTCGGGGTCCTGCTGCCGATGACGGCGGTCGCCCACTACGCGGCGCCTTACGAGCTGGTGACCCACCTCTCACTCTTGCCGGCGAGCCTGGCCGCCACGCTCTTCCCTGCCTTCAGCGCCCTGCGTGCCCAGGCGCGCCTCGAGCAAATGCAGGCGTACGCGTCGCGCTCGGTCAAGTACCTGCTCCTCCTGCTCGGCCCCGTCATCCTCCTCACTGTCGCGTTCAGCCCGGACATCATCGCCGCCTGGGTCGGCCCCACCTTCGGCGAAGACAGCTCGCGGGCGCTGAGGCTCCTCGCGATCGGGGTGCTCCTCAACGCGCTCGCGCAGGTTCCCTACTCCGTGGTGCAGGCCGGAGGCCGGCCGGACCTGACCGCGAAGTTCCACCTCCTCGAGCTGCCCCTCCACGCGGTGGCGGCGTTCGCCCTGGTCTGGGCCTGGGGCGTCCCCGGAGCCGCGCTCGCCTGGACGCTGCGGGTGCTGCTCGACACCGTCCTGCTCTTCGCGGCCGCCGCCCGCCTCGGGGGCCTGAGGCTCTCCGTCCCCTCCCGCGAGCGGCTCGTCTACGCGGGAGCGTTCGCCCTGCTCGGGCTGATCGCCGCGGGCGCCCCGCTCGTGCTCGCCACCGGCTGGCTGCGGTTCGCCGTGCCCGGAGCCATGGGGCTGGCCGCAGGGGGCGCGCTCTGGCGGTGCGTGCTGGACGAGCACGACCGCGCCCACGTCCTCCAGCTCTTCGGTCGCAGTCCTGCCATGACAGAAAGGAGCACTTCTTGAAGTGTCCAACGAGGGGGCAGCTTGGCAGCACGAGGTGGTACCACGGGCTCGCCCGTGTGGTGGTGCATCACGTCTCCCGCTTCATGTCCGCCATGGACCAGCGCGCCACCCTTCGCGTGCTCGAGCGCGGGCCGCGCGGACGGCCGCTGATGCTCCTGCGCGACGTCATCAAGGCCTCGGGCCTTCGGTGGCGCTCTTCGTGGCGCAGGCGGCGCCACACGGAGTTGGCGTCGGCCAGCTCGGTGAAGGCGTGCCTGACGGCCGGCGAGCGGGTTCTGCCCCTCAACCAGATCGAATCGGAGATCTCCGGGTTCCTGGAATGGGCGCGCCGGCTCGCGCCGAAGCGAATCTGCGAGATCGGTGTCGAGGGCGGTGGCACCCACCTCGCGCTCAAGTTCGCACTCGGCACGGTCGAGCTGGCGATTGGTGTCGACCTCTACGTGCTGAACAAGGAGGCCCTCGCCTACTTCTCCCGGCCCGCGCAACGCGAGGTGCTCATCGACGGCTCCTCCTACGCGCCGCCGACCGTTGCTCGGGTCGAGCAGACGCTCTCGGGAGAGCTGCTGGACCTGCTCTTCATCGACGGCGACCACTCGTTCGACGGGGCGGCCCAGGACTTCGAGCGCTACCGCCGGTTGGTCCGCAAGGGCGGCATCATCGCCTTCCACGACGTCGTCGAAGACTCGGCCACGCGCACGGGCTACCACACGGGGACCTACACCGGCGGAGTCCCCGCGCTCTGGCGCCAGCTCCGCGGGCAGTACCCGGGATTGAAGGAGTTCGTCTCTTCCTGGGAGCAGGACGGATATGGCATTGGCGCGATCGTCTACGACCCCGAGGTCGTTCCCGCCCTCTCCAAGGTCGCGGCGGAACCGGCTCGAGAGCGGGCGTTGCTGACGGAGAGCGCGTCCGACGAGGCGGTGCCGCTGGCCGGGACGGCCCCGGGAGCGTTTCAGTTCCGGCGCTAGTGCCCCTGCCAGCGGAGCCGGTGAGGCCTAGTCTCGTCCCAGCGCCCGGAGGAGCTGCGCCCGCGCCAGGCTGACGTTGAACGCCGACTGGATGGCCTGCCCTTGGGCGTTGGTCACCGCGACCTGCGCGTCCTGCAGCTCGAGGATGGATCCCACGCCGGCCTGGTAGCGCGCCTCGGCCAGCACCTGGCGCAGCTGGGAGTTCTCGACGACCTGAGCCGAGGCCTCGACCGAAGCCTTGGCCGCCACCAGCCCGAGCCGTGCCTTGACCACGTCGAGCCTCACCTGCTGGCGCTGCGCGGCGACCTGCGCCTCGAGGCCGCTCTGCCCCGCTTCGAGCTCGCGCACCTGCGCCCGCGTCGATCCGCCGGTGTAGAAGCTCCAGCTGAGCGACGCCCCCAGGTTCCAGTTCAAGCCGGTGTTGTCGAGCGAGTTGACGCCCACGTTGGAGACGCCGGTCGAGACGCCGAGGCTCGGCCAGTAGCTGCCCTTGGTCGACTGGATCTGCAGACCCTGCGCGACCTCCTGCTTCTCGAGCGCGCGCAGCTCCGGCCGGGCCTTCACCGCCTGCTCGACCAGCCCTTCCTCCGCGCCCTCTTCGCCTTCGATGGCCGGAAGCTGCTCGTCGGCCACCTCGTAGTCGGTCGAGCGCTCGACGCCCATGGCCTGGTTCAGCTCGGCCTTGGCCTGGGCGTAGTTGTTCTGGGCGTTGACCAGCTGCAGCCGGGCGTTGGCGACGTCGGCCTTCACCTGCGCCAGGTCGATCTCCGGGCGTGTGCCCGCCTTGACGAACCCCTGGATCTGCTCGAGGTGGCGCTGCTGCGAGGCCAGGTTCTCCTCAGCCACCTTGACCAGCGCCCTGGACGCCCGGGCCTGGAAGAACGCCGCGCGCACCGAGAGCACCGACACCGAGAGCTGCGTCGCCTCGTTCTGCTGGGTAGACTCCAGCGTCGCCCCCGCCGCCTTGTAGCGGTACCAGGTGCCGCCGAAGTCCCAGACCAGCTGATTCGCGTTGACGGCGAAGTTGAACCGGTTGCTGAGTTTGCCATTGAGGGCCTCCTGCCGCGGAGCGGCATTGCCGGTCTGCAGGGTGTACCCCGCGCTCGTCGACAGCTGCGGCAGCATCGGAGCGAAGGCCTGGTCAACCCGTGCAGCGGCCGCGGCCGTGTTCGAGCGCGCCCGGGCGAGCTCGGGCTGCTTGGTCCGCGCGGACTCGACGGCCTCGGCGAGCGTCAGCGGCGAGGTGGCCGCGGGCTGGGCGCGCGCGCCGGCCGGCAGGAGAAGGAGGACAGACAGCCCCAGGACCGCGATGCGAATCGAGATGTGGTTGGCTTTCATCACTCGTACCTCAGCGCTTCGATGGGATCGAGCTGGGAGGCCTTGCGCGCCGGGTACAGCCCGAACCCGATTCCGACCGCGGCGCTGAACACGAAGGCGATGACGACGATGTCCGGGCGAATCATGAACCCCCAACCGAGCTTGCTGGCAATCAGCTTCGACAGCCCGGCCCCCAGCGCGATGCCCAGCGCGCCGCCGGCGGTGGAGAGCGTCATCGCCTCCACCAGGAACTGCGCCATCACGTCGCCGGGCTTGGCCCCCACCGCCATCCGGATGCCGATCTCCCGGGTCCGCTCGGTCACGCTCGACCAGCATGATGTTCATGATCCCGATGCCGCCGACGATGAGCGAGACCACCGCGATGGCCGCGAGCAGCCCGGTGAGCGTGGCCATGCCCGACTGCTGCGCCGAGGCCATCTCGGTGAAGTTGCGCACCGCGAAGTCGTCGTCCTCGCGGCTCTGGCTGTGGTGGCGGTCGGCGAGGATGGAGGTGATCTGCGACTGGGCGCGGTAGGTGTCCTCGGCGGTGCGGGTCCCCACGAAGATCATCCCGGGGATGAACTGCGTCAGCCCGCCCTGGAACTTGCTGCGGAAGGCCTGCACCGGGATGAACGCCGCGTCGTCGAAGTCCATCCCCATGAACGACTGGCCCTTCTTGTCGAGCACGCCCACCACCACGTATGGCGTGCCGCGGATGCGAATCGTCTTTCCGAGCGGGTCGACCCCGGTGCCGAAGACCTTGTTAATCGACCGTCTGGCCCAGCACCGCGACCTTGGCCCCGGACTCCGCGTCCGCCTGCGTGAAGGACTGGCCCTTGACCACCTTCCAGTTGCGGATCTCGAAGTACTCGGCGGTCGTCCCGGAGATCTGCGTGTTCCAGTTGCCGTCGTCGCCGACGACCGAGGCCCGCGCGCTCATCATCGGCGCCGCCCACTTCACCGCCGGCGCCTCGCGCTTGATGGCCTCCAGGTCCTCCCAGGTCAGCGTGGGCATGGTGCCCATGCCGCCCATCATCCCGCCCGAGCGCGAGGAGCCCGAGGTCACCATCAGGTGGTTGCTGCCCATCGACTCGAAAACCTTGGCCATCGACGCCTTGGCGCCCTCGCCCACCGCCACCATGGAGATGACCGAGGCCACGCCGATGATGACGCCCAGGGCGGTCAGGAAGGAGCGGGTCTTGTTGCGCAGGAGGGCGCGCAGCGCCAGCGGCAGGGTCGTCAAGGGGTTCATGACGCCGCCTCCACCTTCGCGTCGCGGGCCACCTGCCGCACGTCCGAGCGGATCTTGCCGTCGCGCACGGTGATGACCCGCGCGGCGAACTGGGCGACGTCCGGCTCGTGGGTGACGAGCAGGATGGTCATCCCTGCCTTCCACAGCTCCTGGAAGAGCGCCATCACCTCCAGGCTGGTACGGCTGTCCAGGTTCCCCGTCGGCTCGTCGGCCAGGATGATGCGCGGGCGGGTGACGATGGCCCGGGCGATGGCCACGCGCTGCTGCTGGCCGCCGGAGAGCTGGTTGGGCAGGTGGTGCATCCGCTCGGTCAGCCCCACGCGCCCCAGGGCCTCCTGGGACCGGGCGATCCGCTCGCGGCGCGAGGCGCCGGAGTAGATGAGCGGCAGCTCCACGTTCTCCAGGGCGCTGGTGCGCGAGAGCAGGTTGAAGCCCTGGAAGACGAAGCCGATGGTCCTGTTGCGCACCTCGGCGAGCTCGCCGCGGTCGAGCCGGGTCACGTCGCGGCCGTCGAGGACGTAGCTGCCGTCGCTGGGGCGGTCCAGGCAGCCCAGCACGTTCATCAGCGTCGACTTGCCCGAGCCGGACGGGCCCATGATGGCGACGAACTCGCCGCCGTCGATCGCCAGGCCCACGCCGTCGAGCGCGCGGACCTCGGCCTCGCCGGGCGAATAGACCTTGTGGACGTCTTGCAGCTGGATGACCGGGCCTGTCCCGGTCCTGTCGAGGGATGCCATGGTGGACCTCTCCTAGAACATCCGCTTCTGCGGCATGGCGCTCGGGTCGACGACGATCTCGGTGACCAGCGGCTGTCCTTCCTCGATTGGCCCGGAGAGGCAGCTCGGTCCAGGTCCCGTCGGTCAACCCCACTCGAACGCCGACGGGCTCGGGCCTGCCGTCCTTGACGATCCACACCAGCCGCTCGCCGGGCTTGGCCTGGGGAACGGTCGCCGGCTTGGCGGGCCCTGCGGGTGCCTTGGGATCGCGCTGGGCGATGGCCAGCGCGTCGGGCTCGGGGCGGAAGCGCAGCGCCGAGTTGGGCAGCCGCAGCGCGTCGTCGCGCTCGGCCCACACGAAGGTGACGTTGGCGGTCATGCCGGGCTTGAGCGCCAGGTCGGGGTTCTCCACGTCGATCACCGCGTCGTAGGTCACCACGCTCTGCACGGTCGTTGCCGAGTCGCGCACCTGGCGGACGGTGCCCTCGAACTTGCGCTCGGGGTAGGCGTCGACGGCGAAGCTGACCTTCATGCCGGACTTCACCCGGCCCACGTCCGCTTCCGACACGCTGGTGTCGACCTGCATCTTCGAGAGGTCCTGGGCGATGGTGAAGAGCGTGGGCGACTGGAAGCTGGCGGCCACCGTCTGGCCGACGTCGATGGCGCGGCTGACGACCACGCCGTCGATGGGCGAGACGATGGTGGTGTAGGCGAGGTTGGTCTCGGCCTGATCGAGCGCGGCCTGGGCCTGCTCCACCCCGGCCTCGGCCTGGTGGACGCTGGCGACCGCGGCCTTGGAGTTGGCCTCGGCGGTGTCGGCGTCGGCCTGCGCGACCAGCTTCTGGCCGAGCAGCGACTTGACCCGGCTCCACTGCCGCTCCGCATCCTCGGCCTGGACCTTGGAGCGCTCGAGGGTGGCCAGGGCGGCCGACTTGTTGGCGCGCGACTGGGCCAGCGAGGCGCGGAACAGGCGCTGGTCGATGGTGGCGACGACGTCGCCCTTCTTCACCCGGGAGCCGAAGTCGACCTTGATGGTCTCGATGCGTCCGGAGACCTGGCTGCCGACCTGGACGGTGACCAGCGCCGAGACCGTGCCGCTGGCGGTGACCTTGGCCGCGATGTGGCCCTTCTCGGGCTTGGCGGTCTCCAGGCGGAAGGGCGCGGCGCGGCTGGCGGAGAAGACCCGGGGCGCCGCGAGCGCCAGGCCGGCCAGGACGACGAGGCCGATGAGGACCTTGAGCCACTTGTTCATGGTGCTTCCTCCGATTGCGGCGCAGCGATGCGCTCGACGATTCGCGAAAGGACCCCGGCCAGCTCGGCGCGCAGCTCCGGGGGGATGAGCTCGAGCATCCGGGCCAGATCAGCCTCTCGGGCGCCGTCCAGCGCGGCGAGCGCCCGAGCTCCGGCCGGGGTCAGGGTCAGGCTCTTGCGGCGCCGGTCCTCTTCGCCCTCGGCCCGGCGGACCAGCCCCTTGCCCACCAGCTGATCGATGAGGCGGCTGACCGCTCCGGGCGTCAGCTTGAGCAGCTGAGCCAGCGCCGAGACCGTCTGCGCGCCGCGGCGCATGTGCCCCATCGAGAGGATCTGCGGCAGCGTCAGATCCAGCTTCTGCATCAGCGCCAGCGCCGTCTCCGAGGGTGCGGCGCTGCGCATCATCTTCTTGAACAGCGCGACCAGCGCTCCCACGTCCGCCGTCCTCTCGTCTGGCTTGGCCATCAGCGCCTCCATGCTCACGTGGGCCAGCATGCGGATTGATTGCGTACGCTCAATGATTGAACCGTTGCGAAATATGAACGAAGGACAGCCCCGGGCAGGCGGGCGTTAGCCTCGCGCGCACCTCGCTCGCCTCCTTGGCCGGCTCCGACGACCGGGCGTGCTCCGACGGCGCATCGAGGCGGTCGCGGGCGCCCCTCCAGCTCCGCTGGAGGGGCGGGGGGAGGCTTGGCGGGCACTGAACCCGCGTTTAGTATCGCCACGTGCGCGCGTACGCCGAGCTGACCTGCCGGACGAACTACACCTTCCTCACCGGGGCCTCTCACCCCGACGAGCTGGTGGCGCGCGCCCACGAGCTGGGCCTGAAGGCGCTGGCGATCACCGATCGCGACGGGCTCTATGGGGTCATCAAGGCGCACCTGGCGGCGCGCGAGTGCGGGCTGCACCTCATCATCGGCAGCGAGCTGACCTTCGAGGACGCGGCGCCGCTGACCCTGCTCGCGCAGAACCTCGCCGGCTACAAGAACCTGAGCCGGCTCGTCACCCGCGGCCGGACGGCGCGGCCCAAGGGCGAGTCCTGCCTGCCCTTCCCCGCCCTCGACGGCTTCACCGATGGCCTGTTCGCCATCCTCTGCCACCCCGACCGCGCCACCGCGCAGCGCGCCAAGGCGCTCTTCGGCGACCGGCTCTACCTGGGCCTCTCGCGGCACCTGGCCGCGGGCGACGAGTTGCGCATCGCCGAGGCGCTCTCGCTCTCGCGCTCCCTGGGCCTGCCGATCGTCGCCGTCAACGAGGTGCACACGCACGATCGGTCACGGCAGCCGCTCCAGGACGTGCTGGTCTGCATCCGCGAAGGCGTCACGCTCGAGGAGGCCGGCCGGCGCCTGTTCCCCAACGGCGAGCGGGCGCTCAAGAGTCCCACCGAGATGGAAGCCCTCTTCGAGGACCTGCCCGAGGCGCTCGACAACTCGGCGGCCATCGCCGAGGCGTGCACCTTCAACATGGAGGAGATCGCCTACCAGTTCCCGGAGGAGGACGTCCCCGAAGGCCACGACGCGGCGAGCTGGCTGCGGGAGCTGACGCTGCGCGGCGCAGTCCAGCGGTACGCGCCTCCCCCCCGGCTCAGGGCGGGGACGGAGAGGGGGAGCTTGCCGAGGCGGACCGCCGGCCTCGTGCCGGCGTAGAGATTCCCGAAGACGTGCTCGTCCAGCTCGAGCGCGAGTTCGCGCTGATCGAAGAGCTGGGCTACCCCGGCTACTTCCTCACCCTTCACGCCATCGTCGAGTTCGCGCGCAGCCGCGGCATCCTCTGCCAGGGCCGCGGCTCGGCCGCCAACTCCGCCGTCTGCTACTGCCTGGGCATCACCTCCATCGACCCGGTGCGCATGAAGCTGCTCTTCGAGCGCTTCATGAGCCGGGAGCGCAACGAGCCGCCGGACATCGACGTCGACTTCGAGCACGAGCGGCGCGAGGAGGTGCTGCAGCACATCTACGAGAAGTACGGCCGCGAGCGCGCGGCGATGGTCTGCGAGGTCATCACCTACCGCGGCCGCTCGGCCATCCGCGACGTGGGCAAGGCGCTGGGGCTCTCGCTGGACCAGGTCGACAAGCTCGCCGGGACCATCGGCCGCTACGCCGAGTCGGTGGGCGTCGCCGAGCTGAAAGAGGTCGGCCTCGATCCCGACGACCGGACGCTCTTGATGGCCGTCCAGCTCGCCGGGCAGATCGAGGGCTTCCCACGCCACCTCTCCATCCACTCCGGTGGCTTCGCCATCACCAAGGGCCCCATCTTCGACCTCGTCCCGGTGGAGAACGCGGCGATGGAGGGCCGCACCGTCGTCCAGTGGGACAAGGACGACATCGCCGCCGCCGGCATCCTCAAGGTCGACCTGCTCTCGCTGGGCATGCTCACCGCGGTGGCCAAGACCTTCGAGCTGGTGAAGTCGGCCGAGGGCCGCGAGCTGTCGCTGGCTACCATCCCCGCCGAGGAGAAGGCCACCTACGCCATGCTCCAGGACGCGGACACCGTGGGCGTCTTCCAGATCGAGTCGCGCGCGCAGATGAACATGCTGCCGCGGCTGAAGCCCAAGACCTTCTACGACCTGGTCATCGAGGTCGCGATCATCCGGCCCGGGCCGATCATCGGGAACATGGTCCACCCGTACCTGCGGCGCCGGAACGGCACCGAGCCGGTCACCTACCCCCACCCGGTCTTCGAGCCCATCCTCGCGCGCACGCTGGGCGTCACCCTCTTCCAGGAGCAGGTAATGCGGCTCGCAGTGGCCGCGGCCGGCTTCTCGCTGGGCGAGGCCGACGCGCTGCGCCGGGCGATGGGCCACAAGCGCTCGACCGAGAAGTTCCAGCAACTGCGCGAGCGCTTCATCACCGGCCTGGGCAAGCTGGGGCTCACCCGCGAGCAGGGCGAGGGCGTCTTCAAGCAGTTCGAAGGCTTCGCGCACTACGGCTTCCCCGAGTCGCACTCCGCCTCGTTCGCGCTCATCGCCTACGCCTCGAGCTACTTGAAGCGCCACCACCCGGCGGCGTTCGTCTGCGGCCTGCTCAACTCGCAGCCGATGGGCTTCTACGCGCCGCATACCCTGCTCGAGGACGCCCGGCGCCACGGCGTCCCGCCGCTCTCGGTCGACGTCCAGCACAGCCGCTACGACTGCACCCTGGAGCGCCTGTCGCCCGAGACGCTCGATCGGGCGAAGAAGGACCGCTGCGTGAGACACGCGCCGGATGCGCAGGAGCTGGGCGTGCGCCTGGGGCTGCGGATGGTGCGCGGGCTGCGCGAGGAGGCGGCGAAGTCGGTGGAGAAGGCGCTGCTCAAGGACGGCCCCTTCCGCTCGATGTACGACCTGTGGCGGCGCACGCGGCTGACCCACCACGATCTGGCCCGGCTGGCGGCGGCGGACGCGCTGGCGGCGCTGGTGCCCGCGGGCGCGACTCGCCGCGAGGCGCTCTGGCACGTGCACGCGCTGCCCACCGACGAGGGCGATCTCTTCGCGCGGGTGGCGCCGCCGGCGGAGGAGCCACCAGCGCTGCCGTCGATGAGCACCCGCGAGCGCGTGCTGGCCGACTACCAGACCACCGGCGCCTGCATCGACTCGCACCCGATGCAGCTCATCCGCTCGTCGCTGGCCAAGGTGCTGCGGACAAACGAGGTGCAGAAGCTGCGGCCGGGGACGCAGGTCCGGGTGGCGGGGATGGCCATCGTCCGGCAGCGCCCGGAGACCGCCAAGGGCATGTTCTTCATGACGCTCGAAGACGAGACCGGCTTCGCCAACATCGTGGCCACCCCCGACGTCTTCGCCGCGAACCGCCGGGTGGCGCGCCAGGCTCTGTTCGTGATGGTCACCGGGAAGGTCGAGCGCAGCGGCCAGGTGGTGAACGTCAAGGCCGAGCGCTTCGAGGAGATCTCGCTGGGCGCCGACGTCCCGGTGGCGACGCGCGACTTCCACTGACTAAGATCCGGGCGGCTGCTGCACCTGGAGGTCGCTCATGTCGTGCCCTGCCCGCTTCGCGCTCGTCCTCGCCGCATCGCTCGCCGTCCCGGCCTGCTCGGGCAACGGCGGCGTCACGGGCATGACCTTCACGGTGACCGAGCGGATGACGGGCGAGGGCCCGCTCGGGACCTGCTCGTTCGAGACCAACAACGACCCGCTCGTCGAGCCCGACGCCGAGTCGCTGGCCTGGTCGGTCGGGGCGGAGCTGGGCATCGTCGGAGGCTTCATCCAGGCCTGCGGCACCGCCCTGTGCCAGCCCATCTCCAGCGACCGCTACGAGTGGTTCCTGCTCGGCAAACCGGCCTGGACCTTCGAGCGCACCACCACCGATGACCTGAACGGCCTGAGCGGCGAGTTGGCCGGGGTGATGAAGACCTCGGCCGCTCGCGAGGGCGGCCTCGGCGTGCACTTCGGCGACACCACCTACGGCCCCATCGCGCTCGAGTCCTTCAAGCCGGACCACCTCAAGATCACGGCGTTCGAGACCTGGTCCGCGGGTCAGAGCGGGCCGGCGGAGTCGGTCGTCGCCAACACCGTCAAGGCCGGTTCGACGATGAACGTCCTGCTGCGCGCCTTCGACAAGGCCGACGGCAGGCTGTGCGGGCGCGGCCCCGTCGACACCACCGGGACCACCGGGCTGACGATCGCCGTCGACCCGGCGATGGGCGCCAAGACGCCGAAGGCCAACTCGGTGCTGGTGCTGACCTTCGGCTCGGCTGGGACCGCGACGCTCAAGCTCTCCTTCGGCGGCGCGTCCCTGACGCAGGACTTCGACGTGCGGCCCTGACAACCGAAAGTCGAAGGCGCGCCAAGCCAGGACAGCGGTTCGAGCAGAAGCGGGCGCCCCTCCAGCTCCGCTGGAGGGGCGGGGGGAGGTTTGCGGCGCTACTTCTTCGGCTCGGTGCCGTACGGCGGGGCGGGCGGCTCGTGGGCCCGAGTCATCAGCGCCCCTTCGACCACCAGCATCCGCTCTTGAGGTCGCGCAGGTCCTGGCCCATCTGCCCGGTGAGGATGATTTCGATCCGGTCGCCCATCCGGGTCATGCCAGTGCGCAGCTCGCGGATCTCGCCGGACATCTGGTCGACGCGCTCGTTGAGGCCGTCGACACGGCCAGTCAAGTCCGCGAGCTTGGTGTTGGTCTCGATGAAACCCTGCGTCGTGCGACGCTCGAGGCTCTCAAGCCGCCGATTGGTCTCGTCAATCCTCGCGCAGAGACCAGTCTCGACGTTGTCGATTCGGTCCCCAAGCTTCTTCTCGAGGTTGTCGATTCGCTCACTCAGCTTGTCCGAGGCGCGGTTGACCGCGTCGCGGATCTCGCGGAGGACTTCGATGGGCATCACGGAATCGGCGCTCATGGCCCTGGATTATACGCTCGAGCCGACACGCCTCCGGAGCAGCCCCAGCGCCAGCATCGCCAGCCCCAGCCCGCCTGCCGCGGAGCCGGTCGACGAGCAGCCGCAGCCGGTGTCGACTTCGCCCGAACCACCGGCATCGACCTTGGCGGCCGTGGAGGCATCGCTCGTGGTGACGACCGCACCGTCGCTTGGCAGCGCCACGATGGCGTCAGTCCCCGAGGCCGCCGTCGCATCCGCCGCGGTGACAGTTCCCGCGTCCAGCCCCGGAGCAGCAGCCGCGTCGGGCCCCGCCGGCGAGCCCGCGTCCGGAGGAATGCCCACTCCGAACTCGAAGGCGCCGAGGTCCAGCGTGCCGTCCGAGGGCCGCACCTCGAACTTGGCGGTCTCCACGTACTGCGAGGCTGGCGTCAGCGACATCCCTGCGCCCGTCCCGGGATCGGCGCCCGCGTTGATGGCGGGCGAGCCGGTGAGCAGGTGGTAGTCGTAGGTCGCGGCGGCGACGAACAGCGGGTCGGTGTTGACGAGGTTGTTCGCCAGGACCGCGTTCGCCTGGTTGGTGACCTGGCCGGCGCCGCGGAAGATGTTGTTCTTGATGACCGCCGGGGTCGTGGCATTGACGCGCACGAACATGCCGGCAGGCGACCGGTTATCGACGACGGTGTTGTTGACGAAGTAGAGGTCGTCACCCGGGTTCTCGGCGCTGCCGCCCTCGGCGCGGTAGGAGACGATGGTCGAGTTGTCCGTGCCCTGACCCTGCTGGATGACGTTGCCGAGGATGACGCTGGTGCCGCCGTTGGGCAGGTCGATCTCGTAGCTCGCGGTGCCGTCGGCGGCGTCGATGAGCTTGTTGTAGAGGATGAAGTTCTGCGCGGCGCGCGACTTCACCAGGTGGCCGATCTTGGCGTGGTGGGAGTAGCAGGAGCGCAGCGTGAACTTGCCGACGTGCCCGATGTACATGTTGTGGGAGTAGCCGTCGCCGTAGCCGTTGTTGGCGAACTCGCTCGTCTCGATGAGGATCTCGCTCTGCGCGTCGGCGCCGGTGAGGATGCCGTTCTCGTTGTCGTGGAAGTAGCAGCCGCGCACGGTGAGGTTGCGGCCCTCCTGGCGGATGCCTGCGCCGTTCTGGTCTTGGACGGTGCAGCCGCTCAGCTCGATGTTCTCGACGGTGTTGTTGGCGCCCTGGATGACCCAGATGGCCTTGCCCTGCGCGTTCTTGCCGGCAGCGTCGATCTTCGCGCGACCGTTCACGCCGCGGATGACGAGGTCGGCCTTGTTGAAGCCGCAGACGTCGCCGTCGTAGGTGCCGTTGCCGGCGGCGTCGATCTCCACGGTGTCGCCCGCCTGGGCCGCGGCGAAAGCGGCGCAAGGCTTGGCGTACTGCTTTCCCGGGCCGACCTGCAGCGTGCCAGCGAAGGCGGTGTTGGCGACCAGAAGTGCGGCAGCGAGGACGGCGTGGCGGCCCATGCGATCTCCTTCGAGGAGCGAGAAGGCAGGGATGCTATCGCCGGGCCCTACTTCGAGGACAGCTTGGAGATCGCCGCGCGCAGCTCGGTCGGAGTCACGACGCCCTTGGCCACCACGGTGTCGATGAGCGCCCGCAGCACGGTCGTCGTCTTCTCCAGCTCGCGCTTGAGCCGGGCGATCTCCTCGGCGTCGCCGCCGCTGCCCGTGGTGTAGATGGGCGTGCCGTGCGGAGGCGTGTACCCCGACAGCGGTGTCGCAGGCGACGAGGAGGCATCGTCCTCGCCCTCGTCTTCAGACTCCAGATCGAGGCCCCCCTTGCGCACGAACGACGCGCCGCCGCGGGGAGTCTCGGCTGGCGGCTCCTGGTTCTTGTAGTGGCGCCAGATGGCCGCGGCGATTTCCTTCTCCCCGGCGACGGCGATGCGCACGCGGCAGCCGCTGCGGGCGGCGATCTCGTCCACGGTCCCGAGATCCGTCGGGTCGGCCATGGCCAGCCAGAGCGACTTGCCGTTGTCGCGGAAGGCGTAGGGGAAGACCCCCTTGCCCTCGGCGGTCTCCAACCCCACCTTGGCCAGCGCCGCCGGATCGCGCGGGAACTTGTCGAGCTCGATTCGCTGCAGGCCGAGCGCCGCGGCCAGGGCGCTGGCCACGGTCTCGTCGCGGGCGAAGCCCATCTCCGCGACGTGCTTGCCCAGCCGCCCGCCCCACTGCGCCTGCCTCGCCGCCGCCGAGCGGACTTGGAGCTCGTCCACCAGCCCAGCCTTCATGAGGATGTCTCCCACCCTGGCGCCGCCGCTCATACCCGACCTCGCTGACCCCGGCCTCCCTGTCATGTCCAACGTCGGACCCTGCAAAATGTTTCAAACGGTCCGCCGCCTACTCGGGGCATTCCTTGGCAACGGCGCACACTTGTGGCGCCGCGCCAGGGTTTCCCCGACGTCACCAGGTCTCGAAAGGCTCTGACGGATCAGTGCTGCAGACGCCGTGCCCGATTCACGGCTCAGTGCGCAGATGCTCGACGTCGCCGGCGACCACCTTTTCGAGGGCCCCCGATTCGGTGCGGACGATCAGGTGGCCGGCCTCGTCGATGGAGTCGGCGCGCCCCTCCACCCACTGGCCGTCGCGCTGTACCCGAACCCGGGCGCCGACGGTGGACGAAAGCGAAGTCCAGCGGGCGCGGATCACGGCGAACCCTTCGTCCTCGTAGCGGTCGAGCCAGCTCTCGAAGCGCTCGAGCAGGCGGGCGAGGAGGCGGGCGCGCGGGTACGGCTTGCCCAGCGCCATGCGCACGCTGGTGGCGATGTCCTTGATCTCCGCCGGCAGCTCCTCGGCCTGCATGTTGACGTCGACGCCGATGCCCACCACCACGAAGTCGACCCCGTGCGCGTCGGCGGACATCTCGGTGAGGATGCCGCACGCCTTGCGCCCGCCGATCTCCACGTCGTTGGGCCACTTGATGCGCGCCCGCTCGCAGCCGGCATCGCGCAGCGCCTCGCAGACCGCGACGGCTGCCACCAACGTCAGCTCCGGCGCATGGGCCGGCGGGACGTCGGGGCGCAAGAGGAGGGAGAGGTAGAGGTTGGTCCCAGGCGGAGAGATCCAGCTGCGGCCGTTGCGGCCCCGCCCCTGGGTCTGCTGGTCGGCGACGACCACCGTGCCGTGCGGGGCGCCCTCTTCGCCCAGGCCCCAGGCGACCTGCGAGGTGGAGCCGGTCTCGTCGAAGTAGCGCAGCGAGCGGCCGAGGTCGCGGGTCTGCAGGAGCGGCTCGAGCTCGTTCTCGCCGAGGCGGTCCGGGTAGCCAGCCAGTTGCCAGCCCTTGCCATGGGCATGGGCCTCGATGCGGTAGCCGCGGCCACGCAGCCCCTCGATGGCGCGCAGCGCGTCCGCGGCGTGGATGCCCAACTTCTTGGCCACCACGTCGGCGTGGACCGCCTCGTCAGCCGCCTCCACGAGGAAGGAGAGGACCTGCTGCTCGACCGAAACGGAGACGGTCACGGCGAACCTCCGGGGCCAGCGATGGAGCGATGAACGATGACGAGAGCAGGCAGGCTACGGAGTCCTCGACCCCGCGGTCAAATCAGGCCGCAGGCTGTCGGCTGCCGGCTGTAGGAAAGGCTACGTCACTGCGCGGGCTTGACCTCGGCGCTCGAGGCGGGCTCCGGCGGAGGCGCCCTGAAGGAGTTCAGCTCCAGGAAGACCTGCGGCATCTCGCGCTGGCCGTCGACCAGCGTCCCCGCGATGCGGACCATCCCGACCTTCGGAGCGAACGTCCACTCGTTGCGCAGCGACTTGTTGGCGTCGATGCGGTTGGTGCCGCGCACCAGGACGCAGTCGTTGAACTGCCCGGCGGGGGTGTTGATGGTGAAGCCCAGGTCGACGATCTCGTAGTGCTCGGTGGACGAGACGCTGACGATGGACGTCCAGGACTTGCCCTTCTCCAGCGGGTTGCGCAGCAGGTAGCGCTTCTCGTCGCGAAGCCCCTCGGCGTCGACCCGGAGCAGCCCGCCCGCATCGTCGGCGAAGTAGCCGTCCTTCTTGCCGGTGATGGTGATCGTCTTCTCGACCGCCTGGCCGCCCACCTTGCCGGCGTAGGTCCAGGCGGCGCCGACCGCCAGCGGGTGGTAGTCGCCCGCCTTCAGGCGCGCCCCGCCGCCCGAGGAGCTGGTCGTGGCGCACGCGGCGGTGATGAGCAGGGCTGCCAGGGGGAGAAGCAGGCGTCGCATCGGTCGCTCCTATCGGGTGGCGTCCGGCGGCTGCGCCGGAGCGGAGTCTCGGGTCTCGTTGGTGTCGCCGGCGGACTTCTTCGCCAGCTGCTCCTGGGCTTCCTGGGCGGCCTTGCGCACCGCCTCCTCCGCGTGGCCGGAGGCGACGGTGAACAGGAACGCCTCGGCGTCGGGGCCGCCCAACTGCGCGACCACGCCGATGAGGGCGACCACGAATTGCGGGTCGCGCGTCTGGCTCATCTCGATGAGCGCGGGCACGGCCTTCGGGTCGCCGATGGAGCCCAGCGCGCCGACCGCCTTCATCGCCACGTCGCGGTCGGTGTCCTTGAGCCGCTCGATCAGCGCCGGGACGGCGGCCTTGGGCTTGCGATCCGCGATGAGGCGCACGGCGGTGTCGCGCACGCGCGGGTCGGGGTTGGACAGGTCGGCGATGAGGGCGTCGTCGCTCTTGCCGACCGAGTCGAGCTGGATCGCGCTGCTCTTGGCCACCTCGTCGAGCGCCAGGTCGAGCGCCTTGCGGAAGCTGACCAGGCGCTGCGCGGAGTCGGCGACGGGGAAGCTGACGCGGCCCAGGCCGCTCGCCTGGAAGCGGTCCACCTCGCCGGGACGCTTGAGCTCGAGCACCACGCCCACCTCGGCCTTGGAGGAGCCGCCCTCCTCGAGCGTCTCGCGGGTGAAGGCCACGTCGACCTTCGCGCGCAGCGCCTTGAGGTCCGGTGGCCGGGGCTTGGTGCTGGCGGCCAGGGGCACGAACCGTCCGGAGCGCATGAAAGCGTCCTGCGCGAGTGAGTGAAGCTCGGCCGTCGAGACCGGCAGCGCCGGGTTTCCCTGGAGGGTCGAGTCGGCCAACTGGATCTTGTCGATGTAATAGGGCTTGGGCTTCGCCGGCTTCGAGCAGGCGAACGCGCCTGAGGAGAGGGCGAATAATGCGAGGATTTTCGCGAGGTTCGACACGCCCGGCGACGCTACCCCCGGCCCTGCGGAGCGTCAAGGAACGCGGCGTCCGAGGGGGCGGTCACGTCGCTCAAGCGGTCGCGACGTGGAGCTGCCGGCCTCCGCGCCGGGTCGGTCGGTCGGTCGCGACGTGGAGTTGCCGGCCTCCGCGGCCGGGTCGGTCGGTCGGTCGTGTCGTCGGAGCTGCCGGCAGCCCCACACGCACCTTGAGCCCTTCCCAGCTTGGCGACAGAATGCACGCCCTTCCCAAACCCGAGGCCGTCCATGACCCTCCGCAACCTCCTCCGCGCCGCCACCTGCATCGCGCTGCTGGGACTGACCGCCTGCAGCTCGCCCTGCCAGAACGCTTGCTCTCACAAGGCCTGGTGCGACGAGCACCTCGCTTTCCCGTCCGTAACCAACGCGAGCACGTGCACCGAGCAGTGCGAAGCCAACAACGACAACTGCACCAACTGGGGCGAGGTACAGAACTGCATTGCCGGAGTCCAGTGCGAGAACGCCATCAACTACGGCCTGAGCGAACTCAGCTGCCTCAGCCTGTGCAAGACCAAGTAGCCGGCCTGCCACCTTCTTCGAGGACCTCTCCGATGACCGCCACCGCCCGCCCCGTCCGCGCCCCGCGCGGCACCGCCCTCTCCTGCAAGGGCTGGGTGCAGGAAGCCGCCCTGCGCATGCTGATGAACAACCTCGACCCGGAGGTCGCCGAGCGGCCCGACGACCTGGTGGTCTACGGCGGGCGCGGCAAGGCGGCGCGCGACTGGGACGCCTTCGACAACATCTGCAAGTCGCTGCGCTCGCTGGAGAACGACGAGACGCTGCTCGTCCAGTCCGGCAAGCCGGTGGGCATCCTCAAGACGCACCCGGACGCCCCGCGCGTGCTCATCGCCAACTCGAACCTCGTCGGCAAGTGGGCCACCTGGGACCACTTCTGGGAGCTCGAGAAGAAGGGCCTGATGATGTACGGCCAGATGACCGCGGGCTCGTGGATCTACATCGGGACCCAGGGCATCGTGCAGGGCACCTACGAGACCTTCGTCCAGGCCGGCCGCACCCACTTCGGCTCCGACGACCTCGCCGGCCGGATGATCCTCTCCGGCGGCCTGGGCGGCATGGGCGGCGCGCAGCCTTTGGCCGCGACCATGGGCGGCGCCGTCTTCCTGGGCGTCGAGGTCGACCGCAAGCGCGCCGAGAAGCGCATCCAGACCCGCTACCTGGACGTCATCGCCAACGACCTCGACGACGCGCTGCGCCGCTGCCTGGAGGCCAAGAAGGAGAAGAAGGCCATCTCCATCGCGGTCATCGGCAACGCCGCCGACGTCTTCGCCGAGCTGGTCAAGCGCGACTTCAAGTTCGATCTGGTCACCGACCAGACCAGCGCCCACGACCCGCTCAACGGCTACGTCCCGCAGGGGCTCACGCTCGAGCAGGCCCAGGAGCTGCGCAAGTCGGACCCCAACGAGCACATCCGCCGCGCCAAGGAGTCGATGGCCGTGCAGGTCCGCGCGATGCTCGAGATGCAGAAGCGCGGGGCGCACGTCTTCGACTACGGCAACAACATCCGCGCCATGGCCCGCGATGCCGGCGTCAGCAACGCCTTCGACTTCCAGGGCTTCGTGCCGCTCTACATCCGCCCGCTCTTCTGCGAGGGCATGGGCCCGTTCCGCTGGGCCGCGCTCTCGGGTGACCCGGCGGACATCGCCAAGACCGACGAGGTCATCGCCAAGCTCTTCCCGCACAAGAAGAGCCTGCAGCGCTGGCTCAAGCTGGCCAGCGAGCGGATCGCCTTCCAGGGCCTGCCGGCGCGCATCTGCTGGCTGGGCTATGGGGAGCGGCACCAGGCCGGCCTCGCCTTCAACGAGCTGGTGAAGAAGGGCGAGGTGAAGGCCCCCATCGTCATCGGCCGCGACCACCTGGACTGCGGCTCGGTCGCCTCCCCCAACCGCGAGACCGAGGGGATGAAGGACGGCAGCGACGCGGTCGCCGACTGGCCGATCCTCAACGCGCTGGTCAACGCCGTGAACGGCGCGTCCTGGGTCAGCTTCCACCACGGCGGCGGCGTGGGCATCGGCTACTCGCTGCACGCCGGCGAGGTCATCGTCGCCGACGGGACCGAGGCAGCGGCCAAGCGCCTGGAGCGCGTCCTCAGGAGCGACCCGGCGATGGGCGTCTTGCGCCACGTCGACGCCGGCTACCCCGAAGCGGTCGCGGTCGCCCGGGAGCGCGGGGTGAAGATTCCGGGCGTGACGGCCTGATTTCCGGGTATATGTCCCATCCGTTTCGTCCCTGCCGGAGTCGAGGGACCGTCTCGATCAAGGTGCGACCGATGCAAAGGATGAAAGCCCTCTTCCTGGCCGTGGCAGGCGCCGTCGTGGTGGCCGCGTGCCCCTCGCAGTGCAAGCAGGCCTGCGAGAACGTGGGGAAGATCTGCGCGGCCGAGTACGAGGCGTCCGGCGAGACCTTCTCGGTCGAGTCCTGCACCGGCGTCTGCGAAGCCAACCTCGACGGCTGCAAGAACATGGGGGAGCAGGAGCAGTGCGTGCTCGAGAAGACCGCCTGCATCCAGCTCCAGAAGTGCCCGGGCTGCATGCAGTAGCCGGAAGCGGGCGCGGCTCACTCTGCCGAACATGACTGCGCCGGTGACCGAAGGCGGTCACCGGCGCGGTCCTTTTCGAACTGGAACGGGGAAGCGCTACATCACCATCCAGTCGAACGGCACCGTGTTGGTCATCGGGATGATCATCCCCGCCAAATCGAACACGTTGCTGAGCGTGGGGACCAGGCCGGTCACGTTGCCGACGTCGTAAGTGTAGGTGCTGGTGACGGTGTTGCTCCCGCTCTGCGAGATGACCTTCGACACCTTGTTGTCCGTGTACTCGATGGTCGCCGAGCCGTTAGCGGTCGTGATCTTGCTGAGCCGCCCGCTGGTGTCGTACGCCATCGTGGCCACGTTGGTGGTCGAGTCCGCGGTGCTGGTCGCAGAGACCAACTTGTTGGCGGAGTCGTAGGCGAACTCGGTGATGGCGATTTCGGTCACGTCGTTGCCAGCGACGTTCTTCGACTTCTTGGTTTCAGTCTCCCGCTGGAGCAGGCCGCTGGTGTTGTAGGTGTAGTCCGTCGTCGTCGAGCTTTTGATCTCGGTGGTGGTGTTGGTCGCGGGCTCCTTCAAGGTGGTCACGGTGCCCTTGTCCTGCTTGGAGAGCTTTCCCTCGGCGTAGGTGAAGTTCGTGGTGACGGTGACGCTGAATTCGAGGCTACCGATGGTGCCGCTGGACTTGGTCGTCGAAAGGGACAGGGCCTTGTCCTTGTAGACGTTGGTGGTGGTGACGGTGGTGTCGCCGGACTTCCTCGTCACCTGGGTGATGCGATCGTCCGTGTACTGGTAGGTGTTCTCGGTGACATTGCCGTCCTTGTCGACGGACTTGGCACTGCTGAGCTTGTCGGCGGCGAAGGTCATGATCTGGGACGAGCCGTCGCTGTTCTCGACCTTGGAGAGCTTCGGCGTCGCCGGGCCCCCACCACCACATGCACAGAAGACCAGAAGCCCCACCAGCCCTGCACGAATCTGCTTCCTCATTGGGTGTCCCTCCGAAACAGCCAGTGATTGTCGAACCATCGGGCGCTGGTCGGCAGCGGCCCCGCCAGCAATGACGCGGGACAGATCGCACGGTTGCCGAGCGAAAAGCAACCCGGAGCGCGGGCCGGAGCCACACTCGAGCGCCGCGTCAGGGCTTGGTGGCCCCGCACTTCGAGGTGGCATCGAGGGTCGCGGCGTCGTCGATGCATCCCGACGCATCGGCCAGGCACGCCCGGGCCTCTTCCAGCGCGGTCCCCTCGCACGCGGCGGAGGTCTCGTCTTTGGCCGGGACGCAGCTGAAGGTCACGTCCTGTCCCGACACGGTCACCTTCACCGCTTGGTCCCGGTTGAGGCACTGGCAGAACCAGCAGACGTCGTCCTTGCCCTGGCAGTAGCCGTCGACGACGGCGTCCTTCTTCTGGGCGACCTGCTCGCAGGCCGAGGTGGGGGTACCGCAGTTGGAAAGCGCGGCCAGGGCGCCGCCAAGGATGGCAAGGACGAGCAGCCTCATCGCGCCTTTCCTCCCCTTCCCCAAGAGGCTCTGATTGAGATTGAGCAGGGCCATCACGCCAACTCGGCCGTAAAGCTACTTGGCCCACTTGCCGCCGTTCATGATGCAGGCAGCCTCCAGGAGGGAGGTCTCGGTGTCGCCGCTCTAGGTGTGTAGGTCCACTTGTACTCCGTAGAGGAGCCCTAGGTGCAGGTGGCGTCGCCGGCGGCGCAAGCGGAGGTGGCGTAGGTACCCGCGCAGACATCCCTCGCCGAGTTGGCCGTGTAGGCGGAGCCGGTGACGCCTGCGATCGTACAAGAGCCGGCGGTGCTGCTGCCGCAAGCTCCCAGAGCGGCAGCGCCAAGAAGATAGAACAGCAACGCGAACCTGCTCACCTGAATCCTCCAGCGGTTTGGAATGCGTGCCAGTGATGGCGGAGCAGGAGTCCAGCATCATCGAAATGGCAGTTGCCGAATCAGTACCCTGCCGAAGGCGAAGACGGCAACCCGCGGTTTCTAGGCTCTGGGCTGGCAGGTGTGTGTTTGTGCGCCCAGTATGCAAAAGGACTTGCGCATGGTCCCCTGCTTGGCTAGTCTGCTGGCCGCTGTAGCGTTTGAACCACTCTCGAGAGGAAGACACAAATGAAGAAGATCGTGTTCGCGGCTGTTGCGGCCATGTCGCTCGTCGCCTGCGGTGGCGGCATCTCCCAGTCCGCGGATTGCAAGAAGTACATCGAGTGCTACGAGTCTGACTCCGTCAAGGGCACCAAGGGCTCGCTCGACAGCACCTACGGCACCAGCGGCACCTGCTGGTCCACCGGCGTTCAGACGACTGCTGACGCCTGCACCGCGACCTGCAAGTCCGGGGTTGAGACCTACCACACCACCTACCCCGACGAGGCCAAGTGCAAGTAGTGGCTCCGTAGGCACTTGAATCCTGAAGGGGCGCCTCGCGGTGCCCCTTCCTTTTTGGGTCTCGTTGTCGCGTTGCTCCGCAGTAAACGCCTTGCTTTGCGGCGCCATCGCCGACGCTTCTCGTACGGCTCCAACTTCTTCTTGAGCTTCACGACCTGCGCCTTCTGTTCCTTGGTCGTCTTCTCCGGCAGGAAGCCGGACGTCCTGGCGGCGCCGGCCGATCCGGTCCCCCATCAAGGCCCCTTGTGCCTGGACTGCCGAAGCTCTTCCTCCAACTCGCGCAGACGCCGCTCGGCCTCGGCCCGCGCGGCTTCCGCGGCCTCGGCGCGGTTGAGAACCAGTCGAACCCCGGCCTCGTCCTCCGACAGACGAAGCTGGACGGCGTAACCGTCCCTGCGCGCGCGCAGCCAACAACCGAGCTGCGCGCTGTAGGCCGGCCCCGGCCCGGAGTAGACCCGAGCCAGCGCTCCGTCCTCGCCGCGGCGGAAGACGGTCAGGGGTACCCGGGACTGGCTCTTCGTCACGCCTCGCACAGCGTCGGGGTCGAACAGCACCAGCTCGGCGCAGCCCAGCAGCGCGTACTTGGCCGGCCCGTCCTGGTAGTCCTTGGCCCAGTCCTCCGACACCACCTCCAGCGCCCAGTGCGGAGGCCGTTGTCCCGGCCTCCAGGTCTGCCAGCTCCGGGGCCACGGGCTGGGCGGGTCGTTGAGCAGGAAGAGATTGGGGGACACCCGGACTTGAGGATGCTCGGGCATCCAGGCGAAATAGTTGTCGGCGCCGACGTAGACCCGCGTCCACCCTCGCTGGCGCGCCAGCTCGGTCAGCCTCGAGTGGAGGTCGCGGATGATCTCCCCCTGCTCGGGGCTCTCGGCGACGTGTTCCGTGTCATCGACGTACCAGGAAGCTCCAGTCGATCGGCGCGGCCGCTTGCTCGGGCGGCAGGTCGCGGAGGACCGGGGCGAAGGGCAGCCGACTCCTCGCCTTCTCTGGCGGATCTGGGTTCAGTCCGTTTGGGGTCGGCCATGACCAGGAAAGATTAGCATCGGGAGCCGACACTGACCGCGGCCTCGACCGCGCTACGCCCGCGCTACGGCAGGTGCTCGGCGGCGAACCCCTCGCCGAGGCGTGCTTCGACGATCCCCCGGCGCTTCTCGTACAGCTCCACCTTCTTCTTAAGCTTCACGATCTCCGCCTTCTGCTCCTTGCTCGGCTTCTCCGGCAGCCCGGCCACGAAGGCATCGAGCGCGGCGCGCGCCGCCGCCAGCCCCCGCTCCATCGCCACCGTGCGGATGGTCACCGCCTCCTTCTTCTCCTTGCCCTCCCCCTTCGCCACCCGCTCGTTGATCGTCCAGACCGGCAGGTACGAGACGTCGGCCAGCTCGGCGCGAACCCCTCCGTTGCCGTAGTCGCGCTTGACGATGGCGAACTTGAGGATGGCCCCGTCTCGCGTGTCGCCCACCTTGTCCGGCGAGATGCCGAACTTGTAGTGGTAGCTCTGGTTGGAGATGAAGTTGCCCAAGGAGTAGATGACGAGGCAGCTCCGCCCATCCTGGGCCTCGTAGACCTCCAGCGGCTGCAGGATGTGCGGGTGCGTGCCGAGGATCACGTCGGCCCCGGCCTCGAACAGCTCGTGCGCCACCTTCACCTCGCTCTCGCGCGGCTTGGGCATGTACTCCACGCCCCAGTGCAGGGAGACGATGACGAAGTCCGAGTCCTCGCGCGCGGCCTTCACCGCCTCCACCATCGCCGCCGGCTCGTCCATCTTGTTGACGTGCGAGACCTTGGGGTCGGCCGACAGGTGGTGGCTCTGGTTGATGAAGTCCGCCGCCGCCAGGAACGCCACCTTGACGCCGTTCTTCTCCAGCCGCAGCCCCTTGGCCGCCTCCTGCTGGGTCCGCCCGGCGCCGTAGTAGGGCAGCCCGGCCTTGTCCAGCTCGGCCAGGGTCTCGTCGAAGCCTTTGCGGCCCTGGTCCATGACGTGGTTGTTGGCGAACGAGACCAGCTTGAAGCCCGAGGCCTTGAGCGAGGCGAGCATCACCGGCAGGGCGTTGAAGTGGTACTCGATGTTGCCGGCGTCGCCGCTGGGCGAGACCGGGGTCTCGAGGTTCGCGATCGCGAAGTCCGCCGCCTGGAGATCCTTGGCCACGTCGGCATAGAGCGCGTCATAGCCGTCGTTGTTGGTCGAAGCGCCCTTCTCGTCCTTGGCATTGGCCGCGGCCGCCGAGACCTTGACCGACACGTGCGGCAGCACGTCGCCCACCGCCGCGACCGTGACCCGGCCCAGCTCCTTGGGACGGTCGCTCCGCACCGGACCGGCGGGGGCCACCGGCTTGGGCGCGAGCTTCGTCGGCACCGGCGGCAAGAGCCCGGGCGCCGAGGGCGAAGGCACTGCCCTCGCCGTCTCCGGCTCCGGGCAGGGCCGCGGCGCGGCGGTGCAGCCGGCGGCGAGTGCGAGGCAGAACATCGCGGTCAGGGTCAGGTCCATCGGTCGGAGGCGACGCATGGCCCTGTTGTGCCCCAGCGGGCGTCGCGCGTCGAGGAAACGGTCGGGGTGGGCAGACTCGCCAATCGCCGACTGGCCAACCAAGCCGTTCCTTCCACGGTCGGTCGCGTTGACGCATCGCGCCGCTCACCGCACCTTGACGCCTTGCGCAAGGGCCGCGCTCGGGGAGCGACGCGAACATGCCAGGAACCGAGGAACGTTCCAGCCCGTACCAACGCCTGGCGGACGCCACGGCGCACGAGGTCCGCAACGCGCTCAATGCCATGGCCATCCACCTGGCGGTGCTCGCCGACCGGGTGGGTGCCGACGGCTCGCCGGCGCGGACTGTCGCGGCGCTGCAGGCGCAGGTGGGCCGCATCGAGCGGGTGATGCGCCGCTTCCAGCGCCTGGCCAGCCCGCCGCCCGACGAGGGCGACGCCGACCTCGCCGATCTCGTGTCGCAGACCGTGGAGGCGTGCGGACACGACGCTCGCCGCCACGGCGTGACGGTCGAGGTCGAGCTGCGGCCAGCCCTGGTGCGGGCCAGCGTCGCCGGGCTGACCGAGGCGGTGCTCTCGGCCGTGCTGCGCGGCATCGAGCAGAGCCGCGGCGGCCGGCTGCGGGTGGCCGTGGAGATCCACGGAGCCGAGGGCGTGCTGGCGCTCACCGGCGAAGTGCCCGACCTGGCCACCGGCCGCGCGGCGCGCATCGAGCTGAGGCTGCCGCTGGCGGGTTAGTGGCGGGGCGGAGGGGGGAGGCAGGCGCATGGACCCGGCACGGATCCTGGTCGTCGACGACGACGTCCCCACCCGGCTCGCGCTGTGCGAGCTGGTGAAGCACTGGGGCTTCGCGGTGGAGTCCGCCTCCGACGGCCAGGAGGCGCTGCGGATGGCCGGCGCCCGCCCGCCGGACCTCATCGTCAGCGACCTGGTGATGCCCTCGATGGACGGGATGTTTCTTCTTCGCGCCCTGAGGGACGAGCTGCCGGAGTGCGTGGTGGTGCTGGTCACGGGTCAGGGGTCCGTCGACCTGGCCGTGCAGGCCATCCAGCAAGGCGCCTACGACTTCATCGAGAAGCCGGCCGACCCCAAGCGCCTGCGCCTGGTGCTCGACCGGGCGCTGGAGAAGCGCCGGACGGCGCACGAGGTGTCGCTGTTGCGCCGCAACCTCAAGCGCCTGGGCCCGGGCGGCAGCTTCGTCGGCCAGAGCGCCCCGGTCCGGCGGGTATTCGAGCTGGTGGAGAAGGTGGCCCCCAGCAAGGCCTCGGTCGTGGTGACGGGGCAGAGCGGCACCGGCAAGGAGATGGTCGCGCGGGCCATCCACCAACTCTCGCCGCGGCGCGACGGGCCCTTCGTGGCCATCAACAGCTCGGCCATCCCCGCGACGCTGATGGAGAGCGAGTTCTTCGGCACCGAGAAGGGCGCCTTCACCGGGGCCGACCAACGCCGCGCCGGCTGCTTCGAGCTGGCGGACCAGGGCACCCTGTTCCTGGACGAGGTCGGCGAGCTGCCGCTGGAGCTGCAGGCCAAGCTCTTGCGCGTGCTCGAGGACGAGAAGGTGCGCCGGCTGGGCGGCAAGGCGGAGATCTCCGTCGACGTGCGGGTCCTGTGCGCCACCCACCGCGACCTGAAGGCCGAGGTGAAGGCCGGCCGCTTCCGCGAGGACCTGTTCTTCCGGCTCAACGTCTTCCAAATCCATCTGGTGCCGCTGCGCGAGCGCGCCGAGGACGTGCCGCTGCTCGTCCAGCACTTCATGGACCGCTTCGCCAAGGAGGCCGGCAAGCGGCTGGGCGGGGTGACGCCGGAGGCGCTACGCGCGCTGCAGGGCTACGCCTGGCCGGGAAACGTCCGCGAGCTGCGCAACGCCGTGGAGCGGGCCGTCATCCTCGCCGAGGGCGACACCCTGGGGCTCGAGCACCTGCCCCCGAGCTCTCGAGCCCGGATGGCGACGCCGACGTGCTGAGGCTCTCCCTGGGGCTGCCGCTCTCGGAGGTCGAGCGCAGCTACATCCTGGCCAGCCTGTCCCGACTGGGCGGCAACAAGGCCCGCACCGCGCAATCGCTCGAAATCAGCGAGAAGACGCTCTACAACCGGCTGCGCGAGTACCGGACGTCGGGCGACGCAGCCCGCCAGGTCGAGGAAGCTTCGGATTGAGGCCCGAAGGCCTCATCCCTTGCGGTGCCCGAAGCCCGAAGCCCGAAGCCCAAAGCCCGAAGCCCCGCCTTTTGACAGCCTGTTACGGGTCAGCGACTAGTTCCGATCAACTGTTCAGCGATTAGTTCCGATCGCCTGGGGTGCTAGCCCTGGGAGATGGAACTGATGAGCAAGCGAGAATGGGACCGTTTGGATGTCATCAAGCGGGTTGAGCGGGATGAGCTGTCGGTCGCGCAGGCGGCGCAGATCCTGGGTGTGTCACCGCGCTGGCTGCTGGAGCTGCGGAAGGCCGTTGCAGCGGATGGCGCAGCGGCGCTCGTCCACGGCAACAAGGGCAAGCGGCCCGCCAACCGGCTCAAGGACAAAGACCGGGAAAGGATCGTCGAGTTGGCGCGCACGACGTACGCGGGCTTCAACGACCAGCACTTCACCGAGAAACTGGTGGACGAGAAGATCTCGGTGTCCCGGTCATCGGTGAGGCGGCTGCTGCGAGAGGCCAAGATTGGCCTGAGTCGCAAGCGCAGAGCGAGCAAGCACAGAAGACGCAGAGACCGCCGGCCGCAGGCGGGCCTGATGATCCTCTGGGACGGCAGCCGCCACGACTGGCTGGAAGGCCGAGGCCCGATGCTGTGCCTCATGGGGGCGATCGACGACGCCACTGGCGAGCTGCTACCCGGGGCGCACTTCGTCGACCAGGAGTGCACGGCGAGCTACTTGAGAACGCTGCAGGCGATCGTCCTGGAGAAGGGCATCCCGCACTCCGCCTATGGCGACCGCCACGCCGCGCTCCAGCGCAACGACGACCATTGGACGCTCGAGGAAGAACTCCGCGGCGAGCAGGACCTGACTCACGTCGGCTACGCGTTGAGAGCGCTGAACATCACGCCCATCGCCGCGCTTTCGCCGCAGGCCAAGGGACGCGTCGAGCGGCTGTGGAAGACGCTTCAGGACCGGCTGGTGTCGGAAGCTCAGGCTGGCGAACGCCTGCACGCGCGAGGAGGCCGACCAGGTGCTCGCGGCATACGTTCCCGGGCACAACCGGCGCTTCGCCATCGCGCCCAAGGATGCGACGCCCGCATGGCGCCCGTTGCGGGGCATCGACGTCGAGCGCGCCTGCAGCTTCCGGTACGAGGCCCAGGTGGGCAATGACAACGCTGTACGCCTCCAGGGGCGAGTCTTCGACATACCGCCTGGGCCCGGCAGCCGCGGCTACGCGAAGGCGCGGGCCGAGGTGCGGCAACTGCTCAACGGGAGCTGGCGGGTCTACGTGAAGGACGTCTTGGTGGCCTCGCTGTCCGCCAGTCCTCTGGAAGAGCTGCGCCCTCGAAAGCGGCACAAGCGCTCTGCGACCGACAAGGCGTTCGGCAAGGCGGTCCGCCGGTTGAATGCAGAGCCGGCGGTAGCTGTTGCCACGCCAAGGGCACGACGCGGCCTGCCGCCGCCTGCGTTCAACGGCTATGGCCAGCTCGTGCGACGCAAGAAGCAGGCTGCCTGAGCCGGGGAGTGCCTGCTCCGTCTGCCGTCGGAGCTGCACGAAGCGAGTGCCATGTTCGGGACCTCCGGGCGGATCTAACGGGGGAAGGGGCGCATACAGCCGCGCCCCTCCCCCCGTTCGCCCCTCTCCTCAACCGACCGCTCGACACGACCGTCCCGACACGCCGCCGTCGCCTGCCAATCGCATCGCCGGGTAGAGTGGCGCCCGCTGTGCCAAACACGCCCTGGGCCGATCGGAAGTAATCGCTGACCAGTTGGCACCGGAAGTAATCGCTGACCCGCTACACCCGCCTTTTGACAGCCTTGCGCCCCCCGGCCCAAAGGCCTAGAGTCCCGCCGCTTTCCGGCCAGGTCGGCAGGGAGCGAGCGGTGGATCGCAGCTGCGCGAGGTGTTGAAGCAACCATGAAGCGCGTCATCGTCGCCATCGATGGGCCCGCGGGTGCGGGCAAGAGCTCGGTTGCCAAGGCGGTTGCCCAGAAGCTGGGCCTGGCACTGGTGGATACGGGGGCCATCTACCGGTGCGTGGCCCTCGCGGCCAAGCGCGCCGACATCGAGTGGACCGACGACGAAGGTCTGGCCCGGCTGCTGCCTTGGCTGGACATCGCCTTCAAGTTCGACGGCGGCGTCAACCGCGTCACCATGCGCGGCGAGGACGTGACCGAGGCCATCCGCACGCCCGAGATCTCCAAGGGCGCCTCGGCGGTGAGCGCCCGACCGGTCGTCCGCGCCGGCCTGCTCGACCTGCAGCGCAAGCTCGCCCGCGGCGCCCAGGTCGGCGCCGTCCTCGAGGGCCGCGACATCGGCACCGTCGTGTTCCCCGAGGCGAACGTGAAGCTCTTCGTCACCGCCTCCGACGAGGTCCGCGCCCACCGCCGCCACGAGGAGCTCAAGGCCAAGGGGATGGAAGTCCCTCTGGACCAGGTCCTCGCAGACCAGCGCCAGCGCGACAAGGACGACTCTTCGCGCGAGAATCGCGCCGCTCAAGCCGGCCTCCGATGCCAAGCTGCTCGACACCAGCGAGCTTCCCGCTCGACCAGGTGATCGCGCAGGTCGTCAGCCAGGTCGAGCTGGTGATGGCGCGCTAGCAGGCGCCGCCCAGTACTCGTCGGTCGCATACGTCGCATTCGTCCTATTGGTCCCATGCGTCCTATACGGCCATGAGACGTATAGGACCTATGCGACCCTTGGGACGCGTCAGCCCCAGCCGGCTGCGTGGGACGCCCTCTTCACGCTGCCCGCCTCTTCCCTCCCCGACTGGGCCCACCGCCCACAACCGCGCAACGTCTTCCACGGACGCGCATCCTCTTAGCCGGGCCATCAGTGCCCAGCGACGGGGTGCGTATGGGCCGCAAGGTCCTGGTGGTCGACGATGACCGCAGCATGTGCGACCTGCTGGAACTCGGACTTCGGCAGCGCGGCTTCGAGGTGGTCTGCCAGGTCGCGCCCGAGGCGGCCTTCGAGGCCCTGTCCACGGGCGAGTTCGACGTCGTCCTGACCGATCTGTCGATGCCGGGCACCAGCGGCGTGGCGCTCTGCGAGCGCGTCACCGCCAACCGCCCGGACCTCCCGGTCATCGTGGTGACCGGCCACGGCAGCCTGGAGACCGCCGTCGCCGCCATCCGCGCCGGGGCCTACGACTTCATCACCAAGCCCGTGGTCCTCGACACGCTGGCCATCGCCGTCGAGCGGGCCGTGCAACACCGCGCGCTTCGCGAGGAGGTCCGCCGCCTGCGCGAGGTGGTCTCCGGGGCCAAGGGCTTCGACGAGATCGTCGGCGCCAGCCCGGCCATGCAGAAGGTGTACGCCCTGCTCGAGCGGGTCGCCGACACCGACGCCTCGGTGCTGGTGACCGGCGAGAGCGGCACGGGCAAAGAAATCGTCGCGCGCGCGCTCCACCGCCGGGGCCGCCGCCGCGAGGGCCCGTTCGTCGCCATCAACTGCGCGGCGATGCCCGAGGCGCTGCTCGAGAACGAGCTGTTCGGCCACGTCCGTGGCGCCTTCACCGACGCCAAGAGCGCCCGCAGCGGCCTGCTCGTCCAGGCGAGCGGCGGCACGCTCTTCCTCGACGAGATCGGCGACATGCCGCTCGGCCTGCAGCCCAAGCTGCTGCGCGCGCTGCAGGAGCGGCGGGCCCGCCCCGTGGGCGGCGACGCCGAGATCCCCTTCGACGTGCGGATCATCGCCTCCACCAACCGCGACCTGGAGGCCGCGGTCGAGGAGCGCCGCTTCCGCGAGGACCTCTTCTTCCGCGTCAACGTCATCCCCGTCGAGCTGCCGCCACTTCGCGCCCGCGGGGCCGACGTGCTGCTCCTGGCTCAGCACTTCGCCGAGCGCTTCGCCGCGCGGGCCGACAAGCCCGTCGCCGGCATCGCGCCCCAGGCGGCCGAGAAGCTGCTCGCCTACCACTGGCCGGGCAACGTCCGCGAGCTGCAGAACTGCATCGAGCGCGCCGTCGCCCTCACCCGCTACGAGCGGATCGCGGTCGACGACCTTCCCGAGAAGGTCCGCTCCTACCGCCGCTCCCACGTGCTGGTCGCCGCCGAGGACCCCTCGGAGCTCGGTGACCATGGAAGAAGTCGAGCGCCGCTACATCGCGCGCGTGCTCGAGACTGTCCGCGGCAACAAGACGCTGGCCGCGCGCCTGCTCGGCTTCGACCGCAAGACGCTCTACCGCAAGCTCGAGCGCTACGGGCAGCAGGCCAAGGCCCAGGCGACCGGCTGAGCCGCGCCCTCGCGGGCGTGGCTGTGCGCCTCGCGTGGCATCTCTCCCCGCTCGCGCCTTCTCGACGGCAGCCGCCGCGCCCGGCCGATTCGCGTCCCAAAGCGCCCCGCTCCGAAGCGAAGACGGAAAGTGAAAGGTCAAGGAGTCCGCAGGGTTCGTTGGACGGCACGGCCGCTGCTCTTGGAACGACGTCGGGTGTCGGGCGACGGGGAGCGAGGTGACGCGTGAGCCAGACCGGTTCGCATGAGCTGCCGCAGCGGTTCCACCCGCGCCATCCGCCGCGCGTCCTGCTGGCCGAGGACGACCCGGAGATGCGCGCGCTGATGGCCTGGACGCTGCGCGCCGACGGCTACGAGGTGCAGGAGGTCGGCGACGGCGACGAGCTGCTGCGCGTGCTGGGGACGGTGGAGGCGGGCGAAGGCGGCCCGGACGTCGTCGTCAGCGACGTGCAGATGCCGGGGCACTCGGGCCTGGAGGTGCTCGAGCGGCTGCGCCGGTCGCGGGCCCGGCTGCCGGTGCTGCTGGTCACCGCCTTCGGGGACTGGGAGACGCACGCCCGCGCCGAGCGGCTGGGCGCCGACGTGCTCGACAAGCCCCTCGAGCTGGACGACCTGCGCAAGGCGGTGTTCGACGCGGTGGAGCTCTAGATGCGCCGGACCCGGGTGCTGGTGGCCGACGACGATCCCGACGTGCGCGACTGGGTGCGGACGGTCCTGGGGCAGCGCGGGGTGGTCGTGCTGGAGGCCGAGAGCGGGGTCGAGCTGCTCGAGCGGCTGTCGACCTCCGGCCCGTTCGACCTCGTCATCGCCGACGTGCGGATGTCCTGGGCGACCGGCGTCCAGGCGCTGGCGATGGCCCGGCGCGCGGGCTTCGAGCTGCCCTTCCTGGTCATCACCTCGCACGCCGACGAGGCGCTGCGCGGCGAGGTGGCGAGCCTGGGAGCGCGACTGCTCTCCAAGCCCTTCACGCTGGCCCAGTTCCTGGATGCCGCCGGCCAGGCGCTCGGGCGCCAGCGGCTGTCGCGTGCGGGATGATGGCCGCCGCGCTGGCCACGGTCGAACTTGACCGTCCGCCGGGAGGCGACCAGCATCGCCGGCCTTGGAAGGAGGCCTGCCATGGCCACGATGATCACCGACGACTGCATCAACTGCGGCGCTTGCGTGCCCGAATGCCCGAACACGGCGATCTCGCCGGGCGATGAGATCCACGAGATCCTCGCCGAGAAGTGCAGCGAGTGCGTCGGCTTCTCCGAGGAGATGGCGTGCGCCGCGGTCTGCCCGGTCGACTGCTGCCTCCCGGACCCGAACCGCGTCGAGACCGAGGAGGCGCTGCTCGCCAAGAGCCGCGGCCTCCACCCCGACAAGACCTTCCCGTCATTGGCCGAGCTGCCGGCGAGCCTGTCGCACCTGCGCAAGAAGTAGGGGGTCGGGCTGCGGGCTTCGGACTTCGGGCTTCGGGAACTGCGGGCCGGTGCTTGACCCAACGCCCAGAGCCCGCTGTCCAGCACGCCTCGGGTACTGCAGGCCGGCGCGTGACCCGCAGCCCGAGGCCCGCAGCCCGAAGCCCGTTCTTGACCCAACGCCCGGCGCCCGCTGTCCGAAGCCCCAGCACGCCTCGGGTACTGCAGGGCGGCGCGTGACCCGAAGCCCGAGGCCCGCAGCCCGAAGCCCGTTCACCAGCCCGAAGCCCGGTCACTCGAGCGCCTCGCGCACCTTCGCCGCCAGCGCGGCCCGGGTGAACGGCTTGGGCAGGAAGTGGACGCCGCTGCCCAGCACGCCCTGCACCGCGATGACGTCGGCGGTGTAGCCGGAGGTGAACAACAGCCGGGCCTTCGGGTGGAGCTCGACCACCTTCTCCGCCAGCTGCCGCCCGTTCATCTCCGGCATCACCACGTCGGTGAGCAGCAGGTCGACCTGCTCCATCTCCCGGGCGCGAAGCAGCGCCTCGGCGGGCGACGGCGCCGCGACCACCGAGTACCCCAGGGCCTCGAGCATCCGGCGCCCCATCGACAAGAGCGAGGGCTCGTCCTCGACGAGCAGCACCCGCTCCAGCCCCTGCCGTGGCGCGGCCTGGCCACCCGCGGCGGAGTCCGCCGGCTTCTCGCGGTGGCACGGCAGGTAGATGTTGAAGGTGGAGCCGAGGCCGGGCTCGCTGAAGACGTTGATGAAGCCGCCGTTCTGCTTGACGATCCCGTAGACCGTGGCGAGACCCAGCCCCGTGCCCTTGCCCTGCTCCTTGGTGGTGAAGAACGGCTCGAACAGGTGCTCGAGCACGCCCCGGTCGATGCCGCAGCCGGTGTCGGTGACCGAGAGGATGACGTACTCGCCCGGCGCCAGCTCGCCGTCCTCTCCGGCGTCACCAGCCCCCAGCGCGACCGTCCGGGTCTGGAGGGTGACCCGCCCCACGCCGGCGATGGCGTCGCGGGCGTTCAGGCACAGGTTCGCGAGGATCTGGTCGATCTGCGAGGGGTCCACCTTCACGGCCGGCAGGCCCGGCTGCGGCTCGAAGCTCAAGGACACCTGCTCGCCGATGAGCCGGCGCAGCATCTTGAGCGTCCCCTCCACGGTCGCGTTCAGGTCCAGCACCCGGGGCTCGGCGGTCTGCTTGCGGGCGAAGGCCAAGAGCTGGCGGGTGAGGTCGGCCGAGCGCTGCGCGGCGTGGCGCACCTCCTCCAGATCGGCCCGGTGCGGCGAGCCCGGCTCCAGCTCCTCCAGGGTCAGCTCGGTGTGCCCGAGGATGACCGACAGCATGTTGTTGAAGTCGTGCGCCACGCCGCCGGCGAGCCGGCCCACCGACTCCATCTTGTGGGCCTGCTGCAGCTGGGCCTGGAGCTTCTCGCGCTCTTCCTCCAGCCGCTTGCGCTCGGTGATGTCCTGCAGCGCGCCGACAACCCGCCGCGGCGTCCCGGCGGCGTCGCAGTCGAGCTGCGCCACGGAGTGGATGATGCGGAGCGAGCCGTCATCGGCCCGCTCGATGCGGAACTCCAGATCGTAGGGGACGCGCTGCTGCACCAGCCCCGCCAGCGCGGCGTCCAGGCGCGGCCGCTCCTCGGGCAGCGGGATTCGCTGGATCCGGTCGAGCGGGAGGAACGGCGAGGTGCGCTCCAGGCCATAGATGTGGAACGCCTCCGGCGAGGCCCACATCCGGCGGGTGGCGAGGTCCAGCTCCCAGTTGCCGACGTGGGCCTGGGCCTGGGCACGCACCAGCCGCGCCTCGCTCTCGCGCAGGGCCTCCTCGGTCCGCTTCCGCTCGGTGATGTCGATGGTGTAGCCCGCCAGCAGCCGCCGCGCCCCGAGCGCTATCGGGAACTTGATGGTCACGTAGCTGCGGCCGTTCAGCTCCTCGTCGAGGTTGAGCACCTCGCCTCGCGAGACCACCGCCCAGTCGTCGGCGGTCATCTTCACGGCGAACTCCGCCGGGAACAGCTCCTCCATGGCCTTGCCCGCCATGGCCGAGCCCTTGATGCCGACCATCTGCTCGTAGTTCTCGCTGGCGAAGAGCACCGTGCTGCGGTGGGGCTGCACCTCCTTGACGAAGGTGTAGATGGGGCTGTGGAGCATGAACTGCCTGAACAGCTCGGTGCTCTCCCGCAACGCCTGCTCCATCCGGTTGCGCTCGGTCACGTCGCGCTCGACCGAGAGGATCAGCTCCTCGGCGCCGAGGCGGATGCGGGAGGCGACGACCTCGGCCTCGAAGAGGGTGCCATCCTTGCGCCGGTGCACCACGCCGAAGCGGTCGCTGCCGCGCTCGAGGACCCCGCGCTGCCGGCCCAGCGACCGCGAAGGGCCGGTCTCGGCGTCGAGCACCGTCACCGGCTTGCCGATCAGCTCCTCGCGGGAATAGCCGTGGGCGCGCAGCGCCGCTTCGTTGAGATCGCGGATGAGGGGCGCGCCGCCGGGGGCGGGCTCGAGGAGGAGCGTGTAGTCACCGATGTGCTCGAAGACCTGCCGCAGCAGCCGCTCGTTCTCGGGGCTCCGCCGCTCGCTTTGCAGCCGGCCGAGCTCGGCCTTCAGCTCGGCGTTCTGCCGGCGCAGTTCCTCGAGCTCGCTGGGCCCCGTCCCCATCGCGTCCACCTCTCAGAGCGACTTCGAGGCCGAGTGTAAAGCCGGTCTTCCACCCCCGCGAATTCCCGGCCGCTCCTGACCGTCCATCGGGCATCCCATGCCTGCCTGCGCCGCGGTTGCGAGGTCGCACCCGAGGCGGATAGCGTCGCTCCCATGTTCCCCAGCGCCTTCGTCCACCTCGCCCACCTCGTCGCCGCCCTCGCGCTCTCCGCCACGCCCGCGGCGCCCCCACCGGCCCCTTCGCCCGCCGACGCCCTCACCGCGGCCCACAAGGCCGGCGAGCGGACGCACACGCTGTCGGCGATGAGCATCGAGTCGGCCATCGAGTCGCTCAACAGCGAGACCATCACCGTGTTCGGCACCCGCCGCGAGCTGCGCTGCCCCGGCGGCGGCCAGGTGACCGAGAGCGCCTGCAAGCCCTGCAAGTACAAGTCGGTGGAGTGGGCGGAGCGCCCCGAGGGCCAGTGGATTGTCGACTTCTCCTGGAAGGTGAACGACGAGGCCGGGCACGCCGCGGCCATGGCCCGCCTCGACCACTTCAGCAAGTACTTCGACCTCGAGCCGCGCGGCGGCGTGGAGAAGGGCGGAAAGCGCTACGTCCTGTACGAGCTCAAGGGCCCGAAGGCGCTGGTCCAGGAGGAGCCCGAGATTCACGACCCTGCGCATGGCGGTCGGCGGCAAGGAGTCGCTCCTGGCGCTCGTCCCCGCCGGCCAGAAGGACGTGGAGATCGAGGCCCGGACGCTGGGCAAGGCCGGCTCCGGCGCGCTCACCGAGATCGCGGGCGGCGAGGTGCAGTTCGAGGCCGTCGGAGGCTGCGCGGACGTCCTCGCCTCCGGGCCGCGCAAGGCGCGCGTGGCGCTGCACCCCAAGCTCGAGAAGTGCGAGGTGAAGGCCTCGCTCTCGAAGGGCGCCGCCTCGGCAACGCTGGTCGTCCGCCGCGAGCTGCAGCTCTTCGTGACCGTCGAAGGCCAGCGGGCCGACAGCCTGGTGCTCGAAGGCGCCAACGTCATCGACCTCGCCTTCGAGGTCGAGCCCAAGACCCAGACGGTCAAGATCGTCCCCGAGTGGAGCGCCGAGGGCGGCAAGCTCGAGGTCCTGGAGCACGGCAAGAACGTGCGCCTGCGGCTCGAGAAGGGCGTCGTCAAGGCGCGCGTCGAGCTGGTCGACAAGACCAGCGGCGCGATGGCCACCGCCGAGATCAAGCGCAAGACGCAGCCCTAAGGCCCGCCGCCGTCACCCCGAGCCTGTCGAGGGGCCAGGCCCATGTTGATGAACACTGACATACCTTACGCAGGCTGCCCGATTCGGTGGGCTCTCCTGCGAGACGCCCTCAGCCGCCCCGCCGCGCCACGAACAGCATGTGCTGCGTCCCCTTCCGCCCGGCCCCGCTCTGGGCGCTGGCGAGGCGCTCCTCCGCCTTGAAGCCGCAGCTCTTGAGCTTCTTGACGAAGCCCTCGACCGGACCCGCCGACCAGATGACCAAGGTCCCGTACGGCCGCAGCGCCTCGCGGAACGCGGCGAGCCCGCCCCGACCGTAGAGCCGGTCGTTTCCCTCGTTCGCCAGGGCCGAAGGTCCGTTGTCGACGTCGAGCAGGATGGTGTCGTAGCGCTCGCGCGGCTTGGAGACGAGCTTGGCGACGTCCGCGACCTCCACCTTCACCCGTGGGTCGGAGAGCGGGGATCCCGCGAGCTGCGCCAGCGGGCCCCGGTTCCAGTCCACGATCGCCTGGGACATCTCCGCGACGGTCAGCGACGCCTTCGAGGGCAGCAGGTCGAGCGCGGCGCGCACCGTGTAGCCCAAGCCCAACCCTCCGACCAGGACGCTCGTGGCCTCGCGCCGCAGGTCCGCGAGCCCCGCGCGAGCCATCGCCTCCTCCGACCCGTGCCGGGCGCTCGACATCAGCTCGCGGCCTCCCACCCGGATGACGAAGACGGTGTCTCGCTGCTGCAGGACGAGCTCCTGCCCGTCGGGCGCGCGATCCTTGGCCAAGGTGATCCAGGGCTTCATGGGCTTGTGCCTCTCTCTTCCATCAACCGGGGTTGGGCAAAGGTGAGCGTGGTCCGAGCGCCTGCTTCTCGAGCTCCGCCAGCACGCCCTCGAGCAGCGGCGAGCGGTAGTCCTTGCGATCCTCTCGGCAGCGCACGAGCAGGAGGGCCGCCGACCTGGCGTCGCGCCGCATCAGCGCGAAGCGCAACAGGTACAGGTTCGCCGCCAGCTGCGTCTGCCGGGCCCCCACCTGGCCGCTCAGCTTCGCGCCCGCGTACACGAGCGCCATCCCTTCGGAGAGGTCGCTCGTCAGGGCGATGGCCGCGCCCAGGTGCACCGTCGCCTCGGCCGCGGTGACCGAGTCCGCCTCGTCCTGGGCATAGCGCAGCGCCTGCTCGAGATGGGGCCGCGCCTGCTGGGCCTGGCCGTCGAAGACCAGCGTCTGGCCGAGGTTCAAGAGATCGCCCGCGAGGTCCACCCACTGGCCCAGGCCGCGGTCCAGCTGCAGCGCCTCCTCGAAGCCCAGGCGCGCCTTGCCGAAGAGCCTCAAGTGCAGCTCGCAGCGCGCCGCCGCCGCGCGCGCCCGGGCCGCCAAGGGTCCCCGCCCCAGCCGTCGCGAAGCGTCGTGGAGCTGGTAGAGCGCCGCTCGCGCGCCCTCGTAGTCGCCCTCCGCCGAGCGGATCTCCTCGCGCTGCAAGGCGATGCGCCCCTGGACCAGCGCGTCGGTGACGCCCAGCCGCTCGGCGCAGGCGACCCAGTCCGAGGCCGCTTTGAGGTGGCCGCCGACGCGCAGGCTGCGCGCGAGCTCCAGCGCCGCATCGCAGCGCACTCGGGGATCGGCCGTCTCCTCGTACACCCGCCCCAGGCGCTGCCGGGCCTTCTCGGGCTGGCCCAGGCCGACCAGCGCCGCCCCCAGCCAGAAGTCGATGAGGTGCTTGGAGGCCTTGTCCAGGCTGGTCGCGTGCTTGGAGGCAAGCGAGCGCGCCAGCCGCAGGGTCTCGGCCTGCCGCCGCCGTCGCCCCAGCGAGACGAGCTTGAGCAGCCCCATCCGCAGCGAGACCGACTCCTCGGGCGGCCGGCCCGCTTCGGCGGCGCAGCGCTCCCAGCGCTCGACCTGGTGCTGGACCTGCTCGTCGAGCCCGGCGGTGAAGGCAGCCATCGCGGCCTTCTCGTACCAGCCCGCCGCCTCGGCGAACTGCCCGGCGCGCTCGCGGTGGAGGGCGAGGCTGGCGGCGTCGCGCTTGGGGTCGAGGTCCGGCCGCTTCTGCAGCGCGTCGGCGATCCGCTCGTGCACCTCGCGGCGGCGCGGCTCGGTCATCGTCCCGTAGGCCACCGCCCGCGTCACCTCGTCGCGGAACGCCCAGCCGCGCACCGCTCCTTCGGCGGCGATGAAGCGCAGGTCCTCCAGGTTCTCGATCGCCGCGCCGACCCGCTCCGGGCCCACCTCTCCGCCGGCGACCTCGGACAACAGGTCCTTGGGGAAGAAGCGGCCGAAGGCGCTCGCGGTGCGCAAGAGTCGCCGCTCGATCTCCCCCAGGCCGTCGAGCCGCGCCAGCGCCACCGTCGCCGCGGTCTGCGGCACCACGTCGTCGAGCAGCGCCACCCCGCCCTCGGGCACCGTCGCCAGGCCCGCCCGCACCGGCAAGAGGCCGCGCTCGCGCAGGAAGCGCACCACGTCCACCATGTGCCCGGGGTTGCCGTTGGTCCGCCGCTGAAGGAAGGCGAGCAGCGCCGGGTCCACCGTGGTCGCGCCCAGCTCGTGGCAGACCAGGTCCTGGCCCTGCGAAGCCGCGAGCGGCTCGAGCGCGAGCTCGTGGTCCACGGCGCGGCGGAACCCGGCCACCAGCGGATCCGGACGGTAGGTCGCCACGACCAGCAGCTGGCGGTCGCGGGGCAGCTGCCAGATACGGCTGGCCAGCTCCAGCGTCAGCCCGTCGGCGAGGTGCAGGTCCTCGAGCACGAAGAGCATCGGCTCGGCGCCGCCACCGCCTTCCCGGCCCCGACCACTGCGCTGCTCGAGGTAGCTCAACAGCTCGGAGAGCACCCGCTCCCGCGCGTGCGTGTCGGCGAGGTCGACCAGCGCCTCGCTAGCGCCGTCGGGCCGGCGCACCGGCTGCAGGAGCTCCATCAGCTCGGGCATCTGCTCGGCCAGGGGCCCGAAGCCTTCGCGGATCCGGTCGCGCCGCGCGAGGTCGCTCTCCTGGTCCGAGAGTCCCAGCGCCGCCGAGAACATCGAGACCACCGGCGCCAGGGGCTCGGTCCGGGTCGCGTAGCGGCAGCGGCCCAAGAGCCCCATCCCGCCGCGGCGGACCCACTCGTCCACCAGCTCGGAGAGGATGGCGCTCTTGCCGGTGCCCTCACCGCCGCTGATGCCCAGCACCTGCGCGGCGCCGCCCCAGGCCTGGGCCACCACCTGCTTCATCAGCGCCACCTCGGCGCTGCGCCCGGCCAGGTAGCGCGCGCTGGAGCGGGCGCGCATGTAGTGCGCGCGGCCCTCGGCGGTGCCGTGGACGCGCTTGAGCTCCAGGCCGTGCGCGCGGCCCTGGGCCCGGACCGCGGACTTGGGCGTGGCGACGAAGCCCGCTCCCGCGCGATCGGCGGCGCCGGCGGTGACCACCACCTCGAACGGCTCGGCGGCCTGCAGCGCGCGGGCGGCGGTGTTGACCGCGTCGCCGACCACGGTGATGTCGTGGCGGTAGTCGCTGCCGAAGGCGCCGTAGTAGACCTGCCCGGCGTGGACGCCGACCCGCAGCTCGAGCTCGGGGCCGCCCGAGGCCGCGAAGCCCTTCATCCGGGTCGTGGCCTCGACGCTCGCCAGGAGCGCCCGCTCCACGTCGTTGCCCGCCGGCATGTGCAGCCCGAAGAGCACCATCAACCGGTGGCCGCGGCGCGAGAGGTCCGCCTTGGCGACCACGCCCCCGTACTTGCGGAAGGTGCGCAGGATGGAGCGCGAGACGTCGAGGGTCCTCGCCGGCGCCGCGTGCAGCCCGGAGAGCTCGGCGAAGACGACGCAGACCTCCCGCAGCTCGCCCTCGATGCGCCAGCCGTTGGGCGTGCTCTTGAGCCGCGCGGCCAGCGGTGGGGCCACGAACGGCTCGAGCAGGGCGATCTTCTTCTCGGTCTGCTCCTCCACCCGGCCCGCAAGCTCGCGGATGGGCGCTCGCGCCGGCGGGTGGCGCAGGCGCACGAGCGTGGCGCGCTCGGCGTCGGCGTTCTCGAGCACGGCCTCGTTGCCCAGGGCGCCCACCACCGCGGCGTCGATCAGCACCGTCCCCGGCTCGGCCCGCTCCTGCAGCTCCACCGCCCGGTGAGCGGTCGGCCCCGAGCAGATGACCGCCCGCTGGGTCAGGTCGCCGACGATGGGCAGCTCGACGCGGCCCGCCGCCAACCCGACCCGCATCATCAGAATCGGCTCCGGCCTCGCCCAGCGGCGTGCGCAGGCCGCGGTCGGTCGTCGTCCTTTGGCCGGACGGGCCGACCGCCTGCTGGGCGTGGAGGGCGGCGCCCGCGGCGCGCAGCACCGCCCCCTCGCCGTCGAAGAAGACGGTGACCGAATCGCCGCCGAAGTGAAGCACGTAACCGCCGTACGGGAAGAGCGAGTCCTCCAGCAGCCGGGCGAAGAGCGCGTTGAGCGCCTTCGTCAGCCGCATCAGGCCCTCGGCGCCGCCCCGCGCCATCGACTCGCACAGCGCGGTGAAGCCCACGAGGTCGGCGTGCAGCACCGCGCCCTCGAAGACGCGGGAGTTCACCGAGCGCTCGCTGGGCTCGGCGAGCACGGGCTCGACCACGGGGTAAGGGATGGTCCGGCAGAGGGCCTTCAGGTACGCGATGCGTTCTTCCGCCGTTGGTCGCGCCACAGGGGCTCCGCTTCCGGACTGCGTCGCCGTGGGGCCGCCCCCGCAACCGGCCCCACGTGCGACGTGCTACCAGACCACTAAGCGCGCTCGAGCAGCGCGGCCACGAACTTCCAGAACGTCCCCACGGACGGCACGTGCACCTTCTCGTCCGGCGAGTGGGCCCCGATGATCGTCGGGCCGATGGAGAATGGTGTCCATGCCCGGGAACTTCTCGCCGATGATTCCGCACTCGAGGCCGGCGTGGACGGCCTTGACGTGGGCCTCCTTGCCGAACAGCTCGACGTGCAGCTTCTTGGCGACGCCCAGCAGCGGGGAGTTCACGTTGGGGGCCCAGCCCGGGTAGCCGTCGCCCTGCTCGATGCTGAAGCCGGCCAGCTCGCAGTAGGCGCGGACCATGGCGCCGACGTCCTTCTTGGCCGAGTCCACCGAGCTGCGGTGGCTCATGGAGACGGTGACCACGTTCTCCTTGGTCTCGATGATGGCGCAGTTGGTCGACGTCTGGACGAGGTCGGGGATGTCCGGCGTCATCGCCAGCGTGCCGTGCGGGCAGGCGTAGAGGAAGTTGACCACCGCCATGGCGTGGACGGGGTCGAACACCTTGCCCGCGCCCTGGCTCACCTCGGCCACGAGCACCAGCTCCGGGTCTGCCTTGCCCAGCTCGGCGCGGAGGGCCGCCTGGAGCTTGGCGAGGTCGGCCTTGAGCGGCTCGAGCTCTTGGCGTCCATGTAGACGACGGCGAAGGCCTCGCGGGGGATGGCGTTGCGCTTGCTGCCGCCCTCCAGGCTGGCGATCTCCAGGCCGTGCTGCATGGCGGTGGAGCGCAGCACGCGCGCGAGGATCTTGAGGGCGTTGCCGCGGCCGGTGTTGATGTCCAGGCCGGAGTGGCCGCCCTTGAGGCCGGTGACCTTGACGCGGAAGGCGCCCTTGCCCGGGCTGGCCGGGACGAGGCTGACCATGCGCTTGGCGACCGAGTCCATGCCGCCGGCGCAGCCGATGTAGATGGCGCCCTCTTCCTCGGTGTCGAGGTTGAGCAGCTGCTTGCCCTTGAGCGAGCCGGGCTCGAGGTTGAACGCGCCGGTGAGGCCGGTCTCCTCGTCGATGGTGAAGAGGAACTCGAGCGGGCCGTGCTTGAGGTCCTTGGACTCCATGATCGCGAGTCCGGCGGCGCAGCCGATGCCGTTGTCCGAGCCGAGGGTCGTGCCGTCGGCCTTGACCCACTCGCCGTCCTGCTTGAGGCGGATGGGGTCCTTGGTGAAGTCGTGCTTGGTGGCCTCGTTCTTCTCGCAGACCATGTCCAGGTGGCCCTGGAGGATGGTCGGCTTGGCCTTCTCCATGCCCGGGGTGGCGGGCTTGTCGACGATGACGTTGCCGCACTTGTCCTGGCGGACGGAGAGGCCCATGCGCTTGGCCTCGGCGACGACGTGGGCGGCGACGGCCTTCTCGTTCTTCGAGCCGCGCGGGATGGCCGACAGGGCGGCGAAGTGCTTCCAGAGGAGCTTGGGTTCCAGGTTCTCGACCGACATGGACACCTCGGGGAACGGGGGAAATTTGGCGCGCGGAGCATACGGGAAGCGGGAGCCAGGCTCCAGACTTCAGGCTCTAGGCTTTAGGCTTTAGGCTCCAGGCCCTCCTGCCCCGTTCTCGCGGATCGCCGGCCATTGGGCTGGCCCGCCGGTTGACCGCGCAGTGCGCACGAGGCACGGTCTGCTCATGGTGCGTTTCTCGGCTGTACCCGCGTTGGCGCTCGTCCTCTGCTTCTCGGCCCCGGCCTTCGCCGCCGACCCCGACCCCTGGTTCAGCGGCGACAAGGCGCTCCACTTCGGCGTCAGCGCTGGAATCGCCGGGCTCGCCTACGGCGGCGCGGCCCTGCTCTGGGACGACGTCGGCGTGCGGCTGGGGGTCGGCGCCAGCGTCGCGGTGACCGCGGGCATCGCCGAGGAGCTCTGGACATGGCCGGGCTGGGCACGCCCTCCTGGAAGGACTTCGTCTGGGACCTCCTGGGCACCGCGGTCGGCCTCGCGCTCGCGTTCGGCATCGACCGGCTCTTCTTCTGGCATCCGAAGTCCGAACCTGCCCCGGCTGCCGCTCCCGCCGATGCGCAATCACGGCGTGGCGCCCCGACCTTGCTCGAATCGCCGTTCGTGTTTGCCCCCGTCCACCCCTGGTAGGCTCGCGCGCCGTGCGCTCGCCCCTCCACTTCTCTGCAGTCCTGCCACTGCTCCTGGGCGGCTGCGTGGCGATGCCGTTCGCCTCGCCGCCGATGCAGCTGCAGGTGGCCGGCGGCATCCGCCAGCTCGACAGCGACACGATCCGGGACCGCGACGTCCCCGTGCAGGTGCGCGCCGGCGTCCACCCGCTGTCGCTATTCCCCAAGCTCATCCAGCGGCGCGGCGACTTCGCGCTGGGCTACCTCCTCGACTACGGCACCAACACCACGCTCAACGGCGCGTACCTCGAAGCGAGCGTCAACATGCTCACTCACGGAATGAGCGGTGGCTTCGGCCGGCTGAGCGCGCGAGGCCAGGCGCGCCTGATCTACGCCGAGCCCGAGCAGGCCTGGGGTCAGTCGGGCGCGCTGCAGTTCGCCTGGGAGTACGTGACCTTCACCGACTCCGACTTCGAGAACACCAACGACAACGGCGGAGCCTTCGGCCACGCCTACGGCGAAGGCGGCATCGGGCTCTACCTCGAAGGCTCGTACCTGCGCGCCGGGACGCTGCACGGCTGGACCGCCACCGCGGGGCTCACCATCCGCATCCCCGCGGCCTACGGCATCTCGTACGTGTGGGCCTGGGCGCTGGCCAAGTGAGCCACGCGGACCTCACCCCCTGACCCCCTCTCCGGCTTCGCGGAGAGGGGGAACTCGAATCCGCACCCTGAGGTGATGGTCACGCGGGATCAGCGAAGCGGAGGGTTGCGAGCTGACGTCGTACGCGAGAGGAAGTCACCCCTCTCCGTCCCTGTCCTGAGCTTGTCGAAAGGGAATCGCCCCACCCCTTCCGGGAGCGCTCTCCAAGATCGCACCCAGAACCCCGCCGCCTCGCGCCAGCCCTTCGTCGCTCGACGGCCCGGCGTGGAGCATGCGAGCCGAGCGGGCCAGCAGCCAGCTTCGTGGAGAGGGGGGACTCCCACTCGCAAACGCGGAAGGCACGGAGGCCTTCGCCGATCCCGCGTGACCGTCACCTCAGGGTGCAGATTCGAGTTCCCCCTCTCCGCGAAGCCGGAGAGGGGGTCAGGGGGTGAGGCTCGCCGATGCCGGCGAGGGGCCGGGGGGGTGAGGCTCAGCCCTTCCGGCAGCGCTCTCCAGATCGCGCCCAGAACCCCCGCCGCCTCGCCTCGAACGCCAGCCCTTCGTCACTCGACGGCCCGTCGTTGAGCATCCGAGCCGAGCGCACCAGCACCTTCTTCTCCAGTGCCAGGGCCTCCCAGAATCGAGCGCGCCTCGCCGAGGTCGATCCCCGACCGCGCCACGTATTCGCCTCGGGCCGCCGGGCGGACGTTCTGCTCGCGCCACCACGACTGCTCGGCTTCCGCTCGCTCATCGTCCGTGACCGTGAGGCCCTGCTCTCTCGCCCAGCCGGCCAGCAGCAGAGTGCGCAGCCCCGCAGATCGTTAGCTCACCCGCATCCGGGCGGCGCTCGAGCGCCTGGAGGATCTCCTGGTTGCGGACCAGCGAGCCACCGTCGCGCAAGGTAGCCCCCTCGCGGAGCCTCCGGCGACGCACGAGCGACGACGGTCGCGCCCGGTTCCCCAACGCCGGCCGCTTGCCGGACTTGAGGAGCGCCTCGGCCGCCTTCAGGCATGCGCGGGCGTCCAGCGCCTTGAGGTCTTCGAGTCCGCGCCGCTTCGCCCACGCGTCCCAGCGCTGGCGCGTCTTCGGTGCCAGCCTCGCCGCCTCGAGCACGCGGTCCCAGGTCCGGTCCTGGAAGAACTCCGCCTGGCCCGCCTTCACCAGCGCCTTGGCCTCGCCGCTCGAGAGGACCTTCGCCTTGCGAGCCCGCTCGGCGTTGTGGCGCACGTTGACCAGCGGCACCGTGAAGGCTTCGAAGCCCACCTCGGGACCGGCGTGGAGCAGCGCGACCTCGGCGTCGTCCGTGAGCTCGCCGTCCCGGTACATCCGGAAGATGTTCCCGACGCCCACCATGCCCTGCCGCCAGAGCTCGGCCGCCCGCAGCGCGCCCATGCTCGAGGCCCCCAGCACCGCCACGCCGGCATCGAGCGCCGCGAGGATCTCGTGGTGCCACACCGACGGCACCGATTCGAAGACCCCGTCGATGATCGCGATTACCTTGGGCTGCAGCGCCAACGCTCGCCAGAGGTCGCCTTGCCGCGCCGGAGGCAGGACGCGGCACCTCGCCAGCTTCTGTGCCTCTGCCGCGGGAAGTGAGGGTCCCAGGAAGACCACCAGGTCGGCCCGACCGGCCGCGGGAGGACGAACCTTCCCCAGCCCCTCCGGCAAGCGGAGGGGAGCGTGACGATCACTCGGCTTGCGGGCGCTCATAGCAGCTCCGAGACCAGCATCCCTGGCACCACCACCTTGATGACGAAGACCGGAAAACCGGCCGGAGCGAGATCGAACGCCGCCGCGCATCCAACCGCCCGGACTATCTCGCGAATATGGCCTTCATCCCCCATCCGGGGCATCTTTCCCGCATCGTTCAATCCGCCAACCGAGGCACAGAGCGCCCGGAGGGCCTCGATCTCGGCCCCCGAGCCGTGGGCGACATCGTCCCTGGCGCCGTGGATGTCGGTGAGCCTGGACTGGGCCGCCTCCATCAGCGCGCCCAGCAAAGCGCCGTCGGGATCCGTCCCGCAGGCATACCCGGCGGTCAGCGAGACCGGGCCCTTCCAGCGGTCGAAGATGAGCGCTCCGGCGACGGGCAGGCCGAGCCCCGAGTGCGGCGTGAGGTCGAAGAGGTAGACGTCGAAGTCCTCGGCCAGTGCCTGCGCCCGCGCCCAGGTCCGCTTCGCCGCTCGCAGGATGGACCGCCACGACAGCATCCGCCCGACGACCGCATCCGGCGTCCAGCCGTCGGGCAGCGCCCGCGCCAGCTGGTCCCGCTCCGCCGCCTCCAGCAACGCGTGGCGCAGCGCGGCCTTCCGGTCCGGGTGCGCTCCCATGCCGTTGGTGGTCCAGCGCACGACCGCCGGCCCCAGCGACGGCGAGCCGGCGGGCGGGCAGTGCAGGGCCTGCGCGGGGACGAAGACGCTGCGGCCGCCGGCGAGCCCGCCACGCCAGGCGATGCGGACCCCTTCGTCCCACCCCGGGAGCGCCTCTCCGGCGGATCCCAGGTGATCGGCGCCCCAGACCTCGACGTCCGGGTACTTCGCGCGCAGCTCGCGGGCGCTGGCCCAGACCAGCCGTACGGGGTCGACCGTCTCGCTCGCCCACAGCTCGGCCGCCTCCAGCACCGCGCCCGCCTCGGCCTGCGCCCAGGTCTCGCCCTTGCCGTTGGAGACCTGCAGCACGTGCCCGCCAGGACGCACCGCGCACGCCACCTCCAGCCCGCAGGCGCGGTCGAGGCCGGTCACCCGCGCCACGCGCGAGACGCCGATGCGCGCTTGGAGGAGCTGCAGCAGCCGTGGGGAGATCTTCACGGCCGGGGAGCTTACCTGTCCCCGACCAGCTTGCGGAGCAGTTCGCGCAGCGCTCGCTGCTCCGGCTGAGTGAGCGGCGCCAGGAACTCCCGCGCCGACTCGAAGACGTCCGGGTCGGCCTGCGCCAGCCGCTGCTCGCCCTTCCGGGTCAGCTCCACGCGCATCTTGCGACGGTCCTCCGGGTCGCGCGTGCGCACCACCAGGCCGTCACCTTCGAAGCCGTCCAGCATCCGCGAGATGCCGGCCGGGTGCTGCCCCGTCTGGAAGGCGAGCTCGCATTGGGTCATCGCCCCCTCCCGGCGCAGCCGGTTGAGGACCTGCCAGACGAGCATGGACTCGCCCTTGGCCTCCAGCCGGCGCGAGGCCGCGGCGGTCAGCATCCGCCGCGAGCAGGCGATGAGCCTGCCCAGCTCTTCCGCGCCGCGCTTGTCGTTCGGAGTCCCCATGGGCGGGCGAACCCTAACCCCAAATCGTTGCAGCCGCAATCGTTGCATTGGCAACGGCCATCGACTACAACCCCTGGCGTGAACGCCCACGCCCGTCCCCTGTTCGCCCTCTGCCTCGCCTGCGCCCCGCTCTTGGCGGCGGCCTGCTCCTCCGGCGCGCCCGCCGCGGCCTCCAAGCGCCCCCCGCCCATGGTCGCCGTCGCCAAGGTCGAGGCGCGCGACGTCCCGGTCACCGTCAACGCCCCGGTCGACCTGCGCCCCCTGGCCGTCTCCGACGTCGGCGCCAAGGCGCTGGGCTACCTCGACGCGGTGCTCGTGGACCGCGGCGACCAGGTCAAGCGCGGGCAGCTGCTCGCCGTGGTCCGCCCGTCCGACCTGCCCGACCAGCTGGAGGCCGAGCGCGCGAGCCTGGGCGCCTTCCAGGCGAGCCTCGCCCTGGCGCGGACCAACTTCGAGCGCGCCAGCTCGCTCGCCCCCAAGGGTCTGGTCTCGCAGCAGGAGCTGCAGCAGGCCACCAGCTCCGTCGCCAGCGCCGAGGCCGCCGAGGCCGCCTCCAAGGCGCGCATCGAGGCCATGGCCACGCGGCTGGGCGAGACGCGCATCTTCTCCCCCGTCGACGGCGTGGTCCTGCAGCGCAAGCTCGACCCCGGCGCGCTGGTGGGCCCTGGCGGCAGCGGCGCCATCCTCACCGTCGCCCAGGTCCAGACCCTGCGCGTCTTCGTCTCGGTCAACGAGCGCGAGGCCCCGCGGGTGAGGCTGGGCCAGCTGGCAAAGGTGGAGCTCGACGCGTTCCCGGGCCGCACCTTCGAGGGCAAGGTGGTGCGCATGAGCCCGGCCTTCGACGCCAACACCCGAACCCTGGACGCCGAGGTCCAGCTAGCCAACGAGAGCGGCGAGCTGCGCATCGGCATGTACGGACGGGCAGCCATCATCCTCGACGTCCACCAGGGCGCGACCGTGGTGCCCGTCTCGGCCGTGACCATCAACGCCCTGGGCCGCTACGCCTTCGTCCTCGACGGCGACAAGGCCCGGCGGCGCGCGGTCAAGACCGGCGTGGACGGCGGCGAGTGGCTGGAGATCCTCGAGGGGGTCTCGCCCGGCGAGAGCATCGTCACCGCCGGCGCCGACGCGCTCTCGGACGGGGCGACCGTGCGGCTGCCCGGCACCAAGCCCGGCGGCCCTCCCGGTCCCGGCGGTCCCGGCGGTCCAGGCGGTCCCGCGGCCCCCGGCGCGCCCCCTGCCGGCCCGAAGTCGGAGAAGTCCCCGGAATCGGCTCGCAACTGATTGGACGGCACTAGAGCATGTGGCTGACGCGACTCGCGCTGCGCAACCCGGTCCTCATCTTGATGGCGTCGCTGATGGTGTGCGTGCTGGGCTACGTGTCCCTGACGCACCTGGGCGTCGACCTCTTCCCCAACATCGACATCCCGGTCATCCGCATCGCGACCTTCTACCCGGGGGCCGGGCCTGAGGACATCGAGAAGTCCATCACCCAGCCCATCGAGCGCGCCGTCTCCTCCTCGCCGGGCATCGACCGGGTGGAGTCGACGAGCAAGCAGGGCCTGTCGGCGATCAACGTCTGGTTCCAGTACGGCACCAACCTGGACAACGCCCAGTTCGACGTCTCGCAGCGCATCGCCCAGGTCCTCTCCAGCCTGCCGCCGGGAGTGCAGCAGCCCTTCGTCCTCAAGTTCGACATCACCAACCTGCCGGTGGCCATGGTGGTGCTCACCGCCGACGACCTCGACGAGCGGCAGCTCTACGACCTGGGCTACAACGTCGTCGAGCCGCAGCTCGAGCGCATCCCCGGCGTGGCGAGCGCCACCCTCTCCGGCGGCCGCACCCGCGAGGTGACGGTGATGGCCCAGCGGGACGCGCTGCGCACCCGCGGCCTGGGCATCCTCGACCTGGTCGGCGCGGTGCGCGCCTCGAACCTGTTGCTCCCCTCCGGCAACCTGCGAGCGGGAGACCGCGACTACAACGTCTTCAGCAACAACGAGGTGGGCAAGGTCCGCGAGCTGGAGGACGTGGTGGTCCGCACGGGCTCGGTGGGCTCCTCCGGCTTGCCCAGCCCCGTGGTGCGCGTCAGCGACGTGGCCACGGTGGTCGACGGCGTCGCCGACAAGACCGAGATCGTGCGCATCAACGGCAAGCCGGGCGTGGTCTTCCGAGTCCTCAAGCAGCCGGGCGCCAACACCATCGCGGTGGTCGACGCGCTGACCAAGACCATGGGCTCGCTGCGCGGCGTGCCGCCCAACGTCAAGGTGGAGCTCTCGTTCGACCAGAGCCGCTACATCCGCGCGGCGGTGTCGGCGCTGCAGCACGAGGCGGTGCAGGGCGGCATCCTGGCGGTCCTCGTCATCCTCCTCTTCCTGGCGAGCTTCCGGGCGACCGGCATCATCGCCGTGGCCATCCCGCTCTCCATCGTCGCCACCTTCGTGCTGCTCTACTTCAGCGGGCAGACCCTCAACGTCTTCACCCTGGGCGGCCTGGCGCTGGGCGTGGGGCGGCTCGTCGACGACTCCATCGTCGAGCTGGAGAACATCCACCGGCACTTCGTGGTCTCCAGCGACCGCAAGACGGCCGTCCTGGCGGCGGCGCAGGAGGTGGCGGCGCCCATCTTCGTGTCCACGCTGACCACGGTCATCGTCTTCTTCCCGGTGCTCTTCCTGACCGGCGTGGCCAAGAACCTCTTCGTCCCGCTGGCGCTGACCATCACCTTCGCGCTCTTCCTCTCCTTCCTGGTGTCGCGGACGGTGACCCCGCTGTTGTGCCTGTCGATGCTCAAGACCGGCGAGCCGACCGGCATCCTGGGCGCGGTCTCGCGCTCGCTCGACAAGATCTCCGACGCCTACGCCGTGGCGCTCGCCTGGGCGCTGCGCCACCGGGCGGTGGTCATCGTCGGCACCCTCGGGCTCTTCGCCGCCTCGCTCACCCTGGTCAAGAAGATCGGCAGCGAGTTCTTCCCCGACAGCGACGAGGCGCAGTTCACGGTGGTCTACAAGAGGCCGGTCGGCACCCGGGTGGACCGCACCGTCGAGACCGGCAACCAGCTCGAGGCCGCGGTCATCAAGGAGCTGGGCAAGGACTTCACCGTGCAGATCGACCAGGCGGGCATCCCCGCCGGCCGCGCCGGCCTGTTCAGCCCCAACACCGGCCCGCACGCCGGCACGCTGAGCGTGAACCTGGTGCCCAAGACGGCGCGCAGCTTCAGCGACGTCGAGGCCACCGAGAAGGTGCGCAAGGCCATGCGCGACGCGATGCCCGGGGTCCAGGCCTTCTACTCCAACGGCGGCATGGTCAAGCGCATCCTCAACATGGGCTCCTCGGCGCCCATCGACGTGGAGATCCTGGGCTACGACCTCGACGAGGGCGGGGCCTATGCCAAGCAGGTGCTGAACCGGCTGCGCGCCCTCAACGACGAGGACGGCCAGCCCCTGCTCTCCGACCTGCAGATCACCCGCGAGGAGAACTACCCGGAGCTGGACGTCCACGTCGACCGGCAGAAGGCCGGCGTGCTCGGCCTGAGCGAGCAGCAGGTCGCCCAGAGCGTGCTGACGACGCTCAGCGGCAACAACCAGTTCGCGCCGGTCCTCTACACCGACCCGGGCACGGGCAACATCTACAACGTCAACGTGCGGATGGACGACCGCTACCGCAGCCAGGTCTCCGACCTCTCCGACATCTTCCTGCGCGCGCCTTCGGGCGCGATGGTCTCGCTGGACACGGTGGCGAGCGTGGAGCGCGGCAGCGGCCCGGTGCAGATCAACCGCAAGTACCTGCAGCGCATCATCGACGTGACCGCCAACGTCGCCCCCGGCAAGGACCTGGGCCGGGCCTCGGCGGCCACTCAAAAGGTGCTCGACGAGCTGCTCCCGCCGGAGGGCTTCACGGTCAACCTGGGCGGCCAGACCAAGGCGCAGAAGGACGCCTTCTCCGGGCTGATCTTCGCCGCGGTCATGGCCCTGGCGCTCGTCTACATGGTGCTGGCGAGCCAGTTCAAGTCGCTGCTGGACCCGCTGGTGATCATGTTCAGCGTGCCGATGGGCCTCTCCGGCGTCTTCGCGGCGCTGCTGCTGACCAAGACCACCCTGTCGGTCAACAGCTTCATGGGCATCATCATGATGGTGGGCATCGTGGTCTCCAACGGCGTGCTCCTGGTCGACTTCGCCAACACGCTGCGCGCCCGCGGCAAGCCGCTGTTTGAAGCGACCGTCGAGGCCGGGCGCACGCGACTGCGGCCCATCCTGATGACCACCATCGCCACGATTGTCGGCCTCTTCCCGATGGCGCTCGGCGTCGGCGAGGGGAGCGAGACCAACCTGCCGCTCGCCCGCGCCGTCATCGGCGGCCTGACGGTCTCGACGTTCTTCACCCTCTTCCTCATCCCGTCGCTCTACACGCTGCTCGAGCGGTTCACCAAGCGCGAGGTCGAGGATCCCGCGGCAGCCGACGTGGGAGGCGCCCATGAGTAGGTGCGCTGGTCCACGCGCCCTCGTCCTGCTGGCACTGGTCTCGGTCGCCGTCGCCTCTCCGGCGGCGCGCGCCGAGGAGGGCGCGCCCACCCCGCCGATCGCCCCCAAGACGAAGGTCACCTTCGAGCAGGCGCTCTCGCGCGCCCTCGAGCGCAACCCCTCGGCCAAGCAGGCGCAGCAGGAGATCCTCCGGACCGAGGCCCTGGTGCGCGAGACGCGCGCGGCTTCCCTGCCCACGCTGACCGGCGTCGCCACCGGCACCCTGTTCGAATCGGCGCGCAGGCTCGGGACGACGCCCGACGGGCAAGTCGTTGTGTCGAGCCAGACGTCCCTCAATGCCAACCTCCAGCTTGGCCTGCCCCTGGTGGCGGTCCAGCGCTGGATGAGCTGGATCCACTCGCGCGACAACGCCGAGCTCAGCAAGGTCAGCGCCGAGGACGTCGGCCGCTCGCTGGCCATCACCGCGGCCCGCGCCTACCTCGCCGTGGTCGCGCAGAAGAAGAACCTGGAGGTCGCCGACCGCGCCCTCGCCACCGCCCAGAAGCACTACGAGTTCTCGCACGGGCGCCGGCTGGGCGGCATCGGCAACCGGCTCGACGAGGTGCGGGCCGAGCAGGAGGGCGAGTCCACCCGCGCGGCGGCCGAGCTCTCGCGCGCCGTCCTCGCCCGGGCCCAGGAGGCCCTGGGCGTGGTGCTCGCCGTGGACGGGCCGGTCGACGCCGAACCCGAGGTCCCGCTTCCGGCGGTCCCCAGCCTCGACGACGCGCTCAAGGACATGCTGGCGCGCCGCACCGACGTCAAGGTGGCCGAGGGCCGCGCCGCTTATGCCGAAAAGGTCGTCCAGGACAGCTGGGCCGACTACATGCCCTCGCTCACCGGCAGCTTCCAGCCCTTCTACCAGGCGCCGGAGACCGCCGTCCCGCAGACCGGCTGGCAGGCGACGCTGGTGCTCAGCGTGCCCTTCTACGACGGCGGATTCCGTTACGGAGCCAGGCAGGAACGCGAGGCGGTCTCGGCACAGGCCAAGCTCGGGGTGGAGGCGCTCTCACGGCAGGCGCAGGCCGACCTGCGAGCGGCCTTCGAGGCGCTCAAGCGGGCCGAGGCCTCGCTCGCGGCCACCCAGCGCTCCGCCACGCTGGCCCGCGAGGCGCTCGACCTGGCGAACCAGGCCTACGCCGCCGGCGCCACGACCAACCTCGAGGTCATCGATGCCGAGCGCCGCGCCCGCGATGCCGAGACGAGCGCTGCTATCTCCGAGGACTTGGCCCGGCAGGCTCGGCTGGATGTGCTGGCGGCGAGCGGGCGGTTCCCGTAGCGCGGACTCGCTTGGCAGGCTGCAACCTGCACCGCCGTCTTTGCTCCACCTGGACCTCATCACTGCCCAGGGCTGAAGGAGGCCCGCGCGCTGACGCTTGCGGCTCGGGCTTCCCTGCCTTCACCCGCTCGAGCGGTGTCGGCGGCGCTGGACGCGGACGGGCCCTGCGGCGGATCATCCGCCCGCCACCGACCTCACGACACCACGGAGCTTTCTCTCGATGATCCCCTCGCCCCGCCCCACCATCTACGGCGCCTACGCCCACGTCTGGCTCCGCGAGTTCGCGCTCAAGCTGCCCGGGCGACCGATGACGCTGGCCGAGGTGCCGGACGCCGAGCTCGACCGGCTGCAGTCCCTGGGCATCAACTGGTTCTGGCTCATCGGCGCCTGGCAGACCGGTCCCCTCGGCCGCAACCACGCGGTCACCCACCCCGAGCTGCGCCAGCGCTGCCGCAAGATCCTCGACGACCTGGCCATCGGCGACATGGTCGGCTCGCCCTACGCCGTCCAGGAGTACCGGGTGCACCGCGCGCTGGGCGGCGACGAGGCCCTGCTGGCCCTGCGCGCGCGGCTGGCCAAGCGCGGCATCAAGCTGATGCTCGACCTGGTCCCCAACCACACCGCCTGCGACCACCCCTGGGTCCACGACCACCCCGAGTACTACCTGCCCGGCACGCTGGCCGACCTGGAGGCCAAGCGGGGCTTCTTCGCGGAGACGGTCCAGGGCGACAGCGTCGTGCTCCATGGCAAGGACCCGTACTTCGAGCCGTGGATCGACACCGCCCAGCTCGACTGGCGCAACCCGGCGCTGGTCGAGGCCATGACCCTGCAGGTCGAGAGGCTCACCTCGCTGTGCGACGGCCTGCGCTGCGACATGGCGATGCTGGTGCTCAACGACGTGTTCCGCAAGACCTGGGGCCCGGGCCCCTACCGCGAGCCGACGTTCGAGCCGTGGAGCGCCATCGTCTCCGCGGCACGCGCGCGGGCCCCCAGCTTCGTGTTCCTGGCCGAGGTGTATTGGAACATGGAGGAGCGGCTCATCAAGCTCGGCTTCGACTGGGTCTACGACAAGGTCCTCTACGACCGGCTGTGCCACGACGACGCCGGCAACGTGCGCGGGCACCTGGCGGGCATCGAGCCCATCCAGCCGCTGGCGATGCGCTTCCTGGAGAACCACGACGAGCCGCGCGCCGCCTCGGTCTTCCCGCAGGCCCGGCACCGCGCGGCGGCGGTCGTGGCCGCGACCCTTCCCGGCCCGTTCTTCGTCCACTTCGGGCAGATGGAGGGCCGCAAGGAGAAGCTGCCCATCCAGCTCGGGCGCGCCCCGGCCGAGCGGGTGGACGAGAAGCTGGTGGCCTTCTACCGGACGCTGCTCAGAGGCGCGCGTGCGACGGGCGGCCAGTGGCAGCCGCTCCACTGCCGCCCCGCCTGGGACGACAACGAGACCTGGGCGGACTTCCTGGTCAACAGCTGGAGCGACGGCGGCAAGAACCTGGTCGCCGCGGTGAACTTCTCGGACCGGCGGGCCCAGTGCTACGTGGACCTCTCTCCGCTTCCCGTCCCGGACGGCCCGGTGGTGCTCAGCGACGCGCTCACGGGGGACACCTACGCGCGCGACGGCCGGGAGCTGCGGACCCGCGGCCTGTACGTCGAGCTGCCCGCCTGGGGCTCGCACCTCTTCCACTTCGGCCGGTAGCGCGGCTTCGGTTCGCTCATGACCGGCAGCGAGTACCTGCTGTTGCTCCCGATCGGACTGCTCCTGCTTGCGGGCGCAGTCCTGGTCTTTGTGGTCGCGCGCTCGCGGAAGGCGCCGCCGGACGAGGGTCCGAAGCTGTAGTGCCGGCATCCAGAAGCGCAGGGCCCACCCACGGCGCGCCTCAGATCAAGGGATTCGAAGGGTGCCCCGAGCACAGAGGCCCGGCACCACCCACGCGCGCTTCAGAATGAAGGGATTCGAAGGGCGCCCCGGGCTCAGAGGCCCGGCCCCACCCACGCGCGCTTCAGATGAAGGAGGGGATTCGAAGGGCGCCCCGGGCACGGAGGCCCGGTCCCACCCACCGCGCGCTTCAGATGAAGGGATTCGAAGGGTGCCCCGGGCACAGAGGCCCGGCCCCACCCACGCGCGCTTCGGATGAAGGGATCCGAAAGGAGCTTCAGGCACAGAGCTCGGGGTGACCAGCAGGTCAGGGCAGCGGCAGAAGGCTGGAGGCGTGGTCGATGCCGCCTCCGGATTCGCACGCCGCGCGGTCGAAGAACCATAGTTCCGCGTCGTCCTGATGGTAGGCGAGCAGGTTCGCCACCCGGCTCGCCAGGTCGTCGCGCGCCGGCAGGAGCACGAGCCGGTCCGGCTTGAGCGCGACGACGAGGTACGGCAGCGAGCACAGCCCGCCGCCGCGGCAGGGCCCCGAGAGCGTCAGGCGCCCCTCGCCCAGCCGGACCTGCCAGGTTTCCGGCCGCTTCGACTTCGACTTCTCCTGCTCGAGCCGGACGAGCTCGGTGCCCTTGGCCTTGAGCTTGAAGCCCTCGCAGCGAGCCCCCAGCCCGTCGACCAGCGGAACGAAGACCGTCCGGTCCTTCTTGACCTGCTTCTCGAGCTTCCCGTGCCAGGGCGGGACCGTCTCCGAGCGCAGCGTAGCCCTCCGGCAGCCCCGACTCGCCGTCGAAGCCGACCACCTGGGTCTTCTCGAGCAGCCGCAGCGGGCAGTGATCGTCGCCACGGGCATCGAGGATGGGCCGGTCGACCCAGCCGCGCAGCTCGATTCCCTGCGCCGATTGCGCGACGCGCTGGAGCTCGGCGCCGCCCTTCTCCGGCTTCGACTCGGTGATCTCCAGGCGGCCGCAGCGGGTCTGGGCGAACGCAGACGCGGCAACCCCAGGCTCGGCGCGCAGCACCCTGCGCTGGTCGCGCACGTGCTGCGACGACACCAGCACCGCGCGCGGGCTCAGCTCCTGGGGGCCCACGCTGTCGACGGGGAGCCACGCCACGAGCGGGCCATTGCCGGAAGCGGGCGAGAAAGAGCGCAGCAAGACCTGGACGTGGCAGGCGTCCATGGAGACGACCGGCAAGTAGGCCCCGGGGAAGGCGCGGCCGATCTCCGGGCCCTTCGGCGAGAGGAAGAGCGCCGCCTCCGTCTGCACGAAGACGCCGATGCCGCGCTCTTCGCCTGCCGCCGTGCCCTTGAGCTCGGGAGCGTAGCCTTCGATCGGATCGCCCTTCGGGTCGCGCGCGCGGATGCGTCCGTCGGGGAGCAGCTCGACGGTCAACGGGTTCCAGACGTCGGCGACCACCGCGCCGTTCTGCGCGCCGAGCACCTCGCCGCCGCGGAGGACCACCGGGACGGGCGCCGTCCGCGCACAAGGGTCCGTTGGCCGGACGTCGCGCTTCGGCGGCGGCGTCGTCGTGCACGCGGCGGCCAGGAGGGCGACGACGAGGCCGGCCGCGAACGGCGAGCGAGCTAAGAAGGGACAGGGCATCCGGTGCTCGCGCAAGAGTGGCTGGCTACCGCTTGCCGACGGGGAGGACGGCCAGGGGCTCCTCTCCGGCCGGCAGCGCGAGGAACTCCCGAGTGACGTCGACCTTGAAGCCGCCGACGAAGGTGGAGCCCAGGCCCAGCGCCGTCGCCTGGAGGAAGAAGGCCTGCGCCGCGAGCCCCGACTCCTGCGCGACGAAGACCTTGGCGCGCGCCTCGTCCTTGATCTTGGGGGTGGCGCGGGCGACGGTCCCGGTGACGAAGAAGACCGCCGGCGCCTTCTTGATCCAGTCCTGGCCGATGGCCTTCTCGACGAGCTCCGCGCGTCGGTCGCCCGGCTTGAGCGGGATCAGCGCGTGCTTGGCGGTGTCGTAGCGGTACAGGCCCGGCGCAAGGCCGGTCACGCTTCCCGCGAGGACGTAGAGATCCAAGGGGTAGGTCGCCATGGCCGATGGCGTGGTGCGGTGCCCCTTGTCGTCGGTGGTGCCTTGCGCAGCCCAGCAGAGCTGGCCGACGTCGGCGAGGGCCAGGGCATCCGGCGACGGCGTGCGCACCGAGCGCCGCTCCTTGAGGGCCTTCTCGAGCGAGACCTTGCCGTCGGTCTTGGGCGCCGGCAGCGCAATGGACGGCGGGGTCTGCGCATGGGTCAGGCCGGCGACAAACGACAGGGCGAGGACGAGCGCGAAGCAGACGGTCTTCATGGCGGGTGCGGTCTCCACGAGATGCGGGTCGGGGAGGAGGTTGAAGCGCACTTGGAGCGAGAGCGCAAGCCGGCCGCCGCCCTTGGCCCGACCCGCGCAGTCGACTATCAAGTGTCGGCCAGCCGCCATGCCCACCCTGCCCTTCATCGCCGCCGCGCTCGCCGTCGCCACCGCGTTCCTCGTCCTCGGAGCGCTCTCCGGCAGGCGCGTTCGCAGCGCGGCCGACTTCGGCATCGCCGGACGCGCGGCGACGGCGACGGGAGTGAGCGGCGCGCTGCTCGGTGCCCTGGTCGGCGGGGCGTCGACCGTGGGCACCGCCGAGCTCGCCTACCAACACGGCCTCTCCGCCTGCTGGTTCACGGTCGGCGGTGGCCTCGGCTGCCTGGTGCTCGGCGTCTGGCTGGCGCGACCGCTGCGCCGGAGCGCGTTGGAGACCATCCCCCAGTTCCTGGAGAAGCACTACGGGCGTCCGGTGGGCCTGGTCGTGCTCGCCGCCTCGTCGCTGGGGTCATTCCTGTCGGTGGTGGCGCAGCTCATCGCCGGGACCGCGCTCATGCGCACGCTCGCGCCGTCCGCGCCCATCGCACCGGTCTCCGCCGGCGCGCTGATCGTCGTGCTCACCGTGGGCTTCGCGGCGGCCGGGGGCCTCAAGAGCTACGCCGCGCTCGGCCAGGCGAAGATCGCCGCGCTCTACGCCGTCTGCCTGGCCTGCGGCGCCGCGGCCTGGTCGCGCGGCTCGACGCCCTCGCACCTGTGGGCGGCGCTGCCGCACGAGACCTTCTTCGACCCCTTGAGCCTGGGATGGACCGACGCGAGCGCGGCGACCTCGCTGGTCGTCGGGGTGCTCTGCACGCAGATCTACGTGCAGGCCGTCTTCTCCGCCTCCGACGAGCGCACGGCCAGGACCGGCGCCCTGCTCTCCGCGGCGCTGATGCCGCCGCTCGGCGCGCTCGGGATCTGGGTGGGCCTCTCCATGCGCGCTTCTGGCCTGAGCGTTCCGCCGGCGCAGGTGCTCCCGGCGTTCCTCCAGCTCGCGTTCCCAGCTCCGATCGCCGGGGCGCTGTGGGCGGTGCTGCTACTCACCGTGGTCGGTACCGCGGCCGGGCTGGGGCTGGGCATGGCGACCAACCTCACCCGCGACCTCGCTCCCTTCCGCTCCGAATCGCCTTGGCCCGGGCGGGTCGCCTTCCTCGGACTGGTGCTGCTCGCGGCAGCCCTCGCGCTCGGCCGTGAGACGCCGATCCTCGCCTTCAGCTACCTGGCGATGGGACTGCGCGGCGCCGGGACCTTCTTTCCCTTCCTCTTGGCCATCCTGTGGCCCGGCCGCCTTCCCGCGCGGTGGGCGCTCGCCTCGAGCCTCCTGGGGCTGGCGACCCTGCTCCTCTGGCCGCTGACCGGCCTGCGCTTCGACCCGCTCTTCGCCGGGCTCTCGGTCTCCGGCCTCTGCATCGGCTCGGGCGTCGTGCTCGCTGCGCGGCCCCGCCTAGGCGGTTCGACCTGGAGCTGAGGACTTGGATCGACGTGAATCATCGCCTCGGGGCCACGCGCCGGGTTCCCCCTCTCCGCGAAGCCGGAGAGGGGGTCAGGGGGTGAGGCCCGCCGCGCCGCCTCAGCGGGACGCCGAATTGGCCTCGATCAGCCTTTCGTCTCCGACGGCCTCTTCGAGAGCATCCAGCGCGCGAAGTCCCACAAGCCGGTGAAGCGGTAACCGGGATCCACCCAGCGCTCGATGACGTAGAAGGCGAAGAAGTAGAAGCGACAGAAGGCCCAGACGCAGACGCCCAGCAGGAGTGCAACGCGCCACTCTGGGCGCTCCCAAAGCAGCAGCGCCGCCGAGAGCAGGCCCAGGACAAGGAAGAGGACGCCCTTGAGGACGATGAGGCGCTTGCTCTTGAGGTCTTCGAAGACGGTCATGCCGGCGATCGTTGCAGCAACAGCAAGCGCTGCGCCAGGAGTCGGCGAGCTTGTGTGCCTTGTCTGCCTTCACTCGGCGGTCGATTCCTGGCCGGTCACTGCACGGGGCCCAACCATCCCCGACGCGCTGACGCTTGCGGCTCGCATCGGGTCCGGCGAACGCGCCGACCAGACCCGGTGACAGCCTGTCCCGCTCATCCTGACCGGCGATGACAGCTTGGCACCGAGCGACCGTCGCGCGGCTCGCTTCTCCTCTGAGACGACCTCACCGAACGTGTGGCACCGCGGTTGCTCTGCGTCCGGCCCGAGAGCTCTGCCGCGGCGATCTCCGCCGCGCTCGCTAGAGCTTCGTCATGGAGGAGCGCATGCCTCGCCAGAGCCGGAAGCGATCGCAGCCACGTGGGTTCACCCTGCTGGAGCTCATGGTCGCCATTACCATCATCGCCCTCGTCACCGGGGTCGCCGCCGTGGGGGTCATGGACGCCTTGCGGAACGCCCGCATCCAGACCACCAAGACCTCGATGGTCTCCATCGAGGAGGCGCTCAAGCTCTATTCGGTCAAGCACGGGCGCTACCCGTCGACCGAGCAGGGGCTGGCAATCCTCCTGAGCGAGCGGCTGCTCGACAAGAACAAGAAGAACACCGACGGCTGGGGGCACGACTTCGCCTACGTCGGCGAGAAGGACCACTACGTCTTGACGTCCTACGGCGACGACGGCGAGTCCGGCGGCGAGGAAGCCGCCGCGGACATCGTCGTCGAGGGCGGACGCTGACGGCCTTCCCCTGCTACTGACCCGCGACCGGTGCCGGGCCGCTTCCACCTTCGGGTCCGGCACCGCCAGCGGCGGCCAGCTCCGTCCCCCTGGTCTCGCGCGTCGCGGCGATGCAGCCCAGGGAGATGGCGGCGGTCAACATGACGTAGCCGGCCACCGGCACCCACGAGTTGTCGAACTCCCTGAGCAGCGCGGTCGCCACCAGCGGCGCCGTGCCGCCGGCGATCGCCGCGCCGAGCTGGTAGCCCAGGGTCACGCCGGTGTAGCGCACGCGGGTGCTGAAGATCTCCGAGTAGAGCGTCCCGAGCACCGCGGTGATCGGCGCCCAGAACAGGCCGAGCCCGACGACCGTCGCCACCGTGAGCCAGAGCGGCGACTTGAGCGACACCAGCCAGAAGTAAGGCGCCGCGAAGAGGAGGAGCCCCACCGCGCCCGCGACATAGAGCGGCTTGCGCCCCACCCCGTCCGCGAGCCGCCCCATCAGCGGGATGGCCAAGGTCGTCACCAGCGCGCCGACCGTCACCGCGTTGAGCGCCGAGGTCTTGTCGTACCCGGCGTAGGCTGTGGCGTAGGAGATGACGAACGCCGAGAAGATGTAGAAGGGCGCGGTCTCCACGACCTTCAGGCCCACCGCCAGCAACACCGAGCGCCAGTGGTGCTTGAGCGTCTCGACGATGGGCACCTTGGCAAGCTGTCCCTTCTGCTTGGCCTCGCGGAACGCCGGCGTCTCCTCGATGCCCTTGCGGATCCACAGGCCGACGAAGACCAGGACCGCGCTCAGGATGAACGGGATGCGCCAGCCCCACGCCAGGAACTGCGCCTCGGAGAGCTGGCTCACCGCGGTCAGCGCCAGCGTGCCCAGGAGCATCCCCACCGTGACGCCCATCTGCGGGACGCTGCCGAAGAAGCCGCGGTTGCTCTTGCTGGAGTGCTCCACCGCGAGCAGGAGCGCCCCGCCCCACTCGCCACCGATGCCCAGGCCCTGCACCAGCCGCAGCACGGTGAGCAGGATGGGGGCGGCGATCCCGATGGCCTCGTAGTCCGGCAAGCAGCCGATGAGCACGGTCGCCACGCCCATCAGCGCCAGGGTCAGCACCAGCGATACCTTCCGGCCGACGCGATCGCCCAGGTGGCTGAAGAAGACGCCGCCCAGCGGCCGGATGAAGAACGGGATGCTGAAGGAGGCGTAGGCGAGCAGCAGGGAGCTCGCCGGGTCGCTCGCCGGGAAGAAGCGCTTGGCGAAGACCAGGGAGGCGACCGTGCCGTAGAGGAGGTAGTCGTACCACTCGATGGAGCTGCCGATGAGGCTCGCCACGAGCGCCTTGGTGGTCAGCGCGCGGTCCGGGGTCTGCTGCGACATGCCCGCCCCTCCTTGCCAAACTGGCAGCGAGGATAGCCCATCCCTTTCGGGGCCTTCGGCCGCCGAGTGCGGGCGGTCTCGATCGCACGGCCTGAAGAGGCCCGAAGAGCCCCGAAGAGCCCCGCAAGTCGTCGGTTCGCTGTCGGACAGCCATGCTAGGGTGCCCCGCGATGGCGCTCTCCTACTGCGTGCTGGCATCCGGCTCGAGCGGCAACTGCCTGTGGGTCCGCGGCGGTGGCGTGCAGCTCTTCATCGACTGTGGCGTCTCGGCGCGGATGGCCGGGCACCGGCTCGCGGAGGTGGGCGGGAACCTCCAGGACGTCTCCGCCATCATCTGCACCCACGGCCACGGCGACCACGTGATGGGCACCTCGGTGCTCGCCCGCAAGAGCGGCATCGACATCTACGCCACGCCAGGAACGGTCCGCGCGCTGCCCAGCGGGATGCCCAACGAGCGGCTCAAGGCGCTCCCCTACGGCGGCACGCTGACCATCGGCGGGCTGACCGTGGAGACGGTCCCAACCTCGCACGACGCGCCCCAGGGCGTGGCCATCCGAGTCACCGACGGCGAGACCTCGCTCGGCGTCATCACCGACCAGGGCCAGCCGACGCCAGCCATCGCCAAGGCGTTCCGCGGGCTCGACGGGCTGCTGCTCGAGTCCAACCACGACGTCCCGATGCTGCTCAACGGGCCGTACCCGGAGCGGCTCAAGAAGCGCATCCGCGGCAACTGGGGGCACCTGTCCAACGAGCAGTGCACGGTGGTCCTCGCCGAGCTGCTGCACGAGGGGCTGCAGCACGTGACCCTGGGCCACATCAGCGAGCACAACAACACGACCGACCTCGTGCGCGCTGCCACCGAGGGGATGCTCGAGAAGCGTGGCGGTGCGGCGCCGCGGCTCGCGGTCGCGCTGCAACGCAAGGTGGGGCCGGTCATCACGCTCACACCCAGCGGGCGGACTCAGCCGCGAAAGGCGCAGCAGCTGGCGTTCGCCTTCGGATCGCGCGCGTAGGAACCTCGAAGCGAGACCGTGGCAATGCGCCCCCCGTCTGGAGCGGGCGGGACGGCGTCGAACGCAGCACGCTTGCCCCCGGAGCCATCGACGGGAGCCGGGATGGGCGAGAAGCTCGGGCGACGCACGCTGGTGGAGTGGCTGGGCCAGGGCGCGGTGCTGGCGCTGGGCGCGCCTCTCTTCAAGGCCTGCGCCGCGGCGGGCCCCGTGACCGGCCAGGACGCCGGAGCGCTCATCGCCGACGCGGGCTCGCCCGTCCTCACCGATGGGGGCGTGCCGAGCGGCTTCCAGTTCCAGCCGGGCGACGGCGCGCAGGCCATCTTCGACGGCTGGGGTGAGCGGACCGTCGATCCCCAGTCGCTCACCGCACTCCTGGCGAGTTGGACGCTGACCATCGACGGCCTGGTCGAGAGCCCGAAGACCTTTCGCTTCCTGGACCTGGCCGCCCTGCGCCGCACCGACCAGGTCACCGACTTCCACTGCGTCGAAGGCTGGTCCATCTACGACGTGCCCTGGAACGGCGTGCCCCTCTCCTCGCTCCTCGACCTGGCGCGGCCCGCCTCGGCCGCCACGCACGTGACCTTCCATACGGTCAACGACCTCTACAACGAGTCGCTGCCGCTCTCGGTCGCGCGCGAGGCGCGCACCCTGCTCGCCTACGGCATCGGCGGCGCGACCCTGCCGCTCCGGCACGGCTTTCCGGCGCGCGTCGTCGTCCCGCGGCTGCTCGGCTACAAGAACGCCAAGTTCGTCTACCGCGTCGAGCTGAGCGACCACTCGATCGAGGGCTACTGGGTCCAGGCAGGCTACCCGTACGCCGGCGAGGTCCCGGCCAGCCGGCTCCGTCCCGGCCATTACTGAACAGTCCCGAACTCGGCGTTGCGCCTGCGAGCGCGCGGCTGGTATCACTTCGACCGCTTTCGAGCGGACAGTCCCCTGCCACACCTGGGGACATTGCCTTGACCTCACGAGGGAGCGCGATGGCCGACACGACGCGGCGTTGGAAGTTCTTCCGGGCGGGTGGAGTCGATCAGGTGATGCTGCGGGACGGCGCGGACGTCGTCTCGCTGGACCGGCTGGACCAGAAGCTGTGGGTCGCGCTGGCGATGCCCACCCGCGGCGTCGAGTTCGACCCGCGCACCCTGGACATCCTGGACACGGACAAGGACGGGCGCGTGCGCGCTCCCGAGGTCCTGGCGGCCATCGCCTGGGTCAAGGAGGTCTTCAAGGAGCCCGGCGACCTGCTCAAGGGCGGCGACAGCGTCGCGCTCTCCGCCATCCGCGACGCGAGCGTGCTGGCCGGTGCGCGGCGGTTGCTCGACAACCTGGGCAAGCAGACCGCCGACAAGGTGACGGTCGCCGACGTCAACGACACCACCAAGGCCTTCGCCGCCACCAAGCTCAACGGCGACGGGGTGGTCACCGTCGACTCCACCGAGGACGCCGACCTCAAGAAGGCGATCGAGGACATCATCGCCGTGCAGGGCTCGGTCAACGACCGCGGCGGCAAGCCCGGCGTGGACAAGGCCAAGGCCGAGGCCTTCTTCGCGGAGGCCAAGCTGCTGGTCGAGTGGGCCAACAAGGCCAAGGCCGACCGGACCATCCTGCCCCTGGGCGAGAAGACCGCGGGCGCGATGGGAGATCGTCCAGGCCATCAAGGTGAAGGTGGAGGACTACTTCGCCCGCTGCCGGCTGGCCGCCTTCGACATCCGCTCCGCCGGCCCGCTCAACCGCACCGAGGCCGATTACCTGGCCATGGCGGGCCAGGACCTGTCGTTCAGCTGCGAGGCGATCGCCAAGCTGCCGCTCTCCAAGATCGAGAGCGGCCGGGCGCTGCCGCTCACGGGCGGCGCGCTCAACCCGGTGTGGGCCAAGCACGTCGCCGACCTGGGCTCCAAGGTCATCGGCCCGCTGCTCGACCCGGGCAAGCACTCCATCACCGAGGGCGACTGGGCGGCGGCGCTGCAGCTGCTCGCGCCCTACGAGGCGTGGATGGCGGCCAAGCCCAAGACGGCCGTCGAGAAGCTGGGCATCGACCACGTGCGGCAGATGGTGGCGCACGGCGCCGAGCAGAAGGTGGCCGACCTCATCGCCGCCGACCTGGCGCTGGAGAAGGAGTACGCGCAGATCGCCTCGGTGGAGAAGCTGGTGCTCTTCCAGCGCGACCTGTTCCGGCTGCTCAACAACTTCGTGAACTTCTCCGAGTTCTACGGCGGCAAGGGCGCCATCTTCCAGGCCGGCACGCTCTACCTGGACGGCCGCAGCTGCGACCTGTGCGTCCCCGTCGCCGACGCCGGCAAGCACGGCACCCTGGCGGCCATGGCGGCCTCGTTTTTGGCCTACTGCGACTGCACCCGGCCGGGCGGCGAGAAGATGTCCATCGTCGCGGCCTTCACCGACGGCGACTCCGACAACCTGATCGTCGGGCGCAACGGCGTCTTCTACGACCGCAAGGGGCGCGACTGGGACGCGACCATCACCAAGATCGTCTCGAACCCCATCAGCATCCGCGAGGCCTTCTGGGCGCCGTACAAGAAGCTGATGCGGCTGGTCGAAGAGCAGGTGGCCAAGCGCGCGGCGGCGGGCGAGGCCGAGACCAACGCCAAGCTGGACAAGGCGGCGGTGGCGACCGCGAACGTCGACAAGACCAAGAAGGACGAGGTCAAGAAGATCGACATCGGCACCGTGGCGGCCCTGGGCGTGGCCATCGGCGGCATCGGCGCGATGGTGACTGGTATCTTCGCCTCGTTCTTCGGCCTGGGCATGTGGATGCCGGTGGGCGTGCTGGCGGCGGTGATGCTCGTCTCCGGGCCGTCGATGATCCTGGCGTACCTCAAGCTGCGGCAGCGCAACCTGGGGCCCATCCTCGACGCCAACGGCTGGGCCATCAACGGGCGGGCGAGGATCAACGTCCCGTTCGGGGCCGCGCTCACCCACGTGGCGGTGCTGCCGCCGTTCTCGGAGCGCACCCTCGAGGATCCGTACGCCGAGAAGGGCCGGCCCTGGAAGACCTACGCGGCCGCCTGCCTCGTCGTGGTGCTGGCGGGCATGTGGTACCTGGGCAAGCTCGACAGCGTCCTGCCTGGGCCGGCCAAGAGCGTCGCGGTGCTGGGCGCGAACGCGCCGGCAGCGGAAGCCAGCGTCAAGGAGCCGCTCATCAAGATCGGCGGCAAGTGAGAGGGAAATCTCGCTCGTGGGCGGCTTCCGATTCGCGTTTTCCGTTGACACCCTAGAGGTCGACGTCTATAAAGCCGCCCACATTGACCGCGGGGTGGAGCAGCCTGGTAGCTCGTCGGGCTCATAACCCGAAGGTCGCAGGTTCAAATCCTGCCCCCGCAATCAAAACCGTTGGCCCCATCGGCACTTAGCCGGTGGGGCCTTCGGCGTTTTGGGGGGCGCGCGGTGCATCAGCGCGCTGATGCACTTTTGATGCACTTGGCTGCGGTCTTCGGGTTCCTGCCTTCCAGAGCGCCGGTCCCTGGGCGGGCGGCCGGCTGGCCGGCGGAGCCCCCGTGAGGGCTTACGTGGCCGCCACGCCGACGCTGGTGGGCCGCGGGTATGGGCGCCACCCGTGGGAGCGGGGCGCGTGGGGCGGGCAGCAGGGCCTGGCGCGCGGCCGCCCGATCGCCCTGCCCATAGGGTGGAGGCCTCGATGCCGACCCCTCGCTCCGCCGACGAAGCCCTCGCTCTTCTCCGTGCCCTCGGTGCCCCGCCACGCCTCATCCGTCACCACGAGCTTGTTGCGGAGGCTGCCAGCGCCCTCCTCGCCGAGTTGCGCAAGGCGTTCACCCTCGACTTCGACGACGGGATGGTCCTGGTCGGCGCCGCCCTGCATGACGCGGGGAAGATCGAGCACCCCGCTGAGCTGGATGAGCCGGGCTCGGAGCACGCCGAAAGCGGCGTCGCTCTGCTGATGCGAGAGGGCGTCGAGCCCGCTGTCGCCCGCTTCTGCCGCACGCACGCGACCTGGCCCGATGAAGAGGTGATGCTCGAGGACCTCTTGGTGGCCCTCGCGGACAAGCTCTGGAAGGGCAAGCGAGACGACGAGCTGGAGAAGCGCGTCTGCCACGCCATCGAGGTCTCGACCGGCCGCGCCTCGTGGGACGTCTTCGAGCACACCGATGACGTCTTCACCGCGATCGCCGCGGACGGCGATCTCCGCCTGGTGCGCTCCCGCGAACGAGCCTCGTGAGCGTGACCGTGACCGTCACGGACGCGCTAGCGGCGGCCGAGGTGCGGGCCGCAGCAGCTGCGGGACGTACGCCCGGCGAGCGGCATGGCCTGCGCGCGGTGCCGACCCCATAGGCTGAGCCAGCCAACCTTCGCAGTGCCAGAAACGTGGCCTATGCTGGCTCAGCGCTCAACGACTCGCTGTCTTGCGGAGGGGCACTGTGAGGGTTCTCTTCTACTTGCTCGCACTCGTGTGCGGAGTCCTCGGAACCCTCGGGGTGCTCCGGTCGCTCGAGCGGCTCCTCACGGGCCAGGGGGTGATGCTCGTCCAAATCGCCTTCGGCCTCGGGTTCCTCTTCCTTGCGTGGAAGGCCGTCAGGAAAGCTCGCGGCACGTCCGAGGCCGCCACGCCTTCGACTGCCGCCGGAGGAGATCGGCCACAATCCAAGTAGAGCCAGCGCCCACTGCTTCATCCGGGGATTGCGGGCCCAGTTCGGGACATCAGCCACATGAGCAAGACCTCCACCGAAGAGTTCCAGCGCCGGGCGGGACAACTGATCGCCTCTGCGGCTTGGCCCGACCATCGCCGAATCTACGAGCGCGACCTTCGGTCGTTGGCCAGGCGCGAGATCAACACCTTCGACGCGCTGGCTAGAGCGCTGCCCCGATTGAAAGGCAGCGTGGCAACGACCGCGGTGCAGTTGGCCAAAGAGTTCGGGCGGGCGAAGGCGGTGCCGGTCCTGCTACCGCTTTTGGAGTGGGGATCTGCCTCAGTGCTCGCTGAGCTCGGAGGCGCGAGGGCCTGTACCGGCTGCATCGCGGTGCTCAACGGCGACGGGCCGCTGCAGGCGCGTGTCGCGGCAGCCTACGCACTCACCTTCATGCACGACGACCGCGCAGCCTCCGCTCTCCTACACTGCGTGAGCGACCAGGCCGACGACCCCGGTGTACGCGGGCAGGCGGCCGAGGGTCTCGCCGAACTCTTTGAGTTCCACAAGCAGCACCCGCTCTACCGCAAGGCGGCGAGGACTGCGCTCAAGGGGCTTGCCAATCCCTCCCCGGTCGTCCGCTTCTGGTGCGCGTTCGCACTCGGCAAGATGCGCCACCGACCGGCGCTGCCGGTCCTGCGGCGGGTCGCCAAGAGTGACCGGGCGGTGTGCCCGGGTATGTGGCGCGTCTGCGACGAGGCGAGCGACGCTATCGCTTGGATCGAGGGGAGGCAGGCCCCGGATCGCACGCCGGGCAAGGACGACGTCGAGGTCCGACGTCACTTCCAGATTGTTGAGGAGCCACGGGGGCGGAGCTACCGCGAACTGCTTGAAAAGACCCGATGCCTCTACACCTCGTTCGGCTTGGTCGAGCACCGGAACATGCCGCTCTCGGCGGAGGGCCGCGCCGTGCTCAAGCGGCTGGCCCCATTCCTCATCTCGGAAGACCCGGCCAAGAAGTGGCCTGGCACTGAGACGTACATGCCGACGGCGACGGTGCGACGCTACCTGCTATCGCCCAACTCCGAAGCCGTCCTCATGGAGAGCGCACGCGGCCTCTTCGACTGGAGGCAGCCTGATCTACCCGAGGATCTGCACTTGCTCCGACCAGACGGCTCCGTCCTGCTTGCCTCGGTGGCTCACGAGCGCGAAGCCTTCATTGAGGCTACCGACGGCGACGCGAAGTACCTCGGCAAGGCGGTGCAGCTCGCGAAGAAGCGCCAGGGCGGACGTCACCTGTAGGTCACCGATGAGCGATACCAGCAACCACCACGAACTACGGTTCCCGCTCTGCTGCGCGTTCTGCGGCAGGACGCAGTGGGCTGTGCCCAAGCTCGTCGCAGGCCCGGGCGTCCACATCTGCTCGGACTGCGTGGCCACGATCGAGGAGAAGATCGCTGGGGCGGGCGGTCAGTCCGGTTGGACGCAAGCGTGCCGCTTCTGCGGCAAGGATGGCGCCTTAGTTGCCGGAATGCTGGTCGGTCCGGGCGCCTTCGGCTCCGTGTCCATCTGCAATGAGTGCGTCGCCATCGCGCGAGGGGCGCTGGAAGAAGACCCGGTGTGTGAGTCCGAGCGCAGCCATGAGTTCGCCTGCACGTTTTGCGACCAGAAGCAGCCGGCCAACGAAGTGATCGTGGGCTTCCGTGCGAACATCTGCGCCGGCTGCCTTGCAGATGCCGTCTCGCTTCTCGGGGCCACCGCGGCGACCCGGCGAGTCGCGGCGACTACCGATCGCCGAGCGAGGTGTTCGTTCTGCCTCCGCTTCGCTGCCGAGCTTCGGCACCTGCTCGCAGGGACCGAGCCTCACGCCAAGGCCGCCTTCATTTGCGACGAGTGCGTGGAACTGGCAAGCGAAGCGCTTCGCGGTCGAGGTGAACACTGAGCCCCTGGTTTGGAGGGCCGATGAACTCGAACGCCCACGGCGGCGGCCGCTTCTCAGACTTCACTCGAAGGGACTGGTTTGATGTTGGCTTGGCGGCGCTTGCCGACCTCGGGTTGCTCGCCTACCCCCTGGCCGTCGCCCCGACGTTCAGGAAGATGTTCGCTGACTTCGGCGGCACTCTTCCGTGGTTGGTCTCATTCTTGGTCTCGCCTTGGGCCTCCGCGCTCCTCAGCCTGATCCCGTTCGCCTCACTTGTCGCTGCGCTCGCTTTCCCCGTCTCCCCCTACGCACGCCGGTGGATCGTGGTGGCAAGTGCGCTCGGTGCGTTTGCACTGGCGGGACTCTTCATAGCCGCCATTCTCTGGCCCATGCCGCGCGGGGAGCTGTGACGCAGGGGGTAGGCGCACTGACCCCACGGCTGTCTGTCCTGGTGGTAGCTTCCTTGCCATGCCCTACGTGAACCGCGCCTCAGGGTCCCGAGCCCCGAGCAAACGACGCGGCCGGTCCACCGCCCTCGCCGCAGCACGCGCAAAGCTCCAGCTTTTCCACCGGTCTGGCCCGACGCCTGATACCGACGCGTATTGGCGCTGGTTACAGATCGCTGCGCGCCTCGGCGATCCCGACGCACAGCTGGAGGTTGGCGCGCACTATCTGGATGGCCTGCTCGACTCCGCGGGTAAGGTGATCGCACACAGGAATTCCCGGGCCGCTGTGCAGTGGTTTCGCCGTGCGGCCGAGCAAGGTATCGCCGGTGCACAGCTCAACCTCGGATACTGCATAGACACCGGGACGGGAACCCGCCGCGATCCTCAGGCTGCGCGGCGCTGGTACATGCGCGCCTACCGGCAGGGCGACGCAGCGGCCGCGTCGAACATCGCGACCATGTACAGGGATGCCAATGACGACGCCAGGTCCTTCGCCTGGTACGAACGCGCGGCCGCCATGGGCGACGGGGACGCACTCCTCGAGGTCGGCAAGCATTTGCTCGATGGTCGGGGCGTCCGCACGGACGAACGGCGCGCCATGAAGTGCTTTCGGAGAGCTGCGAGGAGCCGCGCAATCACCGAGGCCGGCCGAGAAGAAGCAACGGCACTCCTCGCCCGGAGGCCCGCGGCGTCGCGCGCTCCCCAGCCGCGGCCAGTCGATGCCAGGCGGCGGCGCACGCGATGAAGCTCCTCTTCGTAGAGAACCATGCCGACTTTGCCAACATCGTCGTGGCCAAGTTCCTGGCCGCGTACGAGGTGGTCATCGTGCCGAGCCTGGCCGAGGCCAAGCGAGATCTCGCACTCGGCTCATTCGACGCCGTGCTCGTGGACTACGACCTGGACGACGGCAAGGGCACCGACCTCGTACGCGATCTGCGCGATGCCCGGAACCGCGTCCCGCTCATCGGCGTGTCTGCCAAGGACGAGTGCAACGCGGCGTTGCTTGCGGCGGGGGCCGACGCGGCTGTGTCGAAGATGCGGTTCGGCGAGGTCGCATCGGTACTGGAGAACCTCTTGACCTAGACCCCGCTCAATGCGAGCCACGCGGTGATCGTACGAGCGCCAGGACAACCGTCGTTACGGAGCGTCCCCGCGCCCCAGAGGTAATGATGCGAATCGGTTCAGGTGCTGGGCTTGGCGATCCCTATTGGTACGAATGGTCAGTCGGCCAGGGCTATATGCTCGACATGCTTGAGCCCGGGTCTGACATTCTCTCAGTGACGCTTCAGAAAACAGGGGAAAAGGGGCTCGACGACGTTGTTGTGCGTTTTTCCAATGGAAACGCCCGCTTCATTCAAGTGAAGCACACGCGTACCGAAGACACGCTCACGTTCGGCGACCTCGTCACCCCCGGAGAGAACGAGCCCGCCCTGCTTCGCCAAATTGCTTCTGCATGGCTGACAGAGGCCCAACGAACGACCGGGAAGTGCGATGCCTGGCTTGTTACCAATCGAGCGGCCGGGGAACGCCACACACGTACGAAAGGCATTCTCCGCCCGCCGCTGCGCGACTTCCTTGAGCACCTCGCCAAGGAAGTCGGAAAGGCCTGCTCCATCAAGGACGTTGCCTTCCCGTCCGAGTGGCAAGACGCATGGACAAAGGAGTGGGTGCCGCAACTTCAGGGCCTTGCCGATGACCAAGACAAGCTCCGCTTCTTGCAGTGCTTCGAGGTGCGACCATCGACAGAAGGACTCGACGAACTCGGTGAGAGGCTCCTCGCGAGACTCTGCACACTCTTCTCAATAGACCGGGAAGCAGCCACAGGTCTTCTTTCTCGCCTTGATACCGCCCTTCGCAAGTGGGCAACCTCCTCGAGAGGAGACCGCGAGGAGGTCACTCGCGAAGCGGTCTATACGACGTTGTGCCTCGCCGAGGACGCCCCTGTCGGCGATCACGACTTGGTCCCGCCCGCGCCCTTCTTCGCGACTCGCATTCTGGTAGCTGATGAACTTGGTTCCCTCCTTGCCTCGCGTTCGGAGCCAGTGATTTTCATTGCCGGTGAACCTGGAAGCGGCAAGACAGCCTTGCTTAGCTTCTTGGCCAATCGCCGTGAGCCCAATATCGATATTCGCTTTCACGCCTATCGCCCTATAACCCCCGAAAACCAAATCCTTCCAGCGGATGCCGGCAGGACCACCACCGCACGCGCTTTGTGGGCCGATCTGCTGCTCCAGATTCGCGATTTCGCGCGTGGTCGTCTCGCTTCATTGGCTGTCCCGGTTCACGCCGCTTCGCTGAGTGTTGATGCCCTCCGCGAACACGTGCTCCGTCTGGCGGAGGCGCTCGGACAGGACCTCGGGCGGCCGTTCGTAATCGCAGTTGATGGGATCGATCACGCGGCGCGGGCTGGAGTGCTGCAGCATTCATTCCTGAATGCGCTAGTCGCGCCCGCTCAGGTTCCTCCGCACGTCGTGTTCCTACTTGGCGGCCAGCCGCCGGAGGCCTACCCGAACTACCCTCCTTGGCTGCGGTCCCCTACTTCCGGTGTGAAGCGGTTCGATCTTCCCCGCTTGGGGTTCGGCGACACCCGCGACCTCGTGCGCGCACGCCTTCCCGCAGCAGAGGAACCCGATCACGAAAACGTCGCGCGCGACGTGTGGCAGCGTTGTCAGGGAAACACGCTGTCTACCGTATTTGCTGTGGAAGAAGCCACCTTGGCTGCGGCGAGCCTCTCCAAAGTGGGAGCAGTTCTCGATGAACGCTGCATCGCCTCCGGCATCGAGGACTACTACAAGGCGATCTGGTCAGCGGCGGTTCGGTCCCTGTCCAGCGTGACCTGCAGCCGGCTTGCTGCTGCTCTCTGCTTGACCCCGGTGCGAGCGACAGCCGAAACCGTCCGCGCTGTGCTGGGCGAGGAGGCTGCCTCCTCCACAGCCTGCACCGACCTCCTCCGCCAGCTCCGCCCGCTCGTGGTGGAGGAGCCGGACGGCTTTCGAGTCTTCCAGAACGACGTCAGGGTGTTCCTGACTAGGCTGCTTCAGGCTGATAGCACGACCTATCGCGATTGCGCCTCTCGGCTCGCGGACCATCTTCTTGTCCGCGGAGACGCTGTGGCTCGTCACGCGGCAGCCCAAAAGCTCTTTGGCGTGGCAGGCCGGCCTCGCGATCAAGCGGATCTGTTCACGCCAGGCTACGTGCTCGAAGGGCACGCGATCGGTCAGCCATTGGATGAACTTGCGGAACAGGGGGTTACTGCCGTAGAGGCGCTAGCCTCCGCAGAGTCCGATTGGGATCTCGCGCACCGAGTCGCAACGGGGCTTCGCACACTCGAACAGCTTCGCGGATCCCTGCAGTGGCGAGGCACCGACGAAGAAGGTCGGCGACCGGCGCTCGACGTGCATCGAACTCTGCACTCTGAGCGCCGCGTCACTCCGCGAAGAGAGTGGACCGAGCGGGTGTTGAGGTCGACGCTCGACGAAATCTCGCAGCTCGTTTCGGCCGGCCAGTTGTCCCGCGCCAGCGCGACGTATTCAAGGTGGTTCAGGGGCCTTTCTCCAGCCCAAGTAATATCGGACTTGAAGCGTCCGTCGCCTGCGATGGCAGACCACGCCATCAAGGACGCTCTTCGTGACATCTTGAAGAAACTTGGCGCCCTAAGCGTGGCAGTTGGCTGCCCATTGCCTCTGAGCACTGGGGAGGGGGTGCAAGAACTCGAGGCCAACTTTGCGAGCGGGCTCTTGGCTGGGTTGCCAGCATGTCGAAGCGATCGCGCCTTCGTCAGGATCCTCCAGCGCGTGAAGGGCGTCTACTTCCGCGACTTCCAGCACCTGCTCGACGTCCTTCTCGACCGCAGGGCATGGCTACGATGCAAAGCACTACTCGCCGCCAAGCCGCCACGTCCGAACGCCCCGTGGTCCCATCGGATCCAGGGCGCTGCCGCCGCCGCACTCCTCGGCGACAGTGACTTGCGCTCAACATGGGTCGAGCCCGTTTTGTCCAATCCTCACGCAGCAATTGCTGGAGCCAACGCCGAAAACGAGCGGTTGCTCCCTCTCACGTGGCTCGCGTTCCTTCTTGGCTGCGAACTGCCAACTCGAGAAGCGAGTGGCATTCGCGAAGAAATTGAGGACGTCTATTACTCGAGCGCTAGAGACCCGCGGAAGGACGGCGCGGTCGCCCAGGTGCTGCACGCCGCCGCGCTTCTTGGCTCCTACGTGCGCACCGCTCGCGACCACAGGTCGAGAGCAATTCACGTCACCCCCAACACGGTCGCACGGGTTGTCGACGTGCTCATTGCGGGACCGGGCCTTGCGGCACACCTGCTGCCACTCGGATACCACTCGATAGCCGAAAGGCTCGTGACAGGCCTAACTGACTGCGCGAAGACCGACCCAGACGTCTACGGCGGCATCCTGAATGTGATGGTCGAGCACATCAAGCGCGGGCGTCACCAGGGTCTCCTACTTGAGTTCGTTTGGCGAACCCTCTGGGCTGCTGCCTATCGAGACGTCCTTCTCGAGTACGCCGACCGATGGATTGGCACACATGGCCTTGCGTGGAAAGAAGCGCCAGCGGACCGGTACGAAGCCGTCACGACCCTGGTGGCTCTCCTCGCAGAGGCTGGCGAAACGACTCGGGCCGCGGAGGTCCGCGAACGACTCTCGTGGGCCGATATTGGATACTCTAACCACAAAGAGTACGTACTCCGTCAACCGCTTGAGTGGTTCCGCGCCCTTTCAATGACGTCACCAGGCGTGTGGCGTTCGGAAGGCGTCCGGCTTATGGCCATTTCGCGTGAAGCCTCGCGAACCGGCGATAATCGGCTTTCATCCCAAATCGACAGCGAAGTGCTTGGCGCAGCTTCGGTCGAGGGTCCGTCTGCTCTCTCTAGTTTGGCGTCCCGGTTATATGGGGCCGGGGAGATTGATGATCGAGACATCGTCGAGGGCCTCATTAGCACGGTCAGGCGCACCCGGCCGCTCCGTAGCGACCTACTCGCGATGTGGGCCTTCTGCACAGGGAGTTTTTGCTGGCAGGTTGATGAGGACAGACGATGGTTGCACGACCTTCGTGAGGCCGTGCTAGAGGTCGGACGCGCGAGCGGTTTTGGAGATTTAGCCGACACACTCTCCGCGTCGGCTTCGGCTGAATTCGTGGCCGCACCCGAGAAAGCCGAAACGACTCAGGCCTCCACACGCAATTATTCTTTGCTCGCTCATGAGCCCATCCATGACGCGATGCAGCGCATGTGCGGCGCCTCGGACTGGCAGGGCGTCGCGCATGTACTGGACCGTGTCGCCTCCGAGCATCCGCCGTCGGCCACGCTCCTTATTGAAATGGCTTGGGAGGCCTTGGGACGGCGGCCACAGCAGGTGTGGTGGTTCGATGGCGCCGAAACCGCTTATGCCGCCATTTTCCCACTCCTAACGCCGGCCCAGCGTTGGGAAGGAGTCACTCGCGAAGTCGCAAATAGGGAGCAACGGTCTCCGTTCGGCCGTGTGAGCGCGCTTGCAGACAATCTCGATGACCTCTGTCGACTCAGTGCCTCTCTCGCTGGTCACGAACCGCTGAGAGGTGGGTTGGGGCGACTCCTCGACATGCACGAGTTGTGGATATCGGGTTGCGGGAGGATGCCACTTGTCGCAGATGTTCCGCTTGCTCCAGACGTCGGAGTAATAGGCTGGGGAGCAGTCTTCCTTGAGTTCCTTTTCCACCGGCTGACATTCGACCAGCAAGCCTACGTCCAGGCGGCTCTTCGTGGGATCTACAGGCTCCTCACGTTCGACCCAGCCCTTCAGCGACGAGCAGTGGCCCTTGCGCAGGTGGCTAGCCCGGAGGTTGTGAGGCGCTTCCTGTTGCTTGCAGAACCTCTGCTTGCCCGGGAGAGTGCCCCGGAGGCGTTGCGAGCTTGGTGTAAGGAACTTGCCGCGTCGCCAGGAGTCGGGCTCGACGTCGCACTTGCGGCGTGGTCAGCGCTGCGAGTTGCCGCTAGGGTGACTGGGGAACAAGAACCCCCTTGGGAGTCGCCGCCCGCGCAGGGTCCAGTTGTCGTTCCGGTTGCGCCACCACTGCTACTGGGTGCACCTGACCAGTGGGGCCTTCATACCTCTGCCTCTCGCGCGTCTACGTCGGTGCTCGACCATCTTGAAGAAGCTTGCGGGGCGGACGTGGATGACCTTCGCTCGGTACTTGCTGCAAGCGTACGAGACTCACCGCCTTCCGTGCGTCCCGAGAGCTTTCGCTATTCACATGTCGGTGACATGGTCGCAGATAGGTTGAGCGAGGCCGAGGTCGACCGCCTTTTTGCTCTCCTAAGGCAGCGAGAGCGCTCTGGCCGATTCACTGGCGTTCCTGCTTCGCGCCTGGCTCAGGCCCTCGTTCCGCATGCGGATCCTTTCGTCTTTCTCGAAACCCCGCGGCGTATGTCGGTTCCGACGCATTGGCCAGTCGACTCGGATCTTTGAGGCGCTTCTTGAGTCCTCCTCCACATCTACTGAGTTTGGAGACAGAGTCGCTGGGATTGTGGAGGCGGGCCTCGATGCTTCCGCTCGAGTGCTTGCCGGCACCCTCCGCACATTCGCTCACGCGCACGATGTCCGAGCGTTGATCGACAATGTCATTCCACTCGGCCCTGCCTTTGATGATGACCGAAGGCCCGCAATCCTAAGTGGTCGGGCGACGCTAGCCTTCGACCCTCCCGATGTGCTTATTACTCAGGAGGCGCCCAAGGACCAGATTTGGCTCACGCTTCGTGTCGGTGGCCTTCATCCCTATCTGGATGCGGTCCTCGACTTCTTTCCGAGCAGGGTCTGGAGGGAAAGACTCCTCTGGCAGCCAGACCCTCGCAACCCGTTGGAGTGGACGAGGGACGGGCGTCGAGTTGCCTGGTTTGAGCGTTTGTTCGGCCCCATTCGGCGCATTTACGCGGGAGACCACGTCGACAGGCAGCCAACGGTGGCTCGCTGGGTCTGCACGGCAGAGGAGTGGCGACGTATTTGCGAATTGCTCGGAACTCCGCTCCGAAAAGTTCGAGTCGAGCTCGGCAGACACCGCCGCCAGTAGGTACATGGCGTGCGAGGCACGAGGTGATTTCGTCGTGCTGCATGCTCAATGCCCCAGCCGAAGAGCAGGCTCAGTGCGAAGGAGGCTGGGCGGCACATTTGTTTGTCGCAGTCGAGTCCAGCACCCTCACCGCGTCCCATTTCACCTTGGCGTCCGACGAGAACCGCCCGTAGCGCTTCACGGTGAGGTTGATGTCCGAGTGCCCGAGCAACTCGGACACGACCGTGATCGGCACCCCTCGGGTCAGCAGCCGGACCGCGAAGAGGTGCCGCAGGCCGTGGAAGGTCACCTTGCCCCTGAGCCCGGCCGCCTCGACGGCGTCCGCGAAGTAGCCCTTGCCCTCGACGCCCTCGGTGCGGTCCATGCGTTCGTAGGGCGCCCCGCCCTTGTTGGGGAACACGAGGCCCTGGGGCGATGCCTTGCCATTGGCGACCTTCTTGAGCACCGCCAGGGCCTTGGCGGACAGCGGCACCTCGCGCCACTTGTTGTGCTTGGGCCGCCACGCGACGCCGTTGACCAGCCGCCCGCGAAGCTGCATCTCGACGCGGATGGCGCCGCGGTCGAGTTCCACCGAAGGCCACTGGAGGTTGAAGACCTCGCCGCGTCGCAGGCCCGTCTCGGCCGTGAACTCGATCACCTCCGGCAGCAGCGGCGCGATCTCTCGGAAGCCGGCGCTTGCCTCGAGCAGCGCCGAGTACTCCTCCTCCGTGGGCGGGACCACCGTCCTCGAGTCGTCGGTGGGCAGCATGTCGATCTTGGGCGCGTTCGGCACTGCGCCCTCCCCGTGCGCGAGGTTCAGGAGCGCCTTCAGGCACTGGAGGCTTTTGTTGATGGTGGCGTTCGTCAGCTCTTTGACCCGGGCGCGACGCGCCCCGCCGTCCTTGCGGTTCGAGAAGGCGACGGGACCGTTGGTCTTCATCGACTCGACGAAGGCGTTGACCTCTTTTGGCAGGAGCAAGTCGGCGAGCGGCTTGTCGCCCAGGTAGTAGAGGACGTAGTTGAACGGGCTGCGGCTGGCCCGGCGCGTCGAGGGGTTCTGCACCACCTTCGCGTGCTCAACCCAGCGGTTCTTAAAGAAGGCGCGTAGCGTCTGTGGCGGCGGCGCGACGGTCGGCGCGGGTCGGCTCGGCTCCAGGCTCACGCCCAACAACTGCGCCGCATCCTGTCGTTTGAGCTCCAGGTCGAGCTCCGCGAGCAACTCGGCCTCGACCGCCCGCGCGTCGGCCTCGGTGCCCTTGCCGCGCCGCGTTCGGCGCACACCGCCGCGCTGCACCTGCACCAGGTACTCCTTCCTGCCGAGCATCTTGACCGACACGCGCCACCTCCTCGTTGCAGCGAAGTGCATCGACCACTTGGCGGAGTTGGAAGCGCACCTTCCGCCCCGCCCGGATCACCGGGATGCGCCCCTCGGCCGCCCACCGGTACACGGTCCAGCGAGTGACCTTGAGGCAGTCCGCCACGCCGTCGACGTCGGTCAGGACTGGGACGTCGTCGAGCATCTGAGGTTCGTGGGAATCGCATGGTGGACCAGCGCGATGACGGCTCTGGTCCACCGCTTCATCAAGCAGGTTCCAACCCGGGTTCACCGCCTGCGCGCCTGGCTCCTGCGCGGCGTCCTCCGGCAGGTCGAGCCCCTTGGGCCCGACCGGGTTGGTCGGCCAGTTCATGGGGTACCGCCTTGTGGTGGGGAGTTGGTCGCGAGCTACTTCGAGGCGGCGACGACGCGACTGGCGGCCTCTACGCAGAGGCAACAACGGGACTTCTCGGCGGGCAGCAGCATCTCACCGCAGCTCAGGCATTCGCCTTCGCGGGTGGCGGTCGGCTTCGCTACGAGCAGCGGCCAGAAGCCGGACATCACGGAGCGGGCCTGCGCGGCCATCGCATCCGCGCGCCAGGCGACCTGCGCCTCGAGGTGGGCCAACAGGTCTGCCTTCACGGCAAGAATCGCGTCCCGGAGCGCGTCGCCCACCTCCCCGTCCGGTGCCATGAGGTGGAGCTGGCCCTCGCGCGGCCACGCCCGGATGCTCCGCTCTCGCAGTGCCGCAAGGACCGCGTTCACAGGACCACCTCCCGGTAGCCGACCCCGCGCGGCGGAGGGGCGAACGCCGCAGGTGGGACTGTCGGCGCGCCCGCGTGTCCGGACTCGTTTGCCACGACCCAGCGCGAGACGTTGCCGCCCGAGTCTCGGGCCACCTCGATCCAGGCGCCGTTCCTCCGCTTGTCCTTGAGCAACTGCAGACGCCGGCCGAGCCGCTGCGCGTTCACCTTGCCGTCCTCGACGAGGTTCCCCACCGCCGCCAAGCCGTCGAGGAACACCGCGAAGCGTGGCGCGCGTTCGTGGCTCCTCGCGTCCGAGAGGTCCGCCTCGAGCCGGCGCTTGATCTCCCCGGTGGTCAGCCCCTTCCGCTCGGGGTCCATATCCGCCAGGCCCAACAGGAGCGTCGCGTGCAGGCTGTCGCCCGGGTCAGACTCGCGAAGGCCCTGCCTCGTACCTGCCCACGGGTCGGCGAGGTTCAGCCACAGGCACACGTTGCGGACGATCGAAGACCAAGCCTCGAAGCTGCCGAACACCGCCATCTCCGACCAGGGCTTCCCTGCGGCGAACCACCCCCGCAGGACGGTGAGCGCCGCAGCGAGCAGCCTCGGCCTCTCCTCGTGCACCCAGCCCAACAAGTCCGGATGCCTGAAGCCTGACCGCTCCTCGGGGTGCTCGAGCGTCGTGGCCAGCCGGATGTGGACCGCTCGGCGGACGACGTCGCCGGCGAGCGTGGCGTTGTTCGCGGTGGCGTACCAGGTGGTGTTGTTGCGCAGCTTGAGCGAGGCCGAGGCGTCGTTCTTGCCCAGGAGCCGGGAGGCGTACCACCCCTCGGCGGTCAGCAACTTGTCGAGCACCGCTCCGCCGAAGTCGCCGACGACGTTGTCGAAGAGCACCAGCGCGTCTGCGGCCTGCAGGTGCGAGACGACCCGCTTGTCGAGCTCCTCCGAGTTCGTCGTGAACTGCTGCCGCGGCGCGGTCCGCCCCGTCGCGATGAGGGAAATGCAGTCGACCAGCCGGGACTTCCCGCAGCCGCGCGTGTTGCCGTCGACAAGGAAGAGCGGCGCGTTCTTGTCACCGATGGCTGGCCGGGCGAAGGGCGTGAGCAGTGCCGCGAGCCACGCCGACTGGTGCGCAGGCTCAGCGAACGGGAAGTCACAGACCACCTCGAGCAATGCGTCGCGAGCGGCCAGCGCCTCCTCACGCGTCGGGCTCGCAGGAATCGGGTGGCACGGTCCCGAGGGGACGAAGAGCAGCCCGGTCGCCGCGTCATACCCGGGCTGGTCGAGCACGCTGCCGTCGGGCCGGAGCACCGGCGCCGCAACCAGGCCGTTCAGGGGACGGATGCCTTCCCACTCCCCTCGACACGCGACTGCCTGGAGCACGCTATGCGGCGGGTCACAGGGATAGAGGAGCCCTTCCGAATCGGGCTTGAGCCACCGCACGAGCGCGGACAGCCGCTCCCAGAGCATCGCGGCGGGCACCTCGCGGACGACTGGCGTGCCAGATTCCCGGATGACGGTGCCGCTCGACGGCTGCTTCCAGTCGACCACGGTGACCAGGACGTTGCTGCGCTGGAATGTGGTCGGGTGCCGCGCCAGCGCCGATACGGCCGCCGCGACGGCCTGATGCCCCTCGCCCGAGTGGACGACGAAGTCCGGCCGCGCCCGAGCCCCGTCGACCGTGGGCGGGTTCCTCGGACCGACCGCCTCGCTCGCGAGAGCGCGCTGGAATCCCGCCAGGCCGATCGCCTTGAGCCAGTCGGCCGGATCCTTGTGAGGAGGAGGCGTCGTCAGCCACAGGATGCGAACGCCCCTGGCCTCCAGCGCTGCGGCAAGGTGGAGGAACGCCCGCGCGCTCTGCTGCTCCTTGTCGTTCTGCACGCAGAGGACGGCCTCGGCGCCCTCGGGCACGAGCTCCGCGAGCTGCTTGAGCCGCCCTGTGCCGCCAGCCCCGATGGCGACGCCCCCGGCAACGCAGAGCGAGAGCGTGTCCGCCATGCCCTCGGCGATGAAGATGCTCCCGCCCTTGGCTGCGAGGTCTGGGCGTCCGAACGCCACGCAGGCAGGCCGTGGGGAGCCGCACAGCGAGAGCTTGGAGGGATCCGCGGGACCGACTGCGCGCATCTGGAAGTCTCGGACCTTGCCGGTGGCATCTCGCTGGGCAACGGCGACGCGGTAGCCCTCCTCCGCCCGCTTGCTGAGCCATCGGTCGGTGTCGTTGGCGATGGCACGGCTGGGGACGTTGAACCGGACCAGGCCCAGCGCCAACGCGCCGTCGAGCTTGCGCGAGCGCAGGTACGCCTCGCCGGCCTCGTCGTGCTCGGCGAGCTTCTCCCAGAGCACGGCGCCGTTCATGAATGGCAGCCTCTTCTTCACGGGCCGCTGCTCGCGCAGCGGGAAGAGGTCGCGCATCTCCAGGCCCAGCGCCGCGCAGACCGCCCTCACGTCGCAGCCGGCGTGGCACTTGATGAGGACGCGGCCGTCCTCGCCCTCGCACACCGACAGGCTGGCCTGCCCGTCTTCGTGGGCCGGGCACTTGGCCATGTGCCCGGTCCCTGCCTTCCTTGGACTGCACCCTCGCGCCTCGAGCTGGCCGAGGACCTGTGCGAACGGAGAAGCGGACATCGATTCACCTCCGCGCCTGACGCAGGTTGGGGGTAGAGAGCGATGCCCCGCGAGGCGCTGGGGCTGCGGGGCATCGGAACCGCTCCGGTGATGGGAGGGCGCTACAAGGTGCTGGCCACCTCGAGGATCTCGCGGCCCTGGCGGTCGAGGGCGTTCGAGACCTTCGTCTTGGTTGCGCCCTCGAGCTCGCCGCCGGCGATCACCTTGACGCGGTCGCGGAAGCGCTCCCAGGCGGCGTTGAGCGCCTCGAGGGGATCGGTCACCTTCGGCTGCTGGCGAATGATCCCCCACCACAGGTAGCCGTTGACGGCGCCGGAGACCCCCAGGTCCTTGGCCGCCGCCATCGCCGCCGCGGAGAGGCTGCGGAACTCCTCGCCCTTGTAGATGAAGCCCGCCTCGGTCACCTTGCACTCGCAGCGGACCGCACCGGCCCGGTCGAGCTTCTTGAGGACCGTGCCCGGGGGCGGTAGGCGCGGGTCGCGGGCGCGGGGCTCGACCACCGGCTTGGCCACCTTCTTCGTTTCGGGCTTCTCGGCCTTCTTGCTCTCGGTCGCCTTCGCCTCGTTCTTGGCCTTCTCGTCCGCGTGCGCCGCCACCTTCTGGCAGTCGGTGCACGTCGCCTCGGCGGCGGTCAGGGTGGTCTTGATGCCCTTCCCGCTGGCGCCGCAGATCGGGGTGCCCTTGCCCGGGGTCGCGATGTGGATGGTCGTCGCCTTCTTGCTCGTCTTCGCCGCCTTCGTGTTCTTGGTCGTCATCTTGTTCTCCTTGGGTGTGCGCTTCGGTTTCGGCGGCGCTCCAAGCTCCGCCTTGAGCACACACACGCTCTGTACGGCCTGAGCATCAAGTCGTTCTCAGCGGATTCGACCGGGCCTGCCTCCTGCCTCCGCGTCGATGCGACTTGCCTTCCGCTCGAGACAGAGCGAAGGCGCCCGTTCCCCGCGGCGCCCTCGCCCTGCCGTCCCCGAGCCCGAACTCACGCCTCGCAGCGAACGGCCAGGAAGTACGGGCCGAGGCCCGCGGCGCCGCGCGCGCGAACGCCATAGAGGAGCTCGTCCCGCTGGAAGACGTTCTCGTCGTTGGGCTGGGTCAGCGCCGCGAACTCCGGCGCCTCGCGGTTCTGGAAGATGAGGGGCTTCACCGCGCGCTTGGTGCAAAGGACGTAGTAGGCGTTCGGCTCGGTCGCCAGGCGCGGCAGGACCATGAGGTCCAGCGAGCCCTTCAGCACGTTGGTGTCCGCCGCCGCGCCGTGCCCGGAGGCCAGGGCGATGTCTCGCGCGATCAGCTCCGACTGGAGCAGGCGCGCCGCCGCGAACTTCCTCTGCGGCGGGACCACCAGAAGGTCGGGGATGATCTCGAGCGGCTTGCCGTCCGCGCCGATGAACGCCGACATCGTGGTGATCGCGTCCTCCAGCGCGTCCCAGGTCAGCGGGTGGCTCTTGAGCAGGTTCGACTGCAGCGGGCTCGACGGGTCGTCCATGTTCTGCGGGTGGTTGGTGTCGAAGAACGGCTGGCCGTCGTAGCAGATGAGGTCCTTGGCCGCCTGCAAGGTGTCCGTCACCAGCTTGTCGGGCCAGACCTTCGCCTGCTGCGCGAGCTCCTCGATCACCGGCCGGTACACGCCGATCAGGTCGTCCTCGATGTCGACCCGCTTCACCGCGATCGTGTCCTCGAACAGCCGGTTCTCGATGCTCTGCAGCCGGACCGCGAGGTTGTTGACCACGCGCTCGCCCAGCCACTCGCGCATCGCCGGGATGCGGTCGAGCCAGGCGTGCCGCATCTCGCGCGTGGTGCTCGGGATCTCCGTCGCGATCTTCTCGTAGTAGGTCGGCGTCTCCTCCAGCACCTGCCGGAACAGCGAGGAGAAGGTCAGCGTCGCCGCGTCGTACTTCGCAGGGGTCATTGCGCTCATCGTGTCTGCCTTCCTGCCCTCGGCATGAGGGCGCACCTGCCCAGCGGCGCGATTGCCGTTGGGGAACTCCGCTCGCGTGTTGGGGATGACCGGCGAGGGCCGGCCCTGGGGCCTGCTTCGCTGCTACTTCGACTTCCGGGTGGCCTTGAACTCGACCACCGCCCGCGGGTCGAGGTTCAGCGCGCGGGCGCAGCGCAGCTCCTCGGCGGTCAGGGAGGCCTCGGCCTGGTGCATCGGCTCCATCAGCCGCGCGACCAGGTCGAGCGCCTCGCGCGAGGTGGCCGCCCCTGTGATCGACAGCAACTCGGACTCGACGTTGACGATCGGCTCGGACATGGGTGCTCCCTTCGAACGACGGGTTGGACTCCTACTGCTGGTTTGCCTTGGCTCACCTCCTTCGTCGTCGCGCCTTCACCACCACCTGCTCGGTCGCGAGCGCGGGTTCAGAAAGTCCCGCGTGCCGCTGGGCACAAAGTCCCGCTCGGACCGCCAGTGGTTGTTCGGGCGCCTCGTCACCGTCGGCGGCGCGCCCTTCGTCGCGAGCTCGGCGAGCACGTACGCGAGGGCGTCCATGCGGTCCGGGCTCCACTCGCTCTTGGGCACGTCGTCGGTCCACCGGCAGCACTCGTTCTCGAGCTTCTCCAGGCCCGGCGAGTGGAAGACGAGGTGCTTGCCGTAGAGGACCGCGGCGCTCTCGGCCCAGGCCCGCTTGCCCTTGTTGCCGCCCTTCTTGAGCACTCGGACCCGGCTGTCGGTCAGCTTGATCACCGACTCCACGAGCTGACCGCTGCGGCCGACGTCCGCGACCATGAAGCTCGCGCCGTGCTTCCAATAGCAGTCGACGGCCGCCTTCGCCGCCGCGTCCGGGGTGGCGTTGAGCGTGGCGTCCTCGAGGACCTCGATGAGCCCGTCCTCGCGCAGGCCCGCGGCGATAATCCCCCAGTTGTCGGCGTGCTCGCCGCTCGTCTCCGCCGGGTCGACCCCGACGCCGATGCGCTTGTACTTCGACTCCTTGCGCCAGTCCGGGCACCAGGTGTCGCGGTCGAACCACTTCCGCTCGAACAGCGCTCCGGGCATCTCGTCGAGGATTTCGCCGTCCACCTCCTGACGGCCGAACGCGGTCCCGACGTACGGGCGGACGTTCTCGTCCAGCCAGCTCGGGGCGACGTTGGCGCGGTTCTCGTACGACCGGCCGATCGTCACTGCCGACCGCGGGTCCTCGACGAGACGGATCAGCAGCTTCAAGGGCCGGGGCGTCGTCGCGACCATCGTCTGCGGGTGGCTCCCCGAGCGCATGGTCATCTGCAGCTGCCGCCACATCTCCTCGGCGTACTTCATCGCGCACAGCTCATCGACGGCGCCGAAGTCGTTGTTGGGCCCACGCAGGGTGTCGGGCTCCTCGGCGGTGAAGAGCTTCACCAGCGAGCCGTTGGGGTAGACGAGCTGGCGCTTGTTGGCCTGGACCTTCGGCGCGAACCACCGGGGCGAGAACGCGAGCAGCCCGGCCTTGCCCTCGACGATCTCGCTCCACATGGCCCCGGCGGTCCGCGCCACCGCGGCGATGCGGCACCCCGGGAAGCGCTGCGCACGGCTGAGCACGAACTGCGTGAGCAGCCAGGACTTGCCGACCCCGCGCCCCCCGCAGGCGATCCAGAAGAGCCACTTGCCCGGAGGCTCCTGCTGCCCGCTCCAGCGCCCGAACCCGGGCTCCTTCCGCGGAGGCACCGCAGGCAGTCGGATGCTGGGCCGCTCCCATGCTTCGCGCACGTAGGGCAGCACCACGCGCTCCTCAGGCGTCAGCGCGTCGTGCAGACCCTGTGCGCCGAGCTCCATCACCAGGCGCTCCACAATCGAGCACCTGGTCAGGTCGACAGGGGCGAAGTCGGTCACGGCTGTTCGTCCCTCCGGGCTCCCTTCAGGTTGGACTCGATCTCGTGCAGCTTGCGCAGCAGCACCTCGTTGGAGACGGGCTGGACCAGCTGCTCGCGCTTCTCGTACTGCTTGGCCTTGCCGCGCAGGTGCTCGATCAGGATCTCGGCGCAGCGCCGTCGCTCGGACTCGCTCTTGCCCTTGACCATCTGCTCGAGGATGACCTTGAAGGCGGCCGGCATCGCCTTGGCTGCGAGGTTGTCGACGATGCGCTCGGCGTCGTCGGGCCCATCGTGGCGCGGCGGCTCAACGACCTTGTCGGGCGGCGTGGCAGGCCCCGCTCGCGGAGACGCCGCGACCTGCGCCTTCGCCTCCACGGGCAGCCGGCGGCCGGGCTCGATCTTCGAAGGCGGCTGGGCCCTGCCCTCCAGCATGGCCGCGGTGATCGCGCCCTCCGTGAACTTCTCGATCTCCCTGCGCTGGGTGGCCGACAGGTAACCCTCCCCGGCGAACACCCGCGACACCTGCGCCTGCCGAATGGCGAGTGCCTCGACCAACGCCACGCGCCGCAGGCCATGGTCGTCGAGCCAGGCCGCGAGCGCTGCGAGCGCGCTGGCCGGCGGCCTCATCTCGTTGTCTCGGTGCGCCTTGCGCGACATGCACGACCTCCCTCCGCTGGACGCAGTTGTGCCCCACCAATAAGAACGCGGTGTTTTTTCGAGAATCCGGACAGCGTCCCGTCCCGGAGGGGACGCGAGCGGCCGCTCATTCCGGGCTCTCATTCGCAAGAGGCTGACTTCACAGGGGAAAACTGTAGGTCGGACTCTTTCTTGGCTTCTGGAATGGATTCCAGCCCCGAGACCGGCCTCCATTCCGGCGCCTACAAGTCCGCGATTTTCCGTGACCACCGTCCGGAATGGATATCCGTTCCAGGTGGCTTCCATTCCGGCTCCCATTTCTAGGGCCTCGAACTCACGCAGGATCCGGCCGGAATGGTTCGAAGGGTCGGCAATTTTCTCGAGCCCCGATTGGCTGTTTCCCTGGCGCCGACGCCCGTGGGAATGAGCGGGGTGGGTCCTCATTGAATGATTGAGCGCGATTTTTCTGCGCGCGCACACGCGGGAGCGCAGTCTGGAGGTGGCCCCCCGCCTGATATTTCTCGGGAGCGTCGAGGGTCGCGGTGAAGGCCTTCATCGACGCGGCGAGCATGTGCGTCGCCTCGAAGGCGATCGCCTGGGCGTTCGCGCGATCTGCCGCGAGGTCATCGCCGAGCTGGTTGGAGACTCGATACGTGAGTCGAACGAGCCAGTCCTCGATGCTGCGCGTGGTGTGCGAGCCTCGATGAGCCTGCCGCGCTCGCATCGTCAGCGGAGCGACCGGAGCTGCTCTGCCGAGAGCCGGCAGTTCGTGCGCGTGCGGACCGAAAGCAGCGAAGAGGACGCCCCGGTCGAACGCGGTGATGCGCTCGAGCGCACGAGCGATCCGGCGCAGCCTTCTCGCGGCGTAAAACAGGTGCTCGTCGAGTTCGGTGCTCGCCTTGCCGCCGGTCGGGCGCTGGCCCAGGCTGATGGCCGCCACCATCGCCGAGAAGTTGGACGGGACACCCACCTCGCCCTCGGCACAGTTCCAGTACCAGGTGAGGTCCTCGGCGATGTGAGCGTTGATGCGCGGTAGGCCCATGGTCCCTCGCGTCAAGCGCGGCCTGCGTCGCGTCCGGGCGAACGCGGGCCGTCGGTTGGCCCCAGCGCCGGTCGGTCGCGTGAGACGCGACACCCTGGCGCTGCGGCGGTTTGGCTGGCCTGCGCGTTCAGCGATGCGCCTTCCAGCCCTTGCGGCGAAGGACGGGCAGATACCGGCACCGTCGCCGCCAAGCTAAAGCACGATCTCGACCTGGCAAGTCGAGTTCGGCGAAGAGAACGCGGCAGGCTCGGTCCGCGCTCTAAGTCCTTGATTCGTCGTCAGGCGGTTCCCGTAGCCTTGGACCAGAACGAGAACGTGGACCACGCCATGGTTGGCTCCTCCGGCTCCCTTCGCCCTCCATGGAGTACCTACTGGCGCGAAACGGAATCTGTCGCGTTTTCAGGTTGCGCCGTCGTGGCCTCCGGGAGTGCGGGAGTGCCGGGAGTCAAACCAGCCCCTACGCGTACGGGGAGAAAGCAATCCATGCACATGCGTGCGCGCGCCCGCGTACGGGAAGGACGGCTGGCACTCCCGGCACTCCCGCACTCCCGGAAGCAGAGGCGGTGGTCCGAGTCCCAGTCCTGGGCTTGCTGGTCCCCGACGAGGTCCTCACTCCCGTCGGCGGCTGTGCCCATCAACCCAGAACTCGATCGCCCTCTATAGATCCACTGCGCTTTTTCTCCCTCACTCCGCTTCCGCACCTTGGCCCGCGGGACGGCAACGCTCAGAAAGGCGTGTGCCCTCAAGCCCTTGGAGAGGTGGGCTCGCGTTGGCGACGGGCCGACAGTGGAAAGGCTCAAGCCGCGGGCGGGCGAGGGACGAATCCGGCTCGTCGAAGGTCCTCGACAGCAAGGAGATGCGCGTGCCGTCGGTGCGACGCCGAGGGGAACTCCAGCGATTCCGGGTTTTCCTTGAGCGCCAGCAGCCCTGTCTGCCGACGAGCTTTGATGACGACGCTCTGGGCGTAGCGGATCGAGTCGCCGTATGAGGGCTTCCGTCGGTGAGATCCCTTCGGCGTGATGGCGCCGCACAGGAGGCAGAACACCGCCAGCTCGCGGTTGGAGGCCGGGCGGCCCAGCCCGAGGAAGTCATCCGAGTCGTAGACCGTGACCAGCTTGCGCAACTCCGTCACGGGCTCGGAAGCACACCCGGCGTATCCCTCGAGGATTTGCCCCTCTTCCTCCAGGAGCGGTCGTACGAAGCGCTCGACCCACGCTCGGAAGTTGCGATTCCCGCCGGAAGCTCGAGTCGGAGATCTCGGCGGCTTGTCGCAGCGCCCTGAGCAACTCACCAGCCGCTTGGGCGTCGCGACGCAGGTTGCGGACAGGGAGGCGCGTGTCGGCGATCCGCAGAACCGCATCCCGGAAGGCGGCAGACCACGGCCTCCCGATGCGCTCGAGCTCCGTGGCGCAGGCATCCAGGCTGGCCGCGATCGAGCTCGCTGGCTTGGCGATCGGCCCGTGCCCCCGGGGGCCCTCCTTCAGCACGTCGAGCAGCACCTGCCCCGGAGCGAACCTTCGGGTGCAAATCTGACTCGCGATCTCGCTCACCACCTTCTCGCTGAGCTTGTGGATTCGATAGCGAGCGAGCACCCGCTCGATCGCGGCCGCCGTGGGCAACTCCTCCGCGTCGAAGGAGGCGAAGCGACTCCTGACCTCTGCCAGCGCCGCGCGGTAGGCCTTGTCGAGTTCATCGGGAGTGGGGTCGTAGCGAGCCATAGACCGACCATCGCACGCGGGGCTGACATCGCCGAACGTGGCCAGGACCGGCGAGGACCGGCGGGGCAGCCGGGCAACTCGGAGTGGGCACGTGCTGGGGCGCTGGTCGCTGAGCCGCGCCCTGCGCAAGACGCGCAAGCAAGGAGACGCCGATGCAACCGACCCTCGGCCACCCGTCCTCGGCCACCCGTCCAAGAGCGCAGCATCCCGGATGCCCCGCGGGCCACTTCATGGGGCTCTCTCACGTCCGCCCGCCTCGTGGCGGGCTGCCGCGTGAGGTTCACCTCGTGTACGCTGACAGCACCATGAGTCCGGCATCGAAGCCCCTGAAGGCCTCGCGTGAGCGCACCCCGGCCGGCCGTGGTCTACAACGGCGGTTGCGCCCCGCAAGCTTGTTCGCGCTCTTCGCTGCCTCGTTTCTAGCGTCGCCATTGGCGTTCGCGGCCGACTCGCCACGTTTTTGCTGGCGTTCTCTGGAGCCTGCCACGGGTCCCCAGGACACCGGCTTGGCTACCGTGCGGGAGTCGTTCGCAAGGCTGCCGACTGGCGAGCTGTGGTTGGCCTGGGATGAGGACGGAGCCAAGTTCCGGCGCTTCTCCAAGGGTGCCTGGGGCGAGCCTGAGAAGAAGCTGCTTCCCGGAATCGAGCCCGGTGACCATCCGACCATCGCCGCCTCTGCTGGTGGGGGACCAGTCGTCGTCCTAGATCGAAATGGTCGAAGTGGAACCTCCGCCCTTCACGTCGCGCAATGGCAAGACGGTCGGTGGGCTTGGCTCGGGGCACCTCTTCTCTTCGGAAAGGAGCCCAATACCCACACGAACGACGTGAACCTCGTGGTGGACGGCTCAGGCCATCCGGTCGTCGCCTGGACTGAAGAATTGCACGTCAAGCTGAGCGGCCTCTTCGTCGCGCGTTGGGACGGTCGGGCGTGGCAGCGCCTGGGTTCAGTGCCGGCCCTCGGTCCGGACTACTACCTCAAACCCGCTCTTGCGATGGGGCCGGACCAGCGGGTCTGGCTCGCCTGGGCTGAGCACCAGATGGCGGGCCCAGTACGGGTTGTGCGCTTCGACGGCAAGGCCTGGGAAGACATCGGCGGGAAGTGGCTCACGAACGCCACGGGCGGGGCGGTTCTTCAAGCCAGCCTGCTCGTGGATACGTCAGGGCAGGCGTGGGTGGCCTGGACTGCCGAGGATCCGAAGACCAGGTTTCATGTCAACTTGGCGCGGTGGGATGGGAAGGCGTGGGAACGTGTGCCGCGGCCAGCTGTCGAGGCCGAGGAGCTGGACCCGAAGCTCGCAATGGGCCGCGCCGGTCCACTGCTCTGCTCGACACGAGGTCCTGCCGGTGGCCGCAAGCTCTTCTGCGCGGAGTGGAGCGGCGGCCAATGGCTGGAGCGGCTCGCCGGCTTGCACGTCGTGGAGGGAGTCTCCTCCGTCGGGCTGTCCCAGGTGCTCGCGGCCGAGGACGGCGGCGCGTTGCTTCTGTGGGACGAGGAAGGCAATGGCAGGAGAACGCGGATCGTCCATGCATACCCCTGCGCCAAAGGCGAGGTCCCTCTCGAGCCACCCCGCGGTGTGGACGAGCGGTCGACCTGGCCCAAGACGGTCGACGAAGCCGCTCGTCAGATTGCGGAGGCTCTTTCCCAGGAAGATCGAGCCCGCGTCGCCAAGACCAAGCGAGAGGACCTGATCCTCTTCCACCATGGCTGGGGAACGGGCATCCGCAACGAACTCGGCCTCTGGCGTGGGAACGAGGCGCTGCTCCGGTCCTGCGGGAAAGGGCAGATCGTGCATCCCGACGACTGCTCCATGGTGATCATCGGAGCCGTGTGGGCGAGGCTGCAGCCGGCCACACCTCAGGCGGCGCCAGACGGTGGTTCCCCTAAGTAGCAGGTGCCCCATGCTCCTCGAAGCCGTGTTGGCCCTGACGCTGACTGGAGCCGCCGCTCCCGGCACGGGCAGCGAACCTGGAGACGCCCTCGCGGCCCTCGCGAACGGACGCCCGCCCTGCGACGCCCTGAACGACCGGGGCTGGGAGGCATCTGGGTCTATCGCGGTTGAGCGCCGCTCTGAATAGCTCCGCGAAGACCAAGAGCCCGGCCGAGGAGCTCGGGAAGGTATACGGCTTGCCCGACCGGGCCGCCGAGCTGTTCCTCGGCGCCGTCCGGTCCGGCTGCGTCGCCCCACAGCAAGCCTCCGAGCTTCTCGGTCAGGTTGCGGAACAGGCACCGGGCAACGTCGCGGCGCTCTGGCTGCACGCGCGGCTCGCCGACGCGTCCCGGGACCGAGCCCTCGATGCGGATCTCTTCAAGGCCCTCGCGCGAGCCCCGAGCCCGACGCGGGTAGCTCTGTTGCTTGCCGCCAACGGCCTCTACCGCGTCGGAGACGAGCTTCGATTCTGGGCCTTTCAACAAGACCCCAGCCTCGCCGAGCCGGTGCTGAGCTCCACCTCGTCGGCGGCGTTCTGCTTCGAGGCGTGGAGTCGGCTTTCCCAGCTCCAGCCGCGTCCGCTGGTCGCCCGCGAGCTCGCGGTATGTGCGGTGAACGGGCTCTTCGTCGAGGAGCTCCCGATGCTCGCCGCCGAAACCTATCGGAGTTTTCCTGAGAATCTCAGGACCGAGATCCTGGCGGGGACGCTGAGGCCGCGAAGCTCCGAAGCGGGCGACGTGCGCGAGCTGCTCGCGGCCGAGTTTCTCGTGGAGGGCGATCGCGATGCGGCCCTCGCTCTCTTCCGCGCCGCTCTGGCTAGCCCGCTGCCGGGCGTCGAGGGCTCGGACACGCGCAACGCGCTCGACGCCTCGCTCCGGCGCCGCACGCTCGGGGCTCTCCTGCTCGGCGAGAAGACAGACGCGTTCGAAGTCGCGGTCGATACCGCCGGCTGCAACTGGTGCGGACTGTCGCCCTGGCCAAGCCTGTACCACAAGCTGGTGGGGCCGCGGCTCGGTCGGCTCATCCGAGCCACCGACCTGTCGCAGCCGCCGCAGGTGTCGGCGAACCTCCCAGTCGCGCGGGCGCGGATCGCCGAGGCGTGGCAGGCCGAGCATCGCCGCCTCGACCAGGCGGGGCTCCTCGCGCCGCCGAGGCCGACCGGGAGCGCGCCTCGGCCCGAGCACTTCCGGGAGCACCGTCTGCCTGAAGGACTCCCGAGCCCAGGGCCCGATCTCCGGGAGCGCTTCGACCGCTGCGGTCGCAAGCCCGGGTCGCTCCCCGAAAACTTTCTGGCCCAGCGGGTCGATCAGGTCGGCGACCGGCTCTCCGTCGTCGCGAGCGTCAACGTCTGGGGCCCCCTCGACGGCGGCTACTGGTTTCTCGAGTCCGCCGATGCAGGCAAGACCTGGAGCGAGCCCCTCTACCTCGGGCTGCGCGAGAACTACCCGTACGTCGTGGCGCCGACCTCGGGGCTCCCGCTTCGGGAGGGCGAGTTGCTGCGCATCGAGGTCCAGGTCCGCGAGCAGTCCGTCGACGAGAGCTGCTCTCCGCTCCTCGGGCCGCGGTACCTGCGCGAGGAGAAGGGGCTGTTCATCGAGGCAAACCTCGCGGACCTGCGGAGGGACTCCGACGGCGACGGGCTGACGGACCTCGTCGAGGAGCGGCTGATGCTCGATCCCCACCGGGCCGACACCGACGGCGACGGGATTCCCGACGGACTCGACCGGATGCCCAACGTGCCGTTCACCTCGGGGCCTCCGGCCCCCGAAGGAAAAGCGGTGACGGCGTTCCTGAAGGAGCTGGTCGACCAGCACGAGGAATTTCTGGGCCGCGTTCCGAAGATTGTCGGAGAGGGCCTGGGCGAGCGTGGCCAGCGGCTCGACAAGGTCCCGTCCGCTGCCGAGCCGATCATGGTCGTCGTTGGCGACGCTCGGGCCTTCGCGGGCCTGGCGGTGGCCGGGAGAGTCGTCGTGCTCTCGCCCGACCAATACCGGGCCGCCAGGGCGAGGTTCGGGGCCTTCTGTCCGCTTTACGTAGACGTGGTCTTCGACGACGCGGGGCGCCGATTCTTCCTAGCGTTCAGCGCAGACAATATCTCGGGGGCCTACCTGGGGACCCGTGGATGGCTCGGCGGCTGGAGCCTGAAGTGGCTCTGGGGATCGATTTCCTGAGGCGCGGCCTACTGGCGGCACGATTCTGCGGTCGGGTCTGAGTAGCCGCCGCTCGCTCATCTGGCGGCCGTTGCCGCTCCGGCAACCTCATGGACACCGTTCGTTGCGGCCGATTAGGCTGCCGACGTTCACGTCGGAGGGGCCTATGTGCTCAGCAGACCCTGGTGAGGTCGCCTCGCTCGAGACGGCACTTGCTGCTCAGCCAGGCTCGATCGACGTTCGTCTCGAACTCCTTGGACTTCTCAGCGGCGATCGCCAACTTCGCAACGGACAGCGCCGAATCGAGCTCGCCCTGTGGTTCATCCGCAACTTCCCAGAGCATTGGGCCTCGCGCTCGCCGTACTGCACCGTCGACCCGGGCGCCGCGCCAGAGGCCTACAGGGTGGTGAGGGAAGCATGGCAGGAGGCCATGGCGGCGAATCCGCAGAACGCGGTTGTCCTACGCGGGGCAGCAGCCTTCCTTTGCGCCGACGACTATCAGGGCGCGAAAGCCCTGATGCAGGAAGCCGCGCGGTTGGCCCCCACCGCACCTGATGCTTGGCTGGATCTTGGGCGACTATGCCGTGAGCCGCTCGAGCGTCTTCGCGCCTTCCAGCGTGCACGCGAGCTCGGTTCGAGATCGCCCAACCTCCTTGCATGGCTCGGCGCTGCAGCCATCGAAGCGGGCGATGTCGTTGAGGCAGAGGTCGTCGGCCGCCAATTGGTAGAGCGAGCTGAAGAGAATCGACGCGCGTGTGGCGAGGCATTTGGATTTCCAGGTCGGGGATCCGACCTGTGGCGACGAGCCCGCGAACAGGCCGGCTCGGACCAAGCGGCGCAAGAGCTCGTGCACGCCATCTCGGAAGGCAACTACTACCTGCACGCTGGGCACACGACTCTGGGGCTTGTCGCCTGCCAGCGAGGGAATCTGGATGAGGCACTCGAGCACCTTGCGGCCTCGCTGAGGATCCGCCCGGACCATCGCCTCTCGGCCTATGGACCTTCAGTCACCTTGCTGCGCGAAGTCTGTCGCGCAGGCGCATGGAAGCGTGCTCTTCGAGCTCCTTCGGGAGCACGAAGACCTTTGGGAAGGCGACGTTGCAGCGAGATGGAGGCGCTGGATTGCGCACATCGAGCGCGGCGAGCTTCCCGAGTCAGACTAGGCGCGGTAGGTCTCCACCGCCCTCAGCTACCAGGCTTGATCGTTGAGAAGCCTACTTGGCAATTCCGGGGTTCTGGCAGGTATCGGTCACGCCATCGAGAGTCCGCAGGCACTCCAGCGGCGACGGGCAGTCGCGATCCCCTCGAATCGGGTTGCAGCGAAGCTCGCACGAGTTCGTTTCCTTCCACCCCCCGTCCTTCTCTGCGAACCATTTCAGGCAGCGTTGGCGGACCCCGCAATCAGAGTTGGTCGCACAGGCATCGTGCAGCTTCACGAGCGCCTCCTGCGACGCCTTCGCGCTGGTGGTGGGGCCGTGGTCGGTGTCGACTCCCGTTCCATCGGCGCTGGTGGCGCTGGCTCGGCCGGCAATGTCGAAGGCGCGGGGCGGCAGTTTCGAGAACTCCTTCCACATGTCTGCTGGGCACTCGACGCGTCGGATCTCGAAGAGGCACCGTCCCGCCAGGTCTCTGCGCGAAAGGCCCTTTCCAGCGGTCCAGTAGTCGCGGGTCGCTGAGAAGCCCATCGGCGTTCCGTTGCACTCCATCGAGCTTTCGATCACCACTTGTTGGTCGGTCGCCTCGAAGACGCTTGCCTTACTCCTGCAATGAAGGCGCCCGCCGCCGTGCTCGTCGTGGTCTGTTAGAAGGACATCGCCCGCCTTCGCCGCAGCCCCAAAGACAACGCCCTGCTCTGACCAGAGGGCACCGGCTCGGGCCTCAAGAACATCGGCTACCGTGCTCATGCCCCAGAACGAAGTAAGGAACTTCCGGTACTGGAGTTCCTTCTCGTCCTCGTCGGGCACGCCATCGGTGGCGAGCCGCCACAAGGGGTTGAGCTGGACGGTGATCCGGGAGTTGCCCGAGGCGTAGACCCGGCTCAGCTGCTTCCGCGAAGACGGGTCGCAGTTCGACACCTTCTCGTAGCAACCCTCGGCCGGAAGAAATCGTTCGACGGGGATGCCGGCCGTGGCGCAGGCGCTCAGCACCACGCCCGCGACCAAGACTGCGGCAGGCTTTTCGGTCACCAAGGATGGCTCCGAGGGTTGGGCGGTTCCGGGTTAGGTGCCCGGTCGGCCCCATCCGATCATCTCATGCGAACAGCCCACGCACACGGCAGGGGGCCTCGGTGCTCTGCGCCCGGGAGCACGGCTGAGGCCAGCGCGAACGCAGGTGCAGCAAACCAAGGCTGAAGGTGCGAGCCCGCGCGGCGGCGGCAAGGGGTGGTGGAGGGAGCGGGAGGAGGTACGAGCGGTGGTGGGTGGGACGATCGGATAATCACGCGTTACGTCTACTCTTCCCTTCCCAGCCACCGGCCCTACTCCCACTTGCTGGCGTCGACGGCCGTGAAGGCATCGGGACCTGGGCCGGCGATCCGCTGCTCAGTCTCAGTGCCGACTTTCACCGGCACCCGCGCGAGCTGCAACGTGTTCTCCATCGGCTTGAGCACGATCAAGGTGTACTGGCCGGGCGCGACGTGTTCGAAGACCACGTCGGTTCCCGAGCGTCGCGGGTCGGGCATTCCGACCCCGAGTGCTGCGAGGTCCTCAGGCTTGTTGGGCAAGGGCACGTCCCCGACCGCCAGCGCCGCTTCAAGACCCTCTTGGAGCGCAACCATTACACGCGCGCCACCATTGGTCTCCTTGAAGTCGAGCGTCACCTCGCCGGACTCAGGAACGTCGATCACTTGGGTGAAGAAGCGCTTCCGCTCCTCGAACGGGTCTACCTCGATGGCCAGCTTCCCTGGGGCGAGGCCCTCGAGGCGGTAGTGCCCCTTCTCCACATAGCCGACTCGTTGTGCTCCGGCCGCAGCGTGGGCGATGAGCATCCCGTGCTCTAGCCCCTTCCCTGCCGCGTCGGTCACCTTGCCCTTCACCACCGTCCCAAGAACCATGCGCACGGTAATCGTGTTTTCCTCCGGTCCGAGCGGTTGGCTGTAGGGCCGGTAGCGCCCGCTCGAAGCGAAGAGACCCAACGCGGTTATCTCGACATGCGGGAGAGTGAAGGCTCCGTCGGCACGCGTCACGACTGCGCCACTTTCCTTCGAAAGCGACGCCATTTCCTCATGGCCGACGAGTTCCGCCCGGTCGACATCAACGAGCGCCCCAGCGATGGGCGTGCCTGTGGCAGTGTCTACGACTCTTCCGGTGACCGAGCGTCCCCGCGTCAGGACCACGGCGCCTAGTTCCACATCGTGGCCGTCCTTGGCTACGACCTTACGACTCGTGACCGCGAATCCTTCGGCCAGAAAGGCGAGGTATTGCTCTTCAGATTCCCCGAGCGGAACCTCGAATGCGCCGCGCTCGTCTCGGACCTCGGTCGAGTTGACCCGAAACCGAGCGATTGCCTCGCCGGACTGCTGCACGACCCGCCCGCGGGCCTTGGGGCCTGTGTCGAGCACGAGCTCGAGGTTCGTGGTTCCAGCCTGCACCGTGAGCGGCTCCACGCGCTTCGACCATTCAACACGTGCAGAGACACGGTACCGACCAGACTTGAGGTGTTTGAGCTCAAAAGACCCGTCCTTGGCGCTTTCCGCATCGCTGTACGCGGTGTCGTAGTCCTCGGCCCGGAGATTCTCTTCCTTCGGTCGTTCGGCAAATGCGAAGACATGAGCCTTCGTCACCGGCCTACCATCCTTGCCGACGACTCTTCCTGTGATCGACATGCCAGCTTCAAACTTGATCTTGATTGGTCCGGTCGCGGGCGCGTGGATTTCCACGTTGAGGAGCGCCTTCTTGAGGTCCTTGTAGTCGCCGAGGAGGGCTCGCACCAGGTACGGCCCTTCGTCCAACCCGGTGATGTGGAATTCGCCGCGAGCGTTTGTGGCCTCCTGCGTCTTAACACCGCGGTCCTCCCCAAATGGCGAGGATTTTGCCTGCTGCGGCCGAGCTGTCACCTTTGCCCCCGCGACAGGCTTGTCCTCCTCGTCGACGACAGTCCCCGTCAGCTCGACGCCGCGCGACAAGACCAGGCGTGCTCCGAGCGTTGGCGCTGTGAGCGTAGCTTTCAGGTCCCGAAAGGCGTCGTGCTCGACGACGACCTCGTACTGGCCGGCCGGGAGATAGTCGACGAGGAAGGAACCGTCGCGATGGGTACTCGCGCGACCAGTGGGCGACTCGACCTCGCCGTCGCTATTTGATGCGGACCCGACGGGCGTGGCACGGACCGACGCTTCCGAAACCGGAGCGCCGGTCGGGTCGACGACGACACCCTTGAGCGGGCTGGCCGCAGCGAGCGAGAAATCCGCACTGGCGGCGCTCCCGGCCACGACCTCCACCTCGGTGCGCTGCTTCGGTACCGCATAGCCCGTCGCGTAAGCCACCACCTGGTACCGACCTGCGACCAGAGCAGTTAGACGATACCTGCCGTCGTTGCCCGTCCGGCGCTCGATCAGGGTCGCTGGATTCCGCTCAGACGGGTCACCTGTGTACGCCGATACCACCGCGTCCGTGATCGGTGCGCCCGAGTCACCACGAACAACCCCGGCGATTTCTCCGCCTGGGCCCAGCTGCAGCAGCAAGTCCAGCAGATCCTTTCCCTCCTTGATCTCGGCCGCCTCATGCGCCTGCGCAAATCCAGCGATCGCCGTCAGCACGTAACTGCCCGGACGAAGCGCCGAGAACATGAACGCGCCGTCGGCCCCTGTCCGAGCCTCGAGCTTCTTGTGCTGGCCCTCCAAGTTGATTTGCGCGCCCGCAATCGGTTGGCCATCGCGCAAGGCTTTGCCAGCCAGACGCCTGGGGCTGAACAGCTTCAGCTTCTCTACGTTGGGATCACGGGCAGAAGCTCGGCCGTGCCCAGGCAGAAGGCCAGGAGCGCTGGCAACGACGCTGAGCTTGCCCAGCGGCACGGGCCCGATGGAAAAACTGCCGTCGCCGGCCGAAGTGGTGTCAAAGAACCGGCTGTGCTCTGCGTAGATGGCTGTCACGGAGGCGCCAGCGACCGGCTTGTCGTCATCGGTGACAGCCGTGCCGTGGATGGTCATGCCGGGTCCGACCTCCACGTCGGCGGTCTCGGTGCCTGCGCGCACCCCGCGCCGCAAGCCGATGAGCTTGCCGGGCTGCTCCGCCCAGAGCGTGAAGACAGCATCCTCCAAGCCTGCGAGCTGGAAGGTCCCATCCTTGGCACTAGTCGTCCTCGCGATAGGGGGCGCCTCGCCGCGCCGCTGCAGCACCAAGTCCACAAGCTGCACCGCAGCCTCCGGGCAGCCGCATTCCAGCAGCATCCGTCCGCAGCGGTTGCCGCACTGGCAGACGAGATCTGAAAGCACGTCCTCGCCGCCGTCGCTCGAGGCGACAACGATTGCCCCAGCCACCGGCCCGTCAGGGCCCAGCACCTGCCCACGGATGGCCAGGTCGCCCTTGGGCGCCGGCAGCTCCGCGTTGAGCAAGGCGTTAGGGCGAGCGACTGGGCCAGTCGCTCCCTCCGCAGTCGAGGGCGGGGGCGCCGTTGGCGAGTCCGCTTCACTCGGACGCAGCAGGAGCCACAGTGCCAAACCGAGCACGAGGACCAGCAGCCCGCTGACCCAGTACCTCGCGCGCATCGGCTCCCTCCTCGTGGTGTTGCGGACAACACCTTACGCCAACCCTCACCGGCCTATCGAGCACGGTCTGCGGTATCCTCGCCACCACGATGAACCGAGTTCGCGCGGTCGTGGGAGGGATCGCCCTCGCGGTCTGCGTCCTGGCCTATCTCCTCTGGCCGGCAACGGGCCAAGACCGCTCGATGCCCTCATCGCAATCCCTGCGGCAGACCGGGAGGACACCCGAGAGTCAGGCGGTCCCTCAGAGGAGCACTCCCGGAGAAGTCGCTTGGCTCGTCGGCGAGGTGCTCCGAGACGACAAGCCGGTTTTGGCTCATGTGAAGCTCATCGGCCCCGCCAACGCCGAGAGTGATTCCGATGAGGCTGGTCAATTTCGCTTCGACCTTGGCCCCACCCTGAAGTGGCTCTCCGACCGGGTAGCAGATGAGAGCGTGGTCACGTGGGGCTCCAAGGACGCCACAGCTGTCACTGTCTGCGCGGCTGAAGGGGCCAACATCGCTTGCGCTTCGCCCAGAATCGCCTTGGCGGAGAAACCGCCGCTCGTGAGGCTGGAAGCTCAAGCCGGGCGGCTTCATCTCGGGGACCGTCGTGGACGAACGGGACCACCCGCGAGCCGGCGCCCGAGTGACTGTCTCTGGCAAGGGTTCCCTTGAGGCGACGTCTTCTCCCGATGGTCGCTTCGTGGTCGCGGCGCCGCTGGGCAGCTACACAGTACGAGCATCCGCACCACACACGCTGAAATGCGACGGCGTCGCCGCGACCGTCGACGCCGCCAAGACGACTGAGGTCCAGATACGGCTTTGGTCGGCTGTATCCCTGGAGGGCGTGGTCGTAGACGGCACTGGGGCGCCAATCCGGTGGAGTGAAATCTGGTCTCAGGCCGTCGTGGGACGTTCAGCCAAAGCTGTGCAGCCTAAAATCGGGCACTTCGAAATCGACGGTCTCCTGCCAGGGCCGCATCGGATCGCAGTCCGGGCCGACGGCTTCGCGAACCGAGAGTTCGACGTCACTGCCCCCTCGAAGGAGCTGCGATTAGTGATGGAGCCCGGGCTGACCGTGCTCGGCATGGTCCTGGACGAGTCCGGCAACCCGCTCGCTGACGCGGAAGTCGGCCTGCTGCCCGAAGGCAAGCCGCTCGGGGCGTCGCTTGGAGGCACCGCCGACGAGGATGGCGCATTCAAGATCGATGGTGTTCAACCCGGACGCTATCTCGCTGTCGCCGCGGAAAGTCTACGCAACGAGAAGTACTCGACGACAGGCGCTTCGGTTTCCGAAAAGATCGCCGTATTCGAGACGAATACCCGGGTCACCCTTCGCTTCAAGAGCGGTGAGGTTATTCGGGGCACGGTTGTCGATTCCCACGGGCGTCCGATTGCCGGAGCCATTGTTAGCGCTCTTCCCGATGGTGTCGGCCCCGTCCAAGGGCTTGCTGCCAATCTCCAACGCTCCGAAACGTTCGCAGATGGCAAAGGCGCATTCACCCTCACGCGCTTGCACAGTGGCCGGTACCGTGTCTGGGCGGAGTACAGCGGCTACTCGAACCGCAACGACAGCATGGCGCTCGCGACGACGGGTGACTCGAGTGTGCGTCTCGCCCTCTCGGAGGAGGGCATTATTCGCGGTCGTGTTCTGCACGCGGACGGCAGCCCTTCACTCGAATACCGCCTCAACGACCAGACAATTCGTTCGTCCGATGGGCGGTTTGCGTATTCCGTGCACAGTGGCCCCACCGTCACGCTGTTCTTCAACGAGTCGAACTACGCCCAAGAGGTGCGGCTGGTACAAGCTGGCCGCGAAAAGGAAGTGACCCTCGAGGACGTAGTTCTGACGCCTGCACGGAGGATCGATGGCGAGGTGATCGATGCCTCGAGCGGCCAACCGGTGGTGAACGCCTCCGTCTGCCTCGCGGACAAGGACCTTCCGAGCAAGGAGCTTGGTAGCTCTCTGGGTGCCGTGTGGTCCCGCCGTTCGGTCGGACGCCAATGGTCACTTCGACTTCTCGACCGGGGGGACAGCGCCGGCTTCGGTTCTTGTTCGGCACAAGCGCTACCTGCCGAAGGCGTTCGCGATCAGCCCTCAGGTCGACCACTATCGACTTTCGCTGGAGGGCGGGGTTTCGGTCGCGGGCCGAGTGGTCGTGAACGAAGGCCGCATCTACCCCACAGAGGCGCGGGTCACGCTCAACAGAGAACGGCAATGGCTGAACTCGCCACTCGCCCCTGATGGTTCTTTCGAAGTGACCGGCGTTCGACCGGGCACTTGGAGGATCTCGGTCAGCGCGAATTCCTTCGGCGCATACATCGACCTCCTCCCTTCCACAGTCGAAGTCCCTGCCGAGGGAGTCACAGGGCTTGTTCTAACCGAACGAGTGGGCGGCACCGAGCTTGCCGTTGGTGGTATCGGCAACGGGGTGGGCGACATGACGCACGTTCTTCTTATGGCTGGAAGCGTCTCCGTGCCCCGCGATTACCAGTCCCTTCAAGACCTTTGGAAGGTCGCTCGCGAAGGTGAACGATCGCTTGATGGAGTTATTTTTCGGGCGGTTCCGACTGGGGCTTACACGCTGATCGTTGCGCGGGAGGACGGTCATAGTATCGAAGCGGCCCTTTACTCTGTCTCGATCGAAGTGCGTGGACTACCAAAGCAGACAGTTGATGCGTCGCCACCACCGACCGTCAGCGTCCTGAGAATTCCGCCTGAGCCCTAGGATCTCGTCGTGGAGGCGGCCAGTGCATCTGCCAACGAGCTGTCGTGCCGCTCGCTCGCAGTGCTGATGGCAAGCGGGTCGGAGGGACACGGGCACCCCATCGGGGACATGCATCGACGTTCCCGACACAGTGGCTCCTGCGGAATCGATCAACTCAGAGCTTGGCCCATACACAGAACCGTGTACACGGTATTGAGTAGAGAGGTGCTTGCATGAATCGCCTCAAGGACCTGCGCAAGAAGGCTGGACTCACCCAGGCTCAACTCGCGAAGAAGGCGCAAACGAGCCAGCAACAGATCCAGAGGCTGGAGTCAGGGCAAGCGGCACGCCTAGAACTTGCCTTGCGAGTCGCCAAAGCGCTCGACGCGCCGCTGGAAAAGGCATTTCCTGATGCGAAGGCTGGGGCAAAGCGACTGCGGGCGGCGCGAACAGTCCAAGAATTTTGGAAAGCAGCGGACGACGCCTCCGAGGAGTTAGCGAAAGGGGGTCTGGATGCTGACCCGAGACAGTGGCACCTCGTGCTGACCCTGGGGTCGGGTGCCAAACGTTCATATCCCATCACTACCGTCGAGCTTGATAGGGTTTGGGCCGGGCTCCAAAGCGAAGCGAAGGCGGACGCCGATCGCGTGCCGTTCATAGTCTTCGACTCAGAAGACTGTCGCGTGGCCGTTGACCCGTCGTGCGTGGTCCACGCCCTCGCCTGCTGGGACGCACCGGAGCCCATCGTCCACTTCGAACATGCCGAGCTTCTCTGAAAGCACTGCCCTGTTCTTTTTGAAGAACGCTGTGTCACCAATTCAGATCGACTGCGAACCCGATCCTGAACTTCCAGAAGACCTCGACGAAGGTTCCGATGAGTGGGTTGAGGCCGTCGACGAGGGACAATTCAGAAGCTTCTTCTTCACACTCGATACATGGGCGGAACGCGGTGCTTTCGAGCAAATCTTGGACGTCGATGGCGAGGCGAATCTGGTTAAGGTCGACGCGATCGCGGTCGTCGAGGTGCCGCACTGGCTGCTCGGGTACGAGATGGAGGGCCCACTGGACGAACCAGAGCCCGGAGAAGGACAGCAAGGAAGACGCCATCCCTCAGGACGACCCTGAAGACTAACTGCCGCCCGTGAGGATACAGGTGCTGTCAAGCCTGGAGGTGCTCAAGCCCGCGCCGGTCCTCAGCTCCTCCATCGGCACCAGGTCCGAAAGGCAGCGCGCGGATAGGCTGCCGCCAACCACACGAGGAGCAATGGGCTGCACGAGCACATCAGGGCACACCCGGCTTTTTCGACCCCACGAGCCTCGGGCAGGTTGGCAGATCCCAGCCTTCGCGCGGAACTCGTCGAACGCCGCGTCGAAGCGTTCCCTCACGGTGCCATGCGCGAGAATGACCCCATCGGCGCCGATGGAAAAGCCGAGCCAGTTTAGAGTGACTAGCAGGGAAGAGAGATTTCGATCCGGACGAGGAACACGATGACTCCCACTGAAAGGGTAAGACGCCTGCTCGAAGAAGAGCGCGCCTTAACTTCGCAAGAGCGTTGGGATGCGGCTGCCGCCCTCTTTCGAGACAATGCCGAGTTAGTCACATCCAATTACGAACTTCTCTGGGACGCAGGCTGGACCGAATACAAGCTGGGCCGGCTATCTACTGCCGAGACCTACCTCAAGAAGGCCATCGATGCGAAGCCGACATGCCATATCGGCTATTGGGCACTGGGAACAGTGCTGAGCGAGACGGACCGATTCGAGGATTCGGAACACAATTTGATAAAAGCACTGGTTCTGCGGGACGGATTGGTTGGACGGCTCTCGCTCGCGCTCTTGTACATGAGGAAGAACATGCTTGCGCTAGCTGAGGCGGTTCACAAAGAAGGATTACGGCTGAGGCCGAACGACCGCGCGAGAATTGAGGGCTTTGCGGACTTTCTGTCGGACTTGGGACGAGACGAGGAGGCGGGGAAGCTTTATGAATCAGCAAAGAGGCTTCCCACTCGTGAAGAAAGGAATACGACAAGGAGGGCTGTGAAGGAGCCGGCGCCCACTGACCTTGGACCTGCCAATGGCGCTCATTCCCAACTGAGTCGCCGTCCACGCGGGCGCAAGCCTTCGGCAACCTGACCCCGTACGCGGCGATGCCCGCGCCGCCCGCGGTGCATCACCCTCCCCGAGCCGATGCGCCGCTGATGCACCAAACCGCGCCAAACCCCGCAACACGCCGCAAAGTGGCGCAACATAGAACCCCGTTAAATCGCCCAACTACGCGATTTCCGGTCATTTCCAGCGCGCTCATAACCCGAAGGTCGCAGGTTCAAATCCTGCCCCCGCAATGAAAACCGTTGGCCCCATCGGCACTTAGCCGGTGGGGCCTTCGGCGTTTTGGGGGGAGCGCGGTGCATCAGCGCCTTGATGCGGGGTTGATGCATTTGCCAGGGGTCTTCGGGTTCCTGCCTTCCAGCGCCGGTCCCTGGCGGGTGGACGAGCTGACCCGTCGGGGCCCGCGTGAGGGCCCACGTGGGCGTCAGGGGCGCACGGCAAGAGCGCCGCGTGCGTGGGCGCCACCCTGGGAACGGGGCGCGTGTGGCGGGCAGCAGGGCCTGACGCGCGGTCGCCCGATCGCCGTGCTCTTGGGTGGAGGCCTCGATGCCAAGCCCTCGCTCCGCCGACGAAGCCCTCGCTCTTCTTCGTGCCCTCGGTGCCCCGCCACGACTCATCCGCCACCACGAGCTCGTTGTGGAGGCTGCCAGCGCCCTCCTCGCCGGGCTGCGAAAGGCGTTCGCCCTCAATGTCGACGACGGGCTGGTCCTGGTCGGCGCCGGCCTGCATGACGCGGGGAAGATCGAGCACCCCGCCGAGCTGGACGAGCCGGGCTCGGAGCACGCCGACAGCGGCGTCGCTCTGCTGATGCGAGCGGGCGTCGAGCCCGCTGTCGCTCGCTTCTGCCGCACGCACGCGACATGGCCCGACGAAGAGGTGGTGCTCGAGGACCTCTTGGTAGCCCTCGCGGACAAGCTCTGGAAGGGCAAGCGAGACGACGAGCTGGAGAAGCGCGTCTGCCACGCCATCGAGGTCTCGACCGGCCGCGCCTCGTGGGACGTCTTCGAGCACACCGATGACGTCTTCACCGCGATCGCCGCGGACGGCGATCTCCGCCTGGTGCGCTCCCGCGAACGAGCCTCGTGAGCGTGACCGTGGCCGTCACCGACGCGCTAGCGGCGGCCGAGGTGCGGGCCGCAGCAGCTGCGGGACGCACGCCCGGCGAGCGGCATGGCCTGCGCGCGGTGCCGACCCCATAGGCTGACCCGCTACAGGCTGAGCCAGCCAACCTTCGCAGTGCCAGAAACGTGGCCTATGCTGGCTCAGCGCTCAACGACTCGCTGTCTTGCGGACGGGCACTGTGAGGGTTCTCTTCTACTTGCTCGCACTCGTGTGCGGAGTCCTCGGAACCCTCGGGGTGCTCCGGTCGCTCGAGCGGCTCCTCACGGGCCAGGGGGTGATGCTCGTCCAGATCGCCTTCGGCCTCGGGTTCCTCTTCCTTGCGTGGAAGGCCGTCAGGAAAGCTCGCGGCACGTCCGAGGCCGCCACGCCTTCGACGGCCGCCGGAGGCGGAGGAGAATCGGCCACAATCCAAGTAGAGCCAGCGCCCACTGCTTCATCCGGGGATTGCGGGCCCAGGTCGGGACATCAGCCACATGAGCAAGACCTCCACCGAAGAGTTCCAGCGCCGGGCGGGACAACTGATCGCCTCTGCGGCTTGGCCCGACCATCGCCGAATCTACGAGCGCGACCTTCGGTCGTTGGCCAAGCGCGAGATCAACACCTTCGACGCGCTGGCTAGAGCGCTGCCCCGATTGAAAGGCAGCGTGGCAACGACCGCGGTGCAGTTGGCCAAAGAGTTCGGGCGGGCGAAGGCGGTGCCGGTCCTGCTCCCGCTTTTGGAGTGGGGATCTGCCTCAGTGCTCGCTGAGCTCGGAGGCGCGAGGGCCTGTACCGGCTGCATCGCGGTGCTCAACGGCGAAGGGCCGCTGCAGGCGCGTGTCGCGGCAGCCTACGCACTCACCTTCATGCACGACGACCGCGCAGCCTCCGCTCTCCTACACTGCGTGAGCGATCAGGCCGACGACCCCGGTGTACGCGGGCAGGCGGCCGAGGGTCTCGCCGAACTCTTTGAGTTCCACAAGCGGCACCCGCTCTACCGCAAGGCGGCGAGGACTGCGCTCAAGGGGCTTGCCAATCCCTCCCCGGTCGTCCGCTTCTGGTGCGCGCTCGCACTCGGCAAGATGCGCCACCGACCGGCGCTGCCGGTCCTGCGGCGGGTCGCCAAAAGTGACCGGGCGGTGTGCCCGGGTTTGTGGCGCGTCTGCGACGAGGCGAGCGACGCTATCGCTTGGATCGAGGGGAGGCAGGCCCCGGATCGCACGCCGGACAAGGACGACGTCGAGGTCCGACGTCACTTCCAGATTGTTGAGGAGCCACGGGGGCGGAGCTACCGCGAACTGCTTGAAAAGACCCGATGCCTCTACACCTCGTTCGGCTTGGTCGAGCACCGGAACATGCCGCTCTCGGCGGAGGGCCGCGCCGTGCTCAAGCGGCTGGACCCATTCCTCATCTCGGAAGACCCGGCCAAGAAGTGGCCTGGCACTGAGACGTACATGCCGACGGCGACGGTGCGACGCTACCTGCTATCGCCCGACTCCGAAGCCGTCCTCATGGAGAGCGCATGTGGCCTCTTCGACTGGAGGCAGCCTGATTTGCCGGAGGATCTGCACTTGCTCCGACCAGACGGCTCCGTCCTGCTTGCCTCGGTGGCTCACGAGCGCGAAGCCTTCATCGAGGCTACCGACGGCGACGCGAAGTACCTCGGCAAGGCGGTGCAGCTCGCGAAGAAACGCCAGGGCGGACGTCACCTGTAGGTCACCGCATGAGCGATACCAGCCACCACCACGAACTACGGTTCCCGCTCTGCTGCGCGTTCTGCGGCAGGACGCAGTGGGCTGTGCCCAAGCTCGTCGCAGGCCCGGGCGTCCACATCGGCTCTTACTGCGTGGCCACAGTCGAGGAGAAGATCGCTGGGCGGGCGGTCAGTCCGGTCGTGCCGCTTCTGCGGCAAGGATGGCGCCTTGGTTGCCGGAATGCTGGTCGGTCCGGGCGCCTTCGGCTCCGTGTCCATCTGCAATGAGTGCGTCGCCATCGCGCGAGGGGCGCTGGGCGGGTGGTACACTCTGACGCCGGCCGGGACCACACCGAGGGGAATGTGACATGAGGCAGGCGACCTTCTCGTACCTGATGGCTGCACTCCTTTGCGCTGCGACGCTCGGCGGCTGCGGCGCACGCGTGAGGAACGGCCCTTGCGAGGTCGACGCGGACTGCGTGCTCATCAACGAGCACTGCGACTGCAGATGCGTCGGCGCTGTCTCAGGCGAGAAGGCGCCGACCTGTGATTTCTTCGATAGCCCGTGCACGACGGTGCATGCACTTTGCCTTGGACACAAGGCCGTATGCCTGAACGGGACCTGCTCTGCGGTCCCGGAGTAGTCGGTCGCAAGCTGGTCGGACGCAGGCTGTCCGCGCCGGCCACGCCGCGCTGGCTCTGCTGCCGGCCCCAAGGCGCGGAAACAGCAAACGGAGGTGGCACGAGATGCGAGGCATTCTGACGGCAGCAAGAAGCTTGCTCCTCGTTGGCGTGCTCGGCGGGTGTGGCGAGAGCGTCTGCGTGCGGGCATGCGAGGGCCTTCGCGAAGACCTAAAGAAAGACTTCGGCGCCCAAGTCGAATGCTCGGACCCGAAGTGGCAGAACGCTGACACCTGCGCGAAATGCAAGCAGCTCTTCGAGAGGGAAGTCGGCTTCTACCCGTCGAAGCGTGTTCCCGAATGCGGCTGAGGCGACGGAGCAGTCTGTTCGGCGGGGCGCTCGCCTCTTACGCCACATCCAGCACCTTCACCGCCTCCCACTTCACCTTCGCGTCCGACGAGAACCGCCCGTATCTCTTCACGGTGAGGTTGATGTCCGAGTGCCCGACCAACTCGGAGACCACCGTGATGGACACGCAGCGGGTGAGGAGCCGCACCGCCGAAGAGGTGCAGCAGGCAGTGGAAGGTCACCCTGCGATGACGGCATCCGCGAAGTAGCCCTTCCCCTCGACGCCTTCTGTCCGGTCCTATGCGCAGCCACTACAGCAGCCGCGAAGCCACCTCGACGCACGCCCAAGCCAGAAGAATTATTGCTGGAAACGAAATCACCAAGATACGTACGTACCGCTTCCCTTCTCGGGTGCGGACTCGATGCCATGTGTTGGACAGCCAATAGAACAGCCAATCCCCGCCCTCGTCGGTAGCTCGCTCCTTGGCTCCCTTAAGTGAACAGTACGTACCGAGGACAAGCCAAGCCAAGACCGCCGCGACCCCTATCGTCCACTTTGCTGTTTCAATTGCAGTCATTCCCACTATTCGCCCTAGTGAGCGATAGCAGCCTGCATTATTACCGCCTGCGCTCACCTGCGGCATCTTACTCGATCAAGGGGGGTTATGGATTCCACAAGCAAGCGCACCAACCGTGCTTACGCCACATCCAGCACCTTCACCGCCTCCCACTTCACCTTCGCGTCCGACGAGAACCGCCCGAACCGCTTCACCGTGAGATTGATGTCCGAGTGCCCGAGCAGCTCGGAGACCACCGTGATCGGCACGCCACGAGTGAGCAGCCGGACTGCGAAGAGGTGCCGCAGGCCGTGGAAGGTCACCTTGCCCCTGAGCCCGGCCGCCTCCACGGCGTCCGCGAAGTAGCCCTTGCCCTTGACGCCCTCGGTCCGGTCCATGCGCTCGTAGGGCGCCCGGCCCCTTTTCGGGAACACGACTCGCGCGTGGTGGTGAATGGCAGCTTCAAGGCCTACGACGAGTTCGCCAGCGACGGAACTTCAGTTTCGAGCCGCCGAAGCAGGCGCTCTTCGTGCCCCCACCTATGGCATCACCTTCTCGTTCCCGGTCGTCCCTGAGGAGCCGCAGACCGTGAGGAGCGAGCCCAGGGTGTCCTGGAAACCGCTGACCTCGCCAGCGATGACCTACCAGGTGAGCTCGTAGGTACAGGCCGGCGCGCCGGAGAGGACGCACGCCGAGTGCTCGACCCGCCCCGTGTCGAAGCCGCACACGCGGATGCATCCGAGCAGCCCGCCGCGGAACTCGTGGCAGTGGATGAGCTCGCGCGGCGCGTGGCCGGTGACATGGACGGCCAGGCGCCGGGGTCCGAGCTGGTCCACCTTCAACTCGCCGCGGTCGTAGTAGCGAGACCAGAGCTGGCTGGACTTCTTGACGAGGGTCGCCGGGTCGAGGAACCGGAACAGGATCCGGTAGATCCTGCTGATGGACTCCACCGCATCGAACTCGCCCAGCTGAGCGACCGCCGTGATGTCCCCGTTGAAGAACTTGTTGACGAGGGCGTGCTCGATCTCCACGACCGGCGCCAGCTCGTACCAGTCGCACGCTGCGGGCTGGGTCAGCATCTTGCTCGCAGCCGGAGACAGCGTCGCGGCGATCTCCTCGAGCCCCTCTTCGCCCGCGCGCTTCAGCACGTACTCGCGGAAGTGCACCATGGCGACGCCCTTCATTCTCATCTCGCTCATAAGTCCTCTGCGCCCGCCCCGAGGGAACCCTGGTCCTCACTCTGCCTTCAATGACGAGCGAGGTCGAGTGCCGCACGGAACAGATTGGCTGTCTGGCAGCGCCCAGACCTGTGGGGTTATTCCGATTGCCCGCCCATAGGGTGGAGGCCTCGATGACACCCCCTCGCACCGCCGACGAAGCCCTCGCCCTACTCCGCGCCGAGCCGCAGCCGAGCCGGGGACCACCTCGCTGTACGACTCCTACCGCCCGTTCTTGGATGTGTGGGGAGTGTCGCGGAGGAGGACCACCTGAGGATGGTTGCACGCCGGACTCAGCCGCAACCATGAAGCTCCCCTTCGTAGAGTACCGGGAGCTTTTCAGGTGGCCTGCTAGCCTCCTCGCCTGAGCCCGGTTTCGCCGCCCCTGTCGTGCCCTCATCGCCCTGGGCAGCACCACGCCAGAGGGGCTCCGCCGCAACCCGCGCGCAGGCGATCGGCCCATTGGCAATTCGAGCTGCCTTCGTGCACGCCGCCGCTGATCTGGCCAAGCCTGCGCCACTGCGGTCGCAGGCACCTCGCCCGCTTCGCCCTCGGTTGCGACCCGCGCCACTCTGCCAATCTTCGAAGCAGGAGGGACCGGAGATGGAGCAGACGAGCACGGGAGTTGGGCAGCAGCAGGCAAGCGTGGAGCAATCGCTCGCAATGACCCTCGAGAAGTTCACCGAGGCATTCAACCGCTACGACACGAAGGAGGTGTCCTCGTTCTGGGCCGACGATGGAACCCTCATCACCCCGGGAGGCAACTTTGGAAGGGGCCGCTCGGGCGTCGAGAAGGTCTACCGCGAGGACGTCGAGACGATCCTGGAGGGCACTACCTCGAAGTTCACGATCATCGGGACGCGCAAGGTCGGCAGCGACTGCCTCTTCCTCGACCTCGACCACGCGATTCAGAACTTCAAGAAGCCGGACGGATTCCTCCGGCCCTTACACGCTGCACCTCGTCATCCTGGCCCAGAAGAAGGGCGACGGTTGGCAATGGCTCGACTGCCGCCCCTACGGCTTCCTCGAGAAGCCTCAGCGGCTGCACTGACGACGCCGGCAAGCGCGGCCGCGCAAAGGGTGCGGCCGCGCTTGCACTGGGCGGCAGGAGTGCCAGGAGATGCAGGAGCGCGTTCTTGAGCAGGCCACTCTCGACGATGCGCGAGCCCACGGCGACCCACCGCTCATCGAGGAGGCCGCCAGACCTCCACAGTGGCCCTCGCGCGCGCCGGAAGCTGCCAGGGGGCGATCGTCAACGCCGAGGCCAGGCTCAGCAGGACGCACGTCATGAGGCAGGCGAGACCGGGTGACGCTTCCACCCAGGAGCCCACCATGCCCAGCAGCGCACCGGTCCAGCACACCGCTACCGCGACGGGAGCGCACAGATAGCCGCCACGGTCGGGATCCGGGCAGGCGATCACGAAGATGGCCAAGAGTTGGATCCCAATGCCCGCCAGCAGCAGCAGCGGCCCGGCGACCCGTGAGCGGGTCCTCGCGTCCGTCGGGGCGGCACGGTTGGCGGTCACTCGAATCTGGCGCCATCTTGGCCTCCTAGCCTGTAGTTGGTCGGATGGACCTGCGATTTGGGGAACCTCGACCCGAGGGGCGCCCTACGTCCGTGTGCCGCAGGCCCGCGGAAGGCGTTCCACCGAGAACGCGGCGGTACGGCGGGCGACGGGGCCCTGCGTGCCGCTCCGCGCGGTCCTCATCGTCGAGAACCACGGCGACTTCGCCAGCAGCGTCGTGGCCAGGTTCCTGGTCGCGCCTGAAGTGGTATTCGGTCCGTCCGAGGCCCGGCGCGTGAGGGCCCTTTGGAGAAACCATGGGCCCGGAAATCCACCAGGAGAGCCGAGCCGTCGGCGCGCTACTGCGCGACCTCTTCGATCACGCTCCGTCCGACCGGGACTCACTTGAGGCTTGGACCGACAAGGCGATTCGCCTCAGCGAGCAGTGGAGTCCCGCGATCTGCGACCACATTCCTCACGCGGTCTGGCACTGGATCTCCGATGCAGACATTCGACTGAAGGACGCGGAGTACGCGCGAGCGCAGAACGAATGGATGAAGCAGGTGATCGCCTGGTTGGAGTCAGGCGCGGAGACACCCTGGGTCGACAAGGAGACCCTGAAGACCATCCCGCTCTCTCCGCTCGCCCTTTTCGGTGTGCTGGTTCTCGCCGCTGGCCTGGCGACGTTGGCGGCGACGAGCCTGTGCCGATAGAAGCCGCGACCTACACACCCTCGGAACCCGTCCGCCGCCAGGGTCGACCTCGATGTCGGCCTCGAAGGGAAGGCTCACGGCGCCGGGAACGTCGGCGGTGTCAGCAAGCCCGGCCACCTCGTCAGGACGCAAGACGCTCGCCGCATTGGAGCCCGGCCGGGGCGACTACCTGCTGCCACCCGCCAACTCGAGTCGTCAGCGCAGCTCGGTGGTGATCTTCTTGCGCTCCGCCTCGAGCTTCTCCGCTCGGGCGCGCTCGGTCGCCAGGAGCTTGGTGAGCTTGGAGTTGGCCTCCTGGAGAGAGCCCGCCAACTTCTGCGCCTGGTCGGCGGCGGACCTCGCCTGCTCCGCGGCCGAGCGCGCCTTGACCGACTCGGACTCCGCCTTGGCCAAGGCGACCTTGAGCTGGTCGTTGGCGGAGCGAAGATCCTCCTTGCCCTGCTTGACCTCGGCCTGCGCCTGCGCCTTGGCGGCCTGCTCCCGCTTGACCACCTCCAGCTGCTGCTTCACCTCCGCCTCGGCGGCCTTGGCCCTCTCCGCCTCGCGTCCCGCCCGCTCTGCCTCGCGGCTTGCCAGCTCCGCCTGCTCGAGGGCGCCGCGCTCCGCCTTGCGCACCTGGTAGAGCGCGACCGCCCCCCCGACGATGATGAGCGAGAGCATGGAGATGATGCCCGCCACCACCGCTTGCTTGACGCGGCGCGCCCGGTCGTCGAGCCGGAACACGGCGCTCAAGAAGTCGTGCTCCCGTCCCGGCAGCTCGTCCGAGTGCCGGCTGCGCCACAGGCGGGCCTCCTGCATGGCCTCGCCCCGCCAGAGCAGGCCCTGCGGCCGCCCGCGGCCGTCCCACTGCTTGGCGGCGGTGCGCAGCTGCTCCCGGAAGACGAGGTCGTCGCGCTGCTCCTCCAGCCAGCGCTGGAGCAGCGGCCAGTTGGTGATGAGCGAGCCATGCACCAGCTCGACCATCGCGCCGCCCGTCCCGGTGTGCGCCATCAGCAGCCGCGCGCGGACCAGCAGGTCGACCAGCAGGTCCACCTGCGCCGGCTCCGGCGCCAGGTCGTGCAGCTCCTGGATGGGCACGAGCGCGCGGGTGCGCTCCGGCGTCACCAGCCGAGGCAGCAGCGCTCGCGCCAGCTTCTGCGAGGGCGCCGGCAGCCCGCTCACCACGCTGTCGGCATGACCGGCCAGCGCGCCCGCGACTCCTCCCAGCGATTGGTACCCGGCTTGGGTCAGCAGCTTGCGGCCCGCGTCCCGGCAGTCCCAGAGCTTGCTCGCGGCGAACTGCAAGAGCGGCAGCGCGCCCTGGCTGGTCTGCAGGTGCGAGAGCATGTCCTCCACGATCTCGGGGGACTCGAAGCGGTAGCCCGCCATCTCCGCTGGCTTGACCAGCGCGTCGGCCAGGCCCGCGCGCGTCGGGGGGCTCAGGAACACCAGCCCCTGGGCCAGCTCGGCCATGAACCGTTCGTCCTCGGCCAGGCGGTCGAGGAAGTCCGAGCGCACCGAGAGGACCACCCGCGTCGGCGAGGTCGGGTCGTCGGCGATGCTGGCCAGGCAGGCGGTGAAGGCCCGGCGCTCCGCCTCGTCGGGGACGAGCGTGAACAGCTCCTCGACCTGGTCGACGTGCAGCAGCACCCGCTTCTTGCCGCGGCGGGCGTTCTCGCGGAAGGCGGCGCCGGCGTAGCCGGGCTCCTGGCGCAGGCGCCTGATCAGCTCGTCGCGCGCCGGCCCCTCGACGGTCTCGCCCGAGGTGGCCACCAGCGCGTCCGCGACCGCCTCCATCGGCCGGCGGCCCGGGCGAATCACCACCGAGTCCCAGCGATCGCCGAACCGCTTGAGCGCGGGGGCCACGCCCGCGCGCACGAACGAGCTCTTGCCGGAGCCCGACGGGCCGACCACCGCCAACAGCGGCTGCTCGCGCAGGCGATTGACGAACCCGCCGATCTCCTGGTCGCGCCCGAAGAAGCGGTGGGCGTCGCTCTCCTGGAAGAAGGTCAGTCCCGGGAAGGGGTTCTCGTCGACCTTGAGCTCGCCTTCCGTCCGCCCCGCCTGGAACACCTCCAGCGCGGCCAGGAGGGCGACCGCATCGGGAAAGCGCTCGTCCTTGCGCTTGCGCAGGCACCGGTCGACCACGTCGGCCAGGCCGGGCGGCACGGAGGCCGCCTCCTGGCCGAGCCGCGGCATCGGCACCTCGAGCTCGGCGATCGTCGGCAGCTGCTTTCCCTCGAGAGGCGGTCGCCCTGCGAGGAGCTTGAAGAGGATGACTCCGACGGTCCAGATGTCGCTGCGCGCGTCGATCTCGCCGGCGGTCCACTGCTCGGGCGACATGTAGGACAGCGTCCCGATGACCATGTCGCGCCGCGTGGTGCCGCTGTCCTTGGAGATGAAGTCGATGAGCGCCTGGCCCGAAGCGCCTTCGGACGCGCCCAGGCTCTCCTTGAGGAGCTTGGCCACCCCGAAGTCGAGCACCTTGATGGTGCCGGACTCGGTCACGTAGATGTTGTCCGGCTTCAGGTCGCGGTGGACGATGCCCGCGCCGTGGGCGCAGACCAGCGCCTTCACCACCGGGATCATCAGGTCCACCGCGCGGGCGAACGGCATGGGCCGGCCGGGGACGATGAGGTCCGTCAGCGGCTGGCCCTGCAGGTACTCGAGGACGATGTACGGGTGGCTCTTCCACTCGTCGGCCTCGTAGATGACGACGATGTTCTCGTGGCTGCAGCGCGCGGTGATGCGCGCCTCGGTCACGAAGCGCTTGCCCAGCTCCGGGTCCCGATCGTCCAGGAACTTCATGGCGACGCGACGACCGAGGCGGTTGTCGCGGGCCAGGTAGACGGTGCTCATCCCGCCCTGCCCCAGCTTGCGGATGAGCTCGTAGTGCCCGATGACCTCCCCCTCCTCGAGCGGGTCGAAGGCCGGGGCCTTGCCGGGTCCGGGCACCGAGCTCGCGCCATCGCGGACCAGATCGCGCTGAACCTCGACCGTCGACTCGCTGTAGAACTCGGGAGGGTGAACGGGATCGGGCAAACTCATTCGGTCGTTCCTAGCCGCGGCGACTTCGGGCATTACTCATACCGCATGTGGCCCTTAGGAGTTGCTCGCCACGCGCCGAAGAGCCTTGGAGCGAGGAGGGCGGTGGTGGCAACGATCGCAAAGAGTCGAGTCGCGCCGTGGGCGCTGGTCGTCGCGCTTGCGGCCAGCGGGTCAGGATGTCTCAAGTCCGGCGCGGGCACCTGTGGCGAGTTGCTCTGCCCCAAGGGCACCCTCTGCGCGCCCGAGGCGGGCCGCTGCGCCCCCCCGGCCCTCATCGCGGCATGCAACAGCAAGTCCGACGGCTCGGCCTGCAGCGCAGCCGGCGAGCCCACCGCCCTGTGCCACCTCGGCGTGTGCACGACCATCGTCTGTGGCGACGGGCTGACCATGGGGGACGAGGTCTGCGACGACGGCAACACGGTCTCGTGCGATGACTGCAGCGCCGACTGCCGCTCGAAGGAGACCTGCGGCAACGGCATCGTCGAGTGTGGAGAGCAGTGCGACCAGGGCCAGGCCAATGCGCTCTCGGCCAACGCGCTGTGCCGGCCCGACTGCCGGCGCCAGCGCTGCGGCGACGGGATCGTGGACGACCTCTCGGGCGAGGATTGTGACGGCGCGCCCCCGAAGTCGCTCACCTGCCAGAAACTGGGCTTCTACGCCGGCGAGCTCGGGTGCTCGTCGGCGTGCCGGGCCGACACCGCGCACTGCGAGGGCCGCTGCGGCGACGGCGAGGTCGATCCCGGGGAGACCTGCGACGGCGATCCGCCCGGCAGCCAGAGCTGCCTCGACTTCGGGTACTCGGTCGGAAACCTCGGCTGCACCCCGCTGTGCACCCCGAGCTTCAAGGGCTGCGAGCAGCTGGGCTTCTCCCCCATGACCTACGGCTCGGGCGTCTTCCTCTACGCCCTCTGGGGCTTCGGCCCGGACGTCCTGTTCGGCGGCGGCCCCGGCGGGAGCATCGTCCAGTTCGACGGCACCCGCTGGACCGCGATGACCTCGGGGACCTCCAGCACGCTCTGGTCGCTCTGGGGCCTCTCCCGCGAGGACCTCTGGGCCGTGGGCAACCGGGGCACCGCGCTGCACTTCGACGGCACGGCCTGGACGCCGGTCGACGTGGGCACGACGCTCCAACTCAACTCGATGTGGGGCTCGCGGCCCGACGACCTGTTCATCTCGGGTCGCGAGGGACTCATCCTCCACTTCGACGGAACGGCGTGGACCCAGCAGCCGTCCACCGTCGACGTCTCCGTCGCCACCATCTGGGGCAGCGGCCCCACGGACGTGTTCGCCTCCACCTCCTACGGCCACATGCTGCACTACGACGGCACCGCCTGGTCGCAGATGGACCTGCCGCTCGACCCCGCGGCCGAGACCTACCTCTACTGTTTGTGGGGCACCGGCCCCACCGACGTCTTTGTGGTGGGCGACTTCGGCACCATCCTCCACTACGACGGCACCGCTTGGACGCAGATGGCGAGCGGGACCGACGCCTTCCTCTACGGCATCGATGGCAACGGGCCCGACGACGTCTATGTCACCGGCACCGCCGGGGTGGTGCTGCACTACGACGGCCGCAGCTGGACGCCGATCGAGTCGGGCACCCGCTCGGCCCTGTTCGCGGTCGCGGCCGACCCCGCCCGCGTCGTCGCCGTGGGCCCCGGAGCGCTGCAGGAGTTCCGCGGTGGGAGCCCGACCCTCTCCGTCTCCGACCCCGGCGCCGGCGACGTGGTCAACGCCTTCTGGGGAAGCAGCGACACCGACGTCCTTGCCGTAGCGGCCAATGGCCACATCGCGCGCTTCGACGGAGCCGCGTGGACGGCCATCGACCCGGGCACGGCCGGGGCCCTGCACGGCATCTGGGGCTCCGGCCCGGGAGAGGCATTCGCGGTGGGCGACGCCGGAGAGATCTGGCGCTTCCACGGCGGCGCCTGGTCGAAGATGGACTCCGGAACCGAAGCCGACCTCCACGCGGTGTGGGGCAGCGGCGCGGATGACGCCTGGGCGGTGGGAGCCGGCGGGACGCTCTTGCACTGGGACGGCGCCGCGTGGACCGCCTTGCCTTCCGGCGTCGAGGTCGACCTTCGCGGCGTCTGGGGAAGCGGAGCGGGGGACGTGTTCGTCGTGGGCGACGGAGGGACGGTCCTGCACCGCGACGCCTCGGGTTGGGCCACGCTCGACGCCGGCACCACCTCGGCGTTGACCGGCGTCTGGGGCAGCGGGCCCGCCGACGTCGTGGCGTTCGCCGGCGAGGAGGGCGTCCTCCACTGGGACGGCGCGACCTGGGCGAAGATGACCGCCCGCCCCGCGGCTCGCCTCGGCGCGGGGACCGGGACCGGCCCTGCCGACGTCTTTGCAGTGGAAGCCGGGGGGAACGCGCTGCGGCACTACGACGGCGTGGACTGGGCCCCGCTGGCCGTGCCGGCGGGGGGCACCCAGAGCGTCTGGGCTGGACGGAGCATCGGCTTCCTGGGCCTGTCGAACGGCCTGGTCGCCCGCCTCGACCGCCACTGCGCGCCGCGCGAGAACAGCTGCGACGACCGCTGGGACAACGACTGCGACGGCAAGCTCAACTGCACCGATGAGGACTGCGTGGGCGATCCGTGGTGCGAGGCGGGTGGCCTGTGCTCGCCCCGCCGTGCCGTCAGCTGTGGCGTCACCCTCGCCGGGAGCACCGCCGGCGGCTCGCCGCTCCTCGAGCGGTATGGCTGCACGCCGGGCCTGTTGGCAGGGCCCGAGAAGGCCTATCGGTTCACCGCCGCGGCCGACGGGACCGTGGAGGTCGCGCTCTCCGGGCTCACCACCGACCTCGAGGTGATCGTCGTCGGGACCTCGGACAGCGGCGGCTGCGACCCGGCGGCGCGCTGCCTGGCGCGCTCCCACGTCGACGGAGAGGGTCGCAAGGCCACCTTCAGCGCCGCCCAGGGAGCGACCTACTACTTCGTGGTCGACGGCCCCGACGGGTCGATGGGGCCCTTCAACCTCCAGGTGAGCTGCCCATGAGGTCCTTCGCGCGCATCTTCGCCGCCGGGTCGACCGTGGCTTGGGTCGCACTCGCGTCCGGTTGTCTCGAGCCTGGGGCCGTTCACTGCGGGGACCTCCTGTGCCCGACGGGCACCGTCTGCGCGGAGGAGGCCGGCCGCTGCGTGCCGCGCAGCCAGCTGAGCGAATGCTCGGGCAAGGTCGCCGGGGACGTCTGCAGCCTCTCAGGTATCGCCTCCGCCCGTTGCTCGAAGGGCGTCTGCACCGCGGTCGTCTGCGGCGACGAGGCGGTGATGGGGGACGAGGTCTGCGACGACGGCAACACGGTCTCGTGCGACGGCTGCAGCGCCGACTGCCGCTCCAAGGAGACCTGTGGCAACGGCATCGTGGAGTGCGGCGAGCAGTGCGACGACGGGAAGGCCAACTCGGACCAGCCCAACGCCAACTGCCGCAGCGACTGCCGGCGCCAGCGGTGTGGCGATGGCGTGGTCGACGACCGTTCCGGCGAGACCTGCGAGCGCGCGCCGCCGGCCGAGGAGACGTGCCAGACGTTCGGCTACTACGGCGGCCAGCTCGGCTGCTCCTCGTCCTGCCGCGCGGACACCCGCACCTGCGTGGGGATCTGTGGCGACGGGGAGATCAACGGCGCGGAGATCTGCGACGGCGACCCGCCTCCGGCCCAGTCCTGCCTCGACTTCGACTACGACGTCGGCAGCATCTACTGCGGAACGCTCTGCACGCCCAGCTTCACGGGCTGCGAGCACCTGGGCTTCGCGCCCATGGCCTACCCCGACGCGGTGACCGTCTACTGCCTCTGGGCCAGCGACCCCGGAAACCGGATCGCCGTGGGGGAGTCGGGCCTCATCCTGCGTTACGACGGTGCGGCCTGGACGCCGATGGTGTCGGGCTCCACGGCGCCGCTCTACGGCGTCTGGGGGAGCGCCGCGGACGACGTCTGGGCGGTGGGAGATTCGGGGACCCTGCTCCACTGGGACGGCGCCGCCTGGGCACCCCGCGACGCCGGGTCGGCCGTCCAGCTCAACTCGATCTGGGGCTCGGCCAAGGACGATGTCTTCATCGTCGGCCGCGAGGGGACCGTCCTGCACTGGGACGGAGCGGCCTGGGCGCCGCAGGTCTCGGGGCTGGACGTCTCGCTGACCGCGGTCTGGGGCAGCGGCCCCAAGGACGTCTTCGCCTGCAGCTCCTACGGCCACGTGATCCACTACGACGGGATGGCCTGGGCGCCGATGGACCTGCCGCTCGACCCCGCGGCCGAGACCTACCTCTACTCGCTCTGGGGAACGGGCCCGGGCGACGTCTACGTCGCCGGCGACCTGGGGACCATCCTCCACTACGACGGCACCTCCTGGACGCAGGTGGTCTCCGGCACCGGAGAGTTCGTCAACGTCGTCACCGGGACCGGCCCCTCCGACGTGTACGCGGGCGCTGAGAACGGCGTGGTGCTCCACTACGACGGAGTCCAGTGGTCGCCCCTGCCGACTGGGACCACCCAGCCCATCTACGCGATGTGGGCCGGGCCCGACGACGTGCTGGCCGCCGGCGAGGCCGTCCTGCTCCAGTTCCGCGGCGGCAGCCCCACCCTGGCCCAGGTCGCCACGGGATTGACGAGCGCGGTGGTGGCGCTTTGGGGAAGCGGTCCGACGGATGTCTTCGCCGCGGACGAGGCGGGCGGCATCGCCCACTTCGACGGCAAAGCCTGGACGGTCCAACTGCCTGAGTCCGACCACTCGCTCTGGGCCCTGTGGGGAGCGGCCGCCAACGATGTCTACGCCGTGGGCGGCGGGGGCACCGTCGTGCACTGGGACGGCAGCTCGTGGCAGCCCATGAGCGCGCCGACCGAGATCGATTTCAACTGGGTCTGGGGCAGCGGACCCGCAGACGTCTGGGCCGTCGGTTCCGACGCGGACGGCGCAGGTGCGATCGTGCGCTACGACGGCTCGACCTGGTCCAAGTCGGACGTCGGCGCCCTCCCCGCGCTGTTGACGGTCTGGGGCTCGAGCTCGAGCGACGTCTGGATCGGGGGCCGCGACGGAGCGCTGGGTCACTTCGACGGCACGGGCTGGGTGGCGGTCGACTCGGGGACGACCGGCAGCCTCTGGGGAATCTGGGGCTCCGGGCCCAGCGACGTCTTCGCCTTCGCCGACCTCGACGGCGTCCTGCACTTCGACGGGACGACCTGGTCCAGGGCCAGCGTCAACTCCAAGAACTCGTTCGACTACGCCAGTGGGACCGGAGACAGCGACTTGTTCGTGGTCGAGTACGAAGGCGCTGCGCTGCTGCACTACGACGGCATCGACTTCGCGCCCCTGCGTCTGCCCGTGGGCGAGACCTTCAGCACGTGGATGAGCCGCGCCGCCGGCTATGTCGGCATGGCCTCGGGGCAGGTGCTGGCCGTCGACCGACACTGCACGAAGAAGGAGATCCGCTGCGACGACCGCTGGGACAACGACTGCGACGGCAAGCTCAACTGCGCCGACGAGGACTGCGACTCCGCCCCGGCTTGCGCGGCCGGAGGGAACTGCGCCGGCGCCTCGCCGCTCTCGTGCAACGTCTCGACCCAGGGTTCGACCGCGGGAGGTTCGCCACGCCTGGAGCGCTACGGGTGCGCGACCAGGCCGCTCAGTGGCCGCGAGCGGATCTACAAGCTGACCCCAGCGTCCGCCGGCGAGGTGAAGGTCGCGCTCTCGGGGCTGGCGGCCGAGCTCGACCTGGTCGTCCTGTCGACCTGGCCCAGCGGCGGCTGCGACCCGCGCGGCCATTGCGTGGCGGCCAGCACCGGAAGCGGCGAGCGCCGCGAGACCACCTTCGCCGCCGCGGCGGGGGCCACCTACTACGTGATCGTCGACGGGTTCGAGAATGCCCAGGGGGCGTTCGACCTCGAGGTGACTTGCCCATGAACACGATTCTGCGAAGCGCCGCGCTGGCCGCATTGCTTCTCCACGGCCAGGCCGCCCTGGCGCAGGGCGCGGACAGCGCGCCCGCGACGTCTGCGACGTCCTTGGAGCGGCCCTGGGCGGCCGGGGTCTCGGCCGAGAGCCAGAAGGAAGCGCTTCAGGTCTTCCAGGAAGCCAACGCGCTGTTCTCGGAGTCGAAGTACGCCCAGGCCCTCTCCCGCTACCGCGACGCGCTTCGCGTCTGGGACCACCCCGGCGTCCGCTTCAACACGGCGGTGGCCCTCATCAACCTCGACCAGCCGCTGGCGGCGTACGAGAACCTCGAGGCAGCCCTCAAGTACGGCGAGGCCCCCTTCTCGGCCGAGAACTACAAGCAGGCGATGATCTACCTCAAGCTGCTCGCGGGTCAGGTCGCCCAGCTCGAGGTGGTGTGCGACGAGCCCGGCGCGGTGGTGTCGCTCGACGGCGAGCAGCTCTTCGTGGCGCCGGGGAACCACTCGCGCCGCCTGCTCCCGGGCGCGCACCAGCTGGTGGCGGTCAAGCCGGGCTTCGTCACCGAGACGCGCGCCTTGCAGCTGACCCCGGGCAAGTCGACCGTCGAGAGAGTCGTGCTGCAGAACGTCAAGTCGGTCCCGGTCAAGCTCGTCCGCCGGTGGGAGTCGTGGATGCCGTGGACCGTGCTCGGCGCGGGTCTGGTGGTGGCCCTGGCTGGCACGCCGCTGATGCTGGACGCCCAGAGCAACTACGACCGCTACGACTCCGACCTGGCGCGCCTGTGCCCCAGCGGCTGCAAGGAGTCGGATTTGCCGGCCACGGTCATCGACTCCCGGCAGCGCGGGCGGGTCGAGAACGGGGGCGCCGTCGCCGCGTTCGTCGTGGGAGGGCTGCTGACGGCCTCGGGCGTGGTGCTGCTCACCTTGAACCAGCCACACCCGGTCGATGCAGCCGCCACGGACGCGGCTCCCGTCACGGTGCTACCGGTCTTCGGCGAGGGCTTTGCGGGGGTGGCGGCCTCCGGACGCTTCTAGAGCGGGCTACCAGGCCTGCCGAATCGAGCCCGACTTGACCAGCGAGCGGAAGCCATCCGGGGTCAGGAAGGAAAACGCGAGGCGCCCGAGCACGATCTCCTCGCCGCCTGTCAGCACCACGCGTTGCTGGCCCACCTTCGCCTTGTTCACCAGGGTGCCGTTCGCTCCGCCGAGGTCGGCGATCGCGTAGCTGCTCTTGTTGATGCTGAAGACACAGTGGCGCCGCGAGATGGTGTGGTCCGGAATGAGGATGTTCGACTCGGGCGAGCGGCCGACCACGATCTCCAGAGCGCCCGCCTGAGGCCTGATGGGGAACACGCGGTCGAGCCAGATGCCACGTTCCTGCAGCTCTTGCGCTTTGACGGTCGCGGTGCGCTGGGCCTCCCTCTGCGCGATGTCCCCAGCGATGCCCATTCCGACCAGGTGGCAGACGTCGTGGAGCTGCTTGAACCTCTCTTCGCCGACTTCCTTGAATTCCCTAATGAACTCCACGACATAGTAGCTAGGCATAAAAGATCTCGGTTCTCCGGCGGCCTGTGATTCTGCCACGGCACACCTTAGCGGACTTCTCGCGGGGTCTGCTAGCGCACGCACAGCACGCGGTGCGTGGCTCTTCGAGCCGAGGGCTCCCTCGGCGCTCGGCCCGCCCCGTGCGGCAGTTGCTGACCTACGGCTCGACCGCTCTAGATGGCGCGCGGGCCAGCCGCCCGCTCGCGCCCACTCTGCGGGTTTCTGAGATAGCCCTCGAGCATCGCCACCAGCTCCTGGCACAGCACGGTCTCGGTCATCGACTCGCCCGGATGGATCACGAAGTGATGCGTGAGCCCCTCGACCACGTGCACCACCATGTAGGCGGCTGCATCGGGGTCTGGAACCTTGACCTCCGGGTGGCTCGCCAGCAGGCGGGAAATGACCTCGGCGATCGACTCCTCGATCCGCTCGAGCTCGCGGAGCACCTCCGCCGGGTGCGGTGCCTCCTCGAACAGGACCCGGTGCAGCCGGGGGTTGCTGGAGTGCATCTCGACCATCGCCCGCACGAGCCCCTGCAGAGCTCCCGCAGCGGGCGGACCGGCGCGGCAGCCTGAGCGACCAGCGGCGCCAGCAGCTCGCGCCCTTCGGACATGTGGCGCCTCACCAGCGCCACGAGGAGCGCCTCCTTGTTGGGGAAGTACTGGTAGAGCGAGCCAATCGAGACGCCGGCGCGCTCCGCGATTCTGGTTGGTGGAGGTCGCCGCGAAGCCCCGGCTCGTCAGAACGTGAGCGGTGGCTCGCAGGATGGCCTCGACCGTGGCCTGGGCCCTGGCCTGAGTCGCCTGCTTTCGCGGGGTTAGCTTCCTTCGCGCCATGGCCGGCTCCTGCTCCGGATGCGAGTAGTGAACGTGAGCGATCGCTCACATACTCGCCTCGTCCTTCGCCTCGCACAAGGAGCGCCCCGTGCACACCCTCGAGCGCCTCACCGTGACCGGCCGCTTCCTGCCGGGCGTCGGCCTCGGCGTCCAGAGATGACCGCGATCGCCTTTTCCTTCCCCTGTCCTTCCCACTCCCACGCCCACTCCTTCGAACTCCCGGAACCGCCATGCACCCGACCGAGACCCAGCGCTTCGAGCACTCCCACACCTTCGGCGCCGACCAGGCTCACTCCGGCGAGCACAAGACCCGTCAGGTCGTCGCGCTCACCGTCCTGACGATGCTCGGCGAGATCGTCGCCGGCATGGCCTTCGGTTCCATGTCGCTCCAGGCGGATGGCTGGCACATGGGGACGCACGCCATCGCGCTGGGCGTCGCCGCCTTCGCCTATTCCTACGCACGCCGGCACGCCTCCGACCGGCGCTACACCTTCGGCACGGGCAAGGTGGGCGCGCTCGCGGGCTTCGGCAGCGCGGTCGGTCTCGCCGTCGTCGCGCTCCTCGTCGTGGGCGAGAGCGCGCTGCGCCTGGCCTCCCCCGCGGTCATCGCGTTCGACGAGGCCATCGCGGTGGCGGTGCTCGGCCTGGCCGTCAACCTCGCCAGCGCCTTCCTCCTCGGTGGCCACGCGCCTGACGACCACGAGCCCGAAGCCGGCCACGTCCATCACCGCGATCACAACCTGCGGGGCGCCTACCTCCACGTGCTCGCCGACGCGGTCACCTCGGTCCTGGCGATCGTGGCGCTCTTGGCTGGCAAGGCCCTCGGCTGGACCTGGCTGGACCCGCTCGTGGGCATGGTCGGCGGGGTGGTCATCGCCCGGTGGTCCCTGGGCCTGCTCCGCGACACCGGCGCGGTCCTCCTCGACGGCGAGGTCCCCGAGGAGCGCCAGCGCCAGATCTGCGAGCTCATCGAGCGCGACGGCGACGACCACGTGACGGACCTGCACGTGTGGCGCGTGGGCCCGGAGCACCTCGCCGCCATCGTCTCCGTCGTGACCCGCTCGCCGCGTTCCCCCGGCCACTACAAGGAGCTGCTGAAGGCCCAGGCCGACCTCGCGCACGTGACGGTGGAGGTCCAGGGCATCGGCGCGCACGAGCGTGCGCCGGCGGCGGCTTGAAGGCCCGCGGCGAACCGGTAGTCACTCGCCCGCATCCTTCATCGCCGGGTCGAGGCTCTGGTTCCGGCCTGGTCTCCGGCTCGCCTTCGGCCTCCGCCTCCGCCGCCGGAGCCTTGTCGCCGCAGCGCCCGGTCAGCTCGGCCAGCTTGCGGTGCTGGAGCTCACGCTCGGGCCGGCGCATGCCCGCGAGGCGGGTGACGACGCCACGCTGGACGTCGTAGGCCTCGCGGCACCGGCCCAGCGCGTCGAGGACCAGCGCCAGTGCGGCGCGGTGCAGCATCGAGCCCTGATCGAGCTGGAACGCGCGCTCCGCCAGCGGCAGCGCCTGCTCGGCCTGGCCCGAGGCGAGCAACTCGCGTGCGCCGATCTCCAGGACGAACGGATCCTCTCCGTGCTTGGCGACGACCTCGTTCAGGGCCCGGCGCCGCTCGTCGGCCGAGATTCTGGCCTCGCGCTGGGCCTCGCGCAGCAGGAGCGCCCAGCCGATGCCGCTCTCGGGCCGGACGGACGAGACCCGGCGGATCGCCTCGAGCTTCTTCTCGGGTGCGGTCTTGCCTCGGATGGCGTACTCCGCGCTGAGGACCAGGGCCCGCAGGTTCTTGGAATCCAGGCTCAGCGCCAAGGAGCTGGCCTGGCCGACCGACCACCACCACCAGTCCCTGGCCTCATTGTCGTGAACGTTCACGCCGCGCAGCCGGGCGCTGCCGACGAGGGCCCAGTAGTCGGCGGCCTGGAGCCTGCGGACCGCGGGCTTCCTCTTCGCGCCGTCGACCATCGCCACCGTCGCCGCCGGCGCCCAGTGCGGGTACTGGGCGACCATCTGGTCGAGCTCGGCGCGCTCGGCTTCCGGGAAGAGGTCGCCAACGACCTGCTCGGCGGGCTCGCCGCGCCCGAGGCGCTGGAGCAGCTCCTTCAGAACCGCCGGGCGCTCGCGGACGAGGAAGCGCACGAAGTGCCAGAAGGAGGCGTAGGCCCGGCTGACCTCCTTGCGCTTCTTGCCGAACTCCTCGCTCCGGGGGAGCAGCCGCTGGGCGAACATCTCCGAGGGCGCATGGGCCGGGGTGCCTTCCAGGAGCTTGCTGGCCCAGCCGAGGTCCGCGCCCACCGTCACCCGCCCTCGGTCCGCGCCCGGCTCCAGCGTCTTGAAGTAGGTCGCGAGGCCCTCGTTGAGCCACGTCGGCAGGTTGCCGAAGTGGGTCGTCAGCAGGATGTGCGTCATTCGTGCGTGAGCGTCCCGGTGAGGTGCTGGCGCTGCTGGCTGGCGATGATGATCGCCCCGAGCTCGTCGGTGACGGCGACGGACGGGCGCTTGGGGCCCAGCACCGACGGGGTGACGAACGCGACCAGCTCCAGGCGGCTCGGGGGAGGCAGCGCCTGGCCCGAGAGCGCGCTCAGCTGCTGCTCGAGCGCCTGGAAGTGGAGGTCGAGCACGCCGACCATCTCCACGGCGGTCGGCTCGTCGAGGTCGGTCAGCAGCCGGACGTGTTGGCCTTCGACCTCGAGCGCCTGCTCGACGACGCGAGTCGTCTGCGCGGTGGCGCAGGCTCCCAGGAAGAGCGGCAGGAGGAGCTTGGTGTACGAGGTCATGGATTCTCCACGCAGGTGCTCCCCGGCCTGAGCCGAGGCCACCATGGGCCAGGAACAAGAGCGGCGCCTGAGCGCCGGATCGCCGGAGCCTCGCTAGGCGAGCAGCTTCGAGAGGTGCGCGGCTGCGAGCTCCGCCTTGCGCGCGTCGCTCGCCTGCTCGGGCAGGCGCAGCACGCGGTCCGGCGCCAGCTTCGCGACACGCGCCTCCATCTGGTCGCGCGCCTTGGCCACCAGCGCGTCGTACCCCGCGTCGGTCAGGCCGAGCTTCTTGGACCGGGCACGCTCGAGCTGCAGGTTGTCGAAGTCGAGGACGGCCGCGTCGGCGGCGATGCCGTAGTCGAGCCAGACGACGCTGTGCACCGCGACCTTGGTCTTCCCTGCGGCCAGCGTGTCGAGCGCCGCCCGGTAGTGCTTGGCGAGGCTCGCGTCCGGTCCAGTCGGACCGCGGGCCACGAGCAGCTTCTGCGCTTCGGGGTCCTTCGCCATCAGGTCAGCGATGGCGTCCAGCTCGGCGAGGAAGACGCCTGCGCTCTGGCAGGCCTTCTTCATCCACGGCGTGGGGGCGTTCTGGGGCGAGGCGTCGAAGACGACGATCTTCCGGGATGCGGTGGCCATGGTCTCCTCGTCGAGCGTCGGTCCGAAGGCGCGATTCTAGTTCACGGCCGCTGACCGGAGGCGGCTCGTGTTGCGGTCCACTCGGGGCCCCAGGCCACCAAGGCTCTGGGGCCCACGCGGGCACGCTCAGGCGGCCATGCCGAAGGCAAACTCGTCCTTGAATTCCTTGAGGTCGCCGACCAGATCCGCGGCGCCGTGGACGAAGTCGACGATCCCCACCACAGTGCCCAGCGGCCCGGTGACCGCCCCGACGCCAGGGATGACGCCGGCGACGTCCAGGCCGCACTTGGTGGCCTTGAGCGCGATGTCCAGCCCGTCCGGCGGCTTGGCGGTGATGGCGCCGTAGAGGTCGGGCGCGTCGCCGACGAGCCCGAGCAGGCTGCCGCCGGGAATGAGCGAGCCGCCGGCCTTGGCCGCGAGCTTGGCGGTCTCGGCGAGGACCTTCTCCTTGACCTTGGCAGGCAGCGCCTCGACGAACTGACCGAACAGCAGCGCCAGTCCCTCGATCCCCTTCTCGCCGAAGGGCAGCTCCTTGTCGCCGACGGGCCAGGGCAGGTCGACGTTGTAGTGCGGCGGCTGGCCGATGAAGGCGGTGACCGCGTCGCCCAGCTCCTGCAGCGCCTCGGGGATCTTGCCCTGGGCCAACAGGCGCATCGCCTGGAAGGCGTTGGTGACCGAGCCCGACTTGACCAGCATGTCGTTGAGCTCGTGGTTGCTGAAGAACCGGCCCACGCTGCCCGGCAGCTTGCCCATCAGGTCCAGGAAGCCGACCGCGGCGTCCGGGTACTTGGTGGAGATGAGTTCGCCCACGCCGGCCAGCGCGTCGACGAAGGCGCCGGCGTCCGGGGGCGACTTGCGCAGCGACTCGACGGCGCGTCCGAGCTGCGCGCGGATTTCCGGGTCGGAGAGCGCCACGCCGCCCTCGATGACGAGGTCGGCCAGCCCCTCGGGCAGACCGAGCGCCTTGGCGACGGCCTCGCCCATCTTGGTGCGCATGCCGATGGGGAGGTCGGACAGCACCTTGCCGAAGTCCTCCAGCGCCTCCTGGTACCGGCCGGCGTGCAGGTCGGAGGAGAGCTCGACCACGTCCCCGATGGCGTCGCCCAGCTGCGCGAAGTCCTCGGGCTTGGTGATGCCCACCTTGGCCAGGAACTCGCTCGCCTTGGCGTTGCCGAGCAGCACCCGGCCGACCTCGGTCATCACCGCGTCGTTGCCGGCGATGGCCTTGAGGCCGCCGGCGAAGTCCCCGGACAGGATCTGCTTGAAGCCTGCGTGCAGGTCCTGGTCGCCCACCAGCTGGGCGATGAGCTTCTGGTCGGTGAGCGCGGCCTTGAGCAGCTCGAGCTTCGGGTCGTCGGGGATCTTGCTGGCCACGGCGGAGACGGCCTTGGCCACCGTGTTCGGCGCCGACTGGAGCGCCTGGCCCAGGTCCTCGAGCGCGCCCTTCCAGTTCCCCTGGCCGATCTTCTCCGCGGCCGAGAGGACGCTCGGCAGCGCTTCGCCCAGCTCCTTCAGGTTGGCCTGATCCAGCCCCAGCGCGGTCAGGCCGCTGCGGACCTTGGCCGGCAGCATCTCCCAGACCTTGTCGCCGATGGCCTCGAGCACCTTGGGCGACTTCTCGGCGGCGGCCTTGATGGCCGAGAGCGCCTCCTCCGGCGTCTTCGCGGCGACCGCCTGCATCAGGTCGGGCAGCGCCGCGCCCAGCTCGGCCACCTGCTCGGCGTTCAGCCCCAGCTTCTGCTTCAGGAAGGACTGCACCTCCGGGCTCTCGGCGAGCGCCGCGCCCACGTCGGTCATCAGCGCGGTGCTCTTGGCGATGGTCCGGAGCCCGCCCGCTACGTCGCCCTGGGCGATCTGCTTCAGGCCTGCGCGCAGGTTCGGGTCGTCGGCGTTCTCGACCAGGACCTCGGCGCTCCTGGCCAGGGCGTTGAGGGCCGCCTTCGCCGCGGGCGGCAGCTTGTCGATCTTGGGCTGCAGGTCCGCGAGGATCTTGTCGGTCGCCGCCTTGGCCACGTCGGGCGGGATGTCCTTCGCCGCGTCGAGCAGGTGCGTGAGCGCGCCCTCGACGTCGCCCTGGGCCGCGGACTCGACGGCCTGGGCGAGCTGCGGCGCGACCGCGGCGCCCAGGCTCTTCGCCTGAGCGGCGGTCAGCCCCAGCTTGTCCTGCAGGAACTTCTGCGCCGCCGGGAGCGAGACGAGCGCCTGGCCCACGGCGGACATCAGCTGCGCATCGTCGGCGGCCGTCGTCAGCGCACCGCCGACGTCGCCGCTCGCGAGCTTGGCGACCATCGCCGGCAGGCTCTCGCTCTCGCCGAGCGTCTTGAAGAGGTTCTGCACCTCGCCGTTTCCGGCGGCCTTGGTGAGGAAGTCCTTCACCGGCGCAGGAAGCTTGGCGGAGACCTTGTCCCACAGGCCCTGGAAGGCCTCGGTCCCCAGGTTCTTCGCGAGGGCCTGCAGGTCCTCGGTCGCCGCCGCCCAGTCGCCCGCTTCGAGGTGGTCGGCCATCGCCACCGCGCTCGCCAGCACCTTGCCCGGGTCCCCGACCTTGGTGAGGTCGATGCCGACCTTGGCGCAGACGTCCTTCGCCAGCTTCGTGGACGCGATGGCGTCGCCGGCGGCGTCGAGCAGCTTGGTGTCGGCGGCGAGCGCGTCGAGGGCCCCTGCCCCGTCGCCCTTGGCGAGCGCTGCGACCAGGTTGGGCAGCTGCTTGCTGTCCTGCAGCGCCTTCATCAGCGCTTCGCCCTTCTTCGGGTCCGCCGCGAGCTTCTCGCCCACCTTGCCCAGGAAGTCCTTCACCGGAGCCGGCAGCTTGTCGGAGATCTTCTCCAGCACGCCCGCGAAGGTCTTGGCATCGACGTTCTTCGCCAGCGCCTGCAGGTCCTTGGTCGCCGCCGCCCAGTCGCCCTTCTGCAGGTGCTCGCCGAGCGCGATCGCGCCCGTCAGCACCTGGCCCGGGTCCTTCACTCCCGCCAGGTCGATCCCGACCTTCGCGCAGGCGTCCTTGACCACCTGCATCGTCGCCACCGCGTCGCCCGCGGCGTCGAGCAGCTTGGTGTCCTGGGCGAGCTGCGCCAGCGCTCCGGTCACGTCCCCCTTGGCCAGCGCCTCGACCATCGACGGCAGCGTCTTGCTGTTCTCGAGCGCCTCGAGCAGCGCTTCGCCCTTCTTCGGGTCGCCGGCGAGCTTCTCGCCCACCTTGCCCAGGAAGTCCCTCACCGGAGCCGGCAGCTTGTCGGAGATCTTCTCCAGCACGCCGGCGAAGGTCTTGGCGTCGACGTTCTTCGCCAGCGCCTGCAGGTCCTTGGTCGCCGCCGCCCAGTCGCCCTTCTGTAGGTGCTCGGAGAGCGCCGCCGCGCCGGTCAGCACCTGGCCCGGGTCCTTCACGCCCTTCAGGTCGATCCCGATCTTCGCGCAGGCGTCCTCGACCACCTGCATCGTCGCCACCGCATCGCCCGCGGCGTCGAGCAGCTTCGAGTCCTTGGCGAGCTGCGCCAGCGCTCCGGTCACGTCGCCCTTGGCCAGCGCCTCGACCATCGACGGCAGCGTCTTGCTGTTCTCGAGCGCCTTGAGCAGCGCCTCGCCCTTCTTCGGGTCGCCGGCGAGCTTCTCGCCCACCTTGCCCAGGAAGTCCTTCACCGGCGCCGGCAGCTTGTCGGAGATCTTCTCCAGCACGCCCGAGAAGGTCTTGGCATCGACGTTCTTCGCCAGCGCCTGCAGGTCCTTGGTCGCTGCCGCCCAGTCGCCGTTCTGGAGGTGCTCGCCGAGCGCCATCGCGCCCGCCAGCGCCTTGCCCGGGTCCTTCACGCCCTCAAGGTCGATCCCGACCCTTCCGAGAGCGTCCTGGACCACCTTCATCGAGGCGATGGCGTCGCCTGCGACGTCGAGCAGCTTCGAGTCCTTGGCCAGCAGGTCGAGCGCGCCACGGGGGTCACCCTTGGCGAAGGCCTCGACGATGTTGGGCAGGCTGCGGCTGCTGTCGAGGACGTCCACCAGCGCAGCGCCCTTCTCCGGGTCGACCGCGATGGCGTCGAAGAGCTCCTGCACATGGGCACGTGCGTCCTCGGGCAGCTTGGCGCCGATGGCCTGGCCCAGCTTCTGGAACGCGCCGCCGACGGCCTCGGGAGGCAGCTCCTTGGCCAGCGCCTGGAGGTCGCGGACGGCCGAGGCCCACTCGCCCTTCTCGAGGTGGTCGAGCACCTTGGCGCCGCGCGCGAAGAGAGCGCTGGGATCGGCCACCTTCGACAGGTCGATCCCCAGCTTCTCCCGGAAGAGCTGCTGGACGGCCGGCTCGTTCTTCAGGCCATCGGCGGCGCCGAGGTAGTCGCCCTTGGCGAGCTTGGCGATGACGTCCGGGGCGTCCTCGACCAGCGAGTGAACCAGGCCCGGGTTGGTGAGGATCTGCCTGGTGACGCCGTCCGGGAGCTTCTCGGCGAGCTTGGGGAGCGCCTTCTCCACCAGCACCGGCCCGCCCGCCTTGGCCGCCTCGGCCAGCGCCGCGAGCGCTTCATCCATCTTCCCGTTGGCCGCGGCCTGGACGGCCTTGGTCAGCGCCGGCTTCGCCGCTTCGGCAGCCGCCGCGAGGTCCTTCTCGGTCAAGCCGAGGGCGGCGAGCCCCTTCGAGTCCGCGGTGGTGGTGGCGGCCTTGGCCTGGGCCACGCTCTTGCCCTGTGCGACCGCGTCGGCGAAGGCCGGAGAGCTCACCAGCGCCTTGTCCTTGCCCGACAGCGTCGTTCCCGCCGCCTGCACGACGGTGGAGAGGACTTTGGGATCGACGGTCTTGGCGAGCGTGGCCAGCTTGGCCACCTGGCTGTCGCTGGGCTGCGCCTTGCCGCTGGCCTGCGCGGCGAGACGGGTGCCCAGGGTCTTGAGCCCGGCGTCGTCATGGATGCGCAGCGCGCGCAGGACTTCGCCGGCGCCTTTGACATTCAGGAGCGCCGCGACGTTGGCGGGCACTGAGGCGGTGGCCGGGCGGACCTCGTTCTTGGCGACGGCCGGAGTGAACCCGGCGAGCGTCGCGTCTTTTCGGCGGCTCACCGAAGCCTGCGCCGGTGGGTCCCGGGCTTCGCGGTGGGCGCAGCAGTCGATTTGGCCAGCGCTTCGGCCTTGGTGGCTACCGCCGAGAGCCGGGTGGAGGTCTTCTCTGCCTCGGCTGCGGTCGCCGCGAGCGTCGTCGCCTTCTGCTCGGCGCGCTGGACCTGGGCCTTGAGCGTGCGCTGCTGCGCGGGAGGCGCGGCCTTGGCTTGTTGCGCCAGCTTCTGGGCGGCGGCGCGGGCCTGCTCGGCCGCCTTTCGGGCGGCCTCGGCAGCGGCGCGGGCGGCTTCCGCGGCGCGACGGGCAGCTTCGGCCCGTTCGGCGGCTGCGTTGTCGACTCGCTGAGAACTGGAGACGCTGCTGCCGGAAACCTTGGCGACCATGACTCTCCTCGCTCTGCTCGGGCGCAGATGGCGTGCAACGACGGAAGGCGGCTCTCCCGTCATTGTCGCGAGCAGAGAATCTTGGTTGCGCTTCGGCACTTAGAAGTCGGGGGCGCGGGTGGGCCGATGTAGGCGTTCGCCGGACCTGGCCCCACCGCTGGCTCCGCACCCCTCGGTTCAACGCGGGGGCTCACTCGCCTGCTCGGTTGGGCTACGATCCGCCCGAACGTTTCTCCGGGAGGACCCCATGGCGAAGAAGATTGGCGTGCTCCGCGGCCGGGAAGACAACTTTCCGAACGCGCTCTTCGAAATCGTGGCGCGAAAGACGAAGGGCCAGATCATCGCCGAGCCGATGCAGATTGGCGCGGAGCCGCTGCGCAAGAAGTGGGACTACGACTTGGTCGTGGACCGCATCTCGCACGACTTCCCCTTCTACCGGTACGTGCTCAAGTCGGCGGCGGCCGAGGGGACATACGTCATCCCCAACCCGTTCCAGTGGTCGGCCGACGACAAGCTGCTCGGCTTCAACCTGGTCGACATGCTGGGCATCCCGGTGCCGAAGACGGTCGTCCTCCCCGTCTCCTGGAGCGAGCACCAGTACGACATCTCCAGCCAGTCGCTGCGCAACCTGAAGACCGTGCCGCCCGAGGAGTGGGAGAAGATCTTCGAGTACGTCGGCTTCCCGGCGTGGCTCAAACCCGCCTCCGGCGGCGGCTGGCTCGCCGTGAACAAGATCCACAACCCCGACGAGCTCTGGCACAACCTGAACCACGCGCTGCACCACGAGAAGCCGCTGCGCCTGGAGGACCCGAACGCCGACCTCGCCGTTCGCCGCTTCATGAGCCGCTCGCTGGTCTTCATCTACCAGCAGGACATCAAGTTCGAGCTGTTCGCCCGCTGCTGGTACATCGGCGGCGAGGTGGTCATCGCGCAGTTCATCCCGCCGGACCGGGTCGCCGGGCAGCGCCTGGGCCGCTACGAGAAGGCCGACCACTTCGGCAAGCCGCTGCTCGACAAGCTGACCGAGTACGTCAAGAAGCTCAACGAGTCCTTGGGCTACGAGATCAACACCAACGAGTTCCTCATCAAGGACGGCGTCCCCTACGCCATCGACTTCCTGAACTTCGCCTGTGACCTGGACAAGGCCTCCATCGGCGAGGAGTTCGCGGCCAAGACCCTCGACCTCGTCTCCGACTACCTCATCCGCTGCGTCAAGGACCCGTCCGCCCGCCTCCAGCGCAAGAACCCGGTCTGGACCAAGCTGATGACGGGCCAGCGCCCGGTGGGATAGGCGCACCGCGCAAGCCCGAACCGCTCGAAGTTCTCGGCGAGGTCCCCGTTGCTTGGGGACCTCGCTGCTTCTGGGTGGCTCGCCGTGCGCCAGGGCGCTACGAGAGCGCTTTGCGGATGACCTGCCACTGCTCCCAGGCCAGCTCGGGATCGATGTCCGCGTACCCGCGGCCGACCTCGATCGCACGGACCTTGTCGTGCGGCGTCGCGACGCACGTGCCCCCGTCGCGGATCGCCTCGACCTGCCTCCGCGTCAGCGGCTTGCCCGCGTCGCGCTCGGCTGCGGCCAGCAAAGAGACGAGGGTGGGCATGAAGACGAGGGCGAGCTCGGGCTGTTGCCTGGCCTTCTTCGGCGGCGGGCCCAGTCTCCAGATGCCGAAGGGGTTATGGCAGGGGTGGCTCTCCGGGTAGCGAGCATCGGGCCAGCGCTCGAGGCTGACACGCGGCGTCTCCGGATCGGGGTGAAAGGTGTGCCCGGAGAGCAGGAGCGGATCCTCGTCGAGCTGGTAGACGGACAGCGCGCTGACGATGCGGTTGGCTTCGTCCAGGTCCTTGGCCGCCATCTCGGCATCGGGCCGGCCGAACACGTGCATCCCGCAGGTCTCCAGCGTGTCGCGGCTCGTGAGCGCGACGACGAGGGCGCGGAAGAGCGCGCGTCCGCCGCCGGCCGAGATCTGCTCGAGCCACTCCGGGAAGGTCCACCCCGCCTTCGATTGCTCGGTGCGGATGGCCAGCCCGCCGGCTTTGGCGAGCGCACGCCCGACCTTCTCGAGACGCGTGGCTTCACGAGGGAGATTGATGCGGCCCTCGACGACGACCGCGCCGGGACAGGCGTCCAGCTTGGGAAGGTCCTTCTTGGGGAAGACACCGAACTCGAAGGCCTGCGCAAAGCGGCCGTCGTTCTCGATCCACTCGATGGACCACTCGCCGGTCTTCGAGACTTCCTTCTTGCAGGCCTCGGCGTCGGACCAAGGGCCCGGGACGAAGAGGGTGATGGGCTGCCCTTCAGGGCGCTCCGTTCCCATTGCGGTGGCCTCGCTGCCTTGAGGTGGCTCGTCTTCTCAGCGCGTCGCGGTCGGGCAACCGAGAGTGATGGCGACACCGGTCTTTGCGACGGCCTGGAGGCGGGTGCAGGTGGCGGGGCACAGCACGATGGCCGTCGGCGCGGTCGGGTCGTCGTAGACCCAGGTGTCGCTGGCGGTGCCGCAAGTGCCGCTCGCGACCTTCACTAGCGGCACTGCACTGCCGCTGATGGGGACGAGGCTCGCATTGAGCATCGCGGGATCCACCACTCCGGCTGGGAGTTGCCAGCGACAGGCCTGGGCGTTGAGGCGCACGTTGTGCAGCGCGGAGACGATCGTTCCGCGAACGTCGCCGCTGGTGCTGGCCAGACACGCCGGCGTCGTCTGGAGCGGCTCGCAGGTGGTCCCGCCCGCGGAGGCGACGGCGTTCAGCATGTTGGCGGCCCCGCCCGCGAGGTCGCCGTCGGAGAAAACGCCGATCATGTAGGTCGGCACCGACGGGCTTCCCGCAAGCCCTGCGGCGGCGATGGCGGCGATGCTCGGAATATCCATCGGCTCGCACTCCGTCGGCTGGCCGTCGGTAATCATCAGCGCCGCGATGGCGTGGTCGGAGTGTGCCTGCGCCCAGGCCGAGGCGTGCTGCAGCAACCCCTGCAGCGCCGGCGCGGTCGGAGTGTTGCTCTGTGGCCCGTGCGCAGCCAGAGAAGCTCTGGATGGCCGCGGCGTTGGTCGGCAGCGCACCGATTTCGACCGCGGGCGTGGCGTAGTCGGCCGCGATGCAGGAGTCGGTGGCATTGCCATAGCCCAGGCAGGTTCCGAAGAAGCACGGGCCGCAATTCGCGCCGCAGTCCGCATCGACATTGCAGGCGCTGACGGCGCAGGCATTGGCGGCGGAGAGCGCGAAGTACTGCAGGCCTAGAGAGACCTCTTGCGGCGCCGCGGCGACGAAGTCGCTCAGCGCGCTGGTGACGACCTGCCATTTGGTGGCCCCGATGGCGGTGGTGTCATCCATCGATCCCGACTGGTCGAGCATCAGGTAGACATCGACCGGATACGGCAGCGCCCCGACGACCTGCGCCGGAGTGCAGACTCCACCTCCGTCCGGCGCCACCGTCCCGCCATCCGCCGCTACCGCCCCACCGTCCGCCGCGACCGCCCCACCGTCCGCCGCCCCACCATCCGCCGCGGCCGCGCCGCCATCCACCTGGAGGCTGGCGTCCACAACGGTGCTCCCGGCATCGTCACCGGGGACGACGACCGATCCGTCGGATGCTGGCTCTACGCTTCCAGAGTCGACCGCGAGCTGCCCGGAGTCCGGCAGCGGCGCAGAGCCGTCCGGCGCGCCGAGCGCGGCGTCGCTCGCGACCACCGTTCCCGCGTCATCGGCCGGAGTCGTGCTCGCGTCGGTCCCGACCTCGGGCCCAGCGTCGCGAGGACCACTGGCGTCGACGCAGAAACCGGAGAGGCAGCTCAGCGTCCCCATGCAGGTCCCGTTGGCGAAGCACGGGGCGCCCTCGGTGCCCGGCTCCTTGCCCGCGTCGACCCCGACGACCTTCACGCACAGCTTCGAGAAGCAGGCCAGCCCATCCATGCAGGTGCTGTTGGGGAAGCAGGGCCCGCCTTCGGAGCCGACCGGCTTGGTCAACGAGGCATCCGCTCCGGGCGCGGCGCCGTCGGGGTTGCTTCCGGCGGGGTCCCCGCTGCAGGCGGCGAAGAAGACGACGGCGAAGGCAACGGCGACAGGCTGGCTCAGGCGGCGCATGCAGTCCCCAGGGATGAGCGATTTGGCGAACGCTACCACGGCGCATGGGTAGCGCCCCCGCGCCCCTGGCCGCCAGGGATCCGCCGCCGCGCCCGACTACGCGCGCTCCTCGCCTCGGACCGCGGCGAGCAGCACGCTCGCGCGCTCCAGACCGGGCTTCGCCTCCACCAGCTTCTCGAGCGCGGAGATCAGCGCCTCGCCCGCTCCGCCGAGCGCGAACGCGACCTGGCAGGCCTCGACGGCGGCCTCGTAGTCCCCAGCCAGCCTCAGCGCGTCGGCTCGGGCGATCAGATGCTGCCGCCGCTGCTCGGGCTCCGCCACGCGCTCTGCGAGCTCCTCGAGCGCCGCCGCCCGGTCCCGGTGCCGCCCCAGCTCCGCGAACAGGACGGCCAGGGCCTCGAGCCGCGCGGGCGACGGCTCGGCGGCGAGAGCCTGCCGCTGCGCCTCGACCGCTCCGTCCTCGTCCCCCAGCTTCCTCCGGGCCTCGGCGATGCGGGTCCACAAGGCCGCCAGTGCCTCGGGCGCTGCATCCATCGCCTTCGCCACTTGCGCCTGCAGGCGCTGCAGAGGCTCGGACCACTTCCCCAGCCGGGCCAACAGCGCCTCCAGGCCCGTCTCGGCGTCCCCATTGCTCGGATGCTGGTCGAGTGCGCGCTGCCAGCTCTGCAGCGCCCCCTCGTCGTCCCCTGCCCGCTCCTGTTCGGCGGCGAGCGAGCAGAGCAGCCGGGCTCGGGCCGCGCCTCCCTCCGCCGCCTCCGAGAGGTCCTCGAGCAGCGCACACAGCTCCTGCCGCATGTCGGCCTTCGATGCGAGCTCTCGGGCCCGCGCCAGCAGCGCCTCGTCGGTGGGCACTTCGCGCAGCGCCCGCGCCACCAGGACGAAGGCGTGGCCGGCATCGGCGAGCTGCTCCACGCAGTGGTCCGCCGCCCGCGCCAGCAGCGCCGGCCGCTGGGGAGCGGGCGCAGCCGCGGCATGCGCCTCGAGGACCTTCACGAGCCTGGGCCAGTCTCCGGCCGCCAGCAGCGCCGGTTCGAGGCGCTCGGCGGCGGCGCAGCGCTCCGGGTCCTCCGAGAGGGCGAGCTGCTCGAGCTCGTCGAGCGCCGGCCGGTACCCCGGCGAGAGCTTCAGCGCCTCCTCCCAGAGGGAAAAGGCCCCGGGAGCGTCGTTGAGGTAGTCCAGCCGGATGCGCGCCAGCTCCAGCCGCCGCTCGAGCCCCGTCTTCAGGTCCCTGCGCGCCGCGGCCTGCGCGATCTCGCGCTCGAGCACCGGGGCCAGCGCCCCGCGCGGGCCGCCCGCGGCGACCAGCTCGCGGATCGAGTCCAGCGCCCGGAGGTCGTCGGGGACCAGCTCGAGGATGCGCTGGTAGCAGCGGAGCGCCACGCCGTCGTCCTTGCGCCGGGCGATCTCCGCGGCCTCGTGGAGCCGCGCCGCCTTGGCGCCCGGCGTCGCTTCGAGCTCCGCCTGCCGCGCACGCAAGCCCGCCAGGCGCGCCGCATCGCCGCTCTCCCCGTAGAGGGCGCCCAGCGCGAAGAGCGCGGCGGCGTCCCTGGGGGCCCGCGCCAGGACCTGCTCCCAGGCCGCGGCAGCCGCCTCACGCTCGCCCGGACGCTCCGACCGGATCTGGGCGACGCGGCGCCAGAGCAGCAGCGCCAGCTCGGCGCCCACGCCCTTCTCCAGCACGTCCTCGTAGGCGGCGACCAGCTCCTCGCCCATCCCCGCGCCGACCGCGAGCCGCTCCAGCGCCGCGCGCGTCTCGGCGTCCCCCGGCGCCTCGGCGAAGAGCCGGCGCCGCGCCGAGAACGCCAGCGTGGCGTCGCCCAGGTCCTCGCGCAGCCCAGCGACCTCGCAGAGCAGCCGCGCTCGCTCCGCGACCGGCGCCTGGTCGAGCCGCAGCTCGAGCATCTCCACCAGCCGCCGCGAATCCCCGCGGGCCCGATGCGCCGCCTCGAGCAGGCGGCCGGCCTCCTGGCGCGCGGCGTCGGCGCTCGCTTCACGAAGGGCCCGCTCGAGCCCCGCGACCGCGTCCCCGTCCCCGGGCCAGCGAGAGAGCACCTGGGCCCAGACGCCGACCGCCTTCTCGTCCTGGCCGGCCGCCGCCAGGGCCGCGGCGCGCCGGCCCAGCAGCTCGCGCGTGGCCTCGGCCGGCGACCGGGTGATCAGCTCGCGCAGCACCTCGGCCTGCTCGTCGAACCGCTTCAGCCGGCCCAGCATCGGCTCCAGCCGCGCCAGGAGCGCCGGGCGGGGCTCCAGGGCGTGACCCTCCCGCAGCGCGTCGACGGCGGCTCCGTCGTCCTGGGCGCCCTCGTACAGCCCGGCGATCCGCTCCAGGAGCGCCACCTTGTCGCTCGCGCCGCGCACCTGCCCCAGCCGGCGACGCAGCAGCTCGGCCTGCTCCCGCGAACGCCCCAGCCGCCCGTAGACCGCCTCCAGGGCCTCGCTCGCCTCCCGGTCCGATGGGCAGGCCTCCAGCACCGCGCGCAGGCTCGCCTGGGCGCCGGCGTCGGAGCCCGCCTCGAGCTGCAGCCGGAAGAGCGCCCGGAACAGTGCGGCCCGGGTGGCGGCGCCGACGGCCAGCGGCGCCAGCTCCTCCAGGAGCGCCTCGAGCTTCGCCGTCAAGCCGGTCTCCTTGCCGAGCTCGAGGCACAGCTGCAGCGCCGCGGAGTCGCCGGGCGCCGCGCGCAGCGCCAGGGAGGCCGCCAGGAACCCGAGCCTCCGGCTCACCCTTCTGCCGCGCGCGCACCACCGCGAGCTTGCGCAACAGCACCACCCGCTCCGAGTGCGACGGGTGCGCCGCCAGGCGCGTCTCGAGCACGCCAGAGAGCCGGTCCGGGTCGCCGCCGCCCTCGAGCTCGGTGTCGCGCAGGCGCGCCGCCTCCTCCCGAGCCGGCCCGTCGCCGGCGGCCAGCGCCTCGACGAGCTCGCTCGCGCCCCGGTGGAAGGGGATGGCGGAGAGGACCTGCGCGAGCAGCCGCACCGCGCCCTGCGGGTCGGCGAGCTCGCGCGCCTTCAAGCGCGCCAGCGTGACCCTGAGCTGCGCCGCCTCCTCGGGGCGTCCAGACGCGAGCCGGAGGTCCTGCTCGAGCAGCGCCGCGAGCGCTGCGTGCTGCCCGGTCTCGCTCAGCAGCCGCTCGAGCAGCTTGGCGGCGTTGCGGTCGCCCGGCTGCAGCTCCAGGACCCGCCGGTAGCTGGCGATGGCCAGGACCTTGTCGCCCAACGAGTCCTCGGCGACCTGCGCGGCCTCGAAGAGCAGCTCGACCTTGGCCTCCAGCGCCGGCTCGAGCGAGGCCAGCCGCCGCAGCGCCTCGGCCAGGGGCCGGTGGTTGCCGGTCCGGCGGTGCGACTCGGCGAGCCGGCGCAAGAGCTTCCGGGTCGTCGGGGCTGCGCCGCGACAGCTCCTCGATCGCGCGGGCCGCCAGCTCGGGCCGCCGCAGCCGGTCGGTGTAGAGCGCGGCGACGCGCGCCCACAGCTCGGTCGCCAGCGGCTCCTTTGCGCCCTGCTCCAGCGCCTCCTCGTAGGTCCCCACCAGCGCGTCCAGCGCCCCAGAGGCCTCGGCCGCGCGCTCCAGCTCCGCGCGCAGCGACGAGTCCTCGGGCCGCTCGCGGAACGCGCGCACCCAGGTGGCGAAGGCGGCTTCGCGCTCCCCCAGCCGCTCGCGCAGCCCCGCAACTTCGACCAGCAGCGCCCCGCGATCGCCCGCTCCCCGCTCCGCCTTGAGCTTCGAGCACCTCGACCAGCTTCTTCAAGTGGCCCGACCGCCGCCACGCCCGCTCCAGGATCCCCGCCGCTTCCCGGAAGACGTCCTCGCGCCCGGCGAGCCGTTCCAGCCCGGCCAGGGCATCGCCGTTCGCGGGCTCGTCCACCAGGACCGCGGCGTACGAGCGCAGCGCCGACGGCGCCCGCCCCTCGTCCTCCAAGAGCCGCGCGCAGCGCAGCCGCAGGACCCGCCGCTGGCCCGCGTCGACCGCGAGCGCGGCGAGCTGCGCGACGACCTCGGCCTGGTCCACGCGCCGGCCGGCGCGGCCCAGGATCCGGTCCAGCGCGGCCAGCGCGGCGACGCTGGTCTTGACCGCCAGCGCGGCGCGGTAGGTCTCCTCGGCGCCTTCGTCGTCCCCGGCGGCCTCCAGGGCGGCGGCGGCCCGCTCCAGCAGGACCGCGCGCTCCGCGGGGTCGCTGGCGAGCCGGGCGTTTCGGGCGTTGACCTCGGCCAGCCCCTTGGCGTCCCCGCTGTCCTTGTAGATCCAGGCGAGCCGCTCCAGCGCTTCGCGGTCGCCCGGGTTCTCGGCCAGCAGCTCCTTCCAGATTCGCGCAGCGACCTCCGGCTGGCCCAGCCTCTCGCGCATGCCGGCCGCCGAGCGGCAGAGCGCGCCGGCCAGCGCGTCTCCCGGCAGGAGCGCGTTGGCCGCCCTCTCGAAGACCTCGGCCACCTCCTCCAGGGCGTCGCAGAGCTCGGCCAGCCGCTCCAGCGCGGACCGCAGCTTTTCGCGGTCCACCCCGGCGGCGAAGACCTTCAGCCCCGCCTGGAGCGCGCGGCGCGGCTCCTTCAGCGGCCCCTCGCACAGCTCGCGCAGGGTGGCGAACAGCGCGCCCTTCTCCTCCGGCGCGGCCGCACCTTCCAGGCGCCGCTCGCACAGCGAGGCCCGCGCCCCGGCCAGCCCGAGCCGGGCGTAGCGCCGGTCGACGCGGGCGAACGCTTCGGCCCCGTCGCGGCCGGCTCGCAGCGCGCACTCCTCGGCCAGCAGGCGCGCACGGGGGTGGTTGGGGTCCTGGTCCAGGACCAGCTCGCACAGCTCGAGGGCGGCCACGGCGTCGCCCAGCCGCTCGAGCTCGACCTGCGCCAGCCGCGCGGCGAGGTCGCAGTTGCGCGGACCCGGCCCCTCGGCGATGCGCTGGTACTGTAGCGCCGCGGCCAAGTCGGCGGGGCGGTCCAGCTCGACCGCCAGGCGCTCCAACGCGGCCGCGGCCTGCCGGTCGCCCGGCTCTCGTCCCAGGATCGACTTCCAGCAGTCGAGGGCGCTCTCCCGGTCGTCGAGCCGCTCCTCGTGGACGGCGGCGGCTTCGCGCAGCGCCTGAAGCCGCGAGCGCTCGTCGGGAAGGAGCAGGCTCGCCTTCTCCAGGGTCTCGGCGAGCGCGGCCCACTGGCCCTTGCCACGGTAGATGCGCAGCAGCGCCTCCAGCGTGCCCGAGTTGCGCGGGTCCGCCTCCACCGCCAGGCGCAGGTGGCGCAGCACCGCCTCGGCGTCGCCCAGCAGCTCCTGCAGCTCGGCGAGCTCGCGGTGCAGGGCCCCCTGCGCCACGGGAGGCGCCTTCTCGAGGAAGCCTTCGAGCAAGTCGCAGTAGGCGTCGAGCATCCCCGCCTTCTCGGCGGCCTGGCGCGCGGTGGCGTAGAGCTCCGGCTCGGCCGGCGACAGCTGCAGCGCGCGCGCGGCCGTGGACAAGGCGAGGTCGGGCTGGTCCAGGTCGAGGAGGTAGACCTGCGCCGCGTCCTTGTAGGCCAGCGCCCTCTCCGCCACCTCGGGCGCGGCGGCGGCGAGCGCCTCCAGCGCGGCCAAGAGCTTCTTGGTGTCGCCCGACTCGCGGTGCAGCTCCACGAGCGCCCGGGCGGCCTCGGCGCGGCGCGCAGGGTCCTCCAGCTGGCGCTCCAGCTCGGCGACGTCCTCGGGTTTCAGGCTGGCGTGGCTCAAGCCGGGCTCTCGCGTCCTGGGGTCCACCCTCCCGCCACCGGACCACGATTCGCCGCCACGTTACCCCGTCAGCGCCCCGCGGCCCAATTTTCCCCCAGGCTCACCAGGATGCGGGCCGCCGGAGAGGTCGTCCGGCGGCTCGCTGGGGTGGCGTGACGAGGAATGGCTCCTCGTCCTTGCTCGCAGCGTCCTCGGTCACTGCCAGGGCACAACCATCCCCGCGCGCTCACGCTTGCGGCTCGAGCTGCGCGTGGGCTGCTGAAGATATGTCAGCGCTCATCAACATGGAGTGGCGCGTCCTTGTGGTTCGTGGCGCGAGCGGCGACGGACGGCCGTGCCCGCCTCAGAACTGCTTGAAGACCGGCTCCTGCGCCTGCGCCAGCGGCCTGGCTGGCAGCCGCTTCGCCCCGCGCGCGGCCCCCTGCGTGCGCTCGAGCTTGAACCTCGAGACGAGGCCGGCGAGCGCCTGGGCCTGGCTGGAGAGCTCTTCGGCCGAGCTCGAGGACTCCTCGGCGCTGCCCGCGGCCTGCTGGGTCGCCTTGTCCATCTGGGTGATGGCCCTGTTGATCTGGTCGATGCCCCGGGACTGCTCCTGGCTCGAGGAGGAGATCTCGCCCACGATCCCCGTCACCTTGCCGACCGCCGAGACAATCTGGTCCAGCTCGCCGGCCACCTCCTTCGAGAGCGCTTCGCCGTCGCCGGCGAGCTTGAGCGACTCCTGGATCAAGGCCTCCGTCTTCTTCGCCGCCTCCTTGGCCCGCTGCGCGAGGCTTCGCACCTCGTCGGCGACCACCGCGAAGCCGCGCCCGGCGTCGCCGGCCCGTGCCGCCTCGACGGCGGCGTTGAGGGCGAGCAGGTTGGTCTGGAAGGCGATCTCCGAGACGTCGGCGATGATCGCCGCGGTCCCCTCGGCGCCCTTCTTGACGCTGCGCATCGCCTCCGACATCCGCTCCATCGCGGCGCTGCCCTGGTCGGCGGACTTCTTGGCGACCATCGCCAGCGACTTCGCCTGCGCGGTGCTCTCGGAGTTCTGCTTGGTGATGCCCAGCATCTCCTCCATGTTGCTGGAGGTCTCCTCGATGGCGCTGGCCTGCTCCGACGCGCCCTGGGAGACCGACTGGCTGGTGGCGGCGATCTGCTCCGAGGCCGACGCCACCTGCTCGACGGCCTCGGCCACCGTCGCCAGCGCGTCGTGGAGCGCGCTCGCGGTCTGGTTCACGGCGTCCTTGATCCTCGCGTGGTCGCCCTGGAACTCGCCGGTGACGCGGGCGCGCAGGTCCTGGTCCGCCAGCCGCCGCAGGACCTCGGTGGCGACGTGGATGGGGCCGAGCACGGCGTCCAGCGTCCGGTTGACGCCCTCGACGATCCGGCGGAAGTCGCCCTCGTGCTTGCTGGCGTCGGCGCGCGTGGAGAGCCGGCCCTCGACGGCGGCGGCGGAGAGGAGGTTGGCGTCGGCGATCATCGCCCGGACGGCGTCGATGCAGGTGTTGAGGTTGGCCTTGATGGAGTTGAACTCGCCCTCGTAGGCGTCGGTGATCTTCTCGGGGATCTCGCCGCGCGAGATGCGCCCCACATAGTCCGCGGTGACGCGGATGGGGGCGACGAAGGCCTCGACCAGCGCGTTGAGGTCACCGACGAGCTTGGCCCAGTCGCCGGCGAAGGCCGCCGCGTTGCCGCGGGCGTCCAGCTTGCCGGCGCGCGTGGCGCCGATGAGCGTGCCGACCTCGGCGTTGACCGCCTTGAGGTTGCCGCGCAGGGCCTCGACGGTGTCGTTGATGAAGGCCTTCTTGCCGGGGAACCGCTCGAGCGGGGCGTCGAAGTTGCCGCGGCCGAACTGGGCGATGCAGGCCATGGCCTTCTTCTTCACCGCGATGTGCCCCTTGACCATGTCGTTGAGGCCCTTGGCCATGGCCTGGTAGGCGCCCTTGAACCGGTCCTCGGGGAGGAAGACGTCGATGTCGCCCAGGTCGTGCTCGCGGGACATCGTGCCCATCTCCGCGACGAGCGAGCGCAGGGTCCCGGTGAGCTCGTTGAGGTTGTCCTTGATGGTGTTGAAGTCGCCGCGGTAGCGCGTGGTGATCTCCGGCGGCATGTCGCCCTGGGCGATGCGGTCGACGTACTCGGCGGCGACGTTGAGCGGCCCGACCACGGCGTCGAGCATCTCGTTGACGCCCCGGACGATGTCCGCGTAGGCGCCTTGGAACTGGGTGGCGTCGCCGCGCGTGGCGAGCTGGCCGTCCTTGGCGGCGGCGATGAGCCGCTGCGTCTCCTCGCTCATGGCGCGCACGGTGGCGATGGCCTGCACGAAGCTCTTGCTGAGCACGTCGCCGCTCGAGCGGGGCTTGACCTGGACGCCGAGGTCGCCGGCCGCCAGCGCCTGGGCGCCGCGCGCCACGTCCTGGACGTAGGCGATGGTGTCGCGGAAGGCCTCCGCCAGCTGGCCCGTCTCGTCGCCGGAGTGGTGGTCGATCTCCTGGTTCACGTCGCCGAGCGCCAGGGATTGCGCCACCTGCGCCATCCGGCGCAGCGGCCGGGAGATGCTCCGGGACACCGCGATGCCGATGACCAGGGCGACGAGGGTCGCGACGAGCAGCGTGATGAAGGTCGCCAGCTCCTTCGCCTGGGTGGTCTCGCTGTCGTGGTCGATCCGCGCCTTGACGGCGGCGACCTGGTGCTGCCGGTACTCCTTCAGCAGCTCGCTGATGCGGGTGTTCTCGGACGCCATCTGCGCGGCCAGGGCGTTCGCCTCGTCGCGCTTGCCCGCCTCGAGCAGGTCGAAGATCCGCGAGGCCTTCAGGCTGCTGGAGGCGAAGACCTCCTTGAGCTGCCCGAGCTCGCGCTTGACCTCGTCGTCGGCGTCCTCGACCTTCTCCAGGGACGCGACGCTCTCCTGCGCGTCGCGCAGCTCGTCCGCGTGCGTCTCGCGCAGCTTGGGCAGCTCGGCCCGGTCGGCGGTGAGGGCGGTGCGCAGGGCGAGGCGCTCGAGGAGGAACGACTCGGTGAACTCCGCGGACGCGGCGATGGGCAGCGTCCGGTTCTGGAAGAGCTCGGACATGGCCAGGCGCGTCTTGTCGAACTCGCCGAGCGTGTAGATGCCCGTGGCGATCATCAAGGCACCGACCAGCACGAACCCACCGACGACCTTCGTTCCGATGCTCAGCTTGGAAAACATGGACGGCCTCCGTGTGGCCCTCCCCGAGAGCCGACCGGTTGAAGTTGGAAGAGACGAGAGCTGCGCTTCTCAGCCGAAGCGAGGAGCGCCGGGCGGACCTGGCGCGCTGGTGAAGCGATAGGTCGACGACCGAGGAGCAGACCGCCGCGGCGTCAGGATTCCGACGCCACCCGAAAGGTCCGGCCCGCCGGGAGATGGGAGTCGCGGAAGCGGTGGCGGCTCGACGGGAAACGGGACCATACGCCTCGCATTCCCCTCCCCCGACGCGTCCCCATCCAGAGGCAAGGCTCGAGCCAGCGGTCACGCGGCGCCGTCGCGGCCCGCCCTGCCTGTCCTGCCTTCGGCACGAAGAGCGCGGCGCCTAAGGGGCCTCGCCACCCGTCAACCGGGCGTCCCCAGGACGGGGCGCTGTCCGCCCGGGCTTGCGTGGCTAGCGTTCGCCGATGTTCATCCACGGCATCGGCACGGCGGTCCCGGAGCAGGTCTACACCCAGTCGCAGATCTGGGACGCGATACAGCAGACCGGGCTCCTGACGGAGTTCGACGAACGGGCCGCGCACATCCTCGAGAAGGTGCTCCGCTCGAGCGCCATCGAGCGCCGGCACCTCGCGCTGGCTCAGCTGGAGGAGGGGCTGGAGCGCTCCCCGGACGCCCTCCACGCCCGCTTCGCGCGCAACGCGCCGGGGCTCGCGGCGCAGGCGGCGCGCCAGGCGCTCGAGTCGAGCGGCGTCGGCCCAGGGCAGATCGACGCGGTCCTCGTCGCGACCTGTACCGGTTACCTCTGCCCCGGCCTGAGCAGCTACGTCACCGAGCTGCTCGATCTTCGCCGCGACGTCCACGCCCTCGACCTCGTCGGACAGGGCTGCGGCGCCGCCATCCCCGCGCTGCGGACCGCGCGGGCGCTGCTGGCTGGCGGTACGGCGGAGCGGGTGCTCGTCATCTGCGTCGAGGTCTGCAGCGCCGCGCTCTACCTCGACAACGACCCGGGCGTGCTCATTAGCGCCTGCCTGTTCGGGGACGGCGCCGCGGCGACCGTGCTCACGGCCCGTCCGCCGGAGCACCTTCGCCAGGTCCAGTGGATCGACAGCGCCACGCGCGTCGCCCCGGAGCACCGCGACGCGCTGCGCTTCGTGACCCGGGGCGGAGTGCTGCGCAACACCTTGACGGCTGCCGTCCCGCGCCTGGCCGCCGAGGCCGCGCGCGTCGTCCGCGAGGACGTCTTCGCTCGCCGCCGGCTGGGCGCCGGCGAGGTCCAAGCCTGGCTGCTCCATCCGGGAGGCAAGGACGTCCTCATCGCCCTTCGCGAGCAGCTGGGCCTGAGCGAAGGCGACGTCCGCTACAGCGCCCAGGTGCTGCGCGACTACGGCAACATGAGCAGCCCCTCGGTCCTCTTCGTCCTGGACGCCGCGATGAGAGACTCCGCTCCGGCGGGCGCGTGGTGGATGTCGGCCTTCGGTGCCGGGTTCAGCTGCCACGGCGCGCTGCTCGCCGCGCAGTAGGCCGTCCGCGATGCGACGGCGCCTCGAGCCCGAGCTGCTGGACTCGCTCGATCCCTCGGCGCCCCTCGCCGTCGGCTCTCGGCGGGACCTGCGACGCCTGAACACCGTGATGGGCAACCACCGGTTGCTGGCCGAGGCGCTCCGGCGCACGGTGGCGCACGCGTCCCGGCCGCGCGTGGTCGACCTCGCGACGGGAGACGGCACGCTGGTGTCCAGGGTCGCCCAGGCGCTCGGCCCGCTTCGCGGCGGAGGTCAGCTCTTCCTCGTCGACCTGTTCGAGCTGGTCACCGCGGGCACGCGGGCGGGCCTGGAAGCCCTCGGCTGGCAGGTCACCCTCGACAGCGCCGACGCGCTCTCCTGGCTGAGCACCCGCCGCGACGTCGGCTTCGACGCGATCATCGCCAACCTCTTCCTCCATCACCTTCCGGAGCCGACCCTGACGCGGCTGCTCGGCCTGGTGGCGAGGCACGCGCGGACCTTCGCCGCGGTGGAGCCACGGCGCGGGCCCTGGCCCCTGTCGCTGAGCCGGCTGGTAGGGCTGCTGGGCTGCAACCCGGTGACGCGCCACGACGCGCCTGCCAGCGTCCGCGGCGGCTTCACAGGTCGCGAGCTTTCGGGCCTTTGGCCGGACGAACACGGCTGGACGCTCCAAGAGCGTCCCGCCGGGTTGGCGAGCCATGTCTTCGTCGCCGAGCGGAGCGAGCTGCGCTGACGGATTGGAGAGGGACGATGCGGCTGGACGTCGTGGTCGTCGGCGCGGGTCCCGCCGGCTCGGCCGCAGCCCTCAGCGCGGCGCGGGACGGCTGCCGGGTCCTCCTGCTGGAACAAGGCCGCCTGCCCAGGCACAAAGTGTGCGGCGAGTTCGTGTCGCCAGAGGGCGCCGCGTTGCTCGGTGACCTGCTCGGAGGCGACGTCCCCCTTCTGACCTCGGCGCCCAGGATCGACCGGGCCCGACTCTTCTCCGACGATCGCGTCGCCGAGTTCGCGATCCGGCCTGCGGCGAGGACCATCACTCGCCGGGCGCTCGACGACGCCCTCTTCCGCGCGGCCTTGGCCGCCGGCGTCGATGCGCGGATGGGGCTGGCGGTCGAGCGCGTCGAACCGCTTCCGTTCTCCTCCCGCGTCATCACCGAAGCCGGGGCCTTCGAAGCTCCGCTGGTGATCAACGCCAGCGGGCGGTGGTCGGCGCTCTCGCGGCGCTCGGCCGACGGTCCCGGCGCGCTGGGACTCAAGGCCCACTGCGCCGAGGACCGGTCACCTGCGTCCGTCGACCTCTACTTCTTCCCCGGGGGCTACTGCGGCGTGCAGTCGATAGGGCCCGGGGAGGTGAACGTCTGCGCGCTGGTGAGCCAGCCCGGCCCCAAGTCGCTGGAAGCCGTCTGGCGCTCTTCGCCCCAGCTTCAGCGCCGCGCTGCCGGCTGGGAGCCCTTGTGGCGGCCGATGGCGACCGCCCCGCTTCACTTCGTCTCACCGCAGCCTCTGCGAGACGGGATGCTCTGCGTCGGCGACGCGGCCGGCTTCGTCGATCCCTTCGTCGGGGACGGCATCTCGCTGGCGCTCACCACGGGAATGATGGCCGGGCGCTTGCGCGAGCCTTCGAGGTACGCCCGGGAGTATGCGCGGCGCATCGAACCGGTGTTCCGCACCGCCGCGCTGTTGCGTGCGCTCCCCCGTGCGCCGGACCGGCTCCGCCTTCTGGCGTTGGAGGCGTTCCGGCTTCCGGGGCTGGCGAGCCTGGCGTTCAGGCTCACACGGCCCCGGCCGCGGAGCTGCTGACGATGGGCGGGCTCACTGCCGGGGCAATGCGCGATGTGCTGCCGCCGGCCCTGCTGAAGATAGGCAGCTACTTTGTGACATGAGTTTCGCCGCTGGGGACATCAGCGCTTGATGGTTGCCCGGACCCGGCAAGAGGCCGGGGCTACGGCGCCGAAGGCGGCCTTGCCGAAGCGTCGCCTCAGGTCCCAGGCGAGCGCCCCAGGAGCGCGTCGATGCTCTTGCGCAGCCGCGCGGTCGCCGCGGCGCTCATCCAGGGGTTGTGCAGGTGGGCGATGACCTCGTCCTCGCTCATCCCCAGCCGCATCCCCTCCTCGACCGCCACCGCGTAGCCCTCGATCTCGGTCGGCCGGTCGACGTAGTCGAACTTCGGGTCCCACAGCTCCGCCCCTTCGGAGAGCTGGCGCAGGTGCGTCAGCTCGTGCAGGAGGTCGAGGTACAGGTCCCGGGCCCGGCCGAGCTTCAGGTAGAACCAGCTCAGCTCGATGCAGGGCATGCGCACGTTGATGAACGCGTAGCCCGGAATGGGCAACACCCTCACCTTCGCGTCGGCGAGGAGCTTGGCTCGAACGACCTCGTCGGACGCGATGCGGCTCAGCGCCGGGCTCTGCGCCGCGCCGGGCAGCAGGTCGAGGTAGGGGTGCGTGCCCATCCCGACCTTTCGGTTCACCGACGCGAACGCTGGCAGGCTCTCGACAGTCATCGCGGCGATCTTTAGCCGCGAACGCGCCGGCGAGCACCCTTCTCGTGCTGCGGCTCCTCCCCCGTCACTTCTTCGCGAGGAACTTCAGCAGCGCCTCGTTGAACACCTTGGGGTTCGAGACGTTGACTCCGTGCGGCCCGCCCTTGATCACCTCGAAGCTCGCAGTAGGGAATGGACGCCGCGGTCCGCTGGCCGCTGGCCGCGAGCGGGACGATGGCGTCGGAGTCGCCGTGGATGACCAGGGCCGGCAGGTTGATCTTCTTGAGGTCCTCGCGGAAGTCCGTCCGCGCGAAGGCCGAGATGCAGTCGACCGTCCCCTTCGGCGAAGCGAACATGGCGATCTCCGCCGCGTAGAGCCTCTGCGCCTCGCTCACCGCGAGCTGGTCCCCGGCGGAGAAGAACGACCGCGTGAAGCCGTTCAGGAAGGACATGCGGTCGGTGCGAACCGAGCCCTGCAGCTGGTCGATCGCCGCGTCGTCCATCACGCCTTCGGGGTTCTGCGCCGTCTTGTACAGGCAGGGCGCAACCGCCGAGGCGAAGACCACCTTGGCGATCCGGCTGGTCCCGACCTTGCCGACGTAGCGGGCGACCTCGCCGCCGCCCATGGAGAAGCCGACCAGCGTCGCGCCGTGAAGATCGAGCTTGGTGATCAGCTGGTCGAGGTCCGCCGTGAAGGTCTCGTAGTCGTAGCCGGACCACGGCTGGGACGACCAGCCGAACCCCCGGCGGTCGTAGCTGACAACCTGGTAGCCCGCCCCGATGAGCGCCGGCACCTGCGCCTCCCACGACCGGCTGCTCAACGGCCAGCCGTGGATGAGGACCACCGGCTTGCCCGAGCCCCAGACGTCGTAGTGCAGCTCGATGGGAATGTCGTTCTCGACGCCGACCGTCAGCTTCGCCATGCCACCCTCCCAGTGTTGAGCTTTCGCTGAGTGGACGGTTTGCACGGTCCTCGCCGATAGGTACCGGCAGTCCGAACTGGAGGGGCCAAGCGGGCCTTTGAACCTCCGGCCGCAAGGGCAATAATGCGTCCCTTCGTTAGCCCGGCAGCGACGCTCGGGGACGACTTCCCGCCCCGAACCCGCGCCCATCTAGGAGGAAGACATGCGAGCACTCGTCAAGGCGAAGCGCGAGCCTGGTCTGGTGATGGCCGACGTCCCGATGCCGGAGATCGGCCCGAACGACGTCCTCATCAAGATCAAGAAGTCGGCCATCTGCGGCACCGACCTGCACATCTGGAACTGGGACGAGTGGAGCCAGAAGACCATCCCGGTGCCGATGCACGTCGGCCACGAGTACGTGGGCATCGTCGAGAAGGTGGGCGACGAGGTCTCGGGCTTCAAGGCGGGCGACCGCGTCTCCGGCGAGGGCCACATCGTCTGCGGCCACTGCCGCAACTGCCGCGCCGGCAAGCGCCACCTGTGCCCGAACACCGTCGGCGTGGGCGTCAACCGCCCCGGCTCGTTCGCCGAGTACTTGTCGATCCCCGCCGTCAACGCCTTCAAGCTCACGCCGAACATCCCCGACGACATCGCCTCGGTCTTCGACCCGTTCGGCAACGCGGTGCACACCGCGCTCAGCTTCGACATGGTCGGCGAGGACGTGCTGATCACCGGAGCGGGCCCCATCGGCATCATGGCGGTGGCCATCTGCAAGCACGTCGGCGCGCGCAACGTCGTCATCACCGACGTCAACGACTACCGGCTGGAGCTCGCCAAGAAGATGGGCGCCACGCGGGCGGTCAACGTCGCCAAGGTCCAGCTCAAGGACGTCATGAAGGAGCTGGGGATGACCGAGGGGTTCGACGTCGGCCTGGAGATGAGCGGCAACGGCAACGCCTTCCAGTCGATGCTGGACTCGATGGTCAACGGCGGCCGCATCGCGCTCCTGGGGATCCTGCCCTCGGGCGTCTGCATCGACTGGGGCAAGGTCATCTTCAAGGGCCTGTTCATCAAGGGCATCTACGGCCGGGAGATGTTCGAGACCTGGTACAAGATGGCGGCGCTCATCCAGAGCGGCCTCGACATCGCGCCGATCATCACCCACCACTTCCCCATCGAGGACTTCGCCAAGGGCTTCGAGGCGATGAACTCCGGCAAGTCGGGGAAGGTCATCCTGGAGTGGCACAAGGGGTAGAGCCCGACCATCCTTTCCCGACGCGCAGTACCCGGCCTCCGTCCCGACGTGTAGCCGGCCTCCGTCCCGACGTGTAGCCGGCCTCCGTCCCGACGTGTAGCCGGCCTCCGTCCCGACGTGTAGCCGGCCTCCGTCCCGACGTGTAGTAGCCGGCCTCCGCGCCGGGTCGGGCAACCGTCTGGAAGAGAGGATCCGAGGCGCGCTTCGGACGTTCGTATTCGTCGGTTGTCCGAAATCACAGTCGCGCCTCGGACACTCGGTCCAGCAAAGCTGCCCCCGGCACGGAGGCCGGGCACTACACAGTCGGGTGCTTCGCATTTGAACGCTTCAGCCGAGCAACCCCAGGGCGTGAGCCGCCCGGAAGGCGACGACCCGCAGGTGTCCGTCCGGGAGCAGCGCCGGGACGTCCAGGAGTTCCTCGAGCGGAACCCAGAGGACCTTGCGCGCTCCGGGCCCGTCGCGCATCACCTGCACCGCCATCGGGTACACGGCCTCGGGCGTAGTCCCTGCGGACGGGTGGTAGTGCCCGCCCAGCTCCCGGACCTCCGCGGCCTGCACTCCGAACTCCTCGGCGAGCCGCTGGCGGAGCACGCGCTGGACGGCGCCCAAGTCGTCCACCTCGTGCGGCAGCCGGTACGCAGGGGCGACGATGAGGTTGCTGTGCCCGTCGAAGCACTGCGCCGCGGGGCGGTCCTCGTCATCGACGCCCAGGAGCGCCCGCCCGCCCGAGCGGCACAAGAGCGCCGCGACCACCGTGTTGAGCGAGACCGGCCGCGGCCGGACCAGCTCGAGCTCCCTCACGGCCACCGGCCCACCCTTGGCGTCTTCCTCGACGAACCGCCGTGAAGCGACGGCCAGAAACCCGGCGCCCTCACCATCGGGGACCCTCGCGAAGGCCCGCCGACGCGGCCGTGCAAGGAGCGAGGCGATTGCCGTCGCTGCCACCCCGGCGAGCTCCGGAGCATGGACCGCCTCGCCGATCCACGGGCCCACGGCCCGCCGCCGCGAGCGCAGCAGCGCGTAGGCGTTCAGCTCCAGCCGCGCATCGGGCAGCCCGCCCACCTGCGCCGCGCGCAAGAGCTGGCAGGCCTCGATGGCGCGGATTCGCCCCGAGGTCGAGAAGCCGGAGGTGCTGGGCACCTCGCGCTGGACGAAGAGCGGCTCGATCTCCACGAAGACCGAGCGCACCTCCTCCTGCACTCCGCCCGGCGACGGGAAGTACCGCGGCCCCACCTCAAACGTCTTGAGCCGGCCGGGCGCGATCCCCGCGCGCTGCTCGAGCGCCTCCTCGACGGTCTGGCCCAGCGGCTTGTCGGTCTGCAGCACGTTGAGCGGCTCGGCCACGTAGTCCGCCGGCCGGCTTCCGCACGGCAAGCGCGCCTCGCCCCGCCCTGCGCGCAGGATCGGCCTCGGGTAGCTCGCCTTGGCCACGACGAACAGCTCGCCCGCCTCCTCGAACCAAGGGATGACGTCGACGGTCAGGTTCGGCCGGCGCACGAGGTCGACGACCTTGCCCGTGGAGAGGTTCCGATAGGCGTTCAGCTCCAGGAACTGCAGCGGCGCGGTTTCGGCCGCCGGCCCGAAGCGCACCCCTTCCCCGGCCGGCACGCGCTCGCCGACGATGAGGTAGTTGGTCGCCGGAAACGGGAGCGGAGTGCCCGCCTCGCTCAACAGCGCACACTTCCCCTCGAAGCGATGGCGGACGATCCACGGGTTGCGGATGGGGATGGAGGCCAGCACCCGCAGGCCCAGCCTCGCGAAGAGCGCCTCGAACTGCGCCTGGGTGAAGTAGGTGTACTCCTCCTGGATCTCGCTCTCCCAGTCGGAGCGGTAGTCCTTGCGCAGCACGAACTCCGCCGCGAGCTTGTGGCTCAGCCGGAAGCGCTGCCTCCCCGCGGGCGCTCCGGGCACCTCGGAGAGCGCGAAGCCGCGCTGCGGCGAGAGCGACCGGAACTCGCGGGCAAAGCGCCGCAGCAGCGCCGTGCTCGAGCAGGTTCGCGGGTCCTCGCCCACCTCGCCGTCCTCCGTCGGCAGGTCGAGCAGCACCGGCTCCGGCCCGGGGTCGACGAAGTCGCGGATGACCAGCACGCCGTGCGGCTTGAGCGCGCGCACCTGGTGCTCCACCGCCTGGGCGGCGCGCTCGGGCCCGTAGCCGTTGAACGAGGTCACGTGGTGCAGCACCGAGGAGTCGAAGATGCCGTCGAGGCTGCCGTCCGCGAAGACTCGCTGGGCGATGTCTCCGACCTCGAAGCGCAGGTTGGGCAGGCGGTGCTGCTCGCGCGCGAGCGTCACCATCGTCGGGTCCAGGTCCACGCCCACGACCTCGAGCCGAGGGTAGAGCGCCGCCAGCGCGTGGCTGCCCGCCCCCGAGCCCATGCCCATGTCCGCCACGCGGCCTTCGCCCAGCAGGTGCGCCGCGGTGAGCGCCACCTTCTGGCGCATCGAGGCGTCCATCTGCGCCAGGTAGCGCGCGTAGGCCGCCAGGCCATCGCGGATCTGCGTCGGGTCGCCAGTGCTCAAGGTTCGTCTCCCGTGCGGTGGGGTGGCGCCGAGCCGCGCCGCTTCATACATACCCTCCCCCGCCGCGCGCGACATGAACGGCGCAACGGTTGCCGATGAGCACGATTCACCGCTTCCGGCCTCGAAGCTCGCTACGGTTCCGCTACCCTTTTCAGCACTTCTCGCCTGTCCGAACTGGAGGATCCATGGAGCCCGTCCGCTTCCCCACCGCCGAAGAGATCCCTGTCCCCGCCAAGGTCGACGTCTCACGCTGGGAGCGCCAGTACCTGGTCGGAGGCGAGATCCGCACCGCCGCCGAGGGCGCGGAGGTCCTCTCGCCGGTGTGCGTGAAGAAGCCCGACGGCTCGCTCGAGCGCGTGCGCCTGGGCAGGGTCCCCATGCTCTCCGCCGCCGAGGCGCTGGAGGCGCTCGCCGCCGCCAAGAAGGCGTGGGACAGCGGGCGCGGGGCCTGGCCGACGATGCGCGTCGCGCGGCGCATCGGCTGCGTCGAGAAGTTCGCCGAGCTGATGCCCAAGGTCCGCGAGGAGGTGGTGAAGCTCTTGATGTGGGAGATCGGCAAGTCGCGCAAAGACGCCGAGAGCGAGTTCGACCGGACCGTGCAGTACGTCCGCGACACCGTCGAGGCGGTCAAGGCGCTGGACCGCGACTGCGGCCGCTTCGTGATGGAGCAGGGCTTCATCGGGCAGATCCGCCGCTCGCCGCTGGGCGTCGTGCTCTGCATGGGCCCGTTCAACTACCCGCTCAACGAGACCTACACGACGCTCGTCCCCGCGCTCATCATGGGCAACACCGTCGTCTCCAAGCTGCCCAAGTACGGCGCGCTACTGCACCTGCCGCTGCTCGAGGCGATGAAGGAGGCCTTCCCGCCCGGCGTGGTCAACGTGATCCAGGGCGACGGGCCGAAGGTCATCGGGCCCATCATGAGCTCCGGCGACGTGGACGTCCTCGCCTTCATCGGCACCAGCCGGGTCGCCAACATCCTGCAGAAGCAGCACCCGCGGCCCAACCGGCTGCGCTGCATCCTCGGGCTGGAGGCGAAGAACCCGGCGGTGGTCCTGCCTGACGCGGACCTCGACGTGGCGGTCAAGGAGGGCGTCTCCGGGGCGCTGTCGTACAACGGCCAGCGCTGCACCGGGCTCAAGCTCTTCCTGGTCCACGAGTCCGTCGCCGAGGCCTTCGTGAAGAAGCTCGCCGCCGCGGTGGACGGCCTCAAGGCGGGCATGCCCTGGGAGCCGGGCGTGCAGCTCACGCCGCTGCCCGAGGACGGCAAGCCCGAGTACCTCCACGGGCTGGTGGCGGACGCGCTCGCCAAGGGCGCGAAGGTGGTCAACCAGGGCGCGCTCGCCCACGGCACCTTCTACCGCCCGCCGGTCGTCTTCCCGGTTCGGCCGGACATGCAGCTCTACAGCGTCGAGCAGTTCGGCCCGGTGGTGCCGGTCGCGACGTACAAGGACGAGGCGGAGATCGACGCGTTCATGCGCGGCAGCCCCTACGGCCAGCAGATCTCCATCTTCGGCCGCGACCCGAAGAAGGTGGCCTTCCTGGTCGACGCGCTCGCCAACCAGGTCTGCCGCGTGAACCTCAACTCGCAGTGCCGGCGCGGGCCCGACAGCTTCCCGTTCTCCGGGCGCAAGGACTCGGCGGAGGGCACCCTGTCGGTCACCGACGCGCTGCGCTGCTTCTCCATCCGCAACGTCGTCTCCATCGCCAGCAACGAGGCGGACAAGGCGCTGGTCAGCGAGATTGTCACCTCGCGGATGTCCTCGTTCCTGACGACCGACTTCATCTTCTAGTGCCTCTGCAGAAGGTATGTCAGTGGCCGCTGACATACCTTCTGCACCCCGGAATCGACGGTCGTTCACTAGCCGCTCGCGCCGTTGCCCGACGGTGGAGGCGGCTTCACCGGCGCCTCGCCCTCGGGGCGGTTCACCTCGGTCCAGCCGCGCTTGACGTTCTCGACGAGCCAGTCCTCGACGAAACGCATCGCGCCCGCTTCGGTCGCAGCCGTGCGGATCCCTGTCTCCAGCGGCTCGCGCCGCCCCGCCGAGAAGTCGGTGAAGTGGACGACGTACGGCGGGTACTCGGGCCCCGGCTGATCCCGGCGCAGCACGAGCACCTTGCGGACCGCGGTCGTCGCGCCGCGCTTCTTGACGAAGACCCGGCGCTTCACGACCGTCGCCGGCGCCCGCTCGACCGGACGCGCGGCCTCGTCGCGCGACTCGAACGGCGCCCGCTCGAAGATCTGGTCCAGGCCGACGCAGCCGACGTCCACCAGCTTGTCGGTGCGCTCGCGCAGGAAGACCGGGAAGACGAGGTTGGCGATGGGCATCATCCCCATCGCGTCGAAGCCGTGGTCCGGGCGGTACCGCAAGGTCATCCGCCGCAGCGGCTCGTCGTGGCTGTCCACGTCGACCAACTCGTTGGCCTTCACCTCGACCACGATCTCCGGGCGCACGAACCGGCAGAGCATCCCGTCGTGGCTGGGGAGCCGGAAGGTGCTCGGCACGCGGGAGGCGACCAGCCGCTGGTGGAGCTCGGCCTGCTCGGCCTTGTTCCAGCCGCAGCCGACCGCGCCGACGATCTGGAAGGTGCCGTCGTCGCGCATCAGCGCCACGTCGACCTCGCCCAGCTCGACGGCCCCTTCCTCCCGCTTCTCTCCATACGCCACGATCACCGCGTCGATGCTGAAGCTCGGCTTGACCTTGAAGGTCGCGCCGTTGTCGGCCCGGACGACCATGCCCTCCCCGCCCGCTTCGCCGACCCAGTCGTCGAAGCAGGCCACTGCCCGGGACGCGTCTCCCTCCTCGGTGTGCACCAGCCTGACGTGCCCGCCTTCCCCCAGCAGACTCTGGAGCCGGGCGAGCTTCTCGCTGTAGGGCTGCTTCGAGACGTCCAAGCCTCCCAGCTCCAGGACGTCGAAGGCCTGGAACTGGAGCTTGCCGTCACCGTCCGGCAGCGAGAGCGCGTGCGCCACGTGCATCACGCGCGGCCGCCCCTCGGAGGTCAGGCCGAGGAGCTTCCCGGCGATGATGCAGTCGCCGAGCCCGCTCAGACGCTCGCGGGCCTCATGGGTGATCGGCACGTCGTGGAGCACCCGGCCGTTGTAGGCGCAGAGCGCGACGTCACCACCCCGCTGGACCAGGAACCAGAGCTCGCCGTCGACCTTGGTCGAGATCCACAGCCGCCCGCCCGGCAGCTTTGCCTTCAGGTCCAGCGGCGAGAGCACCTGGTAGCGGGTGGCCACGGCCCGCTTGTACTCACGCAGCCGCCCCGTCAGCGCGAGGTCGCAGAGCCCGCCCATGGGGGCCTTCCGGCCGCCACCGAACGGGACGAAGGACTCGGACCACGCCATGGCGCTTCTCTTGGTCTCCGGCATCGGTTCGGCGCCCCGACACCCCGAGCTTGTCGAGGGGCCAGCGCTCGGTCTTTCAGTCTTTGCCCAAGACTTTCGTCCGGCGCTTCGCTTCCCCTCAAGTCTTCCATCGAAGCGCCGAGGGCGCGAAAAACTGGCCAGCGCTCGCTGCAACGGACGGCTCGGCCGTATTCGGGAAACCCCGGGCAGACCTCGAGCGCATCGCCTTGCTAGGTTCCGCGGTGGGAATTGGAGCCATCGCCTCGGCGACCCCCGAAGCCGCGCCTGCTGGAGGGTGAGCACGTCAGTCAGTCGTCCGCAGGCATTGCCGGACGAGGTCCCGAGATCGATGGCTCCAACTCCCGGCCTCGGATCGCCGGCACGAGGCTCGATACCGATTTCCGGAGGCGTGCTCCTTGCCGCGCGTGCCAGCAAGCACGCGAAGAATTGCCTTCGGTGATTCGGCATTGGGCGATCTGCCGGCGCACTCAGTGAGCGAAGTGCGGCCGGCGCAGGAGCCTCGGTCGCGATGGTCAGCCCTGCGCCGAGCGCCCCGATGGTGAAGGCGACTCGCAGGCTGTACTCGGCCGTGACAAGCAGCGTCTGGCTGGCAGCCGTCGGCACCGGCGCGGTCAGAGCCAGCATTCCCAGGATGCCCTTGGCGGCAGCGCTGCCGGGGATCATGGGGATGCAGCCAGCGACCGCCAGCGCGTTGCCAGCGATGGCGTACCACCGGTGCAGCAGCTGCACCCCGACCCCGACCGCGATCGCCGCGGCGAACGAGGCGGCCTCCAGGCTCCAGCCCGCGTGGAGTCCCACCGTGCGCACGGCCAAGGCCAGGGCCCCCGCCGCCGCGGTCCATACCAGCGACTTCGGCCCGAAGTTGAAGAGCACCCCGAACCCCGCCGCGGCGATCGCCCCGAAGAGCGTCTGGTGAGCGATGCCAGGCTGGGCCGGGGCCGCGGTCGAGGTGCTCACGCCGGTGAACCACTGGGCGAGGAAGACGCCCACCGCGATGAAGACCAGGATCATCAGCACGGACACCGAGCGCGCGCTCCCCAGCGTGGGGTGGCCCTCCATGATGTCGGTCTGCGCGTTGAGGAGCGGGACCCCGGGCACGAGCAGCAGCACCGCCGCCGTCATCGCGGTGTCCACCGTGCTGCTGCCGCTCAGCCGGCAGGCGAGCCCCGCCAGGAGCGCCGCGAGGAAGGAGATCGCCGCGGCGATGACGTAGGTGTTCGTCCCCGCCTTGAGCAGGAAGTGGCGGGCCCCCTGCCCCACCGCTCCGGCGATCAGGATCGGCACGAACGCGACCCAGATCGACGCCCAGCAACCGGCCGAACGAGGCGCACGCGAGCCCCACGGCCAATGCAACCACCGGCCACGGAAAGCGCGGCACCCGCTGCGCGAGCGCCGAAATTGCTGCGCTCGCCTCCTCGACGGTCATCCCGGCGCGGGCGATCTCGGCGCACAGGCTGCGCAGCGCGTGGTTGAGCCGCACGTTCACGCCGTGCCTGCCGACCTCGAACATCCGCGTGATGGTGTTCGGGCCGCTGCTGACGGTGATGCCGAGCGAGGCGTAGCCGACTCGCACGTGGACCTCGGCCGCCCCCAGCCCGCGCGCCACCATCGTCGCGCCTTCCTGCACCACCTCCGCCCGCGCGCCGGTCTCCATGAGCAGGCAGCCGGCGCGCAGCGCCACCATGACAATCTGCTCGAGGTGCCGGTGCCGCAGCAGGACGGGGTCGAGGTCGTCGGCCATGCTCTGGACGCTAGCGACGCGCCCCAGCCCTGCCACCGGACGTGGCCGGCCCAGGCTTGGAGGGGCTGGCGCCCGAAAGCCGGAGGCTTCGCCGGGCGTGACAGGGCCGGCTCACCCATATGATCGTTGCGGGCGAACCTGTGACGCAGGTCACCAAACCGACCCCAACCCCGGATACCACCTCGACAATCTGCCCGCCCGGAGCCTCCATGGTCGCCTTCACCCGTTTTGACGACGCCGTGGCCTTTGCCGGCGAGTGCACCGCCCTCGACTTCGACTTCCGCCAGGGCGCCAAGCTGACCGCGAAGCTCGGCAAGCTCAAGGCGCTGGAGTTCCTGTCGCTGCGTGGCTGCCCGGAGAAGCCAGAGATCCCCGAAGCGGTCGCCAAGCTGCCCAAGCTCAAGCACCTGCGCGTCTCCGCCGACGGCGGGCGGGTCGTGCTCCCCAAGGTCTTCCAGCACATGAAGCTCGAGTGGCTGGAGCTGTGGGATGGCGACGTGCGCGACGTGCTGCCCATCAAGAGCCTGAAGCGGCTCTACCTGATGACGCAGGCTCCGAAGGCCGACGTCGCGCTGCTGGCCAAGCACCTGCCCAACTTGACGCACCTCGAGCTGTGGGGCTCGCGCGTCACCAAGGGCGAGCTGCCCCGCGAGATCGCCAAGCTCAAGAAGCTGGAGGTCCTGGAGCTCGTCTCCTGCGGCCTGAGCGACCTCCCGGCCGAGCTCGCGCGGCTGACCCAGCTCCACACGCTGCGTCTGCGCGGCGCGCCGATGACCCGCGTCCCGGCGGTGGTGGGCAAGCTCGAGGGCCTTCGCGAGCTGCAGCTCCGGATCCCTCTGGCCGGACTGCCCGAGTGGCTCGCGACCCTGCCCCACCTCTTCGACCTCGACCTGGGCACCGCCCTCAACGGCGGCTCGATGGACGCCGCCAACGACCGGCCGCCCCGCGACCTCAAGCCCCTGCCGAGGGTGCTGGGCAAGATGACCCGGCTGCAGCGGCTCAACCTCGACTGCTGCGGGGTCACGTCCCTGGACGTCCTCCAGCCGTTGCGAGAGCTGCGCTCGCTCTCCTTGATGTACGCCGGCCTCGAGACCTGCGAGCCGCTCCTCGCCTTCCCGGAAGCTCGAGGAGCTGTCGCTGCAGAACTGCCACCGGCTGCACGACCTGACCCCGCTCGCGCAGCTGCCGCGGCTGCGCGCCCTGAACCTCCAGAGCTGCGGCGTCGTCGACCTGACGCCGGTGCTGATGATGCGCGGCCTGAAGGATCTGAACGTCGAGCAGAGCCGCGCCCGCGACCTGTCGCCGGTCTTCCTGCACCCCGGGCTGCACGTCCTGCACGCCGAGGACGAGATCCGCGAGCGGTGGAAGATGCGCGCGCAGTCCCCGGCCGCGGCCGCGACGACGCCCAAGACCCTGCGCAAGAAGCTGACGAGCGACGACCCGAAGCAGGCCGAGCAGGCGCTCTTGGAGCTCGCGCTCTACGTCGATCTGCACTCCACCAAGGACTCCAGCGCCCTCTGGCAGATCTTCGAGCTCGACCCCACGGGCCTCGACGGCGAAGGGATGGTCGCGCTGCCCGAGCTCGACGCGCTCCTCGCCCGCCACCGCAAGGCGCTCTCCGGCGACGCGCTGGCCGCGGCGGTCGAGTGCACCATGCGCAAGGTGACCGAGAGCCCGCTCGCGGCGGCGACGGCCGTCGAGGAGATCGTCGCCCGCCACGACGCCGAGGCGCAGGAGCGGGTGGTCCGGGCGTTCCAGGAGGCCTGCGAGACCTACGACGCCGGCCACCGGCTCAAGGGCGACACGCTGCAGGACCGGCTCATCGAGGACCTCTTCCCCAAGTTCGAGCCCGGCCCGCTGGCCGAGCTGCTCGCCTGGTGCGGCACCGACGCGCTCGACCACGAGAACGGCGACGCGATGGACGAGCTGTTCGCCCCGGCCTTCGCGCGCGCCAAGGACCGCAAGGTGCGCGCGCGGCTGGTCGAGGCCTTCCGCCGGTACCACGAGGCCGCCTCGCCGCTGCTGGACGCCTCCTACTTCGCCAAGCTCATCAAGGAGATCGGCGCGCCGGAGCTGCGGCTCTTGGCCAAGGCCACCGAGAAGGCCGCGGCGCTCGCCGAGCAGGTCGCCGCCGACTTGAAGTCGCCCGCGGCCAAGGCCGCGCAGAAGCGGCTGGAGCAGGTGGGGACCAAGGCCATCCCCGAGACGCTCTTCGACAAGCTGCGCAGCGCCTTCGACGCCGCCGCGAACCGGCCGGACGTCGGCCGGGACGCGCGCCTGCACTACCTGGGCTTCCTGCTGCAGCAGGCTCGGGACTCGCGCGCCGTGACGCTGCTGATCGCGCTGGCGAGGGAGGACTTCAAGCGGCTCGCTCTCTTCCTCGCGACCCTCGCGCGATCGGCGCCGATGCGCCGGGCCGTCGTCGAGGTGCTGCGGGCCGCCACCGCCCGCGACATCGACCGCAACCTGCGGAGCCTTCTGCGCGAGCTGACCGCCAAGCTGGCCAAGACGACGGTGGGCTCGGAGATCGAGACGCAGGCGCGGGAGCTCCTGCCCAAGGTGGACGGCGAGTCCCACTTCGCGGCCGCCATCGACGCGCTGCGCGGCCTGGCGGAGCCGCTGTCGCTCGAGCCCGCGGAGGGCGACCGGTTCGCGGCCGCCGTGGCGAACCTGTGCGGCAGCCGCCGCTTCGACAAGGTCTGCGCCGTCTTCGCCCAGCTGCCCAAGGTCGACCTCGACGATCGGGCGTTCCAGCGCGTCCTCGCGCAAGCCATCCCCGCGGCGATGGTCAGCCACGACCTGGAGCTGGAGGCGCGCTGCTGGTCGCTCGCGCCCGCGGCGAAGAAGGTGGCCTGGGACGTGCTGGCCTACAACCTCGCGTGCCTGTCGGCGATGAAGCAGCGCCGCAGCGAGCTGTTCGCCTATGCGCACCGCGCGGTGGAGCTGGGCCGGACGCGCAACCAGTTCTTCCAGGACCCGGACTTCGCTCCGTACCTGAAGGATGCTGCGTTCTTGGCGGCCATCGCCGACGGGTAGGGCCCCGGGCTCGTTCCGGTCCCTTCACCATCCCCGCGCGCTAACGCTTGCGGCTCAGCCCCGGATCGCCGGCCTCGTGCCGGTGCGGTCAATCCGGCTTGGGCGCGCGCGCCGACTTGGGCTTGAGCTCCGCCACGTACCGCTCCCACTTCTTCTGGAAGCCGACCATGTCGGTGGTGCCGAGCACCTTCTGCAGCGTGCCGTAGCCGCTGGGGTCGTCCTTCTTGTTCTTGAGGAACTCGGCGACGAACGTGCGCAACAGCCCCTTCTCCTGCAGGTACAGGCACAGGTAGCGCGACTGCGCATAGTGGTCGTCGTCATCGTTGTAGAACTTGTTCTCGTCCATCTCGAAGACGGTCTTGAAGCTCGGCACCGCCTTCGCCCGGATGGCCTGCTGCAGCGCCGGCAGCCGCCAGTTCACGTAGCCGATGATGTGGCCGTCGGCCTCCGCGGGCCGCTCGTACAGCGAGGCCAGCCCCTCGTTGAGCCACGGCGGCACCTCCGGGAAGTTCACGTGCATGTACGGGTGGACGATCTCGTGGACGAGCGTGCCGTACCCCAGCCCGATGTTCATGATGAGCGCGTGGTGCCGGTCGGAGTAGTAGCCGTAGGGCGTGTCGGGCCGGTCGCCGAAGTACTCCCAGGCGTAGCGCTTGTAGCTGGTCGCGTCCTTGAACGCCCAGACGTCGATGATCTCCTCCGGGTCCTTGGCGAAGTAGTCCTTGCGCAAGAGGCTCACGGTCCAGCGCACGGTGTTCACCCCGTGCTCGCGCACCGTCTTGGGCGGCTCGTCGCCGATGAGCACGAAGGGCCGCTCGACGACGATGGTGAAGGGCTTGCCGCGGGTCTTCTCCTTGAGCTCCATCACCCGCTGCACGAACTCGGCGGCCGAGGGCTTGGAGAGGTCGCGCTCCGCGCTGACGCCGTTCTTGGGATCGAGCCGCATGCGGATGAGCGTCCAGCGGTCGGGGCGGGGCTTGAAGGTCCACAGCTTGAGGAAGAGCTCGCGCTTCATGCGCCGGTAGCTGCCCTTCTCCTCCGCCGGCTCGTGGTAGACGACCTCGTCCTTCACGGCGTCGTAGCCCAGGATCAGCCGGAAGTGCTCGGTGGTCTGCGGCTCGTCGGAGTAGTGGCCGCAGGTGATGGAGGGGACACCGCGCAAGAGATCCGCGTGCAGCGCGCGGAACTGCTCGGCCACGCCCTCCTCGTCGCTCACCCGGTACCAGGTCTGGCCCACGTCGAAGCCCATCTTCTTGAGCGCCTTGGCCATGTCGTCGGTCCAGGCGCCGCGGCCCAGTGATGGGTCGAGGCCGGTGAGCGCGAAGACGTCGTCCTGGGTGGCGTCCTTGCCCAGCTTCTTGAGCCACATCTCGGCGCACGCCTCGCCGCAGAAGTCGGGGCGCTGCTTGATGTGTGGGACGCCCTCGATGAGCACGCTCGCCAGCCGCTCGGGGTCGGAGGGGCGGGCGCGCTGGGTCGATGGCGCGGTCAGGACGGGCAACAGCAACAGAGCGGCGATCCGGAGCGTCATGCGGCACCTCGAGTCTGGGGGGCAACGTTCTCCCCACCTCCGCCCTTGCAAGCCCGTGCCAGCGTCTCCTTGGCCCGCACGTGCCCTCCCACGATCGACCAAAGCTTCCAGGGTGTAACGCCGCATTGCACAGCCAGGCCTTCTCCCTGCTGGAAACCGATGTTGGCACGCCGGCTTGCAGAGCGCTGACCGGACGCGAAACGGAGGCGTACATGCGACAGGCACTGGTGGCACTGGCAGCGGCGGCAATCCTCATCCCCACGGCGGCGCTCGCCGACAAGGGCGGCTTCGACCCCGATGCGCTCGACGTCGGCGAGCCGGTGGTCGCGCACAACATCGCGGTGGTGCCGCTCTTCACCAAGAAGGCGCCGCCGTACGACGAGTACGTGGTCCTCGAGGAGTCGCAGAAGGCCAAGTCGGTGAAGGTCGCGGAGACCAAGGCCGGCGACGTGGACAAGCTGGTGGTGAAGAACCAGGACACCGACAAGCGCCCGCTCTACCTGCTGGGCGGCGAGGTGGTGCTGGGCGGCAAGCAGGACCGGATGGTGGTGAACGACACGGTGGTCGACGCGGCCTCGACGAAGGTGCTGGAGGTCCGCTGCGTGGAGCAGGGCCGCTGGGACGGCGCGGACCTCACCTTCCGCTCGAGCGAGTCCGTCGCCCACCCCGACCTGCGCAAGGCGGCGCTGTTCAAGGGCCAGGGCGACGTCTGGAACGAGGTCGCGCGCAAGTCGGCGGCGTCCCAGGTCTCGAGCACCACCGGCACCTACCGGCGCGTGCTGCAGGACAAGGCGGTGCGCGAGCGAATCAAGGGCTACCTCGACGAGCTGCAGTCCAAGATCCCCAAGAGCGAGAAGCTCACCGGCCTCGCCGTGGCCATCAACGGCAACCTCGGATGGTCGACGTCTTCGACAGCCCGCGCCTGTACGCCAAGCTGGAGCGCAAGCTGCTGGCCTCCTACGTGCTCGCGGCGCTCGAGCGCCAGCCCGGCTCGGAGGCCAAGGCGAAGGCCTACCAGGCGAAAGCCAGGAAGCTGGGCAAGGCCAACGTCGACACCCTCATCCGCGGCACCGGCAACCTCGACGAGAGCAGCCAGGCCATGTCGAAGCCGGCGCCCCAAGCTCCAATCGGCTCACTGGGCACCGGCCGCGGCATCGGCACCGGCACTTCGCCCGCCAAGCCGACGCAGGCCAAGACGGGCCCGTCCAAGGTCTTCTTCGACAAGGGCAAGGCCGTACACGGCACCTACTTCAGCTCCGAGACCGCCAAGGACGAGGAGTAGCGCCGCTGCTAGGCTGCTGCCGTGACGTGGTCGATCAAGTTGCCGCGGATCCGGATCCGCGGCGTCGGGCGGCTGACCTACGCGGACGTCTCGTCGCGCAAGGACGTCGAGGACGAAGCCTCCATCGTCCCGGAGATCCTCGAACCGCTCGGAGAGCTGCGCTTCGACCTCGCCGGCTACATGGAACAGCGCACCGGGGACCACGGCTACGTGACGATGGTCCTCACCGACCCGGAGGCGCTCTGCTTCACCCGCCCGGAGTGGCTCTTCGGCGTGCCACACGCCTCCTTCAAGACCATGCTCGAGGACGGCACCATCGTCGACACGCGCAACACCGCGCGCCGGGCCTTCATGGACTACGTTCCGCTGCTCTCGCCCTACCAGCACCACCCCGCCGCGGGCTACCTGCTCGAGAACGTGGGGCGCGCCCCGCCAGAGGAGGTCTGGACGCGCCACCGCGAGCGCGTGAAGGAGCTCGTCGCACAGCGGCGCACCCGGGTCCGACCCCATGACATGGCGCTGTGCACGGCGATCATGAACCGGAGCTGGGCCTTGGTCTCCGCCCGCTCGCGGGTCGGTGTCGCCGTCGGCCTGCCCTGCTGGTTGGGCCTGTCGCTCCTGGCCTTCCACTTCCTGCCCATCGCCGCGGGCATCGCCGAGCTCGTGCTGGCGCTGCCGCTCTCGCTCATCTTCATCGGCGGGCTGGTGGCTCGGCGCTGGCCGGTACCGCGCGAGCCGCCCTCGCGGGTGCTGGGGGTCGAGGCCGACCTGGCACCCGACGGGAAGCTGCTGCAGTAGGGGACCGTTCCTGTCTGCTTGACGGCCGACGAAGGCAGCCTCGATTCTGCGCGCCATGAACCGTTCGTCCTTGTTGATCTCAGCCGCGCTGGCCCTGGCCGCGGCCGGTTGCGGCAGCAACTCGTCGACCCAGCCCGATGCGAGCCCGTCGGCTCTGGACGCCGCGATCGCCGCGGATGCTGCTGTCCAGCCAGGTTCCGACGCTGGCGTTCAGCCCCAGCCCGACGCCCAGGCTGCCGCCGGCGAGGATGCGACCGTCGCGAGCGCCTCAGACGCTGCCAGTGCATCCGATGCCGCTCCCGCATCCGATGCCTCGCCCGCCCCCGGGCCTGACGCCTCGGCGCCACCTTGCACCCCGGCCTCGGCCGATGCGGGCGTCTCGAGTTCCGGTTACCCCCTCGACGGCTGGACCTGGACCCGGCACGGCGTGCTGTTCGAGCCGCCTTCGGGGGTCATCGGCGACCTCGCGCCGACCCTCGCCTTGGACGGGGCGGCGCTGCACGTCTTCTTCCTGCGCAAGTCCTCGGCGACGAACCACCGCCTGTATCACGCCGTGTCGCGGGACGGCGGCTCTACCTGGTCCGTCGGCGCCAACCCGGTGACCGGCCTGAGCGACGACGGCATCGACTACCCCGCCGCGCTCTTCGAGGACGGCAAGTTCCGCCTCTGGTACGGCTCCGGAACGTTCGGCTTCGCCGAGAGCGCCGACGGCGATACCTGGACCGTGATCTCCGCGCCCGTGCTGAGGCCCGGTGGCACGGGCACGTTCGACAGCATGAGCCTGATCTACCCGGCGATCGCGCACGACGCGTCGGGCTACCAGCTGCTCTACACGGGCTACAACGGCCAGGGATACTCCATCGGCCGCGCCGACTCCGCGGACGGCAAGGCCTTCACGCGCGTCGGCACCGGGCCCGTCCTCGCCAAGGGCGCGGCGGGCGAGGTCGACAACCACGCCGTGGCGCAGTCGGCCGTCGTCCGCGCCGGGAAGACCTGGCTCGTCTGGTATGGCGCCTACGACACCTCGAAGACCAACCCCGGGCCGTACCGCGTGGCGCTGGCCACCTCCATCGACGGCGTCACCTTCCAGAAGCGCGGGCTCACCCTGGATCTGACCGCGTCCGGCACCGAGGCCTGGAGCACGCGAGACCCGACGGTGCTGCGGACTGCCAGTGGTTGGCTGATGGTCTACAGCGGGATGGGCGACGACGGCCGCTACCGCCTGTTTCGTGCGACCTCGACGACCTGCGCTCCAGCCGATCCTTGACCCGGTGGAGCTGGAGGGGCCCCTTCGGACCTCGGGCACTGCAGGCCACGGCTTGACCCGAAGCCCGCAGCCCGAAGCCCGAAGCCCAACTAAGGCACGCGCACCACCGTCACCTCGAGCTTCTCTTCGTCCGGGCGCGCCAGCACCGAGAGGTAGTGCATCCCCGTGCCGTCGAGCCGGTCGGCAATGGACACGCCGCCATTGCCGGAGACCACCACCTGCATCCCCGCGTTTGCCGAGAAGCGCAGCGTGTGCAGGTGGCCGCAGAGCAGGAGATCGGTGCCGCCGCCGGTGAGCTTCGAGAGCATCTTGGCTCCCTCGGCGCGGCTGGCGAACCCGGCGTCGCGCAGGCCCTCGTAGTCGAGCGGCGGGATGTGCATGCCTGCCACGCGCAGCGCCGCCCCTGGCTTGGCCATCCAGCCGTCCAGGAAGGTGTAGACGCGGTCCGAGACCGTGGCGGCCGCGGTGTCGAGCACGACGAAGCGGGCGCCCTTGTAGTCGAAGGCGAAGTTGAGCCGGCCGACGGAGCGCTGGAACTCCTCGCCGTGGTTGAAGGTGGTCTCGTGGTTGCCGAAGACGCTGTACCAGGGCACGTCGAGCGCGTCGGCGGCGCGGACGAACTCGTCGATCTCGCCCTGGGTCCCGTTCTGGGTCACGTCTCCGGCGAAGAGGACGAACTCGATCTCCGGGTGCAGGTTCACGTCCTCGCGGATGCCGCCGAACTTCTCGTAGCCGCCCTGCACGTCCCCCACCCAGCCGAAGCGGAACGGCTGCGCTTGCTGCGCCTCGGTGCGAGTGGAGCGGACGGTGACCGTCGCACCCGGCGGGACGTTCACGTCGAAGGAGACCGACTTGCGCCCTCGCGTCGGGCTCAGCGCGGCCTCGGAGAGCGTGGACGCCTCGTCGACGTTCTCCAGCACGACCCGGACGGTTCGGTCCTCCGTGTCGGTCGAGGTGAGATCGAGCGTGACCTCGGGGGCGCCGGCCCGGAAGCGAACCGAGGACGCGGTGGACTGAAGCGCCACGCCCTGGTCGACGTGGGCGCGCACGCCACCCAGGTCGGCCCAGCCGATCTCCTCGAAGTCCCGGCGAGTGCGCTCGCTCGTCGGGTCGAGGCAGGCCGCCGCGAAGGCGAGGCTCAGAAGAGCTGCGATTCGAAAGCGATCCATGGCATCAGGCCGTTGCCGTACCTCACGCCCGCCTGCACGGCGAAGCGCTCCGTGAGAGTCACCCTGCCCTTGAGCTCGAACATCCCCAGGTACGAATCGAAGAGCCCGGGGATGACGATCCCCTCCGGGCAGCTCGTCCTTGCGGCTGCGGTAGACGAACTCGACGGTCACCCGCTCGTGGACGCGGGCTCCTCCGCCGACCTCCAGCACCAGCACCGGCGTGAGGTCGGCCCAGTCGAAGGACTTCGCGTCATAGGCGAAGGCCTCGAGCCCCGCCCCCAGCCGCGCCACCAGCCAGACGTTTCGCAACGTCTGCGCCAGGTGCTTCAGGTTGAGGCGCAGCTCGCCGTGCAGCTCGCCCACCGTCGTGGAGTAGCGGTCGGGCCGGAAGCGGTGGTGGGTCACCGCGCCGCCAATGGTCAGGCGCGTCACCGGGTCGTCGCCGTCGCGCCAGACGACGAGCGAGAGCCTCGCGCCAGCGCCGTAGTAGGACAGCGAGGGATTGAAGCTGCCCCACGGTTCGGCGCTGAAGGGGCCGTATCTCCAGCTCGCCTCGAGCCCCAGGCCATGGTGGAAGGCGAGCTGGGAGCCGAAGAGACCGGTGTAGCCCACCGAGAGCGACAGGCTGCCGGGAGGGTCGCGGGGGGCGAGCCACTCCGCCGTGCCGTGCGCCGAGCCCAGGATGTCGGCGAGCCAGGCGACGGACACCAGCGAGATGCCGGCGACGGCGGGAGTGAGCGTCAGCGGCGAGAGCCGGTCCGCGCCGCCGCTGAGGGCCTGCCCGCCGAAGCCCAGGCCGATGAGCGCGAGGGCGACCGCGTCGAGGATGAGGAAGTTCTTCCCGTCGTCGCGCTGACCCAGCACGAAGTGGCCGGCGCCGGGCACGAGCAGTCCCGGAAAGACCGCCGCCACCGCCGCCAGCGCGGAGCCTGGCTTGTCGGCAGCTGGGACCGCAGCGGCGGGGGGAGAGCCCGGCGCCCACGCCGCGGGCGGGGTCGTGCCGGGTTCGTCTCCGGCTTCTGGGAGTAAGGGGGCTGGGCGCAGGGCCCCGAGCCTCACCCCCTGCCCCCCTCTCCGGCTTCGCGGAGAGGGGGAACTCGGCGCGTCGTCCCGGGCGATGTCGGACCGGTCGGCGGCCGGTGCCGGCGCCGCAGCCGGCGCGGGCTCGTCCGCCCTCGCGCGACCCGCGGACACGGCAGACGCGACGGCCAGAGCCGTGACGAAGGCCACCCCACGCAGACTCTCGCGACGCACGAGGTGAGGTTATCCGCCTCGAAGGCGACCCGCGAATAAACCTCCTAGAGGAAGAAGCTCAGGCGCAGTCCGGCGCGGACCTTGTTGACCTGCGCGTTCTTGAGGTCGGCTTCGACGTTGGAGAGGCTCACCGAGCCGTAGCCCGCCTGGAGACCCAGCGAGACACGGTCCCCCAGACGGAAGTCGAGCGCCCCGCCCACCTCGAAGTAGGGACCAGTGCTCTGGCGGCGGACCAGAATCCTGGCTGGTCACCTCGAGCATCCCCAGGCCCACCAGCGCATAGACCGACGGGACCACGAAGCTGATCTGCACGCCGATCCGCCCGCCCACGGCCGCCTGGAAGGCCCAGTCGACGTCGTGGGCGCTCAGGCTTCCGGTGGACCGCAGATAGGTCAGGTCCAGCTCGGGGGTGAACTCGACGATGCCCAGCGTGAGCCGGTACCCGAGCATCCCGTCCACGCTCCAGGCGTCCGGCAGACGCAGCTGCTTGTTCTCGACCCCAAAGTGACCGCTGGCGCCGAGGCCGAAGGTGAAGTCCGCCCGCGCAGGCAACGAGGTCAAGAGCACTGCCATCAGGACGCCGATCGTCGCCATCCGCCGGTTCATGCGATTCCTCCTCACCATCGATCCAGTGAGTTAGGTGCCGCAGGCACGGCATTCGATCATCGGCACTCGCGCGCCTGATTCCCGGCGGTTGGGGGCTGGGGCCTTTCGACCTCAGCTCAGAGGAAGAGCGTCAGGCGAATTCCCGCCCGGACCCGGCTGATGTTGGCGTTCTTGAGGTCGGCCTCGAGGTTGGAGAGGCTGACCGAGCCGTAGCCGACTTGCACCCCGAGCGACAGCTCCTCGGCGAGCCGGAAGTCGAGCGCGCCGCCCGCCTCGAAGTAGGGCCCCATCTTGTTGATGCTCACGAGGTCCTGGCTCGCGAACTGGACGGTGCCCAGCCCGTAGTGGAAGTAGGCCGAGGGCACGACGAAGCCGATCTCCACGCCGACGCGCCCGCCGCCCGCCACCTGGAACGCCCAGTCGACGTCGTGCATCCGCAGCGTGCCGGTCGAGCGCAGATAGGTCAGGTCGAGCTCCGGGGTGAGCTCCACCGGGCCCAGCTTGATGCGGTAGCCCAGTTGAGCGTCGACGCTCCACGCGTCGGGCAGGTGGAGCGCGGCGTTGCTCAAGCCGAAGTTGCCGCTGATGCCCGCCCCGAGGGCGAAGTCCGCTCGGGCGGGCGGGGCGACGGCGAGGACTCCCAGACAGGCGGCGACGGCGACGATCGTTCGGACCATGGGCTTGGCTCCTCGCCCGCAGACGTAGGCCCGGCCGCCGCCGGGGCCACCTGCCAGCGTGCGGGGACCCCGGAATGCCGCCCCCAACTGAGCAAGCAACGCCGCCGGGACTGACAACGGCGATGGGCCCTGCTATCACCTGCGCCCCGTGACCCTCTGGCGAGCCGATCAAATCCGCGTGGCCCTCGGCGCCCGCGTCCTCTTCGATGGCCTGGACCTCGTCGTCGAGGAGGGCGAATGCGTCGGCCTGGTCGGCGTCAACGGCTCGGGCAAGTCGACGCTCCTGCAGATCGCCGCGGGGATGCGCCAGGCGGACTCCGGGCGGCTCGAGAAGCGGCGCGGTTCCGTCTTCTGCTACCTGGCCCAGGAGCCGCGCTTCGCGGCCGAGCAGACCATCGCAGGCGTCCTCTTCGCGCCCCAGGGCCGGCACGCAGAGGCCATCGCCGAGCACCAGGCGCTCTCGCTCCAGCTCGAGAAGGCGAGCGCCGACCAGCACGAGTCACTCCTGCGGCGGCTGGAAGAGGCTTCGACGCTCATCGAGCGGCTGGGCGGCTGGGACACGACGCACCACGCCAAGGCCATGCTCGATTGGCTGGGCATCGCCGAATCGGAGTGGGAGCGGCCGCTGGGCCACCTCTCCGGCGGAACGCAGAAGCGGGTCGCCATCGCCCAGGCGCTGCTGCAGCGGCCGGACCTGCTGCTGTTGGACGAGCCGACCAACCACCTGGACGTCGGCGTCATCGAGTGGCTGGAGAACGAGCTCGACGAGTTCCCCGGCGCCATCCTCCTCGTCACCCACGACCGCTACTTCCTGGACCGGCTGGCCGAGCGGATCGTCGAGCTCGAGCACGGCAAGCTCGTCTCCTACCCCGGCAACTTCACCGACTACCTGTCGCAGAAGATCACGCGGGAGCAGGAGGCCGCGCGCAAGGAGCACAAGCGGCAACGGCTCATCCTCCAGGAGCTGGCCTGGCTGCGCCGCGGCCCCGAGGCGCGGCGCACCAAGCGCAAGTCGCGCGTGGACGCCGCCCGCAAGCTCATCGCCGAGAAGCCGCCGGAGGTGCTGGAGGCCGCGCAGATCAAGCTCGCCCCTCCGGTCAGGAGCGGCCACAAGGTGCTCGAGCTCGAGCACGTCAACAAGAGCTTCGGCGACAAGGTCATCCTCAAGGACTTCTCGCTGGTGCTGCAGCGCGGCGAGCGGCTGGGAGTCATCGGCCCCAACGGCGTGGGCAAGACCACCCTGGTGCGGATGCTGCTCGGCGAGGACCGGCCCGACTCCGGCGTCATCGTCCGCGGCAAGAGCACGCGCATCGCCTACTTCGACCAGACGCGCGCCAAGCTCGACCTCGAGCAGACCGTCTACGACGCAGCCGGCGAGCGCGAGACCTTCGAGATCGGCGGCAAGACGGTCCAGAAGAAGGCCTACCTCGAGGACCTGCTCTTCCCGGTGCCGATGCAGAAGCTCAAGGTCGGCGCGCTCTCCGGCGGCGAGAAGAACCGCCTGCTCCTGGCCAAGCTGCTGCTCGAGGGCGCCAACGTCCTGATCCTCGACGAGCCGACCAACGACCTCGACATTGTGACGCTGGAGCTGCTCGAGGACCTGCTGCTCGACTACGACGGCACGCTCATCCTGGTCACGCACGACCGCTACTTCCTGGACCGGATCGTCGACTCGGTGCTGGCGTTCGAGGGCGGCGGCAAGGCCACGCGCTACCCGGGCAACCACGAGATGTACTTGCGGCTGCGCCCCGCGGCGGCCGCCGTGGCGAAGAAGGAAGCCAAGCCCGTCGCCGAGAAGCCCAAGCCCGCGCCCGCCAAGAAGGGCCTGACCTACGCCGAGCGGATGCGCCTGGCCAACATCGAGGAAGAGGTCGAGGCGGCCGAGGCCCGGAAAGCCAGCCTCGAGGCGTCGCTGGCCGATCCCGAGCTGTACAAGTCGCGCGCCGGTGAGGTGGCCGGGATCAGACTCAGCTCGACGAGGCGGCGAAGCAGGTGGAGGCACTGTGGGCCGAGTGGCAGACGCTGGATGCCAAGCGGCATGGGCAGAGCCCGGCTTCCACGCCGGGGTCATCCGGACGCTCTGACCAATCCGAAGCGCGCTGGCGGACGCGCGCGGACGCCCGCTCGAGGAAACCGAGCAACCGAAGACCGGGCACTATCCGCCAGCGCGCTTCCTATGCTCTCTTTCAGTTGGTTGTCTTTGGCGCGCTTCAGATTCCTCAGATAATCCCGATGACCCCGGCGTGGAAGCCGGGCACTACCCCCCATGACCCGTTGCCCTGCCTGCAGCGCCCTGCTCTTCCGTCGCGTCTTCTCCTCCGTCGAGGTCGATGGCTGCCCCGCCTGTGGCGGCATCTGGCTCGACAAGGGCGAGCTCCAATCGCTCGCCAGGGACTCGGCGGCCCTGCGCGCCATGGAGCGCACCTTCGTCCCCGGCAGCCAGGCCAACAAGCCCGAGCGCACCAACCTCTGCCCGCGCTGCCAGGCACCGTTGACCCAGTTCGAGTTCGACGCCTTCCGCGGCATCCGGCTCGACCGCTGCAAGACCTGCGGCGGGCTCTTCATGGAGCAAGGCAAGGCCGGGAAGATCGCCGAGCGGCTCGAGCCTTCACCCCAGGCGGGCCCCGCCCCCGTCCCGACGCCGACGCCGACGACCGCGGCGCCGGCCGTCAGTCCGTCTCCCTCGTTGGCCGTCCGCTTCGGCGCAGCCGCCCCGGGCCCCGCTGCGGCCGCCGACCCCACCGGCGGCATCCCGGCGGCCGGGCCGATTGTTGCTGCCACCGTCCCGGTCCGCGCCCCCGTCTCCACGGCAGCGGCGACTGCGGGCCTGGGCGGCGGCTTCTGGGAGACGCTGCGCGCCACCGACTTCGCCCTCATCCAGCAGCAGTTCGAGATCGCCGAGCTGTTCGGCTTCGAGTCGCGCAACAAGTACGCCATCCGCACCGAGTCCGGCTTCATCGGCTGGGCGGCCGAGCAGAGCAAGGACCTCTTCGGCTTCCTGCTCCGCCAGGTCCTGGGCCACTGGCGCCCCTTCGAGATCCACCTCTTCGACGGGGCTCGCCAGCCGGTGCTGCGCGCCGTCCACCCCTTCCGCCTGCTCTTCCAGCGCCTGGAGATCTTCCTCCAGGACGGCACCCGGATCGGCGCGCTCCAGCAGCGCTTCTCGATCTTCAGCAAGCGCTTCGACGTCGAGGATGCCTCGGGGCGGGTGATCATGACCGTCTCCTCGCCGCTGTGGCGCATCTGGACCTTCCCCTTCATGCGCGCCGGCCAGCAGGTGGGGGTCATCGAGAAGCACTGGTCGGGCTTCCTCACCGAGGCGATGACCGACCGCGACCGCTTCTACGTCCGCTTCACGCCCGGCCTGACGGACCAGGAGCGGGCCCTGCTGGTCGTCGCGGGCCTCTTCGTCGACCTCATCTACTTCGAGCACAAGGCCAGCTGAGCACGGCCTCCGTGCCCGACTGCTCGACCGGCGCCGCCGGGCCGCTATGATCGCCGCATGCGTGCCGCCCTCGCCTCCTCGCTGGCCCTCCTGTTGCTCACCCTCCTCGGCGCCCCCGCTCGCGCCGGCGTGCCCGGCTCGACCCCGCTCGAGACCGAGCTGCTGGCCGACGCCGAGGACCGCATCCTGACGCGCTTCGACCTGCTCGACGCGGCCCTGGTGGCCGGCGGTGCCAAGGACCGGCGCACCCTGGACGAGACCCGCGCTCAGCTCGACGCGCGCCTGGCCCCCGTGCTCAAGGCCATCCCGCGCGGCGACCGCCGCCTGATGGCCAAGCTGCTCCTGCAGGCGCTCCACACCTCCGCCGGCCCCGGCAGGCCGGCGCTGCTCGCCCAATACGAGGCGCGCGCGACGACGCTGCAGGACGTGGCCGAGACCGGGACCTACAACTGCGTCTCGGCGACCCTCCTCTACCTCGCGGCGGCCAAGGAGCTCTCGCTCGACGCCCGCGCGGTGCTCTTGCCCTCTCACGCCCGGGCCTCGGTGGTGCTCGAGGGCCGGCAGGTCATCGTCGAGACGACGAGCCGCCTGGGCTTCGACGCCAGCGCCGAGACCGCGCGCGAGGTCGCCGCTCGCTTCCGCCCGTCCGGCGAGGCCGCCAACGCCATCGACCTCTACGGCGACGAGCGCGGGACCGAGGTGGACGACATCGCCCTGGTCGGCGTCGTCTACACGAACCTCGCCGTCGGCGCCAAGCAGCGCGGCGATTTGACGGCCGCGCAGGCGCTCGACACCCGCGCCGACATCTTCGTCGCGCCCTCCGCGCGGCCGCTGATGCGCCTGGTGCGAGCCTCGACGCTGGGCGAGCTGGCGATCCTGCGGCTCAACGAGGGGCGCACCGCCGACGCCGTCGACCTGGCGCTCCAGGCCGCGCAGCTCCTCCCCGACGGCGACGACGCCCGCCCGGCGCGGCACAACATGAAGGCGATGGCCCAGCGGCGGCTGGTGGAGCTGACGCCGGCGGGCGAGGGCGAGCTGTTCGCCTTCGTCGACCGCTTCAAGCCCTTCCCCGAGGTGGAGCGCGACCTTCGCTCCCGGGCCTGGGACCTGGCCGGGGGCCTGCGCAGCAAGAAGGGTGATTTCGAGGGGGCCGCGGCGGCGGCGCGCGAGGCCATGCGGCTGGGCGCAGGCCACGGCCCCCGGCACGACGGGGTGCTCTCCCACAACCTGGCGGTCGCCGAGCTCAACCGCCTCATCGAGCTCGGCCAGAAGGATCCGGACCGCGCCTGGCCCGACTACGAGAAGCTCTCGGTCCCGCCCGAGCTGGAGACGCAGCGCCGCCAGCTGGGAGCGAACCTCGCGGCCCAGCGCGCCCAGAAGGCGCTCGAGCGCAAGGACTGCGCCCAGGTCGACCGCCGGGTCATCGACTGGATGCTCCTGGACCCGAAGGCCGCCGCCAACGCCATGCGCGCGGCCTGCCGCAACGAGGAGGGCCTGGCCGCCTGGAAGGCCAAGGACTTCGTCTCCGCGGCGCGCTCCTTCCGCGAGGCGATGGGGCTCGACCCCGACGAGCGTGCCTTCGCCAAGAACCTCTCCGGAGCCCTGGGCAACCAGGTGAGCCAGCTCCTGCAGGCGCGCAAGTGCAAGGAGGCCCGCCCGCTGGTCGAGGAGGGGCAGAAGCTTTCTCCCGACGACGATCTCTTCAAGAAGGCAGCAGCCTTCTGCGCCGCGCACTGAATTCGCGCGGCGCCGCGATCCTGACCTAGAGTGAGGAAGTCCAATCGTCCCTGCCGGGGGAACGACGCTTCCTCAATCGTCTCCGAGGTGCCCCATGAGGCGTACCGTGCGGTGGTCTGGCCTGCTCTTCGCTCTGCTCCTCCTCGCCCACTGCGACTGCGGCACCCCGCCCGGGACCACCGGGGACACGGGCCCGGTCGCCAAGGCCGACACCGGGGTCGCCGTCCCGCCCGACACCGGCGTCGACCCCAACGCCGACCCCGACCTGGACGGGGTGGCCAACGCTCAGGACAACTGCCCGACGGTCCCCAACCAGGGGCAGGAGGACGTGGACGGCGACGGCGTGGGCGATGCCTGCGACAACTGCACCTCGGTCAAGAACGCGGGCCAGGAAGACGTCGATCGCGACGGGATCGGCGACGCCTGCGACAACTGCCCCTCCATCGCCAACACCCCACAGTACGACGCCGACAAGGACGGCAAGGGCGACGAGTGCGACAAGCCCGACGGCGACGGCGACGGCGTCCCCGACGAGGTGGACAACTGCCCTGGCCTCTCCAACGCCACCCAGTCCGACGCCGACCAGGACGGCAAGGGCGACGCCTGCGACAACTGCGTCGGCGTGGCCAACTTCGACCAGGCCGACGCCGACAAGAACGGGGTCGGCGACGCCTGCGAGTCGGGCGTGACCGACCGCGACGGCGACGGCGTCCCGGACTCGAAGGACAACTGCCCGGCGAAGGCCAACGCCGACCAGGCCGACACCGACAAGGACCAGGTCGGCGACGCCTGCGACAACTGCCCCTCCACCGCCAACAACGACCAGGCGGATGCCGACAAGAACGGCGCGGGCGATGTCTGCGACGGCAAGCCGACCTCCCCGCCCGACTACGACATGACCAAGGACGACGACGGCGACGGGGTGCCCAACCGGCTGGACAACTGCCCGGCCCTCGCCAACGCCGACCAGGCCGATACCGACAAGGACAAGGTCGGCGACGCCTGCGACAACTGCCGCACGGTGGCCAACTGGGACCAGAAGGACGGCAACGCCAACTGCCCGGCCATGCCCTTCGCGGCCGATCCCCACTGCGGCGACCCCTGTGACATCGCCCCGCCCACGGTGACCTGCGGCGACCAGACGGCGAACTGGACCCGCTCCAAGCCGGACGTGCTCATCGTGCTCGACCGCTCGGGAAGCATGAACGAAGGTGACCCCTCGAAGTGGGACCAGGCGGTCGACGCCCTCGACTCGCTCGCCGACAACATGTCCGACGACCTGCGCCTCGGCCTCGCCGTCTTCTCGGGCTCGGGCGGCTGCTCGGCGCCGTCGCTGCGGCTCGGCCTGGGCGACCACGCCGCCTCGCAGATCAAGCAGAGCTATTCCCAGCTCGGCCCGAACGGGTACACGCCGGCGGCGCTGGCGCTGCAGACAGTGCACAACAACCACTGGCTCACCGTGGCCGCCGATCCGCTCACCGCGCAGCGCCGCAAGGCGGTGCTGTTCGTCACCGACGGCCAGCCCAACTGCGACCCGGGCGCCAACGACAACACCGACGAGACGCCGGCCGCGGCCCAGGCCACCGCCGACGCCGCCGGGGTGCTCAAGGCGCAGGACAACGCCCTCGTCTTCGTGGTCGGCTTCGGCAGCGGCGTCACCCCGTCGACCCTCAACGCCGTCGCCGAGCAGGGCGGCACCGACAACCCCAACGACGCGGCCAACCGCTACTACCAGGCCAACAACGGCGCCGAGCTGCAGCAGGCGCTCATCGACATCGCCACGGTGCTGGTGACCTGCGACCTGGCGCTGTCCTCGACCCCGCCGGCTCCCGACCGGATGTACGTCACCTCCAACGGCGTGCAGCTCACCCGCGACGACCCGAACGGCTGGACCTACGACGCCGCGCGCAACACCATCACGGTCAACGGCACGGCTTGCGACGCGCTCAAGAGCGCGGCAACGCCGACCATCGAGGTCAAGTACGGCTGCGCCCCGCCGCCCTGCGGCTCGGTGACCGAGGTCTGCGACTACGTCGACAACGACTGCGACGGCGACATCGACGAGGGGTGCGGCCCGGGCGAGCTGTGCGGCGACGGCGTCGACAACGACAAGGACGGGCAGACGGACGAAGGGTGCCCGCCAGCGTGCGTTCCGCAGACCGAGGACTGCAACGACTTCCAGGACAACGACTGCGACGGCCTGTTCGACGAGTGCATCGGCACCTGCCCCGCCGGTCGCGAGCCCGAGGTCTGCGACGGCGTCGACAACGACTGCGACGGCCAGGTCGACGAAGGCTGCGCCACCTGTGCGCCCTCCCCGGAGATCTGCGACGGGAAGGACAACGACTGCGACGGCTCCACCGACGAAGGCTGCGGCGGGCCGATCAACTGATCAACTGAAGATCGGGACAGGAGAATCATCTGCAGAAGGTATGTCGGTGGGTATCGACATACGTTCAGGCTCAGGGTGGCGGCCCGCTCAGCGGCGCTCGCGCGTCGGCCGCACGGCAGCGCTCAGCGGGTGGTCCGCCACCTCGATGACCGCCTCGGCGAAGGCGCGGGCAGCGGCCTCCACCTCGTTCAGCTCGCCCGAGAGGTAGGCCGAGGCGAAGTTGGTCTCGGTCGGCGGACCGAAGAACTTCACCATCTTCACCTGCGCGGTCTTGAGCGCATGGTCGATGGCCACCATCGCCTCCACCGGCGGCGCCACCAGGTACGCCATGGGCGCGCCCACCGGCAGTCCGGACTCCTTGGAGAGGTAGCGCCCGAGGCTGGAGATGACGTGCGGAAAGAAGGCCGGACGACTCTCGCCGGGCGTCGTGTAGAAGCAGAATCTCCTCGGCCAGCGCCTTGCGCAGCGCGTGCAGGCCCTCGGCCACGTCATCGGAGTCGGCGCCGGCCAGGACGCCCAGGATCTCTCCGGAGAGCGGCCCGGAGGCATGGGCGGCGCCCGCGTAGAAGGACCTCGCGTAGACGACGTCCACCGCCGCGTGCTTGGTGGCGTGGTCGAGCGCGGCGTACATCGAGTCGTCCTGGTCGCAGGTGACGAGCCCGACCGAGCGGTGGCGCTCGGGGTCGCAGCCCAGTGACGCCGCGAGCGCCGCGTCGAGGGCGGGGATGAGCCGGCAAGACAACAGCTTGGGGCGCAGCGGAAGGACGTTCATCTCGCCTGGACTCCCCCTCGGCCCGCCGTGAAGGCTCGGACGAGGATCGCCGCGGCCTCCTTCGCCGCGGCCGCCGGCAGGATGCCGAGCGCGCGGACGTTGGAGATGCAGTTCTTCTCGGCGTTGTCCTGGTCGAGCTTGGGCCCGTACGCCAGGTAGATGGAGAGCGAGTCGCCGGTGCCGAGCCCGGGGCGCTCGCCGAGGCAGATGAGCGTCGCCTTGGCGCCCAGCAGCACGCCGATGTGGTCCTGCACGCCGACACGCGCGAACCGCACGAAGAGCGGCCGGCCCACCGAGTAACCCGCCGCCTGCAGCTCGTTCTGCAGCGCCGGGAGCAAGGCCGGTCCGTTGGCCTGGGCAGCCCAGGCCGACAGCCCGTCGCCGAAGATGATCTGCACCTGCGCACCCCGCGTCCCCTCGGCGAGGAGCTTCTGCTCCGAGGCCTCGTCCAGGCGCCGTCCCTCGCCGGGGTACAAGAGGAACCGCTCGCGGTCCTTGCAGCGTGTTCGAAGCTCGAGGCAACCAAGTCCGGCGGCGAACCCGTCCTTCACCTCGCTGTAGACCGCGTCCTTGGCGATGGCGTGGTCGGCGCGCAGCCCGACGTAGGTATTGGTGTGGTAGCGGATGCCGGCCCGGCCGACGCCGATGCGCGAGGGGGTCGCCGCCACGAAGCGCTGCAGCGCCTCGGGGTTCCGGGGATTCGCGACGCCCGTCGGCTTCTTCGCCCCCACTTTCGGCGGCAGGTGCTCGGCGGTCGGTGGCGGGGCGCGCTGCGTCTTGGGGTCGGTCAGCCACCGGGCGATCCGCGGAGCCGCGTCCGGAAGGACGGGCTCGGCCACCTTCGGAGCCCCTTCGCGGCCGTCCGTGACGGCGCCCTCCTTCACCTGCGCCGGAGGCGTGGCCGCAGGGGCCCCCTCCTCCAGAACCCGCCGGAGCTCCTCCAGCACGGCTTGGCGAATCTCGTCGCGGTTCACGGCAGCCCCTCCGCGTCGAAGATCGACGGGTCGCCGGCGCGCTCCGTCAGCTTGCCGTTGCGCCACAGCCCCATCCGCTCCAGCCACGCCTCGAACTCGGGCGTCGGCCGCAGGTTCAGGAGCGCCCGGAGGGCGGCGTTGTTGTGGAAGGAGGTCGTCTGGTAGTTGAGCATCACGTCGTCGCCCATCGGGATGCCCATCAGGTAGTTCACGCCGGCCATCGCCAGCAGCATCTCCAGGTTCTCCTGGTCGTTCTGGTCGGCGACGGCGTGGTTCGTGTAGCAGGCGTCGCAGCCCATGGAGATGCCCGAGAGCTTGCCCATGAAGTGGTCTTCCAGGCCGGCGCGGGTGATCTGCTTGCCGTCGTAGAGGTACTCGGGGCCGATGAAGCCGACGACGCTGTTGACCAGGAAGGGCTTGTAGCGCCGCGCCAGGCCGTAGGTGCGCGCCTCCATCGTCACCTGGTCCGCCCCGTAGTGGGCCTCGGCGGAGAGCGCCGTCCCCTGCCCCGTCTCGAAGTACATGACGTTCGGGCCCTGGGCGGTCCCCTCGCGCCGGACCAGGTCGTACGCCTCGTCGAGCAGGCGGATGGAGATGCCGAAGTTGCGGTTGGCCTTCTCCGAGCCCGCCAGGCTCTGGAACATCAGGTCGATGGGCGCGCCCTTTCGCAGCGCCTCCATCTGCGTGGTGATGTGGGCGAGCACGCAGTTCTGGGTGGGCACCCGGTAGCGGCGCATGAAGTCCTTCACGCCGGACAGGATGGAGACGACCGCCTCGACCGACTCGGTGGCCGGATTGACGCCGATGACCGCATCGCCGTTGCCGTAGGACAGGCCCTCGCGGACCGCGGCGAGGACGCCGGCCACCTCGTCGCGCGGGTGGTTGGGCTGCAGGCGGCTGGAGATGCGTCCGGGCAGGCCCAGCGTCCCGTTGCAGCGGACGACGACGCGGATCTTCCGGCCGCCGAGCACGAGGTCCAGGTTGGACATCAGCTTGACCACCGCGGCCACCATCTCCGGGGTCAGGCCAGGCGAGACCGCGAGGATCTCCTCGCCGGTCGTCTTCTCGTCGAGCAGCCACTCGCGCAGCTCGCCCACCGACCAGCCGGCGACCTTGGCGTAGGCCTGCTCGTCGAGGGTCTCCTCGATCATCCGGCTGATCTCCGCACTGCTCGAACGGGACCGACGGGGCCTGGCGCAAGTCGGCGAGGGTCAGCTCGCTCAGCACCTGCTTGGCGGCGACCATCTCCCGGAGGCTGCGGGCGGCGACCCCGGCCTGCACGTCGCCGCTGCGCGGCTCGTTGGCGCGCGCCAGCACGTCCTTGATGGACTGGAAGGTGAAGTCCGTCCCCGAGATGCGCGTCGAAAGCTTCATCGCGACTCCCCGACCGAAGGCGCGAATCCTATCCCGGAGGGCGGCAGCCGCGGAAACCGCCGATTGTCAGGCGCCGGCGCTTGTCGGCTCAGAAACAGGCGGAGGGCCGGACGGCGAACCCCGGCGCCGCTTGGCTCCCAGCGCCACGAGCGCCCCGGCGATGGCGACCGGGCCTCCGGTCACCAGCATCAGCGGCGGGATCAGCACCAGCGGGGAAAGCGCGAGCGCCAGCCCCAGCACCAGCGCCGGCTCCTTCACCAAGAACAGCCGCGGCAACCCCAGCCGCGCCCGGTTCTCGACGATCGTCCCGTGGGCCAGGAAGAGCGATGCGATGGCGGTCTGCGCCACGACCACCAGCACCGGCCCCACCGTCGGCACGAGGACCAGCGTCACCGCCGCCAGCGAGGAGAGCGCCCAGGCCACGAACCGCTTCACGCGCGGAAAGACGCCGAGCGCGGCGCTGCGCAGGACATGCAGCGCCCCCTTCTCCGGCAGCGGCGCGTCACCGTCGACCACCCTCTGGACGTAGAGCGCCATCCGCTCGAGGAAGGGGTCGGCGATGAAGCTCTGCACGTGCCAGGTCAGGACGGCGGCCGCGGCGACGAGCACCAGCGTGAGCACGATGCGCGCGGACATCCAGGCGGCCCCGGCCAAGACGCCCGTCCCCCGGGTCATCAGCTGCGCGAGCAGCGGCTCGGCCCCGAGCACTGCAGCCGCAGCCAGTGCCGTCCCCACCGCCAGCGTCACGACGTTGGGGAGCATCGCCAGCTTGCGCAGCTCCCGCTCCCGCAGCTGCCAGAGCAGGGCCCGCGGGAACTGCAAGAGGGCCCAGAAGAAGGCCAGCAGCCCGAACGTGGGAGGACCGAACTTCGCTCGTCCCGGGACCAGCGCGTTGGCGTCCATTGTCAGGCCACCTTCGCGGCGTCCGCGCAGACGCAGCGCACGCCGCCCGGGCGGTCCATCTCCGCGACGCACTTGTTGCACGCATCGCAGGCCGAGCGCTTCACGGCCCCGGTCTCGAGCTTCTTCACGAAGGCCGGGTCGTTCACCAGCGCGCGGGCGATGACCACGTAGTCGAAGCCCTCGTTCATCAGCCGCTCCACCCCCTCCAATGAAACCACGCCGCCGATGTAGGCCAGCGCCATCTTCACCGCGGCGCGCACCTTCTTCGCCTGGTCCAGGAAGTAGAGCTCCTGGAACGGGTAGCGGCGCATGACCAGCCAGCCGAAGAGCGCCAGCGAGATCTTCATCAGCCAGTGGTGCTCGACCTCGATCATCTCCTTGCGCGGCACGTTGCCCCGGAAGAGGTAGAAGGCCGACAGGCTCGTGAACCCGCCCGAGAGGACCAGCGCGTCGGCGCCCTCGCGCTCGAGGATCTTCGCGACCTCGACCGCCTCCTCGACGTGCAGGCCCCAGGCGAAGCCGTCGTCGAGGTTGGTCTTGCACAGGATGGGGAAGCCCGGCGGCACCCGCCGGCGGACCTCGTGGAGCACCTCCACCGCGAAGCGGCACCGGTTCTCCAGGCTGCCGCCGTAGCGGTCCTTGCGGTGGTTGGTCGCCGGGCTGATGAACTGGCTGAGCAGGTAGCCGTGGCCCATGTGCAGCTCGACCGCGTCGAAGCCCGCCTCGGCCGCCTTGGCCGCCGCCTCGCCGAAGTCCTTGACCGTCTTGGCGATGAGCTCCTCGCTCATCGGGCGGCCCAGGGGCATGCCGACGAGGAAGCCGTAGAGGTTCAAGTTGAGCGACGGGCCGCGCGGCTTGCCGCCGGTCACCTGCTTGTTGCGGCTGAAGAAGCCGCAGTGGCCGAGCTGGAGCGAGACCTTGGCGCCTTCGGCGTGGCAGGCCTCGGTGATGCGCCGGAGCGCGGGGAGCACCTCGTCGCGCATGTACATCTGCTGCTCGAAGGTGCGGCCGTCGGCGTTGACCGCGCAGTAGGCCACCGTGGTCATCCCCACGCCGCCCTTGGCCAGGTCGAGGTGGTGCTCGAGCAGCTTCTGATCCGGCAGGCCGCCCGGGCACATCCCTTCGTAGGCGCCCGCCTTGATGAAGCGGTTGCGGAGCTCCAGGCCGTTGAGCTTGGCCGGCGCGAAGGCCTTCGTTCGAGGGGGGGCTGAGCTGGGACCCATGGGTCGCGGATAAGACCACAGAGACCTACCTGCGTCCGAGCCACTTTTTCGGTCCCGTGGCCTCGGTTTTTCGAGGCTCGGCGCAGAGCGTCCATCTGGGGTGCAAAGGAATCCGGGCACTTGGGGGTTGTCAGCACCCACTGGCGTCGGCACGGCGTCTGAATGGGAAAGGTCTCGACCAGCCACGGGACTAGATAAGACGGGGGCAGAGAGCAGGGACAAGGAGGACGGAGTGGTCGCTCTCAGCGCGGTGCTTTTCGCAGTCCTCACTGCCGTCCCGCCCGTCGGGACGCCGCTGCTGACGCCCCCGCTGCTGCCTGGGGCCGGGGCACCCCCCGCGGTCGGTTCACCTCAGCTTGTGGCTCCGACTCCACTGCCACCGCTGCTCGCCGAGACGCCCGCTCGCGAGGTGACCGAGAAGACCGCCGAGCCCCGCCAGGCGGCGGAGAGCGCCGCGACGGCCCCGACCGCCGCCCCTGCCGCCGCATCGCCCCCCGCTTCTGCCCCCGCTTCTGCCCCTGGTTCGGCGCCCGCTTCGGCCGCCGCGCAGGTCGAAGCGAAGGCTGAGCCGCGCCGCCCGATGTTTGGCGCGGAGATCGACGCCGGGCTGCCGGAGGGCTTCGGCGCCTCGCTCATCTTCCGGCCCTGGTACTTCATCCGCCTGCACGCCGGCGGCGTCACCAACGTCGCCAGCGGCGGCATCCGCGGCGGGCTGACGCTCATCCCCTTCCACTGGTACGTCACGCCCACCTTCGGCACCGAAGTCGGCCACCTGTTCGAAGGCAACATGAACGGGACGCTGTCGAGCTTCCTGACTGGCTCGAAGCTCCCCGCGGGCACGCTGGATCGGGTCAGCTACACCTACTACTCGGCGCACCTGGGCCTGGAGTTCGGAGCGCCGGACCGGTTCATCGTCTACCTGCGCGGCGGCCTCAGCCGGGTCGAAGCGGTGGCGCAGGGGCCCAAGCAGGTCAACGGCACCACCACCGTGGACCCCGGCGCGGTCAACCTCGCGATCACCATCCCCTCCGCCAAGATCGGCCTGCTCCTCTACTTCTAGGAGGCTTCGTGAAAGCCCGCGGCATCCGGACCCTGGCAGTGGTCGCAGCGCTGGCGCTGCTGTCGGGATGCGGCGACCTCTTCTCCCTGGACGCCCGAGCCGCCAACGCGTGCGTCACGGTGAACGGGCTCCACGTGCCGGGCCTCAACGAACTCCCGACTCCCCACACCTATCCCCCGGTCCCCGTCGTCACGATTCAGCAGGCCATCAACGTGCCCTTCGACGCCTCGTTCCTGCCGCAAGGCAGCGCCTACACGGTCCAGCTGGTGAGCTTCAAGCTCGAGTCGCTGGGCACGCAGACGCTGGAGTTCATCGAAACGGCGAAGCTCACCACGGTGTCCGGCAACCTGAGCACCGTCGTCGCGACCTACACCCGGACCTCGACGGCGCCGACCAAGGCCATCGAGACCGCCCCGGTCCCCGAGCCGGACGTCACCGCCGCCATCGTCAACGACGTGCTGCATCTCCAGGGCGCGTTTACCGGTACGCCTCCGGCGCAGGGCTTCGCGGCGGAGGCGACGGTCTGCTTCGACATCTCGACGAACGTGAAGACGCTGTAGCGAGCGACGGGCCTCACCCCCTGTCCCCCTCTCCGGCTTCGCGGAGAGGGGGTACTCGGCGCATACCCCGTGGTGAATTTCATGCGCCGGTCCGGCGGTACCAGCCGGCGCGGTGATGCTCGCGCAGCAGGCTTGAAGTCGCCTCAGGGCATGCATCGGGTTCCCTCTCTCCGCGAAGCCGGAGAGGGGGTCAGGGGGTGAGGCTCGCCCGGAAGAAGCGGGTCAGGGGTTGCGCACGCAGTCCCCACTCCAGGTCAGCCAGGGGCCATGGTCGACCATCTGGAAGTCGGTGACCTTGAGCGCCTCGAGATCCGTCGGGCCGAGCAGCCCGTCCCACTTGGCGGTCGTCGAGCGATCGCTGCGCGCGGTCAGGGCGATTTGCCCGCCGTCGGCCAGGAACATCCCGTACTTCTGCAGCGCGCGGGCGACGACCCGGGCACCCTCGTTCGGCAAGCTGGCCAGCGGGTAGTCGGCGCGCAGGCGCAGGTGGACGCCGTAGGGCGGCGCGTCCGGTCCGCCGGAGGTGGGGCGCGTCGAGTGCGTGGAGGGGTGCACGTAGACGTAGTGCTGGATCCGGTCGTTGGGGAGGATGAAGCGGATGGCGTGGTTGATGGCGCCCGCCTTCACCTCGTCGGCGGTGAAGAGCAGCGGAGTGATGGGGAAGCCGGCGGCGTCGGCGCTGGTGCAGCCCTCGCCGCGCAGGTTGTCGGGGTAGACCTTGTTCAGGTCCCAGACGACCAGGCAGCCGCCCTCGAAGGTCGTCGCGTCGATCCGCATGGCGCGCCACATCTCGTAGAGCTTCTTGGTGCTCTGCTGGACAACGATGAGGTGGCAGTCGCCGTCGCTCGTGCACTCGTAGCCGTCCTCGCCCTCCAGCTCCGCCGGCGGGCACCGGCATCGCCACGTCGTCGCAGTCGGGATCGTAGAAGTCCTCGGTCTTGGTGAAGGTGCGCATCGGCGCGGCGCCGTCGTCGGAGAGGACCTCGAACGTGAAGTCGATCTGGAAGACGTTGCCGTTGCCCCAGCCGCCATTCCAGGCGAGGTCGGCAATGACCGCCGCGGACTTGGGGTCTAGCGCCGCGTTCGAGATGTCCTGGTACCAGACCGAGCCTGGCGGGAAGAGCTGCCCGGTCAGCGGGGCGCCCCCTGCGTCGCGGCTGGAAACGATCCCCGCGTCGCGGCCAGGAGCGACGCCCACGTCCTGGCTCGGAGAGACGCCCGCGTCCTGACCCGTCGAAACGCTTCCGTCAGCGCCCGGAGTGACGATGCCGGTGTCCGGCCCGGTCGAGCCCGAGGCGTCCTTGCCACCGGACCGCGCATTGATTCTCGCAGGCGGAGCACCACACGAGCACGGCGGCGAGAGCGGCAGCGTCAGAAGCGGTGCGCATGGGAACCCTCCGAGAAGAGGAGATTCTACGCACGCTGCCAGTCGATGCGGTGAGCCTCCTCCGGCTCCGGGGTCTCCCAGCGGTCGATGAGCTTCTCGATGACCCGCTCGGGAACCGGCGACGTCCGACGCCGATTGCGCTCCAGGACCGTGGCGTAGGGCGCCTCGACCCAGACGATGCGGACGCGTGCGTGGTAGTCGGCGAAGAGCTCGTCCACCGGTGGCGCAGGTCGCGCGAGATCGTCGTGGCGTTGAGCACGAACGAGCGCTTGGCCCGCAGATGCTCCTTGGCCAGCTCCCGGGCCCTCTCGGCGACCGGCCCCTGCGCATCCTCCGGGTCGACGTCGAGCTCCACGCGCAGCTGGTCCAGCGAGACCACCGGCAATCCTTCTCCGTGCTTTGCGATCCAGGTGTCCTTCCCCGACGCGGGGATGCCGTGCATGAGCACCGCCTCGCAGACGGTGTCGTCGTAGGCCTCGACGTCGGGCGGCCGGTTGCCGGCGCGGTAGTAGACGAAGCGGCTGTGCGGCGTCGGGAACTCGTGCGGGCGGTCGAGGCAACCCTCTTCGCGGCAGTACTCCCTGAAGAGCGCCACCTCGTCGAGGAGCTTCGGCAGGTCGGCGGCGCGGCGGCCCCGGACGTCCGCCTCCGCGAGGATCGCCAGGTGATCGCACCGGGTAGCCAGGCTGGCGCGATACGCGGCACGACGCGGGTCTTCGCGGTCGAGCAGGTGGAAGGCGAGCTGGTGGTAGCGGACGAGCCGCGCGACGGCCTCGCGCACCTTCGGGTTGAAGCCGGCGCGGTACATCCACGCCCGAGCGAGGAGCGCGCCCTTGAGCGAATGCCCGGGCGAGCGGATGCGCCCGTCCGTCTCGATCACGGTCGTCTTCGGCTTGCCCAGGTCGTGCGTCACGGCCGCGAGGAAGAGCACCTCGCGCTCCTCCTCGGGCAGCGCGCGCCACGCAGGGAGCGCGGCCATGGCCTCGACGACCATCCGCGTGTGCACCAGCACGTCGCCCTCGGCGTGGTACGCCGGGTCCTGTGGGCAGCCGGCGAGATCGGCCAGCCACGGGCACGCCACTTCGATGCCCTTCCAGTCGACGCTCCACAGCGGAGGCGTGGGAATCGGGACCGTCACTTCGACGCTCCGAACAGGTCGACCCCGGGCGCCAGCTCGTTCGGGAGGATGGGGCGATTGAGCCAGTGCCCCTCGGCCGCGAAGACCGCCGCGAGGAAGCTCGCCCGCACAAACTTGTAGCGCTCCAGCACCCGTCCCTGCTCCTCGACCTTGATGTAGAGACCCTCGGCGAAGTCCGAACCGTCGGTCTCGCGCTGGACCCGCTCGACGTCCAGCTCGCGCGCCTTCGCGCCCTCGGCCAGCCGCTCGCGCCAGTCCTTGCTCTTGTAGAGCGACGGCCGGATGAACCCGGTCAACTCCTCCGGCTTCTCGAGCGGACCCTCGTGGAGCACCGGCACCGGCTCCACCGCGACGCCCTTCGAGAGCTCGCGCCGGCGCTCGGTCGACAGGAACGACCCGTCGATGGTGTCGAGGACGTCGAACTCCATGAAGTAGTGCGGCAGGCGGTCGTAGAAGACGGTGTGCTTGGCGTAGAGCCACTCGCCGTACATGACGTAGCGGTCGCCGAGCCGCTCGCGCAGGGAGGCCTCGTGGGACTGCGCCCAGGCCTTGAACAGGTCGAAGTGCCGCTCGCGACCGCCGCCGACCAGGTAGTGGCCGCGGCTCTGCAGCTGCAGCTCGCCGTCGCTGGAGAAGCTGACGCCGCAGTTGGCGCCGTCGAGCTTCTCCTCGACGACCAGGAATTGTCCCCGGAGCGCCGAGAACGGCACCTGCGCGAGATCCTCGTCCCCCGCCTGCAGCCGCGAGCCCTCGATGTGCTGCGTCCGCGGATACTTGTGGATCTGCCCGCTGATCGTCACAGCCGCACCACCGCGATGATGTGGTTGTGCACGCGGTCGAAGCTCACCCGCTTCGCGCCAGCGCCTTCGAAGAGCCGGGCGAGCGCCGGCTCGTCGAAGAGCTGGACGTGCTCGGGGTTGTCGTCCTCGTGCGCGGGGACCGAGGCGACGACGAAGCGCCGCGCGACCCGGACTGCCTCCGCCGCTGCCTTCTCCGGCCGCGCGAGGTGCTCCAGGACCTCGAGGATGGTCACGACGTCGCGGCTCTTGGACTCGAGCGCCAGCGCACAGGCGTCCATCTGGGCCGTGCTCAGCCGCTCGATCCCTCCGCGACAGACCGCCTGGAGATCGGCGACGCGTCGCTCGGCCGCGTCGACTGCGACGACCGGCAGCCAAGAGAGCTCGTCGACCAGCGGCCACAGGAAGGTGCCGCGCCCGCTGCCGATGTCCAGGAGGTCCTGCGGCGCCAGCCCGTGCAGGGTGCCGAGCACCCGGCGGACCCGGGGCAGCTCCGCCTGGCGCTTGAACTTGTGGAGCTTCAGGCCGGCAGCAAGCCCGCGCTCGATGAGCTCGGCGTTGGTCCCTTCGGACACGCCGAGCCGCCCGCGCACGAACGCGGCGGCGAGCTCTTCGTAGTAACGCGCCTCGTCCATGATCAGCGGGTCACCGATTGACGAAGTGCATCATCTCCGCCGGGTAGCGGGTGCCCTGGAACCCAGGCGCGCACGCCTTTTCCAGCGCGTCGAGATCCGCCGGCGAGAGCGCGACGTCCAGCGCGCCGACGTTCTCCTCGAGCCGGTGGCGCTTCTTGGTGCCGGGGATGGGGACGCAGTCCGCACCGCGCGAGAGCACCCAGGCGATGGCGAGCTGGCCCGGAGTGCAGCCCTTCTCCTGGGCGAGCGCTTCCACCTTAGCGACCAGCTCCAGGTTCTTCTGGAAGGCCTCGCCCTGGAAGCGCGGCTGCCCGAGCCGGTAGTCGCCCTTCTCGAGGTCCTCGGCCTTCTTGATCCTCCCGGTGAAGACGCCGCGGCCGAGCGGGCTGTAGGCCACGAAGCCCACTCCCAGCTCGCGGCAGGTGGCCAGCGGTCCGTGCTCGGGATCGCGCGTCCACAGCGAGTACTCACTCTGCAGCGCGGTGATCGGATGGACTTTGCAGGCGGCCCGCAGCGTCTCGGGGCTCACCTCCGACAGGCCCAGGTGACGCACCTTGCCCTGCTTCACCAGCTCCGCCATCGCTCCAACCGTCTCCTCGATGGGCGTGTTCGGGTCCTTGCGGTGCAGATAGTAGAGGTCGATGACCTCCACCCCCAGGCGCTTGAGGCTCGCCTCGCAGGCCGAGCGCACGTACTCGGGGCGGCCATTGATCGTGCGCTTGGTCGGGTCGGCGCCGCGGACGATGCCGAACTTGGTGGCGAGCACGACCTTCGCCCGGCGACCCTGGATGGCCTTTCCGACCAGCTCCTCGTTCTTGAACGGCCCGTACATGTCGGCCGTGTCCAGGAAGTCGAGCCCCAGCTCCAGCGCGCGGTGGATGGTGGCCACCGACTCTGCGTCGTCGCGGCCGCCATAGAAGTCGGACATGCCCATGCACCCGAGGCCGAGCGCAGAGACCTTCAATCCCCCCAGGTGCGTTCCCAGGATGCGAGTCTTCATCGAGCTTCTCCGGACCTCCAACCTCAGGCGCTCTCGGTCTCGGCCTTCTTGGCCCGCGTGCGCTTGGGCTTGGCCGGCGCAGCCGCCGCGTCAACGGCGGGGGCGGGTGCGGCGCTTCCCTCGGCAGGCGCCGCAACCTCGGCAGGCGTGGCGGCGGCGACGGCAGCCACCGCCTCCGCGCCCTCGGCGGCCGCGGCAGCCTTGGTCCGCTTCTTGGGCGCCGCCACCTTGACCGGAGCCGCCGGCGCGGGCGCGCCGAACTCCAGCCAGCCCTTCTTCACGTTCTCCTCGACCCAGGCGGCGATGTGCTTGTCGAGCGATTCCTTGGTCGCGGCGGTGCGGATGGCGACCTTCATCGCCTCGGCGCGGCCGGCGGAGTAGTCGGTGAAGTGCACCACGAACGGCGGGTAGTTGCGGTCGTGGGGCCGGTTGGTGGCGATGGCCACGTACTTGCGGACCATCGTCTCGCCCTTGACGAAGGCCTTGCGCTCGATGACCGCCGGCTCGGCCTTCGCCGCCGCGACGGGGGCGTTGAAGCGCGAGTCGAACGGCAGACGGCTGAAGACCTGCTCCAGGCCGATGGAGCCGACGTCGGTGGTCTTGTCGGTCCGCTCGCGCAGGAAGCGCGGCGAGACCAGCGAGACGATGGGCATGGGGCCGATGGCGGAGTAGCCCTCGCCCTCCTTGTACGCGACCGCCATGCGGGCGATGGCGCAGTCGTTGCCGTCGGAGTCGACGAGATCGTTGCAGCGGATCTCCACGACGACCTTGGGCTCCACGAAGTGGCACAGCGTCCCTTCGCGGTTGGCGAGGCGGAAGGAGCTGGAGACCTTGAGCTTGGTCAGCTTCTCGCGCCAGACGACGCGATCATCCTCGCTGAAGCCGCCGCCGCAGCTGCCGATGATCTGGAACGAGCCGTCGTCGCGGCGCAGCGCCAGCTCGAGCTCGCGCAGCTGGTTGACGCCGTTGACCACCCGCTCGCCGTAGGCCACCACCAGCGCGTCGATGGTGAAGGTGGGCTTGATCTTGTAGGTCAGGCCCTGCTCGCTGCGGACGACGATCCCCTCGAACTTCTGGGTCGCCACCCACTCGCGGTAGCAGCCGGCCGCCGCCGCCGCGTCGCCCTCCTGCGTGGCGACGACCGAGATCCGCCCGGCCTGGCCGAACAGCTCGCTGAGCCGCTGGTGCCGGTCCGAGTAGGCGCGGTCCGCCACCTCCTTGCCGCCGTCCTCGACCACGTCGAAGGGGTGGAAGGTCAGGTGCTCGGCGAGCGTCGGGTCGCCCAGGCTGCGCGAGACGTGGAAGCAGCGCGGGCGGCCCTCGGTGCCGGGCAGCGCCGCCAGCAGCTCGCCGGCGACGACGATGGAGTCGACCTTCTCGAGCTTCTTGGCGGCCTCGTCGGTGATGGGCACGCCGGTGAGCACCCGGCCGTTGTACGCGCACAGGGCCACCTCGCCCTCGCGCTTGACCAGGAACCAGAGCTCGCCGTCGAGCTTGGTGGAGATCCACAGCTGGCCCTTGGGCAGCTGCTTCTCGATCTCCTCGGGCTCCAGCACCCGGTAGCGCTTGGCGACCTGGCGCTTGTAGGCGGCCAGCCGGTTGGAGAGCGCCGCGTCCTTGAGCCCCGCGGGCTCGGTGATGCGGCCCTTGCCATAGGGAGCGAAAGAGTCGGACCAGTTCATGACGCCGCCGCCTTGAGCTCGAGGTTGGAGAGGTGGAGCACCAGCAGGTACTTCTCGCCGTCCACGCGGCCTTCCAGGAAGCCGCGGTAGGGCGTGCCGTTGCGCTGCATGATGAGCGGCGCGATGCCCTTCTGGCCGCTGCCGACGAGCAGCAGCTTCTTCTGCTCGTGCAGCGCCTTGGCGATGCCGAAGAGGAAGTCGAAGGTCAGGCCGTTGACGTGCCGCAGCTGCAGCGCCCGGGCGAGCACGTACTTGCGCACCACCTCGTCGATGGGCATCAGGCGCCCGCTCCACGGCAGCGGCGCCTCCTCGGTCACGTTGGCCTCGACGTCCACGAAGTCGGCGCGCGACTTCTCGGCGCCGGCCTGGTCGTAGACCACCAGCAGCGTCCGCGCGCTGTAGACGAGCTTGCCGTCGGCGTCCACGTAGACGCGGTCGGCGTCGCCCACGCGGCGGCCGACGTTGTGCAGGTCGACCTCGGGGTCGCCCTCGGCGAGCGCCTTGGCCAGCACCTCGCCGTCGCCGATCTTGGCCTTCAGCGCGTCGTAGGTGTGGTGCTCGGTCGAGCGGATGAGCCGCTCGCTCTTCACCGCGTGGTCGTCCTGGGTGACGTAGCGCACCCGCGTGGCCTTGGGCGGCGCTTCGAGCCCCACCTGGGCGTCGCGCTTCTTGTCGTCCGAGATCCAGATTGTTCGAGCCATGGTCGGTCGGTCCTCGAGAGCTACATCATGGAGAAGTCGAGCTCGTCCTCACCGCCCTCGTCGTCGTCGGTCACGGCCACCGGGGCCTGGGCGACGATTCTCGCGGGCGAGGAACTCGTACTTGAGGGGGTTGGCGACGAGCGCGAAGTAGCCGGACTCGTTCTTGATGAGGAAGCAGAAGCTCGGGGTTGTAGTCGTCGCGGTAGTTGAAGGGCGCCTCATAGATGCCGCCGCCGTCGAGGCCCGCCTTGAGCGCGTCGCCCAGCTTGGTGGGCGTCAGCGCGTAGGTGGACATCACCATGCACTCCAGGACGCGCGAGGGGTCGACCGGCCCGACGAGCTTCTGCTCCACGCCCAAGGTGCTCTTGACCAGCGCCTTCGGGTTGCCCTGGTCGTCCACCGCCTTGAGCTGGTCGCGCTCGATGGCCTCGAAGCGGTCGTCCACGTAGAGGTGGGCGACGCAGCCCGGGGGCGCGACCGCGCTGCCGTCGCGCGTCAGGAGCGCCGGCTTGCAGGGCCGGCCCTGCTCGTCGACGACCAGGCGCACCTTGCGGCCGTAGAGCTTGTCCCGCTCGACCTTGGAGAACTCGAACTCGCTCGGCTCCCCGTTGAAGCTGACGACGATCCCGCGTCCCATCCATCACCTCCCGGAAGAAGGGCCCCGGAGGCTAGCACGGCAGGCCAGCGCGCAGCGCCCGGACTCCAGCACCTCTCCGCTGCGCCCCCTGACTCCACAGTGACAGGCTCCCCCAGATGGGCCAGAATCGCGCGCTTTCGATTCCACCAAGGATGCGTCAGTGCTTCTGAGTCGGGTCATCCGGTTCCTTCGGGGCGTGTGGCCGCTGTTCGTGCCCGTCCTCGTCGTGTACCTGGCCGGAGAGCTCGCCCCTGCGCAGCGGGGACTGCGGCTCGCCCTGCTGCTGGCCAGCCTGGCCGGAATGGTCGCTGCGCTGCGTTGGCTTCCTCGGAAGGAGAGCCGCTCCGAGGCGCCCGTCGCCCAGCCCCTGCCCGCCTCAGCCCCCGGCGGTCCGGACTTGAAGGATTCTGGCCGCCCCTCTCGAGGAGCTGACCCGGACCGCCCAGGAGCAGGCCTCGATGGCCGAGCCTCCAGGCCAGCGCGATGTCCGAGACCGTCATGAGCAGCTTGCAGGTGACGCGCGCCTCCGAGGACGCCGCCCGGCAGGCCGACTCCATGGTCCAGCTCGCCCAGAAGTCGCTCGACGTCTCGCAGCTGGGCGAGCAGGCCGTCGAAGAGTCGACCGCCGGCCTGGAGCTGCTGGTCCGGCAGGTCGAGGCCATCGGCCAGTCGGTGACGCTGCTCGGCGAGCACACCCTGAAGATCGGCGAGATGGCCGCGGCGGTGAGCGAGCAGGCCGACCGGTCGAATCTCCTGGCCCTCAACGCCTCCATCGAAGCGGCCCGGGCGGGCGAGCAGGGCCTTGGCTTCTCGGTGGTCGCCGGGGAGATGCGCAAGCTCGCCCGGCAGTCCAAGCAGGCCTCCGAGCAGATCCGCAACGACCTGCAGTCCATCCAGGTCGGCGCGCGCAAGGCGCTGACCGACTGCGAGGAGGGGAGCAAGCGCGCCCAGCACGCCATCTCTCTCGCCAAGAGGTCGGGCGAGTCGATCGCGGGGCTCTCGGGAGTCATCCGCGAGGCCTCCGGGGTGGCCACGACCATCGGGGCCTCGGCGCGCCAGCAGACCGAGTCGACCGCGCAGATCACCTCCGCCATCCAGGAGCTGCACAGCCTGGTGGTGTCGGCCTGCGCCGGCGCCGAGAAGCTGCGCAACATGGCCAACGGCGTCGCGAAGACGTTCGCGTCGCCGAGGACGCAGGACGAGGCGGCCGCCGCGCCGCCGGACGCAGCGTGAAGGCCCAGCCCCTCACATGAGCACGAACGGCCTCGCCCCCGCAGCACCGCCGGCCAGCGTCCTGGTGGTCGAGGACGACGCCACGATCCGGAGGGTGCTCACGCGCGTGGTGGAGCTGGCGGGCGGCGTCGCCGTCAGCGTCGCCACTGGCGCGGAGGCGCGGGAAGCGCTGGGCGCCGCGGGCCGCAGCTTCGCCTGCGCGCTCGTGGACAAGAACCTCCCGGGCGAGGACGGACTGTCGCTGCTGCGCCACCTGCGCGAGGTCCAGCCGCAGTGCCGGGCGATGGTCCTCACCGCCTACGGCAACCTCGACAGCGCCCTGGAGGCCATTCGCCTGGGGGCGTTCGACTACGTGCTCAAGCCGTTCGAGGTCGAGCCGCTGACCCAGAAGATTCCGCCTGCTGCTGGAGCGACACCAACTCCTGGCCCAGCAGGAGCGGATGCAGGGGCTGCTCCTGCAGAACGACCGGCTGGCGTCGCTGGGGACGCTGGCGACGAGCGTGGTCCACGAGATCAACAACGCGCTGACCTTCGTGACCACCACCCTCGACCTGGTCGAAGCGACCTTGGCCGGCTCGTCCGGCAAGGAGACCCTCGGTGGCGCTCCCGCAGAAAGGGTGCGCGACATCGTCCCGCTCCTGGGCGACGTGCGCTTCGGGGTCAACCAGATCGTCGCGCTCGCCCGTGACGTGAAGACCTTCGCCCGCGCCGACGACGCCGCCGCGGCCCCCCTCGATCCCCGTCCGGCCATCGAAGCGGCGCTGCGCATGGCCTGGCCGCACCTGCGCTCGCGCGCCGCGCTCACCGTCGAGTACCGCCCCGTGCCGGCCGTGAGGCTCGCCGAGGGACGCCTGGCGCAGGTGCTGCTCAACCTGCTGGTCAACGCGGCGCAGGCCTCCCCGCCGACCAAGTCGGGTCACGAGATCCGCGTGCTCGTCCAAGCCGGACCCGCCGGCGAGGCCGTGGTCGAGGTCTCGGACACGGGGACGGGCATCGCCGCCGACGTGCTGCCGCACCTCTTCGAGCCGCACTTCACGACCAAGCCCGTCGGCGTCGGGACGGGGCTGGGCCTGGCCATCTGCAAGTCCATCGCCGAGGCAGCCGGAGGGCGCATCGAGGTCGAATCCACCCCTGGCCAGGGGTCGCGGTTCCGGGTGGTCCTGCCGGGCGCCGCGCGCGTCTCGGAGGCTGCGCGGCCGCGCGCGCTGGTGTGTCTGGCCGACCCTGGGGTGGCGGCCTCCGCCCGGCGCATGCTGTGGGGCACCGCCGAGGTGGTCTTCGTTTCCGCTCAGGAGCAGGCCATCGCGAAGCTCGAGGCCGGCGAGTCGTTCCAGCTCCTGCTCGCTGAGCTCAGCGGCGCAGTCGAGCCCCGGATGATGGACGACGTCCGGCGCCTGGCCCCCGTGCTGGCGGAGCGCGCGCTGTTCATCTCGCCCAGCTCGCGCCAGCGCCCCAGCCCGGCGTTCCTGGCCGCGCATCCGGGGCGGTGCCTGCTCAAGCCGTTCGACGAGAACGGGCTGCGAGCGTTCCTGATGCCGGCGCTCGTAGCCGGCGACTGATGAAGCCGGCGACTGATGAAGCCGGCGACTGAAGTCGCGCCTGACTCTGCGAAGCCCGCCTGCGCGGGCTGGGTTTGAAGATGGGCACCCTAGACACTGAGTCTGAACATCCCAGCTGGCGCCGTCAGATTCGCTGACCACCCAGCCCGCGCAGGCGGGCTTCGCAACATCAGGCGCGGCTTCAGCCGCCGGCAACTGCGAGGCCTGAGGCACAGGGAACTCGCCGCTGTCGGGACCGGCTCGGGGCCCTCACCCCTTGCTCCTGGTCCGCCGGCTCACCCTTGCTCCCTGCCCCGACGCCCTCACCCTTTGGGGCCCTGGCCCGCCGGCTCCGCCCTTGTGCGTCCCTTCCCTTGCTCTACCCCTTGCTCCCCTGCCCCGCCGGCCCTGCCACGAGCTCGGCGAGCGCCTTCTCGAGCCCGGCATCGTCGACCTGGCGGGAGATCCGCAGGCGGGCGCCGACGCCGATGGCCGCCATGGTGTCGACCAGCGAGGTGGGCTCGCCGATCAGCGCGACCGCCAGCGAGGGCCGGCGCATGCGCTGCCGGAAGAGCTCGGACTTGGCCTCGGTGGAGAAGTGCTCGGCGGAGGCGATGACCGCCTCGGGCGGCGGGGTCGCCTTGAGCCCTTCGAGGACCTCGGTCGCGGGCAGCACCGCCCAGCCGAGCTTCTCCAGTCCGGCGACGAGGCGCGCGCGCAGCGCCGGGTCGCGCTCGGCGAGGACGGCCCGCTTGGCGCTCGGAGCCGGGACCCCGCCGGCCTGCGACCTGCGGCCCTCGACCACCTGCTTGACGCGGTCGAGCAGGTAGTCGATCTCGAACGGCTTGGTCAGGTACTCGTCGATGCCCAGGGCGAGCATCTCCTCGGCGGACTCGGCCGAGGCGTAGGCCGTGATGAGGATGACGCCGATGCGCGGGTTGGCCGACCGCGCGATCTTGGCGAGCTCCACCCCGCTCCTTCCCGGCATGTTCTTGTCGGTGATGAGCAGGTCGAAGCTCTGGGTGGCGAGCAGCTTCTCGGCTTCCTGCGCGGACTCGGTGAAGGTGGCCTGCACCGAAGGCTCGAGCTTGAGCGCCTTGCGCAGGAGCAAGACGATGATCGCCTCGTCGTCGACCACCAGCGCCCGGGCGGGCGCGGGCCCGGCCAAGGCGGTGGGGCCCTTGGAGGCTGGGGCCAGGGCGGCCGGTGGTGGTTGCACGGGAGCCTGGGCCGCCGCGGCGAGCGCGGCGCGCGAGGCCGGCAGGTCGACGACGAACTCCGCGCGCGCCCACGGCGCCCGGAGCGGGTCCGTCGGGCCTGCAACCTGCACCGAGCCCTTGCACGACTCGATCATCCGGCGGGCGACGGTCAGGCCCAGGCCGGTCCCCTTCCCCGGCGGCTTGGTGGTGAACCCCCGCTCGAACAGCTTGGGCAGCACGTCGCCGGTGATGCCCTTGCCCTCGTCGCTGACGCGGACCTGCACGCGGCCGTCGGGCCGGGCCAGCACACGGACCAGCAGCCGGCCGGCGTTCCCGCCCTCCTCCAGCGAGTCGAGCGCGTTGACGAGCAGGTTGGTCAGCGCATGCAGCAGCGCGTGCGGCGTGGCGTGCGCCTGGAGATCCTTGGGCGCCTCGATGCTGAACCGCGGGCCGCAGCGGCGGATGCGGAAGCCCAGGAGATCGGAGGCGCGCGCCACGACGGGCTCGACCGCGAAGTCGTGGGGATCGGAAGCGGCGGACTGGAAGAAGTCCTGGTAGCTGCGCAGCAGCTCCTCCAGGCGAGCCAGCTGGTTGCGCACCAGCAGGTAGTCCTCGCGCGCTTCGGGGGTCGGCAGCAGCGACTTCTCCAGGAACTGCAGGCCCGCGAGCGCCCCGGTGAGCGGGTGGCGAATCTCGTGGATGAGGCAGGGGGCGAGCAGCTCGTCGTCCGCCAACCGCTCGAGGTCCAGCGTCGTATCGGCCATCCATGCCCCCAATCCCTCAGGTCCCGAGTCCCGATCCCTCACGCGTGAGCCTCGGCGATCTGGCCACGGATGGAAAGCCCCGGGGGGCCCGCCTAGCGTGCCTCAGCGCGGCCGGAGACCTTGGCGCCGCTGAGCGCCGAGGCGATGACGCCGCCCGCGACCCTGCGCACCGTGGGGCTGTTGTGCAGGCGCGCCACCACGTCGAGCAGCGGGCTGCCCAGCGCGCCGCGGACGACGTAGCCCAGCGCGAAGGGCACCGTGAAGCGCACGCGCAGGTTGCGCGTGTAGTGCCGCCAGGCCCGCTCCTCGGCGACCCCGTCGACGAGCACGTCGCGCACGGCCTGGGCCGCGTACAGGCCGCTCTGCATCGCCTGGAAGATGCCTTCGCCGGTGGCGTTGTGGACGAGCCGCGCCGCCTCGCCCAGGTAGAGCACGCCGGGCCTGGCGACGTCCTTGACCCAGACCGTGTGCGAGATGGGGTGGCTCTTCCACTCGCCGACCTGCCGGGCCTGCTGGAGCCGGTCGCCGAAGTAGTCGTTCAGGACCTCCTGGTAGAGCGCGCGCAGGTCCTTGAAGCGCTTCTTTCCGAAGGCGTCGACCGAGTCCACGCACATCCCGATGTTGACCCGCGTGTCGCTCTCCGGGAACAGCCAGCCGTACAGGGGCGAGAGGCGCTTGTCCCAGAACATCTCCATGCTGCCCTTGGCGATGGGGAAGCCCTCCCACCAGCTCATCATCGTCGCGATGATCCGCCGCGGGCGGCGGTCGGCGGCGAAGGTGCAGTTGGCGCCGTTGGCCACGAGCACCACCTGCGAGCGCAGCTCCTCGCGGCCGGCCTGCACGCCCACCACCCGGCCGCCCTCGCGCACGAGTCCGGTGACCGCCACCCGGTCGCGGAAGGTGACGCCGCGCTCCACGGCCGCCTTGACCAGCTCCGCGTCGAGCTTGGCGCGCTCGTAGACCACCGCCGCGCCCTCGCTGGGCAGCATCATCTCCCGCCGGCCGGGGGTGATGAGCCGCAGGTTGTTGACCGGGTAGGCCTCGCGGCGGATGCGCGCCCCCAGCCCCACCTGGTCGAGGATCTTCAGGGCGTTGGGGCCCAGCCCCGAGGCGCACGGCTTGACCCGCGGGAACGGGTCGCGGTCGACGAGCAGGACGTCGCGCACGCCCAGCTCGGCCAGGCGGATGGCGGCCATCGCGCCGCCGGGGCCGGCCCCCACGACGACCACTCGATGCGAAGCGGCTGGAGACATGGGCGACCTCTCGAAGGGGAAGGCCACCGTTTACCGAAGCCCGGCCCGGCCGAGAACGGGGGCGGGAGGCGACGCGTGCGACTCCGCACACGGATTCTTCGCGTCCCAACGAGGACGCGGTAGGCTCCCGCGCTCGCATGAAGGCCTGCCCGCGCTGCCACCGGGAGTTCCCCGACGACGCCGTCCGCTGCCCCACCGACCAGGGCCCGCTGGAGGACCGTCCGGATCCGCTCCTCGGCGAGGACCTGGGCGGGTACGTGGTCAAGGAGCGCATCGGCTCGGGTGGCATGAGCGTCGTCTACCGGGCCGTGCGCACCAGCGACGGGCGCAGCGTGGCCATCAAGCTGCTCAACCGCGAGCTCGCCGCCAACCTGGCCCAGCTGCAGCGCGTGGTGGACGAGGCGCGCATCCTGAGCGACATCGACCACCCGGGGACGCTCGAGTTCTACGACTGGGGGACGACCTCCGACGGCCTGCCGTACATCGCCATGGAGCTGCTCGACGGCGACCCGCTGGACCTGGTGATGTGGCGCGCCGGGGCGATGCGCGCGGTCGAGGTCATCCCGCTGCTCGACCAGCTGTGCGCGGCGGTGGGCGCCGCGCACGAGAAGGGCATCGTCCACCGCGACCTGAAGCCGGGGAACGTCTTCCTGGTCCAGGGCCCGACGGGAGGCAGGGTGGTCAAGGTGCTCGACTACGGGCTCGCCAAGCGCGTGGCCATGCCGGCCGGCGCGGCGCAGCCCGGCTTCCGGGCCAGCGGCACGCCCGAGTACATGGCCCCGGAGCAGGCGAGCGGCGAGAAGGCCGGCGCGGCGGCGGACCTCTACTCCATCGGCGTCATCGCCTTCGAGATGCTCACCGGGCGCCTGCCCTTCATCGCGCCCAACTCGCGCGAAGCTCGAGCTGGCCCATCGCAGCCAGCCGCCGCCGTCGCTCGAGCAGACGATGCCCTCGGTGCCCGCGCCGCTCTCGCGGCTCATCGACGAGATGATGCGCAAGGCCCCGAAAGACCGGCCGGCCTCGGCCGACGCGGTCCGCGTCCGCCTGCGCCGCATCGCCAGGGAGCTGGGGCTGTCCGCGCAGGAGGTCACCCTGCCGCCGATGCCCGTCCCCGCGCCGCGCTGGAGGCTCGTCGCCGCCGCGGCCTGCGCGCTCGCCTCGCTCGCCTTCGTGCTGCTGGCCGTGCTGCCCTGAGAGCCGCTGTCCCCCCCACCCGACCGGGCCCTTCTCCCCATCGGAGAGATCGGGGCCTCCCGGAGCACCGTCTCGCCCCCCTCGAGCTGCAGGGCCCCCTCCTCGCGTGTGCCGCAATGCCCTGCGGCCCGCAAGTTATCGCTGGGGGTCGCTTTTTCCCGAGATCAGGCCCGACCACGCTGGTACGGATCCAGCGACGTGCATTGCGGGGGCACCCATGGGGTTGGGTCCACACATCCTGGCCATCGACCTGGGCACGTCCGGGCCGAAGGTGGCCGCGGTCTCGGTCGACGGCGATCTGCTCGACTGCGCCTTCGCACCGACCCAGCTGCTCCTCTTCCCGAACGGCGGCGCCGAGCAGGACCCGGCCGACTGGTGGCGCGCGGTGGTCGCGGCGACCCAGGCGCTCTTCGCCCGCCAGCCGGAGGTCGCCCGGACCATCGTCGCGGTCGCGGTGACCGCCCAGTGGGCGGGCACGGTTCCGGTCGACCGCCAAGGGCGCCCGCTCTCCAACGCCCACCTCTGGATGGACTCGCGCGGCGCGCCGGACATCGCCCGCGCGACCCACGGAGCGTTGGCGGTCAAGGGCTACGGGCTGCGCAAGCTGCTGCGGTGGCTGCGCCTGACCGGCGGCATTCCCACCCGGGCGGGGAAGGACTCCATCGCCCACATCCTCTACCTGCGGCGCGCCCAGCCCGAGCTGTACGCGAAGGCCTTCAAGTTCCTGGAGCCGACCGACTGGCTCAACGCCAAGCTGACCGGCCGCATCGCCTCCTCCTTCGCGACCATCACCTTGCACTGGGTGACCGACAACCGCGACCTCGCCCACGTGCGCTACGACGACCAGCTGCTCTCCTGGTTCGGGGTCGACCGCGAGAAGCTGCCCGACCTGCGCCCGACCACCGACGTCCTGGGCCCGGTCCTCCCGGAGATCGCCGCGGAGCTGGGCATCCCGGAGTCGGCCCAGGTGGTCATGGGCGCGCCTGACGTGCACTCGGCGACGCTCGGCGCCGGCGCGGTGGCCGACGGGGCGACGCAGCTGTACGTCGGCAGCTCGGCCTTCATCACCTGCCACGTCCCCTTCAAGAAGGTCGACGTCCTGCACAACGTGGCCTCGGTGCCCTCGGCGCTGCCGGACCGGTACCTCGTGCCCAACGCGCAGGAGACCGCGGGGCTGTGCCTGTCGCACCTCTTGGACGAGCAGCTCTACCCGGACGACGAGCTGTCGCTGGGCCCGCGGCCGGCCGACCCCTACGAGCGCCTGGACCGCGCGGTGGCCCAGGTGCCGCCGGGCTCGGACAAGCTGCTCTTCACGCCCTGGCTCTACGGCGAGCGCTGCCCGGTGGAGGACTCCTCGCTGCGCGGCGGCTTCTTCAACTACTCGCTGAAGACGACGCGCCGGCACGTGGCGCGCGCGGTGCTGGAGGGTGTGGCGCTCAACTCGCGCTGGGCCCTGGGCTACTTCGAGAACTTCATCGGCAGGCGCCTGGACTCCATCGCGATGATCGGCGGCGGGGCACGCTCGGACCAGTGGTGCCAGATCCACGCGGACGTCTTCGGCATCCCGGTGCGCCAGGTGGCGAACCCGGTGCAGGCCAACGCCGTGGGCGTGGCCTTCCTCGCCTCGCTCTCGCTCGGACACCTCGAGCGCGGGGACCTCGCCGGACGGGTCCGCATCGCCCGCACCTGGGAGCCGCGCTCGCAGTACCGGGCGCTCTACGATGAGCTGTTCGAGGCGTTCCTCGAGAATCTACAAGCGCAACCGCAAGCTGTACGCCCGGCTGAATGGGCCCTGAGCTCTCTTCCGCCCCTTGAATCCGCCCGGAGACCCCATGCTGAAGCTCCCCAAGGCCGTCGAAGCCCGCCTCGAGCCGCTCGAGCGCCGCGCGCTGCGCCTGGCGCGCGCCATCCCCGCCGTGCGCCGGCGGATGGACCGCGAGTACGAGAAGATCACCGGCGAGCTCTCCCACGCGCTCAAGCCCTACCGCGGGCAGGTCGAGGTGCTCGACCGCCTGCCGGCGACCGGGCTGCCGCGCGAGGAGGTGCTCCGGCAGATGGAGGCGCTCGCCCGCCGCGAGGAGCCGAAGTGGCGGGAGGGCTACTGCTCGGGCGCGGTCTACAGCGGCGACCGGGAGCACATGGACTTCCTCAACCGGGTCTATGCGATGCACTCGCAGGTCAACCCGCTGCACGCGGATATCTGGCCCAGCGCCTCGAAGTACGAGTCGGAGATCGTGCGGATGACCGGGGCCATGCTCGGCGCACCGCACGGCTGCAGCCCCGAGGCGCGGGTGGTGGGCTCGGTCTCCTCGGGAGGCAGCGAGAGCATCCTGCTGGCGATGAAGACCTACCGCGACCGGGCGCGCGACCAGCGGGGCGTGCGCCGCGCGGAGATCGTCGCGCCGGAGACCGCGCACGCGGCGTTCGACAAGGCCGCCGAGTACTTCGGAATGCGCCTCAAGAAGATCCCCGTCGGCCGGGACTTCCGCGCGGACGTGAAGGCGGCGCGCAGGGCCATCGGTCGCAACACGGTGGTCGTCGTCGGCTCGGCGCCGGCGTTTCCCCACGGGACCATCGACCCGATCGCCGAGCTCTCGGAGCTGGCCCGGGAGCGCGGCGTGGGCTTCCACACCGACGCCTGCCTGGGAGGCTTCGTCCTGCCGTTCGCCGAGAAGCTGGGCTACCCGGTGCCGGCGTTCGACTTCCGGCTGCCGGGCGTGACCTCGATGTCCGTCGACACGCACAAGTACGGCTACGCGGCCAAAGGCACCTCGGTGGTGCTCTACCGGGGGCTCGCGCTGCGCCGCTACCAGTACTTCGCCGCCAGCGACTGGCCGGGCGGGCTCTACGCATCGCCGACCTTCGCCGGCAGTCGGCCGGGCGCGCTCGTCGCGGCAGCCTGGGCGGCGCTCGTCGCCACCGGTGAGGCGGGGTACCTCGAGGCCTCGCGGCGCATCTTGGAGACCGCCGCCGCCATCAAGCGCGGCATCGGCGAGATTCCCGGGCTGCGCGTGCTGGGCGACCCGCTGTTCGTCATCGCCTTCGCCTCCGACGAGGTGGACGTCTACCGGGTCATGGACGAGCTGTCGAAGAAGGGCTGGAGCCTCAACGGCATGCACCGGCCGGCCTGCGTCCACCTGGCCGTCACCTTGCGTCACACGCAGCCGGGCGTGGCCGAGCGGTTCCTGGCCGACCTGAAGGCCGCGGTCGAGCAGGTGCGGGCCAGCCCCGGCGAGAAGGGCGGCATGGCGCCGGTCTACGGGCTTGCGGGGAACCTGCCGCTGCGCGGGGTGGTGAAGGACCTCCTCGCGCGCTACCTGGACGTCCTGGGCGACTGAGGCGGTAGCATCGGGGCATGCGCGTTGCCCTGCTCGTCCTCGCGGCTGCCTTGGCGCTCCTGGCGGCGGCGAGTCCCACGGTGCCTGTCGGTGATGGACGCGATGGACGGAATGGACTGGATGGACCGGATGCGGCTGCGGGCGAGCCGGAAGCTCCCGCAGGCGCGGCGCGAACGACCGGAACCGGTGGTCTGCCCGCCAGCGCAGCCGGGACCGCACTGCGTCTACCTGACGCTCAAGAAGCCTTCGAAGCTCGCCGCAGAGAAGCTGGCCAAGAAGCTGCGGACCGACGGGGCGGAGTGCGGCTTCACCGAGGACTTGAAGGTGTCGTGCTCGCTCGACGATGCCCAGCTCGGGAAGCTGTTCGGCGCCAAGGTGCGCTACTTCGTGACCGCGGCCAGCGCTTCCAACCGGATGATTTGCGACGCCCAGGTCGCGTCGTTCAAGGTGCCGTCGTTCAAGGTGCCGAGCCGCTACGCGGACGTCGCCGCGGTCGACCTCGATGGCCAGTGCCCGTAGCCGGCCCAATGGCCGGCAACCCGCGGGTGGCTTGCCCTGTCTCCAGAGCGGGTTCCGGCCCCTACACCGCCGGTTTGACCGCCAGCAGCTGATCGAGCGGCGCCATGTGCCGGGCGAGCAAGGTCACCACCGGTCCGGTGTCCCGGCCCTGCCTCTGGCCGAGCAGGGTCAGGTCCAGGGTCAGCGTCGAGAGCGCCATCTCGACCAGCGCCGACTCGTTGGTGACGGTGGCGCGACTGGCCTCGCTGGTCTCGGCGCTGCCGACCAGCAGGCGCTCGTGGTCGCCGATGACGATGAGCTTGTGCGGCCAGTACTTCTCCAGCTCGGGCTCGGGGATGCCGTAGCCGAAGGCGTGGCCGCCGCCCATGTCCGGCAGCGGGTTGAAGGAGAAGAGCACCACCTGCACTCCGCGGCTGACCGCGTCTTGCAGCGCCGGCGCCAGCTTCTGGGCCTCGCGCGCCCATAGGGAGGCCGCCACCAGCTTCTGGCTCTGGCGGATCTGCCGGTCGGCCTCGGCGAGGATGGCCGCGTAGCCGACGGTGATCCACAGCGACGAGGGCTGCGGGTTGCGGTCGAGCCGCTCCAGCGCCCCCTGCAAATCCTCGAGCGAGCTCTGGTGACGGTCGCGCAGCAGCGAGACGAGCTGCTGCGGCGGAAGGGGTTCGTACCGGGCCGGGTTCGCCTGCACCGCGCGGATGATGCCGCCTTGCTCCAGCCTTCCCAGCACGGCGTACATCGCCGAGCGCGGGACCTTGGTGCGCTTGGCGAGCTCGTAGCCGGTCGCGGGGTGGGCCTTCAGCAGGCCCACGTAGACCTTGGCGTCGGTGGCGGTGAATCCCAGCTCTTCAAGGGCGGAAACGACGAGCTTGTCCATGGCCCCCTGTCTTACCTACAGGAGCGGCGCGTGTCGAAGATTCCGGCACCGTCGTTGGCCCACTGGACGTTGCCGTAGGGGATGTACTGGACCGTGGTCCCGGCCCCGAAGGCGTCGTCCAAGCTGTAGTTGGCGCCGTCGCGGCTCTGCCACAGACGCACCACCTGGCCGTCGGGCCGGCGCACGTCCACGAAGAACGCGACCTTCTCCACGGTGTAGTTGTGGTTGCCGTTCATCGCCGTGGTGACGAAGGTGAAGCCGGTCTTCCACTTGCCGTCGACCGGCGTTCCCAGCGAGAAGCGCTCGCGGCTCGGGCCGTTGGCGACGCTGTTGTCGACGTAGCGGGTGAGCTGGCCGACGTTCAGGACCTCGCCCTGCTGCGGCCCGACGACGATCCAGGCCTCCACCCAGTCGTTGGCGATGCCGTAGTGCCCTTCGTGTCCGCGGCCGAAGCCGTCGACGTACAGCTCGCAGTGGGTGGCCGAGTAGTGCGCGTCGACCGAGTAGGCCAGGCAGGCCTCGGTGCCGCCGTAGTGGTTGGTCCAGCTCTCCACGCCCTGGCAGCGCGGGTCGTCGATCGCCGGGAGCACGTCGAACGAGTAGTTGGCGCCGTAGTTCGAGTCCCAGCTCTCGCAGGAGTTGCCTGCGCCGGACTCGTTCTTGAACCAGACCTCGGCGGAGGTCGTGCCCGCGGGGATCTTCACCTCGAAGCGCTTGTCGAGGGCCTTGTTGGTCGGCACGCCGTTGACGCGCTCGAACTCGTTGACCGGGCCGCTGGCGACCTCGCCGCTGGGGTTGAAGCGCACGTAGGCGGTGGTGCCCCAGGCCGGGAAGCCGTTGTGGGTCGCGCGGCACTGCGGCAGGCGATCCAGGTCGTAGTCGATGGCGAACCAGCCGCCGGCGTGCAGCACGCCGGTCCGGTACAGCTGGAAGTTGTCGAAGAACGCCACCGTCCCCGCCACTGCCACGCAGCTGCCGTCGCCGCCGACCGAGAAGTACTCGCTCGAGCCGAAGGAGTAGTTGTCCAGGTCGCCCGGGCGCCGGTTGTGGTCGAAGAGCCGGGCGCCGCCATCGAGCCGCACGTAGGGGATGAGCTGGACGCGCGCCGCCGCGAGCTCGGCCTCGGTCGCCGACGCGCCGATCAGGTGCTCCGCGATCTGGAAGGTGTAGTGCCAGAAGCCGGGCTGGCCGGAGCCGTTCGCCACCGCCTCCGCCTCCCACCACCGCGCGTCCGACTCGAGGTGGTAGAGCACGAAGACCTGCGGCGCGACCGCGAAGGCGTCCTTCGAGGCGTCGATCTGGCCTTCCCACACCCAGGCGCAGACCTCGTCCTGGCAGCTCTGCTTGAAGCCACCGTTCTGGAAGTCGGGCTGGCGCTGCACGCCGCGGAGCACCACCTGGCAGGCGTGATCCGACTGGTCGTCCATGCCGCTCAAAGCCTGGCCTGGCGCCTGTCCGGACTGCGCGTGGATGATGACCGGCTCGATGACGGCGGGGTTCGTGCCGCAGGCCGACAGGAGCAGCGAAAAGGCGACTGAGAGAATCCGGAAGGAGCGGTTCATGGCGACCTCGGGTCGTTGGTCACTCAAAGCGGAGTCACCAGTGCCCCAAACGAATGTGGGAGTCAAGCCCACCCGCCCGCAACGCCGCGCCCCGCCTCCGAATTAAGGAGGCGGGGCGCGGTCGAAAACTTCTCGGCTCAGGGGACTACGGCGCGATGGCCCAGACGCCGAAGCCGTCGAGATAGACGATGGTGTCGTCCGGCCTGAAGCCCAGCGAGAGGGGGCCGACGGCGACGCCTCCCGAGGTCGGGGAGTCGGTGTTGGCGTAGGTGAACGGAAGAAGCTCGCCACCGACGTACTCCATCACCTCGTTCGAGCCGCCGCGCACCACGAAGATCCGGCCGTCGGAGGCGGAGCCCATGGTCTTGATCTCGCCGACGCGGGTCGGGCCGACGGCGAGCGTGGCTTCTCCGCCCGCGGTGGCGTCGGCCGACCAGAATCTCGCCAGCCCGGCCGGCGACGGTCGCACCAAAGACCTGGTCGCCCGAGAGGGCCAGGAACATGGTGAACGGAGCCAGCCCGGTGACGAAGTCCTGCGTCTTGGTGGTGCCCGAGAGCCTGCCGATCATGGAGTCGGCCTGCTCCATCGGGTCGGCGTTCATGTAGAGCAGGTCGCCGTTCGAGGCGTAGGCCAGGCCCGCGGGGCACACCAGCCCGTCGGCGTCGGTCGCGACGACCGTCGAGACGCCGGTGGCCAGCGTGATCTCGGTGATCGTCGAGCCGAAGCAGTCACCGACGGCGAGCTTGAGGCCAGCGGGGTCGGCCGCCAGGCCCGTGAGCAGCACGCCCGTCAGCACGGTCTTGCTCGAGCCGTCCGGCAGGACGGCCAGGACCGCCGAGTCGACCAGGGTCATGTCGGGGGCGGGGCCATTGGGGTTCGTGGTGTATTGGCGAGGACCGATGGCCGTGAAGTACCAGGACCCGTCGACCTGCGCCGTGCCGAAGGCCTGGCGGGCGCCGACGACCAGCAGCTCGGGGTCGCTGTCCACCGCCATGCGGCGGACGCAGCTTCCGGTGGACTGCGCGAAGAGGAGCCCGTCCGCGCTGTCGGCGATCTGGTCGGCCGGGTAGACCAGCTGGGCGACGGTGGCGCTGCCGCTGCCGTCGGGGAGCACGCTGAGCACGGTGCCGTCGGACTGGGAGAGGTAGAGGTTCCCGCCGCTGAAGGCGATGCCCCGCGGCCCGTTGAGCGATGGGCCATCGAAGTCCACGAACGAGGGATTGCCGCTGCCCAGGTCGATCTGGCTCAGCCCGCTGCTCTCGTAGCCCGAGCCGGTGACATAGGCGGTGGTGCCGTCGAGCGCGAGGCCCCACATGTCGTCCATGCTCCAGTTCAAGTGCGCGGTCATCGTGCCGTCGGGCGAGATGACGATGAGGCCGGGGACGGTGCCCTCTCCTGCGTCCATGGCCCGCGCCACGACCACCACGTTGCCGGAGGCGTCCACCGCGATACCGGCCAGCGGCGGGAAGGCGTACCCACTTTCGCCGTAACGGACGTACTGCGGCGCCATCACCTCGACGACCTTCCCGGTCGCCGGCACGTACCTGCGGACGTGGCCGTGGGCGCTGGTGAAGTAGACGTCGGTGCCGTCGGTCGCGAGCGCCACCGGCGTGTCGTACAGGGGCTGGCTGGTCATGCTGTAGCTGTCGAACTCCTCGATGGACTTCGCGGCCCAGACGCGGGTGACCTTGCCGCTCGAGTCGCGCTTGTACAGGCCCGCCGCCGGCATCCGGTAGCCGCCGCCCGCGACGTAGACGTCGGAGCCCACCGCGACCACGCCGGTGGGGGACGTCGGCAGGTCGATCTCCTCCATCCGCAGCGTGCCGGCCGGCACCATCTCGAAGGCCATGCCGTTCGAGACCTGGTTGGCGACCTCCACGGAGACGGTCGCGTTCCGCTCGGAGGCCACCTTCTGGCCAGACTGGACGACGAGCTTCGTCGCCGACGCGCTGATCACCGTCGCCGGCAGGCCGTTGAAGAAGACCTTGTTGTCGGCGGCACTGGCGCCGAAGTTCCGGCCGGTCAGGGTCACCTCGGTGCCGGCGGAGCCCCAGCTCGGCGAGAGGCTGGTGATCTCCGGGGGCGCGGTGATCGGCCCGGGGTCGCCCTGCTCACCGGTCGTGCCCGTCGCCCCCGTGGCTCCCGTCGCGCCGTTCGCGCCCGTCTCGCCCTGCGGTCCCTGCACGCCCTGGTCGCCCTTCGCGCCCGTCGGGCCGGCCGCTCCCGCGGGCCCCTGCGCGCCGTCCTTGCCCGCCTCGCCCTTGCACCCGGTCGCCGCGATGGCCAGCGCGGCCGCCACGAGCATCCACCTCGAAGTCCTGAGCATTCGTTCCACCCTCCACCCTCTTCTCGTCGGCGCGAGCGGGATTGCCCGCCGCCGAAACGGGCGAAGAGTGCCGCCGTTGCCTCCGCCGCGCAACACGACTTGCCCCGTCCTCCCTTTCGGATGGGGCGGCCGCCCGGCTAGCCTTGGCCCATGCGATCTCTGCTCGCCGTCCCCCTGGCCGTCGCCGTCGCCCTCTCGTCCTCCTGCGCCAACGCCCCCGTCCGCCCCGACGAGGGCGGCGGCGCCGCGCCCCGCCGCTACGGCTTCGTGGTCAACACCCGCCCCTGCGGCGACTCGGTCACGACGCTCGAGGCGGACGGCACCCGCGTCACGCAAGTCGCCATCGTCAACAACGGACGCGGGCCCAAGTACACGGCCCGCATCCGCCTCGCGCCGGACGGGACGCTGGCCTTCTTCGAGGCCAAAGGCACCGAGACCTTCGGCGGGGCCATCGACGAGCACTTCTCGGTCGAGGGCGGCGTGGCCCGCTGGAAGAGCACGCAGGAGCAGGGAGAGCGCAGGCTGTCGCGGCCGGCGTTCTACGCCCCCATGGCCGGAGGGCTCGAAGCCGCCGCGCTGCTCACCTCGGCGCTCGCCCGCGCCGGGGGCCGCATCGACCTCTTGCCCGAGGGCGAAGCACGGCTGGAGAAGGAGTCCGAGCTCAACCTGGACGTCAACGGTCGCAAGCGGCACGTGAGCTCCTACCTCATCCTCGGCCTCGACCTGCTGCCCCAGCGCGTCTGGCTCGACGACGACGGCAGCCTCTTCGGGGTCGTGGACGCCGGCTTCTCGGCGGTCGTCGACGGCTGGCAGGACGCGGCCAACGCCCTCGTCGACGCCCAGAAGCCGCTCGAGGCCCGGCGCAGCGAAGGCCTGATGGCGAAGCACTCCCGCGTGCCGCCCGCCGAGGGCCTGGCCATCGTCAACGCGCGCGTCTTCGACGCCGCTGCCAAGACCTGGCTGCCGGCGCATACCGTGATCGTGAAGGGCGAGCGGATCGAGGCGGTCGGGCCGTCAGCGAGCCTCGCCCCGCCGGCCGGAGCGCAGATCATCGACGCGCAGGGCAAGGCGCTGCTCCCGGGGCTATGGGAGACGCACGCGCACCTCTCCCGCGGCGAGGGCGAGATCGACGTCGCCAGCGGCATCACCACCGTGCGCGACGTCGGCAACGACCCCGACTGGCTCGACGAGCAGAAGAAGCGGTTCGACGAGCGCATCGCCATCGGCCCGCGGCTCATCCGCGGCGGGTTCATCGAGGGCCGCGGCCCCAACGCCGCCGGCAGCGCGGTGACGGCGGAGACCGAGGAGGAGGCGCGGGCGGCGGTCGCCTACTTCCAGAAGCGCGGCTACGAGGAGATCAAGATCTACAACTCCATCAAGCCGGCGCTGGTCCCGGTCCTCGCCGACGAGGCCCACCGCCTGGGCATGCGCGTCAGCGGCCACGTCCCGGTAGGGATGCTCGCCGCGGGCGCCGTGAAGGCCGGCTACGACGAGCTGCAGCACATCAACCAGGTGATGCTCAACTTCTTCGCCGACGAGACGACGGACACCGCGACGCTCTTGCGCTTCACGCTCATCGCCGAGAAGGGCGCGGCGCTCGACCTGGGCTCGCAGCCGGTGAAGGACCTGGTCGCGCTGCTCAAGCAGAAGAAGACCGTGGTCACCCCCACCTTCGCCGCGTTCGAGGACATGTTCCTGCAGAAGCCCGGGGAGCTCTCGCGCGCCATCGTGCCCATCGCCGAGCGCGTGCCTCCGGCCTTCCGCCGCCAGTGGATGGGCGAGGGCCTGCAGATCCCGCCCGGCCAGGAGGAGACCTGGCGCGCCGGCTTCCCGGCGATGCAGCGGTTCGCCAAGCTGCTCTGGGACTCGGGCGTCACCCTCACTGCCGGCACCGACAGCCTTTCGGGCCTGGTCCTGCCGCACGAGCTGGAGCTGATGGTCCAGGCCGGGCTGCCCGCGGCCGACGTGCTGCAGATGGCGACGCTCGGCGCGGCGAAGACGCTCTGGCGCGCCGAGCGCAGCGGCTCCATCGCGCCGGGCAAGGACGCGGACCTCTTCCTCGTGGACGGCGATCCGATGGCAAACATCGGGGACGTGCGCCGCGTGGTGACCACCATCAAGGCCGGCGTGATCTACGACTCGCCGGCCATCCTGCAGGAGATGGGCATCGCGCGCTGGTGACGCCCTACCCTGCCTTCTTCTTGGCTCCGGCCTCGGCTTCGGCGGCCACCGGAACCTGAGCCGGCAGCGGCTGCGACTCCAGGAACCGCCGCACCAGCTGCGTCACCTCCGGCACGAACAGCAACGAGAGGTGCCCGTAGCCGGCCTCCAGCAGGTGATCTGCGCCGCCGATGGACTCGACGGACGAGGCCTTGGGCGGGTGGACGATGTTGTCGTGCGTCGAGAACAGGCTCAGCAGCGGCATCGGAACCGGCTTGGCCAGCGCCGCCAGGAACGGGTTGCCCTCCTTCATCTGCGGGCCGCAGCCGCCCAGCAGCGGCAGCTTCCAGGTCACGCCGAAGTGGGGCGAGCCCAGCGTCGCCACGCTGCGCACCTTGGCCGCGCCGCCGTTCGCGAGCATCGTCCGGGCTACCAGCCCGCCCAGCGAGTGGCAGACGAGATCGACCTTCGTCGCCCCGGTCTCGGCGAGGACCTGATCCACGAAGCGGTTCAGGCTGTCAGCGCACGGCTCGATGGTGAGCAGCCAGTTGTAGTTGAAGCCGTACATCGGCCCAGCGCTGCTCGTGCCCAGGGAGCGCGCCATCCGAAGAAAGTTCGCGCGGTTCTGGGTGTAGCCGTGGACGAAGACCACCGGGACCGTGCCGTTCCCCTTCCCCAGCTTGCGCCCGAGCACGTAATGCCACGGCAGCACGACGACGAGGAACACCGACCACGCGAACTCGCGAAAGGCCTCGACGGCAGACCGGCCGAACGGGCGCGATTGCTGGTAGCGCGACGCCAGTAGGTAGGTCGCGACGGTGAAGAACGCGGGCCCGCCGAGGGGGAGGCCGACGAGGACCACGGCGACGATTCTCGAGGAGGCTCATCGTCATCGGAGCGTTACTGCATCGAGGGCGACGGGGAAGGCGTCGCGGCGGCCGCGCTGCGCACCTCGACGCGCCACTCCTGCGGACGCTCGGCGCCCAGGCAGGTGTAGAGGTTGAGCGAGTCTTCCACGGTCTCGAACCGGTAGACCCTGCCATCCTTTCCGAACCCGGTCAGCGGCGCCTCGGGCTTGAAGAGCACCCAGATCGTCTTCTCCTCCGGGTGCAGCCGGAGGTAGTCGCCGTAGGCCGCCTGGGCGCCGTGCATGACCCGGTCGCGGTGGCCGCGCGCGGTCGGCGGCAGCGCGGCGTTGAGCGCGGCGCGGGTCTCGAGGTCGGTCGCCGTCTCGCCGCGGATGCGCGCGCCCTGGGCATCGAGCATCTCCATCAGGTCGTAGTCGCAGGTGACCGGTTCGCCGTTCTTGAGCTTGAGCTGCGGGTTCTCGACCTTCTCGCCCTTGGGCGGCTTCTTGAAGAGCGGGGAGACGAGGCCGGCCTTGTCCTGGTCCTCGGGCTTCAAGTTCGAGGCGTCCCAGGTCTTCTCCAGGATGTCGTGCGCCTTGGACTGCACGCCCGCTTGGAGGTGCGGCAGGCAGGACGGATTGCTGTCGCGGAAGGTGATGGTCTGGCCGCGCTCGGCGACGACCTTGCGCAACGCATCGAAGTCCGCCGGCAGCATCCCGGACGCCTTCACCGCCGCGTCGACGTCCTTGGCCTCACGCTCGGCAACCTTGGCGCACGCCGCCTCGCGGGTCTGCCCCAGCTTCGCTGCGTCGACCACCGTCAGCGGCGCCTCGCCAGGCTCCACCGTCTTCGTCGGCGGTGGCGAAGCGGTCGCGCAAGCGGCCAGCAGCGCCACCGCAAAGAGGGAGAGACCAGGCAACCGAAGGGACGAGTGCGGTCGGGTCGTCATGGCAACGGGCAGTGTAACGACATTCGACCGCCAGCGCGCTGGCCTGCCGCCTACCCCGGTGTATCGACGTCGCCTCACTGCCGGAGGGCCTTCGAGCGGAGCCGTTCATGTCACGAAGTAGCTGCCTATCTTTAGCAACCGAGGCTCAGCCCGATCGGCCTCAGGGGGAACGACGTCTGGAACAGGTCCGCCTCCGACTCACCCTGCTTTCTCAGCAGCGCCAGCTTGAACCGGCGCCGTGCCGCTTCGGGTCGTTCGATCTCGTCGACCTTGAAGCGCAAGGTGACGGTCGCGCCCTTGGCGGCCGTCGCCGGCTCGATATGCACGTCCTGGAGCGAGGGATTGGCCGGCGTCCCCGGCCTCAGGGCCGCGCCGCCCGCGGGAGCTTCCAGAGAGCCTCGCGCATGAAGCGCCAGGTCGGGTTCTTGCCTTCCTCTTCGAATTCCACGGCGATCCAGGCCAGCTTCCCGTCGATGGCGACTCCCAAGGCGGGGTAGATCCCGTCGCCCTGCCCCGACATGCACAGGCAGCCGCGCCCAGCCGCCACGTCCTCATCAGCGAAGAGCGGGTACCGCAGTGCATCGAGGACCTCTTCCTTTCCCCGCGACGCCCCATCGACGATGGCCATTCTCCCGGAATCGACCCAGAGGCTGCCGAGCCTCCTTCGGTGTCGCTTCTTGCGCTCCGAGCTCGCGCGCATGCGGACCGTGGAGCGCGATGAGCGTCCCGGGCACGTCGTCACTCCTGCGTACGTACGCGTGCCACTCTCCGTCCCAGGCCTGCGCGAGCAGGCGTCCTTTAGCCTTGCAGCCGGACTCCAGCTCCGGCTCCTCGTCGTCGACGTAGGCGGGATCCCCGACGACCAGCTGGCCGCCGGTGACCTGGAACGAGCCGAGGTACTTCAGCGTCGCGAAGCCGAAAGGGTCGGGCGGCACCATGCGAGTCAACGGGGCCTCCTTGGGCGTGGCGGGCGCCGCTGGGGAGAAGACGCGGCTGCTGGCATGGAGCTGCGCCTCCAAGGCCTCTCGCTTCGCCTGGGCGGTGGGCTCGTCCTTCGCCCCCGAGAGAGACCAGGCCAGCTCGCTGAGGACGACGTCCTCTAACGTGGCGATGAGCTTCCGGTCGCCGAAGGCCGGCTGGAACGGCCGGCAGTAGAGCTGCTGGAGCATCCGCACGAGGTCTTCGAGCGAGCCTTTCGTCAGCGTGCGCTGGGCATCGCGGAAGCGCAGCGCCGAGTGTCGTTTGTCGACGGTGCACGTGGGGTCCCCGAGGATGGCCAGCAACTTCTCGGCTTCGGGCTTGGACACCGGCCGGCGCAGGAGCCTCGAGGCCTTCTTGGCCGGGACCATGATCGCGCCACCCCGGGGAAGGCGGACCCTCACGAACGGCCTGCCCTTGGCTTCGATGGGGCCGACGACGAAGGCGAGGCCCTGGCCATCGAAGATCACCGCGGCGCCGGGACTCAGAATCGGGCGTGGTGGGCATCGGAGAGCCCCCTCCTTGCTTGGCCGTGACGGCGGGAGGCGCAGCGGTCGCGAGGCAGAGCACCGTCGTGGCGAGGGCCAGGGATGCAGTGACCATGGACGTTCTCCTGCTGCTTTGCTCACTCGATGGCGTCTCGCGCGTCTTCTGCGAAGACACCCTGACCCGCGCTATTCCACCTGGCCGTGCTGGCGGCCGATGGTTGCCTCGAGAAGGGGCGGAAGATAGCAGCCCGGCGCGGGACCGGTCCCGCAGACAGTGGGCCTAGGGCGGAAGCATCGCGAGCGGAAGCACGGTCTCTCGGGGGCGGGCGGGAGCGAGGCCGGACGCGCCCTATCGGTTCGAGACGTGGACGGTCTCGCGGAGGTGCTCCCCGCTCTCGAGAATCGACAGCAGGAACTCAGCCACCGTCTGCCGGGAGATCGCGCTCTTCATCTTCTCGCCCGGCTTCACGACCAGGACGCCCGACGCGTTGTCCTTGTCGCTGAGCATGGGGGCTCGCGCGACGGTGTAGTCGGCGCTCGACTGGGCGAGGAGCCGCTCCTGCTCGGTGTGGTCGTCGAAGGCGGCCTTGAGGTTGCTGTGCTTGACCACGAGGCGGACCGGGAGCGGCATGAGCTTCCACGACTCGCCGGCCCCGACGGTGCTCAGCGTCACGTACCGTCTGATGCCGGCCTTGGCCATGGCCTCGAGCGCGTTGGCGCAGGAGCGCGAGATCATGTCGGGCGGCGCCGCCAGCCTGGCCCAGGGGCTCTCCGAGGTCCTGGAGACGTTCAGCAGGTTGACCACGGCATCGCAGCCCGACACGGCGCGGGCCACGGTCTCGCGCTCGTAGGGGCTGCCTTGCACGACCTCGGCGCCGAGGCCGGCGAGCTTCTCGGGACTGCGCGCGATGGCCACGACCTGGTGGCCCTTCTTCAGCGCCAGTGCTGCGAGCCTCTTTCCGGTCCTGCCGGTCGCCCCCATGACCAGTAGCTTCACGGTTCGCCCTCCCGCGAGGTGGATCATCCAACCTTCGCTCGCCTGCCTGGTGGACTTCCGACCTCACTACGCTGGCCCATCGGAACGATTGCTCCGTCGAGGGCTGCTGGCGACCCTCCGGGTCACTCGCGCTCGCAAACGACACGACGTGGAGGAAGCGCGGCTGCTGGGTGCAGCCGGGGCGCGCGGGCCTGGGCAAGGGGTCGTCATGGCAACGGCGAAGACACTCGACCGCTGGCGTGCTGGCCCGTCTTATCGGGCTGGGCCTCGGTTGCTAAAGACAGGTCCAGTTTCTTTGACATGAACCGGCCACCTCCGACCCACCCTTCTTCAGCATCGCCCGCTTCCGCGCGCGGGAGAGTTCGCTACGGCAAGCAGCGGTTGTAGAGGATGATCGAGCTAGACACGATGTCCGGCCGAAGGTCGCCATCGAGGTCCTCGACCGCGAGGTCGCCTAAGTAATAGGCGCCGAAGCGTCCGGCGTACTCGAATCCTCCGAGCCCATCGTTGAGGAAAATCCCCTGCCCTCGAATGAAGCCCGTCTGGACTAGATCGAGGTCGCCGTCGCCGTCCAGGTCCGCCATGGCGACGTGGTACCCCATCGTCACTGCGGCCGGGTCCGCGCTCGGCGCCACCGGCTCGGCGGTGCCGAAGTGGCCAGCCCCGTCGTTCCGAAGCAGCATGATCCTCGACCCTCCGACCGTGACCAGATCCACGTCGCCGTCCCCATCCACGTCGCCGGCCGCGGCGTCCCACGAGGAGGCCCCGCTCCCGAGGGTGTAGGCGACCGGCGCGGAGAGCCCACTGGGCCCGTTGAGGAACACAAGCCACTGCCCCAGATTCCAATCCAGAGCGATCAGGTCGACCCGGCCGTCGAGGTCGAGGTCGGCGATGATTGGCCGCCACATCGACTCGGACGCCCAGAGGCTTTGCCTAACGAACGCCAACCAGCCGGTGCTGAGCAGCACATCCAGTTGCTTGCCATCGCCGGTCACGACCGCCACGTCCGATAGGCCGTCGCCGTTGAGATCGCCCGTTGCCAATCCGTTCGCCCCGCCCGCGAGCGGCACGACGGTCGTCGACACGGAGGCCCCGTCCACGGCCGCCAGAATGACCGTCAGCGCGCTCTCATTCGCCGCGAAGAGGTCGCTCGTCCCGTCCCCGTCGTAGTCGCCCGCGACCACAGTCGCCAAGGCCCCGCTGAGCGCCTGCGTCCATACCGGCAGCCAGCCTCCGGCGCCTGCCTCGACCGCGGTCAACTCCGGAGGAGTCGTCCACGGCGTCTTGATGAGCTGCGGCGCGTGATGCGGCCCGGTGGCGATGGCCACCACCGGCTGGTCGAGCGACTGCGGCCCGACGAAGTGTCCCGCCCGATCGCTGAGCAGCACTGCGCCTGAATACCCGATGACGTCCGGCCAGCCGTCCCCGTTCAGGTCGGCGACCTCGACCGCGGACTCGGGCAGGCTGCTACCCGCGCGCACGAAGTGACCCGCTCCGGCCGAGTAGAAGACGTCTTGGCACACGACGATGTCGCGCCGTCCGTCGAGATCCATGTCGACGAGGTGCGGCTGGCAGCGACCGACCTTGCCCAGCACTTCGGGGACGAAGGTCCCCGCCCCGGCGTTGTGCAGCAGGACGAGCTCGTCGTCCGAGGATCCTGGAGCTTGGACGAATCCTAGAAGGTCGAGCTGGCCGTCACCGTCGAGATCTGCGGCCGCGGAAACGGCCGGCTTGGCGCCGACGTCGTTCTCGGGACCTGCGGTGAAGTTCGCGGCCCCATCGTTGAAGAAGAGCAGCAACCGCTGCGTGGTCGTGCCGGCGCAAGCGATGTCCTCGTCCCCGTCGCCGTCGAAGTCGCCGGAGACCAGCGTCTCGCACTGTCCCTGGACTCCCACCGCGGTGGTCGGCCCCGTCAGCACGAAAGCTGAAGGCTGGTACACGTGGGAGGGGCAGGCGATGTCGATCGACCCGTTCCCATCGAAGTCGGCGATGGCCATCGACCGGCAGTCGGCGAAGTTGACGCAGCCGGTTGAGCCCAAAGTTCCGCCCTGGTTGGTGAGGTAGCAGAGGCCGTTGACGCTGGCGCCATAGACTCCGTCCACAGTCCCGTCGGAGTTGAAGTCGATGGGACGAAGGTCCTGGTACCACTCCGTCAGCAACTGCCGCACGGACATGGTCCCGTCGCCGTTCCCCCCGTAGACGACGGTGCTCCGGTCCGAGCCCTGCGGAACGAGCAAGTCCGTGACGCCGTCTCCATCAAGGTCGGTGGCGACGGCCTGCTCGGTGCCGTTGTAGAGCCCGTAGCGTGTCGCTTGCGGCAGGTTGGGCACCCCTGGAAACCCGAGCATCCCAGTGCAGCGCGCGGTGCAGACTCCCCCCGAGCATGACGCCAACGCCGGGCAGGCACTCGTGCAGGAGCCGCAGTGATTGGAGTCGGTCCGCGGGTCCACGCAAAGCCCGCCACACTCCAGCAGCGGAGCGACGCACTGGCACGTGCCGCTCCGGCAGCCGCGGCCGACCGGGCAGCGCTGGCCGCAGGCGCCGCAGTGCTCGTCGTCGCTCTCCACGTCGGTGCAGGCGCCCGGAGCGCACTCGTCGGGGAACTCCGGCGGGCAAGCGCAACTGCCCTGAACACAGCGCGTCAGCCCCGAGCACTGGACCCCACAGGCCCCGCAGTTCGCCGAGTCCGTCTGCAGGTCGGCGCAGAGGCTTGGGGCGCCGACGGGGCACGCCATCTGGCCGTCCCGGCAGTCGGGCACGCAGTGCCCAGAGCTGCAGGTGAAGCCGGCGTCGCAGGCCTGGCCGCATTCGCCACAGTTTGCCCGGTCGGCTCCGAGGTCGGTGCAGCTCCCGGGGCCGCACGAGTCGGGCAGCTCCGGCGGGCACGCGCAGTGCCCGCCCTCGCAGCGCTCGATCCCCGAGCAGGCCGCGCCGCACTCGCCGCAGTTCTTCGGATCGGAGGCGAGAGCGGTGCAGTTCCCAAAGCCGCACGAGTCGGGCAGCAGCGGCGGGCAGACGCAGTGCCCCCGCTCGCACCGCTCCAGGCCGGCGCAGCTCGAGCCGCACGCGCCGCAGTCGCCCTCGTCGGAGAGGAGGTCCGCACAGTGAGTCGGCGCGTTGGCAGGGCATGCCGTCTGCGTGGAGGCGCAGTCCAGGACGCACTCGCCGCTCTCGCACAGGAAGCCCGCCTCGCACGCCCGGCCGCACGTCCCGCAGTTCGCCCGGTCGCGCGAGAGGTCCACACACCGGTCGAAGCAGCGATCGGGCCGGGCCTCGGGGCACACGCAGCGACCTAGCTCGCAGCGCTGCTCTGCCGGACAGGCGACGTCGCAGGAACCGCAGTGGCCAGGGTCGCCGGCGAGGTTCGTGCAGCCCCCCCGCTCGCACTCGTCGGGCATGGCTTCCGGGCAGAGGCAGCGGCCCTCGCTGCAGGCCTGCAGACCCGAGCACGCCCGGCCGCACTCCCCGCAGTCCTGGCTGCTGTTGCGCAGGTCCGCGCAGCGCGCGGGCCCTTCGCCCAAGCAGAGAGCTTGGCTCTCGGGGCACGTCGCCGCGCACGCGCCCTCGACGCAGACCCTCCCGGGCCCGCACGCGGCTTCGCACTCGCCACAGTGGAGCGAGTCGGATCGCACGTCGTGGCAGCGCCCGTCGCCGCAGACCACGGAAGCGCCCGAACAAGACTCGTTCTCTGGTGGGTGCTCGGTACGGCCACAGGCAGCCAGGGTGCCGACGAGCACCAGACAAGGGAGAGTAGGCCGCATGGTGTCCGCTCCAGGCCGGGCGAGCTTGTCGAGCCTCGCACCTCGGGTGCACCGCGATAGTACCCGAAGGACCTTCGGACGGACCCCGTTCATGTCACAAAGTAGCTGCCTATCTTTAGCAATCGAGGCTCAGCCCGAAACGCCTCAGGGGAAGGACGTCCTGAACAGCTCCGCCTCCGACTCACCCTGCTTCGTCAGCAGCGCCAGCTTGAAGGGCGCCACGCAAGAGGACGATGTCACCTGGACGGCGCTGTGCGGGCTGTAGGTCTCCGGTCCAAGCTGCAGCGCTACTGCGGTCCCGCGGCGAGAGACGGGACAGCGGCAATCAACTCCTCTACGGAACGGACGAGCCTCACGCGAGGCCATGAGGTGTTCAGCTCCGAGGCGAGCGCGGCGTCCGCCACGACGAGGCCGGGCAGCAGCGTCAGTCGGAATCGGGACATCAGCGTCAGGATCAACTCGGCGACCGCGCCCGAGGGCCGCTCGATGGTGAGAGACAGTCCGTCGGCAGGCTCGTCAGCTCGGCCGAGCGCCACCGCAACCAGGCCTCCGTCCGCAAGAGACCGCGAATGCCACCGGCCAGGCTGCCTGCCGGGCACTTCGAACAGCTCGGCCAGCTCGTCCCGGTCCTCGGCCTCCAGCAGCACGCGGTCGAAGCGGACGCCCTGCTGTTCGCCATACCCCCAATGCGCGAGCTCGAGTCGCGCCAGGTTCAGGAACCGTGGGGGCGTTGCTTCGGCCCACGTCGCGTGCTCCGGTCGAACGAAACTGACGGCCTCGAGCGCCCCGAAGCCGCGGAGCACCTCGGCGATCAGGCGGAAGGCCCTGGCCGGGTCTCGCGTCTGGCCCGTCAGAGACGCCTCGAGGCGCCGCCCCACGCCGTCACTGGTGTAGCCCGAGACGCTCGCCGAACCTAGCCCGTGGGCGGCGAGCGCGGCCTGCAACGTGTCGCCGATGAGCTTGGCCGCCTCCGACGGCAAAGCGCTCCTCTGGTAGTCGAGCGTCAAGCTGAACCATTGCATCGGTGCCGGCGCCGCGACCCTGGCAACCGGCACGGGCGGGCTCGCCACCGTTCGCGCATCCACCAACGCCTCCGCGAAATCCTCGAAAGGGAACTCGGTCTCCTCGTCGTCGCTGCGCAACGTGTAGAGAGCCCGCCCCTCGAAGCGGACGTCCTCGGACTGCTCGAGGACGAAGCGCTCTCCGCTTTGCCGCCAGCCAAAGCCGCAGCCGCGGGCGTCGATGCGGTCGAGCCAGAGCGACACGTCGTCACCGAAGGGCCGCCACGCCTGCGCGAGTAGCCCGAGCGCCCAGTTCGCGTCGTCCAGGTCGCAAAGAGGCGCGAAGCGCGCGAGCAGCAGCAGCGGCACTCCCGGGTGCGGCAGAGAAGGATCGTGTGCGGCGATCGCACGGCAGAAGAGGTCGAGCTCCGTCCAGCGCAGAGCGTGCGGGTGCCAGTGCGCGCCGTCGTCGAAGCCCAAGGTCTGCGCGGGCCCGCCGTCCGTCGACAGGCCGAGCTCCAGGTAGGAGAGCCAGGAGTCGATGGATAGCACCAGTGCGTGCCGGCCTCCGACCGGCAGGCGTGCCTGGCACTCGGCGAGCTGCGGGTAGGGGGTGCTGTCCGGGTCTTCGGCGCCGGCCACGCCGAGCCAGTGCGTCCAGAATCGGCGGTGTCGCACCACGGCGGCCAGACTCGCGGGGAGGTTCGTGGCCTGCATCGCGGGATGCCTCCCAAACGGCGGGCTTTCCGGCCCGCGGTGCCCCTGGTTCGGCACAGTATCGCAGCGAAGGCGCCCGTCTCTCTCACGTCAACCGCCGGCACCACCGCCGACGAGCTGGAGACCGGTTCGCTCCTCGTGACGCTCGTGGACAGGCGCACCGGCGGTTCCCTGCGCAGACTGAGCCCGTTCTCGGATTGGGAGCCTGGTGCGGGATCAGTCCGAGATGACGAGGGAAGCTGCAGGCGGCCTTCCTCCGCCCTCACGGTGCTGGCTTCGCCGCCTCGGCTTGCTTCTCCACGAGGCCCTCCTTCACGGCCATCTCGACTCTGCGGGCCGCGAGCAGCAAGCGATCGTCTGCCGCGGCCGGGGTTGGCTGTGCCGCCTTCGTTGGCGGCCGCGGGGCGAGCGCAGAGAGCGCCTTGGCCGTAGACGCCTCGTCGGACAGGCCAAAAAAACCTCCACCGGTTCTTCGCGCCAGGTCCTTGAGCAGCTTCGGCTGCACCGGGATCTCGACCTCCTTCTCAGTAGGCGTGCCGTCCTTGGCCTTGTCCGGGAATGGGACCTTCCCGCCCTTGCCCACCTGGACCGTGCTCACGCGGACGCCCAGCCGGCCTGCGATGTCGACGGCGTCGGTCGCCGAGAGCCTGCCCGCATTGTCGTCTCCGTCGGTGACGAGGACGATTTCCCGGTGCCGCGCCGTTCGCCGGCACTCCAGGAGCGCCCGCGCTGCCGCGTCCTCGTCAGAGTCGGGCCCCGAGCCGCACAGGGCGTTGAGCGCCGTGACGGTCGCATCGCCGAGGTTGGTGCCGTCCTCGAGCTGACCAGGCTGCACTGCTTTGAGCGCAGCCAGGAGCCCGGCACGGTCCGAGGCAAGCGGCGCTACGGCGGCCGCGTCGCCCGAGTAGACGACGAGCCCGACGCGGTCGTCGGGTCGCCTCTCGACGAGCTTGCGGAGGAAGTCCTTCGCTACCGCCATCCGGTCCTTGGGTTTCCAGTCGAGCGCCCTCATCGAGGTGGAAACGTCGAGGGCGATGACGAGGTCGGCGGCGCCCTCCACGGCGGTCTCGGCAGCCGGCGGCGCGGCGGCCATCGCAGGCGTCGGCTCGAGGAAGAAGGTGAAGGGCCTCGAGCTCGCGGTCCTGACCGCCTTCGAGTCCGGATCGAAGTACTCGAACACCACCTCCGGCACGACGAGGGTGCCCGAAGCCCGGGTGGCATATGGATAGTCGAGGACGCGGCGTCCGCCGAAGCGACCTCTCTCCTTGAGGATCGTCTCGTGGACCACGGGCGGCCCGAGCTTGACTCTCTCCATGCTAGGCAGGATCGGGCTGGGCATCTCATGGAGACTTCCGGCGCCTTCGAGCGTGACGCGGAAGACCCCGGCAGGAGGCAGCGCCGCGACCGCCACCTCCCAGCGCCCGACCGCGGATGCACTCTCCGGGACGGGCTGGACCTCCAGGCTCAACGGCGAAGACTCGAGCCGCGTCTTCTTGGGCCCCTCGGCCACGGTCACCGAGATGGCACCGATCGCCAGCTTCCCGGCACGGTGTGGGAAGAGCGCGGACTTTCGCAGGAGGAAGACGTTGTAGATCACGCCGCCGACCCATCGCCGCTCCGGGGAAATCTCCGTCGGCACGAGGAGCTGCTCTCTCCAGAAGCCGTCGACCGCGCGGGCCTTGAACTCGTCGACGCCGGTGGGGATCCCGCGGCTGAAGAGGTAGACCCCGAGCGTCGCTTGCTCGCCGACGTAGAGCTTCGTCTTGTCGACGAAGGTCCGGATGAACATCGGCTTCGCTCGAGCCGCTTCGGCTGGCGCCGGCTCTTTGAGCAGCTCCTCGCTGAGCCCGTCGACCGGCTTGGCGAAGCCCTCGAGCAGGTCCTTCTCCTCTTCCGTTCCGAGGATGGCCCGTGCGTCCTCCGGGGCGTGCCCGAGGCTGCCCGGCACCACGCGCACGGAAAGCGGCCTCGCCTCGAGCGTCTCGGGACCTACGACCAGCTCGCCGGCGTCGGCTCGCCCAGCAAGGCTGAGCGTCTGGGCCCCGAAGACCACCTTCGCCGCCGGGACTGTGAGCACGCCGACCCGCCTCGGCCGCAAGTCGAACCGCTCCCGAGCAGTCGCCTCGGTCCTGCCGTCGTTGAACGTCAACGCCTTGAACGTGTTCCGATTCACCACCTCGAGGTCGGGGGTCGCGGGGAGGTCGACCCGATAGGAACCTTTCCGGTCGATGTGCTCGACGACGACCCACAGCGTCACGCGGTCCTCGATGCCCATCACCTCCCGGTCCAGACTCGCGCTGATCTCGACCTTGCCCGGCTCGACGCCAGGGCCGTCTGCCCGCGCCGAAGAGACCAGCGCGCCCAGGAGCACAGCGGACCTCACCCAAATCCTCGACATGCAGTCCTCCTCCGCCGCCGAGGCTACACCGTCGGTCCGGTTGGGGCTTGGCCTCGATCCGCTCACGGACGGCCCGGAGCCGGCGCTGCAGATGACGACGGCGCGCGGCCCCAGCACCGAGAATCGGCAGCCCCCGGCGAAGGGCGGAGCGAGTCCGAGACGGGTGCCGCGCTCGCGGCAGCGGACGGCCCCGGCCGCCCCGACCCGCCACCTCGGGCATGCGCCGGTCCTCCCCCGACGAAGCACTCGCCAGTGTTCAGCCTGTTCACGCCGTCTTGAACTTCATGATGCATCCGAACGCGTCATGGCCTATGACCTGCCCGTGCGACGCGCTGGAGATGCCAGCTTTGTGACCTTGTCCCGGGTCTGGGGAGCGGCGACGCCCCTGGCGCTCGGGCCGGGTCCGCTCTCGGTGGCCTGGTTCCACCCGGAAGAGGGGGTCGGCGCCGTGGGCCTCGGCGTGGCCGGAGAGAGCATCGGTCCGCTGCGCCGGATTGGAGCGCCGCCGCCGGTGCCCCCACCCGGTCCCTTCTTCGGCGGCTGGGCGTTCGAATCCGTCCCGTCCGTGGCCGGGCTTCCCTTCGGAGCGCTGGGTGCTGCCTCGGGTCCTCGCGCACTGGGGTGACGGGCGCACCTGGCTGTCGGCCTTCGGCCCGGAGGGGACGCGCGAATCCGAGCTCGCCGGCCACCTCGACGCCGCACAGGAGCTGGTCGCACCTCCCGCGCCGCCACCGGCGGCCCGCCGCGCCCCCGAGGATCCGTCGCAATTCCAGCGCCTCGTAGCCGAGGCGCTGGACGAGCTGAGGCAGGGCTGGACGCACAAGCTCGTCGTCGCCCGCTGCATCGAGGTCGACTCCGACGCGCCGTGGTCCGAGAGGCAGGTGCTCGCCTCGCTGACGTCTCGCTTCCGCTCGTGCCGCACCTTCCTGGTGCGCGGCGCCGACGGGAGCGCCTTCGTCGGTGCCTCCCCGGAGCTGCTGTGCGAGGTCCGCGGCGCCGCCGTCCGCGCCGAGGCCCTGGCCGGCACCGCGGCGCCCGAGGAGGCAGCGAAGCTGCTCTCCTCGACCAAGAACCGGCGCGAGCACGAGGCCGTCGTCGCCCACGTGCGCGAGGTCCTGGGCCGGTTCGTCTCAGGCCTCGAGATGCCCGAGACGCCCGGGCTCCGCCCGCTGGCCAACGTCGTGCATCTGCACACCCCGGCCATGGGGCGAATGCGCGAAGGGACGTCGGCATTCGCTCTGGCCCGCGCTCTCCACCCCACGCCTGCCGTCGCCGGCCTGCCCGTCGCCCGGACCCTCGAGTGGCTGCAGCGGCGAGAGGGCTTCTCGCGGGGGTGGTATTCCGGCGTCGTCGGGGCGGTAGGGCCCGAGGCCAGCACGTTCTCGGTCGCCCTCCGCTCGGCGCTGCTGCGCGGCCCGCGGGCGTCGGTCTTCGTCGGGGCCGGAGTGGTCGAAGGCTCCACGCCGCGGGGCGAATGGCTGGAGACCGAGCGCAAGGCGAGCGCGCTGCTTCCCGCCTTGGGAGTCGAGCATGGCTGAGACCCTCAACCAGCGCTGGAGCGCCCACCTCGCCGGCACGCTCTGGGCGTGCGGCGTCCGCGACGCGGTCATCGCTCCCGGGAGCCGCTCGACGCCGCTGGCGCTGGCGCTCTCGGATCACGGCGGCCTCCGCTGCACCGTCATCCTCGACGAGCGGAGCGCCGGCTTCTTCGCCCTGGGGCTGGCGAAGGCATCCCGCGCGCCGGTCGCGGTGCTCTGCACCTCGGGCACCGCGGGGGCCCATCTGCTGGCACCGGTCATGGAGGCGTCGGCCTCCGGCGTCCCGCTCGTCGTCCTGACCGCCGACCGTCCCTGGGAGCTCCAGGGCTTCGGCGCCCCGCAGACCGCCGATCAGTCAGCGCTCTTCTCGGGCTTCCTGCGCGCCCGCGAGCTGCTGTCTGCTCCGGAGGCGGAGGCCGCGAGCCTCGATCACCTGGTGGCCGCCACCGCCCGCGCGCTCTGGCTCGCCTGCCGCGCTCCGAAGGGGCCGGTGCACCTCAACGTCCCGTTCCGAGAGCCGCTGGCGCCGCCCGACGGGAGCGCCACCCCGCACGCGCAGCCGCGGGTCCCCGCCTTCGCCCAGGCGCCGGCGCAGCCCGATCTGACCGCGCTCGCGCAGGCCCTGCGCGGCTCCGAGCGCCCGCTGGTGGTGTGCGGCCCGCGGGACCCCGACGGCTCGGCCTCGCACCTCCATGCGCTCGCCGAGCACCTCGGGGCTCCGGTCCTCGCGGAGGCGGCCTCGAACGCACGCTTCGGCTTTCCCCGGGCGATCGCGACCTACGATGCGCTGCTGCGCCACGAGGCGCTGGCCGCGGCGGTCCGGCCGGACGTGGTGCTGCGCTTTGGAGGTGGGCTCACGTCGAAGGTCCTCGCGCAGTGGCTCGACGCACCGGCAGGGCGGCCGCGCACCTTCGTCTTCCCCGAGGACGGGCCCCTCGTCGACCCTGCGCATGGCGCCGAGGCCTTCGTTCCTGGGCCGCTGCGGCAGGTTTGCGCCGGGCTCGAGGGAGTTCGCACCCGGGCGCGCGGGTGGCGCGAGCGCTGGGCCCGAGCGCAGGAGAGGGTCGAGGCCGTCCTCGCCGAGGCGGCGGCGGCGGGCGGGCCCGAGGTGCTCGCCGCGCGGGAGCTCGCGCGGGCGCTCCCCGAGGGCGCCTCGCTGGTCGTCTCCAGCAGCATGCCCATCCGCGATCTCGACGCCTACGGGGCGAGGCCCGACGGCACCGCCCTGCAGGTCTTCGCCAATCGAGGCGTCAACGGCATCGACGGAGTGGTCTCGACGGGCCTCGGCGTGGCCGCGGCGACCCGCGGGAGGACCGCGCTGCTCACGGGCGATCTGGCGTTCCTCCACGACCTGCCGGCGCTCGTCACGGCGAAGAGGCTGGGCGCCAGCCTCACCATCGTCGTGGTCAACAACGACGGCGGCGGCATCTTCGGCTTCCTGCCCGTCTCCTCGCGCACGCCGCACTTCGAGCGACTCTTCGGGACGCCGCATGGAGTCGACCTCTCCCACGCGGCTGCGCTGGGCGGCGCGACGCTGCACCGTCCGGCGGACGCCGCGGCCTACCGCGAGGCCCTCGCCGTGGCGCTCGAGGGGGGGCTCCACCTCATCGAGCTCGCCTCGGATCGCGAGGCCAACGTGGAGCGGCACCGCGACCTCAGCGCGCGGCTGGCCCAGGCGGCGGGAGCCGAGCCATGGTGAAGCTCACCCCGTCGCGCTGGGGCTGTGGGCGCGTCCCCGCCCTGCTGCTGCACGGCTTCACCGGGAGCCGCCACTCCTTCGACCACCTGCAGCCGCTCCTGGGCGGGCTCTTGAACGCCACCTGCGTGGACCTGCCCGGGCACCGCGGCGCTCCCCTGCCCCGGCTCGCGGGATCCGACGAGGCCGCGCCGACCCGGGGCTTCGAGGAGGTCGTCGACTCCATCGCGCGCCTGGTCCGTCGCCCGTCGGTGCTCATCGGCTACTCCCAGGGCGCGCGGCTGGCCCTCGCAGTGGCGGTGCGCCACCCCGGGCTGGCGCGCGGCCTCGTGCTGGAGAGCGTCAACCCCGGCCTGCGACGCGCCAGCGACCGACTCCGGCGGCGGCAGGCCGACGAGGAGCTCGCGACGGCGCTGCTGCGCGAGGGCGTCGAGGCCTTCGTCGAGCGATGGGAGCGGCTGCCTCTCTTCGCCGGGCTCCAGGCCCTGCCGGCCGATGCCCGCGCGGCGCTGCGCGCACGGCGGACCGCGCACTCGGCCGAGGGGCTCGCGGGGGCCCTGCGCTGCATGGGCCAGGGCGTCCAACCTGACTACTGGAGCGCGTTGAGCGGGCTGGCAGTTCCGGTGCTGCTGCTCACCGGCGCCCGCGACGAGCGCTACACGCGCCTCGCGCGCCGCGCGGCCGACCGGCTGCCGCGGGCGAAGCGGATCGCGCTGGCGGGAGCGGGACACGCGCCCCACCTCGAGCGTCCTCGGCAGTACGCGGCGGCGCTGCGCACCTTCATCGCCCCATGGAACGCAAAGGAGCTTCGAGCATGAAACCCGAGTGGAAGAAGAGCCCGGTCGGCGAAGGGTTCAAGGACGTGGTCTACGAGAAGTGGAGCGGCATCGCCAAGGTCACCATCAACCGCCCCGAGGTGCGCAACGCCTTCCGGCCGCAGACCCTGCGCGAGCTGCAGCGCGCCTTCGAGGACGTGCGCGAGGACCCGGAGGTCGGCGTGGCCATCCTCACCGGCGCGGGCGACCAGGCGTTCTGCTCGGGTGGGGACCAGCGCGTCCGCGGCAAGGAGGGCTACGTCGGCGACGACGGCGTTCCGCGCCTCAACGTGCTCGACCTGCAGAAGCAGATCCGCTCGCTGCCCAAGCCCGTGGTCGCCATGGTCGCCGGCTACGCCATCGGCGGCGGCCACGTGCTGCACGTCGTCTGCGACCTGACCATCGCCGCCGACAACGCCCGCTTCGGACAGACCGGACCGAAGGTCGGCAGCTTCGACGGTGGCTTCGGCGCCTCCTACCTCGCCTCCCTGGTCGGCCAGAAGAAGGCGCGCGAGATCTGGTTCCTGTGCCGCCAGTACGACGCCGGGCAGGCGCTGGCGATGGGCCTGGTCAATGCCGTGGTGCCGCTCTCCGAGCTCGAGCAGGAGACCGTGGCCTGGTGCCGCGAGATGCTCGACAAGAGCCCGCTCGCCCTTCGCCTGCTCAAGTCGGCGTTCAACGCCGGGCTGGACGGCCAGGCGGGAATCCAGGAGCTCGCCGGAAACGCCACGCTGCTCTACTACATGTCCGAGGAGGCCCAGGAGGGGAAGAAGGCCTACCTCGAGAAGCGCAGGCCGGATTTCGGCAAGTTCCCGAGGCGTCCGTGACCGCGCTCGCCCCCGGCGCCCAAGACCGGCCGTCGCCGCTGGCAGCCTGGCTCCTGGCGTGCCGTCCGCGCACGCTCGCCGCCGGGCTCGCGCCCGTGGCGGTGGGGAGCGGCCTGGCCTTTCGTGACGGCGCGTTCGCTCCCCTGCCTGCGCTGGCGGCGCTGGTGGGCGCGCTGCTCATCCAGGTCGGCACCAACCTCGCGAACGACTACTTCGACCATCGCCGCGGCGCGGACTCGAGCGAGCGTCTCGGTCCGCCGCGAGCCAGCCAGCAGGGATGGCTCGCCCCCAGAGCGGTGCTGGCCGGTGCGCTAGCCTGCTTCGGCCTCGCGGCGCTGGTAGGCATGTACCTGGTGGCGGTGGCCGGGCTGACGATCCTGGCGGTGGGGCTCGTCTCGATCGCCGCGGGCTACGCCTACACGGGAGGACCGTACCCGCTCGCCTACCACGGGCTCGGCGACGCCTTCGTCCTGGTCTTCTTCGGGCTCGTCGCGGTGGGCGGCACCTACTTCGTCCAGGCGCTGGGGCTGACGCCGCTCTCCGTCGCCACGGGCATCCCGGTGGGAGCGCTCGGAGTGGCGCTGCTGGCGGTCAACAACACCCGCGACGCGCGCACGGACGCCGCGGCCGGGAAGCGGACCCTGGTGGTCCGCTTCGGCGTCCGCTTCGGGCGCTGGGAGTACGCGGCCATGCTGGCCGCGGCGGCCCTCGCTCCCGCGGTGCTCTGGGCGGCAGGGCTGGCCTCGGCATGGGTGCTCCTCTCGCTCGCCGCTGCGCCGCTCGCCGTCCGCCCGCTCCGGCTCGTCTTCACCCAGGAAGGCCGGCCGCTCAACGAGGCGCTCGCGCAGACGGCCCGGCTGCAGCTCGTCTACAGCCTTCTCCTCGCGGTGGGGCTTTCCCGATGATGAAGCTGGAGCTCGCGCCCTTCACCCTGCCGTTGAAGGAGCCGCTGAGGACGGCCTACGGCGTCCTGCGCGAGCGGACCGGGTGGCTGGCGGCGCTGCGCACGCCCGAAGCGACCGGCCGCGGAGAGGCCGCGCCGCTGCGCGGCTTCGGCACCGAGTCGCCTGAGGAGTGCAGAGCGGCCCTGGAGTCCTTCGAGCTGGGGCGGGTCCCGGAGTCGAATCGAAGACGTACGCTCCGCCGTCGCCGCGCTGGGGCGGGCCCCGGCGGCCCGGTTCGCGGCGGAGACGGCGCTGCTCGAGCATCTCGCCCGGCGCCGGCGCGTGTCCGTGGCAGGAATGCTCGGCGGAGCGTGCCCGACGCAGGTGCGCACCGGGGCGCTCATCGCGGGCGACGCGCCCGAGCAGTGCGCCCGGGCGGCCCGCCAGGCCGTCCAGGCGGGCTTTCGGACCTTGAAGCTGAAGGTCGCGGCGCGCCCGCTCGCGGCGGACGAGGCCAGGTTAGACGCGGTGCGCGACGCCGTGGGAGGAGAGGTGCAGCTGCGCGTCGACGCGAACGGCGGCTGGACCGAGGAGCAGGCCCTGGAGGCGTTGTCGCGCCTGGGAAGGTTCGGCTTGGAGCTGTGCGAGCAGCCCGTGCGCGCCGCGGACGTGGCCGCGCTGCGCAGGTTGCGGGGAGCGGTCCCCTGCGCCGTCGCCGCCGACGAGGCGTTGCTGCTGCCCGGCGCCGCGCAGGAGCTGCTCGCCGGCGGCCGCCCGGCGGTGGATGCGGTGGTGCTCAAGCCCGTGGCCCTGGGCGGGCTTCTGCCCTGCCTGGAGGTCGCGCGTCAGGCTCGTTCGGTAAACGTGGCGGCCTTCGTGACGACCCTGCTGGACGGACCGGTGGGGCGAGCGGCGGCGACCCACCTGGCGGCGGCAATCGAGGGCCCCGGAAACACACTCGCCCACGGGCTGGCGACTGGGGGCTTGTTCGCCGAAGGCTGCTCCGGCGGCCTCGGCGTGAAGGAGGGCGCCGTGACGATTCCCGAGATCCCGGGTTGGGGGTTCCCGTGAGCGGCAGCTGCCCGGTCCGGCGCGCGGCGCAGCAGTGGCCGGAGCGGCGCGCGCTCGTCTTCGAGGGAGAAAGCTGGACTTACCGGGAAGCTCGACCGGGAGGTCGAAGCCTGGCGGGTCTGGCTCCAGCGGCGGGGGGTCGGCCCACGCGCGAGAGTGGTGGTGGTCGCCGAGAACGCGCCCGAGATCGTGCTGCTCTTCTGGGCGCTGGGACGAATCGGCGCCTGCCTGCTCGCGCTCAACACGCGCCTGGCCGACCTGGAGCTGCGCGCGCTCCTCGGCAGGAGCGAAGCGGCGTTGGTGCTCTCGGACGAGGCGAACGCGGCCCGCGCCCCCTCGGCCTTCCTGCTGTCCCGAACCCGCGCCGAGGCGTCCGGCGGCCCCCTCGGTGGAGCTGGGGCCGCGTGCGTCGAGGCTCGCGACATCGCCGCGTGCCTCTTCACCTCGGGGACGACGGGGGTGCCCAAGCTCGTGCGCCTCTCCCACGGCAACTTCAGGGCGAGCGCGGCGGCCTCCGCATCCAACCTCGGCGCATCGCCGTCCGACGTGTGGCTCGGAGTCCTCCCGCTCTTCCACGTCGGCGGCCTGGCCATGGCGTACCGATGCGCGGTCGAAGGCTCCCGCCTCTGGTTGGAGCGCCGCTTCGAGGCCGCTCGCGCGGCCGCGCTGCTGGCCAGCGGGGAGGTCACGCACGCCAGCCTCGTGCCCACGGCGCTGGGGCGGGTGCTCGACGCACGCGCCGGTCCCTTCGCCCGGTCGCTGCGCGCGCTGCTCATCGGAGGCGGCCCCATGGGCGCGCCGCTGCTGGCGCGCGCACGCCTGGCCGGGCTTCCCGTGTTGCAGACCTATGGCCTCACCGAGGCCTGCTCCCAGGTGACGACCGAGCGCCCCGCCGACGCGGACGGGGAGACCGCGGGGCCTGCGCTCCACGGGATTGAAGCTCGAGGTGCTCGACGAAGCGGGGCGGAGGGCCCTTCCCGGCGCGCTCGGCGAGATCCACGTGCGAGGCCCCACGGTGAGCCCCGACGCCGGTCCGTCGCTGAAGACCGGCGACCTGGGTTCCCTGGACGTGCGCGGGCGCCTGACCCTCTGGGCGCGCCGAACGGACCTCATCGTCTCAGGCGGTGAGAACGTCTCCCCGGCGGAGGTCGAGCAGGTGCTCGCCGGCCATCCGCTGGTGCTGGACGTGGGGGTCGCACCCCGCGAGGACCCCGTCTGGGGACAAGTGCCCGTGGCGCTGGTCGTGCCGGCCTCCGGGTTCGATGCCGCCGCGCTGCTCTCGTACGCGCGCTCGCGTCTGGCCGGATTCAAGGTGCCTCGCGCGGTGGTGTGCGTCGAGACGCTGCCCCGCAACGCCAACGGGAAGCTGGAGCGCGCCCGGCTGCGCGACGTTGCGGACCCGATGCGCTCGTTGGACCGCTAACCGAAGTTGCGCCGCCACGAGCGGTCTCCTGGCGCTCGCTGCTCGCCACCCTGAGCTCTTCTGTGGCGCGCTGGAGATCCCCTCGGCTGCGCGGCGCGCGCCGACCGCCGTCAGAGCAGCGGGGCGAGGACCGAGCGGTCGCCCGGAAATGACGAGGTCCATCCTGCCTTACTATCCCTACGACGCCCAAGTTGGAGGAGGAGGCGCGGCCGCTGGGCGTCGAGCTCGCTGGAGCCGGGGCGCGCTGACCTGCCGCCTACCTTGGGGTATCGACGTCGCCTCCGGGCCGAAGGGCCTTCGAACGGAGCCCGTTCATGTCACAAAGTAGCTGCCTATCTTCAGCAACCGAGGCTCCGCCCGACCCGCCTCAGGGGAACGACGTCCTGAACAGCTCCGCCTCCGACTCGCCCTGCTTCGTCAGCAGCGCCAGCTTGAACCTCCGCTCGTGCCGCTTCGCGTCGTTCGGGTAGCGGTCGAGCACCCCCAGGACGATCGAAGGGATGGCCCACTGCTCGCTGTTGTTCCCGTAGTAGTGCACCTGAGAGAAGTAGGCGCCGCGGTGCGCCCTCTCCTGCTGGAAGATCTCCGGGCCGTAGCCGCGGGTCTCGTCCCAGAACAGGTGGCCGCCGGAGAACCCGCTCGGGTTCTGGTACCAGGTGCGCTCCAGCTCGGGACCGGTGTTCCACAGGTCGATGTCGATGTCGTCGACGTTCCAGTGGAGCGTCACCTGCAGGTCGACCGAAGGCGCCACCGGCTGACCGATGGCTTCGATCCGCTCTCGGACCGCGCGACTCTGGGCGCCGGTCAGCGAGCCCGTGCCCAAGAGGCGCCGCAGAAACTGGACGTAGTGCTGGCGCCCCGCCTCGGCGACCTGCCCGTGCCTCTCCCAGTGGCGCGCCAGGACGATCTCGTAGTTGCGGGCGGCGTCGGCGAGCCGGCCAGCCTCGACCAGCGCCATGGCCTCCTCGAGGTAGGGCTGGACCTCGAAGCTGCGCGTGGCGCGCAGGTGCCCGAGCACCTCCGAGGCGGGCTGCGCCAGGCCTTGTGAGAGGAGGATGAAGCCGGTCAGCCGCAGCGCCTCCGGGTCCTCGGGGCGCAGCTCGACGATGGAGGACGCGGCCCGCGCCGCGCCGAAGAGATCACCGGCGCCCGAGCGCACCTGGCTGATCCGGTGGAACACCAGCAGGTCGTCGGGACTCTTCTTGCGCGCGGCCCGATAGGCGGCCTCCGCCGTCGCGCGAGCCTCACCGCCCGCCCCCGGCCGCGCCTCCAGCGCCGCGAGCGGATCGACCTTCGTGGCGTTGGGCAGCGCGGCGATGAAGTCGCGGGCCTGGGGCGAGAGCATCGACAGGTCCAACCCGGCCGGAGCGGCTTCATCCTTCGCGAGGCGGTTCTTCGCGGCGGCCTCCACCTCCGCCAGGCTCACCTCGGACCTCTTCAGGTCATAGAGCGTGTACTCGGCGTCCGTCTCCAGCACCAAGAGCGAGGCCAGCCGGTTGGTGAGCCCGAAGTGCTGCGAAAGGGCGATGACCAGCGGGTCTAGCTTCTCGCTCTCCAGCGCCAGGAGCCGCTCGACGTGGAGCTCGGCCCAGGCGCGCGCCGCGAGCATGTCCTTGCCCTGCGTGGTGAACGGCCAGCGCAGCGTCACCGGGGTCCCGTCCAAGGAGCCCACCGCGACCAGCTGCCCCGAAGCCGTCGCCTGGCTGCCCAGGGCGCGCCCGGCAATCTCGAGCTCCTGCCCGGGAGCGAGCGTCTGGGGAGCGCCGCGAACCACGAAGTCGTGCAGCTGCAGCCCCTCGACCCGGACGGACTCCACCTCCATCAGCGGGTGCCGGTGGGCGAGCGCGGCCGTGCCGACCTGCGAGCCCGACAGGCAGCTGACGATCTGCCCGTCGCGCCGGGTCAGCGCCTCGAACAGCTCCCGGTTCACGGCAGCGTCGCCGAAGCGGTAGGCGATCCACCGGAGCGAGTCAGCCTTCGGAGAGCGCTTGAGCAGCCTCCGCGGGTTGGTCTCGCCCCAGGTGAGCTTGCCGTCCGAGAGCAGGAAGGCCGTCGCGCCCGCCGGCAGCCAAGTCGTCGACTCCATCAGCGACAGCGCCGAGTCGAAGCTGGTGGCGCCTTCGCGGAACAGGCCGTTGAGCGTCTCCAACACCGCCTGCCGCGACGCCGGCGTGTTCTCCTTCATCCCCGCCGGGTACAGCCAGCGCGCGCGGAGGTCGAAGAGCAGCACGTTGAAGCGCTGGATGGTCTCGTCCTTCTCTAGCACCGCCTTCAGCACCTGGCCCGCCAGCCGCGCCCGGTCCCCATCCTCGGAGAGCGAGGTGTCCACCACGAAGAGCGCGTCGCCCGTGGGCGCCTTGGCCTCGCCCTGCGGCAGGTCCGCCACCACCTTGCCGTAGACGAAGCTCCCCGGCAGGTCCGGGTCTGCGCCGCCGGCGAGAAACCGGGCCTTCGGGTCCTTGGGCTTCATCGCCAGCTGCAGATCCTTGGTGAAGGCGTGGTTCGACAGCGGCAGCGTCGCGATGGCGAATCCGCCGGCCCTCTCGCTGAAGAGCTGCGCCCGCTCCTGCCCGTCCACCGTCAGCGCCGCGACCTCGGCCTTGGCCTCGTCGACCAGCAGGCGCGCCTCGAACTCGGGGATCGGCGTCTCGGGCATCGGGAAGGCGTAGTGCGAGAACGCGCCGTCGGAGGAGAGGCTCTGCTCGTAGACCAGCACCACCCGCTTCAGGCTCCGCGCGGGGATCGGATAGATGCGGGCTTCGAAGTCGTTGCCCCCGGTCCACTCCAGCAGCGCGGGGTCGACCCGACCGCGGACCACCTTCTCGTAGGTCTTGGCGCCCTCCTGCTTGCCGACCACGCGCGCAGGGCGGAACGCCCTCCAGTCGAAGCTCGGGATGCTCCTGGCTCGTCGATGCGGCCACCGACGCGAGGCTCGCGGTGGCGGCTGCGGCGTTGAGGAGCTCCGGCAGCACCTTTCCGATGGCCTTGACCGGAAGCCGTAGGGGGTCGATCGGCCTGTCCGGCCGGGGGAGGACGACGTTCGACACCGAGCCCTGGAACGTCCCGAAGAACGCGGGGCTCGCGTCCTGGGGCAGCGGGTAGCGCAGCGAACCTTCCAGCATCCGGTCGTGAGGATTCTCGACGACGTAGTCGACGACGGTCCGCGCGCGGGGGCCTTCGACGTAGACCACCGTGCGTAGCGCGCGGATGGGCAGCTGTTTGAACTGCCCGGTCTCGTCCCGGAAGACGACCTTTCCCAGCCGCGGCGAGGCGACCGCGCGCTCCATCAGCGGCTGCGGAGCGGCAGGTTCCTGCGCCGGCCCGGCGGGCGAGCGCTGAGCGAGCACGGGCGCGCTCACCGTGAGGTTGTTGCACCCACCGCTTCCAAAGAAGCCCTCGCCACCGCCGAACCGCCCGGCCCCGACCCCGCCGCGGCTCTCGGTCCCGCGGATGATCTGGATGGTGCGGTAGCGCAGCGTCTGGAGCGCCTTCAGCCGCTCGCCACCGGTCAAGAGCGTGTGAAGAGTCGCGCGGCCGCGCTCCTCCTGCACGTCGACGTCCTCGCGGTTGCGCAGCGTGACCTGCACCACGAACCGGTCCTCGGCCAGCGCCAGGATCTCCGCTTCCTCCGGGAGGACCTGGACCGTGAGCTGCCGCAGCGGGAAGACCGGCACGCCCTGCCCCGGCTTCCGTTGCTCGGCCGGCCCGACGCCGAGCACGACCACGTTCTGCATCAGGGTCATCGTCATGCTCTCGCGACTCGCCGGGTCCTCCACCACCACGACGAGGTCGACGCGGTCGTTGGGCTGGACGAAGTCGGCGCCGGTGACCGCGAGCGTGAAGGCACGCAGCCTCTGCGCCGTGACGTCTGCCAGCGAACCCGGCGCTCCCCTGGGCGCCAGCGTCGCCAACTGCACGAAGTCGCCCTGGGCGAGCGGCACCCGCAACGCACGGCCCAGGACGCTGCCCCGCTCGCCGATGGTCACTGCGCCCGGCCCAGCCTCGCGCTCCCACGCAACTCTGGTCTCGGCCAGAAGATCGGGCGTCAGCACGGTCCCCGCGGGCAGGTCCTGTGCGGCCACCAATACCGTCGGGGCTTCGGCCTCCTGCCCGGCGCAGCCCAGGCTTGCCGCGACGACGAGGAGGACTGCGAGCTGTGACGTGCTCTTCCCGGTTCGCATGCTCGGCTCCGCGAGGTTCGAGTTCTTGCCTGCGCTACTGCCGCCCCGGCATCGCCGGCACCGGTGCGGTGCCCGCCGGCACTGGGGTCGCTGGGCCGTTGGACGCAGGAAGCGGGTGCGGCGGCCTCGGCGCGGCGAGGCGCGGCTCGTTGGCGGTCGCGGCTGGCCCACGGTGGGCGAGGACCCGGCTGCGCAGCGTCTCCAGCGCGCGGGTCCGCTCCCCGGTCAGCAGCGTGTCGACGGTCGCCCGCCCGCGCTCCTCCTGGAGGTCGACGTCCTCGCGGTTGCGGACGGTCACGTGCAAGCCGCCGATGCGCGCGGCGAGCAGCGCCATCTCGCCCTCCTCGGGGAGCAGCAGGAAGCTGACGCGCCGCAGCGGGAACGCCTCGTTCCCCACCGCCGGCTCGGCCTTGCCCGGGTCGAGCACCACCACGTTCTGCACCTGCGTCAGCCCGACCCATTGCCTGGTCGTCGGGTCCGGCACGACGGAGAGCAGGTCCACCCGGTCGTTGCGCTGCAGGTGCTCGGCCCCGGAGACGCTCAGCGTGATGGCGCGGCCCTTCTTCTGCACGATGTTGGAGACGCGCCCGCCTGGACCGAGGATCTGCTCGGCTTCGCCGGCTGCCGGAGCCGGGAGCGGTGCATTGAAGTAGGAGGCGAGCAGCAGGTCTCCCCTCTGGACCGAGATGCGCAGGCGCTTGCCCGCAGTCGTCTGCAAGGCCTCCGGCTTGAGCGAGTTCGGAGTCGCCAGCGACGCCGAGACCTTCACCTCCACCATCTGGCTCTTCTCGACCTCGATCCCCTCGTCGAGATCGACCGCCGCCGCCAGCAGCGTCGCCTGCGGGGTCGCGGCACGCTCGCACGAGCCCAGCACCAGAGTGGTCGCCACGAGCAACACGGCCTTGCGGAACATGGGTCCTCCTCCTTCGTCGCCAGACGGACGACACGAGGAGGCGTTCCCCCGCGCAGAGTGCGTGGACGTTCTTCGAATTCTCTTGGGACGACGCCCAGTTGCCCGGCGACACCGCCGGGGCCCCTCAGAGCAGCTTGAGCGTCCCGGTGAGCGCGTCGATGGCGGGCGCCGCGGCGGGTCCGATGGCCAGCGCCGTCGGAGTCGGCACGCCGTGGAACTCGGTCGCGCCGGCGTCGATGACCAGCGCGCACGGCAGCCCCGCCTCGCGTGCCTTGACCTCCAGCGCGAGCAGCTCGTCCTGCGACGGGCAGCCGACGACGATCTTCGTGAACGCTCCTGCGACCCACTGCGCGGCCTCGGGCCAGAGCGGCACGTCGAGCCGGGCCGGATCCGCGGCCGTCTTGCGGTCGAAGAAGACCTTCATGCTGGCGTGGGCGGCCTGCGCCGCCATCTTGCCCTTGCGCATGTTCAGGTCGGTGCGCAGGACGATGACTTGCTTGATGTCGGCCACGGCGACCTCGGGGGTTAGACTCGGCCTGCACTGCAGGACCGGAGCCTACCGCGTCTCATGCCCCTCAACCCCTGCCAGCCCGGCCCGAACACCTCCTGCGCCGTCTGCTGCGGCCTGCACGTGGGCTACCCGTCGCGGGAGGCCATCGCCCTGAAGCTGAAGGAGCGCTTCGACGCGCTCGCCGGCCGCACGCCCGACGACTTCCGGAATGCGGCGACGAGGCTCACCGCGCAGCGGCGGACGTCCGGCGTCTTCGGCGAGGCCGTCGCGCACTGCACGCTCGCGGGATTCCTGGACGCCGAGGCCCGGCGCGTCGGCTGCCTGGGTCACCGGATGGCGACGCACGGGCCGGACCTGCGCGACTTCGGCTCCTACGGCGCGCTCACCTGCGAGGAGTTCCAGTGCCCGGCCATCGGCGCCTACTCCGACGACGAGATCGCCCTCGTCCGCGACGCCTGTGACGACTGGTACCTCTACGGCCTGGTCATCACCGACCCGACCTTCGTCCATGCCTGCCTCGAGCAAGTGCGCACGAGGCTGAGCCGCGCACTCGTGCCGGCCGATCTCGAAGCGCACGCCGGTCCGGGCGGCGCTGCGCCGGATGTTCGCGCTCAAGGAAAGGGCCCGTCCGTACGGCGACGGGCCCGAACCAGAATGGGACCTCGGCTCGCTCGCGGCGGCCGTGGCCGCGGCTACGGCAGCGGCTGCGCCTTGAGTCCCAGCCGTGCCTGCAGCGTGCCGGCGCGGTCGACCGGATCCGAGAAGGGCTTGGCGACGAGGTCCGCGGAGAGCTGGTTGAAGGCGTCGCCGAAGGGTCTGGCGACCTTCTCGGTCTGCTTGGCGCACTTCTTCACCAGCTCCGCGTCCATATCGGCGTCGTTCTTCGCGACCTGATCGGCCGGGGCCTTGGCCTTCACCAACTCGCCCTTCTGCTTGGCGAACTTCTTCACGATCGCCTCGTCGCAGGCCTTGAGCGCCTTGGAGTCCGCCGTCCACGCCGGCTCGCCGTTGCGCGTGCAGCCCTGGAACTTGAAGGCGGTGGTGAACTTCGGGGACTTGTGCGCCTTGGACGTCAGCTGCTCGACCAGCAGCGTCACCGGGTTGCCGTTCAGGTCCAGGCCGCGACCCTCCTCGTCGGTGAGCAGGAAGGGCTCGGCGCCGCGCCAGACGAGCGTGCCCGGGATGGGGCGGGCCCACAGCGCCTTCCAGGCCTCGACGTCGCAGTGGTCGACCGGATCCATGGCCAGCCGTAGCGCGAGGTCGGCGGGGAACTTGGCGCGCTCCCAGCCCAGCACCGCGTAGCGCATGGAGTTGGCCCCGCCGATCCACGACAACTTGGCGTTGGCCGTGACCGGGCCGGCCTTGGTGGCGCAGAAGCCCTGCTCGAAGGAGGGGCCGCGCTCGGCCTCGGCGAGGGTGAAGACCTGGACGGTGTTGCGGCCGGCCTTGGGCGCCCAGCTGAAGCTGTCGATCTTCTCGGTGCCGCCAGCCTTGGCGAAGCGGCCGACGACGACGTAGCACCAGTCCTCGGCGGCCGGGAAGGTGACGGTGAACGCCTTCGCCGGCAAGGCGCCCTTGGCGACCAGCGTCGCGCCCACCGCGTCGGCGATGGCCTGCTGGGCCTCGCCGTCGGCCTTCTGCCACATCGCGATGCGCGCGATGCGCGCGTGCTCGTGCTGGTAGAAGACCGCGCTGCCGGGGACCGCGGCCTCGATGCCGTCGGCGAGCGTCTTGAGCTCGTTCAGGTCGGCGTCGGGGATCTTGTCGCCGGACTTGACCAGCACGTAGAGATGGTCGAGCGACTTGCGGGCCTGGTCGACGAGCTGGGCGCGCTTGGCCTCGGCGGCGGCACGGGCCTGGCTCTCGGCCAGGTCCTTGATCTCCTTGGCGATGATGTCGTTGTTCTTGCGCAGCAGCACCACCTTCTTCCCCAGGTCGTCCGCGACGAACTTGTGCCGCTGGCTGGCGACCTTCTGGAAGGCGGCGATGGCCTCGTCCAGTGACTTGAGCTTGGCCTCCACCACGGTCTGGGTCTTCTCGTGGGCGGCGCGAATCTCGTTGAAGATCACGACCGCCTTGTGACCCGCCTGGATGGAGACCAGCTCGCTCTCCAGGTTCTTGACGTTGCCCATCACGACGGGGAGCCGCTCGTCATCCGAGTACTCCTTGAGCTTGGGCTTGACCTCGTTGAGCACTGCCTGGATGCGCTTGAGGGCCTCGTCGTCGGAGGTCGGCGTCACGTTGATGCCGTTGGGCAGCGCGGCGATGGCGGCCTGCAGCTTCTTGTTGAGGACCACGAGCTCGTCGTCGTCGTCCTGGGCCCAAGCGGCGGAGGGGACGAGGCTGGCGGCCAGGGCTGCCAGAGCGAGGATCCGTGCGGTGTGGCGCATCGTGAGGCTCCTTGTCGGGGCGAAGCGGGCGCATGTTAACGCGGGCCGGGCCTAAGATGCCGCATGCTCGGTCGCACGCTTCGTCTCACCCTCGCCTGGACGCTCCTCCTCGGCGTTTCTTCAGCCGCCGCTGCTCCGGTGAAGGTCGATCCCGCGCTCCGAGTCCCTGCGCCGGCCGGCTCCCGCCAGGTCGTCCTCGTGGGGCTGGGGCTCGCCGAGCCCGATCGGCCGCTCCCCGCCTCGACGAGCGAGCAGCTGTTCGCGCTGCCGGCACCCTACCCGCCCGCCTCGAGCGCGCCGTACGCGGCCAGGCAGATCCGCCTGCTGTCGGCGCTGCAGCGTTCTGCGACGGGAGCGCCCCGGCTCGTTCGCACCTACTCCCGCCTGCCGATGGTGGCACTGGAGGTGACCGCCGAGCAGCTCGCGGCGCTCGAGACGACCGAGGGTGTCGGCCACCTCTGGTCCTCGCCGATCGGGCGGCCGCTGCTCGACACCTCGCTGCCGTTCTCCAAGGTCACCGACTTCCAGCAGCGAGGCTTCAAGGGCGCGGGGACGACCGTCGCCGTGGCCGACCTCGCCATCCGCTACTGGACCGGGGAAGCTCGGTACCTGCCCCACCGGCGCCTGGGCCGACGCGACACCCGGCTGCGCGCTGGTGGCCTGGAAGAACTTCAACCTCTGGCCGCAGGCGCCCGACGACGAGGACGCCAACGACCCGCGGGCGATCGCCGAGGCCAAGGACCACGGCACGCACGTCGCCGCCATCGTCCACGGCGTCGCCCCCGAGGCGAAGCTCATCGGCCTCAACGTCTTCAGCCTGGGCGCCGACGGCACCTACGGCTCGCCGGCCTACGACGTGCTGGCCGCGCTCGACTGGGTGGCCGAGCACGCCGCCGAGCAGCACATCGTCGCGGTGAACCTGTCGGTCGGCTGGGAGCACTCCGACGCCGCGCCGTGCAACGAGTCGGTGGCCTTCCCCGCCATCCAGGCGTTGTGGAAGCAGGGTGTGGCGCTGGTCACCGCCACCGGCAACGACGCCACCGCCGACTGGCTGAACGAGCCCGCCTGCGCCAGCCTCGCCATCTCCGTCGGGGCCCAGTACGACACCGACATGGGGTCAGTCGCCAACTGCGAGCCGGGCTACCTCGAAGCGGGCGACCTGGCCTGCCTGAGCAACCTGAGCGGCGCGGTGGACCTGGTCGCGCCCGGGATGCACATCGACACCGCCGGGAAAGCCAAGTCCGGCACCTCGATGGCCGCGCCCCACGTCGCCGGCGCGATTGCCCTGCAGCAGTCGCGCTGGCTCGCCGAGAAGGGCGCGCTGCGGTCCCCGGCCTGGGCCCGCGAGCAGCTGATCATGGACTCGCTGTCGCGGCCCCATGACGGCCGGGTCTTCCACCAGCTCTCGCTCGCCGAAGGTCCGAAGTGGTCGGCCGGAGCGCTGTTCCCAGCCTTCCCGCGCGAGACGGCCGAAGGCGCCATCCCGGTCGGTCCCGCGGTGCTCGAGCAGAAGGTCCAGATCTCGGGCCATGGAGCCGGCAAGGTCGCCGGCGTCTACCTCCATCTGGAGGCTCGTCCACGAAGCGCCCGAAGCCGTCGAGGCGACGCTCATCGCACCGGGCGGCAAGAAGGTGACGCTCACGCTCCCCGCGGTCGGGCCGCACTTCAACGCCGTGCTCGGCAAGGACTACTTCCCCGGCGCATTTGCCGCGCTCGACGGTTCATCGATGGATGGCGAGTGGCGGCTGCTCCTATCGAACGGCGCAAGCGGACCGCGCGGGCACTACCTCGCCGCGGCGCTTTTCCTGGTCGCCGAAGGCTGCGTGCCCGACTGCCCGGAGAGCGGTTGCGGCGATGATCACTGCGGTGGAGTCTGCGCCACCTGCGCGGAGGGATCCCGGTGCCGCACCGACCGGAGCTGCGCCGTCTGCACCCCCTCCTGCGGCGACCGGAAATGCGGGCCCGACCACTGCGGCGGCTCGTGCGGCGCCTGCGCCAACGGCACGTGGTGCGACGGGCTGGAGACCTGCAAGGAGAGCGGCCACTGCGAGTCGGGCGCGTCGCGCTGCTGGCAGGCGCCCAAGTGCGGCAGCCTCGCCTGTGACGAGGCGGCGAAGACCTGCCAGCCGACCGTGACCGACTCCAAGTCGTGCCTCATCGATCTGGCCTGCTACGCCACCGCCGAAGCCAACCCCGCCAACGTCTGCCAGAAGTGCGACTCGGCGCGCCCCACCGAGTGGAGCGCGGCGAGCGGCGCCTGCGACGACGGCGACGCCTGCACCGCCGGCGACACCTGCCAGTCCGGGCGCTGCGTAGGCACGACCAAGGACTGCTCGGCCCAGGCGGGTCGCTGCAAGAGCGCGACGTGCGACCCGGTCAGCGGCGCCTGCGTCACGACCGTCCTCGCCGACGGGACGAGCTGCGACGACCAGGACGCCTGCACGACCGGCGATACCTGCCGCGCGGGAGTCTGTGAGGCCGGGACGAGGACCTGCAGCAGCGGTTGTGGCTGTGCCGCGAGCGGTGCTGCGCCCGCCGGCTCGTGGGGCCTCGCTCTCGTCGCGGTGCTGCTCGGGAAGCGGCGGTGGAGACGGCGATGACCCGAGCAAGGAAAGCCGTCGGTGCAATCTTGGCGGTCCTGGTGCTGGCGTCGCTGGCGCTCGCCCTGAACATCGGTCGCCTCGTCGAGGCGGCGATGACTCCTGGCAAGCCGTTCTCTGAAGAGGCCCCGCCGCAAGCCCCCGACTACGGATCCGCCGCGAGCTGGAGCGCGCTCCCCGAGCGGCAAGATTCGGCCGATCGGGCGCCCGCGGGAGAGACGGCCATCGACCAGACCCGCGCCCCGGTCGACGTCTTCTACGTGCATCCCACCAGCTACGTCGGCAGCCACTGGAACGCCCCCGCCGACGACTCCTCGCTCAATGACGCGACCGACCGCGCAGCGACCGCCCTCCAGGCGACCGCCTTCAACGGCTGCTGCGCGGTCTGGGCCCCTCGTTACCGCCAGGCCAACGGCACCGCGTTCTACCGCCCCTCTGTCGATGGCGATCGGGCGATCGCGCTGGCCTTCGACGACGTCCGCCGCGCCTTCCAGACGTTCCTCTCCAGGCGAGGCGACGCGAATCGGCCGTTCATCCTCGCCTCGCATAGCCAGGGAAGCGTCCTGGCCGAGAGGCTCCTCTACGAAGCCATCGCGGGGACGCCGCTTCGGGACCGGCTGGTCGCGGCGTACCTCATCGGCGGACGGGTCACGGTCGACGGCCTGCGCGAGCGCGCCCCGGACATGCCTCCCTGCCGCACCTCCGACGACCTCCACTGCGTCGTCGCCTGGAATGCGCGCAGCCCAAGCTTCGTCCCCACGCTCTTCGAACTGCGCGGGCCGGATGCCCGAGAGCGGCTGTGCACCAATCCCCTGACCTGGCGACTCGACGAGGCCGTCGCGTCGCCGGAGCAGAACCTCGGCGCCGTGTTCCTGGAGGCGGACGGACGGCCGCGCCCGGGCTTCGCCGACGCCCGCTGCCAGCGCGGCACCCTGGTCGTCTCGAAGATCGGTGAGGCGCCGCGCGATCTGCCCAGCCGTGTCCTGGACCACGTCATGGGTCCCGGCAACTACCACCCCATGGACTACCAGCTGTTCTTCATGAACCTGCGCAAGAACGCCGAGGCGCGGTGCACGGCACTCCTGGCAACTCGCTGACCCCGTACTCACCGGCCGCGAGGATTCCCCAGTTGTCGGCCTGCTCGGCCTGCTCGCCCTGCCCGCGCGGCACGCGACGCCTCCACACATTCGACCCGCGCCCGAGCGACCGTGGGCTCGGGATGAATGCCGTGGCCGGCCCCTCAACCAGCCGACCTACTCTCGCGGGTGTAGAGTTCGCCGGTCATGACCATCCTCACTGCCAGACTCATCACCATCGGAACTGTGTTGAGTGTCTTGGGGTGCACCTCGGCAGCCAACAAGGCTCGCGAAGCCCAAGACGTGGGCGCACGCTCTGGCAGCCTCGAAGAGCGAACGCGGTGTGCCGAACGGGCCGGGCACTACGGGAATGGCTGGGCGCACTTCGACGAAGCTGAAGGCAAGTGCTGTGTCGCGAAGGTGGGGCGACAAGAAGGCAACTTCTGCGAAGCTCGAGTCCTACCACCCCGTGCTTGCCACCTCCGATGCCGGCATCGCCGAGCTGTTACTGAGCTTTTGGCCACACCCTCACCGGCTCAAATGCGGCGAGGCGAAGACGATCTGTGGACGCGAAACTCGTTGTGCGTGCACCCGCTGTTCTGCCGAGCCCGACTATGGAATGCGAATGCAGCGCGGCCGAAACGTCGTTCGCGTATTTGACCGAGGCGGCTTCGATGTCTTCGTCGAGTACGAGGGCGGAAAATGCACGGCGAGCTGGTCGGGGCCCGATGATTCAGGCGGGATTGACAGCAGCGGACGACCGTTCTGGGAGACGTCGGTCGTGTCATCGGACAGGTCAACGGTAGGGGGCTGCTTCCGAGAGGAGACCTTCGATAGACATCTCAGGTGCGGAGAGTCGATGCCTGCGTGCGATGGCGTGCAGCTTCGATACGAGTGCCCCGATGGTGGGCCCCGGTTCGTCAGCGTAGATGGGCAACACCCAGAGCAGCTTCGATGAAGAGAGCGCCGAAGGCGGAGGCCCCGTCTTCTAGCCTCGTTTTGCACGCCGCGGGCAGCACCCAGGTTCGTGGGAGGAAGCCATCATGCCCGTAACGAGCCGACTCCTGCTCCCGGTCGTCCTTGTGCTGAGCGCTTGCGCGACGACCCCACCACCCACCCCGGCGCCGCGCAGGGACCGGACGATCGTTGGCCACGTCCAGTTCGAGGGGCGGCCGGTCGCGGGCGCTCGAGTCGTCGCAGTCAAGTTCGACCCGCAGTCCTTCAGGTCGGTTGAGGAGCCGACCTGCGCGTGCGAGGGCATCGCCGACGAGGTCTCTGATTCTGGTCGCCCGTGTCGGTAGGGAACGCAGAGAGCTTGCAAGCGGCGCGACTGATTCGGCCGGAGTCGTCCGCTTCGACGTGCCGACGGGAACGCCCATCGTCCTGCTGGCGAGCGACGCGGAGCGCACTGCCTTTGAGCCTCTTTCGGAAGACCAAGAGGACGTGACGCTGACGCTCAAGCGCGGCGTCACAGTCGAGGGACGCGTCGTGCTCGAATCGGAAGCGCCCGCTCCGCTGGCGAAGGTCACCGTCGCCTCGCGCAATGGGACATTCGCCGAGGTACGCCCAGACAAGGACGGGCGGTTTCAAGCAGGGCCATTCCCGCGTGGGGAGCTCTGGGTCTTCGCATCGGCTCCCGGATTGCTGCCGGACTATGCCCGTCTCCCGCGGCACGGCGAGCTGGAGTTGACGCTCCACACTGCCCGTACGGTGGTCGGTCACGTCCGAGAAGGCCCGCAACCGGTTTCAAAGGCTTCGGTCGAGCTGACGGGCGGCAAGAAGCCGCTCAAGGCCGTGACGGATGCCGAGGGCCGCTTCCAATTCGAAGGGGTACGTCCTGGGACCTTCGAGGTCCAGGCGTGGGCCAACGAGAAGTACGGCGCGGAGATGACCTTCGTACCAAACAAGCCAGGCCTTCAGAAGGAACCCAACTTGCAACTGGCTGCGCCCCAATACGTCGAGGCCCGCCTCCGTGGTGTGGATGGCCAGCCGGTGGTGGGCGCGAGCGTCCAGTTGATGGCCCAGAGCTGGTTCCGGCGCAGGGGAACCTCGGGCCCCGACGGAATCGCGCGCCTCGGTCCCGTGCCGCCCGGCACCTTCACCGCGAACGTCTACCCTCAGCGCCATCTCGAACCACGGTCCCAGGAAGCGCGCGTTGACGACCAGGGACAGAGCACGGCCGTGCTGGAGTTCGAGCTCTATCCATCGGCGCCCTTGCGCGGGACCATCGTCGACGCGGACGGCAAGCCGGTCGCCGGCGCGGAAGTCTGGGCGAGCCGAGACAACAAGACGGGCAGTCCTGAAGAGGGCACCGGCGTCGGAAACTTCGACACCCGAGCGGATGGGTCCTTCGACGTGCCCAACCTGAGCCCTGGGACGTATCGCGTTCGAGTCGCACATCCCGACCACCGACCGCTGCAGCTTGAAGTGAGCGTGCCGGCGACCGACCTGAAGCTCGCCTTCTCGAAGGTCTTCCGGGTGGCGGGAACGGTCGTGGACTCCAACGGAAAGCCGCAGCAGGGCGTCCAGGTCACTCTGAAGAAGACGGAGGAGTGGGAGCCAGATGCACCGCAGGCAGAGACCGGATCGCAGGGCGAGTTCGAGCTGGCCGCTGAAGCAGGGACCTATCGAGTCCAAGTCGGAATTGGCCGGGGGCCTTTCCACGCCGTGCTGACGAGCACACCAGGGGAGCTGACTCTCGGGCCCGAATCGCCGACGCCGCTGGTCATCCGCATCGCCGAGGCCGGCTCCATCTCGGGCCGCGTCACCGACGAGGACGGCGTCCCCGTCCACGACGCACGGGTCTTCGCGCAACCCGATAGCAAGAGCTCGCTGACACGGTCCTCCTTCACTGCGGCGGACGGGAGCTTCGCGCTCGAGCGCTTACCCGAGGGGCGCTTCCAGCTCGTCGCCTCCAAGCGGGGTTTCCGGCCCGCTCGCCTCGAGGAGGTCCCCGCGGGTGCCAAGTCGGTCACGATGAAGCTCGAAGTCGACAGGGCTGTCAGGGGGCGCGTGGTTGACGAGAAGCGAAAGCCGATCACCGACTTCATCGTGCACTTCGAGGGCCTTCAAACCGCGGATGGCAGCTTCCTGGTGCCGATGGAGACGAGTGGCGAGCAGAAGCTCGTCGTTCGCGCCGACGGATACGCGGCGAAAGCCATCACGGTCGTAATCCGGGAGAAGGGGATCACGAGCGTCGGGGACATCCTGCTGGAGCGCGGGCGAACGCTGACTGGGGTTGTCAGGGACGGGTCGGGGCAGCCAGTCGCAGGTGCGAGCTTGCGATTGGGCGAAGGCCTGATGGCCCCCGTGGACGAGGTCAAGTCGGCGGGGGACGGCTCGTTCGCGCTGCCGTGCGTCCCAACGGAGAGAGTCGTCCTGCATGTCGAGAACGGCAGGCACCTCCCACTCGACTTGCCGGTCGCGCCCGATGCCAAGACGGTTGCGGTCGCACTCGACTCGGGCGCTCGCATCAGCGGCACATTCAAGGGCAATGACGGGAGGCCGCTCTCGGGCACTGCGGTGTTCGTCTACGAAGTTGATCGCGAGGTCCGTGCCGTGACGGACTCGAAAGGCTCGTTCGCCCTCGCGGGCCTCAAGCCCGGAAAGGCGATCGTGCGGACCTACATTCCGGGGAAGCCCAACCCCTGGAGCGACTGGAGGCAGGTCCTCCTCACTCGCAACGAAGAAGCCCGAATCGAGCTCAGCGACGATCCCAAGGGGGCGGAGATCCAGGTGAAGCTCGCGGAGGACGGAGAGTCGGGCGAGTTGGTCCTCGCACCTGGAACACCTCCGACGCCGAGGGATCACCGGGAGATGCGCTCAATCGGTCTCGACCTCTGGGGATCTGAAACCTACCGGTCACTCAGGCCCGTTCCTCCAGGGACGTACACCTTGTTCCGGTGGGCGATGCGCGGCCCATTCCGAGCTGCGAGGCAGGTCATCCAAGTCGACGCGCGACCGCTGCAGGAGGTGGAGGTGAGGATGCCCCTGCCACCGGCAAGCAGCGCTCCCAAGGGCGCGCCGGAGATCTTTGAGGAAGAGTAGCCGCGGACTCTGGGGTGCAGCTTTCGACCCACTTTCCGGCGTCGCCTTCGCAGAAGCGTATTGCCTCGCGCATCACTCGGCGTCGCCGCCGAAGTAGCCCGCCGCGAGGTCGCAGGCCTGGCAGGTGCAGCGGCCATCGCGGTCCATCGTGTGCCCGCCAGCCTCGGTGTGGAGCCGGCCGTCCAGCCACTCGTCCCAGAGCAAGTTCGCGCCCAGGGACTGCCCGGACCGCCCCAGCGCTCCTGGCTGGTTCCGGCGCAGCCGTGCGCGACTTGCCATCCGAGTAGATCGAGGCTTCACGAGTGACCTGGCGCCGGCCCCTTCGTCGGCTGGACTTGGCGCTGGAGATCGCCCTCCCGCTTCTCGGCGCGGTAGCCGCGAACCTCCGAGGACTCCTCGTCGACGCCTGTGGGGTCACCCGGCTCGGGCATTCCTGGCTCTCGGGCAGGCTTGGGCACCGGCCCGCGGACGGACTCCTCGCCCGGTCTCTCTGGAAAGTCCTTTCGCGCCATGGCGACCCTCCGCCCCCGAGGTTGGCGTCGCCCGGTCACGCCCGCAATTCACTCGTCGTCGTCGCCGAAGTAGCCCGACGCGAGGTCGCAGGCCTGGCAGGTGCAGCGGCCATCGCGGTCCATCATGTGCCCGCCGAGCTCGGTGTGGAGCCGGCCATCCAGCCAGTCGCCCCAGAGCAGGTTCGCGCCCAGCGACTGCCCGGCCCGCCCCTGCTTCGTGAGGACGACCGTCTGCACCGCCTGGCCTTCGCAGCTCCCCTCGATCAGCCGCACCGGCTCGCCCCGTTCGAGCGACGCCTGGGCCTCGCGGCGCAGGTCGGCGTGGGCGATTCGGGCGAGCCCCTGAAGCGTGAGCGGCTGGGAGTCGGGAGCCTTCATGCGGCGAGCTTGCGGCGGATCTCTTGCTCAGTGATGTCCTTGGCGTTCAGCCCTCGCAACAGATCCAGCAGGTCCTGCGGGCTGGTCCGCGTCGGCGCCAGGTCTTCCACACCCGGGTGATGCGCCCACTTGAGGACCTTCGCCACCAGCTCCGAGCACCACATGGCCTTGGCGGTGTTGAGCGGGTTGCGCCACTTGCGCCGGAGCCAGCGGCCGAGGATGACGAAGGCCATCCCTACCAGCCCCTTGAAGTCGTAGTACGCGCCGAGCAGCTCGCCCGCCTTCTGCATCGCCGGCTCGAGGGACACCTGCGGCTCGAACACCGCGACGATCCGGTTCTGCCTCCGGAACTGGCCCCAGGGCACCAGGCGCACGCCGTACTCGGAGGCTTCGAAGACGAAGTCCTGCCCGAAGGGGTCCACGCGCACCAGCAGCCAGGCATGGCTCGCCTTGGAACCGGTCAGCGCCCGGATGATGAGCGACGCCGGGTTGCCGCGCGCCGTCGAGAAGCCGATCTTGACCACGGTCCTGGCACCTCGCTCGCCGCATCCGTTCGGCGGAGGAGCGCTACGCCGAACGGGAGCCGAGCACGAAGGAGATGGCCGCAGATTCTAGTGGAGGCCAGCGCCGCCGCCGCTATCCTTGTCGCGTCATGGCCTCCCCCTCCAGGTTCCGCCGCATCCGGCGCGCGGCTGGCCGCTCGCTCCTGGTCGTCCTCGGCCTGGGCCTGCTCGGCTTCCTCCACTCCAGCGATTACCTCTCCACCATGGGCGCATCCCCTTCCGGCACGCGGCTCGAGCGCATCCTCAAGTCCCCGAACTACCGCGACGGGGTCTTCCAGAACCTCTCCGAGACGACCGTCATGGTCCCCGGCAAGAGCGTCAAGGTGGTGGCCGAGTTCCTCACCTTGGGCGGCCGCCGCGCCCCCGACCAGCCGCTGCCGACGACCCCGGCCACCCGTGCCAGCTTCGAGGCGCCCCCTGCCGACGACGTGCGCGTCACCTGGCTTGGCCACTCGACGGTGCTGGTCGAGCTCGAGGGCCAGCGCGTGCTCTTCGACCCGGTCTGGGCCGAGCGCAGCTCTCCGTCGCGCTGGGCGGGCCCCAAGCGCTTCCAGCCGGTCCCGCTTCCGATTGAAGAGGTGCCCGAGCTGGCGGCCATCGCCATCTCGCACGACCACTACGACCACCTCGACAAGACGGCCATCCAGACCCTGGCCAAGGCCCAGCCTGGCGTTCCCTTCTTCGTCCCGCTCGGCGTCGGCGCTCACCTCGAGAAGTGGGGCGTCGAGCCCGCGCGCATCCACGAGCACGACTGGTGGGAGGAGGACTCGGCCGCAGGAGGCAAGCTCAAGATCGCCTTCACTCCCGCCCGGCACTTCTCCAGCCGCGGCCTCTTCGACCGCAACAAGACGCAGTGGACGTCCTACGCGCTCGTGGGCTCGGCCAAGCGCGTCTACTTCGGCGGCGACGGCGGCCTGGACGCGGCCATGGCGGAGATCGGGCGGCGCTACGGGCCCTTCGACCTGACCATGCTCGAGATAGGCGCCTTCCACGAGAACTGGGGGCTCATCCACCTCGGGCCTCAGAACGCCATGACCGCCTGGCGCGACCTCAACGGCCGGCTGCTCATGCCCATCCATTGGGGCACCTTCAACCTCGGGCTGCACCCTTGGGACGAGCCCATCGAGCAATTCCTGGAGGCGGCCAAGGCCACCGGCACGCCCATCCTGGTTCCGCGCATCGGTGAGCCCGTGCGCCTTCCGGCAGCGCCTGCTTCCATCTCTGCCGCGCCGGTGCGCTGGTGGGCCGCCATCGGCGGCTGACGTCCGCTACGTCGTATTCGTCCCATTCGTCCTATTCGTCCCAGCCGTCCACGGTCGGTGGACGGAGTGGACGCAGTGGACCGGGTGGACTGAGCGGACCACCAACGTCTGCCGGCCCGCCCTCCTTGCCAGCACGCGCTCCCTCCCGCCAGAATCGGCGCCTCTTTCGGTGGCTTGGGAGGCCCTCCATGGACAGACCCTTCTCTCGCGCTCTGCGCGCCGCGCTCCTTTGCTGCGCGCTGGCCTCCCTCACCGGATGTCCCCCGCCCGTCAACTCGGGCAAGGCCTGTGACGCGGGGACGCTCTGCAACGACCAGTGCAGCGCGCTCGCCGACGACACCAACTGCGGCACCTGCGGCAACGCCTGCGGCGCCAACAGCCACTGCGCCGCCGGCAGCTGCTACCCGACCAAGTGCGGCACGGTGGCCTGCGGCAGCCAAGAGGTCTGCTACGAGAACAAGTGCGTCGAAGCCGCCTGCGTCGGCGTGACCTGCCCGAACGCCGGAGAGATCTGCAAGGCCGGCCAGTGCGCCGCAGGCTGCTCCGACTCCTCCACCTGCACCGAAGGCAAGCTCTGCAAGGCCGGAACCTGCCAGACCTGCACCGAGCGGACCGACGACGCCCTCTGCGGCTCCGGCAAGCTCTGCGTCGCCGGCGCCTGCCTCACCGCGGCCTGCCACGACGCCAGCGATTGCAGCGACGGGAAGATTTGCAAGGCCAACGCCTGCGTGCAGTGCGCGGGCAAGAGCGACGACGCCCTCTGCGGCGCCGGCAAGGTCTGCATCAACAAGGCCTGCGTCGAGGGCAACTGCCACACCAACTACGACTGCTCCTCCGGGCAGATCTGCAAGGAGAACTACTGCGCCGTCTGCCAGGACCGGATCGACGACGTGCTCTGCTACACGAACAAGATCTGCCTCAACGGGGTGTGCACCAGCGGCGTGTGCCACTCGGTGGGCGACTGCCAGGGCGGCAAGATCTGCAAGAGCCAGCAGTGCGTCGCCTGCGTCGACGGCACCGACGACGCGCTGTGCGGCCCGGGCGCGGTCTGCAAGAGCGGGGTCTGCGAGTACAAGTCCTGCACCACCTCCACCGAGTGCCCGGGCGGGACCACCTGCAAGTCGGGCAAGTGCGCCGTCTGCCTGGACCTGGTCGACGACGCCTCCTGCGGCGCCGGCAAGCTCTGCGTCGACAGCCTGTGCATCTCCGGCAACTGCCGCGCCAGCTCCGAGTGCGACGAGGACCTCGCCTGCAAGGCCAACGTCTGCCAGGCCTGCGTGGACAAGACCGACGACGCGGCGTGCGGCCCGGGGATGCTCTGCCAGGGAGGCAAGTGCGCCCACGGCAACTGCCACGCGCTCGCCGACTGCGGCGGCGGCCAGGTCTGCAAGGCCAGCTGGTGCGTCGCCTGCATCGACGCCCTCGACGACGACCTCTGCGGCGGCAACAACAAGATCTGCGTGGGCAAGACCTGCGCCGCCACCTCCTGCACCGGCAGCGGCACCGCGCCCTGCACCCTGGGCACGGTCTGCAAGGCCAGCCTCTGCAGCGCCTGCGTCGACCGGACCGAGGACGCGCTCTGCGGCGCCGGGCAGATCTGCGCCAACAAGCGCTGCCTCGCCGGCGACTGCCATGACCTGTCCGACTGCCAGGCCGCCGGGAAGGTCTGCAAGGCCTACTCGTGCAAGGAGTGCGCGGACTTCGCCGACGACTACCTCTGCGGCACCGGCAAGATCTGCAAGGACAAGAAGTGCATCGACGGCAACTGCCACAACAACGGCGACTGCGCCGACAAGGGCGGCGGCATCTGCAGCGACAACCAGTGCCAGCCCTGCGTGGACAAGGACGACGATGGGACCTGCGCCAACGAGACCCCGGGCACCATCTGCGCCGGCGGCCAGTGCGTCCCCGGCGACTGCCACACCGCCGCGGACTGCAAGGACGCTGCGAAGCCCCACTGCCTGGCCTACCAATGCCTGGCCGGCCCCGAGCTGGTCATCGACCGGCCCCTCGCCAACTACGACGTCTACGCCGAGGCGCTGGCCGTCGGGTTCCAGCCTGGGATGCCGGTCAAGCTCACCATCATCCAGGGCATGACCATCAGCTCCACCTCCCCGGCCCAGCCGGCGCTGAAGATCGTCGGCTTCCCGGCCGGAACCGCCGTCAGCGTCGTCAACGCCGGATACATCGTCGGCGCCGGCGGGGCGGGCGGCGCCGGAGGCTCGGGCGCGGCCAACGGCGGCGACGGCGGGGCGGGCGGCACCGCGCTCGTCGCCGACCTCGCCTTCGCCATGGACAACACCGCCGGCAAGATCTGGGGCGGCGGCGGCGGCGGTGGCGGCGGCGCCGGTGGCCTGGACAGCGCCGGCAAGCCGGAGACCGGCGGCGGTGGCGGCGGCGGCGAGGGCGAGAAGGGCGGCGCGGCGGGAGCGAACCTCTACGTCAACGCCGGCACCTCGCCCTCGGCCGTCAACGGCGGAACCCCGGCGACCGCGGGCACCTTCCGGCTGGTGGGTCTGGGCGGCAGCGGCGAGACCGGCGGCGACCTGACCCTGTGGAGCAACAAGGGCCACGACGGCGGGACCTGGGGCCAACCTGGCGCGGGCACCAAGCTGTGCAACCCCAAGATCCCCACCGCCTGCGACGGGGCGGGCGGCGCGGCCGGCAAGGCGGTCTCCGCGGCCGGCAAGACGATCACCTGGGCCGGCGGCAGCCCCGGCGACGTCAAGGGCGTCATCGAGTAGCGGAGCGCTGGGCCCTCGACCGGAGGTCGCCGAACCGAAGGCATGCGGCGGGCCGGAGACACGACACCTTTGTTGACCACACCACCGCGCGGGCGACAATCGGGGACGTATGGCTGAGCTCAAGGACCGCGTTCGTTTCGGCGCGTACTGGCTCCTCAAGCGCCTCGCCAAGGGCGGGATGGCGGAGATCTACCTCGCCTGTCCCGCCGCGCCCGGCCGCGAGCACGAGCGGGTGGTCATCAAGAAGCTGCTCGAGCAGTACAGCTACGAGGAGGAGTTCCTCGAGCTGTTCCTGTCGGAGGCCAAGCTCGCCTCGCAGCTGTCGCACCCCAACGTCGTGCGCATCTTCGAGCTGGGCCAGGAGGGCGGCCACCTCTTCATGGCCATGGAGTTCATCGACGGCCACGACCTGGAGCTGCTCATCCGCGCCCGCCGCCGCTGGCTGTCGCCGGCGGTGGCCGCCTACGTGGGCCGCGAGGTCTGCGAGGCGCTCGCCTACGCGCACCAGGCCACCGACCTGAACGGCCGGCCGCTGAACATCGTCCACCGCGACGTGACGCCCGAGAACGTCATGATCGACCGGCAGGGCGGGGTGAAGCTGGTCGACTTCGGGGTGGCCAAGGCCAGCGCCCGGCTGACGACGACGCGCCCCGGCGTGGTGCGCGGCAAGGTCAGCCACATGGCGCCCGAGCACATCAAGGGCAAGGACCTGGACGGCCGCGCCGACCTCTTCGCCCTGGGCGCGACGCTCTTCGAGCTGACCACCGGCATCAAGCCGTTCGAGCGCGGCCAGCACGCGACCTCGATGTGGGCGGTGCTGCACGAGGACCCGCCCTCGCCCCTGGAGATTCTGCCCGGCTACCCGCGCGACCTCTCGGACATCGTGATGCGCGCGCTGGAGAAGGACCCCGACCGGCGCTACCGGTCCGCGGCGGACATGAAGGCCGCGCTCGACCGGTTCCTGGCCTCGAGCGGCGAGCTGGTGGACGCCTCGACCCTGCGCGGGCTCGTCGAGGCCCAGCCGGCGGAGCTCGCAGCCGAGCACCCTGCCGACGCGGACCCCGACGACGGCGAGCCCGCGCCCCGGACGCAGATTGGCAAGCCCCTGCCGCCGCCCGGCGACCGCGAGCGGGAGACCGCGCCCAAGCAGGCCGTGCCCGACATCCCGCCCCCCACCGCCGACGACGAGGAGCAGCCGGTCAAGACGCAGATTGGCAAGCCGCTGCTCCCCGCCAACGACCGCAACCGCGAGACGGCTCCCAAGCAGCCCCTCCCGGTCATCCCGCTGCCCGGTCCGGAGGACGAGGAGCAACCGGTCAAGACGCAGATAGGCAAGCCGCTGGCGCCGAAGCTGCGCGAGGGCGACATCCTCGACGAAGGCCCCGACGACCCGAACGAGCCGCGGACGCAGACCAGCCCGAACGGCGGCGGTCCCCGGCCACTGCCTCCGCCGCCCCGCTCCGACGCCATCCCCTTTGTCGAGCCGCCGCGGCCTCCCCCGCCGGTGCTCTTGCCGGTGTCCGAGCCGGTGCGGCCCGCGCCGCCGGTGCTGCTCCCGGCGCGCGAGAAGGCTCCGCCGGCCGCGCTGGCGATGGGGGAGGCCCTCGAAGACGAGGACACGACCAACTCCCGCTCCAAGTCCGCGCCGCGGCCGCGGGGCATCCTCGAAGACGAAGAGGCCGAGGAGAATTCGACCCGGCGGCTCGAGCCGCTCGCCGAGCGGGAGCGAGAGGAGCGGCGGCGCATGGACGACGCGGTCGCGCACGCCGCGGCGCCCCCGCCCGTCGTCGACGACCGACCGCCGCCCCCCACCCCGGAGCTGACCCCCGAGCCCGCGGAGGTCCCACCCGACCTCCCGGACGACGTCGACCCCGCCCTCCTGCGGCAGGAGACGCGGGTGACCGCCCTCCCCGAGCCCGACTCGACCCGCGTCACCGCCGCGCCGGTGCTGCCGGTCACCGACGGCCAGGTGCGCGTGCCGACCCAGTCGCTGGAGGTCTCGGCGGTGCTGGGCACCCAGCCTCCGCGCGGACGGCGCCGGCCGACGGGCGACAACGCCTGGGAGGAGTCGACGCCGCCGCGGGGCATCGCCGCCGCGCGACTGGAAGCCGACGAAGCCGAGGTCACCGAGGCGGCCGGCCAGAAGTCCGCCGCCGGGACCGTCTTCGGCGGGCTGTTCAAGGGCCTGCTCATCGTCGGGCTGATGGCCCTCGCCGGCGTCGCCACCCGCGTCGTCACGGTGCTCGAATACCGCCAGAAGCTCGCCGAACAGACGGAGCAGCTCAACGCGCAGATCCTGCAGCTACAGGACGAGCTCGAAGAAGGCCGCGCCACCGCAGAAGCCCCCTGCGACACCGGTGTCCGCGCCCTCGGTTGGAGATGGTGGCGTGGCCGCGCAGGTTGCGTCGGGCGATGCCGGCGCGACCGCCGCCAGCCCCGCGGTCGATGCTGGTGCGGTGGCGGCTGCGGACGCGGGCAAGACGGCCGGCGACGCCGGGCCTGCCGCGAGCACCGATAAGGCCGACGCGGGGATGGTCTACAAGAAGGGCTTCGGGGTGATCTCGGTGAAGGGCCGCGGCACGGTCACCATCGACGACAAGCCCTGCAAGCTGCCCTGCGCGGTGAAGCTGCCGTCCGGCGAGCATGTGGTGCGGACGCCGGGCAAGAATCCTGTCGAGAAGCGGGTGCAGCTGCAGGCCGGCGCCCGCGAGACCGTCAAGGTTCCCTGAGCCCTGGCGCCCCCCGAGAGCACTGCAGTGTCTGAGGCGCATTGAGGAGCTGCCGGCCACCGCGCCAAGGCACCTATGGAATCCAGTTCATCGGAAGCGCACTCGGCGGTCGGTGGAGCCGGGCCTCCGCGCCCGGGGCACCTTTCCGGTCCATTGATCTGGAGCGCGCCAATCGGTGAGTCCGGGCTCCGCGCCCGGGGCACCCTTCCGATCCACTCATCGGAAGCGCACTTGGCGGTCGCTGGGCCCGGGCCTCCGCGCCCCGGGGCACCTTTCAGATCTTTTCATCTGAAGCGCGCTGTGGGTGAGTCCGGGCTTCCGCGCCTCTTGATTCATCACATCTAGGGACGCCGCCGCGGCGCGCACCTCAGATTTCGCTGGCGTCACAAACAGCCGTGTGCCATACGGTGGGGGGTGGAGCCATCGAACGCGCCGTTGCTTCGCTATCGCAACCGAGTGATCGGCGAGGCGGAGCTGCGGTTCATTCGGGACACGGTTGACCGCCAAGACGCCAGGACCCGGTCCGATCTTGCTCGAGCTATCTGCAAGGCGTGGGATTGGCGACAGGCCAACGGCAGCTACGCCGTCTTCGCCTGCCAGGACTTGCTCCTCCGGCTTGAGGAGTGGGGCCACATCAAGCTACCTGCGCGACAGCGCCGGGGCCGAGATGGGCACGATCTACCGGTATTGCCGCAGGACTGCATTCCGCTGGCGTGGTCTCCGGTGGGGAACGACGCGAATCTTGACCAACTCGTGGTGCGGCCCATCGAGCCCGCCGAGCGTCTGGGCTGGCGACTCTTCATCGACCGATTCCACTATCTCGGAGACAAGCCGCTCGTAGGCGAGCACCTGCTGTACGCCGCATTTCTCGAGGGCCAGGTGGTGGCCCTGCTCGGCTGGGCCTCTGCGACCCTCCATTCGCCGCTACGAGACCGGTACCTGGGCTGGGACAACGACACCAAGCGGCGCAAGCTGCACCTGGTCGTCAACAACGTGCGCTTCCTCATCCCGCCCTGGGTTCGAGTCGAGCACCTGGCTTCCAAAGTGCTCGGCCGGACCCTGCGGCGCCTGAGCGCGGATTGGCAGGCCCGCTGGAATCACCCGGTCCTGCTCGCAGAAACCTTCGTCGACCACGCTCGGTTTCGGGGCACGTGCTACCGCGCCTCCAACTGGCGCTATCTGGGCACGACGGCAGGCCGAACCCGACGCGGGAACGCCTATCTGCACGAGGGCAGTCCCAAAGGGCTCTACGTCTACGAGCTGCACCGCCAGGCTCGCCGCCGGATGTGCGAGGAGCATCGCCATGAAGGAGTCGTCGGGGCTGCTGCCGCTGGAGCAGGAGATGGGCCAGGCCAGGCTGGGAGACCGGCGTCTGAATCGGCGTCTGATCGCTGCGGTGGGACGCTTGAGTGACGAGCCAGCCAAGAGCTTTCCGCAGGCCTTCGAAGACGATGCGGCAGGGCTAGAGGCGCTCTACCGGCTGGTCAACAACCCGAAGCTCAGCACGGCAAAGGTGCTGCAGCCACATGCACACGCGACCGTTGCCCGCTGTGTCACGGAGCGGGTGGTGCTGGCGATCCACGACACCAGCAGCGTGGCCTTCCAGAGCGAGAGTGAGCGCGATGGCCTGGGCCCAGTCGATGGCGGGACCCAAGGCCTCTATCTGCACACGACCCTGATGGCGAGCGCGACGGAGCACTATCGGCCGCTCGGAGTCGCGGCGATGAAGCTCTGGGCTCGCCAGCCGATCCCGGACCATCTCCAGGGTGGCGAGAACCACTACCAGCGCAAGAAGGCGCGGCGGCTTTCGCCCGACAAGGAGTCCCTGCGCTGGAAGGAGCAGATCGACTCGGTTGAGCAGGCGGTGGCGCAACAAGCCCAGGTCCTCCACGTCGGCGACAGCGAAACCGACGACTACGACCTGCTGGCGCACCTGGTCGAAAAGGGATTCCGGTTCGTCCTGAGGCAGAAGCACAACCGAAGCTTGGAAGGCCCGCCGGAGAAGAAGAAGAAGCTCATCGAGGCGATCGCCGATGCATCGACGGTGGCAACTCGAGAGGTGCACCTGTCGGCGCGCACGAAGGGCACGACGCCCAAGGCTCAGGCGACTCATCCGCCGCGCAACGCACGCGACGCCAAGCTGCAAGTCGGCTGGACGAGGGTGTCGCTGAAGAGGCCAGACAGAGCGAGTACGACGCTGCCGACGTCATTGCCGATCAACGTCGTCTTCGTGCTCGAGAAGGACTGTCCCGTTGGAGAAGATCCCATTCAGTGGGTCCTGTACACGACCGAGCCGGTCGATACCGAAGAGCAGCTTCTCCAAGTCGTCGACTACTACCGCGGCCGATGGCTGATTGAGATGTACTTCGACGCCCTCAAGAACGGATGCGCACTCGAGAAGCGCCAACTCGAGAGCTTTCACGCCCTCAGCATCGCAATCGGTCTCTTCGCGGCAATTGCCTTTCGCCTGCTGCTCATGCGGACCCTGGCCGAATCGAAGCCCGACACACCCGCGACCGCGGCACTCTCACCGCTCCAGCTCGACGTGCTCCGCGCCTCGCTGAAGAAGACCAAGCTGTCAGAGGCGCCGACGGCCAAGGAGGTCTTCTGGGCCGTGGCCGCGTTGGGCGGGCACCTCAAGCACAACGGGCGCCCTGGCTGGCGGACGCTCGGACGTGGCTACGAGAAGTTGCTCATCCTTGAAGCTGGCTGGCGCGGCGCGCTGAAAGCGCGAAGCGCGTGCTCGGGCTGCCCGGGGACCGCCAGGCGCCCGGACGAGAAGTGACCAATCCAGAGGCTTCCGCGCCCGGGCACCCTTCCAATCCACTCATCGGAAGCGCACTCGGCGGTCGGTGGGGCCGGGCCTCCGCGCCCCGGGGCACCTTTTGGACCATTTCATCTGAAGCGCGCTGTTGTCTGGGCAGCCGAAGTGCTCCGGACCGACGATGCTCAGCGCGCCACGGACAAGCGAATCGCAAGGTCGCCACCGGACCGCCACACACCGAGCCAGACGCTCGGCGCGCCATCAATCGACGGATCGCCAGGGTGCCCCGGGCGCGGAGGCCCGGTACTACCCAAGGATGCCTCGCGCCAAAGACAGCAGAGGAAGAAGTTACGGGTTGACCGGTCCCTCGCCGACGACCTTGACCGAGTCCACGAAGTACTGCGTCTCGCCGAAGCACTTGGTGGGCACGCCCTTGTGCTCGGTGTAGTGGATCTGCACCTGCTTGCCGACCGCGGCCTTCAGGGCCTCGACCACCTTCTCGTCGCGCACGCTGAAGTCCCAGAATCTGCGGCTGCATGCCCTTGACCAGGTACATCGCCAGCTCGCCCTCGTGCGTCTTGCAGACCCAGCCCTTGTGGCTGAACTTCTGCAAGATGCCGGCGCGCTCGCCGTCGGAGTAGCTCCAGCCGAGCGTCAGGCTGGTCCAGCCGATGGGGAGCAGGAGCAGGACGATTCCGACCAGCACCAGCCACAGGATCCACCTGCGCTTCTTGGCGGGCGCTGCGCCGGTGGCGGACGGATTGGCGGGCTGGGGGTCGGTCATGTCTGTCTCCCACGAGGCTTACGACAGCGGCGAGAGACCATTGCACGTTTCGCCAGGCCGTTCCACCTGCGGGCCCGAAGCACGCTATCCTTCGGGACTTCATTGCCCCGACTTCGGCGCCACGGGAGGAACCACAGGTGGACTCGCTCTTCGACCTCGGAATCGCAGCGCTCAAGCAGGGACACGCCGAACGGGCCGTGGGCCTGCTCGCGGAGGCCGTGCGGCGCAAGCCCGCCGACCATCGAGCCCGGCTGGCGGCGGCGCGCGCCCTGGCGGAGATGGGCGAGCGCGAGCGAGCCCTGATGGCGCTCAACGCCGCGGCCGAGGGGCTGCTGCGGCGCGACTACCTGCTCTCGGCCATCCTCGCGGTCAAGCTGGCCCTGCGCTTCAACCCGGCCGAGAAGATGCTCAAGCAGACGCTCCGGCAAATCCACGCGCGCGCGGTCGAGCTGGCCGCCACCGCCAAGACCGCCGAGCCCCTGCCGCCTCCCCTCCCCGGCGCGGCCAAGCCTGCTGAGCCCGAGCCGGCTCCCGTGGATCCCGCCGACGACCTCACCCGCCTGCGCGGCGGGACGCTGGCCGAGAAGGCCATCGAGGTCCTGCTCGGCGAGGACCCCGGCCCCAAGGCCGACGTCCGCCGGCGCCCGCCGCTGCCGCTGTTCGTCGACCTCGAGCCCGAGGCCTTCGTGGACCTGGTGGAGCGCACCACCGTGCGCGAGTACACCGACAAGCAGCTGGTGGTGCGCGAGGGCGACGGCGGCGCCTCGGTGTTCATCATGGTCTCGGGACAGGCCCGGGTCGTCACCGAGAGCGGCGACGAGCCCCGGCAGCTGGCCATCCTCAGCGGCGGCGCGCTCTTTGGCGAGCTGTCCATCCTGACCGGCGCCCCGCGCAGCGCCTCCATCTACGCCGCCTCGGACGTCGAGCTCTTCGAGATCTCCCACGACGACCTCGACTTCGTCTCCAAGTCGCACCCCACGGTGCCCAAGGCCCTGGCCGAGTTCGCCCAGAAGCGCCTGGCGATGAACCTGCTCGCGACCGCGCCCCTGTTCACGCAGCTGGAGACCGGCCACCGCGGCCCGGTGCTGCAGCGCTTCCGCGGGCGGATCGTGCCGCAGGGCGAGCGGGTGATCACCGAAGGCAGCCCCTCCTCCGGCCTGTTCCTGGTGCTCTCGGGGGAGTTCTCGGTGACCAAGAAGGACGCCTCCGGCGAGGAGCTGGCGCTGCGCGTGCTCGGCGACGGCGACGTCTTCGGCGAGATCTCGCTGCTCTCCGGCGGGCCCGCGAGCGCCACCGTCGCCGCGGTGCGCAAGAGCGCGGTCGCGTTCCTGCCCCGCGAGGCCTATGACGAGCTCGTCGGCAGCTACCCGCAGATCGAGGACTTCCTGGTCCAGCTCTCGCAGAAGCGGCTGTCGGCGAACGCGGCGGCGGTGCAGCCCGCGGAGATCATGGACGCCGACCTCGAGGTGGTCGAGAGCTAGCCAGCTTCGGCGTGGTGGGGTCGCGGCCTGCCGGCGGCTGATGCCGCGCCTGACTTTTCGAAGCCTGCCTGCGCAGGCTGGGTGGTGAGCGGCTCCCAAAGCGCCAGCTGGGATCTTCAAGCCCAAGTATCCCAGCCCGCGCAGGCGGGCTTGTAGAGTCGGCGGGAGGCGCGGTGCCAACGAGAGAGAGCGCGGACTTCCGCTCCTTCCCAATGGTCCGTTTCCTCCTCGCCGCTCATCGAACCGGACGTGCGGATTTCCCGCATCCGGCTCTCGGACAGGTTTCACGCGCTAGCATGCAGCCGAAGGTACTCCCGCAGGTCCAAGATGCCGTAGTCACGATGCAGTTCGACATAGCCGAACCGACTCGTGCCTCGCGGCAGCTTGTGCCGCCTTCTCAAGAGGTTTCTTGCGCGGTCAGCGACGTGGATATCCACGAGCCGGAACGACTTCTCGGGTGAACCGTAGGCAAAGTAGTCCGCCCATCCGCTCAAGAACTGGTTGAGCTCCGTTCTGATCTGCTCCCACGGCTCAACTCGGCCGCGGTGTAGCAGGGTGCTCACCTTCCTGCGAACCTGCTCCATCGCCATCTTCGAGGGTCGGGCTCCCAGATATCGGTAGTGCCGCCGTGGCTGTCGCTTGACCAACGGCCCCAGCTCGTAACCTAGGAAGCGGAAGGATTCCTTCCACGCGTTGCGCACACATGTCTTGGCTTCGTTGAGCGTCAACTTCATCCCCACGATCCATTGCCTGACCTGCACCAACACCGCCGCGGCCGTGCCTGGCTTGCACACGACCACGAAGTCGTCGGCGTAGTTGACGATGCGCGCCTCGCACCTTCTCATCAGGTCGCTCCTCGCGAAGGCCTTGAGCAGCCGGTTGATGTAGATGTTCGCCAGAAGCGGCGAAATCGCACCTCCCTGCGGCGTGCCTTGCTTGGAGCGCTTGCCCCCAGCGAACCTCGGCCGCCCTTGCTCGTCCTTCTCCTGCACCGGCACCTTGAGCCACATCTTGAGCAGATGCAGCACGGCCTTGTCGGCGACTCGCTGTGCAACGCAGGTCATCAACTCGGCATGCGGGACGGTGTCGAAATACTTGGAGAGATCGGCATCGACGACGTCGGTCTTGCCCAGTGCAAGCTCCCGATGGACCAACTGCACCGGCCTGTATCCGCCGCGCCCCTCACGATAGCCGTGCGCTGCGTCGCTCAGGTCGGCCTCGAAGATCTTCTCCAGGATGAGCTTCGCTGCCGTCTGGGCTACCCGATCCTTGATGGTCGGTATTCCCAGCGGTCGCTCCCCTCCTCCCGGCTTTGGAATCAGCACCCTCCGTACTGGCTGGGGCCGATAGGTCCGCGCCTGCAGCTCTCCGTTGCAGGTCCTGGAGCCAGCGCTCCTCGCCGTACTCCTTGATCTGCTCGAAGGTCTGTCCATCCACTCCTGGAGAGCCCCGGTTTTCTTTCGAGAGCCGGTAGGCCTCCATCAGGACGTCCCATCGGTAGATCTTGTCGTACAGCACGTAGAACCGGAACGCCGGCTCTGCCTTGGCCTTCGCGTAGAGCTTTCCTCGGAGCTCTTCGAGCTTTGTCTGGGGTTTGAGGCTCACGCCAATCACCCTCTCGTCCACTCTTCGGAAAGCACCCTGAACCAGGGCCCCGTCCCTCCACGGGCATTACCCCGCTTCATCGGTACCATGGACCCCTCCGACTCCTGGCGACGCCGCTTCGCGCGTTTGGGCCTCGCGGCCCGCGTCCCCAGGTCTCCCGTGTTGCGCACTCTTCCTTGCACGCATGCTGCTCCCAATGCCCCGGTGGACCGACGACGGGCGCTGATCGATTTCCTCTCCCGTCATCACAGCGGCCTTCCCCGTAATGCCGTCGGGTCGGCATCCACGACACCTCTATCGGAGCCTGCTCCGGATTCACTCGCGTTGCGGCCTGCGTGCTTGCTCGACCTCCTTAAAGAGACCTTTGTCACGGGGCTTCGCGGTGGCGGTCGCCCGCCTTCCCTCATCAGGCTTTTCCGCGCCCGTCAGCTACCGAGGCGTATCGATCGAACTCCTCAGGCGGGACTTCCACCCGCTGGAAAAGTGCGCCTTCACGGCGCACGGCAGCGTCAGGCGCGACTTCAGTCGCGGGCTCCCACCCTCCCACCCTTTGGCGTTTCCTTCCGGGTGGAGAGGCGTGCCATGCTTTGGCGCTTTTCGAACCCACAGCGGGAGGACCTGTGAAGCGATACTTCGAGTTCGTCGAGGGCACGTCGAGCAAGTTCTGGGAGATTTGGCGCGAAGGGCAGAACGTCTACACGCGCTACGGGAAGATCGGCGCCGCCGGCCAGGTGACGCTCAAGGACGAAGGCTCCGAAGAGAAGGCCCAGAAGCTCTACGACAAGCTCGTCCGCGAGAAGACCGGCAAGGGCTACGTCGAGAAGACTCCGGCCGGCGGCGCCCCGGCGGCGGCCGCTCCCGCTCCGGCACCTGCCGCGAAGGCCGCTGCGGCACCGGCTCCTGCTCCTGCTCCGGCCGCCAAGCCTGCCCCCGCCCCTGCTGCGGCTCCGGCGGTCTCGGCCGGCGGGACGCGCCGCTTCGAGTTCGCGGAGGGTGGCTCGAGCAAGTTCTGGGAGATCACCATCAGCGGCGACTCGCACACCGTGCGCTTCGGCAAGATCGGCACCCCCGGCCAGGAGAAGACCAAGACCTTCGGCAGCGACGCCGAGGCCCAGAAGGACGCCGAGAAGCTCGTCGCCGAGAAGACCAAGAAGGGCTACGCCGAGGTCAGCGCCGGCGGCGCCGAGGCCGGTCCGCCCGCCCCGCCCATCGACGGCCCCGAGCTCGACGAGCACCTCGCCGCCATCGCCAAGGCCCCCGCCGACGCCGAGAAGCGCCAGGTCTTCGGCGACTGGCTGCAATCCAAGGGCCACCCCTGGGGCGAGCTCATCGCGCTCAACCACGCCGCCGCCACCGCGCCCAACGCCACCAAGCGCGCGGAGTTCGAGAAGGCGGTCACCCAGCTCCTCCAGAAGCAGGGCGCGGCCATCCTCGGGGACCTCGCCCGCGCCGGCCGCCCCACGCGCTTCGAGTGGAGCTACGGCTTCCTCAAGGAAGTGGTCCTCGCCTCGCCGACCGACAAGCTGGTCCTCAAGGAGCGCGTCCAAACGATGCTCGGCCTGCCCGCCGCGCGCCAGCTCGAGAAGCTCACCCTCCACGCCCAGCCGCTCAAGTTCACTCCGCACTCGGACTGGGACACCTCGACCGAGGACATCGTGCAGCCGTGGAAGGACGTGATCCCGCTGCTCGCCAAGCTGCCCCCTTCGGTCAAGGCGCTCGCGTTCGGCGAGCCGCCGCCCGACAGCGCCTCGGGCTACGTCGCCAAGCCCGACTTCGCCGCGCTCGCCAAGGCGATGCCAAAGCTCGAGTCCCTCGAGGTCCAGTGCGCCGGCAGCGACGATGGCCTGGGCAAGATCGACTTCCCGGAGCTGAAGAACCTGGAGCTGCGGCTCGCCAACGCCGACCCGCAGGACCTCGAGTCCATCCAGAAGGCCAGGCTGCCCAAGCTGGAGCGCCTCACCGTGTGGCTCGGCGGCTTCTCCAACTGCACCTTGGACGACGCCATCTCGCCCTCGGAGTGGGACGAGGACAACGAGGACGGCTCGCGCTACCCCGACCACTACGCCGCCAGCGTGCTCGAGGAGCTGGAGGTCTACGACATCGAGTCGAACCTCAACGCCCCGGCGGTCACCGCTTTCGCGAACTCGACCTTCCCGTCCACGCTCAAGCACCTGGGCATCCACAGCGCGCAGCTCGACGCGAGCCTGCTCGATGCCATCTGCAAGGCGCCGGTCGTCAAGCAGCTCGAGTCGCTCTCGCTCGAGGGCGGCACGCTCGGCGACGCCGCGGCGGACGTGCTCATCAAGAACAAGGATCGCCTGGCGCACCTCAAGACGATTCTCGCTGGCCCGCAACACCCTGCCGAAGCCGGCCATCACGAAGATCGAAGGCGAGCTCGAGAATGTGAAGTGCGGAAAGCAGCGCGACAACGCGCAGGGCGCACCGGAGTTCATCTTCCGGTACGTCGCGACCATGGAGTAAGCGCCGTCGACCGACCGAGATCCCCGAGGCCCTCTCTCCTGACGGAGAGAGGGCCTCTTGCGTAGCGTGGATTGCTTCAGACGATGGCCTACTTGGTCCACGGCATCTACTTGGTCCACGTGGACCAAGTTGTCGGCCCTCGGCCATCGCGGCCTTCGCCCGCCTCGGAGGCCTACTTGGTCCACGGCACCTACTTGGTCCACGTGGACCAAGTTGCCGGCCCTCGGGCGTCGCGGCCCTCGAGGGTCGCGGCCTTCGCGTGCTCGGGGACCCATCGCGGAGCGGAGCCACCCCGGACGCGCAGGGAGCGCGCATCCAGCACGTCGTCCAGGAGATTGGGGTGAGTCGAAAGCTTGACTCCGATGCAGAAGCCGCAAGCCGACGACGAGCGTGGCGGCCTACATCGCTCTCTTCGAGCACCGTGGAGCGCCTCTCCGACGCGACGGCCCCAGGCAACGGGCACTCATGCAGAGCGGCTCGCGGGTCCGCCCGCGAGAGCTCGATGACTACCGAGCCTCGATCCCGAGCATCCGTCCCCCTTTTCGTCCAGCCGCCGAGCGCCCGCCAGCGCCCGAACTCGACGCCAGGGAAGACTCGCCCGACGTAGCGATGCCACGGCTCGCTCCGGCTCAGTACTCGCCCGCGCTGCCGACGACGATGGTCGCCTCGGCGCCCGAACCCGACGGCGGCTCGTACCAGACCGCGACGTCCGCCGCGGTCTCCGGCGTGCCGCGGAAGACGACCTCCGCGTCCAGGAGCAGGCCACAGCCGAACAGGTCCTCCATCGCGTAGGTCGAGCTCGCGTCCGAGCAGACCCAGTCCGAGACCTGCGCCTCGCGCATCGGCGCGAAGAGCTTCAGCGACGCTCCGTCGGCGCACAGTGCCTTGCTGCTCTTTCCGGAGTTGCCGGTCCAGCAGTCGAGCGCGGCCTGGGCCAGGCGCCGGTGGTCGTCGTAGCCGCGGAAGACCAGGCGCCCGAGGTCGGCGGGCCGGTTGGAGAGGATGGCGCTCGCTCCCGCCGAGGTGACGGAGACGAGGTCCGCATCCTTGTCGAAGGTCCAGGCCACGATGGGGTCCAACGCCGGCGGCTCGTCGCTGTGCGCGACGATCTCCTCCAGCCTCGGTCAGGTAGTCGGCGAGGGCGCGGGTGACGGTCTTGCCGGTGGAGATCGCGTCGAGGCCGAGCCTGCGCGCACCGGCGAGCGCCCCTGGCCCCTCGAAGTCGAAGATGACGCGTGCTGCGTGGCCCGGCCGCACTGTGTCGAGGGTGGCCTTCATCTTGGCGACGATCGCCTCGCGCGGGCTCATCAGGAACAGCTGGTAGCGGCTGCCGGCCGCGACGTCGACCAACTGCAGCGCGAGGTCGCGCGCCTCGCCCTCGTCCACGACCTTCACATCCACGAACACCTGCTTCAGGTGGGCTGCCGAGGATGCCCAGGTCGCGAACTCGGCGAAGTCGGGGATGACCGCCGTCTCGTCCTTCTTCCCGGTCGCCGTCACCGCATAGCCGTAGTGCGCGCGCAGCTCCTCGAGCGTGAGGGTGTCCACCGGGCGGCGCCACGGATCGCCGAGGTCCGGGACCCAGGGCCGCCACGGCAATCCTTCCAGGCCCGCCTCTCGCGCCAGGGCGTCGGCGGCATCGGGGTCGCGGTCGTGCCAGACCACCGCCATGGAATCGAGCGTCCAGCAGACGTCGATCTCCAACGCGTTGGCCCCTTCCTCCATGGCCCGCTGGTACGACGGCAGCGTGTTCTCGGTCCTCCGGAAAGCCGAGCCGCGGTGGCCGACGATCCCGAAGTTGCAGTCGAGATCGGGCTTCGCGCAGTCCAGGTCGCAACGCTCGTCGGCGTACCGGTGGTCCCGCTCGCACGGGTCGCCCGCATCGATCGCTCCGGCGGCGGCGTCCGTGGCTTCGACCGCCGCGTCGGACCCTGGCTCCGAGCCTGCGTCCGTTGCCGTCGGCGCTGCGTCTTCACCTGCGGCTGCGCTCGCGTCCGCCATCACTTCGCTGGCGTCACTCGGCGCGACCGGCCAGGAGACGTCCATCGACGACGACGCCGGTGGCTCGCCACATGCCACGAGCAATGCAGCCAGCAGCACCCCGATTCGTGTCGCGCTCATCATCGGCGCACACGGTAGCACGCCGCCCTTCGGACCCGGACCCGTCTGGACCGGCCGACCACGAGCGAGCTGGAGGCGTCCTCAGTTGATTCCGCCTCCAGCGATCGACAGCGTGAACGCGAAGTCCTTCACGTCGATGCCGTAGGCGAAGTCGGCCTTGAGTGCCGGGATGGCGATCCCCGGGAGCACCACGCGCACGCCCACCCCGACCCCGGCGTGCAACCCGACCTTGTTCTGCCCCACGGTCGTCGCCCCGGTGCCCGCCCCCTTCTGGCGCTCGAGGATGACCCCGCCGTCCGCGAAGACCGCCGCCGCCAGGTTGAACTTGACCGAGGTGAGCGGGACCTTCAGGTCGGTGAAGACGGGCATCTGCTCCTCGAGCTGCAAGGTGAGGATGGTGTCGCCCCGGAACTCCCAGGTGTTGAAGCCGCGCAGCTCGTTTCCACCGGCGCGCAAGAGCTGGGTGAGCGGGACACCCCGCTGCGAGGTGGGGTGGTTGGTGAGGAAGTGCAGCGCCAGCGACGGGTAGGTCTTCCACCACTGGCCGAACAGCTCCAGCTTCAGGTCCACCTTCAGGTAGTCGAAGTCGCTGCCGAGGGCGCCGTCCGAGATCTCGTTGCGCAGCGAGAATCGCGTCCCCCGCCGAAGCCCCTGCGGCGCACTGGTGTCGTCGTACTGCAGCAGGAACTGCCCGACCACCACGTTGCCGCTCCCCGTGTTGTAGGCCGGCGTCGGCACGGTCGGGTCGACGAACTTGGGACCGAAGGTCGAGTGCCGGTTGTAGAGGATCCCCACCATCAGCCTCAGGTTCGGCGTCGCCACCCAGCCGCCCTGCGCCTCGACGCCGAGGATGCGGGTCGGCACCGTGAGCACCTTGCGGTGGTTTTCGTAGAAGTTGAAGTCCTCCAGCCGCCACACCCCGGAGAGCGAGAGCGCGATCGGCGCGCCCGGGAGCTGCGGCTGGCGCACGCCGGCGACGAGGTAGGTCTTCGACTCGCCGTACTGGCCGGCGAAGAGCAGCTGCGTCCCCCGCCCGGCCAGGTTCACGTCGGCGAACGCCGCGCCGATGGCCATGTCGCCAGCCCCCAGGCTGCCCATGGGCACCGCGAACCAGGATTGCTTCTCCTTGAGCCGGACATGCACGTCGACCGGCTCGGTCCCTTCGTCGAGGTACATCTTGCGCGTCGCTTCCTCGCGGGGCAGGTCGACCCAGGCGTCTGCGCTCTCGAAGAGGTCGCTCGCCTCCAGCCGCTCCTGCGTGGCCTGGAGAACCCCGTAGTCGACCGGGCTTCCGAGCTCGAGCCGCGCCAGGCTGCGCACCGTCTCTTCGCGGGTCTTGCTCGCGTCGTGGAGGACGACGTTGCCCACCACCAGCTTGGCCTCCGCGCTCCCTGCGGTGACGAGGACGAGGGCCAGCGCGACGAGGAGGTGGCGGACGCAATTCACGGCCGGGAATGCTAGCCGTCGCCTCCGCGCGCGCCTCGCGGCTCACGCACGCTCGCTGGCGAGGCGTTCAGGGGGTCGGCACCTGCTCGACACACACCAGAGGAGGCGGCTCCCCGATGCCACCGGCCAGGCGGCGCAGCTCCAGCGCTCCTGTTCGCGGGGGGCGCAGGCCGCCCGGCGCCCGACCCGCGCGCCGGCCCACGCGTGGTCCGACGGGCCGCACTGCGCATCCAAGCGGCAGCCGCGGCCCGGCCTGGCGCCGACCGCGATGGCGATTCCTTCAAGCTCGAACGGGAGGTGACTCGTGGACCTGAGCGCTCGCAACCAGCTGACCGGCACCATCAAGAGCATCAAGGTGAGCGGCTTGATGGCCGAGGTGGTCGTCCTCATCGGCGGGCAGGAGCTGGTCTCGGTCATCACCGCGAGCTCCGCCAAGCGGCTCAAGCTCAAGAAGGGCGATGAGATCGCCGCGGTCATCAAGGCGACCGAGGTGATGATCGCGAAGTAGGTGCTGGCCTCCGGGTCGCGCTGAACCGACGCCAGCGGGTGCTCGTTCCCTGGCCGGTCACTGCACTGGGCTCAACCATCCCCGACGCGCTGACGCTTGCGGCTCGTTTCGTGCGACCCGGTGCCCCGGTGCGCTGACGCCTGCGGAGCAATCGCGTCCCCGAACTCCCGGACGTCGAGCCCGGTCAGGTACTGGGTCACCAGCTTGTTCGCCGGCCGCTCGACCCTCGCCAGCTTCTGGTAGATGGAGAAGGAGTCCTCCAGGAGCTGCAGCCGCGGGAAGAGCACCGTCAGCGCGCCGCTGGCGATCTCCCCGAGCACCGCGTACTTCGGCAGCAGGCTGATGCCATAGCCGGCCCGCGTGCCGTTGATCATCCCGCGCACGTGGTCGATGACCACGATTCGCTCCAGCGTCGGCCGCCGGCTCCCGGGGAGCGCGCGCAAGAGGTTGTTCCACCACGTCCCCTCCCGGTCCAGCGAGAGCACCGGCGTGCGCCGCAGGTCCATCGGCGTGCGCACCGGGTGCCTTTCCAGGAACGACGGCGTCGCCACCACCACGTACTTCTCCCGGAACATGCGGATGCGGTGGATGGCCGGGTGGCTGTGCTGCCGGCAGTCCACCGCCAGGTCCACCTCGTCGCGCAGCAGCGGCCGGGTCAGCTCGTTCGAGAAGTGGAAGTCCACGTGCAGCGACGGCTGCGCGTCGAGCAGCGGCTTGAGCTTGGCGAGCAGCACCGTCGCCCCGAACTCGATGGTGCAGCCGATGACCATCTTGCGCTGCGGCTCGCCGCCCGTCGCCAGCTGCCGCTCGGCCTCCTCCAGCCGGTCGAAGGCCGCCCCGCACGCCTCCAAGAGGCGCTCGCCGTGCGCGGTGAGCACGAGCTGCCGCCCGCGCTTCTCGAGCAGCGCATGGCCGGCGCTGTCCTGCAGCTTGCGCAGCGCGTGGCTGACCGCGGAGGGCGTCACGTGCAGCCTGCGCGCGGCCGCGACGTGGCTCCCCGCCCGCGCCACCTCCACGAACGCCTGGAGCTTGCCGATGTCGAGCCGCATGCCGCGTTCCTCCTCGCTTGAACGGCGTTCATCCTAGCAAAGAGAACATTTCATGCCGCTCATGGCTCGCCCGACGCTACAGATGCTGCGACACCGGCCTCACGCCGGCCCGGAGAACGCCATGAACAACTCGCTCTTCCACCTCGACGTCCCCCACAACGAGCCGATGGAGTCCTACGCCCCCGGCTCCCCCGCCCGCGACCGGATCAAGGCGGAGCTCGCCCGCCAGGCCGCGACGCAGGTCGAGATTCCGCTGATCATCGGCGGCAAGGAGGTCCGCACCGGCAAGACCGGCCAGGTGGTGATGCCCTGCGACCACCGGCACGTGCTGGCGACTTACCACAAGGCCACCGAGAAGGAGGTGGCCTTGGCCATCGCCGCCGCGCTCGAGGCCAAGAAGCAGTGGGAGGCGCTCAGCTGGGTCGAGCGCGCGTCCATCACGCTCAAGGCGGCCGACCTGCTCTCACGCAAGCACCGCGACCTGGTCAACGCGGCGACCATGCTCGGCCAGGCCAAGAACGTCCACCAGGCGGAGATCGACGCGGCCTGCGAGACCATCGACTTCCTGCGCTACAACGCCTACTTCGCCTCGGAGATCTACTCCGACCAGCCGCGCTCGGGCTTCGACCAGCTCAACCGCATGGAGTACCGGCCGCTGGAGGGCTTCGTTTTCACGGTCTCGCCCTTCAACTTCACCGCCATCGCCTCCAACCTGAACCTGTCCGTGGCGCTGATGGGCAACACCACCGTGTGGAAGCCGGCCACCACCTCGCTCCTGTCCAACTACTACCTGATGAAGGTCTTCCAGGAGGCGGGCCTGCCGGACGGCGTGGTCAACTTCGTGCCCGGCAGCGGCGCGCTCATCGGCGAGCTGGCGATGAAGAGCCGCGACCTGGCCGGCATCCACTTCACCGGCTCCAACGCCACCTTCAACTCGCTCTGGAAGGGCGTCGCGGCCCACGTCGAGAGCTACCGGACCTACCCGCGCCTGGTCGGCGAGACCGGCGGCAAGGACTTCATCTTCGCCCACGCCTCCGCCGACCCCGCCGAGGTGGCCACCGCCATCGTCCGCGGCGCCTTCGAGTACCAGGGCCAGAAGTGCTCGGCCGCCTCCCGCGCCTACCTGCCCAAGTCGCTGTGGCCGCAGATCCGCGAGCGGGTGCTCGACCAGATGTCGCAGCTGCGCCAGGGCGACGTGCGCGACTTCCGCAACTTCGTCAACGCCGTGGTCGACGAGGGCTCGTTCGACACCATCATGGGCTACGTCGAGCAGGCCCGGTCCTCGAACGCCGCGGAGATCCTCGCCGGCGGCAAGGGCGACAAGTCCCACGGCTACTTCGTCCAGCCCACGCTCATCCAGGCCCTCGACCCGCGCTTCGTGACCATGGAGGAGGAGATCTTCGGGCCGGTGATGACCGTCCACGTCTACGAGGACCGGGACTACGAGGCGACGCTGAAGCTGTGCGACGAGACCTCCCCCTACGCGCTGACCGGGGCGGTCTTCTCGCGCGACCGGTACGCCTTCGTGAAGGCTTGCCAGGCGCTGCGCCACGCGGCGGGCAACTTCTACATCAACGACAAGCCCACCGGCGCCATGGTCGGCCTGCAGCCGTTCGGTGGCGCCCGCGGCTCGGGCACCAACGACAAGGCCGGCGGCCCGCTCAACCTGCAGCGCTGGGTGAGCCCGCGGACCATCAAGGAGACCTTCGTCCCGGCCACCGACTTCCGCTACCCGTTCCTCGCCGCAGAGTGAACCGACTGCGGACTTGGCGTCCCAGCGCGGGTTGCTGTAGGGTCCCGCGCCCAAACGGTGCAGGGCGGCCGAGGCCCTGCCGCAACGCGAGAGGGTGGATGATGCTCCGTCAGGTGTTGGTCGTCGTGTTGATGTGCGCTTCTCTGGCAGCCGTGGGCTGCGGCGGGGGTGACCCCAAGGTGGGCGGCTGCGATGCCGGTGACGGCGGCCTGTGCGGCAGCCCCAACCCCAACGGCAGTGCCGACGCGGGCAGCACCGACGTCGGGCCGACGCTCCGGGTCGTGGTCCCCTTCGGCATCGCCCTCAAGCCCGAGCACCGGCTGAGCACCGAGAAGCCGGTCGAGGGGACCCTCGTGGTCGAGGTCGACAACAAGGACGTCACCGACGCGGTCGTGAAGGTCAACGGGACCCTCGTCCCCTACTCCACCGCCGACCTGTTCTCCCCCGGCTACGCGCTCGAAGGCACCGACCTCGCGCTCGCGCCAGGCCAGAAGGCGGTCATCGACGTCACCGTGGCCAACCCGGCCAAGAGCCTCTCCTTCACCATCGAATGCCCGCCGGACTTCTCGATCACCAGCCCGGCCGACGGCTCGGCGGTCCAGGGCGCGCCGCTGAAGGTGACCTGGAGCCCGGGCGTGGCCATCAAGTCGATCACCGGCCTCGTCCCGGCGCCGGTGGCAGGGCAGTACGCCTGCAAGGACAAGAACGGGACCTTCTCGCGCGCCGGGACCGGGGACTGGTTCAAGAAGCTCGAAAAAGACCAGACCGAAGTGACGCTCGACGACGTCGACGACAACTGCGACCTCTCGCTCATCGAGGTGCGGACGTCGGGGAACTACGTCTACGACGATGCGGGCAGCTCCGGCATCTGCTTCCTGCACCACCGGGTGAGCCAGGTGAAGCCGTAGCCCGCTGGCCTCAGCCGCACGCAGCCGCAGGCGGGTTCTGCGGCTGCGGCGGCTGAGCGAGGGCCTCGATCCGCGCCAGCAGGTCCTCGATGTGGTCGCGCTCGACCTTGGCGGTGCTGGGCTCGCCGAGGTCGGAGAAGCGCAGCAGGGTCAGCTGCGCGGCCAGCTCCTCCAGCAGCGCGATCCCCTGGTCGATCTCCGCCAGGGTCGCGTCGCGCAGCCGCTGCAGCCGCTCGCGCACGCTCGCGGGCGACTGGCCGATGGCCTCGTCCATCTCCGCGAGGCGCCGGTCGTTCGCGCGCAGCCGCGCCAGGAAGCCCTCCAGCACGGTCCGCTCCCGCCCCTCGGCAGCGGCCGCGGCCGTCCCTCCCGCCTTGGCCCAGCCCTGCTCCAACCGCCGGGCGACCGCGTCGAGGCGGGCCGCCCGGTCGGTCTTGCGCGACGTGGGCGCATCCACCGGGACCGCGGCCTCGGGCGCGAACGCCAGCGGCAGCATGAAGGGCCAGAGCAGCACCGCCAGCAGGCCGGTCGGGCCGCGTCCCAGCCCGGAGGGCGCCGGGGCCTGGCGGACCAGGACGACGATGGCCGAGAAGCAACCGATGACGAGGTAGGCGACGATCACCACGAGCGCGGTCATGTTCGTTCTCCTCTCTGCTAAGCGAAGGCGCCGAAGCCCCAGATGGCCAGCGCCGTGGTGAAGCCGAGGATGACCAGCGCCATGCGCGCCAGGATGCCGACGCGGAAGGCGTCGTAGGGCGCCAGCGAAGCGTCCGGGTCGCCCAGCGCCGAGCGCGTCACTGCCTCGGCGGTCGTCAGCAGCAGGGCGTGGATGCGCGCTCCGCCGGCCAGGCCCGCGACGCCGAAGGCGGAGACGAGCGAGAGGTTTCCGGCCCAGAACGGGTCGATCTTCCAGAGCACGTAGACCACCGGCGCCAGTCCGGCGAGCACCAGCGAGCCGGTCGCCGAGGCGGCGAGCAGCGTCGCCACCAGCCGCGCCATGGGCATCCGCGCGGAGACCAGGACGCTGGTCGCGTAGATGGGCCCGAGCGCCGCGGCCACCGCGATGAGCACGTTGAGTGCGCCCTGGATGGCCTGCAACGCGAAGGCGTGGGAGCCGCGGGCGATCATGGTGATGACGACGAAGAAGGCCGTCGAGACCACGATGAGGCCCAGTGAGCCCAGGACCAGGCTCGGGACCCTCGCCGGATCGAGCAGGCGCTCCGCGACCGCGCGCGGGTCGCGCAGGAGATCGACGAGCAGCGAGGTGCGGCCGGCCGGCGTGACGAGCTCATCGGGGAGGGCCTCCCGGTCCTCCGCGGCCCAGGAGACGAACGGCGAGAGGGCCTCGGTGCCCGGCTTCGGCTGACTGAGGAGCGTGGAGACGGGTCGCCGCGCGTGGTTGACGGGCGCGAGCGGGACGGTGAGGCGCGGGGTCTCGACCGTGGAGTCGAGGGAGTCGGCGATGGTGGCGGCAGTGTCCATGGATCACCTCGAGGCGATGAGCTGGAGGACGGAGGGAGCGAGGCGCACCGCGAAGAGCGCGAAGAGGCCGAGCCCGAAGAACCGGGCGAGCGCGGCAGCCCGATGCGTCGGATCCGAAGCGACGATGACGCGGTGGACGACCGAGGCCACCGTGGCGAGCGCGACCCCGGTGACGAGCAGCGCCTGGGCACGGAGCACGAGAGGCACGCCCTGGGAGACGAGAGCGAAGAAGGCGACGAGCGGGACCAGCGCCAGCGAGACGATGCCGGCGGCCAGCAGCCCCAGCGCGGCCGCGGCCAGGAGCGCCCCGGGAGTCAGGCGCAGCCGCAGGTAGGTGCCGAAGACGACCATCGCCGGCACCGAGAGGGCGAGCGCCTCGATCCACGCCTTGAGCGCGTCAGCGCGCGGCAGACCGGTTCGCGTCGGGTCCACCAGGCCGGCGGCGATGGTGGACACCGCGACCAGGAAGGTGCCCACCAGCGCCGGCGCGGCGGTGAAGGCCACCGAGCGCCGGCCGAGCTCGTGTGCCTGGCGGGCGGGACGGTCGATGCCGCGGAGGAAGTCGCGCCAGAGATCGGCGCGGCCTCTGAGGTCGGTCAGCGTGGTCATGCAGGGCCTCGGGAAGGGGCTCGCGGGGATTCGCGAGGTCTCCCGGGCCTTGTGCAACTGGCTCGCCAGCGGGCCCTCCCCCCTGCCCCCTCCCAAACCTCCCAAACTGCGGGAGGGGGTTCGGCTCTGCTTGAGGCCCCCTGGGCGGAGCTCGTGGCACCGACGGGTAATGCAGCTCGACCTCATGGAGCAGAGGGAGGGCGGCGAGCTCGCACCGGGTATTGCCCGACCGAACCGTGTAACGCCTTACCCAGCTGGTCAGCCGATGTGAGTCTCTTCGCGGATCTGGTGCTCGTGGATCTTGTTGAAGAGGGTCTTGTAGCTGACCCCGAGCATCCGCGCGGCCTCGGCCTTGTTCCCCTTGGCAGCCTCGAGCGCCGCGATGACGGCAGCGCGCTCAGCGACAGCAACCGCATCCCTCAGGCTGCGAACAGGCGCGGTGCCATGAGCTCCGACCAGCGCCGAGTCGAGCAGAGCCGAACCCCCTCCCGCAGTTTGGGAGGGGGCAGGGGGGAGGGCCGCGTGGGCCAGAACCGCCGGAACCGAGCACGGGTCAAACGCCCCCAGAGCCACCGCCCGCTCCACCATGTTCTCCAGCTCGCGCACGTTCCCAGGCCAGCCGTAGCGCTTGGCGCGCTCGAGCAGCTCGGCGTCCGGACGCGGCGCCCCCCTCCCCTGCCTCTGCGCATGCTTCTCCAGGAAGTGCTCGATGAGCCCCGGGATGTCCTGCGTGCGCTGCCGCAGCGGCGGCAACTCCACCAGCAGCACTGCCAGGCGGAAGCGCAGGTCCTCCCGGAACTTGCCTTGCGCTGCCCACGCGGCCAGGTCCCGATGCGTCGCAGCGATGATTCGCAAGTCCACCTTCACCACCTCGCGCCCGCCGACCCGGGTGATCTCCCGCTCCTGCAGCACCCGCAGCAGCTTGGCCTGCGCCTCCAGCGGCATGTCGCCGATCTCGTCCAGGAAGAGCGTCCCGCCATCGGCCGCCTCGATGAGCCCCTTGTGCCGCTGGTGGGCGCCGGTGAACGCCCCACGCTCGAAGCCGAAGAGCTCGCTCTCCAAGAGGGAGGGCGGCAGCGCCGCGCAGTTGAGCGAGACGAACGGCCCGTCGCGTCGCGGTGAGGCGGCGTGGATGGCCTTGGCGATGACCTCCTTGCCAGTCCCGGTCTCGCCATGGATGAGGACCGTGGCGGTCGAAGCGGCGATCTGCGGCAACACCGAGACCACCTCGCGCAGGCCGCCGGAGGCCCCGACGAGCTCCTCGGTCGCCGCCGAGGCCGAGAGGGTCGCCGCCGACAGCTCGACCTCGACCAGCTCGCGCCCTGCCGCCAGCGCGCGCTCCACCGTCGCCAGCAGCAACCGGTTGTCGACCGGCTTGACCAGGAAGTCGGTGGCCCCGGCGCGCAACGCCTTCACCGCATGCTCGACCGTCCCGAACGCGGTGATGACCACCACCGGCAGCTGCACGCCCGTCTTCCGCAGCCGCTCCAGCAGCAGCAGGCCGTCGCCGTCTGGGAGCTTCACGTCCAGCAGGAGCAGGTCGGGAGCGCGCGTCGAAAGCGCGGCCTCGGCCGGCGCGATCCGGTCGAAGGCAGTCACCGCGTACCCGCGCCCGCGCAGCAGGTCCTGGTACAGCTCGCGCAGGTTCTTCTCGTCCTCGACGATGGCGACCTCGACGCCCGCTGCCTGCTCGCCCTCCCCGCTCATCGCTTCTCCTTTTCCAGGCCCGGCGCCGCCGCCATCGCCAGCTCGATGCGCGCCACCGCGCCCTTCCCTTCTTCGCGCGGCGCGAGCGTCACCTTCCCGCCCGCCGCCTCCACCGCGGAGCGCGCGATGACCAACCCGAGCCCCGTGCCCTTGGTCTTGGTGGTGTGGAACGGCCGGAAGAGCCGCTCGACGTCGGCCGGAGCGATGCCGCAGCCCTCGTCCTTGATCTCGACGAAAGCGCGCCCGTCCGCCATTCCGGTGCGGATCTCCACTGGCCGCCGGTCTGCTTCGCTCGCCTCCACCGCGTTGTCGAGCAGGTTGGCCACCGCGCCGCGGATCTCGTCCTCGTCGCCGACGACCTCGCCGGCGACGGGCGCCAGCCAGACCTTCAGCTCCGGGGTCTGCGGCTCGTCGCGCGCGACTGCCACCGCGTCCGCCAGCACCTTGTTCAGGTCGAAGCGGCCCGACGTCGTCGGCCCCGGCCTCGCGTTGCGCGCCACGGCGAGCAGCTCCGCGATCTGCACGTCGATCCGGTCGCTCTCTTCCTGGATGATGCGCAGCGCCTTCTCGAACTGCGGCCGCACCGGCTCGCCCACCTGGTCGGCGCAGCCGGCGAGGAGCTGGGCGTAGCCACGCAGCGCCGCCAGCGGGTTCTTCACGCCGTGGGCCACGCTCGCAGCGAGCTTCTCCGGCGATGGCCAGGCGCTCGGCGCGCTCCAGCCTGCGCCGCAAGAGCGCGGCCTCGCCTTTGGTCACCGCCAGCCGTGCCGCCAGCCTGGACTCCTCCGGGAAGAGCAGCGCCCCGATGCGAAAGGTCACCCGATCGCCCAGGCCCATGAAGAGCAGCGCCGCGAGCAGCGCCAGCACCATCGTCAGCGAGACCTGCACCAGGTTCACCGGGTAGCCCAGCTGCGCGTAGAGGAAGACGGCGCCGAAGGCCACCGCCAGCGCGAAGATGACCCAGGTCAGGCCCTGCGAGAGCAGCACGTGGACCTCGACCCGCTGGTCCATGACGTAGACGAGGATGAGGCACTCCGCGACCAGCGCCATCCACAGCACCGGGTCGAGCTTCCAGTGCCCCTGCACCACGGCGAACCCGTAGAGGAGCGCCGCGGCCAGCGTCGAGAGCACGGTCACGGCCACGATGTCGCGCGAGAGCTTCTTGGCCGACTCGGTCCCCAGCTCGCGGGCCCTGAAGCGCAGGAACAGCACGGCCAGGACCAGCACCGCCGCCACGGCGCGCGGAACCCAGGTCGTCGAGGCGCCGTCGAGCTCGACACAGCCCCAGGCCGCGGCGCTCGCCGCCAGCAGGCAGCCGACCCCCACCGCCGCCAGGCGTCCGCGAGCCCGCCCCGGGAGCGCCGCCGCGGCATCCACGGCGAAGCCGCCCATCGACACCATCACGCCGAAGCCGCCCAGCGCCCGCGCTTCGACGACCAGGCCTGGGTTCACCGCGCGCAAGAACCATCCGACGGCGAAGACGAACAGTCCCGCCGGCGCCGCGGCGAACGCCACCCGGAAGCGGTTGAGCTGGCCGGGCTGAACCCAGTGTGCCGCCAGCACCAGGTTGAACAGCGCGACGAGCAGTGCCACGACCGAGGAGGCGATGACGCTCGTCGACATGGAGTTGGGCACCTCGCGCTGCGCGGGCTCCTCAAGCTGCGTGCCGCGGCCGGCCGCGTCATTGTCGACCGTGCGACCGGCTCGAGGCCAGCCCTGTGCTGCCACGTTCCGTGCCCCCCTGGGTTTGGCCAGCCCAGGGGCCGATATAGGCTCGGGCCCGACCTGGAGATAAGGAGGGGCCATGCTCACCGCAGCAGCCGTTGGTCTTCTGCTCGCCCAAATCGCCGCCACGGCGCCGGACGGAGGCGTGGCGGGTGGTGAGAAGAAGCTCGAGTTCGTCTTTCCCGGTGGCGGCGTCGCGCAGATCAAGTCGCTGGCAGGCGAGCCGGCCAGCCTGGTCGTTCCGGCGGACATCTTGCGTCAGGTGGCGGCCGGGGCGGATCGCCTGCAACTGGTGGAGTATCCGATGGGCGGGCTGGAGAGCCCTCCGCTGGTCTCGGTCTCCGGAAGCGCGGAGGTGCAGACGCTGCTCGAGGTCATCGAGACGCCGCCGGTGGACGCGAACAGTTCCAACCATCACCTGTGCATCGGGCATCCCCCCATCCGGCTCTACCGCGGCAAGAAGCTCGTCGCGGAGTTCTCGTTCGACCACGAGTCGATGCTGCGGCCGCTGTCCAAGGGCCTGTGGCGGGGCGGAGACGTCAGCGTGACCCGAGCCTCCGCGGAGGGCATCGCGCTCTGGTTCAAACGGCACGGGTACTCGGACTTCGCGGACAACCTCGAAGCCGAGCTTCGGGCCGAAGAGACACGACGGCGCTTCTTGGAGGTCTTCCCCGACGATGTGCAGCTCCTCTTCCGCGAGTCGGACAACGGCCTGGTCGGCTTCGCGAGCGCCCGACGTGAGGACGCCCCCGCCGACGCGGGCCAGCCCGAGGACCCGGTCGCAAGAGCCCTCCCGGACGATGCGGAGCGCCTTCGTCTCATCTGCCGAGGGCTGGGATACCTCGAGACCTCGTGGGACGAGTTCAGTGCGCCGGAGCGGCTCCTCCTGGACTCGGCGAGCCGAATCGCTCCCAGAAAGATCGCCGGGGTCATCGACGGCTTCGCCGAGGGTTCGCCCGAGCTTCGCGGCGCCGCTCGGCTTCTCTTTCGCGGCCCGATGAACGGTCGCGGGCTGATCCACAAGCTCGACGCCGCCACGGCGCAGAAGCTCGGCTCCAAGGCTGCCCGACAAGTCTTCCATGACGGCGACTCGGAGGATGCGCGACGCCTCTTCTGGACCTTGGAGGCCTACCCCGGGGAGCAGACCCTCGCCGTGCTGACCGAGCAGGCCGTCCGAGCCAAGGACGTCCCCGACGTCCCCTGCGGCCGCTATGCCGACTCCGAGGACGAACTGTCGCCCCTGTCGGCCCTCACGTTGCTCGCCGAGCGGCGTCAGGTGCGCTTCGAGCACGTGCTGGCGGCCGCGCGGCGCTCCTGGCAATGCCCCACCAATTCGGCGGCAGCGCGCATCGCGCTCGCCTCGGCCTGCGAGAGGCTTCCGGACGAGACCGACGTGAAGGCCGCGGCGGCGGCCTCCGCCGGGCGGATGCTCTGGCGGACGAACGAGCTAAGAACACGGGAGTCGGTCGACCTGGTCTTCGCCACCTTGCTGGACCACCGGCGCATCGAGGTCCGTGAGGCAGCGTCCAAATGGCTGACCAGGCTCTCCAAGCTCGAGTTCGCCAAAGAGGTTCCACTCGAGGAGCGCGCGAAGCAGCTGCAGTCGTGGTGGAGCGGCGCGCGGCCTGGATGGTCGGAGGATCCCAGGTCGGTCGCCCGAACGCCGAGGCCGGACGCCGGGATTCCGGATGGCTGCAGCCTGCTGGACTCCCCGCCCCCGGAGCCGACGCCCAAACCGGCGCCCGCATCACCGAAGAGGGCGGCGGCCCTCGCGGTCGAGAGCCTCCCAGCGGCCAGGACGCCGGCAGATGTGGCGGCCAAGGCCAGGTTCGTCGCCGGGCTCCGGCTCGCGAAGGGCTTCGACCGCCTTCCGGTTCTCGTGAGGGGCCAGTTCTCTCGCGACGCTCGCGAAACCAAGCGAAAGGCCGCAGTGAAGGCGCAGCGCGAGTTCCTCGCTGTCTGCGACTCCGGCGCGGACGAGTGGTGCCTGGCCGCGGACTACGCCAGTGGGCTCCTCTTCGAACGGATGGGCGATGCCCACCTCGAGTTCCCCTGCCCCAGGTCGATGTCCGACTCCGCGAGCAATGCGGAGGACTGCGACCGGCTCGAGGAATTCGAACGGGTCTACGACTTCCGCCAGGCGGGAAGCTGGTACCGCGCGGCCCAGCGAAAGTGCGAGCCGTCGCACCTGGCGGCCAGCCCCTGGTGCGGCAAGGCACGCGACGGGCTCGAACGCCTCGGCACGAAGACCGAACGTCGCCGGTAGCTGGCGCCGTCCTTAGGCCAGCGTCGAGAGCGCCGCCCCGAGCGCGCCAACGGTCTGCGGCTCGGGGAGGACCTCGACGGTGCGACGAAGCGCGGCTCCCAGCGCCTCCACCATCGCGCGGTTGCGAGCGACTCCGCCGCTCATCAGCACCGGTCCCTCGGGCAGCACGCCGGCGAGCGCGGCGACCCGCTTGGCCAGCGACTGGAGCATCCCGGCGACGATGCCCTCGACCGGCTCACCTTGCGCGACCAGCGAGATGACCTCGCTCTCCGCGAAGACGGTGCAGGTGCTGGAGACCGCGACCGGCTTCTGGGCCTTGGACACCAGCGGATGCACCTCGTCGAACGGCACGTGCAGCCGCGAGAGGATGACCTCCAGGAAGCGTCCGGTCCCCGCGGCGCACTTGTCGTTCATGGCGAAGTCCTTCACCTCGCCGCCGGCGCCGATGCGGATGATCTTCGTGTCCTGCCCGCCCATGTCGACGAGCACGCAAGGCCTGGCGGCCAGCTTCCAGGCTCCGCGGGCGTGGCAGGTGATCTCGGTCAGCGAGCGCGCGGCCTTCACCCGCTTGCGGCCGTAGCCGGTCGCGCCGACCGGAGCGCCGCCACAGCCCAGCTCCTTCTCCAGCTCGGCCAGGAGCCGCGTCGTCTGGTCCTCGATGCGCGGATGCGCCGGCTCGACCCGGCGCGCCAGGACCTGCCCCTGCGCGTCAATGGCCACGGCCTTCCAGGTGGTGCTGCCGACGTCGACGCCGATGGCCGCCACTGCGCTCGTCATCCGAAGCTCTCCATGAACGCCGTCAGCCGATTCTCGCCCTGCTCGTCGGCGTAGGCGCGCGGATCGTTGTGATCCGCCTCCAGGAGCAGGACGCGAATCCCGAGCATGCCCGAGAGCCGCTCCTTCAGGTCCACCTGGCCTATCGAGTACGGCTTGCAGGACCGGTCGCTGTGCAGCACCGCGCCGTCGACCCCGTACTGCCGCGAGAGCCGCTCGAGGATGCCCAGCCGGTTGTTCAAGTCCTGGTTGAGGATGATGTGCGCGTAGGCGTGCGCCGCCGAGCCGAAGGGATCGTCGGGACGGATCTTCACGCCGGCCTCGGCCCAGGCATTGGTGTAGCTGGTGCAGACGAAGTTGAAGCCGCGCTCCGCGAGCAGGGTCGAGAAGTCGCGGACCTTGAACCAGACGGGCAGGTTGTCCCACAGCAGGCGGTGCTTCTCCTCGCGGAGGCCGCCGATGCCCTTCTTCACGCGGTCGGCGAGCTCGTCGCGCAGGTGCCGGTAGTAGGCGTTGCACTCCGGCTCGCCGCGCAGGGTGACGATGGGCGCCAGGTGGAAGAAACCGTCGATGCCGGTCCACGGCGCCGGCTTCGCCTGGCTCGCCTCCAGGCACTCGCCCCACAGCTTCGTCCCGTCGTGGGCGCGTCGGGTGTACTCGCGCAGCTCGCCCTCGTCCGTGCGCCGGCCACTCACCCGCTCGGCGACCTCGACCAGCTCGTGAAGCTGGTCCTTCACGTAGGCGACCTCGTGGGGCCGCGTCTCGCCATAGACGTACGGGATGTCGATGACCACCAACGGCACCTGGAAGTGCTCGGCGAGCGCGCGGTACCAGTACAGGACCGTCTGGCAGATGTTGGTGCAGCAGCAGAGCAGGTCCGGCTTGGGCAGCCGGCCGACGGGAGTCCGCTCGCTGAGCGCCGCGCCCAGGTCGGTCCGGGCGTAGCTGCACAGGTCGCGCGAGAAGCCTTCCTTCTCCGCCGCTTCCGAGAGCTCCGCCGCCTTGTGCTGTACGCCGCAGAGCGCCGCGTGGTTCTCCGGGTAGACCGTGTGGAAGCCGAGCGGCCGCAGCAGCTCCACCGGGAACCCGCTCGTGACCCAGGCCACCGGCACCGCGCCGTCGGCGTAGCGGCCCGAGAGGTAGTGCAGGCTCATCAGCTCCTTGAGCTTGCGCACCGACTCGAGCGGCGGACCGAACGGGTTGGGCTTGCGCTTGCCCCGGCCCCGCTTGCGCAGCCGGCTCTCCCAGGACTGGAGCGCCAGCAGCGTGGGGCCGTAGGCGCGGCGCATCAGCTCGAACTGGAGGCGCCGGGTGATCATGAACGCCTCCCGGCGAGCAGCTCCGCGAAGGCCTCGAGGCGCGTACGAACCTGGCCCGAGAGCTCGGTCTCCAGCTCGCCTTCGACGTAGAGCACGGGGACGTCGCGGGCGCCGAAGGCCTTGCGGATGGCGGGCACGTCGAAGAGCTCGGGCTCGCAGAACTTAGCTCGTGGATGAGCAGGCCCTCGGCGCCGCTCGCGTCGAAGCGGTGCAGCAGCCAGGCGATGCGCTCGGCCTGGTTCGCGGCCCGCGTCGGGCACGGCGGGTAGCCGAAGTAGGCGTCCGCGAGCGCGACGAAGGGATCCGACAGCTGGTCGAGCGGCGCTCGCCGGACGCGCCGCCCGACCGCCGCATAGTCGTCGGCCGCCACGAAGGCGCCCGCGTCCTCGAGCGCGTCGAAGACCGAGGCGGGCTCCGGGACGTAGCCGGTCACCATCATTGGGATCCCGCGCTGCACCGGCGCCTTCTCGAGCGCCGCTGTCGCGCTCCTCAGCTCCGCCAGGTGATCCTCGGGCCACAGGAACTCGCCGCGGCGCAGGAGCGTGTAGAGCTCGCGGTGGCTCAGGGGCGAGCACGCGCGCCGATCGAGAAGCTCCGCTCGGGCCGCATCGATTTCGCGGTGCAAGGCCATCGCTTCGCGGATCTTCTTGGGGTCGAGCGACCGTCCGGTCCACTCCGCCAGGTCTTCGGCGAGCATTCGCAGCTCCGCTTCGACGAACTGCAGCGCCGAGGGCCTCGAAGCGCCCTTCGGGTGCGTGAAGCGGAAGACCTTCTTGGCCCAGCCGCCGAAGTCGGGCGCCAGCGTCGCCAGGCCCTGAATCGAGTCGCAGGTGTGCGGGAAGAGCACCGCGTCCACCTCCGCACGGCCGGAGGCGAGGAAGGCGAGCGCGTTGCGCACCAGCGGGCAGACGTAGGTCTGGATGCGCGCCGCCTCGGGCCCGACCGGCGGGCCCGGCGGCCCCCACAGCTCGACCGCGTGGACCTCGAACGCGGTCAAGAGCTCCTTCGGATAGAGGATGGGCAGGACGGCCACCGACCGCCGCCCGCGGCTGCGCTGCTCTTGGAGGATCGTTGCTCGCATCGGGACGCTCTCGAGAACGCCATCATCGGAGCGCTCGTTCCCCGACGGCAAGGCGGCGAGCCCTGCCCGGGTGGGTCACCGTGCAGCCTTGGACATGCGCTTCGCAGTCTTGGGCTTCATCTTGGTGCGACGCGCCGGCCTCTTCGCCGGCTCGGAACGACGCGCTCGCTTCTTCAGCGAATCGATCGCCTCCGCGACATGCTCAATCGTCGCGAGGAGCGCCCGCTCCGGTAGGTGCCACTCGGCGCTCAAGACGTCGGACGAGAGGACGGACAGCCGCGCGACGACCTCGGTCTGATGAATGACGCGGACGCAGCGCCGGTCGGGATCCGGCGTGACGAAGAGCCGTTCGCCGCGGCGCAGGAACCGGGCACCCGCGAGGCTCGCCTCGGGCTCCTCGTTCAAGCGGGCCGCCAGCACACCGCCCTCCCAGGCCACCGACTCAATCTCGCCGAGCCAAAGGAAGCCGCCACGCCTCGTCGAGAGCTTGGCCTGGAAGTCCTCGAGCCGCCCCGCTGGATCGACCGGGACGAGCCAGTGCGACTGCATCGGCACCGTCCGCGACAGGTAGACCGGGACTCCCCCGAGCCGCAGGCTGCTGTGCCCGCCCTCCGAGGAGAAGAAGATCGTCCCACCAAGCTTGAGGCGGACCTCGGTGACCGCCCTCCCTTGGACCTCGAGATATCGCGGCGGCGAGTCCAGCAGGTCGATGGGGCCGCGGGCCTTCCGGGTGGCCGCGGCGCGCACCTTCCAGCCGGAGGCCGCCAAGTGGCGCAGGTGCGGGTCGAGGCCGAGCAGCGTGTCGGTCAGGGCGAAGGGAAGCACGAGGCAGATCCTGCGACGCCACGGGCCCGGAAGTCGAGGCACCCGATTTCGCCGGGTCACCGCCCGCCGACCTGCTGGTGCGGTTGCCACTCCCTCACACCTCGCGCCGGCCGGGCGCACCGGCGCTACGCCAGCCGGTCCGCGAGGCGCTCCGCCGCCCTCGCCGCCAGGGCCATGATGGTCACCTGCGGGTTCGACCCGATGGACGAGGGCAGGACGCTGCCGTCGCAGACGAGCACGTTCTTCAGCCCGCGCACCCGCAGGTCCATGTCGACCACGCTGCTGGCCGCCTCCATCCCCATCCGCGCCGTTCCCAGCGGGTGGTAGGCGGTGAGCGCCAGGTCGCCGGCGTGAAGCGTCCGCGCATCGAGCGCCCGGCTTCCGACCGACGCCCGGACGATGGGCGCCCACCAGACCGGCGGGTAGACGACGTCGGCGCCGCCGCGCACGAGGAGGTCGACGAGGACCCGCAGCCCGAAGCGCAGCTGGGCCACGTCCCTCTTGCCCAGGTTGTAGGTGACGAGCGGCTCGCCCTTGGGGCCGTAGCGGACCGCGCCGCGGGACTCGTCGCGGATGTTGAAGCCGAAGGTCAGGAGCCGGCGGTGGGACTCCATCGCCCGCACCAGCGGCGCACCCAGGAGGTCGAGCCCCATCGCGGTGACCTCGAAGGGCGTGCTCGCGCCTTCGAACAGGAGCCCCTGCTCGCGCAGGCCCTCCAGGCCGTAGCCCTGCGGGATGGCCTCGTCCATCGCGACGTCGAAGGGGAAGAGCGCCATCGCGCCGGCCGCCGGGTGGATGGAGAGGTTCTTGCCGAGCCTGTCGTGCCGGACGCCGGACGCCCGCCAGCAACCTGGGGGTCCGCAGCGAGCCCGCGGCGACGATGACGGCTCGCGCCTTCACCTTGAGCTGGCGGCCCTTCGGGGAGCGGGCGACGACCTCGGGGCCGGCGCCGCCCGCCGCGACCCGGTCCACGGTCGCATGCGTGTACACCATCGCGCCCGCCTTCAGCGCTGCCGGCAGGAGCGAGATCTCCGCCGAACGCTTGGCACCGGTCGGGCAGCCGAAGCAGCAGGTCCCCTGGCCGTCGCAGTCGGGCGCATTGCGCGGCAGCGGCCCGTGCGCGATGCCCAGCGCCTCGGCGCCGCGGGCGATGATCCGCGCCGGCTCGCCGAGGGCGGGCTGCTTGGCCAGCTGGACGTCGAGCCAGGCCTCCACGGTCTTGAACCAGGGCTCCAGCTCCTGGGGGCTCATCGGCGCGCCGTGCAGGCGGGCCCAGTCGGCCAGGGCCCAGGGCGGCGCGCGCAGGCAGGTCCCGGAGTTGATGACCGTGGTGCCGCCGACGGCCTCGGCGGTCGGCAGCAGGATGCTGACGTTGCCCAGCGTCGACTGCATCCCGAACGCCGAGTACATCGGCGCGGAGCGGACGATGACCGACCCGACGAAGTCCGGCCGCCGGTAGAAGCCGCCCTTCTCCAGGATCACGACGGCCAGGCCGCGGCTGGTCAGTTGCCGAGCCGCGGCGGCCCCGCCCGCGCCGCTGCCGATGATGGCGACGTCGACCTCCAGCTCCTCGTCGGCGGTGGCCTGGTCGAGGTCGACGATCTGTGACGCATACGCCGGCGCAGGTTCGTCGATTCGCGCGGGCCCCGGCCTGCAACCGGAGAGCGCCCGGACCTCGGCGGAGCCGAAGTGCGCGGCCTTGAGCGCGGTCGCGAGCCCCTTGAACGCGAAGCGCGCGGGATAGGCCGGCGCGCTCTGCCAGGCCTCGAGCAACCGCAGCCGCTTCGCCGGAGGCACGGCGTCGATGGAGGTCCGGCCGTAACGCAGCGCCAACGTGTCGGCGACGCGCGCGAGCGAAGCCAGTCCGAACGAGAAAGCCGGCGGGAGCCGTTCGAGCGCAGCCTCCAGCGTCCGGACCGTGGCCTCACCCCCTGCGGGGAAGCGCGCCCCGGCGGGCAGGGCCGCCTCGGCGATGGCCGCGAGGCTCGCACGGGTTCGGTGGGAGAAGGCCATACGCTCCTTCGCGGCCCGAAGCGCGGTCCGGCCCTGCCCCGCCCCCGAGACCAAGGCGGCGATTAGACTCGCGGCTCGCATCCAGCCGCAAGCCCGCCCTACGATGGCGGCCTCACATCCGGGAGGTACGCATGGGGACCGTCCGCAAGATCGAGCTCTTCTTCCAGGAAGGCACCTCCGACAAGGTCTACAACGCCCGCATCGTCGAAGACGGCCCGGGGACCTTCACCGTCAAGGTCGAGTGGGGCCGGCGCGGCAGCTCGCTCAACGAGGGCACCAAGGCGGTCCGCGTCACCCGGGAGGTGGCCAACCGCAAGTTCGACTCGCTGGTACGTGAGAAGACCGGCAAGGGCTACGAGGAGGTCGCCGGCACCGTGAAGCCGGCCGCGGTGGCGCCGCCCGTCGGCGAAGGTTCCGGCTCGAAGGCGTCGAAGATCGGCCGCCCGCGCACCGGGCAGGCCGCCCAGCTCCTCAACGCCGTGGACGACGCGCAGCTCCAGAAGCTGCTCGCGGACGACCACTTCATCGCGCAGCAGAAGCTCGACGGCGTCCGAATGCTGATCAAGGTGGGCGCCAGCGCGGAGGCCACGGTCGCGACCAACCGGCAAGGCCAGGTGATGGAGCTGGCGGAGTCGGTCAAGCGCGCGGTGCTCGAGGCGCCCGTGGGCAGCCTGCTCGACGGCGAGCTGGTCCGCACCGAGGACGGCCCCGTCTACCACCTCTTCGACCTGCTCGCGCACGGCACCGACGACCTGCGGGCCAAGACCTACCTGGAGCGGTACCAGGAGCTGGACGCGCTGTGCGACGAGCTGTCGGAGCCGGTGCGCAAGGTGGCGATGGCCCAGGGCGCCAAGGCCAAGAAGGCGCTGTACGAGCACCTGGAGAGCGAGCGGGCGGAGGGCATCGTCTTCAAGCGCACCGACGCGCCCTACGCGCCCGGCCGCCCCGCCTCGGGCGGGCCACAGCTCAAGTACAAGTTCGTCAAGACCGCCGACGTCTTCCTCACCGAGAACGCCGGCAACGCCTACCAGATGGCGGTCATGGACGAGGCCAAGGTGCGGCTGGTGGGGAAGGTCTTCGCGGGGACCACCAACGAGTCGCGCAAGGAGCTGGACGCGCTGCTGGGCTCCGGCGAGCGGCCAGTGGCGGAGGTGCGCTACCTCTACGCCACCGACGACGACGTGCTCTTCCAGCCGGTGTTCGCCCAGCTCCGCGACGACAAGGCGCCCGAGGACTGCCTGCTCTCGCAGCTGGTGCACACCAACCGCAAGGTGGTGGGTGGGGACGAGGAGTAGCGAACGTCCATCGCGGTCGCCATCGAGTCCATTTCGTCCATCCAGTCCATCTCGTCGATGCGGCTGGCTGCCGGCGATTGAAGTCGCGCCTGACCTGGCAAGCCTGCGCGGGCTGGGGGACATGCTCAGCTCGAAACGGCACCGGCCTCCCCCGCTCCTGCGGAAGAGGCCGGCTCGTTCTTCTAGCTTCAGCTCGTGCTCAGTCGCAGAGCTTCAGCTGCTTCGGCTTGCTGGCCTTCACGGCCTTCTTGAAGCTCACCAGCGAGGTCTTGCAGGTCTCTTCCGGCGCCTTGAGCAGGTTGTCGCAGGCGGGGCTCTTGCCGCTGAGCACCTCGCAGCACTTGGCGGCCTTCTCGCAGCTCGCACCTGCCGCGGCGACGGCGGGCTCGGCGGCGGCGGCAGGAGCATCGGCCTTCGGGGCGTCGGCCTTCGCGGCCTCGTCGGCGGGCTTGGCGGGGGCAGCGGCGCCCGCGGGGCCCTTCAAGGTCTCGCAGCCCTTCGACGCCAGCTTTGCCTTCTCAGCGTCGTTGGCGGTGGCCTCGCAGTCGTAGCCCTGCGCGCCGAACGTCCGGCGGGTCAGCACCTTGAAGGTCCGGCCCATGCCGCTGTCGTGGTCGTACTCGATGCGCCAGCCGTCCGCGGTCTTGTCGGCCTTGACGAGCTTGGGGTTCTGGAAGTCGTTCACCGACTTCTTGGCGTCGTCGAAGTTCTGGGCCTGCACCAGCGAGTCGGCCTTCACCGGGTTGACCTGGATGGCCGCGCCGCCACAGCACGGGAAGGTGTACGAGCCCATCACCTCCATCGCCTCGCCGATCTCGGTGTCCGCCGGCAGCTCGAACGACAGGCTCAGCGCGTCGATCTTCACGGTCTTGGTCGCGGGCTTCGCAGGCTCCGCGGGCTTGGCCGGATCGGCCGCCTTGCCCGGCGCCGCGGCGCCACCTCCGCTCTTCTCGGTGCACGCAACGGCAAAGCTCAGCGCCAGCAACGCGACCAGCAGTCGGCTCTTCACGGTGGGTCCTCCGGGTTTGGAAAGAGGCTCGTCCGAAGCCCTTGGGAGGCTTCAGGCAGGCGGATGCTACTAGGTTCCCGGACCCCATGCCGTTTGGGAGAAGCTACGGCACCTCGAGATGCTCGGACCTGGCGCCAGGCCTACGAGGCCTTGCGTAAGATAGGCACCCAAAACGTGACATGACTGGCACTGGTTGCTTCGACCCTGGACGGATCACCGGACCCGACGGGCCGGCGATCCGAGGGGCGGTGCCAGGCAGGCAAGGTTGGAGCAGCCCCGACCAGAAGCGCCGAAGGCAACCCAACGAACCCCTCCCGCGGTGTGGGAGGTGTGGGAGGGGGCAGGGGGGGAGGGCCGCTACCCCGCCATCGCCTTGATGGCGTTCGCCGCCGCCTCGGACACCGGCGCCCAGTAGATGCCGAAGAGCACCACGAGCCCGGTCAGCCCCGCGAGCAGGCCGGTGTAGGCCATGGGGAACTCCAGCGCCGTCTCGTCCCTGCCCTTCTCGAGGAACATCGCCTTGACCACCCGGGCGTAATAGAAGAGCGAGACCGCGCTGTTGAGCGCGCCGATGACCGCCAGCGCCCACCAGCCCGTCGCGTCGCTGCCGGCGGCCGAGCCCGCCTTCTGGACCACCGCGTAGAACAGATAGAACTTGCCGATGAAGCCGGCGAGCGGCGGCAGCCCAGTCAGGCTGAAGAGGAGGATGGCGAAGGCCACCGCGGCGAACGGCGCGCGCTTGGAGAGCCCGCGGTACTCGAAGATCGACTCGCTGTTGCTCGAGCGGGCGACCATCTCCACCACCAGGAAGGCGCCGACGTTCATCAGCAGGTAGAACGTCAGGTACACGAGCACCGACATGTTGCCGAGGTTGCTCGCCACCGCCACGCCCATCATCACGTAGCCGGCGTGCGCGATGGACGAGTACGCCAGGAGGCGCTTCAGGTTGTTCTGGTTGAGCGCCGCCAGGTTGCCCAGGGTCATGGTGACCGCCGCCACCGCGCCCAGCACCGCCGGCCAGGGCACGCCGGCCGCCACCGTCGCCAGCTGGTCGAGCTCGCCGGTGCGCACGTGCGCCATGCCGCCGAAGAAGACGCGCAGCGCGACGGCGAACCCCGCGGCCTTCGGGGCGACGGACAGGAACGCGGTGAACGGGGTCGGAGCGCCTTCGTACACGTCCGGGCACCACATGTGCCACGGCACGCTCGCCACCTTGTAGCCGATGCCCGAGAGCACGAAGACCAGCGCCACCAGCAGGCCGAACTGGCCGCCCAGGCGGACGACGGGCAGCGCGTTGTTCATCGTCGGCGAGAGCTGCTGCAGCGAGCGCGCGATGGCGTTCAGGTCGGTGGTGCCGAGCAGGCCGTAGACGTAGCTCATGCCGAAGAGCATCACGCCCGAGGCCACGCCGCCGTAGATGACGTACTTCAGCGACGCCTCGGCCGCGCGGCGATCGGCACGGCGGTAGCCGGCCAGGATGTAGCTGACGAGCGAGACCATCTCCAGCGAGAGGTAGACCATCAAGAGGTCCACCGAGGTCGCCATCAGGTTCAGGCCCAGGCACATCGCCAGGAGCAGCGCGAAGTACTCGCCCTGGCGCGCCGGCGCGATCTCCCGGGACGGCACCGCCATCCACACCGCCATCGCGGTCGCCGCCAGGAAGATCCACTTGAAGAAGATGCCCAGCGAGTCGTGGACGAGGAGCCCGGAGAACAGCGTGTGCGCCGGGATCTCGCCCAGGAACCAGTTGGTCCCCGCCGCGCCGGCGAGGAAGAAGAAGGTGATCCCCGCCAGGATCGTGCCGCGGTGCTCGCTGTGCTTGACGAGGATGTCGGCCACGAACACGACCAGCACCCCGAGGGTGAGGACGAGCTCGGCCAGAAGTAGCGCAGGCTCTCGAGGTTGGCCTGCTGCATGCTGAGAAGTGCCGTTTCCAAGGTAGTCGCCTCGTGGCCTTACGCTAGATGGCCTTGGTCACTGCCTCGACCAGCTGCGTGATCGAGGTGCCGACGATGCCCAGGATGGGCTGCGGGTAGAAGCCGAACAGGATGACCAGCGCGCCCAGCGGGTAGAGCGTCAGGCGCTCGCGCCAGGCGATGTCCGGGGTGTGCGCGTACTTGGGGTTCAGCTTGCCCAGGAACATGCGCTGGATGGTCCACAGGTAGTACGCCGCGGTGATGACGACGCTGGTCGCCGAGATGATGGTCAGCGCGGTGAAGGTGGGGAACGAGCCGGAGAAGACCAGGAACTCGCTGACGAAGCCGGCCAGGCCGGGCAGGCCGAGCGAGGCGAAGAACGCCAGGCCCATCACGCCGGTGTACTCGGGGACCACCTTCGCCAGGCCGCCAAACCCGTTGATCTCGCGGTGGTGCGCGCGGTCGTAGATGACGCCGGCGATGAGGAAGAGCATCGGGCTGATGAGGCCGTGCGTCCAGAGGTTGAAGACGGCGCCGGTCATGCCCTGCGGGGTCATCGCCGCCATGCCCAGCAGGCAGAAGCCCATGTGCGAGACCGAGGAGTAGGCGATGAGCTTCTTCAGGTCCTTCTGCGCCATGCAGACGAACGCGGCGTAGACGATGTTGATCACGCCGAAGACGGCGACGACGTAGGCCATCTCCTTGGTGGTCTGCGGCAGCACTGCCCAGTTGATGCGCAGCATGCCGTAGATGCCCATCTTCAGGAGCACGCCGGCCAGGATGACGGAGATGGGGGTCGGGGCCTCGACGTGCGCGTCGGGCAGCCAGGTGTGGAACGGGAACATCGGGACCTTGATGGCGAACCCGATGAAGAAGGCGATCCAGACGGCGGTGGGGAACGCGAGGCCCAGGACGGTGGTGCCGACGCGCATCCACTGCCCGGCCTGGCCGGCCTTGGCCCACTCGAGCAGGTTGAAGGTGTGCCTGGCCATCGAGCCGTCGGCCAGCGTCGCCGCGGGGCTGTTGTAGTACAGGCCGATGACCGCCAGCAGCATCAGCACCGAGCCGGCCAGGGTGTAGAGGAAGAACTTGATCGCCGCGTACTCCTTGCGCGGGCCGCCCCAGATGCCGATGAGGAAGTACATCGGCAGCAGCATGACCTCCCAGAAGACGTAGAAGAGGAACATGTCCAGCGAGACGAAGACGCCGACCATGCCCATCTCGAGCAGGAGGAACATGATCATGTAGCCGGGCACCTTCACCTGGCTGAAGTGCACGTGCTTCTCGTGGCCCTCGCCGTGGTCCTCCTCCTTGAAGCCCCACCAGGGCACCGAGGCCAGGATGGCCACGAAGCTGATGAGCACGGTGAGGATGACCATCGAGATGCTGATGCCGTCGACGCCGACGAAGTACTCGATGTTGAACTGCTTCATCCACACGAAGTGGTGGACGAACTGGACCCCGCCGTCGGCCTTGAACACCGACCAGAGGTAGAGGCCCAGGCCCAGGTTGATGGCGCTCGCCACCACGCCGATGACGCGCGAGCCCTGCACGAGGATGCCCTCGCCCACGGCCTTCTTCATCGCCATCAGAAGGAGGATCGCCGCCACGCCGATGAGGGGCGTGAAGGTCATCCAGGTGAGCAGGTAGCTGTTGGTCTGCATGTCGTCCTCTTGAGACTGCTGTGCTCGATTTCTCGAAAAGGTCTTGGCTTGCGGTGCGCCCGCTACATCGACAGGAACCAGGCGCGCAGCGCGTCGGAGAGCGTCTTCTCGCCGCCGATGCCGAACAGGTAGGTCAGGCCGATGATGAGCAGCGTCCCGGCCAGGATTCCGTAGAGGTAGGTGGAGAGCCGCCCGGTCTCGAGCGCGCGGACCTGCTTGCCCTGCTCGAGGATGCCGCGGCCCACCAGGTTCACGAGGCCGTCGACCACGTGCTTGTCGATGGCGCCGTCGATGGTGGCGGCGACCCGGCCGATCCAGCCGACCAGGTTCACGAGGCCGTCGACGATGGTCCGGTCGAACCAGTAGAAGCCTTCGCGGACCCAGCGCACGAAGCGCAGCACGGTGGCGTCGTAGAACTCGTCCACCCGGTACTTGTCGTAGACCAGCGCGTGCAGCCGCGGCCACTGGGCCATCAGCTTCGCCGGGACGGTCGACTTGTTGTCCAGGTAGAGCGCGCGAGCCACGGCCCAGCCGCCGAGCGCGCCGCCGACCGACAAGCCGATGAGCAGCCACTCGACGATCGAGCCGGGGTTGCTCTGGCGCGCCGCGGTGATCGCCGCCGCGGGCAGCGTGGGGGCCAGCCAGGTCTCCAGGAGCGGGTACGACATCCAGGAGATGTGGAAGGCGTGCCCGAGGGGGGCCCAGAAGCCCAGCACGATGGACGCCAGGCTGCCGACCGAGAGCGCCGCCAAGACGTGGGACATCGACTTCGGCACGTCCTTGGGCGGCCCACCGTGGTGGGCGTGCGCGTCATGATCGTCTGCGTCATCGGCCGCATGCCCGCCGTGGCCATGGCCGTGCGCATCGTCGGCATGAGCGTGCGCCGCGGCGACGTTGGCCGAAGCGATCACGTCGGCGTCGAAAGTGGCAGCGTGCGCGGCGCCGACCGAGTGGGTGGCGGGAGTCCCGTGGGCGTCATGCCCGTGATCGCCATGGCCATGGCCCAGGTCACCGCGGTAGTCGCCGGTGAAGGTCATGTAGTAGCTGCGCCACATGTAGAAAGCGGTGCCCATCGCCGAGATCCAGCCGATGGCCCAGATGATCCAGCCGGGGATGAGCAGGTTGCCGCCCGCGCGGAACGCGTTCCAGAGGATCTCGTCCTTGGAGAAGAAGCCGTTGCCCAGGAAGAAGACGGGCGCCGCGGTGATGCAGATGCAGGCGTAGAAGTAGGTGCGCTCGGTGATGGGCAGCACCTTCTTCAGGCCGCCCATCTTCCGCATATCCTGGTTGTGGTGGCAGCCGTAGATGACCGCGCCCGAACCGAGGAACAGGGTGGCCTTGAAGAAGGCGTGCGTGAGCAGGTGGTACAGGCCGGTCCAGTAGGCGCCGACGCCCACGCCGATGAACATGAAGCCGAGCTGGCTGACGGTCGAGTACGCCAGCACCTTCTTGATGTCGTGCTGCAGGAAGCCGATGGTCGCCGCGAAGAACGCGGTGCCCGCCGCCACGCAGGCGATGACCGTCATCACCTCGGGGCTCAAGGCGAAGACGAAGTTGAGCCGGCCGATCATGTACACGCCCGCGGTGACCATCGTCGCGGCGTGGATGAGCGCGGAGACCGGAGTGGGGCCGGCCATCGCGTCCGGGAGCCAGACGTAGAGCGGGAACTGCGCCGACTTGCCGGTGGCGCCGACGAACAGGCCCAGGCCGATGAGGAAGAGCGCGGGCATGCCGAGGACGTGGATGTTCTTGAGCGCGTCCCCCACTCCGCCGGTCGTGAACTGGTCCCGCAACTCCTGGAAGTTGAGCGTCGGGTACGCGCCGGGCACGTGACCGAAGGCGCCGGAGAGCGCCCAGAACAGCGTGAACATGCCGACCAGGAAGCCGAAGTCGCCGATGCGGTTGACGACGAAGGCCTTCATGCCCGCCTTGGCCTTCTCGACGTCCTCGTACCAGAAGCTGATGAGCAGGTAGCTGGCGAGGCCGACGCCTTCCCAGCCGAAGAACATCACCGCGAAGCCGTCGCCCATGACCAGCAGCAGCATCGCGAAGACGAAGAGGTTCAGGTACGCGAAGAACCGCCAATAGGCCTTCTCGTCCTCCATGTAGCCCGTGGAGTAGACGTGGATGAGCGTGCCGATGGTGGTGATGATCATCACCATCATCATCGACAGCGGGTCGAGCGCGAACGCCAGGTCGACCTTGAAGCCGCCGCCGGGGTTGGCGATGGTCCACAGCACCTGGTGGAAGAGGCGCTGCGAGTGGTCCTGCAGCTGGATCATCCCGATCCAGCTGAAGAGCGCGACGCACCAGCTCGCCACCATCGCGCCGATGGCGATGAGGTGGTTGGCCTTCTTTCCGAAGGTCTTCTGCAGCTTGTGCCCCGCCAGCGCGTTGATGGTGAAGCCGATCAGCGGGAAGAGCGGGATGAGCCAGAGCCAGTCGGCGCGCTGGGCGACGAGCTGGACCGCCTCGTGGGCGCCGTGCGCGGCCGCCGCGCCGTGACCCGCGGCGGCGCCATGCTCGGCGGCCTCCGCGGCGTGCTCGCCGGCGGCTCCGAGCAGGAAGGATGCGATTTGGACAGGCAAGTTCATGTCGGGCTCGAGATCAGTCGCGCAGCGCGTCTGCGCGCGTGACGTCGATGCTTCGGAAGTTCTGGTAGATGCCCATGATGATCGCCAGGCCCACCGCGGCTTCCGCGGCGGCGAGGACGATGACGAAGGCGGCGAAGACCTGGCCGGTCAGCACCCCACCCTGGAAGTGGTTGAACGCGACGAAGTTGATGTTGGCCGCGTTGAGGATGAGCTCGATGCCCATCAGGATGCCGACCGCGTTCGAGCGCGTGACCACGCAGAACAGGCCGAGCGCGAAGAGGATGGCGCCGATGATGAGGTAGTGCGGGAGCGTGATGATCATGGTCGGTCCGCCCGTTACTCGGGCTTGATCTCCTTGCGCGCCACCACCACCGCTCCGATGAGCGTCGCCAGCAGGACCACCGAGGCGACCTCGAAGGGCAGCAGGTACTTGTTCAGGAACAGGTCGCCCAGCGTCTCGCTGGTGGCCTGCATCGGGTGGTTCACGTTCCCGCCGCCCTTCCACGGCGCGGCGATGGAGACGAAGATCAGCAGCGCGGTGGTGATGACGCTCGCCAACGCCGCCGGGAACAGCCCCATCGCCGGGTTGGAGAACTTCACCACCTGCAGGTGGCTGGTGAGCATCACCGCGAACAGGATGAGCACCAGCACGCCGCCCACATAGATGAGGATCTGGGCGACCGCCAGGAAGTCCGCCGAGAGGAACACGTACAGGCCGCTGACGCCCAGGAACGCGCCCAGCAAGCTGAAGCTGGCGTAGACGATGTTGCGGCTGAAGGCGACGCCCGCGGCCGAGACCACGGTCAACAGCGCCAGGAACCAGAAGACGATCGCCACCAGCGGCGAGACCTGCACCTGGCTCGGAGCCGCGGCGAACGCAGACGCTGGCGCGAGCAGGGCCATCCCGCCCAGAACGCTCATGAGGACTCGGATTGCCGGCCTCGTGCCGGCTACTTGGCTTTTCATTTCTTCGCCTCTTCCGGGGCTGCCGGGGCCGGGGCGTCCCACGCCTTCATCTGCGCGCGGACGAGCTCGCCGACCATCTTCCGGGGCGTCGCCTCGCCCTTGACGACCTTGTAGACGGGCACGGGCTTGAGCGGGTCGATGTAGCGGAAGGTCAGGTTCTCCACGTGCGTGCACGCCGACTCGAACTCGCGCGTGTGCTGCAGCGCGCCGGTGGGGCACGGCTCGACGCACAGGCCGCAGTACATGCACTTGGCCACGTCGATGTCGAAGCGCGTCATCACGCGCACCTTGGGATCGGCCGGGCTCTTCTCCACCGCGATGGCGATGCAGCCGATGGGGCAGGCGCGCTCGCAAGCCTGGCAGCCGGTGCAGATCGCCGTGTCGCACTCCAGGAAGCCCCGGTAGCGCGGCGGCAGCGTGTCCTTGACTGGGATGTCCAGGCGGTCCGGGTACTGGATGGTCGGCGGCCGCCGCAGCACGTGCGACGCGGTCACCGCCAGGCCAGACCAGAAGCTGGTCACGGTGTCCTTGATGTTCTGGAGGTATTCGCTCGGGGTGGTCATCACCGCTCCTACCAGTTGGTCAGGTCGACGCGGTCGCCGACCAGCCGGATGTTGCGGAACATCTGCTTGACGAAGAGGACGAGCGGGACGACCCCGGCCAGCACGAAGAAGACCAGGTGGATGGCCAGCAGGATTCTGGCGTCCAGCCCGGAGGACAGCCACTCGTTGGCGGCGGCCAGCACCACCAGGCCCATGCTGATGGGCACCAGGTACTTCCAGCACAGGCTCATCATCTGGTCGACGCGGATGCGCGGCAGCGTCCAGCGGACCCACATGATGACGTTGGTGACGGTGATGACCTTGAGGAGGAAGATCGCCGCGGCGAGCGCGTGCCACCAGCCGGTGATCTGGTCGACGCGCAGCCCGGGGATTTGCCAGCCACCGAGGAACAGGATGGTGACCAGCGCGCTCATCACGTAGAGGTTGCCGAACTCGACCAGGAAGAAGACGGCGAAGCGGATGCCCGAGTACTCGGTGTTGTAGCCGCTGACGAGCTCGCTCTCGGCCTCGGGCAGGTCGAACGGGGTGCGGTTGCCCTCGGCGAGGCTGGCGGTGAGGAAGATGAAGAAGGCCACGAATGCCATGGGGTTCGAGAAGACGAACCAGTTCCAGGGCCAGCCGCCGACCTCGACGATGGAGCCGTTCTGCGGGCCGCCCTGCGCGGCGATGATGCCGTTGGTCGAGAGCGTGCCGGCCATCAGCACCGGGATGAGCAGCGACATGCCGGCCGGGATCTCGTAGCTGACGACCTGCGCCGCGGCGCGGATGCCGCCGAAGAGCGCCCACTTGGAGTTCGAGGCCCAGCCGCTCATCAGGATGCCGACGACGGTCAGCGCGGTGATGGCGACCAGGTAGAAGATGCCGACGTTCAGGTCGCTGACGATGAGCGCGGGGCTCCAGGGCAGCGCCACGAAGGTGAGCAGGAAGCCGGCGAAGACGAAGTACGGCGCCAGGCGGAACAGGACCCGGTCGGCGCCGTTGGGGATGGTGTCTTCCTTGAGGATCAGCTTGATGGCATCGGCGATCCACTGGAAGAAGCCGATCGGCCCCACGCGGTTGGGGCCGACGCGGCTCTGGATCCGGCCCGCCCAGCGGCGCTCGAGCCAGGTGCAGATGCCCGAGTAGACGGCGCCGAAGATGGCCGCAACCAGGGCGACGGTGAGCATGAGCACCGCGTAGATCCAGTGCGTGCCGCCCCACGTCGCCGGGTTCTGCCCCAGCCAGCCTTGGATGATGGTTTGGTCGATGAAGGGTTGCATGGCTCGCCTAGCGGTCGATCTCGGGAGCGACCACGTCGAAGGATGCGATCAGGGCGACGAGGTCGGCGATCATCAGGCCCTCGCTCATGGGCTCGATGATCCCCATCGCCATGAAGCTGCCGGTGCGGATGCGCACCCGGTAAGGCTTGTCGTTGCCGTCGGACACCACGTAGTAGGCGATGTCCCCGCGCGCCGACTCCACGCGCGCCAAGGCCTCGCCCGGCTCCGGCTTGATGCGCCGGGGCATCTTGGGGACCATCACCTCGCCCTCGGGCAGCTTGTCCAGGGCCTGGCGCAGAATCTTCGAGGACTCGCGCATCTCCAGCACGCGGCAGTAGTACCGGTCGAAGGAGTCGCCCACCGTCCCGCGCCAGCCCTTGCCGGTGATGACGTCGAACTTCATCTCCGGGTAGGCGCTGTAGGGCAGGTCGCGCCGCGCGTCGACGGGGACGCCCGAGGCGCGCAGCGAGGGTCCGGCCAGGCCCCAGGCCGCCGCCGTGTCGGCGTCGATGGTCGCCACGTTGGCCAGGCGCTTGACGAAGATTCGGTTGCCGCTGATGAGCGCGTCGAACTCGTCGACGAACGGGTCGAAGTGGTCCAGCCACTTGAGCAGCCGGTCCTTCCACCCGTCGGGCAGGTCGAAGCTCACCCCGCCGATGCGCACGTAGTTGTAGGTCAGCCGCGCGCCGCAGAGCGCCTCCATCAGGTCGTTGATGACCTCGCGCTCGCGCAGGGCGTGGACGAAGGGGGTGAAGGCGCCGATGTCGCCGGAGTTGGAGCCGACCGCGACCAGGTGGCTGGCGATGCGGTTGAGCTCGGCGGCGATGACCCGCAGGTACTTGGCGCGCACCGGGATGTCCACGCCCAGGAGCTTCTCCACCGCCATCGCGTACCCCTCGTTGGCGGTCATCGCCCCGAGGTAGTCGACGCGGTCGGTGTAGGGCATGAACTGCGGGTACTGGACCAACTCGCCGATCTTCTCGATGCCGCGGTGCAGGAAGCCGACCTGAGGCACCGCCTTCTTCATGACCTCGCCGTCGGTCTGGATCATGAAGTTGATGACGCCGTGGGTCGACGGGTGCTGAGGCCCCATGTTCAGGAGCATCAGGTCGCCCGAGCTGCCGAGGCTGTCGAGGAGGGCTTGGTTGTATTCGGGGCCTTGCATGCGCTCGCCTCTAGCTCTTGGGCTCCGCCGGCTTCTCCGGCGTCGCGGCTGCTTCGCTCTTGGTCTCGGCCGGCTTCGCGGGCTCCGCCGGCTTGGCTTCGGCCTTGGCGGGCTCGGCCGCCGCCTTGGGGCTCAGGTCCGCGATCTGCGCGTCGAGCTTGGCCACCACCTGGTCGAGCTCGCCCGCGGGCTTGGCCGGGACGGGCGCAGCGGTGGCAGGAGCCGGAGCGGCCGGAGCGGCCGGAGCGGCCGGAGCGACGGGAGGCTGCGGCTGGGCCGCGCGCAGCGCCTTGTCGGCGGCCAGGTTCCGGTCGAGCTGGCTGACGCGCTGGTGGCTGATGCCGTGGTAGCTCTCGGGCGCCTGGTAGTCCTTGCGCAGCGGGTGGCCGACCCAGTCCTCGGGCATCATCAGCCGGCGCAGGTCGGGGTGGCCTTCGAAGGTCACGCCCATCAGGTCGAAGACCTCGCGCTCGAGCCAGTTGGCGGCGCGCCAGATGGACTGGACGCTGGCCACCTTGGGGCTGGCGCGGTCGCACTCGACCTTGAACTTGAAGGCCTGCTTCTGCTTGACGCTCCACAGGTGGTAGACGACCCGGATCAGGTTCTCCTTGGGGTAGTCCACCGCGGTCGCGTCGACCAGGTAGTCCAGCGCGAGGTCGGGGTCGTCGTGGAGGAACCGGGCGACCTCGAGGACCTTCTCGCCCTTGACCACCACGAAGGGGTCCTTGGCCGCGACGGTGGCGCCCACCGCGTCGCCGAAGCGCGCCGCGAGCCTGTCGCGAATCTGCTCGATGGTGAGGCTCATCCGCTCGTGCTCCGTCTCAGGTGGCCTTGGGGTCGATGACGCCGGTCTTGTCGAGCCGCTCCTGGCGGCTGCGCTCGCTGAACCAACGCTCGCGGGTCATCAGCTGCTGGACCTTGAGGAAGCCCTCGGCCAGCGCCTCCGGGCGCGGCGGGCAGCCGGGAATGTAGACGTCGACCGGCAGGAACTTGTCGCCGCCCTTCACCACCGCGTAGGAGAGCGAGAAGAGCCCGCCGCAGTTGGCGCAGGAGCCCATGGAGACGACGTACTTGGGCTCGGGCATCTGGTCGTAGAGCAGGCGCGCGCGCTCGGCCATCTTGTAGGTCAGCGTGCCGGCCAGGATCATCAGGTCCGACTGCCGGGGGCTGGCCCGGAAGACGAAGCCGAAGCGGTCCATGTCGGTGCGCGGGCCGCCGGCCTGCATCATCTCGATGCCGCAGCAGGCGGTCGCGAACAGCATGTAGAAGATGGAGTTGCGCCGGCTCACGTTGATGAGCTGGTCGAGCATGCTCGTCTTCAGCGTGGCGACGACCGAATTGACGCCCGGGTCGTGTGAGTACTTGGGGTCCATGTCTCTCCCGGTGCTCTCTTACGCGTTGGGGCCGGCCGTCTCGCGGCGGGCCTCCGGGCCAGGGTTCGCAGCCGTCGGAACGACGAGCTTCTTGATCCAGTCGAGGTCGCCCTTGGCCCAGACCCAGGCGAGGCCGACCACCAGGATCAGGACGAAGGCGAGGATCTCGAAGAAGGCCAGCGCGCCGACGCCGCTCTTGACGAACTTCTTGAAGACCAGCGCCACCGGCAGCATCAGCGCGATCTCGACCTCGAAGATCACGAAGACCAGCGCCACGATGTAGAAGCGCGGGTTGAAGTTGAACCAGGCGCTCCCGATGGGCTTCTCGCCGCACTCGTACACCTCCGCCTTCTGCTTGGTGGGCGCCTTGGGCCGCACCAGCCAGCCCAGTCCCAGCAGGAACAGGAAGACGAAGATGACCGAGACCAGCGCAAACACCAGGACGTTGGCAAAGTCGAAGGCCAAGATGAACCTCGTGTCGAGCGGAGGCGTGCGATCGAGCGAACGGCGTTGAGCCGACCTCGCGTCGCGCGTCCTCTACGAGCCCTTTGGAACGCGCGGCACTTTAGCGGCCGGGTCAACACTGTCAAGCCCAGACGCTGTTCGCAGGCCTAATGAGCCACGCCCTTTTGGGGCAACCCTTTCGCGAGCCCAACCACTGAGAATCCAACCGGATTCCAGCGCGCCCGCGGCTCGTGAAATCCCCCGAATCCTCCTTGACACTCGTCAGGCCGGCCTCATAACTTGCCCAGCTTCCCTTCGAACCAAACGAGGGCACGCGTGGACTATCTGGACGCCTACCTCCCACTCGCCGTGGCCATCGCGGTCGCCGGTCTGCTTGGCGTGGCCATGCTCGCGCTGGCGACGTTCCTGGGGCCCAAGAAGCTCTCGCCGGTCAAGTCGGCGCCCTTCGAGTGCGGCAGCAACCCGGTCGGCAGCGCCCGCGAGCGCTTCGCCGTGAAGTTCTACGTCGTGGGCCTGCTCTTCATCGTCTTCGACCTGGAGACGGTCTTCTTCTACCCGTGGGCGGTGCAGTTCAAGGCGCTCGGCTGGTACGGGTTCATGACGATGTTCATCTTCGCGGTAACCCTGGTCGTCGGCCTCGTCTACGTCTGGCGCAAGGGTGCTCTCGACTGGGAGTAGGGGAAGCGACCGATACCATGAGCGAACTCGACCTCAGCCTCGTCCCCGCCCTCACCACCCGCCGCGAAGACTCGCTCAAGGGCCTGCAGAAGATCGTCTCGCGCGGCCTGGGCTGGGCGCGCAAGTACTCCATCTTCATCTACCCCTACTCCACCGCCTGCTGCGCGATGGAGTACATGAGCGTCGCCTCGGCCCGCTACGACATCGCGCGCTTCGGCTCGGAGTTCCCCCGCTTCTCGCCCCGGCAGGCGGACCTCCTGCTGGTCGTGGGCACCATCAACCAGAAGCAGGCGCCCATCCTCAAGCGCGTCTACGAGCAGATGTGCGAGCCGAAGTGGGTCGTCGCCTTCGGCGTCTGCGCCTCCTCCGGCGGCTTCTACGACAACTACGCGGTGCTGCAGGGCATCGACCGGGTCATCCCCGTCGACGTCTACATCCCCGGCTGCCCGCCGCGTCCGGAGCAGGTGCTCGACGGCCTGATGCTGCTGCAGCAGAAGATCCAGTCGCAGCCTCACCGCCTGGTCGAGCGCGAGCAGAAGCAGGCCTCGCTGGCCAACGAGCGCCCAGGCGAGGTCGACCTGCTGACTCGCTGACGCCCGACACCCCGAGCTGGTCGAGGGGCCGGAGCCTGCCGAGCAGAAGGCCCGAGGTCGGAGCTCCAGCACCCGAGCGGAGATCACCTCGGCGTGTAGACCGGTATCGTCCCGTCCATTACTCTTCGGACCTACGAGAAGGTGCCGGCTCGGGTCGCTGATCGAGCGCGACCCCCTCGACAAGCTCGGGGTGTCGGGCTGCCCGCAAACACCGCGCCCCCGTCCGCTCTCGCGGTCCGGGGGCGCAGCCGAATCAGAAGCTCGCTCGAGGGCAGTCCTACTGGACTGCCGCCTGGGTCGAGGCGGGCTTCATGACGACCTGGTCGCCCTCCAACAGCTCAACCAGCGAGCGGATGATGAGCGCCTCGGAGGTGTGGTCCTTGACGTCCACCACGAGCAGCATGCCGGCGACCTCGGCCGGGAGCTTGGCCGGGTCCACCTCGTCGGTGCGAATCGGGTCGCCGCGCTTGAGGACGGTGAAGATGTTGCCCTCCTCCACGCCGTCCTTGCTGCCCTTGTCGATGAACGCCCAGTGCTGCTCGCCCAGCGCGGGGATGTGCCGGTTGAGCGAGAGCAGGATGACGCCCTTGACCTCCCGGGTGGTCTCCTTGCGGATGATCTGCTTGTCGAAGTTCCCGAGCGGACCGACGAAGTCGCCGCGGTGGATGGGCTCGAAGGTCTGGTCGATGAGGCCGGTGACGTAGTTCTTGTCGGTGGCGATGATGCGCAGGGTCCCGCAGATCTTGGTCAGGTAGCCGAAGCTCGACCCGCTGATGGGGTGAGAGACCGGCTCGAGGGTGCGGAAGATGCTGTAGCGCTCGCCGATCCGCACGCCGCTCTGCTTGCGGAACTTGAGGTAGACCCGCTCGTAGTTGTCGAGCATCTCCTTGGTCGAGTACGCGTTCTCGATGACGCCGGCGTCGTCCGAGCTCGCGCTGGGTCACCAAGCCGTCCAGCCGCATGAGGGCCTTCTTGGGCGCCTTGTAGCCGATGAGCTGGCCGCCGGTGATGGCGACCGGGTCTTCCTCCTCGCCAAACTGCTCGGGGGCGCTGAGGTTGCCCTCGCTGACCTCGGCCATCTCCTCGGGCGCCTTGACGCCCTCGGCCTCGACCTGGGCCGGCGCGTCGTCGCCGCCGGGGTAGAAGCGGATCTGGTTGCCCGGGTAGATCCAGTGCGGGTTCTCGATCTCCGGGTTGTAGGACCAGACCTTGGGCCAGTACCAAGGGTTGCCCAGGAACCGGGACGAGAGGTCCCACAAGGTGTCGCCGGGCTTGACGGTATAGGACTCGTAGACCGACTCCTGCCCGCCGGGCTTGGCGCCGTTCTTCGGCGTCGCCACCTCGGCGCCCTGCTGCTCCGGCTCGGTCACGGCCGGGCCCTCGGCCTTCTCGGCTTTCTCCGCGGCCGTCTCTGCCGCCCAGCTTGCGCCGGGCAGGAGCAGGATGGCCAAGACCGCCGCCGTCAATGCCCGCACCATGGTTCCTCCTACCGTTCTGCAGCGTCCCTGCAAAGTCACTGCGCCGCCGCCTTCGCCTCGGCGAGGTTCTTCAGCCCTGCCTCGGCGGCCTTCGCCGCCGGAGTGCCCGGGTAGCGGCTCATCACCCGCGCGTAGACGTCCTTCGCCCGATCCTCGCGCTTGAGCTTCAGCTGGCAGTCGGCCATGCGCATCATCGCCTCGGGCGCCTCCTTCGAGGTCGGGTAGTCCTGAGCGACGCGGTCGAAGGCGAGGACCGCCGATTGCGGGTCACCGAAGGTCTGCAGTCCGAGCCCCGCCTTGAGCAGCGCCGTCGGCGCCCGCTCGTCGCGAGGGTGCTTGTCCGCGAAGGCCTGCAGCCCAAAGGCCCCTCGCTGCACCTCGCCCGTGCTGATGGCCTTGAGGGCGCTCTCGAACTCCTCGCCACTGGTGTCGGGGCCCGGGTCGTTGAGCATCTGCTCGACGGCCGCCTCGTCCGGTTCTCTGAGCGCCACCTCCGTCGGCAACGCAGGGGCGGCCTTGCCCGGCGACGCGCTCGGGGCGAGCTTGACCGTGGTCAGGTTGCCAGGGACGAGGCTCGCGGAGGTCGACTTGGCGGGAGCTTCGGCCTTGGACCGCGGCACGGAGCGCATCGCATCCAGCTGCGCTTCCAGCCGGTCGATCTTCCGCTCGAGCTCCACCTGCCGGCTGGCCATGGCCCTCAGCTGCGCCATGAGTTGCGGGTCGGCCGAGGACGAGGACGGACGGGAGTTGCCGGCCACGGGGGCGCCCACGCACGAGCAGAGCGCCGCGCAGGACGCCAACCAGGCGGTGCCCAGCAGCAGCGGACGCGAGCCGTTTTTCACGGAACGAGGCGTGGCGGACTCCGCAAAAGGCGAAAAAACCAAGGCAAATCAACGTGCGATGATAGGAGCCGCAAAAAAGGGGTGTCAAGAAAACGGCCGGAACGCCGCTTGACCGCCTTTCGACGGTTCCTTCCAAGCCTCGGCAATCGCAGTGGAAATCAGACGAGGGCCAGAACCGAGAGGTGGCGGCCGCTGCGTCCTTGGTCCCTGCGGTGGCTGAAGAAGCGTTGAGGGTGGCAGGAAGTGCATTCGGGAAGGGCTTCGAGGTTTTCCGGCACGATGCCCGCCTCCGCCAGTGCCCGGCGGTTGGCCGTTTCCAGGTCCAGCATCGGCCCCGCCTTCCCCTCCCCGCCCGGCGCCGCCAGGCCCGCACCGAATCGGGCCTCGAACCGGCCGGCGACCTCCGGGCTGACTTCGTAGCAGCAGGAGCGGATGTGCGGGCCGATGACCGCGATCATCTTCCGCGGGTCCGCGCCGTACTGTTCCTTGAGCCGGACCACGGCCTTGCCGGCGATTCCCACCACCGAGCCGCGCCAGCCTGCATGGATCGCGGCGATCGCCCCGACGTCGGGGGCGTGGACGAGCACCGGCACACAGTCGGCGGTGCGGATGCCGAGCGCGACGCCGCGAGTCCGGGTGAAGAGCGCGTCGGCATCCCCGATGGCCGCGGGCACGACCGGACCGGGCTGCGCTGAGGTCACCTCGAGGAGGGTCTCGCCGTGCACCTGGTTCGCCGACACCAGCTGCCCCGGCGTCAGCCCCAGCTCCTGAGCGAAGCGGCGAGCGTTCTCGGCCACGCGCTCAGGGGCGTCCCCCACCGAGCGGCCGAGGTTGAGGCTGGCGAACGGCCCCTCGCTGACTCCCCCTTCTCGCGTCGAGAAGGCATGGAGGATGGACAGGCGCTTCGATTGGATCAGCATGCCCTCTCTCTACCTCAACAACCTCCCGTACGACCCGGGATCGAAGCCGACGACGATCTTTCCGTGGGCGTCGAGGACCGGCACGCCGCGCGGGCGGGTCCTCGCCTTCTTGCACTTCTCGGCCAGCTCCTCCGAGGCCCCCGCGTCGTTCTCCACGTCGCGCTCCGTGTAGGCGATGTTCTTCTTCGCCAGCCACTCCTTGGCGCGCTTGCAGACCCCGCACCAGGTGGTGGTGTAGAGGTACACCCCGCCCTTGGCCGCGCCACCTCCGACGTTGCCTCCGGAGTCCAACGCGCGCGCGGCCGCGATCGCCTTCTGCAGCCGGTCCTCGAGCGCCTTCTGCTCCGAGGCCGCGCTCTTCTCTTCTTCGATCTGGCCCTGGGCCCGGTCGAGGAGCACCGCGACCTGCGGGCCCTTCGGTCCCTTGGCGTGCGGCTTGAGGACGTCGATGGCCTTCTTCCAGTTGCCCTCGGAAAGCGCCGCCTGGCCACGCATCAGCGCCACGTCGGCGTCCTTGGGCGCCAGCTTTCCCAACGCGTCACCCCAGATGTCCACGTCCTCCCAGCGCTCCTCCTCGAAGGCGACCTTCATGCACAGGTCGAGAGGCGCTCGCTCGCCGGGGTCCCGCTTGATGGCCATCTCGCAGTAGAACGAGGCCATGGCCCGGTCCTTCTTCTCCAGCGCCAGCTGCCCCGCCTTGGTGAGCACCAGCGCCGAGTCCGCGCCCAACGCGCCCTTGGCGAGGTTCACCTCGTCGAGCACCTTCTCGTAGTCCCCCGCCTCCAGCGCCTTCTTGGCCGCGGCCAGTGGATCTTCCTTGGCGACTGGCGCCGGGGCCGGCGCGGCGGCCCCCAAGGCGAGCAAGACCAGACAGGCTGCGACGCTCATGACTCCCTCCGGGCCCGGGATAATAGCTTGAAATGCCTGGGGAAACGCAGGCGCAAACACGCCCGTCCCCTCGCGTTGACAGTCTGGAAGCCCCACGGCGAGAATGGGCGCCTTTCGGTAGCCTGCCAGCTTTGGAGCGCCGGCCCTCTGGCCGGCAAAGCATCGTGGGCGCCAATCCGGACCCGCCCCTCGGCAAGCTCGGGACAGGCTTCATCACGATGTTCGGCCTCCTTTTCAAGACCGTCGGTCGCAAGATCGCCCTGGCCATCGGCCTGCCACTCCTGGTGGCGCTCCTGGCCGCCGTGGAGATCTCGTACGGTCGCGCCCAGGAGGTCATCCGCCGCAACGCCGTCGAGGAGGCCGCGGCGCTGGCCGACCTGGTGGCCACCAGCTTCACCCTGCTCGAGACCGTCCCCGCCGCCAAGCCGGCCCCGCCCGCCGTCGTCCACGTGCAGGCCACCGCGGCGATGAAGGCCGACTTCCGCCTCTACGACGACGTCAGCGTCCTGCGCGTCATCGACCGCGACGGCCGCATCCGCTGGTCGCGGCGCATCGAGGAGGTCGGCACGGTCCTCCCCGAGGCCAAGCGCCTGCTCCAGGCCCCGCCGCACGGCGCGACCGACACCGCCAAGGGCGAGTACGTGCGCCCGCTGGGCGGCATGGTCTGCGCGCGCTGCCACGCCGGCGACGCCTTCAAGGTCGGCGCGGTGCAGGCGGTCATCGCCCGGCCGCGCATCGAGGACGACCTCACCGGCTTCTACCGCGGCGTCCTGGCCTTCGTGGGCGTCGTGCTCTTCCTGCTGCTCGCCTCGAGCTTCGGCCTGTTGCACCTGTTCATCTCCCGCCCTCTGATGCGCCTGATGGACGCCATGCAGCGCGCCGAGAAGGGCGACTTCCTGGTGCGCGCCAAGGTCGAGTCCCGCGACGAGATCGGCCGGCTCGCCGAGGCCTTCAACAAGATGGTCTCGCGCATCACCGAGATGAAGGTCGCGGAGATCGAGGCCTCGCGCGAGATGGAGTCGATGCAGCGCGAGCTCACCCTCAAGCAGGAGCTCGAGCGCCAGCACAAGGTCATCGAGGAGGCCAACCACGCGCTCAGCCGCCGCGTGCGCGAGATGACGCTGCTGCTCGACGTCGCCCGCTCGCTCAACTCGAGCCTCGCCCTGCAAGAGATCCTCTCGATGGTCACCGAGATGGTCGGCGTGACCTTCGGGGTCGACCAGTTCGCGGTGATGCTCCTCGACGAGACCGGCACCGAGCTGGCCATCTCCGCCTCCTTCGGCTTCCCTCCCCGCTCGCTCGCCGACTTCCGCATCCCCCTGGGCACCGGCGCCTCGGGCCTGGCCGCCAAGACCCGCGAGGCCATCTACGTCTCCGACATCCACGGCGACCCGCGCTACTTCAAGAGCCCCACCGACCCCGCCGACGACGGCTCGATGCTCGCGGTGCCCATGGTCTGCAAGGAGCAGCTCGTCGGCGTCCTCAACTTCGTGCGCTTCCGCAAGGCCGGCTTCGGCGAGAACGACATCGTCCTCCTGCAGCTCATCGCCAGCCAGGCGGCGATGGCCATCGTCAACGCGCGGCTCTACACCGAGACGCTGCACATGGCCCACGTCGACCCGCTCACGGGCCTCGCCAACCGCCGCAAGCTCTTCGCGCAGCTGGAGATGGAGGTCGCGCGCTCGCAGCGGTTCGGCCACCAGGTCAGCGCGGTGATGATCGACATCGACCACTTCAAGCTGCTCAACGACCGCTGCGGCCACCCCGCCGGAGACAAGGCGCTGCGCCAGGTCGCCGACCTGTTGCGCGGCGGGGTGCGCAAGGTCGACACCGTGGCGCGCTACGGCGGCGAGGAGTTCTTCCTGCTCTTGCCGCGCAGCGACAAGGCCGAGGGCCTGGAGGTCGCCGAGAAGCTGCGCAAGCTGGTCGAGGAGGCGAGCTTCGAGGGCGGCGAAGGCCAGCCCGGCGGCAAGGTCACCATCTCGCTGGGCGTCGCCACCTTCCCCGCCGACGCCGAGACGCTGGAGCGGCTGGTGGACGGCGTCGACTCCGCGCTCTACGCCAGCAAGCGCGGCGGCCGCAACAAGGTCAGCCCCTATGTGGTGGGCATGGAGCTCGCCCCCGGACGCGAGCGCGGTCCGCTGGCCGAGCTCGACGAGACCAAGACCAAGGCGAAAGCCAAGGCGTCGTAGCCATCACTTGCTCGGCCACGCCTCGAGGGTTCGTCGGGCGAGCGCCTGGACGTCCTTGCCGAGCGGCTCGTCGAGCCCGGTCGCCCAAGACCTCACCTGTCCGTCCGCGCCCGCGACGGCCAGCTGCCGATCGTCGCTGGAGAATGCGACGGCGGAGATCGCGCCCTTGTGGTCTTGGCCCTCCCAGATTCGAATTCCACTGGCGACGTCGATGACCCTGAGCGTGCCGTCCTCGAGTCCGAGCGCGAGCAACTCGGCGCGCCGTGAGATGGCCGCGGCGGTCACGGCGTTCGAGGCGCCGTAGGCTTGCAGGGTGCGCGCGTCGCGGGCGTCGAGGATCCGCGCCCCCTTGGCGGAGGTCGCGACGAGGTGTTCGCCGGAGCCGTCGAAGGCGACCGAGCGGATGGCCATTCCAAGCGCAGGAGAGTCGGTCCGCCGGCCCGTCGCTACCTCCAAGACGGCGACGATGCCGCGGCTGGAGCCCCATGCGACGCGGGTGCCGTCCTCCGAGATGGCGGCCGCCGTGGCGTAGCCGTCGCTCGCCTGGCTTGACACGACACGAGGCGCCGCGCTCGCGTCCCACAGCACGATCGACCCGTCCATCGCCCGGGTCAGCACGAGGTCTCCCGCCGCGGTCGCGGCGAGCGCCAGCACCCGCTCGCTACCGAAGCCCATGGAACGCGCCTTGCCGTCGGCCGAGGAGAAGACGCTGATGAACCCCGTCTCGTCGACGACGGCGAAGGAGCGCCCGTCTCCGCTGAAGCTGTGCGCGACGAGCCGCTCGCCTGCGAGTCCTCGAGCGACCTCTCCGGTGCCGGGGGCGAAGAGGGCGAACCCGTCGTCGCCGAGGCCCAGGAGGCGGCTCCCATCAGGTGCGGCCGCGAGGTCGGACAGCGGCTTGCTGGACTTCTTGCTGCTCAACACCGCACCGGTGAGGAGATCGGTGAACTCGAGGGTGCCGTCATTCAGCGTCGCAGACCAGTCGCCGCGGGGCGACACCAGCCGCCAAGAGGGCTCGTCGGCGCTCGGCGTGGTGGAGGTCTTCCATTCGCGCCCATTCCAGCGGCTCACGCGGAGGTCGGTGATGTCACGGCTCACCACCAGGTCGCCGTCCGCAGCGACGACCTGGAGGATTGGAGCGCTGTCGCTCCCTGGGAGCGTGCGGACCGGAACCTGCCCCGGTCGCGCGGGGTCCCATTGGTCCACCCGTCCAGTTGCGGTCCTGGTGCAGACGAGCTTTCCCGCCCCGCACCACTGCGCTTGCCAGATCGATCCGGGGAGGCGGGGTGCCGACCAGCGGGGAGCGCCGCTGGTCAGGTCGACGACGGAGGCGGTGAACGTGTCGCGTGCGAGCAGCACGCCCCCGCTCGGATCGAACGCGAGGGCCTCGGGAACCACCGCCAGCTTCAGTGTCCTCGAGGACTGCGGCGCGTCGACCGAGAGCAGCTCGACGCGTCCGGTCAGGTCCCCTGCTGCGACCATCTTCCCGTCACCCGACAAGGCGCAAGCGCCGCGAAGCCCCTTGTCCAATGGCCACGCACCGATGGATCGCCCGGTCGCCACCTCCCAGGAGACCAGCGGAGCGCTGGCACCCCAGGTGATGAGGCGTGACCCGTCGCGGCTCATCTCGACCTGTCGCTCCTCGGTCGTGCCCGAGACCAGCGCGAGCTTCTCGAGCTTTCGCGTGGCGAGGTCCGCGCGGTAGAGATTTCCGGACGCCGTTGCGACCAGGGGGCGGTTCCCCGTGCCGACCGCGACCGAACCGGAGACCTGCAGCGGCGCGGAGCCATCGCCCGCCAGCGCGGGTTCCGCTTCGCCGCTGTCGTGCACCACGACCCACCGCCCGCCGAGGCTTGCAAGACCGCTCACGCGCCCCAGCGGCGGCGGGCTGGCCGACGACAGAGGCTGGAAGGGGAACAGCGTCAGCGCTCGCTCGCTCGATTGAACTGCGAGGAGGTCTCCCCTGGGCGCGATCGCCAGACGAGCGGTTGCCGACGGATAGCGGCCGACGAGCGCTCCGGCCAGCGACCAGACCGAAGTCCCGGAGGACGAGGTCGCGGCAAGGGTCTGACCGTCCGGCGCCCACGCGACGTCCCACGCCGGGCCTTCCAGAGGCAGACGCTTCAGCAGAGCCCCGTCGTCGGCCCGCCAGAGCTTGACCGTGTGATCGTCCGAACCCGTGGCGAGAAGCTTCCCATCGGGACTGAACTTCACCACCACCGCCGTCGCGTCATGGGCCAGGAGCGCCAGTCGCGTCCCGGAGTTGGCGTCCCATAGCTCGGCCAGAGACCCGCCCGTGGCCACCCGGGTCCCCCCGGGGTCGACATCGACCCGCTCGACGCTGCGGGCCGAGGCGCGGAAGGTCGAGACTCGCTCCCGAGTCTCGACGTTCCACACCGAGACCTGACCGTCTTCTGCCCCGGCGACGACCCTCGGAGCGCTCTTGGCCGAGGCCAGACCGAGGACGTAGGAGCCGTCCCCGGCCCACTCCTGCACGACGGCTCCGCTGCGAGGATTCATCAGCCGGACGAAGCCGTCGCGTCCGGCCACCGCGAGAAGATCGCCGCCCGCGCAGAAGACGACGTTCCTGAGCCGATCGGCGCTCACCCGGAAGTATTGGACGTTGAACGGGTCCACCTGGGCGACAGCCACCCGGCCGTCGGCACTCGCGGCAGCGGCGAGCTTCCCATCGGGGCTGAAGGCCACTCCGAGCGCTCGCTCGCCCAAAGGGATTTGGTGCTCGGACTTCTCGGTGACGTCCAGCAGCGTGGCTCCGCCAACCCCCGCCAGCAACGCGTGCGTACCGTCACGGGAGAAGCTCGAGGCTCTGCGAGCTGGGGAACTGGAATCGGAATCGATTCCTCCACGAGACGAGCGGCGGAGCGTGGCCGGCGACGCTCCCTACCTCGTTCACGTCGCTCGACCAGGAACGTAGCCAGCCATCCGTCGACGCCACCGCGACCCCGCTCGATGCGCAGGCGATGCGGTCTCGTGCGACTTCGGGATCGACCGCCTTCGAGGTGGTCTCTCGCGGGCCCAGCGTCGCCATCGGTGTGCCGCCAGAAGTGGACCAGACCGACACGGCACCGCGCGCATGTGCAAACGAGACCGTCCTTTCGTCGCCCGAATAGCAGACGCTGACTCCTGCCTGCCCCGTCGCGACGCGGCGGATCAGTCTCCCCGTCTGAACCTGCCAGAGATACCCCGCTCCCTCGCGGTCGACGGTGGCGAGCGTCGCCCCCTTTGGACCGAACCGGGCTTCCAGGACGCCCGCCCCATGCGGGAGCGTCACGGAGGACTGCGCCGCACCGGCCCACAAGAAGACGGCCCCGTCGTCGCCACCGCTCAAGCGTGTCGCGCCGTCGGCCGACCACGCGACGACCCGCACGGCGCCTCGGTGGGTCGTGGGATCTCGAACGCACCCCCTCTCGCCTGAGAGCGCGCACACCATCACTGCCCCGTCGGCGCGTCCTGCGAGGACCTTCGAACCATCCGGCGAGAGCGCCACGGCGCTCGTGGGCCCACCGACGTCGAACGACGCGGCCAGCGTGCCGGAAGCGACGTCGCGCACGCGCACCTCGGCGGAACCGCCGCCGATGGCGAGGCTCCTCCCGAGGCCATCGAAGCCAATCACCTCGACCTTGTGCGGGTCCTGCTCGATCGTTCGAGCCGCCCCGTGCTCGTCGTAGACGTCGACCATCCCGCCCTCTCCCACGGCCGCGACGACCCCCGTAGGGGCGACGACGGCCTGGACGATGCGATGGGCAGCAGCTGTTTGCCCGACGGACTCGAGGTTCGGTCCCCGTACGGTGATTCCGTCGGGCCGCACCGACACCAAGCGCCCCTCGCCTACCGCCGCCAGCGCGTACGGCACGGCCCCCTCTCCGGCCTCGTGCTCGCGAACTGCAGCGAGCAGTCCCCGGCTCTTCTCCAGCAGACGGCGCGCGGCAAACCGCTCGCCGGCGCCGCTGCCCTGCGTCCCCTGGGCGAAGTCCAGCAGGAGCTCGACGCCTCCCTCCTGGGAGCGACTCGTCAACTTGGAGGCGAGGAGGGCAAGCCGCCTGCGGCCCGTCGGGAGCACCTCGAGGCCTCGGGCCACGAGGTCCGTCTCCTGGGCCGCTTCGGCCAGGAGGTCGGCGGCCGGCGCCGTCTTGGCGTGAAGGAGCCGCTCGAGGTCGAGCGCTTGGATCTCGCCGCTGCGGCGGGCCACCACCACTTCCCTCGCCGACCGGAAGCCGACGGAGAGCAAAGGGTCGGAGGCGAACGAGAAGCGCGCGGCCCGCGCACCGGACTCCATCGACCACAGGGACAGAGCTCCCGTCCTTCGACACGGCCGCAAGCTGCCGGTCGTCGGTGCTGAAGGCCAGGTCGACGACCTCCTCCGCGCTGGTCGCGAAGCCAGGGCGGCGCTCGCCCGACAAACCCCACACCTCGAACGCCCCACCCTTGAATGCGACGGCGACCCATCGCCCGCTGGACGACGCCACGAGCCTCGCCATCGTGCCACCGCGGGTGGCGAGGACTGCGCGCTCGGCTCCCGTGGTCGGGTGGAGGATTCGCAGTCCGCGCTTCGAGCCCACCAGCAGGGAGGTCCCGTCCGGCGTGAACGCCACCGGCGTGGGTCCCTCGTCCCAAAGGAAGAGGCCCCGCCTCACCTGGACCTGCTTCTCCCCGGTCTTGAAATCCGAGAACTCGATGTAGCCATCCGAGCCATCGGGCCAGCGGTACGCGGCCGCAGCGCCGAGCCCCTTGGGAGAGATGGCGAACCGGCGGATCCTCGACTCCTGCCAGAAGTTCTCGTGCTGGACGACGAGCGTTCCCCCCGCCAGGTCGACGAGGGCCAAGCGTTCGTCCGTCGCCGTCGCCGCCCTTCCCCCGTCGAGCAGCCGCAGGTCGTGGACTGCGCCCTTGCCGACGCCCACGCGCCGCCGCTGGCGACCGGAGTCGGCCTCGTAGACCACCAATTCGCCCGCGGCAGTCCCGACGACCAGGGTGCCGTCGGCGTCGGACAGGGCGGCGCTCCAAGCGCCCTCGACCGCTGGCTGGCGCCGCGGCGCGGCCTCTCCTTCGCGCCAGAGGTGCACCGCCCCCCGCCCGTCCACGACGCTGATCGTCCCCTTCTCGGAGATCGCGAGGCTGCGCACTCCACCTTCGAAGGTTCTCTTGGCGAATTCCTGCCCGCCCTCCGACCAGAGGCCCACCGAGCTTCCATCGGTCGCCGCGAGGCGCTTGCCGTCGGTGGAGAACGCGATGCGCTGGACCTCCGGAAACCCGCTCGCAAAGCGTCTCGAGACCCGCTTCGCGCCCGTGTCCCAGACCTGCACCGAGCCATCCTGGTGTCCGGAGACCAGCGTGCGCGCGTCACCGGAGAGCGAGACCGTCAGGACGCGGGATTCACCCGCCGCGAGTATCCGGTTGGCGCCGATCAGCTCGATGACGTTGTCCGTGCGCCCGGCACGGGCCAGCACGTTGCCGTCGGCGGACCAGGCCAGATCCGCGATCTCCTCGGGGAATCCCAACTGCGACGGTGGGGGCGCCTCCAGGGAGGTGTCGAGGATTCGCACCGACTCCCCCTCGCGCTGCGCGAAGGCGAGGTAGCGGCCGTCGCCAGACAGCGCAATCGACTTGGGCTGCAGCATCAGGTCCGGCGTCGGAAAGATTCTCGGGGCTTCCGGGGTGGCCAGCCGGATCACCGCCACCGCGTTGGAGTTGGTCATCCATGCAGCGGTTCCAAAGTCACGCGAGAGCGCGGCGGCCATCTCGCCATCCGGAAAACCGGCGTCGTCCGCAACGGGCTCGTCGGTCAGTTGCCCCGCCGCCTCCGCGAACTTGCCGCCCAGGGACGCGCCGCGGAGCTCTTGCCACCGGCCACCGTCGTCAATCACCTTGATCTCGTCCGCGCTGACCAGGCCCACCCGGTCGCCGGCGGCCGAGACCTCGATGCGCGGGCCTTTGCCGAAGCCCACGCGCCGGCCGAGGAGCTGCGCGGTAGACCAAGCAGTGACCGTTCCGTCGGCCCCCAGCACCGCCAGGTGCGTCCCCTCGTCGCTCAGAGAGATGGCCTGCGGCGAACTCCCCTCCAACGTCTCGGCCTTTCCCGCGCCCGGGCCTGCGAGTGCGAGCACCAGCACCTTGCCGCTCGCGGAGGCGACCGCGAGTCGTCCAGCGGCCGCAAACGACCACGCCTTGGGGGCGGGAGGCTCGTCCAAGGGGACCAGCGCTCCCTGGCTGCCCGCCCGCAGGGGCTCGCCCGCCGACTCGTCGCTCGGATCCACCCCCTTCGGCCAGAAGGAAGCGTCGCTATGGACTGCGCCGTCGGTGAGCCAGAACGCGTCGTTCTGGTAGGCGAAGACGGCGAGCGTTTTCGGGCTCTCAGCAGCCTCTGGGACCAGGTGCTCCGTGGGGTCCTTCGCGAACAGGACCTTGCTCGTTCCTCCGCCCAGGTCGGCGAGCCCCCGTCCCTCGCCGCCTGGCCACAAGCTGCGGACGGCGTTCTCGAGGCGTATCGGCGCCCCATCGGGGCTCGCCCCGGGGACGCGCAGGCGCCGCACCGTTCCCGCGCAATCGCCCACGACGAGCTGCACCCCATCCGCGGCAGCGAGGAAGGTCGCGGCGGTGGGGCACTGCAGCGGCACCCGCGAGGCCACGGTGCCGTCCTCCGCCTTCACGAGCAGGACCTCGGATTCGCCGACCACGGCGAGCCAGGATTCGTCCGGCGACCACGGAAGGGCCACGACAGCCTCGCCTCCGGCCCGGACCTGGTAGCGCTTGGAGCCCGTCCCCGCGTCGAAGAGCACGAGCCCGTCGTCGGGCGACGCCACCGCGACGCTGCGCCCCTTCGGGCTGCAGGCGACTTGCCCCCCCACTGGCGAGGCCGAGGCCCTCCACGCCAGCTTGAACCGCGTGGGCCGGTTCGCGCGGAGCTGGCCGACCTCGTCGCGGACCTCTGGCTTGTCGTGCAGCGTCAGCGAGGTTGCGAGCAGGACCCATGCCCGGTCCGGCTCGTTGGCGCGCAGCGCCTCGTGGGCGCGGTCCACGTAGAGCTGGGCGAGGTTCTCGCGCGCCTCCTGCTCGCGGCGCTCGGCAGCGACCCGGGCACGCTGCGCCACCACCGCCAAGAGCGCGAGGACGGCGACCACCGCCAGCGTCAGGCCCTGCCGGAGCCTCCGGGTCCTCCTCGCTGCGCGCTCGCTCGCGTCCGCGAACCTTCGCTCCAGCTCGGACAGCTCCCGGCCCCTGCGCCACTCCGCGAGGGCGGCCAGCTTGGCCCCGGCCCAGAGGTCCTCCGTCTTGCCGCTCCCTGAGTCCCAGACCCGCGCGGCCTCCTGCAGCCGTTCGTGGAAGGCCACGTCGTCAGCGTCTTGCTCACGCCAGCCGCGCAGCAGGGGCCAGTTGCGCGCCAGGGCCTCGTGCGCCAGGACAATCTCGCCGCGCTCGGTCCGCGCCAGCAGGCGCCGCTCGGTGAGGCGATCCACGACACGCGTACCCGACTCAGGCGCCTCCAGGGAGCGCAGCAGGTCTCCCAGCTCGCGGCGGCGACGGGTGCCGTCGTCGTTGACCAGGCGCGTGAGGATCTCCCGCGCCGTCGACCGCTCCTCGGGCGTCAGCTCGGCGATCGCGCGATCCGCGTGCCTGGCCAGTGCGCCGGTGACGCCCGCGAGGTCCTCCCGCCAGGCTTTCAGGGGCAGCCGCCGGCGCTCCTGGTCCCGCCGTGCCCACAGCTCGGCGAGCGCGAACGACAGCAGGGGCAACGCGCCCACCTCATCGCCCACCGCCTCGACCGCCTCCTCGACGATGGACTCGTGCTCGAAGCTGAAGCCCCAGCGAGCCGCAGGGCGCCGGAGCACGGCGTGCACGCCCTCGCGCCCGAGCGGGCCGATCAGGACCGCGTCCGCGCTGCGCAGCAGCGGGGCCAGCGTCGGGATGCGCGCGATGCGGTCTCGCAGGTCGCTGCGGTACGCGATGAGCAGGCGCACTCCGGGGATCTTTCCGCCCGAGAAGCGAGCCAAGGTCGAGCCAAAGCCGGCCTGCTCCTCGGGGGTCGCCCCCTGGGTGCACACCTCCTCGAGCGCATCCACGATGAGGAGCGTGCCGCGCCCATTGGCGGCGCGCCGCGAGAGGAGCTCGAACGGCGCCTCGGCGCTCGCCTCGCCGGCCTCGCGCAGGGGCGTCAAGGCCGCCTCCAACGAGCGAAGCGGCGCCCGGCCCGGGGTGAGGCTGATGACGTCCCAGGCCCCCACCTCGCCGAGCGCGCCCGCCCGAACTGCCGGTGCCACTCCCGCGTGGGCGAGCGACGACTTTCCGGCGCCCGAGGTGGCGTCGAGGGCCACCACCGCCGAGCCGTGCAGCTTCTCGAGCACCCGGTCGATGTCGGCCTCTCGGCCGAAATAGATCGCATGGTCCTCTTCGCGATACGCCGCGAGGCCCCGGTACGGCGCGTCGACGCCCAGAGGCGGTGGCGCGAACGCCGACAGCCTCCGGGTCGGGTCGATGGACAGGAGAGTGGTGATCGCCTCCCACGAGGGGGCATCGTGCCCGGGCTCGAGGATGTTCTTGCGCGCCACGGACGCGTCGATGGGCAGCGCGGCGCCGAGCATCTCCGCCCAGGTCACGCCGAGCGCATAGAGGTCGCTCGCCTCGGTCGCGCGCCCACCGTTGCGCACCTCCGGAGCCAAGTACGCCCACACCCCCAGCGGACCCTGAGCCGTCCGGGTCATCGTCTCGTCGCCCCCACCCCGGGCGATTCCCAGGTCGGAGAGCAGCGCCTTTCCCGTATCGTCGACGAGGACGTTGGAGGGCTTGAGGTCGCGGTGGACGATGCCGCGCTGGTGGAGGAACCGTAGCCCCTCGTTGATCTGCAGCGCGATCCGTCGTGCGTCGGCGGGGGCCAACGGGCCTTCGGCGCTGATGAGGGCGGCCAGGGACCGCGGCACGAAGTCCAGCAGCAGGTAGGGCCGCCCATCCTCGAGGAGCCCGCTGCCATGGCAGGCCAGCACGTGTGGATGGCGCAGCTGTTCGTGACGGCGCCCTTCGACCACCATGCGCTGGACGAGGGTCGCGTCGCCGATGAGGTCGGGCGCCAGCACCTTCAGTGCCCGGCGCTCGACCTGGCCGCTCTCGTCGGTCCTCTCCGCGGAGTAGACCGAGGCCATGCCTCCGCGCCCGACGAGGTCGGACACGCGAAACCCGGCGATCTCTTGCCCGAGCAGACCGCCCTGTTCCTGGCGATGGGCGGACGCCAGCGAGGCCCCCAGAGAGCCGAGCTCGACGCGCGTGAGCAGCTCCGCGCCACTCTCGACGACGTCGCTCCAGCTTCGAAGGCGCTTGCCCTGCTCGTCCTCTCCCCCCAGATCTGGCCACGGTCGCTCGACCGTCCTGGCGGCGCCGCGGGGCTTCCAGTACAGCGGCCGCGGCCTCGAAAGATCGTAGGGCAGCAGCGGTAGCCAGCCGTCGCTTCCGGAGTCGTGGGCCAGCACGACCAGCGGGTCGAGCACCAGCGCCCGCTTGTGGTCCGGGCCGAGCAGAAACGGCACCCGCACCGGCGGAGGTGCGCTGGCCGAGCAACGCAGCGGCGGCTTACGCTCTGCGCTGCCGGTGTAGTCTCGGACGAAGAGTCGGGTCTGCCGGGTCTCGGCCACGACTTCGTCCACGGCGAGCAACCGGTAGTCCGCGAAGAAGGAGAGGCCCTCGAGCAACGCGGTGATGGGCTCCCACAGCGCGCGGAAGCGCGAGCGGGCCTCCTCGTCGCTCAGCCCCATCGCTTCGTGGACGCGGTTGCGCTCGGCGGGCAGCGTATTGACCGCACGACGCGCAGCCCGTGCGGCGTCGGCGCTCTCGGCGGGGCGAAGTTGCGCCTCTGCCGCCTCCATCCCCGCCACCGTGCCGACGAGCGCTCCCGACTCCTTGTGGAAGATCGCCGCCAGCTCGGGAACCGCTGCGCTCGCCCGGTCGTGCACCACGGACGCGCTCGCGGCGCGGGCCAGCTCCACCCAGCCGCCGACCGTCGGGCGAGGGCGATCGCACAGAAGGGCGTCGACGGCGGGCTCGCGATTCGGTCGCGAGAGGTAGTCGGCAATCGCCACCGCCCCGACGAAGCGCACGGTGGCTTCCACCAAGTCGAGGGCGTGCCCGAGTCGCTGGTGCGAGCCACCCGCCGAAATGACCTGCTCGAATGCCGCCGCGACGGGGTAGGGAAACCGATGGCGGATTGTCGAGTCGTGCATCCGGCCAGCCGCGCTTCGAGTTCGTCAAAGCACCGGCGGCTCCGCCCGAGACGGAGACGCGCCGATGCGGTGCTAGGCTTGCGGGCGTCGGCGCTACTGCCCGGGGACGATCTGCGTGATGCGCAGCAGGTCGAGGCCGCCAGTGTACCCGTAGCTGACGTAGCTGTCGTAGCCGTAGATGGTCACGCCCACCTTCGCCTTGGAGGTGATGGAGTGCGCGCCGCCGGCGACCGGCACCTTGAAGACCGCGAAGCCGCCGGTGATGAACTCCTGCGTCGGCCCGAAGGTGGAGACGTCCTTGCCGTCGATTCTGATCCCCGGGGTCGCAGACTGGGTGACCAGCGACAGGTAGTTGTGGACCAGCGTCGGCGAGGTCAGGACGTTGTAGCTCGTGCGCCACTGCTCGACCGGCGGGGTGAGGATGATCGACGGGTCGCCCTCCACCGAGCCGACGTTCGCCGCCTCGCCGGTGAAGAACTGGGAGAGCATGACCGGCTGGTCGGCGGTGATGGTGAAGTTGGAGGCGTGCGTGAACTCCAGCCATGCGGCGGTGGGCACGGGGCTGTTGGGGTCGATGGGCGGGAGCGTGCAGATGCTGCCCTGGCAGGTGATGGGGGTCGGGTAGTCCGGGAGGATGAGCTGGCCCGGCGGCGGCTTGATGGTGACCTTGGTGCCGTTGGGGCAGCTGGTCTTGCCGCAGCCAGCGACCACGCGCCAGTAGTCGGGGAACGGGCTGATCACCGGCGAGCCGTTCTTCTGCTTGTAGGGCACGCTCTTGACGCCCGCGTAGCTCTTACCCCAGGTGGAGAAGGGCAGCATCATTCTCCTCGAGGTGGTCGCAGGCGAACTTGTTGTAGGGCTTGAACGAGCAGTCGGAGCCGGAGAACACCGCGATCGGCTTGTCCTCGCCGGTGGTGGCGTCGGCGGCGAGCACCACGGTGCCGGTGGGGTCGGAGTTGTAGCGGCAGGCCTTGGACCAGCCGGTGCCCGCCGGGTAGTTGAAGCACTCGGCCGGCTTGGAGATGTCGTCGACGCCCGACCAGAACTGCAGGACGTCGTACTTGTTGAGCACGTAGTGGGCGGTGGAGTTCTTGGCCTGGGCGGCGATGGCGGTGCCGTTCTTGGACGCCACGGTGGCCGCCGAGAACTTGATGGTGACCTTGGTGTTGTCCTCGGGCGCGACCACCGCGAAGAGCGCCGGCACGTCGAAGGTCGGCGGCAGCTTGCACTGCTTGCCGAACAGGCTGCTCGTGCAGCTGTTGCCCACGCCCGGGCAGTCGTCGTTGGTGGTGCAGGCGTAGGGCGAGGAGGAGTCGCCGGCGATGGTGATGTGCTCCTGCCCGAGGACGACGTAGCTGGTCCCGAAGATGTGCGCGGGGATGAGCAGCGAGCCGTCGTTGGTGTAGCTGCAGTTGCTGCACTGGCCGTAGATGTCGGTCTGCTGGCTGCTGCCGGTGTAGGCGCCGACCGGGTTGAACTGGTAGGCGCTGATGGGCAGCGTCGAGGTCAGGTGGTAGGCGAACGCGGACACGCCGGTGCCGGGGATGGACTGCCACGGCAGCTTGATGGTGGTCAGCGAGTTGGCGGCGACGGTGATGACGCCGTTGGTCGCCGCGGGGCTGGAGGGCGACACCTCTTCCGAGCCGTTCTTCTTGCGGGTCACCTTGATGTCCACGGGCTGGGCGTTCGGGTTGGAGACCACCACCGCGAACTCGCTGGTCGTGTCGGGCTGCAGGCCGTCGGTGGTGCCGCCCTTGAACGTATCGTCGAGCTGGGACGTTGCTGGTGACCGCCGCCCAGTACTCGCAGCCCAGGTAACTGGACTCGCGCGCCGCGGTGGCGCAGGGCTCGAAGCAGTCGCCGGTGGTGCCGGTGGTCTGGCAGACGCCCTTGTCGGTGGCGTACTTGTCGAAGTTGGTGCAGTTGCGCTCGTCCCAGCCCAGGCCGCTTTCGGCGCAGATCTCCAAGGTGATGCCGTCCTTGCAGCGCCGGTCAAAGCCAGGCGTGCACACCGCCTGGACGCACTGGGCCTGGAAGTCGCCGGCGTCGGATTCGGGCACGGCGCCGATGACGCACTTGCCGGTGATGGGGCAATAGGCGCTGGTCCAGCCGCTGCCGTCGGGGGCGCAGGTCTCGAGCGAGTGGTGGAGGATCGTTCCGTCGGGCTGCGGGTCGTTCGAGCAGCGCACCGAGTTGGGCACGCACGCCCGGCACTCACCCTTCTCGGCGTCGCACTCGCTGGGCTTGCCGGTGGCCTGGTCGATCGGGCACTCGCTCTCCTCCCAGGTATCGCCCTTCTCGCTGCACATCTGCACGAGGGTGGTGGTGCCGGCCTTGCAGCGCGAGGCGCCGTTGGTGCAGACCGCGCAGTAGTAGCCGGTGGCGCTGGCGGCGCAGTAGCCCTCGGCCGGGCAGGTCTCGACGTCGGTCCACTGGCCGTCCTTGCACTCCTGGACGGCGCCGGTGAACTTGCCGCCGTCGGGCAGGTTGGCGGGAGTGGGCGCGCAGCGGCGGGCGCCGGTGGTGCAGGCCGCCGGCGTGCTGGCGTCGACGGGCTTCTCGGTCTTCGCCCGGCACTCGCCGGTGATGGCGTCGCAGTACTGTCCCGGCTCGCACCCGGTGTCGTTGGTGCAGATGCACCGGCCGGCCTGGGCCCGCTGTCCCAGCAGGCACTCGATGCCGCCCGTGTCCGGCTCCGGAATCTCCTGGGTCACCGTCTCCTCGCAGGCAGCGAGGACCAGGGTGGCGGGAAGGACGGCGGCGAGGGCGCGCAGTCGCGAAGCCATGGGACCTCCAACTAGGACGGCCTGAAAAAGGCGTTCTTTATACCGGAAAGGCGACCGGACGTGAAAGCGCCCGGCCGCCAGCTTCCGTTCACCCCACTCCGCGCCGGGCCTCCGCGGCGTGCGGAGGCCGGCGCCCTTCGAACCCTGTTCAGCCGCCGAGCTTGTCGATGGAGTCGATGGCGTCGACGACGTCGTCCCACTCGGACTCGGCCTGCGCGGGCTTCTTCTTGGGCTGCTCGACCATCGCCTTGGCGACGTTGACGCTCATCACCACCGTGCGCTCCTGCGGCTCCTCCACGTCGTTGTCGGGGAACGGGTCGGCGGCGGGCACCGCCGGGTGCGCGGCGTGCGCCGGCGCGGCGTGCACGGGCGCAGCGTGGGCCGGCGCGGGGGCCGGCGTGGTCCGGGGCGCACCGGCCTGCGGCATCATCGGCACGGTGGTGGCGGGCGGCTTGGCCGCGGCGGGCTTGGCCGCAGCGGCGACCGGGGCGGCCCCTCCCTTGGACTTGAGGCGCTGCAGCTCGAGCTCGGCGACCTTGAGGGCCTTGGCCTTCTCCTGCACCGAGGCCTGCAGCTTGGCCATCTCCTGGGTGCGCTGCTGCTCCTTGCGCTCCAGCTCGGCCTTCTGCTTCTCGCCCAGGTCCGCGACCTCCTTGGCGTGGCGGGTCTCGAGCTCCTTCTTCTCGCGGACCGAGGCCTGCAGCCGCTGCAGCAGCTCGACGGCCTTGGCCTCGAGCTGGCCCACCTTGGAGTTGCCCTCGCGCTCGGCCTTGGACTGGGCGGTCTTGGCGGTCTCCACGGCCTGCTCGAGCTCGGCGACCCGCTTGGTGCGCGCGGCGAGCTTCTCGTTGGCCTCGGCGACGAGCTTGGCGCGCTCGGCCTTGGCGGTCTCCAGCGCGGCGGCGGACTCCTTGAGCCGGCCCAGCTCCTTGGCGTGCTTGGCCTGCCAGTCCTCCCCCTCGCGCCGCCGCTCGGCCTTCTCGGAAGAGAGCGCGGCGGACAGCTCGTTGATCTTCGCGTCGCGGCTGGCCAGGGCCTGCGCCATCTCCTTGCGCAGGGCGTCGCGCTCGGCGTGGGCCTGGTCCACTCGCTGCGACAGCTCGGCGGCGGCCTGGGCGCGCTTGTCGCCCTCGGCGCTGAGCTTCTCGATCTCGCCCTGCAGCCCGGCCTTCTCGGCCAGGGCGGCGGCGGCGGCCTTCTTGGCGGCGTCGCGCTCGGCGGCCAGCGTCTTCTCGGCCGTCTTGAGCTGCTCGGCGCGGGTCGTCAGGTCGCGCTGGGCGGCGTCGTGGGCGCGGCGCGCCTCGGAGGAGAGCTGCTCGCGCTTGCGCTTCTCGTCGGCCAGCTCCTGCGTCTTGGCCGCGAGGTCCGCCTTGAGCATCTCCTCGGCGCGCTGGGCGTCGAGCGTCTGGCCCTGCAGCTTCTCTTCCAGGGCCGAGAGCTGGCCCTCGGTGTCGGCCAGGTTGCCGCGCAGCTCGTTGAGCTCGGCCTCGCGGGTCCCCAGGGCGTTCTTGGTCTCGGACAGCTCGTTCTCGAGCTCGTTGCCGCGCTCCTGGGACAGGTCGCGTTCGCCGGTGACCGCCTCGAGGCGGCCCTCGAGGTCGCCGATCTTGGCCGCATTGGCGGTGTTGTCGTCGAGGTGCGCCTTCTGCTCGGCGGCGAGGTTCTGCTGGAGCTGGGCGAGGTCGCTGCGCAGCGTCTGCTCGAGGTTCTCGCTGTCCTCGATCTTCTGGGCCAGCTCCTTGTTGAGCCGCTCGATCTCGGCGCGGGCGGCGCCCAGGTCGGCCTCGCGCTCGGCCTTCTCCTGGCGGGTCGCGGCCAGCTCGGCGGCGGTGGCCTGCAGCTCGCCGGTGCGCTGGGCGAGCTGTGCGCTGAGCTCGGCGTCGCGGTCGGCGGCGGCCTGCTTGGTCGCCTCCAGCTCGCCCTCCAGCTCGCCGATCTTCTCGAGGTGCTTGGCGATCTGCCCCTGCAGGTCGGCTTCGCTGGCGGCCTTCGCCTGGTCCAAGGCCGCGAGGCTCTGCTCGAGGCGCTGGACGTTGGCGGCGAGCTCGGCGATGCGCTGCTCGTAGTTGGCGTCGGAGTCGGCCTTGACCTGCTCGAGGCTGGCGTACTTCTGGTCGCGCTCCTGCTCGCTCTGGGCCTTGGCGGCTTCCAGGTCGGCGTAGCGGCGGTCGCGCTCCTGCTCGCTCTGGGCCTTGGCGGCCTCCAGGTCGGCGTAGGCCTGGTTGCGGTTGGCCAGCTCCTGCTGCGTCTGGGCCAGGGTGTCGCGGGTCGTGTTGAGCTCGCCCGTGAGCGCCTCGACCGTCCCGTTGAGCTCGCCCTCCATCTGAGCCTTGGCGGTCTCGAGCGAGGCGTACTTGTCGTCGCGCTCCTGCTCGCTCTGGGCCTTGGCCTGCTCGAGGGCGGCGTACTTCTCGTCGCGCTCGCGCTCGCTGTCGAGCTTGGCCTGCTCCAGGGCCGCGTGGCGCTCGTCGCGCTCGCGCTCGCTGTCGAGCTTGGCCTGCTGCAGGGCGGCGAGGTCGGCCTCGAGGCCGCGGACCTTGTCGTCGCGCTCGGCGATGGTGTCGGAGAGCGACTGCTCCTTGAGCGCCGCCGCGGCGCGGGTGTCGTTGAGCTCGCGGTTGAGCGCGTCGATCTTGTTGGAGAGGTCGGCCTCGCTGGCCGCCTTGGCGTCGGTGAGCTGCTGGTACTGCTGGTCGCGCTGCCGCTCGCTCTCGGCCTTGGCGGCCTCGAGGTCGGCGTACTTCTGGTCGCGGGCCTGCTCGCTCGCGGCCTTGGCAGCCTCGAGGTCGGCGTACTTCTGGTCGCGCTCCTGCTCGCTCTGCGCCTTGGCCTGCTCCAGGCTCGCGTACTTCTGGTCGCGGAGGGCCTCGCCCTGGGCCTTGGCGGCCTCCAGGTCGGCGTAGGCCTGGTTGCGGTTCGCCAGCTCCTGCTGCGTCTGGGCCAAGCTCTCGCGGGTCGAGTTGAGCTCGCCGGTGAGCGCCTCGATCTGCCCGTTGAGCTCGGCCTCCACCTGCTCGCCGTGCGTCTTGGTGGCGTCGAGCTCGCCCTCGAGCTCGCCGATCTTGAAGAGGTGCTCGTTGATCTGCGTGGAGAGGTCGGTCTCCTTGGCCTGCGCCCGCTCCTGCTCCTCCTTGAGGGTCTGCTCGAGCTTGGCGATCCGCTCGTCGCGGGTGGCGACGCGCTCGGTGAACGACTGGAACTGCCCGTCGCGCTGGATGCGCAGGGCGTCGCGGTCCACCACGACCGTGGCGATCTCGTTCTCCAGCTCCTCGACGCGCGCGGCCAGGTCGGCCTTGGCGGTCTCGGCGTCGGCGGCGCGCAGCTCGACGGCGGCGACGTCCAGGCGAGCCTGGGCCTCGACCTCGGAGAGCTGCTGCTTGACGGCGTGGAGCTCGAAGTTGATGGCATTGACGCCGCGGGCGAGCTCGGCCTCCGCCTCCTTGCGCTCCCGGGCGGCCTCGGCCAGGCGCTGGTCGCGCTCGAAGGCGACCATCACGGCCTTCGCCTGCGCGTTGCCCAGGTCCGTCCAGAGCCCCTCGATCTCGTGCTCGCGCACGGACAGGACGTGGAGCAGCTCCTTCTCGCGCATCTCCGCCTTGAGCACGTCGACCTGGTTCTGCTTGGACAGCTCGTCGTACTCGCGGTGGGCGTTCTCGATCTCCACCGAGCGGGCGGACAGCTCGTCGTCGCGGTGGCGGATCTCCTTCTTGAGGACGTTGATCTCCTTCTCTTTGCCCGCGACGACCTCGATGAGCTCCTTCTCCTGCGAGAACTTCTGCAAGAGCAGGTCGTCGATGGCCGCGCCGTGCTCCTGCTCCTTCTGCACGAAGGCGGTCTGCGCCTCGTTGAAGCGGCGCAACAGGTCGTCGACCTGGTTCTTGAGCGCCTGGATCTCGACGTCCTTCTCGTGGAGCCGGTCGTCGGCGGCCTGCAGCTCGCGCTCGCGGCTGGCCCACACCTCGCTGATTCGGGCGATCTGCGACTCGCGCGACTTCACCTCTTCGCGCAAGAGCTGCAGCTTGCCCTCGGGGGTGGAGAGCATCTCGCGCTTGGGCTGGCGGCGGACCTGGTTCTTGCTCTCGGCCAGCAGCTCGGCCTTGCGGTCGGCGATGGACCCGAAGGTGCGCTCGAGGAAGACGCGGTCCTCCTCGGTGATGGCGCTCTTGCGCTCCCGCTTGGGCACGGGCGGCGGGCGCGCGGGGATGGGCGGCGGGGCGGCCACTCCGCCGCTCGCGGCGGCCTGCTGCTGGGCCGGCGTGGAGAGCTGCCCGAAAGCGGCGTCGATGTCGCTGTCGCCGCCCTCGACGACGGCGGCGTCGACCTCAGTGGGTTGGGACAAGAGACCCTCGGCCGTGGTCGCCAGGTTGTCCATGGCGAATGGGATGGTGAGGTAGGCGTCGGCGGCGTTGGCGCTGGCACGGTGCGCGGCGAGCGCCTCGGCGCCGGCGTCGGAGGAGATGAGCACCACCGGGAAGCGGCCGAAGCGCCCCTTCTTCATGGTGCCGCACAGCGAGAAGCCACTCTGGTCGGGAAGCTCGGCTCGCAGGACGACGAGATCAGGCTTGCGGCTCTCGAGTTCGCGGGTCGCTTCGGCGGCGTCGGTGGCCAGGGCGGTCTGGCAACCCAGGTTGCGCAGCGCGGCAGCCATCGACAGCGCAAACTCTTGCTGGTGCTCGACGATGAGGATTCGGCGTGCGTCCATGACCCCTGGTTCCGTGAGGGTCCCGCGGCGAGCTCGGGAAAACGTCGCCCCGGAGACGGTGAATGGCCTTCGAGAACGGGCCATCCTAGCACGCGGTTTCACGCGCGAGTGAAGCCATTTCCCGGCCGGAAACCCCCGCTTATCGCTTGGGGTTTGCCGAGGCCTTGGAGGGGTCGATGAGCGGGATTTCCCCGCTCACGGTGCGCGGGCTGATCGCCACGTTGAAGGGGGCGTAGCCGAGCAGCACGTGGCCCAGCCACTCGTCCGAAGGCGGCAGGCCGCTGGGCGGGGTCTGCACGCCCGTGGTGGTGGGTACCACCACCACCTCCGCGGCGTCGAGTTCGACAGGTTGCGAGGGCTTGCTCCCCGGCCGGCCGGCCTTGGGCTCGGCTCGGTAGAGCACCGGAGGCGCAGCGCGCCCAGCAGCCGCCGGCCGGCTGCTCGATCCCACGGGGCTCGCAGCCGGGCGGGCGCCGCTCTGGCGGGCCGGAGAGAGCACGGGCGGCGCTGCAACCGCAGGCTTGGCCCCACCCGGCACCTGGCCGGGCGCAGGGCGAACCGCGACCGGCAGCGGAGCAGTGGGCGAACTGGGCGTCGATGCTGCAGGGGCGGCGGAAGGCCTGGCAGGCTGCGGTGCGGCGACCGGCTTGGCCTCCCATGGCAGCGGCATCCCCGGCCGAGCGGTCGGCGCGGCGGCGACAGGCGCTGCCGTGGCAGGGGGGACGGCGGCGGGCGCGGCGGCGGGCTTCGCCTGCTGCGCGGAGACCTGGGGGTTGGGACGAGTGGCCGCGGGCGCCGCGGGCTGTCCAGAGGGCGGTGTCCGCAGGGCCGGCCGGTTGACCGTCGGCGTCGACCCCGGCCCGGCCTGGGCGGGCCGCGCCACGGGGGCCGAAACGCTCGGAGCCGACGCCGCCGCAGAGACGGCCTTGGACACCGGGACCGGCGTCACCGCCTTCGGAGCAGCGATGACGGGGGCCGCAGGCTTTGCGGGTTGCGCGGCGACGGTCGCACCAGGCGGACCGGTCGGCTGGCGTCCGAGCGGGGCCGATTGGGGACCGACGGGTTTGGGGGCCTGGGTCGAGGCGGCGCCGGGCGAGGCGACGGCAGGAGCCGGTGCGGGCGGACGAGCCGCTGGAGCGCTCGCCGCTGCCGGCGTGGGAACCACTGCCGGCTTGGCTGCGGCTGTGCTCGCCGAAGGCTTGAGTGCCGCGGGCGTGGCAGCCGGAGCCGGGGCTGGAGTTGGAGCTTGAGCCGGAGCGGACGGGGCCGAAGGGCTCACCGTCGCGCCGACCAGGGCCGCCGTGCGGAAGGACGGCATCCGCAGCGTCACCGCGTTCTGGCTCGAGCGGGCCGTGGCGGCACCCGGCTTCTCGATCTGCAGGAAGTCCGCGACGATGTTGGACGGGACGGGTTTGGCGGGGGGCTCGGGCGCCACCGGGCTCGCCGCCTCCGGGATTACCTCCTCGACATCGAAGACCTCTTCCGGACTCGCTTCGGCGGCTGGCTCGCGGGCGGCTTCGGGGGCGACCTCCACGACCTCCAGGTCCTGGTCGCCGACCATCACCTCTTCGGTCATCGAGGCGGCCGGCGGTTCGACCGCCTCCATCGGCTCGGGGGCCGGCATGTTCGCAGCCGCCTGCTCGATGGCGGCGCGACGCTCGGCTTCGCCTTGTGGCTCCACGTCCCAGGGCACGTCGGCGAACGGGGTGGCTGCGGCCTTGGGACGCTCGCCGGCCACGGGCAGGTCGGTCTCGGCCTCGACGACCTCGATCTCTTCCGGGGAGACGGCGGTGGGCCCGGCCGGCAGCGGCTCGGGCATCACCGTGGTCTCCTCCTCGGGCTCGAGATGCTCGACCACGGCCTCGGCAGCGATGGGGCTCTCGGTCGGGCTGTCCTGGATGACCTCGAAGGCCGCCTCCGCCACCTCATCGGGCTCGGGCTTGGCAGCGACGGCGGGCAGGTCGGGCTTGGCCTCGACGACGACGAGGTCGGGCTCGGGGGCTTCTTCGACGGGGCTCGCCGGGGGCGTCTCCTCCGCCGGGGTGATGGTGAGCGGCTCTTCGCTTGGAGCCGGGGGGCCCTCGAAGTCGCCGGCGACGGCAGGCGCGGTGCGGTCGGCGGTCGGCTCGTCGACCTCTACGGGCAAGCCTGGCTCTTCGCTGGGAGGGGCCTCGCCCCAGCGGACGGTCTCCGACTCGGCCTTGAAGAGGGGCTGCTCTTCTGCCTCCTCCTGCCCGTCGTCCGAGACGGCGACTTCAGCTTCGTCGGAGCCGGCAGCCGGCGCGCTCGCCGGCTCGGCCTCCGGCTCGCCCAGCTTGAACTCGAGCTGGGCGGGCTCGCTCCAATCCAGCGTCGGCTGAGTCGTTGCCGCAGGCGCCGGCGCCGGAATCGGGGTCGGCTCGGGCAGGCCAAAGCCATCGCCCATGATGGGCAGCTGGATGGCCGGGGCAGTGACCCCTCGGGAGCCGCCAGGCGAGGCGGGCTCGGGCGAGTTGAAGTCGTACTCGAGCGGGTCGACGTCGTCGATGGGCAACTCTTCGGCCGCGCCCTCGGGCTTTCCCGGCGAGGCAGCAGGGGCCTCCGGCTCCGCCGTGGAGGTCGGCTCGGCCTCCCCATCGGCGGCAGCCACGGCAAGTCCACGAGGGGTCGCTGGGCCGTCCTCCGAGGAATCCGCGGGCGCGAGGCTGTCGGGGATGGGGCCGGACAGCTGTGCGGCGGTCTGGGCGATCAGCTTTCGGAACGGGTCGCTGACGGGGTCACGCTTGGTGGAGCTGTCGAAGGTCAGCGTCGCCGCATCGCGGTTGTGAGGCGCGTCGTCGACCAGGGCCTTCTCGCCCACCGAGGTCGGGGCGTACGACGACTCCTCCCGCGGGGCCGCAGGCTGCTCGCCCGCCTGCCCGCCGAGCATGCCCGAGTACAGCTTGAGCAGGCGGGTGCGGCCGTGGTCGGCGTGCACCTTCTCCTTGGCGAACAGGTGCGCCTTCTCGCCCATCGCGACCCGGCGCGCCGGGTCCCGGGCCAGGGCGACGATCTTCTCGGCGAGATCGTTCTCGTCGCCGGGCTCGTAGTAGAGGGTGCAGCTGTCGTTGCTGATCTCCCGGACCACCGGCAGGTTGGCGGCGATGACGGGGCGGCCCGCAGCCAGGTAGTGGGCGAGCTTGTTGATCGGCGCGCCCTGCACGGTGTTGCGGTCGTTCTTCTCCAGCGGCGCGATGCCGACGTCGGCGGCGCCCAGCACCTTGGGCGAGCTCGTCGGTCACGACCGGGTCCAGGAACTCCACCAGGCCGCCCAGCTTGCGGTACTTGACCATCTCCTCCAGCTGGAGGCGCCACGTGGGGTGCTGAGGCCCGACGATGGCCAGGCGCACCTCGGCCAGCTGCGCCGCGATGGACATGGCGAACAGGAGCGTCGACAGCCCCTGCCAGGCGTTCTGGTTGCCCAGGTACAGAAGCCGCATGGGCACGCGGTCCGGCAGCGGAATCTCGCTGATGGGGGAGTAGAGCGAGCAGTCGGCGCCGGCGTGGATGACGGTCGTCTTTTCGGGCGAGACCCCCAGGCTCTGCACCATCGACGCGGTCTGGTCCGAGCCGACCAGGACCGCGTCGGCGTTCATCAGGCAGAACAGCTCCTGACGCCGCAGCTTGGACATGAAGCGCCGGTCGCCCTCGAGGTGCGGGTGGGTGTACTTCACCTCCACCGAGGGGAAGCCGGTGACTTCATAGACGAGCTTGAAGTTGTACTGGGAGCGCTGCTCGCACAGTGCGTACCCGCCGTAGGGGTCGGTGAAGTGGACCAGCTGGTACTCGTCGCTCTCCAGCTGCCGGCGCACCGCGCGCTCGAACGTCTGGGCCCGGACCGGCAGGTCGCCGGCCCCGACGGGGACCCGCATCAGGCGCATGCCGAAGTAGCGCTCGATGTGCGAATGGTCCGCCGACTTCACCGTCAGGCCGTCGACGTTGAAGAGCGGCGTCAGGCCACGGATGAAGTCCGTGGCGCGCGCACTCGTCCCGGTGGGCTCCGGGATGACGTCAAAGCTGCAGTAGAGGACCTTCAGGAGGTCGCCGCTCACGCTGACTCCGTCGCGGAGGCAGAGACTAGCGAAACCTTTGGCGAAGTGCCACCGGTCAGGTGGCCGCGAGGCCTCGGACCTCGGGACCGACCGATCGGCACCTTGACCACTTGGCCCGCCGTGCCGTAGAAGGCGGCGCTTCCCCCGAAGCAGGCGGTCCCTGTTCTGCGTGGAGACAAAGGGACGAGCATGGCGGATTCTGGAAAGGCTGTCGGTCCGGGCGCTTCGCGATCTCGCGCGCAAGCACGTCGGCCCCGGCTACTCCCGCCTGAAGACGCGCCGTCAGTTGATCGACGCGCTCGCCAAGGCTTTGCCCGCTGACAAGCCGGCCGCGGCCGCTTCCCCGAAAGCCTCGACCATTCCGGCACGGACCAACGGCAAGCGGCCTCCCGGCCCGATCCCGGCCCCCGCTCCGGTCCCGGCGCCGCCCACACGGCCCGCTGGCAGGCCGCCAGCTCGCGAGGACGCCGCGAGGAAGAAGGCGGTGGCCAAGGCGTTGGAGCCGCAGCCGCGCCGCTTGCCGGCCCCACCGTCCCTGCCCCCGCTGCCTCCCCTCCCGAGCAACTTCGACGAGCAGCTCGGCGAGCTCCCGGAGAGCTACGGCGACGACAGCGTGGTCCTGCTCCCCAAGGACCCGCACACGCTCTACTTCTACTGGGACCTCTCTCCAGCGACCCTCGACCGCGCGTTCGCCTGGATGCCTGGGCTGCGCACCCGCCTGCGGCTGCTCGAGGGCGACCGGGTGGTCCGCGACGTCGACTTCTCGGTGGGCGCGCGCGGCTGGTACTTCTACGGCCTTCCCTCCGGCCACGTCTTCCGCGTGGAGATGTTGGCGCTGGCCGAGGACGGCCAGGTCCGACGCATCGGCACCCGTTCCAACCCGGCGCGGCTGCCGGCGCTCGGCCCCTCCCCCGTCCGCGACGACCGGTTCGTGCGCATCCCGCTCGACCTCTCGCCTTCACGGGTCGCCGAAGCGCTGCGCCACGAGATCGTCCAGCCGCCTCCTCTCATCCCGCCCGGGCCACCGGGCTCGCGCGCGGCCTCGGCCTCACCGGCGCGCGCCTCGACGTCCGGCACCGCAGGCCCGCCGTCCCGCACCTCGGCCGGCGGCCTGACTCCTGCGGCGCTGCCTGGCAGGCCGCGCCACGCCGTGCCGATGGCGGGCCCTGGCCGGACACCACCGTTCGTGGGCGCTCCGGGAATCGAAGCCTTGGTCCACGACGTCGAGCCGCCCCCCTTCACGGAAGCCGGCCGCGAGCGCATCTACCTGGCGTCGGGCGGTGCGGCGCGCCCGGCGGGGTCCTCCGAGGCTGTCCTCGTCCCGCGAGGGGAAGGCTGAGTCGAGACCGATGCAAGGCTACCTGTCCCTCGTCCTGCACGCTCACCTGCCCTTCGTGCGCCACCCCGAGCACGAGGAGTTCCTGGAAGAGGACTGGCTCTACGAGGCCATCACCGAGACGTACCTGCCGCTGCTCGACGTCTTCGAGCGGCTGTGCCACGACGGCGTCCCCTTCCGGGTGACGATGAGCCTGACGCCGCCCTTGGCGTCGATGCTGCGCGACGAGCTGCTCATGTCGCGCTACGCCCGCCGGCTCGACAAGCTGGTGGAGCTTCTCCGAGAAGGAAGTGGCCCGGACGAGCAAGGACGCCTCGTTCGGCCCCGTCGCGCGCTTCTACCGCGACCGCTTCGCCGGCGCCCGGCACGCCTTCCACGACGTCTACGGCCGCGACCTCGTCTCGGCCTTCCGTCGGCTGCAGGACCACGGCGCGTTGGAGATCATCACCTGCGGGGCGACGCACGCCTTCCTGCCCCTCTTGCAGGTCTTCCCGGAGGCGGTCCACGCGCAGGTCTCGGTCGCCGCGGCCCAGTACCGGCAGCTCTTCGGGCGGGACTCGCTGGGCATCTGGCTACCGGAGTGCGGCTACTACCCGGGCGTCGAGCGCTTCCTGGCCGCCGAGGGCATCCGCTACTTCTTCCTGGACGGCCACGGCCTGCTCGACGCCACGCCCCGCCCGCGCTACGGCGTCTTCGCGCCGCTGTACACCGCCACCGGCACCGCCGCGTTCGGGCGCGACGCCGAGTCGAGCCAGCAGGTCTGGAGCAGCGAGGCGGGCTACCCCGGCGACTTCTGGTACCGCGAGTTCTACCGGGACATCGGCTACGACCTGGACCTCGACTACGTGCGCCCCTACGTGCAGCCGACCGGGGCGCGCAAGAACACCGGCATCAAGTACCACCGCATCACCGGCAAGGGCCCGCACAAGGAGCCGTACGACCGGCGGATGGCGCTCGAGCGCGCCGCGTCGCACGCCTTCCACTTCATGCACAGCCGGCAGAAGCAGATCGAGCACCTGGCCGGCCAGATGCCGGGCCGCCGGCCCATCGTGGTGGCGCCCTACGACGCCGAGCTGTACGGCCACTGGTGGTACGAGGGCCCTGAGTACCTGGACTTCCTCATCCGCAAGAGCGCCTACGACCAGAAGACCTTCCGGCTGGCGACGCCGTCCGACTACCTGCGCGAGAACCCCGACAACCAGCTGGCGAACCCGCCGATGTGCTCCTGGGGCGCGGGCGGCTACAACTCGGTCTGGCTCGACGGCTCCAACGACTGGATCTACCGGCACCTGCACAAGGCGACCGAGCGGATGATCTCCCTGGCGCGCGACTTCCCCGACGCCCGGCCGCTGCTCCGCCGCGCGCTCAACCAGGCGGCGCGGGAGCTGTTGCTGGCGCAGGCCTCGGACTGGGCCTTCATCATGAAGACCGGGACGATGGTCGAGTACGCCATCAAGCGGACCAAGGAGCACCTGCTGCGCTTCAACCGGCTGCACGACCAGATCCGCTCGGAATCGCTGGACGAGCGGTGGCTGGCCTTCGTGGAGTCGCGCGACAACCTCTTCCCCGAGCTTCGACTACCGCGTGTACCGGCCGGCGTGAGGCTTCTCCCGTGAGCAAGAAAGACAAGGACAAGCCCTCGGGCTTCAAGCTCAAGCACGAGCTGCAGCGCGTGCTGTCGCTGGTGCAGGCGGGCAAGTTCGAGGAGGCCCTGCCCATCGCCGAGCGCGTGGCGCCGGAGCTGCGCACGAGCGACGGCTTCCGCATCTGGCTGCACTGCCTGGAGCAGCTGGGCCGTGGCGACCTGCTGCCCCAGGTCGTCCAGCAGGCCGCCGACGCCTTCCCGGACGATGCGCAGATCGCCGCACGCCTGGCCCTCTCCCTCTACGAGCGCGACGACTACTCCGGGGCCGCCGAGCGGTTCCGCAAGGTGGACCTGGCCGCGCTCGAGGACGAGCCGGAGATCGTCGCCCGCTACGCCCACGCGCTCCTCGCCAGCGGCAAGAGCCAGCAGGCGCTCGACCCCGCCCGGCGCGCCTACGCCCACAAGTCCAACGGCGTGCCCGCACTCATCCTGGGCCTCGCCCTGCTCGACACCGGAGACGTCGCCGGCGCGCTCGAGCCCCTGGGCCGCTCGGCCAACAGCCTGGATGGCCCGGAGCGCCACTTCGCCGAGAGCGTCCTCGGCCTGGCGGCCTTCTGGGACGGCGACACCGAGCGCGCCCTGGAGCTGTGGCAGCGCCTGGACGATCGCGCCGCGCTCGCCTCCCGCTTCCTGCCCTACTACGCCATCGCCCAGGCCAACCAGGGCCAGGCCGACGCCGCGCGCGCCGTCCTCTCCCGCGCCCCGGGCGCCGAGGAGCCGACCGGATTGCTCGCCCTGGCGCGCGTCGAGTCTCGCCAGCGGCCGCCCCGAGGCCGCGCTCGCGGCGCTCGCGCGGATGAAGGAGGCGGGCGACGTCGGCGCCGAGCTCGGTCGCCGCCGCGCGGGGGCGTGCGCTGCGCATGCTCGGCCGCAACGACGAGGCCAAGGCGGTGCTGGCCCCGCTCTCCGGCTCGCTCCGGGGCGCGGCGGGGGCGATGGCGCAGGTGGACCTCGCCCGGATCGCCAGCGACCTGGGCGCCCACGAGGAGGCGGCGAAGCTGTTCGAGAAGGCCCTGGAGCTCGACCCGCACTCGACGGAGGCCGCCCAGGGCCTGGCCCGCGCCAAGGAGCGGATGGCCTGGCGCGAGACGGTCGAGGGCGACGCGCGCAGCAAGGTCAAGGCGGCCCGCGACGAAGCCGAAGCGATGCGCCGGGCCTTCGCCGAGCGCGAGCGCGAGATTGAGATGCTGCGCGCCCGCCTCGCCCAGACCGAGCGCGAGGCCACCGAGGCCGAGCAGGAGGCGGCCCGCGCCCGAGCCGAGGCCGACCGCGCCCGCCGCGAGGCGCTGCGCGAGGAGCTGGCCAAGCGCGAGGCCGAGGCCGCCGACCGCGCCGCGGAGACGCTGCGCGAGGCCTTCGGGGACGCTCTCGACGACTGCCCGGCAGGCCTGCTCGAGGCGCTGCGCGTCGCCGAGACCACCTACCAGAAAGCGCTCTACACCGAGCTGCACCCGGCGGCGGTGGCGGTGCTCTTCGCCGGCGCGCTCGAGCGCGGCCTTTACCTCCTGCTGGTGCGCCCGTTCGACCAGTCGCTCACCGCCGAGGCGCGCGAAAAGTTCCTCAAGGGCGCCATCCGCGAGCTGCGGCCCGGCCGCACCGAATACATCGAGCGCTTCGTCGAGGCTTTCGACCCGGAGCGCAAGGCCAAGGCCCCGTCGCTCGGCGAGATCGCCCGGGCCCTGTCGCACCGCAAGGAAGCGCACCTGGCCGCCTTCGACGCCTTCCTGGGCACCGCCCGCGACGACTTCTTCGCGCGCCTCGCCGCCTTCGTGGAGCACGCCAAGTCGCAGCTGCGCGACCCGGTCGCCCACGGCCGCGCCCTGGATCTGCCGCAGACCGAGCTGACGCGGTTCCGCCGCGACCTGCTGCTCGACCTGGATGGCAGCGGCAAGGGCGCGCTGCCCGCGCTGCTGGACGCCAGGCGCCAGCGGTGAGCCTGCAGCTGCCGCGGCTCCAGCTCTTCGAGTTCATCGACGCAGCCTGGGCCCCGGCCGCGCTGCGCGACTCGATGGTGGAGGCGCTGGGCGGTGCGCTCGAGCGCGCCCACATCCTGGACGGGCTCGTCGCGCCCTTCCTCGAGTTCCTCGACCGGGGGGGCACCCCCGAGGTGCTGGACCTGGGCTCGGGCTCGGGGGCCCCGGCGCGCATCCTGGTCGAGGCCTTCCGCGCCGCCGGCCACCTGCCGCCCCGCATCCTGCTCAGCGACCTGCACCCGCGCCTCGAGCCTTGGGAGCGGGCCCGGGCTGCGCTGCCCGAGGCCCTCGACTTCGTGCCCGCGCCCGTCGACGCCACGCATCTTCCGGCCTCGCTCGCCGAGGCGCGCGTCTGCTCGCTCATCAACGTGCTGCACCACCTGCCGCCGGACCTGGCGCGCTCGGTGCTCGAAGAGGTCGCCCGCGTCGGCCGCGGCCTCTTCGTCGCCGAGTGCTTCGAACGCAATCCGGTGCGGTTCCTGCCGTTCGTGCGGCCGGGCATCGAGTCGCTGCTGCGCACCCCGCTCGCGTCACCGGCGCAGCGGACGGCCCGCGTGGTGCTCACCTGGGCGACCCCGGCTTCGATGCTCGCCTCGGCGTGGGATGGCCTCGTCTCCTCGATGCGCATCCACGAGATCGAAGACCTACGCCGGATGACCTCGGGAATCGCCCACTGGGAATTCGGCTCCGGGTACTTCAGGCACGGCGCCTTCGGGCGTGGCTTCTTCTTCTGGGGCTTGCCGAAGAGACGGTGAGTGGATGTCCACCCGAAGCCCTAAACCCCTCCGAAAACGCCTTTAAATACGGCCAGTTGCAAATCGCCAGGGAAGCCCCTCCAGGGCCTCTGGGCGGCTCGCCTTGGGCCTGGGCGCAGGCCACAGGTATTGAAATGGGGCTGAACCCTCAAGATGGCTCCCCGATGCCCTTGCGAGCCCCTGGTGGCCTCTTTGGCCGTTTTGACCCCGCAGGCACCCCTCTTGACGCCTTTCGGAGGCTCCCGCGTGACGCCCCTCACGTCGTGATCGGCATCACCCGGCCGTCCACCTGCTCCCGACCTGCTACCGACCTGCTACCGACCTGCTACGGCGTAGCAGGCGCCGTTTTAGCCGCGAGACGCCAGGGCCGCGGCCAAGCGCTGGACGACCCGGCCATCGCCCGACACCATCCGGACCCGGCCGGCCGAAAGAAGATCCTTCACGCTCGCCCCGGCCAACCAGGCCGCGAGATCCGCGTCCGCCATCTGCAACGTCAGGTCCGCGTCCGCCGCGATCCCCCGCCGCACCGCGCCCGGCGCGATCTTCAAATCCAGCACCCAGTCCGACGCCGGCTCCTGCACGCGCAGTTGCACGACTGCCGCCACCTGCCGCACCAGCGCCGAATCGAGGCGCTCGCCGAGCGCCTGGATCGCAGCGCTCCCCGGAGACGTCGCGGGCCCAACCGAAGGCGCGGCCACTGGCACCGCCGCCGCGGGCAGCGGCCGGAAGAACTCGACGGCGGCGTTCGAGAGCACGGCCTTGTCCCGCTCCTTGGCCTTGGTCTCGAAGACGACCCGCGTCGGGCTCTCCTGCCACAGCTCGGTCACCAGCGTCTCGCCCGGGTAGACCGGCGCGGCGAACTTGACGCGGATGCTCTTGAGGTTGCTCGCGTCGTCCGCGGCCACGGCGCGCAGCACGTGCCTGGCGGCGAACCCGTAGGTGCACAGCCCGTGGAGGATGGGCTTGGGCAGCCCGAACTCCTGCGCGAAGACCGGGTCCACGTGCAGCGGGTTGCGATCGCCGCTGAGCCGGTAGAGGAGCGCCTGGTCCTCGCGCGTGGGCTGCTCGACCACGGCGTCCGGTGCCCGCTTCGGAGGCAGGTTCACCGCGCCGCTGGGCCCCGGCTCACCGCCGAAGCCGCCGGCCCCGCGGACCGTCAGGGTGAACTCGTTGATCGCCAGCGCCTCCCCCGCCTCGTCGCAGGTGCGAACCTCGGTCACCACGACGCCGTACTTGCGCGCGTCGTAGATGGCCTTCACCCGCGCCTGGTGCCGCAGGGTCGCCGCCCTGGGCAGCGGCCGCATCAGCTCGGTCCGCTGGACGGAGTGAAGGATCCGCTCGAAGCCGTAGTTCAGCCCCGGAGAGCGCTCGCCCTTAAGCTCGTTGGCCAGCGCCACGCTCAGGGCCGGCGCGACGACGTAGGTGGGCAGCGCCGCGAACTCCGGGTGCTTCTCGAACACGAAGCGCAGGTCGCGCTCGGCGGCGCCCGCTCCCACCCCGAGCGCGTAGAGCAGGACGTCGCGCTCGTCGTAGCTCGTGCGCACCTCCGGGTAGACGTGCGCCAGCGCCTTCTCGACGTCGATGAGCTCGTTGCCCAGCCTCTTGCCCGTCGTCCCCTCGTCCATCGTCGCCTTCGCCTTTCGTCAAGGCAGCGGCGCGAGGGTCCCGTGCAAGAGCGCCCCGGTCTCGCCCCCCGCCCAGACCTTCCCGTCCGCCAGCCCGGTGATGCCGCCCAGCGCGCCGTCCATCCCTGGGTCCACCTGCTGCCAGAACGCGCCGTTGAAGTGGATGAGGAAGCTCGTGCCTCCGGTCGCCAGGCCGCCGGCCCAGACGTTGCCGAAAGAAGTGCCCCAGATGGCGCGCGTGCTCTGGATGGGCACGTTCGCCGGCTGGTCCATGGCCTCGAACTTCTCGCCGGTCCAATGCACGAGGTAGCGAGCGTCGCCACCGATGAAGGCGTGTCCGTCCAGCGTCGCCCAGACCGCGCGCCAAGGCGCCTCGTAGATGAGGTCGTCCTCGGTGGAGAGCTGCATCGCCTGGCCGCCTTCGGTGCGTGCGATGTAGTAGTCGCCGACCACGAACATGCCGTTGCCCCAGCACGCCGCAGCCTTGAGCGGCGTTCCCCAGGCCCGGTCGACGACCCAGGTCCCGCCGATCTCCTTGAGGATGTTGGTGCTGCCCACCGCGTACAGGTCGTTGCCGCAGGCGAAGGCGTTGCCAGTGACGACATCGGCCATTGCCTTCGAGCGCCAGGTGCCCGACTCCAGGTGGTAGGCCTGTTTCCCCAGGCCGAGCGCCCAGGCGTCGCTGGCGCTGCGGCCGACGACGCCATTGAGCACCGTCGTGAACTCGCCCTGCATGGCGGTCCAGCGAGCGTCCGGACCGCGCTTGTAGACCTTGCCGACCTTGGCCAGGCACTCCTCGTCCTGGCACTCGTTGACCGCGGCGTAGACGCTCGGCCCTTCGAACGCCGCGACCGCCGCGACGTCGCCGGCCGAGCCCTCGCGCAGGCCGGTCCAGCTGTTGCCGTTGAGCCGGCCGACCCAGCCCTTCGGCCCCACCGCCAGGACGTCCGCGGCGCTCGACCCGCCCAAGGCGTTGACCTCGCTGCCGGGGCTCGTCGCCACGAAGCCGGTCCCGTCGTCGACCAGCACCACCGTCTTGCCGTCCGCGTCCTTGCCGGAGACCGCGAGCGTCGTGCCCATCCGGCCGACCGTCTCCAGCGTGAGCTTGGGCGTCCCGGGCAGGGTGGCCAGGACCCAGGCGCCGGAGACGAAGTGCCTCAGGCTGCGCGCGCTCACCGACCAGACGTCCTCGCCGTCGGCGACCGCCGCGATCTGGTACTCGGGCAGCGGCTCGGCGGAGACCGCCTCCCAGACGCCTGCGTTGAGCCGATAGATCGCCCCGCGAGCGCCGACGACGATGGGGTTGCCCTGCCGGTCGCCGCTGACCGCGAGCAGCGGCTCGCTCACCGGGCTCGAGGCGACCTTCCAGCCCTCGGCGTCGCGAACGGCGAGGTTGGGTCCGTCGCCCACCGCCATGCCTCCTCCGAAGCCGTCCATCCAGACCGCGGCGAGGTCGGTGTCGGGCACGACGAGCTGGGTGACGGCCGTGCCGTCGTAGCGGACGAGCAGCCCTTGCGTCTGGTAGCTGCCGACCGCCACGACCTCCGGGTCGGCGAAGGCCATGCCGCGGAAGCGGGTGAGCGGCGCCGAGAAGAGGCGCTTCCAGGTGTCGGCGGTCCGGAGCGCGAGCGCCCCGTGGCTGCCGGCGACGGCGAGGCCCAGCAAGTTGCCCTGGACGGCGAAGAGGTCGTTCGAGCCCGGCAAGGGGCTCTCCCAGGTGAAGTACTTGGCGAAGTCCGCGGTCGAGGCGACCTGCAGCCGGGCCTTGCCCGAGACCGAGCCGACGCGCGCGACGATCTCCGAGGTCCCCGCGCCCAGCGCCTTGGCCTTGCCGGTCGAGTCGATGCTGGCGACCAGCGCGCTCGAGGACGACCACTGGATCGTCTGGTTGGTCATCTTGCGGCCGTTCTGGTCGAGCACCTCGGCCTCGAAGGTCACCTCGTCACCGATGTAGACGATCTTCGTCTCGGGCTGGATGGTCAGGCTGACCGGCCGCGCGCCTTCGGGCGCCGTCGCCCAGAACGTCCCCAGGCCGTTGGTCTCGCCGCTGACCGTCGTCGCGGCCGAGTCGACGTTGATGGAGGCGAGCCGCTCCGGCGTGGGCTTGGAGAAGTCGGTGTGCCGCACGTCGATCTGCGAGGCCGAGATCGAGGCAGGCACCAGCGCGGTCTCGTAGCGCAGGGTCACCGTCGCCGGCGTGAGGAAGCGCACGGTGTCGGGGGTGATCTGGAAGACCTTGCTGACGCGGACCCGGCCGGGCACCTCGGTGCCGCCGGAGTCGAGGACGGTGATCTTCACCGTGACAATCTCGTTGAGCGCGCCCTCGGGCACCGAGAGCGTGACGCCCTCCGCCGTGAACGAGCCGCCTTCGGGGCCGAGCTTGCCCGAGATGCTCGGGTCGCCGGGGGTGCTGCAGGAGAGCGCGCCGAGAGCCAGCGCAGCCACCGCCTGCCATCCGAGCCGCATCCTGGGGTTCCTCCAGCCGACCTTTGAGGGAGGGTAAGAGTGTAGGGCGCGGTTCGCCCGAAGGAAAAGCGGCTCGCGGCCCTTCGGCCCGTCCCGGTGCGGGTCAGGCGTTCGGGCCGGCCGACGTCAGCCCAGGGCCTTCTTGATCTCGGAGACGATCTCGTCGGCCAGGCTCTCGTTGACCTTGCTGTCGATCCCCTCGATGAGGACGCGGACCTTCAGCTCGGTGCCCGAGAAGCGCACCAGCACCCGGCCGTCCTTGCCCAGGCGCAGCTCGGCCTTCTTGATGGCCTTCATCACGCCCGGCAGCTCGCCCAGCTCGCGCTTCTGCTTGATGGGGATGTTGACCTGCGTCTGCGGCAGCGGGACGAGCAGCGTCTTGAGCGCCGAGAGCGGCTGCCCGGTCTTCTGCATCACCGAGAGCAGCTCGAGCGCGGCGACCACGCCGTCGCCGGTGGTGGCGCTGTCCAGGAAGATGAGGTGCCCGCTCTGCTCGCCGCCGAAGTTGTAGCCGTGCTTGCGCATCTCCTCGACGACGTACCGGTCGCCGACGCGGGTGCGCACCAGCTTGGCGCCCATGCCTTCGAGCGCGATCTCCAGGCCCTTGTTGCTCATGACCGTGGCGACGACCGTCTTCTTGGCCAGGCGCTTCTGCGAGAGCAGCTCCCGGGCGCAGATGGCCATGATGGCGTCGCCGTCGACCACCTCGCCCTTCTCGTCGACGACGATGACCCGGTCGGCGTCGCCGTCGAGGGCGATGCCCAGGTGCGCGCGGTTCTTGAGGACCGCCTTGGCCAGGTTCTCGGGGTAGAGCGCGCCGCACTTGGCGTTGATGTTCTTGCCGTCGGGAGCGACGCCCTGCGCGATGACCTTGGCGCCGAGCTCCTCGAACACCGCCGGCGCGACCTTGTAGGCGGCGCCGTTGGCGCAGTCGACCACGATGGTCAGCCCGTCGAGCGTGAGCTCCTTGGGGAAGGTGTTCTTCAAGTAGACGATGTAGCGCCCGGCGGCGTCGTCGATGCGGAAGGCCTTGCCGACCTTGGTGGCCGTCGGCCGCAGGTGGTCGATGGAGTTGCTGGACATCAAGGCTTCGATCTTGGCCTCGGTCTCGTCGGGCAGCTTGAAGCCGTCCTTGGCGAAGAACTTGATGCCGTTGTCCTGGTAGGGGTTGTGCGAGGCGCTGATGACGGCGCCGGCGTCGGCGCGCATCGACTGGGTGATGAAGGCGATGCCCGGGGTCGACAGCGGCCCGACGAGCAGCACGTCCACCCCCATCGAGCACAGGCCGGAAGCGAGCGCGGTCTCGAGCATGTAGCCGGAGAGCCGGGTGTCCTTGCCGATGACCACGCGGTGCCGGTGCGGCCCGTTGCGCAGGAGGTAGGCCACCGCGCGCCCGACCTGCATCGCCACCTCGGCGGTCATCGGGTAGACGTTCGCGACGCCGCGGATGCCATCGGTACCGAACAGCTTGCGGGGCGCTTCGACGGAGGCAGGACGGAACATTGGGTCTTCGTTTTCCTGTTGAAGCCGGAGTGTTTCCGGCAGGTTGCGTGGCAGCTGGGCTCCCGGCCAATCTGGCCATCCGGCGCCGTGCGGCCAACCAGCCCCAAGCGAGCCTGAAGCCGCCTTTGGGGCGCGGGGAATGAACCAGTTTTCGCGGCCCTGCGCAACGACCGACGACAGCCAGTTCGCTCGTCTCCCGAGTGTCGTCTGCCCGGCCGGGTGTTCAGGGCTTCAGGGCGCGAACGCCAGGCCGCCCTCCTTGGCGCGAGCGATGGCGTCGGCGACCTGGGCGGCGACCTTGGACTCGGCGACATCATGAACGCGGACGAGATCCGCGCCGGCCAGCACGGCCGACGCGAGCACGGCCAGCGAGCCCGAAAGCCGGTCGCCGACGGAGCGCCCGGTGAGCTTGCCGATGAAGGACTTGCGCGAGGCCCCGACGAGGATGGGCCGGCCGAGCGCGCGCAGCTGCGAGAGGTTGCGCAGCAGGAAGAGGTTGTGCTCCGCGGTCTTGCCGAATCCCAGGCCCGGGTCGATCACCAGCTTCTCGGCGGGCAGCCCGTGGCGCAGCGCGATGTCCATCGAAGCCTTCAGGCCCTCGATCACCTCGCCGACCAGGTCGAGGTAGGTCGGCGCGGCCTGCATCGTCCGCGGCACGCCGCGGATGTGCATCAGGCAGACGGGCAGGCCCAGGCGCGCGCAGGTGGAAGCCATCTCGGGGTCGAAGGTCAGGCCGGAGATGTCGTTGGCGCAGGCGGCGCCGGCCCTGGCCGCCTCTTCCATCACCCGGGCCTTGGTGGTGTCGACCGAGATGGGGACGTCGACGACCTTCGCCAGGCGCTCGACGACCGGCACCACCCGCGCGATCTCCAGGTCGACCGGGACCGGCTCCGAGCCGGGGCGCGTCGACTCCCCGCCGACGTCGATGAGATCCACGCCCTCGGCGGCCAGGCGCTCGCCAGCTGCGACCGCTGCGTCCAGCGTCGCGTGCTTGCCGCCGTCGGAGAAGGAGTCGGGAGTGACGTTGATGACTCCCATCAGGTAGGTGCGGCTGCCCCACTCGAAGGTGCGCTTGCCGATGGTCATCGGCGCCGGCGCCTTCGAGGTCCGCTCCAGCGCCTCCGCGAGCAGGCGGCCAAGCTCGGCGAGCGGCCCGGACATCGCCTGGGAGAGCGTCCGAAGCTGCTCGCGGGGCGAGTAGAGCAGCGCCGAGCCACGAGCCCGTTCCGAGTCGCCGAAGACCGTGGGCGGAAGCCCCTGCACCTTCTCCAGCGCCTTCAGCTTCCTCGTCGCGGAACCCGGTGAGCAGCACGTGGACGCCGGAGAGGACGGGCGAGATCTCGCCCGCGGCCGGCGCGTCGATGCCGAGCCGGCGAAGGTGGAGTGCGAGCAGCTCCTGGCTGTCGCTGGAGATGATTCGGACGACGGGCATGAAGGTCTCCGAAAAGGAAAGGCGCGACACCCGAAGAGAGGTGTCGCGCCTGGAATTACGGGGAGGATCGACTAGCCCGTCGCCTTGTTGGGCTCCGGCGGCTTGCCCAGGCCTTCGAGCGCGTCGAGGATCTTCTTCTTCTCCTTCTTCTCGGGGCTCTTGGGGGGCAGCGTGGTCGCACGCGGCGCGGGCTTGGGCTTGACCAGCTCGCCGCCCGCGACGAGGACGTTGATGTCCTCGCCCTCCAGCGTCTCGTACTCGAGCAGCGCGTTGGCGATCTTCTCCAGGGCCGCGCGGTTCTCGGTGAGGATGGCCTTGGCCTTCTCGTAGCCCTCCATCACCAGGCGCCGGACCTCGGCGTCGATCTGGATGGCCGTCTCGGGGCTGTAGTCGGCGGTCCGCTGGATTCTCGCGGCCCAGGAAGATGGCCTCCTCCTTCTTGCCGAAGGAGAGCGGGCCCAGCTTCTCGCTCATGCCCCACTCGCAGACCATCTTGTGCGCCAGCTCCGTGGCCTGCTCGATGTCGTTGGAGGCGCCGCTGGTCATTCTCGTTGAAGACCAGCTCCTCGGCGATGCGGCCGCCCAGGGCGATGGCGATGCGCTTCTTGGCGTAGTCGCGGCTGGCGTTGTAGCGGTCCTCCGCCGGCAGCTGCTGCATCAGGCCCAGGGTCGGGCCGCGCGGGATGATGGTCACCTTGTGCACCGGGTCGGTGTCCGGGAGCATCTTGGCGACCAGCGCGTGGCCGGCCTCGTGGTAGGCGGTGTTCTTCTTCTCCTTCTCGGAGATGATCATCGACTTGCGCTCGACGCCCATCAGGACCTTGTCCTTGGCGGCCTCGAAGTCGGCCGGGAAGACCTTGTCCTTGTTCAGGCGCGCGGCCAGCAGCGCCGCCTCGTTGACCAGGTTCTCGAGGTCCGCGCCGGCGAAGCCCGGGGTCCCGCGGGCGATGATCTCCAGGTCGACCTCGGGGGCCAGCGGCACCCGCTTGGTGTGGACCTGCAGGATGCCGAGGCGGCCCTTCACGTCGGGGCGCGGAACGACGATGCGGCGGTCGAAGCGGCCCGGGCGCAGGAGCGCCGGGTCGAGCACGTCGGGGCGGTTGGTCGCGGCGACGAGGATGACGCCCTCGTTGGCCTCGAAGCCGTCCATCTCGACCAGCAGCTGGTTCAGGGTCTGCTCGCGCTCGTCGTGACCGCCGCCCAGGCCGGCGCCGCGGTGGCGGCCGACCGCGTCGATCTCGTCGATGAAGATGATGCAGGGGGCGTTCTTCTTGCCCTGCTCGAAGAGGTCGCGCACGCGGCTGGCGCCGACGCCCACGAACATCTCCACGAAGTCCGAGCCGGAGATGGAGAAGAAGGGGACGCCCGCCTCACCGGCGATGGCGCGGGCCATCAGCGTCTTGCCCGTGCCCGGAGAGCCCATGAGCAGCACGCCCTTGGGGATGCGGCCACCGAGCTTGGTGAACTTCTTGGGGTCCTTGAGGAAGGCGATGATCTCCTCGAGCTCCTCCTTGGCCTCGTCGATGCCGGCGACGTCGGAGAAGGTGACCTTGTTGTGGTGCTCGCTCAGCAGCTTCGCCTTGCTCTTGCCGAAGCTCATCGCCTTGCCGCCGCCGGCCTGCAGCTGGCGCATGAAGACGACGAAGAAGAGCAGCACCAGGACGAAGGGCAGCGCCTGGACGAGGATTTGCACCCACGCCGCGCTCTGCTCGTCCTTGTCGTACTTGTACTTGACCCCGGCCTTCTCGAGCCGGACGAGGAGCGAGCTGTCGATGAGGGTGGGGCCGCGCGCCACGAACTCGGAGCCGTCCTTGTAGCGCCCCTTGTACTCCATCGTCGGGGACGTGCTGTTGCCCTTGATGGTGACCGAGGTGACTTCTTTGGCGTCGGCCTTGAGCAGGAATTCCGAGAAGTCGACCTCGTGAGGCTCCGAGGTGCTGCGCTGCATGTACGAGTAGAGGCCGACAAACAGCACGATCAGCATCACCCACAGCAGGATGCTCTTGTAGTTCGAACGCATTCGTTCCCTTTTCCTGTCCCCGACCCACTCGCCCGGAGTCCGAAATCGGCCTCGGACTCACCCTGGATATCCGGTCTCCTGGTCGCCCCCCTCAGTGCCGTACGGGAGGGTGGCTTCTATCAGCAACGTCTTGACGCAACAACTTATTTTGCCCTTCTTCGACCCTCGTTTGAAAGCCTCGCGACCGTCTCTGGCGACCCGGTCGGTGGGGCTGCGAGCCTATCTAACGTTCGACGGGCCTCACCGCTTGCATCGACACGCACCAGCCAAGAATTTCGGCCCTTTTTGAAGCTTTCCTCGACGAGGTCCGACTTCGCCAGGCCAACGACCCACAGGATGCGCCCCGCGTCGTCGGCCAGGAGCACCAGGCCGTCGCGCTCGGCCTGCGGAACCTTGCGGTCGATGAGCCAGGCCTTGAGCTTCTTCTCGTGCCCGCCCGACGGACGGAAGCGGTCCCCTGGACGCCGGCTGCGAAGCCACAGCGGCAGCTTGACCGCGCCGGGCTCGACTCGGACGGCCCAGCCGTCCTTGCCCGCCGCGGTCTTCGGGTCGCCCAGGACGTTCACGCGAAGCCCACCTGCCCTGTAGAGCCCGGGCCCGTCGATCCGGTGCGCGAACCCGCTCGGTCCGTTCGAAATCGGCAGCCCGATCCGCAGCTGGCCGTAGGCCACCGTCATCTCCCGGCCCCGCGGCAGGCCGACTCTCGCCGGCCGGCGGCTGCGCAACGCCGCCTCGAGCCGCTCGACGTGCTGGGCGGTCAACGGGAGCTCGAGACTCGCGGCGTACCGGCGCAGCACCCGGCGGCCGATGGCTCGGGGGAGCTGCCGAAGCTGGGCGGCATCGGCGCGAACCTCCCCTGGGGCCGACGGCTGCCGCGCTTCGGACGCGCTCTGCCGCGCCATGGCCTCCAGCAAGCGCTCGTCCTCCGCCGCGACGTCGGCGGCGCGCGCGAAGGAGCGCAGCGCCGCAGCCCCGAGTGCGCGCTCGAGCGCTGGCAGCACCTCGGCGCGAACCCGGTTGCGGTCGAAGGCGGGCGAGGCGTTGGTCGGGTCCACATGAGGGACCACCCGTCTGGAGCGCAAGTAGGCGACGACGGCGGAGCGGGAGACATCCAGCATCGGCCTGACAACCCGGCCTCTCCTTCGAAGAATCCCGCGCAGGCCACGGGTCCCCGTGCCCCGGCCTAGGCGGAGGATGACGGTCTCCACCTGGTCTTCGAGGGTGTGGGCGGTGGCGATTGCGTCGCAGCCGTGCTCACGAGCCACCGCCTCGAGGGCCCGGTAGCGAGCGAGCCGAGCCGCGGCTTCGAGGCCCCCTGCCCGCCCGACCTCGACGTCCCTGATCTCGCAGCGAACGCCGAGCTTGTGGGCCAGCCTGGCGACGAACCGGCAATCCTTGGCGCTCCCCGCCCGCAGCCCGTGATCGACCGTCGCGACGACCAGCTCGAGTGACGCCTGCGGAGCCAGACGCTGGAGCGCGAGAAGCATCGCCACGGAGTCCGCTCCGCCCGAGACCGCCAACAGAAGCTTCGTTCCCCTCAGCTCCAGCGACTGAAGCGAGGAGGCGACCTGGGCCTCGAGTGGATGCAGCGGGGGCATGGATAACCGGGCGAAGTCACGAACGATTCAAGGCAGGAATAGCTTCGGAGCCCCCCAGGTTCCACAGACGAAAACGATCCACGTGCACTGAAAAGTTTTGCTAGTGGGCGAATTCGCGGTTAGAGTCCTTCAAGCTTTTGGGGCGTGCCGGTTGTTAGGAATGGCGAAAGCGGACGCTCGGTTTTAGCAAGTCTCGAAGGGTGTTGGGCCCAGGGGTCCCCCCCCTCCCCCTCTGGGTCCACGGGGCCGCCAAGGCAACTTGGCGGCTCCTTTTTTTGCCCTCAGAGCGCCAGTATCCGAGCCCAAAGCTGGTCCAGGTTGACCCCTTCGGTCGCCGAAACGCCGATGGCCTCGCCCTTGCCCAACCCCAGCTTCTTCTCGGCCTCGTGCAGGCTGGGCACTCGCTTGTGCTTGGGGAGCCGGTCGAGCTTGGTCGCGGCGACGATGACCGGGCGCCCGGCCTTCAGGACCCAGGGGATGACGTCCACGTCGTCGGAGGTCGGCCCCACTTCGGCGTCGACGATGCAGACCACCGCGCGCAGCCCCTCACGCCCCTTCACGTAGCGCTCGATCATCTTCGCCCAGTCGGCACGATCGCCCTTGCTCGCCTTGGCGAAGCCGTAGCCCGGCAGGTCGCAGAGCCGAACCTCGCGGCGCTGGCCCGCCAGGTCCTCGACCGTGACGTCAAAGAAGTTGAGCGTGCGCGTGCGGCCGGGCGTGTTGGAGACGCGCACCAGCTTCTTGCGCTTGCACAGCGCGTTGATCATCGAGCTCTTGCCGACGTTCGAACGCCCGGCGAAGGCGATCTCGGGGCGGTCCGATTTGGGCCAGCCTTCGGCCTCGACCGCGGTCGTCTTGAACTCGGCGGAAATGACGTTGATTGGGTGCCCGTCCATGGCGGGCACCATACCTCAGCCGCCCAGCCGGCGGCGTCGCAAACGCAGCGAGTTGCCCACCACGCTCACGCTGGAGAACGCCATCGCCGCCGAGCCGATCATCGGCGAGAGGATGCCGGCGATGGCCAGCGGGATGGCGACGACGTTGTAGCCGAAGGCCCAGAACAGGTTCTGGCGGATGGTCTTGAGGCCCTCGCGGGCGAGCGCCACCGCCTCCGGCACCAGCGTCGGGTCCGGCCGCATCAGCGCCATCGGGGCCGCCTCGAGCGCGACGTCGGCGCCGCCGCCAACGGCGATGCCCACGTCCGCGGCGGCAAGCGCAGGGGCATCGTTGACCCCGTCGCCGACCATCGCCACGACCTGTCCCTTCGCCTTGCGCTCCGCGACCTCGGCGGCCTTCCGGTCGGGAAGCACCTCCGCGTGGACGAAGGCCGGCTCGATCCCCAGCGTGCGCCCAACGGCCTGCGCCGTGCGCAACCGATCGCCGGTGAGCAGGTGGACCTCGACGCCCAGACGCTTGAGCCGCGCGACCGCTTCGGCGGCCCCTTCGCGCGGAGCATCGAGCAGCCCGAGCGCCCCGAGCGGCTGGCCATCGGCGGCGACGAGGACCGGCGTCTGGCCGCCCTCGGCCAGCGCGTCAGCGATGGGCTCGAGCGCCTTTGCGTCCACTCCGAGCTCGGCCAGCAGCGACGCCGTCCCTGCGATCACCTGCCGTCCGGAGACCGTCCCGGAGATGCCCCGGCCAGGGAAGGATCTGAAGCCCGAGGGCACGCTCGTCGCGATCGACTTCGCCTTGGCGTGCGCGACGATCCCCTGCGCGAGCGGGTGCGGCGACTCGGCCTCCAGCGAGGCCGCCAGGCGAACCAGGTCTTTGGCGTCCACGCCCGGCAGCGTGCGCACGTCGACCACCTGCGGCTTGCCCGTCGTGAGCGTCCCCGTCTTGTCGAAGAGCACGCAGTCGACGCGGGCCGCCCGCTCGAGGCTCGCGGCGTCCTTGACCAGGATTCCCGAGCGCGCGGCGCGCCCGGTCGCGACCATCACCGCGGTCGGCGTCGCCAGGCCCATGGCGCACGGACAGGCGATGACCAGCACGGCGATGGCCGCGAAGACCGCCTTGGGAATGGAGTGGTCCGGCCCCAGAGCCCACCAGCCGAGCCCGGTCAGCGCCGAGACCGCCAGCACGACGGGCACGAAGACCGCGGCCACCTGGTCGGCGAGCCGCTGGATGGGGGCCTTGGAGCCCTGCGCCTCCTCGACGAGCCGCACGATGCGCGCCAGGAACGTCCCCGCGCCCACCTCAGTCGCGTGCACGCGCAGCGAGCCGTCGCGGTTCACCGTGGCGCCCACGACCTTGTCTCCCGGGCCCTTGTGTACCGGGATCGACTCGCCGGTGAGCATCGACTCGTCGACCGCGCTCTCGCCTTCGACTACTTCGCCGTCGATTGGGATTCGGTCTCCGGCCCGCACGAGCAGGACATCGCCAGAAGCGACGTCGTCCACGCTCACCTCCGACGCCTGGCCGTCGGCGCCGACCCTCAACGCCGTGCGCGGACGCAGCGCCGCGAGCTTCTCGATGGCCTCCGACGCCCCGCCCTTCGCCCGCGCCTCCAGCAGCTTGCCCAGCAGGATGAGCACGACGATGGAGACCGCGACCTCGAAGTAGAGCTTCCCCTTGCCGAACAGCGCCGGAAGGCTGAAGAAATAGGCCGCGCCGCTGCCGAGCGCGACGAGCGTGTCCATGTTCGCCGCGCCGTGCCGCAGGTTCTTGACGGCCGCGACGAAGAAGCGACTACCCGCCCCGAAGACCACCACCGTGGCGAGTACGAGCTGTGCGACGGCCCAGCCAAGGCCGTGCAGGTGCACGAACATCACCGCCATCACCGGCAGACCGGCCAAGGCGGCCACCAGCAGGCGCAGCTTCGCCTCGCGCAGCTCCTTGCGCCGCTCGCCGGCGACGTCGAGGCTGCGAGTCGCCCGGTACCCCGCGTCGCTGACGGCCTTCTCGATGGCTTCGGGCACGAAGCCCGGTCCGGGCACGACTCGCGCGGTGCCGCGAGCGAAGTTCACGACGACATTGCTGACCCCAGGCGTCTTGCGGACCGCGTCCTCGATCCTCAGGGCGCAGCTCGCGCACGACATGCCGCCCAGCGCGAAGAGCACCGAGCCCTCCGCGGGCCCCTGCCCCCTCCCAGTCCTCCCTCGGCTGAGCTGGAGGGGGTCCGTGGGTTGCCTTCGGCTACTCTCGTCGGAGCTGCTCTCACTTGTTGGGATTGAAGAGGCGGGAGCAGGCGCAGTCGTCTCACCGTCGAGGGAGGCGTGGTACAGGCCGAAGCCGCCTTCCTCGACCGCTGCGACCAGCTTGTCCGGGCTGACTTCCGGACCGTGGATGACTCGCGCCCTCGCGGCCTCGTGGCTGACCTCGAGGACCTGCTCGACTCCGGGGACCTCGCCCAACGCCTGGCGCACGCGGGCCTCGCAGTGCCCACACGTCATCCCAGTCACGTGAAGAAGGGTTTCCATGGCCTCTGGGCCTTTAGAGCCGCGAGGGTTCGAACCGGTGCGCGTCACTTCGACGCGGTCGGGCCCGGTCCAGCCTCGGAGAGCAGCTTGCGGAAGTAGAGCTCGAACGCCCGGTCGGACCAGTCGCGGGGGCCGACGAACTTGGCGCGCAGCCGCCCGTCGGGGCCGATGACGTACGTCTCGGGGAACTTGGTGGTTCCGTAGGTGCCGGCCCACTTCTGCTCGGGGTCGCGCAGGACCTGGAACGGCAGCGGCTGCCGTCCCAGGTACTTGTCCACCGGCTCCCACGCCTCGTCGACCGTCGCGGCGATCGACACCATGGGCGTGTCCCCCAGGGCGCCGAGCATCGAGACCATCGACGGCATCTCGGTCTTGCAGGTGGGGCACCAGGTCGCCCAGAAGTTGAGGAAGACGAACTTGCCCCGGAAGTCGGAGAGCTTGACCTGCTTGCCGTCGCGCGTCTCGAGCACGAACTCGGGCGCAGGGCCCTCCACCGGATCGATCCCCAGGTAGCGCGCCTCGGCCTGGCCCGGCTCCACGAAGACCTGCCAGGCCTTGAAGCCCAGGACCCCCACGAGCGAGAGCGCCGCGACGGCGACGAAGGCGACCTTGCCGCGCCGCGAGACGCCCGCGCGCTCCTTGGCCGCCCGGAGCGCCTTGTCCAACGTCTCCGGCTTGCCCGCCTCCCAGGACAGCTCTCGCCCGTCGACGACGACGACCGGGACGCGCGCCTCGTAGCGGGAGTCCCCGGTCGCGTCCGCGCTCGAGAGCTCGTAGCCGAACCTGGCCTTGGCGGCCTCGAGGGCTTCCCGGGTCTGAGCGCAGCGCTCGTCGTTGGGCTTGGTGAACAGCACCACCTTCATGGTGTGCGCGACTCCTGCGGGCGAGGTCTCGCCACGCTTGCGAGCTTGTTGTCTGCGGCCTCTGGCCTGCTCGTCACAGAGTAACGACCGAGACGCGGTCAAACCCGTCGACGACGACCTCGCCGGACTCGAGGAAGCGGGCGCTGCCCCGCAGGTCGAGCGCCTGGGCCGCCCGGACGGACTTGCCTCCGCCGGTCGGCAGCAGCTCGAGCGCCATCTCTTCCGCACCGCTCGCCGTGCTGGCGAAGCCGATGATCGCCAGCTTCTTGCCGTCGGGTGAGAAGGCCGGGCGCTGCGCTGGCAGCGCGGCGCGGGCGAACAGGAGGTCGCGCGCAGGCCCCAGCCGCATCAGGCCCAGCGACCCCGGCGCCATCGGCCGCACGAAGACCCGCGAGGTCGACGACGCCCCCATGCGGATCTCGAGGACCGCCAGCTGGGTCTTGCCCAGGCAGAAAGCCAGGGCCGAGGGCGCCGCCACCTGCGGCACGAGCCCTGCGGGTCGCCTCCGGCGGAAGGGAAGGACCACAGCGAGGGCGCGCGCTCCTGCGCGTGGCGCACGACGACCACGAAGGCCCCGTCCCGGGTGACGTCCAGGGCCATCGGCGCGGAAGGGACCGCCTCCTTGAACTCGCCGATGGTCTTGGGGGCCTCGTGGAACGGCGAGTTGCCCGGCGCCACCGCGGAGACCTTGAGAGCCCCGGCGAGGGAGTCGGCGACGGCGAGGACGCGCCCGTCGGCGCTGACCGCGATGCCGGTGCCGGGGTACTCCGCCGCGGAGCCGCGCCCGAAGGCGGGCACGACCCCGACCATGGGGCCCTTGGGCGAGTCGACGTGGAAGAGCAGGTCGCCCCAGGCCGACCAGGACGGCGAGTGGTAGCGGCGGCCGTCCTCGTCGGTCTTGAGCGGCCGGCCGACCCCTCCGACGTCGAACGCCCACAAGCCGGCCTTCGGCCCCTCGACCCGACAGGCGACCGTTCGCCCGTCGATGGACAAGACCTTGGTGGGAGCCTGGACCAGCTCCGGAGGGCTGGCGATCGTTCGCAGGGTTGCCATGGCGGAAAAACGGTATCCCGGTCCGCAGCCGGGTTCCAGTCCGTCGTGCCCGTCGGTCGCGGGGGCGTTCAGCCGGGCTTCCCGTGCGGCCGGAAGGTTGCTTGGCCTCGCACCTCACGCCAGAATCGGGCGCATGGAAGGACTGGCCGGCGACCTCGGGACGATGAGCATCAGCGACCTGGCGCTCTACCTGGGGAACAAGAACCTCACGGGCACGCTCGTCTGCGAGTTCGGCAACGCCAAGAAGAGCGTCTCCATCCGCTCCGGCAACATCGTCAACGCCGCCTCCAACGACCCGCGCGAATACCTGGGCCAGTTCCTCATCAACTTCGGGCACATCACCGAAGACCAGCTGATCAAGGCGTTCCAGACCCAGACCGAGACCAAGATCTTCCTCGGCCGCATCCTGGTGATGATCGGCGTGCTCAACGAGGACGTGCTCAAGCAGGTCCTCACCATCAAGTTCCGCGAGACGCTGCTCGGCCTGTTCCGCTGGAAGCAGGGCTTCTTCAAGTTCGCCCGCAACGTGCTGCCGCCGGAGGAGGACGCGGTGAAGGTCGAGGTGCCGCTGCTCGACGTCCACCGCGAGGGCGAGTTCCGCGAGACCGCCTGGGACTCGATGCTCCAGACCTTCCCCAAGGGCTGCATGGCCTTGCGGGTCGACGAGCTGAAGGCCCCCAAGGATCTCGCGCCCACGTCCCTGGACGCCCAGCTGTTCGGGCTGATGCGCGAAGGGCTGACCATCGACGAGATCAGCCTTCGCCTGCACGCCACCGACTTCCACCTCTACAAGCGCCTCTACGCGCTGTACCGGCAGAACCTCATCATCCCGTACGACCCGAAGACCCCCTCCACGTCCTCCAAGGCCGTGGACAGCACCGTCGGCGAAGAGGTCCCGCCGGAGCAGATCCTGGCGGCGGCCCGCCAGCTGCTCGCCAACCAGCAGTTCTCCGACGCCGAGAAGCTCGCCGCCCGCGCCAACGAGCTCAAGTCCACGCCCGAGACGGCCGCGGTGCTCAAGCAGGCCGAGACCGGCCTGCTGGCGCAGATGCGCACGCAGATGGTCGACACGCCCCGCGTGCCGCACCTGGCCGTGCCGCTGTCCAAGCTCAAGGAGCTCGAGCTGACCCCGCAGGAGCGCTACCTGCTCTCGCGCATCGACGGCACCCGCGACATCAAGGCGATCATCCGCGTCTCGCCCATCCGCGAGTTCGAGGCGCTCAAGTGCTTCATGGCCTTCGTCGGCCAGGGGCTGGTCAACGTCACCTGAAGGCGACGGCGCCGCGCGTCAGCGCCTGGACTCCGTCCCCGAGACGAGCTCCTTCCAGAGCCAGAGGTCGGCGGCCTGCGCGCCACACCGCTTCTCGAGGCGCCCCCGCAGCGCCGAGACGTCGCGGGTCTCGACCCAGTCGGCGACGGCCTCGTAGAAGGTGGCGAGCGACGGCGCCGCTTCGAAGAAGACGTGCCGGCCTTCGCCCCGGTGCGAGAGCCAGACCGGCCCGTCCTGCTCGTCCAGGCACAAGGCCACCGGGTCGCCGCCGTCCTCGGCGAAGACCACGTAGCGCTCGTCCCACTCCTGCATCCGCTTGCCGTTGAAGCCGTGCCACCGGTACCCCACCTGCAGCTCGATCAGCTCCTGCGGAGCCCACAGGGTCAGCCGGTGCGAGCCGAGGTCGATGGCCAGGTTCTCGACCGGAGCCAGGTGCGCGAAGGCGCGCAGGAGCGGGGACGGCAGCGGGAGCTCGGCGCGCTGCAGTCGGCGCACGCGCCCGTCGGCGGAGCGCACCTCGAAGTCGCCTTCGAGGCGTCCCCCCGTCGCGGCGACGAACGGCCGCATCTGGACGCGGCCTCCCGCCTGCGCCTGAAGCGCACGGCTCAGGCGGGAGAGCGACTGCGACAGCGAATCCACGACGACACCCCGAGCTTGTCGTTCGACACCCCGAGCTCGTCGAGGGGCTAGCGGCCCAGGAAGCGCTTCACGCGCTTCTCGATGCCCGCCGCGTCCAGGTCGTACTTGGTGTAGAGCGCCTCGGGCGTGCCCGACTCGCCGAACCCTTCGAGGCCCACGCGGTGCAGCTTGGCGCCCACGCCGGCGTCGGCCAGCGACTCGGCGATGCACGAGCCCAGGCCACCCACGGTCATGTGGTCCTCGACCGAGACGATGCCCGCCTTGCACTCGCGGCCGGCCTTCACCGCCGCGGCGGCGTCGAACGGCCGCAGCGTGTGGCAGTTGACGACGCGGGCGGCGACGCCCTGGCCCTTGAGCGCGTCCGCAGCCTTGACCGCGCCCTGGACGGTGCCGCCGGAGGCGAAGATGGCGACGTCGTTGCCCTCGCGCAGGGTGACGGCCTTGCCGACCTCGAACTTGTAGTCGTCCTTGTTGACGCGATCGAGCTTCTGACGCGTGGTGCGCAGGAAGGCCGGCCCCTGGTGCTTGACCAGGAACTCCACGGCCTGGGCGCATTCGAGGTCGTCGCCGGGCTGCAGGACAAGCATGTTGGGCAGGGCGCGCATCAGCGCGATGTCCTCGAGCCCCTGCTGGCTCATGCCGTCCTCGCCGATGCCGATGCCGGCGTGGCTGCCGACGATGCGCACGTTCGCCTCGCTGTAGGCGACGCTGATGCGGATCTGGTCGTAGCGGCCGGTGACGAAGCACGCGAACGAGCAGATGAACGGGACCTTGCCGCACAGGGCCATGCCGGCGGCGATGCCGATCATGTTGGCTTCCTGGATGCCCATCTCGAAGAAGCGGGACGGGTACTTCTTGGCGAACAGGTCGGACTTGGTGGACTTGGACAGGTCGGCGTCCAGGCAGACGATCTCGGGGTACTTCTCGCCGAGGGCGGCCAGGGTCTCGCCGAAGACTTCGCGGGTGGCTTTCGCGGGCATGGTTCTCTCGAATCTCGAATAGGTCGGAAGGGTCGGGGTCAAAGGCCTCGGTCCGCATTGGAAGCGGAGCGTCGGACCGGGGCCGCGATTGGGACTAGGACTGCTTGATCTCGGCGAGCGCCTTGGCCGTCTGGTCCTTGTTCGGCGTGGCGCCGTGCCACTCGCAGCGGTCCTCCATGAAGGACACGCCCTTGCCCTTGATGGTGTTGGCGATGATGAAGGTCGGCTTGCCCTTCACCCGCAGGGCCTCGGCGTAGGCGTCCAGGATCTGGTTGAAGTCGTGGCCGTCGACGGTGAGGACGTTCCAGTTGAAGGCGCGCCACTTGTCGGCCACGGGCTCCTCGGGCATCACGTCCTTGATGTGCCCGTCGATCTGGCCCTTGTTGTAGTCGAGGATGCAGGTCAGGTTGTCCAGGCCGTACTTGGCGCAGCTCATCGCCGCCTCCCAGATCTGGCCCTCCTGCATCTCGCCGTCGCCGATGACGCACCAGACGTGGAACTTGCCGCCGTCCACCTTGCTGGCCATCGCCATGCCCTGCGCGACCGACAGGCCCTGTCCGAGCGAGCCGGTGCAGGCCTCGATGCCCGGGCACAGGGAGTTGACCGGGTGGCCCTGCAGCCGCGAGCCGAGCACGCGCAGACTGGCGAGCTCGCTCTTGGGGAAGTAGCCCGCGCCCGCGAGCGCGGCGTACTGCGCCGGCACCGCGTGGCCCTTGGAGAGCACGAAGCGGTCGCGCTCCGGCCACTTCGGGTTCTTCGGATCGTGGCGCATCTGGTGGAAGTACAGCGCGGTCACCAGGTCGATGACCGACAGGCTGCCGCCCGGATGGCCGCTACCGGCCTTCTCGAGCATCTCGATGATGTCGACGCGGAAGCCCTTGCTGAGCTCCTTGAGCCTGGCGATGAGCTGGTCTCGCGTCTCGTTCTTGGGGGAGGCGGCGTTCATGGTCTCTCCTAACAGGGAAGTGCGCAGAGACTTATCCCAAGCATTTCGAGGGAACAAGGAACGCCTTGTCCCCCCGGGCGACGGCTTGTGAAGAGGCCTTGCGGTGCCCACCGAGTAGCCTCGGGAGAGGCTCCTCATGGCGCGCATCACGACGCTGGTCCTCGCGGTCTGGCTGTTCCTGACGGGCGTGGAGATTCAGGCTCTCTCCCGCGCCGCCGTCCCCCAGTACCTGGTGGCGTTGGCCATCCTGGTCGCGGAGGTCGTGGCTCTGCGCTGGGATCCCGCGCGCTGGGCAAGCTTCCTGGCGGCCGCCTGGCTGGTCTGCGCCCCGCTGGCGCTGGGCTACCGGGGGGCGCTGGAAGCCCTCAACAGCTTCACCTGCGGCCTCATCATCCTGGTGCTCGCCAGCAGGGCGAACCACGCGGCGACGTACTCCGAGCCCACCACGCTCCAGCGCGAGCTCTTCCCCTACACGAACGGCCGGGCGATCCGCTGAGTGGTGTTCTGAACTCAGCCTTGCCCGGTCATTCGGCTCGGGCTAATGTGTGGGGTCTTCAGCTTCCCCACCCACCGCGACGGCCCCGCAAGCCCACGAAATCATGACCGTTTTCAAGAAAGCCGTCACCGGGTTCAACCACAACATCAAGCACAAGGGGAAGCTGTACCACATCCAGACCGAGGACTCGGGCGTCAACAACCCGCACATCATCACGCACCTGTTCGTGGGCGGGAACATCCTCGCGTCGAAGAAGACGGCCTACGCAGACATCGTCAACGCCGAGAACCTCCCCCAGGTCGTGCGCGAGCTGATGGAGGAGCAGCACAAGGAGATGCTGCGCAACCTGCTCAACGGCGTCTACGACGAGGCCGAGCAGTCGCGCTCCTTCGCCCCCGGCCAGCTGGCTCCCGCGGCGCCTGGGGCTTCGGGCCCCTCTCCCATCCCCCTGAACAACGTGGTCCAGCAGGCGCCGCGCCCGGCTGCCCTGCCTCCCGAGGTCATCGCCGCCCGGCAGATGACCAACGCGCCCAAGCAGCTCGAGGGCGGCGAGACCCTGTTCGGCGAGGACCTCATCAGCGAGAAGAGCCTCGACGAGGTCATCCTGGCCTACCTGGCTGGCGAGGGCGACGCCAAGTAGCACCGCTTCTCCTGCTTCTCCCCTTCCCCCTCCTCCTCGTTCGCGAATCGCCTGCGCGAAACCGCGTGGCTTCGCGTCGGCACCCTCGTTCAGACAGGCGAAGGCCGCCACACCTTGCGGTGGGCGGCCTTCGGGAACCACTGGCTTCGTCGCGGTGCGCCTACTTGGCGGGCTCGACCGGCTTGGCCTCGGGCTGCGGCGGGGCCTGGGGCTCTGCAGCGGCCGGTGCCGGAGCCGGAGCCGGAGCAGGAGCCACCGCCGGCTGCGCAGGCTCGGGCGCGGGCGCGGGAACAGGAGCGGCGGCCTTCGGCCCGTCAACCATCAGGGACTCGAGCGCCTTCTTGCAGTCCTGGCCGACGCTGTCCTGCTTCTTGATGCCGCAGTAGCAGGTCGCCACCGCGAGCGCGCCGGAGCGGCAGACGGCGCGGCCCTGGTAGAACTTGTCGGACGGGCCGGGGGGCGAGGCCGGGACGGTCAAGGTGAAGTCGACCACGCCGGCGCCGGCAGGCGTGAAGGTGGGCTTCACGTCGGGGTTCGCGGTGAGGGCCTTGGCGGCGTCCGCGGCAGCGCGGTCGGCCAGCTCGGGGCAGCGCTCTTCAGCGACGGTCGACGCCTGGACCGCGAAGCTGAGCGAAGAGAAGTTGTCGCCGGCGACGAAGACGGCGCGGTCGGCGCGCTTGACCGACTGGATCCAGCCGGCGGGCGCGTCGATCTTCACCTGCGCCTCCTGGCCGCCGGACAGGCGGGAGTCAGCCTTGAGGGTGACCGAGCGCTGCGCCGGAGAGCAGGCCGCGACCAGAAGTCCGAGGGCGATGAAGAGCAGGTTGCGGTGGGAGATCATCTTGGGAAGGCTCCATCGGGCATTGGGGCGGCCCGGCTCGAGGGTGGTCAGGTGCGCCATGGCGCGAGAGCCCGGACGCCGCACAACTGCGCGCCCGGGCCCCCGAAAGACGCCCCGTCATAAGCCGGGTTCGCGCAGGGGTCAAGGAGCCAGGTTGACAGCCTCTACCAGCGCGACATGGCCCCCAGGTTGCGCACGGTCTGCCAGCCGTTGGCCTTGAGCGTCTGCGCGGCCATGGCACTGCGCGCCCCGGACGCGCAGTAGACGACCACCGGCTTGTCCTTGGGACCCACCTTCTTCAGGCTCCCCGACAGCTCCTGCACCGGGATGTTCAGCGCGCCGTCGATGTGGCCCGCGGCGAACTCGCCCGGCGTGCGCACGTCCAGGAGCCTCGCCCCGCCCTCCTGCACCAGCTTCCGGGCTTCGGCCGAGGAGATGTCGCCCCGGCGCTTGAGCATCATCCAGACGATCACGGCCGCGGCCAGGCCGTACATGAGGTAGGTGGAGTCGAAGGGCAGGTTCAAGGTGGGACCTCCGGTCAAGGTCCGTCAGAGCCCGCTTCCGGCGGAAGGGTTCGGCGGCCGCTCAGGTGTGATCAGGCGCGGTCGTACCCGAAGCGCTCGCGGACCTTGCGCTCCAGGGAGCTGAAGACCAGCCGGTCGTTCGCGAGGCCGATGGCGACGATGAGGACCATCACCGCCACCACCTCGCCGATGTCGTTGAACTCGCGGCCCATCATCAACAGCTGCCCCAGCCCGCCGGAGACATAGAGGAGCTCGGCCGCCATCAGCGAGCGCCAGGCGAAGGCCCACCCGAGCTTCATGCCGGTGATGATCGACGGCAGCGCCGCCGGCAGGACGACCCGCAGGTAGAGGCCGAGGCCCTTGGCGCCCATGGTCCGCGCCGCCCGGACGTAGATGGGTGGCACGTTGCGGATGCCCTGCTCGGTGGCGACCGTGATCGACAGCAGCGCCCCCATCACCACCACGAAGACGATGGCCGCCTGCGACAAGCCGAACCAGAGCAGCGCGATGGGCAGCCAGCACACCGAGGGCAGCGCCTGCAGGCCGACGATGAGCGCGCCCACCGTGCGGTCGAGCAGCGGCAGGTGGCGGATGGCCACCCCGAGCGCGACGCCGGCGACCGCGCTGATGAGGTAGCCCTCCAACAGCCGCAAGAGCGTGATGCCGGTGCCCTTCAGATAGGCCCCGGTGGCGAAGCCGTGGACGATCTTCTCCGCCACCTCGAGGGGCGACGGGAAGAGGTAGGTTCGCCAGAGCCCGAGCTGCGCTCCCAGCTGCCAGAGAAGGATCGCCACCGCGAAGAAGACGAGCTGCGCCCGCCGCGACGAGCGGGGCACCGGGCGGCGGCGGGCCATTCCCGGCGGGCGCGGCAGGATCCCGTCCGCGGTCCTAGCCTCCACGGCGCTCCTCCTCCCGCTCCTGGCGCACGGTGGCCCCGAAGCGCTCGGTGATGGCCTCCGAGAGCGCGACCAGGCCGCGGTCGGTCTCGCTGCGCGGCCGCGGCAGGTCGACCCGGTACTCGCCGATGATGCGCCCGGGGTGCGAGCCGAAGACGATGACCCGCTCGCCCAGCTGCACGCCGCTGGGCACGTGGTGGGCGACGAAGACCACCGTCATCTCCATCTTCTGCCACAGCCCCTCGAGCTTCCCGGGTCAGCGAGGTGCGCGACTCGGCGTCGAGCGCGGCGAAGGGCTCGTCCATCAGCAGCACCTCCGGCTCCAGGACCAGCGCCCGCGCGAGCGCCGCCCGCTGGCGCATGCCTCCCGACAGCTCGTGCACGTAGCTGCCGGCGAAGGCGGAGAGGTTGACCAGCTTCAGGCCGTCGAGCGCCTTGCGGCGCCGGTCCCGCCGGGAGAGCCCCTTGAGCTGCAGGCCGAACTCGACGTTGGCCCGCACGGTCAGCCAGGGGAAGAGCGCGGACTCCTGGAACATGACGATGCGGTCGGGTCCCGGGCCGTGGACCGCGCGGCCGTCGACGCGGACCTCCCCTTCGTCCGGCAGCTCGAGCCCGGCGATGATGTTGAGCAGGGTCGTCTTGCCGCACCCCGAGGGTCCGGCCAGGGCCACGAACTCGCCGCGGCGCAGCGTCAGCCACACGTCGCGCAGCGCCTCCACCTGCCCGGTCTTGGAGGCGAAGACCTTGCTCACGCCCACCAGCTCGAGCTTGGCGGCCTCGCCGGCGCGGGGTGGCTGCGATGGCATCACGTCGGCCTCACGGACGACGAGCGTCCGGCCGCCAGCCTGGCGGCCCTCCTTGGAGAGATCCTTTCGGAAAGCTCGGCACGGCCGGACCGTCGCGCACGGGCCGTTGCCGCCGTCCCTTGGGCTGCCCTGCGCACGGCCGTGGGCTTCGGACTGCTCGCCTCGAGTCAAGCCTCGGAGCTGCAGTGCCGAGGCCCGAAGTCCAAAGCCCGAAGCCCCTCCCTCCGGCGTGGTCTCTGCCACTTCAAAGACCAGACGAAGGGACTACCCCCGCGCGAGCGCCTCGAAGTCGGGGTCGCCCTTGAGCGAGTCGAACATGGGGTCGGTGCCCAGCCAGGAGCGGACCTTGGCCGGGTCGGCGGCGATGGCCTGGCCGAGCAGGCGCTTGGCCTCGGCGGCCCGCCCCCACTGGGCATAGAGCGCGGCCTGGTCGTAGGTGAGCAAGGGGTCGCTCGGATTGAGCGCGCGCGCCTTCTCGTAGGCCTTCTCCGCCTCCGAGTAGATGCCCTTCTGGGCGTAGCAGACGCCCAGGTCGAGCCAGCCCTCGAAGTCGTCGGGGCCGAGGCGGACGACCTCCTTGAGGTGGGCGATGGCGGCCTTGTAGTCGCCGTCCTCCATCGCCAGCGAGGCCAGCTCGTGCCGAGGGAGCGGGTCGTCCGGGGCCAGGCTCGAGGCGATCTCCAGCTCCTTCTTGGCCCCGGCGAGGTCGCCCTGGTCGACCAGCACCAGCGCCAGGTTGACGTGGGCGTCCGGGTAGTCGGGCTCTTCCTCGATCGCCTCGCGGTACTCGGCGACCGCCATCTCGGTCGCGTGGGTGGCCAGGAAGCAGGCGAGGTTGTAGTGCGCCGTCGCGCTCTCGGGCTCGAGCTCGATGGCCTTGAGGTACTCGGAGAGCGCTTCGCGGTAGGACTTCTTCTCCGCCAGCACGGTCGCCAGGTTGTCGTGGGCGTGCGCGCTCGTCGGGTCGAGCTCAATCGCCTTGCGGAACTCGCTGACCGCTTCGTCGAGCCACCCGCGGTCTGCCAGTTCGATTCCCCGCGAGTTGTGGGTGTCCGAGAGGCCGATGTGGTCCTTCTTGTCCGCCATGGAGCCCTATCCGCCTCGACAGCACCCCGCTCGGGAAACCTAACCACCGGCCTCTGAGGGGGTCAAGGCGACCGGCCAGCGTGGCGGCGCGCTGGCCGTGGGCCGCATGCCACGAACGGTGCCGCAGCTTCCCAAGCGCGCGCGGGCGTGGCAACCTCATTGCCCTCGACCCGTTCCCGCGGAGGCCCACGTCATGTTGCTGCTCATCGCCGGTGCGCCGGGCGTCGGAAAGTCGGTGGTGGCCCACGAAGTCGCGCGCGAGCTGGGCCTGCTCCGCCTGGTCGACGTGGACGTCGTCCGCGACCTCTTGCGCATCCAGAGCCGCGAGCAGGACGACCCGATGCTCTTCCGCAACGCGCTCAACGCCTTCGAGATGCACGGCGCGCTCAATCAGGCGACGGTGGTGGCCGGCTTCCAGTCCCACGTGCGCCCCCTGGCCGGCGCGGCGGCCCGGATGATCGACAGCTACCTGGTCACCGGCAAGAGCGCCATCTTCCACGGCGTGCCGCTGGTGCCCAGCCAGTTCTCGCGGTACCGCTCCCGCGGCGCGCAGATCATCCTGCTCGCGGCCCCGAGCGAAGAGGACTACCGCAAGCGCCTGTCGGACCGCGGCCGCACCCGCGCCGGCCGGCCTCCCGCCAAGGACCGCCTCGACGCCGGCTGGTACATCCACCAGCACCTGGTCTCGGACGCCTCGGCTTGCGGCGTGGCGGTGGTCGCCGAAGAGACTCCGGCCAAGGCCGTCCAGGCGGTGCTCAAGCGCATCAGCAGCTAGCGCCGCTCACGCCGGTTTTCGGGCTTTGGGCTCCAGGTTCCGCTCGAGCGGGCCTGGAGCTTCTTTTCCGGCGGATTCCCAAACGAAGATCCGAGGTTGGGCCCGAAGTGTGACGTCCGTCACCGGATCGCCCGCATCGATCATATGGGTCGAGCATATGGGTCGAGCGCCCCAGCCCGGGCTCACTTCGGCATCGGCTGCAGCTTGAGGCTCACCTCGGCCAGCTTGGTCCGGTCCTTGGAGATGGTGAGCTTGCCGTAGCCGATGAGCGCGGCGCCCTCGTTGCGGCACTCGACGTCGTAGGTGCCTTCGAAGTAGTCGAGCGCCGGGCCGTTGGCCTTGGCGACCCGCTTGCCGTTGATGAAGACCTCGCAGTCCTTGTCGGACTTGAAGCGGGCGCGGCCGACGCCGAAGGTCTCCTTGTGCCGGACCGTGGAACCCTTGCCCTGGACGGTGATCTCCTTCTCCACGCCCAGGTTCGTGTTGACCAGCCTCAGCTTGAGGGTGCCCTCGGGGACCATGACGCCATTGAGCGGCGTCGCCCCCAGCCTTTCCTTGCCCAGGAACACGTCGACCGGGAAGTTCGACTCCAGGTAGAGCGAGGCCTTGCTCGAGGCGTCGGCGAACTCGTCGACCGGTCCAGCCGACTTGAGGATGTGTAGGACCTTGGCCCGCACGTCGGGCACCAGGCCCACCGCCAGGAACGCCAGCACGACGATGACCCCCAGGATCCACTTGGGGAAGCCGCCGCCTTCGCGCGCAGCCGGCTTGGCGATGGTCGCTTCGTTGTCGTCGTCGTCGTCGAGGAAGGACTGGGTCGGCTTGACCGCCTCGGCCCGCTCGCGGTTCTGCTTCTCCAGCTCCTCCTCGTCCAGGTAGAGGACGCTGCGGCGCTTCTTCTCGGTCGTCGGCGTCCGCTTCATCCCCGACGTCGACTTGCGCGCCTCCTTGGGCGGCGGGGCCTCGGGCGGCACGCTCTCCAGCGCCTGGGTGCGGCCCTCGTCCTCGTCATCGTCGATTGCGGGGCTGGGCTCAGGCTCGACCGGAGGCGCAGGGGGCTCGACCTTGGCCACCATGCTCGACCGGCTCGACCTCCGCTTCTCGGCAGCGGCCGGCGGGGCCACCGGCGCCGGCGGCTCGGGGTCGTCGGAGACGACGCGGATGCCGACACCGCTGCGCCGCACCGCGTTGTTGTTCGGAACCAGGCCCTGCTTGTCGGTCGAGGTCGCGCGGCGCTTGGGCACGCTGGAGCTGGTCACCGCGCGGCCGTTGTTGCTCGTGGCTGGGCGGATGCCGGGCTGCGACTGCCAGGCAGGCTTGGCCGGCTCGACCTCCGGGGGAGCCGGTGGAGGCCTGGCTGCCTCGGCGGGCTTGGGCTCGGGAGTCAGCGCCGCCGGGTTGATGGGCGGCGCGGCGACCGGCTGCTGCAGCAGGAACTCGGGGCGCGTCGGCAGCTTCTTCGGCATCGGGAAGCTGCCGCTGGCGGGCGTCCCTCCCGAGTCGGTGCCGACGATGGGCTCGCCCAGCTCCGCCTCCTTCGACAGGCGGTCCTTGAAGAGCTGGCGCATGAAGTCGGCGACGTGCGCGCTCGCCACCGTCCAGCCCTGCTGCGTGATGAAGTTGTCGATGGCCAGCTGGAAGCCGCCGGTGTCCGGGTAGCGGTCGTCGGCCACCCGCGCCAGCGCCCGCATGACGATGGGGTCGAGCGACTTGGGCACCTCGGCGACCATCGAAGGCGGCGGGATGTCGCAGTCCACCGCGGCCTTCAGCGTCAGGATGTCGCTGTCGCGCTTGAAGGGGCGCACGCCGGTGAGCAGCTCGTAGAGCACCAAACCGATGGCGAACTGGTCGCTGCGGTGGTCGAGCGGCTTGCCGCTGGCCTGCTCCGGCGACATGTACGCGAACTTGCCCTTGATGGCGCCGGAGCGGGTGGTGGAGACCTGGTCCGCGGCGCGCGCGATGCCGAAGTCGACGATCTTGGCGCTGCCCTCGAAGCTGACGAGGACGTTCTGCGGGCTGACGTCGCGGTGCACGACCTTGAGCGGCACGCCGCGCTCGTCGGCCTTGGCGTGGGCGTAGTTCAGGCCCTCACAGGACTGCGCGATGATTCGCAGCGTGATGGGCAGGGGCAGCCAGGTCCCGGCCGACCAGGCCTGGCGCATGATGCGGCCCAGGTCCTCGCCGTGGATGTACTCCATGGCGATGAAGTACGTCCCCTCCTCCATGCCGAGGTCGAAGATCTGGGCAATGTTGGGGTGTCCGAAGCGCGCCGCGATACGCGCCTCGTTGAGGAACATCGAAACGAACTCTTGATCGTCGGCGAGGTGCGGAAGGATGCGCTTGATGACGCAGAGCTTCTCGAATCCTTCCAAGCCCTTCTGGCGCGCAAGGAACACTTCCGCCATCCCGCCGGTGGCGAGCTTCTTGATGAGTGAATACCGACCGTAGTCCTTGGCTGGCACGCCGGGACGAATCGTAGGTCAAGAAGCGAGCGGGATCGAGTTCCACGAACGCAGTTGGGAGGCAAAAGCCATGGCTCTTTCGATCGGCAAGAAGGCCCCGAAGTTCAAGCTGGTTTCCGACGACGGCCAGGAGGTGCAGCTCTCGGACTTCGCCGGCCAGAAGGTGGTCCTGTACTTCTACCCGAAGGACAACACCCCCGGCTGCACCCGCGAGGCGTGCGATTTCCGGGACAAGCTCTCGGAATTCAAGAAGAAAGGCGTGGCGGTCCTCGGCGTCTCCCGCGACTCGACCGCCTCGCACCAGAAGTTCAAGCAGAAGTTCGACCTGACCTTCCCGCTGCTCTCCGACCCGGAGACCAAGATGCTCGAGGCCTACGGCGCCTGGGGCGAGAAGGTGATGTACGGCAAGAAGGTGACCGGCATCATCCGCTCCACGGTGCTCCTGGACGAGGAGGGCAAGATCGCCAAGGTCTGGCCCAAGGTGAAGGTCGACGGGCACGCCGACGAGGTGCTCTCCGAGGTCTGAAACCGCGACGCCGTGCCGGTTGTCCCCAGAAGGTGAGACCATCGCCTGCAGGAGGACGCCATGCCCCGCCTCGTAGCCGCCTTCGCCATGCTGGCCTTCTCGACGGCCGCGCTGGCCGGGGAAGCCTCGCTCAAGCCGTTGCCCCTGCCCTCCATCGACGGCAAGGCCTTGGCGATAGCCCCCGGGCAGAAGACCTTTCGCGTCCCGCTGCGCTTCGCGAAGGTCGAGGCCTTCTACCGCGAGCGCTTCAAGGCGGACGAGAAGGTGACGCTCAAGGCCGCCGGCCAGGACGGCAAGCGCACCTTGACCCTCGTCTCGAAGCGGCTCGATGACACCTGGGCGAAGGCCGTGGTGAAGGAAGGCGAGGTCGAGACCGCGATCGAGGTCACGCCCGTCACGAGGCTCGACGAGCAGAAGGTCGAGGGCACCAAGGCGATGCCGCTGGTGATCGTCATCCCGCGGTCGGCGGAGGTGGAGAAGGCCGCCAACTCGATCGAGCACCTCGAACGAGAGCGCTAGCCGGCCCGCTCGGCCGGGGCAGCCCAAGAATCGCCGCGGCTCCAGCGTTCTCGAGAGAGAGCGATGCGAGCCATGGAGCAGCAGTTCAGCCTCATCCCCCAGCCCCAGGAGGCGGGCCACTGTGGCCCGACCAGCCTCTCCTCCTGCCTGGCCATCCTCGGCATCCAGGCGGACCAGCGCGAGATCGCCCGGGTCCTGGGCAAGCCCTACCGCGTCTACACCGAGGGCGTCGACGAGTTCGAGATCCGCAAGGCCGCCCGGCGCTTCGGCGTGCGCACCGAGTTCCTTCATCAAGGCGACAAGCACCGGGGCGCGTCCTTCGCCCGCCGGCTGCGCAACCACCTGAGGCAGGGCCTGCCCGCCATCCTCCTCGTCCAGGGCTTCTCGCACTGGGTCGCCGTCATCGGCCGGCTCGAGGAGCGCGAGCAGTTCATCGTGATGGACCCCGACGACCGCCACCACGCCTTCAACCGCTGGAGCGAGCACACCCTGGTCCGCGAGGCCTGGAACGAGCACCCGCGCAAGCTCGAGCCGGCCCAGTACTTCGCCATCCTCACCCGCCGTCGCGACGGCAGGCCCGCGCGCTGGCGCGTCACCGAGTCCTTCCTGCGCCTGGTCGATGCCGGAAGCGAGCAGACGAGCGACGAGATGCTCAACGACCTCATCGGAATGGCGCGCCGGGCCCGGTCGGAGGAGAGCGAGGCGGAGCCGGGTCCCTTCCTGTACGAGGTGCTGGAGGACCACGAGCGGGTCATCCTGCGCTCGGTAGAGCACTGGGCCGCGTACAACCGCCAGTCCGTCAAGCCGGCCACACTGCGCTCCCTCTTCCGCGACTACACGGTCATCGCGTCCTCGGCCGGCTTGCGGCTCTCCAAGGGCGCGGACCTCGCCGCCATCGTGGCCCAGATGACCACGGTGCTGACGACCTACGCCTGGCTCGGGAGGCTCTGATGAAGCACCGCCCCACCCTCTTCGCCCTCGGACATTCCACGCGCTCGCTCGACGAGTCCTCGAAATCCTTCACCTGCACCAGGTGGCCACGGTCGCGGACATCCGCACGGTCCCGCGCTCGCTCAAGAACCCGCAGTTCAACCGCGACACGCTCCCGCGCGCCCTCGCCGCGGCCGGCATCGGCTACGTGCACCTGCCCAGACTCGGCGGCCTGCGCCACTCGCCGAAGGGCGAGCACCCGGCGTCCGCGGGCTGGCGCAACGCCTCCTTCCGCGCCTTCGCCGACTACATGCAGACCGGCGAGTTCGAGCAGGGCCTGCGCGAGCTCGTCGCCCTGCCGAGCCCGGTCGCCTTCATGTGCGCCGAGGCCCTGCCCTGGCGCTGCCATCGCTCGCTGGTGGCCGACGCGCTGTCCGCCCGCGGCTTCGAGGTCGAGCAGATCGTGGGCCGGCGGGCCGTGCCGCACCGCTTGACGTCGTTCGCGAAGGTCGTGGGCACGAGGGTGATCTACCCCGCGGCCGAGCCGCCTCAGGGCGCCGGTTCGTAGAGCGGCTGGGCCGAGCTGCGGGCCAGCGACCGGGCCGTCACCACGTAGTCGACCGCGTAGTTGATGGCCACCCGGGCGCCGGCGAGGTCCCGGTTCGAAAGCCGGTCGTCGGCGTCTACCAGAGAGTCGAGCGCGGCGCGGCCGTTCGAGGCCTCCCTCGAATAGCCGTACCCGGCGGCGTCCTGGCTGGCTCGGGACAACAGACCTCGCGCCGTTTCGAGCAGGGCTGCCACCTCCGACGTGCCCCCCATCAGGACGACGTCCGCGTCGGCCAGAGCTTCCCCGCCTGGTTCCACCACTGGATGCGCGCCCGGCGGTTCTCCTCGATGGCCCGCCCCCGCGCCGCCACGGCCTCGGCCTGCTGGCGCAGCGCTTCGATCTGCTGCTGCTGGCGTTGCCCGGCCGCCGCCTGGTCCGCGCGCTGCTGGTCGAGCTGGGCCTTGAGGTCCGCGAGCTCCTTTCGGAGGCGGACAAGCTCCTGATCAGCCGCGGGGGCCTTCTGCTGCCGAGCGGCCTGATCAGGAGGATGAGTCCGTGGCTGCTCCTCCTGCGCGCGCGCCGTCGCGGTCGAATACGCCGCAAGGAAGATCGCCATGCCGCGCAGCCACGGTCCCATCGCCCCAAGCTTCTGGACGGCCTCGGGCAGGGGCAAGAGGTCCTGGCGGGGTGACCTCGCGCGAGGCATTTGCGATACTCCGCCCGCCGATTGATATGGCGTCGAAAGGACCGCACTTGGCAGACGTCGAGACACCTCCCGGCCCCGCCGTCCAGCAACCCGCCGAGCCCGCGCCCCCGGCCGCCCCTGTTGCCCTCGAGCCGCCCGCTCCAGCCCCGGAAGCTGCACCTTCGCCGGAGCAGGCCGCCGGTCCCTCTCCCGAGCCTGCCACTGCTCCCGCTGCTCCCACGGCTCCCGTCGACGCCGACGAGCCGCTGGCTGCGCCGGGCGCGAAGGTCTGCGGCAACTGCCGCCTCTTCAAGGCCGTCTCCAAGGACGGCGGCACCTGGAAGGGAGACTGCCGCGTGATGCTCGACCGCGGGATGTTCCCGGCGAGCGCCCCCATCTGCAACAAGTTCCTGCCCCGCGCCGCGCCGGTGCCGCGCGCGCTCCCCAAGGACGTGGAGCGCGAGCGCGCCAGCCGCCGCCCCCAGCACCTGTCTCCCGTCGTCCGCAAGGCGGACGTCCCCCTCCCGGAGTTCGAGACCATGACCCGCGAAGAGCTCAAGGCCATCCTGCGTGAAGCGTTGGAGGAGAGCAGCAACGTCCGCCTGGCCCCGAAGTGGGAGAGCGGAACCATCCTCATCAAGCCGGCCAGCGCCGAGCTGCAGCCCCGCGAGCTACCCATCGACTCGCTCTTCCACAAGGTGGTGATGGTCCGCGACCGCCTGCGCGTGCTGGAGCAGAAGATCAACGGGCACACCAAGCTCAGCGACGCCGAGAAGGTGGAGTTCCAGCAGTACATCACCAAGTGCTACGGCTCCCTGACCACCTTCAACCTGCTCTTCGCCGACAAGGACGAGGGGTTCATCGGCGAGAAGGGCAAGACCGAGGGCTGACGGGCTCGCCGCTTCCGGCGGACCTCACGCGACCGAGCTCTCGGGCGTGCCCGAACTGCGCGGCGCCAGCACCAGCGGCGGCATGCGCAGGGCGACCCTCTGGTCGGGGAAGAAGTCGGCGAACTGCGGGCGGTCCACCCGCTCCAGCTGGTCGGCCACGGCCTCGGCTTTGCGCGTGTCGAGCGTGAAGCCGTGGTGGGCGAGGTCGCCCGCGATCCGGTGCTCGAGCCGCTTGAGGCGCCCCAGCGTCGACAGGTACGCCCCGCGCCAGATCTCCAGGAACGGCCGGTGGTCCATCGGGTTGACCGCCATCAGCCGCCGGAGCCGGTTGGCCGGCAGGAAGGTGTAGGCGCTCACCTCGGGGTAGCGGCGCAGCACCACGTCGCGGGTGGTCTCGTAGCGGGTGAAGGAGATGGTCCGCACGTTCTGGTCGATGTTGTAGAGCAGCCCCCGCTGCCCGGCGAACCCCGCCTCCCGCGCCACGTAGGGGACGAAGGGATCCACGACGAGGATCAGCGAGGCTCCGCGCTTGATGGCCTCGACGAAGTTCGAGGTGCGCGTCACGGCGCCGTCCTCGTAGTAGCGGCCGCCGATGTAGGTGGGCGAGAAGGCGGGGTTGATGCTCATCGAGGCCTGGACCGCGAGGCTGATGGGCACCTCGTCGAACCCCGCCGTGCCGAAGATGACGTGCGAGCGCGCGTCCTGGTCGGTGGCGCCCACGAAGAGCGGACGGGGCAGGCGGGCGAAGTCGTTGCAGGCGCCCGGCGCGGTGAGCGCGGCCCGCAGCATCCGCTCGAAGCCGTCGCTGGAGAACGGCGGGGTGAGCAGGTCAGCGAGGTCGAACAGCGGCAGCTCGCGCCGCGTGAGCTCGCGCCCCAGCCGCGCCGCCAGGCTCGCCCAGACGATGCGCGCCGCGCGCCGGGCCCGCTCGAGCAGGTCCTGGTAGTTGACGTGCGCCAGCCGCATCAGCCTCAGGTCCAGCGGGCCGATCCGCCCGCCGGGGACGCCGGCGATGCCCGCCATCACCTCGTCGACCGAGTAGCCGGAGGCGAGGAGCGAGTTGACCACCGCCCCGGCGCTGATGCCGAAGAACAGGTCGAAGGCGTTGACGCCCGCCGCGCCCAGGCAGTCGTCGATGCACTTGAGGGCTCCTACCTCGAAGAAGATGCCGGTGAGCCCGCCGCCCGCGGCGCAGAGCGCGGTCTTCCCCTTCTTGCGCTCGCCCATCATCGCGCACGCGGTCGTCGAGACGCGCGCGGCGAACTCGCGCTCGGCCTCGTCGTTGGCGGGGAAGACCGCCTCGCGCAGCACCTGGCGCACGCCGTGGGCCCCCAGCTTGAGCACCGCCTCGTCGACCGGGGCCTCGCTTCCCGAGACCAGCACCAGGATGCGGTGGAAGGCGTAGCGCTCCTCGATCTCCCCGACCTGATCCAGGGACTCGAGGATGCGGAAGACGAAGGCGGCGCGCTCCCGGATCGATTCCACGGGCCCGCGCAGGTCGAGCACCACCAGGTTGACGTATCGCGTCCGCAGCTCCTCGAGCAGCGACTCGACGTCCAGCTTGGGGACCCACTCGCAGCACAGCTCGCCGTGGCGGGTGACCTGCTCCCCCCTCGGCAGCCGCTCGCAGCGCGGGAGCCCGCCGAAGGCCTCGACGAGCCTCTGGTACTGCTCTCGCGAGGGCCCGAAGTAGAGGGCCCGCTTGCGCAGTGGCTTCGCGGGCTCGGCGGGCTTGACGCTGCGCAGGGAGTGGACGGTCGCCACGGCGGACCTCACGAGAGCAGGGCTGCCTGGCCTCGTGCGGGCCCGCCCGTGTCGGGTCATGTAATGGCGCCGCCAACCAGGTCGCACGGAAAGCGTCTGGTGCTAGGCTGCGCCCGCCATGACGAACTGGCTCGTCGCCTTCCTGATGACCCTGGCCATCGAGATGCCGCTCGCGGGGGTCTTGTTGCGCGCGCACGAGCCGTCGCGTGCGCGTCTGGTCGGAAAGCTCTTCTTTGCCAACCTCGCGACGCACCCGCTGGTCTGGCTCGCCTTCTACAACCTGCCGTTGCCCTGGGCGGGCTTGGTCGCCATCCTCGAGACCTTTGCCTGGCTGACCGAGGCCGCCTTCTACTTCCTGGTGCTTCCGGGCCTGAAGCCCGCCAAGGCGGTGCTGGTCGCGCTCGCGGCCAACGCCACCTCCTTCGGCCTCGGGCTCCTCTACTACCGCCTGGCGGACAAGCTGCTCGGCTAGGACCCGTGGGATCGCCCTCGAAGGGCCGGGCTGCTACCATTCGCTGCCATGCATCCCGCCGACAAGAAGCCGAAGAACGCCCCTGCTCCAGAAGCTCGACGACGAGGAGTTCCCCGAGTCCGCCCTGGCGCCGGGTGACGAGGACGGCGAAGAAGCCGCCGAGGAGCTCGACGGCCAGGCGACGATGATGCTCGATCCTGCGCCGCCGCCGCCTCCTCCGCAGAAGCGGACCTCGATGAAGATGCCGCGACAGTCCAGGCCGTCGATGCCTGCAGCAAGGGCGGCATTCGGCGACGACTCGGCCCCGGAGGAGACGGCAAAAGGCCCCAAACCCGCCACGCAGGCCGGCGCCTTCAGCCGCCACCAGGCCAAGGAGGAGAAACCGAAGCCGCGCACCTCCAAGATCATGCCGGCCTTTGACCCCGGCGCGAACCCGGTCGACCCAGGCACCACCGCCAACACCGCCGCCAAGGGGAAGTGGGTGGTCCCGGCGGCGGCGTTCAGCGTGATCGTCGTAGCCGTGCTCGTCGCCGGCGTGGTCACCCGAGAGCGGCTGCCCATCGAGCAGCTCCGCGCCCTCTACCCCTATGGATTCAGCGGCGCCCGCGGCCCCTACGGCCAGCTCGCGCCCCCCGCGGACGAGGTGGACTACCACTTCGTGGAGACGGTGGACTGCGACACGCACACCGAGTGCCTGCGCTACACGTTCGAGGCGGGCAGCTTCTCCGGCGGGATGGTCATCGGCCGGGAGCCCGACCAAACGTGGAGCCGCGTCACCGACGAGAAGCTCCCGTTCCCTGCGACTGCGCCCAAGCAGCCCTAGCCCAGCCTGCTCAGCCGGATTCGCGGCAGAGCACTGACTCGGCGGCGTTTCGTCCCGTGCGTCCCATACGTCCCATACGTCCCATCGGTCCCATGGGACGCCTGGCAGCCCTCAGCGAGGCCGGCGCGTCGCCCAGAACCACCAATAGAAGAGGGCCCGCGGAGACCGCGGGCCCTCAAAGTGCTACGGGATGTCCGTCCTAGGCTTGGGCTACTTCTTCTTCAGCAGCTCGCCCAGCTTGTCGCCCAGCTTGGACTTGGCGCCTTCGCTCTGCCGCCGCAGGTACTCGCGGTAGTCGTCGTCGCCGTCGTGGGTGAGCGCCTTGATGGACAGGGCGATCTTCCGGTCGGTCGAGTTGATGTCGATGATCTTGACATCGATCTCGTCGCCCTCCTTGACCACGTCGCGGGGGTTCTCGACGCGCTCCTCGCGCATCTCGGAGACGTGCACCAGGCCCTCGATGCCGGCCTCGATCTCCACGAAGGCGCCGAAGTCGGTGACCTTGGTGACCTTGCCCTTGGCGCGGCTGCCCACGGGCATGCGCTCGTTGAGCGTCTCCCAGGGGTCCTGCTGCAGCTGCTTGATGCCCAGGCTGAAGCGCTCGTTCTCGACGTCGATGTTGAGCACCACCGCCTCGACCTCGTCGCTCTTCTTGAAGAGCTCGCCCGGGTGCTTGATGTGCTTGACCCAGGACAGGTCGGAGACGTGGACGAGGCCGTCGATGCCTTCCTCGACGCCCACGAAGATGCCGAAGTCGGTGACGTTCTTGACCTGGCCCTTGATGACCGAGCCGATCGGGTACTTGTCCTCGAGCAGGGTCCAGGGGTTCGGCTCGATCTGCTTCATGCCCAGCGCGATGCGCTTGGCCTTGGGATTGATGTCGAGCACCATCGCCTCGACCTGATCGCCGACGTTGAGGAGCTTGGACGGGTGCTTGACGCGCTTGGTCCAGCTCATCTCGGAGACGTGCACCAGGCCCTCGACGCCGGGCTCGATCTCCACGAAGGCGCCGTAGTCGATGACGCTGACCACGCGGCCCTTGACGCGGGTGCCGACCGGGTACTTCTCGTCGGCGCGGTGCCACGGGTCCTCCTGGATCTGCTTGAGGCCCAGGCTGACGCGCTCGGTCTGCGGGTCGAACTTGAGGACGACGACGCGGACCTCGTCACCGACGTTGAACACCTCGCTCGGGTGCCGGATGTGGCCCCAGCTCATGTCGGTGATGTGCAGCAGGCCGTCGATGCCGCCCAGGTCGATGAAGGCGCCGTAGTCGGTGAGGTTCTTGACCACGCCGGTGAGGATCGCGCCCTCCTTGAGCTTCTTGAGGGTCTCCTTCTTCAGCTCCTCACGCTGCTTCTCCAAGAGCACGCGGCGGCTCAGCACGATGTTGCCGCGCTTCTTGTTGAACTTGATGACCTTGAACTCGAATTCCTTGGCGATGTACTGGTCCAGGTTCCGCACGGGGCGGATGTCGACCTGGGAGCCGGGCAGGAACGCCTTGACGCCGATGTCGACCGAGAGGCCGCCCTTGACGCGTCCGACGATGGTGCCCTTGACGATCTCGTCGCGCTCGCAAGCCGCGCTGATCTCGTCCCAGATGCGCATCTTGTCGGCCTTCTCCTTGGAGAGGACGACCATGCCCGAATCGTTCTCGCGGGCCTCGAGGAGGACGTCGACGGGATCGCCGACCTTGATGGTCACCTCGCCCTTGGCGTTGGTGAACTCAGCGATCGGAACCTGACCCTCGGACTTGTAGCCGACATCGATGACGGCGTAGTCCTTGGTGAGCTGCACGATCGTGCCCTTGACGATCTCGCCTTCCTGCAGCACTGCCTCGCCACCGCGGTCCTTGATGGACTGCTCGAACATTGCGGCGAAATCTTCTTCCTGCGGCACGACGGGCTTGCTCTCGGCGTTCTCCATGTGAAAGGAACCTTCCAGACTGCGGACAGAAACCTGACCGCTATTGGGCCCCCTCGGAATTGACCGTGCCGACACGGGGATCGATGACGGCGCGCGCGCGTCGGGAAATCCCGAACACACCCTTGAAAGAGGGGCGGACCCTAGGCCCCTTTCCAGTGGGTGTCAAGGTGGGGGGACCGAGTGAAATGAGGGGATGCGGAGAGGCAGGCAGAGCGCAGGCAGCTTGATTCGCCAAGGTCGCCAAGAGACCAGAGTCACCAAGGCCTTTGGGTTGGCCTCGTGCCTGGTCGGCGCGCACCTGCTTGCTGCGTTGGCGTGCTGCAACAGCCGGTCGGCGGCCTGAAGCGCTGACGCCTCAGGCCGCCTGGAAACTTAGAAGCTTGCTCCACGATTTCGAATCGTTACGCCTGGAACGACTCGCCGCAGCCGCAGGAACTGCGCGCGTTGGGATTGGCGAAGGCAAAGCCCGCCTGGAGGCCGTTGTCGACGTAGTCGATCTCGGTGCCTGCCAGGTACTGGACCGACTGGCCCTCCACGGCGATGCCCAGGCCGTCCTGCTCGAACACCTGGTCGCCAGGCTTGGCTTCGGGGACGACGTCCAGGTCGTACTGGAAGCCGGCGCAGCCACCCGGCCGTAGCCCGACCCGCAGGCGATGGTTCTCGAGCTTCTGGTTGCGAAGGGTCCGCTTGACCGCCTCCACCGCCTTCGCCGTCAGCCGCACCACCGGCGCGCTGGCCGTCGGCTGCTGCCCCACCCTGCCCTGGTTCACTGACTGCTCCATGGACGCGACGCTCCTTTTCCCCGCACCCCCGGACGGGGCGCGGCTCACCGTTTCGAGGGAGCTTGGATGCAGCCCGTCCGAATTCGGCTCGCGTGCGCCCCTTGCTACGGGGCTTCGCGTTCGACCGGAGGCAGCACGAGATCGACGTCCACCTGCTGGCCGAGGACGACCTTGGTCTCGACTTCATTGGATATGGCCCGGCTATGGGACTCGGCGTACACGCGAATCGGCCCGGCAGGCAGTCCGTTGACCGCGAAGAAGCCGAACTCGTTGGTGGAGGCCATCCGCTTGGCTTCCGCCGCGCCGACCGCGACCCAGATCGAAGCGGCCCAGTGCGGCTTGCCATGCGGGCCCTTGACGATGCCCCTGAGCCGGCCGCCTTGGCGGAGCACGATCTCGCCCAGGTCCACCTTCTTGCCGGAAGCGAGCTCGAGCACAGCCTCGAACGGAAGGCTCATCCCAGAGCGGAGCTCGAATCGAATCGAAGACCACGGGCACGTCCTCGACCACCAAGCGCCCGTCCTTGGCCTGCACGTCGATCGTCCGCTCGCTGCAATCGGGGTCAAAGGACGCGCCGGGCCGCGAGCGCAGCAGGAGCCTCACGTCGCTCGCCGGCTTGCCGTCCGGACCCGTCACCTTGGCCTGCAGGCTCGCCTGCGGCGGATAGCGCAGGACGATGCCGTCGCGGCCCTTGGCGATGACCTCACGCTGAGTCGTCATGCACGAGCGCTCGGGTCCGTCAGCCCAGACCATCACCGGCGCCGAGACCGGGACGTGAGTCTCGAAGCGGCCCTCCTCGTCGCCGCCGAACGCCCTGCGATAGTCCTTCGGGCCGGCCGCCGGCTTCATGAGCGCGACGTACTCCTGGACGCTCGACGGCGCCGGGAGCTGCCGGAGAAAGGTGTCGTCGGGCGTTCCCAGCGTCTTCAGGTGCAGCCACGGACTCTTCACCGGCCTTCCCGCGGAATCCACCACGGTGCCGGAGATCCACGAGCTCGCCGGCAGGCGCAGCTCGATCCCCTTTGTGCCAGCCTCAACCTCCGCACCGGGCGCCCAGCGCTCGTCGAAGGCGTCTGCCAGCGGCAGCCATCTGCCCGGTGGCAGGTTCAAGAACTCGAAGCTCCCGTCCTCCGGCCTGACTGAGATCAGGCGCAGCGCCCGGTCCGCTCCGTTGCCGTCAGGGTCGGGGGAGCGCGAGATGGCGAGGACGCGGGCTTGGGACATGGGCCGGCCCTTCGCGTCGACCACCTTGCCCGTGAGCGGCGCGCCCGCCGGGAAGCGAAGCGTCAGCGGCTTGGAAAGATCCTCGAGGTCTCTCGAGTCGAGGTAGACCGTGCCAAGAGCGGGATGCGTCGCCTCGATGCGCACGATGTTCTTCTCGGTGGTCTCGAAGGTCACCCATCCCTGGGCGTCGGGTCGCTGCATCGGCGCGCTGTGGTACTGGGAGGTGCCGCAGAGGCTGCGGTTGAACGACTTGAAGAGCCGCACCTCGGTGTCGCGCGGCGCCGGCTGCTCGCCGTGCAGGACACGCACGACCACGGCCCGGAAGGTCGGCGCCTCTCGAGGCAAGTCGGCCTGGAGCGCCAAAGCAGAGAGTGCAGCCAGGACCAGGATACTCATGGCCCCGACTGCACTCCCGCGACGACTCCGATGTCAACCGGCTGTCGACCGGCTCAGCTGGCCTTGGCGGCCTCCGCGGAATCCTCGTCCTTGGCGGCCTCGGCTTCCTTCTGGCCCGGCAGGCGGCCGAGAGCTCGGCCATGTCGTGGAGCGTCTGCTGCACCTGGGCGTTGACCTGGTCGGGCGTGAGCTTGAAGTTCCAGTTGCCCTTGGCGATGCCCGGCACGTTCATGCGCGCCCAGCCGGCGAGCCCCAAGACGTCCTGCATGGGCACGATGGCCAGGTCGCAGACCGAGCCGTAGGCCAGCCGCATCATGTGGTAGTGGCAGTAGCTGCCGTCGGTGGCGGTGTAGCGGCGGAAGGCGTCCTTCTCCTTGTCGCTGGCGGTGGCGTACCAGCCCACGGTGGTGTCGTTGTCGTGGGTGCCGGAATAGACGACCGCGTTCTTCTGGTGGCGGATGGGCAGGTGCGGGCTCTTGGCGCCCTCGCCGAAGGCGAACTGCAGCACCTTCATGCCCGGCAGCTCGAACTGGTCGCGCAGGTCGTAGACGCCCTTGGTGATGACCCCCAGGTCCTCGGCGATGAACGGCGCGTCGCCCAGCGCCTTGCGCACGTTCTTGAAGAAGTCGGCGCCCGGGCCCTTGACCCACTTGCCGGTCTTGGCGGTCGGCGCGTCGCTGGGGACCTCCCAGTAGCTCTCGAAGGCGCGGAAGTGGTCGATGCGCACGACGTCGGCGTGGCGCAGCGCGCCGCGGAGCCGGCCGATCCACCAGGTGAAGCCGTCGGCCTTGTTCTTCTTCCAGTCGTAGACCGGGGTGCCCCAGAGCTGCCCGTCCTTGGCGAAGTAGTCGGGCGGCACGCCGGAGACGACCTTGGGCGTCCCGTCGGCGTTGAGCTGGAACCACTCCTTGCTGGCCCAGACGTCGGAGCTGTCGCGGGCGCAGTAGATGGGGATGTCGCCGATGACCTTGATCTTGGCGGCGGTCATCTTCTCGCGCAGGCGGTCCCACTGCTCGAAGAAGCGGAACTGGATGTACTTCTCGACCTCGACCTCGCGCTCGAGCTTCTTCTTCCACTCCTTGAGGCCCGCGGCCTGGCGCAGGGCGATGGGCTTGGGCCAGGTCCACCAGGGCTGGCCGCCGTGCGCCTTCTTGACCGCGGCGAAGAGCGCCCAGTCGTCGAGCCAGCCGGCCTCGGCGTCGCAGAACTTCTCGAACCGCTTGTGCTCGGGGCCCTTCTTCTCGAAGAAGCGGCCGGCGGCGCGGGCGAGCAGCGCGGTGCGGCTCTGGGCGATGAAGTCGTAGTCGACCTTGCCGGAGGGCTGGACGCGCACGCCGTTGAGCTCGTCGTGCGTCAAGTCGCCCGCCTGGCAGAGACGCTCGAGGCTGACGAGGTAGGGCGAGCCGGCCCACGACGACTGGGCGATGTACGGGTTGCCGTCGTCGCTGGGTCCCAGCGGAAGCACTTGCCAGTACGACTGCCCGGCGCCAGCCAGGAAGTCGACGAAGCGGAAGGCCTCCTCGCCCAGGTCGCCGATCCCGAAGGGGCCAGGAAGGCTGGAGACGTGGCACAGGACGCCGGCGGAACGGTCGAAGCGCATGCAGGTCCTCGTTCGGTGGTCCGGGGCGCACCCCGGAGACCCGCGTCTTTACCTGCGTGCGTCTACGCTGTCCAGCAGCTCGGCCTTCCGCCACCCGCTCTCCGGCGCGTACTCAGCCACCGTCAGCGCGCAGCAGTCCGAGGCTCGCGGATCGCCAGCCATCGGGCTGGCCTACCGCCGAGCGCTCCCCTGCCCGAACTCACCACCCTCAAGCCGTCCGGCCGCCGTCCACCGCCAGGACATGCCCGGTCACGTAGCGAGCGCCCAGCAGGTAGACGATCGCCTCGACGACGTCCTGCGGCGAGCCGACCCTCGCCAGCGGGATGCGCGCGAGCTGCCGCTCCCGGTCCTCGACCGAGTACGACTCCGGGAAGAGCACCGTGCCCGGCGCCACGCCGTTCACCCGGATGGCAGGTGCCAGCTCGAGCGCCAGGCTCCGGGTCAGCATCTCCAGCCCGGCCTTCGAGGCGCAGTAGTGCGAGTAGCCGACCCAGGCCTTCGTCGCCCCGACGTCGAGGACGTTGACGATGTCGCCCCCGCCCTTGCGGCGCATCACCGAAACCGCCGCCCGGCTGCAGAAGAAGGGACCGGAGAGGTTCACGTCGATCATCTGGCGCCAGGCAGCATCGTCGATCTGCTCGATCGGCTTGCGCTCGAAGAGCGCGGCGCTGTTGACCAGGATGTCGCAGCCGCCGAAAGCCTCCGCGGCGGCCACGACCTTGGCGGCGTCGGCGCTGCTCGTCAGGTCGCCTGGGACGCAGAGCGCTTCGGAGCCGGCCTCGCGAATGGCGCGCACCGCCGCCTCAGCCCCGTCCCGGCTGCTGGCGTAGTGGACGACGACCTTGGCGCCGCGTTGGCCCAGCCCCTCGGCGATGGCCCGGCCGACGCGAACGCCGCCGCCGGTCACCACCGCCACCCGCCCCTCGAGCGTGCGAGTCATCGAAGACGCCGCCTCAGCCCTTGGCCCGGCGCTCGACGCCGTTGAGCCGGCAGAACGCCTTGAAGTGAGCGTAGCTGCGGAATTGGAGCTCGCCCTGGAAGATCTCCACCGGGTCGGACTGCAGATGCGCCTCGCACACCGGCGCCGCCGGCCCCCACAGCTGCTCGTCGGCGGTCAGGTGCCGGCGCGGAGCCTGGGGCGAAGCCGGCGTGGGCTCGGGCGCCGTCAGCCGGAAGGTCTTGATGGGCTTGAAGCTCTTCGCCGGCGCCCCGCAGATGCCGCAGGTGTTGGGGAAGTCCAGCTGCTTGCGCCCGCCCAGGTCCGCGGGCCGCACGGTGTAGGAGGCGGCGAACTCGACCACGTCGTCGGACTCCTCCAGCACCCGCTCGGCGTCGACGTCGGCGCGCAGGTAGGCCAGGCAGCAGCCGCACTCGGCCGCCTGGTCGTTGCGGAAGTCGCGCGCCGCCTCGTGGCCGCACAGCGGGCAGGGCGAGTACCACCAGCCGCGCGCCGAGTAGAGGCCGCCGAACGCCACCACCGCCAGCGAGAGCACCACCAGCATCCCCAGCGCGCCGCCCTGGGTCGGATGCTCCATGAAGCCCAGGTACGCGTACCAGCAGTAGGCGCCGAAGCTGCCCAGCAGCACCACCGGCGTCAGCGCCGCGAACAGGCGCCGGGCCACGCTGCGGTTGCACTCGCTCCACCGCGCCCTGCGGGCGGGGACGGACGGCCGGGCAACCGTGCTGGGAGTCGGGTCGGACATGCCGGGGACATCATCTCCGATCTGCGGGTGGGGCGCCGCTTCGGTGCCTCACCCCTTGATGACGCCGATAGGCTTCAGCCGCGCGACCTTGCGGGTAATTCCGGCGTCGTGCATCACGCCGACCACGTCGGTGACGTCCTTGTACGCCTCCGGCATCTCCTCGGCCAACGTCTTCTTGGCCCGGCTGTGGATCTCGACGCCGCGCTCCTTCATCTCCAGGTGCACGTTGCGGCCCTTGGCCCGGCGCATCGCCTCGCCGCGGCTCATCACCCTTCCAGCGCCGTGGCACGAGGAGCCGAAGGTGTCGGTCAGGGCGCGGTCGGTCCCCACCAGGACGTAGCTCGCGCGGCCCATGTCTCCGGGGATGAGCACCGGCTGACCGACCGTGCGCCAGGACTCCGGCAGGAGCTCGCCGCGCCGGGCCCGAACGCGCGCGTCGCGCCCTTGCGGTGGACCAGGAGCCGGCGCGGCCGGCCGTCGACCAGGTGCGTCTCGCGCTTGGCGATGTTGTGGCAGACGTCGTAGAGCAGGCGCGCGCCCAGGTCGCCTTCCGATATGGCGAGCGCCTTCACCATCGCCCGCTGGGCCAGCACCATCATGATCTGCCGGTTCGCCCAGGCGAAGTTGGCCGCGGCCGCCATCGCCCCCAGGTAGCGCCGCCCTTCCGGCGAGTCGATGGGCGCCGAGGCGAGCTGGCGGTCCGGAAGCTCGAGGCCGTACTTGCGCATCGCCGGGCCCATCTCGGCGAGCGAGTCGTCGCAGACCTGGTAGCCCAGCCCGCGCGAGCCGCTGTGCACCATCACCGTGATCTGCCCCGGGAAGAGCCCGAACGCCTCGGCGACGACGGGGTCGAAGATCTCCGCGACCTCCTGCACCTCGAGGAAGTGGTTGCCCGAGCCGAGCGTGCCCACCTCGTCGGAGCCGCGCTGGGTCGCGAGCTCGCTCACCGCGTCGGCATCCGCCCAGTACAAGCAGCCGCCCTCCTCGGCGTGCGAGAGATCCTCGGGGGTGCCGTAGCCCTCGCCCACCGCCCAGCCAGCGCCCTTCTCCAGCACCCGGCGCATCTGCTTCTGGCCGAGCTTGCCGATGGCGTCGTGCGAGCCGACGCCGCAGGGCACGTCGCGGAAGAGCTGCGCCACGACCTGCTTGATGTGCGGGCGGACCTCCTCGGCGTCGAGCGCGGTGGTCATCAGGCGCACGCCGCAGTTGATGTCGTAGCCGACGCCGCCCGGAGAGACGACGCCCTCCTTCTCGTCCATCGCCGCCACGCCACCGATGGGGAAGCCGTAGCCCCAGTGGATGTCCGGCATCGCCAGCGAGGCCTTCACGATCCCGGGCAGGTGCGCCACGTTGCACACCTGCTCCAGGCACGGGTCCTCGCGCAGGCTCGCCATCAGCCGGTCGCTGGCGAAGATGAGGCCGGGCACGCGCATGCCACCCTGGCGCGGGATCTCGAAGCGGCACTCGTCGAGCTTTCGAAGCTGCACGCCCATGTCGGTTCCCCTTAGATGTCGACGATGACGCTGCCCTCGAAGCCGTCGGCCATGGGCTTCATCGCCGCGCGGGCGTAGGTCACCGCTTTGATGTCCATCCCCTCGCCGTGGCGCTCGGGATCGAACCGGCCGAACCAGGCGCGCGCGCTCAACACTGTGTCGGACAGGCTTTCGATCTCGATGGCCGAGAGGATCCTGCGGTCGAGCCAGAAGACCCGCAGGACCTGGCGGCAGAGGTCCACCAGCAGGCTCGCAGGGTCGTCACCGCTCGCCTCGAGACGGCGCTCCTCCTCGGGCTCGACCACGCCACCGCCGGCCTGGAGCTGAGCCAGGGCGAGCGCGGTGCGGGCGTACGCCTCGGGCAAATCCTTGCCCCTGGCGCGCACTCCTACGTCGGCGGTGTGCGCGATCTCTTCGAAGAGCGATGGAAGGCCGTACCTCATCGCTCGTAGGTTATGACCGAAGCGCCGTCGGTGGCGAAGACTCGGGGCCCTCGAATGGGCGACCGCAGCGCACCGAGCCGACCGCATGGCCTCGCAGCCGCGCCTCGCTTGGCTGGCTTCATAGGAAGGAGGCCGAGAGTACGATTCGAACCATACTCATCTTCCCAATTGCGGGTTCCTCGCCCGCGAACAGCGAGGCGGGGGCTTCCGCACCGGCGCTCGTGGACTGCGGTCAGTCTTCCCGTCCGTCCTTCATAGAAGCCAGCCCAAGCAGCGGTTCGCCTGGGAGGTCGACGACTCCGCAACGCCACAGGCCTCGCTCACGCCTGCGGTCGCACCCTTCGCCCGGCAGCGCAGGCCCCCCGTGCGGAAGTGACGGCCGGTCGGGTGGCTGAGGCGCTCGGCCCGGAAAACCCGCCCTCGTTCCAGCTACCGCGGCGACGGCGCGGCGAAGGTCGCGATCGGAGTGCCCCAGGTCCCGCCGCCCCAGTTGCCCGTTCCGTCGTCTTCCATCTTTCCGACGCCCAGGCCGACCTGGCCCGCCGAGCTCACCCCGGTCCCGAGCTGGACCTGGATCCACCCGTTCTCGGGCAGGAACTCACGGAGCTTGCCGTTCACCTCGGAGCGCGACAGCCAGCCGGTATCGAGGAACGGGCCGAAGGCCTCCTCGTGCCCCGGAAGCCCTTCCGCATTGAGGTACTCCGAGAGGACTCCGGGCCAGGTGTCGTGGAACATGCCGTCGTCGCTGACCACCGTGACCCAGCAGTCGATCTCGATGGTGTCGTGCCCCAGGTCCGCGAGGAGCCGGCTCTCTCCGCCGTTGCAGAAGATCTCGGCTGTGAACCCCGTGGCTCCGCTGACCGGCAGCGAGAGGACCTCCGGGTATCCGCTCTCCGAGGAGGAGGTCCACACGAGCTGACCGCGGAGAACCCCTTCCGCCTTCGCCACGACCTCGCCGGCGGTGATGCCCAGCGGAGTCGCTTCGTCGCGGGAGATGGTGCGCTGACCGTGCGGGCTCGTGCACGACGACAGCAGCAGTGCCAGAACGACAGCGCGACCGAAGAACGTCTTCAAGGGTGCCCCCTTCCAACCGGCCCCGGAGAGAATACCCGGTCGGGAAGAAAGGGGGGCCGGCGCAAAACCTACTTGCGGCGCGACGGCGCGTTGATGCCCTCGAAGTAGAGCGTCTCCTCCAGGGACTTGCGCTGCTTCTCGACGTCCTTGTCGAGGTACGAGATGGCGTCCTCGAGGTAGTCCATCAGCCGCAGCGGCGCGCGCTTGCAGCTCTTGTCCGAGAGCAGCGCGTGGGCGAGCCACGGGAAGGTCGCGGTGACGTCGGCGTGCACGTACATGGAGCTGGTGGCCACGCACTCCGCCGAGACCTTGCCCCAGGTGTGGCCTTCGCTGGCCGGGCAGCTCGAGAGCGCGCCGTTGTCGACCGGGTCCACGCAGAACTGCACGTCGATGTCGAAGCCGTCGGTGCGGACGTTGAGGATCTGGTCGAGCAAGGGCTCGCCCTGCAGCGTGTAGTTCTTGGGGACGCCGCCGCCGAGCATCCAGACGGCCATGCGCTTGCTGCCGTGGTGCCGGCAGTAGTGCTGCACGGCGGCCATGGCGTAGACGTCCTCGTTGATGTCGATCTCGAACTTGAAGCGGTCGCCCAGCAGGCGCTTGAGCTTGACCACGTTGAGGAAGATCGACCCGTCCTGCACCGCGCCCACGAAGATCGGCACGGCGTGCTTGTAGCAAGTGGCCAGGAGGCTCGGGACCTCGACCTTGAGCGCCTTCTCCAGCGCCGCCATCTCCTTGCCCAAGAGGTAGTGGAACTCGGCGGTGGTCATCTTCCGCTGGAAGGCGGGCTTCTGGATGATGGCCGAGAAGAGGCGGTCGGTGTCGAAGAGCACCTCCTCGTAGAAGCCCAGGTCGTAGATGCGGATGATGCGCGCCAGGCGCAGCTGCAGGTCGCCGGCGTTGGGGTTGATCTCGCGCAGGGCGTGGCCGATGACGCGGTGGGCGTCGTGGTACAGGTTCGCGCCGGTGGTCGTCAGGCAGCTGATCAGGCCTCGCTCGATGAGCGGCAGGATGCAGCTCTGGTGCAGGCCGGCCGGGGTCATCGCGCCGGAGAGCGTCATGAAGATCGAGCAGTTCTCGTCGACGGAGCGCTGCATCAGCTCGAAGGCGATCCGCTCCTGGCGGCCGACGTAGGCCGGGAAGGCGGTCGCGAGCAGCTCGCGCGCGGTCTCGCGCCCGGTGATGGGCTTGGGGTCGGCCACGCGGGCCTTGGAGAACTCGCGTTGGACGGTGGAGCGGTTGGCGGACATCGGTGCCCTCCTTGCGCGGCGCGCGGCGTCTTCAAAAGGGGTCGCGAACTTACCGAAACGAGACAAGCGCTGCCAGATCTTCCTCGAGAGGAATCTCGCCTACCGCATTGCGCCGCGTGGGCGGGATTGCTAAGTCCCATGCCCCATGCACGCTTGGCACGACGTCTACATCGACGACAAGGTCATCGAAAAAGGCTTCCCGGTGGTGATCGAGGTCCCCCACGGGAGCAAGAACAAGTACGAGCTCGACAAGGAGACCGGCCTCCTTCGGCTCGACCGCGTGCTGCACAGCGCGGTGCACTACCCCGCCAATTACGGCTTCCTGCCGCGCACCTTCTGCGACGACGGCGACCCGCTCGACGCGCTCGTGCTGGGCCAGGAGCCGGTGGTGCCGCTGTGCATCGTCGACGCCCGCGCCATCGGCGTGATGCGCATGCGCGACGACAAGGGCATCGACGACAAGATCATCGCGGTCTGCAAGAGCGACCCGGCCTACGCCGAGTACACCGACCACCGGCAGCTGCCCAAGCACACCCTGCGCGAGATCAAGCGCTTCTTCGAGGACTACAAGGTCTTGGAGAACAAGCAGGTGGTGGTCGAGGACTTCATGGGTCCCGAGGACGCGCTGACCATCATCACCGACGCCTTGTCGATGTACCGGCAGCTTCGCCGCGGCGAGCTCAAGAAGTAACGCCGGCACGAGGCCAGCGATCCGGGCCTGGGGGCTGAGGCGATGCAGCCTGCCTCGTCCTCTGGCCGGAGGAAGCCGGCGACTGAAGTCGCGTCTGATACGGGCTGGGCATGCAAGTGGGGCTATCGCTGGCTCGCTTGTCCTCAGCACACTGAGGCTGTGCATCCCAGCCGGCGCCTTCGATCTGCATGCCACTCAGCCTGCGAAGGCAGGCTTCGCATCGTCAGGCGCGGCTTCAGCCGCCGGCAGCCTCGGCTCGGTTAGCCGGCCGCAGCGACGCCGGCCCGGGTGATCATCGCCCGCGCCACCGCCTCAAGCATCGCCATGCGCCGGCCGCCGCGCCCCGGCCACACCGGCACGGGCGCGGGCAACTGAAGGAAGTCGTAGGTCTGCTCGACCTTGCCCACCCGCGCGCGCATGAGGCGCTTGGCGAGCGCGCGCAGGTCCACGACCTCGAGCCCCGCGGTGTCGACGCCGGCGTTCGCGAGCAGCGCCCCCGAGAAGTGGCCCCAGCCGCACCAGACGTCGCCCTCCTTGCGGAACTCGCGCCACTTCTGGGCCATCGCCTCCGGCTCGATCCACCCGGCGAGTGCCGACTCGTCGAGCTCCAGGTTGCCGAGCACCGTCGGCGAGAGCCCATGCCGGGGCCGGATGAACTCGCCGACGCGCTCGCCGGTCGCGAGCCGCACCGCCATCGCCTGGATCGCCTCGGTCGGGGGCCGCGTCTCCCAGCTCGCCGGCCAGCCGTTTCCTTCGACGAAGAAGACGACCGCGCGCTCGGGGTGCTCGCCCAGAGGCGGCGGCAGCACGAACGGCCGTGGTGGACGAGCCCTGCCGCGACGGCGCGGGTTGGCGTTGGCGTGGCCCAGCTGCCGGCCGACCAGCGCGCGGAACGGCGCCAGGAACGGCTCGTAGTCCTCGGGGCGGCTCTCGCCCAGCGCCTCGAGCAGCTCGGCGACCGCCTCGATGGTGGAGATGCAGTGCGGTTCGGGCTCGGAGCGAAAGCCGTACTGCGAGGGCATGCGCGGCTCGATCCGATAGGCCGGCAGCGAGTGCAGCGCCGGGTTCTTCTTCCAGATCTTCTGGGCCTGCTTCCAGGTGCCGTCGATGACCCAGACGGTCGGCGGCGGATCGCGGTTCGCCAGCTCGCGCACGTCGCGGGCGCCGGGGGCCGGGTAGAGCACGACCGAGCGCTCGCGCTCCTGCTCGAGCAGCGCTCCGAAGTCGCGGTTGGCGGCGAAGTCGATGCCGACGAGCAAGGTCGAGCCGGCGAGCCCCAGGTGCGCCATGTGCGCGGTGCCCATCAAGTTGCGCGCCTCGCGCGGGTGCTGCAGCAGCACGAACTTCGACCGGGTGGGCTTGGGGACGAGCTGCTTGCACCAGCAGCCGGACTCGGGTTGACGGCAGCGGGAGCAGGTCGGGCGGCGCTCGGTGGGCAGCGGCTGTCGGGGGTTTCTCACGAGGCCGTGCACTCTACCCGTTCGCCCCGTCCCTCGGCAGCGCGAAGCGAGAGGCCGCGGAGGCCTCAGGGAAGGATTCGAGAACTTGCGCGCCCGCTTGGCGGCTTCGCGCCGCCGGTCGAGCTGCCGCCAGCGGTAGTGGCGCACCTGGGCTCCCGTCGCGTCGATGACCCGGCGCACCTTGCGGAAGACCGTGCCGAACTCCTGCAGCGCCTGGCTGCCCAGCGCCATGGCCCTGCCGGAGATGAGGGGCGCCCCGAAGAGCAGCGCGAAGTCCCGCTCCAGCTCGCGCCGAAGGTTGGCCTCGGCGGGCGGGGAGGCAGCGGTGACCGTGCCGGCGATGAGCAGCCGCAGGTCCTCCACGCGGCGGCGCGCCTTCTCCATGCGAAGGCGCATCCAGGGGTCGTCGCTGAACTCGTGCGCGCGGTAGCCCTCGACGAGCGTACGTGCCAGGCGCAGCAGCGGCGGCCCATGCCGCGCCTCTTCGGCGGCGCTGACGCGGGCGATCTCCTGGCACAGCGGCGTGGGGGGCCCGCCGCCGTCGCACGACTCCAGCAGACGATCGAGCTGAGCGCGATCCAGCCCCGGGCTCTCGGGCAGCGCGAGCCGCGGCAGGAAGTCGACCGCGTCGGCACCCAGCGCCAGCGCAGCCTCGAGCTCCTCGGGGCTACTGTCGGGGCCCACCAGCACCGGCGCGTGGACCGCGACGCCGTGCTCGTGGAGCCGCCGGACCAGCTGGACCTCGGCCTCCGTCCAGCGCTGCGCCGCGAGCAAGAGGCCGAACACGCCCAGCCTCGCCAGCTCCTCGGGGTCCCAGTTCGCCACGTCGCTGGCCCGGGCGTGGATGGCGAACTCGAAGGGCCGTCCCGCGCGCTCCATCGCCGACAGCAGCCCGCGGACCACGACCCGGTCGGCGAGGAAGCCCTCGTCCGGGATGTAGAAGGTCTCGGTCGACAGCTCCTGCCCGAGCCGGCACGCCTCGGCGAACAGCGCTTCGCCGCTCTCGAACAGCGTGCGCCGCGAAGGCCCCATCCCCAGCCCGGCCACCAGCAACGCCAGTTCGTTGTGCCCGGTCGCGGTCAGCCTCGCCGCCGCCGGCAGCGCCGGCAACCGGATGGGAGCGTCGGGGTCCTCGCCCAGCCTGGCGCGAATGGCCGCGACGCCGTCGCCCGCGACCACCTCGTCGCAGTCGACCAGCCGCTCGACGCCGTCGACCCTCGAACCCGGTCCGCCCAGGAAGATCTCGGCGGTCGGCAGCACCAGCCGCACCAGCCGCGCCAGGTCGCGGGCCCCGTCGATCTCCTGCGCCATCATCGAGATGCCCACCAGGTGCGGCCGCTCGCGCTCCAAGAGCCGCGCGAAGGCGTCGCGGTCGCAGCGCTCGGCCACCAGCACCGGCGCGGCGACGTTCTCGGCGATGAGGTAGAGGCCCAGTGGGCGCCGACGGATGCGGAACGGGAAGGCCGTCGGCCCGTTCCACTCCCGCGGCGAGCGGGCACTGGTCAGAAGAACCCTGCGTGCCAAACTCGTCTCCCTCACCAACCCGGCCTAAGTCTGGCCTCCGGGACGGCGGTCTCGCCCGGAGCCGAAATACGCAACTGCTCACAACCAGCCAAGAAATCGCGAAACGTTGACTGGCTAATCAACCAGTAGGTTAGCGGATTGCCGAAGCCTTGAAAACCTCGCGCCTTGGGGCCCCCCGTTCGCGGTGGGTGGCGCGGCGGCGGCAGGATTCGCCGCGGGCCCGGAGTGGCTGCTAGAGTCCCCGGCCCCGATGCTCCGCCGGATCTTCCTTCGCTCCACGCCCGCCCTCTGGATCGGCGCGACCCAGGTCGTCTTCACGGCCTCGCTGCTGACGTGGATCTTCTACTTCCTCTCCTGGCGCACTGCGCACCCGGACGCCGGCTGGGCTCCGTTCATCGTCGGCCTCTCGCTGCTGGTCGCGATGCTCGGGCTGGCCATCGGCGTCGTCATCCACCTCTCGCGCCAGGTCGCCCACAACCAGGCCACCAAGGACTTCGTCTCGCAGGTCAGCCACGACCTGCGCTCGCCCCTGGCCATCGTCAAGCTGCACCTGGAGACGCTGCGGCTGCGCGACCTGAACCCGGAGCAGCGGGCCGAGTGCATCTCCATGGCCTTGACCGAGCTGCACCGGCTCGAGGGCGGCATCGAGGGGGTGCTGACCGCCTCGCGCATCGAGCGCCAGGCCCTGCGGCTCAACGCCGGCGACCTCGAGCTCAAGCCGTTCCTCGAGGCGTTCGCCCGGACCAAGAAGGCGTTCGTCGAGGCCAGCGGCGGCGCGCTCTTGTGGGAGCCGGAGAAGGCGCAGCCCCTGGTCGCGCGGGCCGACGCCGAGGCCTTGCGCCACCTCTTGGACAACCTGGTCGACAACGCGCTCGCCCACTGCCAGCGCGGCGTGCGCATCCGCCTGGAGATCGTCGAGCAGGCGCGCTGTGCCGTCCTCTCGGTCTGCGACAACGGGCCCGGGCTCGACCGGCAGGAGCACAAGAAGGTCTTCCACCTGTTCTACCGGGCCCCGCCCTCGCGCCGGCACACCAAGGGCACGGGGCTGGGCCTGTTCATCGTCGCGGGCATCGCCAAGGCCCACGGCGGGCGCGCCTGGGTCGAGAGCGAGGGCGCCGGCCGGGGCTGCTCGTTCCGCGTCGCCATCCCGCTGTCGAAGGAGGCCGCCTCGTGAAGAAGCGCATCCTGCTCGTCGAGGACGAGGTCAACCTGGCCAAGGGGCTCAAGCTCAACTTCGAGCTCGAGGGCCACGAGGTCGAGTGGGTGCCCAGCGGCGCCGAGGCGCGCGCCGCCTGGCAGAAGGTGCCCCCGGCGCTGGTGGTGCTGGACCTGATGCTCCCCGACGCCGACGGCCTGGACCTGCTCCAGGAGCTGAAGAAGGCCGACAACCGGCTGCCGGTGATGCTCCTGACCGCGCGCGCCAGCGACGAGGACCGGATCACCGGGTTGTCCCTGGGCGCCGACGACTACGTCACCAAGCCCTTCAACCTGCAGGAGCTGGTGCTGCGCGTGCGCGGCATGATCAAGCGCAGCGACTGGTACCGCGAGGAGCTGCCCGAGACCATCACGCTGGGCGAGGCGGTGCTCTCCACCCGGACCTCGACGCTGACCCGCAAGGACGAGGCCCACCTGCTGACCGAGCTCGAGCTCGCGCTCTTGCTGCACCTGTGGGGCAAGCGGGGCACCTGGGTCTCGCGCGACGAGCTGCTCGTCCAGGTGTGGGGCTACACCCCCGAGACCATGACACGGACCGTGGACATCTTCGTGTCGCGGCTTCGTCGGATGCTCGGCGATTCGGCCAGCGCGCCAAAGCTCTTGCTGACCAAGCGCGGGCGGGGATACATGCTCGCCGAGACTTGAGCAGCCGGGCGACGTCACGCCTGTCGCTGCTTCTTCGAGGGAGACAGGACCACCCCGCGCCGACGCCCGACCAACGCCGCCGCCCGAGCACGAACAACGGGAGCAGGAGTCATGACGGCGGAAGCACAGCACGACGAGCACGGCAGCGAAGGCTTCACCCTCAAAGACCTGCAGGATGCCTGGCCGGTCCTGGCGCGCGACGACCGCGCCCAAGGCTTCAGCATGCTTCCTCGGCATGAGGCCGAGGAGTTCTTCCTCCACCTGCCCAGCCGGGACGTAGCCGAGCTGGTGCTGCTCCTGCCGGCGACCGATCGCCGCTCGTGGATGCGCCTGCTGCCGCCCGACGACGCGGCGGACGTCCTGCAGCACGCCCCCAAGAGCGAGCGCGAGGCGCTGCACGAGCTGCTCGACGACTTCACCAAGAAGGAGGTCACCGGGCTCTTGCGCTACGCGGAGGACCAGGCCGGCGGCCTGATGAATCCGCGCTTCGCGCTCATCCGCCCGACGATGACCGTGGACGAGGCGCTCAGCTACGTCCACAAGCAGGCCCGCGAGAACGTCGAGAGCCTCTACTACGTCTACGTGGTCGACGAGGAGCAGCACCTGATCGGCGTCATCTCGCTGCGCGACCTTTTGGCGGCGCGCCCGGAGAAGACCGTCCGCGACATCATGAAGACCGAGGTCGTGGCCGTCGACGAGCACGCCGACCAGGAGAAGGTGGCCCGGGTCTTCGCCCAGCACGACCTGATGGCCATCCCGGTCGTCGACCCCGAGCGGCACATCAAGGGCATCGTCACCGTGGACGACATCGTCGACGTGGTGCAGCAGGAGGCGACCGAGGACGCCCAGAAGTTCGGCGGCATGGAGTCGCTCGACGAGCCGTATCTGGAGATCGAGTTCTGGAAGATGGCCAGGAAGCGCGGCGGGTGGCTGGCGGCGCTCTTCCTGGGCGAGATGCTCACCGCGACCGCGATGGCCTTCTTCGAGGAGGAGATCGCCCGGGCGGTGGTGCTGGCCTTGTTCGTGCCGCTCATCATCTCCTCGGGCGGCAACTCCGGCTCGCAGGCCTCGACGCTGGTCATCCGCGCCATGGCGGTGGGCGAGGTGCGGCTGCGCGACTGGTGGCGGGTGATGCGCCGCGAGCTGGCCTCGGGCCTGGCGCTGGGGAGCCTGTTGGGGACCATCGGCTTCCTGCGCATCGTGGTCTGGCAGGCGGTCTCGCCGCTGTACGGGCCGCACTACCTGCTGGTGGCCGGCACGGTCTTCTTGAGCCTCATCGGCGTGGTGACCTTCGGGACCCTGGCGGGCTCGCTGTTGCCGTTCGTCCTGCGCCGGGTCGGGTTCGACCCCGCCAGCGCCTCGGCGCCGTTCGTGGCCACGCTGGTGGACGTCACCGGGCTCGTCATCTACTTCAGCGTCGCGGCGGTGCTCCTGTCGGGGACGCTGCTGTAGGCGGCACGGCGGCCGGCTCGAACAACACCACGCGCACGTCTCGCGAGGGGCTCGAAAGGCTGCCCGCCGGGTTCGGCAGGTGGCAGATCCCTCACCACGCGGCTAAACCTTCCTCGATGTCCCCCTCCGACGGATTCCCTCACGAGCCCGTGGCCGACGTCGCCACAGCCGGCTTCGACCCGGCGAGGCTCGACCGCGCGCTCAAGCTCTTCCAACGCCAGCACGCCAAGGGCCTGTTCCCCGGCGGCCAGCTCGTCGTCCGCCGCCGCGGCAAGCTCGTCCTCGACGCCGCCATCGGCATCGCGCGCGGCTACCGCGAGTCCGAGCGCGAGCCGCCACTTCCCGTCACTCCGCGATCCCGCTTCGCCGTCTTCTCCGCCAGCAAGCCCGTCGTCGCGCTCGCCATCGCCATGCTCGAGGAGCGCGGCGTCATCGACGTCGCGGCCCCGGTCGCGCGCTACTTCCCGGACTTCGCCCAGAACGGCAAGGCGGACCTCACCGTCCTCGACGTGCTCACCCATCGCGCGGGCGTCTTGACGCCAGGCCTGATGCAGCGGCCGGTCGACTGGGCCGACGAAGACAAGGTCCGCGCGGCGCTCATCGCCGCCACGCCCGCCTGGCCGCGCGGCACGCTCGCCTACATGCCCTACGAGTTCGGGTGGATCCTCGCCGAGGTGGTCCGCGGCGCGCTCGGCCGCAGGCTGGACGAGTTCATCCGCACCGAGATCGCCGAGCCTGCCGGCGTCCCCGGTCTTCGCTTCGGTGCCGCCCCTGGCGAGCTTTCTTCGATTGCCCGCGCCTACTGGCTCAACCCCAGGCCCGTCCGCGTCGCCGGCATCGACCTCTCGCCGCGCTTCGAGGCCGACAACAACCGCCCAGAGGTCCTGACCGCCTTCGTCCCTGCCGCGGGCCTCGTCTGCGACGCGGCCGACCTCGCGGCGTTCTACGACGTCCTCGCCCAGGGCGGCGTCACCCGCTCCGGCAAGCGCCTGGTCACCGAAGAGACCCTCGCTCGCTACACGAGCGTCCATGCCTCAGCCGTCGACAAGAGCAACCACGTCCCGTTGCGCATGGGCCGCGGCTTCCTGCTCGGCTCGGCGACGCCCTGCATCTACGCCTGGTGGGGCGCCTCGCGCTGCTTCGGCCACGCCGGCGCCTTCTGCACGCTGGCCTTCGCCGACCGGGGCCTCGGCCTGTCGGTGGCCGTCGTCACCAACGGCAACCGCGGGCCCCTCGACAGCCTCCTGCGCTGTGCGCCGCTCGGGACCGCCCTGCGCCGCGCCTGTCTTGGAGAGTGAACCTGGGGGATGCCCTGCCGCACGAAACGCGTTAGAAGACGCCCCCCATGAGCGACGCAGCCCAGCCCAGCCCGTCCCAGCCCTCGCCTCAAGCTCAAGCTCAGGCGCCGTCCCCCTCGCCTGCCCCGACGGCCAAGGCGCAGGGCAAGCCGACGGCCTGGATGCACACCAAGGAAGCGGGCGCGGTCTGGGGCATCCGCTTCGTCGTCCTGCTGTGCACCGTCTTCGGCCGCAGGGCCGGGCGCGCCTTCCTCTACCTCCTGGCCTTCTACTACGTGGCCTTCTCCGCGCGGGTGCGGCGCGCCTCGCGCGGGTACTTCGAGAAGCTGGAGCCGGGCGTCCCCTGCGGCTTCTGGAAGATCTTCCGGCACGTGCTGACCTTCGCGAAGGTGACCCTCGACCGCCTGTTCTTCGCCCGCGGCCGCCACGACCTGTTCGTCGCCGAGACGCACGGCGAGGAGCACCTGCGAGCGCTGGCCGAGAAGAAGCAGGGCGCGCTCTTCATCATGGCGCACGTCGGCTCCTTCGAGGCCGCGCGCACCTTCAGCGAAGACAAGAGCTACCGCATCAACGTCCTCGGGTACTTCCGCAACGCGCGGATGCTCAACTCCGCGCTGGAGAAGCTCAACCCCGAGATCAACATGCGGCTCATCGACCTGACGCCGGACAGCATCGACTTCATCTTCACGGTGAAGGATCGAGCCAAGGCCGGGGAGATTGTCTCGACCATGGGCGACCGGGTCGGCACCGACGGCAAGTACGCGATGGCCAAGTTCCTGGGCACTCCGGCCCCCTTCCCCACCGGCCCCTTCCTGCTGGCGGGGATGCTCAACTGCCCCGTGTACCTGGCGTTCGGCCTTTACAGCGAGCCCAACCGCTACGACCTGTACTGCGAGCCGTTCGCCGAGCGCCTCAAGCTGCCGCGCCAGGACCGCGACCAGTTCCTGGCCGAGCAGGTGCAGAAGTACGCCGACCGGCTGGAGCACTACTGCCGGCTGAGCCCGATGAACTGGTTCAACTTCTACGACTACTGGGAGGTCCCCAAGTGAAGGCGCTCCCCGCCGATGCGGTCTCGGTCGAGCTTCGCGCTCCGTTCCACGACGTGGACACGCTGCGCGTCGTCTGGCACGGGCACTACGTCAAATACGTCGAGCTGGCGCGCATGGAGTACCTGCGCCGCAAGCACCTGTCGGTCCGCGAGCTGGAGGAGCTGGGCACGATGCTGATGGTGGCGCAGACCCACCTCAAGCACATCGCGCCGCTGCGCCACGACGACCAGTTCCGCGTCAGCGCCTGGCTCGTCGAGCACCACGTGCGGCTGGAGTTCGAGTACGAGGTCTTCAACCTCACCACCGGCAAGCGCGCCGCCACCGGCAGCTCCATCCTGGCCTGCGTCCGCGGCGACACCCACGAGATGTGCTTCCGCACGCCGCCGGAGATCGTCCAGCGGCTGGAGGCGTAGCGGACGCGCAGATCGTCAGGGCACGAGCTCGATCCGCGCGACCTTCGTGCCGCCCGCGGGCACGAAGACGGTGGTCTCGGTGGTCTGGAAGCCGGGCCGGGTCACCTTCACCAGGTGCCCCGAGGCCGGGATGTCCTTGAGCGTCACCGGCGACTTGCCGTGATCGACGCCGTCGACCCAGACGTTGGCCGGGTAGAACTTCCCGCCGAGCACCGTGAGGATCTTGAGCGTCCCCACCATCCGGCCGGAGGGCTGCGGCGTCGCAACCGGCCGGCGGACCTCCACTGGCTGCCGCACCTCGACGGGCCTCGCCGGGACGGGCCGGTCGGGCACCGGGGTCGGCGTGGGCTTGGCCGGCGTCGGCTCGGCCACCGGTGGCGTGGGCGGCGGCGCCACCCCGCGCAGCTCGTCCACCTCCGCCATCAGCGGCTCGCGGAAGTAGTAGGCGGCCCCGCCGGCGATCGCCAACAGCAGCAGCAGGAACCAGCCGCGCCGCGAGCCGTCGGAGTAGGAGACCGGCTGCGCCATCGAGCGCGCCGGCAGCGCGGCGACGATGGACGGGTCGAAGTTGGTCGGGTCGACGAGCGCCGCCTCCAGCGCCGCGAAGAAGGCCTCGGTGGAGGCGAAGCGGTCCTCGGGCTTCTTGGCCAGCGCCTTGCGCACCACCGGCACCAGCCCCGCGGGCAGGTCCTTCTTGACGGTGGTCAGGTCCGGCGGCGCCGACTCGGCGTGCATGCGGATGATGTTCTGGGCCGAGTCCGACTCGAACGGCGCCTTGCCGGTCAGGCACTCGAAGAGCAGCACGCCCAAAGCGTAGATGTCCGCCTTGTGATCGATCTGCAGCGCGCCCTTGGCCTGCTCGGGCGACATGTACCGCGGGGTGCCGACGATGGAGCCGACCGCGGTGATGCCCGGGCTCGAGCGGTCGCGCAGCACGCCGAAGTCGAGCAGCGTCGCCTGCCCGCTGGGGCTGATGAAGATGTTGCCGGCCTTGATGTCGCGGTGGACGCAGCCGTGGGCGTGCAAGTGGCCCAGCCCCGCGCAGACCTGCCGGAAGACGTCGAGCGTGCGCGCCTGGGTGAGCTGGCCGTCCTTCTCCAGGTGCCAGGCTAGCGTCTCGCCCTCGAGCTGCTTCATGACCATGAACGGGCGGCCCTGGTGGCGGCCGACCGCGTGCACCGGCACGACGTTCGGGTGCTCGAGCTTGGCGGTGGCGCGCGCCTCGCGCTCGAAGCGCGCCACGAACTCCTCGTCGCGGCACAGCTCGCTCTTGAGGACCTTGATGGCCACGTCGCGGTCGAGCGCGACGTCGTGCGCCGAGAAGACCGTACCCATGCCGCCGGCGCCCAGCTCGCGCTCGATGCGCCACTTGCCGTCGAGCACGTCGCCGACCTTGATGTCGCCTTCCTCCAGCAGGTCGGCCGACGCACCTCCGGCTGGCTGCAGGGGGTTGGCGGTGGTGCCGGCGCCGAGAGGATCGCTCGGGACCAGCCCCGGCCGCTTGCCGCGGGAGACCGCGGTCGGCCCGCAGCGCGCACACAGGGCGCCCGGGGTCGGGAGCTCTGCGCCGCAGGTGGGGCAATGGGCGGCCGCGGGATCCATGGTCGGGAAGCAGGATACACAGCGGCCGCACTGGCGGCGAAAGGTTCTTGCGGGCGCGGCCGCGGCGGCATTCCACCCGAACTAGGACTCGCTTGGCGGTGTGCTTTTGCGCCTGCCCGCCTCCGTGCCTGGCCTCCTGGCAGGGCCCTGGCCTAACCTTCCCGGAGCCGAGGCGGTTGGAGCCCACTGGAGGCCCGAATGATCTTCGCTGCGTCGCTCTTGCTCGCCTTCACGCTCCGCGCCGATCCCGAGGTGCGCCCGGTCACAGTCCCGCCGGCGCTCGCCGCCATCACCAGCAACCCCGAGTTCTCGGGCATCACCTGGAGCGCCGCGCTCGGCCGCTATCTGCTGGTGAGCGACGACACCGGGCTGCACGAGGACGGAACGGCCCACGCCCCGTTCGTCCTCGCGCTCGACGAGAAGGGCCGGCTGGACGAGACGCCGGTCCCCATCCGCGGGCTCGCCTCGCTCAACGACCCCGAGTCCATCTGCCCCGGCCCTGCCGGCACGTTCTTCCTGGTGACCTCGCACTCGCCGAACAAGAAGGGCAAGACCAAGCCCGCGCGCCGGCAGCTGCTGCAGCTCGCGCTCAACGGCCGCGAGCTCGAGATCGTGGGCCGCGCCGATCTGCTCGCGGTCCAGGGCGGCACCTTGCTGGAGAGAGCCGGACTTCCTGCCGATCGCCCACTCGATATCGAAGCCATCGCCTTTCGCGACGGCGCGCTCTTCCTCGGTCTCAAGTCGCCACTGGCCGACGGCAAGCACGCGGTCATCGTCCGGTTCGCCGACGCCGAGAAGGCGCTCAAGGAAGGCGTCGTTCGCGCCTCGTCGCTGACGCGCTTGGCCGCGCTGCCGCTCTGTGTCCCGGTCGGTGCGGCCACCGTCTGCCAGGGCGTCTCGGACCTGCTCTTCCTCCCCGATGGATTTCTCGTCATCGCCGCGAACGCGCCCAAAGGTGGCCCCAAGGATGGAGGCGGCGCGCTCTGGTTGGCCAAGGCTCCGGTGGGCTCGTCACCGCCGGTGCTGGTGCGGCGATTCGAGAACCTCAAGCCCGAGGGTCTGTCGCTCGATTCCAAGGGGACGAAGCTGGTGGTGGCCTTCGACCGCGACCAGGAGCAGCCGGAGTGGATGGAGCTGCCGTTGCCAGAGACTTCACCTTCCCCCGCTCCCGCCTCGCGCCCGAAGTAGGACCATGGCGGCAGAGGTGGGCTGGGGAAGGCGATCAAACTGACCAATAACATCCATAAATACGGATGCTTGCAGAACGCCCGAGAAGGCACCTGTGGGCCGCTAGGGGCCGCACCTTGGGGTGGTGGCAAGCCCAGTCCCACTGAAATAGGGCTGGCACCCCGCCCCCTGCTAGGAAGGCCAGCGGCAGGCCTTGGCGGGCATTTTGGCTGGTTGGACCCTGCCGGACAGCCTGCCGGGAGCCAGGAGTGCCCGTCTCGGATCCTGTAACCCCGCGAAATCACTACCGCAGGAAGAATCGGTCCTGATTTCCACCGGTTGCATGACACACCCCCCACATAGGGCAAAGATTCCATCGATGGAATCTTCTCTGGTCGACGGCCGCGAAGTGTCGGTGCCAAGGCTCTGGGAACAGAACCGAGCCCCCGGCTGTCTGCACGCCGTAGCAACCGCAGTACTTCCCGGAAGTCGGCAGTCAGGCGACCCACTACCAGCAGCACACGAGGGAGGCTCAGCCATGGCGTCGAAGAAGACTCGAGTCGGGCTCGCAGTCACGACGGCGCTCGGCGCCGGCGCGATCACCGCCGCCGCCGTCGCGGGGTCGGAGCCGAAAGCGGCGCCCGCACCGCAGGACGAGCCGACCAAGGTCGAGACCCAGAAGGCGGACAAGTCGACCTCCAAGAAGAAGGTGGAGAAGGCCAAGGACGCCAAGCGCCGGCCGTCCGACCAGAGCATGGAGTTCTCGATGCCCGCCGGCACCGCGTACGACGTCCTCTCTCGCAAAGACATCGCTTAGGAGGCCTCCATGTCGCGCAAGACGCGGATCGGCATCGCCGTCACGACGGTCCTGGGCGCTGGAGCAGTCGCCGCCGCCGCCCTCGCCGGGGACAAGGAGGAGGCCACTTCGGCCGCCGCGCCCACCCCGGCGCCCAAGGCCGAGAAGGCCGACGCGCAGAAGGCCAAGAAGCCGCGCAAGGTCGAGAAGGCCAAGGACAGCCAGCGCCACCCCGCCGACTCCGAGATGGAGTTCTCGATGCCGGCCGGGACCCTCTACGACGTCGTCGCCCGCAAGGACGTCCGCTGAGCGCTCCCGGCCCTAGGCTCCGGTACCTCATCCTCGAGCTGGGGCTGCGCTGCAACCTCAAGTGCCTTCACTGCGCCTGCGACGCCGGGGCCGCGCGCCCGGAGGAGCTGTCGCTCTCCGACTGGGAGGCCGTGGTCGCCGACCTGGTCGCGCTGGGCAAGCCGGTGGTCGACCTGATGGGCGGCGAGGTCCTGCTCAGCCCGCTGCTCGAGCCGGTCGCGAAGCTGCTGGATCAGGCGGGGATGGGCTGGGGCCTGCTCACCAACGGCTGGCTGCTCGACCAGAGACGTGCGGACCGGCTCATCGGCCTGGGATGCCGCGGGATCGGGATCAGCCTGGACGGCGCGACCGCGGCGACGCACGACGAGCTGCGCGGCCGGAAGGGCTCGTACGTCCGCGCGCTCGAGGCGATCCGCGTCGCCCACGGCACGGACCTCACCCCGCGCAACCGTGCGGTCCTGACCTCGGTGAGCACGCGCAACCTGGACGAGCTGCCAGCCATCGGCGAGCTCCTCTCGCGCGAGGCGCCTGGGGTCCGCTGGCAGCTCAACCTCTGCTCCGCCGTCGCCCCGCGGTTCCCCTCCACGATGCGGCTCGCGCCCCCGGAGGTCGCGCTCTTCCGCCAGTTCGTCGCCGACGCCCGCCGCTCCGGCCGCTTCGACCTCTTCGTCACCGCCTCCCACGACCTCGGCTACTTCGTCGACGAGCACGACCTCCACGACTTCCGCTGGGAAGGCTGCCCCGCCGGACGCGAGCACGCGGGGATCCAGAGCAACGGGCTGGTGAAGGGTTGCCTCGCGCTCGATCCCTCGTTCGGCGTGGACTCGGTGAAGCGCCGCTCGCTCGTGGAGATTCGGAACGACGCATCGACCTGGGTTGCCCACCGCTCTCCGTCCATCGAGGCGCTCGGCGAGGGCTGTCGCTCGTGCGTCTGGGGTTCGATCTGCCGGGGCGGCTGCACCGCCTACTCGGTCGCCCACACCGGCAAGCCGCACCAGCACCCGCATTGCCAGTGGCGCGACGCGCCCGCCCAGGTCCGTGCCCGATCGCGGCGCCCGTTCTCCGCGGCGGCGCAGGCCCCGGTCAAGGCTCCGCGGCCGCGCAAGAGCGCGTGGCGCGCCCCGCTGCGCTCGGCCTGCATCGAGCTGACGCGCCGCTGCAACCTCCAGTGCCTGCACTGCGGCTCCGCGTCGGGAGAGAAACTGCCGCACGAGCTCGAGGCCAACGAGCTCGACCGCATCTTCGCCGACCTCTCCGCGCTCGGCGGCGAACGCGTCGTCCTGCTGGGCGGCGAGCCGCTCCTGCGCCGGGACTGGCCGCAGATCGTCGACGCCGCGCGGTCCCGGGGCTTGGACGTCGCCATCATCTCCAACGGGCTGCCCGTCACGGCCCAGGTCGCCAGGCGTCTTGCGTCCTCGGGGCTGACGCATGTGGGGCTGAGCCTCGACGGCGCCAGCGACCCAGTGCACGACGGCATCCGCGGGGTCCGCGGAGCGCGCCACCGGGTCTGGGACGCCGTGGGACACGCCCGGGAAGCCGGGCTCCCGGTGACGATCATCACAACGGTGATGCGCTCCAACGTGGCCGAGCTGGAGGCGATGCGCGATCAGCTGGTCGATGCCGGGCCGGGGCTCGTCTGGCAGATCCAGACCGCCAGCTCCGGCGGCGCCCGCTTCCCCGAGCAACTCGCGCTCCAGCCGGCGGACTTCCTGCGCATCGCCCGCTTCATCCAAGACTGCCGGCGCCGGCACCCGGCCGACACGCTCGCAGTCGCCGGGGCCCACTCGCTCGGCTACTACCCGGCGACGGTGAAGGACTTCTCCACCGAGGGCCTCTGGCGCGGCTGCCCCGGCGGCATCGTCTCGGCAGGCATCGCCAGCGACGGGGCGCTCAAGGGTTGCCTTTCGATGGGCGACGGGGAAGTTCAAGGCAACGTCCGAGAACGCTCGCTCACCAGGCTCTGGCGCGACCCGAAGCTCTTCGCTCGCAACCGCTTCCCCGCCCCGGGCCTCCTCCAGGGCGAGTGCGCGAAGTGCCCGTACGGTGCGGTCTGCCGCGCGGGCTGTCCGCAGATGGCGCGCACCGCGACCGGCGACGTCTGGGACAACCCGTTCTGCCTGCGCCGCGTGGAGCGAGGCGACGCATGAGGCTCTTGTGCGTGCCCAACCCCCACGTCCGCTTGGGGCGAGCCTGGGCGTTTCCCTACGTGCCCTATGAGCTGCTCTCGGCCATGGCCTCGGCGGAAGACGCAGGCGCCGAGGCGGCGCTCTTCGACGTCAACCGGCTGATCCAGCACGGCAGCCTCGAGGTCGGCCGTGGCCTCTGGGACGACGCCGCCCGGCTGCTCGCAGAGGCCGAGCCCGACGCCGTGCTGTTCGAGACGTGGACCGGGACGCTCCACCACACGCTGCTCCTGGCGCGCGCTGCCCGGGCACGGCTTCCGGGGATCCCGCTCGTCCTCGGCGGCTGCGCGACCTCGGCGATGGCGCCGGAGGTCCGGCAGCGCTTCCCGTTCGTGGACGCGGTCCTTTGCGGCGACCTGGAGCCGGGGGCCCGAGCGCTCGCGCGCGCCGAGCCGCTCCCGTCCCCGCTGGAGCGCGCTTGCGTTCCCGACCTCGATGCTCTGCCGCGCGTCCGGTTCGAGCAGGCGCTGCTCGCGCCCGGCGACGCCATCCCCCTCGAGACGGGCCGTGGCTGCTCGCAGGCTTGCAGCTTCTGCGCGCTCGCAGGCCACTGGTCGAGCACGTACCGGTCGCGGGAGCCCGAGGGCGTGGCGCGCGAGATGAGCGCGCTCGCCGAGCGCTACCCGGGTTCGCCCTTCGACCTCACGCAGGACGCGGTCTTCTTCGACGACCCGGAGCGCCTCGCCCGGCTCTGCCGCGCACTCGACGGCAGGGGGCTCGGCTGGACCTGCCACGCCCGCGCCGACCGACTGGGCCCGGAGCAACTCGACGCCCTGCGGGGCGCCGGCTGCAAAGGCATCCTCTTCGGCGTCGAGAGCGGCTGCCCGCGCATCCAGGAGAGGTGCGGCAAGCGCGTCCATCTGGAGAAGGTACGCGCGACCGTCGCCCAGGCGATCGAGCGCGGGATCGAGGCGCGGGTGAGCTTCGTCGTCGGCTTCCCGGAGGAGGACCTCGCCTCCTTGAAGCGGACCTTCGAGCTGACGCGCACGCTCCGCCTCGAGGGCGCCGCCGACGTCGCCGTCCAGCCCCTGCGTGCGTTCCCCGGCTCGCCCGTCCACACGCGCCACCGGGACGAGCTCGTCTTCGAGCCGATGCTGTGCGCCGCAGCCGAGGAGGACGAAGAGGCGCGAGCGCTGATCGCGGCGATGCCGGCGCTCTTCTCGACCTCCTACCGCGTCCCCTCCCCGCTCACCCGAGACCAGACGCTCGGCGCGTGGCTGGCCATGACCGCCCTCGGCCGCGCCCTGAACCAGGTCCCGGACGCCTTCGACCGCGTGCTGGCCGCCGCGAAGGACCTTCCGGACGAGATCGGCGACGCGGTGGCGAGGCTCGCGGCCGCGCTGGCCTCGGCGCCCTGCGAGGGGATCGACCCGCGCTCCTGGAAGGACCTGCTCGCCTACGAACGCGCGGTGTTCGAGGTCGGTCGGGCGCAGGCGCTGGAGGGGGCGCGCCCCGACGCAGAGGCGATCGCTGCCTGCATGACCCGCCCCGAGACGGTCCGCCCGCGCCTGGCGGTGCCCTGCAGGCTGGTCCAGGTGGCGACCCCGCTCGAGAGGCTGGTCGCCGGCGACCTACGAGCGACGGCGGCCGAGCACGAAGAGCCGTACGCGGTGCTCGTCGCCAAGCTGGAGACCGTCGGCCAAGCGAGCTTCTACACGCGCCGATCCTTCGCCGTCGAGACGTTCCGGGTAGATCCATCGGCGCCCGAGGTCCTCGCGCTCTGCCAAGGCGAGATGGACGTTCGCTCCATCGGCCTCGCGCTGGCTGCCGTGCACCGGTCGCCCCCACACGAGGCCGTCGAGAGCGCCGTCTCGCTCGTCACCGGGCTCGCGCAGGAGGGGGTGCTGCAGCTGGAGGTGGTCCGCTCGCTGCGCGACGCGAAGGATGCGCCGTAGAGGCTCCTTCCCTTTCGCACGTCAGGCCGCGCACCTGGGGAGGCTGGCCAGGAACTGGGAGCGTGCTCGATGGAGAGGCCGGAGTACACTGCCCGCCATGTCTCGCGCCTCCTCTTCGCTGCTTCTCCTCTCCGTCCTCACCGTCCTCTCGGTCCCCGCCGCCGCGCGGGCCGAGGAGCTCCCGGTGGCCGAGCTGGCCAAGAAGGTCGGCCCGTCCATCGCGCGGCTCGGCATGTTCACGGGCGGCGAGCAGCAGGGCAACGGCACCGGCTTCTTCATCCGCGAGGACGGCATCGCCGTCACCAACCACCACGTGATCGAGCACGCGGACGGCGACGAGTTCATCGCCGTGCTCGCCGACGGCACCAGGCGCACCGTGCTGGGGATACTCGCCGACGACCCCGAGCACGACATCGCCATCATCCGCGTGGAGGGCAAAGGCTTCCCGGCGCTCGAATTCGCCGCCTCCGGCTCGGTCACCGTCGGCGCGCCCGCCTACCTCATCGGCAGCAGCAGCGGGCTCGACCAGAGCCTGGGGGTCGGCGTGGTCTCGGCCATCCGCGACGGCTTACCGCAGGAGTTCATCGACGACGCCAAGCGGGTCGGCCGGACCGCGCCCAAGGGCCCCATCGTCCAGCACACGGCTACCAGCGCCGCCGGCTCGAGCGGCTCGCCGGTGCTCAACGGCAAGGGCGAGGTCATCGCCGTGCACCACAGCGGGCTCGTCCGCGACCCCATCTACTTCGCGGCGCACGTCGACCTCCTGCGGGCCTTGATCGCGCGGACGGACCTGAACGCCAAGCCCGCGCCCCTGGGCCCCGACCGCAAGCTGAACCTCATCATCTCCGGGGCCTTCTTCGCCGCGCTGACCATCGCCGGCGGCGTCTGGGCGCTCGTGAGGCGCCGGCGCGAGGACGACGAGTTCCGGCTCGGGTAGAGGGGGCGGGGTCCAGGTACTTTGCGGGCTCGCAGGGCCCTCGGCACCAGGAACGGGTTCGCGCGATCATTTTCGGGCACGAGGCGGTTCGAGGCTCACCGGCACGAGCTTCTGCACCAGCTCGCTGAAGTCCTTGAAGTCGTCGATCTCCTTCTCGTCCACCACCGCCGGCGCTCGTCGCATCCGCACCGCGACCAGGCGAGCCCGAGGGACGATCACCAGGTACTGCCCGAGCCAGCCGTTCGCGCTGATGGCGGTGAGCTCCCCCGTGGGCAGGACCTTGCCGTCCGTCAGTCCACGCCGCCAGGTGTTGTCGTACCAGGTCTCCAGGCCCTCCCGGCCGCCGAAGACCTTCTCCAGCTCGGCGAAGAACTCCTTGCCCGGGATGCGCCGGTCCTTGAGCGGAGCGAGCCTGGCGATGAACTCCTCGCCGACCCCGCCCCGGCGCCACTCGGCGACCACCTCGTCGTCGATCAGCGCCTCCTTGCCCTCGTGGTCGAGCCACCAGAGCAGGCCGCACCCCGGGTTCATGGTCTGCCCCGGCCGGGTCAGCTCGCGGACAGTCTCGGCCGAGAGGATCTGGCGCCCGTTCCACCGGCCCCCGTCGAGCATGAGCTGGCCGATGCGGGCCAGATCGATCGGGCGGAGCGCGAGCCCCGACATCGCGTGCGGATTGCCCTGCCGGTCTCGCTCCCAGGTGAACTCGCGGATGCCCAGCGGCGCGAAGATCTCGGCGGCCACGTACTCGTCGAGCCGCTGGCCGGTACTCCTCTGGACGATCCCCGCGAGCAGGTTCACGGCCTTGTTGTTGTAGAAGAACCGCCGGCCGGGGTCGTCCGACAGCTCGGCCGCGAGCGCGAGCTGCACGAAGTCGAGCGCCGGGTAGATCTCGCCCTGCGTGGTCCGTTCGCTCTGCAGGCCGCTGGTGTGGCTGAGCAGATGCCGGACGGTGATCGCCGCCTTCCGGCCCTGCTTCCATTCGGGATAGAGGCGCGAGACCGGAACGTCGAACGACGCGAGCTTTCCGGTGTCGACGAGCCGGGCGATGGCGAGGGCCACCACCGACTTGGTGGAGCTGCATCGTCTCGATCGGTCCCGCCGGCGTCCCGAAGGACCACTCGCCGACCAGCGCTCCGTCGCGGAGGACCACGACGGCGTCGGAGTTCGACTCGCGCGCGCGGGCCAGCAGCCTCTCCAACGCGGCCGCGTCCACCGCGTCGGCCGGCGCGGGCGCGATGGGAACGGAAGCCGCGGGCGGCCTCGCGGGGCCGGAGGCGCAGGCCGCGAGGACGAGGGTCATCACCAGGAGGCGAGCGGTTTTCATGGCACGTAAGTCCATAGCAGAGCGGTCGTTGGCTTCGAAGGTCACCCGGGTTGCGCCTCGATTTCGAGGCAACCCACTCCTCCCGCACGGCAGCGCGCACTCGCTCGGCGCCGCGCCCCATGCCGCCGAGCGGGCGACCGAGCCCAGCGGATGTATCATCCAGGGCGCCCCCGCCTCTCCTCCAACCAGGAGCCCCGCCCATGACGCCTCTCTCCGGTGCCGACCGCCACGCCGGCCGGTCAGTCCTTGCCTCCGTAGTGGCTGCGCTCGCGCTCTTCACCCTCCCCGGCTGTCCCAGCAACGAACCCGCGGTCGGCTGCAAGACCCAGGCGGACTGCCTCGCAGGCCAGGTCTGCTCCGGCGGCACCTGCGTCACGCCGCCCGACGCCTCGGAGCCGCGGCCCGACGCGAGCGCGCCCAAGCCCGATGCCGGGCCGGTCGTGTGCGACCCCGCCTGCGCCAGCGACGAGAGCTGCGTGGGAGGCTCCTGCCTCAAGAAGCTCTGCGACGACGTCGCCTGCCGCTCCGGCGAGGTCTGCGTGTCGGGCGCCTGCGTCAGCGCGGCCTGCGCCAACGTGACCTGCGATACGGGCAAGGTCTGCCAGGGTGGCACCTGCGTCGACCAGAAGTGCAACGGCGTGGTCTGCGCGCCCGGCCAGGGCTGCAAAGACGGGACCTGCATCGACGCGCTGTGCACCGAGGTGAACTGCCCCTCGGGCCAGGTCTGCGCCGCCGGCCGCTGCTACGACCCCGGCTGCCCCGGCAAGTCTTGCGCCACCGGCGAGGTCTGCTGGGCCGGCAAGTGCGTCGACGCGCGCTGCGTGGACGCCACCTGCCCGCTCGGCAAGCGCTGCGAGCAGGGCGCCTGCGAGAGCTGCGCGGCCTCGGAGACCGCCTGCGGCGACGGCGTCGACGACGACTGTGACGGCAAGACCGACTGCGCCGACCCCAGCTGCAACGGCAAGGCGGGCTGCGGCGGCTGCCTCATCGGCGGCACCAGCCACGCGGCCCACGCCGCCAACCCGGCCAACCCCTGCCAGAAGTGCGACCCCGCCAAGAGCGCCACCTCCTGGACCAACAGCGCCGCGGGCTCGTCCTGCCCGGACGACGGCAACCCCTGCACCACAGAGGCCTGCGACGGCGCCGGCACCTGCCAGCACCCCACCGTCGCCGACGGCAGCACCTGCGGCGCGGGGATGACCTGCCAGGCGGGGACCTGCGCCAGCGGGTGCAGCATCGGCACGACCAACTACGCCGAGGGCGCCCTCAACCCGGCCAACCCCTGCGAGAGGTGCGCCCCCGCCCAGAGCGCCACCGCCTGGTCGAGCGTGGCCTCGGGCGCCGCCTGCGCCGACGACGGCAACCTCTGCACCGCCGACGAGTGCGACGGCGCCGGCGCCTGCAAGCACCCGGCGGTCGCCGACGGCACCGCCTGCGGCGGCAGCCTGACCTGCGCGGGCGGCCTGTGCGGCAGCGGCTGCACCATCGGCGGCACCCACTACAACTCCAACGCCGCCAACCCGGCCAACCCCTGTGAGGTGTGCGACCCGGCGCGCACCGAGACCGAGTGGTCCACCACCCAGACCGGCGTCGCCTGCCCCGACGACGGCAACGCCTGCACCGCCGACGCCTGCGACGGCTCGGGCGCCTGCAAGCACCCGGGCGCGACCGACGGCACCGCCTGCGCCGCGGGCAGCTTCTGCGTGGCCACGGTGTGCACCCCCGGCTGCCTCATCGCCGGCAGCTTCCACGTCGCCGCCGCCCACAACCCGGCCAACGACTGCCAGGTCTGCGATCCGGCCCGTACGGGGACGGCCTGGACCGACGCCGCCAGCGGCCAGCCCTGCGCCGACGACGGCAACGACTGCACCGCCGACGCCTGCAACTCCGCCGGCGCCTGCGCGCACGCCCCCCTCGCCGACGGCGCCGCCTGCGGCGGCGGGCTGACCTGCCTGGGCGGCGAGTGCGGCAACGGCTGCCTCATCGGCGGCACCCACTACGCGACCTACGAGCCCAACCCGGCCAACGCCTGCCAGCGCTGCGACCCGGCCGCGAGCGCCACCGCCTGGTCCCACGTCGGGGCCGGCGGGGCCTGCGCCGACGACGGCAACCCCTGCACCGGCGACGCCTGCGACGGCGCCGGCAGCTGCGAGCACGCCGCGGCTGCCGACGACAGCGCTTGCGGCTCCGGCCAGTACTGCGAGGCGGGGACCTGCGAGGCCGGATGCCTCATCGCCGGAGCCTTCCGGGCCGCGGGCGCGGCCAACCCGGCCAACGCCTGCCAGCTCTGCGACGTCTCCAAGTCCGCCACCGACTGGTCCAGCGCCTCGGCGGCGACGAGCTGCCCCGACGAGGGCAACGCCTGCACCACCGACAAGTGCGACGGCGCCGGCACCTGCGCCCACGCCCCGGTGGCCAACGCCACGCCCTGTGGCGGCGGGCTGATCTGCCAGAACGGCGTGTGCGGCAGCGGCTGCCTCATCGGCGGCACGCACTACGACTCCAACGCCGCCAACCCCGCCAACGCCTGCCAGAATCTGCAATCCCGCCAAGAGCACCTCCGCGTGGTCCCTCGCGGTGGCCGGCACGGTCTGCGCCGACGAGGGCAACGCCTGCACCTCCGACCAGTGCGACGCCTCCGGCGCCTGCGCCCACGCGACCCTCGCCGACGGCACCGCCTGCGGCGCGAACCAGGTCTGCAGCGCGGGAAGCTGCCAGGCCGGCTGCTGGATCGCCGGGGCCTTCGTCGCCGCCGGCGCCGCCAACCCCGCCAACGCCTGCCAGGCCTGCGTGACCGCCACCAGCACCGCCGACTGGTCGCAGCTCGCCGACGGCAGCGCCTGCGGCGGCAACGGCTTCGCCTGCCTCTCGGGCTACTGCCTGGAGCCGACCTGCACCGCCGGCGCCTGGCAGCACGAGACGGTCGACGCCTACGGCACGGTCGGCGACTTCACCGGGCTCGCGGTGGACGGCGCGGGCGCGCTGCATGCCGCGTACTGGGACCACACCAACAACCACCTCAAGTACGCCGGGCACGCCCGCGGCGGCTACTGGTCGGTCTCCACCTTCGACAACGCCGCCTCGGTGGGCAACGGCAGCTCCGTCGCCTACGACGGCAGGGGCGGGGTGCACCTGGTCTGGTACGACGCCACCAACCAGGACCTCAAGTACGCCTACCGCGCCGCCGGCGGGAGCTGGTCCTACGCCACGGTGGACACCACCGGCAACGTCGGCCAGTTCCCCTCCATCGTCGCCGACGCCCAGGGCAACGCCCACGTCGCCTACTACGACGGCACCAACGCCGACCTCAAGTACGCCTACAAGCCGGCGGGCGCGGCCTGGCAGAGCCCCACCACCCTCGACTCGACGGGCACGGTGGGCACCTTCGCGCGGCTCGCCCTCGACGGCCAGGGCTACGTGCACCTGGCGTACTACGACACCACCAACGGCAACCTGAAGTACGGCACCAAGAAGGCCGGCACCACCGCCTGGACCTTGGGCCCCATCGACGGCGTCAGCCCCGTGACCAACGTGGGCCAGTACTGCTCCATCGCCGCCGAGGCCGACGGCACGGTGCACATCGCCTACTACGACGGCACCAGCGCCGACCTCAAGTACGCCCGCAAGCCGATGGGCGGCTCCTGGGGCTTCAGCCCGGTGGACACCGCCGGCAGCGTCGGCCTGCGCACCGCCATCGCCGTGGACGCCGCGGGTGGCGCCCACATCTCCTACTACGACACCTCCAACAACGACCTGAAGTACGCCTACCGGCCCGCCGGCGGCCTGTGGGCCCCTGCCATCGTGGACTCGCTGGGCGACGTCGGCGACGGCAACGACATCGGGCTCGACGCGGCGGGCGGCATCTACATCGCCTACCGCGACACCAGCAATGCCGACCTGAAGCTGGCCTACAAGACCGGCGCCTCGGCCTGGCTGACCACCACCGTCGACGCCCCCAACGACGTGGGCGCCGTTCCGCGGATGGCGGTCGATCCCGCCGGCGGCGTGCGCATCTCCTACTACGACGTGACCAACACCGCGCTGCGCTACGCGGTGCGCCGGCCCGGCGGGCTCTGGAGGGCGGCGACCGTCGACGCCGCGGCCCAGACCGGCCAGTACCCGGCGGTGGCGGTGGACCCGACGGGGGCCGTGCACGTGGCCTACTACGACGCCGCCAACACCGCGCTCAAGTACCTCTCCCAGTCGGCGAGCGGGGTGTGGAGCGCGGCGGTCACGGTCGACAACCTGGCGTCCAACGGCGCCCACGCCGCCCTCGCCGCAGACAAGAGCGGCGGCGTGCACCTCGCCTACTACGACGCCACCAACACCAACCTCAAGTACGCCTACAAGCCCGCCGGCGGCGCCTGGACCACGCCGGTGGTGGTGGACGGGGCGACCCCGGCGATCTCCGCGGGCACCTACGCCAGCATCGGCGTGGACACCTCGCTCAACGTCCACCTCGCCTACTACGACGCCACAAACACCGCGCTCAAGTACGCCAACAAGCCCGCGGGCGGAGCCTGGGTGACCTCCACCGTGGACTCGACCGACGACATCGGACGGCACACCGCGCTCTCCGTCGACTCGACCGGCAAGGTCCACGTCAGCTACTACGCGGTGACCGGCACGCAGCTGCGCTACGTGGTGCGCGATACCGGCGGATTGTGGAGCTCGCCGGCGGCCATCGACAGCACCATCCAGTCCGGCGAGTACTCGGCGATCACCCTGGCCGGGGACGTCCCGCGCGTCGCCTACTACCGCAACACCCGCACCGGCGACGCGACCGCGGGCTACGTCTACACGCCCGAGCTGCGCTACGCGGTGAAGGGAAACACCTGGACCACCAGCACCGTGGAGCTCGCGAGCGTGGGCCAGTTCACCTCGATCGCCGTCGACAGGGATGGGCTGGTGCACGTCGTCCACTTCGACGCCCGCAGCAACGACCTGCGCCACTCTTACCTGTGCCCGTAGGCACGCGTTCGAAGGTTCGCGAATGAGCGCCGGCCCGGTTCCCCAGGGAGCCGGGCCGGCGTGTTTCGGTCGAACGTGGACGCGGCTGACGGAGGCCCGCCACCTGGTCCCGATGCGGCCGACCGGCACTCAGCGCGCCTCGGATGCGCCGACTGCATGGGGGCCCCGGACTTGGAAGCCGGCCCCACCGACCCGACCGGCCGGAAGGATGGTCGAGCGCGCCTCGGATGCGCCGACTGCATGGGTGCCCCGGGCGTGGAAGCCCGGCACTACCCATCGACCGCGAACAGGTGCTTGAAGAAGCGCTCCGGTGAATCGAGGAACTGCTTCGTCACCTGGTAGTGCTGCGTCTCCTGGTACGCGATCGGCGCGATGCCTCCGCCATCCAGGCTCAGCAGCGTGGCGCCTGGATAGGCGAGCAGGATCGGCGAGTGGCTGCAGATGATGAACTCCGCCCGGCCGGCGGCCTCCAGGTCGCGGATGACCTTCAAGAAGGCCAGCTGCCGTTGCGGCGACAGCGCCGCCTCCGGCTCGTCCAGCAGGAAGATCCCTCGTTCGAAGCGGTGGGTGAACAGGGCCAGGAACGACTCGCCGTGCGACTGCTCGTGGAGACGCACGCCCCCATAGCGGCTCAGCGACGAAACCTGATCGATGTAGGTCGCGAAGTTGAAGAAGCTCTCGGCGCGCATGAAGAAGCCGTCGCTGACCTTGGGCAGCCAGGAGAGCCGCAGCGCGCTGGCCAGGTCGCCCTCCTCCTCCCCGGGCGCATCCACGCTGTGATCCCGGGACCCTCCCTGCGCGGGGAAGCCCGCCTTTCGCGCAATCGCCTCGAGCAGGGTCGACTTCCCGCTTCCGTTCTCGCCGACGAAGAACGTGACGTTCCGGTCGAACGTGAGGTCGATGCCGCCCGCGAACGCCGGGACATTGAAGGGGTGCTGGGCGCGATCGAACCCGGCTTCGACCAGGCACGCCCGACGAAGGAACGGGTTCGCGGTCGTCGTTGCGCTCTTCTTCATGGCCTGCCCTCCAGGACGACTTCCCTGTTCACTTGCCGGGCGACCTGATGAGCGGTCCTCGCGGACCTTCAGTGCCGCGCCCACGTCCCAGTGGGATGCGAAGTACCACACTGCAGGAGGATCCGCGCCGAGCGGCGACGAGGCCGCCAGCCCTCGGGCGCCCGCCATCGGGACCTCTGATGACGCTAGAAGCGCCAGGCGAGCTGGAGGCACAGCCCCGCCCCCACCCCAGCGAGGTCGACGCCGGCGTGGGCTCCGACGGTGCCCTTGAGGCCGAGGGAGAAGTGGTCGAAGGGCACGGCCACCAGCGACCAGAGCGAGGTCGAGACCCGCCAGGGGAACTCGCCGGTGAGATCCCACCCGAGCGACCAGCGGTAGTGCGCGAACGACAGCGGTGTGAACGCCAACTCGGAGTCCAGCCCCGCGTTCGGCGAGGGGCCCCAGGCCATGCTCAGCAGCCCACCGTGGAGAAGCCACCTCCAGGACACGTAGCGGGAGTCGAACCAGTCGAAGCCGATCACCGCGTTCAGCCGGTAGCCCCCGAGCGGCCGGCCTTCGTCGTCGTTGCCGAGGGTCAGCTTGAACCGGCCGCCGACCACTCCCTTGCGCGCGAAGCGATGCTCCAGCACGAGCCCCCACCCGCCCACAGTGGCGTGCCCGCGCCCAGCGCGCCGCCGCCCATCAGCTCCAGCGAGAGCTCGGTCGGGCGTCGCAGGGCGTCCTTCGGTTGGGTCTTCTCGGCATCGGGTGAGAGGTCTTGCTCGGCCGCGACTGCAGGACTCGCGCAGAGCACGACCAGAGCGGCGGCGAAGCAGGCTCCGACGAGACGGCCAGAAGAAGAGTGGAGGCGGAACATGCGCGCCCCCATCAGCAAGAGCTGAGCCAAATCCGACATCTTCGTGGGTGGTGAAGCGCCGCGGCCTGCGCAGGAGTGGAGTGGCCACCTCTCTGTTGGGAGCAGGAATTCGACGAATCTGGCGAGGGTTCGACGGCGCCGCGGCGGACGCCGAGGTCGGAATCGAGCCCAACTGCGACATCGGCGTCCTGGTCTATGCCCTCCCGCTGCCCGCGCGAAAGATTCGTCCAGACGCGGGCCCGAGCTCGTTGTCCCCCACGAGCGCGCGACGACGCGCGGGCCGGACACCACAACGAGGGAAGAAGACCACCATGGCCAGATTGACGTTGGCGCTCCTCGCAGCAGGGGCGCTCTGCGCGGTGCCGGGCGTCGCAGGGGCGCAGGAGGAAGTGCCCGGGACCTCCCGAACCAGCACGAGCGCCTTCGACATCGAGCTCGACCTCTCGCTCGGAGTCGGGAACAACGGGTTGTCGGATCCGTCGCCGAACCGGGCCGTGGCGGGGGCGCGGTTCCGGCTCGTCCACGCGTCAGGCCATGGGCTCTTCCTGGGAGGAACCTTGGCTCCCCACGGCTTCGCCTATGCCGTCCCGGTCTTCGTCGACCTCGGCTACCAGTTCCGCCTGAACCTGGCAGCCAACGAGCACGTGGGGCTCGCACTCGAACTAGGTCTCGGCCCGTCCGGCGGAAGCCAGGACGACAACGGCTGCGGCCTGCTGAGCTCCTGTGTCGACGGCCCTGCGGTGGACGGCGTTCGCGTGGGCGGCACGGCACGAACCGCACTGGTCTTCCACGCGGGACACTTCGTCGCCACGCTCGACCTCGGTTACCGGGCCCTCTTCCCGCTCGGGGCCGCCCAGGGGAACGAGACGCGTGCCCTCGAGCACTCGCTGAGCGCCTCCCTCGGGTGCGGGGCTCGGTTCTGAGGAGCGGCCCTCCGATCGATGTCGGTAGTCACCGACGTACCTTTAGCAAGGCCGCTGCGGCCAAGACTGGCCGGCTGAGGATCGCCGTTCCCTCCCGACGTCCGCCGTCACTGGCACCCGGCCGCCAGCACAGCCTCGACCGCCGCTCGGCGCTCGGCGAGGTAGGGAATGAGCGCGTCCGAGCTCGTGGTCAGCGAGACGTCGAAGACCTCCGGCTTGCACGAGAGGCAGGCGATGTTCGGGTAGACCTCGGTGGCCTCCGGCCCGGAGACGTAGGGGGCGATGAGCGAGTGATAGCCGCTGATCGTCGCGGTCAGCGTGTCGACCACCAGCGCCTTGTCGAGCACGACCTGGAGGTCCTTGCAGTACTCGGCGCGATAGACGGCGTCCGCGAGCACGTACTGGACGAGCGGCCACTCGGCCCCGATCTGGTCGAGCGTCACCGAGCCCGCGTTCGCGCAGCTCTCGTGGCGAGCGAGCGACTCGTTCAGGTCCCAGGGGACGTACACCAGGCGGCCGCCCTGCGTCGGATCGCCATAGAGGAAGTAGTTGTGCGGCTTGCAGCCATAGCTGTCCCAGTTGCCCATCGCCTGGTTGGTGGCCAGCGCGAGCAGGAACGCCGGCACGTCGAAGCGCGCCTCGAGGTTGGCGCGCCAGGCGGCGGGGTCGCTCGTGCGCCGCGGATCGTGCAGCGCGCCGACGGCGGCGAGGACGTCCGCGAAGTCGTCGAGGCCCTCGTTGGTCGACTGCTCGAAGTACTTCGCCAGGTACTTCGTCAGGCTCGAACCCTCGGCGGCGGCGGCGGCCTGCATCGCCTCCGGGCTGAGCCACCGCGCGGCGTCGCCCCACGGCTTGTAGAGGTTGCCGCTCGCATCGCCGAACTCCGCGGCGAGCATCGAGTCGGCGGCGTCCTCGATGACCGTGTACTCGCCCAGGTAGGTCCGCCCCTCGCCCCAGTCCAGGTAGATCGCCGCGAAGCCGGTGCAGCTCGCGTGGACGCCGCTGGCCCGGAAGATCTCCGCGCCCAGCGTGTCGCGCAGGTGCGAGGGGTCGTTGTAGGCGCTGGAGAGCGCCAGCCGCCTGAAGCCGAAGAAGCGCTGGTCCTTCACGGCCGGGTCGTCGCCGGCGAGGCGGTCGAAGTCGAGCAGGAACGAGAGCTTGAGCAGGCCGTTGAGGAAGGCGCCGCGCAGCGAGGCGTGTCCCTTGTAGCGCTTGGCCACCTTCGTCCACGTCTCGCCGTCGTACTTCACCGTCACCGGATACCAGTCCGGCGTCGCCAGCTGGTCGAGGTCGCCGCCGGTGAAGCCGCTGATCAGCCCGTCGAGGTCCTGGATCGACGCCTCGTAGTCCTCCTTGGACATGACGAGGTCGATGGTGTGCACCCGCGTCCGGTCGCAGATCCGCGCCCGCTCCGGCGCGGCCTCGCTGCAGTGCGTCTCGACCGTCCACCCCTCGGGCCGGACGACGTCCAGGCCGTCGCCCTTGCACACCGGGTGGCCACGGCTGCACGACGACGACGCGAGCGCCAGCCACGCGAGCCCGAGGCAGGAGACGACCGCTCTCGACGTGCGCGCGCTGTCTGCCTCGGGTCCGGTCATGGTGGTCGCTCCCGCTCCCTTGCTCGCTCGCAGCGGCGCTACTGGCAGTCCGGGTACGCGGTGGCCGTCCCGCCGCGGGCGGCGTACTCCCACTCCGCCTCGGTGGGCAGCCGCGCGCCGACCGCCGCGCAGAAGGCCTTGGCGTTGTCCCAGCTGATGTAGCTCGCGGCGCACTCCGAGCAGGCGGTAACGCAGCCCTTGCACGGGTCGAGGCCGGTCTGGTCGTAGTACTGCTTCTCGGTCACCTCGTACTTCATGATGGCGAAGGACGGGACGGTCACCGAGTGCGCCTGCTTCTCGTTGTCGCTGCAGGCCGTGTCGCCGCTCGAGCAGCCCATGCTGAAGGTGCCGCCGGTGACGTCGACCCACTCCAGGTTGGCGACGCCGGCGTCGGGCGCCGTCGCCGCGTCGCGCACGCAGCGGATGCCGGGGACGCTGGCGCCGTAGAAGTCGACCGTCACGCCCTCGCGCGCGGAGAGTCGCAGCGACTTGCCGGCGTTGCCGAAGCCGCCGCCGCGGATGACGCGGTACTCGCAGGTGGCCTCGTCCCAGCTCTTGCCGTCGGACGGCGCCGACGAGGTGAAGCTCTCGTGGTAGCAGTCGCTGACCCACTCGGCGACGTTGCCCAGCACGTCGTACAGGCCGAGCGGGTTGGGCTCCTTCTGCCCGGTCTTCTGCACCGAGCCCTGCGCGTTGGCGGTGTACCAGGCGAGCTCGCCCAGGCACGCCGGGACGGCCGTGCCCGCGTCCGCTCCCGCCGCCACCGCCGCGTCCGACGTCGTCGAGCCTCCCCCTCCGCAGCCCGGACCCAGCACCGCCGCCGCCGCCACCATCGACGCCATCCCCGCTCCCATCAGTGCGCGCTTCACGTCTCTCCTCCTTGGTTGGTCGTGGGTCCCCCGATGAGCACGGCGCCGCTCACGGCGCCGCGAAGCAGTACCAGGCGCCGTAGCCGCCGTGGCCGCCGACGCCGCTCTGGAAGTTGTCCGCCAGGTTGATGTTGGCCTCGCACCCGCCGGCCCGGTGCGAGTAGAGCCAGCCCTTGCCGCTCTGCGCCGGCCAGGTGTGCCCGATGGCCGGCCAGCACTCGCCGCGGGCGCCGTCGCAGCTCTTGGCGTTCACCCTGCTCGTCCAGTCGCTGCAGGTGTAGGTCGGGTCGGTGCTGTAGAGCGTGCCGTCCGCCTTGGAGCCGGTCAGCGTGTCGTGCGAGTCGCCGTAGTTGTGGTTGCAGTTGCCGAACTCGGTGGTCAGGCAGTCGGTGAACACCCACTGCGTGTAGCCGCTCTCCCAGACCACGGACTGCGAGTCACCGGCAGGCCGGGTCTGCAGCAGCCCCGCCTTGTTCGAGGCCAGCAGGTGGCCGTTCACGTCGTGCCAGGGCCCGTCGCCGATCCGGTCGATGGCGTTGAGCGCCTTGCCGCTGCCGTCGTCGGTCACCGAGAGGAAGGCGACCCAGGTCTTGCCGCAGCTGCCCTGGGCGAACTCCGCCGCACGCTGGCACTTGGCGTCCGCGCCCGACAGCCCGCCCAGGTCACCGCCCAGCCCCGCTTCGCTCCCTGCCTCGCGGACGATGGCCTCCTTGCTCATCACGAAGAAGCTCCAGTCGGCCGGAGCGGTGCAGGCCTCACCTGCCTTGGAGCCGGCGTCGATCCCGCCGCCGCTGCTGGTCGAGCCGGGCGCGGCGCAGGCCGAGGCCATCACCACCACCGCGATCAGCGCCGCCGTCCCGCCCACCGACCTGCCCATGCCCTCGCCCGCGCTCATGTGCTCCTCCTCGCCCCACCTCTCCCGGCCCGTCTCCATGCTCGTGTCCTCCAGCCCTCACGGCACCGCGAAGCAGTACCAGGCGCCGTAGCCCCCATGGCCGCCGATGCCGTTCTCGAAGCCGTCGGTGAGCAGGACGTTGGCCTGGCAGCCGCCGGCCCGGTGCGAGTAGAGCCACCCCTGCCCGCTCTGCGCCGGCCAGGTGTGGCCGATGGCCGGCCAGCACTCGTTGCGGGTGCCGTCGCAGCTCTTGAGGTTGGTCGTGCTCGTCCAGTCGCTGCAGGTGTAGGTGAGGTCGGTGCTGTAGAGGGTGCCGTCGGCCTTGGACCCGGTGATGGTGTCGTGCGAGTCGCCGTAGCTGTGGTTGCAGTTGCCCAGCTCGGTGGTCAGGCAGTTGGTGAAGACCCAGTTCTGGTAGCCGCTCTGGTACACCACGGTCTGCGAGTCGCCGGCGGGCCGGGTCTGCAGGAGCCCCGCCTTGTTCGAAGCCAGCAGGTAGCCGTGCACGTCGTGCCAGGGGCCGCTGCCGATCCGGTCGATGGCGTTGAGCGCCTTGCCGGTCCCGTCGTTGGTCACCGAGAGGAAGGCCACCCAGGTCTTGCCGCAGTGGCCGTGGGCGTACTCCGCCGCGCTCTGGCACTTGGCGTCGGCGCCGGACAGGCCGCCGAGGTTGCCTCCGAACCCTTCGCTGCTGCCCGACATCCGCTGGATGGCGTCGTAGCTCATGACGAAGAAGCTCCACTCGGCGGGGGCGGTGCAGTCGCCGGCGTCGGCGGCGGCGCTGCCCGCGTCCCATCCCGGGAGGCCGGCATCGAGAGTGGCCGCGGCTCCGGCGTCGAGGCCCGGCGACATCGTCGTGCTCGCATCGAGGCCGGGCTCGACCGTCGCGGCATCGACGGCGGCCACGACCCCGGCGTCGAGGCCGGGCCCGGTCGAGGCGTCCACCGCCGGCAGCGCGCCATCGGCTGGCGAAGCGGCGCTCGCATCGGCCACCGCGACGGTCCCAGAGTCGGCGGCCGCGACCGCCGCGGCATCGTCCTGGGCCGAGCCGGCGTCCACTCCCGGTGCAGCGGGAGCGTCGACGCCGCAACCGGCGGCGGCGAGCAAGGCGATGAGGGCCCAGATCGGCGTATAGGTGCGTGCGTCGGCCATGGTTCTCCCGTGAGGTGCTTTGGGTGGCGGGTGGTGGTGAGGAGGAGGCGGAGGCGGCGCGCGCATCGGTGCGCCGCCCTTGGGTCAGTCGATCGCGAAGCAATACCAGGCGCCGTAGCCGCCATCGCCGCCGACCCCGGCCTCCATGGTGTCGGCGATGTTGATGTTCTTGCCGCAGCCGTTGCAGTTGCCGCTGCTGCCGGAGCCGGGCGGACCGCTGGTGCAGTTGGTGTGGGCCTGGATCCAGTGGGCCTCGCCGGGGTCGGTCCCGTTGAGCTTGCGCGGCCAGCTGTGGCCGATGGGCAGCGAGACGTTGACGTCGGAGCTCGTCCAGTCGTTGCAGGTGTACTTCTTGTCGGAGCTGTAGAGCTGCCCGCTGCGGTTGGAGCCGGTGAGGGTGTCGTGCGTGTCGCCGTAGCTGTGGTTGCAGTTGCCCAGCTCGGTCGTCAGGCACTGGTTGAACGGCCACTGCTGGTAGCCGCTGGTCCAGACGACGGTGGTATCCCCGGTCGGACGAACCTGCAGGAGGCCGGCCTTGTCGCTCGCCAGCAGGTGCCCGTTGACGTCGTACCAGGGGCCGTCGCCGATGCGGTCGATGGCGTGGACGGCCCTCCCGGTGCCGTCATCGGTCACGGAGAGGAACGCACGCCACGTCTTGCACGAGCCGACCTTCTCGGCCGTGACCTGGCACTTCTGGTCGGCGCCGGCGAGGCCGCCGAGGTCTCCGCCGAAGCCCTCCTCGCTCCCGGAGAGCTCCTTGATGGCCTGCAGGCTCATGACGAAGAAGCTGAAGTTGGCCGGGGCGGTGCAGCCCGTGCCGCCGGCATCGGAGCCCGCGACCGCGCTGTCGGCGTCCGGGACGACCACCGCGCCGGCGTCGAGGCCTGGGCTCGCCGCGGCGGCGTCGGTCGCGGGGGCGGCCGCCGCGTCCGGGTTGTCGGCCACCGTGACCGGCTCCGAGCATCCGAGGGACAGCAGCAGCACGGCACAGCACAGCACCAGGAGGATGCGCTTCAGCGTCGTCATCGGGCTCCCCTTGCGGTCCAGCTCCCCTGCAAGGTGAGACACCCGGTGCGAGCCGCCGATTGCGCGGCCCGCGACGATTCGTCACCGCGGTCCCGCCGCCGCCGGGCCCACCAGGCGCTCCAGCTCCACCTGCGCCACCCGGCACTCCATCCGCGCCTTGAGGTGGTTGCGCCGCGCCTTGAGCACCCGCGCCTCCACCCGCGTCAGCATCGACAGCTCGAGCTCGCGGGCCTCGCTCGCCCGGGTCAGCGTCTCCACGCTCGAAGCCATCGTCGGCTCGGCCGCGCGGTAGCAGGCCACCAGGCCCGCCTGCTCCACCACCCGCTGCCGGGCCGTCCGCACGCGACGATCCAGATCCGTCAGCTCCGCCTTCTCCTGCTCGGCGACGCGCGCCGCCCGGGCGTCGAGCGCCCTGCGTTCGGCGGTGCCCCACTCCAAGAGCGGCAGGGTCAGCGCGAAGGAGAGCTCGGCGTAGTCCACCTTGTTGTCTCCGCGCGCCACGTAGGAGAGCTGAACGAAGTCGAGCCACGGGATGAGCCCCAGGGTGCTCCTGGACCGCGCCGCGTCGATCTCCTCGCGGCGCGCCAGGGTCCGGTGCGCCTCGGGGCTGCTCTTGCGCGCGCGCTCGACCAGGCTCGCCAGCGGCTCGGGCTCGGCGCACTCCGGCGCTCCCTGCGTCGACAGCTCGAGCGCGACGCCCGGCTCCACGCCGACCAGCCCCGCCAGCTCGTCGTGCGCGGTGCGCCGCTTCGACTTGAGCTCCTCGAGGTCGGTCGCGGCGTCCAAGACCTCCAGCCCCATCAGGTCGAGGTCCAGCCGCGTCGCCGCGTGCTCCTCGCGGCGGCGCTCGACCTGCGCGCGCAGCGCCTCGCGCCGCGCGGCCGCCTCGGCCACCAGGGCGATTCTGCGCGTCCAGGCCGACCACCGTGGCGTGCAGGGTGCGGACGCGGGCCGCGAAGTCGCGCCGGCCCTGGTCGAGCTCGGCCTGGCGGCGGGCGGCATCCACTCCGGCCGCGGCGCGCTTCTCCGCCCACTCCCCCAGCTTCGGCGGCGACCAGCGCAGCCCGAGCTTGGTGCCCTGGAACGGGTAGTTCGGATAGGAGTCGCCGTCGATGGCCGGGTTGAGCAGCCGGTCGGAGCGCAGGTTCTGGACCCGCAGCGTCGGGTTCTCGAGCTTCGCCGCGGCGTCCACCTCCGCGCACTCCTCCTCGACCCAACGCTCCAGGGCCCTCAGGCTCGGGCTCGACTGCGCCGCCTGCGCCACCGCCGCGTCCTCGGTCAGCGCCGACGACGAGGACGGCGGTGGCGGCGGGGCGGCCAGCAGGCAGAGCGCGAGGAGCGGGCCGATCACGGCGCGCCTCCACCGGCCGACGCCTCGGTGTGCCGGAAGGTCGCGTCGAAGGCCTCGCCGGGCAGCGGCGCCGGCTGGTCGAGCCGTACGAAGACCTCGCGGCCGTACTCGCGCTGGTTGGGGATTCGCCGGAAGCGCGGCGGCAGCTCGGTCATCACCGGGCCCAGCGCCACCACCAGGCCGCCTCGCCGCGGGCCGGTCCGGTCGCGCGCGAGCAGCTCGGCGCGGTCGCCGATGGCCACGCGCTTGGCCCAGCGCTGGTCGACGTAGGCGATGGCGGTGGTGGGCCGGTCGTCGACGACGGTGACGATCGCCCCCTCGCGCGGCACGGTCTCGCCGGGACGCCGCAGGATCTCGCTGACCCGGCCGTCGAACGGCGACTTGAGCTCCATCTTCCCGCGCGAGACCTCCAGCGCCTCGAGCTTCTTCCGCTGCACCTCGACCGCGGCGCGCTCCGGGGCCAGCAGGTCGCTCAGCCGGGAGTCGGCCGCCGCGACCGGCGCGGCCGGGACCTTGGCCGAGGCCTGGACGAGCGGAGGCCGCCAATCCGCGAGCCGGCGGGCCGAAGCCGCCGCCGTGGCCTGCGCCAGCTGGAGCTTCCCCGCGCCCTTCTCCACCTTCTTGGCCAGCGCCGCCTTCTTGAGCTTGAGCTCGTTGAGGCGCTCGGCGCTCGCCAGGTCGCCCGAGACCAGCTTCTCCTCGCGGGCGAGCTGCTCGTCCAGCTGGGCGAGCTCGCCGCGGTCGCGCTCGTCCTCGGTCGAAAGGCGCGCCAGCTCCTGCGCGGCGCGCTCGGCGTCGGTGGCGAGCTTGCTCGAGGTCTTGCTGCGGTCGTCGCGCAGCGCGACCTCCTTGGCCGAAAGCGACAGCTCGGCGCGCTGCAGCTCGGCGCGCGCCACCGCCACCTCGGCGTCCAGCGCGCTCGCGTCCATGCGCGCCAGCACCTGCCCGGCTTTCACCGCCTCGCCGGGCACGACCAGCACCGCCTCGACCTGCGCCGCGCGCGGGCAGGAGAGCGCGACCTTCTTGATCTCCACGATGGCCGGCGCGATGCCCAGCCCGCTGGTGGTCAGGAACAGCGGCACCGCCGCCACCAGCGCGGCGCCCCAGAGGATCCACGGGGCCGCCCGCCGCAGCCCGGGCCTGGAGATGCGCGGCTCAGAGCTCATGGGTCGCCTCCTGCATCGCCACCGACACGCCCGAGGCGCCGGGCAGCGCCGCCAGCGCGCCGACCAGCGCCCCTTCCTGGCCCACGGCCTTGAAGGAGACCTGGTACACGCGCTCCTGCGCCCGCCCCTGCGCGACCTCGCGCACCGAGACCGCCGCGAAGTCCTTGCAGTGCGCGGTCAGCGCCGCCACCAGCGCGCTCTCGTCGCCGCCCACCGGCAGCTGCAGCCGCACCACCCCGTCGTGGTGGTGGCGGGAGCCGAAGCCCGACAACTGCAGCGTCGCGACCACCAGCAGGAACCCGGCGGCGCCGATGGTGCCGGTCGCGAAGTTGCCCGAGCCGGTCGCGACCCCCACGCCGAAGGAGGCGAAGATGTACAGCATGTCCAGCGGGTCGTAGAGGTTGGTGCGGAAGCGGATGAGCGCCAGCGTGCCGACGATGCCCAGGCCGCGCGCGAGGTTGTTGCCGATGGCCAGCATCAGCACCGCGCTCACCAGCCCCGCCGCCACCAGGGAGATCACCAGCGAGCGCGAGTAGTTCGCGCCCCGGTGCGTCAGGACGTAGACGCCGGCGATGGCCTGGCAAAGCACGTACGCCGCCAGGATGGACAGCACGGCCTGCTGCCAGACCGCGAAGTCGGCCACCACGAAGCCACCTTCGGTCATTGCCTCACCTCGCTCTCACGCACAACGCGACACCGACAACGGGCCCCAGATGCTCTCGACGCCGTTGCAGTACTTGGAGACGCCCATCCGCCTCAGGCCCAGGGACTCGACCAGGTGGGTCATCCAGCGCGGGGCGTCGACGGTGCACTTCGAGCTCCAGCACCACGCCGGCACGGACGCGCTTGAGCGCCAGGCCGTGGTCGATGGACCGCCAGCTGCTGGGGTCGGCCTCGAAGTCGAAGGTCTCGTGCGGCTGGCAGACGACGCGGCGGTCGAAGGTCACGCGGGCGTAGTCGTCGACGAGGCTGACGTAGGCCTCGCGCTCGTAGCGGACGAGCACCGTGGGCCGCAGCAGGTAGCGGTCCGTCCGGGCGCGGAAGTCGACCTCCGCGGCGCCGGCGTCCTGGGCGTAGGCGCCCTCGAGCCGGTCGGCCCACCCCTCGACCGGGACCTTCGCGCGCAGCTTGCGGATCATCCCGCGGTCCTTGTTCTTCACCTCGAAGAAGACGCGGTCGCTCTTGGTGCCGTAGCGCCGCACCCGCAGCTTGAACCGCGAGGCCCTCCGCTCGCGGGAGACGCGGTACAGGTCGCGGCGCGGGGTGTCCAGGTACAGGCTCTCGATGACGTACTGGTGGTCCGGCGCGGTCTGGCAGTGGTGGTCCAGGTCGCAGAAGGGCCGGATGGCCGCGCGGACGGAGTCCACCTGGTGCTCGGGGATGATGAACTTGAGCTCGTGCCGGTCCGGGATGAGGAGGGGGTCGCTCACGGCGTCTCCTCCTCGGCCGGGCAGGTCGAGCCGTTGGCGGATTGGGGCGTGGCCGGATGGCACCAGGCGAACGCGCCGGTGCCGTCGGGGAATCGGGCCCAGGCCTCGTCCGAGACCGCGCCGCTCCAGGTCGTCTGGTCCACCCGCACGCCGTCCGGATCGAAGACGGCCACCAGGCCGCTGGCACTGGAGAGCTTGAAGGCCAGGTGGTCGGCGCCGAGCTCGGGAGCGCCGTCGGCCCAGAGGACCCGCGTGGCGCCGGCGCCGACCTTCAGGCCCGCTCCGAGCACGGTTTTGCGCGGAGAGGCGGTGTCGTCGGTCAACGAGTAGCCGGCGAGGTCCAGCGCCTCGCTGCCCCCGTTGTAGAGCTCGACCCAGTCGGCGTAGACGCCCTGCGCGGTTCGGCCCGACGAGGCGTTGGAGGGGACGACTTCGTTGATTCGCACGGGAGAGTCGGAGGAGAGGGTGCAGGCGGGGACGGAGAGCTGAGCGAGCGTCCCGAGCAGGATCGCAACCCCTCGATTGGCGGCGGCTTTTCCCAACTCGCGCACAGTAGGTCCCTGTTCCTGGCCACTCGACCAGGCCGGCCGTCCAAGGGTGTCGTGAACTCCTCCGGCCTTCTGACACCCCGCGACCGGCGCCGATTGCCACCGATACGTCACCTATCCGGCACTCAATCAGCCGGCGGGGTCCGGTGTCAAAAGGATCGAAAGGCGCCGGCAAGCCGGCAAACCTCGGGCTCGAGTCTCGGTGCATGACGGTCGCAAGCAGGTCCCCCCTCCCCCGCGCCTTGCGACCTTCGGGACTGGAGCCCCTTTTCGAGAGTTGGCGAGCGCGCGCGCCAGCGACGGTTGTTGTGATCCCCGATCGGCGGGGATCCGACGCCCGCCTTCCAGCCGGCCTGGAAGGCGGGCGGCTTTTTGGGTTCTGCCCAGCAGTGCCTTCGCCACCGCTGACGAGAGCGCCCGCCGGACTCCACTGTTGTATGGTTCGCCCCTTTCACGGCGCGCCCATGACGGGCGCATGCCAAGCGAGGGGTCCATGGCTCGAATCGCGTGGTTGATCGCTCTAGTGGCGTTGGTGGCTCTGCCCTTTTCCGGCTGCAAGAAGGAGTCGAAGGACGCGGGGGGCGGTGGTGGTGGCGGCGGCGAGAAGGTGAAGGCTGGCGGCAACGAGGGTGGCGGTGGAGCGGCGGGCAAGCCGGCCGAGGGATCGAAGCCGGTCGAGGGCTGCAACAGCGACCTGTCCCAGCCCATCACCGCCGACACGACCTTCACCGCCAAGTGCAGCCCGTACACGGTCTCGGGCGAGCTGTTGGTGGACGGTTGGAACCTCACGGTCGAGCCCGGCGTGGAGATCCGGTTCGCCGACGGTGGCGTCCTCAACGTGGCCTACTCCAAGGCCTCCAAGATCTACGTGAAGGGCACCGCGGAGAAGCCGGTGAAGCTCGCCGGCGCGCGCAAGGAGGCCGGCTCCTGGCACGGCGTTCACCTGTGGCCGCAGGCCGACGGCTCGACCCTCGAGAACCTCTCCATCGAATACGCCGGCAGCGACCAGGCCGCCCTGTTCGTCGAGGCCGCTGACGTGACCGTGAAGGGCCTGGCGGTGGTCAAGGCCAAGAAGACCGCGCTCAAGGTCTATCCGCCGGAGGGCGCGGTGAAGGAGGCTCTCCGGGCTCGACCTGACCAAGGCCGGCGGCGACCCCGACGAGCTGGTCGACCTGCAGGTGATGAGCGTCGGCGCGCTGGGCGCCGGCAACCAGTTCCCCGAGAAGTCGGTCATCGTGGTGACGGGCTCGGTGACCAAGGAGGTCAAGGTCACCGCGCAGCCGGCCCCCTACCGCTTCATCAACGAGATCGCGATCAACGCCCCTGAGGGCAAGTCCGCCTCCCTCACCTTCGGGGCCGGCGTCGTGGCCCAGATGTCGGAGACCGCCTCCATCAGCGTCGGCTACAGCAGCACCGGCCACGTGAAGATCGCCGGCACCGCCGAGAAGCCCGTCACCTTCACGCGCTACGGCGAGGACCCCAAGGCCACGCCGTGGAAGGGCATGACGTTCTGGAGCCACGCCCGCGCCCCGCAGATCGAGCACGCCGTCTTCGAGTACGCCGGCAGCAAGGAGGAGCCCGTGCTCAAGTTCGAGACCGAGGCGCTCGGGCTGGGCTCCATCGCCCACACCACCTTCAAGCACGTCCCCGGCGACGCCATCGTCGTCCACAATGTCCGCGAGCGCTTCACGGCCTTCGACAACAACACCTTCGAAGACGTCGGCGGCGCCTCGCTGACCACCCCGCTCTACTTCGCGCACAACCTCGGCACGGCCAACAAGCTGACCTACGTGCGCATCTTCGAGGGCGCTGGCGAGGACGTGACGCTCAAGGCCATCGGGGCGCCGTACCAGCTGGAGGGCGAGATCGCCTTCAACGGCGCCGGAGCCAAGAGCGCCTCGCTCACTCTCGAGCCGGGCGTCGCGCTGCGGTTCATCGAGTCCGGCACGCTGGCCGTCGGCTACTCGGCCACCGCCAAGCTCGTCGCCAAGGGGACCGCCGAGAAGCCCATCACGTTCGCCAGCGCGAGCGAGGGCCAGAAGTGGCAGGGGCTGGTCGCCTGGAGCAACGGCACGCTCGAGCCTCGAGAACTGCACCTTCACCTCGGTGAACGAAGAGAAGCCGGCCATCGACGTGCAGAACGAAGGCAAGGGCTCGGTCAAGAGCATCACCTTCAAGGACGTGAAGCTGGGCGTGAAGAACTGCGGCAAGGCCACCACCGCAGCTTTGAAGATCGACGGCGGCGGCAAGGCCCTGGAGAAGTGCGAGTAGGCGGCGCCACCTGCCCTGGGGGAGGTCTCATGAAGCGCTGGATGCTGGCGATGGCGGGCTGCTTGGCGACGACGGGCTGCGTCGCCGCCCAAGCGGCTGAGCCGGACGCCGTCTGGATGTTCCGGAACTTCTCCTGGGGCAAGCAGTGCGAGGGCAAGGTCACCGGCGAGCCGAGCAAGGGCACCGCCGGCGCGCCCGGCGCCTTGCCCGACGCCGGGGCGCAGGCCCTGGAACAGCAGGTCACGGCCTGCTTCCAGGGCAAGGCGGCCCCGGCCGCCGCGGTGGACTGCGCGGTGAAGGCGGTGACCGCGGCGGGGGTCTCGGTGCGTGAGAAGCGCACCGAGACCATGTCGGTGTGCGAGGCGTGCAACTGCCCGGCGAACGCGTTGCGTCTTCACCTGTTGGTGATGCCCAGGGACCAGAAGGCGCTCGAGGCTGCCGGGTTCAAGGTGCGAAGCCGGCCGCCGCCGCCGCCCGAGTAGCTCTTGTTCGGTCCATACCGTCCACAGGGTCCATCGCGTCCATGGACTTTATGGACGACATGGACTTCCTGGACGTCATGGACGGGCTGGCGCTGGGACCGGGCGCTCAGCGACCGGGCAGCTGGGTCGTCGCGGCGACGACCCGCTCGACCTGCAGGACGACCTTCCCGTTGACCACGGTCTCGCCGGCGAACACGGCCCCGTCCGGCATGCGCGCCGCCAGCCTCACGCGATGCTCGAGCACGTCGCCCGGCAGCGCCTCGGCCAGGAACTTGAGCTTGGCCAGCTTGGCGATGACCGGGACCTTCGTCGGGTCCTTGGCTTCACCGGCCGGCGCAGTGGCGGCCTTCAAGATGCCGCAGGCCTGCACGAAGGACTCGGCCAGCACGCTCGCCGGGTAGCCGAAGGTCTTCAGCTCGCCCAGCGTCGAGTAGCTCGGCTCCGAGACCGTGACCGCCTTGCGCCCGATGAGCACCGGCTTGGGCGAGTCGGCATCGGCGATGACCGCGCGGTCGAGCAGCAGCATCGGAAAGCGGTGGGGCAGCGCGCGGCGGATGAAGGCGGCGCCGACCGGCTTGCCCTCGCGCTCGGCCTGCTCCCAGCTGAGTCCGGGCTTGAGCTCCCGAGCCGCCTCGAGCGGCGCGCTAGCGTCCATCGGGCAGAGCTTGAACCGGAATGCACCAGCCTCGGCGCGGCCCTCAGCGGTGGCCTCGACGACCCTCGATGAGCCCTCTTCGGCGACCGTGAACTTGGCTTTCAGCGTGTCGCCGGGGAGCAGCGGCGCCTGGAATCGCGCCGAGCCGAGCTTCCTCGATGCGCCAGCCGCCGCCCAGCGCCTCGTTCGCCGCCTGGAACAGTGCCTCGACGAGCAGGTTGCCGGGCAGGATGGGCGAGCCTGGATAGTGGCCGGCGAACGGCGCCGGATCGTCGAGCACGACCGTGGCCTCGAAGGCCCCCGAGGCGTCCTTCGCCCCCAGCTTCCACTTCGCCGCGAAGCTCGCCGGACGCCCGAGTTCCATCGCTACTCCTCCTAAGGGTGACCCGGCTGTTGAACAGGGACTCCGCGGATTGAACGCTGGCCCCTCGACAAGCTCGGGGGGTCGCTCCCAACGCGCCCGAAGCCCGAAGCCTGCCTATGCCATCCCGCCGTTCACGTTGAGCGTGTGCCCGGTGATGTACGAGGCTTCGTCGCTGGCGAGGAAGCGCACCGCCTTGGCAATCTCCTCGGGCCGGCCGATGCGGCCCATGGGGATGTGCTTGACGAGCTCGTCGAGCTTCACGTCCTTGATCATGTCGGTCTCGATGAAGCCCGGTGCGACGACGTTCACCCGGATGCCGTGCGCAGCCACCTCGGCGGCCAGCGACCGGCTCGCGCCGATGAGGCCCGCCTTCGCCGCCGAGTAGTTCACCTGCCCGCGGTTGGCGATGATCCCGGAGATCGACGAGATGTTGATGATGGAGCCCTTCTTGCGCGCGACCATCCGCATCAGGAGCGGCTTGGTGACGTTGTAGAAGCCGTTGAGCGTGGTGGAGAGGACGAGGTTCCAGTCCTTCTCGGGCATCATCGCGAAGATGCCGTCGGCCACGACGCCGGCGTTGTTCACCAGCACGTCCACCCACTTGTGCTTCTTGAGCAGCTCGCTGACCGCGGCCTTGGTGGCGGCGGCATCCGCGACGTCGAAGCAGACCGCCTCGCCCTTTCCGCCCGCGGCGACGAGGTCGGCCACGGTCTTCTCCGCGGCCTCCTTGCCGGAGCGGTAGTTGACGACGACGTAATAGCCGGCGCGCGCGAGCCTCCAGAGAGACCGCCCGCCCAATGCCGCGGCCACCGCCGGTGACCAGCGCGATTCGCTTCTCGTCCATGTCAGTCTCCGAAAGGGGTCAGCTCGAGACGGCCATCACGCTGTGATAGCCGGCCGTGCCCACGTGGTAGAGCAGCACGGTCCCGGCGGTGCACGGCGTGATCTGGCGGACCTCGGCCGGGACGGCCTTCTCCGCCACCGTCCGCACCGCGAGCGCGAACCCCAGCGCGCTGGCCGTCGCGTACTCGCCCGTCAGGTGCTTGTAGACGCCCACGCCCGCCTTCGGGGCCACCGCCTTCAGACCCTCGGCCACGCCGGCGTAGATCGGCTCGAGCGCGGCGTCGGCGTTGGCGCCCACGAGCACCATGCCCACCGAGGCCCAGTCGAGGCCCATCTGCGCCGCGGCGTCCTTCACATAGGCGAGCTCGTCGGCGACGGCGAGCTTGGGGTAGCGGACGAGCGAGCCGCCGGACTTGACGCCGATCAGCTTGGCGAGCCGCTTCTGCCCCGAGTCTTCCTTCGCCAGCACGAACGCCGCCGCGCCCTCGCCGACGACGCTGCCCTTGGGCCCCTGCACGCAGGGCCGCGGGTAGCCGGCGAGCGGCTCGAGGGGCTTGGAGTCGTTGCGGTAGTGGCCGACGACGTGCCCGTGGATCTCCTGGAACTCGATGAGCGTGTCCACGCCGCAGACCACCGCGTGGCGCGCCCGACCGGCGCAGAGCAGCCGCGCGCCCAGCCACAGCGCCGACTCGAAGGAGAGCGCGTCGTGCGCGAAGGTCTGGTTCTCGCCCTGCCAGCCGTTGTTGAGCGCCAGCTGCGAGGCCAGGGCGTTCTTCACCGAGTTGACGAAGTACATCGGCTTGGCGCCCTTCTCGCCGACCTCGATGATCTTCTGCAGGAAGACGATGTCGTCGCCTTCCTCGGCGAGCGAGGTGCCCAGCGACACCGCGGTCCCGCGGCCCTTCTCGGGCGCCTCGGGGCAGGCGCTGATCGCGCGCTTGACGGCCTCCAGGGCCATGGACTGGCCGCGGCCCAGGCGCTTGAGGCGGTCGGGCGGGCTCAGGATGGCGTCGGTCGCCTCGTCGAGCCGGTACGCGGTCCACTCGCCCTGGGCGATCTTCGCGGGCGCGGGACGCGAGACGGGCGCCGGAGCGGGCCGCAGCTCGCCGAGGCTCAGGATGTCGGCGCGGGTGGTCACGGTGCACCTCCCTCGAGCTTCTTGAAGATCACGGCGCTGTTGTTGCCGCCGAAGCCCAGCGAGGTGCTCATGGCCACGTCGATCTTGGCGGGGATCATCTCTGCGACCGGCTTGAAGGGCACCTTCGGGTCGACCTCGCGCAGGCCCAGGTTGGGCGGGACGGCGCCGCGCTCCATCGCCAGGACCGAGACGATGGCCTCGATGGCCCCGGCCGCGGCGAGCGCGTGCCCGAAGAAGCGCTTGGTGGAGGAGACCGCCGGCAGCTTGTCTCCGAAGACGGCGCAGATGGCCCTGGCCTCGGCGGGGTCGTTGTCGCCGGTGCCCGTGCCGTGGGCGTTGACGTAGTCCACGACCGACGGCGGCAGCTGCGCGTGCTCCAGCGCCTGGCGCATCGCCTCCTGCAGGCCCTTGCCCTCGGGCTGGGGCGCGCTGACGTGGTGGGCGTCGCAGCTGTTGCCGCAGCCGGCCAGCACCGCGCGCACGCGGGCGCCGCGGGCCCGGGCATGCTCGAGCGTCTCCAGGATCAGCACGCCCGCGCCCTCGCCCACGCTCATCCCCTTGCGGTCCTTGTCGAACGGCCGGGCGCCGTCGGAGGAGCAGAGCATCAGCGAGTTGAAGCCGTTGAGCACCACGCGGTTGAGCGAGTCCACGCCGCCGGCGAAGACGACGTCGGCCTCCCCCGACTCGAGCAGGTCGCTGGCCAGCGCCAGCGCCGAGCCACCCGAGGCGCAGGCGTTGGAGATGGTCGTGCGGAACCCGGCGATCTGGAAGAGCTCGGCGACGCGGTCGCTGGCGTTGCAGCACTCGCGGTCCTCGAGCGTCTCCGGGGCCGGCAGCGCCGTGCCCTGGTGCATGGCCACGAGGTAGTCCTCGGTGTGCTGCATGCCGCCGGTCAGCCCGCCCAGGACGATGGCCGCGCGCGAGGGCGTGTAGTCCTTGCCGGGCGTGAGCTGGGCGTCGGCGACGGCCTGCTTCGCCGCCCAGACCGCGAGGTGGTCGCTGCGCGAGCCGGACTTCAGCCCGCTCCTCTCAGCCGGGTTCTGGTCGATCTGCCCGACGAGGAGCTTTCCACAGCGTGGCGATTCGAAGAGGGAGAGCGTCTTGAGGCCGCTGCGCCCCTCCTGCATCGCCGTCCACACTTCGTCGAGGGTCCACCCCGCGGCAGAGGCGATGCCCATGCCGGTGACGACCACCGTCGTGCGCTGGCTCATGTTTTGGACTCCAACTCCGGTTCGGTGCTTCGTTCCCCCCGAACCGAAGTCTGGCTTTGCCGTCTTCGCCTAAGCGGTCGGCTTGACCTTGCGGATGTAGTCCGCAATCGACTTGATGCTGGAGAGCACCGCCTTGGCGCTGTCCTTGTCGGTGATCTCGACGTCGAAGTGCATCGAGAGCATCGCCGCGACCTCCAGCGCGTCCACGGAGTCGAGGCCGAGGCCTTCGATGAACAGCGGCGCGTTGTCGTCGATCTTGTCGGGCGTGATCTTCAGCTCGAGGGTTTCGACCAGCTTCTCTTTGATCTTCTGTTCAAGGGTCTGTTCCATGGGTCGGCTTTCTAACATGAGCACCGGCGCGAGGTCACCGGTGTGAGTTGGGGGTACCGCAGGTGGCAGGGCCGCGGGGCTTGATTGGCTGGCCCCGGCCCCGGCTGCATGGCCCCCACTCGCCCGCCCCTCGAGCCGGGGCGGGTTTCTCGATGCAAATCAAGGCATTGAAACCGCCCGGCGGCGCCCCTCCCCTCGGGCACCGAGCGCCCTCGATGAGCACCTTTGGCGCGTGCGCCCCTCCCCGCCCCTGACTCCGAGCGCCCTCGCTGTCCTGGACAGCCGCTACCTGGCCCGGGATGCAGCCGGGCGCGTGACCGAGTCCGCGCAGGACTTGTTTCGCCGCGTCGCCCGGGCGGCGGCCGCACCGGAGGCGCGCTGGGGGGCCGACCCGCGGCGGGCCGAGGAGGCGTTCTACCGGCTGATCTCCTCGCTCGAGTTCCTCCCCAACTCGCCCGCGCTGCGCAACGCCGGGATGGCCGGTGGCCAGCTCGCCGCGTGCTTCGTGCTGCCGGTGGAGGGCTCCGTCGCCGGAGTCTTCGACGCCTTGCGCTGGGCGGCGCTGGTGCAGACCAGCGGCGGCGGCACGGGCTTCGACTTCTCGCCCCTGGGCGCCCAAGGCACGCCGCTCGCCGCCGGTGCGCACGAGCCCGGACCGGTCGCCTTCCTCGACCTCTTCCACCGCGCGACCGACGTGCTGCGCCCGCTCTCGATGCGCCACGGCGCCAACATGGGAGTGCTGCGGGTCGACCACCCGGACGTCGAGGCCTTCATGCGGGCCAAGGGCGCGCCGGGGCAGCTGACCAACTTCAACCTCTCGGTCGCCTTCACCGACGAGTTCATGGCCGCGCTCGCTTCGGGCGAGCCGTCCTTCGCGCTGCGCCGGCCGGACGACGGGCGCGCCGTGCGCTTCGTCGATCCTCGCCAGCTCTTCGAGCTCTTCGTCGCCTGCGCCTGGGCGAGCGGCGAGCCCGGCGCGCTCTTCATCGACCGGATCGACGCCGCCAACCCCACCCCGCGCCTGGGCCCCATCCGCGCCACCAACCCCTGCTCCGAGCAGCCGCTGCTCCCGTTCGAGGCGTGCGTGCTTGGCTCGCTGGACCTCTCCAAGTTCCTGCGCGCCGGCGCCCCGGAGATCGATCGCCCGCGCCTGCGCGAGGCTGTCGCCACCGCCGTCCGCCTCCTCGACGATTCTGATCGACGCCAGCCGCTTCCCGGTTCCGCAGATCGCCGAGATGACCCGCGCCAACCGGAAGGTGGGCCTGGGGGTGATGGGCTTCGCCGACCTGCTCATCGGGCTGGGCGTTCCCTACGACTCGCCCGCGGCCGTCCAGACCGCCGAGGAGGTCATGGCGCTGGTCGACTCCGCCGCGGTCGAGGCCTCGGCCGGACTGGCGCGCGAGCGCGGCGCCTTCGCCAACTTCTCGGGCAGCCGCTGGGAGCGCCTCGGGCTGCCTCCGCTGCGCAACGCCGCCCTGACCACCATCGCGCCCACCGGCACGCTCTCCATCCTGGCCGGCTGCTCGGCAGGCATCGAGCCGGTGTTCGCCTACTCGGTCACGCGCCGCGTCCTCGAGGGCACGATGCTGCGCGAGCTCCACCCCGCGCTCCTTCCCCTCCTCACTCGGCACGGCATCGACGCCGGGCCGGTGCTCCGCGCGGTCGAGCGTTCGGGGCGCGTGCGCGGCGAGCCGGGGGTCCCGGAGCCCGTCGCACGGCTGCTGCCGACCGCGTTCGACGTCGCCCCCGAGTGGCACGTGCGCATCCAGGCGGCCTTCCAGCGCCACGTGCACTCGGCGGTCTCCAAGACCATCAACTTCCCGGCCTCGGCGACCCAGGACGACGTGGCCCAGGCCTTTCGGCTCGCGTGGAGCGAGGGCTGCAAGGGCCTGACCGTCTACCGCGACGGCAGCCGCCCCTTGCAGGTGCTCACCGCGGGGTGTGCCCAGGACGGCTCGGCGCCCGCCTGCGAGTGTCCTCGGTAAGGCCCCGCGCCGGGGGCAGCCTCTCGAATCCGTTCATCTGAGGCGCGCTGACGGAGCGCTGGTGGCGGCACCGCCGGCAGCTCCATCAGCGCGCTTCAGATCTTCACTTCCGCAAAGGAGCCCCGGCGCGGAGGCCGGCAGCTCCATGGCGCGCTTCAGATCTTCACTTTCGTTAGGGTGCCCGGCGCGGAGGCCGGCCGCTCCTCAGACCACCCGCTTCTCGGCGACCAGCACCGAGGTGCAGTGCGCGCAGCGCCTCGCGGCGAGCGGCACCTCGCTCAGGCACTCCGGGCAGGCTCGGGTGTCCTTGCCCACCTTCATCACCCCGCGCGCCGCGTTCAGGGGGAGCACCACCGCGAAGTAGACCGCGGCGCCCACCAGCACGAAGGCGACCAACGCGTTGAGGAAGTCCCCGTAGGCGAACCGGCTGCCGTTCACGGTGAAGGCGAGCCCGCCGAAGTCGGGCTGGCCGAACAGGGCCGCCACGAGCGGGGTGAGCAGGTCCTTGACCAGCGCACTGACCACCGCGCCGAACGCCGCGCCCATCACCACCGCCACCGCCAGGTCCACCGCGTTGCCGCGCAGCATGAACTTCTTGAAGCCCTCGAGCATGGCGCACCTCCCCGCCGTGGCAGTGTGCACGCCGGCGGGGAGCGGAAGCCTCCGCGCTTGGACGAATTCAGGGGCCGCCCCCACCGAATGGCGGCCCCCCAGAAGCGCCCAGCCCCGCCATCAGCTCCTCCAGCTTCTCCAGGCTCGGCGGCTTGGCGAGGTGGACGTCGAAGCCGGCCTGCGCCGCGTGACGGCGGTCCTCGGGCAGCGCGTAGCCGCTGAGCGCCACCAGCAGGGTGCGCGCCAGCGACGCGTCCCGACGCAGGGCGCGGGCGACCTCGTAGCCGTCCATCCCCGGCAGCCCGATGTCGCACAGCACGACCTCCGGGCACAGCTCTCGCGCCAGCCGCAGCCCCTCCGGGCCGTCGTGCGCCACCGCCACCTGGTGGCAGGCGAGCTCCAGGGCCTCGCGCATGCTGTCGGCGACGTCGACGTTGTCCTCGATGAGCAGCACCCGGCGCGGCCTCGCCGGCACTCCGGCCGCGCGCGCCGCCTTTCCGGTCCCGGCCGGAGCCGGCGCGCTCTCGGCGAGCGGCAGCTCGACGGTGAACTCCGAGCCGGTGCCCGGCCCGCCGCTCCTCGCGGTCACCTCGCCGCCGTGCTGCTCCACCAGCCCCTTGACCAGGGCGAGCCCCAGGCCGAGCCCGCCCCGGCGGCCGCCGCGCTCGGCCTGCATGAACGGCTGGAAGAGCGTCGCCATCGCGTCCGGCGGGATGCCCAGGCCGTCGTCGCGCACCGACAGCAGGGCCTTCTCCGCAGGCGCCTGGGCCACGCACACCCGCGTGGTCCCGCCGGGCAGCGTGAACTTGGCCGCGTTCTGCAGCAGGTTGCCCACCACCTGCATCAGCCGGGACGGATCCCCGCGGACGACCACCGGCGCCTGAGGAAGGTTCGCCTCGAGCCGGATTTGCGCCTCCTCGAAGAGCGAGCGCTGGTCCTCCACCGCCCGGCGCACCAGCTCGGCGAAGTCCAGCGGCGCGCGCTCGAGCTCCAGCTTGTTGCGGGTGATGCGGGTGACGTCGAGGAGGTCGTCGACCAGCCGGGAGACCTGGTCCACCTGCCGCCGCAGCACCTCCAGGGCGTTCCGGGCCTGCGCCCCGCCGGGGACGGCGCGGTCGAGCACGTACAGGCTGTTCTTGATGGGGGCCAGCGGGTTGCGCAGCTCGTGCGAGAGCACCGCCAGGAACTCGTTCTTGCGCCGGTCCGCGTCGAGCAGCGACTGCTCCGCCCGCCGGGCCGCGCTCACGTCGCGCACGACGAGCACCACGCCTTCCACGTCCCGCCCGGCGCCGTGGATGGGCGCCGCGGTCTCCTCGACGTCGAGCAGCGCGCCGCTGCGGGAGGCGAGCACCGAGCGCCGCGAGGCGCTGGCTCCGGAGTGGCCGAGGGAGAGGATTCTGGGCGACGAGGTCCCCGGCCTCCCGCCCCTGCGACTCGTCGATGGGCCGGTACACCTCGCGCAGCGGCCTGCCGGCCGCCTCCTCCGCACGCCAGCCGAGCATCTTCTCGGCGGCGCGGTTGAGGGTGACGACGCGGCCCGAGGTGTCGGTGCTGACGACGGCGTCCCCGATGCTCTGGAGCGTGACCGCGAGCAGCTCGTGCTCGGCGGCCCGCTGGCGGGCGTGCGTCGCCTCGAGCTGGCGGCGGTCGAAGCTCTCGATGAGGTCCCAGGCGCCGTCGCGCTTGAGCAGGGCGAACTGGTGGCTCTTGATGACGTCGGCGACCTCCGCGGCGCCGCAGCGGTCGAGCGAGTAGGTGCACAGCGCCAGGATCTCGTGCTGGCCGAGCTCGGCGCCGATGGCCTCCTCGTACTCGGCGAAGCTCTTCCAGTCCTCCTTCTCCAGCCAGAACGTGTTCCCCGACAGCCGCAGGCCGGCGAAGCCGAGCGAGCGCGCCTCGTGCAGCCGGTCGACCCAGGCGCGCAGCACGCGCCCGCCGTCGAAGTGGCCGCCGGCCAGGTACCACTCGGTATGCGGCAGGATGTCGATGGCCCCGCGCGCACGGTAGGACTCCAGGTCCGGGACCGCCGCCGCGAGCGCCGCCCACGCCGCCTCGCAGCCCAGGGGCGGCGAGGTGATCCACAGGCAGCGCTCGCCCTGCTCGAGCCCCGCCTGGAAGTACGGGACGAGGACGTCGAGGAGGTCCTCGGGCGTCGCGTAGAACTGGCAGAAGTGCGTGCCCCACGGCGCGGGGCCGACGGCGCGGATGCCGGTGCTGCGCAGAGACTGCTCTGGTCTGCTGGAAGCGCTGTCTTCCATGCGAGGGCCCCCCCTTGCCGGGACGGCTTCCCTCGCTCGGTCTGGCCGATCCGACGGTCCGTCTTCGAGGAGGGGAATCTCGCACCCCTCCCTGCTGGCGGCGCCCCCGACGAGCGCCGTCCGTCAGGGAGTGTCGGCCACGCGATGGTGGCGCCCGAGCCCCGCTACAGCTGGCCGCGCAGCCCCAGGCTTCCGACGAAGCCGAGCGGAGTGTCGGACTCGCCCCCGTCGAGGCCCACCCGCCCGGCCAACGACAGCCGCAGCGACAGCCAGGTGACGAGCGGCGCGTCGAGGCTCGCGGCCAAGCCCACCTCGTGCGTGTCGGGAGCGCCGCCGCCGGGCACGTCCTGGAAGTACGAGGCCCGGGCCAGCACGCGCCAGCGCGGCGAGGGGAGCAGCGCCGCCTGCAGCCAGCCGGTGCGGCCGCCGGTCCAGCCGAACTCCTCGGCGTAGCCCACCGTCAGCCCGCCGCGCGCGCCGAAGAGCTGCGGCAGCCCGAGCTCCGGCCCGACGTAGCCGCGGGCCCGGCCGACCTCGGCGTCGTGCGCGAAGCCGCCGCTCAGCCCCAGGCTGAGCGCGGGGACGACGTCCCAGAGCGCGGAGAGGTCGGCGTGCTGTCCGGCGCCGCGATAGGCGGGATCCACCGCCGCCAGCTCGACGTCGTGGATGCCCTCGTAGCGGTAGCCGCCGAAGATGCGCAGCGTGCTCGTGGGCCGTCCCCCGAAGTCCACGCGGAAGCCGTCGAGGGTGGCGCCGCGCGCGTCCGCGTAGGCGGCCCGCGCCGAGAGCCCCAGGTCGAGCGAGCGCCAGAAGGCGGCCTGGACCGCCGCCTCGGCCTCCAGCCGCGTCTGGAAGTCGGCGCCGCCCGCCACCGACAGCCGGCCCTCGTGGCGCACCACGCGCACCGCGTCGCCGGGCGCGCCGAAGTGGTCCACCGACCAGTAGGCGCCGGCGATGTAGGCCTCCTGGAAGCTCAGGATCTTCACGTCCGGCAGCTCGCCGCCGAAGACGCCGACCTCCAAGGTCCCGTCGCGGCTGCGCCAGCCGGCCTGCGCGCCGTCGAGCATCGGGACGCCCGGGGCGTGCCAGGGCCGCACGCGCCCGGCGGCCAGCGCGTAGGGGTTGCCGATCTCCCGCTGCGCCACCGCCAGCTCGCGCACGTAGAGGAAGGTCCCGCCGCCGGGGCGGTAGCGGGCGTTCTCGGGCCGCGACTCGTACTGCACGAAGGACAGGTCGGCCCAGACGCGGAAGCCCCCGGCGATCTCCAGGCCGCGCACGGCGAGGTCCACCCGCTCGTTGTGGAAGCCCGCGCCGCCGGAGGAGAGCCAGCTCGTGTGCGTCCAGGCGGCGTCGGAGTGGAGGTTCAGCCCCTCCGCCGGCGCCGGGCCCAGGGTGGCGACGAAGGCGACCTTCGGGACGGGCGCGGCGGAGAGCGCCGCGTTGCGCGCCGCCAGCTCGGCGGGCGACGGCGGCGCAGGCATGGGCTCGACCGCCGCGGGGCCGGTGCGCGCCTGGCCCGCGTTCTTCACCTCGAAGCGATCGCCGGGGCGCAGGCCCGCGCCCTTGCAGCGCGCGTAGTGGTCGGCGACCTCCTCGACCTCGCACTTGCCGGCCGGGTCGCCGCCGCGGGTGATCGCCACCACGGCCCCGACGGCCAGCCCGTCGGCCCCGCCGCGGTCCAGGTAGGCGCGGCTGGCGCTGGCGGAGACGACCTTGCCCGGAGCGGCCCAGGCCTCGCCGAGCCCGAGCACGAGGACGGCCGCCGCGACGAATGCGCGGACCATGTCAGAGCCCTTCCGGCTTGTAGCCGTCGGCGTGGCAGCCGCTCTTGATGCAGCTCTGCGACTGGTAGGAGTAGCCAGCGAAGTTCTGGTGCGTGTCATCCATCTGCGCCTTGTTGTGGCAGGTCAGGCAGTTGAGGCCGGCGAGCGAGAAGTCGGCGCCGTAGGGCTTGTCGGCCCGCATCTTCGGGTGGCACTGCAGGCAACCGGTCCGGAAGTGCTTGGTCGTGGCGTCGATGCGGAACGGCAGGTGCGTCGCGACGCGCTTGACCTGGGCGTCGGCGTGGCAGCGCAGGCAGAGCACGGTGTCGGTGCTGAAGTCGGGCACCTTGCCGGTGTGCAGCGGCGTCTCGGCGGCCGAGGTGTGCGCGTGGCAGACGTTGCAGGTGGTCACCTTCCGGTTGCCGGGGGTGGTGTGGCAGTCGCCGCAGGAGAGGTTGGCGTGCTTGTCCGCGCTGGCGATGGGGAAGTACCTGGCGTGGTCGACCATCGTGACCCGGCCATCGGGATGGCAGGCCAGGCACTGCGGGCTGTCGTAGGCGTAGCCCGCGACGCTGCCGTGGCTCGTGTCGGTGGGGGCCTTGTCGTGGCAACCGGAGGTGGTGCACGAGAACTGCTTGCGGTCGACGCTGGGGTGGCACTTCGAGCAGGTGCGCTCGGTGTGCGTCTGGCCCGTGCCGAGCGGGAACCAGGTGTGGTCGAAGGGCGGGATTTGCCCGTCGGGGTGGCACTGGTAGCACTTGGCGCTGTCCCAGCCGTAGCCGGCCAGCGTGCCGTGGGCGCCGTCCATCGTCGGCTGGTCGTGCTCGTGGCAGCTCGTGCAGTCGAACTTCGTCCGGTCGGCGGTCTTGTGGCAGTTCGAGCAGGTCTCGGCGTGCTTGGCGCCGGTGCCGATGGGGAACTTCGTGTGGTCGAACGGAGGGATTTTTCCGTCGGGGTGGCACTGGTAGCACTTGGCGCTGTCCCAGCCATAGCCGGCCAGCGTGCCGTGGGCGCCGTCCATCGTCGGCTGGTCGTGCTCGTGGCAGCTCGTGCAGTCGAACTTGGTGCGGTCCGCGGTCTTGTGGCAGTTCGAGCAGGTGTCGGCGTGCCTGGCGCCGGCGCCGATGGGGAACCTCGTGTGGTCGAACGGCGGGATCTTCCCGTCGGGGTGGCACTGGTAGCACTTGGCGCTGTCCCAGCCGTAGCCGGCCAGCGTGCCGTGGGCGCCGTCCATCGTCGGCTGGTCGTGCTCGTGGCAGGCGGTGCACTCGAACTTGGTGCGGTCGGGGCTCTTGTGGCAGTTCGAGCAGGCCTTGTCGGGGTGCGTCGTGCCGGCGCCGATGGGGAACCGGGTGTGGTCGAAGCTCGCCTCGCCCTTCGGGTGGCACTCCAGGCACTTCGCGTCGACGTAGGCGTAGTCGGGGTTGCCGGAGTGCGCCGGGTCGACCTGGGCCTTCTCGTGGCAGCCGGAGGTGGTGCACGAGAACTCGGTGAAGGTGTCGAAGGCGCCGTGGCAGATGTTGCAGTCGACGGTGCCGTGGTTGCCGCTGGCGATGGGGAACTTGGGCTCGTGCGTGGTGCGGTCGAGCGCGGTGACCTCCGGGGCGCTGCCCTCCTTCTTGCTGCAGGAGGAACAGGACGCGGCGATGAGGACCAGGAGCAAGAGGATCGCGAGGGTTCGCATCGTCATTCTCCCGTCGAGAAGCGGTGGCACTCGTAGCACTTGCGATCCTTGCACTGGTAACCGGGGACCTCGTCGTGTCGCCGGTCGGTGCGCGCGCAGGTGTGCTCGTGGCAGTTGGTGCAGGCGGCGGTGCGGGTGAAGCAGGTGCCGGTCATGGCCACCCCGGTCAAGCTGGTGTGGCAGTCGCGGCAGCGGATGCCGGAGTGCGGGCCCGCGGAGATCTCGAAGCAGTCGTCGTGGGCCGCGAAGCGGGCCGGCGAGAAGCTCCACGGATCGTGGCACTGGTTGCAGGCGGTGCCGGTGCCGGCGGCGAGGTGGTCGAACGCGGTCAGGCCGGCCTTCTGGAAGTCGGCCTGGTGGCAGTCGATGCAGGCCAGCGTCTGCCGGCCGAAGCCGCGGTCGCGCGAGTCGAAGTGGCACTCCTCGCAAGGCACGAAGGCGTGGCGGCCGGAGAGCGGGAAGTTGGTGCGGCGGTGGGCCTCGGCCCCGAACCGGGAGCGCCAGTTCTCCACCTCGTGGCAGCCCTCGCAGCGCTGCCCGAGCTGGCCCTGGTGGACGTCGCGGTGGCAGCCGGCGCAGGTCTTGGGCAGCGCCTGGCCGAAGCCGCGGACGTGGCAGTCCCTGCAGGCGGCCTTGGCGTGGCGCCCCTGGAGCGGGAAGCCGGTCTTGTCGTGGGCGATGGCCGCGCCGCCGAAGCCCTCGGTGGTGTGGCAGCCCTCGCAGTGGGTCTGGCCGTCGGCGGGGAACGGCGGGCTCGCCTCGGAGCGCGACTCGGAGCGGGCCGACAGGAACTCGCGGCCGGCGAAGGCGCCGCGGTGGTAGTCCTCGTGGCAGTCCGGGCAGGCGTGGGGCAGCGGCTTGAACCGGCGGGCCTTGAGGCCCGGGCCGACCTCCACCTCGGGGTGGCACTTCTCGCAGGCGACCTGGGCGTGCTTGCCCTCGAGCGCGAAGGTGGTCGCCGGCGGGGCGTGCTCGAACTGGGCGACCGGCTTGTAGCCCTCGACCGAGTGGCAGCGGGCGCAGTCGGTGCGGCTGGGGCTCCGGGTGGTGTCGGCGAACTGCGCCGCGTGCGGGTTGGCGTGGCAGCCGTCGCAGGCGAGATCGAGCGGCTTGTAGTGCGTCTTGAGCTTGCCGTCGGGCCCCGGCTCCTTGCGGTGGCAGCGGCCGCAGGCGACGCCCTGGTGCTTTCCGAGCAGCGGGAAGCGGCTGTCCTTCTGGTGGTCGAACTTGGGCGGCGAGAAGCCCTGCGGGCCATGGCAGCCGGCGCAGCCCTGCGGAGAGGACATCTGCCCGGCGTGTGGATTGGCGTGGCAGTCCTCGCAGCGCCCGGCCTTGACGTCGAAGCGGGCGAAGCTGAAGCGCTCCGGCCGGCGCTGCGTGCGCAGCTTCTTGCGCGTCGCCGCCGGCACCTTCTCGGCGAGCTTGGGGTCCTGCTTGTGGCACAAGGAGCAGGCCACTGCGCGGTGCGCGCCCTCGAGCTTGAAGGCCGCCTGGTCGTGGTCCTCCAGCTCGTAGCGCGCGGGCTTGAAGGCGACGAGGTCGTGGCACTTCGAGCAGTCCGGCCCCTTGCCGGGGGCATTGGGATCGACGAGCTGGCCGACGTGGGCGTCCGGGTGGCAGTCGCCGCAGCGGGCGAAGGCGATGCCCTTGAAGCGCTGCGGCTTGCCGTGGCAGCTCTCGCAGCGCGCCGAGGCGTGGGCGCCCTTGAGCGGGAAGCGGGTCTTGTCGTGGAAGCCGCGCTCCTTGCTCAGGTCGCGCACGGTCTTCCAGCCGTCGGGGGTGTGGCAGCTGACGCAGTTGGGGCCGAAGCGGTTCTGGTGCGGGTCCTTGTGGCAGTCGGTGCAGTTGGCGTGGGCGACGTTCTTGAAGCGCAGGTAGCTCGAGGCGCGCGGGGCCGGGAAGGCGTCCTTGGGCGTCCGGGTGTCCTCGTCCTTGGGGTGGCACTTGTCGCAGGCCACCGCCTGGTGCTTGCCCTCGAGCGGGAAGGCGGTCTTCTCGTGCTCGAAGTGCTTGGGCGGCTTGAAGCGGGTCTCGTCGTGGCAGCGGTCGCAGTCGCTGCCCGTCTGGCCGCGGTGCTCGTCGAAGTGGCAGGCGTTGCAGCGCGTCGGCAGGCCGAGCATCGTCTGCGCGCCGGGGTTCTTGTCGAGCATCGCGCGCACCGCGGGATCGGCGATCTGCCGCTTGTCGTGGCACTTGTCGCAGTCGAGGCCCGCGTGCTTGCCGGCGAGCACGAAGCCAGTCTTGCCGTGGTCGAAGCCCTTCTTCGACGGCTGCCACTCGACGAGCGCCGCGGCGCGGCCGCGGTGCTCGGGGTGGCAGGTCTCGCAGGCGCGGTCCTTCTCGGCCATGCGCCCGTGGAAGCCCTTGCCGGCGGCGATGCGCGGGGCCAGCTCCTTGTGGCAGGCGAGGCAGCGCTCCGGGGAGAGCTGCTGGCCCTCCGCGTGGCACGAGGTGCAGCTCTTCAAGCCCTCGAGGCTGGCGTGGGGAGCCGCCAGCTCGCCGGGCGAGAACATGTCGGCCCGGGCGGTGCCGGCGGGGAGCGCCATCGACAGCAGCGCGACGAAGGAGACGGAAGCGAGACGACGGAGCGACATCAGAAGATCCACCGGTAGCCGAGGTAGAGAGACAGGCCGATGTGGCCGGCGATGGCGATGACCAGGAAGACGGCCAGGACGGCATGGAACAGGCGCCAGCCGGACAGCAGGCGCTTGAAGGTCTTGAGGAACTGGCCCTGGACGCGCAGCCGCGCCAGCCGCTCGGCCGCCTCGCGAAGCAGCCGCGAGCGCTCGGGGTCGCCCAGCTCGCGCGAGAGCGCGCCGAGCTTGCCGCCCACGCGCAGGCGCGTCGTCAGCAAGCTGAAGACCGCGCCGAGGAAGGAGCTCGGGGCCTTGCCGGACAGCTCGTCCATCAGCGCCTTGGCGCGCTCCGCCGCGGAAGGCGTCCCGGCGACGGCGGCGAGGATCTGGCCCTTGGAGCGCTCGAGCTCGGCCAGCACGTCGGCCTCCTCCAGCGCGGCGTCGCCCTCGGCGGGCACCAGGCCGAAGACGAAGCGGCCGACGACGCCGGTGCTCACCACGACCAGCAGCGCCAAGAGCGTCCAGCGGGCGATGTCGTTGTTCGCCTGGAAGGCGGCGTGGAAGAGGATGACCAGCGGGCTCATGAAGCCCACGAACATGTGGAAGGTCAGCCAGGTGCGGATGGTGGTGCGGCCCTTCATGAACCCGAGCCGCTTGCGCATCGGGTACAGGAAGTTCGAGAGCATGAAGAGCGTCGCCACGACGCCCACGCCGTGGCCCCACAGCCCCGCCGGCTTGAGCGCGGCGTGCAGGGCGTCCTTGAAGCGGGCCTTCATCGGCAGCAGGTAGTACTGCCAGCCCTTGAGCGCGAGCAGGGCGACGATGGCCACGCCCAGCACGCCGAGGCCCAGCGCGATTCGGCGGCGGCGGCGCAGCTCGGCCTGGGCGCGCGTCTCGCGCACGCCGGGGCCGGCGGCCAGCGCGGAGTCCTTGTGCAGCTCCTCGCCGTGGAAGCGGCGCACGCCGACGCCCATCTTCTGCAGGAACTCCAGCGGCAGCTCGCCGCCGATGGAGGCGATGACGAAGTCGTTGGCGAGCGTCACCGGGCCCTGGGGCGTCGTGAGCGCCACGTCCTTCTCGGTGATGCCGGTGACCTGCGAGGACCAGAGCGCCCGGATGCGTCCCTGCGCGACGTGGGCCTCGAACTTCTGGCGGTTGGCGTCGCGGCAGCGGCCCAGCGCCTCGTTGCGGTAGGAGAGCGTGACCTCGGCGTCGGTCTCCTCGGCGATGGCCATGGCGGCCTCGAGCGCCGAGTCGCCGCCGCCGACGACGAGCACCTTGGAGCCGGCGTACTGCTCGGGGTCGACGAGCCGGTAGGCGACCTTCTCCAGCTGCTCGCCGGGGACGCCCAGCTTGCGCGGCGAGCCGCGGCGGCCGGTGGCCAGCACGACCTTGCGCGCCTTGACCGGCCCCTTCTCGGTCTGGACCGTGAAGTCGCCGTCTTGGCCCTCGATGCCGGTGACCTTGACGCCCTCCTCGATCTTCAGCTGCGCGACGGCGATGGCCTTGTGCCACAGGTCGAGCAAATCTTCCTTGGAGAGCAGGTAGTCCTTGAGGTGTCCGAAGAACGGCAGCTCCAGGGGATCGGTCATCACGATCTTCTGGCGCGGGTAGTGGGCGATGGTGCCGCCGACGCTGTCCTGCTCGAGCACCCGGAAGGTCATCCCGTCCTTGCGGCAGGCGAGCGCGGTGGCGAGCCCGGCCGGCCCCGCGCCGACGATGGCCACCTCGACCGCCCCGTCCGCGCACGCGCCGCGACGGGACTTGAGCGCCTCGACGCACTCCAGCCCCTGCGTCACCGAGTTGCGGATGAGCCCCATGCCGCCCAGCTCGCCGACGATGTGCACGCCGGCCCGGCTGGACTCGAAGTTGGCGTCGACCTCCGGCAGGTCCACGCCACGCTCCTCGGTGCCGACGACCAGCTTGATGGCGCTGACCGGGCACTCGAGCGCGCAGCGCCCGTGGCCGATGCAGTTGGCGCCGCGGATGAGCTTGGCCCGCCCATCGACGATTCCCAGGATGTCGCCCTCGGGGCAGGCGCGCAGGCAGGAGAGGCTGCCGATGCACAGGGTGGCGTCGATCTCCGGGTGGAGCGAGGCGGGCTGATGGAGGTTGCGCGAGACCGCCGCCGCCAGCTCCAGGCGGTGGCGAGCCTCGAGCCTGCGCCGGTGGAGCGCGTAGGCCAAGGCGGAGAGGACGATGAGCGCGAGCGCGCCTGGGGCGGCCCAGCTGGTGGCATCCATGCGGGCGAATCGTCGCACAGGAGATGATTGCCAATCCAACGATTCGTCCGTCTCTTCGAGCCCGGGTGTCCCCGACCGGGGCAGGTGGCTGCGGCGCCTTGGGAGGCTGGCGCTGCGTGGTAGCTTCGGCGCAAGGGGTAAGCGACATGGCGAACGCCAAGGAACCGAACGATCCCAAGCAGCCACCGGCTCGGAAGCGCTCCCTCGTGCCCGACGTCACCGAGAAGATGCCGACGTTCTCGCAGCTCGGGGATGACGACGACGAGGCCACCCGGACGGATCCGGGGCTCGCGCCGCCGACCGCCCCAGCCGCGGTCAAGCGCCCTGCCCCGCCGCCGGCTTCGGCCCGCAAGCCAACGCCTCCGGCCAGGCCCGCCCCTCCCGTCGGGTTGGCCGCACCCGCCGCACCGTCCAGCAAGCCGCTGGCCGCGAAGTCCCCTGCCGCCGCGGCCGCTCTGGGAGACGACGAAGGCGAGGAGCACGAGGCGACGATCGTCTCCGACCAGCTCTCGCCCCACTTCTCGGGGCAGAAGGCCGGGCTCAAGCCGGTGTTCGACGCCCTGCTGGAGGCGACTCGACGCCTCGGCCACAGCGTCAAGATCGTCCCTGGCCCGAGGTACGTGACGCTGATGCGCAACCGCGAGTTCGCCATCCTCGAAGAGACCCCGCAGGGCGACCGCGTGGAGCTGGGGCTGGTGCTGCCCGGCCGGCCGCCGACGCGCCGGCTCATCCGCGCCCGGCACTTCGACTGGGGCGACCGGTTCACGCACCACGTGACGCTCCGCTACAAGACCGACGTCGACTCCGAGGTCCGCAGCTGGCTGACCGACGCGTGCTGGACCGGCGGGTGATGGGGCGCCCCAGGCGCCGTCGACCTCGGCTTCCAAAGCCAGCGCCCCGCGTCCTGTTGGACGCGGGGCGCGGACGTCTTCGGGCCCCTTCGCAGGTCAGGGAGCGATGGCGGCCACCCCGTACTGCCGATCCATGAAGACGATGGTGTCGTCGCGCCGGAAGCCCAGCGACATGGTCTGCGGGTTGCGGTTGCTGGCGTTGAGGACGCCGAGGGACGAATAGGCGAAGGGCTGGAGCTCGGCCATCGACGAACTCCAGAATCTCGCTGCTGGAGCCCAGGGCGAAGACGCGGCCACCGGGAGCCGCGCCCAGCGCCGACAGCTGGCTGAGCACGTTCGGGCCCAGCACCTCGGTGGCGGCTCCGCCGGCGGCGAGGTCCGCCCGGAAGAGGTGACCGGCGTCGAACGGAGCGGAGCCCGCCAGGACCTGATCGCCCGAGAGCGCCAGGAAGAGCGTGACCGGGCGAAGTCCGGTGATGAAGCTGGCGTTCTTGGTTGCCCCCGAGACCTTCCCCACCGTGGTGGGGCCTTCGTCGGCGAGGTCGACGTTGGTGAAGAGCAGGTCGCCGGTGGGGGTGTAGGCCACGTTTCCGGGGCACAAGAGGCCGTCGGTGGCATCGATGATGACCGAGGACGAGCCGCCGGCGAGGTCGACGCTGGTGATGCTGGAGGCGAGGCAGTCGGGGACGGCGAGCCTGGAGCCGTTGGGGGTCAGCGCCAACCCGGTGAAGAACGCACCGGTGACGACCACCTGGCTCGATCCGTCGGGCCGGATCGCCAGAACGGCCGAGTCCGCCAGGGAGCCGATGCCGGAGGCTTCGCTTGCGCTCAAGAGGTCCGGGCCGATCGTCGCGAAGTACCACGTCCCTTCGCGCTCGACGGTTCCCAGGGCGATGCGCGCGCCCACCGCCAGCGTCTCCGGCGCTCCGGCGCCGTTCACCCGGCGCACGGCGCTGTCCCGCGGCTGAGCGAAGAGCAGGCCGTTCGGGCTGGAGGCGATCTGGTTCGAGTCGTAGACGAGCTGTGCGTAGACGGTGGCGCTGGTGTCGGTGGGCGCCAGGGTCTGGACGCTGCCGTCGTCGACCGAGAAATAGAGGCGGCCGTCATGGAACGCGATGCCCTGTGGATAGGCGAGCCCGCTCAGCAGGACCGAACAGGTCGAGGTGGCGGTCTCGACCTTCACGAGGGCGCCGGTTTGGGTGCCGAGGGTGACGTAGAGGTCGGTGCCGTCGCTCGCCACGCCGTAGACGCCGGCGAGCATCGGATCGTCGAGGTAGCTGAACTGACCATCCGGGGCCAGCTTGAGCACCGTGCCGGTGCCGTAGTTGCGGTCGGCGACGTAGAGGTTGCCGGCGGAGTCCAGGGTGATGCCGGTGAGCGGTGGGAAGTACGAACCGGTGTGGCTCCCCTGGTCCTGCGGCGAGAGCACCTCGATGACCTCGCCGGTCGCCACCACGTACTTGCGCACGTGGCGCAGGGCGGTGGTGAAGAGCACGTCTGTGCCATCGGTCGCCAAGGCCACCGGGACGTCGTAGAGCCGCTGCACGGTGCCGAGGACGTTCCAGTCCGCGTACCGGGCTGCCCACACCCGCGTCACGTCGCCGGAGGCGGTGCGCTTGTACAGGCCCGCGGCCGGCGAGTAGGCGGTGCCACCCGCGAGGTAGATGTCGTCGCCGAGCGCGGCCACGCCGGTCGGGCCGGTCGGCAGAGGCAGGTTCTCGGGCCGCACGGTCCCCGAAGGGACCAGGTCGAAGGTCATGGCGTTGGAGACCTGCTTGGCGACCTCGACGGACACCGACACGTCCTGGGCGGCGGCGACCGAGTGGCCGGCCTGCACCACGAGCTGGGTGGTCGAGGCGCTGAGCACCGTCGCCGGCAGGCCGTTGAACATGACCTTGTTGGTGGCGGCGGTGGCGCCGAAGTTCGTCCCGGTGAGGGTGATCTCGGACTGGCCCGAACCCCACGCCGGCGAGAGGGAGCGGATTAGCGGAGGCGGATTGAGGGGTCCGGGGGGCCCTTGGTCCCCGGGGGCGCCCGGCTCGCCCGTGGCTCCCGTCGGCCCGGGAACGCCCTGCTCTCCCTGCTCTCCCTTCTCACCGGCCGGCCCGTTCGCGCCGTCGGCGCCTGGCTCGCCCTTGCACCCGATCACGAACACGGCCGCGGTCAGCAGCAGTGCCCACTTGTTGAAATGCCTGGTCATGGGTCCCCCTCGTCTGCGCAGCGCGGCTCGATTGCCTGCGTGCAAAGTGGGCAGAGATTGCCGGCACACGCACCGCTATGCAACCAGACGGGCGACGTTCCGGGCGGACTGGCGAACGAAGCGTTCGCTCACGAACTTCCGTTCCGCTCGTCTACTCGAGGCAAACCAAAGCCGAATGCGGAGTCATCACGGGTCGCCTCCATCCGGTGGCGCGTAGGGGTGCACTTCGCTGCTCGACGCGTCCAATCTCAACGAGGCCACGGCCACCGCAAATTGGCGATGGCTGGGCAGCGGGCGGCCGACAGTACCGCAGGCCCTCACCCGGCCCAGACATGTGCCTTGTCCAGCACGATGAACCACGCGTCAGGAATGTCGATGACACCGACGGCCTTGCCCGAGGCGCCGCAGACTATGCGCTCGTGAAACCCGACCGAGAGCTTCACGCAAGCGCGGCCGGAGCGAGCGGCCACCGACCTGAACGACACGGAGAAGGGCGGTCGCGCCCAGGACGAAGAGTCCGCTGGCGGCGAACACCGACCACACGGCGTCGCCGGGGCTCAGCGCGAAGCTGAGCGCCCACGGCACGAGGACGTAGACGCCGAGGGAGACCGCCGCCAACAAAGCCAGCCAGCGGAGGCTCCGCTCCCGCCAGGCATCGCGCAGCACGCCAACGGCGAGCACGAGGTGGCCGGCGACGGCCATCGACAGCCCGAACCAGATCAGCAGCACTTGCGCCTCCCTACTCGCCCCACTTCTCCGCGACCGCCCCATCCACCCCGTTCGCCCCCGCGATCCTCCCGAACACCTCCGCGCTCGGCCGCGGGATGCGCTTGAACCCGTCCCGGTAGTCCACCTTCACCAGCCCGAAGCGCCCTTCGAAGCCCTCGGCCCACTCGAAGTTGTCGGTGAGAGCCCAGTGGAAGTAACCGCGCACGTCCGCGCCGCCGTGCTTCACCGCGTGCCACATCTCGCGCGCGTGGCTCACCAGGAGCCGCCGCCGCGCGACGTCCTCGTCCTGGGCGTCCGCGGTGCCGTTCTCGAGCACGTAGATGGGAAGCCTGTACCGCCGCCAGCCCTCGACCAGCGCCTCGCTGAAGCCCTTCGGATAGATGGCCCAGCCCAGGTCGTTGATCTCCTCGCCCTTCGCGTCCGGGTCGTGCGGCAGCACCTGGAACGCCGCCGGATGGAAGAGGTCGCTCTTCACGTAGTAGCGGCCGTAGTAGTTCAGGCCCAGGTAGTCCTGCGTGCCGGCCAGCCCCTCGACCGTCTCGCTCAGCCCGCCGGTCGTCAGCTTCAGCGTCCCGCTCGCCACCGCATCCGGGAAATCCCAGACGAAGGCCTGGCTGACGATGCGCGCGGTGATCCGGTCCAGCGGCACGGCGTTGCGCAGCGGCTCGAAGGCGCGCACGTGGTGCGTCATCCCCACCATCGTCTTCGTCCCGCGGCGGGTCGCATCGTCTTTGATGGCCTTGTAGGCGGCGGCGTGGGCCCGCAGGAGCTGCAGCGCGACCGGCGCGATCTCCGCCGGGTCCTTGCGCTGCTCGTTGGGCGGATGAACGCCCTGCAGGTAGCCCAGGTACAGGTAGACCATCGGCTCGTTGAGCGTGCACCAGTGCGTGACGTCGCCGCCGAACTCCTTGGCCGCCGCCTTGGCGAACCGCTCGAAGTGCGCAACCGCGTCCGCCCTCTCCCACCCCTTCTTGCCGTCCTTCTCCCTGGCCAGCCACGCGGGGATCGCGAAGTGGAAGAGCGTCGCCGACGGCGTCAGCTTGCGCGCCTTCATCGCGTCCAGGAGCCGCCGGTAGAAGGCGACGCCCGCGGGATCCGGCTCGGTCAGGTCCTCGCGCGGGAAGAGCCGCGCCCAGGAGAACGAGAACCGGAAGGCGTTCATCTTCATCGAGACCGCGAGGTCGAGGTCGGCCTCCATCCGCTCGTCGAAGTTGGCCTTCTTCCTCACCACCTCCGCCGGCCAGTCGCCGAGCCTGGCGATGTGCCCGGGCTTGGCATTGCCGGGCGAGAGCTGCTCGAACCGGCGGTGGGCGAGCGCCTCCTTCTCGAGCAGCGTCCAGCTGTCGTCCTGGCTCCACTCGATCTGGTGGTCGGCTGTGGCGGCGCCCCACAGGAAGCCCTCGCGCATCGTCCACGGCGCCGGCTCGGAGAACTGGCTCGCCACGCGCTCGCTGCGGCCGAAGCCCCACGCGAAGGCGAAGATCCAGACCGCGGCGACCAACACGACGAGCACCGCACCGATGATCGTGAGCATCCGCTTCATCCTCGCCTCGCGCTCTGCTTCTTCGCAGCCTTCGCCGGCTCGACCCACGTCCAGCGGTAGTAGCCAGCGCGAATCGTCTTCCGCCGGTAGTCGATGACGAAGCTGAAGCTCTCGCCGCCGTCCTCGACGAAGTCCGCGCGGCCCATCCGTCCGCTCTTCGCCGCCGGGCCCAGGAACGGCTCGATCTCCGCGAGCAGCGCCAGAAGCTGGCGGACGCCCGCGGTCTCCCAGTAGCCGTGGATGACGCAGCCGTCGAACACCGAGAAGGTGAAGCGCGGCAGGCCGCCACGACTGCGCGCGCTGGGGACCTTCAGCTTGCGACTCTGGTGGTCCTTCTTCCTCGGGTTCTCGTACCAGTCGCAGACGAGCGCGGCCCAATCGTTCTTCTTTCGCAAGCCCTGGAGGTGCTCGTAGAGACGCCGGTCGTCGATGTGGACTTCGCTCTCGGTCTTGAACCAGCTGTAGTTGCTCATCCCGTCATCACCTCCGGAGCCCATTTACGCCATGACCCGCCGAGCCACCACAACCGATGGGTGCTATGACCCTCGCCGATGACCACGCCCTTCCAAGCCATCCTGGCTCTGTCGGTCGCGACGATGGCCTGCCTCTGCGGCGGATGTAGGAAACCCGCACCGGTGTCGCCGTCATCGGTGGCCGCGCTCGGGCAGGACGCGGCGGTGCGAGCAGACGATGCCGGAGCCGGCCGAGCACCGGAGTGGTCGGAGACGTCGCTGCGCGGCACCTACCGCCTTCGCCAGTTCCGGACGGGCCCGGGGCAGTGCCGGCTCGAGAGCGTGCGGACGGCCGATTCGCAACAGCGCTGGGTGAGCGAGGCGTGCGTGGCGACGGCCGGCCAGCTCGTCTTCCTCGCGGAGGACGGCGACCGGTTCCTGGTGCTCGAGCCGATGCCGGAGTTCGAAACGGGCTCGAAGCTGCGCGCCGAGCTCGGCCGGGCCTACCTGATGGGGACGCTCGCGCGGCCCATCAAGGCCGGCAAGCTGGTGGGCGATCCCGACAAGCTGCGGACGATCGGCAGCCGCTTCCACTGGCTCGCGGGCGTCCGCGACGAAGAGGGCGCCGCACCCGCCCTCGTCCCGGAAGGCGTCCGCTTCTCCACCCTCGGCGGCGTGACCCGGACGCTCGGATTCGACGGCCTCGAGGTCGAGCCGCCGGACGCCGCCTCCCCGCCCGCGCCGGAGCCCACGCCGGAAGGGCAGCCTCCGCAAGTCGTCCCGGAGCCTGCGCCGCCGCCCCCGATGCCGTCAGCCGCCGAGCGTGCGAAGAGCGAAGAGGAGCTGGCCGAGGCGAAGTGGCGCGCGAGCTTCCGGGAGGTGCGCGAGAAGATCGCCTCGCTCGAGAAGGAGCTCGCGGCCGCCAAGGCGAAGGTCGAGTCCATCGAGAAGGACGGCCTGCCCGAATTGGCGCCGCAGCCACGGATGTACGACCCCTCGCTGACCGTCCAGCAGCGCAACCAGTCCCAGATGCTCGAGTGGCAGGAGTACCGGCGCCAGATCTCCGTGAACCTGCACGAGGCGCGCAGGCTGGTGGCGGACGTCGAGTCGCGCCTGAAGTACGCCAACGACGAGCTCGAGGAGCTGGAGCGCAAGGCGCGCTTCGCCGCGGTGCCGCTGGAGTGGCGGAAGTAGCTCCGCCGTCAGGCCGGACGGAACCGGGCCTCGAGCGCCTTCACCGCGTCGCCGGTTCCGTCTTCCTGGGCCGCGATCGCCGCCAGCTCCTTGGCCTTCTGCTGCATCGCCTGCGACGTGGTCGCCTGACGGATGTTGGCCGCGAGCCGCGCGGGCGTCGCCTTCCAGAAGTTGAGCGGCTTGGTCGCGGCGCCTGCCTTGTGCAAGAGGCCGCCCCAGGCGCTCTGCTCGAAGATGAAGGGGACGGGGATGGCCGGGACGCCGCCCTTGAGCGCGGCGTGCGTCGTCCCCGCTCCTCCATGGACCACCATCGCCGAGCAGCGCGGCACGACCACCTCGTGCGGCGCCCAGCGCAGGAAGTAGACGTCGCCGTCGCGGCCCTCTTCGCCGACCTTCGTCTGCACGATCGCCCGGACCCCGGCGGCCTTGGCGGCGCCGGTCACCAGAATCCTTGGCGCGCTCGGGCGCGAAGTGCTCCATCGTCCCCAGCGAGACCAGGACGGGCGCGGCGCCGTCGTTCAGGAACGCCTCCAGCTCGGCCGGCGGCGTCCAGGATGTCGCCGCGCCCGGTACCGAGAAGTGACCCAGCAGCTTGGCGCGCTCGCCCCAGTCCGAAGGCGCCTTCCACAGCGCCCGGCTCGTGCCGATCAGGTTGAGCTTGTCCGACACCAGGGCATCGGTCATCGCGTGGCGGACCTTCGGCAGGTCCTTGGAAGCGAAGAACTTCTTGGTCGCGTCGCCGAAGCCGAGATCGATCACCAGGCTGAACAGCCACCACGCCACCGGGTTGAGCCAGCGCCACCCGGGCGAGCCGGTCGGCAGCTGCTCGCGCGACGGGACCATTCCCGGAAGGTAGTGGACGCAGGCGAACGGCACGCCGGCCTTCAGGCACGCCGCCTTGACGTACCAGGACGAGAACAGGCCGACGACGACGTCGCTCTTGCCGCACAGCTCGAGCGAGGCCCCGTACATCGCCTCCACGTAGGGGAAGAACGCCTGGTCGAGCAGCGCGCGCGAGGTGGCGGTCGGGTCGGCGCTCTTGGTCGCGGCGCAGATCTCCTCGAGCGAGCACTCCACCTTCTCGGGGATGAGCCTCGCTTCGATCCCCTGCTCGCGGCAGACCGCCGCCCAGTCCAGCTTGTCGACCGGCGAGAGCAGCAGGCCGACCTCATGGCCTTCCTTCTTCGCCCGCGCGGCCAGCGCGACCAGCGGTCGCAAGTCGCCTTCCGAGCCCCATCCAGCGATGCCGATGCGCATGGTGCCTCCCTCGCCGGCAGCCTACCGGCGGCCTTGTTCGTTCACCAGCGGCGCCCATCGACCGCGGCACGGTAGGCGCGATCGGCGAAGCGGACCTGGCGACGGACGCCTCAGAGCGAGGAACCGCGGTGGCAGGGCCAGACCGCGGCGCCTACGGGACGCCCCTCGCCGCGGGCGCGCTCGCGCTGCTCACGCTGACTCGACGACGCCGAACGTCTTGATGCCGCACCAGCCGCAGGAGGCGTCCCACAGCCGGCGAGCCTTGGCCTCGTCCTTCGCCTCGTCGCTGACGACGCCTGGCGCCAGATCCTCGAAGTACTCGCCGCTGCGCGACTGCAGGCCGGGATCGGTCGCGGCGAAGAGGGTGTTCTCGGTCGCCTGGTCCACGCTGCGCGCGAACGAGAAGCGCGGGTAGACGTGCCGGAACAGGAAGCGCTGGATGGCCGATTTCTGCGTCTCCGCGATCGTGCTCGGCACCCAGCCCGGGTTGACGGCGATGACCGACACGCCCTTGCCTTCCGTCCGCCGCGCGAGCTCGCGGGCGAACCAGAGGTTGGCGAGCTTCGAGTTCCGGTAGGCCACCATCGGCTCGAAGCTCTTCTCGGCGTTCAGGTTGTCGTAGTCGAAGTCGGGGCCCTTGCCGGGCCCGAAGCCGGCGCGGTGCAGCGAGGAGGAGAGGACCACGAGCCGCGACGGCGCGCTGCGGACGAGGTCCGCCCACAGCAGGTGCGTCAGCAGGAAGTGGCCAACGTGGTTGGTGCCCAGGATCAGCTCGAAGCCATCGGCGGTCTTGGCGGGATTGGGGTCGAGCGCCATCAGCCCTGCGTTGTTGACGAGCACGTTGAGCGGCAGGCCCTGCGACTGGAACGAGGTCGCGAATGCGCGGATGGAGGCGAACGAGGCCAGGTCGAGCGGCAGCGCCTGCACCTGGGCGTCGGGGACCTTCGCCTTGATGGCGGCGACGGCCTCCTCGCCGTTCTTCCGCGCGGTGAGGACGACGTGGAACCCGCGACGGGCGAGCTTCTCCACCGTGGCCAGGCCGAGTCCGCGGTTACCGCCGGTGACGATTGCGACCTTGGTTGCTGACATTCGAGACCTCCGAGCCATCGAGCCGCAAGCGTAAGCGCGCGGGCCTCCTCCAGCCCAGTGCAGTGATGAGGCCCGAATCGAGCACGACCGCAGTCGCTCCGAGCCGCGATGGCCTCCGACTTCATGTCACAAAGTAGCTGCCTATCTTCAGCAAGCGACGGGCACCCGAGCCGCAAGCGTAAGCGCGCGGGCCTCCTCCAGCCCAGTGCAGTGATGAGGCCCGAATCGAGCACGACCGCAGTCGCTCCGAGCCGCGATGGCCTCCGACTTCATGTCACAAAGTAGCTGCCTATCTTCAGCAAGCGACGGGCACCCGAGCCGCAAGCGTAAGCGCGCGGGCCTCCTCCAGCCCAGTGCAGTGATGAGGCCCGAATCGAGCACGACCGCAGTCGCTCCGAGCCGCGATGGCCTCCGACTTCATGTCACAAAGTAGCTGCCTATCTTCAGCAAGCGACGGGCACCCGAGCCGCAAGCGTGAGCGCGCGGGCCTCCTCCAGCCCAGTGCAGTGATGAGGTCCGAGTCGAGCACGGCCCCTTCGCCCACCCTGCCCCTAAGGCGTAGCGCTCCATGTTGATGAACGCTGACATACCTTTAGCGACCCGCACTGGCCTCCCCGTTCATTCCGACCCCTTCACTGCCCAGGGCTCAACCATCCCCGCGCGCTTGCGGCTCGGGCCGCGTCGGGACCCATCCTGCTGGACTCCTCCTCATCACTGCCCAGGGCTGTAGGAGGCCCGCGCGCTCACGCTTCCATGAGAAGGCCGTCGGGAGTCAAGTACAACCGTCCTATTGCACTCGCGGGTCTGGGGGCGCGCAGCCCCCAGCGGGTATGGGCAGAGCCCATAGATGCCCGCGGTGGTGGTTCGTGGCTGTCCAGTGGTGGCGCCGCCTTCGGCAGTCTTGAAACGCCGAGTTACGTCGCCCCCTATTTGCCCTACTGCGTTCGTCGTACCTTCCTGCCAGCTCGAGACCTGCTTCCTTGTTCGTCGTGCTGCTGCATCAGGTGACCGTACCGTCAGGCTTCCATTCGCACTCGTAGTGGGCTGCTTGGCAGCCCGGTGCATGGGGGGATCCAATAAAGCTGGACGCTGCCATCTTGCGGTCGTCCTCAACAGCTCAAGCGTGAGCCCGCAGTCGTCCAGACAAGGCGGTTGGTCTGTTCCTGAATTCTTGCACTGCGAAAAGTTGGCGTGGCCTCGTGCCTTCGGTTGGCGACGAGAACGACCCTCTACTGAGCGGTCTTCTTGCCGCCCTTGGTCTTCTGCTTCTTGGTGCCCTGCATGGTTGTCGGCGCCTTCTTCTTCGGCGTTGGTGTGGTCTTGGGGGACTGCTTCTTCGCGGCGTAGCCGACCGGTTGGTACTTCTCCCCGGTCACCCATAACCGGTGCATCAGCACGCCCAGCTTTCGCGCCACCGCGACCTGCGCCTTCTTCATCGGCGCAGTGCCTCCCCGGCCCTTCAAGTGGAGACCCCAGTCCTTCAAGTCGGAGGCCGGACTGCTCTTCCGCAGGATGTACGCCGCGCTGTTGACCAGCAGTCGCCTCACGAACGGGTCGCCGGCCTTGGTGATCGGCAGCTGCTTGTCGATCTTCCCGGACTTGTCGTTCTTGGGCACCAGCCCGAGGTAGGGGCCTACCAGCCGACTCTCCTTGAACCGCGTCTTGTCCTCGATGGTGAGTACGAAGACCAGCCCCGTCAGGTTGCCCACGCCCATCGGCTGCGTGACCAGTTCCACCTCTGGATACTTCTTCGCCAGCTGGTCGATCTTCGCGTCGTACTCCGCGATCTTCTTGTCGAGGGTCTCCAACACCTCGTAAAGCGGCGCCAGCGCCGGCTCCAATATCGGGGGAAGCGCCGGCAGGGTCTGTGTGAAGTGCGCAGCGTCGCACTTCCCCAGCCGCTCCCCGAACGACTTGACCATCATGCGTATCTGGCTGACCAACCGCGTCCGAGCTCGAACCAGTCCGTCCCGAGCCTTTGCGACCGCCAGGTCGGCCTGCGCCTGGTTGCCCCGATGCTCGATGGGAGAGAGCAGCGCCACGTCCGCTCGCCCCAGTCGCGCTAGCAGTGCCGCATCCCGCTTGTCCGTCTTCTTCGTGCTTTCCGAGATCAGCTTCACCGCTCTCGGGTTGGAAACCGTTGGCCGGTGTCCCAGGTCCTTTAGCAACTGACTGACCCACCGCGAATGCGTTCCCACCTCGATAACCACGTGCGCCGGCTTCAGGCCTTTGAAGACCGTCGTCATCGCCTCCCGCGTCGTCTTGACGGGCGGGACCCGGTGGCCGTCCTTTTCCCCGCCCTTCAGCACGTACAGCTCGCTGGTCGTGTCGCCGAGATCGCATCCGATCGTATCGATGGTAGGTTCCGCCATGGCCGTCCTCTCCTTGCACCTTGAGTGCGCTATCCAACCGGCAGCTTAGCCGGTCGGGGAGGACGGCCTTCTCATCCCATCTTGCGGCTCGGGCCGCATCGGGCCGCATCCTGCCTCATCAGCCGGCAGTCCCGACGTCCACCAGGTACGCCGCCTCGGCCAGCGCCCCCAGCTGCGCCTCGAGCCAGATCGCGTTCTCGCCTGTCTGCGCCATCAGCGCCGCCCGGTCACGCGTTCCGTCCACCAGCGGCATCAGCCGCCGCTGCTCCAGGTCGAGCTCGATGCGCTGGTGCCACAGGTTGGTCGCCCACGTCTGCGTCGCCGCCTGCCGCCGCGCGCTCGCCAGGACCGTCAGCGCAGCCGCCCCATCCGCGCTCGCACGGATGGCGCGCCGGCACGTCCCCAGGGTCACCTGCCCTGCCCCCAGCGCCGCGAGCAGGTTCATCCCCAGGATCTCCTTCTCCTCGGCCGCGGCCTTCTTCCCGTCGATCGTCTTCCGCGCCCCGTCGCACAGCTCGCCGAACGCCACCGGCGCCGGCCGCGCGTGCACGAGCGCGGTGAGTATCGCGCCCACCAGCGGGTCGGGCGAGCCGAAGACCTGCCCGCCGGGGGCCCGGAAGAGGTAGTGCCCGTCCTCCTCGCCGCGGATCTGCGCCTGCGTCGTCAGGTACATCCCCTCGAGCCGCTCCCAGGACAGGTCGCGGCTCACGGGGGCCTCGGCCCGGCACAGGAGCGAGGTCCGGAACGGTCGCTGCGTGAAGAGAATCCATCCCCTCCTCGAACGACGCCTGGTCGGTCGCGCAGGCGCGCAGGACCTGCACCACCTCCTCCTCGAGGTCGCCGGCGAACATCGCGTGCAGCTGCGCGTCCCCGAGGTACGCCAGGCCGTGCCCCTGGGCGCGCGAGACGAAGCGGGTCAGCGTGAAGGCCTCGTGCGTCTCGGCCAGCAGGTCGTGCAGCACGTAGCTGTCGGACATGCCGCCCACCTCGGCCACGAACTTGCGCAACGCCGCGGCGCTGGGCGCGCGATCGGGCAGGTTGCGCCCCAGCACCGCCGCCAGCTCGCGGGCACGGGCCACCTTCTGCCGCGGGTCCTCGACGCCGCGCGCGCCCCAGGAAAGCATCTCGCGCAGCGCCTGCCGCGGGTGGTCGCCCGGCAGCGCGCTGTAGGAGACGAAGGCCACGCCGTGCGGCGCCAGGCTCTTCTGCACGAGCGCGAGCAGCGCCTCCTGCACCGGGCGCGACACCCAGCTGAAGACGCCGTGGGCGAGGACGAAGTCGAACGGCCCCTGCGGCTCCCAGCGCGCCAGGTCCGCGGCGACGAGCTCCAGGTTCGACACGCCCATCGCCCGGGCCTCGGCCTGCCCCTGCTCGATCTGCACGGTCGAGAGATCCACTCCGACGAACCGCGCCCTGGGGAACGCCGCCGCCATGGGCAAGAGGTTTGCCCCGGTGCCGCAGCCCAGCTCGAGGACGCGGCACGTCGGGACGTCCGCGGGGCTGAGCCCGAACAGGCGGGCGACCGCGGCGAGGGTGTCGGGGTGGCTCTGCGGAACGGGGAAGCCGTCGTAAGGCAGCTGATCGTAGGAGCGCGTCATGGTGAGGTCCTCGCGTCGTTGGGCGCCTGGGAAAGGCGGCATCCAACCATGGGTTAGACTCGGGGCCGAGCGGAGCGAACGCATGGGGCTCTTCAGCAAGCAACCCGTCGGTCGGCAGGAGCGGCTCGCCGCCGCCGGACGCGCACGTGCCGCCGGCCACACCAAGAAGGCCATCGCCGAGTACCGCCGCGCGCTCGCGGAGCAGCCGGACGACCCCACCGCCCACGCCAAGCTCGCGCCGCTGCTGGCGAAGGTGGGCGACTACCCTGAGGCCTGGGGCGAGTTCGTCGCCGCCGGCGAGCGCTGGTTCGAGCAGGGCTTCGTGGAGAAAGCGCTCGCGATCTACCTGCAGGCGACCGAGGCCCTGCCCTGGCACCCGAAGGCTTGGAAGGCCGCGGCGCGGATGATGCTCGACAAGGGCCGCCGCGCCGACGCCTTCAAGCTCCTGCTCCACGGCCGGGCCTTCATGGCTCGGCGCTCGCAGCGGCCGGAGGCCATCGAGCTGCTCTCGGTGGCGGTGCAGATCGACGACTCCGACTTCGAAGTGATGCTCGACCTCGCCCGCCTCTACCGGAAGGTGGGCCGCAAGGATGACGCGCAGGCGGTGCTGGGCAAGCTGGCCGAGCGCGTCGAAGGCCCGCCGCTGCGGCGGGTACGGCGCGAGTACTTCGCGCTCGGGCCCTCGGTGCGCACGGCGTGGCGCTGGCTGTTCGCCAAGGCCTGAAGCTCGAGCCGCGGATCGATGGTTGGACGCCCGTCTCGAATTTCGACGCGGGTCCCGCAGGAGTTCCCCCTCTCGCGAAGCCCGGGAAGCTGGAGAGGGGGTTAGGGGGTGAGGCTCGGCCGTCTACAGCACGAGCTTCAGGAGCACCGCGACCGCGATCGCCAGGCAGGCGAAGCCGACCCCGACGAGCACCAGGTCGCGCGTGGTGTCGAGCCCCAGCTTGGCGAGCAGGCCCCTGGGCTCCTCCTCGCCGGTGGCGTCGGGAGCGGCGGCCGCGACGAGCGCCGTCTTCTTGGCGGTCGCCAGCGGCGACATCGTGCCCTCGAGCATGGTCTCGGCGGCAGCGGCGTCCGCCTCCACGGTCGGCCAGGCGCGCGGGCCGGACTGGCTCTCGGCCGCGGGCATCGGCAATCCCGGCTGGCTCGGGCGCGTGGGCGCGACCGAGATCTCGGGCTCGACCTCGAGGCCCGCGACCGGCATCCCGCGGTCCGTGGTGGGGCCGTCGCGCTCGGGCTCCTCGGCCTGCTGGGCGTTGAGCTGCTGCATCATCTTCGACGTGCGCAGCTTGGCCTTGGGCGGCGCGACCACCATCTGCGGGCGCTTGAAGGCGGGGACCTCGCGGACGGTGGCGCCGGTGTCGGCGTCGTCGCCGGCAGGCGCGGGCTCCTTGGGCAGGGTCGGGCCCTTCATCGCCTCGTCCGCCGGGGTCTGGTCCAGGTCCGCGGGGGTGAGCGGGGCGAGGCGCAGGTGGGTCGCGGCGACCTTGGCCGGCTCGCCGCTCTCGGTGAAGACCTCCATCCGCCGCGCGGTAGGGGCTCCGTCGAACTCGGAGACCTCGCCCTCGTCCTGCACCTGCGAGGGCAGGCTGCTGGCCAGCGGCCGCGACTTCTTGACGATCTGCTCCTCGGGGATGAGCCCGCGGATGTAGTCCTGCAGCTGCGAGGTGGGCGAGGACGCAGCGTTGGCCGCCAGGAACGCGTCGAGCGCCTTGCGCATCTCCAGCGCCGACTGGAAGCGCTTGGCCTTGTCGCGCTGGAGGGCCTTGTCGGCGATGGCCGCGAAGTCCGGGCTGATGCCGGGCGCCAGGTCCGTCAGCGGGATGATCGGCTCCTCGGTGATGGCCCGGAAGATGGACACCGGCTCGGGGCGCAGGAAGGTGGGCTGGCCGCCGATGAGCTCGTGCAGCACCGCGCCCAGGGCGAAGACGTCGGCGCGGGCGTCCAGCTTCTCGCCGAAGATCTGCTCGGGCGACATGTACTGGAACTTGCCCTTGATCTGGCCGTCCATCGTCTGGACCTTCTTGCCCTCGGCCTTGGCGAGGCCGAAGTCCAGGATCTTCACGGCGCCGGCGTAGGTCAGGAACAGGTTCGACGGCGAGATGTCGCGGTGGATGATGTTGAGCGGCCGGTTGTCCTCGTCGACGAAGGTGTGCGCGTAGTGCAGCGCGTCGCAGACCGAGGAGAGCAGCCGCGCGGCGATGAACGGCGGGAGGGTGTTGTGGCGGCCGAGCTCGGCGTTGAGCAGCGCCGAGAAGTCCTCGCCGGCCAGGTACTCCATGGCGATGAAGTAGCTGCCGCCCTCCTCGCCGAAGTCGAAGATCTGCACGATGCCCGGGTGGTCGAGCCGGGCGGCGATGCGCGCCTCGTCCAGAAACATCTCCTGGAAGGTCTCGTCGACCGCCAGGTGCGGCAGCACGCGCTTGATGACCACCAGCTTCTGGAAGCCCGACGGACCGCTCTGACGGGCGAGGAAAATCTCCGCCATGCCGCCCTGGGCGAGCGCGCGCTCGAGCTGGTACTTCCCGAATCGTTCGATGGCCATCCCGGACGCGATGAGAAGGGGGCGACCCCCGCACTGTCAAGCTGCTGGACGCTAGCGCACCAGGCGCAGCGCTGGCGGAGCGCGACGCTCGGCGGCGCGGGCCTCGCGCCACGCCCGGTTGGCCTCCTTCTCGGCGACCGCCGCGTGCTCGAGGACGGCGACCACCGCCTCGGCACGGGCGCGGGCCTCCGCCCAGGCATGGCGCGCCCCCGGCGGCGCCGCGGCGAGCTCGGACCGGGCTGCGCGCACCACCTGGCGCCAGCGCTCCAAGAGATCCGGTGCATCGTGCTGGCAAAGCGACCTGGTCGTCATCATCCCCCCCCGCTTCACGACCGCGGCATCATCGAGCAAACGGGATCCGCGGATCGAACGGGGCGGGAGCTTGCCGGCCGCACTGCTGCCCGGCCTAGCTCCAAGAGGGAGAAGCACGAGCGCCTGTCGACCAGCGGGCAGCATTTCGGGGCCCTCCCCCCTGCCCCCACCCAAACTCCGGGAGGGGGTTCGCTTCTGCTCGACGCAGCCTTGGTCGGAGCTCTTCTGCCGCCACGGCCTCTGCCTGGCTCCATCCACTTCGCCTTCAGCAACGGCGCCCACGCCGATAGCGCGGCGCTCTGCGCCGAAAAGAAGAAGCCAACGCAACGCGCGGCGGCAGAAGAACTCCGACCAGGAAGGCCGAAGGCAACCAACGAACCCCCTCCCGCAGTTTGGGAGGGGGCAGGGGGAGGGCTCGGCGTCAGCCTCCGGCGGCCATCCTCGGCGCCGCCTGCTTGCGCGCCACGAACGCCGCGATCCCGGAGATCGAGTCCAGGTTCTCCGGGGTCGTCTCGTCGTCGGCGACGACGACGCCGAAGGCCGACTCCAAGAAGGCGATCACCTCCAGCACTCCGGTGGAGTCGACGATGCCCTTCTCCAGCAGCGATGCCTCGTCCTCCAACACGGTGTCGCCCAGATAGAAGTTGCTCTCGATGAAGCCCCGCACCTGCTCTCGCACGGTGCCCTGCCCAGACCCTTGGCCCATTCCTTCTCGCCTCCCCTCGGCCACTCCTGCTTCAGCTCAACCCGGTCTTCTTGATCTTCCCGCTCCCCGTCTTGGGCAGCTCGTCCACCAACGTCACGTACTTGGGGACCATGAACCCCTCGAGCCGCCTCTGGCACTCGCGCAAGAGGTCGCGCTCGCTCAGCTTGGCGCCCTGCTCGAGCACGACATAGGCCTTCACCGCCTGCCCCAAGAGCTCGTCCGGCACGCCGATGACCGCCGCCTCCCGCACGCCCTCGACGTCGACCAGCGCGGCCTCGACCTCCTTGGGCGCCACCTTCTCGCCGCGCGACTTGATGATGTCGTCCATGCGGGCCACGAAGTAGAGGTAGCCCTCCTCGTCCAGCCGGCAGTAGTCGCCGGTGTAGAGCACGCGCTCGCCCGGGAGCGGCCCGGGCCGGAGCTTCTGCGCCGTCTGCTCCGGCTTCTCCCAGTAGCCCGCCATCACCGTCGCCCCGCGGATGACCAGCTGACCGACCTGGTTCGGCCCCAGCCGCCGGTCCTTCTCGTCCACGACCCACAGCTCGGTGTTGGGGATGGCGATCCCCACGCTCGTCGGCTTGCGGTCCAGGTCCTTGGGCGGCAGGTACGTGCAGCGCTTGCACTCGGTCAGCCCGTACATCGAGTAGATGGCCGCCTTCGGGAAGATCTCCTTGAGCCGCAGGATGTGCTTGACCGGCAGCGCCGCGGCCGTGTTGGTCACGTAGCGCAGCTTCGAGAAGTCGTACTGCGACAGCGAGCGCATCTCCGCCAGCACCGCGAACATCGTCGGCACCCCCGGCAGGCCGGTGACGCCCTCCTCGACCACGCGCTGCAGCACCTGCGCCGGGTACGCGAAGCCGCGCTCGAGCACCAGCCGCGCGCCCACCTTGAACGCCATGATCAGCTGGTACAGGCCGTAGTCGAACGAGAGCGGCAGCGCTCCGAGGATGACGTCGTCCTCGACGTTCTCGAGGTACGAGGTGATCGACGTCGCCGCGGTCAGCATGTTGCGGTGGGTGAGCATCACGCCCTTGGGCTCGCCGGTGCTTCCCGAGGTGTAGACGAGCGCCGCCAGGTCCACGTCGATGCACCGGCGCGGCGGCGGCTCGGCGTGCGGCGCCTTCGCGATCGCCTCCTCCCAGGCCACGCCGCCGGGCAGCGAGCGCACGAGGTCGCTCCCGGCCGGGCCGAAGACCACCGTCGCCGCCAGGTGCCCCGACTCGGCCGCAGGGCCGACGAAGGCGCTGGCGAGCCCCGCGTCGGCGACGAGCGCCTTCGCGCGACAGTCGCGCAGCAGGTAGGCGAGCTTGTCGGCCTTGGTCTGCGGGTGGACCATCGCCACCACCGCGTTGGCCTTGAGCACCGCCCAGAACGCGATGGCCGTCTCGGCCGAGCTGTCCCCGAAGACGATCACCCGGTCGCCGCGCACGACGCCGCGCTCCGCCAGCGCATGGGCCAGGGCGTTCGACCGCTCGTCCAGCTCGCGGTAGGTCCAGCGCTGCCGCTGGACGACGAGCGCGACCTTGTCGGGCAGCCGGCGCGCCGACTCGAGGAGGTAGTCGTGCAGGAGCGGAACGGGCGTCACGTGGCACCTCCAGGAGCAAGGCCGTCGACCAGGGTCCGCAGCGCAGGCCGGGGCGGCGCCTCGGGCGAGCGGGCGACGAGCTGCGCGTTGAGCAGCTGGGTAGAGAGGATCCCCACCAGCGCCATGTTGTCGGCGTTGGAGAACTGGCCGGCGCTCCACTGCTGCCGACACTTGCCCCACAGCCGCTCGACCGCGGCGGCGTCGAAGACCCCTGCGTCGCGCACCGCGCGGGCCGAGAGCACCTCGCCGACCCAGTTCGGCGCTTCGGGACCGGCGAACGCCAGCGCGTCCGGGGCGCGGTAGGGCTGCTTCTTGCGCTGCACGATGCTCTCGGGGACCAGCGGCCGGGCGACGCGCTTGAGGACGTGCTTCTCGTCCAGCCCGCGCAGCTTGTGGCCGTCGGGGAGCCGGTTGGCGAGCGCGACCACGTCGACGTCCAGGAACGGGAAGCGGCCCTCCACGGAGTGCGCCATCAGCTGCCGGTCGCCCTGCGAGGAGAGCAGGTAGCCGGAGAGCAGCGTGCGCACCTCCAGGTACTGGTCCTGGGCGAGCGGCGTCCAGCGCTGGAACTCCTCGGGCAGTGACGAGAGGAGCCTGCCTTCGGCGTCGAAGCCCGCGAGCTTCGCCCCGGAGCTCGGGCGCGAAGAGCCGCTTGAGCGCCGCGGCCGACTGCCAGCGCAAGGCGTGCGAGAAGCCGGGCTCGCGCCAGCGCGCCAGGTCTCGGCCGAAGAAGCGCTCGGCGATGGCCCGCTGCGACACCGGCGAGCGCGCCAGGTACGGGTAGAGCCGCGCCAAGAGCAACGGCCGCAGCGTGGAGCCGGGCATGCGCGCCCAGAAGCGGCGCACCCGCGCCTCGCGGAAGAGGTCGTAGCCCGCGAACATCTCGTCCGCGCCTTCTCCGGTGAGCACCACCTTGATGCCCGCCTCCCGGACCAGTCCCGAGAGCAGGTAGAGCGGGGCGGGCGCGGTGCGCAGCATCGGCCGCTCGGCGGCGGCGACCACGGCCGGGAACGCCTCGGCGATCTGCCGGCGGCTGACGACCAGCTCCCGGTGGTCCGACTCCAGGCGCCGGGCCATCTCGCGCTGGAAGGCGGTCTCGTCGTACTCCGCGTCCTCGAAGCGCAGCGAGAAGGTGCTGAAGCGCCCGGAGGTCGCTCGCCGGCCCAGCGCCGCCACCAGCGAGCTGTCCAGGCCGCCGGAGAGGTAGCTGCCGACCGGCACGTCGGAGCGCAGCACCCGCAGGCTCACCGCGCGCTCGAGCGCATCGCGCACCCGGGCGGCCGACTCGTCCAGCGTCTCGGCTTCCTGCCCCTTCCCCTCCGCGTCCGTCCGGTAGGCCGGCGACCAGAACCGCTCCTGGCGCACCCGGCCGTCGCGGTGGACGGTGCGCACGTGGCCGGGCTCCAGCTCCTCGACGCCGCGGAAGACCGACTGCGGCGGGACCACGGTCCAGAAGGTGAACGTCTCGTCGAGCCCCCGCGGATCGAGCGCGCGAGGGATCTCCGGATGCGCGGCGAAGATGGCCTTGACCTCGCTGGCGAAGAACAGGCGGCCGCCGTGCTCGCACAGGTAGAGCGGCCGCACGCCGAGGCGGTCGCGGGCGAGCGTGAGCACCTGCTCCCGGCGGTCCCAGAGCGCGACGGCGAACTGGCCGTTGAAGCGCGCGAAGGCCGACGCGCCCCAGCGCTCGAAGGCGTGGACGATCACCTCGGTGTCGCTGCGGGTGCGGAAGCGGTGGCCGAGCGCGACCAGCTCCTCGCGCAGCTCGAGGTAGTTGAAGATCTCGCCGTTGAAGACGATCCAGGTGCGGTCGCCCTCGCCGGCGAGCGGCTGCTGCCCGGTCGACAGGTCGATGATCGACAGCCGGGCGTGCGCGAGCCCGGCGCGCGCGTCCCGGTAGACGCCGAACTCGTCCGGCCCGCGGTGGCGCAGCGCCCCCGCCATCGCCGTCAGCTCCTCGAGAGACGGCGGGGGAACGCCGTCGCGCAGCGCGCAGACCCCGGCCAGGCCGCACACGGTCAGGCCTCGAACATGCCGCGAACCGTCAGCGGCGGGAGGTGGAGGTACTCGGTCGAGCGGCGCTTGGCCTCCAGGTCGCGGTAGACGCGCTCGACCTGCGCCGGCGTCAGGCCCAGGGCCTCGGCGATCTCTTCGGGTGGGATCCGGGCGTCGTGCCCCCACAGGCACAGGTCCATCTGGTCGTAGGGCAGCGCGAAGTAGAACTCCTCCTGGGTCTGCGCCAGCGAGTAGGTGTCGGTGGTCGGCGGGCGCTGGCGAATCTCCTCGGGGACGCCGACGTGGCGGGCGAGCGCGAAGACCTGGCTCTTGAAGAGGTGGGCGATGGGCTTGAGGTCGGCGGCGCCGTCGCCTTGCTTGACGAAGAAGCCCTGGTCGAGCTCCAGCCGGTTCGGCGTCCCCGCCACGGCGTAGTGGAGCCGGTCGGCGTGGAAGTACTCCACCGCCTTGCGCAGCCGCTGCTTGTAGTTGGTGGCCGCCACCAGCTGCAGGTAGGCGTCGCGCCCGAGGCGGGCGGTCTGGCGCCGGCCCTCGGGGTCCTCGACGGTCAGCTGGAACACGTTGAGGCGCTCGGCCTCCAGGATCGACGGGAGGGAGAATCTTGCAGCGCCAGCCGTCGGCGTAGTCCGGGAACACGGTCCGGATGGCCTCGCGCTGCTGGGCGTAGCAGCCGATGGCCTCCAGCGCGGGCCCCAGCTCGTGGAGGGCGGTCGAGATGCCCAGAGAGGAGGCGACCAGGCGCCCGAGCCGGAGCGAGTCGGATGAGGAGTCCCGCTCGGGCATGAACACGCCGAGCACGCGCTCCGGGCCCAGCGCCTGGGCGCACAAGGTCGCGACCAGGGCGCTGTCGACGCCGCCGGAGATGCCGACGACGGCGCCGCGCCGCCGCAGGCGGCCAAGCACCTGCGCGCGGATCGCCTCGCGGATCTCCCGGGCCGCGGCTTCTGCGTCCAGGGCCAGCACGTTTCGCGACACCATCCCCCACCTCGGTCGAAGGTCCTGCTCGCCCGGCATCCGGGCGGCTGGCTGCTAGCTGGGGTTGCGAGCGCTGTTCGGCAAGCGCCCAAGAGGCTTTCCTGGGCACCTTTGCATTCCTTCGTTCCGAGGGTAGTGCCGGGCTTCCACGCCCGGGGCACCTTTGCGATCCGATTGTCTGTGGCGCGCCGGTCACTACCAGCGCGCCTCAGATGAACGGATTGCTAGGGTGACCCCGGCGTGGAAGCCGGGCACTACCCAGAGCGCGCCTCAGATGAACGGAATGCTAGGGTGACCCCGGCGTGGAAGCCGGGCACTACCCAGAGCGCGCCTCAGATGAACGGATTGCTAGGGTGACCCCGGCGTGGAAGCCGGGCACTATTCAGAGCGCGCCTCAGATGAACGGATTGCTAGGGTGACCCCGGCGTGGAAGCCGGGCACTACCCAGAGCACGCCTCGGATGAACGGATTGCTAGGGTGACCCCGGCGTGGAAGCCGGGCACTACCCAGAGCGCGCCTCAGATGAACGGAATGCTAGGGTGACCCCGGCGTGGAAGCGCGTGGAAGCCGGGCACTACCCAGAGCGCGCCTCAGATGAACGGAATGCTAGGGTGACCCCGGCGTGGAAGCCGGGCACTACCCAGAGCGCGCCTCAGATGAACGGATTGCTAGGGTGACCCCGGCGTGGAAGCCGGGCACTACCCAGAGCGCGCCTCAGATGAACGGAATGCTAGGGTGACCCCGGCGTGGAAGCCGGGCACTACCCAGAGCGCGCCTCAGAGCTAACGGATTGCTAGGGTGACCCCGGCGTGGAAGCCGGGCACTACCCAGCAGCGCGCCTCGGACGAACGGATTGCTTGGATGCCCCGGCGTGGAAGCCGGGCACTACCCGTCCACGAGAACCGGCAGCACGCCCTTCTGGACCGCGACGCAGCCCAGCACCCGCTCCTCGCCCACCAGCTCCAGCAGGGTGGCGACGCTCTCGGTCCGCGTGACGCCGAGCTCGACCACCAGCAGCGCCGCCGAGCAGACCCGCAGAAGCGGAAGCACGGCGGGGTTGTGCGCGGGCGAGTCGGTCGAGACGACCACGCGCACGCCGCGGGCGAGCTCGTCCTGGATCTCGACCGCCATGCCCCCCGCGGCGTCGGCCAAGACGCCCTCGGCGGCCATGAGCCGGAACCCTCCGGGGGGCCCAAGCCCGCCGAGGAACTCCGCCATCGGCGCGACCACCTCGTTCACCCGCGTGCCCGGCTCGACCGGCAGGACGATGAGCGCCGGCCAGCTCTTGCGCGCTACGGCGAGCCAGAGACGCTGCAGGTCCAGGGTTCGTGAAGGCATCGTCAGCTCCCACTCCGCCGCGCTTCGAGAGCGTCCGGCCGCTCCCTGGGCGTGCGGACGAACTCGCTCCGCTCCCGCTCGGGGCGGGTGACCAGGACCGCGACCTTCCAGGCGACGTAGCGCGGCAGGTGCAGCAGGGCCGCCGCACCGCGGAGCCCCAGGCCGGAGAGCCCCCAGCCGCGCGCGACGTGGAAGCCGAGCAGGCCGAGCGTGGCGACAAAGCACGCCAGCGGCGCCCTGGCGCCCACCGCGGCCGAAGCCACGGCGCCCGCCAGCGACCACGCCCCCAGCCACGAGAGGGGCGGCAGGAGCAGGTCGGCGGCGAGGTCGAACAGCAGCGCGCTGCGGCGGCGGAGCGCGGCCGCGAGCAGCCCAGGCGCTCGCCGTCGCGCCAGTGACAGCCGGCCCCCTTCCCACCGGCGGCGCTGGGAGCGCGAGGCGCTCTCGGCGGTCGCCATGGCGCTGAGGACCTGTCCCTCGGGCGCGTAGGCGACGCGGATCCCCTGCTCGCCCAGCCGCAGGCCGTACTCGAGGTCCTCGACGATCGACGTCGCGCGGTGGGGCACCCGCAGGAGCGCCCCCCGCGTCAGGCACATCCCGTTGCCGCGCAGGCCGCAGGACAGCCCGGCGCGGTCGCGGCCAAGGGAGCGCACGTCGTTGAAGAGCGCGAAGGCCAGGGTCATCAGCTGGGTGCGCCAGTGGGCGTCGGGGTTGAGCACGCCGTTGCGCGCCTGGGCTGCCTCGGCGCCTGCTTCGAGCTGGCAGGCGAACGCCTCGAGGAGCCCCGGGGAGGCCACCGAGTCGGCGTCCACGACCACGAAGGCGTCGGCGCTCCCCTCTTCGAGCAGGCGGCCGAAGGCGAACTCCAGCGCGAAGCCCTTCCCTCGCCGCAGCGGATCGTTGCGCTCGAGCACCCGTGCGCCGGCCTCGGCGGCGCGCGCGCGGGTGCGGTCGGCGCAGTTGTCGGCGACGACGAACACGCGAAACCGGTGGCGCGGCCAGTCGAGGGCGCGCAGGCTCGCCACCGTCGCCGCGATCCCCGACTCCTCGTCGTGGGCCGGGACGATCACGTCGAAGCGCAGGCGCCGGGCCGACACCGACGGCACCGCCTTTCGTCGCCGAAGCGACGAGGCGGTCAGGAACGCCAGGTACGCGGCCCCCGCGAGCGCCGGGACGGCCAGGGCCACCAACACCGCGTCGAGCAACACGAGATCCCCTCCCCGGGGCGCGACCGGCGAGGCCGGTGCCGATGCGGGCGAGGCTAGGGACGCCGTGGCCGGAGGAGCAGGGCCCGGCGGGGGCACCCAGGCCGGGCGGTCAGTCCACAGGGTGTGGCCCTGAGCCCTCGTCCAGCGTTCGCTCCGCGCACTCGCCGGGCCCCCCCACCGCCGGGCGCAGAAGGCCTGGGCTGCCCGCACGGCGCTCGAGGAGACGCCGTTGCTCTCGGCGCCGCGACGCGTCAGGCCCGCCGCGGGAAGCGGCCGTGCGAGCGGGCTCTCGACCGCGCCTTGCTCCACCCCCTGGCCCACCGGCGAAGGTGCGGTCGGGAAGGCGACACCACGAACACCTGCGCCAAAAGGAGCGTCATGCGAATGAAGCGGTCGAGAGCACCCTGGGGCCTGTCGCGAGGGTCCGTTCCGATGGTCCTGTGCATCGCCGTAGGCACCCTGCTCGCCTGCAGCGAGCCGCTCCCGGGCGAGCTGTCCGACCCGACCGACGCGACGAGCGCCGACCTCTCCAGCACGGCGCAGATCTACCGGGACCGCCTGGGCTCCGGTTGGCTCGACTACTCCTCGGCGAGCCGCAACCTCGCCAACGGCAGCCCGGTCTATTCCGGCTCGCGCTCCATCGCGGTCCAGTACGCCCCCGGCTCCGCGCTCGACTTCCGCCACTCGACCGGGGCGAGCACCTCGGGCTACGGCTCGCTCGACCTGGCGGTGAACGCCGGGGCCAACGGCGGCGCCGCCCTCAGCGTCGTCGCCACCAGCGGGGGCAAGGCCGGGCCGAGAGTCCTGCTCGCCTCCTACTGCGACGGCGGCGCGCTCAAGCCCAACGCCTGGGTCCGCTGCCGGTTGCCGCTGAGCGCGCTGGGCGTCACCGGGCCCCGCCTGCAGGGCGTGGTGTTCCAGGAGGCCGCGGGCGCGAGCCTGAAGCCGATGTACCTCGACGTCATCGCCCTCGCCGCCGGCTCCTCGACGCCGACCCCGACCCCGCCGCCGGCGCCCAGCGGACTCGTCGCCACCGCCTCCACCGGCGCGGTCGGCCTGTCCTGGTCCTCGGTCTCCGGCGCGACGGGGTACTCCGTCTACCGCGCCTCCTCCGCCACCGGCGCCTGGGCGTCGATCACGGCCACCCCCGTCACGTCCACCAGCTTCCAGGACGCCGCCGTCTCGGCTGGCAGCACCTACTGGTACGCCGTCTCCGCCACCAACTCCGCCGGCGAGGGCGCCAAGTCCTCCGCGGCCAGCGCCACCGTGCCCGCCGCTCCGCCTCCGCCGCCGAGCCTGCCGGCGGCGCCCACCGGCCTGAGCGCCGCCGCGGCGGCCTCCTCCGTCACCCTGTCCTGGGCCTCCACTTCCGGCGCGACCGGCTATTCGGTCTACCGCGCGACCTCCCAAGGCGGCGCCTGGTTCGCCGTGACGCCCGCGCTCCTGACCGCCACCAGCTTCCAGGACAATGCCGTCTCCGCCGGCAGCACCTACTGGTACGCGGTCTCCGCCAGCAACTCCGCGGGCGAGGGGCCGAAGTCCGCCACGGCCAGCGCCACCGTCCCCGCCGCCACCCCGGCGACGACCTGGATCTACCGTGACGCCCTGGCCTCGCCCTGGGCCGACTGGTCCTGGGCGCCGCGGACGCTGACGAGCACCTCGCCGGTGTACGCCGGCAGCTACGCCATCTCGAGCGCCATGGGCGCCTGGCAGGGGCTCTACTTCAGCCACTCGGCCGGCTTCGTTCCCGAGAGCGGCGCCAGCCTGGTCCTGCAGGTCCACGGCGGCTCCGGCGGCGCGGGGGCGGCGCTGCAGGTCCGGGCGCTGGTCAACGGCGCCTGGACGGACGGGACCGACCTCGGCGCGGCGTGCACGGGCGGCTCGATCCGCGCGAACGCCTGGACCGCCTGCCAGGTGCCGCTGTCGGCCATCGCCCCGGCGGGCGCGCTCGTCACCGGCCTCTCCATCCAGGAATGGCGCGGGCTGTCGCTGCCGGCCATCTCCTTCGACGAGGTCGGCCTCCGCGCGGGCAGCGGCACCACGCCTCCTCCCCCACCACCGCCGGCCATCTCCGTCGCCATCGCCCCGTCCAGCGCCTCGCTGACCTTCGGACAGAGCCAGGCGTTCACCGCCACCGTCTCCGGCACCACCAACCTGGCCGTCACCTGGTCGGTCGCCGAGGGCTCGAGCGGCGGCAGCGTCAGCACCTCGGGCACCTACACCGCTCCGCAGTCTTCCGGCACCTTCCACGTCGTCGCCACCAGCAGCGCTGACGCCACCAAGAGCGCGACCGCGACCGTCACCGTCTCCGCCCCGTCCACGCCTCCACCGCCTCCCCCCTCGGGCGGCTCGTCGCTGTGGGTCGGCGGCTACTGGGCGGCGTGGCAGGCGGGCCTCTATCCCGCCAACCGGATCGACTTCTCCGCGATCGCCCACCTCTTCCTGGCGCCGGGCGTCTGGGCCTCGAACCCGCTGCAGTACCACGGCAGCCTGACCGCCAGCCTGGCCGCGAGCCTCTCCGCGCAGGCCCACGCCGCCGGCCGCAAGACCATCCTCATGGTCGGCGGCAGCGACGACAGCTACTTCCAGACCTCGGCCCAGGCGGCCAACCGCGCGACGCTGGTCGCCAACCTCCTCGCCGCCCTGAACGCCACCGGCGCCGACGGAATCGACCTCGACTGGGAGATCAACGTCAACGCCTCGGACCTCATCGCGCTGGCCCGCGACCTGCGCGCCGCCCGGCCCGGCATGGTGCTGACCGCCGCGGTCGGCTGGGACACGCGGACCCGGACCGACTGGGGCGCGACGCTGGCCGCGGGGCTGGCGCCGTACGTCGACCAGATCAACATCATGTCCTACGGCATGGAGCAGGGCGGCGGCTGGGCCAGCTGGTTCCTGGGTCCGCTCGACGGCGCCTCGATGAGCCCGACCATCCACCCCAGCTCCATCAAGCAGGCGGTGGCGGCGATGACCGGCGCCGGCGTGCCGGCCGCGAAGATCGGCCTGGGCATCGGCTTCTTCGGCCACGGCTGGAACGGGCCCACCGGCCCGCTGCAGGCGCAGGGCTCGATGGTCGCCGGCGAGGACCCGTACTCCACCATCCTCCAGCAGCTCTTCCTGCCCTCGACCTACCGCTTCTTCAACCCGGCCACCGGCGACGGCGCGGGAGCGGCCTCGCCGTACCTGACGCTCTCCCCGGCCATCGGCTCGCGAACCTACGAGACCTACGAGGACGAGGCCTCCATCGCGGCCAAGGGCGCCTGGGCGCGCAGCGTCGGCCTGGGCGGCTGCATCCTGTGGACCGTCAACGAGGGCTGCACCGACGCCGCCAGCGGCCGCAACCCGCTGCTCGACGCCGTGCGCCAGGCGTTCCTGGCCAAGGGCCCGCCGGCGACCAGGCTCCTGGCCAGCGGCACCGGCTACGTCAGCGGCGGCGCGGCGAGCATCACGGTCTCGCTGCCCGCGACGAAGGCGGCGCTCGTCACCTGGTCCAACGACGACACCTACAACTTCGACCTGCAGGCCTCGGGCGACCAGTACGGCAAGCCGACCGCGTACGTCCTCGAGGCGTACAACGGCGCGAGCTGGCTGACGCTCACCAGCGTCACCAACAACGGCTACCACGGTCGCCAGCACGTGCTGGACCTGACCGGCTACTCGCAGCTGCGGATGCGGGTGACGGCGGCCAACGGGAACGGCAACCTCGCGCTGGAGGTCCGCGACGCGCCGGTCACCGCGGACAGCTGGCTCTTCCTGGGCGACTCGATCACCGCCAACACCTGGAAGCGCGGCGACTGGTCCTCGGCCATCCACGCCCAGCGCAGCAACGAGCCGGCCGCGACCAACGGCGGCATCGGCGGCTGGCTGTCGGGGACCCCGCTGCGCACCACCGACTACGGCGGTATCCCGACCATCCGCAAGTGGCTGCAGGACAGCCCGGCCAAGTACGTGGCGCTCTCGTTCGGCACCAACGACGCGATGCAGGGCGTCTCGGCCAGCGCTTACTACGCGAACATGGAGAGGCTGGTGAAGGAGGTCATCGCCGCAGGCAAGACGCCGGTGGTCCCGACGATTGTCTACTCGCCCAACGCGGCGGTGCAGGCCAACGCGCCCGCGCTCAACGCCCAGCTCAAGACGCTCAAGGCCAACTACCCGGCGGTCGTCTCCGGGCCCGACCTGTGGACCCGCTTCTACGGCCGGACGCAGGCGCAAGGCTGGTACTACGACGACCTGCACCCGTCGCTGACGACCGGCGCGGCGGACCTGAAGGCCGCGTGGGCCGAGGCGATGCTGGCTGGCGTGTACCTGCCGTAGGCGAGCGGCCGGCCGGTCCGGCCGCGTCGCGCATTCATCCGGTGGGAGGACGACGTCCTCCCTCCGGCCATCTGCGCGCGGCTCGCCAAGGCTGGGCAGGGCACCCTGGAGCTGATTGCCGCGCGCGACGGCGCCCGCCCCCAGCCTCGAGCACCCGAAGCAGTTCGACGAATTGGTTCGTACGTGCCACCACGCCAAACCCCGAGCACCAGAAGCGGGCCGCGCACCTGAGCGGCGAGCGACTCCGGCACCGGGACCGCGCCGGACTCCAGCAAGCTCCCGCTTCCAAGCGGGGACGGACGCCCCGTCCAACGTCGAGTGCAGCCCCCAGGGTGCTGTCCGTGGCGAGGCGGGTGGCGCGGACCTCGAGCGCGCCGTTGCGGTTGACCGTGCCGACGGAGACCTTGGCGCCGGAACGCTTCTCCACCGGCACGCTCTCCCCGGTGATGGGCGCCTGGTCGACCGCCGAGGTTCCGACGACCACGGCGCCGTCGACGGGCACGCTCGTGCCAGTGCGCTACGACACTGACACGACCAGTTCGCCTTCCTCGAGGAGGCGCCGCGCCCGAGCTGACTACCTCACTACCCCTGGTTGGTTCCCCCCCGCAGGCCGCGCGCCTCGCAGGGCCTTCTCGTCTCTGCACTCCCTGGGGCTGTTCAGGTGGGGCGCGCCCCTACTCGCACGCAGCGTGCGGTTGGTGGGTCGGGGGAAACGGCGCGGCGTTTCACCTGCGCTTCTCCGTTCCACCGGACACAACTCATTAGCGAGGCTCATGCCCCTGGGCGGCTCGCTTGGCCAAGGACGGCGTGCCCGGGCGAATGGAGCTGACCGCTACCCGTCTCCTCCAGCTCGAAAACGCTGGTCGCCGAACAGGCTCACTACGAGCATTCACCCGAGGTGGAACCCAGCATGCCTCAACGCCTGAAAGCTCTTGAAGCCAGTCCCGAGGCCCCATAGGCTGCCCGACCGACTGCGGCGTTCATTCACCCCAGCCGCGACGTCCGCACATCTGGAGGGGCCTCATGGAACGTCGCAGGACGCTGAGCCTGGTCGTTGTTGCGTGCGTACTCGCAGGGTTGTCTGGCTGCGATGCCGGCGGTTCCGCACGGAGCCTTGAGCTCAGCCCCGTCGCCTCGAGCAAGTCGGCGGTCTCCTCGAGCGACTACCTGCCGACGAACTTCGTGGTCTGGGGCGGCAACTCGACGAGCCTGAAGGTCGGCGATCGAGTGAATTTCTGGGGCCACTCCTGGAAGGAGCAGGTCCTGGGTGGCGACTATGACGCGCAGGCGAGACCTTCCTCGGCAACGTGGTCCTGGACTCCCGGCAGGCAGCCCGTCGTCGGGCAATGGCGCCAAAGCGATCTTCCGCAAGGACTTCTGACCATCCGGGAAGCCGCACCCAATTACATCGCAGGGTTACAAGTCGGCCACATCTCATTACAACATTGAAATACATCAGGAGGTTAAGCTCCCCAGTGGAAGGACGGTTACCCGCGTCACTGACGATTTGCACATCATGTTCGACCACACGGGACAGATCATCGATCTCTTCGTGCTCTGAGGCCATCATGACGCAAACCTTCGAAGTTACTCTGGATAGAGACGCGACGCCCGAGAAATTGCTGCTTAATGGCACCAATGTCGTCATGGCGCAAGTCTATGATTCCCGGGGACGATTCCTCAAGCCGAGCGAAGTTGGAATCGCAATCACCCTCTCACGCAGTGCAATGCTTGCTCTAGGCATTCACCTTATCCGGGCAGCACATGGCATGGCAAAGCTGGAGCATTCACGGCCGGCTGACTCTGAGCTAATTACTGTCAGCCACGGCGTCTTTTTGCATCCGGAGAGTTGCGACCTAATACTCGCGCAAGATGATTTGGGAGACATTCATGATCTAGTCAATCAGTCCAAGTAACGCTCGGCGTGTAGTCAGCTATCACAGAGCCGGGGCTTGATAACGGCGGGCCATATCGCAGGGCTTCTTGGAGCTCGATGAGTGCAACTGCAACTGACTGGCATGGGGTAAGCAGCGGCCCATTTCCCCTCGCGAGCAGTGATCTCTGCGCCAACCTCTGGGTTTCACAGACGGGCTGGGCACTCACCGATAGCTACACCTACAACGCCTTCGGCGAGCTGCTGGAGCACGTCGGCTTCGACCCGCAGCCGTACATGTTCGCCGGGGAGGCGTGGGAGGGCGGGACCGGGCTCTACTACAACCGGGCGCGGTGGCTGGATGTCGGGGCGGGGAGATTTGTGAGCAGCGACACCTTCAGCGGTTCCAGTGCGCTGCCGGTGAGCCTGCACAAGTACTTCTACGCCAATGCCAATCCACTGCGGTACATCGACCCCACGGGCAAAATGTCGCTGGGCGGGATGATGGCCGCGACTTCGATGCTTGAGTCGCTGGCCATGTTGGCCAGCCCTGATGCAGGGACCGCTCAAGGCATCGCTGCGCCGAGCAGCAATCCCTTCGCCGGGGTGAAGTGGGAAGTGGACGCAAGCATTCCGCAATTCCAACAGGCGGTTGCCGCTATGAAGCTGATCTCACTGGACATTGGCCAGCAGGGCGCGACGGGTAAGCTTCGTCCTGAGTCGATGATTCCCGACTGGGCCAACAAGAGCCGGAAACTCCACGAAGCCATCCTGAGCAAGACCATCAAGATCAAGGGATGGAGCGACGTCTGGGCAGCTTCTGGCGGCAAGAGAGCAACCGCAGCCAATACGGTCTACGACACCGTATTTCTCACGCCCGCTGCCGGACACACGAGCATCAAGTTGAAAGGTGCTCCCAAGGACCATGACACCATTTGGGATTTCGACAACATCCCGATTCCGGGGGTAGGCATGACGAAGATCCGCTCTTGGGTGGGCTTGCTCGCCCATGAACTAACTCACGCTGGCGGGTACTACTACACCGAAGCCGATTACTCGAATGAAGACTTCGCGAACAAAGTGGGAGTCCTTGTTGAAGAACGGCTTGCAGGCCCCGGGACACTTCCATTCACCCCGGAGCCCTACTGGACGGAGCCTAGACCCTACTAGATCGGTGCTGAAATCGCGCGAAGGAGGCGGTGACCTTGCACTCGACGCATGCCTCACGAACGACTTATGGGCTTTTTGCCGTCGCAGCGCTTGTCTCGTGTGTCGCCTCTCATGGTGCGACTGGCAAGCGAGTGGACACTCAATGCCCATGTCCGCCGCTTCCCGCCTTGCATCACAATGTGGAAGAACTTGGTCAGGCATTGGCCGCCCAGCGAAATGTCCTGCACCGAAGCAGGAGGATGCTGCAGATGCTGGAAGTGGCGGCGGAGTCTTGCAGAGCGGCAGACGAAGCACCGCAACGACAGCACGACCTGTTCTGCCTCGAGACCGCTGCAGAACTGCCGATGATCCGTACATCGCTTGACGACATTGAACGCACCCTTTTTCGACTTAAGTCGGATGTCGAGTCGCGTCTCAAGCAGCGCACGGTTGACCATGACTTCAGCAACGATGTCTACCAAGTAGAAGGGCAACTCTATCGGGCGGACGTGCGAATATCGCTCTTGATGATCTTCTTCTCTAGTAGCTGACGAAAGGTTCTGCCATGCCTCGCGAAGGAAATAGACCCTGTGGCCCATCTCGGGAACCCGTCGAGTTCGAGGGCGGGCACGGTCCCAGAAATGGCCGCAAGATTCCAAGGAGCGAGCACCGGGAGGTGGATCGTGTCCCGGCGCCAGGAGTCACCCGAAGCGGTACCAGTCGAGCCGGCCGTCGAAGTAGGTGATGCGCGTGACCGGGCGGCGCACGACGGTGGGCAGGCCAAAGTAGACTTCGTTCGGGGTGCGCCCGCCGAAGCAGCCGTGGGGACGGTCGCGGTTGTACCAGAGCGGGAAGTCGGGACAGATGCGCTCGAGTTGGTTGCGGCAGGTGACGAGCCAGAAAAGAGCGAGGCCGCTTTCGCTCCGGAGTGCGGTTCCAGGGGACGCGGAGTGGCTGGAAGGGCGGGGGCTCGAAGAAGCCGTGGTCAACGAGCCAGCGGCGCAGCAGCTTGCCCAAACTGCCTACGCGGGAGGGGAAGCGACGGCGATGGTCCTCGACGGTGACCAGGAGGCGGACCAATACGAAGGACACGGCGAAGCAGGAAGCACCATGCATGGCGATGAGGGCGCCCATGCCCGAAACGCTATCGCGGGGCGCCTGGTCGCAGTGGCCCTGGGCGCCGCAGCGACCAGCTTTGCCTCCCAGGTTCACCGAAGACACGATTGAGGAGATGACAGCCCACTGGCCAGGCCCGCGCCCGCGGTTGCCTGCTTCGCTGACTCGCGCTCCCCTTCCACATCCTCCAGGGAGGGACCCGCCATGCCATCCGTGCGCGAGGCGCTCGAAGCGTTCCGCATCGACCGCCGCAAGTACTACGGCATCATCTGCCGCACCGAGACTCCGTCGCTGGCCCAGAAGGCCAAGGCCTGGGTCTGGAACTTCGAACTGCACTGCATCGCCGTGCACCGCCTGGGGCAGCTCGCCCTGGCCGTCCAGGACCGCAGCCGGCTCCTCGGCGCCCCGCCCAACGCGCTCTACTTCGGCCTGCGCTACGCCGTGCGCCTCTTCCACCACGTGGAGATCGTCCAGCGCGCTCGCATCGGCGCCGGCTTCCACCTGGGCCACGCCACCAACATCTTCATCGGCCCGACGACCATCGGCGCCAACTGCAACGTCACCCACAACGTGACCCTCGGCTCGGGGCTCGGCAGCCACTTCGGCTACCCGACCATCGGCAACGGCGTCTGGATCGGACCGGGGGCGACACTCACCGGCGACATCACCATCGGAGACGGCGCGACCATCGCCGCCGGGTCGGTCGTCTCCCGCGACGTGCCCGCCGGAGCGCTGGTCGCCGGCAACCCTGCCCGCGTCGTCCAGGCCAGCTACGACAACCGCCCCTTGCTGGGCTTCACCATGGCCGCCACGCCCTCGCCGGGCGCTCCGGACTCGCCGGAGACGCCCGTCAGGACCACAGCGCCTTCAGCTTGAGGAAGTGCTTCTCGAACAGGTGGTAGCTCGCCCAGGCCACCGCGATCGAGACCGCGATGCCCGCGGCCGCCTGCGCCGCCACGGCGGCCGAGTGCGAGACCCCGAGCCATCCGGCGACGGCGAACTCGGTCTGGTGGGACAGGAAGTAGTACGAGACGAAGTGGTGGAAGACATAGAGGCCGTAGCTGTACTTGCCGAGGAAGGTCATCGGCGTGCTGCCGAAGAGGCGCGCCAGCGGCGAGTCGGGCGAGGCCATCAGCACCCGCAGCAGCAGCGCCGCCAGGAGCACCAGGATCAGCGAGCCGCGCACCGGTCGCAGGACGTCGACGCCTGCCTCGCTGAAGCGATTGAAGGCGAAGGTCGCGACCAGGAGCGCTCCCGCGGTCAGCGCCACCGGCCGCAGCCACCGGCGCAGCGCCACCTGTCCGCCTTCTTGCCGCACCAGGATCGCCAGGAAGGCGCCCAGGCACAGCCCGTCGAGCCGGAACGGCGTGAGGACGAAGACGGTCACCGGGCTGACGCCGGCCATCGAGGCCGCGGCCCGGGTCACCAGCGCCAGCAGCCCCACGGCGAGGCTCACGCCCATCAGCGCCCGGGGCCGCGCCGCCAGGAGCCAGACCACCAGCGGCCAGACGAAGTAGAAGTGCTCCTCCACCGCGAGCGACCAGAAGTGATCGATGTAGGGCAGCGAGTACGCGCCCCGCAAGCCGTCGAAGACGTTCACGCCGTACAGCCAGGCCCAAGCCTGGTGCTGCCGGAGGTTCTCGAGGGCCGTCGCCGGTCCGGCCAGGAGCGGCACGACCAGGAAGAGCGCGGCGAGCACGCCGTAGTAGAGCGGGAAGATGCGCAGCACGCGCCGCATGTAGAAGTTGCGGAAGTACCGCGGCGACCGGCGCGAGTCGAAGAGGATGCCGGTGATGAGGTAGCCCGAGAGCACGAAGAACAGGTCGACCCCGTAGGCCCCGTAGTTGGTCGCCCAGACCACGGCGTGCTCGGCGGCGGTGGTGGGGATGGTGTTCCCCACGAAGTGCAGCAGCAGCACCATGCCGATCGCCAGGCCGCGCACTCCGTCCAGCGCTGGCACGTGCCCGCCGAGTTTCAAGGCCTGCGCCGCCGCTGGCACGGCGGGGCACGACGCTCTCAACGCTAGACCGCTGCTCGCCTGCTCGCTCATCGGGCGCAAGCTAGGCGGGAGCGCTGCGGGAAGGCAGCCCGCGAACGGGCAGCGCCACGGACCAGGCCCCCGTCGCCACGGCCAGCTTGCCGACCAAGGCCAGCGCCAGCGCCAGCGCGATCTGGGTCTGGACGAAGGCGAAGCCGAGGTCGCCGTAGACCAGGACGCAGGAGGAGAGCAGCGCACCCAGGCACCCCAACGCTGCGACGCGGTCGCGCGGATCCCGGGCGAAGCGCGCGACCCGCACCGCGAGGTAGAGCCCCACGACCCACGCAGTCCAGATCCCCACGAAGGCGAACAGGCCGGCGAAGAGCAGCAGCCCCAGCACCCCGTTGTGGGGCACCGCGGCGTAGAGCGCGAAGATCGAAGAGATGTCGGCGCCTCTGGAGTACTCGGTGTAGGTGTGTCCGAAGCCGCGCCCCAGCAGCGGGTCCTCGCGCATCGACATCGCCAGGTTCCAGTTCTCGATCTCCCGGTAGAGCGTGGAGCTGTCCGTCGTCCCGTCCCAGAGGCTCTGGAGGACGCGCACCGGGGCGAAGGCCTGGCTCGTCGAACCCCACCCCGCCGCGACGTAGACGGCCAACAGCGGCGCAGCGAGGGCCCCGGCGAGCGCCAGACCTCGCTTCCAGGCTCGCCGCGAAGGCACGGCGGCGAACGCGGCGAAGACGCCGAAGGCGAGCATCACCCAGGCCAGGCGCCGGTTGTTCGCGACCATGCCCGCGAAGAGCGGCGGCAGCAACAGCAGGGCTTGAAGCAGCCGGCGGCGGTCGGCGTGCTCGGCGAGGTCCGCCAGGAGCAGCACGCAAGCCACGCTGAAGAGGACGGAGTCCCCGTGGTTGGTCGCGTAGATCATCTCCGGCGCAACGACGGGCCTGACGAAGAGCGCGATCCAGACGGCGAGCGCCGCGCGCACCAGAGCTGCGAACACGACGACGCGCCCCAGCAGCCGGTGGTCGGCGCGGCCGGCGAAGGCGAAGTTGAACACCCCGTAGAAGAGCCCGACGCGCACCAGCGGGCGCACGTGCAGGATGGCGATGTCGACGCTGCCACCGCGAGCGAGCCCACGGACGACCGCATAGGCCACACAGCCCAGGAAGAGGAGGACCGCATCGGGCACCACCCGCGCCGTCCGGGCTTCCATCGCGCGTTCCGGCGTCCGCTCCGCTGACGCCCTCCACCCCGTCCACCTCGTCCACCCCGTCCACTTCGTCCACCCCACCTGGCCCGCCCACCGCCCGTCCACCCGCGCCGCCTCGCCCCGCCGCCAGGCCCCGACCGCCAGCAGCGCCAGCAGCACCACCTCGAGCCCGCTGAGCTTCGCGCCAGGGACATGCAGCGAGGCGTCCAGGTTCTCGGCCAGCAAGTCGCCCAGAGCCACGAGCGGCGTGTGCCAGTGGCCGTCGGTGTCGCTGGAGACCTCCAGGGTGAGCACCGCCGCCAGGAGCGCCGCCGCCGTCCAGCGCAGCGGAGCCTTCCCCAGCGCCCACGCCCCGCCGGCCACCGCCACCGGCGCGACGGCGCCCGACAGCCCGCCCAGCACGGCCCCCGCCGCCGTCGCCGTCACCAGGAGCGCCAGCAGCAGCCCCGTCATCTCCGCAGCTCGCCCAGCACCCGAAGCCCCAGCCTCCGCTGAATCTGCCAGGGCTCCGCCAGCACCCCCGAGCGCAGGTCGGCCACGAGCCCGGCGACGAAGGCCATGACCAGCGCCCCCAGCAGCCCGGCGACGAGCACCAGCGGCCTCTTGGGCTTGAGCGGTCCCACGGGCAGCTGCGCCGGCTGCGTCACGCTGTAGCGGTACTTGAACGCCGCCTTGGCCGTGTCCAGCTCCAGGCGCGCGCCGTCGGTGCGGTCGCGCAGGTTCCAGTACTTCACGTAGAGCGCCCGGAGCCGGCCGCGCTCGGTCTCCAAGCGGGGGTCCTCCGTCGACCGCGCCGGCGGAGGCTCGAAGGTGACCGCTCCGGCCGACGCAGCGCTGGCGCGCGCCAGGCTCTGCGCCGCGCTGCGCCGCCGGTCGACCTCGAGGATTTTCCGCTCCAGCTCCTGCCCCTCCCGGCGCAGCGACTCCACCTGCTCCGACGGCTGCTCCAGCGACCCCAGCGTCTGCCGCAGCGCCACCACGTCCGGGTGGAGCGACGAGTAGACCGCCAGCTTGGCGGCCAGCTGCTCCTGCAGCTCGGTCAGACGCCGGTGGCGGAACTCTTCGAGGTCCGAGACGGCACGCTGCTTCGCCGCGAGCTGCACCTGCAGCCGCGCGAGCTCGGCCTCGTCCTCGAGGCTGGGGCCGGCCCCCACGGGCTCCTGCGGCGCGGCCCGCCGGACCAGCCGCGTCGACCGCGGCGTCGTCTCCCGCTCCAGGGCGATCACCCGCGCGAGGCTCTGGTCTATCTCCCCCTGGACCGACCCGACGTGCGTCTCCAGCACCGAGACCGCGTCGCCGATGACGGCGACCTCCGAGGCCTGGCGGAGGTCGAGGAAGCTGCGCGTCACGGTGTCGGCCAGCCGGTAAGCGGTCTCGCGGTCCGGCCAGCGGACGGTGACGGAGACGACCCCGTTGCCCACCTCCACGAACACGTGCTTCTCCAGGCCTCGCGCCAGGTCCTGGGCCAGCTCGTCGCGGGTGCGGACCTTGCCGGTCAGCGTCTGGACCAGCGCGTCGCGCAGCCGGACGAACGGCGCGCGCTTCTCGAGGTAGTCGTCCACCAGGCCCGTGCGCTCGACAAGCGAGACCAGGTTGTCCCAACGCAGAATGGTCTCCCGCGCCGCGCGGGTCGGCGCGTCCAGCTCCTCCGGGCGCACGAACGCGGGGTTGGAGAGCGAGCCCATCACCTGGTTGCGCTGAGCCAGGACCTGGGTCTTCACCTCCCAGGTCTTGGGGAAGCCCCAGTCGAAGAAGGCGGTCAGCCCCAGCACCCCGACGACCGCCGCCGCCGCCAGCCACGGATGGCGGCGCGGGGCGCGCCAGGTGAAGCCGAGCCAGTCCCGCAGCAGGCCCCAGTCGAAGAGCCCCGGGTCCGCCAGGGGCGAGCGCTCGTCACTCGGGAAGGAAGAGTCGGACATGGAGCCTCGTGAGCATCAGGAGGTAGAGGGCCGCGAAGGCCGCGACGACCAGCAGCGTGCGCCGCAGCCCCCGGCGGGCGTCGGGATCCACCGCGAAGACCGCCGGGACGATGGCGGTCGCCGCGATGAGCGAGAGCAGCAGGGCGTTGTTCACCGGGCGCCCTCCCGGGAGAGCGCCTGCGCCAGGTACAGGCCGTAGAGCGCCGCCGCCTGGAAGTTCACGGCGATCTCGTTGGTCGACCAGCTGTCGTTGTCGGTGTAGCGCGCGTCGACCGGCGTCTCGGACCCGCGCGGGCGCTTCGGGTCGCCCCAGTAGCCGAAGGACGGCGGGCGCGCGTCCGGCCACGAGCGGTCGTTGGCGTCGGGCTTCTCGCTCGGACCTCCCGCGACCATGCCCGGGAAGTTGCGCGGAGCGGCGCCCAGCGCCTGCAGCCAGTGGTGGAAGCCGTGGCGCATGCCGTGCTCGACGCCCGGCAGCCCGCTCACGTAGCAGAAGTGGAGCGAGTTGCGGCCGAGCGCGTAGTGCACGTTGGCCAGCGCCTGCCGGCAGTCGGCGCTGTGCCTGGGCCCCGCCAGGCACAGCGGAGCCTCGAACGTCCCGGTGCGGTGGAAGCTGTTGCTCAGCGAGCCCCAGTAGTAGTAGCTCGCCCACTCGAACGGGTGGCGGGCCCCGTCGGCGTTGGCCTGGTCGGCCAGGGCGCGCAGCCGAGCGCGGATCGCGCGCTTGCGCCCGGGGTCGCCCGCCTTGGCTCGCAGGTACAGCCGCGCCGCGAAGCCGTTGACCTGGTGGTAGTCGGGGATGAACGTCAGCTCCACGTAGCTGCGCTCGAACTCCTCCCGGAACCGCGCCTCGCCCGTCGCCAGGAGCAGGCCGGCGGCGGCGTACATCGTCACGTGGCGCAGGACGCCCTGGTCCCCGTCGCGCCGATAGTTGGGGCAGGTCGGCCCGTCGGTGCTCTCCCCGGGATGGGCCTGGAGGTAGCCCCAACCATCGCGCGCGGCCTGCAGGCAGCGCTGGGCGAAGACGGGATCGATGGGCCGGAACACCGCCGAGGCGTAGGCCAGCGTGCCCACCGCGCGCGCCGTCGCCAACGTCCCCACCTCGCCCTGCCGGTAGCGCGGCACGCTCTGCGGCGTGACTGTGCCGTAGGGCGCATACCGCTCCTGGCAGGTCGTGTTGCGGAATCCCCCGGTCCTCGGCTCCTGCACCGAGAGCAGCCACTCCAGGCCCCAGCGCGCCTCGTCGAGCAGGTCGGGGACGCCGTTGCCCGACTCGGGGATGTTGGTGTCGTCGGCGGAGGGGGCGAAGTCGCTGAACGCCTCGAGCATCCAGAACAGCGCCGCTGTGGTCGAGGCGTTGTAGAGGGTCAGGTCGCCGGCGTCGTGCCAGCCCTTCACGACTCCGGGGGGCGCGCGGTCGGCGTCGCTGGGGTGCGTCCACGGCCCTTCTGCATGTCGAGGGTCAATCGCGGTGAAGGCGCGCTGGAAGTAGAAGGCGCGCTGCACCGCGCGCACCGCGGGGTCGAAGACGCGGGTCCCGATCGAGAACGGGTGGCTCGAGAGCCCGTTGTCGGCCTCGATGCGGTACCGCCCCGGGCGGCGCAGCGCGCTGAAGTCGCCGATCCACACCCGCGCCGCCGGCCCGAGCACCTCGCTCTCGACCCGGCGGATCGGCAGCTTCCCGCGGTAGGCCACCTCGCCGCGCTCGAGCGAGACGACCCGGAAGGACGTGAAGGGCCGGGGCGAGGTGAACTGCTTGTCCATGGCCGGCCCGTAGCCGACCTGCGAGGCCGCGAGCATGGGGCGCGCGTCCTCCTCGACGCCAGCCGGCGCGCCGAGGACCGCCGCGAGGAGCGCCAGCGCCGCGCTCACCATTCCAGGACCTCCCGGAAGAACGCCTCCAGCCGCTGGGCCGACGCATCCCACGAGTAGAGGCGGCCGACCTTCTCCCGCGCCGCCTGCCCCAGCCGTTCGGCGAGGCCCGGCTCGTCGAGCAACCGGCCGATGGCCGCCGCGAAGCCCGCGGGATCGTCGGCGAGGAGCAGGTCCTCGCCGCTCGTCACCTCCAGGCCCTCCGCGCCCAGCGACGTCGAGACCACCGCCTTGCCCATGGCCATGGCCTCCAGGATCTTCAGCCGCGTGCCGCCGCCCAGCCGCAGCGGCGCGACGACCACGCCCGCCCGCGCGAGCACGGGGCGCAGGTCGTCGGCGAAGCCCGCCACCCGGACGCCGGAGCCGTCGAGCGCCTGCACCTCGGCGGGAGCCCGCGCCCCGACGATCTCCAGCCGCAGGCCCGGGTGCGACCTGGCCAGCCGCGGCCACACCTCGCGGTGGAAGAAGAGGATCGCGTCGACGTTCGGGTAGTAGCCCAGCGCCCCGAAGAAGAGCAGCGTCCGCGGCTCGCGGGGCGGGTCGTCGGGCTGGGGGCGCAGGCGCTCGACGTCCACGGCGTTGGGCACCACCGCCAGCCGCGCCGCGGGCCACTCCGCGCGAACGCGCTCGGCGTCGCGCGCCGAGGTCACGGTGAGGCCGTCGCAGCGGCGCCAGGCCGCGAGCTCCTCGCGCCGGAGCTTGCGCCAGTTGGCGGCGTGGTACAGCCGCCGAGCCAGGCGCCCTTCCCCGCTGGCGACCTGGCGCAGCACGTCGAACTCCACGTTGTGCTCGTCGACGATCAGCCGGGGGAAGCCGCCGCGCTCCGGCAGGCGGTAATGCGCCAGGAACGGCGACTCGAGGTTCACCACGTCGAACTCGCCTGCGCCGAGCACCCGGTCGAGCGCCGCCTGGAGCGCCGGGACCGAGTAGAGCCTTCGCTCGTACGTGCCCAGCGACACCAGCGAGCGCACCTGCTGGAGCCGCTTGGCCGGGCCCTGGGCGGGGCCGCGGCGCACCAGCGTCACCTCGCGGCAGTACTCGCCCATCGCGCGGGCGACCGGCGCGGAGTCCACCGCCGGATCCACCAGGGTGATGGCGCTCAGGTCGTGGCGGCGGGCGAGCGCGGTCATCAGGCCGTGCATCCGCGCCTGGGCGCCGTAGCGCGGCGGGCTGGGAGGCTCGTGGGAGACGTAGAGCAGCCGCAGCCGCTCCCGACCCGAAGGAACGGGAGCGCGGCCAGCACGAGCGGAGCGAAGAGCAGCGTTGGTTTCAGCCAAGGGAAGCCTCGTTCATGGAGTTCTCTGGACCGCGCCGGCGCAGCGAAGCGCGCAGCACCTCGACGTCCTCCCGGCGCACCAGCCCCAGCAGCGCCGACAGCGCCGCGAAGGCGACGAGCGTCGCGGGGATCTGGAAGGCGGGATGCGCGCGCAGCGGCAGCCACCCGGCGGCGAGGGCCCCCGCGCCCGCCGCCACCGCGCGCCCGAGCTCGCCGAGCAGCCCTGCGCCGCGCGTGCCGGCGGGGACGATGAGCAGCGCCGCGGCGAGCATCACCCCCTCGCTCGCGCCGAAGGCGATGACCACCCCCAGCCCGCCGTTGCCCCAGCGCGCCTCGCAGACGGGGACGAGCAGCCAGCAGAGCGCCGTGCTGAGCGCGACGTTGAGGAGCTTGGCCAGGGCCAGGCGCCGGCTCCTGCGCGCCGCCATGATCACGGTGGCCAGGAGCATGTCGACGAAGAAGAGCAGCAGCACGGGCGCGAAGGCGCGCAGGATGTCGGCGCTGGGCGCGTAGGCCGGCCCGAAGACGACCCGCACCGCGAGGCCGGCGAAGAGGAAGGTCCCCAGCGCGCCGAACGCGCCGATCGCCACGAGCGGGCGCAGCACCCGCCGCAGCACCTGGGTGAGCCGCGCGGGATCGTCGATGGCCCGGGACAGCGCCGGATACGAGGCCGCGCCCAGGATAGCCGCCGGCGTGAGCAGCGCCCCCATGAAGTTGCGGGCAGCGGCGTAGCGCCCCATGGAGACCGGCGAGACGAGCTTGGAGAGCACCACGGCGTCCAGGTAGGGCTGGGCGGCCACCAGCACCGCCATCGTCAGGACCGGGGCGCCCTCCGTCGCCAGCTCCCGAAGCGTTCCGCGATCCACGCTCGGCCGCGCGAGCCCCAGACGGCGCCCCAGCCAGAGGGCCACGGCGAACGCCCCGACCCCCGCGAGCCCTTGCGCGAGCAGCACGTCGACGAGGCCTCCCCCGACCGCGAGCGCGAGCCCGATGAGCGCGACCGAGAGCCCCTTGGCCGCCACCGTCACGGTCGCCTCGTAGTCCATGCGCTCCCGGCCGCGGAAGGCCAGGCCCCAGGCCTGCGCCAGGGACAGCGGCAGCGCGAGCGCCACCGCGAGCACGGCCAGGCCGCGGGTGCGCGCGTCGTAGCCCAGCAGCGCCGCGGCCGCGGCGGTCACCAGGCACATCGCGACCGACAGCGCCACCCGCGAGGCCGCCGCGGCGCCCAGGAGCGCCGGAGCCCGCTCGGGCCGGCCGGCCAGCTCGCGCACCACGCTGGCGCTCTGCCCCCACTCGACGACGACGTAGGCGAAGGCCGCCATCGACGAGACGACGAAGAACAGGCCGAACTCGGCCGCGCCCAGGCCGCGGCCCAGCAGCGAGCTGGCGACGACCGCCAGCACGGTGGAGATGGCCTGCCCGGCCGCGAGCGACAGGGCGTTGCGCGCGATGGCGCCGTCCTGGCGCGCGCCGGGTCCGGCCGATTCGACAATCCCCATCGCGCTAGTCCCTCGGCTCCGCGCGGGCTCCATCCGCGCCCAGAAGGGAGCCCGACTCGAAGCGCTCGGCCGGTCGGGCCAATGGAGGCTGACAATCGCGCAGGCGCCGGAACCGCGGCACCCGCCGGGTCTGCCAGAGCGCGGCCAGCACTGCGGGGTCGTCGACGAGGTAGCGCCGCCACAGCCGCCGCGGCTCCTGGCCCAGGCGGTAGAGCCACTCGAGGCCCGCTCGCGAGACCCACCGCGGCGCCCGCCGCACGCGCCCGGCGAGGAAGTCGAGCGCCGCGCCGATCGCCAGCCCGACCGCGGGCGCCAGCTGCTCCGAGTGGCGGTGCAGCCAGAGCTCCTGCTTGGGAGAGCCGAGCGCGACGAGCAGCAGGTCCGGCCGGGCGCGACGGATCCGCTCCACGGCCTGCTCGCTCTCGTCGCCCTGGGCGCCGGGCTCCGCCGCGACGCGAGGCGAGTCGAACCCGGCGATGCGGACCCCGGTCAACGCGTGGAGCCGATGGGCGGCCGCCTGCGCGACGCCGGGAGCTCCCCCACACAGGTACATCGACCAGCCGCGGCGGACCGCGCGGCGCGCCAGCGGCACCACCAGATCGGCCCCGCTCACGCGCTGCGGCAGCGGGGTGCCCAGCAGCCGCGAAGCCCAGACGAGGGGCATCCCGTCCGCCAGCGAGAGGCTCGCCGCGCGATAGGCGTGCTGGAAGTGCCGGTCGCGCCCGGCGCGCACCAGATGGTCCGAGTTCGGGGTCACCACGTAGCCGCCGCGGCCGGCCTCGACGAGCCGCTCGATGGCATCAAGCGCCCGGTCGAAGTCCACCACGTCGATCCACAGCCGCCCCAGCCGCGCCTGCTTCCACTGCGCCGTATCGCCCACGCCCGATCCCCCCGCGGTGTCCGGACTGCGCGACCAAGGTGCAGGCCGGGCGCTCGTCCGCGCGAGCCCCAAAAGGAAAAGCGCACGCTCGCTGGCCCTGCGTGGAAGCGTGCGCATGGTTCCGGCCGGAACTCGACTCCAGGAGAGATGCGCGTGGTGGGGGATGGACGATGCGGAAGTGGCGGCTTGACCCTCGGCTCGCGGGGCGCTTCAACCTCGCGGTGGACGTGGCGGCGGTGTGGTCCGCGCTCGCCGTGGGTGGCTGGCTCGCCGGGGACACCCTGCTTCCGTGGCGGGCGGCCCTGGCGACCGCAGTGTGGTTGGGGATGGCCGCGGCGCTCCGCTACTACGACGGCAGCAGCGTCCGCCTGCCGCTCGAGGACGCCGCCCTCTCGCTGGTGCTGACCGCGGCCACCGCGCTCTCGCTCGAGCTCTCCGAGCTCTTCTCCCGGCCGGGCCCACGCTCGCCGCCCTCACGCTGCCGCTGGTCTGGCCGGTCGCCGCCGTCGTGCGCCTGGTGGCCTGCAGGCTGGGGTTCGGCGCGCCGGAACAGGTGCTGATGGTCGGGTGCGGGCCCCTGGGACGCGCCACGGCCGAGGACCTGCAGCAGGGGCGGCGACCGCGCCAGGTCGTCGGCTTCCTGAGCCTGCCCAGCGATCCCCGCCGCAGCGTCGAGGAGCCGGACTGCCTCGGGTCCTCGTCCGGCCTGGAGCGGGCGCTGGCGCGGACCCCCGTCCACGAGGTCTACCTCGCCGGGTCGCCCGGCGATCAGCAGGCGGTGCAGGAAGCGGTGCGCACCTGCGAGACCCTGGGCGTGCCCTTCGCGGTCGCCATCAACGGCCTGCTCTTGCGGCGGGCCACCCCGCAGGGCACGCCGGACGGCTACGTCCACTTCGCCATGGGCCGCGCCTCGTTGCTGCAGGCGGCGATCAAGCGGCTCTTCGACGTGCTGGCCTCGGCCTCGGCGCTGCTGGCGCTCTCGCCGCTGCTCGTCGGCATCGCCGCGGCCGTCAAGCTCACCTCGCGCGGGCCGGTCTTCTTCCGCCAGCTCCGCGTCGGCCAGCACGGGCGGCCGTTCCACATGCTCAAGTTCCGCTCGATGGTGCAGAACGCCGAGGCGCTGCAGGCCGCGCTGCGCCACCGCAACGAGCAGTCCGGCCCGGTCTTCAAGATCCAGAACGACCCGCGCGTCACCCGCATCGGGCGCTTCCTGCGCAAGCACAGCCTCGACGAGCTGCCGCAGTTCATCAACGTGCTGTGGGGCGAGATGAGCGTCGTCGGCCCCAGGCCGCCGGTCCCCGGCGAGGTCGCCAAGTACGAGCCGTGGCAGCGGCGCCGGCTCTCGGTGCGCCCGGGCCTGACCTGCCTGTGGCAGGTGAGCGGGCGCAACGGCATCGGCTTCCGGCAGTGGATGTACCTGGACCTCCGCTACATCGACCACTGGAGCCTGCGCAAAGACCTGGCGCTGGTCCTCAAGACGGTGCCGGTGGTGCTCCACGGCCAGGGCGCGAGCTAGGACGGTCGCCAGTCGCGTGTAGTACCCGGCCTCCGTGCCGGGGGCAGCTTTGCAGCCCGTCCGTCTGAGGCGCGCTCGGTCATCCCCGCGGCGGTGGTGGGTAGTACCCGGCCTCCGTGCCGGGGGCAGCTTGGCAATCCGTGTGTCTGAGGCGCGCTCGGTCATCCCCGCGGCGGTGGTGGGTAGTACCCGGCCTCCGTGCCGGGGGCAGCTTTACGCTCCGTTTGTCTGAGGTGCGCTCGGTCATCCCCGCGGCGGTGGTGGGTAGTACCCGGCCTCCGTGCCGGGGGCAGCTTTACGCTCCGTTTGTCTGAGGTGCGCTCGGTCATCCCCGCGGCGGTGGTGGGTAGTGCCCGGCCTCCGTGCCGGGGGCAGCTTTACAATCCGTTTGTCTGAGGTGCGCTCGGTCATCCCCGCGGCGGTGGTGGGTAGTACCCGGCCTCCGTGCCGGGGGCAGCTTGGCGATCCGTTTGTCTGAGGTGCGCTAGGTCATCCCCGCGGCGGTAATGGGAAGTACCCGGCCTCCGTGCCGGGGGCAGCTTTACGAATCCGTTTGTCTGAGGTGCGCTCGGTCATCCCCGCGGCGGTGGTGGGTAGTGCCGGGGTGGTGCCGGGGTAGTGCCGGGCTTCCACGCGCGTGGAAGCTGGGCCCCCACACCCGACCAGCGCGCCTCAGATCATCAAGTCGGCTGCCAGGTTGTCCCCGGCGTGGAAGCCGGGCCCACACCCACCAGCACGCCTCAGGTCATCAAGTGGGCCAGGTTGACCCCGGCGTGGAAGCCGGGCCCACACCCACCAGCACGCCTCGGGTCATCAAGTGGGCCAGGTTGACCCCGGCGCGGAGGCCGGCAGCGCACCTCAGGTCATCAAGTGGGCCAGGTTGACCCCGGCGCGGAGGCCGTCAGCGCACCTCAGGTCATCAAGTGGGCCAGGTTGACCCCGGCGCGGAGGCCGGCAGCTCCGTCAGCGCGCCTCAGGTCATCAAGTGGGCCAGGTTGACCCCGGCGCGGAGGCCGGCAGCTCCGTCAGCGCACCTCGGGTCATCAAGAGTGGGCCAGGTTGACCCCGGCGCGGAGGCCGGCAGCTCCGTCAGCGCACCTCGGGTCATCAAGTGGGCCAGGTTGACCCCGGCGCGGAGGCCGGCAGCTCCGTCAGCACGCCTCAGGTCATCAAGTGGGCCAGGTTGACCCCGGCGCGGAGGCCGGCAGCTCCGTCAGCGCACCTCAGGTCATCAAGTGGGCCAGGTTGACCCCGGCGCGGAGGCCGGCAGCTCCGTCAGCGCACCTCAAGTCACCAAGTGGGCCAGGTTGTCGGACGCCCACAAGAGTGGGGATGCGGCCGGGCTGACGTGACCGCATCTTGCGCGGCGCAGGCGGTCGGGGCGCAGTCAGGGTGGTCGGGCGGGAAGGACGGAGCGAACGGGTCGATGGAGCCGATGCCGAAGAGAGTGCTGGTGGTGGACGACGATCCGGAGGCGCGGGACTTCATGCGCGCGTGCCTGGCGGACCAGGGCTTCGAGGTGGTCGAGGCGGCGACGGAGGGCGAGGCCTTCGACCGGCTGGCGGAGCGCGTTCCGTGCCTCATCTGTCTGGACCTGATGCTCCCCGACAGCTCGGGCCTCGATGTCTGCGAGCGGCTCGCGCGGGTTCCCGGCCTGCGAGACGTGCCGGTGCTGGTCATCAGTGCGCGCCGGCTGCCGCAGGACCGCGCGATGGCGGCAGCGATGGGCGCCACGGGCTACCTCACCAAGCCGCTGACGCCGCAGGGCCTCGTCGCCCAGGTCCACGCCGTCCTCGCGGCGCGCAGGTCCGAGGAAGTGCCGCTGTCGCTCACGCTGGCTCGCTGAAGGCTCGTGCCGCGACTCGCGGCGAGGTCCCTATCTCATGACCGAGAACGCACTCCGCTCCTCCCCTGCTCCCGCGACCGCGGATCCCGAGGCGCCGCGCGTCTTCCAGGCGCTTCAGGTCGGACACGCGACGTTCATGGGCCTCGACCTCCTCGTCGCGCCCGGGGTGCTCGTACCCCGCGAGGAGACGGAGCTGCTCGGGCACGCTGCCCGCGAGATCCTCGCCGGCGCCGCCCTCCCCCCTGCCCTCCTCCACCTGGTCGACCTGTGCTGCGGAGCGGGGAACCTCGCCTGCGCTCTCGCCTCCGCCAGCGAGCGGGTCCGCGCCTGGGCGACCGACCTCACCGATTCCTGCGTGGAGCTGGCACGGCAGAACGTGGAGCACCTCGGGTTGGGCGAGCGGATCCGGGTCGCCCAGGGCGACCTCTTCGCGGGTCTGGCGGGCCTCGGACTCGAGGGCACGGTGGACGTCGTGGTCTGCAACCCGCCCTACATCTCGACCGGCCGACTGGAGACGCAGCTGCGGGGGCTGCTGGAGAAGGAGCCCCGCGAGGCCTTCGACGCCGGGCCCTACGGGCTGCGGATCCACCAGCGGGTCGTGAAGGAGGCCCTGCCCTTCCTGCGGCCGGGCGGCTGGCTCATGTTCGAGGTCGGCGTCGGGCAGGAGCGGCAGGTGGACATGCTGTTCAACCGCGCCGGAGGGTACGAGCCTCCGCAGCACCGGCAGGACGCGATGGGGCGGGTGCGCGTCGTCCTGGCCCAGAAGAAGAACGGGTGAGACGCCTTCGGCCGGCGGGCCTCGCTCTCGCGGTGACGGTCCTGGCCGGCGCGTTCGCGCTCGTGCCGGTCGACTTCGCTCCGGCGAAGGTCCAGCGCAAGGAGCGGCACGTGTCGGGCGTCGATCTCTCCGGCTATTCGACGACTCCGCCCGCGGGAGGCGTCGACTTCCTCTTCATCCATCACTCGTGCGGAGGCCAGTGGCTCGCGGATGCGGCGACGGCGACCGGGACCGTGGAGGACAGCGAAGCGGAGGCTCCGTGCATCTACCCGCGCCACGCCCACGGAGGCGACCTGCGCGCGCGGCTGGAGGCCAACGGCTACCGGGTCCACGAGGCGTCCTACGGCAGCGAGATCGGGGAGCGCACCGACCTGTACGACTGGCTCCCGAAGTTCCGCCGGCAGATGGACCGCGTCCTGCGGACCGACCGCAATGACCGCCTGCTGCCCGAGGACCGGCGAAACCGGATCGTCGCCTTCAAGTCCTGCTTCCCGAACAGCGACTTCGTCGGACGAGGCTTGCCTCCCGGCAATCCCGAGGGACCGGAGCTCACCGTCGCCAATGCCCAGGCCACCCTGCGCGAGCTGCTGCCGGAGCTCGCCAAGCAGCCCGACGTCCTCTTCGTCTATGTGACCGCGCCGCCCCTCGCGTCGGGCGGGAAGGCGCCGGCGTGGAAGCACCTGGCGCGCACGGCCAGGAGGGTCTGGCAGGGGCGGCTGCCGGTGGAGGAGAGCGGCGCGCTGGCGCGGGAATTCAATGACTGGGTGAAGTCGCCGGACGGGTGGCTGCGCGACTACCCGCTGCGCAATGTCGTCGTCTTCGACTACTTCGACGTGCTCACCGGCGGGCTCGCGGATGTGGCGGCGTTTCCTTCGGCCGGAGGCGACAGCCATCCGTCGAGCGAGGGGAACCGCAGGGCGACCGAGGAGTTCGTGCCGTTCCTGGCGCGGGCGTGGCACCGGGCGGGGATGGAGCGGTGAGCGGCGGGGTACCTGCGGGCGAAGTGCACCTTCTGGTTGCGGATGGACTCGGCGACGAACACTGGTAACCGGGGGCTGAAGGCCCCCGGCTATCTGCACGAAGGCCACTGAAGTGGGCTGGCCCCCGACTCCCGCGGCATCCGCGCCGTGCCTCCACCGCCCATCAGAAAACCGGGGGCTGAAGGCCCCCGGCTATCTGCACGAAGGCCACTGAAGTGGGCTGGCCCCCGGCGAGCTACCGCTGCGGAGGAATTCGGGCGCACGGCAGCCATCCGGGCGGCAGTGCTCTGAAGAAGGAATCCGTCTCGCCTGGGTCTGCTGCAGGTGCAGATTTGCTGCGCGGACTCGATGCGCTCTCGACGATTCTCAGGTTCCGGTTCAAGTCGCTCCCAACGTTCATCCGTGGTCTGGGCGGCGTGGTGCACCTTCTGGTTGCGGATGTACTTGGCGACGATGGGCGCCTCGTCGGCCCGTAGCGAGAACGCTGCATAGCCGACCTGCCAGCGGAACAGCCGTCCGGGTGCGATCCGGTGGGACATCTGATGCGACGAGCCGCCCTTCACCTCGCGCACGAGCTTGGAGATCGCCAGCGTTGGCGGGACGCAGGCAAGCAGGTGGACGTGGTCGGGCATCCCGCCTACCTGGATCGGAGATGCGCCCAGTTCCTTGCACTTGGCTCCGATGGCTGACCACAGGTCCGCCTCGAACTTCGCGCCGATGAGTGGATTCCTTCGGTACGTCGACCACACGAGGTGCACGTACAACTCGGTTAGCGACATGGTCCCCTCCGTTCGCGGAGCGGAATGCTCCGTCGACCTTGGCTTGTGCCAAATGGGACCGACATTCCGGTTCGCGGAAGCGGAAAGCCGCGGAAGCCGCCCGAAGCCGAAGCCACCCGAAGCCAAACCCGGGCGGGCGGAGCTGCGCGCTCGGCAGCGACTCCACGTTGGAAGCTCCGGGGGCCAGCCCACTTCAGTGGCCTTCGTGCAGATAGCCGGGGGCCTTCAGCCCCCGGTCTCCATCCGGCCGCCCTGGCTGTCTACCCCTCCGAACCTCAATTCTCGCTGGCCGCCCACCGATGTCTCAGCCCTCCACCCGCCGGAAGTCTTACCGCTCGACCTCGTCGCGCTCGAGCAGGGGCGGTCGATGATGTGGCCCCACGCGAAAGGTGCCTCGGGGGACTCGCGCACCATCCGCGCTGTGCCTCCACCCATCAGCAAACCGGGGGCTGAAGGCCCCCGGCTATCTGCACGAAGGCCACTGAAGTGGGCTGGCCCCCGGCTCGCGCACCATCCGCTCTGTCGTGTCAGGCGCGGCTTTGGCCGCCGGCTCGCCCTCGACGACCTGGACCCCGAGCGAAGCGCAGCGCTCCCGGACCGCGCCCAGGTCTGCCTTCTCCCGCGCACCGAACACTGCGACCTCCCGGTAGCCCGCGGCGACCAATTGCTCGACGCAAGCGCCCAGCTCAGCCTGTCGCGCGGCAGGGCCTCCGCCCCACGCGACCTCGGCCCGCGCCCCTTCCCGGCGCACCCGCAGGCGCCAGCCCTGGGCGCCGGAGAAGCCCCACTGCGGTCCGGTCGAGATGCGCAGCTCCTCCGGGCCCGGAGACGCCGCCCACACGGCGAGCGCCGGCGCGATGAGCTCGATGCGGTGGCGGAAGACGGTCAACGCCCGGAGACGGAGCGGGCCGACGCGGGCGAAGACCGAGCGGCACTCCGCCTCGTCGAACTGGTAGCGGACACCCCACCACTCGCCTCCGAGGATCTCCAGCGCAGGGAAGGCGGCACAGCCCTCGGCGGGGACGAAGAACTCACCGGAGAGCGCGCGAACCCCAGGGAGCGGAGCTCCGTAGCCCAGGCGCTTGAGCGTCTCGTCCTCGTTGGTGGACAAGACGCGCAGGCAGGGCATGCGTCGGACGAGCGCCGAGGCCTCCGCAGTCTTGGTGTCGAGCCGCAGCTCCTCGAGCGTGGCCCACTCCCGGCGCTCGAGGGCGCTGGCCAGCTCGTGGGCCTTGAGGCTGCAGCTGGCGGCGACGAGGAACCCGCGCTCGAAGCGCCGCGAGGCCCGCTCGACGCCCGGAAGTCCGGTCCAGGCGTCGCCGTGGGCGGCGAGCAACTCGGCCACGCGCCGCTGCACCTGGGCGCCGCCACGCCCGTCAGCGAGGGCGCACTGCAGGGCGATGAACTCGCCACGAGGATCGCCCACGGCCTGGAGCGCGTCGGCGAGCACCAGCCGGCGCTCGATCTCCGAGGGGGCCTGAAAGACCGCGCGCCACAGGTCCTCGAGAGGAGGCGTGCCCGGCAAGGCCGAACGGGCCGCGACGAGCAACTCGTCGGCGGCGGGGGTGCTCTTGGCGGAGAGGCAGGCGGCCCGGGCCGAGGAGAAGACGAGGTCGCGGCAATAGGCCTTCGCGCGGTCGATGGCGTCGATGCACCCAGGGTCTGCGACCTGCCGGACGAGCGCGGCGATGGCCTCGTGCAGCGGGTCGGACGCCGAAGACGGGTACTGGGAGACGGCGGCGAGCGCTCCCGAGCTGAGGCGCGGGTCCGGCGGGAACTGCGCGAGCGCTTCCACGCGGGCCATCGCCGCCCTCCAGGGTCCAGGCCATGGCGTCCCGAGGAGACGGTCGACGTCCCCGGGGTCCTTCCCGGCCGCCGTCGCGTGCCACAGGCCTTCGAGCTCGGCCTTGCCTGGGGCCTGCAGCGGGCCACGCCGGCGGGCGGCGTCCTGCCCCAGCGCGCGGATGACCTCGGTCAGCCGCGCATCGCGGGTCTGGCCCCAAGCGTCCACGAGCTGGGCGAGCAGCGCGCGCTGGGCGCGTGCGTCGTCCGATTCGCCCTCGTGCAGGCGGGTCGGCGACTGGAGCGAGGCGAGGGCGTCATCGAGCCGGCGGGCGACCTTGCTCGCGGCGGAGGCCCGGGCCGCGGCGATCGCCTCCCGTGCGCGAGCCGGCCAGCGCAGCGCGATCTGCATCGCGCTGACGCGGGACGAGGTCTGGCCGGACGCCAGGCCGAGCACGACGGCCTGGAGGACGGCCGGCGAGGGCTGCGCGAGCCGTGCCGAGAGGCTCTCGATGCTCGCCCACTGCCGCGCCTGTGGCTTCACGCCCGCCTGGAGGCCGGCGGCGAACGCGTCGACGATCGCCGGGATCGGGCCGTCCAGCTCCTCGACCGAGAGGACCGCCTCCAGCGTCTGCTTCGGGTCCCCGAATAGCGCCATGCCCACGGCCCACCCCACCACCTCGTCGGGCAGCCGGACGGGCTGCCCCTGGAGCAGGTCGTACGCAAGGTCGAGCTGCCGTTCGGTCTGCCACGCGGCGAGAGGCCCGCGGCCCGTCCTCGCGTCGGCGAAGACGGCGCGCACGGGTTCCGGCATGGCGGCTTCGAAGGGGGCGGAGTCGATGACCATGGGGCATGGATACCGCCGGTCCCGGCGCAGCCCAAGCGTCAGCTCTGCATGGTGATTGTCGGGCGGACACGCGGCGACGTCCCGCGCTGCGAAGGTCGCGCGCAGGGACTCAGCACCTTCTGCGCGCGGCGCGAGACGAGCAGGGCTTCGCGCATGGAACGCGCCGAGCCAGCGATGGCTGCTTCGCGCTGGCGCGGACTCCAGCGTGGAGGGCAGCGCCAACAGCCGCCGATGGCTAGCCCGACGCGGCGACCTTTCCGGCGAGGCGCTGGAGCTTGTCGGCGGAGCGCTTCTTGAGCTCCTCGAGCGACGCCTGGACGCCCTGGAGCTTCTCGGCAGCGGCCGCGAGGGCGCCCTCGCACTCCTTGGCTTGCGCGGAGTCGATGCCCGCCTGGACGAGGATCTCCGTGAGCGGGGCGGGCTCGATCTGTGCCATCAGCTTGCGCACCCGGCCCAGCGCACGGTCGGGAGACACGGTGGCCGTGGCGGTTGCCGAGCGGGCGGATTTGCGGGGAGGGCGCAGCTTGCCTGCCTCCTTGTTGAGGCGCGCGACGGACCAGGTCTCGTTCTGGGCCTGATCGAGGAGGGCGCGCTGCTGGTCGGGGGCGAGGCCGATGATCTCCTCGAAGTGGCTCACGCTGAGCGTGGGCCAGGGGTGGAAGTTGTCGAGCACCTTGGACAGCAGCAGCAGCTCGATGGCGTTGTGTAGCTTCGCGCGCCCCCACCCTCCCTCTGCCATTCCCTTCTGGCCCGCAAGATCGGCGAGCGAGTCGGTCTTGTTTCCAGCCATGGAGCGAAACGCGTCCTCGGAGGAGCGGAAGAGATTGATGAAGAGGTAGCGGCCGATGGTCAAGGTGGTGCGGACGCCGCCCGCCGCACTCTCGCGCAGGACGCCATGGGCAAGCTTGCGCAGAAGCTCAGGCGTGACCCTGACGGGCGGGGCGACGGTCTTCTTCACAGGCATGGCTTCCCCCTTCATGCGACTGACCTCGGCGGGTCCGGTCGCGGTGCATTGTGGAGCCTACTCATACGCGGAGTCCCGAGAGGACGGCAAGGTCCGGACGGTGGATACGAGGGAGGACCTGCTCCACGTGGATCAGGTGCTTTGGCGTGGAGCAGGTCTCGGGCCTGTCGCGGCGGGCGGGATTCCAGATGGAGGGACCTGCTCCACGTGGATCAGGTGCTTTGGCGTGGAGCAGGTCTCGAGTCGGTCGCGGCGGGCGAGATTCCGTACGTCCTCGCCCGTCCCCGTCTCGTAGCCTTCGCCAGGCCGCGGTATTCGCGCGTGAACTCCCAAGGAGGCACGCGCGATGGACGTGAAGCAACGGGCGGAGCGGGTCAGGCAGCAGCGGGAGCAGTTCGGGCATGCGTCCGGACTGCGGCCCCTGCCTGAGGAACTGCGACAGGAAGCGGTGGCGTGCTATCGCGCCCTGCTGGCGACGGGCGAGAGCGCCCAGGCAGCCGCGGACCGGCTTGGGCTCGGGGCACTGACGCTGGGGCGGTGGAGCAGGCGGGAACGCGCGCTGCTCGCTCCAGTCGTCGTGGAAGACGAGCCCGTCGCTGCTGTTCCCGTTCCGAGCCGCCTGGTCGTGCATGGGCCGCGCGGGCTTCGCATCGAGGGGCTCGACGTTGCCGAGCTCGCGGAACTGCTGCGGAGGCTCGCGTGATCGGCTCGACTCGGCAGATCTCGGTGTTCGCCTGCGGAACGCCGACGGACATGCGCAAGTCGTTCGACAGCCTGCACGCGCTCGTCTCGCTGCAGCTCAAGCGCGACGCGCTTTCGGGCGACATGTTCCTGTTCGTGAGCAAGAACCGACGGCGGGCAAAGGTGCTCTTTTGGGACGGCACCGGCCTGTGCATCTTCGCCAAGCGGCTCGAGAACCAGCTCTTCGCTGCTCCGTGGAAACGGCTGGGGCCAGACGGGGTGATGCGGATGACGACGAGCGAGCTGGCGCTCTTCCTGGAGGGCAGCGAGCTGGTCGGCAGGGTCGCGCTGAGCCCGGCGCCGTTCACGCTCGCGGCGCAGGCGAAAGCTTCCCCGGCGAGCGGTTGACCTTCGCCCCTCATGCGTTAGCTTGGTCGCGCTTTGGTCTCCCTTGAGCGCGAGAAGAACATCGAGGTGCTGCGGCAAGCGGCGATACTCCTCGAGGCCGAGAACCGGCACCTGCACCGGCGCATCGCCGAGGTGCTCGCCGAGCTGACCGCGCTCAAGGGCGGCGACACCAAGGCGCTGCAGCTCGAGCTCGAGAAGCTGCAGCGGCAGCTCGCGCTCCAGAACGAGAAGCTCTTCGCGCCCTCGTCGTCGGAGCGCCGCGGCGAGCCGACCTCGGCGGCGAAAAAGCCGCAGACGGGTCACGGCCGCCGGGAGCAGCCGGCCCTGCCGTCCATCGAGCGCATCTGGGCGCTCGGCGAGGACCAGCTCCAGTGTGAAAAGTGCGGCGGGACGCTCAATCCGATGAAGGGCGAGTTTGAGCCCTCCGAGGAGATCACTGTCGTCCACCGCCGCTTCGAGCTGCACAAGCACCTGCGGCAGAAGTACCGCTGCTCCTGCAACGAGTGCATCGTCACCGCGCCCGGCCCGCTCAAGCTCTTCGAGGGGGCGCGCTACTCCATCGACTTCGCCATCGGCATCGCCGTGGACAAGTACACCGACCACCAGCCGCTGGAGCGGCAGTGCCGCGCCATGAAGCGCGACGGACTGGTGACCGACTCCCAGACGCTGTGGGACTACCTCGAGGCGCTGGCGGCGGTCCTCGAGCCGCTACGACCGCGGCTGCGGGCGCTGGTGCTGACAGACGCCGTGGTCCACGCCGACGAGACGCGCTGGCGCAAGATGGCTGCGCGCGGCGAGAAGGGCAGCGAGTGGTGGTACGACTGGACCATCTGCTCGAGCCGCGCGGTCTACCACCACATCGACCCCTCGCGCGGCGCGCAGGTGGCCCGCGAGCTGCTGGCCGGCTATCGCGGCACGGTGATGGCTGACGGCTACAGCGTCTACTCGAGCTTGGCGCAGTCGCGTGACGGCCCCAGCTTCCGGCTCGCTTCTTGCTGGCCGCATGCGCGCCGAAAATTCCTGGAGGTCGAGAAGAACTTTCCGCAGCCGGTCTCGGAGATCCTGGGACTGATCGCAGAGCTCTATCGAATCGAGGGCGAGGTCGCTTCCAATGGCGCCGAGGGCCTGGCTCAGCGCGCCCGTCTGCGCGCGGAGAAGTCCACCCAGGTCATCGAGGACATCGAGCGGTGGGGAAACCGGACGCTCGCGATGGTGCTGCCGTCGAGCGGCCTGGCCGAGGCGATCAAGTACATGCAGGGCCAGTGGAAGGGGCTGACGGTCTTCCTGGCTGACCCGCTCGTGCCGCTCGACAACAACTTCGCCGAACGCTCGCTGCGCGGCGTGGTGCTCGGGCGCAAGAACCACTACGGCTCTCGATCCGAGCGCGGCGCTGAGGTGGCGGCGCTGATGTACACGCTGATGGAGACCTGCAAGCTCCACCGCGTAGACCCGCGCGCCTACCTCAAGGCTGCGGTCATCGCGCGCCTCACGCACCAGCCAATGCCGCTGCCGCACGAGCACGCGGCCGCCGTGCCCCAGCCCTGACCACTACGCCGCCGGCGCGCGGCGCCGGCCTCGCACGCGCGCGCGAATACGCGCCCCTGGCGCCCTCCGCCAGACGGGGACGGGCGAGGACGTACGAGATTCCAGGGGGAGGGACCTGCTCCACGTGGATCAGGTGCTTTGGCGTGGAGCAGGTCTCGAGTCGGTCGCGGCGGGCGGGATTCCAGGGGGAGGGACCTGCTCCACGTGGATCAGGTGCTTTGGCGTGGAGCAGGTCTCGAGTCGGTCGCGGCGGGCCGGATTCCAGAGGGAGGGACTTGCTCCACGTGGATCAGGTGCTTTGGCGTGGAGCAGGTGCTTTGGCGTGGAGCAGGTCTCGAGTCGGTCGCGGCGGGCAGGATTCCAGAGGCAGGGACCTGCTCCACGTGGATCAGGTGCTTTGGCGTGGAGCAGGTCTCGAGTCGGTCGCGGCGGGCAGGATTCCAGAGGCAGGGACCTGCTCCACGTGGATCAGGTGCTTTGGCGTGGAGCAGGTCTCGAGTCGGTCGACGTCCTCGTCGCCAAGGACCAGGACCCGGAGCTGGTGAAGAACCCGCTGAGCGTCAGCTTCGGCGGTGCCAACATCAAGTTCCCGCTGAAGATGGGCAAGGGCGACAAGATGGCATCGACACTACACGGCTCGCACCTCTTCCCGAACACCGCGAGCCTTCGCTCGGCCCACGCGCGGGAAGTTCGTTCTCCCGGCGAGGCCGCTGCCCGTGTTCGGTCTGCCGGCCGCGGCGCTTGGATGGCATAGTGTCGCGCATGCGACTCCTTGCCCTCGCCCCCGTGCTGGCCTCCCTCCTCGCGGCCGCTTCCTGCGGCCAGCCCCCGAGCACCGACCCTGCCGCAGATGCTGCCGAGCCGGGCCTCGACGCCGACCAACCTGCCGAGGAACGCGACGGAGGCAGCACCTCGCGCCCGGACGCACGGTCGTCCTGGGACGCCTCCCGACCCGATGCCGGCCCCCAGCGGCCCGACGCCGCTGCCAGCGGCTCCGATGCCGCCGCCAGCGGCCCCGACGCGTCCGCCAGCGGCCCCGACGCGTCCGCTCCGGTCCCCGCCACTCGGTTCGCGGCGAGCGGGCTGCAGTGGAACGTCCCCACGGCGGGCGAGTACGACTGGAAGGTCTACGAGACCTACTCCCGCCACTCCGTCGTCGACATGGACGGCGACGGCCGGCCCGACTTCGTCGACTCCGCCGACGTGTCGGGCGGCAGCACCGTCGTCTGGGGAAGCGGCGGCCAGCAGTACTGGAAGGTCTACAAGAACAATGGGAGCGGCTTCGACGCCGTCCCGCTGACGTGGAAGATCCCCACGGCCGGCGAATACGACTGGAAGATCTACGAGACCTACTCGCGCCACGCCCTCGTCGACATGGACGGCGACGGCCGGCCCGACTTCGTCGACTCCGCCGACGAGTCCGGCGGCAACACCGCCGTCTGGGGCAGCGGCGGCCAGCAGTACTGGAAGGTCTACAAGAACAACGGCAGCGGCTTCGACGCCGTCCCGCTGACGTGGAAGATCCCCACGGCGGGCGAGTACGACTGGAAGGTCGACGAGAGCTACTCCCGGCACGCCGTCCTCGACATGGACGGCGACGGCCGGCCCGACTTCGTCGACTCCGCCGACGAGTCCGGCGGCAGCACCGCCGTCTGGGGAAGCGGCGGCCAGCAGTACTGGAAGGTCTACAAGAACAACGGCAGCGGCTTCGACGCCGTCCCGCTGACGTGGAAGATCCCCACGGCGGGCGAGTACGACTGGAAGGTCAACGAGACCTACTCTCGCCACTCTCTCGTCGACATGGACGGCGACGGCCGGCCCGACTTCGTCGACTCCGCCGACGAGTCCGGCGGCAGCACCGCGATCTGGGGAAGTGGCGGCCAGCAGTACTGGAAGGTCTACAAGAACAACGGCAGCGGCTTCGACGCCGTCCCGCTCACCTGGGCGATCCCCACGGCCGGCGAATACGACTGGAAGACCTACGACTCCTACTCCCGCCACTCCGTCCTCGACATGGACGGCGACGGCCGTCCCGATTTCGTGGACTCCGCCGACCAATCCGGCGGCAGCACCGTCGTCTGGGGAAACGGCGGCCTGCAATTCTGGAAGGTCTACAAGAACACCGGGACGGGCTTCGCCGCCGTCCCGCTGCAGTGGATGATTCCGACCGCCGGCGAATACGACTGGAAGGTCGACGACAGCTACTCCCGCCACGCCGTCCTGGATCTGAACGGGGACCACCGGGCGGACTTCGTGGACTCCGAGGACGAGACCACCGCCGGCGCCAGCGACGTGCGCAAGACTGGGACGCAGCAGTTCTGGAAGGTGTTCCTGGGCGAGTAGGCGACCCTCACCTCGCCGCGTCCACGAACGCGCCGATCCTCAGGAAGGCGTCGAGCATCCTCCGCGGACGGCCACCTGCACGGCTTGGGAAGCCGGACCCGAAATGCCCCTTCCGATGGGAGGATGGTGCGTGGCCACGAGGATGACGGCTGCACGCGCTTGAAGCTCGTCGTTCGCAACCCCAACTGCGCCGAGCAAACCGCGAACCTCATCGACTGGGGCGCGAATCCCACCTGGTCCTTGCAGGACGCGAGCGACGAGGACGTGCCGAAGGACGAGCAGCCGGCGCTGGGCCGCATCCGCTTGAGCCAGGCGGCGGTCGTGTGGAAGCGACTCGGCCTCTGATCTCGGCTGCTCTCCGACACGAGCCGCTCCTCCGAGTGACTGGTCCGCCGGAGCCGATCCGTCGTGCTCGATGCCGAGCGCTCCTGTTGAAGGCGAGCCGACGCGCCGTCCTCAGCGTGCGCGCAGCACGAAGGCGCGAGAGCGCGACTGGTCCGCCTGCCCGTCGGTGCAGAGGATCTGGCCCTGCTCGTCGATGCCGTGGGCGGTGAGGAGGACGAACGGGGAAGGCGCGATGGCCTCGTTGAGGTTGAGGATCCGGCCGTCGCGATAGGCGAAGGCGAAGGTCTCGTACTGATCGCCATCGTAGTCGGGCTTGTTGTAGACGTTGCCCACGACGACGCCGGCATCGTTGAGGCCGGTGGCGGAGGTCCAGGGCAGCCCGGGGAGCGCTCCGAGATCGCGCAGCGTGACGCCGTCGTGGAAGAAGGCGTGCGTCTTGCTGTCGCTGGGGACGAGCTGCGACATGCCCGCGGTCTGCCCCTTGCCGTTGATGGCCTGGGCGCGCGCGAACCTGCCGCCGAGCGAGCCGAGGTCGCGGAGGGCCTGCCCGTCGAAGAGAAAGGCGTGTCGCCCGCCGTCCGAGAGCTGGGACTGGCCGGCGACCTGTCCGAGCGGGTTGATGGCGAAGGAGAGCGTCTCGGCGCCTCCCAGGCTGCCGAGGTCGCTCATGGCGCCCTCGCGATAGAGGAAGCCGCGGTACTCGCCTGAGGCGAGGGTGGAGTCGCCGGCGACCGTCCCCGCTTCGTTGATCGCCTTCGCGGCGCTGGACAGGCCGCCCAGCGTGCCGAGGTCTCGCCGGGCATCGCCGACGATGAGGAAGGCCCGCGGCGGCTGGCCGGGGGCGGCCTCCTCGTACCCGACGACCTCGCCCTTGGAGTTGAAGCCCGTGGCGACGGTCTTCCATGAGCCGCCGGGCAGGACGTAGCGGACCGTGGCGTCGCCGTCCCAGATCCAGGGGCCCTGCGCGGAGTTGCCGAGCACCTTGCCCGTGCGATCCATCGCCACCGCGCCACCGTCGACGGGTCCCGGGACCTCCACCACGTCGTAGAGCGGCGCCCGGGGCGCGGCCGGCAGGGAGGGAACGCTCTCGGGCAAGGCGGGGCCCCCGGACAGCAGCGACACCATGCCTGCAGCCCGCGCTCCGAGCTGCGTGTCCCGCAGGTAGGGGGAGAGCCGGTCCGCTCCGTCGCTCCCAGGGGCGATGGGCCGCATCGGATTGACGTGGAAGAACCCCTGCGCGGAGGCGGTCTCGCTCGAGTGGCAGCCGTTGCAGGTCCGTACCGCCAGGGCGTGCCTGAGCGGCGCGTCGATCTCCGGGTTCTGGCGGAACTGCCAGGCGCCGAGCTCGGACGCCGCCCCGGCGAGCATGCCCTCGGGCAGCTCGTGGCGGCCGCTGCGCACGACGTCCGCGTGGGCGAGGACGAAGTCGGCCAGTTCGGAGGACCCGTTGAGCCCGTCGTGGGGCGTCTGCGGCAGCCGCACCGGTCGCAGGAAGGGCTGGCCGCCAGCCGGATCGAGGATCCATTGGCGCAGCTGCCAGGTCGCGCCGAAGCGGGCCTCGTTGGAGCGAAGCTGCGACAGCGGGTTGCCGTTCGCCCCAGCCGGGTCGAGCCCCGCGGACGTGAAGGCGCGCGTGAGCGTCTCCAGCGCCGCGTTGAACTCCTCTCCGAACGGGAGGCCGGCCAGCGCGTGCCAGCGGCGGGCCCACTCGCGGCGGTCGTCGGAGGTGCCCAGCGTGGGCAGCCGGTACTCGAAGGCGATGGCCATCAGGTCGGGGGCGCCGGTCACTCGGTCGACCAGGCCGAAGACGAGGCGGCCTTCGCCGTTGGGGCTGGAGTCGAGGTCGATCCGGTTGACGATGGCGAGCAGGCGGAAGGGCGCCTGCGAGAGGTCCAGCGACCCGTCCGCGGCCCGCGGCCAGGCGCTCGCGTTCTGGGATCCGAGGAGATCCTCCACGCCCCGGCGGTCCTCGACCGCGACCCCCTCCACCTCGGCCTGCCGGAGCGTCCGCAGCCAGGCCTCCGCAAAGTCGCCGGGCTTGTTGCCGGGAGGCGCCATCTGCTCCACCAGAAAGCGGAAGCTCCAAGGCCCACCGGCGGCGTTCGAGGCTCGCCGGTCGAGCATCACGCTCGAGTCGACGATCGCGAGCTTCCTTGTAGGGCGCGACGATGGCCGGCCCGCCTCCGCCAGCGTCGGGAGAGCCGCTCGCCCCTGGGCGTCCGCTGCACCCGATCTCCAGGGACCCGACCAGGGCCATCATCGCGACCACGACGCCGAAACGCATGGGTCGACGGTGTGCCCACCCGACGCGTTGGGGTGCAGGCCATGACGGGGCGCCCCGAGAGATGCAGCGAGCAGGCGGGAGGCTGTCGGGCCGGCTTCACGACTTGGCGACTTCGGCCTCGGGGCTTCTTGGATGCCGCCTTCGACCCGGAAGTCAGCCAGGCAACGCCCAGGACCGAGAGTGGGGCCGCATTCAGGGTCGCGAGCAGCGCAGGCCGGCCTTCACAGCTCGAGCGCCAAGACCACCGCGGCGCCCGCCGGGCGCCAGCCCTCGGCGAGCTCGGCGATGCCCTTGCTGCCCTCGGTGGCGATGGCGTCGGTGAGCGGGGCTGCCTTCGCGCCACTGGCCGTACCACACGCCCTTGTGCGGTGATGCCACAGGCTTGCGACGCCGCCGTGGCTCTCCCCAGCGAGGTTGAGGATCTTCTCGCCGGCGAAGCAGCGTTCCGCCTTCCACGTCCCAGTCGCGACCTCCAGGGGGCTCGAGGAGTGGTAGACGCAGGAGTCGGCGGCGTTGACTTCGCTCTCCACGCTGGCCCAGAACGAGGCGTCGCTCTCGACCCTGCCCGGTGACGTTTCGCAGCTGGCCGTTGCCGATCATCGTGCCCGGCGCCGGCAAGCTCGGCATCTACCAGCCCCAGCATCCGCTGGCGCACGCAACCGAGCCACCTGCACTCCCGACCGCATCGATGGTCGCCTCGGCGGTGCTCGGAGCTACTGAAACGTCACCGCGGGGCAAGCCCTCTGCCTACCTCGCGCGCCGAAGATCGGCATGGCGGGTGGGAAGCCTCAGTCGCGGGCGATCTGCGCCTGGTCGAGCCGCGCGTACCCGACGGCCTTCAGCCGCTCTGCCAGCTCGGCGGGAGCGGGCCGCCCTGCGAAGGCCTGTTCGAGGTCCTGGTGGCTGATCTGGTCGGCCTGGTCTCGGTCAGCGCTCGGGTCGGGGCGCACCAGGACGAAGTGGTGCACCTTGCGGCCGTCGTCGGTGGCCCGCAGGCAGGCGATGGAGGGCAGGAAGCCCAGCGACATCTGGTAGCTGCCGGCGATGAACTCGAAGGGGCCTTTGGCTGGCGAAGCGCTGGCGGAGGGCCGGGCGCTCCCGCAGCACCGCTTGTACTTGCGTCCGCTGCCGCAGGGGCAGCGCTCGTTGGGGCCGGTGGTCATGGCTTCTTGCGGCCTTTCGCGCGCACGTTGCGATGCCCGCAACGAAGAAGCCCCCGATTCCTCGGGGGCTTCTCGTGTGCCCAGGGACGGAATTGAACCATCGACACGGGGATTTTCAGTCCCCTGCTCTACCATCTGAGCTACCTGGGCGAAACGGCGGCGCATATTCGTAAAACCGCTCGACTCTGTCAAGCGGGAGTTCACGCCATCCCCTGCTGCCCTACCTGCACACCGAGGCATCCAGCGCGCAGGCGCGTCTGCGATAGCGCTGAGCAGTCGCGACGTCGCCCACCGCGCGAAAAGTGTCCGCGACGGCATCGCAGCCCTGCGCAGCAGCCACGCGCGAGCCGTCCTTCGCAGAGCATGCGGCAAGGAGGAACTCGAGCGCTTCCTCCCGAGGCTTGCCTTCGGCCACCGACATGCAGCGGTCCGCGTCCCCCGCCTTGCAGAGGCTCTCCCGGTCGCGAGGCCCGCCAACGGGCCTGCGCAAGTTGGCTCTGTTGGCCTGCACCTCGAAGCTCTGGTCGTACTCGATTCCCGAGTTGGCCATCGGGGTGCACGATCCGGACAGCCCGACGATGCGCGGCTGGCCAGCCAGAGTCGCGCGCTCGAACTTGCTGACGGTAATCGCGCTCGCCCCGATGAAGAAGACGAGGAGCCCGCGCTTTCGCTGTCCCTGGAACTCGACGTAGCCGGCCTTCTTGCTCAAGTCGGTGAGCACCAGGTCGGAGTCGAGATTGCTCGGGAGCCCGTCACCCTCGACGTCGAGATGAATCGTCTTCGGAGTCTGTGAGTTGAAGTTGCGGAACCACCAGCGGGCCACGGCAGGTTGAGACTCGAGCAGCTCCATGCCGTCGCTGAAGGCGCCCAACATGAAGTAGCTGGAGATGTCACAGCGAAGGGCTTCCGGTCGCACCGCCGGGGTCCACGCCGGCGGCACTTCTTCCGGCTGCGGCATGGCGGAACCTGGAATGCGCTTCCCCTCGAGCAGCGCCGTCACGTGCTCCGCGGGCACCGCGAAGTTCAAGTTCTGGCCGGTCTTGACGGAGTAGGTCGTCACGCCGATCAGACGGCCCTGCCCGTCGAACAGCCCACCTCCGCTCGATCCCCTTCGAGATGGGCGCGGAGGTCTGCACGCCAGTCGCCGGCCCCTCTTTGCGCACGCTCGAGACGAGGCCGTCCGTCAACGACAGCTCCAGGCCCTGGGGCGCCCCGATGGCGTACGCACGCTCGCCCACGGTCAGGAGCGAGGACTCGCGCAGGGCGACCGCCGGCCGCTCGAGCTCCGCAACCTTGAGGATCGCCAGGTCATGCTCCCGGTCCAGGGCATTGAGCGTGGCTGGCCAGGACCGCTTCCCCTGCTTGACCGTAATCGACGCTGCGCCCTCGACGACGTGCGCGTTGGTGACGATCAGATCCTTGCCGACGACGACTCCGCTGCCCAGCGAGGTGCCTTCCTTGACGGTCGCCAGCACGACCAACACCGAAGGCGCAGCCCGCCCGAACACCACTGACGGCTGGAGGTTCTCGTCGGCCGCCGAGAGCGAGTCCTTCTTCTCCGCCACCGAGCTCGACCTGGGGGCGCCCGAGTTCGGCCCGGTCACGGGGGCCGCCGCCAGGGTGGCCAGCAGTACGAGCAGGTACATCGACGCCCTCCTCTTGTCGCAAGCCTCCCCCACGCCTTCGCCGCGGCAAGCCTACCTGAATGGCCGGCCCCGCCCTCGGCGAGGCCGGCCAACCAGCTCAAGGGCTCACTGCCCCGCCTCGATCGCCCCGCCGATCCCCAGCGTGAAGTACCCGAGGGTGGAAGTGCTGATCTGCGGGAACGCCGCGAACATGAACTTGGACGAGTTGCCCGCCAGGATGGGCCCCCCGAACATCGAGTCCGCCGGCAGGTTGCCGTTCTGCGCCAGCGTGTACGTCGTCCAGTGGTCCGTCCGCTCGCAGCCGCCGTAGCAGACCGCCGCCTTCACCATCGAGGCGGTCTCGTAGAGCACGTACGTCGTCCCGCCGCTGCGGAACACGTTGGAGGTCGCGACCGGCTCGGCCAGCGACTCGACGGGCGTCGTCACCCAGTCGTCCAGGTCGTCGCAGCCGGTCGCCCCCACCTTGCAGGAGCTGACGTACAGCGTCTGCCAGATGGTGTTGGGGATGGAGGCCGAGCTGACGACGTCCAGGGTGTCGGCGGAGGTGCTGTAGTCCATCGAGTTGACGATGGGCAGGCCGTAGTAGTGGCTGCGCCAGTCGTAGGTGGCGAAGTTGCCGGCAGCCCCACAGCCCGTGCTCCACGAGCAGTGGTTCATCTTCCGGCCGCCCACGAAGAACGGCGGGTTGGGCGGAGCCGCCTGCAGGAAGAACACCTCGGTGGGGGTCGCGACCGCATCGGTCCCCTGCCAGATGCCCTCCTCCGCGCAGCTGCTCGACCAGGAGACGTCCTTCCAGCTCGCGCTGTTGCTGCAGCTCCCCGTGCAGGTGATCGAGTGTGTCATCGAGCTCGACTGCACCGCCGCCCACTTCTGTCCCGACGTCGTCGACACCACAGCCGAGCCGTCGAGGTTGCGCAGCCAGAGGATGTCGTTACCCGAGGTGTCGAACGTCTGGTCGACGATGGCGTAGATGGTGTCGAGCCCCGCCGTCGTGTTCGACCCGCTGCTGAGCACCGCGAAGCCGCCCCGCACGACCATCCCGATGACCTTGTTGGTGAGGAGCTGGGCCACTGTTCCCGAGACCGTCAGGCTCGCCCCCGCGCCCGCGGCCCTCGTGAAGTCGGTCAGCGCCACCGACGGGACGATCTGCCGCTCGAGCTCCCAGGTCACGTTGCGCGGGTAGCTGATGCTGAAGGCGGTCGAAGCGCCGTCGAGCTCCACGAGCGTGAACGTCTTGCTCGGGTCGGTCCCGGTGATCGAGGTGATCCGGTACGCCCCCAGGTCGGCCGGCACCGTGCTCGCGGTGATGCGCACGATGTCCCCGACCGCCGCCAAGGCCACGGTGATGTTCGGCTGGAAGGTCGTGGCGCTGACGACCCTGCCGGTCGTGGTGCCGTTCGAGATCTTCTTGGGATCCGCCGAGCAGAGCGAGAGGTTCATCCGGCTCGTGTTGACCAGCGCCGGGTCGAGCGAGAAGACCGGATAGTTCGTGGTCAGGTTGACCGCCGTCCAGCTCCCGGAAGAGGCACAGCTCCCCGCGTTGCCGGTGGTGCAGTAGAGCACCGCGGTGCCAGTGCCGCCGGTCGACGTGCCCAGCACCAGCGCGTCCGTCCCCGAAGCGCCGTGCGCCATGATCGTCCCCACCGGCACGCTGGTCAGCTGGTAGAGGTTGGGCAACCCCGACCCCTGCGCCGTCCAGTTCGCCGGGTTCTCGCACCCGCCCGTCGCCCAGCCGGTGGTCGGGCAGTAGTGCACCAGGAAGTTCTTCGAAGCGTCGCGGTGGATGCCGACCACCGGGCCGGTGTTGTCGGTGTCGGCCATGACCGAGAGGAGCGGGCGCATCGTCAGGGCCATCTCGGTGTTGGTCCCCGGGGCGGGGAAGCCCGAGAACTGGCGCACCTGGAACTCGCGCGAGGTGTCCGAGAAGGTGTCCTGCCGCAGCGCGTTGCCGACGTAGTAGGAGGAAGTGACCGCCGAGGCGCCGAGGTCCAGGCTCGACACCGCCGCGCCGACGTTGGTCGTCGACGAGTAGTTCCCCGGTGCCTTTCCGCTGCGGACCATGTAGCCGGTCGCGTCGCCCACCGAGCGCCACTGCAGGTGGACCTGGTCCTGCGCGGGGCCGGCGAAGAAGCGGCCCGGCACCGGCACCTGCGCGCCCACCAGGGTGGGGCTGATGGTGTAGGTCGGCGCGAACAGGATGAAGGGGTCCGAGTCCTTGAGCACCATCTGGCCGAAGTTGCCGAACGTGGTGGAGACCCCCGCCGCCAGCAGCTGCGGGTAGATGGTGCCGCTGCGGTACTCGTTCCAGCTCGAGGCCTTCGTGCAGTCGTTCGCGGTGTCGCAGGAGGCGAAGTACAGCTTGTTCGCCGCGCCCCACGCCAGGTTGAGCGTTCCGCGGCCGTAGGCGAAGCCCACCGGGTCACCCGCCGGCCCGCCGGCGAGGATGAACGGGTACTCCGTCCAGCTCGACGCCCCCGGCGTCCACCGGGCGAGCGACATCGTGGCGCCCTCCCGGTAGGCCACCCAGAAGTTCGTCCCGTCGCTCGTCAGCCGTGGCGCGCTGGCGCCCGACGAGACCGCGTAGGTGGTGAAGTCGGTCCCCAGCTGGCAGTTGCCGGTGCCGGTGGCGGAGGCCGTGTTGCAGACCTCGACGTACAGGTTCGCCGAGGTGTCCACCTCCGCCAGCAGGACGTGGTTCTGCGCCGTGTAGAGCCTCCACCGAGTCGTTGGCGGCGACCGTCCGGTGCGCGACCGGCGTCCACTCCGCGGGGACGACGCACAGGCCGAAGGCCCCGTTGCACACCGCGGTGTAGGCGGTGCGCACCGAGCCGCTGCTGCGCGCGTAGGAGACGATGACGCGCTGGCCGTCCCAGGCGACCTTGGTGGGCACGTCATGGGCCAGCGGGTTGGGGTCGATGACCACGCTGCCGCCCCAGTCCGAGGCGTGCGAGCAGGTCGGGTAGTACTGCAGGTTGCAGCCCTGGAAGCGCAGCGAGTCGTACTGGGTATTGGAGGCGCCGGTGTTGTGCCCGTACACATGGTAGAGCTGCGGCTCCGCGAGCACGCCAGGGGCCACGTACGCGAAGCTGCCGGCGAGCGGACCCGGGTTCTCGGTCGTGGGGGTGATGGTGTCCACCTCCCAGTTCTGGCTGTAGGTGCAGTCGAAGTGCTTGGTGTCGCAGCTGTAGAGCTGCGTCACGTACTCGAAGCCGTAGGTCGGCTTGGCACAGGTGAGCCCGGTCTCGACGTTCACCCCGAGGTAGAGCACGTCGTTGTGCTCGAAGAAGGCGTTCGAGTAGTGGAAGAGGGCCCGCTGGGCCGAGGGGTAGGTGTAGTAGAGCGGCGCCCCCAACTGGCACGTCTCCTTCTGGTTTGCCGGCCCCGCCGAGATCGCGTCCAGCCCCGCGGAGATCCAGCCCGGCACCGCCTCGGCCACCGACCGGTTGGAGGCGACCTTGAGCCCCGCGCCGTTCACCGCCCGCACCTCGATGTCGTACGGGCGGAAGTTGCGCAGCCACGGCAGCACGTAGGAGGTCCCCGCGACATCGGCGGCGTGGGTGGGGTTGACGAACTGCTTCAAGGTCGGCGCGTACCAGACCTCATAGCGGTCGATGCCCGACTCCGGGTCGAACGCCGCGCTCCAGGAGAGCCGCGCGATCTCCGACTCCGCGACCGGCGTCGCCAGCACCGGCGCTCCGCCGGTCGTGGTGCCCGGAGCGGTCGAGTCGAAGCGCACCGGCACCGAGATGGGGAAGGGGGTGACGTTCAGGGCGGCGTCGCGCACGCACAGCGCCACCACGCCCGTCACGCTGGTGGTCACGCCGGTGACGGTGGCGCTGGTCGCGTAGGCCTTGTAGTCGGCGTCCAGGCAGAGGTTGCCGCAGAGGCTGGGCGCGGCGAGGTCTGCCTTGAGGCACTGCGTCAGAGTCGGTGACAACGCGTCGCTCGCGGCGAGCGTCACGTCCACCGCGGACGCGTTCACGTACCGCTTGTCGGCCGCGAAGGAGGTGACGGTCGGCGGGGTCGTGTCCAGCGTGACGCCGACGCTCTGGGTCGCCTCGCGCCCTGCCCCGTCGCGGATCTTCGCGTAGACGATCTTGGCCCCGTCGCCGGCGGAGAGGACGAAGGGCACCGACGTCTGGTACGGGACCCAGCTCGCGCCATAGAAGGCCGAGTCCTGGGACAGCATCATCTGCAGGATCGAGCCGGGCGGCGGGTCGGTCGCCGTGAGGTTGACCGTGACGCTCGCCGACTTGGTCCAGGCGGAGGTCGGCGCCGAGGTGGTGTTGACGAGCAGCGAGGTGATGGTGGGCGCGTCGAGGTCGAGCTTGATGCCCGCGTTCGCCTGCACCGTACGGCCCGCGCCGTCCCGGACGCACAGGTAGACCGTGTGCGCCCCCGCGGTGTTGGTCAGGTTCCAGGAGGCGTAGCTCGCCTGGAAGCTGCCCCACGGCAGCCCGCCGGAGCTGCAGTCGGGCGGCGTGTCGTTGACCAGCGCCATCTGCACCGCCGAGCACGCGGTCGTCGACAAGGTCAAGTCCACGGTCCGGCTGGCGGTGTAGCTCGCCCCGCCGTTGATGGAGATCGACGCGGAGGGCGCCGCGGTCGCCACGGTGGTCGAGAAGCGGAAGGCGGCGGTGGTGTTGTACGCCGCGTCGCGGAACTCGGCGTTGATGCTCTTCGCCCCTTCGCCGGGGGTCAGCGTCACGGTCGGCGCGGCGGCGTAGGTGATCCACGCGTTGACGCCGGCGGCGGAGCTGTTGACCTCGGTGAGGTCGCCGCTCAGGCGCATCTGCAGCGGCGAGGTGTCGACGACGGTCAGGGTGAGCGCCGGCTTGCTCGACGCCGTGCACGCCGCCACGGTGGCGGTGGTGACGGTCGGCACCACGGCGTCGTAGACGATGGAGCTCGACGGCGCGGTGGGGGTCACCCGCCCCGCGGCGTCCTTGAGGCAGACGAAGACCGAGCAGGTCGAGCCGGAGGAGCAGGAGAGCGTCCAGAGGTTGCTCGCCGTGAACGGCAGCCAGTCGGTGACGGAGGAGCAGTCGGGCGAGCTGTGGGCGAGCTTGATCGACACGACGTCGCTCGCCTGCCCGGTGACGTTGACGGTCACGTTGGGCGAGCCGGTGTAGCCCGCCTGCCCGGAGCCCACCACCGACACCGTCCCCGAGGGACTCGTCAGGTCGACGGTGATCGTCGCCTTCAGCGGCGTGGCCGTGAAGTTGCCGGCCGCGTCCTTGAGGCAGACGGCGACGACGTGCGGACCCTCGGCCAGCGAGTAGGAGGAGTTGACCGCCACGAACGGATCGTAGGTCGCGGTCGCGCAGCTCAGCGCCCCGTCGGCGACGACCTTCATCTGCGTCGCGCCGCTGGCGTCGAAGGCGGTGATGGCGAGCGGCACGGTGCTCGAGGTGCTGTAGGCCGCGCCGCCGGCCAAGGTGAAGTAGCCGGTGGGGGCCACGGTGTCGACGGTGACCGAGTCGGTGTAGGTCGTGGTCTGGTTGCGCGCGGCGTCGCGGAAGATGACGTTGACGGTCTTCTTGCCGTCGCCGGCGGTCAGCGTGATCCCCTGGCTCGCCGAGTAGGTCATCCAGACGTTCGGCGAGCCGCCCGCCACCGCGGCGACGTCGCCGAAGATGAGCATCTCGCTCGCCGTGCCGGTCACCGTGGAGGTGATCGTCGCCGAGAAGGACGAGGTGTACTTGCCACCGGCCAGCGCGAAGCTCGTCACCACCGGCGCCACGTTGTCGAAGTCGATGCTGTCGGAGATGAGCGTCGAGGTGCGCCCGGACGGCTTCTGCAGACAGGCGTAGACGGTGCAAGTGGTGCCCGAGGCGCACCCCAGGGTGTGAGAGAAGCTCGACTGGTAGGAAGCCCAGGTCGTCAGGTTGCTGCAGTCGAGCGCGGCGTTGGAGACCGCCATCGAGGCGACCCCCGCCGAGGCGGTGAGCGCCGCGGTGACGGTGGCGACGTTGGTGTTGGCTGCGCCGCCCGCCAGGACCAGGGTCCCGCTCGGGGGCGTCAGGTCGACGGTGACGTCGTCGGAGCCCAGCGCCGCGACGTTGCCGGCGCCGTCCTTGAGGCAGCCGTAGACCGTGTGCGAGCCGTCGGTGTTCGGCAGCGCCCAGGCGCTGCGCACCGGCGAGTAAGGCTCCCAGGTGCTGACCGACGCGCAGGTGAGCGGCGCGTCGTTGGCGAACGCCATCCCCACCACGCCCGAGGCGTCGATGGCGGTGATCGCCAGGCTCGACGAGGTGGCGATGGCGTACGGGGCGTTCCCGTTGACCGTCAGGAAGCCTGACGGCGGGGTCTTGTCGAGCGTGATGGACGTGAACGAGAGGTCGGTCACGTTGTCCGCCGAGTCCTTGCACTTGATGGAGACGTTCTTCAGGCCGTCGCCGGCGGCCAGGGTCACCGTCACCGGGCTGGTGGTGGCCATCCAGCTGTTGGGCGCTCCGCCGGACACCGCGGTGACGTCCCCGCCGATCCACACCTTGCCCGCGGAGTCGGAGGTGGTGATGACGCCGGTCACCGCCTCGGTCCGGGTGAGGGTCGCTCCGCCCGCCAGCGCGATCGCGCACAGGGCCGGGGACGAGGTGTCGAGCGTGACCGTGGGGTTGGCGCCGAACGGGGAGGCCGAGACGTTCCCGGCCGCGTCCTGCGTGCACAGGAAGGCCTCCTTCAGGCCGTCGGCCCCCGACAGGTGCCAGCTCTCGTTGGCGACCTGGTAGGTGGTGACGCCGGCATTGGTGGTCGTCCCGATCACGTTGGGAGTCTCATAGGTGGCGGTGGCGCAGGAGAACGCCTGCGGCGACCAGGCGACGCCCGCCAGCGGGGCCCAGGTGGTGGTCACCGACGCCTTGAGCACCAGGTCGCGGGTGCTCACCAGCGACTCGGCGGTGTTGTCGGTCTTGTCCAGGAAGAAGCCCAGCGAGCCCACCAGCGGCGGCGTGCGGTCGAAGTCCAGCGACTGCACCGGGTTCACGCCAGCACTCGCCGGGACCGCGAGGTTGCCGGCCGCGTCGCGCAGGCAGACGCGCACCGGCTTCGGGCCCTCGGGGTCCGTGGCCGACGAGGTGACCGCCTTGACGCTCAGGTCCACCCCGGTCGACGCCGCTCCCGGCAGGAGCTGGTAGGAGCCGGAGTCGGTGGGGCAGGCCCCGCCGCCGACCACCAGGGCGTAGTCCTTCACGCCGCTGCCGGCCTCGGTCCCCGAGAGCACGTCGCGGGCGACGACCGCCACATGCAGGTACGGCCGCGCCTCGGTCAGGTAAGGCGGCGTGTTGGCGGGATCCACCGACTCCAGCTCGGGCGCCTGGCGGTCGATGAAGAGCGAGGAGTGCTTCCACTCGGTGGGCGCGCCCGACACCACGTAGCGCAGGTAGACGGTCACCGTGCCGCTCACCGTTCCCAGTTCGATGAGGGGCGGCGTCGAGGCGTCGAAGACCGTGATCGCCGTCATCGGCGTGTAGGTGGGCGAGAGCGACCAGTCGATCTCGGTCGCACCCTGCGGCGGGGAGATCTCCAGCCGCACCGTCGCGTTGTCGGCGTCGGTGCCGTGGCAGCGCGCGACGTAGGGCACGCCCAGCAGCGACACGAGTTGCTTGTCGGCGCTGGCGTAGTGCTCGCAGTCCAGGAAGTTGAAGGCCCCCGTCATCTGGTCGAGGACCAGCATGCCGGCGTCGTAAATGCCCTTGGGGGGGATGGTGATGCCCGTCAGCTGCCTGGAGAGGAAGCCCTCCTTGGAGGCGGTGAGGGTGTAGCCGGTGTCGGCGGGGATCTGCTCGACGCTGAAGATCCCGGAGTCGCGCGTCGCGGTCGCCCAGGTGACGCCGTTCTTCTCGACGCTGATGAGCACGCCGGCGCTCGACGCCGCGCCGGCCAGCGTCACCTTGCCGCTGACCGCTCCGCGGGAGCGCTCGAGCGTGACGGGCGGCAGCGCGATGGCCTGGCCCGCCCCGAGGCTGAACGGCCCGGCGAGCGAGGAGTCGTAGCCCGCCACGGAGACGGCGACCGAGTACGTCCCCGGCGGCAGGTTCGGGAAGGAGAAGGTCCCGTCGATCCCGGTGACGACGTTGGGCGCCGTGGCCGGGCTGCCATTGAGGTCCGCCCCCAGGAGCGCCGCCGTCGCGCCCGACTGGTTCCCGCTGGAGGAGAAGACGACGCTGCCGGAGAATCGTGGCGTCGCGCCGCAGCTTGAGCGTGCGCTCCTCGGGAAGCGCCGTGCTCGCCGGCGCCTCCTCGGCGCCGCCTGCCGGAACGACGGCCGGGATGGGCCCCAGCGGCAGGTAGTTCGCGGCGGCGGCCGTCAGGGAGTGCGGCCCGGCGGGGATGCCGTCGATGCGGTACTTGCCGTCCACGCCGGTCAGGCCCGTGAAGGACGTCCCGGCGACGAAGATCTGGATGCCGCTGCCGTCGGTCCGGCCCTCGAGCGCCAGCGTCCCGAAGAGCGAGCCGCGCGAGAGCGCCAGGGTCTCGGAGGAGAGCGTCACCACGTCCCCGGCGTTGACCGAGACCTGCACCGTCTTCGAGTCGTAGCTCGACCGCGCGAGGAGCAGCGCGTGCGCCCCGGCGCCCACCGGCAGCACGAAGCGGCCCTGGTCGTCGGTGGTCACCGTCGCCCCGCCCGTCACCGAGACCGAGGTGCCCGCGAGCGGCCCCGGCGCGGACCCGCCGTCGGCGCCCACCCCGCCCGCGTCCGGCTCCGGCGTGCCCGCGTCCACCGAGTCCCAGCACGAGCTGCGCTGTGCCACGCCCTCCAGGAACACGCAGCCGCGCACCTGCGCGGGAATCGCCTCGAGCTTGGCGAGCCCCAGGTCGAGCGTCTGGTCCGGCGAGACCGAGGTGGTGGGCAGGTCGACGGTCTTGTAGCCCTGCTTGCTCAGCTGGACCTCGTAGTCGGCCACGCGCAGGTTCTCGATGATCCAGCGGCCGGCGCCGTCGCTCGTCGTCTCTCCGGCGGGCCTGCTCTCTCCGGGGATCGTCACCGCGACGCGCACCCCCGAGTGGTCCGTGCCGCCCTCGCCGAGCTGGACGGTGCCGCTGAGCCCACCCGTCTGCCAGTCCATCTTCACGGTCGGCAGCACCGAGGTCTGTCCGGCGCCCACCGCGACCGACACCGACTGCGTCCTGAAGCCGGTGAGCGTGAAGGTGACGTTGTAGATGCCGGCCGGCATCGGCGAGAGCTTGAAGTTGCGGCCCTCCGCGTCGGGCTGGGGGTCGCTGGTGACCTGCAGCACGTGGTGGTTGCCCTGCAGCGTGGTGCCGTCGGCCTTGACGAACACTCCGCCGCCGTCGAGCGCACCCCGGACCGTGACGATCCCGGTGATGACGCCGGGGTCGGCGGCGAGGGTGATGTCGGGCGCCGTGGTGGTCTGGTTGCGGGCGACGACGAGGTTGGGCTGCAGGGCCGGCTTGAAGCCGTCCTTGGAGGCGGTGAGGTTGTAGCTGCCCTCGGGCAGGCCCGAGAACGCGTAGTTGCCCTGCGCGTCGGTCTGCACCGAGCCGGGGACGCCTTCGATGGAGACGCTGACGCCCGCGTTGCTCTGCGTCCCCTCGCCGCCCGCGAGCTGCTCGAGCTTCACCACGCCGGCGATGCCCCCGCGCGCGACGCGCAGCGTGATGGGCGTGACGGCGACGTCCTTGCCGCCGTTCTCCAGCGTCACGCTGACGCTGTAGGCGTAGCCGACCTCGAAGCCACCCTTGGTCGCGCTGACCGTGTAGATCCCCGGTGGCACCTTGTCGATGCGGTAGTGCCCCTGGGCGTCGGTCTTCCCCGGCCGGCCCGCCTCCACGACCAGCACGTCGATCTGGTCGAGCGCGCCGTCCTTCTGGTCCCAGGGCGGCTCGAGGCCGATGGTCCCGACGAGCGTCGCCTTCGCCTGGAGGTCCTTGGGCGTCTGCGGGTCGTAGGGGTTGGTGTGGCTCACGGTCGAGTTGCACGCCGCGAGAGCCAGCCACATCGACGCGAGGGAGAGGACGCGCTTCATGAAAGCTCCTGGTGGCCGCTTCGTCGCTCCCCCCGAAGCAGGGACGCCGGCGGACCGGGCGTAGTTGTTAGCAAAAAACCGAGAGTCTCGGTGTGTCGCCGGTCACTCCGCCAGGACGCCCCGGATTGGGGCCCGGCCGGACTGCCCGAGAAGCTAGGAGCCTTCGAGCCGGCGCAGCCACTCTTCGAGGCTCGACAGCCTGGGCTCGCCGGCACGGACCTCGTACGCCGGCGCCCACCGCTCCTCCCAATGGGCCCAGAGCGTTCCGGCGGCCTCGCCCTCCACGACGAGCCACCACGTGCCGTCTTCGGTGACGCTCACCGCGCCCGCCAGCTCCTCGCCGTCCGACGCCCCGAGGACCACCTCCTCGGCCTCGGTCTCGAGGACGATCTCGAACCCGCCCGCCTCTGACTCGAAGACGCTGGCCCACGCCGCCGCGGGCCGCTCGAAGACCGCGACCTGGCCCGCCGGGCCGCGCGCCAGGTCGGCCCGCGCGATGCGCAGCGCACCTTCGCGGCCGATCGGGAACGGGCCCGCGCGCAGCGTCTCTCGGGCGATCACGCAGGCCGCGCCCTCCCCGGCGACGGCCCTCTCGAACTCCGCCAGGATGCGCTCGCCCGCGGCCATCGCCCTACCCCGCTTTCCCGTTGGCGGCCTTCGCCTCGGCGCGGTTCGCCCGCACCTCCATCAGGCGGAACAGGCCCAGGGTCATCGCCCGCACGCGGTTCTCGTAGCCGAAGTACACGAAGACGTAAGCGGCAATGAGCACCAGCAGCAGCAGCTCGAGGATGCCCAGCGCGACGACCAGCGGGCCGCCGACGAACCCGGGGAGGAGGATGAAGAAGAGGATGCCCACGAACATGAAGGCGCCGAAGTGCATCCGCCGCTCTTCGCGCTCGGCGATGACGCGCTCGTGGTGGTAGCCCTCGAGCCAGGCGAGCTCCTCGTCGGTCACCGAGTCGGGCACGGTCGCGAAGTGGGCCTTGGCCAGGTCGTCGTAGAGCGCCAGGCGCTTGCTCTTGGGCTTGCCGACGGCGATCTGCGCCTCGTCGTACGGCGAGCCGTCGAAGTACTTGGGGACGCCCGCGGGCGGGTGGTTCTGCACGCTACGGATGCTGCCCTCGTCGGCCATGGGCTTCCTCCCTCGGGGACTGCGGACCGGGGCGTATTATCGTCGCGCCGCGCTGCTTTGACGACGGCGGAGCCTTCGATGCCCGAGTACCCCGACATCACGGTCTACCTGGAGTCGCTCGAGCGCCGGGTGAAGGGGCAGACGCTCGCGAAGGTCCGCGTGGCGAGCCCCTTCGTCGTGCGCACCTTCGACCCGCCGATCTCCGAGGCCCAGGGCAAGAAGGTCCTGGGCCTGCGGCGGCTGGGCAAGCGAATCGTCTTCGAGCTCGAGCAAGGCCTCTTCCTGGTCGTCCACCTGATGATCGCCGGGCGCTTCCGCTGGCTGGAGGAGAGCGGCGCCAAGGTCCCCGGGAAGCTGGGGCTCGCCGCCTTCGACTTCCCGACCGGCACGCTGGTGCTCACCGAGGCCTCGACCAAGAAGCGCGCCTCGCTGCACCTGGTGCGCGGGGAGAAGGCGCTCGAGCCCTTCTCGCGGGGCGGCCTGGAGATCTTCGAGGCCGACCTCGCGGCCTTCCGCAGAGCGCTCGCCAGCGAGAACCACACCCTCAAGCGCTCGCTGACCGACCCCACCCTCTTCTCGGGCATCGGCAACGCCTACTCGGACGAGATCCTCCACCGCGCGCGCCTGTCGCCGGTGCAGCTGACGAAGAACCTCTCGGACGAGGAGACGGCGCGCCTGTTCGAGGCGTGCAAGGACACGCTGCGCGAGTGGACCGAGCGGCTGCGCGCCGAGGTCGGCGAAGGCTTCCCGGAGAAGGTCACCGCCTTCCGCGAGGAGATGGCCGTCCACGGCCGCTACCGCAAGCCGTGCCCGGTCTGCGGCTCGCAGGTGCTGCGCATCGCCTATGCCGAGAACGAGACCAACTACTGCGCGCGCTGCCAGACCGGCGGGAAAGTGCTCAGCGATCGGTCGCTGGCGCGGCTGCTCAAGGACGACTGGCCCAAAACGATCGAGGAGCTGGAGGAGCGGCTGGGCCCGAAGGGGTAGTGCCGGGCTTCCACGCGCTTCCACGCCGGGGACAACCTGGCCGACTTGATGACCTGAGGCGCGCTGGTGGGGTGTGGGCCCGGCTTCCACGCCGGGGTCAACCTGGCCGACTTGATGACCTGAGGCGCGCTGGTGGGGTGTGGGCTCGGCTTCCACGCCGGGGACAACCTGGCCGACTTGATGACTGAGGCGCGCTGGTGGGGTGTGGGCCCGGCTTCCACGCCGGGGACAACCTGGCCGACTTGATGACCTGAGGCGCGCTGGTGGGGTGTGGGCCCGGCTTCCACGCCGGGGTCAACCTGGCCGACTTGATGACCTGAGGCGCGCTGGTGGGGTGTGGGCCCGGCTTCCACGCCGGGGTCAACCTGGCCGACTTCATGACCTGAGGCGCGCTGGTGGGGTGTGGGCCCGGCTTCCACGCCGGGGTCAACCTGGCCGACTTGATGACCTGATGCGCGCTGGTGGGGTGTGGGCCCGGCTTCCACGCCGGGGTCAACCTGGCCGACTTGATGACCTGAGGCGCGCTGGTGGGGTGTGGGCCCGGCTTCCACGCCGGGGACAACCTGGCCGACTTTGATGACCTGAGGCGCGCTGGTGGGGTGTGGGCCCGGCTTCCACGCCGGGGTCAACCTGGCCGACTTTGATGACCTGAGGCGCGCTGGTGGGGTGTGGGCCCGGCTTCCACTCCGGGGTCAACCTGGCCGACTTTGATGACCTGAGGCGCGCTGGTGGGGTGTGGGCCCGGCTTCCACGCGCTTCCACGCCGGGGACAACCTGGCCGACTTTGATGACCTGAGGCGCGCTGGTGGGGTGTGGGCCCGGCTTCCACGCCGGGGACAACCTGGCCGACTTGATGACCTGAGGCGCGCTGGTGGGGTGTGGGCCCGGCTTCCACGCCGGGGACAACCTGGCCGACTTGATGACCTGAGGCGCGCTGGTGGGGTGTGGGCCCGGCTTCCACGCCGGGGTCAACCTGGCCGACTTGATGACCTGAGGCGCGCTGGTGGGGTGTGGGCCCGGCTTCCACGCCGCGGTCAACCTGGCCGACTTGATGACCTGAGGCGCGCTGGTGGGGTGTGGGCCCGGCTTCCACGCGCTTCCACGCCGGGGTCAACCTGGCCGACTTGATGACCTGAGGCGCGCTGGTGGGTGTGGGCCCGGCTTCCACGCCGGGGACAACCTGGCCGACTTTGATGACCTGAGGCGCGCTGGTGGGGTGTGGGCCCGGCTTCCACGCCGGGGACAACCTGGCCGACTTTGATGACCTGAGGCGCGCTGGTGGGGTGTGGGCCCGGCTTCCACGCGCTTCCACGCCGGGGACACCTTCAAGAAAGTGATCTTCTGAAGTGCGCTGGTGGGCCCGAAGCGCGCCTCGGATTCCAGGAACCTTCAGATGCCCCCGGCGTGGAAGCCGGGCCCACACCCCCGGCGCGCCTCAGAATCCTCAAGTCTGTGAGGTTGTCCCCGGCATGGAAGCCGGGCCCACACCCCCGGCGCGCCTCAGATCCTCAAGTCTGTGAGGTTGTCCCCGGCATGGAAGCCGGGCCCACACCCCCGGCGCGCCTCAGAATCCTCAAGTCTGTGAGGTTGTCCCCGGCGTGGAAGCCGGGCCCACACCCCCGGCGCGCCTCGAATCCTCAAGTCTGTGAGGTTGTCCCCGGCGTGGAAGCGCTTCCACGCCCAGGGCGATTCACTTCTCCACCGGCTTGAGCTCCATCCGCGCCTGGAACTTCACCGCCGCCCCGTCGGGATCGGCCCAGGCACTGATCGGCCCGGCGGCCTTCAGGAGCGCACCGACCTCGACCCCCGCCGCGAAGAGCCCCGCGAGCTCCTGCGACTTGGCCACGTCCATGATCGGAATCGTGCGCAGCGCCGCGGTCGCCCTCGGCCCGTCCACCGTGAAGCTCACCGCGTGCTCGGCCTTCCCCGCCTTGGAAGCACCGACCGCCGCGAGCATGCGGGTGAGCGCAGCCGAGTCATTGCCGATGAAGAGCGCACCCTTCGCGACCCCCAACCGCACTTCTCGATCGCCCACCGCCGCCGACCAGGCGCCGCCTTCCGCGACCTCGAGCTTGGCGAGCTTCGCTCCCTTGGCCTCGAGCTTCTTGAGCGCTCCCTCGAGCGCGGCGAGTGCCTTGCCCTCCTCCTTCACCGGAAGGACGTAGGCGTGGGGGAACAGGTAGTACGCCACCGGCTTCTGCAGCGCGCCCGCGACATCGATCCCATCGACCAGCGCCGCGACCCCGCCGGTCGACCTCGGGCTTGAGCGCCGCGAGGACCGCCTGGGAGGTCGCCGCGTCGCAGGCCTTGCACGCGTTCGAGGCGAGGAAGCTGAGCACCGAAGCGCCGGGGCTGCCGGGGTCCGCCATGGCCTTGGGCGTCAGCTGTGCCCGCAGGGCCATCGGCGCCTCCACGGCCAGGCCCGCGAGGACGTCGCCCTCCTTGGGCTTGTCCAGCGGCTGGCTGCCGAGCACGGCGCGACCGACGAGCTCGAGCGCGCCCTTCGTCGCCCGGACCTCGAACGCCCCGCCCTCGCCCGCAGCTTGGAAGTAACCCATGACCGGAGCATCCAGCCCCGCCGCGGCCTTCACCGCCGCCGTCGTCGCGAGCCCCTGTCCGCCGAGCGCATCCACCGCCTCTTTGAGCGCCGCGAGGGCATCCGTGCCACCGCTCGCAAAGCACAGCGCCGATCCCTTCGTCGCCACGCCGGCCCGCCAGATCTTCCCGGCGACGGCCCCTTCGAGCTGCGCTCCCTTGTAGGCCTGCTTTGCCGGCTGCCCCGAACCCGCGAGCGTCGTGCGCGCGCGCTCGATCGTCTTGCTGCCCTTCACGGTCGACAAGCAGACGACCGTGGCCTCGCGCAGGAAGCTCACCGACATCGGAGCCTCGGCGTCCACGCCCGCCTCCGAGAGCGCCGCCGGATCGAGGATGTCCGCGCCCAGCACCGCCCCCAGGCTCTTGCCCAGCTCCACCGGCCGCAGCATCGCCGACCACTGCCCGGCCTCGGCCAGGAACGCTCGCAGGTCGGGCAAGCCGGCCTTCGGCGAGCGCACGAGGATGGTCGCCGGCGAGGACTTCGGCGCGACGGGCGGCCGTGCGGCAGCGACCGGCGCAGGGGCCGCGGCGGCGAGAGTGAGCGCGAGGGTCAAGGACGTGACGGGCAGCAACGCAGGCCTCCGGGTGACATCGACGCCGGCACTCTACTCGCCCTGATTGCTCCCGTGCGGAGCGCTGGCTATAGATGCGCCTCCCTCTCAACCGAGCGACGCCATGCCTATTCCGCGAGACCTCCGGGACATCCACCAGACCTTGGGCGCGCGCTTCGACGGCGAGCGCATCCTGGGCTACGGCACGCACGAGGCCGAGCTCGAGGCGCTGGGCAAGACCTGCGGCCTGTGCGACCGCTCCGAGCGCGGCAAGCTGCGCCTGACCGGCTCCGAGCGCGTGGGCTTCCTGCACGGCCAGGTCAGCAACGACATCAAGTCGCTCGCGCCTGGGCGAGGCTGCTACACCACGCTGCTCACGCCCAAGGGGCACATGGTCGGCGACGGCCGCCTCCTCCTGCGAGCCGACGACGCGCTCTTCGACACCGAGCCCGGGCGCGAGGGCCCCCTCCAGAAGCTCTTCGAGCACCACCTCATCTCCGAAGACGTGGAGGTGTCGGACGTCACCGCGCAATACGCGCTCCTCTCGCTCCTGGGCCCGGCGGCCCCGGAGATCGTCGCCTCGGCGCTGGGCGGCACGCGCCCGCACCTCGAGGAGCACCGCCACTGCGATCGCCAAGGCGTCCTCGTCGTCGGCGCCAGGCTCGGCGCGCTCGAGGGCCTGGATCTCCTCGTCCCCGCCGAGCGCGCGGCGCTGGTCCTGGGCTCGCTGCTCGAGCGCGGCCAGCCTCATGGCCTGGTCCCGGTCGGCTCCGAGGCGTGGGAGATCGCGCGGGTCGAGCAGGGCGTGCCGCGCTTTGGGGCGGACATGGACGAGGAGACCATCCCCCTGGAAGCCAACCTGACCGAGCGCGCCCTCTCCTTCAACAAGGGCTGCTACGTCGGGCAGGAGGTCATCGCGCGCGCCTCGTTCCGCGGCGGCGTGCGCCGCAAGCTCGTCGGCTTCCGGCTGGGTGAAGGCCCGCTGCCCGCGGCCAAGACGACGCTCTTCAAGGCCGTCGGCGACCTCAAGACCGCGGGCGAGCTGGCGAGCTGCCTCGTCAGCCCGCGCTTCGGCCCCATCGGCCTGGGCTACGCGCGGCGCGAGCACCAGGTGCCCGGCAGCGAGCTCGTCACCCCGGAGGGCCGCAAGGTCACGGTCTGCGCGCTGCCCTTCTCCGCGCCTTGACGGCGCGCCCTCCTCAGCGGGCGGCCGGGCCTGCCAGCAGCCGCAGGTGGATCGGCTTGGGCACGTCCGGCAGGCTTCGCTCGACCCAGGCGTCCTCGACCTTCATCAGCCGGCTGACCGCGTAGGCGAGCATCGTCTTGAGCGGTCCCGGCGGCCAGCCGACCACCCGCCGGTTCACGTAGAACGCCTCGGCGCGCTCGGTCTTCTCGCCGCGCAGGAGGTCGCACAGGGTCCAGCCGTTCAGGTGCGCGAGCGCGAGGCCATGGCCCATGCAGCCCAGGCTGTAGACGATCCGATCGCTGCCCAGGAACCCCACCGCCGGCACCAGCTGCAGCGGCACGGAGATGGGCCCGCCCCAGCGGTGCGGGAAGCGCACGCGCCGCAGCGCCGGGAAGAGCACCCGGGCGTCGTCCTCCAGGCCCTGGAACGTCCGCGGCGACAGCTCGCGCCCGGCACCGAACGGGACGCTGACGTCGCGGCCGCCGATGAGCAGCCGGTTGTCCGCGGTGAGCCGGTAGAAGCGCGGGAGGTTGCGCGCGTCCACCACGCCCTGCCGCCGGCGCCAGCCGATGGCCTCCAGGTGCTCGGGCCGCAAGGGCTCGCTGGCGATGGCGTGCATGTACATCGCGACCTGCTTGCCGGCGAGGCCGCGGAACTGCTGCGAGTAGGCGTTGGTGGTGATGGCCAGCCGGTCGGCGAGGACCCCGCCCTTGGGCGTGCGCACGAAGAGCCGCCCCAGCTTGCGGTCGATGCGCTGCGCCTGCGTCTGCTCGAAGAACTGCACGCCCGCTCGCTGCAGCACCTCCTTGAGCCCCAGCGCCAGCTTCGCCGGGTTGACGAGCGCCGCCCGCGCCTCCCAGGCCGCGCCCAGGAAGAGCGGGCTGTCCACCTGCTGGCGGACCGCCTTGGCGTCGAGCCACTCGGTGCCGCCCAGGCCGCAGGCGCGCGCCGTCTCCACGTCCTCGCGGACCCGGCGCTCGAAGGTGGAGGTCGTCGCCACGCGCAGCAGGCCGGTCCGCTCGTACTCGCACTCGATCCGGTTGTGCCGCACCAGGCGCTCGACGAGCTCGACCGCCTGCGCCATCAAGTGGTGCGCCTCGCGGGCGCGCGCGCGGCCGAAGGCCCGGACCGTCGCGCCGAACGAGAGGCCGAAGCTGGTGGAGACGAACCCCGCGCTCCGGCCCGAAGCCCCCGCCCCCACCCGCTCGGACTCGATGACGACGATCCGCGCCGAGGGATCGGCCCGGCGCAGGAAGTAGGCGGTCGCCAGGCCAGAGAAGCCCGCGCCGATCACCGCGTAGTCCGCGGTCGCAGCCCCTTCGAGAGGCGGGCTCTCCGCGTAGCGCAACGAACCGAGCCAGAAGGAGCGGGCCTTCGGGTCCACGGCGGAATCCATCATGTGCATAGGCACCCCGACCGCGCCGACTCTGGCATCGCCTCAGCGCCGAGCCACTCGCCGAATCACGGGGGCATGGCGGACTGTCCAGTTCCGGCCTGCCGAGTCAGCGCGTCGGCGCGCGCCCCGAAGCCGCGGAAGAGGTGAAGACGGCACGGGCGTGCCAGCAGCCTTGGCGACCTTGGTCCCTTGGCGACCTTGGCGGTACAAGACGCGTCGCCCGATCCCACAGCGTCGAAGCCGAGAGCTCGAGCTCCACCGCGCTCGAGACCTCGGACTCACCAGCGCTGTCGGGCTGCTGAAGATAGGCAGCTATTCTGTGACATGAGTTCGGCGTCTCGTGGCGCCGAGCCGCAAGCGTGAGCGCGCGGGGATGGTTGAGCCCTGTGCAGCGACCGGGCCGCCTCGTGCACGGCCCATTACGACTGCGCCAGTCCGGAGCTTGCCAGTGCTCGACTCGTGGCCGGTCACTGCTCAGGGCTGGAGGAGGCCCGCGCGCTCACGCTTGCGGCTCGGCACGGGCTCTGCCGGTCGGTCGCGGAAGGTATGTCAGCGTTCGCCAACACGGACCGGCGCCGGCGCGACGTCACGCCGCGCGAATCACGTCCGGGTGCGCCGAGCGCAGGGTGATCAGCGTCACCTCCGGCGGCGCGTTGACGCGGATGGGCCACACCGCCCCGCCGATGCCGCGGCTGACGTACAGCTGCGTCCGGTCCAGGTGGAACCGCCCGGCGAGGTAGTGCTCCCGCATGCCGCGGAAGATGACCCGGGTGAGCCCGGGGATGTTGACGTGCCCGCCGTGGGTGTGCCCGGCCAGGCACAGGCTCGCCCGGTAGTGGACCAGGTACTCGGCGGTGCGGGGCACGTGCGCCAGGACCAGCCGCGATCCGGCGTGCGGCGTGCCGTGGAAGGCCTTGGGGATGTCCGTGTTCCGCGTGACGAGATCGTCGAGGCCGACGACGGTCATCGCCACGCCGCGAAGCTTGAGCGTGGTGTGCTGGTTGCGCAGGACGGAGTAGCCCAGCCCCTCGAGCGCCCCCGCGGCCCCGTCGGCGTCCACCCAGTGATCGTGGTTGCCCAGGACTGCCACGACCGGCGCCTGGATCCCGCCGAGCTGCTGGCCGAGCAGGTGGATGCCCTTCTCGGCGTGGCTGAGGTAGTCGCCGGTCATCACCACGAGGTCGGGCGCGAAGGCGTTGGCTTGCGCGACCGCGGCCCGCACGCGCTTGGCGGGGGTCGCCCGCCCCACGTGCACGTCGGTGAGCTGGACGACCCTCAAGCCGTCGTGGGCCGGGTCGAGGTCCGGAAGGAGGAACTCACGCTTCTCGAGCTGGGGCTCGCTCCAGCCTTGCCCCGCGCTCCCCGTGCCTGCTCGCCGCTTTGCCGTCATCCGGGGTCCGATCGCTCCCTGCTCGAGTGACTTGGGATTATCCGCTCGCCTTCGAGACCGTCGCAACCGCGCCCCCTGGGCGGGCATTCCCGCCCCCACCCGTTGCCGCTTCCGGGTGGAATCCTCAGGGGTTTCGATAGCTGGACGGGCCTGGGGTTTCGCCGGCCCCCGCAGGCTTCGTGCTTCTCTTGCCAGGGTCCTTTCGGTAAGGTCCCCCTCGCCATGCCCCGACTGCGCCTCTGTCTCCTCTGGCACATGCACCAACCGATGTACCGCGACCCGGAATCGGGCGAGTACATCCTCCCCTGGGTCCGGCTGCACGCCACCCGGGCGTACTACGACATGGCTCGCGTGCTCGGGGAGTTCTCGGGCGCGCGGGCGGTCGTCAACATGGTCCCGTCGCTGCTCTGGCAGCTCGAGGACTACGTCCAGGGACGAGCGAAGGACCGCTTCCTCGACCTCACCCGGCGGCCCGCCGCCGAGCTGACGCCGAGCGAGCGCGAGTTCCTGCTGCGCAACTTCTTCATGGTGGATTGGGAGACCAACGTCCGCCCCATGCCGCGCTACTGGGAGCTGCTCCACAAGCGTGGCCGCGACGTGCGCGGGGTCGACCTCTCCAAGCTGGCCTTCACCATCGGCGAGCTGCGCGACCTGCAGGTGCTCTTCAACCTGCAGTGGTTCGGCTTCCGCGCGACCGAGGAGGAGGAGCTCATCCGGTCGCTGCGCGCCAAGGGCCGCGAGTTCACCGAGGACGAGAAGAACGCGCTGCTCGACGTGCAGCAGAAGGTCCTGCGCCAGGTGATGCCGGCGCTGGCCGAGGTGGCGAAGAGCGGCCAGGCCGAGCTGACGGTCACGCCCTTCTACCACCCCATCCTGCCCCTGGTGATCGACACCGACTCCGCGCGGCGCTGCATGCCGCATGCGAACCTGCCGCAGCGCTTCACCTGGCCCGAGGACGCCCAGGTCCACGTCAAGCGCGCCCTGGACTTCGCCGAGAAGCACCTGCACACGCGCCCCAAGGGAATGTGGCCGGCCGAGGGCAGCGTCTCGCCCGAGGCGCTGATGGTCCTGGCGAACGAGGGCGTGCAGTGGGCGGCCACCGACGAGGGGAACCTGCTCCGCTCCCGGCCGCACCGCGAGCGCAACGGCAGCACCCTCTACCGCCCCTACCGCGCCAAGGCCGGCAACCGCGAGATCGCGATGATCTTCCGGGACCGCGGCCTCTCCGACCTCATCGGCTTTACCTACCAGAAGGCCGACCCCGAGGACGCGGTCAGCGACCTGTTCAAGCACCTGGACACCATCGCCAAGGCCGCCGCGCCCGGTGAAGTCCCGCTGGTGACCATCGCGCTCGACGGCGAGAACGCCTGGGAGCACTACCCGCACTCCGGCCGCGACTTTTTGCGCACGCTCTACCGGCGCCTGGCCGCGCACGAGGGCGGCATCGAGCCGGTCACCCCGTCGCAGCTCTTCGCGCAGGAGCCGCCCCGGGACGTCATCGACGAGATCCACACCGGCAGCTGGATCGACTCCAACTTTCGCATCTGGATCGGCCACCCGGAAGACAACCAGGGCTGGACCTACCTGCGCGAGGCGCGCCGCGCCGTCGCCGACCGCGAGGAGCAGGTGGCGCGGGGCCGGCAGGACCTGGCCCCCAAGGTCCAGGCGGCCAAGGAAGCGCTCTACGTCGCCGAGGGCAGCGACTGGTTCTGGTGGTACGGCGACGACTTCCACTCGGACTGCATCCAGGAGTTCGACGCGCTCTTCCGAAGCTACGTGAAGGCGGCCTGGCGCGCGCTGGGCGAGACGCCTCCTCCGCAGCTGGACACGCCCATCAAGCAGCAGGCGACGGCCGCCTCGGCCTCGGTGCAGGAGCCGCAGGGCTTCATCCACCCCCGCCTCGACGGCCGGGTGAAGAGCTACTTCGACTGGACCGGCAGCGGCCTGTACACCCCCAAGGAGGCGCAGGGCTCCATGTTCCGGGGCGAGGGCGCCTTCTCGTGCATGCGCTGGGGGTTCGACGAGACCACGTTGTACCTGCGCCTCGACCCGCTCTCGGCCGCCTCGGAGGCGATCAAGCAGGCCAAGGAGCTGCGGCTGATGCTGGGCTCGGGCGAGGCCCGCGCCGAGGTCTCCATCCCGCTGACGGTCGGCGAGCCGCAGCCCGTCCTGCTGATGGGGGAGCGCGGACCGGACAGGCCGGTCGGCCGCGCCAGCTTCCATGATATCTTCGAGGCCGGTTTGCCCTTTGAGAAGCTCGGGCTCTCGTCCGGGGTCCGAGTGGGGCTGGCAGTGCAGGTGATGCGAGACGGAGTGGAGACCGAGCGGTTGCCGAGGCACGGGTTTCTGGCATTCACGGTTCCGGACGCAGATTACGAGCGCAAGAACTGGAAGGTTTGAGCGCGTTCAACAGCGAGCGGCGGTCTTGGCCAACAACATCCCCGACGATCCCCCAGGACAGGAAACCAGGGTCACGAAGATCAGCGTGGCGAAGATCAAGGCGCCCAGCGAGGCCTGCCTGGTCCAGATCTACGGTCCCGACCTGGGGAAGAAGTACCCGCTCAAGGACGTGAAGGACTTCACGGTCGGCCGCGAGGACGGCAACGACATCGTCGTGCCCCTCGACAACGTCTCGCGCAAGCACTGCCGCTTCCACCAGAAGGGCGACAAGATCTTCGTCTCCGACCTGCAGTCCACCAACGGGACGACGCTCAACGACGAGGAGATCACCAAGGAGACGCCGCTGCGCTCCGGCGACCTGGTGAAGGTCGGCGGCGCCATCTTCAAGTTCCTCTACGGCGGCAACGTCGAGGCGCTGTACTACGAAGAGGTCTACCGGATGGCCATCGTCGATGGCCTGACCCAGGTCTTCAACAAGCGCTACTTCCTGGAGTTCCTCGAGCGCGAGATGGCGCGCTGCCACCGCTACGGCCGGGCGCTGTCGCTGATCATGTTCGACATCGATCACTTCAAGCGCATCAACGACGACAACGGGCACCTGGCTGGCGACTACGTCCTGCACGACCTGGCGGCGCTGGCCAAGCAGCGGGTGCGCAAGGAAGAGTGCCTGGCGCGCTACGGCGGCGAGGAGTTCGCCATCGTGTTGCCCGAGAGCGGCCCGGACAAGGTGCGCGTCTTCGCCGACAAGCTGCTGCGGCTGGTCGCCGACCACAAGTTCAAGTTCGAAGACCGCGACATCCCGGTGACCATCTCCATCGGCGTGGCCGACATGTCGGCGGAGATCACCGAGCCCTCGCAGTTCATCAAGGCTGCCGACACCAAGCTGTACCAGGCCAAGCACGAGGGCCGGAACAGGGTGTGCGGGTAGCGGGGCGCGGAAGGAAACAGCATCGCCAAGGTCGCCAAGGGACCAAGGTCGCCAAGAAACGCTGCTCCCCATCAGCAAGCCGGAGTCGACGCTTCGAGCCTGCTCTTGGGCACCCATTCTCCAGGGCGCAGCCGACGCTGCAACCCAAGCCAGATCGACTCGGGGCCAGCCAAGAAACCTTGGCGACCTTGGTCCCTTGGCGACCTTGGCGAACGAACCCGCGCCGGTTCAATCACCCAGGCAGATGTCGAGCGAGCGCGCCGTCAGCACCATGTCGTCGTCCAGCGGAACGGCCTTCATCCGCTCGATGCCCTCGCTGAGCGGGATGGTCTTCACCTTGGGCGGCGCCAGGGCGACCATCACGTTGATCTGCCCTTCGGCGAGCGCGCGGATGGCCGCGGCGCCGAAGCGCAGGCCCAGGGCCCGGTCGAAGGTCGAGGGGCTGCCACCGCGCTGCAGGTGGCCCAGCACCAGGCTGCGCGTCTCCTTGTTGGTCTGCTTGGTGATCTGGTCGGCGACGTAGGCGCCCACTCCGCCCAGGCGGAATCTCGCGGCCCGCCTCCCTGCCGCTGGAGCTCCTCCAGCTCGTCGACGAGGTGCCACGACTCGTCCGGGTAGTCGTACAGCTCCGGTTCGCGCTGGCGCGCCTCCTCGTCGGGACCGTGGACGGTGTCTCCCAGCAAGACCCAGTGCGTCTCCTCCTCGGGCGAGCGCAGCCGCTCCTCCTCGAAGCGGCGCACCAAGGCGCGCCAGTCGGCCCCGTTGCCGTGCAGGTCCCCGCTGACCATGAGCGTCCCACGGGCCGGGAGGATGGCGACGCGGCCAGCACGGGAGCTCGCGGTGTCGGGAGGAGCGTCGGGAGTCATCGCGGGGCTGTTTTGCCACCCTTGGAGCGCTGCGTCGACTAAGGTAGTTTCTGCCGCCTTTTCGACAGGCACCTATGGGCCACCTGACCTACGCCGACTCGCTGCCGCAGTGGATCCGCGCTGACCCGCCCGCACGAGGACTGGTGGCGACCTGCGGGGAGCGGCGAGTCGAGATCGCGGTGGTCGACGACGGCGTGGTGCGCCTGCGCTACCGCACCTCCCGCTCGCCGTCGTGGTCGCGCTCCTTCGCGGTGCTCCCGCACGACTGGTCCGCGGCCAGCGTCTCGGTGGCCCCCGACGGCGACGGGGTGCTGCTCTCCACCGACTCGCTGCGGCTGAAGGTCCTGCCCGACCTGCGCCTGTCGGCCGCGGACGCCAGCGGCCAGACGCTGCTCGAGGAGGAGCCCGGCGACGGCTGGTTCGAGCTTCCCGAGCGGCGTCAGCGGCGTGCAGCGCCGCACCCCGCCCGGCGAGCGCTTCTACGGCTTCGGCGAGAAGACCGGCCCGCTCGACAAGCGCGGCCGGTCGATGACCTTCTTCAACACCGACCCCTTCGACGACCGCTACGGCGGCTGGGCGCCCGAGGCCGACCCGCTCTACCTCTCCATCCCCTTCTTCATCGGCCTGCGCGAGAAGGTCGCCTACGGCCTGTTCACCGACAACCCGGCCAAGCTCCTCTTCGACATGGCCGCGGCTTCTCCCACGGCCTATCGCATCAGCGCCGCGGCCGGCCCCGTCGACCAGTACCTCTTGGCCGGGCCGTCGATGGCCGAGGTGGTGCGCCGCTTCGCGTTCCTGACCGGGCGCATGCCGCTGCCGCCGCGCTGGGCGCTGGGCTACCACCAGTCGCGCTGGGGCTACTTCCCGGACTCCGAGGTGGTGGAGATCTGCGCCCAGCTGCGCCGCCGCGGCATCCCCGCGGACGGCCTCTACCTCGACATCCAGCACCAGGACGGCTACCGCCAGCTCACCTGGGACAAGAAGGGCTTCGCCAACCCGCGCGAGTTCCTCGAGTCCCTGGAGGCCATGGGCTTCAAGGCCAGCGTCATCGTCGACCCGTGCATCAAGGTCAATCCGCAGTGGGAGGTCTACAAGGACGGCCTGCGCAAGGGCTACTACCTCAAGACCGCCGACGGCACGGCGCACGTCGACGAGGTCTGGCCGGGGCACTCGGTCTTCCCCGACTTCACCAACCCCGACGTGCGCGCCTGGTGGGCGGGGCTGATGCGCCAGGAGACCGACCTGGGCGTGCGCGGCATCTGGCTGGACATGAACGAGCCAGCCACCTTCCGCAAGGACCGCGGCCGCACGCTCCCCGACAGCCTGGCCGCCCGCGGCGAGGGCCGGCCGGCGACCTTCGGCGAGGTGCACAACGCCTGGGCGCTGCAGGAGGCCAAGGCGACCTTCGAGGGGATGAAGGCGGCCCAGCCCGCACGCCGGCCGTTCCTGCTCACGCGCGCCGGCTACGCTGGAATCCAGCGCTACAGCGCGGTCTGGACCGGCGACTGCCCGTCGAGCTGGCAGGCGCTGCAGCAGACCCTGCCGATGCTGCTCAACCTGGGCCTGTCCGGCGTGCCCTTCGTGGGCAGCGACGTCGGCGGGTTCTCGGGCAAGGCCACGAGCGACCTCTACGCGCGCTGGATGCAGGTGGGCGCGCTCTCGCCGTTCTTCCGCGTCCACACCTCGATGAAGGGCAACCGGCAGGAGCCCTGGCAGTTCGGGCCGCACGTCGAGGGCCTGTCGCGCTCGATCATCGCCGAGCGCTACAAGCTGCTCGCCTACCTCTACAGCCTGGCCCACCACGCCAGCCTCACCGGCGAGCCCATCCTGCGGCCGCTGGTCTACGCCTTCCAGGACGACCCGGCGACGCACGCCTTGGGCGACCAGGCCCTGCTGGGCCCGTTCCTGATGGCGGCGCCGGTGATGGAGAAGGGCGCGACGACCCGCCGGGTCTACTTGCCCGCCGGCCGCTGGTTCGACTTCTGGTCCGGCACGGCGCTCGAGGGCCCGGCCTCGGTGGACCTCGAGGTGAGCCTGGGCAGCCTGCCGCTGTTCGTGCGCGCCGGCGCGATCCTGCCGACCGTCGAGCCCTTGGCCTGGTCCGACAGCGAGCCGCACCGCTCGCTCTACTTCGACCTCTACCCCAGCGAGCTGGAGAGCACCTTCGCCCTCTACGAGGACGACGGCGACGGCTTCGCGCACGAGGACGGCGTCTTCTCGCGCGTGGAGTACGTGCTGCGGCCCGAGGGCGGGACGCTGCGCTTCTTCCCCGGGGCGCGCACCGGCAGCCGCGACGCCGGCCCGCGCCGTCTCTCGGTGCGCCTGTGGGACGCGGCGCGCTTCCATCGGGTGAGCCTGTCGGGCCGCGAGCTGCCGCTGGTGCCGCCGGACACGTCGCTGTCGAAGCTCACCGAGGGCTGGAGCCGCGCCGCCGACGGCGGCCGCATCGTCGTCGCCTTCCCCGAGTCGAGCGACTGGGAGCTGCGCTTCCTGGCCTAGCCGCGCCGCCTTCGCCTTCGCCGGAAGATTGCCGGTGCGCGAGGGCGCGCTATGCTCGGGACGCATTCGCTCACGTCCTGGCCGATTCTCCCGAGGTCCCGCCTCATGCTCCGCCGTCGTGCTGCGTTCGCCCTGGCGACCCTGCTCGCGCTGGCCCCCTTCGCAGCGCGCGCCGCGGAGGGCGCCGAAGTCCCTGCGCCGGCCCCGAAGAAGAAGCAGACCTCGGTCGCCGTGCTCGACCTGGCGGCGCTGGGCGCCCCGGCCGAGCTGGCGCAGAACCTGACCGCCATCGTCGCCGCCGAGGTCGGCCGCTACGACGACGTCAAGCCCATCACCCGCCGCGAGGTGTCCGCGCTGCTGGACGTCGAACGCCAGAAGCAGCTCGTCGGCTGCACCGACGACGGCTGCCTCTCGTCGGTCGTCGGCGCGCTGGGCGTCCAGAAGATCGTCAGCGGCCAGCTGGGCAAGGTCGAAGGCTCCTACGTCCTGACCCTGCACCTCATCGACTCGCGCTCGGCCAAGGTCGAAGGGCGCGTGGTGCGCACGGCGCCGGTGGAGGGCGACGGGCTGCTCAACGCGGTCAAGAGCGCGGTGACCGACCTCATCGGCGCGCAGATCTCCTCCAAGAACCAGCTGCCGCGCATGGCGGTGGCCCAGAAGGTGGTGGCGCACGAGGAGGAGAAGGTCTCGCTGGACGCCTCGCGCAGCTTCGACCCCGACGGCGACCCGATGCGCTTCCGCTGGCGCCAGCTCGACGGCCCGCCGGCGCTGCTCGAGAGCCCGGAGCAGGCGCAGGCCGCCTTCAACGCCGCCGAGGTGGGGACCTACGTCTTCGCCGTGGAGCTGACCGACGGGCGCTCGCCGCCGCAGGAGGAGAAGTGCGAGGTGGAGGTGCGCCGCAAGAAGCGCTTCGTGCTCGCGCCGGCGTTCCAGACGCTGCTCTCGTTCAACCGCATCGCCGTCTCCAAGGACGACCCGGCCAAGCTCTACCGCAACCGCTCGCTGATGGGTGGGGCGCTGCTCGCCGAGCTGCGCTTCTCCCCGCGTTGGAGCCTCACCGCCGAGCTCGGCTACAACGTCATGCAGATCTACCCCGAGTCGGAGGCCGTGAAGGGCCGGGACTACCTGGACGCCAAGACCATCCAGTTCCTGGTCGGCGCGCGGGTCCTCTTCCCCTTCGACGCCTTCCGCCTGTTCGTCGGGCTGTCGGCCGGCATCGGGCGGCGCTACTACAGCGCCAGCTACCCGGGCGTCGGCGAGAGCAACATCACCGTCAACGAGGTCAACAGCGAGGCGGTCATCGGGGAGATCTCCGGCGGCGTGGAGATCCCCGTCCCCGCCTTCCTGGGCGTCCCGTTCGACGAGTACGTCGGCGTCTTCGCCCAGGGCGGCATCCGCGCGCTCAAGGGCACCGACGTGGTGCGGCTGATCGACATCCCCATCGAGCTGCCCGGCAACGGCTTCCAGTGGGGCATCAACGGGACAATCGGCGTGTTCGTGCGGTTCTGACCCGCCTCGGCACCCGCCCCCCCTCCGCCGTCAGGGCGCCTTCTTCTCGACCGTCTTCGTCGTCTGATAGCCCGTCACGTGCGCGTCGGTGATCACGCCCACGTGGTCGGTCTTGGCGACGCGGTGCTTGGCGAGCTGAGCCCGGTCCTTGCGGTCCGAGATGGCCATCCCCTCCGAGTGGGCGACGGCGTTCTTGCAGGCGAGCTCGCTCACCCCCTTGTGGCGCGCGGCGAGCTCCTGCCACAGCCGCACGGTCGCCCGCCCCGAGTAGAGCCGGGCCTCGATGATCTCCAGCTCCGAGTCGAGCTCCCGGGCGCTGCGCGCGGACTCCTGGGCGGCCTGCGCGTCCGCGGCCGCGCGAGCCTTGGGCGCCTGGCCGCAGCCTGCGGCGACCAGGACCGACCCCAGCATGATTGCGGCGACGCCGCTCCTGGCCACTCTCCCGCCCTCCCCCCTTTGCCGCCGGAGCTGGATGCCCCGCCCAGTCCCGGGAACCGTAGGCACCTGGAAGCCGGCAGGCAACCGCCCGCGCCCTCCGCTCGGGGGGGCGTGTCGGAGGCTGGATGGAGGGAGTGTTCCGGTTCCTACTTGGGGACCGCCTTGAGCACGGCCTTGCCGTCCTTGATGACGACCTTGAAGTCCACCGACTTCGCGCCGTGGTCCTTCATCAGCTGCGGCACCTGCCTGCGCAGGCTCTGCTCGACGGCCTCGAGCGTGATGCCGTCGGTGCTCTCCTTGCACTGCTTCTTGGCGGTGACGAAGGCGTCGTAGATGCGCTTGACCTTGTCCTGCGACAAGCCGCCGCTGGGGCCCGCGGCGGTCGCGCCGGCGGGCGGTGCCGGGGGCCTGGCGACAGCGGGGATGGCGGGGTTGGTCATCGGCCGCGTCCCGGTCGTCCCGGCGGGAGGGGCGGGAGGCTTGACGGCCGGCTTGGGCGGCGCGCCGGTCGCGCCTGCCGGCGGGGCGGGCGGGTTGGTCGCCTGCCTGCCGAGCGGAGCGGCTGGCTGACGCGGCGCGGGAGCCCCGGGCGGACTGGCCTGCCTCGGAAGCGCAGGCGCCTGCGGGTTGGTGACCTGCCTGGGAAGCGGCGCAGGAGCCTGGGGAGGGTTCGACGGCTGCCGCGCAATCGGTCCCGGCGTGCCCGTCAGCGCTGCGGCCGGAGGAGGCGGCGGCTTGGCGACCGCGGCGCTGGCCTGAGGCGCGGCCGGCCTGGCCACGGGCGCCGGCGCGGGAGGCTTGGCGGCGGCAGGTGCCACGGCGGGCCTGGCGACTGGCGCCACCGAACCCGTGGGCGGCGGAGGCGGGCTCTGCGGGCGCGGTCCGGAGCCGATGCCGCCGGCCTCGTCAGGCAGCGCGGGGTCGGTCTTCTGACGTGGCAAGGGCTTGGCGGCCAGCGGAGGCGCGGCGGGTTTCTCGTCGCCGAAGAGCTCGTCGGGCAACTCCGCCTCGAGGTCGGCGTCGTCGAGCGTCCAGGAGTCCTTGCGCTCCTTCTTCTCGTCGCCCTCCTTGACCTCGACCTTCTTCTTGCCCCGCTCCTCCTGCGACCCCTTCTTCCGCCGCAGCTTGAAGAGGTCCCGGCTGTAGGTCCCCTCCTCAATCTCCTTGAGGGTCTTGAGCCACAGCCGCTCGTAGGTCTGGAACTTGGCGAAGAGCGTCTGGATCCGGAACTTGAGGCCGGTGTTGCGGACGAACTGGCGCTTGAGCAGTTGGATCCGCTTCCGGTAGTCGTCCAGATCCTTCTGCGGGTTCTTCTTGTCGAGCCCGAGGAAGAACTGGTCGAAGCGCGCGCGCAGGGCAGCGAGCTCTTCGTCGAGCTGCTTGGCCTGTTCTCCCAGCGCCTCCTGGTCGGGCGGGGAATTGGACTTCTTGTCGGAATCCAGCGCCATCGCGGCCACTGTAGCACAGGCCCCCGACCCGCCCTCCAGCGCCCTTTTTCTTGTCTTTTCTTGTCCGGACCCTCCCCCCTACCCCCTCCCAAACCTCCCAAACTGCGGGAGGGGGTTCGTTTCGTGGCTTCGGCAACCTTGGTCGGAGCTCTCTGCCGCCGTGCACTACGCTGGCGCCATCCTTGGCTCAAGACACGGCGCTGTCGTCACGTTTGGCGTTGCCGTGAGCCAAGGACTCAAGCCAGGCAGAGCCGTGGCGGCAGAAGAGCTCCGACCAGCGTCGAGTCGAGCAGAGACGAACCCCCTCCCGCTTTTTGGGAGGGGGCAGGGGGGAGGGCGCAGCTAGGCCGCGATGCCGGCCGCCGGCGCCGCCGTCTTCGCCTTGCGCCCGTAGAGCACCCAGATGGCCACGCCGGTGATGAAGATGCCCAGCGAGATGGTCTGGCTGGTGGAGAGGATGACCGGGTGGATGGAGTCCGGGTACTTGAAGAGGAAGTTGCGGATGTCGTCGCCGCGGAAGAGCTCGATGCAGAAGCGCAGCACCGCGTAGCACATCAGCCAGACGGACAGCACCTGGCCGTTGAAGCTCTTGTGGCGGCGCACGACGAGCAGCGCCAGGAAGAGCATCAGCTCGCCGGTGCTCTCCATCAGCTGGGTCGGGTAGACGGGGACGGAGTAGCCGCTGGAGAGCGCGACCTGGCTGATCTGGTGGGCGCCCTCGATCGAGTGGTCGTAGAGGTGGCCGAGCGCGTCGAACCAGCGGTGGTCCTTGGCCTGGTCGTTGTACGCCAGGGCGTCGGTGCCGAAGCCGCCGAAGGGCAGGTGCGCGGCGGCGGGGAAGCGGATGGCGATGGCGGAGCCGGCCTTGGCGATGCCGCCCCAGCAGCAGCCCGCGGCCAGGCAGCCGATGCGGCCGATGGCGTGGCCGATGGCGACGGAGGGGATGGCGACGTCGGCGATGCGCAGGAAGTCGAGCTTGTGCTTCTTGCAGTAGTAGTAGCTGGCCAGCGACGCGCCGATGAAGCCGCCGTAGAACACCAGGCCGCCGGAGATGGAGAAGATCTGCGTCCAGTCGCGCCTGTAGTCGTCGAGCTTGGTGATGACGAAGAGCACGCGCGAGCCGACGATGGACGAGACCAGGATCCAGAAGCCCAGGTCCAGGAAGCGCTCGCGCATGTACGGGCCGGCGGGCTCCATCTTCCCGCCGATCTTGATCATCTCCGGGTAGGCGCGCACCGCCTCGCGGCTTCCGAGCCAGACCGCCACGATGAACGCCGTGGCGATCATCAGGCCGTAGGTGTGCAGCGGCGCGCCCATCTCGCGGCCGATGGCGCCGTCATAGAGGCCGAACTTGATGGCGAAGAAGCCGGCCAGCGCGGCGATGCCGCCGAAGTAGGCGGGGCTCTCCTTGACCTTGCCCGCGTAGATGACCGAGGTCGCCACCAGCGCCGCCGAGGTCACCCACACCAGGACCTTGATGATCCCCGCGCCCGTCTCCGAGAACTTCGGGCCCATGTAGATGGCGCCGACCAGGCCGACGAGGCCAGCGAAGATGGCGAACGGGATGCCTCGCCAGACCGCGGTCTCCTTCGGGTCCGCCCCGCGAGCGCCGCTCCAGTAGCCGTAGCCGACCAGGGCGAGGCAAAGGAGCACGCCGACCACCTGCATCACCGGCGTGTTGAACTCGATCTTGAAGAGGATGGGGAGCATTCGTTCGTTCTCGGGTCGGGCTCAGGTCTCGCTCGCCGGGGGCGGCTGCGGGGCCGGAGGGGGGTCGGCAAGGGGGGCGAGGCTATCAGGCTTCGGGGCTTGGGGGTCAGCGGCCTCGGCGGCGGCGGCGGGCTCCCCGGTCGGAGCCAGGGCGGGCGCGCCGGCGGGCCGCCGGGCGAGGAGCGTCTGCAGCATCAGCATCGAGACGCCGACGACGATGGCGACGTCGGCCACGTTGAAGGTCGGCCAGTGCAGGCCGGGCTGGTTGCGCCAGTGCCAGTCGACGAAGTCGATGACGTAGCCGTCGATCAGCCGGTCGGTGTAGTTGCCGATCGCCCCGCCCAGCACCAGCGACAGGGCCACCGCCAAGAAGCCCTGGCCGGGCTGCAGCCGGCGGTAGAAGCTCACGATGGCCACCACCGCGATCAGGCTGACGACGTGGAAGAACGGGCGGCGCCACGACTCGTCGACCTTGGCGAACAGTCCCCAGGCCGCGCCTGGGTTCTCCACGTACTTGTGCTGCCAGTAGTTCTCGACGACGACCGACGGCGCCTTGCGGTGGTCGACCCCGCCCGGACGGGCCGGGTCGTTGTCCAGGTTCTCGAGCGCCAGGTAGGCCGAGACGCGCCCGCCCAGGGTCTTGGCCCCGGCCTGCTCGAAGGCGCTCGTCAGCCTGGCGACGGCAAGGAACTTCGTCGCCTGGTCGGCGACGAGGACCAGGCCGAAGATCGCGACCAGCAGGCCGTACTTCCAACGCATCATTCGAGTCCAGAATCCACGAGCTCCCGGCACGGACGCCGAGCCCTACCCAAACCGACGGCGCCCGGCGCGATTCCCGTCCGAGGTGCCGGCAAGCCACGTCGTCAGCTCTGGCTTGCCGACCCGCTCGGATTCGCCCACCGCCCTACCCCTTCAACGCCTCGGCGCACTTGGGGCACACCGGGTGGGTGGCGTCGATGGCCTCGCTGAAGACCCAGCAGCGCGGGCACTTGGTGCCCGGGGCCCGCTCGAACTTGACGGACAGCGGCAGGCCGTCGGCCTTGGTCGCGCCCTCCGGGGCCTTGGCCGCGAGCTCGACCGCCGAGACGATGAAGAGCGCCGGCAGCTCGGCCTGCCGGGCCTTCAGCAGCCCTGCGAGCTCGGCGTCGTCCGAGGCCAGCACCACCTTCGCCTCGAGCGAGCTGCCGATGACCTTGTCCCGCCGCGGGACCTCGAGGACCTTCGAGACCTCGGAGCGCACGGCGAGCAGCTTGTCGTAGTCGGCGAGGATCCTCTCGTCGTCCGGGCGCACCTTCGCCTCGGGCAGGCCCGACAGGAACACGCTGTCGATCTTCTTGTGCGGCAGGAAGCCCCAGGCCTCGTCGCAGGTGAACGAGGTGATGGGCGAGAGCAGCTGCAGCAGCGCGACGAGGATCTCGTGGACCACGGTCTGCGCCGAGCGGCGGGCCTGCGACTTCTTCCCGTAGGTGTAGAGCCGGTCCTTGAGGATGTCGAAGTAGATCGCCGACAGCTCCACGGCGCAGAACTCGAGCGCCGCGTGGTAGACGACGTGGAACTCGTAGTCCTCGTAGGCCTTGCGGACCTTGGCGACGAACTGGTTCAGCCGCGCCAGCGCCCAGCGGTCGATGGGCCACAGCTCCTCGACCTTCACTGTGTCCTTCTCGGGCTCGAAGTCGTGGAGGTTGCCCAGGCAGTAGCGCAGCGTGTTGCGGATCTTCCGGTAGCCCTCGGCCAGCTTGTCGAGGATCTCCTTCGAGGCGCGGATGTCGTCGCGGTAGTCGCTGGAGGCCACCCACAGCCGGGCGATCTCCGCGCCCTGCTCCTTGATGACCTTGTCGAAGGGCACGTAGTTGCCCAGCGACTTGGACATCTTCATGCCCTTGCCGTCGACCACGAACCCGTGCGTGAGCACCGCCTTGTACGGCGCGGTGTCGCGGGTGCCGACCGAGCACAGCAGCGAGGAGTGGAACCAGCCGCGGTGCTGGTCCGAGCCCTCCAAGTACAGGTCCACCGGCAGGCGGTGGTGCTTGCGCACGCCGGCGACGGCGGCCCAGGACACGCCCGAGTCGAACCAGACGTCGAGGATGTCCTCCTCCTTGCGGAACTTCTCGCTCCCGCACTTCTTGCACTTGGTGCCGGCGGGCAGGAAGGCCTCGGGGCCGTGCGCGTACCAGGCGTCGGCGCCCTCCTTGTCGAAGGCGTCGGCGACCTTGTTCATGATCTGGGGGTCGACGATCTCCGTCTCGCAGTCCTCGCAGTAGAAGACCGGGATGGGCACGCCCCACGCGCGCTGGCGCGACACGCACCAGTCGGGGCGTGTCTCCAGCATGCCGAAGATGCGGTCGCGGCCCCACTTGGGGATCCAGCGGACCTTGTCCACTTCGGCGAGCGCCTTCTTGCGCAGGTCGTTCACCTCCATGGGGATGAACCACTGCGGGGTGGCGCGGAAGATGACCGGCTGCTTGCAGCGCCAGCAGCACGGGTAGCTGTGGCTGAGCTCGGCCTTGGGGTCGGAGAGCAGCGCCTTCAGGTCGACCAGCTTCTGGACGATCTTCGGGTTGGCGTCCCAGATGAGCTGGCCCTGGAACTCGCCGGCCTCCTCGGTGAACTTGCCGGCGCCGTCGACGGGGCTGAGCGTGTCGATGCCGTACTTGCGGCCGACCTGGTAGTCCTCGGCGCCGTGGCCCGGGGCGGTGTGGACCAGGCCGGTGCCGCTCTCGGTGGTGACGTGCTCGCCCAGGATGACCGGGCAGGTCTTGCCGTTCAGGACGTGGCGGTACTTGACGCCCTCCAGGTCCTTGCCCTGCAGGTAGCCCAGAACCTTGCCGGGGTTCTTGAGCGCGGCGACCGGGGCCTCCGGCGAGGGCTTGCTGTCCGCGGTGGTGTTGGCCAGCGCGACGTCCTTGATGGCCAGCTCGTCCGGAGCGCACTCGGACAAAAAGCTCGCGAGCAGCTCGCGCGCCACGACCAGCAGGCGGCCGTTCAGGTCGTAGACGACGTAGGTGAAGTCCGGGTGGGCGCTGATGGCGAGGTTGGCCGGCAGCGTCCAGGGCGTGGTGGTCCAGATGACCAGCTCGGCCTTCTTGCCCTTGAACGCGTCGCCCGGCAGCTCGCCCTGGACCGGGAAGGCCACGTAGATGGACGGCGACTTGTGGTCCTCGTACTCGACCTCGGCCTCGGCCAGCGCCGTGCGGTCGCGGATGCACCAGTAGACCGGCTTCTTGCCGCGCACCAGCGCGCCGCGCTCGGCGAAGCGGGCCAGCTCGCGCACGATGTTGGCCTCGTAGTCGAAGCTCATCGTCAGGTACGGCTCGTCCCAGCGGGCGAAGACGCCCAGGCGCTTGAACTCCTCGCGCTGGATGTCGACGTGGCGCTGGGCGTAGGCGCGGCAGGCCTTGCGCAGCTCGAGCTTGGACAGGCCCTTCTTGCGGCCGCCCAGCTCCTCCTCGCTCTTGAGCTCGATGGGCAGGCCGTGGCAGTCCCAGCCAGGGATGAACTCGCTGTGCTTGCCGGACATGTTTGCGTACTTGACCACGATGTCCTTGAGGACCTTGTTGAGGATGTGGCCCTGGTGGATGTGGCCGTTGGCGTACGGCGGCCCGTCGTGGAAGACGAAGAGCGGCTTGCCCTCGTTCTGGGCCATCAGCCGCTCGTAGGTCTTGCCGGCCTGCCAGCGCTCGAGCACCTGCGGCTCGCGTTGGGCCAGCGAGGCCTTCATCGGGAAGTCGGTCTTGGGGAGATTGACCGTGTCCTTGTAGTCCGTCTGAGCAGCCTTCTCGGGGGCCTTCGTTTCTTCAGCCATGACGCTCCAACTCCGCGAAAAAAGAGGGGATTGGCTACCACGGAAGGAACAGGGATTCCATGAAGTAATTCGGGCAGTCACCCTGCGACCAGACCCTGTGCGCGGCCGAGTAGCCTCAGGAGCCCTTGTCGGACTTCCGGGACGGCGGCGCCGGGACGAGGCTCAGGTTGCCTTCGCGCTCGTCCGCCTGGACCACTGACAGCCCGCCGGAGTCGAGCCCGGATCCGATGCGCCCCTGGATCCAGCGGATGGCCTCCTGGGCCTCGTCCTTGATCTGGGGATCGGCCAGGAAGCCCTTGGTCAGCGGCAGCAGCGGCTCGACCGCACGGGCGGTCCCGGCTCGTGCCAGCGCCGCGACGGCTGCGCGGCGGACCTGGAGCTCGTCGCGCTCCAGCAGGCGCAGGAGGGCCGTCTCGCCGCGCGGGTCGCGCAGCTTGCCGAGCGTCTCGGCGACCGACTTGGCCAGCCCCTCGTCCTTGGCGACCGAGAGCCGAGAGAGCGCGTCGACGAAGCGCTGGTCGCGGTGCGAGCCGATGGCCTCGACGGCCATCAGCGCCAGGCCCGGCACCTTCCGGTCGAGCGCGCCGGTGAGGATCGGCTCGCAATCGGCCCAGGCGAACTTGGCGAGCGCGAACTCGAGCGCCTTCTTGCGCGTCTGTTCGGGCGCCGCCGGGTCGGCCACGACCTTCTCGAGCGCCTCCCTGCCCTTGCGCGGCTCGAGCAGGTGCGCCACGGCGGAGAGCATGACGTTCGGGTCCGAGTCCGACGTCGCACGCTGGGCGAGCCGCTCGACGTGCCCCACCTGAGCCTGGTGGTGCTTGGCCAGCGCCAGCAGGTTGTTCTGCCGGACTCGGGCGACCGGGTCGTGCTCGGCGTTGTGGCACAGAGCGTCGGGGACCGACGTGACCCTCAAGAGCTCCGCCACCTCGAGCATCGCTCGTGCAACCTCGACGACGTCCTTGGCCGTCACCGCCTGATCCAGCTCGACCGTGAGCTCGCCCGCCTTCACCACGCCCTTGAGGCGCACCGCGAAGTCGAGGACGCGGGCGCGCGCCTCGGCGTCCAGCGGTGCGAGCGCGACGTCGGTGGGCCCGGAGGCGTGGACGTGCCGATCGAAGGCCTCGTCGCCGGTGGGGACGTGATCGGCGGGTGGAACGGCCGCGACGAAGGCCAGCGCGGTGGAAGGCACCAGGGAGAGCCTGGGCGAGATCTGGCCGTGGGACTTGAGCCGGAACCGGGTCTTGGGCGCGTCGTCGCCTTCGGCGTAGCCCTCGATCTCCACGGTCTGCCGGTCGACGAAGCCAACGATGCGGGGCTTCTGGAAGCGCGTGCTGACGAACTGCAACTTGAGCTGCTGGGCCGCGTCTCTCCACAGCTCGGGGTTGGACTGCAGCCGGAACCGGCTGAGGAGCCAGAGGCAGGCGGCGAGGCCGATGAGGCCCAGGTAGATCCAGATCGTGGTCACCGGCGCGCCCCCACGCCAGGCGCTACGAAGGCGCCGCCCTCACTGCGCCGGAGCGCGATGGTCGCCAGCCCCACGTCGTCAGCCGCCTTCCTTCTCCCGGTCGTCCGGGACCGGGTTCTCCAAGCTCAGCGCGCCGTCCGCCCCGGCGCCGTCCACCACCGAGAGCCGGCCTGCGTCGGCGTCGCCCAATCTTGCCTGGATGCGGCGCACGGCGTCTCGGGCCACCGAGCTTACGGCCCCGTCCTTGGCCGATTGCAGCAACGGCTCGACGGCGCGGACCGTGCCGCACTCGCCGAAAGCCTTCGCGGCGGCCGCCTGGACCTCGCGAGACTCGTGGCGCAGCAGCGTGAAGAGCGCGTCCTCGGCACCGGCCCCGCCAACGGCGCCAAGAGCTTCCGCCAGCGCCTCTCCCAGCGGCAAAGGCGCGACTTGGGAAGCGAGGGAGGCCAACGCCTCCACCTTCGACTCGTCCTTGCTCTTTCCCACCGCGCGCACTGCCGCGCAGCGAAGCTCCAGCGACTCGGCTGACAGCGCCCAGGCGACGAGTGGCGCAGCGCTCCCGTACGAGAAACCAGAGACGAGCCTCTCGAGCGCCATCGCCCGAAGCTCCTCGGGCAGCGAGCGGTTCTCGACCAGCTTCACCAGGACCTCCCGAGCCTCGGGATCCCCCGGAAGCCGCTCTGCTGCGAAGAGCCGCATCGCGGGGTCCAGGTCACGCAGCGTCGCCTGGTATGCCCACAGCGCCTCTCGGGTCTCCGGGTGGAACTGCGACAACGCGTCGAGGCACTTGTGCCTCACGTCCGCGCTCAGGTCCTTGGTCGCGTTCTCGAGCAGCGCCTTCGGGAGGGAAGGGACTGCGAGGTGCCCCGCCAACTCGAGCATCCCCCGCACTGCTGTGACGAAGTCCTCGGGATCCGTGTGGCGCTCGAGAGCCAGCTCCAGGCCGCTGCCCGCGACCTTGCCCCCTTCGCCGACGAAACTGACGAGGTCCGCTCTCGTCTGTGCGCCCAGCGCGGCGAGCGCGGCATCGAGCGGGCCGCGAACGCGCACTTGCTTGTCGAAATCCTCCGCGCCCGTCACCACATCCTCTTGCTTGCCCTGAGGCCAGAGCCCGCGCCGCTCGATCTGCAGGGTCTCGGCGATCCGGCCACCGCTCTGGACGATCACGCGGATGAGGTCCGGACTCGTCTGCTCTTCGATCTCGACCGCGAAGCCGTCGACCGTTCCTTCCAGCCGGTGGCCTCCCTGAGGCCGGTCGAGCTCGCGCAGCCCCAGCTCTCGCGCAGGCTCGCTCCATCGCTTCACGGCGGCCCGCTTCGCCCGCGCGTCGCTTCGGACGACAGCCCACAGAAGCGCCGTCAGCCCGGCGACCGAGGCGCCCATCGCGAGGATGACCAGGGATGCAGTTCCCACGCGCCCTAGTCTCCCCGGTCCTTCGTCCCGTTAGGAAGCGGTGGCACGCTCAACCCACCGCCGACCCGCGCGTCCACGACCGAGAGCCGGCCGGCGTCAGCGTCGCCCAACCGGGCTTGGATGGCGCGCACGGCCTCTCTCGCAGCATCCCCGACGGCTCCGGCCAGGACGCCCTGGGTCAACGGCAGGAGCCACTCCACTGCGCGCACGGTCCCGACCTTCGCGAGCGCGGCCGCGGCGGCCACCTTCACCTTCGCCGACTCGTGCGCCAACAAGCCGAGCAGCGCCTTCTCGGCCTCGCTCTCTTCAAAGACGCCGAGCGCGTTCGCCAGCGCCTCTCCCACCTCGGCCGGGAGCCTCATCGGCGCCGCACACTGGGCCGCGAGCCGTTCCAGCTGCGAGGCGTCCCGAGCCATGGCCACGGCGCGGATGGCGGCGCACCTCAGCAGGGGCGCGGGCGTGAGCGGATCGGAGGCGAGCGCCCGCGCCACCGTCACGGCGACCGCCTCGTAGGGATGCCCTTCCACCAGTCGGTCGAGCGCCTGCGCACGCACCCCGTCGGTCTGGACCAGGTCCTCGACGACCTCCGAGAGCGCCACGCGCGCTGCCTCCTCGCCCACCAGCGCCTGCGCCGCCCAGATCCGGGTCTCCGCGACGGAGTCGTCCAGCGCGGCGTGCAGCGCCTCTCGCGCCTCGGCCGAGCCGGGGTACCGGGTCACCAGCACCTCGAGGTTCCGCCTGCGCACCCTCGAGTTCGGGTCCTTCGAAGCGTTCTCCAGCAGCGCAACCGGGACCGAGGAGACCTCCAGCGACTGGGCCAGCGCGACGGCGTACTGGGTGAGCTCCCGGATCCGCTGGGGTTCCCCGGGCCGGTCGAGCGAATTGAAGAAGAGGTTTCCCCGCTCGACCGTCCCGCCCGCGTCGACCCACGTACGCAGCAGCGTGCGCGCACGGACACCCAGGGCGGCGAGCACCTGGTCCTCGGGCCCCTCGACGTGCACGAGCTTGTCGAAGGCGGCGTCGTCCAGCTGCACGTCCTCGCCCTCGAACCGCTTCACGATCCCCGCGAGCGGAGCCTCGCGCCGCAAGTCCAGCGTTGCGCTGATTCGCCCATTCCCCGCCAGCCGCACGCGCAGGAAGCTGCCCTGCTTGCTGCGGTAGACCTCGTCCACGATGACGCCGAAACCCTGGTCCTCGCCGACGAGGTGCGGCGCTCCCTTGGTGTCGACGCCGAACGTCATCCCCGTCTGGTCGGCCAGGCGTCTCCAGCGCCTCTCCGCGTCCCGCTTCGCGTCGCGGCGAACGGAGACGATCAGCGCCGTCAGCATCCCCACGCCGGCGCACAAGCCAGCGACGGCGACGCCGATCGCCCATAGGTCCATCAGCCGCGTTCCTTGGCCTTGTCGCCCGTGCCCAGGCTCAGCCCGCCCTCCCCGGCCTTCTCGTCCACCACCGACAGCCCGCCCGCCTCGACCTCGCCGAGCCTCGACTGGATGCCGCGGATCGCCCCTCGCGCGGCCTCCTTGAGCGAGCCGTCTGCGAACAGGCCTTGAGTCAGCGGCAGCAACCGCTCGACCGAGCGCACCGTCCCGAGCCTCGCCAGGGCCTTGGCCGCGGCGGTCTTCACCTCGACGGCGTCGGAGGCGAGCAGGTCCAGCAGCATCGGCTCGGCGCCCGGCCCGGCGGCCTTCCCCAGCGCCTCGGCGAGTGCGGCCCCGAGCGCCGGCTCGGTGGTCCTGGCGAGGTCCGGCCTCGCGAGCAGCGGCGCCGCGTCGCTCGCGTTTCCGGCCGCCTTCACCGCCGCGATGCGCATGGCTTCGCTCGGCAGGTCGAGCGCCTTGGCGACGTGGCCCGAGACCGTGGAGTACGGGTAGCACTCCACCAGGAGCTGCAGGACCTTCCCGCGCTGCTCGTCGGTGAGCGCGCGCGCCGAGTCGAACAAGCTCTCCAGCACCGACCGGACCTTGTCGCCCTTGCGCAAGACGCTGGCCGCGTAGATCCGGTTATCGAGCGAGCGATCGCCCAGCGCGTCCTGAAGCACCTCGCGCGTCTGGGGCAGGTTGCGGTCGCGCTTCACCAGCATCTCGAGGTTCCGCCGGCGCACGCCCGGATTGGGATCGCTGCGCGCGTTGCGCACCAGCGCCTCGACGACGCCCGGCACCTTGAGCGCGTCGGCGGCATCGACCATGGTCCGGACGAGCGAGACCATCAGCGCGGGGTCGCTCACCAGCCCGGTCACCTCGACGCCGACCTTCCCGTCCTTGACCTCGCCGCGCCTGGCGGCGAGCTTGAGCACCGCCATGCGCGCCCGCTCGTTCAGCGCCGCCACCACGGCATCCTCGGGGCCCTGGACGTTGACCGCGGCGTCGAAGGTCGGGTCGTCGAGCTGGATGTCCTCGCCGGCGAAGACCTTCTTGAAGCCTTCCCAGGCGGACTCCGGCTTGAGCTCCATCCGCTCGTGAAAGGCGCCGCGGCCGTCGAGGGTGAAGCGGGTATAGGCCTGCGAGTTCTTCCCGGAGTTGCGGCTGAAGGTGTCGATGAGGATGCGGTGGCCGCCGATGACGCCCGCGATCTCCCGGCCGCTGGACATGCCGAGAAACGTCTTCGCGTGCACCTCGAGCCCGAGCTGCGCGGCGGCGACGCGCCACGCGGCCTCGACCCTGCGCTGCTTCAGGTGCGAGACGAGGAACACCAGGCCCGCGGCGCCGACGCTGATGGCGATGGGGAGGAAGGGTCCGATGCCGTGGTCCATCATCCGCGCTCCTGCTCCTTCTGGTTCGCCACTGCGCCGACGCTGAGGCCGCCCTCTCCCGCGCGCTCGTCGACCATCGAGAGCCGCCCGCCGTCGGCGTCGCCGAGCCTGGACTGGATGGCGCGGATCGCGTCGCGTGCGGCTTCCTTGAGCGCGGCGTTGCCCAGTACGCCTTGCGAGAGCGGGAGGAGCGGCTCGACGCTGCGGACGGTTCCGGCCTGGGCCAGCCCGACCGCGGCCTCGCGCTTGACCGCGTCGGAGCCGCTCTGGAGCAGCGCGATCAGGCTGGACTCCGCCTCGCTTCCGCCGATGGCGGCCAGGGCCTTGGCGAGCGACCGGCCCAGGGCCTCGTCGCGGGTCGCCACGAGGTTGTGCAGGGACGCCAGCTGCGAGGCGTCCCTGCCTCGACCGGCGGCCTCCACCGCCACCCGGCGCAGCGGCTCGAGCTCCTGGTACAGGGCGCGTCGGACGAGCGGGGCGATCGCGTCATAGGGGAAGAGCTGCGAGAGGCGCTCCAGGGCCGCGGCGCGCACGGCCACGGCGGCCTCCCGATCGTCCACCAGCGCTTCGAGCGTCCTTTGCACCGCCGCGCTGGCGTCCGCTCGCTGCGCTGCCAACAGCCGCACCTCGGGGTCACGGTCGGAGAGCGCCGCCTCCAGCGCTTGCCCGGTTTCGGGAGCGGCCGCGTGGCTTGCGAGCAGCGCGGCCAGGTTCCGGAGGCGGACCTGCGAATTGGGATCGGTCCGCACATTGCGCAGCAGCGCCACAGGGACGGAGTCGACGACCATCGACTTGGCGACCTTCGCCAGCAGCCGGGCTTCCTTCTGAAGGGGCGCCCCGCCAATCCCTGCCCCTTCGTAGTGGAAGACCAGGTTCCCCGACTCCACGACCCCGCCCGAGGCGACGAAGTCGCGCACCAACGCACGCGCCTCGACCCCCAGGGTCGCCAGGACCACGTCCTCGGGGCCGCGAATCTTCACCGCCGCGTCGAACTCGGCATCGCCGACCTGGACGTCGTTCTTGCCCAGCGCCTTGCGCAGCCCTTGCCACGAGGACTCGACTCCGAGCGCGATGTCCGGAGGAACGCGGCCCTTGCCGTCGAGCATCAGGCGGCTACCGGTCCGGCGGTTCTCTCCAGAGCCTTTCTCGAAGATCTCCAGGCGCAGCTCAAAGCCTTCGATCTCGCCTTCCCAGGCGCGCTGCGCGACGTCATCGGTGCCAAAGGCCCCCGAGCTGGCCGCGCCGAAGTTGTCCGAGCGGTCCTTGAAGTGGCGGATGGCCATCGGAATGCCGAACGCCGCCCCAACGACCAGAATGAGGAACCAGACGAACCCTTCCATGGCTCAGCCCTTCTCCCCGGCACGCGTGACCTGCCCGACGCTGAGAGCGCCCTCCTCCGCCACGGCCTGCACCACCGAGAGACGTCCTCCGCCAGCGTCGCCCAGCCTCGCCTGGATGGCACGGACGGCGTCGCGGGCCGCATCCTTGAGCGCTCCGTCGGCCAGGACACCTTGGGTGAGCGGCAGCAGCGGCTCGACGGCGCGGACGGTGCCGACCTTGCCAAGGCCGGCAGCGGCCTCCCGCCGCACAGCGGCCGACTCGTGGCCCAGGAGCTTGATGAGGCCGGGCTCGGCGAGCTCGCCCGCCGTGGCAAGCGCCTTCGCCAGAGCGCTGGCGACGCCCTCGTCGTGCAGCGGGGCGAGCTTCTCCATGGCCACGAGCCGGTCGACGTCTCTCCCCGCGCCCGCCGCGGCGATCGCCGCGCGCTTGAGCTCGAGCGCATCGCTCGCGAACGCGCGGCCGACGTGCGCCGCGACCTCCGGATAGGGCCAGGCCCCGGCGAGCCGCTCGAGCGCGGATGCTCGGATCTCGGCAGGCACGCGCTCGTCGTCCAAGAGCGCCTCGAGCACCTGCTGGGCCTCCTTCTGAGCCGGCGAGAGCCGAGCGGCGAGCAGGCGGATAGCCGGGTCCGCGTCGACGAGTGCGGCCTGCAGGGCCTTGGCCGACTCGGGACTGCCGGAGTGCATCTGAAGCAGCGCCGTCAGGTTGCGCCGCCGCAGCTTCGGGTCTGCTTCCTTGGTCGCGTTCTCGAGCAGCGCCGCAGGGACCGAGGCGATCGCGAGGCTCCTGGCGACCGCGAGCATCGACTGGACCGCTCCTTCGATCTCCTTTCGGTCCCTCAGCTCGCCGTTCCACTTCAAAAGCAGCTCGCCTTCGCGGACGACGCCGCCGCGGGCCAGGAAGGCCAGCAGGTCTTTGCGCGCCTGCGGCTTGAGCACCGCGAGCGCCACGTCCTCGGGCCCCTGGACCAGGACCGCCTTGTCGAACTCGGCCTCCCCGAGCTCGACGTCCTGCGCGCCGGCGACCTTGCGAACCGCATCCAGAGCCGTCTCGGACTTGAGGCTGAGCTCGGCGGGGACCATTCCGCGCGTGCCGAGGACGGCCCGGGTGTACTTCCGGGGCGTGCTGTGCTCCCTCAGCCCGGGGTCCTCGTTCTCGGTCCACGTCTCGACCAGCACGTCGAAGCCGTCGACCTTCCCGTGCAGCGTCCAGCCCGCCCCTTCGCTGTAGTCCAGCCCGAGCGCCCGGCCTGCGGACCACCAGGCCTCCTCGGCCTCCTGTGAGGACTTCCCGGGCCGGTCTTGCAGCCAGCGCGCGAAGAGCGACACTCCGACCGCAGCGACGCCGCACAGAATCCAGGTCACGGCTTCCATGACGGTCCCCCTCCTGACTCGAATCAGAGCAACCGGACGACGGGCTCGGCCTTCATCAGGTGCTTCTTGGTGCGTAGGTCGAAGACGGTGGCGCACAGCCAGCGCTCGGCGTTGACCCCGAAGGCCACCTCCAGGCGCGGGCGCGAGTCCTGTGGCGAGTGCGGCGGGTCGAGGTAGCCCAGCGCCGGGTTGGCCTCGTTGAGCTTGACCACCAGCGGGCCCTCGCCCTGCCCGTCCTTGCCGCCCATCTTGTGCAGCTGGCCGGTGGCGTCCCAGCCGAAGGTGCGCCCCTCGCCGCCCTCGCCGATCTCGCAGATGACGAGCTTGAAGACCTTCTCCGGCTCGCCCAGCGCGCAGGTGGGGACGAGCTGGCGCTTCCACAGGTCGAGCTGGGTCGGGAAGCGGGTGCCCTTGGGCACGATGACGGTGTGCTCCGGCTTCTTGGACTTGAGGTCGTAGGTCACGAGCGCGTAGTCGTGGACGATGAAGTCGACCGGCTCGGTGCGCCCGGCGGCGAAGACTGCGGCCCCGTAGGCCACCGCCTCGAACGGCTGCCAGGCGCGGACCTTGGCGCGCCCGAAGCGCGTCTCGAACATCTTGTAGACCTCGGGGAGCAGCGTCGAGCCGCCGACCATCAGCACGTCCTCGACGTCCGACTCCGAGAGCCCCTTCTCCCGGGCCTGCTCCAGGACCTCGGCGAGGCAGTGCTCGAGCGCGCCGTAGACGCCGCGCTGGCGCAGGAGATCGATGAGGTCCTGCTGGGTCAGCTCCACCGAGCGCGCGTCGCCGCGCAACCGGGCCGAGAGGCTGCGCAGGTGCTCGGGCGGGGCCAGCTCGAAGACCGCCTGCTTCTTGAAGAAGATGGCCTCCTTGGCCCGGCAGGCGTCGGCGAGCATCAGCCGCCGCCAGAGCAGGACCTCCTCGGAGGCGTCGTCGTCGAGCGGGAACTCGAGGCGCCGGCAGAGCTCAGCCAGGAGCCACTGGTCGACGAGGTTGCCGCCGATGTCGCGGCCGGCCTTGGCGACGACCTCGCTGCTGCCCTTCTGCACGCCCGCCGGGTCGAGCCGGATGAGGGCGACGTGCATCGTCCCGCCGCCGAAGTCGACGACCAGGACCTTGCGCTGCCGGGTGAGCCCGAGGCCGTAGCCGAGCGCCGCGGCGACCGGCTCGTCCAAGAAGCGCAGCTTCTTGATGCCCAGCGCCTTGCCGGCCGCGACCAGCTCCGCGCGGTACGTCTCGAAGGCCTCGACGGGCGAGGTGATGGCGAGGTCGCGGATCCGCTCGCCGGTGACGGCCTTGGTCTCGGCCATCAGCTCGCGCAGGAACATCCGGCAGACCTCGCGGGCCGAGAAGCTGGTCTTGCCGATGCGCGCGATGGGCATCAGGGGCGCGGTGCCGAGCACGCGCTTGAAGGTGGAGACGAACTGGGGCCGCTGCTGGACGGCGTTCATCTCCAGCGCCGGGCGGCCGATGTGGGCGAGCTTGCCCCAGAAGAAGTTGCGGGCGAGCGGCCCCGACTGCCCGAGCTTCGCCCACACCCCCGGCTCCTCGAGGACGTGGACCGCCGAGGGGACGGCGCGGGCGGCATCGACGGCGTCTGCGTGGCCGGGCTTGCGGCTGAGGTTGGGGAGCTCGAGCAGCGCCGGGCGGTCCGCCTGCGGTTCCCAGCGCGCGAGCAAGGTGTTGGTGGTGCCGAGATCGAGAGCCCACATGCGGCCCCGACGATAGCGGCGCCGCTCCGCCAGTGGCAAGGAGCCGTGCGCCGGGTGCGCAGGGAGGAAGCTGCGGTAGCATCCGCGGCCATGACGACCCTGCGCGAGATCACCCGCTACCTGGACGAAGAGCTCAAGCTCGGCGAGATCCCCGACGAGCCGAACGCGGTCAACGGCCTGCAGCTGGACGCCGGCACCCAGGACGTCGCACGCGTCGCCTGCGGCGTGGACGCCGGGGACGCGACGATCGAAGCCGCCTGCAAGCTCGGCGCGAACCTGCTGGTCGTCCACCATGGCCTGATGTGGGGCGGTAACCGGCCGTACGTCGGGCCGCACGGCCGCAAGCTCAAGCGCTGCTTCGACGCGGGGATGTCGGTCTACTCGGCGCACCTGCCGCTCGACGTGCACCCGGTGCTGGGCAACAACGCCGGGCTGGCCAGGGCGCTGGGGCTGACCGTCGACGGGACGTTCGGGAAGTTCCAGACGATTCGAGCTCGGGCTGAGCGCCGGCTGCGACCTCTCGCTCGCGGAGCTGTCGGCGAAGGTGCGCTCGGCCATCGGCGAGCACCGCATCGCCGGCGCCGGACCGGACCGCATCCGGCGGCTGGGCCTCTGCAGCGGCGGCGCGGGCTCGTACGCCTCGGCCGCGGCGCGAGCCGGGCTCGACGCGCTGCTCACCGGCGAGGGGCCGCACCACACCGCCATCGAGGCCGAGGAGCGCGGCATCCACCTCATCCTGGCCGGGCACTACCGGACCGAGACGTTCGGGGTGAAGGCGCTCGGCGAGCGGCTGGCGGCCAGGTTCGGCGTGAGCTGGAGCTTCGTCGAGCACGACACCGGGCTGTGAGTCTGCGGCACGACTTCTTTTCGGCCGCTTCGCTTCCCCCCCTCCGCTCATCGGCCTTTGGGCTTGCCTCCGGCAGCCGTGGTTTGGCTGTAGCTGCGGCGGCCCGCCCAGACGCGCGTCCGGCTGCGAAGGCCGTCGAGGACGAAGGAGCCAGTATCCGAGGTGATCCTCGTGATTGCCTTTCCCGTCGCGCGCCTGAAGTCAGCTCCGAACGCCTCGCATCGACCCGCGTCGCCGCCGCAGACGGCCGTTGGGGAATTGCTTGAAAGCAGCTCCCAGGTGCGCAGAGCCTGCTTGGGGTCGGCATCCGGAGGCGACTGGTAGAAGAGGTGCGGCACCGCGCGCGCGACCGCGAGGGCCTCGAAGTGGCGCGGGAAGAACTGGAAGAAGACCACCGGCTCCCCACCCATCCCCAGCCCGCGGGTGACGAGCGCCGAGGTCAGCGCGAGGTCGGTGTACTCGAACACCGGGTCCGGGAAGCCGGCCTCGCTGAGCCTGGACAGCACGCGCTGCTCCCCTGCCTCCTGGCCCCGGTGAGCGTGAGCGACCACCCGGCGGGTGGCCGCTCCGGGCAGATCGACGACGAGGTCCATGTCCTGCTCGTCGATCGGCGAGGGCATCAGCTCGAGGAGACCGCGTGTGCACACCTTGAGATCTGGCGCTGGCTCCGCAGGAACCTCGACCGAGCGGAAGAGGTGGCTGTGGTCGAACGAGCAGTAGACCGTGCGCTCGGCGCGTGAGCGCACGGCAGCCGTCGCCCGGAGGAGCGCGTCGAGCTCCACTGCCGAAGGCACGGGCTGGGCCCAGGGCGAGACGCCCAGAGGCTGCGTACACCCCGTGTCCGAGGCCCAGACTTCGGCGGCCTCGTCGATGGCAACGATGAAGAGTTCCACTCCGACTCCCTTTCGCGCAGCTCTCTTCCGAGAGCCGCGTCAGCTCTTGTCGAACTCCAGCACCAGCGCGTGGACCTTGCCGTCCTCGCCCTCCTCGGCGTCGAGCTCGACCAAATCCTTGGCGGCGCGGACCTTGGCTCCGGTGCTCAGGCTGGTGCCCAGCGCCGCCTGGAGCTTGGCGCCGTAGCTGTCGCCCGCGGCCGCGGTGATCCGCTCGTTGAGCTTCTTGAAGTCGAGCGGTTTGGGCGAGATGACCACCGCCACCGAGTCGCGGGTGCCCTTGTCGTCGGCCTCCAGGCTCTGCTTGCGCGGAAAGACGCGCACGCCGGTGGTGCCGCAGTAAGGCGAGTGCTTGGGCGTGTACGGGAACAGCACGTAGCTCGTCCCGTCGGTCTCCTGGCCGAAGAGGTAGGTGTAGACGGGCTTGCTGTTCGAGAATTCGACCTTGAAGCGCGTGCCGACCTTGATGGGCTTCACGGTCCGGAAGACGTTCCCCTCCACCGGCTTGAGCGCGATGCGCCGCTTGGTGGCGTTGTCGATCAGCCCGAACTGGATGTGCTGCTTCTGGTCCGCCTCGGCTTTGCCCATCGGGTACAGGCCGTAGGCCTCCTTCACGAAGTGGTCGAAGTCCTTGTACTTGACGAAGGCGACGCCGCCGTCGCCCCAGTCGTCGCCCCAGCTGTTCATCAGCTCGAAGGCGCCGCCCTCCAGCGAGTCGTCGTAGCCGATGACCGCCATGGCGTGCCCGCCCCAGTCGCCGCGGAACTCGTAGTCGTCCTCGGTGGGGCGCCAGACGCGCCTGCCCTGCATCTCGGTCTCGAAGGTCCCGCCCACCTTCATGCCGATGACCACCGGCGCGCCCTGCGCCAGGTGCTGCTTCACCGCCGTGGCGTTGTTCCGGTAGTCGTCCGAATCCACGGTCAGGCGCGTGAACCCGACGATCCGGTAGTCGGCGGCGCGCTCCTTCTCGTCGGGGCTGGGCCTTCGCGTGCACGACTTCTGGTCGTAGGCGAACTCGGAGAGCGGCAGGTCGCCGGTCTTCTCCATCGTCTCCAGCGCGCGCACCAGGTAGCTGCCCTGGCAGCTGCTCTTGCCGATCTGGTTGTAGATGAACGAGGGGCTGAAGGCGAGGTCGGCCCCGGTCTGCCGCTTGTGCAGGATGGAGCGCGCCGCATAGGAGGTGGCCCAGCCGACGCAGCTGCCCTGCCGGCCCTGGCTCTTGCGCGGCGGAGCGTACTGGCGAAGCGAGACGCGCGAGACGCTGTCCGCCTCGGCCAAGGGTTCGTGCACCAGCGCGGTGTCGTAGACCTTCGGGTCCAGCACCGCGCCCGTTCCGAGCTGGCCCTCCTCGGCGACCTTGGCCGGCGTGGCCTCCTCGGAGGACGCGGTCTGGTCGGGCCCGCTCGAGCTCGGCCCGGAGCAGTAGTAGAAGGCCCCGACGATCAGCAGCAGCACGACGGTGATCTTCGGGTGCCGGAAGGCGAAGAAGAGCAACCCGAGAATGGCCGCGCCGCCCGCTCCACTTCCGCCGCCGCTTCCGCCACCACCTCCACCGCCTCGTGGGGAATCGTCGTCCCCGCCGCTGTCGCGCGGGTCGTCGTCGGTCATGCGGATGGGCATGGGAACCTCGGTTCGAGCTGCGCCGAAGGCTCGTCCGGCTCCGGGCTGCCCGTCAAGCCGCTCCCCCGGCTATGATGCGGGCCATGAAGAAGCTCAAGCGCCCCATCGAAGAAGTCCGTGCCGAGCTGATGGCTGACCCCGCGACCCAGAGCATTGCCCAGCGACTCGGCATGCCGCTGGAGGAGTACGTGGAGAAGGTCATCGACTACGCGCTGCACCCGGAGAAGAAGCCGGAGTTCAACGTGCTGCCCGACGGCGAGGTCCGGGCGCAGGGTGGCGCGACCACCGGCGAGGTGAAGCAGTGGCTGGAGGACGTCGCGGACGGCAAGGTCGACATCCGGCCCGACCGCGAGAAGGACTCCTTCGAAGAGACGTTGCCCACCCAGCGGCGCAGGAAATAGGCGTCGCTCCGTGGTGAAAACCGCAGGAAATCCGCATGGGTGGCCGACTTCAGCCCGCAAGCATTCGGATTTCCTAGGATTCTACTGAGTCAGGCTGAAGTCGAGTGGGCTCGCCCCGCGTCAGAGGGGTCGGAAACGGGTTCGATCTGGCCGAATAGGCCACCAGGGCCACGGAAAGGCACCTGGGAGCCTGGATGAGCCGCCAGCCCTATTTCAGCAAGCCTGACCACCGAAGCAGGCCTCCCCGGGCCATTGCGGAGCCCAGGAGGGCCTTCCCGAGGCAATAAAGCAGCCTCGCAAGGTGCCGTTATTGCTTTGGTTTTTGGAATCCCGTCCTGTCAGCCTTGGTCCAGTGGAAGCCCCGGCGGACCAAAGCTGCCCGCTCTCCCCATCGGCCAACTGGCCGAGTCCGGCAACCTCCGCCGCACGCCCGCGATAATCCTCACAGAACCTCTGCAGCGCCCCCGCAGACCAAAGGAAATGACCATGAGCTTCTTCTCTAAGAATCGGCAGCGCCTTCAAGAGCGTGATGGGGACCGTGGGCAAGGTGCTCGACATCGTCAAGAAGCCCATGGAGCTCATCACCAAGCCTCTCCAGGGCGCGCTCGAGAAGCTCGCGGACAAGCTCCCCTTCGGCCTGGGCAAGCTGGTCAAGCCCTTCATCGGGACCTTCATGAACAACGCCATCGGCTGGCTCGCGGGCGGTCCGCTCGGCGGCTTCTTCAACCTGATGAGCAACGTCGCCAACACCGCCGGCAAGAATCGACGACATCCTCCACACCGTCGACGGCGCGCTCGGCGGCGGCATCATGGGCCTGCCGCAGGAGGCTCAGGAGAACCTGCAGGAAGGCACCGCCTGGGCGCAGGCGCAGACGCTGCTCCAGTAGCTCGTCGCTCGCATTCCGACTTCAGCACGGAGGCCGCGCTCGCGAGGGCGCGGCCTTCGGCGTTTCAGAAGGACGTTTTCCGAGGAGCAGCCACGAGCGACCCGCCAGCCGTAGCAGGGCGGCTTACATCACTGGCACCAGGTGCGCGCGTACGGTGCGACGGGCTCCATGGCTCCCAAGGTGATGACGAAGGTCTCGTTCCCCTGAGCGTCCCGCAGCGGCTGGCCGGAGACGGCCTTTGCCCCTGGCGTCACGCTGACCGCGAGCTCGTCCTTCGTGGTGCCGGGGACATGGATCCAAACGCCCTCGTTGCTTTCGGTCTGGACCTCGAAGCTCCAGCAGTCGGCTGGTGCCTTGAGCGCATGAGGGCACACCGACTTCTGCAGGCCATCGGCCGCGAGCGGCTCCGAGAAGAGAATGCTGCCGCTCAGGTAGCCGCCCTTCTCGTAGATCTCGACCTTGACGATCTGCGGCAGGCTCCCGACGTGGAAGTGGCTCTGGAGGTCGTGGTCGCGCCCGTGCCAGTTGAAGGACTTCACGCCCGGCCCGACTTGCAGGTCGTACCAGCCGTCGCCCAGGGGCTGCTTCGGTGTCAGCCGGACGCAGGTGATCGCCTCACCATGCTCGTCGAGGCACCGAGCTCGCGCCGCCGTCGGGCTGCGTCCGCGTGTCGCCGGTCTCCACCGTGATCGGGACCGGCTGCCCTGCCGCGTCCCTCAGCGAGACCTCGTCGACGACGGTCTTGACGAACTTCGGCAAGACGTCGTCGCCGCCATAGGCCCCGAGGCGCACGACGATGGGCGTCGCCCCGGCGTTGGTCGCGTGGTCGTGCGGCGTCAGCCCTATGGAGTGCTCCGGCCCGGGGTAGTACTCGACGAGGTCCGTGCAACCCGCCAGCACAAGCCCGGCAAGACCCACCAGCAACGAACGCATTCGAACCCCCTTCGCACGGCCAGTGCGAGCAGTCTACTTCTGCGCGCGGAGGGGGCGAAAGCCGGTCGGCAGGAGCTCAGGACCCGGTCGCGCCAATGAACAGGCCGCAGTCCGGGCACTCCTCCGGCGTCCCCTCGAAGCTCGCGCCGCAGGCCGGGCACTTCTTCTGCCCCTCGGCGTCGAAGTCGACCATCGCGTCGAGGTTTGCGCCCTGGCACTCCTCGTCGGACTCGACCAACCGCTTCTGCTCGGCCTTGAGCACCTGCGCGGCGAGTTCGACGTCCTCGGGCAGCACGGCGACGAAGAAGTGCGAGCACTGCCCGCCCTTTCCGCAGCTCTTGGGGTCGCCGGTGATCATGGCGTCCATGCCCTGCGCCTGCAGGAACTCGATCATCTGGCAGGCGTCCGTGTAGCTCATCCGCAGGATGGCGGCCGCAGTCCCGTCCTTGACCGCCGAGCGCAGCCGTTCGCCCTTGCCCTCGTCCTGTTCGGGGAGCGCGGGCACCAGGGCCTGCTCGCAGTGCGCGCACTTGGCGATGCCATCGCGGTACTCGGTACGGCAGACAGGGCAGTAGTTGGGCATGACGAATCCTCCGGAAGGCGCCGTTGTAGCGCCCCAGCGGCGAAGCTGACAAGGCGAAGGATTGGCCCGTCCGGCCGAGGAGGACGACGATCGGCGCTTACTCGGTCGGCCCGGCGAGGTCCGGCCCGTCCGAGCTGGGCGGCTCGGACTTCATCCGCTCGTCCAGGAAGGCCCCCAGCTGGTCGGGCTCGACGAAGGTGACCTCGAGCTTGCCGAAGCGGAGCGTCGCGCGGGGCGGAAGCAGAAAGGCCTTCGAGGGCTTGAGCTTCTCTTCGCCGACCCAGGTCCCGTTGCGCGAGTTGGCGTCCACCAGGAACCGCTTGCGGTTGGAGTCCTGGAAGTAGGCGTGGAAGCGCGAGACCTGGTGGTGGTGCAGCACCACGTCGTTGTTCTCGGCGTGCCCGACGGTGACGCCGAAGGGGAAGGCGTTGGGGACGATGCCCTTGACGATCTCGATGGCGACGGGCTCGCCCTTGACGAGGTCGGACGCCGCGCCGCTGACGTCAGTGGTCTCGATGTGCCCGTCCTGGCGCGAGGGCGGCTCCCAGACCAGCACCGGGTGCGGGCAACGCTTCTTGAGGCTCGCGGGGTCGGCCAGGTAGGCGCGGACGAGCAAGACGAGGTTGTGGGTTGCCATGGATGCTGCCCCTTGGTCCTGCGCCACTTGACCACAGGAAGCGCCCTTGCGCCAACCCTAGGTTCCCCCCGTCAGACCGCGACAGAGGGAGGACGAGGCTCGTCGCCGTTGGTTTCATCACTCGGCTCGGCTTGGACGACTTCGAGCGCCGCGGCCGGCGGCTCGTCGGGAGCGGGCTCGTCGGCCTTGCCCTCGGCCCACAGGACCCGGTCGGCGCGCCGCAGCAGCTCGTCCAGGCCAGCCCGGCTCAGCGCGCTGATCGCCACGCCGCTCTCGCGCGCGGCCAACCCCTGGGCCTCGGGCCCGGCCTTGTCCGCCTTGTTGAAGACCAGCAGGCGCGGCGTCCCCAAGAGATCCAGCTCGCCGAGGATGCCCTCCACCGCGCGGATTCTGCTCTTCCCAGGCGGGGTCGGCGGCGTCGACGACGTGGAGGAGCAGGTCGGCGTCGTCGAGCTCTTCCAGCGTCGCCCGGAAGGCGTTCTTCAGGTCCTTGGGCAGGTCGCGGATGAAGCCCACGGTGTCGGTGATGATGACCTCGCGGTCGCGCGGGAAGCGCAGGCGGCGGCTCGTGGGGTCCAGCGTGGCGAACAGCTTGTCCTCGACCAGCACCTCGCTCTTGGTGAGCGCGTTGAGCAGCGTGGACTTGCCGGCGTTGGTGTAGCCCACGATGGAGATGACCGGCAGCTCGTTGCGGTTGCGCGACCGGCGGCGCACCGCGCGGTCGGCCGCGAGCCGCTCGATCTTCTGCTCGAGGTGGGTGATGCGGTCGCGCACGCGGCGCTTGTCGATCTCGAGCTTGGTCTCGCCGGGGCCGCGCCCGCCGATGCCGCCGGTGAGGCGCGAGAGCGAGTCGTCGCGGGCCGCCAGGCGCGGCAAGAGGTACTTGAGCTGCGCCAGCTCGACCTGCAGCTTGCCGTCGGCGCTCTGGGCCCGCTGCGCGAAGATGTCGAGGATGAGCTGGGTGCGGTCGATGATCTTGAGGCTCGTCTCCGCGCCGATGTGCCGCGCCTGGCTGGGCGAGAGGTCGGCGTCGAAGATGACCAGCGTGGCCATGACCTGCATCGACCGCAGCACCAGGTCGCCCAGCTTGCCGCGCCCGATGAGGTATTTGGGGTCGACGTCGCGCCGGCCCTGGACGATGGCGTCGAGGATGGTCACGCCCGCCGAGCGCGCCAGCTCCTTGAGCTCGGCCATCGACTCCTCCGCCACGCGCCGGCCCTTGGGGCTCATGCCGACGAGGATGGCTCGCTCCTTCCCGTCGGTCTTGCGCAGCGCCGCCGCGCGGGAGAACTCGTCCTCCAGGTCGGCGAAGAGCTTGTCGACGCCCACGTCGGCGTCGTGCACCTGCCGCAACTTGTTGACGTGCCACAGCTCGCCCTGCGGGTTCTCGGCGACCAGGTGCGCCCACTCGACCGAGCCGGGCAGGCCGTCGGGCTGCACGGCGATGGCCGCCACGAGGTCCAGCCGCAACAGCGCCAGGTCGGTCAGGTCGTCGCGGGTGAGCGGCTCGCCGTTGAGGTGCGTGTGCACCAGGCGCAGGCCGCGAAGGCGGATCTGCCCGGCACGGGCGCGGCCGATCTCGGGCAGCTCGAGCTTGGTGGCGTTGCCGACGATGACCGCCTCGACGTCGCCCTTGCGGTCGAGCAGGACGCCTATCTGCCGGTTGGTCTCCGCCGCCACCTCGGTGAGGTGGCGGGCAAGCTCGGCGGAGACGATCTCCCCCTGGCCGACTCGCCGGCGATAGGTGTGTCGGAGCTTCTGGAGCTGGCTCTGCTTGAGGCCGAGGGTGTTGCCGTGGACGTCGCGCTGGATGGGGGCTTCCTTTCGGGCGGGCACCAGGTGCCTGATTCGCGCGGGAGTATAGGGTCCGACTCCGCTCCCCACAACGCGGGGAAGCAGGGCCCTGATTTCAGCGGCGCAGACCCTCGAGGCACCTCGCGCCGTCCGCATGCCGGGGCCCTCTCGGGCGTTTGTATCGTTCCGGGCGCTGGCCGCCTGCGCTAGAGTGCGTCGCGTTCCGGCCGGGCAAGCTCTCGGCCGCCCGAATTGGAGAAGGAAGCCCAATGGCCAAGTCGAAAGCAGCCCCCCGCACGAAGAAGAGCGCGCCCAAGAAGAGCGCCCCCAAGTCGAAGGCCGCCGAGCTACCGGCCAGCAGCCCCGCCAAGGCGACGGCGCTGGAGATCGCCCGGCTGGCCTCTGACAAGAAGGCGCTCGACGTGGTGGTGCTCGACGTGCGCGGCCTGGCCTCGTACGCCGAGTACGTCGTGCTCATGACCGCCGAGAGCGACCCCCAGCTCAACGCCATCGCCGACCACATCGAGGAGCAGCTGAAGGCCCAGGGCGAGCGCCCCATCGGCATCGAGGGCGTGGGCGGCGGACGCTGGGTGCTCATCGACTTCGGCGACGTGGTCGCGCACGTCTTCTACCAGGACACGCGCGGCTTCTACGACCTCGAGGGCCTGTGGGCCGACGCCCCGCGCGTCCCCGTCGCCGAGGGCTGAGCCGGCTGAGCCACCGCGGCTACTTCGGTCCCCATTGCAGGAAGGCTGCGGCCGCGGCCGCCACGGCGAGGAGCGCGCCGACGGCGTAGGGCCAGCGATGCGGCTTGAGCTTGCGGACGAGCTCTCCGGTCGTCTCGGAGGGCTCCAGGTCCGCGAGCATCTTCGGGTCCAGCCGCTCGGTGGGCGGGAGCACGGGTTCGACCGGCGGCTGCAGTCCGGCGTCGGCCTGCGCCTGCTTGACGTTGCGGATGCGGACCGTGGGTTGCTCTTCGGTCTCGGCTGGACGCTCGGCCGCCGGCACAGTCCGAGTCTGCCAATCGTCCTCCCGATCTCGAGAAGGGGTGTCAGCAACAGGTGCAGGAGCAAGCCCGGGAGCCGCGAGGCGAGCGACGGGCATCTCGGGCTGCGGCGAGGGCGTCGCCCGGCGTGCCCGCGCACTCAGCAGCGCCCCCACCGCGACCGAGTCCGCCGGCAGCGTCTCGGCAGAGGGATCGGTCTCGCCCTGCGGCGCCACCCGCAGGTCGAGGCCCGACGTGGAGACGATGGCGGTCTCGACGCACTCCGGCTCGACGGCGAGCCTGCGGACCGCGGCCGCTTCCGGCCAGGCCGACTCCAGCGCCTGGAAGAGGACCTGCGCGCTCGGGAAGCGGTCCGCGGGCTTCTTCGAGAGCGCCTTCTTGACCACCTCGGGGACCTTGGGTGGCAGCCCGGGGGCCAGCACGCTCAAGTCGGGAGGCTCGGCGGTCGAGTGCTGCTTCATCAATGTGATGGGGTCGCCCACGAACGGCGCCTTCAAGGTGATGCACTCGAAGAGCAGCACGCCCACCGCGTAGAGGTCGGCCCGCGAGTCGACCTCGGCGCCCTGGACCTGCTCCGGCGAGGCGTAGGTGGGCGTGCCCACCAGGACGCCGCTGCGGGTGATGCGCTCGGCCGTGGCGTCGCGGAGCACGCCGAAGTCCAGGACCGTCACGTGCCCGTCGTGGCCCAGGAAGATGTTGCCGCTCTTCACGTCGCGGTGGACGTAGCCCTTCTCGTGGATGAAGCCCAGGCCGGCGCACAGCTGCTTGAACAGCGGGAGGATCTCGTCGCGGCCCATGCGCCGGCCGTCCGCGGCGCGGCTCTTGATGGCCTTGGACAGCGTCATGCCCTCGAGCGCCTTCATGACGATGAAGGGCCGCCCTTGGTGCCGCCCGACCGCGTGGACCGGGACGATGTTGGGGTGCTCGAGCTTGGCGGTGGTGCGCGCCTCCCGCTCGAAGCGGGTGACGAACTCCTGGTCGTCACACAGCTGCGCCGCGAGGATCTTGATGGCGACCTTGCGGTCCAGCGCCACGTCCCGCGCCAGGAAGACGGCGCCCATCCCGCCGGCCCCGAGCTTGCCCTCGAGCTTCCACTTGCCCTCGAGCAGCTCCCCGACGCGCAGCGGCGCCGTGCTCAGCGGGTCGATCGAGGCGGACTGGACCGGCACGCCGCAGCGGTCGCAGAAGCGCGCCCCCGGCGCCAGCGAGCGCGAGCACTTCGGGCACTTGAGCGGAACGTCCGTCCCCATGACGTGGGCCACTATAGAGGCCTGGGGCGCACGCACGCCAGGCGCGCCGGCCCGCACAACCCGGCGCGGCTCACGGCAGCATGTCGACCTTCACCTCGGTGACCTTGCGCGGCGCGACCTGGACGTCCTTGCTCCAGGTCTGGAAGCCCTGCCGCGAGACCGTGACGCGGTGCTTGCCGGTCAAGAGCTCCAGGGTGACCGGCGTGTCGCCGCGCTCGACGCCGTCGACCTCCACCGTCGCCGGATACGGCCGGTCGGACAGGACGGAGACGACCTTCAGGGTGCCGTAGGTCTTGACCGGCTTGGCGGGCCCCACCGGCTGCGCGGGGCGCGGCCTGCCGGGCTCGGGCTTGTCGTCGCCGCCCGGGTCGGGCTTGTCGGTAGACGCCGGCGGTCCGCCCGGCTCCAGGCCGCCGAAGCGCAGGTAGTAGAGCTTCGCCGCGGCGAGCGCGAGGGCCACCACCGTCACCACCGGCCAGAACAGGCGCCGCTTGGGCCGGACCTCTTCGGCCGCCGCCCGCGCCGGCGCAGGGGCGGCGCTGGCGAGAGGCAGCGTCGACACGGCCGGAAGCTCCGTCACCGGAGGCAGCAGCGGCTCCGGCGCCGCCTCGGGGATCGACGCAGGGTCGAACGAGCTCGGGTCCGGCGGCGCGAGGTCTGGCGGAGGGAACGGCGCAGGCTCGGCCGGCAGCGGGATCTCGCCCGTGGGGATGCGCACCGCTCCGGAGACGATGGGCAGGGGCGCCACCGGGATGGGCTGGTCGCCCACGAGCGCGGCGTCGAGCGCGCCGGCGAACTCCTCCGCGGTCTGGAAGCGCGCCTCGGGAGCCTTGGCCAACGCCCGCTGGAGCAGGGGGCCCAGCGCCGGCGGGAGCGTCGGGTCCAGCGCGACGATGTTCGGCGCCGGCTCCTGCGCGTGCTTGTGGATCACTGCGAGGTCGGTGGTGGCCTCGAACGGCGGCCGCCCGAGGAGGCACTCGAAGAGCAGCACGCCCAGCGCGTAGAGATCGGCCCGGTGGTCGACGCCGGTCGCGCCGCGCGCCTGCTCCGGCGACATGTAGCGCGGCGTGCCCAGCATCATCCCCGCCTGGGTGTTCCCGGCGGAGTTGGGGTCCCGGAGCACGCCGAAGTCGAGGATGGTCGCGTGCCCGCTGGGCCCGATGATGATGTTGCCCGCCTTGATGTCGCGGTGGACGCAGCCGTGCGCGTGGATGTGGGCGAGCCCGGCGCACAGCTGCCGGAAGTAGTCCTGCGCCGCCGCCGGGTAGATCTTCCCCTCCGCCTGCAGCTTGTAGGCGAGCGTGTCGCCGTCGAGCTTCTTCATCACCATGAACGGCCGTCCGCCCTGGCGACCGACGGCGTACACGGGGACGACGTTGGGGTGCTCCAGCTTGGCCGTCAGCCGGGCCTCGCGCTCGAACCGCTCCACGAAGGCGGCGTCCGCCGACAGCTCGCGCGCCAGGACCTTGATGGCGACCTTGCGGTCCAGCGCCAGGTCGTGGGCAAGGAAGACGGAGCCCATGCCGCCGGCGCCCAGCTTGCTCTCGATGCGCCACTTGCCTTCGAACAGGTCGCCCACGCGAACCGGTGGCAGCTCGGGCCGGGCTTCGGGGTCCCGCGTCTCGGGCAGCGCCGGGGTGTGCGCAGCGCACAGCGGGCAGTCGGCGCCCGGAGCGGGGAGCACGTTTCCGCAGTGGCTGCAGTTCTGGGGAGCGGGAGACATCGCGAAAGCCGAGGATACACGGGCGGTTCGCGACGTGCGAGGCCACAGCTCGAATCGGCCGCCACGCCCCCGAGGACGCGCCGCCTCGCCTTCTTCCTTCCGTCCCTCCCGGCTTGAGGCCTACCCTGCCAGCACCATGAAGGTTCGCCTCATCAGCGTCGGCAGGGATCGCTCCGGGCTGTTCGAGCCCGGGGTCCAGGAGTACGCCGGGCGGCTCGCCCACTACTGCCGCTTCGAGCTCTTGGAGCTTCCCGGAGGCCAAGAAGGCCAAGGACCCGGCCGGCGCCATCGCCGAGGAAGGGCAGACCATCCTCGGGAAGCTCAAGCCCGGCGAGACCCTGGTCGCGCTCGACGAGCGCGGCAAGCCGTTCTCCAGCCGAGCGCTGGCGCAGTGGCTGGGACAGCTCTCCTCGCAAGGTCGCGACGTCGCCTTCGTCATCGGCGGCGCCGAGGGCCTGGCCGAAGAGGTGCGTCGCCGCGCCGGGCTCGTCCTCTCGCTTTCGGCGATGACCCTCCCGCACCGCCTCGCCCGCCTGGTCGTCGCCGAGCAGCTCTACCGGGCCTTCACGCTCCTCCGGGGGGAGCCCTACCACCGCTAGGGACCGCCAGGCAGGCCGACGACGGCTGGGAAGTCGCCCTGGCGGCGGTCCTCAAGGTAGAATCTGCCGTTCCTACGCCTCTGCTGGCCGAGCAGAAAGGCGCGCCTCTTCTCGCGTGATTCGAAGACCCAAAGGTGGGCCCATGTCCCGCTCCCACACGAACCTGATGCTGGCGGCGCTGGCCGTCCTGGCGCTCTCGAGCGCGTGTACCCGCACCGAGCCGCTGTTCTGCGAGGCGACCGACGAGTGTCCGCAGGGCACCTGGTGCCAGGGCGGGCGCTGCGTGCCCGGCAACCCGCCCGTCACCTGCGAGGAGGGGCTGACCGAGTGCGGCGGCGCCTGCGTCGACCTGAAGAGCGACTCCAGCAACTGCGGCAGCTGCGGCACGGCGTGCCCCGCGACCCAGGTCTGCTCGGCGGGGACGTGCCTCGCCGGGTGCCCGACGGGGCAGACCGAGTGCGACCGCACCTGTGTCGACCTGCAGAGCGACGAGGCCCACTGCGGCGCGTGCACCAACGCCTGCGCCTCAGGCCAGGGCTGCTCGGCGGGCAAGTGCGGCTGCTCGGGGAGCCTCACGGCCTGCGGCGGCGACTGCGTCGACCTCTCCACCGATCCCCAGAACTGCGGCCAGTGCGGCCTCGCCTGCCCGTCCGGCCAGGCCTGCACCTCGGGCACCTGCGGCTGCCCAGCGGGAACGTCGCTCTGCAACGGAGCCTGCCGCGAGCTCGACAGCGACCCCGCCAACTGCGGCAAGTGCGGGCTGGTCTGCTCCACCGGCCAGTTCTGCCAGGCCAGCGCCTGCGTCTCGAGCTGCAAGCCCCCCTACACCGCCTGCGGCCACAGCTGCGTCGACCTGACGCTCGACTCGCAGCACTGCGGTACTTGCGAGACGGTCTGCCAGAACGGCATGGCCTGCGCCAACGCCAAGTGCTCCTGCCCGCCCGGCTCCTTCCAGTGCGGCGACTCCTGCGTGGACCTGACGAGCGATCCGGCCAACTGCGGCAAGTGCGGGCTGAGCTGCAACGGCGCCCGCTGCGTGGCCGGCGGCTGCGTCTGCCCAGGAGGGAGCTTCTGCGACGGCGCCTGCACCGACACCTTGAGCGACCCGAAGAACTGCGGCGGCTGCGGCATCGCCTGCGGCGGCGGCCTGCGCTGCAGCCAGGGGCGGTGCGTGACCGCCTGCGACCCGTGGCTCACCGACTGCAACGGCGCCTGCGTCGACCTCGCCAAGGACCACGAGAACTGCGGCAAGTGCGCCCATGCCTGCGGTGACGAGCAGGCTTGCAGCGGCGGCAACTGCTCGTGCTCCTCCTCCCAGCTCTTCTGCAACGGCCGCTGCATCGACCCCTACTCCGACCCGTCGAACTGCGGCGGGTGCGGCAATGCCTGCGCCCTGGGCCAGAGCTGCCTCAAGGGCTTCTGCGACTGCCTGCCCGGGCAGAAGCTGTGCGGCAGCGGCGTGCTGCGCTGCACCGACGTCACCAGCGACCCGTACCACTGCGGCGACTGTTTCAAGACCTGCCCTGCCGGCCAGCCCTGCGTGAACGGCTCCTGCGCCTGCAACTGGCCGCAGCAGGTCTGCAGCGGCGCCTGCGTCAACACCGAGAACGACCCCAAGAACTGCGGCGGCTGCGGCGTCGCCTGCGGCGCCAACCAGGTCTGCTCCGGCTACAAGTGCGTCTCGTCCTGCCCTGCCCCCACCACCAACTGCTCGGGCAGCTGCGTCGACCTGATGTTCGACTCCACCCACTGCGGCAACTGCACCACCGCCTGCCTGCCGGGCCAGAGCTGCCAGCTGGGCAAGTGCGCCTGCCCCGCCGGAACGCAGTCCTGCGACGGGCGGTGCGTCGACCCCCAGTGGGACAACGCCAACTGCGGCGGCTGCGGCGTCGCCTGCTCCGGCGGCAAGCAGTGCGTCGCCGGGTTCTGCAGCTGCCCGCGCGGCACCGCCGACTGCGGCGGCAAGTGCATCGACGTCCTCTATGACCCCTCCAACTGCGGCGCCTGCGGCAAGGTCTGCCCGACCGGCACCTGCACCGCGGGACAGTGCGGCGGCTGCCCCGCCGGCCAGACCCAGTGCGCCAATGGCCTGTGCACCGACACCAACTGGGACCTGCTCAACTGCGGCTGGTGTGGCCACGCCTGCGGCCCCACCGAGAAGTGCGACCTCGGCACCTGCGTCGGCCCCTGCCCGGGCTCCCAGCAGCTGTGCGGCACCGGCTGCACCGACGTCCTGAGCGACGCCCTCAACTGCGGCCAGTGCGGACGCACCTGCCTCGCCGGCCAGCTGTGCCGGCAGGGCCAGTGCGAGTGCGCGCGCAACACCACGCTCTGCAACGGCCGCTGCGTCGACACCTCCTCCGACCACGAGAACTGCGGCGGCTGCGGAATCGCCTGCCCGGCGACCCAGGTCTGCCGCGCGAACGCCTGCCGGCTCGACTGCGGCCAGCTCACCAACTGCAACGGCAGCTGCGTGGACGTCGCCCGCGACGGCAACAACTGCGGCTGGTGCGGCAACGTCTGCCAGGCGGGCCTGGTCTGCCGCAACGGCGGCTGCGACTGCCCCATGGGCCAACAGCAGTGCAACGGCCGCTGCATCGACGTCGCCACCGACCCTGCCAACTGCGGCGGCTGCGGCATCGTCTGCGGGCCGACGCAGACCTGCGCCATGGGCCGCTGCCAGTGCGCGCCGGGCACCACCAGCTGCGGCGGCCGCTGCGTCGACACCCGCTCCGACCCCGCCAACTGTGGTTCCTGCGGCAAGGTCTGCCCCGCCGGCTCCAAGTGCAGCCAAGGCTCCTGCGTGTGCCCGGCCGGCCTGACCCAGTGCACCTCGGGCTGCGTCGACCTGAGCAGCGACCCCACCAACTGCGGCGGCTGCGGCATCGCGTGCGGGGTGGGCGTCGCCTGCGTCGCCGGCAAGTGCGGCTGCCCCGCCGGCACCTTCGACTGCGGCGGGACCTGCGTGAACCTGTCCAGCGACCCCAAGAACTGCGGCAAGTGCTGGGTCGCCTGCACGGGCGGAACGGTGTGCCAGGGCGCGACCTGCAAGTGCGCGCTGGGCACCACTTCGTGCAGCGGCACCTGCGTCGACACCTCGAGCGATCCGAAGAACTGCGGCGGCTGCGGCATCACCTGCGGCGCCGGCTCGAGCTGCGTCAAGAGCGTCTGCACCCCCGCCTGCCCGCCGCCGACCACCTCCTGCGGCACCTCCTGCGTCGACACCTCGACCGACGCGAAGAACTGCGGCAAGTGCGGCAACGTCTGCAGCTCGACCCAGACCTGCAAGGCGGGCGTGTGCACCGGCACCACCTGCCCCACCCCCGGCCAGACCTCCTGCAGCGGGGTCTGCGTGGACACGCGCACCGACCGCAACAACTGCGGCGCCTGCGGGAACGTCTGCGGCGCGGCTCAGACCTGCTCCAACGGCGCCTGCACCTGCCCCGCCGGCACCTCGACCTGCGGCGGCAACTGCGTGGACCTCAAGAGCGACAACCAGAACTGCGGCCGCTGCTACCGCAACTGCGGGTCCAACGCCTGGTGCAACGGAGGCAGCTGCCAGTGCCAGGACTACCTCTACGACTGCGGCAGCGGACAGTGCGTGGACGTCATGAGCGACGTCCACAACTGCGGCGGCTGCGGCATCCAGTGCAACCCGGGTGAGTACTGCACCTGGGGCATGTGCATCCCCGACTGCAGCTGGTGGGGCGGCGGGGTGCCCTGCAACGGCACCTGCACCGACCTGAACTGGGACCCGAACAACTGCGGAGCCTGCGGCAACTCCTGCCACGGCGACCCCTGCTACGGCGGGATCTGCCAGTGCGCGCCACCGGCCTCCACCTGCAGCAACGCCTGCGTCGACGTCCAGAGCGACCCGCTCAACTGCGGCAGCTGCGGCAACGCCTGCGGCACCGGCAAGGCCTGCTCCAAGGGCGTCTGTGTCTCGCCCTGCCCCGCCGGCACCAGCAACTGCTCGGGCTCCTGTGTGGACCTCGCGACCAGCACCGACCACTGCGGCACCTGCGGCCACACCTGCCCCTCCGGCCAGTCGTGCGCCGGCGGCGTCTGCAAGTGCGCCCCGGGCTCCCAGGTCTGCAACGGCAGCTGCGTCAACACCCAGACCGACACCCTGAACTGCGGCGGCTGCGGCATCCAGTGCTGGGGCATGGCCTGCGCCAACGGAAAGTGCCTGTGCGAAGCCGGCCAGACCGACTGCGGCGGCTACTGCACCTACCTGTCCATCGACACCTTCAACTGCGGCAACTGCGGGAACATGTGCGAGTGGTCCGAGGTCTGCGCCAACGGGACCTGCCAGTGCAACGTCGGCCAGACCTGGTGCAGCTCCACCGGCATGTGCGCCGACCTGAACACCGACTACTCCAACTGCGGGACCTGCGGCATCAGCTGCGTGGGCAACCAGGTGTGTTCGGGCGGCGCGTGCCACTGCCAGGTGGGCCAGACGGCGTGCGGCAACGTCTGCACCTACACCGACTTCGACAAGTACAACTGCGGCAGCTGCGGCCACGCCTGCGCCGGCATCGAGATCTGCGCCTACGGCGCCTGCACCTGCCCCATCGGCGCCACCCAGTGCACCGACGCCTCGGGCCGGACGAGCTGCGCCTACCTCTCCTACGACCGCAACAACTGCGGCCAGTGCGGCAAGGTCTGCCCCTCGAGCCAGCTGTGCTTCAACGGCGTCTGCCAGTAGTGCTCTCTGACTCCCGCGCCCGGCTGGCCTCGCGCAAGCCGGGCGCGGTGCTCCTGCGATGAGAGGCCTGCTCGACCTCCTCTTCCCGCCCCGCTGCGCCGGGTGCAGGGAGCTGATCTCTTCGCCAGGGCCCTTCTGCCCACGCTGCCGCGAGACGCTCTCCGAGGTCCCGGCGGCACGCTGCCCCGTCTGCGGCGAGCCCGACGTCGCGGGCGCGTGCGACCACTGCCTCGCCGACCCTCCGGCCTATGAGCGCGTCACCGCGCCGTTCCTGCACGGCGGCGCGCTGGCGGACGCCATCCACCGGCTCAAGTACGAGGACCGGCCACAGCTCGCCCCGGCCCTCGCCTCGCTCCTGCGCCCCGCGCTCGGCAACGAGCTCGAGTGGTGCGACCTCGTCGCCCCCATCTCGCTTCACCCCCATCGGCTCAAGACGCGCGGCTACGACCAGGCGCTGCTGCTCGCGCGCGCCCTGGGCAACGGCTCCGGCCGCCCGGTGGTGGCCCGGGCGATCCGCAGGGTGAGGGACACGACACCGCAGGTCGGCAAGGACCGCTCGCAGCGGCGGCAGAACGTCGCCTTTGCCTTCGAGGGCTCTGCGGAGGTCTCGGGCAAGAAGGTCCTGCTCGTCGACGACGTGCTCACCACGGGCGCCACGGCCCACGCCGCGGCGAAGGCGTGCCTGCAGGCTGGAGCCGTTGCGGTCCGGATTGCGGCGCTGGCGCGGGCGGGCTAGCAGAGGCAGACCAGCCGCGAGGCTCGCGGCTTCCTTGCCTGCCTCGCTGAAGGACGCGACGGCGTTTCAAGTTGACCTATGGATCCGAGAGCTGCTTCTCGGCGCACAACTCCTGGTTGGAGTTCCGCTGGCCACGAACCTGGCGTTCGTCCGTGGAGAGCACGATGGCCGCGCCATCAGTCCTCGCATCCACCTGGAGAGGTCGCGAGCAGGCTGGTCGAGGTGCTCAGTAGCCTTGGCCGAAGTACCCGAGCCCCCAGCGGAGTCCTGCTCTCCCAGCGGCGCGACCGTTGGCTTCGCGGGCCACTACGATTGCGGCTTCGCAGCGTCTCGGGCGCCACAGGGAACGCGTGGAGGCGCTCATGACCAGAGGCCAGTGAGCACCCGGCTATTGGAGTCCGCACCCTGCTCGGCGAACGAGCGATCCGTCGCAGCCTGCGGCAATCAGCCGAGTATCCAGCCGTCGCGCCGACGGCCTGAAGGTCACCCGGCGGAACGGTCCCACGATCTGCCGCCTTACTCTTGCGTTGCCAGAGGTCAGAGAGCGGCTGGGCGACGGCGAGGTCTCCGCGCCTCAATTCGTCCCAGAAAGCGAAGCGCCCGCCCCCGGAGGTGGGGAGCGGGCGCTCGCACGAAGCCTTCTTGCGGAGTGTTGCTGCTACTTCTTCTCTTCCTTCGCAGCACCCGCGGCCATCACCGCGAAGTTGATGTTCAGGTACCCGGCCTGGTTGCACGAGTACATGACGCGCTTGATGGTCTTGAACTGCACTTCCTTGTGCGCCTGGATGTTGATGTCGCCCTTGAAGCCGCCCGACGGGTCGGACTGGTGGATGACCTCGTAGCGCTTCTTCAGGTCGCGCAATTTCTCTTCCAGCGCCGGGATGTTCCAATACTCGTCGCGGCCGAGGTCGGCCACGAGGGCGATCTGCTCGCCCTCGAGGATGACCGCGTCGTTCGAGATCTGGATGACCGGGCTGCGGTCGATGTCACGACCGTTCATGGCCTCGGGCAGGGTGATGTCCTTGGACATGAACAGAATCTCTCCGGAGGCGGAGAAGTTCTGCAGCAGGAAGATGACGATGATGACGAACATGTCGACCAGCGGCGTGATGAGCAGGTCGGCGAAGGTGCCCTTCTTGCCGTGGGCGCCCTTCCCGAAGACCTTGCTCTTCTGCAGCCGGGGACAGACTCGCTTGCCTGGAGTGACGATGGGCATGTAGGTCCTCGGTTAGCCGACCGCGCTCACCGCAACCTCGGGGAACAGGACCGGTTGGTTGGTCGAGTCCTTGAGGTTGCAGACGTCGATGACCTTGACGAGGTCGTTGTACTTGACCCCGTCCTCACACTGGACCGTGATGTTGCGCTGATCCGGCACGTCCGCCTTGATCTTCTTGAGCGCGCCGACGAGGGTGTTGTCCTCGCACTTGTCGTCGATCTTGTCTGCCCCGGAGGTGTGGCAGTAGATGTACGCGCCGTTGGACTTGGGGATCTCCAGTGCGCTGCCGCCAGAGCTGATGGTGAAACCCTTCTCGGTGACGAGCAGGTTCAGCGGCAGGGTCTTCGTGTCCGGAGGGGCCGAGTTTTCGCTCGGGCCGCCGGACTGGGAAACGGTCAGCCGGTTAATCTGGTTCCAGACTGCCGTCATGATGAGGAAGCTGATGGTCACGGCCATCAGGTCGATGAAGGGCACCAGGTTGATCGCGGTGTCGAGCGACTTCTTGCCGCCCTTCTTCGTGCCGAGATCCATTCCGCCAGCCATCGCTCATCCTCCTCTTGAACCCGTCCCGGGCGCGTCGCGCCGGTCCAGGTGAGCTCGATCTTTCAAGACATCGCCTAGGGGACGGTGGTTCTCGCCGTCCCCATGAGCAGCAGGACCGTTACTCCTCGGCCTGGATGGACTTGCCCTCGGGCATACGGAGCTTGTCCTTGTTTGCGATGACGAGGTTCAGCACGCCGACGCTGCTCTCGTTGATGTCGTCGAGCATGTGCTGGGTCTTGCCGTTGAAGAGCGAGAACATGATCAGCGCGGGGATGGCGGTGATGAGGCCGAACGCCGTGCAGTTCATGGCTTCGGAGATACCGGCCGAGAGGATGGTGGCCTTGTCGGCGGGGTTGACGTGGGCCACGGCCTCGAAGCAGGTGATGAGGCCGGAGACGGTGCCGAGCAGGCCGCAGAGCATGCCGGCGTTGCCGATCATCGCGAGGTAGCCGGTACGAGCCTCGAGCTTGGGATTCTCGCGCAGCGCGGCCTCGTCCATCGCGGCCTGCACTTCGGCGTCACCCTTCGGAACGTTCATCAGGCCGGCCTTGACGACGACCGTGAGCGGGGTCTGCTTCTGGCCCGCGACGTAGCTGATGGCCTTGTCGAGGTCGCCCGCGTAGATGTGCTTCTTCAGGCCGCGCATGAAGGCTTCCTTGTTGATGGAGGCCTTGATGAAGAGCGCGTAGAAGCGATCGATCGTGATCGCGATGAAGAAGATCAGGCAGATGGTGATGGGGTACATACCCCAGCCGCCGCCTTCGAAGCGCTTGGCGAGGCTCCCGAAGAACCCGAGCTCCTCGGAGCCCGAAGCTTCGGCGGCCGCGAACATTGCGAACTGCGCGAGCATCGATACATCCATGATTTCGTGACCTCCGGAAGTCGCCGGCAGCCGTGTCCCAGCCCCGGTTCCGCGCTTGGTTTTACCGCCTCATGCGGGGAGCGTGCGTGGAAGAACGCCCTGACGTCCCAGTCCTTAGACATCCGGATGAGCGGCTTCGTTCTGCTCGATCCGGCACCCTCAAACGAGGCATTCCAAAACAGCTTTCTTCCAATTTCCCCACCAGAATCTTTGGACTTTCTGGCTAAGGGGTGGCCGACGCTAGCATCGGCATGATCACGTGTCAAGCGCGTGTCCGAGCCCTCGCGAAACTGGTTTTCCCGACGGCATTCGCGGCCTTCCGCCGGGTCCGGCACACCATGTTGTCCACGCGTTTGCCTGCCCGCAGCGCCCTCTTTTCGCCCATCGTTCCTTTCTTCACTTGACGCTTCGCCTCCTGCAAGCGTTCGATCCGCCTCTCTCGCACCGCCGCCTCGCGCCAGGCCGGGAGGAAACCCAGTGCTGTCCGCCCGGACGACCTCGAGGATCATCGCGCTCGCCGGCGCGCTGGCTGCCTCTGCGGGAAACGCCGCTGTGGTCGACGTGAGGTCCTCGACCTACGTCCAGGGGCGCCCCTCCTATTTGGAGGGCGAGGAGCGGACGGTCATCCCAGTGATCGAGGCGGTCAGCCTGGACGCGACCCATGTCGGCAACCCGCTCGTGGGCGACTTGAGCATGCACCTGGCGGCCTGGGGCCAGGTCGACCCTTTCGTGACGATGGGGACGCGGGGCAACACGGCCGACCTCGACTACGCGTTCCTGGCAGGCGAGCTCTTGAACGGCCACGTGTCGCTCAAGCTGGGGCGCCACTTCGCATTCGGTGGGGCCGGCCGCGGCCGGCAGGTGGACGGGGCGTCGATGGAGCTCCGCGTCTTCAGGGGCCTCGGGCTGAGCGCCCACGGCGGGCTGCTCGTCCTCCCGCGCTTCGCGACAGGCAAGGGCGACGCGGTCTTCGGGGCACGCCTGTTCTACCGGCTCTCCATCGACGCCGAGCTCGGCCTGAGCTTCGAGCAGATCTGGGAGCGCGGAGACACCGCCTACCAGCTCGCCGGCGTCGACGCGCGCTATGTCTGGCGCACGCTGACCTTCGGCGGCCATGCGACGTGGGCCATCGACGCCCGACGGTTCGCCGAGGGCGACCTGGCCATCACCTGGCAGCCGACGGCGAAGCTCCAGGCGACCATCGACGTGCGGCGCACTGCCCCGGACCTCTTCCTGTCGCGCAACTCCATCCTCTCGGTCTTCGCCACCCAGACTCGCGACGGCTACGGCGGCGACCTCGATTGGCGCCCGGTGCGCCTCTTGCGCCTGCAGGCCGACTATCACTACCTGCGTTTCGGAGCCGAGGACGGCCCCCTCGGCGACCTTTCGGACGAGTCCGGCCACGAGGCGGCGCTGCGGGCCGGCTTCCACCTTCAGCCGGGCCTCACCGCGGGAGTCCAGGGGCGTTGGCTCGAGACGAGCGGCAACGGATACGTCCAGGGGCGCCTGTTCGCCACGTGGGCCATCACCGACGCGCTGCTGCTCGCCATCGACGCCGACCTCTACCGGTTCAAGGAACCCATCCGCGGCCAGACGCACTCCTACACCGGCTCGGCCAGCCTGACCTGGCAGCTGACGCCGCAGTGGGCCGCGGCGGTGACCGGCATTGCTTCGTATTCGCCCTACTTCGAGAGCCGGTTCGAAGGCCTCTTCCGGCTGGTCTACAACTTCTCCACCCGCACGCATATGGAGCTCCCGTGAGCGTCGCGCCCTTGACGCGCCGCCTGGCCGTCTTCGCCGTCCTCTTGGGGACCGCCGCCTGCGCCACCCTTGTCGTCCGCAAGGCGACCACCGACCAGGACATCATCCGCATGCCGCACCAGAAGCACCGTGCGGCGGAGGTCGACTGCGAGGTCTGCCACGCCCGGGTCATCTCCGCGATCAGCCTCGAGACGCGCTTGCTCCCGCAGGAGCAGACCTGCCTGAAGTGCCACGGCGACTGGAAGCTCGCCGGGCGCTGCGGCGCCTGCCACCTGACCGACCCGATGCAGACCTGGCCAGAGGCCGACCGCCTTGTGCGCTTCTCGCACCAGGGCCATCTGCCGCGGGTCGACGGCGACTGCAGCCGCTGCCACCTGGAGCTGCCTGAGCCCGGCGTGCCAACCAAGGTCTCCGCACCGATGGGCACCTGCCTGGCCTGCCACGAGCACCAGCAGCAGTACGACCAGGCCCGCTGCAACGCCTGCCACACCGACCTCGCCCGCCTGCCCCTGCGCCCGGTCGCCTACTTCACGCACCTGGGCGACTACCTACGGGAGCACCGGCTGCCGGCGCGCACCTCGCCCGAGGCCTGCGCCCAGTGCCACCCGCCGTCCTACTGCGCGGACTGCCATGCGCGCACGGCGCCGATGCCGGTGGAGCTGAAGCTCCCCGAGCGGGTCGACCGGCCATTCGTGCACCGCAACGACTACCTTGCCCGCCACGCGCTCGAAGCGCGAAGCGACCCGACGATGTGCCAGCGCTGCCACGGCCCCTCCTCGTGCGAGCGCTGCCACCGCGAGCGGGGCGTCAGCCCGGCCTCCAAGGACCCGCGAACGCCGCACCCCGCCGGCTGGCAGGCGCAACACGGCGCCGCCGCACGCCGGGACATCGTCTCCTGCGCCGGCTGTCACGATCAGGGCGCCAGCGCCAACTGCGTTGCCTGCCACAAGGTCGGTGGCGCCGGCGGCTCGCCCCACCCGCCCAGCTTCGTGCGCAGCCACACGCGTGAGGACATCCGCCGGCAGCGGATGTGCCTGACCTGCCACCCCTGAGAGACGCGGGACTATTCGAAGCGCAGCCGCACGTGCGTCACGCCCTTGTGGGCGCGCGCCTGCACCTGGCGGTCGTTGACCATCTCCTCGACGATGCGCGCGGTCTTGTGCACCGAGAGCTTCGAGTCTCCTTGGCAAGGCGCGCCACGTTCACTCCGCCGGGCTCGCGCCGCAGGATGGTGAGGATCTCCCGCTTGTACTCGACCTTGAGGACGCCGGAGACCTCGTCCGACTTCCACGCCATGAAGACGCCCATCACCAGCAGGGCGATGGTGCCGATGGCGAACAGCGGGTAGAGCACGGCCGAGTTCTGCTCGAGCCAGGACAGGTCGGGTTTGACCTTGATGTCCAGCGGCCCAGCGAGCACCAGGCTGCGCCAGGTCTCGGGGACTGGCGCTGCGGCGAAGAAGGCCAGGGAGAGGTTCGAGACGATCACGGGCAGATGGTAACCGTGAGGGCGGGTCCGATCAAAACGTGTTCCCCTTGAGCTCGCCGCAGACCTTGGGCCGGAACGGGTCGTTGCTGCTCACCCGCGCGCAGACCTTGACCGTCTGCGAGGGGAAGCACGAGCCCGCATCGGCCGCTCCGCAGAACACCCCCGGCGTGTAGGTGATGTTCCCCGCCACTGCCTCGCCCTTGCCTGCCGAGGTCGCGGCGGGCACCTCCACCGCCTTGGGCCCATCGGCCCAGGTGAAGAGCGAGCACTCCGGACGCGAACAGGCCGGGCGCGACTCGCACCCCACCGCGCACTCCTTGTCGTCGGCGTCCACCAGCTCGACCCCGGTGACCTGGAGCGGGCCCGGGCCGGTGTTGAAGACCTTGTAGCCCAGCGTCGTCGGCAGCCGCGTGCTCCACGCGAGGTTGAAGGCCTGGGCCAGGCCCACCTTCGAAGACCCCTTGAGGTCGATGAAGAACGTCGGCGAGCTCGGTCCATCGCCCGCCTTCAGGCTCACCAGGGCTCGGTCGGCGACGTCTCCGTCGTTGGCGCCATCGGGCCCGCAGTGGAAGGTCGGGGTATAGGTCACCTCCACGCTGACCTGCTTGGGCGGCTCCGGGACCTGGCTCGTGGGGTCTTCGGGGAGCCTGGCGCCGAAGGACGGCGGGGCGAAGAGGAAGTCGGCCGGGACCGGCGCCGCCAGGGAACAGGGGTTCTTCCCGGCGGTGGAGTCGGCCGCCTGCGCCCCCTTCGCATTGGCCAGGCCCGAGAGCGCCACCTGGACGTTGCCCTCATTGATTAAGGTGAGGGTCGCCTTCTTCGACTGCCCTGGATCCATGGCCCCGAAGTCGAGCTCGCCGCTCAGGCCCGTCTGCGGGTCGAGGCATCGCTGCGTCGCGCTCTCGAAGCCGTAGCAGAGCTTCACCTTCGCCAGGAGCGCCTTGCCCTTGAGCGGCACCACGATGGCGCTCTGCACCGAGATGTCGGTGCCCACGGTGAACTTCCCCGCGTCGTCTGCCCCGGTCTGCGGCGCGTAGGTGATCTTGAGCGTGGCCGACGCTCCCTCCGCGAGGCTTCCAGGAAGGGACGCGAGCTCGGCGGTGAACGCCTTGTTGTCGATGGCCGGGCTGGTGAAGGCGATGGGCGAGGCGCCCAGGTTCTTGAAGGTGACGGTCAGCTCCTTGACGTCACCCGACTCGATCGTCTCGAAGTCCAGGCTGGCAGGCTCGACCAGCAGGCGCAGCGGGATGGCATGCCCCACCGCGTGGATCTTCACCCGCGGCTTGATCGGCGAGTCGTTGACCGCCACCACGTCCGACGTGTGGTTCTCCGCCTCGCTCCCATTGACGATGGTCGGCGCGTAGGTCACCGCGACGGTGGCCTCCTGGCCGAGGTCCAGCTCCGCGTCCTTGGTGCAGCTGCCGTCCGAGTGCTGGATGCAGGCCGAGAACGGCGCGGCGACCTCGAAGGCGTCGACCACCACCGACGCCCCGCCGATGTTCTCGAGCGTCGCGGTCAGGGTCTTGGTCTCACCGACGGCCAGCGTACCGAACTGCAGGTCGGGGCCGAAGGTGAGCTCGCCCTCCGCCGTGTGGGTCTGCGGTCCGCCGCAGTCGCAGGAGTTGAGCGCCAACAGGATGCCGAGTCCGAGGATTTTCTTCATGGCGCCCTAGCCTCCCGTTCCCCGCTCCGCTTTGCAACTCCGACTGCAAGGGCCCGCGGGGCGGACTGGGGCAGAGTCAGGGTCCCAGGAAGCTCGTCGTCCTTGCCCGGCTTGGCCAGGCCCTGCTTCGCCAACCGGTAGCGCATCGAGCGGAAGGTCAGGCCCAGGAGCTTGGCTGCATCGGTCTTGACCCCGCCGGCCTTCTCCAGCGCCAGCAGCAGGTAGCGCCGCTCGAGGTTGTCGAGGACCCCCTGCAGGTCCATGCCGCCGGGGGTCAGCGCCAGCTCCCCTGCGGGACCGCAGGGGACACGCCGCGGATGGTCGCCGGCAAGACGTCGGCCTGGATGACCGCCCCCTCGGCCAGCGTCACCGCCCGCTCCATCGCGTTCTCGAGCTCGCGCACGTTTCCAGGCCACTCGTAGGCCTGCAGGTGCGCCGCCGCCTCGGGGGCCAGCACCAAGGGGCCGCGACCCGTCTCCGCGCTGAAGCGCTCCACGAAGTGCTGGGCCAGCGGCAGGATGTCCTCGCGGCGCTGCCGCAGCGGCGGCACACGAATCTGGATGACGTTGAGCCGGTAGTACAGGTCCTCGCGGAAGCGCCCCTCGCGCACCTCCTCCTCGAGGTCGCGGTTGGTCGCGGCGATGATGCGCGCGTCGACCTCGAAGTCGCGCTGCCCGCCCACCGCGCGGATGCGCTTCTCCTGGATGGCGCGCAGCAGCTTCACCTGCGCCGGCAGCGGCAGCTCGCCGACCTCGTCCAGGAAGACCGTCCCGCCGTCGGCCGCCTTGAAGAGTCCGGGGTGGTCGGCGTGGGCGCCCGTGAACGCGCCTCGCACGTGGCCGAACAGCTCGCTCTCGACCAGGCCCTCGGGGATGGCGCCGCAGTTGATGGGCACGAACGGCGCGGCGGCGCGCGGCCCCTGCTTGTGCACGGCGCGCGCGACGAGCTCCTTGCCCACCCCGGACTCGCCGATGACCAGCACCGTGGTGCGGCTGGCCGCCACCTTGTCGACCAGCGCGAAGACCTCGCGCATGCCGGGTCCCGAGCCCTCCATCCCCTCGATGCGCGCGCGCGTGCCCAGCTGGATGCGCAGCGACTCGTTCTCGCGAGCGAGCTTGCGCTTCTCCAGCGCCTTGTCCACCAGCACCGAGAACTCGTCGTTCTTGAAGGGCTTGGTGACGTAGTCGTAGGCGCCCAGCTTCATCGCCTGCACCGCGTTCTCGGTGGTGGCGTAGGCGGTGATGATCATCACCTCGACCTGCGGCTGGGCCTGCTTGCAGGCCTTGAGCACGTCGAGGCCGCTCTGGTTGCCGATGCGCAGGTCGGTGATGACCAGGTCCAGCTCCTCGTCGGCCTGGACCCGTTCGACGGCCCCGGCGACGTCGGCGACCGTCCTCACCTCGTGGCCGCTCTTGCGCAGGAGGATCTCCAGGAACTCCCGCATGGAGCGCTCGTCGTCCACCACCAGGATGCGTGCCATGGTCGTCTCGTCTCGTCTCGCCTCGTCGCGCCCCGCTCGCAGCCAACCCGCCTCTAACCTGCCTTCGCCGTCGCCGTCTCTTCCACCCGGTGCAGCGGCAGCTTCACCGCGAACACCGCGCCCTTGACCTTGCCGCGCTGGACCTGCACTTCACCCCGGTGGCTCTCGACGATTGCGTGGACGATGGCCAGACCCAGCCCGGTGCCGCCGACCTTGGTGGTGTAGAACGGCTCGAACACGTGGGGCAAGTCCCCGTCGGCGATGCCCGGGCCCTCGTCCTGGACGGCGAGCACCACCGCAGAGCCGACGACGCGGCCGGTCAGGAGGATGCGGCCGCCGCCGGGCATGGCCTCCGCCGCGTTGACGACCAGGTTCCAGAGCACCTGGCTGAGCTGGCCCGCGTCGCCCAGCACGGGCAGCGGCCCGGCCAGCTCCTCGACCACGGTCACCGCCTTGCGCGAGGGGTCGTTGCCGAACAGCGTCACCGTGCGGTGCGCCAGCTCGGCCAGATCGACCGGCTCGAGCTCGGCTGGGGGTCGGCTTGGCGAAGCGCAGGAAGTCGCGCACCAGCGAGTTGAGCCGGTCGGCCTCGCGCAGCACGATCCCCATCAGCTTGCGCTCCTCTTCGCCCAGGCTGGCCGTGCCGTGGAGCAGCTCGATGGAGCCGGACATGGACGCCAGCGGGTTGCGCAGCTCGTGCGCCAGGCCCGCGGCGAGGGCGCCCACCGCGGCCAGCTTCTCGCTGCGCTTGAGGTCCTCCTCCATGGCGCGGATGCTGGTCAGGTCCTCGACCGCCACCACGTGGCCCTGGCTCGTCCCGTCGCGGTCGTACAGCGCCGCGACCGCGAAGCCCAGCCGCCGCGCTTCCCCCGCGGCCGTCTGGTGCGCGGCCTCGAAGCGTCCCGGACCGCTCTGGGACAGGTACGGGCTCAGCACGGGCAGGCGCCGCTCGACGGGCTCGCCCTGCGTCTGCTGAAGCGAGAACCCGCAGATCTCCTCGGCGGCGCGGTTCATGTACGTCACGCGGCCGTCGCGGTCCGCGGTGAGGATGCCGCTGGAGACCGACCGGACGATGCTCTCGTTCAGCCGCTCCAGGGCCAGGTAGTCATGCTCGCGCACCGTCAAGCGCTCGCGCGTGGAGCGCAGCTGCTCGGCCAGGTAACTGGCCAGCGCCGCCGAGAGGAAGACGGCGCTGACGTGGGCGAAGAGGAAGAACGCCATGCGCGGCAACGGCAGGGTCGGCTGCCCCTCGGAGGCGCTCGGCGCCGGCAGGATTCCGGAGCGCAGGCCGAAGACGACCACCCCCAGCGCCACGCTCGACAGCACCGCCGCGAAGATGGCCCCGCGCCGGTACAGGAGCACCGCGGCGGTCACCACCGCCAGCGGGAACATGAACAGCAGGATGCTCTCGGTGCCCCCGGTCAGCCACACCAGGCAGGCGGCGATGAGGACGTCGCCCACCACCTGCGCGTAGGCGAGCCTGCCGCGCCAGGCCTTGGCGGAGCGCAGGACCAAGAGGTACACCAGCGAGGCGGCGTACGTGCCGATGACGATGGCGAAGAGGGCCTGCTCGACCGACGAGAGGCGCTTCTCCTCCGCCCCGAAGAGCAGCGCTGCCGCCACGGACAGCAGCGCGCTGACGAGCGCGATGCGCAGCAGCGTCGTCCAGACGAGCCGCCGATAGAGGCCGTCGTCCCCGGCGGAGAATGGCGGTTGCGCTGTAGGCGAGTCCACCGTCGCTACTTGATGTTGCCCGCGAGCGTGAAGATGGGCAGGTACATGGCGACGATGAAGCCGCCGGCGCCGCCGCCCATGAACACCATGATGACCGGCTCGAGCGCGCTGGTGAGCGCCTCGACCGCGACGTCCACCTCGTCGTCGTAGAAGTCGGCGATCTTGTTGAGCATCTGGTCCATGGCGCCGGTCGCCTCACCGACGCCGATCATCTGGACCACCATCGGCGGGAACACTCCGGTCTCGAGCAGCGGCGCGGCGATGGTCTTACCCTCGCTGATCTTGGTGCGCACGTGCTGGATGCCCGCCTCGATGACCTTGTTGCCGGCCGTCTTGGCGACGACGTCGAGCGCGTCGAGGATGGGCACACCGGAGGAGACCATGGTGCCCAGCGTCCGGGTGAAGCGGGCGACCGCGACCTTGCGGATGAGCGGGCCGAAGATGGGGGTCTTGAGGACGAAGGTGTCCCACATGACCCGGCCCTTCGGGTTCTTCAGGAAGGCCCGGAACCCGAAGAACACCGCGGCAGCGATGCCGACGATGTAGAAGACGTTGTCCTGCATCCAGTTCGACATGTCGATGACGAACTGGGTCGGACCGGGCAGCGTCCCGCCGAAGTCCTTGAACATCTTCTCGAAGATGGGGATGACCTTGTACATCAGGACCAGGAAGACGCCGATGCCGACCACGACGACGATGGCCGGGTAGGTCATCGCGCCCTTCACCTTGCGCACCAGCTTCTGGTTCTTCTCGATGTACGCCGCCAGGCGGTTGAGGATGGTGTCGAGGATACCGCCGATTTCGCCGGCCGCGACCAGCTGGGTGTAGAGCTCGTCGAAGACCTTCGGGTGCTCGCGCAAGGCGTCGGCGAAGGTGGAGCCACCCTCCACGCGGGTCTTCACCGCGAGTAGGATGGTGCGCATCGCCTGGCTCTCGCTCTGGTTGCCCAGGATGTCCAGGCACTGCACCAGCGGAAGGCCCGAGTCGATCATGACCGCGAAGGTTCGCGTGAAGACGACCAGGTCCTTCTGCGTGACGCCGCCCATGCCAGGCAGGGTGATGTTGCCCAGCTTCTTGCGGACCTTCACCGGCTGGTAGCCGAGCTGGCGGAGCCGCGCCTCGACGGCCTCGGCGTCGGCCGCCTCCATCTCGCCCTTCTTCGTGTCGCCGTTCTTCGTCTTGGCTTCGTACATCCAGACCGGCGTCTTGGCCTTGGACGTAGGGGCGGCGACCTTCTGCGTGGTGGCGGGCGCTGGCGACATGGAACCTCCGGCCGATACTTCCGACGGCCACCCCGACTGCCGTTCAGGGGCGGCTGACCTCCGTTATCTTACCAGACCCAGGCAACTTTTCCGGCTAGCCCGGTCCAGGGCGCATGCCTGGGCCGCGTGGAGCGCCGCCGGCGCTGCCGCCCATCATGTTCTTGAGCTCTTCGGGGTCGGAGGAGCGTGTCAGCGCCTCCTCCAGGCTGATGAGCTTGCGCTGGAAGAGCGCGATCAGGCTCTGGTTGAAGGTCTGCATGCCGAACTTCTGCTGGCCCATCTGCATCTGCGAATAGATCTGGTGGATCTTGTCTTCGCGGATGAGGTTGCGGATGGCGGGGTTGGGCAGCATGACCTCCAGCGCCAGCACGCGGCCCGGCGCGCCCGCGCGCGGCAGGAGAGCCTGGCTCATGACGCCCTCGAGCACGAAGGACAGCTGGGCGCGGACCTGCGGCTGCTGGTGTGGCGGGAAGACGTCGACGACGCGGTTGATGGTCTGGACACAGCTGTTGGTGTGCAGGGTCGCGAAGGCCAAGTGGCCGGTCTCGGAGATGACCAGCGCCGCCTCGATGGTCTCCAGGTCGCGCATCTCGCCGATGAGGACGACGTCGGGGTCCTGGCGCAGGATGTACTTGAGCGCCTTCTTGAACGACTGCGTGTCCGCGCCGACCTCGCGCTGGTTGACCAGGCAGTTCTTGTGCGGGTGCAGGTACTCGATGGGGTCCTCGATCGTCACGATGTGCTCGTGGCGGTCGGTGTTGACCTTGTCGATGATGGACGCCAGCGTCGTCGACTTGCCCGACCCGGTGGGCCCGGTGACCAGGATGAGGCCACGCGGCTTCTTGGTCATGTCGGCGACGACGGCGGGCAGGCCGAGCTCGGCGAAGGTGAGGATCTTGAAGGGGATGGTCCGGAAGGCGCCGGCCACCGCGCCGCGCTGCATGAAGATGTTGGCGCGGAAGCGGGACAGCCCCTTGACGCCGAAGGAGAGGTCGAGCTCGTTCTCCTCCTCGAACTTGTGCTTCTGGGCGTCGGTGAGGATGGAGTAGCACAGCTGCTTGGTCTCCACCGGAGTCATCGGCGCGGTCTTGAGCGGGACCAGGTGGCCGTCGATGCGCAGCTGGGGCGGCGAGCCGGTGGTGATGTGCAGGTCGGAGGAGCCCTTCTCGACCATCGCCTTGAGCAGCTGATGCAGGTTGGGCACGGGGAGTCCTTTTCTTCAGGGATGCGACGTACGGCAAAGGGGCGGTCTGTTGGCGGGCTTCTCTAGAACTTGTCGGGCGCGGTGTTGCCGACCACCTCTTCGAGGCTGGTCATGCCCTGCATCACCTTGTTCAGGCCGGCCATGCGCAGGGTCTGCATGCCCAGGCGGATGGCCTCCTGCTTGAGCTCGGCGGCGGAAGCGCCGTTGATGACCAGGTCCTTGAGGCCGTCCCAGAGCGGCATGACCTCGTAGAGCGCGACGCGGCCCTTGTAGCCCCGGTCGTTGCAGGTCTTGCAGCCGCCGGGCTCGAAGACCTGGAAGGAGCCGACCTTGTCGGGCGGGATGCCCGCGTCGAGCAGGGCCTGTTCCTCGACCTGCACCGGCTTCTTGCACTCCTGGCAGAGCTTGCGTGCGAGGCGCTGGGCGAGGATCAAGTTGAGCGAGGCCGTCACGAGGAAGGGCTCGATGCCCATGTTCAAGAGGCGGCTGACGGTGCCGGGCGCGTCGTTGGTGTGCAGGGTAGAGAGCACGAGGTGGCCGGTGAGCGCCGCTTTGACGCCGATCTCCGCGGTCTCGAAGTCGCGGATCTCGCCGATCATGATGATGTCGGGGTCCTGCCGGAGGAACGAGCGCAGGGCCGCGGCGAAGTTGAGGCCGATCTCGTCGTGCATCTGCACCTGGTTGATGCCGGCGAAGTTGAACTCGACCGGGTCCTCGGCGGTGCAGATGTTGTCGGCTATCTTGTTGAGCTCCTGGAGGGCCGAGTAGAGCGTGGTGGTCTTGCCGGAGCCGGTGGGGCCGGTGACGAGCACCATGCCGTACGGGCGGTCGATGGCCTCCTTGAACCACTTGAGCGGCTCGGGCTCGAAGCCGAGCTTGGTCATGTCCAGCTGCAGGTTCGACTTGTCGAGAAGGCGCATACAGACCTTCTCGCCGAACAGCATCGGGCAGACGCTGACACGGAAGTCCATCTCCTTGCCGCCGCCCAGCTTGAGCTTGATGCGCCCGTCCTGGGGGAGCCGGCGCTCGGAGATGTCCAGGCTCGACATGATCTTCAGGCGGCTGATGATGGCGTTCTTCATCTTCATCGGCGGCCGCATGACCTCGTAGGCCACGCCGTCGATGCGGAAGCGGACGCGGAAGTCCTTCTCGTACGGCTCGACGTGGATGTCCGAGGCGTGCTTCTTGATGGCGTCGAGCAGGATGAGGTTCACCAGCTTGACCACGGGCGCGTCGTCGGCGGCCTTGGCCAGGTCATCGGCGTTCTCGGAGCCCTCGGCCTCGTCGGCCACCTCGACGCCGGTGTCGTCGAGCTCGCCGATGATCTCCTCCATCGACGGGCCCTTGGGCGCGTAGTAGCGCTCGATGGCCTCGCGGATGGCCATCTCGCTGGAGACCACGGTCTCGATGTTGTAGCCGGTGAGGAACTTGATGTCGTCCATCGCGAAGATGTTGGAGGGGTCGCTCATGGCGATGATGAGCGAGGCGCCGGCGCGATTGACGGGGATGATGAGGTGCTTCTCGCAGACCTCCTTCGGCACGAGCTTGATGATCTCGGGGTCGATGTCGAAGTCTTTGAGGTTGATGGCGGGCACGCCGTACTGCTTGGAGAGGAAGTCGGTGAGCTTGGACTCCTCGATGGCGCCGGTCTTGATCAGGTGGTAGCCGATGCGGCCGCCGTCCTTGCTCTGCTGGTCCTGCGCCTTCTTGAGCTGGGCCATCGAGATGAGGTTCTCGCGGACCAGCAGTTCACCCAATCGACCGCTCATCTTCACCTCGGGGTGTTCGTGCTCTGTGAGTCCGAAACTCTACGTGGCGCACCCCAGCGGGTCAAGGAACGCCCCCGCAGCGCCATACGCTCGAAACTGCGCGTATTTGCTGGGATAACGCGCAGTTGGCCGGGTGCCGAGCCCTTCGTTTGACAGCGGGCAATCCGCGCCGATACAAGCGCGGCCCGATGAACCTCTCCGCCCCAGATCCCGACCAGCGCCGCCGTTTCGGCCAGTACTACACGCCCACCCCGCTCGTCCACGCCTTGTTCGGGCTCTTGTCCCAGGCCCTCGAGGCCGACGGGTCGAGGGTGTCCGAATGGGTGGCCGTCGACCCGTCCTGCGGGGCCGGTGCGTTCTTGGGCTCGGCCGAGCTGAAGGCGTTTCGCGCGCTCTGGGGCCTGGACCTCGATGCCGAGGCGCTGTCGCAAGCCGCCCTGGCCTGCCCCGGCGCCCACCTCGTCCAAGGCGACGCATATGGCGAGGGCCTGGAGGCGCTCTGCCGGGGCGTCGGCGGGGCAGGTCCCCTGGCCGTCATCGGCAACCCGCCGTACGTCGCCAACTCCGAGCTGCTCAAGAGCGGGCGCTACCAGCAGGTGCGCGACGCCCTGCTGCCCTTCGCACGCGACGTCGCCAAGGGCACGAGCGTCCGCGACGACTACGTGCTGTTCTTCGGCGTGGCCGACCGGCTCATCGAGGCCGCCGGGGGCCAGGGCTCCATCGCCTTCGTCACCAGCTCCACCTTCGTCGACAACTTCCTCTACGCCCCCCTGCGGCGCTGGCTCTTGTCGCGCTACCGGCTGAGCGCCCTCGTCGAGCTCGGCCCCGAGATGTTCGAGGGCCTCCGCGTCGCTACCGCCCTGTCGGTCTGGGTCCGCGACCCCGCCGGGCAGGCCGGGCGGCCGTTCGGCCACCTGCGACTCTCCGGCGAGCGCGAGGCCCGGCTGGCGCAGCTCGGCTCGCCGCTCGCGCTGGCACCGGCGCATCCCAGCGGGCCCGCGTTGCTCCTCAACGCCCCCAAGGACAAGGACACGCGCCTGCTCGAGACGATGCGGGCCGCCGGCGACCCCATCGGCTCCCTCTTCCCCCTCTCCTTCCCCGGGCTGAAGACGCGCTTCGAGGAGCTGCTGGTCGACGCGGACACCGGCCGCCTCGCGGACCGGATGCGCGAGTTCTTCGCATCGCCCGACCCGGTTGCCTTCGCGGCGCGTCACCAGATTCCAGCCAGGGCGATGGGCAAGCTCGAGGCAGCCTTCGCCGCGCGGCCGAAGACCCGCTTCGCGAAGTCGGCCATCCGCCCGTTCGCCCAGTTCGCCGGCCCGAAGCACCGCTTCCGCGTCCCCAAGCAAGCCATGGCCTGGGCCTACGTCGACCCCGAGCTGATCCCCCGCGGCGACCACCGGATGCACGGCGAATACGACCCTCATCAGCAGGGCCCGAAGCTCGTCTTCAACGCCCGGGAGATCCCGCTGGTGTCCGCGGTCGTCGACGGCCCCACCTGCATCCACGACTGGCGGCACTCGCGCTTCGCCCCGCTGCGCGCCCCGCTGCCGCTGGTCGAGCGCGGGCTCTTCAAGGCGCGCAAGGAGGACCTGGACGGCCCGCTGATGCTCAACTTGACGACTCGCTGGGCCGAGGTCGCGGTGCGCTTCGACGACCCGTCCGACCTCCTCTTCTACGTCTGCGCCTGCATCAACTCGAAGCTCGTCCAGGAGCGCTTTGCTCCGCTGGTCGGAGCGAGCGAGGAGGTCCCCATCCCGCGGCTGGATGGCAAGAGCGAGCTCAAGCTGGCCCGGACGGTGGCCGCCGCCGCACGAGCCGTCGCTGCACGCGAAGAGCTTCCCGACGCCGCCGAACTGGCCATCCGCAAGCTGTACGGCGTCTGATCGACAGGCGCGTCTAGACGTAGCCCCAACGGCGCCGCAGGAACCACTCGGCGGCGATGGCCAGGGCCAGCACCGCCAGGATCTCGGCGCGGTCCCAGATCGGCACGTCCTTGCGGCGCCCGACCTCGACGGTCTCGGGGTCGACCAGCGGCAGCTTCGGCAAGGACTTGGGCGCCTCGGCGAACAGGCCGCCGGTGACGTCGGCGATGGACTTGAGCAGCTCGGGCCTCGGGGCGGCGTCCGACAGCTCCGGCCCGGCGGCGCGGACCGCCACCGCGTCCTCGCCCTGCCCCAAGGCCGTCCCCTCGCGCGAGGCCTTGGCCACGAGCTTGTACGGGCCGGGCTTGGGCGGCACCAGCTCGATCCGCGCGGTCCCGTCGGGCGCCGCCGTCGCCTTCTGCCGGGCGACGAGCCGGTTGTCGTCGGCGTGGATGAGCTCTCAGCTCGATCTCCGCGCCGGCGGCGGGGCCCCAGTCCGGGGTCCGCGCGGTGATCACCACAGCGACCGGTTCGCCCGGCTCGACGCCCGGCTTCTCGACCGCCACCTTGACCTGCGTCAGGTCCGGGTCGCGCACCAGCCAGCGGATGGCGTTGTTCCAGAACCGGTCGTAGACGCGGGCGTTGTTGCCCGCCGCTGCCGCGCCGAAGCTCCACATCCACGCCGAGTCGGTGCAGAGCGCCAGGCTGCGGCCCCGCCCGTACTCGCCCAAAGCCAGGACCGGAGCGTTCTTGCCGTCCTGGGTGAGGAACGGGTGGTCGAGCAGGACCCGCGCACCGGCCCTCGCGCGCGTCACGTTGATGCCGTCGATGGGCGGCAGGTCCGCCCAGCTCTTCTCCGACGAATCGGAAGAGGTCGCCACCGCCGTCACCGGGTGGCGCTTGCCCTCGACCGTCAGCCGCGCCTGGAACGGCTCGACCGCCGGCGGCGTCCCCGTCGGCTCGACCGGGAGCACCTCCTGCAGCTCGGTTCGGTCGTAATTGCCCTCGCCGAAGGAGTTCTCGCCGCCGACCATGACCAGCGCGCCGCCGCCGAGCACGTAGTCGCGCATGCCGGCGATGTACATCGGGAACTCGCGGTTGTAGGCGCTGTCGTTCCAGGCGAAGTTCTGCAGGACGACCAGGTCGAAGGTGTGCAGCTGGTCGTGGAAGATCTCCTGGACCGGGAACGGGATGAGCGACAGCTCGCTGGTCTGGTCCACGACGTGCGGGTCGTCCGAGTTGGACCGCAGGATGTAGAAGCTGACCAGGTCGACGTTCGGGTCCTGCCGCAACAGGTTGCGCAGGAAGCGCACGTCCCAGCTCGGGTGGCCCACCACCATCAGCACGCGGACGCGATCGCGGATGACCTTGAGGACGAAGGAGCGCGTGTTGTTGGAGGCGACCGCCTCGCCGTCGAGCACCGGCACCTCGACGGTGTAGACGAACTGCCCGGTCTGGTCCGGCGCGAACGAGAAGGCGACCTGGACGCTGCCGTCGCCGGTGACCCGCGCGGTCCGCGTGGCGACCGGCCGGCCCTCGCGCTTGAGCACCACCGGGACCTCGATGCCCGGGAATCCATGCGCGGCCAGCGTCGCGGTGATCTCCAGCGTGTTGCGCACGAAGGCGAAGTCGTCGACCTTCACCTTCTCGATGGCCAGGTCCCTCAGGCCTCCGGTGCCGACGGCCAGGGTCGAGACGGGCACGCCCAGGTCCTTGAGCATCGCCTTGGCCTTGGGCGTCATCCCCTCCGCCAGCTCGGCGTTGTCCGAACCGTCGGAGATGACCACCACGCCCGACAGCTTGCGCCCGGCCGTGCCGCCCCCGCCGGTGGCCGCGGCGTGGATGGCGCCGGCGAGATCGGTGGTGCCACCGCTCGCGGTCAGCTCCGCCAGTCGCTGGGGGTCGAGCGCCTGCAGGTCCTTGTCGAAGGCGTAGGTCTCGAGGTTGAAGCGCGTGGAGAGCTCCGCCAGCTCCGGAGCCGACGCAGCGAGCAGCTTCTTCGCCGCGTCCAGCCGGGGCTCAGCGCCCAGAGAGGACGGGAAGCTCATCGACGCCGACCGGTCGAGCAGGATGGCGACGCGGTTCTTGACGCGGGTGGTCTGCATCAGCCGCCGCCCGGGTTCGAGCAACAGCGACAACAGGGCCAGCGCCGCCAGGGCCCGCAGCGCGAGCAGCCCCCAGCGCCGGGCGGGCCTGGACTCGCGGCGCAGCGCCAGCGTCGACAGGTACACGCCCACCGCGATGGCGATGCCGATGGCCACCAGCGCCCAGACCGGGAAGGGAGAGAGGCTGACGAGCCGCCAGTCGTTGTAGACGGTGCTGTCCAAGCGTTAGCGGCGCCTCTTCATGATGTGCTTCAGGTGCACCGCGTCGTCCTTGTAGTCCAGGCACATCGCGTAGAAGGCGAGGTTCACGCCGGTGCGGATGGCGACCTCGCGCTGGCTCTCGCCGCCTGGGCTGCACTCGAATTCCCAGTCGCCGTGCTCGTCCCTGCTCCAGGCGCCGGCGAGGTCGTTCTGCGAGTAGACGACCGCGACGCGCTTGCCCACGCTCGCCGACTCCAGGAACGGACGGGTCATCAGCCGCCCGCCGTTGCGATCGAGCAGGTAGAAAGTCTTGAAGACCACGTGGTCGGGCGCCAGCCGGTTGAGCGGCGAGCCGGGCAGCACCCGGGCGATCTCGCGGCGGAACGAGGCGTCGAAGCCCTCGCCGTTCGAGCCGTCGTTGGCGTCGGCGAGCATGAAGCCGCCGTAGGTCAGGTACCGGCGGAGGTTGGCGACCTCCTCCTCCGTGAGCGCTGGGAAGCTCCCCTCCCCTCCGAAGTAGAGGAACGGGTACTTGAACAGCGCCTTGTCGGCCAGGCCGAACGGGCGCGCCTCGGGGAAGACCTCGGCGCTGGTCCGGTTGGAGACCTCCCAGCAGATTCCGCCGCAGGCCGTGGCTGCGCCGGTCCCAGTTGCCGCCGTGTCGCGCGACCGCGGGGATGAACTTCGAGCTGTCGCCGAAGCCGAGCGCCCGCCCGGGGGCAAGCGTGACGGCCGCGGTGCCCAGGGCGATGCCTTTGAGGAAGTCGCGGCGGCGCATGTCTCGTCTCTTCGACCCTCGAGGACCCGAGCGCGGGCCCGTTCAACGCGGGCCGGTCCGGCACCATTCCGGCCGGGCGAATCTACTCAAGTTTGCCGGGCGGCGCTCGCTCGAATTCCACGCCAGAGCGGCGAAGGAACGGTGCTAGACTGCGCGCCCCATGGCGAAGAAAGACAAGGACAAGAAGGAGAAGGTCGAGAAGGCGGACGCCGGCCCCCTGGTCGCAAACCAGCGCTTCATGGGCCTGCTGCTCGCCGGCGACAACCGGGCCGCTCGCGCCGAGGCGAAGAAGGTGCTCGCCGACGCCGCCGCGACCGATCAGGACAAGGCGGCTGCGCGCGAAGTCCTGGCGCGCACCGGCCTCGACCGCAGCACGTTGCTGGTGGGGCTGGCAGGGCTGGCCATCCTCGCAATCATCGTCACGCTCGTCTTCACCCACCACCACTAGCTGGGCGACGCGATGTTCGACTCGTTCCTCAAGCTCCTCGACAAGCTCGGGCAGCTCCGGCTGGAGAGCTTCGACGCGTCGATCCTGACGAACACCGCCAAGGACCTGCCGCTGATGGTCGGCGTGGCCTTGGTCGTCGCGGGCCTGGTCTCGACGCTCGCGGGCGGACAGCGCTACGTCTTCCGGCTCATCCTGACGCCCATCGCCGTCATCGCCGGCTACACCCTCGCGCCGCACTTCGCGACGACGGTCCACCTGTCGCCCAAGCTGGCGGCCTACGCCGGCGCAGGGCTGCTCGGGCTGGGCGCGGTGATTCGGCCGCCGACCGTGCTCTTCCTGGCCTTCGGCGCGCTGGGCGGCAGCGTCGGCGGCGAGCTTGCGGGCGAGAAGGACTTCTGGGTCGGGTTCATCCCCGGCTTCATCCTGGGCGGCACGCTCTCGCTGGTCGTCTCGCGCATCGTCGCCGTGCTGGTCAGCGCCGCGATGGGCGGGGTGATGTTCGTGCTGGGCCTGTTGACCCTCATCTCCTTCACGCGCCTGGCGGGGCTCGTCTTCGGCTACCCCACCCTCTCGCTCGGCCTGGCGGGCTGCATCGCCGTCACCGGCATGGCCTTCCAGTTCAAGTTCGCCCCCGCCGACGACGAGGCGGCGCGGTCCAAGAGGAAGGCCAACAAGCTCAAGGACAAGGAGCTCGCCCGCGAGGCCAAGGAGCGCGACAAGCGCTTCAAGCAGTACGGGAAGAAGGTCGACGAGGCCCGCAAGCGGCAGCAGGAATCGGAAGAGTAGCGGCGGCGCTCGTAGCGTTCCGAAGGTGCCCAGCCTTGCTCACCGACGCTGGAATTCCCCGCAACATCGATTTGTCGCAGAGCCCCATTCCAAGGCCCCGCGACCGCCCGGCACGCCTTCGGCGCGGGGCTACAGCGGCGTGATCTTCAGGTTGTCGAAGTAGATGTCCGCTTCCCAGCTCGAGAAGCCGAAGCGGTCGTTGCCCGCGCCCTTGAGCGGCTCCGGGTCGTCCCACTCCATCATCAGGGCGCCGTCCGTGAACCACTGCAGCAGGGTGCCCTTGCGCTGCAGCTTGAAGTGGTAGGTCTTGCCCTTGGTGACCTTGAGGTTGCGGTTCTCCTTGCGGTCGCGGCCGTGCTCGTCGAGGCGGGCCAGCGCCGAGATCGAGTTGGACCAGCCGCCGAAGAGCACGACGTAGCCCGAGGCGTGGTCCCGGCCGTTGCCGAAGATCTCGCACTTGATGTCGCCTTCATTGGACTCGCTGCGCACGTCGAACTCGACCGCCACGTCGGCCGGAAGCTTGGCCGTGAGCCACAGCGGGTTGTTCTTGGAGCCGGGCGAGTGCAGCACGCCCTTCTCGATGCGCCAGTGGCCGCCGGTGGTGAAGTAATTGGGCCCGACGAGCTCGCGCTCGAAGTCGTCGCTGAAGCCCTGCTGGCCAATCTCGACGGTCGTCGGCGCCTGGCCCCGCAGGAAGTAGACGATGAAGGGCAGCTGGGCGACCACCACCGCGGCCACCAGTCCCGCGAGCTGCTTCTTGGACAGGCCCGGCAGCACGTCGCCCGGGCGGGCGGGCTCCTGGGCCGCTGCCGGAGCAGGCGTCTCGGCGGCGGGGGACGGGGTCGCGGTTGCAGGCTCAGCCATCGGCTCCCTCAGTTCGGTCACGGACGAAGGCAAGGCGCCGGATAAAGCCGCGCCGGACGGCCGAAGTCAAGAAGCGGACGCGCCCTCGACGACTCGGGTGTCGGCGGGGACGGGCCGGATGCCGGAGGGGACGAGCTCGGCCGTCCCTGCCTCAGTCCTCGCGCGGGCCGATCTCCAGGTCCTTGAAGTCCGGGACCTCGGCCTGGATCCACTCCTTGAGCCTCGCGGACGAGCTTGGCCTCGATCTGCCGGGCCCGCTCGCGGGTGAGCCCGTAGTGGTCGCCAATCTCCTGGAGCGTCATCGGCTCCTCGGCCACCAGCCGCTTCTCGAAGATGTAGCGCTCCTTGTCCTTGAGCGTCTTGCCGAACTCCGCGAGCTTCGCCCGGAGGATCTCCTTGAGCTGGTGGTCGGCCAGGCTCTCGTCGGCGGGCTCGTTGTTGGCGGTGAAGCGGTCGGCGCGCGTGGTGCGCTGCGACTCGTCGCCGGCGACCGGAGCGTCCAGGCTGAACTCGTCCTGGCCCAGGCGCTGGTCCATCTCGGTGACGTCCTGCTCGGTGACGTTGAGCCGGTCGGCGAGCAGCTTGGGGGTCGGGTCGAACCCCTCGGCGGCGAGCTTCGCCTGCTCCTTGCGCAGGTTGAAGAAGAGCTTGCGCTGCGCCTGGGTGGTCCCCAGCTTCACCAGCCTCGCGTTCTCCATGATGTAGCGGAGGATGTAGGCGCGGATCCACCAGGCGGCGTAGGAGCTGAGCTTGACCCCGCGGTAGGGGTCGAACTTCTTGACCGCGTGCATCAGGCCGACGTTGCCCTCCTGCACCAGGTCGAGCAGCGAGAAGGCCGACCGGTGGTACTCGTGGGCGATCTTGACGACCAGCCGCAGGTTGGCGGTCACCAGCTTGTAGGCCGCGTTGACGTCCCCCTTCTCCTTGAGCCGGATGGCGAGCGCCAGCTCCTCTTCGCGCGTCAGGAGAGGGTGCTTCTCGACGTCATGCATGTACCGCTGCAGGGCGTCCTGCGGCGCAAGCCCTCTCTCGGCCCTGGCCAGCGCCTTGGGCTGCGGCGCCGAGACGACTTCGGCTTCGGCGACGGCGGCCTCGCCCTTGGCGAAGCTCTCCTCGACCTCGGCGTCGCTGATCTCCTGCTCCTGCTCGGCGGCTTCGGAGGCCTCCGCCTCCTCGACGGCGGTCTCGGCGGGCCGGGGTTCGGACGCCTTCTTGGTGCGCGGCTTGCGGGGCGCGCGCGTCCGCTTGGCGGGAGGCTCGACGATGACCTCCGGCTCGCGGACCGGTGCGGCTTCGGCCGCCGGGGCTTTGGGGTCCTTGGTCACGGGCACGTTCTACTGGCGAAATGATGGAGGGGCAACCGTCTGCTTGTGGGCCGCCAGGACTGCCGTCCACCCCTGGTCGGGCCCCGCCGCATGTTGCAAAGGTGGAAACTCCCTGGCGTTTGAGCGATTGCGTCGCCCAGCGCTCGCGAGTTATAGAGCCGCCTTCGCGCCGACCGTCCGGCCTTCGGCGCATGCATCCGGCAGACGTGGGAGCGCCCCTTCGCGCGCCTGAGCTGCCCCCGAGGTCACAACGACATGTCCGAGAACGGGACCGATCCGATCACCACCGCCACCCAGCCCCTTCCCCCCGTCCAGGAGACCTACGCCGAGATCGGCTTCGAGGATCTCCCTCTCTCCGAGGGCCTGCGCGCCGGCATCCGCGACCGCGGCTACGCTCGCCCCACGCCCGTGCAGGCCAAGGCCATTCCCGTGGCGCTCGCTGGCAAGGACATGATCGTCCGCAGCAAGACCGGGACCGGCAAGACCGCCGCCTTCGGCATCCCGCTGCTCGAGCGGCTGCCCGCCGGAGCCAAGCACCCGCTGGCCATCGTGCTCTGCCCCACCCGCGAGCTGGCCCTGCAGGTCAGCCAGGAGCTGACGGTGCTGGCCAGCCACAAGGACCTGCGCGTGGTGGCCATCTACGGTGGCGCCCCGATGAAGGCCCAGACCGACGCGCTCGAGGCGGGCGCGGAGATCATCGTCGGCACCCCCGGCCGCGTGTACGACCACATCCGCCGCAAGACGCTCGACCTGTCGAAGGCGATGATGGCCGTCCTCGACGAGGCCGACGAGATGCTCAACCAGGGCTTCTACGAGGAGGTCACGCGCATCCTCGAGCGGCTCCCCGACGGCCGGCAGATGCTGCTCTTCTCGGCCACGGTGCCGCCGGACATCGACCGGCTGATCAAGCGCTTCACCAAGGACCCGGAGACGCTGCTCCTCTCGGGCGACGACTTCACGGTCGAGAACATCGAGAACGTCCTCTACTACACCGTCGACTCCTACCCGAAGCCCCGCAACCTCATCTACCTGCTGGAAGCTCGAGGAGCCGGAGTCGGCCATCGTCTTCTGCAACACCCGCGACGACACCTCGCTCGTGGCGGCGGTGCTCAACCGCAACGGCTTCGACGCCGAGGTGCTCAACGGCGACCTGCCGCAGTCGGAGCGCGAGCGGGTGATGGGCAAGGTCAAGCGCGGCGAGCTGACCTACCTCGTCGCGACCGACATCGCGGCGCGCGGCATCGACATCAGCGACCTGACCCACGTCATCAACTACTCGCTGCCCGAGGACCCCGCGGTCTACCTGCACCGCGTCGGCCGCACCGGGCGAATCGGCAAGAAGGGCGTGGCGCTCTCGCTCATCGGCGGCAAGGAGATGGTGACCCTGACCGCGCTGGAGAAGCGCTACGGCATCACCTTCGAGGAGCGCAAGCTGCCGACCCCCGAGGAGGCGCGCAAGCAGTGGGCGACGCGGCACCTCGCCGAGATCAAGGACGCCTCCCGCAACTCGGTCTACGAGTCGATGATCCCACTGGCCCAGGACCTCAAGGCGCTGCCCGAGGGCGACGCCACCGTTGCGTTCCTGCTGCGCTACTTCTTCACCCACCACCGGGTCGAGAAGCTGGCCGCGCGCGCGGAGGCCGAGGCCAAGCACGAGCATCACGGCGAGCGCGAGCGTGACCGCGACCGCGACCGTGGCGGGCGGCGCGACGACCGCGAGCGCCGCCGCGACCGCGAGCGGACCGACCGCAGCCGCTCGGATCGCTCCGAGCGCGCCAGCCGGGCCGACGAGCACGAGCGCACCAACCCGAACTTCCGGCCCGCGGACCTGGCGGAGAAGACCGAGATCCAGGACATGCCGCAGGCGCCGCCCGAGCCCGACCCCCGGGGCACCAAGCTCTGGTGCAACCTGGGCCAGGCCGACAAGCTCGACGAGGGCAGCGTGGTCGAGGCGGTCAGCCAGGCGTCCGGAGTGGACGGCTCGAAGATCCGCGGGGTCGAGCTGCGGCCGACGAGCGCCTACCTCTTCGTCGACCCCGAGCAGGTGGACGCGGTGATCGCAGCCACCGGCAAGGAGCGCGACGGCAAGAAGCTGCGCATCGAGAAGGCGCGCCCCAGGCGATAGCACCGCACTTCGGCGATGGCTTCGCTCCGGATCGGCGAGCTGGAGGGCGGCGGGCTGGTGCTCGGTTACCGCTGCCCATCCCGATGCCGGCATTGCCTCTACGCCTGCGGCCCGCACCGCACGGACGGGCTGGCGGCGGACGAGCCGTCGTTCGAGCAGGTGCTGGACCTGCTCGCAGCGCGCGGCCCGCGTGCCCGGTACCACATCGGAGGAGGCGAGCCGTTCCTCGACCTCGGGCTATTGCGCCGGTCGATCGCCGGGCTGCGCCGCCGCCGGCTCGCGCTGGACTACGTCGAGACCAACGCCGCCTGGGTCAGGGACGGAGAGCACGCCCGGGCGACGCTCGCCGACCTCGCGGAGTTGGGGCTGCGGCAGGTCCTGGTGAGCCTGTCGCCCTTCCACGCCGAGTTCGTGCCCCTGCAGAAGACCGAGGCGCTCATCGCCGCCGCCGAGGCCGTATTGCCGGAGGGCGCCTTCGTCTGGATCTCCGCGTTCGCCTCCGACCTGGCAGAACAGCCCCGCGACCAGAAGCTCGACCTCGACGCCTTCCTGGCTGAACGCGGAGACGGCTGGGCGCGCAGCGCAGGACGCCGCTACTCCCTGGTCCCAGCGGGCCGGGCGGGCCGCTACTTCGCCGCCCACGGCGCGCTGGTGCCTTGGGAGGAGGCGGCCGCCTCTGCCCCGTGCCGGCACCGCCTCGCAGACGCCACCCACTTCCACGTCGACCTCGCCGGCGGGTACGTCCCTGGGCTGTGCGCCGGGCTCACGCTGCCCCTCACCGAGGTGCCCGGCGAGGTCGACCTCGGGCGCTACCCGGTGCTGCGCGCGCTCGTCGAGGGAGGACCCGCTGCGCTCGTCCCGCTCGCCCGGGGCGCTGGCTTCGCGCCGCTCGCCAGCTACTCGGGGCCGTGCGACCTGTGCACGCATGCCCGGTCTGCCCTCTTCGCCCAAGGGCATCCGGAGCTCGGGCCCGAAGGCTTCTACGACCCGCGCTCGCTCCCGGCCTTCACGCATTGACGGCCCTTCGGGCCCCCGCCGTTGACAACCGATACGCAGGCCTCACCTCAAAGACGGAGGTGTTGAGCCATGGCAATCGTTCGCAGAGGCAACCCGCAAGGGCAGCAGTCGAGTCTGGCTCCGCGCACCCACCAGGCCTGGGACCCGTGGGGCGTCATGCGCGAGATGATGCGCTGGGATCCGCTCGCGGAGATGGGCCGGTCGCTGGCGACACAGGACTACGGGGTCGGCTTCGTGCCGCAGTTCGAGGTCAAGGAGACGGGCGACTCGTACGTCTTCAAGGCCGATCTGCCAGGGGTCAAGGATGACGACCTGGACATCTCGCTGACCGGCAACCGCCTGACCGTCAGCGGCAAGCGTGAGGAGGAAGAGAAGAAGGAGGAGGAGACCTACTACGCCTACGAGCGCAGCTTCGGGACCTTCACGCGCAGCTTCACGCTCCCCGAGGGCATCGACGCCAACGACGTGAAAGCGTCGATGAAGGACGGCGTGCTCACCATCGGCGTCGCCAAGAAGGCGGAGGTGCAGCCGAAGAAGGTCACGATCACCAAGGGCAAGACGGAAGGCCAGGCCAAGGCCTAGTCGTTCCTCGGGTGATCGCACGTGACCACGCGGCCCGGAGCACCGCGCTCCGGGCCGTCGCCTTTGCGGGCCGGGCTCGCCAGATTAGCGGGCGATGCGATTCCCGGGCTTCGAAGGCGTTTCGCCGCGGCTGCTGGGGAGACGGCTGCTCCACGCGCTCGGCGACCACGCGGTCCTGGATGGCGCCGCGACGCTGGCCTACTACTTCCTCTTCTCGCTCTTCCCCCTGCTCTTCTTCCTCGTCTCGCTGACGGCCTACTTGCCGCTGCGCGGAGCGCTCGAGGACGGGCTCGGCCGCATCCGCCCTTTGCTGCCGGTCTCGTCGATGCAGCTCATCGAGGAGCAGCTGCGCTCGTTGCTCGATCAGCCGCGGCCCCGGCTGCTCACCATCAGCCTCCTGGTCGCGCTGTACTCCGCCTCACGCAGCCTCGACTTCTTCCGCAAGTCGCTCAACCTGGCCTACCACGTCAGTGAGGCCCGCCCGTTCCTGCGCACGCAGTGGCTGGCCATCTGGTCGACGATCGTCACTTCGACCATCATCCTGCTCGGGCTGGCGATGATCCTCCTGGGCGGAAAGGGAGGCTTCTGGCTCGCCGACCACGTGGGGATCGAGCGGCAGTTCGCCTTCGTGTGGTCGTGGCTGCGCTGGCCGACGACGGCGCTGGTCATCATGCTCGCCGCGGCGCTCATCTATTACTGGCTTCCGGACGTCGACCAGCGCTTCCGGTACGTCTCTCCGGGCTCGGTGGCGAGCACCGTCCTGTGGCTCCTGTCGACTTGGGGCTTCTCGCAATACGCCGACCACGCCTCGAGCTTCAACGTCACCTACGGCTCGCTGGGCGGCGTCATCGTCCTGCTGACCTGGCTCTACCTCTCCTCGCTGGTCTTCATGTTCGGCGGGGAGCTGCAACGCGGTCCTCGAGCACGCCGCGAAGGGAGGCAAGCAGCCGGGCGCGAAGCAATTCGGTGAGCCCGCGCAGCTCGCTCCCGAGCTGCGAGAAGGCTACCCCGCGGGGGTCAAACGCCGACGGCCGTCGGCCTGGCGCTCGGGCGTGTGGCGCTTCGTCAGGCCGTCTCGGAGTCCGGAGGGGAAGCCGCCCGACCGGATGTGAGGTTGCCGGAGCCTTCTCACGTCGCCACCGTCCGCCCGTGGCGACGTCGAGCGAGGTCACCATCGAGGGCAGGCGGCTCGCGTTGAGCAACCTGGACAAGGTGCTCTACCCCAAAGTCGGGTTCACCAAGGCGCAGGTCATCGACTACTACCTGCGCATCGCGCCGGCGCTGCTGCCCCACCTGGCCGGCCGCCCGCTGACGATGAAGCGCTACCCCAATGGCGTGGAGGGCAAGTTCTTCTACGAGAAGAACTGCCCTCGCTTCCGGCCACCATGGGTCAGGACCGCGGCCGTGTGGAGCGAGGGCAACGCCCGGGACATGGACTACTGCCTCGCCGAGGACCTGCCCACGCTCGTCTGGGTGGCGAACCTCGCCGACCTGGAGCTCCACACCTCGCTCTTCAAGGCCTCCGACATCGGCCGCCCCACCCTTCTGGCGTTCGACCTGGACCCGGGCGCGCCCGCGGACATCGTCCAGTGCTGCGAGGTGGCGCTCCTCGTCCGCGCGTTCTTCGACCAGCTCGGCCTACAGGCGTTCCCCAAGACGTCGGGCTCCAAAGGCCTGCAGGTGTACGTGCCGCTCAACGTGCCTGGCGTCACCCATCAGCAGACCAAGGCCTTCGCCCGGGCGCTCGCCGAGGAGCTGGAGCGCCGGCGCCCGGAGCTCGTCGTCTCCAGCATGAAGAAGAGCCTCCGGGTGGGGAAGGTGCTGGTCGACTGGAGCCAGAACGACGAGCACAAGACCACCGTGTGCGCGTACTCGCTGCGCGCCAAGGACCGGCCCACCGTCTCGACCCCCGTCGACTGGGACGAGGTCGGACGCTGCGCCCGCTCCAAGAAGGCGGACCTGCTCGTCTTCGATTCCGCAGCGACCCTCGCCCGCGTGGAGAGGCGCGGCGACCTCTTCGCGCCGGTGCTCTCGCTGCGCCAGCGGCTGCCGAGGTTCTGAAAAGACTTCGGCCCCGGACCGGGTGTGCGTCAGGGCTCGCGCACGCACTCCTCGGGCCGCTTGTCGGGGCGCAGGCCCTGGAACGAGGGCTGGCGCAGAAGCTGGTCCCCGGTCCACTCCGTGAACGCCACCTGCCCCACCAGGTGCGGCGCCGACCAGCGTGCCTCCTTCATCCTCGGCGCCCCCGACACGAGCGGCCGGTCCACGCGCGAGCGCTCGAGCTCCACGTAGAGCTGCCGGCGCAGCTTGGCGTCGAAGCCCGTCCCGACCCTCCCGGCGTAGCACATCACGCCGCCGTCGACGACCGCCGTGAGCAGCGCGCCGATCTCCTTGCCGCCCGTCGAGATCGGCAAGTAGCCGGCGAGGACGACGTCCTGCGTCCTCTGAAGCTTGAGCTTGAGCCAGTCGCGCGACGTTCCGCCCGAATAGGCAGACCCCGCGCGCTTGGCCAGCAGGCCTTCCAGACCCCGCTCCTGCGCTTCTTCCAGGCCGCGCTGCAGGGGGCCCTCGATCCGCTCGGACAAGGCGATGGGCGGCTCGACGTCGGCGAGCAGGCTCTCGAGCAGCTCGCGGCGCTCCTCCTGTGGCTTTTGACGCAGGTCTTCCCCTTCGAGCCAGAGCAGGTCGAAGGCGACGTAGCGAACGACCGCATTCCCTTGCTGCAACAGCTGGAAGCGGGAGACCGCGTTCGCGTCCAAGGCCACGACCTCGCCGTCGAGCACCGCCTCGCCGACCACGAGACGGGAGAGAGCCGTGACGATTCCTGGAAAGCGCTGGGACAGATCAAGCCCGTTGCGCGACTGAAGGGCCACCCGGCTGCCGGAGACCGACGCCAGGGCCCGGAACCCGTCGTACTTCACCTCGAAGAGCCATGCGCCTTGGAGTGCCCTCGCCTCTCCCACCGTGGCTCGCATCGGCGGCCAGACGCGCAGCAGGAGGTCGATGGGCGGTGGGTGCCGCGCGCGCAGCATGCGCGCGCTGACCGGTCCGCGAGTCACCTTGCGCCCGCTCACCACCGACTCGGGCCGCTCGGCGACGACGTCTTCCACGCTGCCGGACCGGTCGTCCTTGCCCTTGAAGAAGATCCACTGCTCCTTGCCGGCCGAAGGGCGGGTCCGGACGAGGTGCCACAGCCCCTTGAGCTTCTGGCCGTCGAGCACGAGCGCGAGGTGCCCCTTCTCGCGCATGGCCAGCTCCTGCCCCGGCGGCTCGGTCCGGTAGGTCCCCTGGTCCCAGATGATGGAGTCGCCGGCGCCGTACTCGCCGTCGGGGATGCGCCCCTCGAACTGCCCGTAGGCCAACGGGTGGTCCTCGGTCTGGACGGCCAGCCGCTTCTGCTTCGGGTCGTAGCTCGGCCCCTTGGGGATGGACCAGCTCGCCAGCGCCCCGCCCATCTCCAGCCGCAAGTCGTAGTGGAGGCGCCGCGCGTCGTGCTTGTGGACCATGAAGGTGGCCGCCTGCCCGACCGGCCGGCGAGCAGGAGCCTGCGGCGCAGGCTCGGGTGTCCGCGTGAAGTCGCGCCGCTTGCGGTAGGTCTCGAAGCGCTGCGCCACGCTCTTCAGGTGGCGACCGCGAGGCACACGCGCAACGTCGCTTCAGCGAACGGTGAGCTTGTACGCAGCGATCTTCTTGTCCAGCGTGGGCCGGCTGATGCCCAGCAGCGCCGCCGCGCGGATCTTCTTGCCGCCGGCCTTGCGCAGCGCCTGCGCGATCGCGTCCCGCTCCAGCCGCGCCACGGCGTCGGCCAGCTTCTCGGCACCTTGAGCGGGCTCGGCGGCGCCAGCCACCTCGCGCGGCAGGTGCGAGCTCGTCACCTCGTCGCCACCCCGTACGAGCGCCAGGTGCTCGGCGCAGAGCCTCAGTTCGCGCACGTTGCCGGGCCAGGCATACGAGAGGAGCAGGTCCTTGGCCTCCGGCGACAGCTGGGGGAGCTTGCCGGAGTGCAGCCGGGCCGCGTGCGAGGCGAAGTGGTCGAAGAGCAAGGTCACGTCGGTGCGCCGCTCCCGAAGCGGCGGCAGCGCCAGCTCGACCCCCTCGACGGCGTGAGCCAGGTCCAGGTCGATCCGCCCCATGGCCGCCAGCTGAGCGATGGGCTCGCGGGCCGTGACCAGCAGCCGCACGTCGGCCGGGCCATCTCCAGAGGTGGGTAGAGGCGCCCTTCGCTCCTTGATCTCGCGGGCGACCTTGACCGCCAGCTCGTGCGGCAAGGACTCCACCGACAGCAGAGCGAGGGTCCCACCGTCCGCACGGACGAACGCGGGCGGCCTCGGCGGGGCGCCCGGGCCAGGCTGGCGGCCGAAGAGCTCCTCTTCGAGCGCCTGGGCGGGCATCCGGCAGTCCACCTTGACGAACGGCCCCAGCGCGCGGGGCGAGCGCGCGTGCAGGTAGTGCGCGGCCAACCCCTTGCCGGAGCCCGCCTCGCCCACCAGCACCACCGGGTGGGTGGTGGCGGCGACCCGGCGGACCTGGTCCAGTGCGCGCCGGAAGACGCGGCTCGTGCCCACCAGCACTCCATCGCTGGGCGGCGGCACGCGGGAGCGCGAGGCCGCCACGGCTTCGCCGACGAGCCGCCCCAGCGCGCCCAGCAGCCCCAGCTCGCGGTCGTCCATCGGCTCCGAGCGGCGCTCGACGAACAGCGCGCCGAAGGAGGCCCCGCCCGCCCACAGCGGAGCGATGGCTGCGCGGCCGGTGCGCGCCGCCTCGCGGCGCTCCGCGGCGCGGAGGAGCGAGCGCGGGACCTTGACCTCGGCCGCGCCGACGACCGAAGCGGTGACCAGCCCCAGCTCGCCCGGCAGGAGCGCCGCAGCCGCGTCGGCCTGGAGGATCCTCACGGTCTCCTCGGCTCCGCGGCGCAGCGCCGAGGACTCCGCCGAGCACGACAAGAGGGCCATCCCCGCGCGGAAGAGCGCCCCGCTCTCGCCGGTGGACGGGAGGAACTGCTCGACCGCTGCGGCCTTGAGCAGCTCCTCGGTCGAATCCTCGACCGAGGCGCGCAGCGGCGGGTCGAAGACGAAGAGCGTGTCGCCGACCTGGACGCGGTCGCCCGACTGCAGCGCCGCCTCGCCCTCGAGCTTTTCGCCGTTGAGGACCGTGCCGTTGCGGCTGCCCAGGTCGACCAGGAAGAAGCGGCCGGCGTGGGCGAACAGCCGCGCGTGGCGGCGGGAGACCTTGGTGTCGTCCGGCAGCCGCACCTCGCACGCGGACGAGCGCCCGATGGCCAGCTCCTGGCCTATCTCGAAGCGCGCGCCTGCGTGGGGGCCGGTAGCGGCCAGGAGCGATGCCATGGACGTGCCCGTGGCGGCCGCTAGAGGAAGCGCTCGATCTGCTTGAACAGGTCCAGGCGGTCCACCATGTTGGTGATGTAGTCGAGCTTGTCGGTCGACAGCGTCAGCACCGGCGAGAGCCGGTAGCGCGCGTACCACTCCTCGTAGAGGGCGTTGAGCCGGGTGAGGTAGCTCGTGGGGATGTCCTGCTCCATCGCGCGGCCGCGGATGGCGATGCGCTGCTTGAGCGTCTTGACCGGGCAACGCAGGAAGATCATCAGGTCCGGCGGCGCGAGCGCGCTGGCGATGGTCTCGTAGAGCTCGCTGTAGGTCTTCCAGTCGCGGTTGTCGATGAACTTCTGGCGGTGCAGGTTGCGCGCGAAGATCTCCGCGTCCTCGAAGATCGTGCGGTCCTGCACCACGGTCCCGGGCTCCTGTTCCTGCGCCTGGTGCAGCCGGAACTTGTGCGTGAGGAAGTAGATCTGCGAGCGGAAGGCGTAGGCCTTCATGTCCTTGTAGAAGGACTCGAGGTAGGGGTTGGTGTCGTTGGGCTCGAAGAACGGCTTGAGGCCGTACTTCTTGCACAGGAAACCCACCAGCTCCGTCTTGCCCGCCCCGATGTTTCCGGCCACTGCGATGAACTTCTTGCGCCCGGTCATGGACCCGTCTTCTACGCCACGGCCCGCTTTCTTTCAAAGGCCCGCTCGCCCGCCCGCGCGGACGGTGGGAGAGACGCCCACCCGCCTTGCCGGTTTGGCCCTAGCCGGGTAGAACCGCCTCCTCGCGAGCCCACCTGTCACCTGCGGCGGGCTGCCGCGTGTTGGAACGGCGGCGCGCCGCTCGAGGCGCCGACCGGGAGACCTCATGAGAGCCCAGCGCAGCGCCGCCGCCCCCCTCCTGTTCTCGCTCGCACTCGTGGCCTGTGCCGGCGCCCGCCCCACGCCCTCGGGTGCGACCGCCGCGCCTGCCGGCGCCACGCCCGCCGAGGTGGCGATGTTCGAGGGCCAGCGCGCCATGCGCGAGGGCAAGACCGACGAGGCCATCGCCGCGTTCCGCCGCGCCCGCGCCGCCGACCCGAGGAACCCGGCGGCGGTCCGCTCGTACGTCGAGTCGCACTTCCGCTCCGGCCGCATCGACCAGGCCATCCGCGAGCCTCGAGCAGGAGTGCGTCGAGCGGCCGAGCGACGACGTCGCCCACTACGGTCTGGGGCTCGCCTACTACGCCAAGAGCGCCGGGAGCGAGGCCAAGGCCATCGAGCACCTCGCCAAGGCCGCCGAGCTTCGCCCCGAGCTCGCCGAGTACCCGTTCCGGCTGGGGGTCGCGCATCTGGAGGCGGAGCGGTACGCGGAGGCGGTCGCGGCGCTCAAGAAGGCCCGCGACCTCGAGCCCTCCGCGGCCCGGCACCACGTGCCGCTGGCCCTGGCGCTGTCGCGCACCGGCGACCGCAAGGGCGCCATCGACGCCATCCGCGCCATCCTGCCGCTTTCCCCCGAGCCGCGAGACCTGGAGGTGGCGCGCAAGGTCATGGCGCGCATCACCGACCCGTTCCACGAGTTCCCCAAGGCCATCCAGTCGGACTTCGAGCGGGGCCTGGAGTCGCTCGAGAAGCTGGACGCGCCGCAGCAGGCCATCGTGGCCTTCGAGGAGATCCTCGAGAAGTTCCCCGACCTGGCGGTGGTGCACGCCGCGCTGGGGCTGTGCTTCGCGCGCCTGGACGACTCGGGCCGCGCCATGGACGAGTTCAACCGTGCCCTCGCGCTCAACCCCGAGGACCCGCGCAACCACCTCTATGTGGCCGACCTGTACTTCTCGCGCGAGCGGCTCGACCGCGCCGCCGAGGGCTACAAGGCCGTCCTCCTGCGCGACCCGCTCTCCGACCGGGCCTACGAGCGGCTGGGCGCCATCGCAGCGCAGCGCGGCAACGCGGCGGAGGCCGCCGAATGGCTCAAGCTGCTGGTCGTCCTGCGGCCGGGCGACCTGCAGGCCCGCCACAGCTACGGCATGGCGCTCTTGGGCTCCGGGTCGCTCGACGCCGCCGGACGCGAGTTCGACCTCATCCTCCAGAAGGACGCCAAGAACATCGAGGCCATGCTGCGCTCGGCCATGGTCGACGTCGCCCGCTTCAAGCGCGAGAAGGACCCGGCGCTGGCCTCCGCGGCCCGCGAGCGCGCCACCAAGCGGCTGGAGCAGGTCCTCGACCTGCAGCCCCAGAACGTCTTCGCCGCCAAGACGCTGCAGGAGCTCAAGTAGATGGCCGACAGGGGCAACGAGCTCATCGAGCTGCTGACCATCCTGGTCAACCAGACCGAGAAGACCAACGTCTGCCTCGAGCGGCTCGAGGGCCGGCTGGGCGCGGTCGACGCCCCCACCGCCGAGCTCAGCGACGCGGTGCGCCAGGTGCTCGGGCGGATGGACCGGCTCGAAGGGCTGGCCAAGGACGTCCTCACCGAGCTGCGCGTGGTCTCGCTCTACTCGACCCAGATGACCAAGCGCTTCGAGCGGGAGCTGGCGGACCTGCGCTCACGGCTGGCCGAGCAGGTCCCGCCGGCAGCCCCCGTCAAGGCCACGCTGCCATAGCCTTCTGGCTTTCGCGGGACGACTGTCGATCGCCGGGCGTCCGGCTGCTATTCTCCTCTCCGAAATGTCGCCGACTCCCGCCCCGAACCCTTCCCCGCTCGCCAACCGGCCCCAGCCGAAGATCGCCCCCAAGGCGCCCGAGACCCGCCAGGAGGCGGCCAAGGAAGCGTTCCTCGACGTCGTCCTGAACGCCAAGTCGATGGGGCTGGACCTCATCGACGACTTCCGGGCATCCGACCGGTTCCTCAAGTACAAGCTCGCGGTCATCGTGGGTGGGTCCTCCTCACCGTCGTCGCGCTCTACGTCAGCTACCCGCGCTTCGACAGCGAGCCCACCAACGACCTCGACGCCCGCATCCTCATCAACAAGGTGCCGGCGCTCGACAAGCAGCTGACCGCCATCTACATCGAGAACCGCAGCGAGAAGGACTGGGGCGACACGCTCCTCAAGCTCAACACCGTCTACACCCATGCCCTGGCCGACCTGAAGGCCGGCGCCAAGCAGGTGGTGACGCTCAACAAGTTCTCGGGCCCCGACGGCGCGAGCCCGCCCGACGACCTGCGGCTGCAGAAGCTCGAGATCAAGTGCGCCCAAGGGCACACGGAGATCGACCTGGTCGAGCCTCCAGAACCCGAAGAAGTGACGACGCTCGTCCGGCCTCTGGGCCCATCCCGGGCCCACCCCGAGAGAGCCCGAGCATCGGTCCATGTTGATGATCGCTGACATACCTTACGCAGCGTCAGCGGACAGCAGTCCGAGGTGACGTGCGCTGCCCCTGCCAACGGATGCCTTAGAAGGTGCGCAGCGCGGTGGAAACGGCACTCGGGAGCGGGCGAGACATGGATGTGCTCGGCGCCGCAGGTCCCGACCGAGCCCTGGAACGAACCGCTGCAGTCGTAACAGACCTCATGGTGCTGGTCGCAGCCCGAGAGCTTGGCCTTGCTCGAGTTGGCGGCCTTCTCCCCAGACCGCAAGACAGGCTCTTCGTCAACGCCGCCACGGACGAGGGGCCGCGGCCTTCGCCGGTCCTCGACTGCCCGCCTCGCGAGCCCTTCCTGCCGCGCTGAGTTTAGGCAATGAAGAAGGCGGGCATCCCCGAGGGAACGCCCGCCTTCAGAACCTCAAGAGACCGTCAGGCCGCTACTTCTTCTCCTCGGCCTTCTCGTCCTTCTTCTCCTCGGTCTCCTCGCCCTCGTCCTTCGCCTTGGCGGCCTTCACCTTGGCCTTGGGCTTGTAGTCGACCAACTCCAGCAGCGCCATGGGCGCCGCGTCCTTGGCGCGCAAACCGAGCTTTAGGATGCGGGTGTAGCCGCCCTTGCGCTCCTTCATGCGCGGCCCGATGTCGGCGAAGAGCTTCTGCAGCACCGCCTCCTCGCGGATGGTCTTGAACGCGGTGCGGCGGGCGTGGAGCGTGCCCTTCTTCGCCAGCGTGATGATCTTCTCGACCAGCGGCCGGGCCTCCTTGGCCTTGGGCAGGGTGGTCTTGATGGACTCGTTCTTGATGACCGAGGTCACCAGGTTGTCCATCATCGAGTGGTAGTGCGGGCGCGAGCGGTTGAACTTCCTTCCGACGACTCCGTGCTTCATGGCTGAGCCTCTTGAATCTTCTCTAGGGTTTTAAGGGAAGGTCGCTGCGCTTCAGACGACCGGCTTCGGGGGCAGCGGCGCGGCCGGAGGCTGCGCCGCGGGGGCCGCCGCGGGTGCGGGGGCGACCGGCGCAGCCGCGACTGCGGGCTGTGCGGCCTTCGGGGGCCAGTTCTCCAGACGCATGCCGAGCGACAGGCTCATCTCGGAGAGGATCTCCTTGATCTCCTTGAGGCTCTTGCGGCCGAAGTTCTTGGTCTTGAGCATCTCGGCCTCGGTCTTCTGCACGAGGTCGCCGATGGTCTTGATGTTGGCCTGCTGCAGGCAGTTGGCGGAGCGCACCGAGAGCTCGAGCTCGTCGACCGAGCGGAAGAGGTTCTCGTTGAGCTTCTCCTCGGTCTTGGGCGCCTCGACGGGGGCCGGCTCCTCGGCCTCGTCGAAGTTGATGAAGACCGACATCTGCTCCTTGAGGATCTTCGCGGCGTAGGCCACCGCATCCGCCGGCTTGACGCTGCCGTTGGTCCAGACCTCGAGGGTCAGCTTGTCGTAGTCGGTCTGCTGGCCGACGCGGGCGTTGGTGACCTGGTAGTTGACCTTCTTGATCGGGCTGAAGAGCGCGTCGATCGGCATGGTGCCGATGGGCGAGCCCGGGACCTTCAGGCGGTCCGCGCTCACGTAGCCGCGGCCGCGGCGGCAGGTCAGCTCCATGCGGACCTTGCCACCCTCGCTGATGGTGCAGACGTGGTGGCCGGGGTTGAGGATCTCCACCTGGTCGTCGGTGGTGATGTCACCCGCCTTGATCTCCTTGGGGCCGGTCGCCTCGAGCACGAGCGTCTTCTGCTCGGCCGTGTGCATCTGCAGGAGGACTTCCTTGAGGTTGAGGATGACGTCGGTGACGTCCTCGGAGACCTCGCCGATCGTGGAGAACTCGTGGTCGACGCCGTCGATCTTGACGGACGTGAAGGCCGCGCCCTGGAGGCTGGAGAGCAGCACCCGCCGCAGGCTGTTGCCCAGCGTGGTGCCGAAGCCGCGCTCGAGGGGCTCGGCGACGAACTTGCCGTAGGTGTCGGTAAGCGAGTCCTGGTCCACGCTCAAGCCGCGGGGCTTGATCAGGTCGCGCCAGTTCTTGGCGATGATCGCGTCTGCCATGTGTGCTTTGACCTCTCGCCGGGGACGATGGGGCTAAGACCCAAAGTACTGCCCGGAAGGCTCGTTCCCGCCGCCCGCCCGGAGTTGCTGGGCTGGCGGCGACGCAGGAGGAGCGCTGGCTGTTGGTTTACGGCCCGCTACATGCGGACCGAAGGAGCCGTCGCGAGCCCCGAAGAAGTTCCAATGACTAGCGGGCCCGGCCTTTCGGCGCAGGCCCGCGAGCCGAGCAGCGTCGACTACTTCGAGTAGAGCTCGACGATGAGCTGCTCGTTGATCGGCATCGTGAGGTCCTCACGCGCCGGGCCGGCCTTGACGGTCGCCTTGAAGGCCTTCTTGTCGACCTCGAGCCAGGGCGGCACGCCGCGGCGGTCGACGGCCTCGAGGGCCTCGGTCACGCGCACGACCTTGCGGCTCTTCTCGCGCACCTCGATGACGTCGCCGACCTTGGTGGCGAAGCTGGGCATGTTGACCCGGCGGCCGTTCACGTTGAAGTGGCCGTGGCGCACCATCTGGCGGGCCTCGGTGCGGGTGTCGGCGAAGCCGGCGCGGAAGACGACGTTGTCCAGCCGCAGCTCGAGCGCCTGCAGGAGGTTCTCGCCCGTCTTGCCCTTCTTGGCGGCGGCGCGCGCGTAGTAGAGCTCGAACTGGCGCTCCAGCAGGCCGTACATGCGCTTGACCTTCTGCTTCTCGCGCAACTGCACGCCGTACTCGCTGAACTTGGCGCGGCCCTGGCCATGCTGGCCGGGCGGGTAGGGGCGGCGCTCGATGGCGCACTTGTCGGTGTAGCAGCGGTCGCCCTTCAGGTACATCTTCAGGTTCTCGCGCCGGCAGAGGCGGCACGCGCTATCAGTGTAACGAGCCACGGTTCTTACGCTCCTTCTCCAAAAGGTGATCTGACCGCCCGCCCCACTGTCCGGGCGCGGGCAGCACTACAGGGCGTCGCTTAGACGCGGCGGCGCTTCGGCGGCCGGCAGCCGTTGTGCGGGATCGGCGTGGTGTCGCGGATCAGGGTGATCTTCAGGCCGGCGGCGGCCAGGGCGCGCAGGGCCGACTCGCGGCCGGCGCCAGGGCCGGAGACGTGCACGCTGACGGTCTTGAGGCCGTGCTCCATGGCCTTGGCCGCGGCGTCGCCCGCCGCAACCTGGGCGGCGAACGGGGTCGACTTGCGGCTGCCCTTGAAGCCACGGGCGCCAGCGGACGACCAGGACAGGACGTTGCCCGACAGGTCGGTGATGGTGATGAGGGTGTTGTTGAACGTGCTCGCGATGTGGACGATGCCGTTCGCGACGTTCTTCTTCACCTTCTTCTTGCCCTTCTTCGGCGTCACCGCGCTCGCGGTGATCGTCGGGGCCGCATCCAGGTTCGGGATGCTGGGGCCCGCCTCGGCGGGCGCCGGCTTCTCGGCAGCCGGCTTCTCGGGGGCAGCCGCGGGCTTCTTTTCGTCAGCCATGAATCGCCTCTTCTTCTGACGGCCGGGCTCGGGCCCGTCCGGTTGGTCTGGGGCGTCCGACCTGGACGCCCAACTCAGGGGAATCGAAGGTCAACCGCGCTGAGGGGCCAGGTTCATCCCAGCCCCTCCACGCGCAAGGCCTCGCTCTACTTCGCCGGGGCGGCCGGCGCGGTGGCGGCGGGCTTGCGGATGATGCCGCGCTTGGGGCCCTTGCGGGTGCGCGCGTTGGTGTGCGTGCGCTGGCCGCGGACGGGCAGGCCCTTGCGGTGACGCAGGCCGCGGTAGCAGCCCAGGTCCATCAGGCGCTTGATGTTCATCGAGGTCTCGCGGCGGAGGTCGCCCTCGACCTTGAAGTTGGCCTCGATGGTCTCACGCAGCCGGCGGATCTCGTCCTCGCTGAGCGCGTGCGTGCGGGTGCTCGGGTTCACATTGGCCGCAGCGCAGATCTTCTTCGCCGAGGTCTTGCCGATCCCGTAGATGTACTGCAGAGCGATCTCGACGCGCTTGTCCTTCGGGAGATCGACGCCGGAAATACGTGCCATTTTCTACCTTCTCCTTGCTTCCTTCTCTCTAGGAAGGTGATCGAAGGAAGGCCCGAAAGAGCCCTCCCCTGTTCAAGCTAGGCCTGGCGCTGCTTGTGGCGGGGGTTCGCCTTGCAGATGATGCGGACAATGCCCTTGCGGCGCACGACCTTGCAGTTCTCGCAGATCTTCTTGACCGACGCTCTGACCTTCATTGTCTACTCCGCCCGCCCGCTACGCGGGCTCTCGTTGTCCAACTACTTCGCGCGGTAGGTGATACGGCCGCGCGTCAAGTCGTAGGGCGACAGCTCCACCTTCACCTTGTCGCCCGGCAGGATGCGGATGAAGTGCATGCGCATCTTGCCACTGATGTGGGCCAGCACCTTGTGTCCGTTCTCGAGCTCGACCCGGAACATGGCGTTGGGCAAAGGCTCGATGACCGTTCCTTCGACTTCGATACTGTCGTCCTTAGGCATGACGTCCTTTGCACAATCGGCTGTGCCAAAAGCCCACTTCGCAATCCTGGAAACCGCGGGCGTATACCAATTTCTCTTGCCTTCTGCAAGCGCCCGTTCCGACCCCTGAAGCCCGAGCGGCCAACCCCTGGCATCTCCACACGTTTTTCAGCGCACCTTTCGCCTCACGCCAACGTGAGGATCTCGGGGCCGTCGGCGGTTACGGCGACGGTGTGCTCGAAGTGAGCCGAGAGGCTGTTGTCAGCCGTGACGGCGGTCCATCGGTCGGAAAGGACCCGAGTGGCCCAGCCCCCGGCGTTCACCATGGGCTCGATGGCCAGGACCATCCCCGGCTTGAGGCGTGGGTCGGGGCCGTCCGCGCAGCGAAAGTTGGGGATTTGTGGGGCCTCGTGCAGCGCACGACCGATGCCATGCCCAACGAACTCACGGACGACCGAGTAGCCACGTGGCTCGACGTGTCCCTGGATGGCGGTCCCGATGTCGGAGACCCTCCGGCCCGGGCGCACCTCGGCGATGGCTTGCTCGAGCGCCTCCCGCGTCACCTGGGCCAGGCGCGAGGCCTCCGGGCTCGCACGCCCTACGGCGACCGTCACCGCGGCGTCGCCGTAGTAGCCATCCTTGACCACGCCAAAGTCGAGCTTGAGCAGGTCTCCAGCCTTGAGGACGCGGTCGCGACTGGGGATGCCGTGGACGACCTCTTCATTGACGCTCGCGCAGAGGCTGCACGGGAAGCCGAGGTAACCCTTGAAGGCCGGCTTCGCCTTCCGCTTGCGAGTCAGCTCCTCGGCGATGCGGTCGAGCTCGAGAGTGGTCTCCCCCGGCTGAGCCGCACGGGACAGGACATCGAGCACCTCGTGCACCACTCGCCCCGCCTCGCGCATGCGGGCAAGCTGGTCGGCAGCCTTGAGCTCGATGGTCCGTCCCGCCACGCAGCGCCCGCCTGTTAATGCGCCGGGAGCGCGGCATGGATGGCAGCGTAGACGACGTCCGTCGCGCCGTCTCCCTGGACCGCCGAGAGCACGCCACGCTTGGTGTAGAAGGCGATGAGCGGGGCGGTCTTCTCCCAGTACTGCTTGTTCCGCTCGACCACCTTCTCGGCCTTGTCGTCGTCCCGCTGGACGAGGGCGCCGCCACAAGCGTCGCAGACGCCGTCCTTCTTGGGCGGGTTGCCCGTCACGTGGAAGACGGAGCCGTCCTTGGGGCAGCTTCGCCGGCCACTGATGCGGTCGACGATGACCTGCTCAGGGACCTCGATGGAGATCACCTTCTCCACCTGCTTGCCCATGGAGGCGAGCAGGCGCTCGAGCGCCTCCGCCTGGGGGACGGTGCGCGGGAAGCCGTCGAGGATGAAGCCCTTCTGGGCGTCCGGAACACGCAGCCGGTCGGCGACGATGCTGATGACCACCTCGTCGGGGACCAGCTTGCCCTCGTCCATGATGGCCTTGGCCTTCTTGCCCATGGGCGTGCCCGCCGCCACCGCCTGCCGCAGGATGTCACCGGTGGAGATTTGCGGGATGCCGAGGTCGGCGACCAACTTCTTGGCCTGGGTGCCCTTGCCGGCGCCCGGGGGTCCCAGAAGAATCAGGTTCATTTTGGCCTCCTTGCTGACGCCAGACGTACGTGTGGGGCGGCCCCTAATCAAAGGAAACCGCCCCACCGTCCCCACCCCGCTGGATGGTGGTGGTCAAACTGCCATACGGGTCCGGCCGCGGATACGGGGCCCGCGCGGGCCGGTGAAGCCTTCGTAGTTGCGGGTGATGAGGTGCCCCTCGATCTGCTGCACGGTGTCGAGCGCCACGCCGACGACGATGAGGAGGCTGGTGCCACCGAAGTAGAACGGCACGTTGAAGAAGCTCATGATGACCGTCGGCAACACACAGACCGCCGACAGGTAGAGAGCGCCGCCGAAGGTGATGCGCGTGAGCACCTTGTCGATGTACTCAGCCGTCTTCTTGCCGGGACGGATGCCCGGGATGTAGCCGCCGTGCTTCTTCATGTTGTCGGCGACGTCCACCGGGTTGAAGGTCACGGCGGTGTAGAAGTAGGCGAAGAAGACGATCATCGCCACATAGAGCGAGTTGTAGATCCAGCCGCCGTCGCGGATGACGTTGTTGACCTTCTGCATCCACGGGAACCACGAGCCCAGCGTCGCCGGGAACATGAGGATGGAGCTGGCGAAGATGGGCGGGATGACGCCCGAGGAGTTGACCTTGAGCGGCAGGTGGGTCGACTGCCCGCCATAGATCTTCCGACCGACGACGCGCTTGGCGTACTGCACAGGGATGCGCCGCTGTCCTCGCTCGAAGAAGATGATGACGGCGATGACCGCGAGCATCAGCAGGGCAAGGACGATGAACTTCGTGGCGTCCGCCTCCTGGGTGCTCGAACGGGCCTGGTAGATCGTCTGGGTGGCAGCGTCGGGGATGCGGGCCACGATGCCAGCGAAGATGATGAGCGAGATACCGTTTCCGATTCCGCGCTCAGTGATCTGCTCGCCGAGCCACATGATGAACGCGGTGCCTGCGGCCAGTGAGATGACCGTCAGCAGCCTGAAGCCCCAGCCCGGGCTGTGGACCACTCGGACGGAGGCGACGGCGGCCTGGGCGGCGCTCCCACTGCCGATGTCCTCCAGGTAGTAGGCGATGCTGAAGCCCTGGATGACGGAGAGGACGATGGTGCCGTAGCGCGTGAACTGGGTGATCTTGCGCCGCCCGAGCTCGCCTTCCTTCTGCAGCTTCTCGAGGGCGGGGATGACCACCGTGAGCAGCTGGAGAATGATGCTCGAGCTGATGTACGGCATGATGCCGAGCGCGAAGATCGACAGCTGCTCGAGCGCGCCGCCGGAGAACAGGTTGAAGAGCGACAGCAGCCCGCCCGACGACTGAATGTGGTTGCGCATCGCCTCGCGGTCGACGCCGGGCGTGGTGATGAAGATGCCCAGGCGGTAGACCGCCAGCAATGCAAAGGTGAATAGCAGCCGCTTGCGGAGCTCCGCAATGCGGAACATGTTGGCGATGCCTCGGGTCAGCAACCAGGCCTCCTCGTGAGCCCCTGGGGCCACACCACCGGCTCTTGCCGGCAGCGGCGCCAGCTCAACTCTCCATCACGACTTCGCGCCGACGCTTCGCTTGGCCGAAGTTTGAAAGCGGTCGTTTATAGACCACTTCGCAACGCCAAGGGAACAAACTTGCGCGGGCGCCTCTGCCCGGGCCCATTTCATCGCCCGGTCAGCGACGCCCGCAGCGACCGCTGGGACGCTAGGCCTTCTTGGCCTTGGCAGCGCGCTTGGCAGCACGTGCCTTGTACAGCTTGACCTTCGCGCCCTCGCCACGCGCCGGGAGCTTCGAGCTCCTTGGCGACGATGATCTCGATCTTGCCGCCGGCCTTCTCGATGGCCTGCTTGGCAGTCTCGCTCACCTTGTGGACCTTGAGCGTCAGGGCCTTCTTGAGCTCGCCAGCGCCCAGGACCTTCACGCCGTCCTTGGCCTTCTTCAGCAAGCCCTTGGCCTCGAGCGCCGCGGCATCGACGACCGCGCCCGCCTCGAAGTGCGCGTCGAGGTCGCCGACGTTGATGACCGCATATTCCTTGCGGAAGAAGTTCTTGAAGCCGAACTTCGGCATGCGGCGCTGGAGCGGCATCTGGCCGCCCTCGAAGCCGTTGAAGTGCATGTTGCCGGTGCGGGCCTTCTGGCCCTTGCCACCGCGGCCGGCGGTCTTGCCGAGGCCGGAGCCCTGGCCGCGGCCCACGCGCTTCTTCGTTGCGGTCGAGCCCTTGGGCGCCTTGAGCGAATTCAGGTTGAACATTGTCTTCTCCGAAAATTAGGCCTGCGCCTCGGGCTTCTTGGCGCGGCGGGCCTTGCGGGTGCTGGCAGGAGGGGCGTCGTTGACGCGCTCCCAGCTGACCATGTGCTTGAGCTTCTCGCACATGCCGAGCGTGGAGGCGTTGTCCGGCAGAACCCGCTCCTGGCCCAGCTTGTACAGGCCCAGACCCTTGAGCGTCGCGAGCTGGTCCTTGGACCGGGCCGCGCGGCTGGCGACGAGCTTCACCTTGATCCCTGGCATTGTCGTTCCTCTTCTTGAAGGTGCGCTGACCGCGACGATTAGCCGCGCAGCTCCTGGACGGACCGGCCGCGCATCTGGGCCATGGCCTCGGCGTTCTTCAGGCGCTTGAGGCCGTCGACCACCGCCTTGACCACGTTGTGCGGGTTGCGGCTGCCCTGGCTCTTGGTGAGGATGTTGCGGATACCAGCCGCCTCGATGACCGCACGGACCGCGCCACCGGCGATGACGCCGGTACCGGCGCCGGCCGGCTTGAGCAGCACGCGCCCAGCGCCGAAGTGCCCCAGCACCTCGTGCGGGATGGTGTCACCCTCGATGGGGACGTTGAACAGGTGCTTCTTGGCCTGCTCGCCGCCCTTGCGGATGGCCTCGGGCACCTCGTTGGCCTTGCCCAGGCCCACGCCGACGTGGCCCGCGCCGTCGCCGACCACCACGAGCGCCGAGAAGCTGAACCGCCGGCCACCCTTGACCACCTTGGCCACGCGGTTGATGTGGACAACGCGATCGGTCAGCTCGAGAATCGTTCGGATTGATGGGAATCGCCAAGGTCCTTCTCCTGCCGTTGGGCCGGCGCTCGACGGCGCCGGCGCCCAATCAGAAACTGCCGTTTAGAACTTGAGGCCCGCCTTGCGCGCTCCCTCGGCCACCGCCGAGATACGCCCATGGTACGGGAAGCCGTTGCGGTCGAAGACCACCTTCCCGATCTTCGCGTCGCCACACTTCTTGGCGACCAGGCCGCCCACCTTCTGCGCCACCTCGGTCTTCTTGTGCTTCTTGGCCTTGAGCTCGTCCTTGATGGCCGGGTCGAGGTCGGAGGCGAAGACCAGGGTCTTGTTGTTCACGTCGTCCACCACCTGCGCGTAGATGTGCTTGAGGCTCTTGTACACAGTCAGGCGCGGCTGCTCCGGGGTCCCGGAGATCTTGCGGCGGATGCGCTGCTTGCGCTTGAGGCGGCTGTCGTCGTTCTGGTTCATGACTTCACTCCTTCGAGCGGCGCGTCAGGCGCCGCTCGATGAGAACGGGCTTTCAAGAAAGGGCTAGACCGCGCCCTGCTTGCCCACCTTGCGGCGGACCTTCTCGGTCGCGTACTTGATGCCCTTGCCCTTGTACGGCTCCATCTTGCGGATGACGCGGATCTGCGCCGCGGTCATGCCGACGAGGTGCTTGTCCACGCCCTTGAGCGTGACCTTGGTGCCCTTGTCCACCTCGACGGTGATGCCCTCGGGGATGGGGAAGTCCACCGGGTGGCTGAAGCCCAGGGCCATATTCAGGATCTTGCCCTTGACCTCGGCCTTGAAGCCGACGCCGGCGATCTCCAGCGTCTCCTCATAGCCCACGGTCACGCCCTTGATGGCGTTGTTGATGAGGGTGCGGGTCAGGCCGTGGAGCGACTTCGAGATGCGCTCGTCGTCCGGGCGGGTGACGGTGACCTGGCCGTCCTTCACGGCCACGGCGACCTTCGGGTTGAACGGCACCCGAACCTTGCCCTTGGGGCCCTCGACGCGGACGGCGGCGTTGCCGTCCACGACGACCTTCACCTTCTCGGGAATCTTGATCGGCAGCTTTCCAATGCGCGACATGGCGTCAATCTCCGGTGCCAGCCATCAGGGGCCGGCCACAGGCAGCTTTAGTAGATCGTGCAGATCAGCTCGCCGCCGACGTTCTGCTTTCGGGCCTCGCGGTCGACCATGATCCCCTTGGAGGTGGACAGGATCGCCACGCCCATGCCGTTGAGCACCCGAGGAATCTCGGCGGACGGCACGTACCGGCGCAGGCCAGGCTTGCTCACGCGGCGGATCTCGGTGATCGCGGGCTCGCGGTTGGGGCCGTACTTGAGCACGAGCGTCAGCTCGCCGCCCTTGTTCTCGACGCGGTGCACGACCACGTCCTTGATATAGCCCTCGTCCCTCAGGACGTTGGCGATCCGCTCCTTCAGCTTCGAGCCGGGGAGCACCACCTTCTCATGGCCCGCGCGCGAACCGTTGCGGATCCGGGTGAGCATGTCCCCAACGGGGTCCGTCATCGACATGGTTGGTTCCTCTTCTTGAAAAGCGCTCCTGCGTCGCGGCCCCTTGGGGTCCGGCCGGCAGGAATGAAAGAATCCTCGAGGCCTCTACCAGCTCGACTTGATGACGCCGGTGATCTCGCCCCTGAGCGCCCGTTCCCGGAAGCAGATACGGCACATCTGGAACTTGCGCAGGAATGCGCGAGGGCGCCCGCAGACGGGGCAGCGATTGTAGTTGCGCGTGCTGAACTTCTGCTTGCGCGACGCCTGGGCCATCTTCGAAAGCTTTGCCATCTTCGTTCCTTACTCGGAAGCTGCTCGAACCTTCTAGAAACCGTCTCGTTCAGGGTTCAGCGAGCGGGCGCGGGGGTGTACCCCAGCCCGCTCGCCATTGCAAGCGACCTTACTGTGCGCCCGCCGCCCGGAACGGCATCCCCAGGACCTTCAGCAGGGCTCGGCCGTGCTCGTCATTGCGCGCGGTCGTGACGATGCTGACGTTCAGGCCTTTGATCTTCTCGACCTGGTCGTAGTTGATCTCCGGGAAGATGATCTGCTCGCGCAGACCCAGGGTGTAGTTGCCACGGCCATCGAACGCCTTGGGCGACACGCCCTTGAAGTCGCGGACGCGCGGCAGGGCCACGTTCACCAGGCGGTCGATGAACTCCCAGGCGCGGTCATTGCGCATGGTGACCATCGCGCCAATCTGCTGCCCAGCGCGGAGCTTGAAGTTGCTGATGGCCTTGCGGGAGCGGGTGATGACCGGCTTCTGGCCCGTGATCGCCGCGAGTTGCTGGACGCAGCCGTCGAGGATCTTCGGGTTCGAGATGGCCTCGCCCAGGCCCATGTTGACCACGACCTTGACGACCCGCGGAACCTCCATGCGGTTCTTCAGGCCCAGCTCCTTCATCAGCGTCGGCAGGAGCTCCTTCTCGAAGCGCACGCGCAGCCGCGCCGGGCCCTTCTTCTGGTCGGGCTTGCCGGCGGGCGCCAGCTCCCAGCCACCCTCGCCCTTCTTCTTGCCGCCGCCCTTCTTCTCGCCCTTGTCGGCCTTCTTCTCGCCGCCCTTGGCTTCCTTGGCGCCCTCGGGCTTGGCCTTCTTCTCGCCCTCAGCCTTGGGCTGCTTTTCAGCCTTCTCGGCCTTCTCAGCCTTGGGGGCCTTCTCCGCCTTCTCGGGCTTGCCTTCCTTCTTTTCCTCGGCCATCTGTTCTCTCCTCTGCTTCGGTCGGGCCGACTTCTTGCTCCCGCCGATCAGCGGGCGCCCTCTCGGGCCACCCTTCGGATAGCCGGCTTCGTGCCGGCCTTACCGGATCGCCAGCTTCGTGCCGGCGTTACTTGTCAATGAGCTCGTTGCACTTGCGGCAAACGCGCCTGTTCATCAGCCCCTTGTCACCGCCCATGTCGACCTTGCGGGTCCCGACGCGGGTGGGCTTGTCGCACTTGGGGCAGACGAGCTGAACGTTGGCCAGCGCGATCGTGCCCACCTGCTCGATGCGCCCACCCTCGGGGTGCTTCGGGTTGCGGCCGCGCTTGAGGTGCTTGTGGACGGTGCGCAGACCCTCGACGCGGATGCGCTCCTTGGCCTCAAGGAGCTCGATGACCTTGCCGCGAGGCTTCTTGTCGCCGCCGCGCGCCGCCGCCGCTTCCTTGCCCTTCATCACCTGGACGGTGTCGCCCTTCTTGATGTGCATGGCTGCCTCTATTGCCGGCCCACAGGGCCGGCCGCTCCTGGTCCTACAGGACCTCTGGGGCGAGGGAGATGATCTTCATGAACTTCTTGGCGCGGAGCTCGCGGGCGACCGGCCCGAAGATGCGCGTGCCGAGCGGCTCGAGCTCCTTGGAGATGAGCACCGCGGCATTGGTGTCGAACTTGATGTAGCTGCCGTCGGGCCGGGCGATCTCCTTGCGGGTGCGGACGATCACGGCCTTGGCGACGTCGCCCTTCTTCACCTTGGCGTTCGGGATGGCTTCCTTGATCGCCACGACGATGACGTCGCCGATCGAAGCGAACTTCCGCTTGGAGCCGCCGAGCACCTTGATGCACGAGACCTTCTTGGCGCCCGAGTTGTCGGCCACGTCGAGCATGGTGGTCATCTGAATCATGGAACGCTCCTATCGAGCCTTCGCGACGCCCGTGGGCGCCGGTCGGCCCCGTGGCAAATCAGACCTGGGCGGCCTTGCGAACGGTCTCCACCACGCGCCAGCGCTTGTCCTTGCTGGTGGGGCGGGTCTCGACGATGCGAACGATGTCGCCTTCGAAGAGGGTGGGCTTCTTGGGGTAGTCGTGCTCCTCGGCGTGAGCCTTGTACTGAACGTGCTTGGTCACGTACTTGCCGTAGAGCGCGTGGCGCACGCGGCGCTCGCACTTGACCACCACCGTCTTCGTCATCTTGTTGCTGGTGACCACCCCGATCCTCGTCTTGGGGCGGCCGCGCTCGGCCGTGCTCTTCGCCTGCGCCTTGACCTCGTCAGCCATGGTTCGTCCCTTTCCTTAGGCCTTCTTCTCGGCGGGCTTGGCGGCCGCGCGGTTCTTCTCACCCAGGACGGTGAGAACGCGGGCGAGCTCGCGCTTGTTCTTGCCAATCTCAGCGGAGGACTCGAGCGTCCCCGTACGGTGCTTGATCCGCTGGTTGAACAGGGTCTCGCGCAGCTCGGTGGCCCGCTTCTGCAGGTCCTCGGTGCTGAGCTGGCGCATCTCCTTGGAGGTAGCCATCAGATGCTCTCCTCGTGCCGGAACACGATGTGGGTGGCGATGGGCAGCTTCGACTGCGCCAGACGGAAGGCCTCGCTCGCGAGCTCGGGCGCGACGCCCTGCAGCTCGAAGAGGATGCGCCCCGGCTTGACCACCGCGACGTAGTACTCGACGGAGCCCTTGCCGGTACCCTGGCGGGTCTCGGCGGGCTTCTTGGTGATGGGCTTGTCCGGGAAGATGCGGATCCACAGCTTGCCGCCGCGCTTGATGTGGCGGGTCAGCGCGACGCGGCTCGCCTCGATCTGCCGGCTGGTCAGCCAGGCGGGCTCGAGGGCCATCAGGCCAGAGTCGCCGAAGTTCAGCCGGTTGCCGCGAGTCGCCTGGCCCTTGGTCCGGCCCTTCTGCATCTTGCGGTACTTGGTGCGTGCAGGTTGCAGCATGACTTGCTCCCGAGGGCGACGCGGTTACTTGCCACGACGCCCCGTAATGTTCCAGTCCGAAATGGCCTACGCGCGGGTGCCAGCAGCAGCGGCAGCAGCGGCGCCCTTGCCGCGCGGCAGGACCTCGCCGCGGAAGATCCACACCTTGACGCCGATGGTGCCGTAGGTGGTCTTGCCGATGGCGTAGCCGAAGTCGATGTCGGCGCGCAGGGTGTGCAGCGGAACGCGGCCCTCGCGGTACCACTCGTAGCGGGCCATCTCGGCCCCGCCCAGGCGGCCCGAGCAGGCGACGCGGATGCCCTTGGCGCCGAACTTGAGGCTGGTCTGGACGGCCTTCTTCATCGCGCGGCGGAAGGCGATGCGGCGCTCGAGCTGGGTGGCGATGTTCTCGGCCACGAGCTGCGCGTCGGTCTCGGCCTTGCGGACCTCGACGATGTTCAGGAAGACCTCGTTGGTCGTCAGCTTCTGGAGGTCCTTCTTGACGGTCTCGATGCCGGCGCCGCGCTTGCCGATGACGATGCCCGGGCGCGCGGTGTGGACGTTGACCTTGATCTTGTTGGCGGCCCGCTCAATCTCCACCTTGGAGATGCCGGCGTGGCCGAGGCTCTTCTTGACGAACTCGCGAATCTTGATGTCCTCGTGCAGCCACTTCGCGTAGTTCTTCTCCTCGTACCACTTCGAGTCCCAGCTCTTGATGACGCCGAGGCGGAATCCGACGGGATGGACTTTCTGGCCCAAGGCTTTCTCCTTCGTGAGGGCCGCCTCTAAGGGCGGCCCCTCAGAATCACTTGCGGTCCGCCAGGACCAGGGTGACGTGGGACGTCTTCTTGTTGACGCGGGTGGCGCGGCCCTGAGCGCGGGTCATGAACCGGCGCAGGGTCGGCCCCTGGTCGACGAAGACGGTGTGGACGAACAGCTTGTCCACGTCGACCTGCCCCTTGCTCACGTCCTCGGCGTTGGCGATGGCCGACTGGAGCATCTTCTCCATGGGCTTCGCGGCCGCCTTGGGGGTGAACTTCAGGATGGCCAGGGCCTGCTCCACGGACTTGCCGCGGATGAGGTCGGCGAGGAGGCGCACCTTGCGAGGAGCGAGGCGCAGGTACCGGAGTCGAGCTTGGCTCTGCATGGCTTGCCTTCCTTACTTGGCGGGCGCCGCGGGGGCGGCGGCCGGAGTCGAGGCCGGGGCGCCGGGGGCGGCGCCAGGAGCGCCAGCGGCGACCTTCACCTTCTTCTCGCCGGAGTGGCCGTGGAAGGTGCGGGTTGGGGAGAACTCGCCGAGCTTGTGGCCGACCATGTTCTCGGTCACGAACACGGCCATGAACTTGCGGCCGTTGTGCACCATGAAGGTGAAGCCGACGAACTCGGGGAGAATCGTCGAGCGGCGGCTCCAGGTCTTGATGGTCCGGTTCTTGGCGTTCGTCTTGACCATCTCCTCGACCTTCTTGACGAGGTGCTTGTCGACGAACGGGCCCTTCTTGAGCGAACGCGCCATTTTCTGTTCCCTTTGGGGAGTGCCGAGCCCCGGCGAACCGGGGCCCGGCAGCGTCCTTTAGTTACTGGGCCTGGCTGCGCACGCCGCGCCGCCGCCCGGTGACGATGTACTTGTCGGTCCGCTTGTTCTTGCGGGTCTTCAGGCCCTTGGTCTTCTGGCCCCACGGCGAGACCGGGTGCGGGTTGCCCTGGCCGGACTTGCCTTCGCCACCACCGTGTGGGTGGTCGACGGGGTTCATCGCCAGACCGCGGACCGTCGGGCGAACGCCCAGCCAGCGCATGCGGCCGGCCTTGCCCAGCCGGACGATCTCGTTCTCGATGTTGCCGACCTGGCCCACGGTCGCACGGCACTCCTGGAGGACCGAGCGGACCTCGCCGGAGGGCATGCGGATCTGGACGTAGCGGCCTTCCTTCGCCATCAGCTGGCCCCAGCTGCCCGCCGAGCGGATCATCTGGGCGCCGCGGCCCGGACGCATCTCCACGTTGTGGATGACGGTGCCGAGGGGGATGTTGATGAGCGGCAGGCTGTTGCCGGGACGGATGTCCGCGGCCTCGCCGGAGACGAGGCTGTCGCCCACGTTCACGCCGACCGGGCAGAGGATGTAGCGCTTCTCGCCGTCCGCGTAGTGGAGCAGCGCCAGGCGGGCGGAGCGGTTCGGGTCGTACTCGATGTGAGCGACCTTGGCCGGCACGCCGTCCTTGTCGGTGCGCTTCCAGTCGATGACGCGGTAGCGCTGCTTGTGGCCGCCGCCCACGTGCCGGGTGGTGATGTGGCCGTGGTTGTTGCGGCCGCCGCGCTTGCGCAGCGACTCGGTCAGCTTCTTCTCCGGCTTGCGGCGGCTGATCTCGCCGAAGTCGTTGACGGTGGCCAGGCGGCGCCCCGCGCTCGTCGGCTTGTATTGCTTGAGAGGCATGGCTTGGTTCCTTGGATCGCCGGCCATCCGGCCGGCTTCCCGCTAGGCGGTCTCGAAGAGGTCGATGGACTGCCCTTCCTTCAGGGTGACCACCGCGCGCTTCCAGTTGGGGCGACGGCCGATGGACCGGCCGATGCGCTTGACCTTGCCGCGGTGGATGCTGGTGCGCACCGCGGTCACGTTGACCTTGAAGAGCTTCTCGATCGCCTGGGCAATCTCGCTCTTGTTGGCCTCGCGATCGACGAGGAACGAGTACTGGTGGGCTTCCTCGCGGGCCTTGTCGAGCTTCTCGGTGACGATGGGGCCCTTGATGACGTCGGTCAGGTTCATGGGGCGAGCGCTCCTTCCAGCTTCTTGGCCGCGTCGGCGGTCAGCACCACGATGTCGTGGTCGAGCATGCTCTCGAGGTTGACGCCCTCGGGCGGGAGCACGTCGAACGCGCGCATGTTGCGCACGCCGCGGTGGAGGTTCACGTTGTCCTTGGCGTCGACGACCAGCGCGTTCTCGAGCTTGAGGCCGCTGGTGAGGATCTTCGCCGCGGAGTTGGCCAGCCGCTTGCGGCCCTTGTCGTCCAGCTCGCGAATCTCGATCTTGTCGACGATGAGCAGCTTCTGCTCACGCGCGAACTGGCTCAGGGCCACGCGCAGTGCGCCGCGGCGCACCTCGCGGGGAGGCCGGTAGGTGTAATCGCGGGCCTTGGGCGCCATCGCCTTGCCGCCGCCGACCCACTGGCTGGCGCGGGTGGAGCCCTGGCGCGCCCGGCCGGTGTGCTTCTGCTTCCAGGGCTTCTTGCCACCGCCGGAGACGAGCGAGGTGTTCTTCACCCCGAGCGTGCCCGCGCGGCGGTTGATCGCCTGGAACTTCGCGACCTCGTAGATGAGGTGCTCGTTCGGCTCCGCCGCGAAGACCGCGTCGGACAGCTCGATCTCCGAGACCTTCTTCCTGTCCGTGTTGACCACGTCAAACTTTGCCATGACCGCCTCTATCTGCGCGCCTAGAGCGCCGTTAGGACTTGATCTCCACGTCCACGCCGGCCGACAGGTCGAGCTTCATCAGCGCGTCCAGCGTCTGCTGGGTCGGCTCGAGGATGTCGAGGAGGCGCTTGTGCGTGCGGATCTCGAACTGCTCGCGGCTCTTCTTGTCGCCGTGAGGGCTGCGGAGCACCGTGAACTTGTTGATGCGCGTCGGCAGCGGAATCGGCCCCGCGACCTTGGCGCCGGTACGCTTGGCGGTCTCCACAATCTCACCGGCCGACTGGTCCAGGAGCTTGTGGTCGTAGGCCTTCAGCCGAATCCGGATCTTCTGGGTTGCCATCATCGCCTCGATACCGGGTGCTTCACCGGTGACAAGCCGGGAGTCCACCCGCTTCTGCTATCAGGCCGGCGCCTTCCCCTTCTTGAGGAGCGCCAGCTTCAAGTCGTAACCAGGCGCCGTCCGCCGTCAGACGGACGGCCCCTGGGTCCGGATTCCGTTACTCGATGATCTCGGAGACGACGCCGGAGCCAACGGTGCGACCACCCTCGCGGATGGCGAACCGGAGCTGAGCCTCCATGGCGATCGGCATGATCAGGGAGACTTCGATCGTGACGTGGTCACCGGGCATCACCATCTCCACGCCGGCCGGCAGCTGCACGGTGCCGGTCACGTCGGTGGTGCGGAAGTAGAACTGGGGACGGTAGCCGTTGAAGAACGGCGTGTGGCGCCCGCCCTCGTCCTTGCCGAGCACGTAGATGGCAGCCTTGAACTTCGTGTGCGGGGTGACCGAGTTCGGGGCCGCGAGCACCTGGCCACGCTCGATGTCCTCGCGCTTGAGGCCGCGGAGGAGACAGCCGACGTTGTCGCCCGCCATGCCCTCGTCGAGCAGCTTGCGGAACATCTCGACGCCGGTGACGACCGACTCCTGGGTGTCGCGCAGGCCGATGACCTGGACCTTGTCGCCGACGTGGATGCGGCCGCGCTCGATACGGCCGGTGGCGACGGTGCCACGGCCTTCAATCGAGAACACGTCCTCGACCGGCATCAGGAAGGGCTTGTCGAGCACGCGAGCGGGCTCGGCGATGTAGGTGTCGAGCGCCTCGAGCAGCTTGTCGATGCACTCGGTGCCTTCCTTGCCCTTGGACTGCATGGGCTTGAGGGCCGAGCCACGAACCACGGGGACCTTGTCGCCCGGGAACTCGTACTTGGTCAGCAGCTCGCGAACCTCGAGCTCGACCAGGTCCAGCAGCTCCTTGTCGTCCACGAGGTCGCACTTGTTCAGGAAGACGACCAGCGCGGGGACGTTGACCTGCTTCGCCAGAAGGACGTGCTCGCGGGTCTGCGGCATCGGGCCTTCGGCGGCGTTCACCACCAGGATCGCGCCGTCCATCTGCGCGGCGCCGGTGATCATGTTCTTGATGAAGTCGGCGTGGCCCGGGCAGTCGACGTGGGCGTAGTGACGCTTGGCGCTCTCGTACTCGACGTGGGCGACCGCGATGGTGACGATCTTGGAGTCGTCGCGAAGAGTGCCGCCCTTGGCGATGTCCGCGTACTCCTTCGCCTTGCCGAGGCCCTTGGCCGCCTGGGTGAAGGTGATCGCCGCGGTCAGAGTGGTCTTGCCGTGGTCCACGTGGCCGATGGTGCCGACGTTGACGTGGGGCTTCTTCCGTTCAAACTTTTCCTTGGCCATTTCCTCGCTCCTCTTTCCGTTCCTTCGTCCCTGTTAGGGTTCTTCGCCTCTTTTTCGGGTCTGAATCACCCGCCGTTATGTCTCTAGTACCCGCGCAGCCTGTGCAACAGTTCCTCTGCCAGACCGCTCGGCACCGGCTGGTAGTGCGAGAACTGCATCGTGTACGTCGCCCGGCCCTGCGTGAGCGACCTCAGGTCGGTGGCGTAGCCGAACATGCTGGCCAGCGGCACCTGCGCATCGACCACCTGCGCACCGGAGCGCGGTTCCATACCAAGAATCTTGCCCCGCCGGCTATTCAAATCGCCCATCACCTCGCCCATGTACTGATCGGGCGTGACCACTTCGGTCGCCATGAGGGGCTCGAGCAGCATCGGCCCAGCCTTCGCCGCACCGTCCTTCACCGCCATCGACGCCGCGATCTTGAAGCTGATCTCGTCGGAGTCGACCTCGTGGAAGGAGCCGTCGGTCAGCGTGACCGTCACGTCGACCATGGGGAAGCCGGAGATGACCCCGGCCTCCACGGCCTCCGAGACGCCCTTCTCCACCGCCGGGATGTACTCCTTGGGCACCGAGCCGCCCCTGGTCCCGTCGATGAAGTGGAAGCCCTTGCCGGTGCCCGAAGGCTCCAGGCGCAGCCAGACGTGGCCGTACTGGCCGTGACCACCGGTCTGGCGGATGTACTTGCCCTCGACCTCCACCTTCTTGGTGATGGTCTCGCGGTAGGCGACCTGGGGCTTGCCGACGTTGGCCTCCACCTTCCACTCGCGGAAGAGGCGGTCGACGATGATCTCCAGGTGCAGCTCGCCCATGCCGCCGATGAGGGTCTGGCCCGTCTCCTCGTCGGTCTTGACGCGGAAGCTGGGGTCCTCGATGGCGAGCTTGGCGAGGGCGGTGCCGAGCTTGTCCTGGTCGGCCTTGGTCTTGGGCTCGATGGCGATGAAGATGACCGGCTCGGGGAACTCCATCTTGTCGAGGATGACCTGGCGGCCCTCCTCGCACAGCGTCTCGCCTGTGACGGTGAACTTCAGGCCGACGGCGGCGGCGATGTCCCCGCAGTACACCTCGGAGACGTCCTCGCGCTTGTTGGCGTGCATCTGCAGCACGCGGCCGAACCGCTCCTTCTTCTTCTTGAGCGGGTTGTAGACGTGGTCGCCAGACTCGATCTTGCCGGAGTACACGCGGAAGTAGGTCAGCGTGCCGACGAAGGGGTCCGTCTGGATCTTGAAGGCGTAGGCGGCGAACGGGGCCTTGTCCTCGGGCGGGCGCGCGGCGACCTCGCCGTCGGGCTTGTGGCCCTCGACGGCCGGCAGGTCCTTGGGCGACGGCAGGAAGTCGACCACCGCGTCGAGCACCGGCTGGACACCCTTGTTCTTGAACGCCGAGCCACACAGGGCGGGCACGAGCTTGCGCGCGAGGCACCCCTTGCGCAGCGCCGCGGTCAGGCGGGCCGGCTCAGGGTCCTTGCCCTCGAGGAAGGCCTCCATCACCTTGTCGTCGAAGTCGGCGGCCGCCTCGATCATCTTGTGGCGGTACTCGCTCGCCAACTCCTTCAGGTCCGCCGGGATCTCCTCCTCGGTGAACTTGGCGCCGAGCGTGGAGTCGTCGAAGCGGATGGCCTTCATCGTCCGCAGGTCGATGACGCCGACGTGGCCGTCCTCGACACCCCACGGCAGGTTGACCGCCACGGGGTTGGCCGCGAGGCGGTCGCGCATGGTCTGCAGGGCGCGCAGGAAGTCGGCGCCGATGCGGTCCATCTTGTTGATGAAGGCGACGCGCGGGACCTTGTACTTGTCGGCCTGGCGCCAGACGGTCTCGCTCTGGGGCTGCACGCCGGCTACACCACAGAACACCGCCACCGCGCCGTCGAGGACGCGAAGGGACCGCTCGACTTCGATGGTGAAGTCGACGTGGCCGGGGGTGTCGATGATGTTGATTCGGTGGTCGTGCCAGAAGCAGGTGGTGGCGGCGGAGGTGATGGTGATTCCGCGCTCCCGCTCCTGCTCCATCCAATCCATCACGGTCGTCCCATCATCGATGTCGCCCATCTTGTGGGTGACGCCCGTGTAGAAGAGGATGCGCTCGGTAGTCGTAGTCTTGCCCGCATCGATGTGGGCCATGATGCCGATGTTTCGGTAGCGCTCGATGGGATGCTTTCGAGGCATGACGTTTCCGAAACCTCGCCCAGTCCTCCCCAATGGAGGCGGGCAACAAGACCGACCGACTATCCAAGCTCGTGTCAAAGAACACGAACTGCCGGGGCGCTAGGACGCTTGCCCCTTCCAGAAAAAGTTCGCGGCTTTTACCCCAAGCCGCCTGCTGCTGTCAAGCCCTCCGAGCAAACAAGCGTCGGAGGGCCTGAGTTCCTACCACCAGGCCCGAAGGCCCGGAGCCTTGCGAACCGCACCGACTACCAACGGTAGTGAGCGAAGGCCTTGTTGGCCTCGGCCATCTTGTGCGTGTCCTCGCGCTTCTTCACCGCGTTGCCGCGGTTGTTGGCGGCGTCGAGGATCTCGCCGGCGAGCTTCTCGCGCATCGTCTTCTCGCCGCGGTCCTTGGCGTAGCCGATGAGCCAGCGCATGCCGAGCGCCACGCGGCGGTCCTGGCGGACCTCGACGGGCACCTGGTAGGTCGCGCCGCCGACGCGGCGGCTCTTGACCTCGAGGACGGGCTTGATGTTCTCGAGCGCCTTCTTGAAGAGCTTGAGCGCCTCGTCCTTGCCCTTGTCCTGGACGATCTCGAACGCGCCGTAGACGATCTGCTCGGCGGTCGAGCGCTTGCCCTTGCGCATCAGGTTGTTGACGAACTTGGTGACCAGGCGGTCCTGGTACTTGGGATCCGGCAGAATCTTGCGCTTCTGTACTTCTCGGCGACGAGGCATCGTGTCTTCCCTTTTTTACGCCTGGCGCTTGGCGCCGTACTTGGAGCGGCTCTGCTTGCGGCCCTGAACACCGACCGAGTCGAGAGTGCCGCGGATGATGTGGTAACGGACACCGGGGAGGTCCTTGACGCGGCCGCCGCGGATCATCACCACCGAGTGCTCCTGGAGGTTGTGGCCTACGCCAGGGATGTAGCTCGTGACCTCAATCCCGTTCGTCAGACGGACGCGGGCGACCTTGCGGAGCGCCGAGTTCGGCTTCTTGGGGGTGGTCGTGTACACGCGCGTGCACACGCCGCGCTTCTGAGGGGACTCCTCGAGCGCCGGAGCCTTGTTGCGGATCTTGGTGCGCTCACGGCCCTTACGAATCAGCTGGGAAATCGTTGGCATCGTTCTCTTCCGTCGACGAATACCGCCCCCACGGCAGATTCCGGGGGGCGGCGGGAAACCCGCTACCAAAAAGGCGCGAAATCATACGGATGCCCGGCTGCCTGTCAAGCCCCCTGAGCCTTGCTTGCCCAACCTCAGAGGGACAGACGGTTTTTCCAGTGCGGACTCCGCGGCTTCGCAGCAGAACGCGGCTGCGAGCGGGCAAATTCTGCTCATCGTCGAGCACAACGCAACCTATTTCGTCAGGATCGCGGTCGGATGTGCCCCGTGCTCTTCGCCCGGCCCCTGCTCTGTTGTGCCCGTGGAAGCGTGACGCTCGAGCCTGCGCGTTCCCGACCCGCGACCGCTCAGTCGGACGTGCTGCCGAGCCCAGCCGCAGCGCGCGCTCGCGCCAGCCGCCCCTCCGCCGCCGTTCGCAAGGGCCCCTGCAGCTGCCGCCCGCCGCGCAGGGCCTGCACGTACCGTCGGTGTAGCGCTGGCGCACTCGCCTGCAGCCACGGGAGGAACGCCTTCTGGCTCGCCTGCGGCAGGAAGAGCACCTGCGAGATCAGCGTCTGCGCCCCCGCTTGCCTGGCACGGCGGCAGAGCGCGAGGAGCTCTTCTTCGCCGTCGTTGAGTCCGGGCATCACCGGCGCCAGCAACAGCCCCACCTTCACGCCCTTCTCCGAAAGCCGGGCGAGCGTGTCGAGCCGCTGCTCGGTGGGAGGCGCGAGGGGCTCGAGCTCGCGCTGCAGCCGCCGGTCGAGCGTCACGCAGGTCATCACCACTTTGAGTGCGTGCCGGCGTGAGAGCTCGGCCAAGAGATCCGTGTCGCGCGCGGCGAGCACGCTCTTGGTCGCGATGGTCATCGAGAGGCCCCGGAGCGGCACGAGCTTCTCCAGCATCCGGCGGGTCACCCCGAAGCGCGCCTCCGCCGGCTGGTAGGGGTCCGTCGCGCTGCCCAGGTGCACGCCTGCCTCGAAGACGTGGCACGCCTTCTTGAGGTCCCGCGCGAACGCCTCGGGTGCGTTGACCTTGACGAAGACCTTGCGCTCGAAGCTCTCCGGGCCCTCCCCCGCCCCCTCGAGCCCGAGGTATTCGTGCGTGTAGCGCGCATAGCAATACAGGCAGCCGAACTGACACCCGCGGTATGGGTTCGCGGAGTAGAAGTCGCTCATCCGCGTGCCCTGGACCCAGTTCAGGACGGACCGGCACGCGACCTCCACGAACTCGGTCCCGCCATGTCGATGAGGTCCGGCTTGGACAGCGGGATCGTCGGGCCCGGCCGGTGGAGGATGACGATCTGCGCCGCCCCCGAAGCGCCGCGCGGAGCCGGCGCAGCAGGAGAGCGTGAGCTGTCTCGGGTCGCTCGCCATACTGAACGAGTGTACAGCTAGCGATAGAGGTTGGGAAGCGGCGAGTTCGGAGCGGGGTGCGCGGCGATCCACCGCTCGATCTGCCCGCGACGGAAGCCATCCTCGGGGCCCTTGTAGGCGAGCAGCGCCGTGCGCGCCTCCTCCAGCGCCCGGTGCGGGTCCTTCCCGCCCGCCGCCAGCGCCTGAGCGAGCGCGAAGCGCGCCTGGGCCTGGGCCTGGGGGTCGGGCGTGAGCGGGACGGCGGTCTGTGCGGCCTTGATGGCCTCCGCGTACCGGCCCTCGGCCGTCAGCGCGTGCGCCTCTCCGGTCAGCGAGATGCACTTGAGCTTGGGGTCGAGGTCCTCGGGCTTCTCCAGCAGCGCCCGGTAGATCCGGTAGGCCTCCTCGGATCGCCCCAGGCCCTCGAGCACCGTCGCGCGCCGCGCGTCGAGCCAGGTGCGGAAGGCGACGACGTCCTCCTGGAGCCCCACCAGCATCGCGCCGGCCTTCTCCAGCGTCGCGAGCGCCTCCTGAAGCCGGCCCTGCTCCGCCCGAAGGATGGCGAGGTTTCCGGTGATGGCCACCAGATCGAGCGTCGAGACCCAGGGCGCGTTGCGCAAGAGGTCGAGCGCCTTCTCCAGCTCGCGCGCCGCCTCGGCGTACCGGCCGAGCACCATCAGCTCCAGGCCCAGGTTGTTGTGCGCCGCGCCCCGCTCGCCCGCCGTCGTCTCGCCGCGCTCGGTCAGCTCCAGCACCCGCTCGAAGGCGGCCAGCGCCTCGTCGTGGCGGTTGAGGTAGGTGAGCAGCGACGCCCGCTGGCTCACGTAGCGCTGCTCCAGGTGCGGCGGCGTCCCCAGCCGCCGCAGCCACGCCTCGGCGTCCTGCGAGACCTGCTCGGCCTCGGCCATCGCGCCGTACCGGTCGAAGAGCGCGAAGAAGAGCGAGATGCGCGCCTTCAGGCTCTGCTCGTCGTCCCCCGAGGCGTCGGCGTCGCGCACCGCGCGGCGCAGGAGGTCCAGCGCCTCGGGCTTGGGCCCCAACGCCGTCGCCATCGAGCCGCCCATGGCCTCCTCGAGCTGGGAGGCGAGGCTGAGCGCCCCCTGCTCGCGGGCCAGCGGCACGAGCTCCGCCGCCCGCTCCATCAGCTGCGCGTGCTTGCCCAGCTGCGCCAGCACGCGCACCTCCGCCGTCGCCTTGCGCAGCGCCGCGGACTCGAGGTGCTTGGCCGCTGGCGCCTTCATCGCCTGACAGCGCTCGGGCGAGCCCAGCTCGTCGAGCAGCACCCGCCCCGCCTCGGCGATGGCCGGCTGCTTCTGGCGCAGGATGTCCACGACCACCACGGTGTCGACCCGGTAGCGCTCCAGGCAGTCGGCGACGACCAGGGCGCCGCCCTGCGCGCCACGCTGCCGCTGCTCCTCGCAGACCGCCTTCTCGAGCTTCGCCCAGGCCGAGACCCGGGCGTCGAGCGTGCCCAGGACGTCCGCCGCCTGCTGGCCCGGGACTCCCGCCAGCGCCTGCTCGACCTGGCCGCGGTGCGCGCGCCACAGCTCCTGCGTCGAGGCCTGCGCCTGCCGAGCGCAGTGGAGGTTTTCCTGACGCCACTGCCAGCCCGCGCCGCCCAGCACGCCCAGCCCCGCGAGCAGGACCGCGCCCGGCAACGCCAGCCGGCGCAGCTGGTTCGAGGGCGCCCGCCGGAAGGCCGCCAGCAACACCGGCATCGACGGGTAGCGATCGTCCGGGGAGATCGACAAGCCCTTGGCCAGCGCCCGGTACAGCCAGCGCGGCATCGGCCGGGCCGGCGCCTTGAGCGCTCCGCCCATCACCGCCCGACGGATCTCCACGAAGTCGCCGTCGCCGTAGGGCAGCTCCCCGGTGAGCGCCTCCCAGAGCGCGGCGCAGAAGCTGAACTGGTCGGTGCGCGGATCGGTCGTCTGCCCCAGCAGCTGCTCGGGCGCCATGTACGCCGGCGTGCCGGTGAGCGCGCCCGTGTAGGTCTCGTGGATGGGCGCGGTGTCCCGCACCGAGATCCGCTGGCTGCCGCTGACGCTGATGGTCGGGTCGCCGTCCAGGCGCGCCAGGCCGAAGTCCGAGACGCGGATGCGCCCGTCCCGCCCCACGAGGACGTTCTCGGGCTTGAAGTCGCGGTGGACGAGGCCCGCCCGGTGCGCCGCGGCCAGCCCGTCGCCGGCGGCGCAGAAGGCCTCGACGATCTCCCGGCGCTTGCGCTCCGCCGCCCCCAGCCAGGTGTGCAGCGTCTGGCCCTCGATGAACTCCATGGCCACGAAGAGCTGCCCCTCGAACGTGCCGGCGTCGTAGATGGGCACGACATTGGGGTGCGACAGCCGGGCCATCGCCTTGGCTTCGCGCTGCAGCTGGGCGCGCGCGGCCTCCACGTCGCCCCCCTGGAACTTGAGCAGCTTGATGGCGACCTTGCGTCCCAGCTCGGGGTCGTAGGCGGAGTAGACCGTGGCCATCCCGCCCTCGCCCAGGAAGCCGATGACGAGGTAGCGACCGACGGCGGTGCCACGCGGCAGGTAGCCGATGGCCGCTTCGGCGGTGACCGACCCGCCCTCGCTGCCCGGAAGCAGGTTCGCCGGCCGCGCCGTCGAGCCGGCGAGACTGACCTGCGGCGCCGCGGGTGCCGGTGCCGCGGGTGCGGCCCCGACGTGGCTCGGCTCGGTCTCTCGCGCGGGCGCCTCGCGCTTCTTGGGGAGTTCAGGGTCGCTCAAGGCGGGCGGATTATCGCCCAGGCCCTAGGGTTTCCGCGAGGGCGAGCCCGCCGCGGCAACCCAGTCGTCGATCTGCTTTCGCCGGAAGCCCTCCTCCGGTCCGGCGTAGCCCGCGAGCGCGCTTCGCGCGAGCGCCTGGGCCCGAACCGGGTCCTTCCCCGCGCAGCGCAAGGCCTGGGCGAGCGAGAAGTCGGCGTAAGCCGTCAGCGCCTTGTTGGTGCCCGGGTCCATCGCTGTCGCCTTCTCGGCGGCCTCGAGGGCCCGTGTCCCCTGGCCGCGGGCGGCATGGACTCGGGCGAGCGCCGCGAGCGACGCCGCGTAGCTCAGCCGGTCGACCACCGGTTGGACGGCGCAGCCGTCCAGCACCGGCTCCGCGTCGTCGAGCCGGCCCAGGTCCACCAGGACGCGCCCGCGGTGCGAGTCGATCCAGACCTGGTGCTGGTCGAGCGTCTTGAGGGTCTGGGCGAGCGCACGGGCACGGTCCATCACCTCCAGCGCCTCGGCCGACCGGCCCTGCCCCGCGCGGATGACGCCCAGGTTCATGAGGCTGACCACCTGCTCGTTGGCGCTCTTCCACCGGGCGCGACCGTACAGGTCGATGGCCTGCTCGAGGACAGTGGCGGCCTCCGAGTAGCGCCCGGAACGGCTCAGCACCGCGGCGAGGTCCGCCAGGGCCGAGCCCTGATCCGAGAGCGAGACCGGGATCTCCTGGGCGAGCTGGGCCGACTCGCGGCTGAAGGCCACCGCCTCCTCAGGTCGGCCCAGGTTCGTCAGGATCTGCGCCCGGTTGCGTACGAACCTCTGCCGAAACAGCTTGGGCGAGCCTAGCCGGCGCAGCCAGGCCTCCGTGTCGAGCAAGACCTCGAGAGCGTCCTTCGGGCGCAGGTATTGGAGGTTGAGCGTCTCGGTGAGCGCGAGCCGGGTGAGGAACCCGTCGTAGTCGCTTCCGGAGGCGTCGGCGTCGCGCACGGCCTGGCGGAAGTGGGCCAACGCCTCCTCGGTCGGCTCGCCCACCTGCAGCATCGCTCGGCCGCAGAGCTCCTCGAAGCCACTGGCCGTATCCAAAGCGCCCTGGGCTCGGGCCTGGGGGGCCAGCGGGCGGGCAAGGGCGAGCGCCTCGCTCGCCTTTCCCAAGTCGATCAGCATCCGCGCCTCCGACTGCCACCGCATCAGGTCGGCGTCCGGCCGGAGCATGGCGAAGGTCTTCTTCTGCAGGCCCCCGCACTGCTCGGGTCCGCCCAGCGAGTCGACCAGGCCGACACCGATGTCGGCCAACTCCTCGGCCGGGCGGCCGAGGGCCCCGACCAGCACGTCGGCCTCGATGGCGTAGCGATCCAGGCAGTCGCGCTGCAACGCCGCAGAGGGGTCGCCAATCCGTGCTCCCTCGCAGGTCTGCAGCCTCATCTGGCTCCAGCGCAGGAGGTTGCCGTCGATCTCTTTGATCACCTCATTGGCCGGGAACGCGGTCACCGTCGCCAGCCTCTGGGCCAGGCCCTCCCGCCTTGCGCTTCCCCAGAGCTGCTCGAGGCGGGCCGAGGTCTCGCGCGCGCAGAACAGCTGCTCTTCCCGGGCCCGCCAGCCGAAGAAGAGGCCCAGCCCCGCCAGGACCGCCAGCGACAGCGCCGGCAACGCCGCCTGCCGCAGCCGGCGCGCCGGGTCCCGCCGCAGCTCGATGAGCAGGTCGTCCATCGACGGGTAGCGCTCTTCCCGGCGGCGCGACATCCCCTTGAGCAGCGCCTTGTGCAGCCGCTTCGGCAGCGGTCTCTGGGGCGCGCTCGGCTTCCCAGCCAGCACCGACTCCCTCATCGCCCCGAAGTCGCCGCGGCCGAAGGGCGGGTGGCCGGTGAGCGCCTCCCAGAGCGCCACGCAGAAGCTGAACTGGTCGGTGCGCGCGTCGGTGGCCTCGCCCAGCATCTGCTCGGGCGCCATGTAGGCCGGGGTGCCGCTGATGGTGCCGGTCAGGGTCGCCTGCGGGGGCGCGTGCACCGAGACCTCGGTGCTCGCCTCGTGCCGAACGTCGGAGTGCGCGAGCCCGAAGTCGGTGACCCGGACGCGGCCGTCGTCGCCGATGAGGACGTTCTCGGGCTTGAAGTCCCGGTGCACGATCCCCGCGGCATGGGCGGCGCGCAGCCCCTCGCCGGCGGCGGCGAAGGCGTTGAGGGTCTCGCGCAAGCCCCGCGGGGTCTCCAGCCACTTCGCCAGCGTCTTGCCCTCGACCAGCTCCATCGCCACGAACAGCCGCCAGCCATGGGTGCCCGCGTCGTAGACCGGCACGACGTTCGGGTGCGACAGGCGGGCCATCGCCTGGGCCTCGCGCAGCAGCCGGCCGCGCGCATCGTCGAGCGTCTCGGCGCTGGGCTTGAGGAGCTTGATGGCGACCTGGCGGCCCAGCTCCGGGTCGAAGGCGCGGTAGATCGAGCCCATCCCGCCCTCGCCGAGGAGGTCGACGACCAGGTAGCGGCCGACGGTGGCGCCGCGCTGGATCCCCTCGAAGCCGGGCCGATTGCGGCGCTTGACCGTGTCCTCGTCGAGCTCGGCGCCGCCGAGCTTCTCGGTCGGCGCGCCCGAGCCAGAGGGGAGCGTCGAGCCGACAGGCGCCGCTTGCTTGGGGTCCGAGTCCGCCATGATCTGCGCATCCCCTCTCGCGCCCGCTGCGTACCCCTGGGACGACAAGCCCAGGTTTGGTCGTACGGATTCGCGCGGATTATCTCCGGGCGCGACGCCCCGGGAAACCCGACCGGGGAGGTTTGACACCCGCCGGAGCCTCAGCGATTGTCCGGCGCCTCACGATGCCGCCCGCCCTCAAAGACGCCCTCGGCCGCCTGCGCGCCCACTGGTCGCTGGTCCTGCCGGCGTTCGTGTACTTGACCGTCTTCCCCTGGCTGCCCGAGCTGCGCAGTCCCAACGAGCTGTGCCGGCTGCACCAGTCGGCGGCGCTGGTCGACCACCACACCTTCGAGATCAACCAGGTCCTCCAGGAGCGCGGCTGGGCGGGCGACCTGTCCTGCGTGGCCGTCGCCCGCGACGAGCACGGCGCGGTGGTCGAGCGCCGGGCCTGCCCCGAGGTGCGCGGCCAGCCCCGTTTTCGCGAAGAGCACTTCTTCCCCTCCAAGGCGCCGCTGCTCTCCGTCGCCGCCGTGCCGGTCTACGCGGCGCTCAAGGCCGTCCGCTCACCGGTGCCGGAGAACGCGCTCGTCTTCTTCGCCCGCCTGTTCTGCACCGTCCTTCCCGCCGTCCTCTTGCTCGTGCTCGTCCGGCGCTTCCTACGCGCGCAGCTCGACGAGCGCACCGCCGACGCGCTGACCGCCGCCTACGCGCTGGGGACGCTCGCCTTCAGCTATGCCGAGCTCTTCATGAGCCACCAGACCGCGGCGGTGCTGCTCTTCACCTGCTTCTATGCGCTTTGGCGGCTCGGCCGAGGCGACTGGCGCCCGCGCGGCTACGTCGTCGCCGGCCTGCTGGCGGGGCTCACCGTCGCCGCCGAGTACACTGCGGCGCTGGGCCTCGTCCCGCTGGCGGCCTATGCGCTCTGGACGGCACCAGGCGGCAAGCGCGGCAAGCTCGCGGCGACGGGGATGGCGGTCGCCGGCGTGGTGCCGATCGCGCTGCTGCTTGCGCTCTACCATCAGGCCGCCTTCGGCCACCCGCTCCACTCCGGCTACAAGTACCTGAACGACGCGGGCTACCAGGGCTGGCACGTCGGCGGCTTCTTGGGCATCAAGTTGCCGGACCCCCGCGCCTTCGCGCTCTCCTACTTCTCGCCGCTGCGCGGGCTGTTCATGCTCTCGCCGTTCCTGATGTTGGCGCTGCCGGGCCTGGCGCCGAAGTTCTGGACCCGGGAGAACCGGCCGCTGCTGGCGCTGTCGGTGGCGATGCTGGCGCTCTACACCTACTTCACCTCGAGCTTCAGCTATGACTCCTGGGGCTGGACCACCGGGCCGCGCCACCTGACAACGCTGGTGCCGTTCCTGCTCCTGCCGGTCGGGCTGGTCGCGATTGAGGCGCGCCGCCAGCCGCTGTTCTCGGGCGTCGTCGCCGGCCTCGTCGCGCTCTCCATCCTCTCGACCTGCGCGATGACCTTCCTCGACTACATCCCCGACTCGCTGACCAACGCGCTCTACCAGGTCGCCCTGCCCTTCATCACCAGCGGGCACCTGCCGCAGACCTGGTTCTCCCTGGCCGGCGTCCCCAACCCGTGGGCCGCGATCCCGCTGCTCGTCGCGGTGATCGCCACCGCCGCGCTGGTCACCCGCGCGCTGCTCCCGGCGGACGGGTGGAAGAGGGCCGCGGCGGTCGCAGCGGCGTGCGCGCTGACCTTCGCCTTGGGGCACTCGCTCGTCCGCCCGCGAGACGACGGGGCGCGCGCCCGCGACGAAGGCACGTACCGGTTCCTGGAAGAGCGCTACGTCCCCAGGCCGGGACAAGCCTCGCCGCCGCTCTTCCCGTGAGTTTCTGACCGGAGCCCGGAGCCCGAAGCCTGGAGCCCAGATGGACCAGAACGAATTCGACGCGATGATGGCCAAGATCAACTCCGTGACCGGCGACGCGCCGGCCGCGGCGCCCAAGGCCACCAGCGCCCGCGCCTCCCGGCCCGCCGCCGACGATTCGCCCGGCGGCGGCGGCTCGGCGGAGCCCTCGCGCTACTTCTGGTTCGCGGTGGTCACGTTGGCGGCGGTGTGCGGCCTCTTCGCCATCCAGCAGCACTGGGTGCCCAACAAGTGGCTGTTCGGCGACGGCGCGTTCTACATGAACGTCTCGCGCGGCATCCTGGAGAACGGCTCGCTGCGCCAGGAGGCGATGCACCCGCATTCCTGGTACGAGCGCGACCTGGGCTGGAACCGCGACGTCGACGGCGCCTGGAGCAACATCGCCCTCGGCCGGAACGGCGAGTGGTGGCCCAAGCACCCCATTTTGATGCCGCTGTGCGCCCTGCCCTTCATCTGGGCGTTCGGCCCCATCGGCTCGCTCGTCTTCCAGTTCTTCTTCTATCTGCTCATGTCGGTCTTCGCGTACCGGGTCGCCTCGCGGGTGGCGTCGCGGCCCGCGGCGCTGGCGGCGGCCTGCGCCTTCGCGGTGACCCCGTGGATCTACGACCGCGTCTGGGGCTTCAACAACGACGTCTTCTACACCGTGCTCATCCTGGCGGCGGTGGACGCGGCGCTGTCCGACGCCCCGATCGTCGCCGGCGCGCTGCTGGGCATCGGCGTCTTCGCCAAGAACACCAACGTGCTTTACGCGCCAGCCCTGGGGCTCGTCTTCCTGTTCAAGAAGGACTGGCGGGGCTTCGCGAAGATCGTCGTCGCCGCGCTCGTCCCCGCGGTGCTCTACGCGGGGATGAACTGGTACTTCTACGGCTCGCCCATCTCCACCGGCTACGACCGGATCCTGGTGCGCGAGGGCGGCAAGCTGGCGCAGCACTCGCACCGCACCGACTTCAACTTCGCACTCTCGAACCTGTGGCCCGCGGTCCAGCGGGTGATGATGGGCGGCGAGGGCTTCTGGGGCCGCTTCCCGCTCATCTTCCCAGCGCTCGCAGGCCTGGTGGTCATGGCGCTGCGCAAGCGCTGGCGCGAGGCGGTGCTCTTCGCCTGGTGCATCGCCGTGCCCATCGTCTTCCACGCGCCGTACGTCTGGTACCGGCTGGAGTTCAACCTCCCGCAGGCCGCGCTCGCGGTGGCGCCGCTGGCCGCGCTGCTGCCGCCGTTCGCCGGTCCCTACTCCGGCTCGGAGCCAGTCTCGCGCCTCAAGCTCTCCCGCCTCCTTCCCATTGCCGCGGTGCTGCTCCTGGTCGGCGCATGGGGCGTCCGGAAGATCGTCGAGCCCAAGCGCGAGTACTTCTGGCGCGAGCTGCCCAAGGCCCAGGTCTGGCTGGGCGAGATCCCCTGCGACTACTACAACAACCAGATGGAGCGCTGGGAGTGCAGCCACTTCGACAACGATCACTTCATGACCGGGCGCCCGCTCCAGCCCGAGATGAAGTACGGCGGCAAGGCCGAGGACATCCTGATGCTCAACCCGCACGACAGCGGGAAGGAGCGCCGGCTCGAATACCAGAACGTGCCCATCGCGCGGCTCATCAAGCTGCGCTACGGCCTGGCCGACGGCTCGCGCAACGGCACCGTGCACTTCAAGGTGCTGCTCAACGACCAGGTGCTGCTCGAAGAGGACGTCACCGAGAAGGGCAAGCTCGTCACCCGCGACCTCGACACTTCGACGCAGGGCGGCAAGCCCGGCAAGGTCGTCTTCGTCACCACGTCCCCGTCGGCGGACGGGATGCTCTTCGGCGTGGACGGGTCGCCCGCCTATTGAGAAATCAGGCTGTAGGCTCTAGGCCGTAGGTTGTAGGCACCTGGCGGAGGAGCAAATGAGCCACCTGACCCGCTGGTCCCTGGGGTTCGTGCTTGCATCACTGTGCGCTTGCGGCCAGGAGACGGTCGCCTCCGGCCCCGATGCGTCTCCGCCTCCCGAGAAGGATGGCGCCTCTGCCCACGATGCGGGCTTCGCGGCCATTGAGGACGCCTCGACCGCGTGGGTCGACGCCTCGGCAGACGGCGTGGACGCGGCGACCCGGCCCGACGCTGCGGCCCCCTGCGTCGACACCTGCCCGATGCCCACCGGCGTCGCCTGGGAGTGCAAGAAGCGTTTCGCGCTGGGGACCAACTGGGCGTGGCGGAACTTCGGCGCCGACTTTGGGGGCATCACCTCGTGGGGCCAGGATGGCGTCTCCAAGGATCCCGACGGCTTCGACGCCGACCTGACGCAGATCGCCGGAAAGGGCGTCAACGTCATCCGCTGGTGGATGTTCCCGCGGTTCTTCTCGGACAGCATCTCCTTCGACGCCGACGGCGTCCCGAGCGGCATCGGCGGGACGCTGAAGGCGGACATCGAGAAGGCGCTCGAGCTGGCGGAAGCGCACGACGTCTACCTGATGCTCACGCTCTTCTCGTTCGACACCTTCACGCCGACCAAGGACGAGTACGGCCTGCACATCCCGGGGCTCGCGCCCATCGTGAAGGACCCGGCCAAGAGCGCGAAGCTGTACGCCAACCTCGTCGCCCCGGTGGCGAAGGCCGTCGAGGCCAGCCCCTACCGGCGCCGGATGATCGCCTGGGACCTCATCAACGAGCCCGAGTGGGCGATGACCGGCCCGAGCCTCTACGGCGACCCGGCGTTCGAGGCCAACGGCGAGCTCGAGCCCGTGACGCATCCGCAGATGGAGACCTTCCTCAAAGGGCTGGCCGCGGAGATACGCAAGCACTCCACTGCGCAGCTCACCATCGGGTCGGCGGCCATCAAGTGGGCGAAGGCGTGGACAGGCGTCGGCGTCGACTTCTACCAACTGCACTACTACGGCTGGGTCTACGAGTGGTTCCCGTACATGACGGTGACGCCGGCCAAGGCCGGGCTGACGGGCAAGCCGGTGGTGATGGGCGAGTTCCCCAACGCGGGCCTCGCGGCCATTCCGGCGAAGGGCTACCCGGCGAAGACCGCCTCGCAGTTCGCCGCGGACCTCTGGACCGTGGGCTACGGCGGTGCGCTGTCGTGGGCGTACAGCGACACCTCGTTCCCGTGGTCGTCGCTGGACCTGAAGACCTTCGGCAACCAGCACACGTGCCAGACCCAGTTCTGAATGGGCGTAGTTCCCAGGTTACCGAGCGCCCGCCCCTCGGGAAGCGCGGGAGTTAGTCGTGGAAGGAGGCCTCTCTCGTTCGGATAATCGCTTTTGCGAGAAGAGAAACCCGAACAAGAGAGGCTCCGGTGCGGAGTATTCAGGAGGCGCGGGTCGAGGTCCAGCAGGCCGCTGACATCGTGACCCAGTTGGCGGAGGGCCGATCAGAGCGGCTGGCGGACTTCGAGTCGCAGTTGTGGAGCGCGTTGCTGGCGCTCGGTCGTGCCGCGGTTGGCCTCTACCTGGTGGTCCGCGCCGCTCGGCCGCGCGCTTCGGAATACGAGCACGATGGGCGCCACTGGTTGTTGGGGCCCTGCCGAGATTCTGAGCTGGGGACCCGGTTCGGCAAGGTTCGGTTCGAGCGCCCGACGGGGGTCGATGCGTCTAACCGGCGTGCCGCACGTGACTTGCCGGTCGACCGCGAGTTGGGGCTGTGCGGCGGCTTCAGCCTAGGGACGGTGACGGCGATGACTCGCCTCTGCGCGCAGCTGGCGTTCGCCAACGCACGCCAGAACTTTCGCGAGACGTACGAGTGGGCTCCCAGCCCCCGAGCGGTCCTTCGAATGGTGGACGCGATCGGATCCGAGGCTCGCAACTTCCTCGAGCAGGCGCCCGCGCCGGATGGCGAGGGCGAGATCCTCGTCATCCAGGTCGACGCCAAAGGCGCGCCGATGCTCTCGCCCGAGACGTGCCGGCGACGGTCGCGGCCCCACGAGCGTGAGGAGGTCTCGGGCCGGACGGCTCGAAGGGCCAGCAAGCGAAGATGGCCCAAGCCGAAGCGGCGCTCGGTGGGCAAGAAGGCCAAGAACGCAAAGATGGCTGTGCTCGGTGTCATCTACACCTTGCGCCGAACGAAGAACGGCTACGAGGGGCCGATCAACAAGCGAGTGATCGGCACCTTCGATAGCCATGAGGCGCTGTTCGCCTGGCTCAGGCACGAGGCCGACAAACGGGGCTATGGCCAGAAGCGGACGCTGTTCTTGGCGGACGGCTCGGAGCACATCTGGCGCGGCCAGCTCAAGCACCTCGCGCAAGCGGAGGTGTGCATCGACTGGCACCACATCGTCGAGAGACTCTGGGACGTGGGCACCTGCTTCCACCCCGAGTACAGCGCCGAGTTGGAGGCATGGGTGGCGCGACAGACCACGAGGCTGCGACGCGGGGCGATCGGGGCGATCCTCGGCGAACTCAAGCAGCGGCTCGAAGGCACGCCCAAGACGGGGCCGGGCAACAAGTTCAAGCGCCGGCGACTGTGCCGAGCGATCGACCACTTCGAGGAACACCGAGACCGAATGCGCTACGCCGAACTGCGCAAGGACGACCTGGACATAGCCACCGGAGCGGTGGAAGGGGCAGCGCGCAACGTCGTGGGCCTACGCCTCGATGGACCGGGGATGCACTGGGGCCGCGAACGGGCAGAGCGGGTGCTGCACCTACGCTGCATCCTGGTCAACGGGATGTGGCAGGACTTCGTGCGCCATCTCGGACAGCTTCCAGAGATTGCTTTGGCAGCCCAACCAGCGCCCGCCACGCCACATCTGGCAAAAGCCGCATAATCCTAATTTAACTAATGAATCTCAGGATCTACACCCGTTCTGAATGAAGCGCGCGCCCACCATCCTCGCGTCACTCGTTCTGATCGCTGCGGCCGTCATCGCGCTGAAGCCCGGCTCCCAGCCACCGGGCGACGCAGTCGGCATCGACGCGTCCACTCCGTCCAGCCAGTCCACACCGTCCACTGCGTCCACCACTTCGCCCGTTCTGGCCATCCCTGACGCGCCACCGCCTGTTGCCACGGCTGACGCAAGCCACCCGCCCACCGAAGAAGAGCTCACCCTGCGTCTGCGCGCGCTGGTGGATGCGCGGCCCGAAGAAGCGCTGGCCCTCGCGGCAGAGGCCGAGCGCGCCTTCCCGACGGGCCGCCTCGCCGACGAGCGGTCCTTCCTGGTGATGCGCGCCTTGGTCCACCTCGACCGGATAGGTGCGGCGCGTGAGGCCGCATCCGACTTCCACCACCGGTTTCCGGACAGCCCCTGGGCCGAGCAGGTCGTGCAACTGACCGGCTACCAGCCGCGCAAATACGGCCCCAAGCGCTGAGTCGGGGCTACGACCGCCCAAGCCACCGCGCCAGCACACCCTGCGTCCGCGGCAGCACCCGAAGCCCCACGAGCACCAGCCCCACGAACGCCGACAGCGCGGCGATGACCGCCTCGGTCGTCCCCCAGTGCAGCCCGACGACGACGGCCACGACCGCACCCACCGCGGGGACCACCAGCGTCCAGAGCAGGTTCCAGGTCGCGATACGCGTACGCGCCTTGACGAAGCGCGCCTCCATCTCCGGGTCCGCCTTGGCCCCCGCGACCAGTTGGTACTCGCGCCGGCGCTCGGCCTCGGTGCTCCTCAGCGCATGCAACTCGCCCTGCACGAAGCCCGCGATGCTCGCCGCAGGCTTCCTGGCGCGCTCCGGCCTTTCGATGCGCAACGTCTCGACCACCTCCCGCGCCTTGGCCCGCTCCTTCCCGCGGCAGGCGAAGGCGACCACGCGCTGCGCGTCCTTCACCTCCACCACCGAGAGGCGCATCGCGAAGCCCGCCACGAGCAGCAGCGCGCCCAGCCCCATGGCCAGCCCGTAGGCGAGCGGTCCGGCGCTGCCGTTGAGCGCCCACAGCGCGCCCAGCGCGAGCAGGAAGACGCCCGCGGTGCCGAAGAGCCCCGTCGCGCCGCGCTCGGAGAGCGAGACCTCGACGCCCTCGCCGAGCGCGATGCGCGCCACTTCCTCGACGCCCGACTGGTGGATCTCGACCGCGTCGACCTTCACCACCAGCGTGGCCGGCCTTCCACCACAGACGCCGCGCAGCTCACTCGCACCGCTCATCTCCACCTCACTGACGCCGCCGTTCCACCAGAGGCCAATCGTCCGCTCCGCCACAGGGTCCTCGGCTGGACGCTCGCTCGACGGCGGTGCTAGCGTTTTCGGGCTTCTGCAGTCGCCGCACCGGTCGTTGTCGTCAGCGTAGCCCCGCTTCTTCCCGCCCTCGGAGGCTTCATGCCCGTTGATCTAGAAAAGCTACTCCGTCCGGTCGACAGCCCCATGCCGCCGTATCCGCCCAAGGTCGTCACCTTGGCTGGCGGCGAGCAGATGGTCATCCGCCAGGTCACTCGCGACGAGATCCCGGACCTGCTTCCCCACGTCGAACCCCTCATCCACCACGAGCGCGACTTCTACGACATCGTGGCCGTGCGCGTGTACGCCGAACTGCTCGGCTTCTACCGCCACCGCGTGCAGGACGAGTACGTCCTGTGCGGCCAGATCGACGGCGAGCTCGCGGCCATCGTCAACGGCCGCATGGTCAACGCCGACGTCGGCATGAGCTACCACACCATCGCGCTCAAGCGCGGCCTGCGCGTGGGCGCCCACTGCTTCGCGGCGAAGATGGAGTACCACATCGACATCCTGAAGCAGAAAGAGGTGCTCATCGTCGCCGAGTCGCCCATCGGCTTCCGCCGCTGGATGATCGAATACAACCTCGAGAAGCGCTTTCAGGTGCCGCACGAGCTGGGCGGCTGCCCCAGCTACGCGCTGACCCGCGAGCTCTTCGACAAGGCCCGCGGCAGCCTCATCGTCGGCAGCCGCCCGGTGCCCGAGGCGCTCCTGAAGAAGGCCCACGCCAACATCATCCCGCCGTCCGACCCGCCCAAGCCCCCGATGGACTTCATGGCCGCCACCCGAGCCAAGTACGACTCGACCGGCTCGTCGATCATCGCCGGCCCGAAGCAGAGGAAGGGGTAAGCCACCATGCGCGACGTCTACATCGTCGGAATCGGAATCACCTCGTTCACGCGCCTCGAGTACCCGCTGGTGGAGATCGCCTCCTACGCCGGCACGCAGGCCCTGATGGACGCCGGCCTGGACAAGGTCGACCACCTCTACGTGGCCAACATGGGCGCCGGCCGCCTGAACCACCAGACCGGCCTCGCCAATGCGGTGCTCAACGACCTGTCGCTGATGCCGGCCGGCGCCGAGCTCATCGAGAACGGCCCGGCGTCGGGTGCCAGCGCCATCAAGACCGCGCACATGGCCATCGCCTCCGGGATGATGGACTCGGTGCTGGTCGTCGGCGCCGAGCGGATGAGTGAGGTCAACCAGCTGGACGCCACCGACTTCGTGGCCACGCTGGCGCACCCGCTCGCCGAGCAGATCTACGGCGTGACCCTGCCCTCGCTCGCGGGCATGTTCACGCGCCTGTACATGGAGAAGTACGGGCTGACCCGCCGCCACCTAGCGATGGTGTCCATCAAGAACCACGAGAACGGGATGCACAACCCGTTCGCGCACGTGCACACGCGCATCACGATGGACGGCATCCTGGACGGCAAGGACGCGCCGACCAACAACCCGCCGATCGCCGACCCGCTGCACTTCTTCGACGTCTGCCCGGTCTCGGACGGCGCCGCGGCGGTGGTGCTGTGCTCGGCGGAGGTCGCCAAGAAGCTCAACAAGCCGATGATCAGAGATCGCCGGCGTGGGCCAGGGCACCGACACCCTGGCGGTCCACGACCGCGAGAACCCGACCGACCTCCTCGCCGTCCGCATGGCGGCGCAGAAGGCGTTCGACATGGCGAAGATGAAGCCGGCCGAGGTCAACGTGGCCGAGCTGCACGACGCCTTCACCATCCTGGAGATCGTCGAGAGCGAGGAGTGCGGCTTCTTCAAGAAGGGCGAGGGCCACAAGGCGCTGGAGCGCGGCGTGACCAAGATCGGGGGCGAGCTGCCCATCAATCCCTCCGGCGGCCTGAAGTCGAAGGGCCACCCGGTGGGCGCCACCGGCGTCGCGCACGTCCACGGAGATCGTCACGCAGCTGCGCGGCGACGCGAAGGGGCGTCAGGTCAAGGGCGCGAAGACGGGCTTCACCTGCAACTTCGGCGGCTTCGGCAACAACGTCGTCTGCATGGTCTTCAAGAGGGAGGCCTAGCCATGATCCGAAACATCCTGGGCCACAAGTGCCGCAAGTGCGGGACCGTGCACTACCCCATCCGCACCCGCTGCAAGAAGTGCGGCCACACCGAGTGGGAGAAGGGCAACATCGTCTACGACTTCGTGCCGCTGGCGAAGAACGGGACGCTGCTCACCTACACCCACGCCTACGCGCTGCCTCCGCAGTTCGAGCTGACGCACCTGACGCTGGGCATCGTCCAGCTCGACGACGGCATGCGCATTACCGGCCAGCTCAAAATCGCCGACCCGAAGGTGGGGATGCGCGTGAAGGGCGAGGTCGAGGTCGTGCGCAAGGACGACTACAAGAAGGACTACGGCATCGTCTTCTACTCCGAGTGAGTCGCTGACGGTGCCTGAGCGGTGACCGAGGCCGCTGCTCCTGCGAAGGAGCGGCGGCCTTGGTGTTTCGTGGGCCTACGTCCTGCGCAGCAAACTCTGCTGCACGGGCCTTCGCCCCTTCTTCGACTCTGCCTGCCGCACACCGGCACTCGAACCCTTGGGCAACCTCCGAGAGCGAAGCTGCTTTCTTGGCCCGCGTGCTCGCTGCGCCGCAGGAATTTCGGCCTGCAAGGGTTGAGTCTGACGGCAATCGTTCTTCCACCACCGGGCGATCAAAGCCACCAAGAGAATAATCCACAACCAATTCAATAACGCCACGCGGCTGCGGGCCACAACCCTTGAATTCTATCCTCCGAAGCGCGTCTTCACCGAAGCGCTGCAGCGCCTCTCCGATGAGTGCATGCACAAAGGACTGAGTGACGACCTTGACTCCGTTGAAGTCGATTACCACGCTCCTTCTTGCCTCTAGAACCGGAAGCAATTCTCTCTTGCGCAAGTCTCGCGCCAAGTCCTTGTCTTCAAGAAAACCTCCTTGGCCCACCGGCATTCTTATTTGCTTTTTAGTCAAATGAACCTCGGTCGGCTTCTACAAGTCAATCGTGGAGGAATCTTCTTTCGAATCCACCTAAAGTACTGCTGAAAATCTACAATCTTCTCCACGCATACCTCTACCGCTACAACCGTGCCCTCCCAGGGATTCTTCAGTCCCCATAAATCGTGCCGATCCATGAATGGATCCGCAGATAGCTCGGCTGCCTCCTCATCGTTCGCCCTTCTCAGGCGATACCCAGCAGCGCCCGACATTGCGAAGAAGTAACCACCCGTACCCTTTGCTATGCAGCGCGTAATGAAGAGCCCCGCTCCTGCATTATCCGGCGCTCCTCCATACCCAGCCGATCTCGCTCCGGTTATCCCAGGCTGCATGGCGAGCCGCATCGCCTTGATGTCGTCGTCGGCGACCTCCGGGTAGTTGCCAACAAGATGACTTCGAATCCCTTGTCCACAGTCCGCGACCGCTATCGAGACCCTTTTCGGGTATTTAGGACTGTCGTTTTGATAATTGTGCGCGCACACAAAAGCCCCTTCAGGCGCCCCAGCATGCTCCAGGACGTTCCGTATTAGCTCGCTAATGCAATACTGCACAGCCCCCAGAGCGTCCCTATCCCTAAGGTGCAGCAGCGCAGAAATATCTCCGATGACCTTCTGAGCATCAGAACCATTCTTCACATTTGTAATCGGCAAGAACCGGCCCGCCTCTTCGTGTTCAAGAAATGGCGCCGGGATCCTTATGCCTAGGACATCAAAGAGCTTCATTCTCCAAGCATACGATGCCTTCGGGCCGTAGTTTTCTACCGATAGGCCCATTTTGTGTCGCGTGCACCATGCCCCCCAGGCGGCAGCCATGGCCAGCGACAACGGCTCGAGATACATCCACCTTGGTTCTAGGACTAACCGAGCTGACTTACTCGAGACAAAGAACCTGTTTCGCTCCGTAAAGGACCGAACGGTGTGCAAGGTCGCTTGAGTCGGCAGAACGAAGGTTGGCATTTTGCCTCCGTTTTGATTCTTTCATTTGGGCAAGGCCAACACAACCCCACGGGCCTGTATTGATCGCACTCACAAAGCTTCATCTAGAACGAGCGTCCCCTCATTCGATAGCGCCGGCAACGAAGACCTACATGCGCAGCGCGAGTGGATCCTTGGCCTACGAGATGCTCAGCTTGACCGAGTTGAGCGGGTAGCTGGCGTGCAGCACGCGGAGCCTCTCGACCGCCTCGTGCACGTACTTGCGCACGAAGGCGTTGGTCGTGGGCCCGCCGCTCTCGTAGTCGCTCCAGTCCCAGCGCGTCTCGGCCGAGCGCCCCTCCTCATCCAACTTGCCCCCGAACGTGCGCGCGACCGCCTCGAGCGTCGCGCGGTCGGGCGTGGCTCCAGCGAAGGAGAAGCGGATGCACACGCGACAGTCGTTGTTGCCGTGGTGGAGCAAGTCCGGGTAGCCGACGACCGGGAATGGCTGCGACGCCGCCCACGCCTTCTCGCGCGCCCACGCCGAGCGTCCCGCCGCGCGGCGGGTGAACCAGAGGGCGACGAACGGCACGACCATCGCGCACATGAGCACCAGGATGCCGATGCCGCCGCCCTCCTCGTCGCCGGTGGTCTGAAACCAGGACTGCGGCAGCAGCGCGTAGAGCCCGAAGCCCAGCGGCACGCAGAGCGCGGCGGCCGCGAGGATCCAGCCGAACCGCACATAGAACGAGACGCTGGCGTAGCCGTGCAGATGCCGCTCGTCGCGCGCCGAGTCCTTGTTCCACCGGGCCTGGCGCCCCTCGCGCTCGCCGTCCTGCGCCGCCAGCCTCCGCCCCTTCTCCACCAGGCGGTCGAGCTCTTCGTTTCCAGCCATGGGCCCAGGCATAACCCGGCCCCACCCCCGCCGTCTCGACCGTCGCGTGCCGTTCCCGGCTATCCTTTGCCCCATGCCCAAGCTCAACCGACGCCAGCTCCTCGGCGCAGGCGTGGCCACCGCGGCCGTCCTGCGCTCCTCGAACCTCCTCGCCGCCGAAGCCGCGGCCCCTGCGCCGACTCCCGCCCCCGCCGCCGGCGCGGCCCCCGACGTCGTGGAGGTCAGCGGCACCGACCGCAAGAAGATGGTCGCCGCGGCGCTCGAGGCCCTGGGCGGCATCGAGGCCTTCGTGAAGAAGGGCCACCGCGTCGTCCTCAAGCCCAACCTCGCCTTCGCGCAGCCGCCGGACTTCGCCGCCGGCACGCACCCCGACATCCTCTTCGCCGTCACCGAGGCGTGCCTCAAGGCCGGCGCCAAGGAAGTCCTGGTCGCCGAGAACCCGCTCTCCGACGCGGAGAAGTGCTGGACGCGCACCGGCTGCCGCGAGGCGCTCAAGGGCTTCCCGGAAGTGAAGCTGCAGATGCAGGAGGAGCACGAGCAGTACCGCGAGGTGAAGATCCCCAAGGGCCTGGTCCTCAAGGACTGCGAGGTGGCCAAGGTCTTCCTCGACTACGACGTCTTCATCAGCCTGCCGCAGGCCAAGCACCACAGCTCCGCCAACGTCTCCTTCGGCCTCAAGAGCGCCATGGGCGCCGTCTGGAGCCGCAAGCCCTTCCACATCTTCATGGATCTGCAGAAGGGCATCGCCGATCTGGGCTTCGCGGTGAGGCCGCACCTGACCATCCTGGACGCGGTGAAGGTGCTGCAGACCAACGGCCCCAAGGGCCCCGGCGAGACGACCAGCCCCAACAAGCTCTTCGCCGGCCGCAACGTGGTCGCGGTGGACGCCGCCGCGCTCTCGGTGTGCAAGTTCGACGGCAAGGTGATGACGCTCGAGGACGCCAAGCACATCAAGTACGCCGCGCAGCACGGCTTGGGCGAGTGCGACGTCGCCAAGCTCAAGATCAAGAAGGTCGCGGTCTAGCCAGGGCACAGCCACGGAGCGTTCGATGAAGCAGAAGCAGCCCGCGAAGACCAAGAAGCCGGCGCCGAAGACCTTCCACGCCACGGCTCGAATCTGGGAGCCGATCATGCCCATCGAGCGGGGCGAGCGTTACGAGGACCCGCTCAACCAGGCGCTGCGCCGCGCCAAGCTGGGATGGGTCGAGGGCGGCGGCACCATGCTCTCCGAGGACCGGGAGATTGAGTTCGTCGACGTCGAGATGAACCTGCGCGACCTCGACCGCGCCGTCGAGCGGGCGTGCGAGGTGCTCACCGAGTGCGGCGCGCCGCGCGGCTCCGAGCTTCTCCTTCGAGCAGGACGGCGATCTCCAGATCGTCCCGTTCGGCGAGGCCGAGGGGATCGCGATCTACCTCGACGGCGTCAACCTGCCGAAGGAGGTCTACGCCTCGACCGACATCAACGTGCTCGCCGAGCGCCTGACGAAAGCCATGAAGGGCCAGGGCGAGATCCGCGGGTCGTGGGCCGGGGCCGAAGAGACCTCCCTCTACCTCTACGGCACCAACGCCGACCGGCTCTTCAAGTCCATCGAGAAGGTCCTGCGCGCCTACCCGCTCTGCCAGAACGCCCGCGTCATCGTGCGCAATGGCCGGCCGTCCCTGAAGCCCAAGACCGTGCGCATCAAGCAGGCCAAGGCGAAGGCGGCGCCCAAGAAGAAGAAGCCGGTCAAGCGCCGGCGCTCTTGAGGAGCCTGGAGAAGCTCGCGGTCGAAGGTGGCGGCGAACTGCTGGGCGTCGCGCGGCGAGAAGCCCTTGGGCCCACCCGTCTCCACGCCGCCCTCGCGCAGCTCGTGCATGAAGTTCCGCATCGCCAGAACCTCGCCGATGCTCTCCGGGTCGTAGACGCCGCCCCGCGGGTCGAGGGTCACCACCTTCTTGTCCACCAGCGCCGCCGCGAGCGGGATGTCCGCGGTGATCGCCAGATCGCCCGGCTGCGCGTTGCCCGCGATGTGGCTGTCGGCGACGTCCAGCCCCTGCCCGACGCGCACCGACGACAGGTGGGGCGAGACCGGCAGCGAGATGGGCTTGTTGGCCACGAAGACCGTCGAGACCTTCAGGCGGTTCGCGGCCCGGAGGATGGTCTCCTTGATGGCCTTGGGGCAGGCGTCGGCGTCGACCCAGATCTTCACTCCTTCTTCTCCTCGGCCTTGCCCGCGAGCGGGGCCAGCGGGTCGACCGCGGCACTTCCGTCTTCCTTCTTGGCCGCCTTGGCCTGGGCCTTCCCAGGCGCAGCTGCGGCCGCCTCGTACTTGATCTGCGTCAGCAGCATCGCGAAGGCGTCCTCGTGCTTGGCGGAGGCGCCCACGTCGACCCAGTCGATGAGGAAGTAGCTCTTGCCGTTGCACCCGGAGAGCTGGCGGACCTTCTGGCGTCGCTTGTCGACGCTGGTGTGCAGCGCGGCCGGCTGCCCGTCGATGGTCGTCGACGTGAAGGCCGCCTTGGTCTCGCCGGCAGCGGCCGCGAGCTTCTCGACGATCTGGTTCATGCAGTCGGCCGCCTCGCCCCGCTTCTCCTTCTCGAAGAGGTCCACGCGCAGCGAGGCGGTGCCCTTCGACGGAGGTGAGAAGACCCAGGTCGTGCCTTCCTTCGACACGGTCCAGCCCTCCGGCGCGGTAACCGCCAGGCCGTGCTCCCGGACGACGACCGGAGCGGGCGGAGCTGCCGTCAGGGCCGCGGCGAGGATCATCGAGAGCATGGACACCTTCTTCGGGCTCGACCGCGTGCGCTGCGTCAGTGGAGAATCTGCGTGCTTCCGCAGCATCGGCCCACCCCATGACCACCGCAAGCGCCGCGCGCATCGAGCTCCAGGGACTGACCAAGGACTTCGGCGCCCTGCGCGCCGTCGACGACCTCTCCCTGTCGGTCGCTGCGGGTGAGGTCGTGGGGCTGCTCGGTCCCAACGGCGCCGGCAAGACCACCGCGCTGCGGATGCTCGCCGGCCTCATCACGCCCACCACCGGCCGGGCGCTCGTCGACGGCACCGACGTCGCCGAGGACGCGCTCGAGGCCCGCCGCAAGCTCGGCTTCCTGACGACCAGCACCGGCCTCTACGACCGCCTGACGCCGCGCGAGCTGCTCACCACCTTCGGCCAGCTCCATGCGATGCCCCCGGCCGCGCTCGCGAGCCGCATCGAGGCGCTCATCGCCCAGCTGGAGATGCGCGACTTCGTCGACAAGCGCTGCGCCGCCCTCTCCGCCGGCCAGCGCCAGCGCGCATCCATCGCCCGGGCCATCGTCCACGACCCGGTGGTCTACGTCCTGGACGAGCCGACCGCCGCGCTCGACCCCATCGCCGCGCGCGCCATCCTCGACCTCGTCCGCAGCGCCAAGGCCCAGGGCCGCGCCGTGCTCTTCTCCACGCACCGGATGGAGGAGGCCGAGTACCTCTGCGACCGGCTGCTCTTCCTCCGGGCCGGCAAGGCCGTGGCGCAGGGCACCGCGCGCGAACTGCTCGAGAAGAGCGGCCAGGCTTCGCTCACCGGCGCCTTCCTCCACTACGCCGCGGAGGCGCCGCGATGAGCGCCGTCGGAATCCTCTTCAAGAAGGAGATCACCGACGCGCTGCGCGACCGGCGCACGCTCTTGATGATGCTGCTGCTCCCGGTGCTGCTCTACCCGGGCTCGCTGGCGCTGATCGGCGCGGTGACCGCCTCGGGGCAGGCGCGGCTGGCCCGCTCGCAGCTCTCCATCGCCGTGACCTCCGAGGACGCGGCGCGCCTGCTCACTCCGGCTCCGGACAAGACGACGCTGGTGCGCCTGGACCGCGCCGCGGCGGAGACCGCGCTGCACGAGCGCACGGTAGCGGCAGTACTCGATGTCGCGCCCGGCTCGCTCGACCGGCTCGCGGCCAAGGATCAGGTCTACGCGACCATCCTCTACACCCGGAAGTACGACCGCTCGATTCAGGCCCGGGAGCGGCTCAAGACGGTCCTCGAGGCCGCTAGCGTGCGCGCGCTGGAGTCGCGGCTGGAGCAGGCCTCGCTGCCGCCCAAGTTCGCCGAGCCCCTCGACGTGCAGGAGGAGGACGTCGACTTCCAGAGGAACCTCGGCCCGCTCATCGCCTCCAAGCTGCTGCCGATGATCCTGGTGATGATGCTCTTCATGGGCGCGCTCTACCCCGCCCTGGACGTCACCGCCGGCGAGAAGGAGCGCGGCACGCTCGAGACGCTGCTCGTCGCGCCGGTCCGGCCCATGGACGTCATGGCGGCCAAGTACCTGACCGTGGCGACCATCGCCTCGATCACCACGGTGATGAACCTCGTCGCCATGGGCATCACCTTCCACCTCGGGCTCGACCTGACCGGCGGCGAGACGGCGCCCGTGCGGCTGACGCTCTCCGGGTCGCAGATCGCCATCCTGCTCGCCTGCCTCATCCCCGCGGCCTTCATGGTCAGCGGCCTGAGCCTGGCGGTGGCTTCGCTGGCGCGCAGCTACAAGGAAGGCCAGAGCCTGATGACGCCGCTCGTGAGCCTCGCGCTCGTCCCGGCCATCCTCTCCATGACTCCGGGCGTGGAGTTCGACGTCGCGACCGCGCTGCTTCCGCTGCTCAACGTGGCGCTGCTGGTCAAGGCGACGATGCTGGGGACCGCGACCGCGCTGCCGGTCGCCATCACCATCGGCTCGGTGGTGGCGTGCTCGGCGGTGGCCGTCGCGCTGGCGGCCAATGCGTTCCAGAGCGAGGCCCTACGGTTCGGCGGGGCGGAGAGCTGGCGCGACCTGTTCCGGTTCCGCACCATGGCCTCCGCCCGCCGCAGGTCTCCGGAGAAGCGATGAGCACTCCTGTCGATCGCAGCGACCTCGTCCCTGTCGCCAACATGCGCGGAGAGGACGATGAAGAAACCGAGATGCTCCGCGCGTCGTTCGCGGAGGCGACGGCCTACCTGAAAGGCTTCAAGTGGTTCAAGCGTCTCCGGAAGGCCTTCCTTGGGCTCGGGGTCGGTGGTGTCGTCTCCGTGTTCCTCATGGACGTCGATGCCAGCGAGGGCGTGGACGAGACGCTCTGGGTCGTAGTCGGTGACCTGCCCAGCGCCTATCTCGTGGTCGACCGCGCCCCAACCGCGGCCCAAGCCCTTCGCGTCTATTGCGAGCTGATGGAGGACTGGGCAAAGGCCGTTCGGTCAGGCCACGGGCTCGAACTCGTCTTCCCGGTAGCCACGGACGCGACGGCAGCCAACGCAGCCGCACTGGATGCCCGCATCCGCTTCCTCCGCGAGGAACTCCTTCCACTCTTCGAGGGCTAGTGCTGGCCAAGTTGAGCGCACCGATGAACGCGTGGCTCGACAGCATCCTGCGCGTCTTCCTCGCGCTCGCCGCCGCGGCCTTCGGGTTCTACTCGGCGATTCTCCTCTTCGGCTGCGGCCCACCGCGCCCTCTCTCGTGGACCGTGGGCGTGCTGGCGATCAACGCCTTGGCGATCCTCGGCTGGCGCTTCGTCCAGGGCCGGAAGGGCGGCCTGTTCTTCTCCACCGGCGCGGTGGCGATCGGCTATGTCGCGGGCGCCTGCCTCGGCATGCTCGCGCCGTGACGAGAGAACCACCGAGGCGTCACTCGGGCCGCGTTCATGTCACCGAATACATGTCTATCTTCAGCAACTCCTTCTGACGCCTCGCCGGCCTCCCGGGGCCCTGGAAATCACGCGGGCGCGCGCCCGCGCTGCGGCAGTCCTAGCCGCTCCCGACGCAGCGCCAGGAGCTCGCGCACCAGGATCTGCCCGATGGCCACGATGGGCACCGCGATGAGCGGCCCCAGGAGTCCGACCAGCTCGGTCAGCACCATCACGGTGATGATGACGATGAGCGGGTTCACCTGGACGGTGCGCCGGTAGACCGTGGGCCCCAGCACGTGGTTCTCGAACTGCTGGTAGAGCACGAAGAAGATCGCGCAGCCCACGCCCTTCCAGATCCCGCCGACCACCGCGACGATGGTGGTGAGCACCACGCCCGCCACCGAGTTGCCGATGATCGGCACGAAGCTCGACAGCCCGCTCAGGATGCCCAGCGGCAGGAAGTACGGGATGCGGATGATGGCGAAGAAGGTGGAAGTCACGACCGCGTTGACCGTGCAGATGAAGGTCAGCCCACCGAGGTACCCGCCGATGGACTGGTAGGCCTTGGTCAGCAGCCGCTCGTAGCGCTCTCGCCGCTCGGGGGTGGCCTCGTCCAGGGCGCGCATCACCAGCCCAGGGCCGAAGACGAGCATGAAGATGATCAGGAAAAAGGTGGTGGTGACCGCCCCCACCCCGGTGATGACCCCTTTGAGCGTGGCGACCAGCGCGTTGGCGCCGGCCTGCACGAACGCCGGCAGCTTCTCCTGCAGCTGGTCGAGCTTCAGGTCGAGCGAGAAGCGCCTATCGAGCCGGTGGTAGAGCTCCGAGCCACGCACGTTCTCGACCAGGCTGGGCACCTGCTGCACGAAGCTCTCCCCCTGCTCGATGGCCGGCGGGACGATCGCGACCGCGATGGCGGTGAAGGCCGCCAGCAGCCCAGCCATGACCAGCGCGATGGCCGGGCCCTTGTGCACTCGGTGGGCACGCAGCCAGCGGACCGGCCGGTCGAGCGCGATGGAGATGAGCAGTCCCGCGACGGTGACGGTCAGCGCGAAGCCGGCGTGAAGCAGGACGTAGACGACCGCGACGACGCCCAGCGCGGTGAGGACGACCGTCGCTGCCGTCTTGAAGCTGACCTGGGAGCGGGCGCGAGCCTCGGGCGGCATCCAGCCTCCTGCCCGGAAGGCTGCGCACTCTCGGCTCGGAAATTGAGGCCCTGGGGGCCCTCGACCGGCGGGAGAGCCGGCCGCTCCCCGCCCGTCAGCGGCCGAACCCGAACTCGCCCTTCTCGAAGGCCACCTTGTACGCCTGGTAGTCGGCCGTCACGCGGTCCGCTTCCTCGGCCGCGAACCGGACGACCTCCTTCGCGAGTCCACGGTCGAGCGCGCGGGCGAGATCCTTGTCCGAGGCGAAGCCGTCCTTCTTGTCCGAGCGGGCGTGGGCTTGCGCCAGAGCTGCACCGCAAGCTCGGGCGTAGTCCTTCAGGTCGCCGGCGTCGAGCTTGGCGAGCTCGACCGCCGCCTTGTGCGGGCTGCGCTCGCGCACCAGGAAGCTCTTCCCGCCCAGCTGGATGGCGCCGTAGTACGGGTCTCCGCCCGGGGATTGGACCTTCTCGCCGGCGACGACCCGCTCCGCGGCTGGACGCTTGTCGGCGGCGCCGGTGTACGGCTCGAGGACCGAGGGCCGCTCCTGCTTGATCTCCAGGACGAGGTCGTCGTCCGCCGACTTGGTGGGGCCTTCGACGAGCACGTAGTACCGCTCGCTGCCCAGGCTCGCCGTGCCGCTCTCGAGCTTGGCGGCGACGTCCTTCACCTTCAGGAAGTCCTTCGAGAGCCCCGCCTCCGACCGGTACGACTTGAGCGCGTCCGCGAACTCCTCGACGCGCTCCGACTGCGGCTGGATCTCCGCCGTCGTCAGGAACCGGCCCTTCTTCAGATCCACCCGCTCGGCCAGGAACTCCTTCCGGCTCTGCTTCTCCGCCTTCTCGAGCAGCTTGGCGACGACCTTGGGCGCGTTCTTCGAGTCGATGCGGGCGCCCTTCTCGCCGTCGTTCCCGACGAAGCCCTTCATCGCGTCCTGGTAGCCCTTGAGGAATGCCTCGGTGATCTTCTCGCGCTTCGCCGCGGGAATGCCGTTGTCGCGCGCGGCCAACTCGAACGCCGTCGCGCCTCGGCGCAGATCCCAGCCCGCCGGCGCAGCGGTCGTCTCGTCGAAGTCGTTCAGGCCGAAGAAGACCTTGCCGTCCTTGCCCTCGATGGCGCCGAAGTTCTCTGGGTGCACGTCGCCGTTGCACAGCACCTTCGGCTGACCGGCGTCGACGCCCTTCAGGTCCCGGTAGAAGAGGCCGGCGGTCCCACGGAAGAACACGAACGGCGAGGTGGTGAGCTTCTGAAACTTGCCTCGCGCTCCGGCCGGGTTGGTGACGATGAGGTCGCGGTTGTCCGCCAGCAATGCCTGCTTTACCTCGGACTCACGCGTCTTCCTCGCGGGCTCGAGCACGTCGGAGGCCTTGGTCGTCGTCTTCCTCGGCGACTTCTCGTGCTTCGCCTGTTTGGCCTTCGTGGGCTCGCTTGCATGCGACTTCTTGGACGAGACGCTCGAGGGGCGGCGGGTGATGGAGACAGGCATGGGGGCCTTCCTGCGATGGGAACCGCGAGAGTGTGCCACCGTTCCGCGACATCGCGCATCAGCGCGCGTCAGAAGGATCTTGTCCTTGCTCGATCCCGTCCGGTCACTGCGCAGGGCAGCAGGAGGCCCGCGCGCTAACGCTTGCGGCTCAGGGCCTGCTCTATCCCCAACCGCGCCAATTCGTCGCAGCGCTCGTTCTCGGCGTGCCCGTTGTGCCCCCGGACCCAGCGCGCCTCCACCTCGTGCACCTGCATCAGCGCATCCAGCTGCTTCCAAAGGTCGGCGTTGATCAGCTCCCCGTCCGGCCCGTTGTTGCGACGCCAGCCCTTCCGCTTCCAGCCCGCCAGCCACTCGTTGATGGCCTGCACCACGTACTTGCTGTCCGAGCAGAGCTTGACCTTGCACGGCCGCTTGAGCGCCTCCAACCCCCGGAGCACGCCCATGATCTCCATCCGGTTGTTGGTCGTGTGCTCCTCCCCGCCACAGGCTTCGCGCTCGTGCGCCCCCATGCGCAACAGGTAGCCCCAGCCGCCCGGCCCGGGGTTGCCCGAGCAGGCGCCGTCGGTGAAGAGCTCCACGGTGGTTGTGGTGGGCGAGCTGCGCGCGTCCGCCCCCGGCTTCGGCTGACCAAGAGTCATGCGCCAAACTACACCGGCTGCTCGACCGGCGCCCGCGCTCCGTCGCACAATCGGGCGCCATGGCCCAGCGCACGACCAGCCCTACGACGAAGAAGAGGAAGGCCGTCAGCCGCAGCAAGCCCCTCGCGCTCCTCGTCGGCAACCCCGCGGCCCAGAGCGGCAAGAACGACGAGCGGATCGTCCTGGCGCGCGAGCTGCTCGACAAGGCGGGCATCGCGCACGAGTTCCTGGCGACGCAGCCCGAGGGCCGCACCGCCACGGTGTTGGAGAACGAGCTGGCGGGCGGTAAGTACTCGCAGGTCATCGCCATGGGCGGCGACGGGACCATCTCCGACGTCGCCCGCGGGCTCTTCGCCTCCGGGCTGGCCAAGAAGGTCCCGCTGGGAATCCTGCCGACCGGCACCGCCAACGACATTGGCCGCAGCTTCGGGCTGGAGAGCGCCGAGCCCGCGTTGGAGCACAACGTCGACGTGGTGCGCGAAGGCTACGAGACCGGCTTCGACATCACCCGGCTGACCGCCATCGACGAGGGCGGCCGGCAGCTCCGCGAGCAGATCTTCGTCGACAGCTGCGGCTGGGGGCTGGGGCCGAAGGCGCTGCGGATGCGCAATGAGGACCGCAGGATCGTCGAGGACATTCCCTTCGTGCGGCTCTTCTTCCGCGACCACGCCGTCTACGCCGCGGCCGCGCTCAAGGCCTTCGCCGAGTCGTACGTCTTCGAGACCAAGTTCGACGTCGACGTCGTGGCTGATGGCAGGAAGCTGCGCTGGGAGGGCCTGACGGACCTGGTGGTGAAGAGCCAGCGCATCTACGCCGGGCTCTGGTGCTTCGATCCCGACTCGCGCCACGACGACGGCCTGGTGGAGGTGATGCCCTTCGCCGGCCGCCGCGACTGGCTCTCCAAGACGCTGCTCTACCTCGATCACTCGGGCTCGCTCTCGCGGGACCTCGAGGAGGCCGGGCTGGAGCACGCCCGGATGCTCAAGGCCGCCAAGCTCGAGCTCACCTTCCGCACGCGCACCCGCGGCGAGCCCCTGGCGGCCCAGGTCGACGGCGAGGAGTTCCCGGAGATGGCGCGGGTCAAGCTCGAGTGCCTCAAGCGCGCGCTGCGCCTCATCGTCCCCAAGCCGAAGGAGCAGGACGAGTGAACCCCGATGTGATGGCGGTTGCAGGATTCGTAGGGCGACCCGGCCAGTCCTGAGAGGGTCCCGTGCGCTCTCTGCTCGCTCTCTCCATCCTGCTCGCGCTCGGCGCTCTTGGCTGCCGCGCCCAGCCCAGCGGATTCGACGCCCAGCACCTGTCGCTGGCTGCGCCCGTCGCCTCCGCGCCTCGGCGAGCCTGGAACCCGGTCGCGACGAACGCGCTGCGCACCTCGACCTTTCCCGCGTGCGGCTGCGACCTCTTGTGCGAGGCGCCTCGGCGGTGCGTCCTGATTGAAGTGCCGGAACGCTGCCGGGCCCCCATGGAGCATCACTTCTTCAACGGGAGCTACCGCTGGTGCCTCACCACCCATGAGCGAGACACGCTCGACCGCGACTACGAAGTCCAACTGAGCGACCTTCAAGGATCTGGCCCAGCGATTCCAAGCGCCGCCCTCCTCCAGGCACTCTGCGCCCTGCAGGCCGACTGCGACGGCCAGGATCGGAGTCTTTGCCCACAGGGCTGTCCTGCCGGGCAGTGCTGCTTCGGCTGGGGTGGCCATCCGAGCGCCTACCGTTGCATGCGCCCCTGCTACCACGCAGGCCACTGTCCCTCTGGGCAGATCTGTGACTGCGAGGTCGGCGTGAATGGACTGCCCGCGGGATCCTCGATCACGGGCGGGTGCACTGCCGACTACCTCGACGTCTATTGATGCCGGCGAGGGAGCCCCGCCGTACACACCGCTTGGGGCACGCCGAGGTGAGGTCTGGCCCCTCGACTTCGAGGCTCGCGCTGCTCGCCTCTGCGCTCGGGGTGTCGGGCCTCAGTCGTCGTCGTAGAAGACCTCGCCCACGAAGTCCGGGTCGAACGGCGCGAGGTAGTGCCGCAGGACGGACGCCGACCTGAGCTCCGCCGCCTGGCCCTGGAAGCACGTGGCGAACGCCTTGAGCGTCCTGCCCTTGGCGACGTCCTCGTCGAAGACCATCACCTTCTTGTCCCGGAACCGCTCCAGGTACACCTCGTCGGAGGCCGACCGGATGGGCTGCTCGTCGTCGCGCTTGAACATCGAGAAGCGCAGGAAATAGAGCTCGCAGTCCAAGAGCTCCGCGAGCATCAGCGCGGGCCGGATGCTGCCGTGCGCGGCCCCGACGATGAGGTCCGGCACGAACCCCGACTTCTTCACCTTCTCCGCCAGCGCGCGGATCGCCAGCGGCTCCGAGGCCCGCCACGTGTATTTGTCGGCGGTGTTCGTGTACAGGAACCCCGTCAGGAACTCGGGGATGCGCGCACGCAGGCCCGCCAGCCGCATCGGCGCGATCGGCTTGAGCCGGTAGACGGACCGGGCGATGTCGATGGACTCGACGAACAGCTCCTGCGCCACCTTGCGCGTCGACGGCATGTACGCGTCGGGGTTCTTCTCGAACTTCACGAAGTCGATGTACTGCGTGGGGTGCAGCGGCAGCCCGAAGTCGATGCAGATCTTGTAGTTCAGCAGCACCGACGGGATGGCCTGCAGCCGGATGTAGAGCTGAGTCGCGGCGTGCACCAGCTCGGCCCGCGGCGCCCGCGGGTCCAGGCAGAACTGCGCGGTCAGCTCGGCGTCCTTGAGCAGGTCCCCGAAGCGCGACTCGAACGTCAGGTCGTCGGGCGGCGCCCAGAAGTCCGCGCGGACGAGGTCGGTGATCACGCGTCCTCCCCTTCCCCTGCCCCCGTTCCTTCGCCTGCATCCGAGGATCGCGAGAGGCCGTACTTGTTGAGCTTGTCGTGCAGCGTCACCCGGCTGATGGCCAGCGACCGCGCGGCCTCGCTGCGGTTGCCCTTGGCCGCCTTGAGCGCCTCGACGATGACGCCCTTCTCGTAGGCCTCGACGCGCTGCTTGAGCCCCAGCGCCACGCCCGCCTCGCCGCTGGCGGCCGCCGCATCCAACACCGAGAGATCGAGCTGGCCATCGACCGACAGCGCCACCATCGACTCGATCGCGTTCTCCAGCTCGCGCACGTTGCCCTGCCAGCGGTGGGCGCGCAGCCGCGCGAACAGCTCGTCGGTCAGCTGCAGCGGACCCGCGCCGAAGCGCTCCGCGAACCGGTCCAGGAAGTGGCGAGAGAGGACCTCCACGTCCTCGGGCCGCTCGCGCAGCGGCGGGATGTGCAGGTGGACCACGTTGAGCCGGAAGTAGAGGTCCTCGCGGAACTCGCCCTTGGCCACCCGGTCCTTCAAGTCGCGGTGCGTGGCGGCGACGATGCGCACGTCCACCCGGCGCGGCTTGTCCTCGCCCAGCGGCTTGATCTCGCCCTCCTGCAGCACGCGCAACAGCTTGGCCTGCAGCGCCGGCGCCAGCTCCGCCACCTCGTCGAGCAGCAGCGTGCCGCCGTCGGCCTCGCCGAACAGGCCCTGGCGCGCGCGCACCGCGCCGGTGAAGGCGCCCTTGGTGTGACCGAACAGCTCCGCCTCGGCCAGCTCCGCGGTCAGCGCCGCGCAGTTGAACTTCACGAAGGGCTTCGCCGCGCGCTTGGAGGCCCGCACCAGCGCCTCGGCCACGCGCTCCTTGCCGGTGCCGCTCTCGCCGGTCACCAGCACCGTCACGTCGCGCGGCGCGACCCGGGCGATGAGCACCGCCAGCCGGCTCATGGCCGGCGAGGCGAAGACCAGCGACCTGGAGAGGTTGAGCTCGCCCGCCAGCCGCTCGTTCTCCAGCGACAGCTGCGCGGTCTCGCAGGCGCGCTGCACCACCGCGACCAGCTCGTCCATCTCGAACGGCTTCTTGAAGTAGTCGAAGGCGCCCAGCTTCATCGCCTCGACCGCGTGCTTCTCGCTCCCGTGGGCGGTGATGAGGATGACCCGCGGCGCCTGCGGGCGGCCGCGCACCTTCTTGAGCAGCTCCATCCCGTCGACCTTGGGCATGCGCAGGTCGCTGATGACGAGCTGGAAGGGCTCGGCGTCGATCTTCTCCAGCGCCGCCGCGCCGTCCTGCGCCTCCTCGACCTCCATCGCCGAGGACTCGAGGATCTCGCGCAGCGTGTAGCGCACCCCCGCGTCGTCGTCGACCACCAGCACCCGCGGCTTCATCCGCTCGCTCCTTCCGCCCCCGCTCCCGAATCCGCCTGCGCGGCCGCGATGACCGGCTCGGCGGGCAGCACCAGCCTGGCCACGCAGCCGCCGCCTTCGCGGGCCGACAGCGTCAGCTCGCCGCCGTGCTGGCGGGCGAGCGCGCGGGCGATGGTCAAGCCCAACCCGGTGCCCTTGGGCTTGGTGGTGGCGCCCGGCTCGAAGAGCTTTCCGGCGATGTCCGCCGACAGGCCGCTGCCGCGGTCGAGCACCTCCACCTTGGCGCCGCCGTCCGCCCTGGCCTCGCAGACCAGCTCGACGAGGGTCCCCGCCGCGCTCGCCTCCAGCGCGTTCTGCACCAGGTTGACCAGGATCTGCCGGACCTTGCGCGGGTCGCAGCGGACCTGGGCTGGCGCGGCCCTCACCGCCAGGTTCACGCCCTTCTCGCGGGCGAGGCCCTCGTGCAGCTCGGCGATCTCGCCCGACAGCCTGGCCAGGTCGGCGCGCTCCTCCGAGAGCGGGACCAGCGGTCGCGAGAAGTTGAGGAACTCCTCGAGCACGGCCTGCATGCGGTCCACCTCGTGGCGCAGCACCTTCAGCCGCTCGGCCCCCTTGCCCTCCTCGCCCACGTTCTGGGTGAGCAGCGCGGAGAGGCCCTTCACCGTGGACATCGGGTTCTTCAGCTCGTGGGCGATCTCCCCGAAGAGCGCCACCAGCTCGCGTGAGCGCTCGGTGTGCTCGCGGCGCAGCTGCTCGTTGGCGCCGAGCGCGCGCCAGACCATGCCACCGAAGACGTTGCGCTGTGCCCGGCCCAGCGCCACCGCGCCGATCGTCGCCAGGTTCATGAAGGCGGCAGCGAACCACAAGTGGGCCGTGCCGTGACCGGCGCGCACCCCGCCCCCGAAGAGCTCCAGGTTGTAGCCAGGGACGAGCCCGTGCACGGCGATGTAGCCCATCCCCCAGGGCGCGGAGAGCTGCAGGCCAACGAGGGCCCAGAAGTACCAGGGACGCTCGACCATGATGGTCCCGACGAAGAGCGCCAGGAGCACCATCGGCGGCATCACCGGGCTCTCCAGGCCTCCGGTGACGAAGGCGATGACGAGCTGTCCGAGCACGCCGGCGGCGATGTTCAGGTCCGCCGCCCGCGGGGTCATGCCGAAGCGCCGGAAGCGCCAGACCTCGATGGAGCTCAGCGAGAATCATGGCCGTCGCGAGGCAGATGAGGGTGACTCGCCTCCAGGGCATCGGCTCCCAGAACCCCAGTCCGATGGCCAGCAGCCCCACCACTGGGGCGATATAGACCCGCGCGCCGATGATCGTCGAGAACAGGCGCGCGAACTCCTCGCGGTGGAGCTCTTCGAAGAAGCCTCTGGGCTGGTGGGAGTCGGGCATGGGGCGCTCGCTGCGCCGGCATTCTAGCCTGCACCCTGCTCTGCTCCCTCCCCGAAAGCCGACGCCTGCGGTCGTCCCCCGAGCAGCCTCGCGGAGCGGCCCGGGCTTTCCCGCGCGCCTGCCTGCCTTGCCGGTGCCGGGTCGCAAGCCGAGATTCCTCCCGTGCGTGCATGGGCCCTCGTTTCGCTGCTCGCCCTGCTGGGAGGCCTGCCCGCTTGCCTCCCCCGGGCCGAACCGGAGCGGACCCTCACCTTCTCGGGGAGCAGCGTCGGAGCCGAGGGCGCGGTCCTGATGCGGCAGCTGCGCCGCTTCCAGTCGCAGACCGGGCTGCGCGTGGAGCTGCGCGAGACGCCCGACGCGGCGGACCAGCGGCACCAGCTCTACGTGCAGTGGCTCAACGCGCAGGTGCCCGAGCCCGACGTCCTGCAGCTCGACGTCATCTGGACCCCGGAGTTCGCCGCCGCCGGCTGGCTGCGGCCGCTCGGCGACGAGGCCGGGATAGACCCTGGGGACTTCTTCGCGCCCTCCCTCGAGGCCGATCGCTGGGGCGGACGCCTCTTCGCCGTGCCCTGGTTCGTCGACGTCGGGATGCTCTACTGGCGCACCGACCTGATGCCACGGGCGCCTCGCACATTCGAGGAGCTCTCGGAGCTTGCCCGGCGGGCGCAGCGCGAGCACCGGGTGCCCCACGGCCTGGTCTTCCAGGGAGCGCGATACGAGGGCCTGGTGACGGTCTTCGCCGAGGTCATGGGCGGCTTCGGCGGATCGATCCTGGGCCCGGACGGAAGCGTCGGCCTCGACAGCCCGGCTGCCGTCGGAGCGCTCGAGTACCTGCGCCGCGGCGTGGACCAGGGGCTCGTGCCACGCGAGGCCCTCGCCTGGCAGGAGGAGCAGGCCCGCTTCGACTTCCAAAACGGCCAGGCGGCGTTCATGCGCAACTGGCCTTACGCCTACGGCCTGATGCAGGACCCGGCTTCCTCGAAGGTCGCCGGGCGCTTCGCGGTGGCTCCCATGCCGGCCGAACCGGGCGGCCGGCCGACCGCGACGCTCGGCGGATCCCAGCTGGCCATCAGCGCCTTCAGCCGGCACCCCGCAGAAGCCTTGGCCCTCGTCCGCTTCCTCACCGCCCCGGAGCAGATGCGCGAGCGAGCCGAGCTCACCGGCCAGTTCCCGGCTCGGCCGTCCCTCTACGCCTCGCCGCTGCCCGGCCTCGCCGTGCCGCCCCAAGATGCGCTGCGAATCATCCGGAGCGCGGCTCCGCGTCCGGTCACACCCGTCTACACGGAGCTGTCGGTGGACCTTCAGGTGGCGGCGCACCGGGCGCTGACCGGCCAGACCGAGCCGGCGGCTGCGCTGCGGGAGGCGGCTGCCGAGGCGCGGGCTCTGCTCAAGCGGACCGGGCTGGAGGCCGGCTCGCCCGTGCCGAGCCCAGCCCGGGCTTGGCTCCCGGTATGGCTCGCGGTCGGCATCGCCCTGGGGCTTTTCGTCCTCTGGCTGGTCCGGTCGCGAGCTCGGCCTCGCCCCGCCCGGCCCAGAGGAGCGCTGCGCGAGGCGCCGCTGGCCTGGGCACTGATGGCCCCAGCCCTCGCCGCGATTCTGCTGATCGCCGTCTTTCCGCTCGCCTGGACCGCCTGGGACTCGCTACACCTGCACGACCTGCGCATGCCCTGGCGCGGCCGCCCCTTCGTGGGGTTCGAGAACTATCGCGAGCTGCTCGGCTCGAGCCGCTTCTGGGGGGCCTCGGCGCGGACCGCCGCCTTCACCGCCATGACCGTGGCCTGCGAGCTCTCGCTCGGCCTGGTGCTGGCGCTCTTGCTCGACCGGACCTTTCGCGGGCGAGGCCTGGCGCGCGCAGCGGTGCTGATCCCATGGGCGGTGCCGGCCGTGGTCGCCGCCGTGATCTGGCGGTTCCTCTTCGACAGCCAGGCCGGGCTCGCCGGGCCGGTCGTCTCCGCGCTGGGGCTGGGCGACAGAAGCTTTGCGTGGTTCGTGGACGCCAAGGCGGCCTGGGTCCCGCTGGTCCTCGCCGACGTCTGGAAGACCACGCCCTTCGTGGCGCTGCTCCTGCTCGCCGGACTCCAAGGCATCGACCCGGCGCTCTACGAGGCGGCGCAGGTCGACGGCGCCGGCGTCTGGCAGACGCTGCGCTACGTCACGCTGCCCCTGCTCAAGCCTGCCCTCCTCGTGGCGCTGCTCTTCCGGACCCTCGATGCCTTCCGCGTCTTCGACCTCGTCTACGTCCTCACCGGCGGCGGCCCCGGCGTCTCCACCGAGCCGCTCTCCCTCCTGACCTTCGAGGCGCTGCTGCAGGACCTGCGCTTCGGCCTGGGCGCGGCGCTCTCGCTGGTGGTCTTCGGCGTCACCTTCTTGCTGGCACTGGCCTATGTGCGGCTGCTCGGCCGCGACCTGACGCAGGAGACGCGCTGATGAGGACCGCCCGTGCCATCGCGACGACCGGCGCCGTGCTCCTCGTCGGGGCGCTGGTCTTCCCCTACTACTGGACCGTGGTCTCGTCGCTGGTCAGCGAGTCGCGGCTGTTCGAGGCGCCTTCGCTGTTTCCGACGCAGCCAACGCTGGCCCACTACGGCTCGCTACTCGCCGAGCGCCACTTCGGGCTCCCGATGCGCAACTCGCTCGTCGTGGCCGGGAGCACGACGCTCCTCTGCATGGCTCTGGGCTCGCTGTGCGCCTACGCGCTCGCGCGCCTGGAGTTCCGCGGCAAGGCGCCGCTGCTCGCGCTGGTGCTGGCGGTGAGCATGTTCCCGCAGATCTCGATCGTCTCTCCGCTGTTCCTCTTGCTGCGCTGGGCGGGACTCGTCGACACGTACCCGGGGCTCGTGCTGCCCTACCTCACCTTCGCCATGCCGCTCACGGTCTGGCTGCTGGTCGGCTACTTCCGGCAGCTCCCGCGCGAGCTCGAGGAGGCTGCGATGGTGGACGGGGCGAGCCGCCTGCGGGCGTTGTGGGAGGTGGTGCTGCCGCTGTCGCTGCCCGGGCTCGCGACCACCGCCATCCTCACCTTCATCTACTGCTGGAACGAGTTCCTCTTCGCGCTCTCCTTCACCACCGGGCCCGCGCGCCAGACCGCGCCGGTGGCCATCGCCATGCTGCGGGGGCGCTACCAGGTCCCGTGGGGGCAGACCCTGGCGGCGACCGTGGTCGCGACACTGCCGGTGATCCTCGTGGTGTTGGCCTTCCAGCGATGGATCGTGCGCGGGCTGACCGCCGGCGGGGTCAAGGAGTGACACCTTGATCGGCTCGAACACCGGCCGATACCCTGCCTGCATGTTCCAGCGCACGCTCGTCCTCTTCACCGCAGCGCTCGTCCTCGCCGGTGCGCCAGGCACGGCTCACGCCGGCCTGCTCAGCGGCCTGGCCAAGCTCGGCAAATTGGGGAAGGCGGCGAAGGTGGTGAAGGTGGGCAAGGCCGCCAAAGCCGCCAAGCTCGCGAGCGCGGCCAAGGTCGGCAAGGCCGCGGCCGGAGTGACCGCGGTCGTGGCGGCCGAACGCGCCGCGCCACTCTTCGCGAACCTCGGCGACGACGTCGCCCGTGGGGCGACCTACCTGGCCCGCGGCGCCGACGGCGAGCTGCTCAAGGTGACGAAGGCCGCCGGCGCGGAAAAGGTCTCGGCCGACGCGCTCGGGAGCCTGGGCACTGCGGCCGAGCGGCCTTCCGTGTTCCTGGACGTGTCGGCGGCGGACACCGCGCCGGCGCTGGCGATGGAGCATCCGAACGCCACGCTGACTTTGGTCGATGGCGAGAAGCGGCTGCCGCTCCTGAAGAAGGCCGAAGGGGAAGTGGGCGATCTGGTCGTGGACACCGCAGAGGGCCTCATGGACCTGAGCGACTACCTGGGGTCCTCCAGCGATGCGTCCGACTCCGACGACGGCTCCTTCTACCTCGGGCTCGGCGTCGTCGCCGTGGTCCTCGTCGGTTGGTGGTGGGTGAAGCGTCGCAGCAGCGCTCAGCCGGCTTGACGCGACTTTGAGTGCCAAGGCCGCGCATCGACACCCCGAGCTCGGGGTGTCGACCTCCAAGCCTGGCTGCTCGGTCCGCGGTCGATGTTGATGAACACTGACATATCTTATGCGGGGCCGAGGATGCGCTGCTCCTACAGCAGCGACCCCGTCGCCCGCTCCAGCGCGACCTTCGCCATCCCCAGCCGCGCCCTGGCGTCCGCGAGCCCCACGTCGGCCTGGTAGAGCTTGTCGTTGGCGTCGAGCACGTCGAGCGAGCTCGCCAGCCCTGCGTCGAACGAGCGCTTGGCCGTCCCGTACATCTCCTGCGCGAGCTCCTTCTGCCGCGTCGCCAGGCGCAGCCGCTCCTCCGCCACCGCGACATCGCGGGTCGCGTCGCGCACCTGCTGGCCGATCTCCACCTTCTGGGCCTCGAGCGCGGCCTTCGCCGTGGCGATTTGCGCCTGGGCCTGGTCGCGCTTGCCGTAGCGGAAGCCGCCGTCGTAGAGCGTCCAGGTCAGGTCGGCGCTGGCCTTCCACGCGTAGTTCTCGCCGGTCACGAAGGGCACGTCGCTGATCAAGGCGCTGAAGCCGATGGAGAGCTGCGGCGCGTGCCGCCAGAGCGCCGAGTCGTGCTGCAGCTCGCCAGCGCGAATGGACGCCTCGTAGCTGCGGATCTCCGGGCGCCTCCCGAGCGCGTCCTTGATCTGCGCGTCCGGATCGACGGGCTTCGACTCCGGGCTCGCGGCGATCGCGACGCGCACCGGCTCGGACTTGCCGAGGAGCACCCCCATCGCCAGCCAGGCCCGCTCGCGGTCCGCCCTCGTCCGCGCCACGTCGCTCTCGCGTCGCACCACCTCGGTCTGCGCCTGCAGCTTGGAGAGCGGCGCCGCGATGCCCGCCTCCACGTTGCGCGCCGCGCTCTTCTCATGCTCCTGCGCGATGGCCAGCGCCCGCTCCGACGCCGCGGCGATCTCCTCGGCCGCGCCCGACCACCACGCGGACTGGATCACCGCCGCGCGCAGTTGCAGGCGAACCGACTCGAGCGAGGCCTCGCTGACGCCGGTGGCCTCCTTGGCTGCCTTCCAATCCAAGAACGGGGTCGCCGCGAAGAGCGGCACGCGGATGCTCGCCGACCCGGTGAACGCCTCCAACGGCTGGATGACCTGCTCTTTGGGGGCCTTGCTCCGGTCGATCTTGATCGGAACGGCGCCCTCGATGGCGTCGAAGAGCGGGTTGAACGAGAGGATGGCGCTGTCGTTGTTGCGCACGTAGGAGACGCCGACCCCGGCGGTCGGCAGGAAGCCGGACATCGCCTGGCGCACGACCGACTTCGCCTCGTCGGTCCGGGCCCGCGCCTGCGCCAAGGTGTAGCTCTGCGAGTCGAGCTGCTTGAGCGCCTCGTCGAGGCTGATCGTCGCCGGCTCGGCCGCACCGGCGGGCAGGGGCATGGCGGCGAAGAGCGCAGCAGCGACGAGGCTCAGTAGGTGGGTACGGGTCATGGGCGGCTCCTTCGGCCGCCTCGCAAGAGCAAGCCCGGTGCCGACCCGCATCGCGCTGCTTTCCCTGGGAGATCCGCCCCGGAGAGGGGCCTTGCCGTTCGGCGTCGCGAACTGCCCTGTCGGAAACCCTTACAGGTCGAGCGGGCCATCCCCGCGAAGCGGCTGGGGGAAAGGGGCGGCACAAGGCTTGCGAAGGCTCCCGGCAGGCGGGGCTCAGCGCCCGCCAGTTCGAAGGAGCAAGCGATGCGCAAGATTGCCGGCTTTCTCTCGGTGCTCACGATGGTGCTGGTCGCCCTGCTGGCCACCAAGCTCCGCGCCCAGGACGCCCAGCTTCACGGCCCCTCCGGCGGCTCGGGGGAGATCGAAGGGACGCAGGTGCGCGTGGCGGCCAAGCTCTCGGCGCGCATCGTCGAGCTCAAGGCCAAGGAGGGCGACGCGGTGAAGGCCGGCGACCTGCTCGTCCGCCTCGACTGCGCGGAGCCGGAGCAGATGCTCGCCGAGGCGGTGGGCCGGCTGGCCACGGCGCAGGCCCAGGCCAAGGCCGCACAGGCCCAGGCCTTCAGCGCGCTCGGGCAGCAGCAGGCGGCCTCGGTGGCGGTCAACGCCGCCAAGGCCCAGGCCGAGGCGCTCGCCGCGCAGCGCGACGCCAGCAAGCGCCAGGCGGAGCGGCTCGACTCGGTGGCCGCCGACGTCGCCTTCTCCAACCGCGACCAGGTCCGCGCCAGCGCCCAGGGGCTCGCGCACCAGGCCGAGGCGGCCAAGGTCAGCAGCGAGGTCAGCGCCATCCAAGCCAACGCCGCCAGCGGCCAGGTTCGCGCCGCGCAGGCCAACGTCGAGGGCGCCGAGTCCGCCATCCGCATCGCCGAGACCGCCATCGCCCGCGCCAAGATCCTCGTCGCCGAGTGCGAGCTGCGCGCGCCGCGCGACGCCGTCGTCGAGGAGGTCCCCTACGAGCAGGGCGAGCTGGTCTCTCCGGGCGCGGTGCTGGTCAAGCTCATCGACCTGCGCGAGGTGAAGGCGACCTTCTACCTGCCCAACGCCGAGGTCGCCGCGGTCAAGCCGGGCGCCGAGGCCCAGGTCCGCGCCGACGCCTACCCAGACCAGACCTTCAAGGGCGCCGTCCGCACCGTCTCGCTCAAGGCCGAGTTCACGCCCCGCAACATCCAGACCCGCACCGATCGCGACCGGCTCGTCTATCCGGTGGAGGTGGTCATCGCCAACGCGGACCTGCGGCTCCGGGCGGGCATGCCGGTGCAGGTGACCATCCCGGGGACCAATCGATAGCGCAGCCCCGCTTTGGTGAGTCAGGACGAATCGAAGAGCCGGCACGGAGGCCGGCCACGCCCCAGAGGCAAGGACGCCGGCGTGGAAGCCGGCCACTACCCGGACACGAGGAGGCCGGCGTGGAAGCCGGCCGCGACCCAATGACCACCCCCGCCCTCCAGGCCGAATCGCTCGCGCGCCGCTTCGCCAAGGTCGAGGCGCTGCGCGGGCTCTCCTTCGAAGTCCAGAAGGGCGAGCTGTACGGGCTGGTCGGCCCCGACGGCGCCGGCAAGACCACCGCCATCCGCGCGCTGGCGGGCCTCATCGACCTCGACGGCGGCACGGCGCGGGTGCTGGGACGCGACTCGTCCAAGGGCGGGAGCGAGCTGCGCGAGTCCTTGGGCCTGATGCCGCAGCAGTACAGCCTCTACCGCGACCTCTCGGTCGGCGAGAACCTGCGCTTCTTCGGCCGCCTCTACTGCCTCAAGGAGAAGGACTACCGCGAGCGGACCGAACGCCTCCTGCAGATCACCCGGCTCGCGCCCTTCGTCGACCGCCGCGCCGACGCGCTCTCCGGCGGCATGTACAAGAAGCTGGCGCTGGCCTGCGCCCTGCTCCACCAACCCGAGGTGCTGCTGCTCGACGAGCCGACCAACGGCGTGGACCCGGTCAGCCGCCGCGAGCTGTGGGACCTCCTGCACGAGTTCGTCTCCGCCGGCATGGCGGTGCTCATCTCCACACCGTACATGGACGAAGCCGAGCGCTGCCACCGGGTGGGGCTCATCCACAAGGGCACGCTGCTCGTCGAAGGCGAGCCCCAGTCGCTCCTCGCGGACTTCGACCACGACACCTTCGAGGTCGAGGGCGGCGATCGCACGGAGGTGGAGGCGGCGCTCTCCGGGCGCCCCGAGGTGAAAGCCAGCTCGCCGGCCGGCGCGCACCTCAAGGTGGTCCTCAGCCGCGGCGGCGCCGAGAAGGTGGCGCTGGCCATCGCCCAGGCGGGCGCGCGGCTGACCGCGACCGCCCCGGACTTCGAGGACCTCTTCCTGGCGCGCATCGCGGCGTCCGAGGCGGAGGGCTAGCCATGGAACGCTCCATCGAGGTCAGCCACCTGGTCCGCCGCTTCGGCCGCTTCGTCGCCGTCGACGACGTCAGCTTCCACGTCGAGAAGGGCGAGATCTTCGGGTACCTGGGCGCGAACGGCGCCGGCAAGTCCACCACCATCCGCATGCTCTGCGGCCTGCTCGAGCCGACCTCCGGCCGGGCCACGGTCGCCGGCCACGACATCGCCACCGACCCCGAGGGGGTCAAGGCCTCCATCGGCTACATGTCGCAGAAGTTCTCGCTCTACCTGGACCTGCCGGTGCGCGAGAACCTGCGCTTCTTCGGCGGCGCCTACGGCCTGTCGGGCAAGGCGCTGCGCTCGCGCGCCGAGGAGATCCTGCAGCTGACCGGCCTGGCCGAGGTCCCGGACGCGCTGACCGGCTCGCTGCCCGGCGGCATCCGCCAGCGCCTGGCACTGGGCTGCGCCATCCTCCACCAGCCGGAGATCGTCTTCCTGGACGAGCCGACCGCGGGCGTCGACCCGGTGGCGCGGCGCGCCTTCTGGCGGCTCATCCGCGAGCTCTCGCGCGGCGGCACCACCGTCTTCGTCACCACCCACTACCTGGACGAGGCCGAGTACTGCGCCCGCATCGGCCTGATGGTGGACGGCCGGCTGGTGGCGCTGGACACGCCCTCGGCGCTCAAGCGCGCGCACGTCCCCGACCGGCTCTTCGTGGTGCGCGGGCCGGACGCCAAGGCTGCGGCGCAGGCCCTCGCGGGCAAGCCGGGCATCCGCGGCGTGACTCCCTTCGGCGCCGGCTACCACGTGCGCGCCGAGCCGGGGGCCTGGGACGAGGTGCGGCTGTCGCAGGTGGCGCACGCCGGTGGCGCGCCGCTGTCCCGGGTGGACGCCTCCGAGCCCTCGCTGGAGGACGTGTTCCTGGCCGTGGTCAAGCGCGAGAGCCGCGAGGAGGCGAAGCCGTGAACCGCTCGACGACGCTCGGGACGAAGGTGGGCCGCTTCTTCATCCGCGTCGGCGCGCTGGCCGCCAAGGAGGCGGTCCACATCCGCCGCGACATCCGCACGCTCTACCTGGCGCTGGGGATGCCGGTGGTGATGCTGCTGCTGTTCGGCTACGGCGTCTCCTTCGACATCGACCACATCCCGGTGGCGCTGGTGGACAACGACCACTCGGACGTCTCCCGGGAGATCGCCCGGCACTTCTTCGCCTCCAACGAGATCTCGCCGACGGGCGCCCCGGTGGACGAGTCCGAGGCCGAGCGGATGCTGCGCCTGAACGAGGCGATGGGCTTCTTGACCATCCCCGCCGGTGCGAGCCGCGACCTGGCCCGGGGTGAGGGCATCCAGCTGCAGCTCGTCGTCGACGGCCGCGACGGCGTGACCGCGAACCAGCTCATCGCCAAGGCCGACGCGCTGGCGCTGTCCATCTCCGCCGCGCTGGGCCCCAGCTCCGGCGCGATGGCCAAGCCGCCGCTGAGCGTGAGGACCTGGACGCGCTACAACCCCGAGGGCCGCTCGGCGCTGTTCCTGGTGCCCGGCCTGGCGGCGTACCTGATGGCCATCGTCTCGGTGCTCCTGACCGCGCTGACCATCGCCACCGAGTGGGAGCGGGGCTCGATGGAGCAGCTCTTCGCCTCGCCGGTGGGGCGCCTGGAGATCATCCTGGGCAAGCTCTTGCCGTACCTGGTCATCGGCGCGCTGGCGCTGCTGCTGGTGTTGAGCGTCGGCGCCTGGGTCTTCGACGTGCCCATCCGCGGCAGCGTGCCGCTGCTCTTCGCCGGCGGGCTGGTCTTCCTGGTGGCGATGCTCAGCCAGGGCCTGCTCATCTCGGTCGTGGCCAAGAACCAGCTCGTGGCGACCCAGGCCGGCGCGCTCACCTCGCTGCTGCCGTCGATGCTGCTCTCCGGCTTCATGTTCCCCATCGAGAACATGCCGAAGATCCTCCAGGTCCTGTCCTCGATCATCCCGGCCAAGTACATGGTGCACACCCTGCGCGGGGTGATGCTCAAGGGCGCCGGCTTCGACACGCTCTGGCCGGACTTCGCCTCCATGGCGGCGTTCGCCTTGTTCGTGCTGATCGTCGCGACGAAGAAGTTCTCGAGGAGGCTCGCATGAGCCCGAAGACCCGCCCGAGCCGCCTCACCCAGTTCTTCGCCGTCCTGCGCAAGGAGACGCTGCAGACGGTGCGCGACCGGCGCCTGGTCTTCATGCTGATCATGGCGCCCGTCCTGCAGCTCATCGTCTTCGGCTACGCCATCGACCTGAAGGTGGACCGGCTGCCCACGGTCATCGCCGACCTGGACAAGACCAGCGTCAGCCGCGAGCACGTGCGGCGCCTGCTGGCCGACGGGACGCTCAAGAACGCCGGCACCGCGGAGACGGCGGAGGCGGCCGAGGCCGGGCTGCAGTCCGGCCTGACCTCCGCGGCCATCGTCATCCCCCAGGGCTTCTCGCGCGACCTCTCCCGCGGCGAGCCGACCTCGGTGCAGGTGATCATCGACGGCAGCGACCCCAACCGCTCCACCATCGCCGCGGCGACCGTCGCCCGCTACTTCGCCCAGGCCGGCTCGGAGCTGGCGCGCGATCAGCTGGCCGCCCGCGGCCTGCCCCCGCCGACGCCCGCGGTCACCCTGAGCCAGCGCATCTGGTTCAACCCCGGCATGGACACGCCGCCGTTCATGATCCCCGGGATCATGTCGATGCTACTCATCGTGGTGACCACCATCGTCACCGCCATGGGCCTGGCCCGCGAGCGGGAGATGGGCACGCTGGAACAGGTGCTGGTCACGCCCATCCGGCCGTCGGTGCTGCTGGTCGCCAAGATGATGCCCTTCGTGGTGATGGGCTGCTTCGACGTGCTCTTCGCCATCACCATCGGCGCCTGGCTCTTCTCGGTCCCGGTCCGCGGCAGCCTGGCGGTCATCGCCGTCTCCGGGCTGTGCTACCTGACCTGCACCCTGGGCGTCGGCCTGCTCATCTCCACCGTCAGCCGCACGCAGCAGCAGTCCTTCCTGGGCGGGTTCCTGTTCGCCATGCCGGCGATGCTGCTCTCCGGGGCGATGACGCCCATCCGCAGCATGCCCCAGTGGCTGCAGCTGATGACCTACGCCAACCCGCTGCGCTACTTCGTGGAGATCCTGAGGGCGAACATGCTCACCGGCGCGGGCTTCGACCTGCTCTGGTCGCGCATCGCCATCCTGGCGGTCTTCGGCCTGAGCCTGCTCACGGTCGCCTCGCTGCGCTTCCACAAGCGCGCGACGTAGCGGCGCCGGTCAGGGGCTCGGGGTCAGCCGCAGCACGCCCGAGGTCCTAATCATCGAGCTTCCGGTGACGTTCTTGAGCAGCTTCCAGTCGGAGCTCTGCGTCGCCAGGGTCGCCCCGTCGATGCGGAGGAGGAACGACTCGTTGGTGATCTCGCTGAGGGCGACCGCGGCGATCTCCGCGCCGCCCTCGACCATCCCGAAGACGGCGACGGCGTCCGAAGGGCTCTTCGAGCCGGAGATCTCCAGGTTGGTGCCGATGAAGGAGAAGGGGCAGCCGATGACGCCACCGGTGCCCCGCTGCGTCCCGACGACGGTGCCGTTGGCGAGCGCGAGGAAGGAGGACCAGCCGCCGCAGGAGGCGATGTTGCCGACGGCGGCGCAGGGGTTGGAGCCCTTGGGGGCGTAGGTGGCGGCGTCGAAGACGCAGATCGTGTGGCTCTCGTCCGAGGAGGCCAGGAGGCTGCCGTCCGGGCGGGCGACGATGCTGGTGAAGAGGAACGGGCTGGTGCCCGGGTGCGGAACGAACTTCTGGAACGCACCGGTCTTCCAGTTGTAGACGGCCAGGCCGGGGGTCGAGCCCTCCTTCGCGCCGGCGACCCACAGGTCGTCTCCGGCGACCGCCATCTGGCTGGGCCCGTCGTCGCTGAAGCCGGAGGGCCAGAGCTTCTGGCTGGTGAAGGGGTCGGTGTCGGTAAACGTTTGCGCGACCGGGGCGCCCTTGCGGGTGAAGGCGCTGACGGAGCGCTTCTGGACGCTGGAGACCACCACGTTGCCGTCCGGCAGGAGCTTCAGGTCGTAGACGCCGGTCACGGCGGTGGGCCCGATGGCGCCGCCGACGGCCGTGCCGTCCGAGGCGAAGGCGAGCACTCCGGCCCCGTTGTCGATTCTTGTCGCCGATCCAGTAGTTGCCGAGCACCGTGACGCTGACGGTGGCCTTGCCGAACCTCGACGCGTCGGCCGCGTCGTGCACCTCGTAGGTCAGGGTGTAGGTGGTGTCCGCGAAGTCGACCGGGTGCTTGTAGCCGCCGGTCGAGAGGCTGAAGGCCATCTGCAGGTCGCTGCTGCCGCGCAGGAGCACGACCCCGGTCGAAGGAGTGGCGCTCAGGACCGGGGCCGCGACCGCCTTGCCGCCGTTGTCGACGGTGCAGTTGATGTCGACCCGGGTGTTGGCGCGCACCGGCGAGGTCGGCGCCGTGCAGGTGACCTTGATGACGTCCTGGGGGCTGGCGGCGTCGGGCTTCGCCACGCCGGCGTCTTGGGGGGCCGCGCCGGCGTCGCTCTCCGCGGCGGTCGTCGCGTCGAGGCCAGGGGCAGCGGCGTCGTCAGGGACGGAGCCGGCATCGGGTCCTCCAGGGACCTCCTGGCTGCAGGCGGCGAGCGCGAGAAGCAGAGCGGAGAGCAGGATGTGCCGCATGGACCCCTCGGGACGATTTGGACTCTGAGATTTGAATTCGGCGGGTGACGGGCGTCAACCAAGGTGCACGGGCACAGACGACGGGAGTTCCTCGGGCCAAGTCGAACTGGGAATCGAAGCCACGCTCGCTCCAGTCGACCACGTCCACCCCGTCGACTCCGTCCATGCCGTCCACCGCTTCACCGCGCCGTGCCTACAGTCGCAGGTCCCGCGCCAACTCCCCGCGCTCCAGGTCGAGCACCAGCAGCCGCCGCCCGCGGTCGTCGCCGACAACCAGCCACGGGTTGGCCTCCGCGAGCGCTTCGCGGACGGCAGCTGTGAGGTCGGTCGTCATGGGGTGACGAGCATACGACCGAGCCCGCCATTCATGGCAGGCTAGGGCCCTCTGACGCTTCGAGTGAGACCGCCATGACCGTCATCGCCCGCCCCGCCGACCAGACCTCCGCGCTCTTCTTCCGCTGGCCCGAGCCCGAGAATCGCCGCGGGAAGCGAGCTGACCTGCGGCACCGACGAGCAGGTGGTGCTCTCGGCCCATGGCCGGGTGCTGGTGGTGCTGGCGACGGGCTCGCACGTGCTCAGCGCACAGGCCATCCCCGCGCTGGGCGCCGCCGGCGATGGGCCGAACCTGGCGCTCGACGTCCTCTTCGTCAGCACCGGCAGGTCGCCGATGCGCTTCGGCGCGAAGCTGCCGATGCTCCGCGACGCGGCGACGTCGCTCACCTATGAGCCGCGCGTGTTCGGCACCGCGAACCTCCGGGTCAGCGACGCGCACCTGTTCGCGAGCCAGCTGCAGCCGGGCACCTCCGCCGACGACGTGCTGGGCTACCTCCAGTCCCGCCTGGTCGCCGCCGTGGGCGACGCGATCGCCGCGACCCGCGCCTCCATCACCGCGCTCGCCTCGCCGGTCGGCGCGGTGATGGTCGGGGACGTGGTGGTCGGCGCCAACCCCTTCGGCTCCATGGGCGTGGCGGTGGTCTCCTTCGAGAGCTTCTCGGTCAACGTGGACGAGGAGACGCTGCGCACGGCGATGCAGTTGCAGAAATACGCGCCGGCGCCTGCACCGGTTCTCGCTCCGCCTCCGGTGCCGGTGGCGCCCGCGCATGCGCCGCCCCGTCTGCCCGCGCCCTTGCCCAACGAGGCTCCGCCCGAGAAGGTGCGCTGCCCGCTGTGCGCGGCGATGGTCCCGCCCGGCCGGTTCTGCATGGCGTGCGGCAAGCCGCTCTCGGGAAAGACTCACTGCACTTGCGGCGCGGCACTCAAGCCGGGGGCGAAGTTCTGCGCGCAGTGCGGGGCCAGGGTGTGAGCGGCAGTGATGGACGCGATGGACCGGATGGACGTCATGGACCGGCGTCGGGCCACTTTACCCATATGATCGTTGCGGGCCGACTCCGGAATCCTCAGTGAGCACGGAGGGTTACGAGGGAGGTCTCCGGCGCCACCCGAAAAGCCCAGGAATTTCCGCAGGTTGCGACAGGGGTTTGCGCGCTCAGTGATTGCGCGAGTCGAGCCAGATTTCCAGGCCCGCAGAGTTCAGCTCCAGGTCGCCGTCGAAGTGCTTCAGGGCCTCCTCGCGCGACAGCCTGGTGCCGTGGGCCGACAGCCGCACCAGCAGGTCTTCCGCCAGAGACGCCTTGAGCGCTGCGTGGCGCTGCTCGCCTTGGGGCGCCGCTAGGGCGCGCTCGACGAAGGCGTCGATGGCCGCGTGCATCGCCTTGCCGTGCTTGGGCAGCTCGCCCGCCACCATCTCGAAGTGGGTCAGGTACAGCCGCTCGGGTGCGAACGAGAGGATCCGATCGATCGTCTTGTGCAGCGCCGCGGGGTCGAACTGGACCGGCGTCGTCGTCGGGTAGAAGAACGGACCCGCCGCGGTGTCCAGCTCGGGGTAGGCCAGGCCGAAGCAGTCGCCGGTGAAGAAGCCGCGCGTGGCCTCGTCGTGCACCACCAGGTGATGCTTGGCGTGGCCGGGCGCGTCCAGGCAGGTCAGCTTGCGATTGCCGAGGTCGAGGCTGAAGCCGTCCGGCGCCTCCTTCACCCGCTCGGCCGCGATGGCGACCGGGTCGCCGTAGAGCGTCTTGGTATTCTCCTCGCCGTAGACCTGCACGGTGCCCGCCCAGAGCTTGGTCGGGTCCACCATGTGCCGCGCCCCGCGCGGGTGCGCGATGAGCGTGGCCTGCGGCAGCTCGCGCATCAGCGCGCCGGCGCCGCCCGCGTGGTCGAGGTGCACGTGCGTGACGACGACGTGCGAGACCGCCGAACGCGCGAGCCCCACCTGCTCGAGCGCCTTGAGGATGCGCGGGACCGCCGCGGCGTGCCCGGTCTCGACGACGGCGGCGGAGTCCTTGCCCTTCACCACGTAGCAGGCGGCCAGGTGGGGGCGGACGTAGTGCGCGTCGAGGTGGAAGACGCCGGGGGCCACTTCGCGGACGGGGTTCTCGGACATGCGGGCTGCCTCTCCTGCGGAAAGAGGGCGCTAGAAATCACATCCGGCGGCTCAGCGTCATCCCCCTTGCGGTGCCCCTGACCGACCGCGACGTCCGGGCCTTCCGCTATCCTCTCGCCGCCCATGCCCTCCAAGCCCCGACAGGACCGCCTCGAGAAGGACCTCGCCGCGCTGCAGCCCGCGCTGGCCCACCCGGACCTCCCCGAGTCCCGCGAGCTGCTGCGCGCCGCGCTGCGCAAGTCGCGCTCCCTCGCCGCCGCCAAGGCCGCCGACCTCATCCGCAGCCGCTCGCTCACGGGCTTCGAGGACGACCTGCGCACGGCCTTCGAGCGCTTCCTCGAGGACCCCATCAAGAGCGACCCGAGCTGCAAGGCCAAGCTCGCGGCGCTCGAGGCGCTGGACTTCCTGGAGAGCCTCGACCCGGCTCCGTTCCTCACCGGTGTCCGCACCTTCCAGCGGGAGCCGGCCTGGGGCGAGCCGGTCGACACCGCGACCGGAGTCCGCTCCCGGGCGGCGTTCGGCCTGGCGCGGCTGGGCCACCCGGAGTTCGCGCTGCGGATGGCCGACCTGCTCGCCGATCCCGAAGCCACCGTCCGCCAGGCCGCGGCCGAGGCGATTGCCCACCGGCAGGACGCGGCCGGCGCCCCGCTGTTGCAGCTCAAGCTGCGGATCAACGACTCCGAGCCGCAGGTGACGCTGGCCTGCCTCTCGGGGCTCGTCGCGCTGATCCCGGACTGGGGCATCCGGGAGGCCATCGGCTGCCTGTCGAGCGAAGACGAGGAGGTGCGCGAGATCGGTGCGCTCGCGCTGGGGCAATCGCGCGGCGAGGAGGCGGCGATGGCGCTCCTCACGGCGCTCGGCGGCGAGGTCTTCTCGCCGCGCCGGGCGATCCTGCTGCGCGCGCTGGGGATGCACCGCAGCGAGCAGGCGCTCCAGGCGCTCTTGCGGGTTATCGCCGAGGAAGCCCGTGCCGATGCCAGGGCTGCGATCGAAGCGCTGGTGTTCCGCAGCTTCGAGCCGGGTCTGAGGGAGCGTGTCGTGGAGGCGGCGTCCCGCAGCCGGCACGACGACCTGGAGGGCGTCGTTCGCGAGGCCTTCCGGTCCGGCGAGTGAGCTGGACCGCGCCGCCCCTCGACAAGCTCGGGGTGTTGGACTTGCTTCGCCCGCGCATTCGTGGCTCATGGGCCCCTTCGCGCGAGAGCGCCACCCTTTCCCGGAGCCCTTCGATGGCCAGCGACGACCTCCCCATCGCCTTGATTGCCCCTGCCGGCGCCGACGCCGAGGTGTACCGCTCGCAGCTCGCCCGCCGCGGGGCGCAGGTGCTCACCTTCACCTCGGTCCAGGCCTTCAAGGAAGGCTGCTCGCCCCAGCTGCTCTCCGGCATCGCGGTCGACCTCTCCTGCCTGGCCCAGCTGCCCGAGGAGGACCGCGCCTTCGTCACCGCGCTCGCCGAGTCGTTCCCGGTGGTGCGGCTGCGTCGCGTCGGTCCGCCCAACGAGATCGGCGGGACCTTCGGCGGCTCGGCCCTGGCCGGCGAGGAGTTCCTCTCGGCCTTCTTCGAGGACGCGCGGAAGAGGCGCGCCCGCGGCGTGCGGCTCGAGGAGCGTCACCCCAGGGTCCTGGGAGTCCTGGTCTACGGCGACGAGCGGTCGCTGGGAGGCCCGGGGCTGCGCGCCAGCACCGGCAACCTGTCGCGCAATGGCTTCTACGTGGTCTCGCCCGAGGTCCCGTCTCGGGGAACGTGCTTGCTCGTCATCCCCAAGCTGGGCGACGAGACGCCCATCCCCTGCGAGGTGCGCTGGAGCACGCCGTGGGGCGCGAGCATGCAGGTGCTTCCAGGGTTCGGCGTGAAGATCGTCTCCATGACGGCGAAGCAGAAGTCGGCGCTGGAGAAGCTGCTGGAGCCGACCCGGGACTGAAGACGACGAGGGCAGCCTATCCGGAGACGGCCTCGGTCTTGCCGCCCAGCTTCTCGACGACCTCGCGGTACCACGCCACGGTCCGCTCGGAGCGATCGCCCAGGGCCTTGGCGCCCCAGACGATCGAGAGCGTCCGCCGGGTGTCGTCCTGCGTCTTGGTGCGCTGCGCGTCCTTCACCGCGTTGGCGCACGGGCCCTCGGCGTCGAAGAGGCAGAGCAGCCCTTCGAGGTCGATGGTCTGCCCGGAGGCGTTGAAGACGTAGCTGGCACCCGCCGGCGCGACGCCGATGCGGAACGGGGCCTTGGCGCGGTCGAGGTCGACCACCGAGATGGGCAGCCCGCTGTGCAGCGACACCGCATTGCAGGCGTCGACCGCGGCGTTGATGGAGGAGAGCGTCCCCTCGCCCGCCGCGCGGATGAGGTACTCGCTCGCAGGCTTGCTGCGGCCGGTGGGCTTGAAGCCGCCATGCCGCAAGAGGTCGCGGACGGCTGAGCGAACCGCGTCGTCGGAGGAGAGCGGCGCCTGGGCCCCCGTGGCGAGCAATGCCGTGAGCCAGTCCGGGCTGGGCGACTGGCCGAGCGGAGCCGGGAAGGTAGCGGTGAAGGCGCGGGCGTCGAGCAGCGGGTGGGCGTCGGTCTGGAGCATCGGGTCTCTCTGGTGGGCGAACGGAGCGCATCTAAGCCACGGGCCGGTGGCAGGGTCCACAGCCGCGGATGGCGGCGCACAAAGACGTTGCGCTCCGCTGAGGTGGACGGTGGGACGGCTCCAAGGCGGCGCAGCCATTTTCATTCGATGGAGGTGAAGGGCCCTGTGGTTGCGGGCGGCTCGCCCGCCTCGCATTTGCCCAGCAACTTCCCGCCCTTGCCCCGCGCTGCTACAGCCCGCCACACGGCTGTTCTGTACCGGACGCCGTGCTACGGTAGCGGCGCATGTCCGTCTGCCCCACCTGCCGGCAGCAAGCCCCCGAAGGCGCCACCGTCTGCCCGGCGGACGGGACGCCGCTGCGCGACATGAGCCTGCTCGGGCAGATCCTGGGCGACCGCTACCGCGTGCTGCGGGTCATCGGCGAAGGCGGGATGGGCACGGTCTACCTCGCCGAGCACGTGGTCCTGGGCAAGCACTTCGCCATCAAGGTGCTGCGCCCCGAGTTCTCGCAGCGCGAAGACCTGGTCCGCCGCTTCCAGCAGGAGGCGGTGGCCGCCAGCCAGATCGGCCAGGAGAACATCGTCGACGTGGTCGACTTCGGGCGCACGCCCGAGGGCCGGCTCTACTACGCGATGGAGGCGCTCGACGGCGAGAGCCTCACCGCCATCCTGATGCGGTCCCGCCGCCTCCCGGTCGCCCGCGCCCTGCCGGTGCTCGCGCAGAATCGCCCGGGCGCTGGGCGCGGCCCACGAGCGCGGCATCGTCCACCGCGACGTGAAGCCCGACAACGTGGTGCTGGTGCAGCGCGCGACGGGCGAGCTGGTCAAGGTGCTCGACTTCGGCATCTCCATGGTCACCGGCGACCTCGCCCGCGGCGAGCGGATCACCAGCGCCGGGACCATCGTCGGCACGCCCGAGTACATGTCGCCCGAGCAGACGGTGGGCGAAAGCGTGGACCACCGCGCCGACATCTACGCCTGGGGCGTGCTGGCCTACGAGACGCTCACCGGCACCCTGCCCTTCGAGGCCGACACCTCGATGAAGATGCTCCTCGCGCACCGGCTGCAGGCGCCCGAGCCCCTCTCCTCGCGCTGGCCCGACGCCGGCTTCCCGGTGGCCCTCGAGACGCTGGTGATGCGCGCGCTGGCCAAGAGCCCCGACGACCGCCCGCAGTCGATGAACGAGGTCGCCCGGGAGCTCGCACAGCTGGCGTCGGCGCTGGGCATCGCCACCTTCACCCCGACCCAGCCCTTCGGCAGCCCGCCGCCGACCACCGGCACTCCGCCGCCGTCGAACCCCGCCTTCGCGCCGACCCTGCCCAGCCTGCCGACCCCCGCCGGAGTGGCCAGGCCCACGGCCTTGGTGCTCCCGCCGGGCGACGCCATCGCTCCCCCGCCGGCGCGAAGGCCGCGGTCCAGGCTCTTCCTGGGCGTCGCGGCCGCGGCGCTGGCGATAGGCATCGGCGGCGGCATCCTCGTGGTCCGCTCCAACGCAGCGCCGCCTGCTCCGGTCGTCGAGGCGGTGCCGTTGCCCACGCCGGCCCCCGCCGCGCTCCCCGACTTGCCCCCCGCGCCGTCCGTCCCCGCGCCTGCGCCCGCCGAGGCCAGGCCGCCGCGACCCGAGGAGCCGAAGGCTTCCCGCCTCATCCACCTGGTCACGGTGCCCGCCGGCGCCCGGGTCTTCGTCGACGGCAAGCCGGCGGGGACGACGCCGATGGATTTCGAGGTCACCGACGGCAGGCCGCGACGCGTCCGCTTCGTCCTCGACGGATACCGCCCCGCCCGCCGGCTGGTGGCGTACAAGCTCAAGTCGTCGACGCTCGAGATCCCGCTGCAGAAGCGGGCGCGGGGCGAGAAGCCACCGCCCGCGGACGAGCTCGCCGACGACCTGAAAGCCGACCCCTACCCCGACGCGGAGAAGCCATGAGAGCCGCGCTGCTCGTCGCCCTCGGAACCCTGCTGCTCGCCCCCGCCACCGCCCTCGCCGGCGAGGCCGCCACGGGCGAGCTCGACTCGAGCACGTCGGAGGCCAAGGCGCGCTTCAAGCAAGGCGTGCAGCTCTACAAGCAGGGCCGCTGGGGCGAGGCGGTCGAGGAGTTCGAGACGGCCTACCGGCTCAAGCCGCACGGCGTCGTCCGCTTCAACATCGCGCAGTGCTACGAGAAGCTCGGCCAGACCGCGCAGGCGCTCAAGAGCTACCACCTGTACCTGCGCGAGGTGCCCGAGGCCGCGGACAAGGTCGCGGTCCAAGCCTCGATGGCGGTGCTCGAGAAGTCGCTCTCCGACCGCGGGCTGCAGCAGCTCTTGGTCTTCAGCGACCCCGCGGGCGCGGGAGCTCAAGGTGGACCAGCAGGCGCAGGGGCGCACGCCCTGGACCGGCGAGCTGCCGCTGGGCAAGCACCAGCTCTCCTTCTCGCTCCCCGGATACGAGACGTCGACCCAGGAATCCCAGCTGGCCGAGCGCTCGCAGGTGGTGGAGGTGAAGCTCGCCCCGACGCCGGTCGTCGCTCCTCCGCCCGTCGCCTCCCTGCCGCCTGCGGCCACGACGACCACTTCCCAGAAGGCCGAGCCGCAGCGGGTGTGGACCTGGGTGGTCGCCGGCGCGGCCGCCGCGACCCTCGTCGCCGCCGTCGGCTGCGGCATCGCCGCCCAGTCCTCCAGCGACCAAATGCGCGGCAAGGTCCACGACCAGAAGACGGTCCAGTCGCTGCATGACCAGGCGCAGACCAACGCGACCGCCTCCAACGTGCTCCTCGGGCTCGGCCTGGCCGGCGCCGCCGCCGGTGGGGTCCTCTTCTTCGTGGGGACGTTCTGATGCGCGCCCTCGTCCTCGCCTCGGCCCTCCTCCTCGCCGCCAGCTGCGTGGTGCCGCTCACCGGCGCGCCTTGCGTGACCGACGACAACTGCCCGCGCGGCCAGTCGTGCTCGGCGGCGAAGGTCTGCGAGGTCGGCGCCGCGCAGCCGGGGCCGGACGCCGGCCCGTCGTGCGTGAGCGATTCGATCTGCGCCGGGACGGCGGCGACGGTCTGCGACGCCTCCGGGAAGGTCGCGACCTGCCAGGAGGTCTCGTCCGGTTGCCGCAAGGTGAGCGGCACCACGGCGTGCGGCACGGGGAAGCTCTGCCAGGACGGCGCCTGCCGCTGCTCGTCGGGCTGCAGCAAGGACGAGACGGCCTGCTCGACCGACGGCAAGCTCAAGACCTGCAAGGTCACCGCGGGGAGTGAGTGCGGCACGTTCGTCGAGAGCGCCTGCGACACCGGCCTCGTGTGCAGCGCCACCAAGGGTCCGGCGCGCTGCGTCTGCGGGGCGCCCAATCCCGACGACCTGCTCTACGTCGACCCGGCTTCCTCCAAGGCCGAGGTCGAGCCTTCCGGCGCTCTGGAGCCCGCGGCCTGCCGCTTCCCGCGGCTGACCGACGCGCTGGCCAAGGCGACCGCCAATACCGTCGTCACGCTGGGAGCCCTAGCGGCGCCTGGGACCCCGACGATCCTCGACCAGGAGACGTTCCCGCTCGCCGTCCCTGCGAACGTCCGCGTCGTCGCCGCGGGCTGCCCAGGAGCGCAGTGCGATCCTTCGAAGTGGGTCGTGTCCGTCGGCGCCAGCGCCACGGGGTCGACCGCCATGACGCTCGGCGCCGGTTCGACGGTGGTCGGGTTGTCGTTGAAGTACGCCGGGGGCACCGCCGAGGCCTTCGTCTCCTGCGACACCGGCTCGGTCATCCTCGAAGACGTCGCCCTCGTCGGGTCGGACGGCGCGACCGCCCAGGCCGCCAAGGGCCTGGTGGCCACGGGGGCGTGCAGGCCCGCGCTCAGCCGCGTCACGGCGTCCTTCTTCGCGGGTGCCGGATTCTTCGTCGACGGGGCCGACGCAGACCTGACGGTCGTCGGTGGCGGAGTCCGGTCGAGCGCCGTCGGCCTCGAGCCTCTCACGCGGGACCGCGACTCTGGCACCGGGAAGCGACCTCGACGACGCGACCCGCGCCACATTCGAGGCGAACACCGTGGGCATCAGCGTCGGGAAGGACGGCTCCAGCGCCCCCGCCACGCTCGACGCCACCAAGCCCCTTCTCCGGAACAACGGAACCGGGCTCCTCCTGCGCGCGACGAAGGCAACGCTCTCGAACGCGACCATCGATAACAGCGCCAACTCCTCAGGGAAAGGAGTGGTGGCGAAGGCGGGCGATCTGACCCTCGCGGGCGGCTCCATCACCAATGGCGACACCGGGATCCAGGTCGACGGCCCCACCGTCACCGCGACCCTGACCGGGACCGAGATCCGGGGCCTCGACGGCAACGGCATCGAAGTGTTGAGCACCGCGGGCGTCATCCTCGACCAGGTTCACGTCACCGCCACCCGCGCCGCCGGCATCAAGCACGTCGCCGGGACGCTCGGCATCTCGGGCTCGGAGATCGACGCGAACATCGACGACGGCCTCAAGGTCCTGGGCGGCGCGTTCGAGCTGGCCGGCACCAAGATCCACGGCAACGGCGCCTACGGCGTGTCGGTGGCGGGTGCCGAGGCGAGCATCCACGGCTGCGAGCTCTACGGAAACGGCAACAAGAACGCCGGAGGCGGGCTCGGCTTCGTGGGCGCCGGCGCCTCGCTCAGCCAATTCTTCGGCAACAAGCTGCACGGCAACTTCCGCGCGCAGCTCTACTTCGGCGCCGAGCCGGCCTCCGGGACCTGGAAGATCTCCTCGATCAGCTGCCAGTCCCCGAGCGTCCCGAACGCCCTCGCCTGCTACGCCACCGACGCCTTCGGCGTGCTGGCCGCCAGCGGCGTCTCCGTGGCGGCCAACAACGTCTCCTGGATGCACGCTCCGCCGACCGTCGCCGACAAGGACTTCTCGGGCAGCGTGACCGCCACCAGCTACTGCAGCGTCGCCGCCTGCCCCTGATCGTCCGTCGGCCGCATCGGGTCGGGCTCGTGGTCGCCCTCGAAGAGGTAGCTGAAGTCCATCTCCTCGGCGGTCGGCAGGTGGTTCGGGTCGACCTTGAGGATGGGGTAGCGCTCCATCAACCGGGAGAAGACCTCGAGCGCCTTCTCCAGGTGCGCCCGGGAGTGCGCCGGGGTCACGCTGGTGCGGATGAGCGCCTGGCCCAGCGGCACCGCGGGGTAGATGGCCGGGGTGGCGAAGACGCCCATCTCCAGCGCCTCGCGGCACAGCCGGAACGCCAGCGACTCCGGCCCGACGAAGAGCGGCACGATGGGCGTGGTCGAGCCCATGGTGTAGTAGCCCAGCTGCTCCACTCCGCCGCGGAAGAACGCGACGTTGTGGCGCAGCCGCTCGAAGAGCGAGGCGTCCTCGCGCATCACCCGCAGCGCGGCGAGCGCGGCGGCGGCGGACGAGGGCGGCAGCGCGGCGGCGAAGATCATCGTGCGGACCTTGTGCCGCAGGTACTCGATGACCGGCCGCTCGCCGGCGACGAAGCCTCCCAGGCTGGCCAGCGACTTGGAGAAGGTGGCGAAGAGCAGGTCGACCTCCGCCGCCACCTCCTGCGCGTCGGTGGTGCCGCGCCCCTGCCGGCCGAGCACGCCGAAGCCGTGGGCGTCGTCGACGTAGAGCCGGAAGCCGAAGCGGCGGCGCAAGTCGACGATGCGGCGCAGGTCCATCACCCGGCCGGTCATGGAGAAGACCGCGTCGGTGACCACCAGCGCCTCGGGCCACTTCTCCTTCTCCGCGAGCTGGCGCTCCAGGTCCTCGGGGCCGTGGAAGATGCGCACGTCGCCGTGGCAGATGCGGGTGCCGTCGATGAGGCTGGCGTGGTTGCCCGCCTCGGAGAAGACGACCGCGCCGTCCAGCGAGCCCAGGACGCCGATGACGCCGAAGTTGGCGAGGAAGCCCGAGGAGAAGACCAGCGCCTCCTCGCGGCCGGTGAACTCCGCCAGCTCCTTCTCCAGCGTCTCGTGCAGCTCGAGGTTGCCGTTGAGGAAGCGCGAGCCGGTGCAGCCGGTGCCGAACCGGTCGATCGCCTCGTGGGCCGCGGCGATGACCTTCGGGTGGTGCGTCAGGCCCAGGTAGTTGTTGGACCCGAGCATGACCACCGGCTTGCCGTCCACGGTGACCACGGCACCTTCCGAAGCCGACAGCACCCGGAAATAGGGATAGACGCCCGCGGCCTTCACCAGCTCCGCGTCCTGCCACGAATAGCAAGGCTCGAACACGTCCACGACCGACCTCCTGCCGCCCCGAGGGTACGCCGCGCAAATATAGGGACGCCTCTTGGGGCGACAACTCGCCGACCGTCTCCTCCCCCGGCTGTGTTCTTGGGCCGCCCGCCAGGGTGGGTGGGCGCGGCCGGCGCCGGAGGGCACATCGATCGCAAGGGGTCCGGACATGTGCCTTGCCGCTTGCCTGATCGTTTCGTTCAGCCTCGCCGCCGCGCCGAAGCCGGCTGCGGCGACGGCAGCGAAGCCGGGGGACCTGGTGGACGTGGCGGGCAAGCCCTTCGCGTGGCCGACGCTGGTCGAGCACGCGAAGCAGGCCTCGATCATCCTCATCGGCGAGTCGCACCTGTCCACCTGCGACCATCGGATGCAGCGGCGGATCCTCGACGCGCTGGTCGAGGGCGGGATCGCCCCGGCGATCGGGATGGAGATGATCCCGGTCGACCAGTCCGCGGTGCTCAAGGCGTTCAACGCGGGCCGCATCCCGCCGTCGGCGATGGACAAGGCGCTGGACTGGGGTGAGACGTGGGGCTTCCCCTTCCCGCTCTACCAGCCGCTCTTCGAGGCCGCGCGGCGCTACCAGCTCCCGGTCGTGGCGCTCAACGTCCCGAAGATGGCCGCGTTCCTGGTCGCCCGCCACGCGGCGCAGCCGGAGGACCTGCGTCCCAAGGTCTTCTCGGCGGTGCCGACCATCCCGCCCTCGCCGCTGCAGCGAAAGGAGCTGGAGGAGGAGTTCCTGGCCCACGGCGGCAAGCTGAGCGACGAGACCGACTTCGAGCACTTCGCGCTGGTGCAGGCGATGTGGGACACGAAGATGGCGATGGAGGCGCTGCGCGCCACGCAGGTCCTGCAGCGGCCGGTGGTGATCATCGCCGGTGCCGGTCACGTCGAGTCGCTGGGCATCCCCTACCGGCTGCAGGTGCTGGCGCAGCAGCTCAAGGTGCTCGCCATCCAGCCCTGGCGCGGCGGACCGGTGCCGGGGAACGATGCGGACGCCTACTTCTACTGTCCGAAGTAAGCGGCCCTCCCCTGCCACTTCGGGGCTCCAGCTAGAACCGCCGCGCCCTCGGCGTCAGGTCCGGCAGCGGCGCCTCCGGCGGCAGCGAGGAGTCGACGAGCTGCATGACGAACTTCGCCACGCCCTCGGGCCCAGGGCTGTCGAGGACGACGTCCGCGCGGGTGCGCGCCTCCGGCACCGCGTCGGCCACCGCGACGCCCAGGCCGCATCCGGAGAGCATCGGCACGTCGTTCTCCGCGTCACCGAACGCCACCGCCTCGCCCTCGGAGACCCCCAGGCTCGCCAGCGCGTGCGAGAGGCCCGAGGCCTTGGAGACCGAGATGGGCAGCACCATCGCCGCGTCGCGGTTGCGGACGATGCGCGAGTCGATCTTCAGCTCGTTGCAAATCTCCCGGGCCAGCTCCTCGTGCTTGCCCTCGAGCGCGACCTGGACGAGCCCGCGGACCGTGTCCACGCCGTGGCGCGTCAGCTCCGCGTCCAGCCGCTCGTCCACCGGGTCCGCCAGAGGCACCGGCGTGCCGCCAGGACGGTAGAGGACGCCGCCGTTCTCCAGCACCAGCCGGTCGAACAGATTGCCGGCGTTGGGCAGGTCGCGCACCAGGTCGGCCCAGGAGCGCCCGGTGACCAGCACCTGGGCGAAGCCGGCGTGCTTCGCGGCCTCGAGCGCCAGCCGCATGGGCTCGGGCACGAGCCCTCCGCGGGCGATGGTGCCGTCGTAATCGAAAGCCAGGACGCTGGGCATCCCCGTTTCCCTCATGACCGGCATCGAACCCGGCCGCTGACGACAGAGTATCCCTGGATCTTCAGCCCTGCTTCTTCTTGGCGGCGTCGGCGTCGAGCCGAGAGGCGCCTAGTGAACGTCGGTCCTCCTCCTCGTCGTCCGCGCGGTCGTCCTGCCGGGCGAGGTCCGCGGTGGTGACCGCCTGCGTTCCGTACTTCCTGGCGATCTTGTCGAGCGCGGCGTTGAGCTTCTCGTGGCGCGCGGGCGCCGCGGGCGCGAACAGGCCCAGCTGCAGCGAGCCCCCGCCCGTCGTCAGCTCCTGGCCCGAGACGCCGGTCAAGCGGATGGAGCGGCCGCGCTGAACCCGGGCGAACAGGGCCAGCGCCTCTCGGTAGAGCCGCTGCCCGTCGTCGGTGGCCGCGTCGAGCGTCATCCGCCGGGTGATGGTCTCGAAGTCGGCGAACTTGATCTTGAGCTGCACGACCCGCGCCTTCACGCCCGCTCGCCGCAAGCGCCGGCCGACCCGCAAGGCTTGTGAATGGATGTGGATCTTGAGCGCCTCGGTGTCGTCCAGGTCCTCCTCGAAGGTGTCCTCGGCGCCCATGCTCTTGGCGTCGCGGTCGGGGACGACCACCCGGTCGTCGATGCCCTGGCTCAGCTGCCAGAAGTGCCGGCCCAGCGAGCCCAGCCGCCGCTCGAGCCACTCCGGGTCGTGCTCGGCGATCTGCCCGATGGTGCGCAGGCCGAGCCCGGCGAGCGTCTCCTCGGTGCGCGGGCCGACGCCCCACAGCCGCGAGACCGGCAGCGGCGCGAGGAAGGCGCGGGTCTGGTCCGCCGGGACCTCGCGCTGACCGTTGGGCTTGGCGACGTCGCTGGCGATCTTCGCGACGAACTTGCAGGAGGCGATGCCCGCCGAGGCCGGCAGGCTCAGCTCGCGGGCGATGCGCGCCCGGAGGTCGGCGGCGATCTTGGCCGGAGGCCCGAAGAGCCCGGTGGAGCCGGTGACGTCGAGGAAGGCCTCGTCCAGCGAGAGCGGCTCGACCAGCGGGGTGACCGCCTCGAAGAAGGAGAAGACCTTGTCGCTGGCCTCGGCGTAGGCCTTGAACCGCGGCGGCACGACGATGGCGTGCGGCGCGAGCTTGACGGCGCGGGCCATGGGGATGGCGCTGCGCACCCCGAACTTGCGGACCTCGTAGGAGGCGGCGAGCACCACCCCGCGCCGCAGGTGCCCGCCGACGATGACCGGCTTGCCGCGCAGCTTGGGGTCGTCGCGCTGCTCGACCGACGCGTAGAAGGCGTCCATGTCGATGTGGATGATGGCGGTCACGGGCCCATGCCTCTTGCCTGATTACTTCCTTCTCTTCGGCCGCGCGTAATACGCCTTCAGCCGCTTCAACACCTCGGGCGTCATCGGGTCGTTGGGCGCCAGGCGCACGAAATCCTCGTAGTGGTGCGCCGCCTCCTCCCAGCGCCGCAGCCTCGCCAGGCTGGTCCCCAGCAGCAGGTGCGCCCGCGCACGGTTCGGCTCCGCGTCGACCACGGACTGGAACAGCTTGGCGGCCGCGGCGAAGCGCTTCTGCTCGAAGTGCAGGACCGCTTCCTCGAACGCCAGGTCGGCCTTCGACTTGGGAGCCGCCGCCTTCGCGGCGTCCGGCGGGTCGGGGACGAGGTCGGGCGCCTCCGCGACCTCCAGCTCCTCGGGCCCCGAGTCGGCCGAGTCCTCGACGGCCACGGCCGGCATCGCTCCCGTGCCCGACTCGAGGAACCGCGCCCAGAGCAGCCAGGCCCCGACGAGCGCCAGCGCCGCCAGCACGACGTACTGCCAGGCTTCGCCACCGGTGCCCAGGCTCGGCCGGGCCAGCAGCACCGTCGACTTGAAGGCTTGCCGGTCCTTCTTCTTGGACGGCCTCGGCCCCGCCGGCGCGGTCTTGGGCGGTGAAGACGGTGGTGGTGGTTGCTGGTGCGGCTGCGGCGCCGATGGCAATGGCGCCCTCACGAGCGGCCCGGACGGGATGACGGTCTGGCCGGTCTGCCCAGCGAAGATCTCCGAGGGCACCACCTTGGCGCTCGTGAAGCTCTTGCCTTCCAGCTTCTCGAGCTGGAGCCGTTCGCTGAACAGCTCGCTCATGAACGCACCCATCAGCGTCGGCGCGACCGTCTCGCCTCCCTGGGCCAGCCAGTCCTCCAGCGCCGCGCGCAGCTCGCCCGCGGTCTGGTAGCGGTCCTGGGGGTCCTTGGCCAGCGCCTTGAGCATCACCGACTCGAGGACGGGGTCGACGTCGGGCTCCAGGGTGCTGGGCTGCGGCACCTCGCACCGGGTGACCAGCGCCAGGGTCTTCAGGTCGTTCGTGTACGGGAACAGCCGCTTGCCCGTGGCCAGCTCGAAGAACACGACGCCGAGCGCGAAGACGTCCGTGCGGTGGTCGATGCGCAGCCCCGCCGCCTGCTCGGGCGACATGTAGGGGATCTTGCCGCGCACCACCCCGACCCGCGTCTGCGACGAACGGCCCGCGGCCTTGGCGATGCCGAAGTCGATGATCTTCACGCCGCCGTCGAAGCCGACGAGCACGTTCTGCGGCGAGATGTCGCGGTGGATCACGTGCAACGGCCGGCCACCGGGGTCCTTGGCGTGGTGGGCGTACTCCAGGCCCGACGCGGCGTCCGCGATGAGCCGCGCGAGGATCTTGAGCGGCACCTTGCGCCCACGCTCGTACGCCTGCCGCTCGATGACCTCCAGGCTCTCGCCATGGACGTACTCCATGGCGATGAAGTAGCTGCCTTCGTTCTGCCCGAGGTCGTAGATGGCGGCGATGTGCGGGTGGTTGAGCTGCGCCGCGATGCGCGCCTCGTCCAGGAACAGCCGCACGAACTCCGGGTCCTTCACCAGGTGGGGAAGCAGCACCTTGATGACCAGCAGCTTGTCGTAGCCGGACCGTCCCAGCTCCCGCGCCAGGAAGACTTCGCCCATCCCGCCCGCGGCGATGCACTGCAGCAGCTCGTACTTGCCGAAGGGGATGGAGATCGCCGTGGGGACGGCCGTCGTGAGCTCGTCGCTGTCCGACGGCCCTGCCGGTTCCCCTCCCGGGCGATCCTTCGCGGTCACGGGTGGAGCGTACGCAATGTCAGGCGATCGCCGTTAGTCGATAGTTCGTCGAGCTGGCGCTCGTTTCGCGGCCGGCCCACGGGTGGAACCGGCCCGGTCACTGCACGGGGCCCTACCATCCCCGACGCGCTTACGCTTGCGGCTCTTCGGGACGGTATGTCGTCGTTCACCGACAGCGCGGCTACTGCTCGCGCGTGGCGCGAGAGGCGAGGTCGTCAGGGGGCGTTGCTCGAGGCGACCCGGTCACTGCCCAGGGCATCAGGAGGCCCGACGCGCTTACGCTTGCGGCTCAGTGCACCGGCGCTTCGGCTTCCACCGTCCGCTCGCGGTTGGGCCGCACCGTCAGCACCGGACACGGCGCGTGCCGCACCACTTTCTCCGCCACCGAGCCGATGAAGACCCGCGCCAGCGCCGTCCGCCCGTGCGTCCCCATCACCACCAGGTCGCAGTCCAGCTTCTCGGCGAACCGCAGGATCTCCGCGTACGGCGTGCCCATCGCCGTGTGCGTGCTCACGTCCGCGGCCCCCGCCTTCATCGCCTCCGCCTTCCACTCGGTCAGCGACTTGAGCACCATGTCCACCAGCTGCTGCAGCACCTCGTCCCCCGCCAGGAACGTCGCCTCGGGGAAGCTCACGCCGGGCGCCTGGTAGACGTGCAGCAAGAGCAGCTCGGCGCCGTGCTCCTTGGCGAGCTGCGCGGCCACCTGCATCGCGCGCCGCGAAGGCTCCGAGAAGTCCACCGGACAAAGGATCCTGTGCCACTCGAGCATGGCCCACCTCCTGCCCAAGCTGGGCGCCGCCCGCCCGCCTGCGCCAGCCCCGGCTCGGGGGGATGGCGCGCGCCGATGGCCCACCCCACGCTTGCCCGGGAGACGTGCGTGCCCGCGACCGTTCGTGAGATCACCGTGCGCCGCACGGCCGGCCTGGACGCCTACCGGAGCGTCTCCGGGGTCGAGCTGCTGCTCGGCGAGCTTTCCTCCCTGGGCGCCCGCCTCTTCCGAGCGCTGGGCCCGCGCCGCGTCTGGATGCTCAACTCCACCGCCAGCGGCGGCGGCGTGGCGGAGATGATGCCCAAGCTGTGCGCTCTCCTGAACGGCCTGGGCATCGACGCGCGCTGGCTGGTGCTCGAGCCGGACGACCCGGCGTTCTTCCGGGTGACCAAGGCGCTGCACAACCTGCTGCACGGCGAGCCCGGGCTCGAGGACCTCGCCGCCGCTCGCGCGGTCTACGACCGGGTCAGCCGCGAGGCCGCCCTCCGCCTCAAGGAGCGCGTCGTCAGCGACGACCTCCTCGTCGTGCACGACCCGCAGCCGGCGGGCGCCGGGGCGCTGGTCGCCGCCGAGCACCGGCCCGAGCTGGTCTGGCGCTCGCACATCGGCCTGCCCTACGCGAACGACGCCACGCGGCGCGGCTGGGCCTTCCTGCACGACTACCTCGCGCCGTACCGCAAGCTCATCTTCTCCGCCGAGAGCTACATCCCCGAGGAGCACCAGCGGCGCAGCGCCGTGCTCCACCCGGGCATCGACCCCTTGAGCCACAAGAACCGCGAGCTGCGCCCTTACAAGCTGGTGGGCATCCTGCGCGCAGCCGGCCTGCTCGAGGGACCGCCCGTCCCGCCCTGGGCGCACTTCGAGGCCCTGGCCAGCCGCTACGAGTCCGGCCGATGGGTCCAGTCGCCCATCCCCGGCCTGCTGCACGGTCCCGTCCTGCTCCAGGTCTCACGCTTCGACCGGCTCAAGGGCTTCCAGCACCTCATCCCCGCCTTCGAGCGCCTGTTGGACCAGGGTCCGGCCCTCAGCCAGCGCCTGAAGGTCGACACCGAGCGCGCCCAGAGCGAGCTGGGCTGCGTTCAGCTGGTGCTCGCCGGCCCCGACCCCGAAGGCGTCTGCGACGACCCCGAAGCCGCGCAGGTCCTCGACGAGCTGTGCGCGCGGCACCGGAGCCTGCCCGCGCCGCTCGCCGCGCGGGTTCACCTCGTCCGCCTGCCCATGGTCGACGTGCGCCAGAACGCGCTGGCGGTCAACGCCCTGCAGCGGCTGGCCGCGGCGGCGGTGCAGAACTCGCTCAAGGAGGGCTTCGGGTTGACCGTGTCCGAGGCGCTCTGGAAGCGCACCCCGGTCATCGCCTCGAACATCGGCGGCCTGGGCGTGCAGATCCGCGCGGGAACCGACGGCCTGCTGGTCAACGATCCCACCGACGCCGCGGAGATCGCCGAGGCGATGCTGGTGATGCTGGCCTACCCCAAGGAGGCGGAGCGCATGGCCTGCGCAGGCCAGGTCCGCGTGCGCGACCACTTCCTCGTCCTGACGCAGCTGCGGCGCTGGCTGGAGGAGCTGCTCGAGCTGACGCGGGCGCCGGCCCAAGCCGAGTCCGAAGGGCTGACGGCGCCCGCCCAGCTGCACTGACGGCGCGTGCGCCTACTTGCCGGGGGTCGCGCTGCTCAGCTGGCGCCAGAGGAAGTCGGTCTCGAGCGGCGACAGGTCGAAGCGCTGCGCCGCCTCGTCGATCACCTTGGCGAGCTTGAGCGAGGGGTTGGCCTGGCGCTGCTCGCTGATCCAGCGGATGGCGCGGCGAATCCCTTCCCCATCGGTCTCGAGCTCGGACACTGAGAATCCCTCCTGACCCTTTGCCAATTAGCATCCACGCCGACTGTCTTCAACGGACTCGCCCTTCACTGGCCGTCGAAGATCCGGTGCGACACGGCGTCCAATGGGTCTATAAAGGCGCCCGCACTGAAGACTGCTGACCCGAAGTCGTGGTCCCACCCGAGAGGAAATAGAGAGCCATGAGCATCTCCATCGCCGTCCTCGCCGCCACGCTCTGCGCCGCGGCCCCCGCCCCCGCCGCACCCGCCGCGAACGACCTGAAGACCGAGGACGAGAAGAGCCTCTACGTGCTGGGCTACATGCAGGGCCAGCGGCTCTCGGTGTTCTCGCTGTCGAAGGCGGAGCTGGAGATCGTCAAGCGCGGCATCACCGACGCCATCGTCGGCACCAAGCCCGCCGTCCAGCCCGACCCCCAGGTCTACGGCCCGAAGATCGACGCCATGGTCAAGAGCCGCGTCAGCCAGAGGGCCGTGACCGAGAAGGCCAAGGGCAAGGAGTTCGCCGACTCGGTCGCCAAGGAGCCAGGCGCCCAGAAGCTGCCCTCCGGGCTCGTGTACAAGGACCTGAAGGCCGGCACCGGGCCGTCGCCCAAGGCCACCGACACCGTCAAGGTGCACTACAAGGGCACGCTCATCGACGGCACCAAGTTCGACAGCTCCTACGACCGCAACGAGCCGACCGAGTTCCCGCTCAACGGCGTCATCAAGTGCTGGACCGAGGGCGTGCAGAAGATGAAGGTCGGCGGCAAGGCCCAGCTGGTCTGCCCGTCCGACATCGCCTACGGCGACATGGGCAGCCCCCCCAAGATCCCGGGCGGCGCCACGCTGGTCTTCGAGGTCGAGCTGATCGAGGTCAAGGCGGCGGCCGCTCCGGCAGGCAAGTAGCCTCGACGGAAGCCGGGCGCATTCGTGAAGCAGGCGACGAGCCGGTCCCCATGGGCCGGCTCGTCGTCGTTCGGGCTGTGGGATTTCCTGACACACGCGTCGCGACTTCCGGCGAACCGGCCGGGCGCCAGACCACGCAACGGCCCGTTTTTCCAGCGCTAAGACATGCTGGCACGCCGGGTGAAACCCCGTGGGTTGACTGGATTGGCTGATGTGGTAGCAAGCAGCCACTTGCTAGCCGCCTCGAAGCCTGGGGCGGTCAGGGTCCGGGCGGGGAAAGCCCACCCGGGGCAGTAACGACAGACGTCTTGGACCGTTGACGGCGCCGGGGCGCAAGGGCGGATAGGCCCAGCGCCCCTGGTGTCGTCTTTCTACGAGGTAGCCGATGGTGACGAAGAGCAAGCCGGATGGGAAGTTGGCGATCCTGATGCCCGGACTGGGCGCTGTGGCGACGACCTTCATGGCCGGCGTGGAGCTGGCGCGCAAGGGCAAGTGCCCCGCGATCGGCTCGGTGACGCAGCTGGGCACCGCGCGCATCGGCAAGCGCGACGAGCACAAGTACGTCAAGATCAACGAGCTGGTGCCGCTGGCCACGCTCGACGACCTGGTCTTCGGCGCCTGGGACATCATCCCCGAGACCGCGGCCGAGGTGGCCGAGCGCTCGGGCGTGCTCAACCGCCAGCACCTCGAAGAGATCAAGCCGTTCTTCTCGACCATCAAGCCGAAGAAGGCCGTCTACGCCGCCAACCTGGTCAAGAACATCAAGGGCACGCACTTCAAGGACCTGAAGACGACCCGCGAGAAGATCGAGGCGCTGCGCCAGGACATCCGCGACTTCAAGAAGGAGGACTCGGCGCCAAGCGCGCGGTGGTGATGTACACCGGCTCGACCGAGGCCTACATCGACTACAGCCCGCTGGGCACGACGCTGGCCGACCTCGAGAAGGCCATCGACCGCAGCGACGCCGCCTTCACCCCGACCATGATGTACGGCTACGCGGCCATCATGGAGGGCGCGCCGTTCGTCAACTGCACCCCGAACGTCTCCTCCGAGCTGCCCGGGATGCAGGAGCTCGCCCGCCAGAAGGGCGTTCCGCTCGCCGGCAAGGACCTGAAGACCGGCCAGACGATGCTCAAGACGGTGCTGGCGCCCGCGCTCAAGGCCCGCATGCTCGGCCTCAACGGCTGGTACTCCACCAACATCCTGGGCAACCGCGACGGCGAGGTCCTCGAGGATCCGGGCTCGTTCAAGAGCAAGGAGAAGACCAAGTCGCAGGTGCTCGACACCATCCTCGAGCGCGACCTGTACCCGGACCTCTACTCCAAGTACTCGCACAAGGTGTCGATCCACTACTACCCGCCCCGCGGCGACGACAAGGAGAGCTGGGACAACATCGACATCTTCGGGTGGATGAACTACCCGATGCAGATCAAGGTCAACTTCCTCTGCCGCGACTCCATCCTCGCCGCCCCGCTGTGCCTGGACCTGGCGCTCTTCGCCGACCTCGCCAGCCGCATCGAGTGGAAGGGCATCCAGGAGTGGATGTCGCTCTTCTTCAAGCAGCCCATCGTCAAGGAAGGGCTCGAGGTCGAGAACGACCTGTTCATCCAGCAGACCAAGCTCAAGAACACCCTGCGCGCCATCGCCGGCGAGGAGCTGATCACGCACCTCGGCCTCGACTACTACGGCGACGACCTGCCGCTGCCCAAGAAGTAGCCGCCGGAAGCAGTACGCGCCGGTAACGAAGGACCTGGCGGGGCGGCCTGAAGCACTCGGGCCGCCCCGCCGTCGAACAAGCGGGCGCCCGCCCAACCGACGTCGGAGTGCATTCCGGGCGACCTACGCACCCGAAGGTCCGCTAGGATTCGCGGGACGTACCGACGAGCCATCGAGGAGAGGCCCGACATGATCCGCACGCTCACCGCCGCCACCGTTGCCGCCGCGCTCGCCCTGCCCTGCGCCGCGCTCGCCGCCGAGAAGGCGCCCGGCAAGGAGAGGGCCGAGCAGTTCATCACCACCCTCATGAAGGTGAAGAAGGACGAGGGCAAGCTGACGGACGCCGACAAGGCGGCCAACGCCAAGATCTTCGTCGAGCTCGACAACTTCCTGAACTTCGAGAACCTGACCACCAAGCCGGTGGCCGCCAAGGCCGACAAGTTCAAGCCGGACGAGATGACCTCCTTCCGCTCCAAGTTCAAGGAGCTCATCCGGATGATTGCCTACCCGAAGGCCGGGAACTTCTTCAAGACGGCCAAGCTGGAGTGGCAGCCCGAGAAGGCCCAGGGCGAGCTGATCCTGGTGCCGCTCAACGTGAAGCTCCCCGAAGAGGACCTGGAGACCACCGTCGAGTTCCAGTTCGCCAAGAGCGGCGGCCTGCTGAAGATCGAGGACGTGCTCTTCGAGGGCGACTCGCTGGTGAAGGACTACCAGAACCAGATCGCCAAGATCGTCGACAAGAACGGCGTGCCCGGCCTCTTCAAGGTCCTCGACGAGAAGTACGCGGAAGTCACCAAGCCCGTCGCCCCGAAGAAGTGACCTGACCGAATGCGCCCTGCAGCCCTGCCCCGCTCCCTCGCGACGCTCGCCGCGGCTGGCTTCGCCGCGCTCATCCTGGGCTCGACCGCCTCCGCCGCCGAGCCAGCGCCCCCGGCTTCCGCCGCTCCCAAGCGCACGCTCGCGCAATGCGTGAACGTCGCGTTGCAGGGCAGCGGCCAGGTCCAGGAGGCGGAGGGAAAGGTCGCCGAGTGGAAGGGGCGACTGGACGAGGTGAAGGCGATCTTCTACCCGAAGATCCAGGCCGTCGCCTTCGTCGCCCCCATCTTCGGCATCAAGGGCCTGGTCACCGACCCCAGAGGCCACGTCGACAACCAGTACGACCGCTGGGGCCCGTACTTCAAGCTCGACGCCCTGCTCATGCAGCCGGTCTACACCTTCGGCCAGCAGTCGGCGGGCGAGAACGCCGCGCGCGAGCGGATGCTGGTCGAGGAGGCGCGCCTGCAGGCCACGCGTAACACCGTCGCCCTCGAGGTCGCGCGCTACTACTACCTGTACCTCTACGTGGCCTCCATCCGGCCGAGCCTGGAATCGACCCGCAAGATTCTCGACGACGCGCTGGTCAGCGCCCAGGAGATGTACGACGAGGGCTCGGGCAAGGTCACGATGCCCGACCTGCAGAAGCTCAAGTACGTCTCGACCGAGCTCGACAAGTACCGCGTCCAGGCCGACATCGGCTCCGGACTGGCGCTGGCCGCGCTCAAGCACACCATGGGGCGCCCCGAGACCGAGCCGCTGGAGCTCGCCGACGCGGTGCTGCCGCCGGCGCCCAAGGAAGAGCTGCTGCCGCTCTCGGTCTACGTCCAGAAGGCCTGGGACCGCCGGCCGGAGGCCCTGCAGATCAAGCACGGCCGCGCCGCCGCCCTCTCGCTCGAGGAGGCCGAGCGCCTGGCCAACTATCCCGTCGTCGCCGTCGTCGGCCAGCTCCCGCGAGCTGGACCGCGGTGCGCACCGACCAGAACAACACCTTCGCCTACGACCCCTACAACGACCTGACCGGCGGCGTCGCGCTGGCGCTCAAGTGGGACCTCGACCCGATGAAGACCGACGCCAGGGGCAACGCCGCCCGCGCGCTCGTCGAACAGGTCGACGGCCTGGCCAAGTTCGCCAAGACCGGCATCCCCACCGACGTGCGCCGCTGCCGCGACGACTACGACCAGGCGCGCAAGTTCCTCGCCCTCTCCGAGGCCGGCGCCACCGCGACCCGCAAGTGGATGCTCTTCGCCGCGGCGGCCTACGCCTCCGGCACCGGCGAGACCAAGGACCTGCTCGAGGGCCTGGGCGCGTTCGTGCAGGCCAAGAAGGCGTTCTACGACTCGCTGCTCGCGGTGCACATGAGCCGCGCGACGCTGGCGGTGGCCACCGGCGAGGTCGTCGACGTGCTGGGCGGCACCGTCAAGGCGCCCGGGACCAGCGCCAGCGCGAGCACGGCGTCCCAGGTGGAGAAGCCCAGATGAAGGTCCGCTCGGCGCGCACGTGGCCCAAGGGCCACCCCGCCGACGAGGCTGCTGGCAACATCCCTGTCCGAGCCGTACCGACGTTCACCCAGAAGCGATTCACGGGGGCTGGCGCGTGACCCCCAACCCCAACGGCAACCTCTTCTACTCGCACTGGGCGACCGGCCTGGTCATCGCCTTCGCGAGCGGGGTCATCTTCGCCTACAGCCTGCGGACGGTGTTCGTGGGCCGTGCGTCCGACCCGCGCCTGGCCAAGGAGAGCGGCACCGCCTTCCTCGGCCGCTGGCTGATCGAGGCCTTCTACTGGTCGTTCCGCGTCTTCGGCCGGGTACTCATCAAGGCCGGCGTGACGCCGGACATGCTGACCTGGACCAGCTTCGCCATGACCATGGCCTGCGTACCGGCGGCGGCGCTGGGCCACTTCTCGACCGCCGGGCTCTTCTTCCTCCTGGGCGCGGCCTTCGACGCCTTCGACGGCATGGTGGCGCGGGAGCGCGGCATCGCCTGCGACTCCGGCGAGATGCTCGACGCCATCATCGACCGCTACGCCGACATGGCGCCGCTCATCGGCATGACCATCTTCTACCGGTTCAGCGGCCTGCAGATGGCGGTGCCCATCGCGGCGCTGGTCGGCTCGATCATGGTCAGCTACGTGCGCGCCAAGACCGAGTCCTTCGGCCTGAGCCTGCCCTCGACGGTGATGCGCCGGCACGAGCGGATCACCTACTTCGTCATCGCGCTGGTGGTGGGCCCCAGCTCAGCCCGTACCTGCCGGCGCCGTTCGGCATCGTGCACCCGGCGACGCTGGCGACGCTGCTGCTGGTGGCCTTCCTCTCCAACTTCGCCGCGGTCCAGCTGGCCGCGTGGGGCCGCTCCGAGCTCAAGCGGCTCGGCCGCGGGCCCGGAGGCAAGAAGCCGTGACCCCAACCAAGGTCGAGGGGCGAGTGCGCACCGAGCTGCCCGGCCCGCGCTGCCGGGCGGTGCGCGAGCGCGAAGCGCCGCACATCGCGCCGGGCTTCCAGGCCATCGCCGCCCACTCCGGCCTGGTCGTCGACCACGGCGAGGGCTGCGAGCTGGTCGATCTGGACGGCAACCGCTTCCTGGACCTCGTGGCCGGCATCTGCGTGGCGGCGCTGGGCTACGGCCACCCGCGCTACACCGAGGCGCTCTCCCGGCAGCTGGCCAAGACGCACTGCGGCAGCTTCACCACCGAGGTCCGGGTCGAGGCCTTCGAGCGGGTCCACTCGGTCGCCCCAAAGCACCTGACGCGGCTGCAGCTCTACTCCGGCGGATCCGAGGCAGTGGAGAGCGCGCTGCGGCTGGCGCGCTGCCGCACCGGCAAGTTCGAGGTGCTCTCCTTCTGGGGCGGCTTCCACGGGAAGACGAGCGGGACGCTGGCGCAGATGGGCAGCGACTTCAAACACGGCCTGGGCCCGATGACGCCGGGCGCGTTCCTGACCCCGTACGCCGACTGCGACTTCTGCCCGTTCAAGACGACGTATCCCGCCTGCGGCCTGCTCTGCGTCGACTTCGCGCGCGACAAGCTCAAGCGCGAGACCACCAACCGCCTGGCCGCCATCCTCGTCGAGCCGATGCAGGGCACCGCCGGGAATGTCGTGCCGCCCAAGGACTTCCTGCCGGCCGTCGCCCAGCTCGCCAAGGACGCCGGCGCGCTGCTCATCGTCGACGAGATGATCTGCGGGTTCGGCCGCACCGGAAGGATGTTCGGCCACCTCCACTCGACGGGCGTCGAGCCGGACATCCTCACGCTGGGCAAGGCGCTCGGCGGCGGCTTCCCGGTCAGCGGCCTGCTCGTGCGCGAGGAGATCTCCAAGGCGCAGCCGTGGAGCAAGCCGTCGTTCTCCAGCTCCTCCTACGGCGGCAACCCGCTGGCCGGCGCCGCCATCGCCGCTTCGCTGTCGATCATCGGCGACGAGCACCTCGTCGAGAACGCGCGGGTGGTCGGCGCGCACCTCAAGGCCGGGCTCAGCCGGCTCGCCGAGAAGCATCCCGTCATCGCCCACGTCCGGGGCGAAGGCCTCTTCCTCGGCTTCGACCTGGTGGACGCCCAGGGCGCGCTCTGGTCCCACGAGCGCTGCCGCGCGCTGTTCAGCGCCTGCCTGAAGCGCGGGCTGTTGACCATGGCCTATGCCCCGCGGGTTCGGGTCAACCCGCCACTGCCGCTTTCGAACGCTCAGGCCGACGAGGCGCTCGAGCTGCTCGACGCGGCGCTGGGTGAAGTGCTCGCCTGATCCCGCCGCGCCGCACGCGGCGGGGGTCGGCGAGTGAGCAGAGAGCCTGGGCACCCGGAGATGCGACTGCTCGCCCGCTCGTCGCTGGCGAGCGCGGCGGGCACTGCCGCCGAGGCCGCCGTCTACTACCTCGTCCTCGCGGCCGGCGGACACGCGCCCGGACTGTACGGCCCCGCGTCGGCGCTCGGGGCGGCATGCGGCGGAATCACCAACTTCGTGATCAACCGGTACTGGGCCTTCCACCGCACCGAGAAGCCCATCACGCGGCAGGCCATGCTCTACGCGCTCGCCTCCCTCCTGACCTACCTCGCGATGCTCGGTGCGCTGGCCGCGCTGGTGGAGGTGCTGCACGTCCCGCAATCGCTCGCCTATCCGCCGTCCAAGATCATCGCTTGGCTCGGGGTCAGCTATCCCATGGCCCGCTTCGTCGTCTTCGGCGCGGGCGCCCGCCGGGAGCGGGTCCGGTGAAACGGGCGCTCGCCCACTGCCGGAGCCTGTGGCCACGCTGGCCGCTGCTCCCGGCACTGCCGATGCCGCTCTACTCCGCGCTGGTCGCGCTGCAGGGGCAGCTGCGCTGGGACCACCTGGCGATGACGGCAATCGTCCTCACCCTGGCCTACGCGCACCGCCGCACGAAGCAGCTGCTGCTCGCCTTCGTCGGCTTCCCGCTGGTCGCGGTCGTCTATGACGCCGCGCGGTTCATCCGCGACTGGGGAGTGACCGAGCCGCGGGTCCTCGGCTGCGGGCTGCAGCGCTTCGAGCGCACGTGGTTCGGCCTCTGGGACGGCGGCCTGCGCGTGACGATGCAGGACTACTTCCTCGCGCACCACCACCCCGCCGCCGACCTCTTCTTCGCCGCGCCGTACGCGGTCTTCCTCGCCGTGCCGCTCGCCTTCGCCGTCTACCTCTTCGTCCGGGACCCGCGCGCCTGCGCCCGCTTCAGCTGGGGCTTCTTCGCGCTCAACGTGCTGGGGATGCTCACCTACCACGCGCTGCCCGCGACGCCGCCCTGGTACCTGCACCGGTACGGCTGCGCCATCCACCTGGGAGCCACCGAGTTCGAGGGCGCCGCGCTGGCCCGCGTCGACGCGATGACCGGGCTCTCCTACTTCCACGCCTTCTACGGCCGCGCCTCCGAGGTCTTCGGCGCTCTGCCTTCGCTCCACGTCGCCTTCCCGCTGCTCATCGTCCTGGAAGGCTGGCAGCGGCAGCGCTGGCCGTTCCGGGCGGCGTCGCTCTTCTTCTTTGCCTGGATGTGCTGTGCGGCGGTCTACCTGGACCACCATTGGATCGCCGACCTGGCGCTGGGGTGCGTCTATGCGGTCGGCGTCTTCGCGGCGCTGCGAAGGCTCATGCCTGCGCGCGCGTGGAGCCAGAATTCCTCCTCGGCGCCAGCGCCGCGGCTGGCTGGCTTTCTACGGAAGGAGGGGGCGGTGGATTGAGCTCGCGCACGCCTCGTTCTGCTCGCCACTCCGCTCGCAAACCGCGGCTTCTTCAGTCACCGGCGGGGGCCCTGGGGTCCTGAAATGGCCTGGTCCTCATGAGAAGCGCGCTTCTCATTACCAATGTGAGCTGCGCTGCCCATTATTCAGCCGACGTTGGGGAGAGGTGATGCCCTCCCCTGCGTGCTGGTCATCCCCGCCGTGTTCTCGAAGGCCTACTCGGCGTTCCAGTCGCTGGCCGGCAGGATCTTCAGGCCGGTGTCTTTGCCATTGGCCTGGAAGCGCACGACGCGCAGCGGCCACTGGCGGGCCGGCATCCCCTCGCGGCTGGTCTCGACCCAGAAGAGGTCCAGATCGGCCTGGTACTCGCCCTTCTCGCCGTACTCCAGCAGCTTGCGGAAGGGGTTCTCGGGGTGCCAGTAGACGGGCTTGTCGGCGCGGGCGAGGTAGGCGAACACCGGGTAGCCGGTGATGAACGCCTTCGCCTTCTTGCGGGTGGGGTCGAGGATCTTGGTGGCGTCCTCGGCGGTCAACTCGTTCAGGTCTCCGGTGGGGCCGCCGCTGCCGCCCTGCAGCTTGGCCATCGCGATGCGCGCGGAGGCGTCGATGCTGTCGACGAACTGGCGCAGGGACTCGATGGTGCCGACCTCGTGGCGGTGCTTCGGGCGGCTGACGATCTTCCAATCCGGGATGGAGAAGGCCTTGGCCCGCAGCGTGGCCCCGCCGAGCAGTGCGTCGAGCGCCTCGGTGCCGCCCTTCTTGGCGATGGCGTTGAGGTAGGCCTCGGCGAGCTTGCGCGCGTCGTCCATCGTGTCGACCGGGACGGAGGTGTCGGTGACGGTGGCCTTGGTGTCCGGCGTCGGGATGTCCTTCTTCGGAGCGTCCCTCTTGGCGGGCTCCGCGGCCTTGGCGGGCTCCGCGGCTTCCTTCTTGGCCGGCTCGGCGGCGAAGGCGAGCGAGGACACGAGGAGCGCTGCAGCGGCGAGGAAGGGGGCGAGCTTCATCGAAGACCTCTGAGGGATGTGAGAACGCATCGGATGCTAGCCCAGCAAAGCCTCGCGGTGCGAGCACCGCGGTAAGCGCTGGCGGTCAGCGCTCGATCTCGAGGATGGCGGCGGTGAGCGGTGCGGAAGAGGAGTCGTCGAGGCCTATCCAGTCGTTGCTGGTCCACTCCGGCGAGAGCAGGAAGCCGATGGCATTGCCGCTCCGCCAGCCCCTCATCGAGAGCACGCCGTTCACCAGCAAGGCGAGGTCGGGGCTCTTCGTCCACATGCCGAACGAGCAGATCGGCCAGCTGCCGACGGTCAGGGTGCCCAGCCCACCCGGATCGTGCTCGGCGGGGCCATGCGCGTCGTTCGCGCTGAATGGCGCAAGGTTCGCCGAGTTCCAGGTCATTACCCGCATCGTGTCGACCCCGGTGACGAGCCCATGAACGGTGCAGCGAACGCTCAAGTAGGCGTGCCGGACCGTCGTCCCCTGGTCCAGCGGGAGCGCGAAGCGCAGCCCGGCTCGCCCCTGCTCGCTGTCCGCACCGACCTCGATGTACCGGTACTTGTTGGCGTCGTAGACCAGGCGCTCAGTGACGCCTCCGTTGGAAGCGATCCACGTCGCGTCGTCGCTGTCGGCGGCGATGCTGATGGTCAGCGTCGCGGGGCCCGCGTCGGGAAGAAGGTCGCCGGCATCGGGCGTCGGCTTGCCCGCGTCCTCACTCGCGACAGGGGCCCCGGCATCCAGCCCCTCGATGTCCGCATCGGGCGCAGCCTCAGACGACGCATCGCGTGCCTGCGGCGCGGCATCCGGTGCACCTGGCCCACCGTCCGGCGTCCCGGGAAGGCAGAAGCCCCCGACACAGGTCAACCCCTTCGGACACCTGCTCTCGGGCTCACAGGCAAAGACGGCGTCGTCGGAGAGCCGGGCGCAGCCGGAGGTGGCGACGAACGGCAGAACGATGAGCATCCACCGGGCGATGACGGCCTCCTTGGTTGCAGCCGATGCTATCGGAGCCTGCGGGTGCTGTCCTCGGACCGCCGCCGCAGCGCGAAGGCGAGGAGCGCGAGACCAGGCCCAGTCCAGGCGCCGCTGGAGGCCGAGCAGCCGCAGCCGGGGCTCGTCACGCCAGTCGTCCCGGCGTCGGAGGAGGCATCAGGTCCCGGGCCCACGGTTGCGCCATCGGCCGCCGACGTCGAGGCATCGACGCGGGTCAGCGCCGCATCCGGACCCGGTGGCAGCGAGCCGTCGACGGCAGGGGACATCCCGGCGTCCGCTCCGGGCGGCTGCGGCGTGGTGCATCCCGTCGGCGCGTTCGACTCGTCGATCCCTTCCGGCCGCGGCCCGTAGATTGGAAGCGGGCAGCCGACCTCCAGCGCACCCAGGTCCGGTGCGGAGCCCTGGAAACCGTCGTTGACGTTGGCGAAGACCCTGCCCTGGTCGACGGCGCCTGCGACCGCCGCGAGCGTGACGTCCTGCGCCGCCATCGTCTGCGTGTACGAAGCGGGCGGCATGAGCCCATGGGCGAACGGCGAGCCGGTCAGCAGCACGCCGTGCTGCTCGAAGAGCCCGCCCGCCTGCATCGCCGCGAAGCTCGCGTACCTGACCAGCCCGCTGCCCGGCACGCTGAAGCGGAACTCCTTGTCCGGGAAGTAGGCGTTGTGGTCGAAGAGCCCGTCGTCGATGGGCCCCAGCCAGTCCACCGTCTTGTTGTTGTCCGGAGCCGCCGGACCGAAGAAGAGGTTGTTCTCGAGGACGAAGTGGTGCGAGGTCGCGTCGGTGTTGTTGAAGAGCGCGTTCTTGGGGCTGACGAAGGTGTTGTGCAGCACCACGATTCCGCTGGGCTCGAGCGGCGGCGTGCCGCCCAGCGCGTGGAACTTCATCTGCTCGTTGGCGACGTTCACGATCACGTTGCGGATGGCATAGGCCGGCCCGCCGAAGATGGGCTGGAAGCTGAGGGTGGCGTAGGTGTTGGTGAACCGGTTGCGCAGGCAGCGCACGTTGCCCTCGCTGCCGTCGAGCTCCAGGCCGTTGTCGTAGCCCGAGAGGACCTCGTTCCCGTAGAAGTCGACCGCCCGCGCACCGTCCTGCTCGACCTTGAGCGAGTCGCCGAAGCCCACCACGCGGTTGTGGCAGACGACGTGCCCGCTGCCCTCCACGTGGATGCCGTCGTCGTTGGCGTGCGCGCCGCCGTCGTCGCTGTAGACCGCGGGCCAGGCGAGCCGGCCCTCGACGATGTTGTCGGCGAGGTAGAAGTCCTTCTGGTCCTGCTTCGACCCGATGCCCAGCTTCACGTCCTTCAGGTGCACCCGGCGCACGACGTTGCCCTCCGCTCCGGCGGACTGGAAGCGGATGCCCCGGTTGCCGCTCTTCACGGTCAGCCGCTCGACGTGCACGAAGCTGCCATAGATCTCGATCACGTTCCCGCTGGTGCCGCCGCCATCGAGCTCCACGCCGTCCTGCGAGTCGCCCCGCAGGACGATGGGCTTCTCGGCCGTGCCGCTGAGCGTCCACGAGAAGGTCCCGGCGTAGGTCCCGTTCGCCAGCTCGATCACGTCGCCCGGCGCCGCCGCGTCGACCGCGTCGTTGAGCGAGGCGACGTCGGCGACCCGCTTGAGCCTCTTCGCGGCCGGGTCCTTCGGCACCGCGCGCGTCGTCGCCTCCAGCGTCGCCGTCTGGTCCACCGCGCCGTCGGGGTCGACCGCGCGCAGCTCCAGCTCGTAGGTCGTCGCCGGCAGCAGATCGAAGACCGAGCCCGCGAACTGGGACTCGACGGTGCGCCCGGCCACCACCTCCGGATGGACCCGGACCGGCGGGAGCGCCTCGCGCCAGGCCTGCGCGCCCTTCACTCGGTAGCGCAGCGTGACCTGGGCGTCGTGGTCGTCGTCCCCGGTGACCGGCCACTGGACGCCCAACGCCGTCAACGTCGGACGGTCCAGGCGCGCCGTGCCCGGATGGAGGACGTCGTCGGCCCACACGGGGGGCGCCGCGAGACCTGCGGCCAGGATGACGAGAGCGGGGACACACGAACGGGTCATGAGCACGGCTCCATGAAGATCGAGCGCGGTGATTATCCCACCTGACGTCCTCCTCCCCGCCCTTCCGGAGGGCTCCTGAGCGGTTGCCCGTTGGTCGTTTCTTGAGCAGAATCGCCCCTCTTCCCGCTGTCAGTCGGCAGGCTTCACCGTCAACACCCGGAGCGATTCATGCTGCTGTCTCGGTTCGAATACCGCACGGCCAAGACCGTGCGGGAGGCGACGTCGTTGTGGTCCGAAGTGCCCGGTTCCAAGTACCTGGCTGGCGGAACCGACCTCTTGCCCCAGATGCGCGCGCGCCACCACGTCGCCCGCGTCGTCGACCTCAAGCGCATCCCGGAGCTGAACGAGATCCGCAAGACCGCCGACGGCGGCTTCTCCATCGGCAGCGTGGTGACCATGGCCGCCGTCGCCGCGCACCCGGAGATCTCCAAGAAGTACGTCGCGCTCATCCAGTGCATCGAGGAGGTCGGCGCCTGGCCGCTGCGCAACCGCGCGACGCTCGCCGGCAACGTCTGCAACGCCTCGCCCGCCGCCGACACCTCCATCGCGCTCCTCGCGCTCGAGGCCTCGGTGGGCATCGACGGCCCCAAGGGCGCCCGAAAGGTCGCGCTCTCCGAGTTCTTCAAGGGCCCGGGCAAGACCGTGCTCGAGGGCGGAGAGATCGTCACCGAGATCCTCCTGCCCGCCACCACCGCCGACTGGGCCGGCAAGTACCTGCGCCTGTCCCGCCGCAAGGGCATGGACCTGGCGACCGTGGGCGTGCTCGTGACCCGGGCTAACGGCAAGGGCCCGCATCGCGTGGCTCTGGCCGCCGTCGCCCCCACCCCGCTGCGCGTCCGCCAGGCCGAAGAGGTCCTCGACGGCGATGGCCTGACCGCCTCGACCATCCAGAAGGCTGCCCAGCTGGCCACCGTGGCCTGCAGCCCCATCACCGACGTCCGCGGCACCGCCGAGTACCGCCGCGAGATGGTCGGCGTCCTCACCGCGCGCGGCCTCAACGCCCTCGCCTGACCGGAGCCATCCATGAACGACACGATCGAGATCAAGGTCCGCGTCAACGGCGTCGAGGAGACGCAGCACGTCGCGGCGAACATGACGCTGCTCTCCTTCATCCGCGACACCCTCAACCTCACCGGGGCCAAGGAAGGCTGCAACGAGGGTGAGTGCGGCTCCTGCATGGTGCTGCTCGACGGCAAGGCGGTGAACAGCTGCCTCATCCTCGCCGTCGAGGTCGACGGCCGGGAGATTGTCACCATCGAGGGCATCGGCGACGCCAAGAACCTGCACCCGCTGCAGAAGAGCTTCCTCAAGCACCACGCCGTGCAGTGCGGCTTCTGCATGCCCGGGATGATCATCACCGCCCTGGGCCTGCTCAACGAGAACCCCGAGCCCAGCGAGGAGGAGATCAAGACCGCGCTGGCCGGCAACCTCTGCCGCTGCACCGGCTACAAGCAGATCGTCGAGTCGATTCAGGCCGCGGCCAAGGAAGTGCGCGCCGAGAGCAGGAGGTCCGCATGAGCGCCACCAAGTACGTCGGCAAGGACGTCGCCCGCGTCGACGCGCTGGAGAAGGTGACCGGCGCCGCCGTCTACACCGGCGACCTCAAGTTCCCGCGCCTGCTCCACGCCCACGTCGTGCGCTCGCCGCACGCCCACGCGCTGGTCAAGGCCATCCGCACCGACAAGGCGATGAAGGTCCCCGGCGTGCGGGCCATCGCCACCGGCCAGGAGTTCCCGCTCCACACCGGCATCTACCTCAAGGACCAGACCGTCTTCGCCACCGACCGCGTGCGCTTCGTCGGCGATGCCGTGGCCGCGGTCGCCGCCGAGACTCCCGAGGCCGCCTACGAGGCCGCCAAGCTGGTCGAGGTGGACTACGAGCCCCTGGAGCCGATTTTCGACGTTCTCGAGGGCATCAAGGACGGCGCGCCGCTGGTCCACCCGGACATGGGCAAGTACGAGGTGGTGCCCTGGATCACCCCCAAGGCCGGCAGCAACATCAACAACCACCTCAAGGTCCGCAAGGGCGACTACGAGGGCGCGCTCAAGAAGTGCGCGCACGTCTTCGAGAACACCTTCAAGGTCCCGCAGGTCCAGTGCGTGCCGATGGAGCCGCACATCTCCGTCGCCCGCGTCGACAACGCCGGCCGGGTCGAGGTGCACACCTCGGCGCAGAGCCCGTTCACCGTCCGCCACCTGCTGGCCGCCTGCTTCAACCTGCCGCACGGCGACATCAACGTGAACGTGCCCTACGTCGGCGGCGGCTTCGGCGGCAAGGCGGGCATCAACCTCGAGCCCATCGCCGTGGCGCTGGCGATGAAGACCCAGGGCCGGCCAGTGAAGGTCGCCGTCGACCGCAGCGAGGAGTTCTTCGCCACGGTCGTGCGCCAGGGCCTGACCGCGACGCTGGTCACCGGCGTGGACAAGAAGGGCAAGGTCCAGGCGCAGAAGATGCGCTACCTGTGGGACTGTGGCGCGTACGGCGGCTACGGCGTCAACGTGGTGCGTGCGGCCGGCTACACCTGCGGCGGCGCGTACTTCTTCCCCAACGTCTGGGGCGACTCCATCGGCGTCTACACCAACAAGCCGGTGGGCAGCGCGTACCGCGGCTTCGGCATGCAGGAGATCCACTGGGCGCTCGAGCAGCAGATGGACATGGTCGCGCGCGAGCTGGCCATCGACCCGGTCCAGTTCCGCCTGATGAACTGCCTCGGGCCCGGCAAGACCACCGTGACCGGCCAGATCCTGGGCAAGTTCGCCGGCCGCGTCGACAAGTGCATCAAGAAGGTCGACGAGCAGCTCAAGGTGGCCCGCAAGGCGCCGCGGACGACGAAGGACTGGGTGGTAGGCAAGGACGGCAAGTACCACGGCAAGGGCCTGGCCTGTGCCGTCAAGGCGCCGGCGATGCCCAACAACGCCAGCTCCTCGGTGGTCCTCAAGTTCTGTGAGGACGAGATGCTGGAGATCCTCATCTCCGGCATCGACTACGGCCAGGGCCTGAAGACGGTGGCGGCGCAGTACGCGGCGGAGATGCTCGACATCCCGATGGAGAAGATCCGCGTGCGCGGCAACCCGGACACCGACCTTTCGCCCTACGACTGGCAGACGGTGGCCAGCCGCCAGACCTGGGCCACCGGCAACGCGGTGATCAAGGCCTGCGGGATGATCAAGGACCAGCTCTTCGACATGGCCTCCGAGGCGCTCAAGGCCCCGAAGAAGAGGCTCGTGCTCAAGGGCGGCAAGGTCATCGACCCCAAGACCAAGAAGAGCGTGAAGCTCTACGAGCTGGTCATGGGCTACCAGTTCCCCGATGGGCACACCATCGGCGGACCGGTGGCCGCGGCAACGACCTTCGTCCCGCCCGGCCTGCTCTTCCTCGACCCCGACACGAGCCAGAGCAAGAAGCCGGTCGCGAAGTGGACCTTCGGCTGCCAGGGCGTCCAGCTCTCGGTGGACCCGGAGACGGGCGTCTTCGAGCTCGAGAACATCGTCGCGTGCTACGACGTGGGCAAGGTCGTCAACCCCGGCATGATCCTGGGCCAGACCTTCGGCGGCGTGGTGCAGGGCGTGGGCACCGCGGTCATGGAGGAGCTGGTCCTCGACCCCAAGACCGGCAAGCCCAAGAACGCGGCGCTGATGGACTACAAGATCCCGACCGCGCTCGACATCCCCGAGAAGATGGAAGCCCACTACGTCGAGACTCCGCAGGAAGACGGCCCGCTGGGCGCTCGCGGCATCGGCGAGCACACGATGATCCCCACGCCGGCGGCCATCTCCGACGCGCTCTACGACGCGTGCGGCATCCGCATCAAGGAGATGCCCATCACGGCGGAGAAGGTGCTTCGGGCGCTCAAGGAGAAGAAGGAAGAGAACTGCTAGTCGGGAACCCTCGCCCCTGCCCCCTCCCAAGACTGCGGGAGGGGGTTCGTGGGGAACCTTCGGCGACCCGGTCGGAGCTCCTCCACCGGTTACGGACTTGCTGGTTCGCCCCTCGGCTCGCCGGGCGCACGGCCGCAGCTCGGGGTGACCTTGTGGTGCCTTGTGCCGGCGCTGTCAGCTCAGGTCGCGGATGGTGCGAATGGCCTCGGCGATCCGCTGGATGCAGCCGTCAACGTCGGTGCCCACGTCCTCGGCCTGCAGGCGCACGCAGCGCACGCCCAGCTCCTGGAGCTGCGCCTGCCGCTGTAGGTCGCGGTCGCCGGTGAAGAGGTCACGTGGCTCGTCGACCTCCACCGCGAGCTTCAACTCCGGCGCAAAGAAGTCGACCGTGTACGCCCCAAGCGGCTGGTACGGCGTGAACTCCACGCCGCCCAACTTGCTCGCCCGCAACGAGCGCCAAAGCCTCTGGCGCGCTCGCTTCGCGGGCATCCGCGGGTCGGCACGTCCCTGAGCTGCCTTCGGCGTCTTCACCAGCTGCGTCGTCATCGTCTGGCCCATCGCCACCCTCCTTTGTCTGGTGGAGGGAGTCATAGCTTATGGGTCCGACATTTCTGGGGCCGCACTTTCGCTCTTTCGCTTCCGCTCTGGGACCTATGGGACGTATGCGACCTATGGGACGTATGCGACCTATGGGACTTGGGGGACGAGTCATTCCCCCAGATAGCCGGTCCAGACCTCGCCGACCCTGCCGATCTGGTCGTAGCTGTAGCTGCCGCCGACGTTTCCGCAGTGGCTGGCACCTTCGGCGACGCTCTCGGCGATGACCTTCACGTCCATTGGAAGCGAGAGCCCCTGGAAATAGGCGATGGCGTCGAGCACGTCCGGCTTCACGAAGTCCTTGTCGCCGTAGGTGAAGTAGAGCTTGGTCGCTCCGACGAGCTCGGGCTTCGTGGTGTCCCAGGCCATGCTTCCGGCCCACGGGTCGTCGCCGCCACAGCTCAACGCATAGGCGCCAGGGAACCGGTCGCCGTGGAGCGGGAAGAAGCTCGCCGACAGGAAGATGGAGCCGCCCGAGGAGCCGCCGAAGAGCACGGGGCTGTCCAGGACGTCCCAGCCGGCGCGCAGCGCTTCGATCGCCGCGAGCAGCGCCTGCGCGTTCTCACCGCCCACGTCGACGGCGGTCTCGGGGATCGGCGTGACGCCGTCGCACGTCGTGTAGCTGGGCTTGAGCCACCAGGCACACCCGTTCGGCGCCTTCGCTGCCACGTAGAGAACGCGGTGCTTCGTCGTCCACGGCGCGTGCTTCTTGATCGCGAGGCCGCTCGTGTAGGGCCCGGCTCCGTCGCCGTGCGTGTAGACCGCCAACCGCACCGGCCCGGTTCCGGGCTCGGGCTCGACGATCTTCATCTCCACGCCAGCCACCGTCGCGACGCAGAAGCTGTAGCTCGTGCCGCTGACGCTGACGCTTCCGGTGCTGGAGCACGTCAGGCCACCCGTGCCGTGCGAGCTGGCAGGGCCGGCGTCCGCTCCTTCACCACCCGCGTCGGATTCCTCGATGGCGCCGTCCGGCGTGACCACCGCGCCGTCTGGAGAAACCAGCCCACCGTCCGGTGCGACTACCGCGCCATCGCCTTGAGTCACCGCGGCGTCGGACTCTTCGTGCGAGCCGTCCGTGGCGATGGCCGAGGCGTCCGGCGACGTGCTGTTCGCCGCGTCGGGGCCTTCGGTGACCGGCGCGGGACAAGCTGCCGCCATCAACAGGGCGGCCACAGCGAGGGCAAGGCGGACCATGTCAGACTCCCTAAATTCCCCCCTCGCCAACCCCCCGAAAACACCTGGGATTCTGGCGATTCGTGAAACGCCAAATTCCAACCGCTTGAAATTACCGGGCTTTTTCGGTCCGGCCCGCATCCTTATATAGGAGATTCGGGCCGTTCACCGTCTGGGGACCTTCTTCTTGCCCGTCGTGGCCCCGGTCATCATCAGGATCTTGAGCAGGTTCTGCCGGTATACGTCGCTGTCCGGGTCGTGCTCCAGCGCCTTGTGCAGCAGCGCCTCGGCGCCCTTGAGGTCGCGGCGCTCCTTGAGCAGCACCAGCGCCAGCCGGTTGTAGAGCGGTGCCGGATCCGACGAGACCGAGATGGCCCGTTCGAGGTGCGCGATGCACTCCTGCATCCGCCCTTCCTTCTCGAGCGTGATCGCCTTCTGCAGCGGCGATTGGTAGACGTGCTCGGGCACCGGTCCGCGCGGACGAACCTCCTCGAGGGCCCGCTTCGGTTCCGGTTTGGAAGGCTCCGGTTTCGGCGCGGGCGGCGGTGCTTCGCGACGGAAGGGCCTGGCGAGTCCTGGCGGCACCACCCGCTTGATCTCCGGCAGCGGTCCGTCGTGCAGCGGCACCGGCGGGCCAGAGCGCAGGTCGTGCTCCTCGGTGACGGCCGGCGGCAGCTCGTGCGGCTCGAGGAGCGGGGGCGGATACGGAGCGGGCGAAGGGGGCGGCTCAGCCTTGCGCTTCGGGGCGGGAGGCGGCGGCAGCGCCTCGGGCGGCAGCATCCTGATGAGCTTGCGCTCGACCAGCGACACCGCCAGCGTCTGGATCTCGATCTTCCCCAGCGACAGCGCGTGGCGCAGCGAGTCCAGCGAGGAGCGCCCGTCGACCATCGACAGCGCGAAGGCCTCGAACGTCGAGAGCGTCTGGTTCTTCAGGTCGAGCCCGGCGACGACGACCGGGACGTCGGTGACCTCGAACGGGATGATGAAGACTCGGGTCCGGGTGTTGCCGCGCGCGGTCTTCTTGGGCCCCTTGAGCTTCCGGGGGCGGCTCGGGCGTCTTGCGCTCGAGGCGCGCCTCCGGCGGCGACAGGAGCGCGCGGACCAGCGTCGGCTCGCGCGGCGGGAGCGGGTCTTCGAGCAGGACGTCGGGGTCGAGGATGGTCTCGCAGCGGGTGCAGAGGAAGTCTCCCTCCTGCGCCTGGCGACCACAGCTCGGACAGGTGATGCCGGACATGACGGCGGGCAGGTTAGCACACGGTCCCAAGGCCCCTGGGCGGCCTTTTCCCAGATCGTTCCGGGAGCGGGAACCCCTTGGCAGTCAGGAGACCTGCGCCCCGCAGCCCTGTCCCTGTCACGAATCCGGAGACTCCATGTCCAAGCTCGTCCGATCCTGTCTGGCCCTCTGTCTCGCCCTCGGCGCGACCGCGTGCGGTGGCCCCGCCCCCGTCGTCGTCCCGCCGGATGCCTCGGTTCCTGCTCCGGGCCGCGACGCCGGCAGCACCTGCCCCGGACCCCAGAAGTGCGGCAGCGCCTGCTGCGGCGAGGACGAGCAGTGCGACGGTTTCGCCTGCGTGAAGTGCGGCTGCGGCACCAAGGAGTGCGGCTCCGACGCGTGCGGCAACCCCTGCGGCACCTGCGGCGCCGGCAAGACCTGCGAGGCGACCACCGGCGCGTGCAAGGCCGTCATCTGCGAGAAGGGCGACTTCCTGTGCGGCAGCAAGTGCTGCAACGCCGCCACCCAGGCCTGCGTCAGCAACGCCTGCGTCGACAACGTCGCCTGCCCGCCCGGCCAGACGGGCTGCGGCGCCGCCTGCTGCACCTCGGAGCAGACCTGCTCGGCCGGCGCCTGCGTCAACAACGTCGCCTGCACCCCGTCCCAGGCCCCGTGCGGCAGCAAGTGCTGCACCGCCGCCACCCAGGTCTGCCAGGCCGGTGCCTGCGTCGACAACGGCACCTGCCCCTCCGGCCAGACCGCCTGCGGCGCCAGTTGCTGCGCGCCCACCACCCAGACCTGCGTCTCCGGCGCCTGCGTGAACAACACCACTTGCTCGGGCGGCGAGACCGCCTGCGGCACTGCCTGCTGCGACAGCGCGATGCAGACCTGCCGCAACGGCACCTGCATCGACAACGCGACCTGCGAGGCTGAGAAGACCCCGTGCGGCACCAACTGCTGCACCACCGCGACCGAGAACTGCTCTTCCGGCGCCTGCGTGCCCAAACCCCCGACCTGCACCGCGAGCCAGTTCGCCTGCGGCGGCGTCTGCTGCGAGACCGCCACTCAAAAGTGCGACGCCAGCAGCGCCACCTGCGTCGCCAAGCCGCCCACCTGCACCTCCAGCCAGATTGCCTGCGGCGCCGCCTGCTGCGAGAGCGCCACCCAGACCTGCGACAGCGCGACGACGACCTGCAAGCCGAAGGCGCCGACCTGCACCTCCAGCCAGATCCCCTGCGGCGCCGCCTGCTGCGAGAGCGCCACCCAGGTCTGCGACAGCGCGACGACCACCTGCAAGCCGAAGACGACGACCTGCACCTCCAGCCAGATCACCTGCGGCGCCGCCTGCTGCGAGAGCGCCACCCAGGTCTGTGACAGCGCGACGACGACCTGCAAGCCGAAGACGACGACCTGCACCTCCGGCCAGATCACCTGCGGCGCGGCCTGCTGCGAGAGCGCCACCCAGATCTGCGACAGCGCGACGACGACCTGCAAGCCGAAGACGACGAGCTGCACCTCCGGCCAGATCGCCTGCGGCAGCGCCTGCTGCGAGAGCGCCACCCAGATCTGCCAGAGCGGCACCTGCGTCCCCAGCAGCACCTGCGGCAGCGGCCAGTTCTCTTGCGGGAGCGAGTGCTGCATCACCGGCAGCGAGCTGTGCGAGACGGTCTCCTCGCCGATGTGCATCCCCGCCAGCGCTTGCCTCGACGGCGGCACCACCTGCGGCAACAACTGCTGCTTTGGATACCAGGGGCAGACCTGCAACAGCTCGACGCTGACCTGCCAGACCGTGACCTGCAGCGGGACCCAGACGCTGTGTGGGACCACCTGCTGCAACAACAGCACCCAGACCTGCGACTCCTGGACCGGCACCTGCGTCGCCAAACCCAGCTGCACCGGCAGCCAGATCACCTGCGGCACCGACTGCTGCGACAGCGCGACCGAGACCTGCCAGTCGGGCGTGTGCACCCCCATCGCGTCTTCCTGCGATCCCGTGCTTCAGACGGGCTGCTCCGCCGGCCAGTCCTGCTACCTGGCCAACCCCGACCCCACCTGCAACACCACCGGCACGGTCCAGGCCGGCGGCACCTGCACCGCGGTCAACTCCTGCGTGCGCGGCGCCTCCTGCCTGGGCGACGGCGCCGGCAACTACTCGTGCGCCACGATCTGCAACCCCGCCGCCTCCAGCTGCCCCGGCGGCACTAGCTGCCAGGACTTCGGCGAGGGGACGCTGGGCTACTGCCCGCTGCCGCCCGCCTGCAACCCCACCGTCTCCTCGAGCTGCGCGGCGGGGAAGTCCTGCTACGTCTCCGCCGGGGGGCTGGCCTGCGCAACCACCGGCACCGCGGGGTCAGGCGCGACCTGCAGCGCGACGGTCCGCTGCCAGAAGGGCTACGACTGCTTCACCGGCGACGGGACGAACTTCAACTGCTACCAGTACTGCGGCCTCGCCGGCAGCCCGGCCTGCAGCTCGGGCACCTGCCACGACTACGGCGACCCGTTCGGCCTGGGCCTGGGCCTCTGCTACTGACCAACGCGACCTGCCTGTCCACTGAGGTGTAGGACCTCGGCGGCCACCCCTCCCTCCTGGAGAGGGGCGGCCGCCGCTGGTTTTGGTAGAGTCCGGCGCATTCCAGGCCCCTCGGGCTCAAGCCAGGCACCTCTCGACGATGACCGCGACTCTCCTCCCCGCCCACCGCTTCGACCGCTCACTGCTCGGGGCGGGACCGCTCGCTGGCGAGATCGTCGCCGTCTTCTCCCATGCCGCGGTGGTGCGCATCTCCGGCGGGGCGCTGCTGACGCTGCTGCACCCCTCGCGAGACCTGGTGCCGTTCGGCGTGACCATCCCCTGGGAGTCGGCGGCGCTCACCGCGGGCGACGCGGTGCGGCTCGATGACCGCGAGCTGTCCATCGGCGGAGCGCGGCTGCGCCTGGAAGGCGACGGCACGGCGCTGCGGATGGTGATCGCGCCCTTCTCCCACGAGGCGCTCAAAGCCCACCTGGAGCTGGCCATCCCCTTCGCCCGGCGCGACCGCAACCCATTGGAGGTCAAGGCGCTGGGCACCGCGGACGAGTCGCTGCGCCGCGTCGTGGTCGGCCTGACCACCGGGCTGCACACGCCCAAGGACCTGCAGACCGCGGTCGGCAAGCTCGTCGGCGTCGGCTTCGGCTCGACCCCTACCGGTGACGACTGGCTGGTGGGCGTCGCCGCGCTGGGACACCGCCTGGCCAGCTCGGGCTTCACCTTCCGCCCTGCGTGGGAGGCCCTCCTCTCGGCGCTTGCCGAGGTGCCCGACTCAGCCACGACGCCGGTCGCGTGCCAGATGCTGCGCCACGCCGCGCATGGGGAGCTGCCGGAGGCGCTGCTGCGCGTCGCTTCGCTGCTGGGCGATCCCTCGGCGCGACGCGATGCGCTGTGCGAGGGCTGCCGGCGCCTGGTGGCGGTGGGCTCGCAGACCGGCGGGGACTTCCTGACCGGCGCGCTCGCGCTGGCCTCGGCGGTCCGCACGCAGCGGGCCGGGCTGGCCTGAACGGCTGACCCGGCGGAGCCGAAACCAACGAGCGTGCCGGGGACTTCGGAGTGCGGGTCGCGGGCTTGGGCTTGAGATTGGGCTTCGGCTCAAGCTGCAGTGCCGTGCCCGAAGTCCGAAGCCCAAAGCCCGAAGCCCCTACTGGCAGCTCGCCACGGTGCACGTATCCGCCAGCGGGCGGCTCTGCTTGCACTTGGCGACGTCGGTGAAGGTGTTGGTGGCGGCGAAGTCGACCGCGGCGCCCTTCCAGGCCCGGTCGACCCCGAAGTAGGCGCTGTGGGCGATGGTCGAGTTGGTCAGGAACGAGCTGGGCGGCTCGCTGAAGACGAGCAGCGCACCCTGATCCTCCTCGTTGTTCCCTCCGGTGTCGTCGCAGTGGAAGCCCTTGGTCCCGTTCCACGCGCCCGCGTACTCGATGACGACGTGGTCCAGCTTGTCGGCGGCGTCGTAGCGGTCGAGGTACAGGCCGACCCAGTCGCCGGCGGCGGGGGTGGCCGCCGCGGAGGTGAAGACGATGGGCTTGGCGGCGGTGCCCTGCGCCGAGATGCCGCCGTTCGACGCCGCGCCGGCCGACTTGGTGCGAATGATGGCGTCCTGCTGCGCTCGAATGGTCACCCCAGGCTCGATGGTCAGCACCGCGTGCTCGGTGTTGGTCCCGACGATCAGGTCCTTGCCGTTCTTCTGCCAGTCGCCGAGCCGGTAGGGGATCCCACGGTCGTGGAAGATGGTGTCCTGGGACATGTTCTCGTCGCCCACCACCACCATCTCGTCCACGACGTTGCCGGTGTAGGTGCCGGCCGGGATGCTGCCGACGAGCCGGGGCGAGGCGCGCACGGGCCCGAGCTTGGCGTTCTTGACGGTCAGCGCCTGCGAACCGGCCGAGAAGACCGCCCCGTACTTGAGCGAGACGCCGTACTGCTGCGAGCCGTCGATGGTCACGTGATCCACCGAGAGCAGCTCCTGGCGCGGCAGCGAGGAGTCGCCGCGGACTTCGATGACGCCTTCCGGGCCCACGGCGTCCGTGGAGCCGCCGTTGCGCAGGGTCGCGTACGCGAGCTCGAGATGGCCCTGGTAGGCGATCAGGTTGGTCCAGGGCTTCGCCGCGTCGGCGGCCTCGAAGGTGATGGGCCGATCCTGCGTGCCCTTGGCGACCAGGGTGCCTTCCACCGAGATGGCGTAGCCGCCCTTGAAGACGACCCTGCTGCACGGCTCGATGGTCAGCGTCGCGCCCTTCTTCACCGAGATCCCGAAGGTGATCTGGTGCGGCCCGTCCACGGCCTTCCAGGTCGTGTCCGCGGAGACCGTGTCGCCGCTGTGCGTCGTCCCCTCCCCGGTCTGTGCCGGGCACGACGGGCCCGCATCGGGGCCTGGCTCCGGGCTGCCTCCGCCGCACGCCGCCAGGGCCAGCGCGACCACCACCAAGACACCTTTCACGGTCTGCATCGCTCGGACCTCCCCCGCGGGAAAACCCTCGTGTAACGCCCCCCGCCCGCGCTCGCACGAAAGGCTTCCTTCCAGAGCGTTGGTGGTAGAGTCCGCACCTCAACGAACGGACCCTTTCCCCTCTGACCATGACCGTTCCGACGTCCGTCGACCGCTGCTTTCCCCACCGTCCCGCTCCCCGCTCGGGCGCTCGTCGCCCACGTCACGGAGGTTCCGCATGACCCAACGAATCGTCGTGCGCAAAGGCGCCTACCACGACTCGGCGTTCCTGATGCGCGTCGCCCGCGAGATCAAGTCGCTCGCCGGCATCGAGGAGGCCGTGGTCGTCATGGGCACTCCCATGAACCACGAGCTCCTGGGCGAGACCGGCTTCAAGAGCCCGGAGATCGCCGCCTCGACGCCGATGGACATGGTGGTCGCCATCCGCGCCGCCAGCGACAAGGCCATCGACGCCGCCGAGGCCGAGCTCGGCAAGCTCCTCGAAGGCGGCGGCAAGAAGGCCGCAGGCGCCACGGGCGGTCCGCGCACCTACCGCGACCTCACCGAGGCCGCCGGCGAGCACCCCGAGACCAACCTCGTCAGCGTCTCGGTCCCCGGCGCCTATGCCGCCTACGTCGCCCACCGCGCGCTCGACGCCGGCAAGCACGTCTTCCTCTTCTCCAACAACGTCGAGCTCGCCGACGAGATCGCCCTCAAGAAGCGCGGCCGCGACCTGGGCCTGCTGGTGATGGGCCCCGACTGCGGCACGGCGATCATCAGCGGCGTCGGCCAGGGCTTCGCCAACCGCGTCCCCCGCGGCCGCATCGGCATGGTCGGCGCCTCGGGCACCGGCATCCAGGACGTCAGCTGCACCATCGAGCACCTGGGCGAGGGCGTCAGCCACGCCATCGGCACCGGCAGCCGTGACCTCTCCAAGGACGTCGGCGGCGCGATGTGCGAGTTCGGCCTGCGCCTGCTCGCCGCCGACGACGACACCAAGGTGCTGGCGTTCGTCTGCAAGCACCCGGCGGAGGAAGTCGCCGAGAAGATGCACGGCCTGCTCGCCAAGCTCGGCAAGCCGGCGGTCGTCCGCTACCTCGGCAAGCCGCCGCGCAAGAGCGAGGACGGGGTCTTCTACGCCGCCCACCTCGACGAGTGCGCCGCGGCCGCCGTGGCGCTCGCGCGCGGCAAGAAGCCGACGAAGATCAACCTCGACAAGCAGGTCGCCGACGACGCCAAGGAGATCCTGGGCAAGAAGGCCAAGATCGACGGGCGGCTCATCGGCCTGTTCGGCGGCGGCTCGCTGTGCGCCGAGGCCAAGCTCATCCTCTCCAACCACGGCATCGACGCCACCGAGCCCGACCATCCGCTCAAGACCAGCGGCACCAAGGTCGAAGAGCCGGGCAACCTGGCTGTCGACACGGGCGAGGACTTCTACACGGTCGGCAAGCCGCACCCGATGGTCGACCAGACGGTGCGCTGCGAGCTGATCCGCAAGTGTGGCGCCGACGCCTCGGTGGGCCTCCTGCTGCTCGACGTGGTCATCGGCGACGGCTCGAACCACGACCCGGCGCCGGAGCTGGTCGCCGCGGTCAAGGACGCCAAGAAGAAGCGCGGCAGCAAGCCGCTCGTCGTGCTGGCGTCGATCACCGGCACCGACGCGGATCTGCAGAACGCCAGCCGCCAGAAGCAGGTGCTCGAGGACGGTGGCATCCGGGTGCAGCCGACGGCTGCCCGCGCCGCCACGCTGGCCGCCGTGCTGATGGGCGGGAAGGAAAGGAGCGCGCGATGAAACTCTCCAAGGCGAAGGACCTGCTCAAGGGCCCCATCAGCGTCATCGGGCTCGGCCTCGACAACATCATCGAAGGCAACGTCAACGGCGGTGCCGCCGTCCACCGCGTCGACTTCATCCCGCCCGCCGGTGGCGATCTGGAGCGCGTCAGGATCCTCCAGGACCTGCACGAGCCGTCGCTCGAGAAGAAGGTCGACGAGGCGAACAAGGTCGCGCTCGAGCGCTTCCTCGCGAGCCAGCCGCACCTGGTCGGCGTGGGAATCGCCCGCGACGTCATCCCCGGTATGAAGGACGACCTCTTCCTCCACGCCGGCCCGCCGATCACCTGGGACCGGATGAGCGGCCCTCTTCGCGGCGCGGTCATCGCCGGCATGCTGCTGGAGAACCTGGCCCAGACGCCCGAGGAGGCCCAGAAGCTGGCCGCCGAGGGCCGCGTCAAGTTCGACCCGTGCCACCACCACAGCGCCGTCGGCCCGATGGCGGGCCTGGTCACGCCCTCGATGCCCGTCTGGATCCTGGAAGACAAGGCCGACCCGAAGCGGCGGACCTTCTGCACGCTCAACGAAGGCCTGGGCAAGGTGCTGCGTTTTGGCGCCTACGGTCCCGAGGTCATCGAGCGGCTGCGCTTCATGGGCGCCACCCTCGGCCCGGCGCTCGCCAAGACGCTCGCCGCGCGCGGTCCCATCGATCTCAAGGCGCTGATGGCTCAAGCGCTGCAGATGGGCGACGAGGGCCACAACCGCAACCGCGCCGGCACCTCGCTGCTGTTCCGCGAGCTGGCGCCGGCGCTGGTGAAGGTGGTCGACGGTGAGACCGCGGCCAAGTGCCTCGAGTTCCTCACCAAGAACGACCACTCGTTCCTGAACCTGTCGATGCCCATGGCCAAGTGCATGCTGCTGGCCGCCGAGGGCGTGCCGAACTCGTCGATGGTCACGGTGATGGCGCGCAACGGCACCGACTTCGGCGTGCAGCTCTCCTGCATGCCGGGCCGCTGGTTCGTCGGTCCCGCGCAGATGGTGAAGGGGCTCTACTTCCCCGGCTACTCGGAGAAGGACGCCAACCCCGACCTGGGCGACTCGGCGATCACCGAGACAGCGGGCATCGGCGCCTTCGCCATGGCCGCCGCGCCGGCCATCGTCCAGTTCGTGGGCGGCACGCCCGAGGACGCGCTGGAGACGAGCCGCAACATGCAGCGGATCACCGTCGGCAAGAACCCGGTGTGGGCCATCCCCTCGCTCGGGTTCGTCGGCACCGCGACCGGCATCGACCTCCGAAAGGTCGAGGAGCTGGGCCAGCTGCCGATCATCAACACCGGCATGGCGCACAAGGACGCGGGCGTCGGGCAGGTCGGCGCCGGCCTGGTGAGCCCGCCGTGGGAGTGCTTCCACCAGGCGCTCAAGGCGTTCGCGGAGCACTGCAGAAGCTAGGCTTCGGGCTTCGCGCTTCAGGACCAACAACACGAAGTCGAACACTGACGCAGCACACAGCAAGGAGAAGACGGATGCTTCCCATCGAACTGTCGATTCCGCTTGGACAGGCGACCCCGGCCTGGCCGACCTACGAGCCGCTGCAGATCAAGTATTTCAAGCGCCTGGCTCCGAACGGCGCCAACGGCCAGCTCGTCACGCACTCCAACCACGTCGGCACGCACCTGGACGGCGAGATCCACTTCTACACGCCGGGCAAGGACATCGCGTCCCTGCCGCTCGACTTCCTGATGAACGAGGGCGTCATCGTCGACCTGTCCGACGCCGCCGGCGACTACGACGTCTACACCTCGAAGATGATCGAGGACCGCGTCGAGGTGAAGCAGGGCGACATCCTCATCATCCACACCGGCTACCACCACTACGGCTGGGACCAGCCGACGGCGGACGAGATCCGCTACATGACCAAGCACCCCGGTCCGGACCGTGAGTTCGCCGCCTGGTGCAAGAAGAAGAAGATCCGCTGGATCGGCGTGGACTGCGGCAGCGCGGACCACCCGTTCAACACCGCCATCCGCGGCTGGATGCCCCGCCAGCTCAAGGAGTGCCAGGCGCACTTCCGCACCAAGTACGGGATGGAGCTGGAGGAGTTCTACGACGACAGCAAGTACCAGCTGATGCACATCGAGCTGTTCAACCACGGCATCATCCACGCCGAGTGCCTGGGCGGCGACATCGACCTGCTGCTGAACCAGCGCTGCACCCTGGGCTGCTTCCCCTGGCGCTTCGTCGAGGGCGAGAGCTGCATCAGCCGCATCGTGGCGTTCGTGGACGAGAAGCGGCACGCCAAGCTGATGGAGCAGAAGAAGAAGGCCAAGCTCACCAAGTTCGGCGACATCGCCGGCAGCAAGAACGAGTGGCTCCACGAGCTGGGCCGCAAGAACGCGAAGAAGAAGTAGCTCGTCTTTTCGACTGCCTCACCTCGACGGCCGCGACCTTCCGGGTCGCGGCCCTCGTCGCTTGGGCCCGAGATTCCCAACCCGTCGCCGCCATTGACTCGAGCTTGCCGATCGGGCCAGCGTAGCGCTGGCTCGCTCCTGGGAGGGTGGCATGGCAACACACATCGTGTGGCGAAGGATCTCCGGCCGGATGTTCGGCCTCGCCTTGGCGCTGACCGCGGGCTGTTGGGCCGCCGGCTGCCGGACCTGCCCTTCGGGCCAGACGGACTGCGAAGGCACGTGCGTCGACGTCGCGAGCGATTCCGCGAACTGCGGCCAGTGCGGCGCCTCCTGCGCGGCGGGAGCCAGCTGTACGAGCAGCGTATGCACCTGCCCCCAGAGCGCGCCTACGCAGTGCGGAAGCCAGTGCGTCGACACCGACGTCGACGCCAAGCACTGCGGCCAGTGCCGGAAGGCGTGCCCGGCGGGGGCGGCCTGTGTCGGTGGCTCCTGCGCCTGCCCCGCAGCGACGCCCGATTCGTGCGGCACGGTGTGCACCGACCTGCGCATTGATGCGGCCAACTGCGGGCAGTGCGGGCACGCCTGCGGGCAGGGCACCTGCGTGCAGGGCGCCTGCTCCTGCGCCACCACGCCGGCGAGCGTCCAGCGCTGTCCCGGGGCCATCCCCGAGTGCGTGAACACCCAGACCGACGCCAAGCACTGCGGCGCCTGCGGCGATGCGTGCACGGGCGACAAGACCTGCCAGGGCGGCGCGTGCGCCTGCCCGCCGAAGGAGACCGAGTGCTCCGACCACTGCGTGGATCTCTCCACCGATCTGGACCACTGCGGCAGCTGCACCGCGCGCTGCACGCGCCAGGGCGGCGATTGCCGGAAGCTCCGTCTGCGGCTGCTTCGCCCCGCTCCCCGATTTCTGTGCCGGCCCCAACGCCTGCGTCGACCTCGCGACCGACCTGAACTACTGCGGCAGCTGCACCACGCCGTGCACCCGCCAGAACGGAACCTGCGTGGGCGGAAGCTGCACCTGCCCAGCGCAGAAGAAGGATTACTGCGCGGGCTTCAACCTCTGTACGGACCTGCAGACCGACCGCCAGCACTGCGGCACGTGCACGGTGAGTTGCGCCGGCCTCGAGGTCTGCAGGGAGGGGCTGTGCTGCGCTCCAGACGGGCAGGTCTGCGACGGCAAATGCTGCGCGGGGACCGCGTGCTGCCCGAACGGCTGCCAGACGGCTCACTCCAACGGCCTGGGCGGCACGTTCTACGACTGCCTCCCGCTCGGCACCCACACGACGGATAGCGCCCGCGCCGCCGCCGACGCCTGGAAGCCGGCGGCGAAGGCCGACCTGACGGGCGTCCCCTGCACCAACACGCTCTGCCTCGATCGCGCGGCGACCGACCAGTGCGGCCGTTGGTGCGACAACGGGAAGGTGACCGCCTCGGCCGTCGGCTCCACGGTGTGCCTGTGCCCGGAGATGAATCCCGCCGTTCAGGGCACCTGGAACTGAGCTGGGCCTACAGCGCCCCGAATCGCGTCAGCCGCAAGAGCACCGGGATCGCCCGCCCGTCGGTGACGAGGCCCATGTGGTCGAACTGCGAGTGGACGTAGAGCAGCTTCGCCAGCCGCTCGCGGCGCTGGAAGCGCGCTCCGGTCTCCGGGATGTTCTCCCGGTAGAGCGCCTCGGGAAGGTTGGTGAGGAAGTTGAGGCTGCGCTCCATGGTCTCGAATCCCACCACCACCATGCGGTGGCTCGCAGCCGGCGGCTTGACCTCCGCCTTCAGCCACGCCAGGAACATGTCCTCGGCGTTGTACAGGCCGTCGAGCAGGATGATCTGCTCCAGCCGCGGGCTGTTGAGCCAGGCGAGCAGGGTCCGGAACGCGCCGCTGTGGCCCATCGCCGACACCGGACCGGCCGGCACCTCGATCCCCGCCTGCTTCAGGACGGTCTCGAAGAGGAACTCCAGCGTCCCCCAGCGCACCGGGTCGTTGATGCCCACCGGCACCTCGGGCACCACGAACAGCGCGTTGCGCCGGCTCGCGCGAAACTGCTCCGCCAGCCGATGCAGCCGCCAGGCCTCGTCGACGTTGGTGTAGTAGCCGTGCAGGTAGACGAGCACGCCCGCAGTCTTGCCGTCGTACCCCGCCGGCTTCCAGACGTGGATGGGCCCGCGGTCAGTCGGCACCCGCCAGTGCGTGCCGCCCGCCACCAGGTCGCGGATGATCGCAGCCGGCTCCTCGGCGCCGCCTGCCGCTGGCGCAGCGGCTGGAGCCACCGGGTTGGCCGCGGGGACCGTCTGCGGCTTCGCTTCCGGATCGACCACGCCCTTGGCCGCGCCGCTCACCGACACCGCGGGCGCGTTGGCGCAGAGGGCAGCGGCGAGCAGGAGGGCGAGGCTCATCGTCATCGCGGAAGGGTCAGGGGGTGGGGGGATTGGCGGTCTTACGCGCGACGAACAGGTGCGCGCCCCCGCCGGCGCCGTCGATGTAGCCGTAGCGGAACGGTAACGGCCGCTTGGGCTGGGTCTTCCACTCCGTGCGGAAGGCCTTGTTGATGTCCTTGTTCGCCGGCAGGAACGACTCGCCGAAGCTGCCGTAGGTCTCCAGCTCGAACCCGGCCTTCCTGAGCAGAGCCGGCGGGACGCCGGTGCTGTCGGAGATCATCAGCTCCATGTGAGCGAGCAGGTAGTCACGGATCGTCGCGAAGTCATCCCTCCACAACAGATAGCTGGCCGCCTTGGTCATCGCCACGATGCGGCCCTTGGCCTCGAGGTACTTGAGCAGCTCCGGCGCCTTGGCGAAGCCCTCGTTGTGGAGGTTGGCCGCCAGGTGCCGGTGTACGCGGGTGGGGGCGTCGGGGCCGCTGCCCACCGCCTTGAAGACGATCTCGCTGTTGGAGAAGGCGACCGACAGGTCCGGCGACTCCCACTTGCCGCGCAGCGTCTTGGCCTTGGTCTTCTCCAGCGCCGCGATCTCCTCCTCGGTCAGGTAGTGGAGCGAGCCGTCCTTCTCGAGCGTGAAGAAGCGCAAGGAGACCGGCTCGTAGCCGTGCTCGGCCAGAGCCACCAGGAAGAAGCCGATCTCGCCGGGGATGTCGCTGCCCTGCCCCTTCTGGAGGTTCTCGGTGGTGCTGTTGTCGGCCATCAGGAGGCCCCAGATGGTCGAGTTGAACAGGCGCAGGCTCTCCTTGAGCCGCGCCGGCTTGATGTCGTCCAGCCGCGTCGGGTCGCCCGCGTACTCGAGCGACATGGTCGTGATGTCGGTCGCGTCCGGGTAGGTCGTCAGCGCGGAGATGAGGTCGCCGCCGCCGAAGGGGTAGACGACGGTGGTGGGCAGGCTCGCCGGACGCAGCTTGGCGATGAAGTCCCGGGCCTGGCCGATCCACTGCTCCTGGTACTTCTTCTTCTTCGGCGCCATCGCCTTGCAGTGCTCGGCGACGATCTTCGCGTCGAGGTGCGCCGGCAGCGCGTCGGTCCCTTCGCAGGCCACGGCGCGGTAGAGGAGCCGGGCCTCGGCGATGAAGTCCTTGCCGCCGGACTTCGCGGCCGCTGCCGGAGCGGGTGCTGGAGCCGGAGCGGCCGCCGGCTCCTCCGCCGCGTGGGCGAGGGTCGGGGCGAGCAGCAGGGAGCAGACAGGGGCAAGTCGAAGCAGGCGGTTCATGGTCAGGCGCGGCCTTCCAGCGCTCTCGATTTCGGCTGCGGCGCAGGTTCGGGGCCAGTGTACTGACCGGCCCAGGGATTGCCAAAACAGTGGACCGCTCGTGCGCAGGGCCGCTCTGCGGACGTCGACGCAGCGCGGCAGGTCGTCCGATTGCTGACGTCCCCTCCCCTCTCCTATAGTCCGCGCCGACTGACTTGCCCCCCGAGCGGACGAATGCCCAGGCCTCTCGAAGTGCTGCTGCTGGTCTCCCTCCCCGGCTCCGGGAAGTCCGAGATCCTCCGCTACCTGGGCTCGCTCCCGCCCGAGCAGGTGCGCGCCGACTTCGGCCTGGCGCCCATCGTCTCGCTCAACGACTACCCCTACGTCCACCTGATGCGCCGCATCAGCCAGGAGTCCCAGAAGCTGGGGCTGCAGGGGGTCTTCTTCGACGCGAACGAGCTGCCGATGAAGGAGCCCTACGACTGGGGCGTGCTCGTCGAGCTGCTCAACGAGGACTACGCGGACCTCACCGCCCGCCGCCGCTCGGTGCCCCCATCCGCCGCCGAGTGGCTGTTCGGCCGTCTCGATGCCGCGCGAGCGAAGGTAGGCGCCGGGCCGGCCCTCGAAACCCTTCCCGCCGAGCAGCGCACCAAGCTCGCGGCCGCGCTGGAGCCCGATGCCGCGTCGCTGGTGAAGGACCGCAACGACCGGATCGCCAACGCCCCGGCCGAGCGCACCGTGGTCTTCGAGTTCTCGCGCGGCGGCAAGGACGGATCGGCGATGCCGCTGCCGGCGCCGTTCGGCTACGGCTACTCGCTGGGCGTCTATGCCGACTCCATCCTCGGCAGGGCGTCGATCTTCTACGTCTGGGTGACCCCCGACGAGTCGCGGCGCCGCAACCGCCTGCGCGCCGGGCCGGCCAGCCTCTTCGCCCTGCACCAGGTGCCGCTGCCGGTGATGATGGTCGACTACGGCTGCGACGACATCGACCACCTTCTCAAGCACTCCGACCACCCGGACACCGTCAAGGTCGTCACCCGCGGCCGCACCTTCTACGTCCCCGCCGTCCGCCTGGACAACCGCAAGGACCGCACGACCTTCCTGCGTGGCCCGCGCGAGAGCTGGCCGGAGGCGGACACCAAGGGTCTGCACGCGGCGCTGGCCGAGGCCTTCGCCAAGCTCCACAAGGCCCAGGTCCGCCGCTGAGCCTGCCGGCGCCAGTCTGACCGCGGGCGGGACGCCCGCAACCACAGGGCTCTTCGCCCCCCTCAGTCCGATGGAGATGAGGCAGCACTCGCTGAACCCTTCGCGCTCGCTTAGCCGCCCGGTATAGTGCCCGGACGCTCGTCGCAGCGTGTGACCAAGGCAAGGCTACTTCCCAACCGAATCGGAGCATCGACCATGTCTGAGACCCTCGACGTCCTCCTCCTCCTCGCGCTCCCCGCCTCCGGCAAATCCGAGGTCCGCAAGTACTTCGGCAGCCTGAGCCCCGAGAAGCTCAAGGGCGACTTCCAGATCGGCACCAACGCCCAGCTGGACGACTACCCCTACGTGCACCTGATGCGGTCCATCTCCGAGGCGCTGGTGGAGATGAAGCAGGACGGCATCTTCTTCGACGCCGGCGACCAGCCGATGAAGCAGCCGCTCGACTGGGGCACGCTCATCCACATCATCAACGACGACTTCGAGGACCTCATCGCCTACCGCAAGATCGAGGCGAAGGACCCCGCGGAGTGGGCGCTCATCCGCTTCGACGCCGCGCGCCAGAAGGTGGGCGCCCCGCCGGTGTTCTCGACGATGAACCCGGAGGTCAAGGCCAAGCTCAAGGAGAAGATCGCCAAGGAGTGCGCCGACCTGCTCAAGGGCAAGAACGCCGGCATCCCCGACACGCTCGAGGGCAAGACGGTGGTCATCGAGTTCGCCCGCGGCGGCAAGGACGGCTCGAAGTTCCCGCTGGCCGCCCCGTACGGCTACCAGTACGCCCTGGCCCAGATGTCGCCCGAGCTCTTGCGCCGCTCCTCCATCCTCTACGTCTGGGTGACGCCCGAGGAGTCGCGCCGCAAGAACATCGCGCGCGCCAACCCCACCAAGCAGGCCACGACCGGCACGCACCTGTCGCTGTTCCACGGCGTCCCGATGGCCGTGATGATGAACGAGTACGGCTGCGACGACATCGAGCACCTGATGAAGCAGTCGGACAAGCCCGACACCGTCCAGTTCAAGGCCCACGGCAAGACCTGGCGGCTCCCCATCGGCCGGTTCGACAACCGCCAGGACAAGACCACCTTCGCGCGCGAGCCGAAGGAGACCTGGAAGAAGGAAGACGTCGACGCCCTCGCCAAGGGCATGCAGGAAGCCTTCAACTCCATCATCAAGGCGCAGGCGAACCGCGCCTAGTTCTGGCACGCGCCTGAGCATTCCGAAGCGCCCTCTCCCCATGGAGAGGGCGCTTCTTCATTCCAGCCAGGTTCCACATCAGGCAGCTTGCGTAAGGTATGTCAGTACTCATCAACATGGATGCACGGTTCGGGCCCTGGGGATGGCGTTGGCCGTGGCTCGCCGTCTTCGCGGCACACGTTTCGGGCGGCGCCTGGCCGCGACCTCGGTCGGCCGCGGCTACTCGAGCGTCGGCCACGCCGCCGGCGACTACCACGCGACGGTAACGCTCTCTCCGGCCCGATGAGCCGAGCGCTCACGCCCCGGCTCGGTAGACCCGAAGCCCGGCCTCCGCCGCGAAGTCGTCCACCTGCCGCTTCGTGGCAGCAGCCTTCTTCTTGGGCTCCGCGACGATCTGCCGGACGGCCTCGACGAGCGCGTCGACCTCCGCCTCGGTCGTCTGCAGCCCGAAGCTCGCGCGGACCACGCCGGGCAGCTCCAGGCGCGGCGCCACGCGCACGACGACGCCCTGCAGCCACTGGAAGAACGCCGGGATGTGCAGCATCCGCCGGATGAACAGGTGCGCGCAGTGGCAGCCCCAGCGCACGCCGATGCCAAAGCGCTCCGCCAGGGCCCGCCCGGTGTTGCCGGGCAGCATGCCGTCGACCGCGAAGGCGACCACCGCTCCCTTCTGGGCGAACCGCGGCGACTCGACGTCCTTGGTCCCGTAGATCGTCACCTTCGGCAGCTTCGCCAGCCCCTCCACTGCCCGCCGGGTCAGTGCGCGCTCGTCCTGCTCGATCACGTCCAGCCCGATGCGCTGCAGCAGCCCGAGAGCGGCGCCCAGCGCCGCGATGCCGCCGACGTTCTCTTCTCCGGAAGCGCGGATGCCCTCCCGTTCGGCCTCGTCGAACGCCAGCAACCCTTTGCGGACCACCAGCGCCCCGGAGCCGAACGGCGCGTAGACCTTGTGGGCGGAGCAGGCGAAGTAGTCGACGTCCAGGGCGGCCAGGTCGACCTTGCGGTGCGCCACCATCTGCGCGCCATCCACCAGCAGGCGCGCCCCGTACTGATGGACGACGCGGCTGATGGCGGGCAGGTCGTTGAACGCACCGAGCACGTTGGAGGCGCCGGTGACGGCGACGAGCGCGATCCGTCGGCCGCTCGCGCCGGGCTCGTTGTGGGCCCGGAGCGCCGCCTCGAGCTCGTTCAGGTCGACGAAGCCCTCGTCGTCCACCGCCAGATGGAGGAGCGAAAGGCCCGGGGTGGTCCGCCACGGCAATTCGTTGGAGTTGTGCTCGAGGAAGGTGTTGAGGACGCCGATTCCACGGCCCGGTCCGGCCCCCTTGGCCAAGCTCTCGGCGACGAGGTTGATGGCCTCGGTGGTGTTGCCGGTGAAGACGACGTCGTAGGCTTCCAGCGGCGCACCGAGGACCTTCGAGCAGGTGGCGCGGGCCTCGTCGATCGTCTGCTGGCGCGTCTCGCGGGGCTGCCTCCAGGCCCGTCGAACGGCGTTCCAGATCGGCTCGAAGGTCGGAGTGCTCGCGGCGTTGTCGAGATTGACGTAGGGCCGCAAGCCCTCGGCCGTCGGAACCCTCGCGCCACCGCCGATGAGCGTGCCGCGCAGCGCCTCGAGAAGCGGCCGACCCGCGAGCCCGTCCAGATCGGTCTGCTTCGCCTCAGGTTCCTCCCCGACGAAACGGAAGGCGTCCTTGCCGTGCTGCTCGATGAGCTTGAGGGCCTTGGCCAGCGCGATCACGTTGACGATGGCCGGGGTCCCCGCCTCGAAGCGATCCGGGACGCGAGCCCACACGACCGAGTCGAGACCGACGAGGCGTGCCGTCCCTCCGCCGGAGTGGCGCGGCGCCGTTCGCGGCAGTGCGCTGCGCTCGACCGCCAGAGCCCGAATGCCCAGCGGCAGCCCGAGCTCGTCGCTCGAGACGGACCGGAAGGTGCCGGCGGGGAGCTGCGCAGCGAGCGCGGCCGCCCGGAGAGGCGTGCCGAAGACGACGACGTGGCGACCGGCGTCGAGCCCGAGATGGGAGAGGACGACCTCGCGAGCCTGCTCGTAGAGGTGGGTCGAGACGACGGAGTGCTGGCCGCTGCCGCGGTGCACGTTGGAGTAGGTCTCGAGCGCCGCCCGGACCGCCTGCACCAGCTCGTGGAACGCCTCATCTCGTGTCATCGGAGTCCTCGTTCGGCAGCATTACGCCCGAGCGGCCCGCCGATTGCCGCCATGCCGCCGGCGACTGAATTCGCGCCTGAGAGCACGAAGCCCGCCTGCGCGGGCTGGGATGTGCAGGTGGGTCGCTTGCGACTCAGGAACACCTGAGCTTGGACGTCCCAGCTGGCGCTTCCGGATTTGCTGACCACCCAGCCCGCGCAGGCGGGCTTCGCAAAGTCAGGCGCGGCTTTAGCCGCCGGCAGCGCCGCCTGCCTGCCCCTGCAGATCTTTCCAGGCGTCGCGCTCGACGAAGCTACCCGGGACCGCCGATTCCATCTGCGCCAGCCGCTTCATCGGCACCGCGAAGGTCATCAGGTCCTTGCCCAGCCGGCGCATGGTCTTGCGCGCCGACAGGTCGTTCAGCCCCGCGACCGCCCGCTGCCGCGCGTCCTCGGCCTCCCGGTAGAGGTAGATGCCGATGGACTGGCATCCCGCGGCATGCGGCAGGATGACGTTCTCGCTCTCGCCGTCCTCGTAGTTGGCGAGGATGGTCAGCGCCGAGAGCTGGTCCGGGTTGGCGAGGAAGACGACGCCCAACGCCCGCTCACCCTCCTTCACCTCCTCGAGCGGCTTGAAGACCACGAACCGGGTCGGGATCTCGCGGATGGGCAGGGCCGCGATGAAGCGGACGACCGCCGCAGGATCCTTGCGGTAGCCCTCGCCGTGCTTGAAGTGCTCGAGCTGGCGGGCTCGTAGGTTCTTCTCGGCCTTGGCGCTGCGCTCCCGGCCCGCCTCGCTACAGTCGTTGCCGCAGGAGAGGAAGCCGCAGAAGCCCTCCACGCCGCCTTCGAAGGACTCGTAGCAGTTGCCGAACCCGAGGCCGACGCCACCGCCCTGGCAGCCGCAGGTCTCGCGGTCGAAGGCGGCGGTGCGTCCACGCTCGGCGACGGCGGCGAACGAGGCCATCACGCAGCCCCAGCGCCCCTTCTCGAAGACGATGGCGCCCTCCGGTTTCTCGTCCGTCCAGACGACGGCCACCGGGCGGTGGGCGAGATTCAGGGCCTTGGCGATCATGGATTCCATGATGAGCTCCGGAAGTGCCCGCGAAGGTATCAGCTGCCGGGGCCGCGTAGGATGCCTGCATGGCTCCCCGCCCGGCGATCTTCATCCACAGCCTGCGCTTCGGCTTCGCCACCAGCAGCTCGGCGAACCACAGCCTCATCTTCCTGCCGGACGCGCAGGAGGATCTCTCGGGGCGGCGAGGCGACTCCTACTCCAACAGTGCCCCGTTCGTGCTCACCCGCCCTGAGACCAAGCTCCCATACCTCCAGGTTCAGCTCGAGGAGGTCGGCGACGAGACGCTGCAGGACGAGTTCGGCTTTGGCCAGGTCCCTGGCTTCATCAACGACCTGGCGGGCACCAACCTCGCCGGCGGCTGGGACGGCTTGCCCCGCGAGCTGCTCGTCGAGATCGGACGCTGGTTGCTGCTCGACGGCGTGACCGCCATCAGCGCCGGCGAGAATGCTGGCGAGCACCCGCTCGTCGACCACCGCCACGCCATCTCTCCCAGCCACCTCACCTCCCGGAAGATGCGGCGCGATCCCTTGGGCTTCTGGACGCTGCTCTCGCCGAGTACCGGGACGCGGATGCGCCTGAGCTTCGCCCGGGCCGCCCATCCCCAGGTCCAGCCGTTCCGCTCGACCTGGCCCGAGCTCGTCGACCTGAAGATCACCGATCGCTGCTATTCGGACTGCTCGTTCTGCTATCAGGGCTCGACGCGAGACGGACGCCATGCGTCGCTCGATGCCATCGAGCGGGTGCTCGACGAGCTCGCGGCCTGCCAGGTCTTGGAGGTGGTGCTCGGTGGCGGCGAGCCCACGCTGCATCCAGCGTTCACCACCATCCTCCACGCCATCCAGAGGCGCGGCATGCATGCGGCGTTCACGTCGCGGGACTGTCTGGCCCGGCGCCACCTGGACGCCTCCGGAGTCGATGCCCGGCGCGTCCACTGGGCCTACTCGATCCTGGCGATCGAGGACCTCGATCGCCTTGCCAGCCCCTTCCCGACCATCCACGTCACGATGGGCACGCCGGCCTCACAGCCCGAGGCGCTGCTGGAGATCGCCCGGCGCTGCGCCAGGAGCTACCTGAACCTGGTCCTGCTCGGCTTCAAGCGCACCGGCCGCGGCGCCCACTTCGCCCCGGTCGACTACCGCCACTGGATGGACACGATTGCCAGCTCCGGCCTGCACGGCGTCTCCATCGACAGCGCCCTGGCCGCCGAGTACGACGTCGAGCTGCAGCGCCGCGGCGTCCCGAGCTGGCTCTATGAGGTCGAGGACGGCCGGTACTCGATGTACGTCGACGCCGTGCGCGGCCTGTGCGGTCCATCCTCCTACTGTCCCGAAGACCAGCTGTTCGCCCTGCCCTCCGGCCCCAACGGCATCGCCGAGGCCTTCGAGCACATCAACCAGGCCCTCGACGCCGAGCGGCTCCACCGAGCGCTGCAGCTCGAGCAGGTCTCGGCGATCGACCGGGACGATCGCGCGGCGCAGGTCCTGCTCGACGCGGCGCTCGAAGGCCGGTGCGAGCGTTGCGGGGCCGAAGGTGCGAGCCTGGTTTCCCAAGGCCTCGCGCGGCCCCGGCGGCTGTGCTTGACGTGCGCCGTGCCCCGGCCCGGTTGACCGCTACGCCGCCTTCTTCTCCGCCTCGAGCTCCTCGAGCAGCCGCTGCATGTCGCGCAGGTAGATGGGCGACTTGTCGAGGTAGAAGGCCAGCGCCGGCGAGAAGTTCTTGCCGACGAGCCCGTCGAGCATCATCTGGCTCACCAGCCGCTGGCGCTCGAGCAGGCGCTGCGTGCGCAGGACGATCTGCCGCTCCTCGGGCGTCGCCTGCCGCATCAGCCCCGTGAAGACCGGGCGGGCCCGCGGCTGCAGCATCCAGAAGTACATGAGGTCCAGCGAGTTCACGATCTGGCGGATCTCGAGATCCTTCTGGTCCTCGTCCACCGCTTTGACGAACTCCTTGGGCGACTCGAGCATCTTGAGCACGTCCTGCTCGGGGTAGAACGCCTCGAGCCGTCCGTGGTTCGCCAGGAGCCAGTAGAGCTTGGTCTTGTAGTCGCGCAGGCGGGTGCGGACGTTGACGTTGCGGTCCGCGGTGCCCTCGATGAACCCGGCGACGAGGTCCGAGGACGCCTTGCTGATGACCGCGGCCCAGTTCTGCAGCATCGCGTCCGCCTCGTGGCCGGCCATGCCCGAGCCGGTGATGAGGGCGCGCAGCAGGGCGTTGAAGGCGAGCGCGATGGGGATGGCCAGCACCGCGCGGAAGAAGTTCCCGAGCGCGGCCGCGCGCGGCAGGCCGCGGAAGGTGTTGTGGCTGAAGAGGTAGATGCCGTTGGCCAGCGCCATCACCGAGTACAGCAGGACCGGCGCCGAGGTGGTTGTGACGCCCAGGCGCCCCATCAGCTCGCCCTTGACCAGCCAGTCCAAGAGCGGCACCGAGAAGCCGGTGTAGAGCAGCGAGTCGGCCACCCGCTCCCAGCTGACGAGGTCCTTCCAGGTCAGCAGCTTGGAGCGCACCAGCCCGCCGCCGCCGATGATGGCCTGCAGGATGTTGCGCAGCCCGGTGATGCCGAACCAGATGGGCGCGCCGAAGACGGCCAGCACCCACCAGCTCTTGGTCAGGTAGAAGGTCAGGAACGCCGGCAGGAACCCCAGCAGCACCTTGGCCACGTCGCGCACGCGGGTGTTGAGCCGGGTGACCTTGAAGCCCGGGATCTTCTCCTCGGGCTTGACCAGGAACAGCTCGTTGCTGGCGTGCTCCTCGACGCCACCCAGGGTCAGGATGTTGCCCCGGCCCTCCTTGGGGTCGACGTAGCGGGTGCTGTTGGGCACCACCTCGTAGGCTTCCTTGCGCGCGTAGCCGAACTCGCGCAGGCCGGGGAGCTTGCGCAGGACGCGCAGCGCCAGGTCGAGCGGCCAGAGCGGGCTCTCGTGCGGGGTCCAGACGGTGTGCAGCTCGGCGTCGGTGTGGACCGGCAGCACCTCGCGGGTGCCGGGGTGGCGGAAGAACTCGCGGCGGGCGCGGCCGGGCAGCGTGTCGGCGATGACCAGGCCCATGCCGAACAGCGACTGCGCGCGGCCCACCGAGTCGCTGCCGAGGCTGGTGCGCAGCGGCACGCGCGAGTAGAAGCCGGAGAAGTCCAACAGGTGTGAGAGGACCTCCTTGAGGCCCGCGAGCCGCTCCTCCTTGAGCGGGCCGTTGGCCGCCTCCACCTCGCGGATCGCCTCGCGGATGATCCGCTTGAGGACGATGGCGTTGCCGCGGTTGAGCGTCTGGCGGATCTCGGCGATCTCCCGGGTGTACGGCGCCTTCTTGAGCCGGTAGTCCTTGAGGTTGAAGAGCTCCAGGTGCGTGACCATCCCGCGGCCCTGGTAGAGGACCTCGATGACGTCCGCCGGAGAGAGCCCGGTGAGGTTGAGCACCAGGGTCGAGCCCGAGCGCACCGCCCCCAACATGTCGAACAGCTCGCGGGGCTTTAGGCGCAACAGCTCCGGGACGTCGTCGCCTTCGCGCAGCTCGGAGGGGTGCACCAGCTCGGGGTTGACCGAGCGCTGCAGCCAGGTCTCGGCGATGACGCTGGGCATGAGGTGGTCGAGCTTCTCCACCTTCGCCTTGAGCTCCTCCTTCTCGGCCTCGCCGGCGTCCTGGTAGCGCTCGGACCACTCGGCGATGAGCGGCCGGGCGCGCTGCAGGCACTTCTGGTGGATGAAGTCGGCCAGGTGCGTGACCGAGGGCTGGCCCACGCCGATGGAGGCGACGAACTCGTCCTCGTTGAGCGGCGGCAGGTTCAGGCCGTAGCGCGCGTTGAGCTGCTCGAGGTGCTTCTGGTTGAAGGCTCGGAGCAGCGCCAGCACGTAGCGCGACTGCAGCCGCGCCACCTCCCGGCCCTTCTCCAGGAACTCCTTGATGGCCGGCTTGTTGATGAAGGCCGCGAAGTCCGCCGGGTTCTCCAGTCCCTGAGGGATCCAGATGAACTGGGCGAACTTGCCGTGGCAGCGCGCCGCGAACTCCAGGCCCGGGCGGACGGTGACGCCCATGATGGCCGCCGCCTCGGTCAGCTCGGCGACCGCCTCGGGGGTCCAGTAGTAGTAGTAGACGACCGTCAGCTCGCGGATGCCCTTGATCCACGCGTCCATCACCAGGTGCGTGGGCGCCTTGCGGCCCTTGGTATGGGCGTCGTGGACGTGGTGGTCGAAGGCCACCTGGTTCCAGGCCTCGGCCATCTCGATGAGGTGGTACTTGCGCAGCTGCCGGCGGATCTCGACCGGCCGCCCGGTGACCGCGGCGAAGAAGTCGTGGGCCAGCTCGACCTGGCGCCAGTAGTCGTTCTGCTCTCGCGCCAGCTCCTTCATCACCGTCAGCAGCACGCGGGCGGTGTTGTTCTGCATGCCCGCCTGGGTGCCGAAGAACACCTCGTCGTGCAGGGCGCGCAACGCCAGGATGCGGTCCTGGGCGCTGCCCTGCTCCAAGGACTCCAGCAGCCGGATGATGGCGTAGGCGATGCGCCGCTCCTGCGTGGCGGCCAGCTCCTTGAAGCCGCGCGGGTGCAAGGCGGGGTTGAACAACCGGCGCAGCACCTCGGGCTTCTTGTGCTTGCCGACGGTGCGGAACTCGTTGACGAGGTCCACCAGCTCGTAGTCGCGGTCGTCGAAGAGCAGGCCTGGGCGTTTGCGCCGGGTGCGGTTCAAAGTGGGCTCGACGCTGGAGGTCTCCAGCTCGCTGTCGCTGATCGTCCGCGGTGCCGGGTCGGGCATATCGTTCTTCGCGTCCTGCGGGGTCTGGCCGCTGCTGTCGCAACCCCTAGAAATGAAAGCGCAATCTAGACCCCGCTCTCGCAGGGGGCAAGACGGGCCCACGGAACGTGCGGGTTGGGGGAGGCGACGTTCATCCAGCCCAGAGGGTGCCTCTCATCCTGGTGTCTTCAACGGGCCAGCCACGAGGAACTGCGAGAGGAGGCCGGACTGGGGCCAACGCTCGGGAGGATCGCGAGCGAGAACCACGAGTTGGCGGACGGCCCTCGATGACGATCGGCCTGGCTGTACCCGCTCAGGGCGCCGCCGTCTCGCGAGCCAGAGCCTCCAGGCGCTCCTTGCGGAAGAAGGCGACCTGGGCGCAGGCGCGCGCCACCGCGGCGACGACCTGCGGGTTGAGCGAGTCCAGGTACTGGCCCGCGTCCATCGCTCCCGCGGAGTATTGCCGCGCCGCGACGATGGCCGCGTCGAGAGGCCACATCGACGTGTAGAGGTAGCCCGCGAGCGGCGAGTTGCGCAGATCGAAGCCGGTGGGGCTGGCGCGCCCCTCGGAGAGCAGGCGGAAGACTTCATCCGCGTCGCCCTCTTCGCCAAGGTCAACGCCGGGCGGGTGAATCGCGGGCAGGAAGCGCTCCATGCGCACCGTGCCCTCGCCTTCGCCGGGCAGATCGCCCATGAGCATGGCCATCGGCGCATCGCCGCCCGTGCGCTGGGCGAGCGCGTCGAGCAGGCAGGCGGCGACCAGCTTGGCACCCAGGTAACGGGCCGCGATGGCGAGGTTGCCGGCCGCCGCCTGGCGAAGCGCCTCGTACGCGTCGGACGAGGGCTTGCCGCGGAAGTGCAGGAAGACCTTCCGGGCGTCCAAGTTCGACAGGAACCCTTCCATACGCTGCATCGCGGTCCGGTAGTCGCGGGCCCCGTAGACCGCCTCGAGCCGCAGCGACCAGTTGGTCTCCGGCAAGAGCGCCCAGGTGTTGTCGAGGAAGCGGGCGACGTCCGGCGCGGCGAAGTTGGCGACGTCCTTGTTCGCCAGCTCGACGCCATCGCGCACGCCGGCGTCGAGCTCGTCGTCGCCGACGTTCAGAGCGAACTCCTGCGCGAGCCGGCCCAGCTTCTCGCGCAGCCGCTCGGCGTGGGCCGGTCCCTGGAACGGCACCGTGGCCTCGATGGCCGCCGCCACGCGCAGGAGCGCCTTCTCGGGCAGCAGGCCCGAGAGCGCGCGGACAGCCAGCAGCGCGCTGAGCATCTCGTTGAGCCCGGCGGTCGGCGCGACGGGGACGCCCACCGGCATCTCGAAGAGCGCCATCACCATCGCCCGCAGCCGGTCTTCGTTCGGGTCGGCGAGGACCAGCCGGACCTCGTTGCCGCGGCGCTCGAAGGAGCCGGCGAGGATCGACTCCACCCGCTCGCTCAGGCCGCCGTCGACCTGCAGATAGACCGTGTCGTGGAAGGCCGCCGCCAGGGCGACATAGGCGTTGGGCCCGTCGGCCAGGTCGAAGACGTGGTGGACGGAGTGGAAGCTGCGTCCGCGGCCGCTCATCGCCTCGTGGACGAGGACGGCCAGGGTCTCCAGCGCCTCGGGGCTGGGGGCCGCCCCCAGGTTGCGCAGGGAGATCGACAGGAGCCGGCCGAGCCGGACCAGGTTGCCTTCGCGCAGCGGTGTCACGGCCGGCATCGGGTGATCTTCTTTCGCAGAGGTGTCTTCCAGCCAGCGTCGCAGCAGCCTTGGTCCTTCGTCGCCACCGCCTTCTCTCGAAGAGGACGAGCGGTGGCTCATTGTAGGAGGCGCCACTTGGGCCGGCCAATGTCCCGCGCCGCCCGCCCGACCGCCCCTCCTACGGCCGGCCACAGCCCTGTAGCAGCCGCCCGCGCACCCGCCTACAATCCGTCTCCGTGAAAGGTCGAACGCTCGAGCAGCTCACGCTCCTCCCCATGCCCGTGGCGCCCAAGCGGCCCGCGACCAGCACACCCGCGCGCGAGGACCCGGCCGATCCCTTCCTCGACCTGGACGACGCCGACGACCTGCCGTTCGAGGTCGAACCCGAGCTGGAGGACGCCCCCGATCTGCGCGCCGTGCCGCCGCCGGCCGAGCGGTTCCTGCGCGCCCGGGCCCTGGCCGACGAGGTCTCGCAGCGGCTGGGGCGGCCGGTGCAGCTGTCCGTCACCGACAACCGCTCGACGATGATCTCGTACCGGCGCCAGGACGAGCTCTTGTTCCTGCGCGTCCACCACATGTTCCTCGACGCGCCGGCGCAGGTGGTGCGCGCCATCGCCGACTACGCCGGGAAGGGCAAGCGCGCCGCGAGCGCGGTCATCGACGCCTTCGTCCGGGAGAACACGACCACCATCCGCATCGGCCACCGCGCCGGGCCCAAGGCGCGGATGCGGGCGCAGGGAAAGGTCTACGACCTGCGCGAGATCTTCGAGCGGATCAACGACCAGGTCTTCTCGGGGCGCATCGACGCGCGCATCGGCTGGGGGCGGGCGCCCAAGGCCGAGGGACGGCGCCGGACCATCCGCATGGGCGTCTACGACCACCTGACGAAGACCATCCGCGTGCACCCCGCGCTGGACCGGCCGGAGGTCCCGCTCTTCTTCGTCGAGTACATCGTCTTCCACGAGATGCTGCACCAGGCGGTCCCGGGCGAGGAGAAGGGCCGGCGCCGCCAGCACCACGGGCCGGAGTTCAAGAGGCGCGAGAAGGCGTGGCCGGAGTACGAGAAGGCCATCGCCTGGGAGCAGGAGAACCTCTCGATGCTGCTCGGCAAGAGCATCGGCAAGCGCGCCCGGCCGGCCGTGTGAGCCTCACCCCCTGACCCCCTCTCCGGCTTCGCGGAGAGGGGGAACTCCTGCGTCGCCCGCGCTCACCGCGGACCTTCGCGTCTTCGCGTCTTCGCCACGGAGCGGTAGGCTCTGAACCTCATGGACCTGCGCCTGCGAGCCGCCCTGCCTTCTTTGCTCTTGCTGCTCTCTTGCGGCAGCGGGCTCGTCAGCCAGGCCTACTCCCTCGACGGCGGCCGCCCCGGCAACGGCCGCACGGCCTGCGGGGAGGAGGTCTGCGAACCCGGCCAGTACTGCCAGGACCCGACCTACGGTATGTGCTGGCAGGGGTGTGCGAGTGACGAGAACTGCGCCCGGGGCCAGAAGTGCCACCACACGGCCGCCGACCCGCGCGGTACGTGCGGGGCTCCTGGCGCCAGCGACGGCGACATCTGCACGCAGGCTGGCACCAAGTGCGACGGCAACGTCCTCGTCTGCTACTACGGCGACGTGACGGACACGGCGGGGACGTGCCGGCTGTCCTGTAGCTGGTCGTTCGACTGCGGCCAGGCCGGCTATATCAACTACGACTGCTGCCAGATCGCCGGGCTGTCCGCGTTGGCCTGCGTCCCCAGCACCATCGCCACGGGCTCCTGCCAGTAAGCGGGTTCAGCTCCTCACGGCGAGCCCTGCTGGGTGGCCAGCACCTGCTCGACGAACAGGTCCCGGTCGCCGTCCGGCATCTCGGTCGCGAGCGCGGTGAACCAGAACCCGTTCTTCCAGAAGACCATCGTCACGCCGTCGCGCTTCACCATCCTCAGCGTCCGCCCACGGCGCTTCACCGGCGCGGCGTCCTCGGGCAGGAACTCGCCCTTGTCCGCGGGGATGGTGAAGAGCGTGAAGCGCCCCTCCTCGGCGGTGTAGTGCACCACGGCGACCGCGAGCGCTCCGGCGTCGCCGACCGCCCCGCCCACCAGCCGGGCACGCGGCTTGAGCGAAGGCAGGGGCTTCTTGGGCGGGAAGCCTGCGCCGATGAGGCTCATCTCCAGGCCCTCGGGCCCCAACATCCTCAACGAACCCTTGGCGGCCTGCCGGTGCAGGGCGGCGAGCTGGTCTGCCGCCTGCTGCGTCTGGGCCAGCTCGCTCTGGAACTTGGCCTCCTTCTTGAGCACGTACCAGAGCCCAGCGCCGAGGATGGGCAGGCCGAAGGTCACGAGGAGGATCTCTGATGAGGCGCGACTGGTTCATGGGCACTTGATTTACCCGATTCGCCTCGAGCTGACACGGCCCCTGCGCCCTCCCCACGCCCCTTGACCTGGCTTCGGTTCGACGGCGCCGCTTCCCTCCGCACCGAAGCCTTGCGGTACGGCCCGCAACGCGCGAGAGTCCTCTCGCGTTTTTCGAGGCTTCGGCTCGGAGGGAAGCAGAGCATCGAGCCGCAGTCGTGATCGAAGACCGGCCGCCCCAGGCGGCCCCCAACCCGCGGAGAGCACATGTCTCGCGTCATCAACTTCAACGCCGGCCCCGCCGGCCTCCCCCTGCCCGCCCTCGAGCGCGCCCGCGACGAGTTCATCGAGTTCGGCACGAGCGGCATGTCAATCATGGAGCACAGCCACCGCGGCAAGGAGTACGAGGCCGTCCACAACGAGGCCATCGCCCTGCTCAAGGAGCTGCTCAACGTCCCGGCGACCCACGAAGTGCTGTTCATGCAGGGCGGCGCCCACCTGCAGTTCTCGCTGATCCCGATGAACTTCCTGCCCCCGGGCAAGAGCGCCGACTACGTCGTCACCGGCAACTGGGCCAAGGTCGCGGTCGACGAGGCCAAGAAGCTCGCGGCCCTGGGCGTGGGCAAGGTCAACGTCGCGGGCAACACCGAAGTGGACAAGAAGTGGACCCGCATCCCCAAGCAGGCCGAGCTCAAGCTCGACCCGAACGCGACCTTCGTCCACACCACCAGCAACAACACCATCTTCGGCACGCAGTGGCAGACCTTCCCGGACACCGGCAAGGTCCCGCACATCTGCGACATGAGCAGCGACTTCCTGTCGCGCAAGCTCGACGTCAGCAAGTTCGCGATGATCTACGCTGGCGCCCAGAAGAACATCGGCCCCTCCGGCGTGGTGGTCTGCATCATGAGCAAGGACCTCATCGCCAGCGGCCGCAAGGACCTGCCCAAGACGCTGACCTACTCGGTCTGCGCCGAGAACAACTCCCTCTTCAACACCCCGCCCACCTTCGCCATCTACATGGTCCGCAACGTCTGCGACTGGATGAAGAAGGTCGGCGGCATCGCCCAGATCCAGGCCTGGAACGAGGAGAAGGGCCGCCTGCTCTACGGCGCCATCGACAAGATGGCCGAGTACTACAAGTGCCCGGTCGAGAAGGAGAGCCGCTCGCTGATGAACATCGTCTTCCGGCTGCCCACCGAGGCGCTGGAGGAGAAGTTCATCGCCGACGCCAAGAAGGAAGGCAAGATGGTCGGCCTCAAGGGCCACCGCTCGGTCGGCGGCATCCGCGTGTCGGCCTACAACGCCGTCAGCGTCGAGAACATCAAGGTCCTGGTCGCCTTCATGGAGAAGTTCGCGGCGGCGAATAAGTAGTCCGGGCTTCGGAAAACGTAGTTCTGGCGCGCGGCCCTTTCTTTCTGGGCCGCGCGCCGTTTTATTGCCGCCATGAAGATCGCCTCTTGGAACGTGAACTCCATTCGCTCGCGCCTGCCGCGGCTGCTCGAGTACCTGGCCACTGCCCAGCCCGACGCGCTCTGCCTCCAGGAGCTCAAGTGCACGGACGAGGCGTTCCCCAAGGCGGAGATCGAGGCGGCGGGCTACCGCGCGGCCTTCGTCGGCCAGCCCACCTACAACGGCGTCGCCATCCTCGCCCGGGATGAGCCCCAGGACGTCCAGCGCGGGCTGCAGGACGGCGTCGAGGATCCCCAGGCGCGGCTCATCGCCGCCACCGTCGGCGGGGTCCGCGTCGTCAGCATCTACGGCCCCAACGGCCAGGGCGTGGGCTCGGCCGCCTACACCTACAAGCTCGAGTGGTACTGGCGCCTGAAGCGCTTCCTGGAGATCCACCGGCCGGCTTCGGGCCTGGTCGCCATCTGCGGCGACTACAACGTCGCCCCCGAGGACCGCGACGTCTACAGCCCCAAGCTCTGGGAGGGCCGGACGATGACCACCCCCGCGGAGCGGGAGCGCTTCGCGGCGCTCCTGGAACTGGGCCTCGTCGACTCCTTCCGCATCCACCACGCCGGGACCGCGCTCTACAGCTGGTGGGACTACCGAGCGGGCTGCTTCGCCCGGAACTTCGGCCTGCGCATCGATCACGTGCTGCTCTCGCGGGACCTCGCGGCCCGCTGCACCGCCGCCGGCATCGACCGCGACCTGCGCAAGGGCAAGGCGCCGTCCGACCACGCCCCGGTCTGGGCCGAGTGCTCGCTCGCCCCGTCGTGAGGAGCGACGCCTCACAAAAAGGAGGTGGACACGATGGCTGCGTCTGTTAGATAAGTCTAACTATGAGCCACGACGCTACTGCCGCCAGCCATCTCGAGATCGAGCTCCGCCCTCGAGGATTACCTCGAGACCATCTACCTGCTCGTCCAGGAGCACGGCTTCGCCCGGGTCAAGGACATCGCCCGCGCGCGCGAGGTAAAGGCGGCCTCGGTCTCCGTCGCGCTGCGCAAGCTGAGCGACGCCGGCCTGGTGCGCTACGAGCGGCGGGAGTACATCGCCCTGACCCCCACCGGGGAGGAGGCGGGGCGCCGGGTGCTCACCCGCCACCGCCTGCTGACGCGCTTCTTCGAGGAAGTGCTGGGGATGGAGAAGAAGGCCGCGGGCGAACAGGCCTGCGCCATGGAGCACAGCCTCACCGACGAGGCGATGGACCGCCTGGTCCGCTTCTTCGAGTTCGTGGGCAACTGCCCCAGCGTCGTCGAGCAGTTCCGGCGCGCCCAGCCCTCCGCGGGCGGCAAGGCGTCGTGCGCGCACGGGCCCGTCAACATCGAGGGCTGCGCCACCTGCATGGCCCGCAAGGACGAGCCGACGATGAGCCTGGCGGACCTGAAGGCGGGCCAGAGCGGCGTCGTCACCCAGGTCGGCGCCACCGGCGCGCTGCGCCAGCGCCTGCTCGACATGGGCATCCTCCCCAACACCACCATCGACCTCGAGCGCTTCGGCCTGGGCGGCGACCCGCTGTGGATCCGCTGCCACGGCGCCCGGCTCGCCCTGCGGCGCGCCGAGGCCAAGGCCATCCGGGTCCGCGGCAGCGCCGCCTAGCCATGAAGAGAAGGGACGAAGCACCCCCGCTGTTGGAGTCCACGTCACCCGCCATGCTCGAACGCCTCAGCCCCGTCCAACCCGTCGAGGTCGCCCCGGAGAGCGCGCGAGCGCTGCGCGTGGCCCTGGCCGGCAACCCCAACTGCGGCAAGACCTCCCTCTTCAACGCGTTGACCGGCGCGCGCCAGCACGTCGCCAACTACCCCGGCGTCACGGTGGAGCGCCGCTCGGGCAGCTGCATCCTCGACGGGCGCCGCGCGGAGATCATCGACCTGCCGGGCACCTACTCGCTCAGCAGCTACACCCCCGAGGAGCGGGTGGCCCAGGACGAGCTCTCGCAGAAGCCCGACGTGGTCGTGCTGGTCGCCGACTCGACCCAGCTCAAGCGCAACCTCGTGCTGCTCGCGCAGATCCTGCAGACCGGCGCCAACCCGGTGCTGTGCCTGAACATGGCCGACGAGGCCCGCGCGGCGGGGCTGCACATCGACCGCGAGCAGATGCAGCGGCTGCTCGGCTTCCCGGTGGTGGAGACCATCGGCCACAAGGCCCAGGGGCTCGACGAGCTGCGCCGCGCCGTCCTCGAGGCCGAGAAGAAGCCTCTGGTGCGCCACCGGCTGGTGCTGGGCGAGGAGCTCGAGCACGCGCTCGCCGCGCTGCGGCCGCTGCTCCCCAAGCCGGAGGACGCCACCTCCATCGTCTCCAGCGACTGGATGGCCACGCGACTGCTGCTCGCCGACGCCGAGTGCGTCAAGCAGGTCTCGGCCCTCCCGGGCGGCGAGCAGGCGGTGGCCGAGGCCGAGCGCCAGCGCAAGCGCCTGGAGTACGACAGCGGCCACGACGTGCAGATGTTCGTGACCGAGCGCTACTTCGGCTTCGTCGACGGCCTGCTGCGCGAGGTGCAGACGCAGGCCTCGCTCGTCAACCAGCGCGCCCTCTCCGACCGCATCGACGCCGTGGTGGTCCACCCGCTGCTGGGCCTGCCCATCTTCGGCCTGGTGATGTACGCCATCTTCTGGCTCACCTTCACCGTCGGCGAGGTCCCCATGGGGTGGATCGAGTCCGGCGTGAAGGCCTTGGGGGTGGCGTTCTCCGGGCTGTGGCCGGCGGGGAGCGACTCGCCGCTGCGCTCGCTGCTGGTCGACGGCGTCATCAACGGCGTGGGCGGCGTCATCACCTTCCTGCCGCACATCCTGCTGCTCTTCCTCGGCCTCGCCTTCCTGGAGGACACGGGCTACATGGCCCGCGCGGCGTTCCTGACCGACCGCGTGATGCACCGCTTCGGCCTGCACGGCAAGAGCTTCATCCCCATGCTCACCGGCTTCGGCTGCAGCGTCCCGGGGATCATGGCGACGCGCACGCTGGAGAACGAGCGCGACCGGCTGGTGACCATGCTGGTGCTGCCGTTGATGTCCTGCGGCGCGCGGCTGCCCATCTGGACCCTGCTCATCCCGGCGTTCTTCTCCCCGTCCTGGCGGGCGCCGATGCTCTGGCTCGTCTACGCCACCGGCATCGCCCTGGCGCTGCTGCTCGCGCTGCTCTTGCGGCGGACGGTGCTGCGCGGCGACGACGCTCCTTTCGTCATGGAGCTGCCGCCGTACCGGATGCCCACCGCGCGCAGCGTGGCGGTGAAGATGGTCGAGCGCGGCTGGCTCTACATGCGCAAGGCCGGGACGACCATCCTGGGCATCTCCATCCTCCTGTGGGCGGCGACCTCCTTCCCCAAGGCGTCGAGCCACCGAATCGACGAGGACATCGCCGCGGGCAGGGTGCAGGTGGTGGAGGCTCCGGCTCCGGCCGCGCCCGGCGCGCCGCTGCAGCTCACCGCGGCGGACGTCGAGATTCGCAAGGCCAACGAGGACCTGCAGGCCTCCGTCGCCGGCCACGTCGGCCGCGCGCTCGAGCCCGCCTTCAGACCCCTCGGCTTCGACTGGAAGATCGTCACCGCGATGATCGGCGCGTTCGCGGCCAAGGAGGTCTTCGTCTCGCAGATGGGCATCGTCTACTCCATCGCCGACGCGACCGAGGGCACCGAGGGCCTGCGCGCGCAGCTCGCCCGCGACTACTCGCCGCTGGTCGGCCTGAGCATGATGCTGTTCCTGCTGGTGGCGACGCCCTGCATGGCCACGTTGGCGGTCACGCGTCGCGAGTCGGGCAGCTGGAAGTGGGCGCTGCTGCAGCTGGGCGGGCTGACCGGCATCGCCTACGTGCTCTCCGCGCTCGTCTTCCAAATCGGGCGGCTGTTCACCTAGGGGCGCACCATGGAAACCCTCGTCGTCCTCGTTGTCGTGGCCGTCGCCGCTGCCTGGGCGACGGTGCGGGTGGTGCGCAAGTTCACGGCCCCCGCCCCGAAGCCCGGTGCGCCCGCGTGCTCGGGCTGCAGCGGCTGCGGTCCCTCGAGCTCGACGTCCGGTGGCGCTCCCAAGAGCTGCCCCGCCATGCCCAACACCTTTAATGCCCTGCGCCTCCCGGCCGATAAGCCCGGTGGGGCATCCACGCGCTGACCTGTCCCCAGAACCGATTCATTCCACCACCCGGTCAGAGGCCCACGGGGCCTCTCGCCGAGCGAGAAGCCCGACATGCGCCACGTCCCGGATTGCCTTCGTACCGCCGTCGCCTTGGCTGGCGTGCTGCTCCTTGCGTTGCCAGGGCGCGGCCAGGCCGAAGAGGTCCCGGAGCAGGCCATCACCCCGATGGAGACCGTGGTCGCTGCCGCGCCGCCCGCGTCCGAGCCCAAGCCCGAGGAGCCAGCCCGGATCAAGGACAACCTCTTCCTGCTCGAGGAGGCCTACAACCAGGAGCCGGGGGTCATCCAGCACATCTCGGTCTTCCAGTACCTCACCAAGAGCAACGCCTTCGGCTACAGCTTCACCGACGAGTGGCCGGTGGGCAGCGACCTGCACCAGCTCTCGCTGACGCTGGGCTTCGGCCGCGCCGACGGCAGCTCCAACGTCGGCGTCGCGGACACGATGATCAACTACCGCATCCAGGCGCTGGGGCTGGGCGGCGAGGGGATCGTCGCCATGGCGCCGCGGCTCTCGCTCATCATCCCCACCGGCAACTACCAGGACGGCATGGGGCGCCGCGTCGTCGGCTTCCAGGTGGGCATCCCGCTCAGCCTCGAGCTGGGGCGCTACTTCTCGGCGCACTTCAACCTGGGCGCGACGATCTCCCCGGGCGTCGGAGTCTGGGGCGGCCCGGAGGGGATCGCGGTCGACGCCAACGCCGGAGCCGCGATCGTCTTCGAACCGCTGTCGTGGATGAATGCGCTGGTGGAGGTCGCCTACAACACCACCGAGGACATCGGGGAGGCCGGCCGGACCCGCTCGCACTCGCTCGTGGTCAACCCGGGCCTGCGTTTCGCCATCGACGTCGGCTCCCTGCAGATCGTCCCGGGCATCTCGGTGCCGATGCAGGTCCTGGAGAAGGAAGGCTTCGAGGTGGGCGTGCTCGGCTATCTGTCCTTCGAGCACCCGTTCTAGTCCCGGCGCGAGGAGGGAAGGAAGGAAGCCGGCGACTGAAGTCGCGCCTGACTTTTCCAAGCCCGCCTTCGCGGGCTGAGTGGTGGGCAGATCCGAAGGCGCGGCTCGGATGCTCAAGCTCAAGTGTCCTTGGCGGCAATCGACCCACCTGAGCATCCCAGCCCGCGAAGGCGGGCTTCGCAACGTCAGGCGCGGCTTCAGCCGCCGGCAACGCCCGAATTGCGCGCGACCTGCTTGCCCGACCTGCGCTCGACCTACGCCCGAATTGCTTGCCGACCTGCGCCCGACCTGCGCCCGACTTGCGCCCGACCTGCGCTCGACCTGCGCTCGGCCTGCGCTCGGCCTGCGCTCGGCCTGCGCCCGACCTGCGCTTGGTCTAGGCTCGGGGTCGTTCGATGCTTCCGCCCGACTCCGACAGCCAGGCCTGGCCTCCCCCGGCCCCGCCACAGGCGCTGCAGTGCCCCCGCTGTGGCGCCGCGGCCAAGCCTGCCGACTCAGTCCAGCGCTGCGGCAAGTGCCGCCTTCGCTTCGTCTTGCGCGCCGGCGCGTTCCTCGACCGGGCCGTCCAGCCGCCGCCGCTCGACCCCCGAGCCGAGGTAGTGATCGTGAAGAGCTCTGGCGCACTGCGCCGCTATGGCCGGCTGGACCCGGATGCGCTTGTCGAGGGCGCGCTCGACCCGCTGTTCGCTCGCCTGCCGATGACCACGACGAAGCTCTCCTACCGGGCCATCTACACCCTCGCGGTGTGGCGGCAGATCCCCTGGCGATCGGCGCTCGCCGTGCTGCTCATCCCTGTGCCGTTCACCTGGGCCCTCTTCTCCGTGTGGCGAGCCGACCCGCTGCCCGGCCTTTTGGCGATGACGCTGGCCATGGCGGCACTGACCCTGGGCTCGCTCGCTTCCATCTTCCTCGTCCAGAGCCACTACGTCCGGGCTGTCGGCGCCCACGAGACGCTGCTCGTCCGCTTCGACCGGCCCCTGTTCAGACGCAAGAAGTTCCACGACGAGCTGCTGCGGCGCAGCGGGTTGTCGCCCAGCCCGCTGCCCTAACCTCGCGGCTGGCCAGAGGGTGACTTGCACCTACAGCATCCGACCTTTCGCCAAGGAAGCTCGCATCCCCTTGGTTTTCCGGGTGAATCCGCTTGCGAGCGCGGACCGTCCCCGCGTAGCATCCGTGCACTCGAGCTCGCGTGAATGACACGCTGCCTCGCCCGTCAAACGCCTTGGAGCTACTGAAAACACAGCCCGATGACCTGACACTCGTGCGGCGGTGTCGGCAGGGCGATCAGGCCGCGTTCCGGGCGCTCGTCGAGCGCTACCAGAAGAAGGCGTTTGCCCAGGCGTTGGGCATGTTGAAGGACAAAGACGAGGCGATGGACGTGGCCCAGGAGGCCTTCGTCAAGGTCTACCGGTACCTGGACCACTTCAAAGGGGACTCGAGCTTCTACACCTGGCTGTACCGCATCGTGGCCAACCTCTGCGTCGACCGCATGCGCCGCAAGTCCAGCGCTCAGTCCCCGGACAACGTCGAGTTCGACGAGAAGATGAACCAGGAGGAGCTGGCGACCGCGGGGATCCTTTCGACGAAGCTGGGCACGAATCCCCAGAAGGCGGCGCTGCGCTCGGAGCTAGCGGAGAAGATCGAGAAGGCGCTGGATCAGATTCCCGAGAAGCACCGCGAGATCCTGGTCATGCGCGAGCTGGAAGGGATGAGCTACGAGGACCTCGCGCGGGTGCTGAAGATCCCCAAGGGCACGGTGATGAGCCGGCTCTTCCACGCGAGAGCGAAGATGCAGGCCCTGCTCACGGAGTACCTGGGCAAGGACATGGCGGTCGAGGGGCTGGGCGAGGAGTAGGAGGCCGAGGTCATGGAGAGCGCGTGCAAGAGCTTCCAGATGCTCCTCTCGGCCTACGCCGACGGCGAGGTCGACGCCAAGGAGCGCTCGCAGGTGGAGCTGCACCTGTCCGGCTGCTCTGACTGCCGCACCCGCCTGGCGGACCTCAAGGCCATGTCCGAGAGCCTCTCGGCGCACCTGATGGCCCAGGCCGAGCAGGTCGACTTCTCCAAGTTCGCCGACCAGGTCATGGCCAAGGTCACTCCGGAGCAGCCCGGGCTGCTGGAGCGGCTGCGCATCGCCTGGTCGGAGATCCTCGCGTACCACCGGACGGCGGTGATCTCGTCCATGGTCACCGCGGCGGTCACGCTGGTCATCGCGGTGCCGCTCGTCTACCGCTACGCCACGGAGCAGGCCGTGACGCCGGAAGTGCTCGTGCAGGACCTGCAGATCGACGACCCGAACGTCAAGCCGGTGGTGATGCAGCTCGAGAACGGCAAGACGCTCATCATGCTCGTGCGCCAGCCGATGGTGGATGGAGAAGGCGAACCGAGCGTCCCCGACGTCACACCCGATGCACCCAAGGGAGGCGACCTGTGATCACGCGCCGCACCACCCTGCTCGCTCTCGCCGTCGTCTTGGCCCTCCCCGCGCTCGCCCACGCCGAAGACCAGATCGACGTCCAGATCCTGGTGGCCCAGGTCTCCAAGAAGGGCGCCGAGGTGGCCCCCGAGCTCAAGGGGATGTCCACGGACCTCAAGCGCACTGGGCTGGCGTTCACCAACTACAAGCTGGTCAACAAGCACTCGCTCAAGCTCAAGCTGAACCAGCCTGGCCAGGTCTCGCTGCCCAACAACGCCGTCGCCAAGCTCACCTTGATCAAGCTCGAGGGCGCCAAGGCCACCGTGAAGGTCGACTCGCCCGCCCTCAAGATGGACATGGCGATGACGCCGGGCGGGGAGATCTACATCGGCGCCGGCAAGGCCGACCCCAAGAGCGACGACCAGATCTACCTGGCCGTGAAGCGGTAGCTGCTGCGGGCGGGACGCCCGCAACCACAGGGTCCTCCACCTTCATCAGATGGAGACAAAGCAGGACCGATTGAGCTGGCGAGCCCTTCTCTCCATTTGATGGGAGGAGGAGGGCCCTGTCCCTGTGGATGCGGGCGTCCCGCCCGCCCGAGTCCCTCGCCAAGGGCGTCCGGCTAGGCGCTCAGCTCGTCTTGCGCGAGGCCAATGTCGCCGTGGCCTGGGCAATGGGCTTGACCACCATCTGGTCGATGTTGACGTGCGCCGGCCGCGAGACCGCCCAGCCGATGCACTCGGCGACGTCCTCGGCGGTCAGCGGAGTCAGGCCCTCGTAGACCTTCTTGGCCCGAGCCGCGTCGCCGTCGAAGCGCACCAGGCTGAACTCGGTCTCGACCATCCCGGGATCGATCTCGGTCACGCGGATTGGCCGGCCGACGAGCTCGATGCGCAGCGTCTGGCTGATGGCGCGCACCGCGTGTTTGGTCGCGGTGTAGCCCCCGCCGCCCGGGTAGACCTCGAGCCCGGCGATGGAGCCGACGTTGACGATGTGGGCCAGCGGCGCCTTGGAGAGCGCCGGGAGCAGCGCGCGCGTGACGCGGAGCAGTCCCATCACGTTGGTCTCCAGCATCTCGCGCCAGTGCTGCTCGTCGCCCTTCTCGATGGGGTCGAGCCCGCGCGAGAGGCCGGCGTTGTTGACCAGCACCGCGGCCACCGGGACCTGCGCCGCGAAGGCCTTCACCGACTCCGGATCGGTGACGTCGAGGGCGTAGGCGCGTCCGCCGAGCTCCTTCGCCAGCGCCTGGACCCGGTCCTTTCGCCGCGCGCCGAGGACGACCTCGAAGCCCTGCTTCGCCAGCTCCTTCGCCGTGGCGGCGCCGATGCCTGCGCTTGCGCCGGTGACGACTGCGACTTTCCGCTCCATGATGCCGACCTCCACTTGGGTTGGATTCCTACTCGAGCGCCTTGCGCGCGGCCGCTTCGACCGCGTCCGCCTTGTCCTCCGGCACCTGCTCGAGGACCACTGCGACCTTCCCCTGGACCGAAACGCTGGAGACGACCTTCCCGGTCAACTTGGCGCGCGTGTTCGCCGCGGTCCCGCTGCGCCTGCCGTAGGCGAGAGCGAAGCGCTCGGCCTGCTCCGGCTTCCCGAAGGCGACGACCCAGGCCGCGCACGGCCTGCCGTCGACCTTCACCACCTCCAGCCGGTCGCCGCGCCAGCCGACGCCCACCCCCTGCTCCAGGAAGCTCGATGTTGGCGCGGCCGACGACCGACTCGAAGACGGGTACCGAAGAGGGGAGCAGCCCGGCGAGGCCGAAGGAGCCCGAGAGGGGCTTCTCGTCCTTCTGGTAGAGCGCCGGTTCCAGGACCTGTGCGGTGGAGACGGGTAAACGATCGAGGAGCCCGACGGCCGTCGGGTCGGCGCTCGTGGCGACGGCCTTCACCAGCAGCTCGCCGGCGACGTAAGGGAAGTGGAGCAGGATCGCGAAGTACGGCGGGACCTCGGCGTCGGCCTGGAGCTCCCCGAGCTTTCCCCGCGGCGACGCGTTCCGGCGCTTACCCAGCACCCGCGCCGCTACCGCCTCGGCATTGCCCTCGGCCGCGCACATCAGCGCCAACTGGGCGTCCTCGGAACCGGCTCTCGCTTTCGCCGCGCCGTCGAGCCCCGCGCGCTCGTCCTGCAGCGCGTGCGCGAGCTCGTGCGGAATGATGAGCGTCTGCAGCCCACGCGGCTGATCCTCGATGAGGTAGAGGGTGTGGTCGGCGGAGTCGTAGAAGCCGCTGGCGTGCGCGGCGAACAGGTCGAGAGTCTTCTTCCTGAAGTCGACCGCCGGCTCGACCAGGCGGATGAGCTTGAACGCAATGCCTTTGCGCTCGAGCAGATCGCCCGGGTTCTCGCGCTCGATGGCCGATCGGATCTTCTTGGCCGCGGTCGCCCGGTCGACCACCTTCACCGGGACCTTCGTCGCCTGGGCCCCCATCGCCTCGGCCACCATCGGCAGGGCCCGCTCGACCATGGCTTCGAGCTCCGCGCGGCTCGCGGGGTCGCGCTCCGACGGCGCGCTCGTCTGGGCCAGGAGCAGCGACAGCGCGATGCCGAGGGGGCTCGAGCTCATGAGGTGATGATTGTACCGACCCTCCGGTCGGCCGGTCGCCAAATTGCCTTCCGATCGCCCGGGCTTATCCTCGACGCATGCCGGCCGTACGGACGAGCACTCTCTTGGCAGCCTTGGTGACCTGCTGGGAAGCCTCCGCGCTGGCGGCGAGCGGAGTCAGCGGCGTCGTCTCGCTGGAGGCGGGACCCGAGTACTTCGGCGGCGAGTACTACGCCGCGCTCGTGCCCGCCTTCACCCTGGAGTCCGAGCCCGTCTCCCTCGAGCTCGACGTCCCCTTCCGCCTACGACTCGACTCCAACCTCTCCCGCGAGCGCGGCGTCTACCGCACCGAGGACTGGGACGGCCTGTCCGACGCAGGGCGCGTGCTTCGCAGCCTCGACGTCCGGCTCGGCAACCGGACCTTCGTCGGCCACCTGGGAGTCCTGGCGCACGAGACCGTGGGGCACGGGACCATCGTCTCCGACTACGGCAACTCGCTGCTGCCCGACGCCCAGCCCATCGGCCTGGCGGCCCGGCTGGCGGCGGGCCCGGTCGTCGCCCAGGTCGTCGGCGGCAACATTCTCGGCCTGGACGTGACCGCCGCCTCTCTCGGAATCGAGCCGCTCTCGCTGTGGGGCACGCCCAACGACCGGATGCACTTCGCGCTCAACGCCGCCGTCGACTGGGCGCCGCAGGCGCGCACCTCCCAGTACGCCTCCGTCTTCGGCGCCTCCCTCGACGGGACCGTCCTGCGGCGCAAAGAGGCCAAGCTCGCCCCGTACATCGACTTCAACACCACCGCGCGCGGCGGACACGGGCTGCACGTCGGCCTGCTGGCGGACTTCCAGTTCTCGCTCCTCAAGCTGTCGCTGCGCGGCGAGTACCGCCACACCCGCGGCCCGTACCAGCCCGAGTACTTCGACCTCGCCTATTCGCTGGAGCGGATCACCTCGCTCATCGAGCCCGAGTCGCTCGCCGCCGGCGCCAGCCTGTCGAAGGCCGACGTCCCGTTTCGAACCGACGACACTTGGCGCGCCGAGCTGCGGCTGCGGGCCGGCCCGGTCTCCTTCGCCGCTGACGTCCGCTCGCGCGGGCGCGATCCCTTCACCCGCGCGATCATCCACGACGCCTCGGGTGTCCTGGAGGTCGAGAAGGGCCCGGTCTCGGTCTCCGCCTTCGTGGCCGCGCGGCAGTTCGACTGGGGCCACAACCCGGGGCGCGTGCTGGCGCTCGGGGAGATTCGCTACCGCATCCTGCCGAACCTGCACGTCTGGACCGTCGGCGGCCGCTCCTACCGGCTCGAGGGCACTGGCGCGACCGAGCTGTGGCAGCTGGGCGGCGGCATCGGCGGCGCGCTGGGGTTCTAGTCCCAGTACTGCGTGATGTCCTCGAGAGTGGCGCGTGAGACGCCGTAGCGCCGGGCGATCTCCTCGGCCCAGGCCTTGCCTCGCCGGCGCACCACCACCCCCGCCGTCTTCGCCGAGAGGAAGCCGCCCGCCACGAACGGGAGGCCGAAGGTCGCGGCGAGCTTCCACCTCGTGGCCAGTTCGAACTCCCCAGACGCGATTCCCGACACGACGACCGTCACGCCGAGCCCGACGATCGCGCTGGCGACGAGCCCCGGCAGCACGATGAAGGCGCGGGTCGAAGCCGCCTTCTTCGCGAGCGCAGAGGCCGCGGCCACTTCGTCGCCCATCGAGACTCGCTCGGTGGCCCCGTCGCGCTCGTTCCAGCCCATGGCCGTCCTTTCGCGCCGGATGGTAGCAGGTAGCACTGCGCACCCAGAGGGCAGCGCGACGGAGTTCGGGCGCGCCAGAACCACTCCCCCGCTCCGCTGTCGAAGCCGACGTGACCCCACGACAGCGCTCGCGCGAACCCGCGTGAGGCGGAAGGAGCGTCCCCATGGCCGGCGGAATGGACCTCGGCACTCACAAGGGCGGCAAGAAGTCGCTCGACACGCCCATCAACCTCGTCCCCTTCATCGACCTGATGGCGGTGACCATCAGCTTCCTGATCATGACCGCGGTCTGGAACCAGGTCGCCAAGCTCCCGGTCACGCAGGAGGGCGGGGCGCCGAAGGAGGGCGAGCCGCCCAAGGCCCAGGTCTCCATCGTGCTCACCGTGACCGAGCGCGGCTACAGCCTCTCCGTTGGCGGCGCCTCGAAGGACCTCGGCCGGGTGCTGTGCACCTCCGGGAAGGTGGACCGCATCGGGCCCAGCTGCGAGAGCGGCTCGCTGGTCGCCGAGCTGCGCAAGCTCAAGGCCGACGTGCCGGACCAGCGCGCCATCACCGTCCAGGTCGAGGACGGCGTGCGCATGGCCGACCTCGTCCGCGTCCTCGACGCCTGCAACCACAAGGACTCCACCGGCCAGGCGGAGCTCTTCCCGGAGGTCTCGGTGGGCGGCGTGGGCTGAAGCTCCCTCCTCTGGACTCGAGTCGGCTCGCCCCGACCGTTCCCATTCGGGGCAGCCTCGGGGAACAGGCCGGTTGACGGGGCATGTGTGCCACAGCATCGTGGCGCGACAAAAGCCTCTCGAGGAGCCCCGCATGATCCGCCGACTCTCCGCGCTCGCCCTGGTCCTGCTCGCCACGACCGGCTGCCCCAACACGCCGGTCACCCCGACCGCCGACACCGGCAGCACGACCGGTCAGGAAGACACGGTGGCGGCCTGCAAGAACGGCCTGGACGACGACGGCGACGGCTACACCGACTGCTCCGACCAGGACTGCTGGATCTTCGCGGTCTGCGTCGGCTTCGACGGCGGCCAGCTGCCCAACGACGGCGGCGGCGCCTCGACCGACACCGGCAACGTCGTCGTCGGCGCCGACGGTGGCGAGACCTCGGCGGACGGCAGCCTCGTCACGCCCGACGATGGCGGCACCATCGTCGTCCCCACCGACGGTGGAACCGTCGTCGTCCCCGCGGACGGCGGCATCATCGTCTCGCCCGTTGACGGCGGCACGGTGGTCGTCCCCGGCGACGGCGGCACCGTCCTTCCCCCGGCCGACGGCGGGATCTCCACGCCCGACACCGGCGTCTGCGTCCCCTCCTGCAGCAACAAGACCTGCGGCTCCAACGGCTGCGGCGGCACCTGCGGCGGCTGCAACGCCGGCTTCTACTGCGACGAGACCGCCGGCAGCTGCAAGCAGGTGTGCGCCGCCGGCGCGCTGCGCTGCTCGGCCGACGGGACCTCGCTCGAGACCTGCCTCGCCGACGGCAGCGGCTGGAAGCTTCAGACCTGCCCGGTCACCAACCAGTGCACGGGCTCGGCGTGCGTGGCACCGGCCTGCACGCCAGGCACCAACCGCCACTGCAAGGCCGGGAGCACCACCGTCCTGCAGTTCTGCGCCGACGACGGCACCCTGGTCGAGCGCGACTGCCGGACCTTCGACCAGTACGCCTCGCCGACCGCGTTCTGCCAGGAGTCCGGAGGCACCGCCGACTGCAACGATCCCTGCGCGGCCGCCGCGCGCGAAGGCTCCTCCGAAGGCTGTGAGTTCTGGGCGGCGGTCACCAGCAACGTGCAGCTCAAGAAGGCTCAGTTCAAGGCCGGCGCCGACGACGGGACCCAGCCCGACCTGCCCAGCGAGTTCGCCATCGTCATCTCCAACCGCAACCTCTCGGCGGTGGACGTGAAGGTCACGCGAAAGAAAAACGGCCTCGAGGAGACCTCCCCGTCGGATTCCGCGGCGGCGGGCGACGTCATCTCCGTCCCGGCCAACGGCATCAGGACCATCAAGCTCCCGTGGCAGTCGGTGGCCGGCACCGGCCAGGCGCCCTACGCCTACCACGTCACCTCCACCCTCCCGGTCAGCGCCTACCAGTTCAACCCGCTCGACGCCTACACCGACGGCGCGCCGGTGTACGACACCTTCGGCGAGTGCACCAACTGCAGCTACACCGCGGACGGCTCGCTGCTCATCCCCGCGCACGGCCTCGGCTCGCACTACCTCGTCTTGGGCCAGGAGCACATCACCATCGCCGGGAAGCTCCGCGAGCACCTACGCCTGCGAGACCGACGCCGACTGCCCCGGTCTGGGCAACAGCTGCAACAGCGGCCTCTTCGGCAAGCAGTGTGTGGTTGCGCCGACCTACGACGTGCCGGCGTTCTTCTCCGTCGTCGCGCCGCAGGACAACACCCGGGTGACCATCAAGTTCTCGGCGGCCACCCTCGCCTCGGCCAACGGGACCTTCGTCGGCGCCCAGGTCAAGAACTCGACGGCCACCTACCTGCTCAACCGCCACGACGTGCTGCAGTTCTGGTCGGGCCCCGACGGCGCCACGCCGGCGGAGTGCTACACCTTCCCCTCCGGATCCAGCTGGTCCAAGGTCTGCCGCTACAACTCCGACCCCACCGGCACCCTGGTGACCGCCGTCGACGCCAACGACCCGAACCAGGAGCGGCCGGTGGCGGTCTTCTCTGGCGCCGACTGCTCGTTCAAGCCGTACGACAAGTTCGCCTGCGACCACCTGGAAGAGATGATGCTGCCCGTCTCCTCCTGGGGCAGCTTCTACGCCGGCGTGAAGTCGGTGCCCTACAAGCAGCAGAGCGGCGCCCCGGTCGCGAGCCCGTCGCCCGACTACTACCGGGTCGTCGCCAGCTGCACCAAGGCCGAGTGCCCGCTGGGGACGACGGTCACCATCACCCCGGCACCGTCCAAGTACACCTTCCCGTCCTATCCGGTCGCCATCGTTTGCAGCAGCGGCGTCTGCATCCTGCCCCCCATCGACGCGGCGAGCAGCACCCCGACCGCCGCCTGGGTCGAGTTCACACAGGCGCAGGGCTTCACGGTGTCCGCGAACCACAAGGTCATGCTCTCGCAGTACTTCACCGGCGAGGGCGCCAACACCGGCGCCATCGAGGGAGACCCGTCGCTGGTGCTGGTGCCGCCGGTCGAGCAGTGGCGCAAGAGTTACAACCTGCTCGCCTCGCCGACCTTCGTGCACAACTACCTGTCGCTGGTGACGCGATCGGCGGCTCCGCAGATCCAGATCGACGGCAAGGCCATCGCCACCTTCAGCCCGACGCAGGAGACCATCGGCGGCTCCTCGCCGTACTACGTCTTCAAGGTGCCGGTCACCGGAGGCTCGCACCTGGTCACGGCACAGGCCGACCTGGGCGCCACCGTCTACGGCTACGACAGCTACGTCAGCTACGGCTACACCGGCGGCCTCTCGTTCGCGAGCGGCGCCGCCTTCCACGAGTCCAAGTGCTCCGACCAGGTCGACAACGACCACGACAGCAGCACCGACTGCGCCGACTCCGACTGCGATGGCCAGGCCTGCGGCTCGGGCTGCCTGTGCCAGTCGGGCACCAAGACGGAGGCCGCCTGCGATGACCAGGTCGACAACGACGGCAACGCCAAGGTCGACTGCGCCGACGGGAGCTGCCAGGGCGCCTCCTGTGGCATCGGCTGCGCGTGCAACGCGCTCGCTCGGAGCGAGACGCTCTGCGCCGACGGCGCGGACAACGACGGAGACGGCAAGAAGGACTGCGGCGACTCCGACTGCGCGGGCAAGACCTGCACCAAGGCCAACGGTCTCGCCGGGGTCTGCGTGAACGGGACCTGCGGCTAATAGGGAGGCGAACCCGGGTGACCTCCTCGGGCGGCTGCTATCCTTGCCGCCCCTCCCGGAGGATTCATGCGCGTCGCCACCCTGCTCTCGCTCTTCTCGCTCTGCGCGCTCCTACTCGTAGCCGGCTGCCCCGGCGATCCTCCAGACACGGCCTGGGACGCCGCTGGCGCGGGCACCGACGCGGCCGTGGCCGCCGATGCGTCCGCCGCCAGCCCAGAAGACACGCTCGCCCGCTGCCAGAACTCGATCGACGACGACGGGGACGGGTACACCGACTGCGCTGACCAGGACTGCTGGATCTTCGTTGCCTGCCTGCAGGCCGACGCCGGCATCGTCCCCGACGCCGCGAACGCATCGGCCGACACCGGCACGGTGGTTTTTGACGCGGGCCCCGTCGCCGCCGACGCCGGTCCCACGGCAACGGGCTTGAGCGCGAAGACCCTCGCGCTCGTCTGCCCCCACTACTCCATCGCCGGCTTCGAGAAGTTCGGCCTGGAGATGGAGTGCAAGGTCTACGGCGCCAGCGCCACCGGCCAGTTCGTCCCCGGGAGCCGGGTGACGCTCATGCGCGAGGCCGGCGGAGTGCCGACACAGGCAGCGTTCGTCCGGGACTCGACCCGCGGCGGCGCCGCCACCTTCACCTACCGCACGCAGTGCCCCCTTCCCGTCGACGTGCCGCCGATGGGCGAGGCCGCGAACGACCCGGGAATGCCCTGCGCCTTCTACAACCAGTGCAAGGCGGTTCCGGGCACCGAGGCGCGCACCTGCAACCCGCGCGACGGCTGGGGGACCTTGGTCGCCTTCGCCCCGGGCGAGGAGGCGTACCAGGACACCAACGTCAACCAGCGACACGATCCCGGCGAGCCGTTCGACGACCTGCCCGAGCCTTTCGTCGACGCCAACGACAACGGCCTGCACGACGCAGAGGAGGAGTTCTACGACGGCAACGGCAACGGAGTCTGGGACGACAAGAACGGCACCTGGGACGCCGAGACGACCATCTGGTCCTACGTGCGCGTGACGTGGACCGGAGCGCCCGCCGAGCTCGTCATCCTCCCCGGAAACAACTCCGGCCCGGGCTCGGGCGGAGCGACCGCCCACTGCACGTCCATCCACTACCTGGGCCGCCTCAAGGACCCGAACGGCAACCCGCCGACCGCCGCGAACGGCCCCTCGGACAAGGTGCTGGCGACCTGCTCTGGCAACTGCCAGGTGACGAAGGTCGAGCCCTACAGCGACCTCAACGGCCTGGTCGACGTGACCGTCGGCGACCTCCACGGCTGCCTGCAAGCCTGTACCGCACCCGCCTGTGTTCCGACCCCCTTCTCGGTCGGCTTCGCCATCTCGCGCACCTTGGACGCCAAGGGCACCCAGACGCAGCAGACCAGCCTCGACTCGGTGGTCGGCATCGACCCGGCGCCGCGCACCGGGATTTTCCAGTGATCTGAGACGCTCGGCGCGAACCTTGGAGTTGCAGCGCCGAGCGAAGCTACAGCCTCTGCAGGATCATGGGGGCCGCGGCCACGGCCAAGCCGACCAGGCCTCCCACACAGAACCACGCGAGGAACGGTCGCCGCTCCGGGGTTTGCAGCACGATGGCGCTCACGCCCAGCAGCAAGAAGAGGGCGAAGGCCACCGCGAACTCAAGCTGAGTGAGCTGGCTCGTCCCCGCCAACGGCCCGAGGTCACGAAGGACGACGACCGCGACGAGCGCGCAGAGCAAGAACAGCCCCGAGAATGCCGTCCCGGCCAGCAGGTGCCCCGCTCGTTCCAGCGTTCCCCTCATGCCGCCAGGATAGCCGGCGAGACGCTGGACGAGCGAGGCTGCACTAGGCCGCGCAGCGCTACGCGGCGGCGCTCTTCGCGTAGTACTTCGACAGCTTCAGGATCATCCGGCGCGCGATGGGCTTGGCCAGCGGCACGAAGTACTTCTTCCAGCCCAGGCACGCGGCGATCTCGCGGACGATGTCGTCGAAGGTGTGGCGCTGGTAGTTGAAGAGCTTCTGCGCCTCGGTCGAGTCGAGCCAGTCGGTGAAGTACTCGCGCCCGCTGAAGGCCTCCTCCGGCAGCGGGCCGATGCCCATCGCCGTCAGCAGCTTCCAGAGGTAGTCGCGGTAGGTCACCTGGCAGTTGGGACCGCCGCCGACGAGGAGGATGCGGTTCCAGGCCTCCTCCTTCTCCAGCGCGCCCGCGAACGCCAGCGCCGCGTCGTCGGGGTGCATGCACTCGATCCGGTTGTCGAGGCCGATCTCGAACATGATCGGGTGCGGGTCGCGCAGGCCCATCACCGGCACGTCCGAGAGCCGGAAGATGCACCAGGTCAGCCCCGACTCCTGGACGATCTTCTCGCAGGCCACCTTGTGCCGCGTGTACGGGTCGTTGCCTTCGATGGGCTCGCCCACCCGGCGCGGCGGCGGCTTGGTCTGCGTGCGGCCGAAGACGTCGAGCGTGGAGGTGAAGAGCAGGCGCGGCGGCTTCGGCTGCGCCTTGCACGAGACCACCACGTTGGTCGTGCCGCCGACGTTGACCTCCTCGGCGCGCTTGGGGTCCTCGTCGCTGTCAGGCGGGATGACCGCCGCCAGGTGGAGGACGGTGTCGACGCCCGAGACCGCGAGCAGCACCTGGCTCGGCTCGCGCAGGTCGCCCCAGACCACCTCCACCTTTCCTTCGAAGCGCTTGGCGACGGCGCGGTTGGCCGGGGTGTCGAGGTCGAAGCAGCGCACGACGTGCTCGCGCTTGAGCAACTCCGGGAGGGCGTGGGAACCGACGTTCCCGAAGGCACCGGTGAGCAGGACTTTCACGTTCGTTCTCCTGGACTGCGAGACTTCAAAGACTTCGGCTTGGAGGGAAGCGAGGCGCCGAACCGAAGTCGGGGTCAAAGGATTCGGATGGCCTTCTCGGGGCAAACCTGGACGCACTTCATGCAGCGGTCGCACAGGGTCGGCCACAGCACGCTGACCCGCCAGTACTGGGGATCGAGCGGGTTGGGCTGCGCCATGAAGGACTGATGCAGCGTGAAGACCGCCGGCGGGCAGGCGCGCAGGCACTTGGCGCACTCGCGCGGGTCGACCTTCTTGCCGTCGCCGCAGAGGGAGTAGTCGATCTCGATCTTGATGCGGGCCATGGCGCGCTCTCGGCTCGTCCTTCGGTCAGTACTGCCCCGCCACTTCCGGGACCTCGTCACGGGGCTTGAGGGCGAGCGCCTCGGTGGGGCACACCTGCCGGCAGACGCCGCAGCCGTAGCACTTCTGCAGGTCGAGCAGCACCTGGCCGGACTTGACGTCGACGGTGAGCGCCTTGAACTGGCACAGCGAGACGCAGGCGCTGCAGTGCGTACACCGGGACTCGTCCTTGAGGACGACGTACTCCGCCTTGTGGATGGACTTGATGCCGAAGTCGACGCGCGGCCGCAGCCCCGCGCACTCCGGGCTGGCGCAGGAGCACAGGTTGTTGATGTACGGGAACGGGCCGAACCAGATGGTCCCGATGTAGCCCTTCTCGTTGTGCTTCTTGAAGCGGGCGACGGCCTCGTCGCGGGACAGGTGGTACTTGGACTTCTCGGGGACGAAGCGCGGCAGCTGGTCGATGATCTCGCTCATCACGCCGAAGTTGATGCAGCAGGCTTCCTTCTCGCCCCGCGCCATCAGCCGGCACATGCAGTTCTTCTCGATGATCGGCTCGGCGGCGCAGTTCTGGAGGATGGCGACGCCGTCCTCGACCGGGACCACCTGGCCGATGTGGCCCTGGGCGCTGAAGGGGTTCTTCGGCGGCTTCTGGCTGTGCAGCAGCTTCTCGGCCGTGGCCTTGGCCAGCCGGCCGATGATGGGCATGCGCAGCGTGTAGCCCAGGTTCTTCGGGTCGAAGCCGTTGACCTTGCGGACCGGCATCTGCTCGAAGTTCTTGTACTGCTCCAGCAGGAAGTCGCGCAGGTTGTACTTGCGGACGATCTCTTCGGAGTAGAGGCGGGCGTTCAGGTACCACTTGCCGCCGGCGCCGTGCTTCATGCAGGTGTCGCACATCGACGGGCTCCCGAGCTGGCGCCGGACTATACGGGACCGCTCCTGACCCGTCGTCCAACCGCCAGCCTCGGCCCGTGCGAAACCGCACGCAGTCAGGGCTGCGGCTGCGCCCCCGGCTCGGGGAAGTCCTCGGGATGGATGCTGCGCTCGCGCCCGGTGTCGAAAGGAAGGTTCGCGCGGCGCCAGCCGACGATGCCTGGGCCGTAGTGGGCGACGCGGGGGAAGCCGTTGAGCTCGAGGAGGCGCACGGCCTCCCGCGACCGGTGTCAACGCGGGCCGGAGCAGTAGACGACGACCTCCGCGCTCCGGTCGAGCAGGCGCAGCGCACGCTCGTCCAGCTCCTCGAGCGGCAGGCTGATCGCTCCCGGCAAGTGCCGATTGGCGAAGGAGGCGCGCGGAAGCGTGTCGACCAGGAAGAAGCGCTCCTCGCCGGAGTGCAGGCGGTGGACCAGCTCCTCGGTGGTGATCTCGCGGGCCATGGCCCGATTCCGGTAGCCATCGCAGCAGCGGCGGGCCATGGGCGCTAGAGTGCCCCTCGGCAGGTTCGGGACAGACAGCTCGGACAGGTCTCCAGCCAGCCACCATTCCTGGGAGGACCCCATGTTCCGGACGAGAAACGCCTTCCTGGCTACGCTGCTGGCCTGCGTCGCCCTGCTCGGAGGCCTCGCCGTGTCGCAAGCCGCCGAGCCCGTCATCCGTCCGTCGAAGTTCTTCGATGTGGACGTCACCAACACGAAGATCGCCGGACCGGCCAAGCACGTCCCGGGCACGCTCCACCTCAACCTCGCCAGCATCACCGTCGACCAGCCGCAGTACTGGCCGAACGAGGCCGTGCACCTGAAGGTGATGATGCCCGGCCGGCCCAACGCCAAGTTCAAGGGCACCGTCCAGCGCAAGGACGCCAACAAGACCGACGTCGCCGGCGCGCTCGACGCCCAGGGCGTGGCGGTGCTGACCGTCCTGGACGGGGCCAAGGACAAGCTCGCGGTCGGCGAGTACCGGATCGACGTCAAGAGCGAGGACAACAAGGCCGGCGGCCACGCCACCTTCTCGGTGGTCGAGGGCACGCTCGGCGCGGTCTCGCTCGCCTACGACTTCAAGCAGGTGACGACCATCGAGGAGCTCGAGAAGGCCAACGGCGCCTGGTTCATGGGCAACCCCGGCGGCGCGGGCAAGCGCTGGGGCAACGGCTTGTCGTTCAAGAACGAGATTCGCTTGGCCAACCAGCCGTTCGACGGCGACGTGCAGTGCATCAGCCGCTGCATGCTGCCGGGCTGCAACGGCGTCCAGGCGGGGTCGCCAAAGACCTACAAGGCGGTGAAGGGGAAGATCGAAGGGACGATGGACGTGGGCGGCCACTCCGGCCCCTTCCAGATCGAGTTCGTCACGCCCAAGGGCAGCCTGCGCCACCAGTTCGAGGGCTCGAGCCACGTGGAGCGCGACTTCGTGCAGGCCTCGGGCGGCGTGACCTGGATGCACCGCGCCGGGTTGGCGCCGTACGAGAAGACCGTCCCGGTCCCCGGCCGGCAGATCTTCGTGGAGAAGAGCAAGGGCTCCGAGGACCCGTTCGAGATCGACTCGATCGTCGCCAGGAAGGGCGAGCTCTCCGTCCACGTCGCCAAGGACGTCGCGGCCGCGACGCTGGTCGTCTGGACGCCCAAGGGCGACGGCGACTTCGAGCCCAAGGCGGCCCAGCTCCAGGGTGACCTCAAGGCCGGAACGGACCTGACCGCGAAGATCGCGCAGCCCTATTCGCTGGTGACCATCGCCGGCTACGTCGGCGGCCAGTTCAAGGAAGGCTGGGCGCTGGCCTTCGTTCCCGCCGGCCTGCAGCTCGACGTGGACGTCCCGGCCGCCGCCGCCCCTGCCAAGGCGATCCAGGTCGGCGTCTCCGCCAAGGACGAGACCGGGGCGGGCACCGCGGTCTCCGGCATCCTCGAGGTCTACGACAACCGGGTCGCCGACCGAAGCCCGTTCAGCGGGCTCGCCTCCGAGCTCGGCGATTCCATCCGCAACACCTCCAACTCGGTCTCCAGCTGGCAGGACCGCACCGGCATCGACGAGCAGGCCGAGCGACGCAAGCTGGAGGAGGCCCGTCGCGAGATGGAGGCGGACAAGAAGATGAACAAGGAAGACGCCGCGCCTTCCAGGCCCTCCGTCGCCCCGATGGCCAAGTCGCTGGCGGCGCCGGGCGCCAAGGCCGCGGGAGGCCCCCGCGGCCGCGCCATGGGCGGCAAGGGCGGCGCGACGTCGCTGGGCGCGCCCGAAGACGAGGAAGACGACGAGAAGCAGGAGTTCATCCGCGAGGGCGAGAAGAAGGTCGTCTTCTGCGACGTGGTGCGCACCGACGCCTCCGGCAAGGCCAGCGTCGAGGTCACCTTGCCGCCGCAGATCGGCCGCGTCTCCGTGCGTTTCGTCGCCGTGAAGGGCCTGGACCACGCCACGGTGCAAAAGGGCCTGGACGTCGCCAAGAAGGCCAGCGTCGAGGTCTCGATGCCCAAGACCTTCATCCCCGGCGCCCAGCTCCAGGTCCCGCTCGCCGTCACCAACACGCTGCAGGAAGCCGTGACGCTCACCGCCAGCGGCGCGGGCCTCAAGACCAAGTTCACGCAGGCCGTGGCGCCCGGCACCAAGGACCTGGCGCTGGCCTGGGCGCCGACCGAGGGCGGCAAGGTCCAGCTCGAGCTTCTCCGACGCCAAGGGCAAGGTGGTCGACAAGCGGGAGGTCCAGGTCCAGAGCCTCGCGGCGCAGAAGGTCACGTTCTCCAGGCTGGTGGTCGCCGGCAAGGAGCCTGTCACGGTCGCCACCGACGAGACCGCCATCGTCTACGCCGGCCCCGGCGCGCTGATGAAGGGCATCGTCATGAACATGGCTACGACGATGGAGAGCTGGTTCGGCCACGCCGAGGCGCTCAGCGCTCGGGCCGCGGTCCACGCCGTTGTCCTCGCCGCCATCTCGCGCAAAATCCTCGACGACGAGAACCTCTCGCAGAACGTGAAGACCTCTCTCGACAAGTCGGTGCGCGACCTGGAGGAGGCCTTCTTCGACGGCCAGAGCGGCCTGGTGCGCCCCTACCCTGGCCTCCCCGTCCACCCGCTCTGGAGCGCCTGGACCTCCAAGAACCTCCACGCCGCCGCGCGGGTGCTCAAGGCCGACCCTGCCCTCAAGGACTCGATGGCCCAGACCGTCGCGCGCTGCGAGGCGATGACCGCGAAGATCGATGCGGCGCTCGCCCAGCAGCAGTTCAACTTCGAGGAGCAGGGCTACAACGCGCAGGGCGAAGCGGTGATCCCGGTGGAGCTCGACGGGAAGATCGTCTACCGCGTGCTCACCGACGACGCCGTCACCAAGTGGGTCGCGGGCAAGCTGCTGCCGGCGATGGACCCCGAGCAGGAGAACCTGGAGCTCTCCTTCGCCAAGGCCTACGACACCTTCCGCTTCCTGCGCGCCTTCCAGCGCGTCGGCTCCCTGCAGTACCTGACCGAGGCCGCGACGGCGCTCTGGCTCAAGGGCGACCACGCTTCGTTCGACCCGCTCTTCGCGAGGATCGCCCGCGGGATGATCCTCGCCCAGGAGCCGGGGATGGTTCAGGGCCCGGCCATGCTCGGCGGCGTCTACTCGTCGCCGATGGCGATGGTCCGCTTCCTGGAGCTGCTGCTCGTCATGGGTCAGCAGCAGCCGGCGACCGGAGCGCCGACGGTGAAGGGCAAGGCCGTCCCCTATGGTGAAGCCATCAAGGGCACGACCAGCATCACGGCTCCTGCCGGCGCGGTGCTGCGCATCGATCGGCCGGGGACGGTTCCCCTGATGGCCTCGGAGCAGAGCAAGGCGATGGGCAAGGTCGAGCTCGCGCCCACCTCGCTCGCCGTCTCCGGCGAAGCGGTCCTGACGGTGACTCTCGACGACGGCCGCGATCCGCTCGAGTACTTCGCGCTCATCGCGGTGCCCTCGAACACCGCCATCAAGCAGACCGAGGACATCCTGAGCGACTACAAGGGCCAGCTCATCTACGGACAGCAGTCCATGGGCGGCAGCAAGATGCAGGTGCTCGCGGTGCCCTTCCGCGGGAGCAAGACGGTGAAGCTGCTGCTGGAAGGCGCCTGGGCTGGAAGCTCGCCAGGCACAGTGGCGGTGCGGCACGTCGAGAACCCGTTCGAGATGGGCGCGATGAAGGTGCCGGTGGTCACGGTGACGGCGAAGTAGGTGCTGGGCTGACCCGATCCCACCGGGACGGGCTCGCGACCCATATGATCGTTGCGGGCACCTGCGTGACGGCGGTCACACAGGTGACCCAACCCCAGTCCCCATCTCGCGAAACGGCCGGGGCCGGCGCGAAAACCGGCCTGCAGGCGCCGATCTGGCCCGCTTGCCCTCCCCGCCCACCCTTCGCCACAATCGCGCACCTTCGATTCGCCAGGCCGAGCCCCCTTTCCCTTGACCGCCCACCTCGTCACCCTCGCCCACTCGACGCCGCTGATCCGCGAGCAAGCGGAGTTCAGCGCGCTCTCCGTCCAGGCCTGGGGCGCCGGCGCGGACTTCTGCCACCACGTCTTTACCGACGACCCTGCTGCGTTCGCCCGCCTCGGCAGCCGCGTCGACGTCCGGGCCGTGGACCGGGCGCGGCTCGAGAACTGGCTCGGCGCCATCGGCTACGTGCACCGCGCGAAGCCGGCTGTCCTCCAAGAGCTGGCGAACGAGTTCCCCGGCGAGCCCGTCCTCTTCCTGGATGCCGACACCTTCGCCACTGCCCCCATCGACCGCCTGTTGGAGCGGGTCGGCCGCGACGGCGTGGTGCTCTACGAGCGCGAGTACAACGTCGCCCAGCGCAACTCGCCCATGATGTTCCGGTTCCGCCGCAAGCTCGCCCGCGCCCGCTTCCGGGGCGCCCCGATCCGGCTCGACGTCGACATGTGGAACTCCGGCGTGGTGGGGCTCGCGCCGGCGAGGACGTCGCTGCTCGAGCCGTGGCTCGCGTTCCTCGACGAGGTCTACCCGGTGACCCAGCGCTGGGTGCTCGAGCAGTTCGCGCTCTCGGTCCTGCTGGCCGACGGCCGAATCGCGGCCAGCCCCTGCGCCGATCTCTTCGCGCACTACTGGTGGGACAAGCCCGCCCACCTCGAGGCCGCACGAAACCTGCTGCGCGGCGCGGAGTCGGTGGACGAGATCCTGGAGCGGATCCGCAGCCGCCCCATCGTCATCCCCCGCCCCCCTGCCCGCGTCCGCGAAGCGAATCTCCTCCAGCGCCTGTTCGGCTGGTGAAGCCGCTTCAGACCTTCCCGCCCAGCACGATGCGGTTGGTGGCGCTGCGCGTCTCGCCGACGGAGCTGACGCGGACGCCAGCCTGATCGAACACCGGGCAGCGCGCCTCGCAGGTGCCGCAGCCGACGCACAGGCCCAGGTCGACGTACGGCCGCTTGAGCACCTTCTGGCTGCCGTCGCGCACGGTCACCGTCTCGAGCTTGAAGTAGATGGCCTTCTGCGCGGTCGGGCAGACTTCCTCGCAGACGATGCACTCGGTGTCGTAGGCCCACGGCAGGCAGCGGCCCTTGTCGAACGCGGCCGAGCCGATCTTCACGGGCTCCGCCGCGGGAGGATTGCCGCGGCGCTGCGCCAGCGTCAGCGGGACGAGCGCGCCGGTGGGGCAGACGTTGCTGCACTGGGCGCAGTCGAGCTCGCAGCTGCCGATGCGCGGGACCAGCACCGGCGTCCAGAAGCCTTCGAACCCCGCCTCGTTGATCGCCGGCTGCAGTCCGCCGGTGGGGCAGATCTTCATGCACGCCCCGCACTTGAGGCAGCGCTCCACGAAGTCGCGCTCGGCCACCGCGCCGGGCGGGCGGATGCACTTGGGCTCGGGCCGCGGATCGACACCGGCCGAGGCGCGCATCAGCGGGCCCGCGGCGACGCCGGCCAGGGCCGCGCCAATCCACCGGCGGCGGCCGAGGTCGACGTCCGTCGTCGCAGCCTCTTCGCTTGGCAGGAATCCGTAGCTGAGCGCGCCCTTGGGGCACGCCTTCCCTTCGATGCAGTTGAAGCAGACCATGCACTCGGTGACGCGCACGGTGCCTTGCGGGTCGGCCGCGCCCTGGCAGTCGGCGCCGCAGACCTTGCAGCCGTTGCAGAGCCTCGTCTTCTTGGTCACCCGGAAGAGCGAGAACTTGGAGAGCAGGCCCAGGAGCGCGCCCAGCGGGCAGAGCACCCGGCAGTACAGCCGCGGGAAGACGAGGTTGAGCGCCAGCGCTCCCAGGAAGAAGACGGTGATCAGGAAGCCGCCCTGGAAGTGCCGCTCGCCCTGGTAGAGCCCGTACGCCACGTTGCTCGCCGCGGGGATGATCGCCGTCGACAGCCCGCGCCACGTCGAGGCGATGGGGTCGAGCCAGCCGATCTGCAAGCTGCCCATGGCCGCCGCGCCGAGCATCGCCAGCAGGATGAAGTACTTCACCTTTTGCCAGCCGGGGCGGAAGGCGTTGGCCTTGGCCCGCTCCTGCACCTTCTTGCTGCGCCCCAGAAACCCCAGCACGTGGTGCAGCACGCCCATTGGGCACATCCAGCCGCAGAAGAAGCGGCCGAAGACGAGCGTGACCAGGACGATCGGGACCGACCACCACAAGGTGTGGCTGAACGAGCGGGTGGCCAGCGTCGTGCTGAGCGCCACCAGCGGGTCCATCTCCAGGAACACCTCGACGTCGTGCCCGCCGATCGTCGCGGCGGTCGTCGCGAAGACCAGGAAGAGGAAGACGCCGAGGAAGACGGCCTGCCAGACCCGCCGGAACCAGATGAAGGTGCGCATGGCCTATCCGTTCACTTCCGCGAGCTTGAGGCTCTTGTAGTCGCTCTTGCCGAGGCCAGCCTTCTCCGCCTCGTCGATGAACTTCGCCGCTTCGCGCGTGACGCCCAGCAGCGTGATGCCCCAGGCGTCGAGCGCCACCTCGTCGGTGGAGGCCGCGAGCAGGTCCATCCGCTTGACGTCGTCGAGGCTGCCGCCGGACGGCCCGTTGCCGGTGAGGATGCGGGTCGCGTCGAGCAGGGTCAGGGTGGGCTTCACCATCGCCGCCAGGTCGGCGATCGACTTGTGGATCTCCTGGTGCAGCCGCACGCGGTGGCCGCCGAGCGCGCCGTACCAGTTCTTCATGGAGAGCGTCGCTCCGGAGAGGCTGTGCTGCTTGACCAGCGGCAGGTTGATGATCTTGTCGGCCTCGACGAACGGGAAGAGCACGTCGGCGACCTTGAGCAGGCTGCCGCCCACCGCGACCTCGCGGAAGGTGGTCCCGTCGGGCATCACCACCGTGGCGCCCGCCTCGCCGGCCGCCTTCCTGATGCCGGAGCGGTCGAAGCAGCGGTCGGCGGTGTTGACCGGCACGTCGGCCACCCAGATCTTCGCGGCGCCGGCGGCCTTGACCATCCGCACCACCGCGGCGACCACGTCGGGGTTGGTGTTGGCCGCCTGCTCGGGAAGCCGGTTCCAGCCGACGTTGGGCTTGATGAGGACCTTGTCACCCGGCTTGACGAAGACGCCCATCCCGCCCAGCGCCTCCACCGCCTTCTGGGCGTTCACCGCGGCGTCGGCGCCGTGGACGATGGCCATCTGGTTCGAGCCCGGCGGCAGGACGATCCGGTGGTCCTTGATGGAGAGCAGCTTCTTGTTGTTGCTGCCCTCCTCCGGCATGAGCGAAGCGGCCTTGCGGTCGGTGAGCGCAGCGGCGGCGCCGACCGTGCCCAGGGCGACTGCGCTCGTCGTGGCGACCTGCATCAGCTCGCGGCGGGTCAGCCGTCGCGGGCCCTCCTCGAGCGGCGGGACCTGAACGAGCGGCTCGACCGGCTTGGGCGGCGCCACCTCGGGGACCTGCTGCGGCAGCGTCGCGGGTCCCTTCTTGTCGTCGGGAGGGCTCATCGCGCCTTCCTCCGCAGCGCCTTGGCGAGCGGGAACAGCGCCGACTCGCCCCGAGCGTCGAAGCTCGTGAGCTTCACGTAGTAGCGGTCGGACCAGAAGACGAAGGAGAGATTGCCGGTGATGGCCTCGTCCCAGCCGTCGACGGGCTGGGCATTCTTGGAACGCTCCTTCTCGAAGATGGCCTTGGCGTTCTCCGGCTTGGCCATGTCGTAGACGGCGCAGTCGAGGTCACTGCCCTCGGCGCTGGCGAGCTCGGTCGCGGCCAGCTTGCGGAAGCCGCGCTCGATGAAGACCGGCGCACCGCCGTCGATGTAGTCGAACAGGCCCTTGGAGTCGTAGAGCGCGACCTTCTCCTTGACCTTGGCCCCGCCCAGCTCGCCGTCGAAGAGCGCGGCCAGCGCCTTGTCCTCCTCGCCGGAGGGAGCGGCGGCGACAGCTGGTTCGCCCGCGGGCTTGGCCACAGCCCCTGTCGCGATCGCCACCGGCGGCGTCGCGGTCCGCTCCTTGATCTTCTGCGCCAGCTTGGCCAGCTGGGCCTCGCCCTTGGGATCGAACGCGGTGAGCTTGATGTAGTAGGGCCCGGAGTGGAAGACGAAGCTCATCGCCCCGGAGATGGCCGCCGGCCAGCCTTCGACCGCCTTGGCGTTGGACGACTTCTCCTTGTTGAAGATGGCGGTGGAGTTCTCGGGCGTGGCCATGTCGTAGACGTCGCAGACCACGTCGCTGCCCTCGAGCTTCAGCTCCGCCGCGCCCAGGCGCCGGAAGCCGCGCTCGATGAAGACCGGCGCGCCGCCGTCGATGTAGTCGAACAGGCCGTTCGAGTCGTAGAGCTTGGCCTTCTCGCCCGGGCCGAGCAGCCCGTCGAAGAGCGCGAGCAGCGCCCCGTCGGCGTCGGCCGGCTTGGCGCTCGCGGCTGCGGCAGCAGGAGCGCTTGGCTGTGCGCCAGGAGGCGCCGCGGGCTTGGCGGCCGCCGTCAGTCGCTCCGGCGGCGGTGGGGTGAGCCCCTGGTGAACGACCCAGGCGACGAGGGCGATGGGGACGGCGGTGAGCGTGACGATGGCGAGTTTTCGCAAGGCGACCTCGAGGGCGCCAGCTTACACGCAGATTCGCCGGCGCGAGCACGCTCGGGCGCGCCCGTGTCGCGCCCGCCCCTCGACCGCAGCAGGGGGCCCCTTGCCACGCAAGCCTTCGACCCGCGAGAATCCCGCCGCTCGAACTCATCTGCGCGCCGGGCCGGTGCGCGTTTCTCGGAGGGACAATGAAGCAGACCGTAGCGATCGTGGCTTCCATCCTCGGCGGCGTGCTCCTGGCCGGCTGCGGCCCCACCAACGCCGCGGGTCCCGATGCGGGCCCGCCCTTCGACATCAAGACCGCCTTCCCCGCCGACCAGGCCATCACCGGCTGGGAGCAGGACACGACATTGGATTCGACGACCGGCCCGGTGGTCTACGCCACTGCGAAGGCCGTGGACGACAGCGACATCGACGGCGATGTGGTGCCCTTCACCGACGTAGGCTTCAGCCAGCTGGCCCGCGAGCATTTCAAGAGCGAGGCCTACACCCTCGACCTGCGCGTGTGGCAGATGAACGCCGACACCAAGGGCAAGACGATCTACGAGAGCATCCTTCTCACCAGCCGCTACAAGATCATCACTTTCACCGACCAGGCCATCGGTACCGCGGGCCGCTCGGGCAACAGCGGCACGATGTGGCGCGTCAACTCGTACAAGGGTGCCTACTTCGTCGAGGCGATGCTCTCGCTCTCGGAGGAGCCGGACACCGCCGGCCGCGACGACGCGATCAAGTTCGTGAAGTACGCGGTCGAGAAGCTGCCCTAGCTAGCTAGCCGTCGATTCCGCCTGGAACCTCGAGCCCCTCGGCCTTGCGGCGCGAGGGGCTCGTTCGTTGCGGGCGGAGGAGCGCCCTGCCTGGCTCAGAGGGTTCTCTGGTCGAGCACGTACTCGAGCTTGCCGAGCCGGAGCTTGGCAGCCCCCTCGAGCCAGCCGGTCAACGTCGAGTCCACCGGCCCCAGCTTCTCCATGTTCCTGGCCTCGCGCAGCGCGTTCGCCTTGTCCAGCGAGTAGCTGTCGAGCGCCAGCGGGTCGGCGGCGACGGCGATGGTCTTGACCACGGTGTCCGGGGGATCGGACGTGCCTCCGGTCACGATCGCCTGGTAGGCGTCGAGGACGTGCAGCCGCATCGACCGGCTGATGGGCGGCAGCGCGTAGAGCAGCGGCAGCGTCTGGACCAGGTTCTTGTGGTAGGCGGCCGGGATGTCGATGAGGCCGTAGATGTTCTTGAACGCCGCGGTCACGCCGGACACGTCGTGCGTCTTGAGGACCGGCACGTTGATGGTGACGTCGGTCAGCTCGGTGAGGATGCGGCTGAGCCGCGGCGTCTTGCCGGCGATGGCGCCGCAGATGGGCTCGCCGTAGCCCGGTCCGCTCTCGTCGTCGGGCGACTGCACCGTGCCCAGCACCTGCGCGCCGCCCACCGTCGCCGAGCTGAACCCGCACCGCTTCAGCTCGTCCGCGCGCCGGTCCCACACGATGATCTGCTCCAGGCTCACGCCCAGCGTCTCGACCAGGATCTCGACCAACGCCTTCACCAGGGGCGCCGAGGTCGGGCAGCTGGCGTTGAGGCAGTTGACCTTGATGCCGATGCGCGTCGAGCTGCCGTACTCGGGGAACAGCTGCCTCCAGAGCTCGACCGAGGGCGCCAGACCCAGGAGCGCCGCCTCGAGCATCGGGCGAACGTGCGCCTCCTGCAGCGCATACCGCGGCTTGGTGATGACGCTCGCCTCGCAGAAGACCTCGGAGACCTTCCCGACGAGCGCCGCGGGCACCTCAGGGGACTCGCCCAGGCAGGCCTCGGTCACGCGCGGCCAGTGACCACCCACGTCAGGGAAACAGCCCGCCACCCCCGCCAGCGAGGCGGCGCCGGCTGCGCGCGCGGCGTCTTTCAGGAACTGCCGTCGGGTCTTGGCGTCTGGGCGTGTCATCGAGGCTTGGAGTATAGCCGAGGCGCCCGAGGGGCCAGCGACCGGGCGGATCGGTCGCCCATCCGGGGCCGCCCTTCCGCGCTGGGCAGGAGCCTGGCTGGCCCAAACACCAGATGCCGAAGGCGCGCCGCATGCCGTGCCGCAGGCCCGCCCCTCGGATCGCCGGCCTCGTGCCGGCAGGAGGCCGGCGATCCGCGGGTGGTTCCAGGCGGGGGCCGGCAGCCGCACGCAGTGCGCGCTCCCCCGACCCGGCGTCTGGATGCGCGCTCTGGAAAACCTGTAGGATGTCCGACGTTTCCGAGCCGGAACCCTTCAGCCTACGGAGCCCCACGATGAAGCTGACCCGCCGGACCTTCCTCGGTGCCTCGGTCGCCGCCGTCGCCGGCCTCAAGAACGCGGACGCACTCGCGGCTGCCGCCCCCACGGGCCCCGACCTCGTCGAGGTGAGCGGCACCGACGTGCCCGCGATGGTGAAGGCGGCGTTCGACGCCTACGGCGGCATCGGCAAGTTCGTGCGCTCCGGCGACTACGTGGTGCTCAAGCCCAACGCCGGCTTCGCCAACCCGGCGGCCTGGGGCTCGACGACCAACCCGGACGTCGTGGTCGCGGTCGCCAAGGCCTGCCTGGACGCCAAGGCCAAGCAGGTGCTCATCGTCGAGTACCCGCAGGCCAAGGGCGAGAAGTGCCTGGAGCGCTGCGGGCTCACCGGCGCGCTGGCCGCGGTGCCGGCGGTGAAGGTGAAGGTCCTCACCGGCGCCGCGGGTGAGTACCAGAAGACCGAGATCAAGGACGGCGTGGCCCTCAAGTCGGTCGAGCTGTCCAAGGCGTTCCTCTCCGCCGACGTCTTCATCAACCTGCCGGTGGCCAAGCACCACTTCCAGGCCGGCGTCTCGCTGGGCCTGAAGAACTTCATGGGGCTCATCCAGGACCGGCAGCTCTTCCACACCACTCTGGACCTGCAGCAGGCCGTCGCCGACCTCGGCCGGGTCTGCAAGCCGCAGCTGACCCTCCTCGACGCCACCCGCGCGCTGTTGACCAACGGCCCCGCCGGCCCCGGCGAGACCGTGACGCCCAACAAGCTCATCGCCGGGCGCATGGTGGCCTCGGTCGATGCCTACGGCCTCACCGTGGCGCGCTTCGGCCAGAAGCAGCTCACGCCCGCGGACGTGAAGCACATCGAGCTGGCGAGCAAGGCGGGGCTCGGGTCGATCGACCTGGCCAAGCTCGACGTCAAGAAGGTCACCGTCTAGTCGCTCCCCACGGAGCTCCATCCCGACTCCGGTTCGGCGCTTCGCTTCCCTTCGAACCGTAGTCCTGAGCGCGGCCCAGCCCCGGATCGCCGGCCTTGTGCCGGCGCAGTTCCCCGCAGGCCCGCGTCAGCGAGATCACCGGCATGAGCAAGACGCTTCTGGGCAACTCCCCGAGCTGCTCCGGCACGAGGCCGGCGTATCAGAGCTCGCGCCTCCGCGTCCCGCTGGCTGTCTCGGCCACGCTCCTGGTCCTCTTCGTCTCCTCCCCGGCCCTGGCCCGCAACCCGCCCATCGCCATCGACCCCGTCGAAGGCGTCTGGATCGGCGCGGGCGAGATCTTCGTCCACCAGGCCAAGGACCGCTGGAGCGTCTTCGCCGGCGGCGCCACGGTGAACAAGCTGGTGGTCGACGACAAGACGCTGTGGATCGCCACCGACGACGGCGCCATCCGCTTCGACCCGGGCAGCCGCGCCGCCACCCGCCTGACCATGGACGACGGGCTGCCCAGCCAGTCCGTCTCCGCCGTCGCCTACGACGACAAGTACGTCTGGTTCGCCACCAACAAGGGCCTGGCGCGCTACCGCAAGCACGACCGCACCTTCCGCATCTACACCGACGCCGAGGGCCTGCCCCACAAGGCCGTCAACGACGCGCTGACCGTCGGCCGCCAGGTCTGGTTCGCCACCCGCGCCGGCGTCGCCTTCTACGACCCCGACGTCGACGGGCTGCGCGGCTTCAGCGTGGCCGACGGCCTGGTGGGCGACGACTTCCTCGAGCTCTACCAGCTGGGCGACGACGTCTGGGTCCGCACCGACGTCGGCCTCTCGCGCATCCGGCCCAAGACCCGCGTCATCTCCAACTTCCCGTTCAAGGCCATCGGCGGCGAGCAGATCCGCACGTTCGTGCTCGACGGCGACACGGTCTGGCTGGGCACCGAGAACGGGCTGATGAACTACGTCAACTCCTCGGACGCCTTCGTCCCCTTCCCGCAGCAGGCGGCGCTGGAGGGCAAGGCGGTGGTCGGCGTCGAGACCTTCACCGACTACCTGTTCATCGCCACCGACAAGGAGATCGTCCAGTACAACAAGCTCAACCGCTCCATGAAGCGCTACACCGAGGCCGACGGCCTGGGGAAGCGCGAGGGGGCGATGGGCACGCTCCTCTCCGGCGGCCTGTACACCGTGCTCTTCCCCGACGGCGCGTGGGTGCTCGACATCGCCCGCGAGCTCTGGGGCCAGCGCGGCCGCGAGGTCACCGAGGAGGCGGGCAAGAAGGGCAGCTGGCGCATCTTCGGCACCCTCAACGCCGAGGACCCCATCGACCTCACCGTGAAGGGCCCGCTGGTCTGCAGCAAGCAGGACGGCCCGGAGTGCAAGCAGAAGCTGACCGACGAGCGCTTCAACACCGGCGTCGTCGGCTTCGGCGCCGGCTACCGCTTCGAGGAGGGCCGCACCCTGGACGCCTACGCCCGCCTCGACTACGGCCAGCTCGAGGCCGACGGCATCCGCGACCTCCAGTACAAGATCGAGTACCTGGGCAACCCCGACGACGTGCTGCGCGAGGTCCGCCTCGAGGACAAGCTCAAGTACCGCACCGTCGAGGAGGGCCTGGAGCGCCCGCTGCTCCTGCAGGGCGTGCATGCCCGCGCCGCGTCCAAGGGCGCCGAGCCGGTCATCGCCGCCACCGTCGAGGGCGGCCTGCGCCGCGGCGCCGCGCTGCGCGACTTCATCACCGGCCCGCGCCAGGACATCTACACGCTCTCCAAGAAGTACATCCTGCCCGGCAGCGAGCGGGTCTGGGTCGACGGCGAGCTGCTCACCAACGGCAGCGACTACACCATCATCTACCCCGCCGGACAGCTGGCCTTCCTGGACCCGGAGCGCGTCGACGACCTCTCGGTCATCGAGGTCGAGTACGAGTACGACCTGATGCCCAAGAAGGGCCTGGGCCAGCTCTCGCTGCTCGATCTCTTGCCTGCGGACAAGGAGGTCGGCGACTGGACGCGCACCGGCGAGGCGCGGCTCATCAGCGAGGAGGGCGGGCTCTACGCGCAGATCGACGGAGCGGCCCCCAAGTACATCGAGCGCGGCTGGACCCGCTCGGTCTACGCCGAGTACCGCCAGGGCAGCCGCAACATCCAGGTCGCCATCCACGACATGGGCGTCGAGGCCAACGCGCTGCTCATCTACAACAACGACCTGCCGCCGGCGCGCGAGCCGGTGCCCGACCGCGACAACCTGGTGCTCGACGTGGGCCTGGCGACGAGCTACGCCGCCAAGGCGCACGCCGGCACCTACTACATCGAGCTCTCCATCGACGAGAAGAGCGACCCCGCCAAGCAGAGCCTCAAGCTCTTCGCCAGCCAGAATCCTCGACCGCGGCAGCAACACCGGCTCGCTCGCCGTCGAGGGCCCCCAGGAGTGGCTGGCCGCCGCGCGCGTCGCCTCCTCCCCCTTCGCCGGCAGCGAGTTCGGCGCGCGCATCATCCAGACCCAGGGCTTCGGCTCCCGCGTCAACGAAGCGCCGCTGCGGCGGCTGACCATGGGCATCGCCGACGCGCGCTACGAGACCGACATCGGCCAGGGCGGACGGCTGACCGGCTACGCCGAGGTCGCCGGCACCCACGACGGCGGCACCAAGAAGGACGGCTGGGCCGCGATGGGCAAGGTCCGCGTCGCCCACCCGAACATCGAGGGCACGCTCTCGGCGCAGCACCACAGCGCGGACTACACGCCTCTGGGCAGCGACCAGACGATGTACGGCAAGCTCGACGACGACCTCCGCTTCAACGCCACGGGCTACCCGGTGCGCTGGCTGCCGGTGACCGGGTTCTTCGTGCGCGAAATGGCCCACGACGAGCTGGGCAACAACGGCGTCGTCCAGCACGCCATGGGCCGCGTCCAGCTCAACAAGGACGGGCTGCCGTCGCTGTCGCTCCAGGGCGGCCACACGCTCCTGCAGAGCGCCGAGCAGGAGACCGGCCGCTACAAGATCGTCGCGCAGGCCGACTACGACCTCGCCCGCTTCCCGCTCAATTACCTCAAGTTCAAGACCTTCTCCGTCCGCGGCCTCTACAGCTTCTCGCAGGGCGAGACCAAGGAGGACGGCACCTACTCCCACGGCGACCGCGTCCAGCTGGCGCGCATCGAGACCAAGATCGCCCCGACCAACACCGAGCAGCTCTACGCGCTGTTCCGCACGCGGACCGTGGGCCTGCAGTCCGAGCAGACCGGCAAGTTCGACCTGACCGCCTGGCACTGGGAGCTCAACTCCGGCGCGCGCAGCGCCATCATCCCCGGCCTCATCCCCCAGGCGAACTACTCGGTCATCTACGACGACAACCGCACCGAGGCGGATCCGGTGCGCACCAGCAAGGGCAGCTTCTCGGCGGCGCTAGGCATCTACCCCGGCCAGTGGTGGAGCCTGCTCGCGCCGGTGGCCATCGAGCCGCGCTACTCGCTGGCCAACGACGAGAAGGCCATCGCCGACCTGAAGATGGGGCTCAACCGCGCGCACCGCATCGACAACCGCATGGTGTACGCCGGCGGGCGGCTGGAGCTGGAGTTCTACCAGATGTGGGAGCGCGACCTGGCCGAGGAGGACCAGCACGCCACGGCCGAGAAGCTGGAGTTCCGCAACCGGATCGTGGTGCGCCCGGCCTTCAACTCGCCCATCACCCTGCGGGTCAACTACCTGGGCAACCGCACGCTCAACGACCTCATCGCCGCGCCCAACGCCTCGCCGTGGGGCACCTCCAAGACCTGGGAGTACGTGGCCGAGTGGCTGATGCGCTGGAACAAGACCATCACCACCAAGCTCACCGGCAACTACGCCTGGGGCCGCGTGGAGAACCTGGTCTTCGTCGACCCGGTCGCGGCGACCATCTCCAACCAGGACTACGTGCAGCAGCGGGCGACGGGCACCCTCGAGTTCCGCATCTTCCCGCTCTCCGAGGCCTCCAAGCTCTTCATCCTGCAACGCGATCAGATCTACCGGCTCATCGGCAAAGGCGGCGGCTCGATCGAGGCGTGGGGCCTGGAAGCGGCCCTGGGCGCCATCTGGACCCTGGGCGACAACCTGTACCTGGACGCCGAGGCCAGCTGGCAGCGCATGTGGTGCCTCGAGCAGCCCTGCCAGGACGTCAACAAGCTGGTCCCGCGCGTGATGCTGACGTTCAACCTCTAGCCCTCACCCCTGCCCCCTCCCAGGCTCCCAGGCTGCGGGAGGGGGTTCGTCCTGTGCCTTCATCCACTTGGTCGGAGCTCCTTGCGGCTCGGGAGCAGCCCGGCCCGGCCCAGCCCGGCCCGGCCCGGCCCGGCCCGCGCCGCAAGCGTGAGCGCGCGGGCCTCCTCCAGCCCTGTGCAGTGATGAGGCCCGCATCGAGCACGAGCCGACCGGGACGGGGCCAAGGCGGGACCGCTAAAGGTATGTCAGCGTTCGAGGCCGTCGATATAGGACTCAGCCCCAAGAACGACTCGCAGATGGCGTGGCGCGGCAGGACGCGGGACAGCACATCTATCGGAGCAAGACGCCTACGGCTATTGGCCTCCAATGGGAGCCCATCGCGCAGCTCCAGAACAAAAAGACAACAAGCCGCCGCCGCCGCTCGATTGAGAGTGCGCGGCCGAGGTTGAAGACGATGCAGTGGAGCGCAAACTCCATCCGCACGTTCTTCAGGCCTCGACGGCGAAAGCGCCGCAACCTCTGGTGTTCCTTAAGGAAAGCGAACACTGGCTCGACGATTGCCGACCGTCGCTTGAACGCGGCGCGAGCTCGGGGCTGGGCCATCACCTGCGCCATCGCCTCTTTGAGCTCGTCGCCGTCCCAACGACTCACGGTCCGCGCTTTGGCCTTGGTGCACGTCGCCTTCAAAGGGCACTTTGCACAGCACTCCGACGCTGCTCGGTAGTTGGCGTAGGTACCGTTTGGATCCAGCAGCTTGTTGGTGACGCGTGCGAGCGTGTTCCCGCCGGGACAGCGATAGGTGTCCGTGGCTTCGTCGTAGGCGAACGACGCCTTGGCGAACATGCCGCCTTTGCCGCGCTTGACGAAGTCCTGGTGGCGGGTGCCGCTTGGGCAAAGGATGTCGTGATCGGCAAAGTCCCGCAGGACGTCCAGAGAGTGATAGCCCGCATCGAAAAGCGTCGTGGTCGGATCCGCGCCGATAATGCGCCGGTGCTGCGCCCATAGCGCGGGGACGACGGCGGTCTCGCTCGACGGATCGACAGCTTGCCCCACGATCAGCCCGCTCTCGTGCACGGCGATCGACGGCTTGTAGGCCGGTGCGTACGAGCCGCTCTTGAGCGGCTGGATCACAGCATCGAGCTCGCCTGGAACCACGGTCGTTCGTTTGGGATCCCCAGTCCTGGGGACCCGTGCCTCTGCGGCACGTAGCACCTCGGCTGCCGTGGCGGCACGCGCCTCCGCCTCTGCGAGCGCCGCTGAGTCGGGGGCTCCGATGCAGGCGTTGGCGAGGATGACGGCGGCTGGGCGCTGGGCTGCGACGGAGCAGTGCTGCCGTCGTCAGCCGGCGGGGCTATCTCGGGCAGAGTGGGAGCAGGCGGGGCCGTGCGCGTGGCGTCCTCCGGCACCTTGGACTTCGCCAGGGCGCTCACCTGTGCGGCAGCCTCCTTGGCCGCCTCACGAGCCGCTTCCAACTTCAACGTGTTCAGGCGACTCGAGACTGCGGCAACCACCGTCCCATCGATCGCAGCCACGCCCGGACTCAGCTTCAGACGAGAGACCAGATGGACGGTGAGACCTGCAAAGAAGTCCTCGGTCAGGATGTCGCAGTGCCGCTGGAGGAACTTGCCGACTGTGCTGTGATCAGGCTGAAGGCCACCACAAACGAACCATGCGCCGAGATCGAGGCTGGCAAGCGTTTCGAGTTCGCGCAGGGACGTGCGCCCAATGAGGGCCCCGTAGGTGAGCAGCCCCATCATGATCCGAGGGTGGATCGGCGGGCGACCGGTCGGACTGTAGCTGGGGAAGAACATCCGCCAGTCGATTTCGTAGAGAAGCTCTACGAGACTCACGACCCAGGCTTGGCCCATGTCCTTCAAGTAGTCGGAGAGCCGCTGGCCGTTGATGGTGACGGCAAAGGGGTCCGGCTCCTCAAACGCGGGCAGACGCGCCTTGGGGATGGAGTCCTTCTGAGGGGGAACGCGGCGGCGGCCCTCGGCGCCTGAGAACTGAAAGCCCCGCTGCACCTCGCTCGGGGCCTTCTTGTGCTTACGCCTAAGCGTCTTGGCTTGCGACATGACGCCAATGTCGCAGAGTAATAAAAACTCTCAACAATACAAATGGGCTGGGTAAACGATTACGCACCAAAATCGACGGCCTCGTTCATCAACATCGTCGTGCCTGCTGCAACCAACGGCTTTCCGCACCGAAAGGAGAAGGGAGCAGACCATTCCTTGCTCGACTCGTACCTCATCACTGCACAGGGCTGGAGAAGCCCGACGCGCTGACGCTTGCGGCTCGTCGGCTGCGGACTTGCTGAAGATAGGCATGCATTCGGTGACATGAATTTCCGTCCTTGCCGCGACCGCGGGATTCGCCGCACGCCGTCGGTGGAGTACCCTCTCGCCGTCGCTCTCAGAGGCCGCTAACCGGAGTGCATCTCGATGACGGCAGGCTTTGACCCACGACTTCACCAGCCGCTCCACCTCCCCTCGCTATGGGCCGTCGGGCTTTCCCTTGCGCTCGCCGCCTGCCCTGCACCCCAGCCTGCGGGCGGCGATGCGAGCGGGCCACAGCCCGGTCTCGACGCCGGCAGCGCGGCCCTCGACGCCTCGGCTCCCGAGCCCTCGGACGCGGGCGGGCCCGACGCCGGTCCCCGCGACGCCTCGACTTCCGACGCCGGCGCCTCGCGCCCCGATGCGACCGTGACCCCGCCGCCCACCGCCTGTCCTTACTCCGGGCCGGACCGAACGGTGGGCCTCATCGAGTGCACCGAGGGCGCGTACCAGGGCTACACCCTCTTCGCGCCCATCTGGTCGTCGCGCACCTACCTCGTCGACATGCTCGGCAGGGTCGTGCACACCTGGCAGGCCGCCTACCTGCCGGGAATGAACCTGCAGCTGCTGGAGAACGGCGACCTCCTCCGCTCCGCTCACAAGTCGATGTTCGGCGGCCTGCCGACCGGCGGCGGCCTCCAGCGCTTCAGCTGGGACGGCGAGCTGGTCTGGGACTTCGAGTGGTACGGCGACACCTTCGCGGCACATCACGACTTCGCCGTCCTGCCCAATGGCAACGTGCTGCTCTTGTACTGGGAGACCAAGACCGAGATCGACGTCCTGGCGCTGGGCTACGAGCCCAACGGCCCGGTCTGGCCCGACGCGCTGGTGGAGATCCGCCCGACCGGCCCCACGACCGGCGAGGTCGTGTGGGAGTGGCACGTCTGGGATTACATCCTGCCGGCGGGAACACCCGTGGCCGAGCACCCCGAGCTTCCTCGAGCTGTCATACACGCGCACCGACTGGCTGCACTCCAACTCGGTCTCCTACAACCCGGCGCTGGACCAGATAGCGCTCGGGAGCCGGAACCTGAGCGAGGTCTGGGTCATCGACCACGGCACGACCACCGATGAGGCGCGAGGCCACGCCGGCGGCAAGCGGGGCAAGGGCGGCGACCTGCTGTACCGCTGGGGCCGGCCCGCCAATTACGGCCTTCCGGGCAAGCAGACGATGCTGGGCCAGCACGACGTGCACTGGATTCCGCCCGGGCTGCCGGGCGAAGGCCACCTGCTCTACTTCAACAACGGGCTCGGCCGCGGCTACTCGACGGTCGAAGAGATCCAGACGCCCGTGGACGCCAGCGGCGCCTACGCCGTCCCGCCCTTCGGGATTCCGTTCGGGCCCGACGAGGTGTCCTGGCTGTACCAGGCGGACCCGCCGAAGAGCTTCTACGCCAACCACATCTCCGGTGCGCAGCGCCTGCCCAACGGCAACACCCTCGTCTGCGAAGGTGACAGCGGAGAGATCTTCGAGGTCACCGCATCCGGCGCCGTCGTCTGGCGGTACCGCAGCCCGGTGGGGAAGTCGGGGGTCGCGGCGCAGGGCGAGGTTCCCTCCGACCCCGACCTCTTCCGCGCGGTCCGCCTGCCCCACGACTTCCCGGGCTTCGCCGGCCGCGCCCTGACCCCGGGCCAGTTCGTGGAGGACGCCCCGGGCCCCACCTCCGACCCCAAGCTCGTCGGAACCTGCATGGAGAGCAAGGACTGCAAGCTGTGCTGTGCCTCGGTCAACCTCGTCGGCTGGGGCAAGCTCAGCGACTGGATGACCCCGTGCATCTGCGGGACGCCCACCGCCCCGGGCCCGTGTGCCGCGGCGTGCAAGGACTGGTTCTGCGCCGAGTCGCCTCCGGCGGGCGTCCCCGCAGACGAGTGCACCGCCTGCACCAACCAGGCGCTCACCGCCTCGTCGTGCGTAGGCGTCCGCCAGCAGTGCATCTCCGACCCCGACTGCCTGGCGCTGCAGACCTGCAGGCTGGCGTGCCCATAGCGGGCGTGCCCTCTCCCCAACCGCGGGAGGGGGTTCGTCCCTTGCCCTTCTCACCCTGGTCGGAGCTGCTCGGCCTATCGGAGCGCGCGGGCGATCTCCCGGGCGAACTCGCTGAGCCCGTCTTCGCCCACCGGCAGCTCCGCCGCGGCGATCGGGTCGTCCTGCAGGCCGAAGTTCTCGACGACGTAGAAGAGCTGGCTCGCCCGCGCGGAGATCACGACCAGCTTGTCTGCTTGCGCTAACGCCCAGGTGAGCGCGGCGGCGTGGCCCTTGCCCTGTGTCTCGAGCTTGCTGACGTCGTCGAGGACGAGGACGTCCGCCGCCCTGCCGTCCTCGCGCAGCCACTCGAAGGCCCGGGCGAAGCCGTCGTTCTCGAAGGCGTAGGTGCAGAAGGCGTCCTGGCTGATGCTCTTGGCGGCCACGCCGTCCTGCGAGAGCCGCAGCCGCTCGCCGGTGGCGACCCGCTCCAGGTCGTGGCCCTTCTGGTCGCCGTCGTGCCAGCGCCGCTGCACGAAGCCGGCGACCCGCAGGCCCGCCGCCTCCAGCGCCTTGGCGACGCCGAGGACGAACTCCGCCTTCTTGTCGCCTTTGTGCCCGGTGACGACCGCCCAACGCGCCATGGCCGACCTCGCGAAGCCGCCATGATTCCCCAGCGCGGGCCATTCCGGTAGCTCCCGCATCGGGGGGACGCGCTGGAGCCTTCCCGGGCGCCGGGATAGAAAGGACGCCTCACTGGCCTGGCTCCTCTCGAATGCCCCGACCCCTCGGCTTCCTCCCCCACCCCCTCCCGACCGCCTTCCTGGTTGCGATGCTCCTGGCGCTCGCCTCCTGCAAGCCGGCAGCGGCTGAGGTCGCCGTCTTCCACGACCAGGGGCTCAGCCCGCTGCTCTCCGACCTGGTCCCGGTGGCGCGCCGCGAGCAGCCCGCCCTGCGCGCGCGGCTCGAGCCCAGCGAAGGCGCTCTCGCCGTCCGCAAGCTCACCGAGCTGAGCCTGAAGGCAGACCTGGTCGTCTCCTGCGACGCAGCGGCGCTGGAGGATTTGCTCAGCTCGAAGAAGGTGAGCTGGCTGCTCACCTTCGCCACCGACGAGGTCGTCCTCGCGCACAAGGACCACAGCCGCTTCACCGACGAGATCTCGGCCTCCAACTGGACCGACTCCTGGCCCGCCCCGAAGTGAGGATGGGCTGCGCGCAAGCCGCAACGTCCGCGGTGGGAACCGACGCGCTCCTCGCCTGGCGCCTTGCGGGCGCCGGCGGCCCGAACCTTCCCTGCGGCCAGGCGCTGACGGTGGCCGGAGAGACCGAGCTCGTCGGCTTGCTGGAGTCGCGCGCCGCCGACTACGTCCTCCTCCACCGCTCGACCGCCGAGCGCCACCACCTGAAGGTCACCGAGCTCGATCCCCGGATCAACCTGTCGCGGCTCGAGCTGGCCGATGCCTACCAGCAGGCAGCCGTCGCCGAGCGCCGCGGCCAGCCCATCGCCTGCGCGCTCGCCATCCCGGACGCCGCCGTAAACCCGGACGGCGCTCGCCTGCTGGCCGCCGCGCTGGTCTCCGAACATGGGCGCAAGGCGCTGCTGCGCTCCGGCTATCGTCCAGTCGATCCACCGATCTCCACTGTCCGCTCGCTCGCCCAGAAAAGGCCCACGCCGTGAACCTGACCTGGAAGCACGGCGCGGTGGTCGCCTTCGTCCTCGCCGCGGCGCACGCCGGCCTGGCGCTCCTGCCTGCACCGCCGTTCACGCCGTCGATGAACCTGGTGCTCTTGGCGACCAACCTGTACGTCGCGTACTGCGCGGGGACGATTCTGCAGAAGCGGCCGCCCTCGCTGGCCGCGGTCTTCGTCGCCGGCTACGTGCTGCTCTACCTGCTGGCGATGGTGCTCTTGGGCAAGAAGCCGCTCTTCATCCTGTTGGTCATCGTCTACACGAGCCTCTTCGCCAACCCGGTGCTGGTGGGCTTCTTCGCGGTCTTCGTCGTCTGCTTCATCGTCTTCCAGCCCTACGCCTTCGAGACCTTCGTCCCGCTGGTGCTGGTCTACGCGCTCCTCGTGAAGCTGCGCCGCAAGGCCCCGGCGTTCGTCCTCGCCTGCCTCGGCGTGGGGCTCGTCGCGCTGCTCGCGGTGCTCTTCCCCATCCTCCACCTCGCCTTCCAGGACTCGGTGCAGACCCTGGCCGTCACGCTGGGGCGCGAGGACGTCCAATCGGCGCTCGGCCTAAGCCTGCTCACCTCGACGCTGGCGACGGTGGTCGTCGCGCTCTGGGGCATTCCGCTCGCCTATGCCCTCGCCCGAGTCGACTTCCCCGGCAAGCGCTGGGTCGAGTCGGTCATCGACCTGCCGATCCTCGTGCCCCAGTCGGTGGCCGCGGTGGCGCTGATGGTCCTCTTCGGCCCCGGTAGCCCGCTCGGCCGCGGCCTGGAGTCGCTCGGCGTCCAGGTCTCCGGCAGCCTCTTGGGCCTGATCGTCGCGCAGGTCTTCGTCGCCTCACCCTTCGTGATCAAGAGCGCGATGACCGCCTTCGAGGCCGTGCCGCTGCAGCTCGAACACGCCTCGCGCAGCCTGGGCGCCTCGCCGGCGGCGACCTTCTGGAACATCGCGCTGCCGTTGGCGAGCCGCGGCCTGGTCGTCGGCGCGGCGCTGGGCTGGGCGCGGGCGGTCAGCGAGTTCGGCGTCATCGTCCTCTTCGCCCCTTCGCCGGTGACCGCGCCGATGCTGGTGCACACCGAGTTCCTGCGCGCCGGCGCCGCCGAGAGCCGGCCCATCGCCATCCTGCTGCTCGCCACCTGCGTCTGGTTCTTCGTGGTGCTGCGCTTCGCCGAGACGCTGGCGCCCTTCCGCCTCGCCCGCCGCGGCCCGGCGCCGGAGGTCCAGCCGCGATGAGCCTCACCGTCTCGAACCTCTCGCGCCGCTTCGGCACCTTCCTGCTGGACCGGATCCACCTGCGCGTCGGCGCCGGCGAGTACTGGGTGCTGCTGGGCCCGTCCGGCTGCGGCAAGTCGCTGCTGTTGCAGACGCTGACCGGTCTCCACGAGCCGGACTCCGGCGCCGTGCACCTGGGCGAGCGCGAGGTCACGGCCGAGCCGCCCGAGCGGCGGGACGTGGGCCTCGTCTTCCAGCAGGCGGCGCTCTTCCCCCACTACTCGGTGGCCGGGAACATCGAGTACGGCCTGAAGGCCCGTGGGCTGCCGGAGGCGGAGCGGCAGCGGCGCGTGGACGAGGTGGTCGCGGCGCTGCGCCTGTCGACCATCCTCGAGCGGCCGGTGGCGACGCTCTCCGGCGGCGAGGCGCAGCGGGTGGCCATCGCCCGCGCCCTGGCCATCCGCCCCAAGGTGCTGCTCCTCGACGAGCCCTTGAGCCTGGTCGACCACAACACCCGGCTCGAGCTGCAGGCGGAGATCAAGCGCGTGCACGCCGAGTTCAAGCTGACGACCGTGCACGTCACCCACAGCCGCGAAGAGGCCAAGGCGATGGGCGACCACTGCGCGGTGATGCTCGCCGGGGCCATCGTGCAGCGCGGGCCGACCGAGCAGGTCTTCGCCGTGCCGCGCTGCCCGTTCGTCGCGCGCTTTCTGGGAGCCGGCCCCCAGGAGCCCACCGAGAAGAGCGCCTGCGGCCGCAGCTGCCTCTCCGCCGGAGACCGCTGCACCAACCCCGCCGGAGCCTGCTGAGCGAGAAAGGGGCACCCACCGCGATGCAGCCCGAACGCCTGCCGCTCACCAAGTTCTTCAATGCGCCGTTCCTGTCGCTGGACCAGACCAGCGTGGAGATGGCCTCGCTGCTGATCCTCTTCCTGGCCGTCATCCTCGTCGCCCGCGTCCAGAGGCGGCGGCAGGCGGTGCGTCGCGGCGTGCAGGTCGTGTCGATCTTCGTCTTCTTCTACGTCGTCTACTCCTGCCTGGGCGTGTTCGGGATGATCCGCAACTCGCTCTACGGGTTGACCCTCATCGGCACCGTCTACACCGAGTCCTTCTACTGGATGGCGCTGCCGGTGGTGGTGCTCTCGGCCACGCTCGTCGCGGGCCCCATCTTCTGCGGCTGGATCTGCCCGACCGGCACGGTGCAGGAGTGGGCGGCCATCCTGCGGCGGCTGGTCGTCAAGAGGCCCACCTCTGCGACGCGGCTGCGTCTGGGGCTGTTGGCGCTCTTCTTCCTGGGCTTCCTGGCGCTGGTCATCGCCATCGCGCTCGAGAAGCAGATGTTCATCGAGGACTCCAGCCTGCACTGGGCCGCCGCGCTCATCCTCCTCGTCTGGATGGCGCTCGCCGGGGCCATCGACGACCTGCCCACCCGCCGGCTGCGCCTGGTCAGCGTGGTCGCCATCCTGATCACCGCCGTCTCGCACCAGATCATCACCTCGCCGGTCCACTTCGCCTTCACCTCGCGCTCCGATCCCGCCAGCGCCACCGCGACGCTGGTCATCATCGTGGCCTCGCTCTTCGTCACCCGCGCCTGGTGCCGCTACCTGTGCCCGTGGGGCTTCCTGATGGGCTTCACCCACCGCTTCTCCCGGCTGCGCATCGAGCGCGTCGCCTCGCGCTGCAACGACTGCGGGACCTGCGACCGGGTCTGCGACGTCGGGGCCATCGCCAAGGGCCGCATCCGGGCCGAGCACTGCCAGTTCTGCTACGCGTGCGTGGACTCCTGCCCGAGCAAGGCGTTCGAGGTGGTGGACGTCTGGAGCAGCGCCACGCCCCGCTCACCGGCGGCCGCGGCCCTCCCGCCAGCCCTCGCAACCCTCCCCCCTACCCCCTCCCCAAACAACGGGGAGGGGGAGGCTCCTCCTCACGCGGGAGGCGCTTCTTGAGCCGCTTGCTCGCTACCGCTCTCGCCGTCGCGTTCTTGGCCGCTCCGTCCGCCTTTGCCGCCCAGGACTGGCCGCAGCAGCGCCACGACGCGCAGAACACTGGCTCCATCGAGCTCGACGCGCCCAAGAGCGCCCGGCCGCGGCCCTGGAGCTCGGAAGGCAGCGGGCGCATCTGGGGCTACGAGCCGGGCATGGTCGTCTGGACCGGCGCGGCGCTGGGTGTCGTGGAGGGCAAGGCCATCGCCGCGGTCGGCAGCTACGACCGCCTGGTCTACGTCTTCGACGCCGCGACCGGCGACCTGCAGTGGAAGCTGACGACGGGCGGCCCCGTGCACGGCTCGCCCGCGATCTGGGAGGCCGGCGGCAAGCCGGTGCTCTTCGCCTCCTCCAGCGACCGGCTCGTCTACGCCGTCGACGCCGCGAGCGGAAAGAGCCTCTGGGTGCACTCGGTCGAGGAGTACCGGCCGACGCTGGGTGGCGCGCGGCTCTCGGCGCCCTCCGTGGGCAAGGCCGCAGGACAGGACGCCGTGTTCGTCGGACACTGGGTCTTCGACCGCTCGCTCGGGCACAGCCTGCAGCGCGGCGGCGTGACGGCGCTCTCGGCTCGTGACGGCAAGCCGCTCTGGACGCGCGTCCTCGGCGACAACGAGGTGACCGCGGCGATCACCGTCGGCAACCGGCTCTGGGTCGGCTCCTCGGACGGCAACACCTACGCCCTCGACGCCGACACCGGGCGGGTCCTCTGGCAGAAGACCGAGCTCGACGCTGTGCGCAACCCGCCCGCCTTCATCCCCGGAGAGCGGCCGATGGTCGTGACGGCGAGCAAGTTCGGCATGGTGCGCGGGCTGGACGCCGAGACCGGCGAGGAGCGCTGGAGCTTCAAGACGGGCGACCGCGTCACCGCTTCGCCCGTGCTGATCCCCGGAGACCGCGTGATCGTCGGCAGCTACGACCGCCGGCTCTGGGCGCTGGACGTGAAGACCGGCCAGTCCGCCTGGTCGTACGCAGCGCGCGGAGGCATCTACGCCTCGGCGGCCTACGTTCCGTCCTCCCCGCCCCTGCTGCTCGCCTCGGCCTGGGACCACTCGCTGCACGCGGTCTCCGCGCAGGACGGCGCGCACCAGTTCACGACCTACACCGGCCAGCCGCTCTGGACGGTCGGCGGGCTCGACGACAGCAACTGGGCGGCCCCCTCGGCGGCGCGCATCCAGGGCTCGTGGATCCTCGTGCACGGCAGCTACGACGGGACCTTGAGGGCGCTGCCGCTCGACGAGCGCGACCGCCGGCCACCGCCCGTGCGGTCCAACGGCTGGTTCTGGCTGTCGTTCCCCATCGCGCTCACGCCCGTGGCGGTCTTCGCCTTCCTGCTGTCGCGGTGGGAGCGGATGCGTCGGCGCGCCTGAGGTTTCAGCACCCGTCGAATCGGGCGCCCGCCTCGATTTCGCCGTGCCCGGGCCAGACCCTGGACGCTACCTTTCGGCCGAACGACCTCCCGGAGGAATCCATGATCGGCCGCAAGATGCTCGACGCCCTCGATACGCAGATCAACGAAGAGCTGTACTCGGCCTACCTCTACCTGGCGATGTCCGCCTACTGCGAGGCCCACGCCTACAAGGGCTTCGGCGCATGGCTGCGCGTGCAGCACGAGGAGGAGCACCAGCACGCGCTCAAGCTCATCGACCACGTCATCGCCCGCGGAGCGAACCCCAACCTCAGGCCGGTGAAGGCGCCGCCGGCGGAGTACGGCTCCATCGTGCAGGTCTTCGAGGCGGTGCTCGGCCACGAGCGGCTGGTCACCGAGCGGGTGCACGCGCTGCACGAGCTGGCGGTGACCGAGAAGGATGTCGCCGCCCAGGTCTTCATGCAGTGGTACGTGACCGAGCAGGTCGAGGAGGAGGCCGCCGCCGCGGAGATCGTCGACAAGCTCAAGTTGGTCGGCGACCGGCCCGGTGCGGCGCTCTACCTCGACAAGGAGTACGGCAAGCGGGGGCGCAAGGAGTAGGCGCTCACTGGCTCCTCACGCGCCGGCTCAAGTCACCGCCACGAGTCCGGGCTTGGGTTCGGGTCGAGGCCCTCGACCGGTATTCGAGGGCCTCGACGCGTTCCGGCTCCCCTCGGATTTGCGTCCAGTACTCGAGCCGAGCGTCCTCGTCGATCTGCACCACGGAGCCATAGAGATGGTCCGCGCCATCCTTGCGCGGACCTGAGACCCAGTAGCGGTCGCCGGTCTCCTCGTCGATGCAGTTGTACTTGTAGCCGCTCCTGACCTTCAGCAGGCGACGCCCTGCGTAGGTGAAGCTGCGTCCCGTCCGCGTTAGCTCGACCCAGCCGATGCGGCCCTCGCCGGTCGTGCCGCTCTTCTTCTCCACGTACATGACCCGGCGCATGGCGCGCTCCTCGGCTACTTCGTCGCTCCGCTCCGCTTCTTCCAGGCCCGTACGCCGAACCACAGGCCCAGCAGCACGATGGGCCCGAGGACGAACGCGACGTTCGCCCACGCCTCGGGCGCGCGCCGCAGGCTGCCCGAGCCCAGGTGGATCATCCCCTGGTCCTCGGGGGTCACGCCGCGCGTCGTGTCCACGGTCAGTTCCAGCTTGGCGATCTCGGCCCCGCCCAGCTTCATCGTCCCCATGAGCGGGTACGGCCCCTCCTTCGTGTCCGGGGTGCGGACCATGGCGACGCTGGGGATGGCCAGCTCACCTGGCTGCAGCGAGAAGCCCGTGACCGGAAGGCGCGCCTGGCACGCTGAGCTTCTCGAAGGAGAAGGCGAGGCCGTCGATCGGCTTGTCGGTGAGGTTGCGCACCTCGAACTGGAAGTTGGCGCGGTCTTCCCGCAGGCGCACCGCCTTGCGCCAGGTGAGCACGTGCAGGCCATGGTCGAGCGGCGCCCCTGCGACCTCCGAGCTCCAGCGCCGTCAGCCCCCCGTAGGCTCGCAGCCGCAAGTCCGCCTTGAGCTTCCAAGAGCACGTTCGCCACATCCTCGTTGCGCGCCACGTGCAGCGGGGTGATGCCCTTGGCGTCCTGGGCGTTGACGTCCGCCCCCAGCTCCACCAGCGCCCGTACCACCTTCTCCTGGGCCGCGACGTGCAGCGCCGTGCGCGACCACAGGTCGCGCGCATCGGGCTTGGCGCCGCGCTTGATGAGCAGCTTCGCCAGGTCCGCCCGCCCCTTCATCGCCGCCCAGTGCAGCGGCGTCAGGTCGTAGCGGCCGCGCGCGTTCGGGTCCGCGCCCCGCTCGAGCAGGAGCGCCGCCGCCTCGGCCTGGCCGGCGATGACCGCCGCGTGGAGCGCAGTCCAGTCCTGCGGTCCCTTGGCGTCGACGCTGGCGCCGCCGTCGAGCAGCGAGCGCAGCGAGTCCACCCTCCCCTCCGAGGCCGCGGCTCGCAGCGCCGCCGCGTCGGGCGCAGGGTCCGCGGGGGCGGCAGAGAGGAGCGCGAGGGCGACGACGAGACGGATCACGGACGGGCTCCCGGTTTGAGGAGACTGAGAGGGCGCCAGTATACTGTCCCCCTCCGATGGACCAGCCGGGGGGGCGTGGCCGACGCTCCCTTTCAGGAAGCCACCATGCTCCGACGCCTCGTCGCCGTCTTGGCCTGCGCCACCGCGCTGCTGGCCGCCGCTCCCGCGTTCGCGCACTGGTGCAACTGCTTGTGGGCCTCGGGCTACAACCTGGTTGTCCGCCCCGCCTCCGACACGGTGAGCGTGCCGGGCTCGGGCTCGACGACGCTGGACCTGTACGTGCAGAACAACATGGGCTACCCGCTGGTGAGCTTCGTGCTCTACGCCGAGGCCAGCGGCTACACCATTGACGTCAGCGGACCCGCCCCCAAGGTCCTCAACTACCTGATGCCCGGGGAGAAGCTGAAGCGCACCCTGACCATCAGCGGCACGGGCGGCAACCTGGACGTCGGCAACATCGACTTCTACGTCAGCTTCGGCAACGGCGGCCTGGGCGGCCAGAGCAACAGGTACGGCATCGGCCCCACCGGCAACTACGAGGTTGCACCGTTCAATGCCGTGGCCGTGAAGAAGGTAAACGGTTCGGTCGTTGGTCCCCGAAACGATTCGTCATTGCCCAATCTCGGGGACGACGAGGACGCCCAGGGCGCGCACCTGCAGTACATCGCCAAGATCGACTTCGGCAGCACCAGCGACCGCGACGCCGGCCTCGTCGACCTCTTGAAGTCCTACTGCTCCGGCCGCGGGTCGTGGGACTCGGGGTCGCAGAACTCCATGGTCAGCACTTACTGCTCGGGCACGAACACCACATGCCGGGACACGACGGCCTCCAACAACCCGGCCAACCAGGCGGGCTTCACCAAGTTCCAGGCGCAGCACCTCTGGGCCGCTTCGCACCTGGCCGCACGCAAGAGCATCCTCGGCAACTACCTCGCCCCGCTGCGCCAGCGCTTCATCTGCGGCTCCAAGGACGTCGAGCCTGCCGCCAAGTACCTCGCCCTCTTCGCGCTCGGCTATCTGGGTAATGACCCGGGCGCCCGCACCTACCTCGAGGGCCTCGCCAACGGCGCCAACGTCAACGACTCGCGGGTGGCCAAGGCGGCGCTCCTGATGATGGGCGACTCGCAGTACTCGGCCGACGTCACCTCCTGGGCGGATCCCGCGGGCGACCTCTACGTGGCCAGCGCCTGCGCCGGCGCGGTGGGCATCGTCAACAAGAACGACCAGAAGGTGCAGGACGTGCTGCTGGCCAAGGCGCGCTGGTATTGCCCCGCCGAGCGCGACGGCGGCAACAGCGACGCCGGCCCCTTCTTCGCGGCGCACATCCTCAACATCGTCTCCTGGGACCGCCGCGGCTACGCCGCCAGCGCCGCCGACACCGGCACCGCCAGCTACTTCAACACCGGCCCCGCCGACACCGTCGACCCCAAGGCGCCCACCGGCGTCACCTGCACCGCCAACGCCGGCGGCAGCGTGCGCGTCGCCTGGACCGCCGTGACCCAGGGCACCGACAACCAGCCCGAGCCGAACGGCGTCACCTACAAGGTCTACTCCGACACCGCGGCGCACGCCGGCTGCGTCAACCCCGGCGACACCGGCTGCAACTACGCCCACGCGGACAACGCCAGCGGCATCTACCGCGACTTCACCGGGCTGGACGGCACGCAGACCTACCGCTTCCGCGTGACCGCCGTCGACGGCGCCACCAACGAGAGCGCCTTCTCCACCGAGGTGGAGTGCAAGCCCAGGCTGGCCCCCGTCGCCGCCCTGACCTGCACCCCGGACACCGGCGACGCCCCGCTCAACGTCACCTGCGACGCCTCGGCCTCCACCGACGGCAACGGCGCCGCGGACATCACCGCCTTCGCCTTCAAGCTCGACTCCGCCGCCGAGGAGAGCGGGACCGCCAAGACCAAGGCCTACAGCTTCCCTGCCGCCGGCGGCCACGTGGTCCAGGTGCGCGTCACCGACTCCACCGGCCAGTCGGACACCAAGACGGCGAACATCACCGTCAACACGGCCGGCAACAAGACGCCCACCGCCGACGCCCAGGGCACCCCGCTCACCGGTCCGGCGCCGCTCACCGTCGCCTTCGACGGCTCGGGCAGCACCGACCAGGAGGACGGGACCAACCTCACCTTCTCCTGGGACTTCGGCGACGGCAGCGCCAAGGCCACTCAGGCCACGACCTCGCACACCTACCAGGCCGCCGGCACCTTCACCGCCACGCTCACCGTCACCGACTCCGGCGGGGCCAGCAGCAGCGACGTCCTCACCATCCGCGTCACCGGCAACGAGAAGCCGGACATCAGCACCGCCTCCGCGAGCCCCACCGCGGGACCGGCGCCGCTCGTCGTCCACTTCGACGCCACCGGCGTGACCGACCCCGACGGCGACGCGGTCGCCATCACCTGGGACTTCGGCGACGGCTCGGCGGTCTCCCACCAGGCGGCGGTGGACCACACCTACCCGACCGCCGGCACGTTCACCGCCAGCTCTCGGCGCAGGACGACGGCCAGCCGGCGATCGGCCCGGCGGAGGCCACCTTCACCATCACCCCCGGCCAGGCCAACCGCGCTCCGGACTGCGCCAAGGCCACCGTGACGCCCACCTCCGGCAACGCGCCGATCACGCTTCACCTGGACGCCTCCGGCTGCACCGACCCCGACAACAACCGGCTCACCTTCGAGTGGCGCGTGCCGACCTCGCTGACGACCGAGGACGTGGTCTACACGACCGCGATCGCCGACCACGAGTTCACCGTCGCGGCCGCCGAGGCGCTCCAGTCCAACCCGGTCATCCACCTCTCGGTCCGCGACGATGGCTCGCCGACGCCGCTCGAGACGACCCGCGACTGGCCGATCCGAGATCACCACTGGGAGCAATCCGGCGACCGACGGGGGCACCGGCCCAGGCCCCGTGGGGAGCAGCTGCGGCTGCTCGTCGACCGCGGCTCCTCCGGCGGCGCTGGGGTTGGCGCTAGTCGCGCTAACGTTGCTGCGGCGAAGGCGGTAGGCCCGAGCCGCAAGCGTGAGCGCGCGGGCCTCCTCCAGCCCTGGGCAGTGACCGGCCACGGAACAAGCACGAGCAGGGTCGCTTGCCAGCAGTGCTGGGCACCTTGATGCGTAGGGCGTGTCAGCGTTCGCCGACACGGAGCGAAGTGGGTCGTACTCCCCCGGCCACAGGAACAAGCACGAGCAGGGGCGGTTGCAGCAAAGCTGGGCACGTTGATGCGCCAGCATGTCAGCGCTCGCCGACACGGAGTGAAGTGGGTCCGTGCTCAACTCACCCGGTCACTGCACAGGGCTGGAGGAGGCCCGCGCGCTCACGCTTGCGGCTCGGGCCTGTCCGTGTTTACCGAGCAGGTGTGAGGCCACCCGCGCCATCGGACGGTTCCCCGATTTCAGGGCCCGTTCGACGAACGAAGTAGCGTGGTCCTCAACCCAAAGCGAATCCCTCGGGGCGCCTCGTCCCAGAGGGACGGCGGCGCGAATCCGGAGCGGCTCGGCTATCATGGCCCGGCCGACCGCGGCGACCTCATGTCCGACCCCCTGCCCGCTTCGCCCGCCGCCCCCACCCCGCCGCTCGGCCAACCCGTCGCACTCGCGGCCGTGCCTGCCATCCGCGCCACGAACCTCGTCAAGAAGTTCGACCAGTTCGCCGCCGTGGACGGGCTCACGCTCGAGGTGCCGCAGGGCGCCTTCTACGCCTTCCTCGGCCCCAACGGCGCCGGCAAGTCCACGACCATCGCGATGCTCACCGGCATCTACGGCGCGGACGCGGGCGACATCCAGATCCTCGGCCGCGACCTCAAGCGCGATCCCCTGGGCGTCAAGGCGTCGATTGGCGTGGTGTTCGAAGAATTGGCCCTCTTCGAGCGCCTGACCGGCCTGCAGTACCTCGTCTTCTGCGGCCGCATGTACGGCCTCAAGGGCGAGGAGGCGACGCGGCGCGCGAAGGAGTTGCTCGATCTCGTCGAGCTGACCACCAAGGCCGACGGCCTCATCGCCGACTACTCCAAGGGCATGCGCCGCAAGGTGGCCATCGCCGCCGCGCTCATCCACGCCCCCAAGCTCATCTTCCTGGACGAGCCGTTCGAGGGCATCGACGTCCTCGCCTCGGCGGTCATCCGCGAGCTGCTCAAGGAGCTCAAGCGGACCGGCACCACCATCTTCATGACGACGCACGTCCTGGAGATCGCCGAGAAGCTCGCGAGCCACGCCGGGGTCATCATGGCCGGCAAGATCAAGGCGAGCGGCGCGGTCGACGCGCTCGAGGCCGAGTACCAGGCCCACTCGCTCGAAGAGCTCTTCCAGGCCATCGTCGGCATGCCCCGCGCCGCCGGCGTCCGCCTCTCCTTCTACGGCTGACGGAGCCCCACACCATGACGTCCCGCCTCGCCCTCGCCCTGGCGCTCGCCTTCGGGCTCGCCGCCTGCCCCGGCCCACAGGAGGCCGGCACCGACGCCTCCAGCGCGGGCAAGGACGCCGCCGCCCCGGCCACCACCGACGCCATGGCCAGCGGTGAAGATGCCGCACGGACGAGCGCGGATGCGGAGACGACCGACGCCGCCGAGCTGACCGCGGCGGATGCCGCGACGGCGAACCCGACGGATGCCGCCGAGCCGACTGCGACCGATGCCGCCAACCCCGCCGTCCCGGACGCCACCGCGGTGGAGCCGCCCGACGCCGCCGCGGTCGCCACCCTCGGCAAGCTCAGCGTGGCGGACCTGTGGGCCGCGCTGCAGGCCACCCCGGACGGCGGCGACAAGGGCTTCCTGCTCATCAACGTCCACGTGCCCTACGAGGGGAGCATCCCCGGCACCGACGCCCACATCACCTACCTCGACCCGAACGCCATCGCGGCCTACGTCGGCACCGACCTCGACCGGCCCGTCGTCGTCTACTGCAAGAGCAACTACATGAGCACCATCGCCGGCAACGACCTCGTCTCCCGCGGCTACCGCGCGGTGCGCTACCTCGACGGCGGCATGAACGGCTGGAAGGCGGCCGGCTACACGCTCGACCCATGAGCCTGACGCTCACACAGCGGTCGCTCATCGACCCGCGGCGCTGGGCCTCGCACCTGGGGCTCATCTGGCGCCTGCGGCTGATGACCGGCTCCAACCGCTACCGGCAGGCCTCCGCGGCGGCGCCGGCGCTGGTGGGGCTGGCGGTGCTGTCCGCGGTGGCGCTGGCGCTGGGCTTCGGGACCTTCGCCATCCAGGCGCACCCGGCCATCGCCGCCTCGCCGCTCTGGTCGCGCTTCGTGCTGCGGCTGGTGACCTTCCTGGTCTTCGTCGTCTTCGTCGTCTGGCCGGTGCTCTCGGCGGGCGTGGACGAGCACAGCGAGCTGTCGCGCTTCGCCACCTTCCCCATCCGCCCCATCGAGCTTCTTCGTCGCCTCCTCGGCCTCCGGGCTGATCGAGCCGCGCTCGATCATCTTCTACCCGCCGATCATCGGCGTAGCCTTGGGCTACGCCGCACACCGGCCCTACTCGGGGACGTACGGCTTCCTGCTCGTCTTCTCCTACCTGCTCTTCGCGGTGGCCTGGGGCCGGGTCGGCCTGACGCTGGTGCTCAACGTGCTGCGCCACCGCCGCTCCGCGGAGATCCTCGGGCTGCTCTTCGTCGGCGGGCTCTTCTTGGCGACGCTGGCGCCGCCGGTCGACGTCGGCTGGCTCAAGAGCCTCTTCGCCGAAGGCGGCGCGCTGGGCGGCCTGGGCGCGGTGGACGAGCGCTTCGTGATCGCCACGGCGACCGCCTTGGGCAACACCCCTCCCTGCGCGCTGGCCATTGGGATCGAGTCCGCCGCGCGCGGCGACCTGCCGCTCGCCTCGCAGATGATTTTCTTGCTGCTGTTCGGAGCCTCGGTGGGCTACGGCGCAGCCTTCTGGCTCCTGGTGCGCTTCTACAAGGGCACGGCGAAGCCCGCCAAGCCCCGGGACGAGACGGCGACCGGCCGGCGGCGCGCGCGGGACGGCGCGTTCTGGGCGCTCATCGACCGCGAGGCGAGCGACTTCATCCGCAACCCCAAGGCGCGGCTGTTGATGGCCGTCCCCTTCTTCCTGTGCATCCTGCTGCGCCTGGCGCACGCCCGCGACCTGGCGCAGGCGGTGGTGGGGCCGGCGGCCGACGCCTGGCTCATCGGCGTGCTGACGAGCTACGCCGCGCTGGTGGTGGGCGCCAACTTCGCGCAGAACGCCTTCGCCTACGACGGACCGGGGCTGGCGCTGCTCTACGCCTCGCCCGTCCCGCTGCGCACGCTCTTCGTCGCCAAGAACGTCGTGCACGCCGTGGGGACGCTGGTGGCCGCGGCGGCGCTCATCGGCTTCTACTCGATCTACGTCGCGGCGCTCGGCCCCTTCGAGATCGCCGTGGGGCTGCTGGCGCCGGCGGTGGAGCTGCCGGTGCTGCTCTCGGTGGGCAACGTCCTCTCGGTCGTCGCCCCGCGCAAGTTCCACGCCTCGCTGCGCCGCCGCGACCGGCCGCCGGCGGTGGCGACCTTCGTCGGCCTGCTCGCGACCGCGGTGGCGGTCACTCCGCTGGCCATCGTCCTGCGGCTCCTGCGCGACTCGGCGCCGGGCTTGGGGACGCTGGCGGCGATGACGGCCTGCGCGCTGGGCCTCTGGTTCGCTTACACTCGCCTGCTTCCCCAGGCGGCGGCGCTGCTCGAGAGCCGGAGAGAGTCGGTGCTGCGCCTGGTCATGCGTGAGTAGCGAGCGCGAGAGAGACCAGCGATGACCGACGACGGCCAGACCCCGACACCCAGCCCGGACCCCAAGACCATCGCCGCACGCTCAGCCCGGCTCACCGACGAAGAGCTCGCCGCCGAGTGCGACCTCGAGTTCTTCACCGCCGGCGGCCCCGGCGGGCAGCACCGCAACAAGACCGAGACCGGCGTGCGGCTGCGGCACCGCCCCACCGGCTTCGTCGTCGCGGCCACCGAGCGGCGCAGCCAGCTGCAGAACCGCGGCGCGGCGCTGGAGCGGCTACGCGCCAAGCTCCTCGCCTTCTCCCACGTCGCCAAGAAGCGCAAGAAGACGCGGCCCAGCCTCGGATCAAAGCGGAGACGGCTGGAGGGCAAGCGCCGCCAGGGCGACAAGAAGCGCGAGCGGAAGGGCTTCGACTCGTAGCCTGACGTGCCTTCTGCCTTCGTGCTGGCGAGGCCCCGCGGATCGCCGGCCCCGCGCCTGGCTCGGCTGAGGTGCCTGCGCCGGCACGAGGCCGGCGATCCGAGGGGGCTGGCTCCTTTCCTCAGCGCCGTTCTGGCCGCAGCAGCTGGTAGCCCCTCCCGCCGGTCCCGGCGCCGTCCACGTTCTCCATCCGCAGCACCAGCTCGCCCGTCCGCAGCTCCCAGTAGACGTCGATGCGCGCGTTCTGGTTGGCGTCGATCCGCCGGTAGCGCAGCACGTCCACCCACTGCACCCCGTCGGCGCTCAGGTACAGGTGCGCGCTGACCTCGCTCGGCGGGTAGATGTCCGCGCCCGGCTCGCGCGCCGCCCCGGCGACGAAGCCTCCACCCCTCAGCGCGTGGATGGAGTAGCTGGGCCCGCTGAGCTGGACGAGCTCGGAGTACGCCCCGGACCAGGTCAGCCGCGCCACGTGGGGCAGGTTCGGCAGGTAGGAGATGTCCTGCCCGAAGAGCAGCGAGCCGTCGCCGAGCACGGTGGCGTCGACGATGTCGCCCTCCTGGCCTGAGAGCATGAGCGTCCAGCTGCGCCCTCCGTCGAGCGAGCGGAAGGTGCCGCACTGCGCGGTGGTGTCGCCCAGGTAGGCCCAGAGCGCCGAGTGCGCAGGGTCCGCGGCCAGCCCATGGCCGTGGCGATGGCCGGTGAAGGTGAAGCGCACGCTCCAGGTCTGCCCCGAGTCTCGGCTGGCCCACAGGCGGATGGGCGTATCGGCCGTGGTGAACGACTGGTACTCGAGCAGGAACACCTCGCCGCCGACCTCGGCAACGCTGTGCGGCGTCAGCATGCGGAAGTCGCCCAGCGCGAGCACCTCCGCCCAGTGCGCGCCTCCATCGGTTGAGCGCGCCAGGTAGGTGCCGCCGCCGCGAGACGTATCGGCCAGCAGCGTCCCGTCCGCGAGCGCGGCCATCACGCGGAAGCTCCCGCCCCCGGGCGCGCTGCCTCGGTAGGTCCAGCTCCGTCCGTCGGGGCTGGCGTAGACCGCGCTCGGCGAAGCGAACGGGACGGCGTAGGCGGCTCCGGTGGAGTCGACCGCCATCAACTCGTAGGAGGTGTTGGTGTAGGTGACCGTCACCCCAGCCAGCGACCCCGCGGGCGCTCCGGCGTCGAGCCCCGGCGGCGAGCCAGCGTCGGCCAGAACACCAGCGTCGGGTTGGCCGATGGAAGAAGGCGCAAGCGACCAGAGCTCGAAGTTGTCGAAGGCGACGTTGGCGGTGTCCGTGCCCATCCCCGCCGATCCCGCCGAGCGCAGCGCCGAGCCCGTCGTGTCCATCGCGCTCAGCCGCGGGACCCCGTCGACGCTGGCGACCAGGTTCACCGGCCCGGCACCGCTCGCCGAGAGGCCGAGCCTGGCGGCCACGTCGAGCCGGATCAGGCCGCTGCTGGCGCTGCCGAGCGTGGTGGCGACGCCGGCGACGACCCGCTGGATCTGAAGCTGGCCGCTGGGCAGCAGCACGAGCTGATAGCGGTCCAGGCCGCTGGCCGAGGAGCGGACGAGGACCCCGACGGTCGCTCCGTTGGAGGTGACGTCGACGGACGACTCGCAGTCGGCGCAGCTCGGGGAGATCACCCGCGCGGCGTCGAGCGGGCTGCTCGCCGACTGGGCCGTGTTCGAGGCGACGCGCCACGCGCCGGCGATGGTCTGCCAACCCGACCCCAGCCCCGACGAGACGGAGCGCGTGAACGAGTCGGAGAACAACAGGGTCCCGGTGCCAGCGTCGGGAGGAGGCGGCGTCGCCGCGTCGGGCGGCACGAACGCCGCGTCCGGGCGGGTCGACGCGTCGGGCGGCATGGCTGCGTCCGGCGGCACCAGGGCCGCATCGGGCAGGACGAAGGCGGCGTCCGGACGAACCGCGGCGTCGGGAGGCATGGCCGCATCCGGCGGAACGGTCGCGGCGTCGGGCGGGACGAAGGCCGCATCGGGCAGTCCTGCATCGAGTCCGGGAGGAGGTGGCGGCGGCGCCGACCAGATTCTGGAAGTCGTCGAAGGAGATACCGCTCCCCGAAGCGCCCATGCCGGCGAAGCCGCTCCCCCTGAGCGCCGAGATGCTCGAGTCCACGACGGTGAGCCGGACCGTGCCACCGACCGTGGCGACGAGGCTCACGGGCCCCGCTCCGGTCGCGGACAGGCCGATGCGCGAAGGCGTCGTCACGCTCGCGAGGCCACTGGGCGCCTGACCGAGAGTGACGGTGACGCCGCCCGCGACACGCTGGAGCACGAGCTGCCGGTCGGCCTGGAGCAGGAGCTGATAGCGCTGGAGGCCATCGGCCGAAGCCCTCAGGAGCACGGCGACGAGCGCACCTTGCGTCGTCACCTCGGCCTCGCAGTCGGCGCACGTCGGCGAGAGCACCCGCGCGGCGCTGAGCGCGGTCGTCGTCGGCTGCGCGGAATTCGAGCTGACCCTCCAGGCCCCTGCGAGGACCTGCCATCCGGAGCCCAGCCCCGATGCGACAGACCGCGTGAAGGAGTCGGCAAACAGGAGGCTGGGGCCGCCCGCGTCCGGGCCAGGAGGCGATCCGACGTCCGGCTGACCTGCATCGGGCTGTCCTGCGTCGGGCGGCTCGGGTGCTGCGTCGGGTTGTCCTGCGTCGACCGCGGGGGATCCGGCGTCGGGCCCAGGCAAGGACGCGAGCCGGTACGTCACCTCCTTGAGCTGTCCCGCGCTCGACGAGTCGGGTGCCGTGGAGAAGAAGCACGGCACCTGCTCCAGCGTCGCGGGCAGGTGCTCGGCCGCGGCCGGATAGCCCTTGAACTCGCGCACGTCATCGAGCACGACCGGCGGACCGAAGACTCCATTGCGCAGGACCCGGACGACAGCCTGGTAGTTCACGTCGATCTGCAAGGGGTCGTTGTAAAAGACGAACAGGTCGTCGCCCCGCAGGGTGATCGCCGGCTGCAGCGCCCACTCTCCAGGACTGACCAGCAGGACTCGGGGACCGAAGCTCGTCCCATCGAAGTGGCGGTAGTAGAGGTCCTGGAGCTCGCTCTTGTAGACGAGGTGCATCCCCCCTGCCCCGTCCTCGACCGCGCTGAGCGCCGCTCCGTGGTAGAGGCCGTCGGGGAAGGCATCGGCCGCGGCCTGCCATTGGCCGAGCGGCCAGGAATCGTTGCGGATGCGGAAGCGCGCCGCGGTCCCGGAGTCGTGCCGGTCGTAGAGCAGGAGCAGCCGCGAGCCCAGCGACAGCAGCCTTCCTCCGGTCCGCGCGAAGAGCCGGTCGAGGTCGGGCTGCTGCGAGAAGCTGCGGCCGCCGTCGGTGCTGACGGCGATGGAGAGGCTGAAGGTGCCGTCCGCTTCGAGCTTGGAGGCGTGGACCCACAGCCGACCTTGCGAGTCGATCGCCAGCTCGGCCCGGTGATACGCCGTCGACGGCGAGCTGGAGTCGAAGACGCGGACGGCCGGGTCGGGCAACCAGTCGTTGGTCGAGGGCGAGAAGCGCCACCACTGGAACCAGACGTCACGGTCGACCGATCCGCCGATCGTCGGATCCTCGTAGGACCAGACCAGCGCCACGTCCCGGCCTACGGCGGTCAAGTCCGCCCGCTCGCCGACCCCATTCGCGATGGGCGCGTAGAACCGCCACGTCGCGGCCTCGTCATCGCTGCGCCAGAGCACCAGGCTCTGGCCGTCGCGCCCGCCCCTCTGCACAGCGAGCAGCCAGGTGGCCGGTCGGTTGCCCCCGGTATCCATCCGGAGCAGGTGGCGCTGGGCGGGAAGGGTCAGGGAGTTGCCCGGGGCCGAGGTCAGGTAGGTGCCGCTGGCCCCGGTCGCTGCGCCCAGCAAGGCCACCGCGATCGCGAACGACGTCGTCATGAGGTCCCAAGCCCCCGGCGCATCGGGCTCCGGGCCCGCGGCCCAGCGCTCCGTCACTCATTCGCGCCACGAGCAAGCTTGGGATCGCCCGCGCGGCTTTCCTCGCCCGCGAAAGGGAGGAGGAACCGTGCAAGGACTCGGCTGGCCACCCACCGAGCGGGCGACCGGCAAATCGCATGGATTGGATCGGCAGATGAGCGGGCCGGCACGTCCGCTCATGTCACAAAGTAGCTGCCTATCTTCAGCAACTCTCCTGGGAGCCTCGAGCTGCAGCAGCCCCGGTCCCACCACCGGACGCCGCTCAGCTGATCTTCTGGACCGCCTCCAGCACCGCCTCGCGCAGCTCCTTGGGCTCGACCACCTGGGCCTCGCCGCCGAAGCCGAGCACGTAGGGGACGATCCAATCGCGGCTGACGCCGGCGAGCTCGACCTCGAGTCCGCCGTCCGCCGTGGCCTTGGCTTCCGGGAAGCGCTCGCGCACGAACGGCGCCGCGCCCTGCGTGAAGCGGACGACGGCCTTGGCGCCGGCACTCGTCTCCTGCGAGCCGGAGTCTTCGCGGTGGGCCTCGCCGCCGGGCGTGAAGACGCGGGCGGTGACGGCGAGCTTGCTCATGCGGTCGACGCGGAAGAGCCGGTCGTCGTTGCGCATGAGGCAGTACCCGGCCAGGTACCACTGGCCACGGTGCAGGTAGACCGCGTGCGGCCTCACGGTCCGCCGCTCGCGCTTGCCCCGGCCGCCGGTCAGGTAGTCGAACTCGACCTCGCGGGCCTCGCGGGCGGCCTTGGCCAACGGCTCGAGCAGGTCGTCCATCGGGGCTTCGTCGGCTCCGACCCGGGTCGCCAGCTTGCCGAACGCGCGGCGGGCGTGGGCGGGCAGCGCGGCGAGCAGCTTCTTCTGCGCCGAGCCCAACGCGCTGCGTGCGGCGGGACGCATGACCTGCGCGGCGGCGAGCAGCGCCGCGGCCTCGGCGGGGGTGAGCCTGGGCGGCCGGCTGAAGCGCTGGTCGAGCGCGACGTGGACGGTCTCGCCCTCGACGTAGACGTCGATGAAGTCGTCCGGCGAGAACGGCGGGCGGCCGACCATCGCCAAGAGGTCGAGATCCTCGATGAGCTCGAAGCGGCTGACGCCCAGCTTCTTGGCGAGCTCGGCCACGCTGATGCCGGGCTTCCTGGCGGCATAGGGCACCAGCAGCAGCAGCCGGCGCAGGCGCTCGCGCGGATCGACCCGCTCGGCCCCGGCCGGGGTTGGACGACGTTCGCTGGCGCTGGCCGGAGAACGCAGCTTGCTCATGACGGCCTCCCGGCGTGCGCCTTGACGATGGCCTTGAGCATCTCCTTGCGGCGGGCCACGGCCGGCTTGGGCCCGACGATCGTCGCGGCCTCGCCCAGCGGCAGCACGCGGCGCAGCAGGCCGTCGAGGTAGGTCGCCTGGACCCTGACCCGGGCGCCGCCCTCCTCGATCCGCGCGTTGGGGAAGAGCCGGCCAGCCATCGGCGAGAGCTCGTCGGAGAGCCGCAGCTCGACCTCGACCGGCGGGTGGAAGCGGTGCTCCCAGACCTGCTCGCGGGCGATCTCGCCGATGTCGAAGCCCTCCGGGACCTCGTAGTCGGCCTGGCGCGGACGCGAGGGGTTGAGGGTGACCTCGTCGATCCGGTCGACGTGGAAGGTCCGCCGCGCCTGGCGCAGGTGGCAGTGGCCCACCAGCACCCAGACGCCGCGGCGCAGGCAGATGCCCCACGGGTCCACGTCGCGAAGGGTCTGGCTCTCGCGTCCGACGCCGCGGTACTTCAGCCGCACCCGCTTGCGCACGAGCAGCGCCTTCCAGAGCGTCTCCAGCTTCTCCGAGAGCCCGCTGGGCGAGCGGTCGTGCTCGACGAAGAGGCGCTGCGGCGCGGCCTCGGGGTCCTCGGCGCTGACGAAGGCGATCTTGCGCAGCGCGTGGGCGAGGTCGCCGCGGCCGGGGAAGGCGCCGGAGGAGAGCGCCGACGAGCCGGCGGCGTAGAGGACGGCCATCTCCTCGGGCGTGAAGCGCACGTCGGGCAGGTAGTACTCGTCGCGCACGAGCGAGTAGCCCTCGACGCCGTCCTCGTCCTTCTTGTGGTAGTCGAGCTCGATGCCGAGGTCGGAGAGGTCGGCCTTGTCGCGCTCGAACTTGCGCTCGGCGGCCTGGAGCGAGCCCTCGCCGTACTCGGCCGGGAAGGCCTCGCGGATCTCCCGGAACGGGATGGGATCCTTCAGGTCCAGGAAGAAGGCGATGAGGTCGAGCAGGCGCTCGTTCTTCTTTTCCATGGGGGCACCGGAAGCGGCAGATTAGGGCGCGGGCTGCACATCCGTCCAGCGATCCGAGAGACCCAGCGGAACCGACGGGAAGCTCGCCTTCCAGCACCTGTGGTCCGCCGCGAGGACGCGCTCTCGCGCGGCGGCGTCGAGCCCTTCGATGCGGTCGCCTGCCTGCTCCCAGTACGGGAAGTTGAGGAACACCGCGACCTCCTTCTTCGACGGCGCGACTCTACACTTTCGGTGCACCTCGCCGGTACCTGCCGGGCGCGCGTTCGGAGTAGGCTGCCGGCCATGCGAACCCTCCTCTTGCTCGTCCTCGTCACCGCCGCGGCTTGCACCACACCGTCCAAGAGCCAGCCGCCGCCCTCCGACAGCGCTGCGACGACACCTCCTGCCCAGCAGGAACCTGCCGCGGCGGCGCCGGCCGCCGAGCCCGCTCCAGCCCCTGCCCCCGCACCTGCGCCAACTCCTGCTCCCGCGCCCGAGCCGGGTCCCGATGCCGGCCCTGCTCCCGAGGCCGCGCCGGCTCCTGCTCCGGCACCCGCTGCTGGGACCTGCACGTCGTCGGCCGACTGCCCCAAAGGCCAGGAGTGCGCCGGACCGGCCGGCTGCGATGCCACCTGGTCCTGCGTCCCGCCGCGTCGCTGCACCCGCGACCTGGTGACCTACTGCGGCTGCGAGGGCAACACCTTCCGATCCAGCAGCACCTGCCCGGCGCGCAAGTACTCCGCCCGCGGCAACTGCCCGACGAAGTAGCGCCCTCGCTGCCCCCGCCATCCCTCCTCGCTCCGAGGCGAACCATGCGCACCTCTCTCGCGTCCCTCGCCACCCTGCTCACGCTCGCGCTGAGCGCTTGCGGAGGTCCTTCGGCTCCGAGCCCCGACGGCGGCACGCCCGTCCAGCCTGGCGGCGATGCCGGCTCGACGCTCCCCACCGCCACTGGCAGCACCTTCCCCGACAAGGACGCCACCAACGGCCTGAAGCCGGAGGAATCGCGGTCGACGGCTCCGGCAAGGTGCGCATGGTCTACGCCGGGCTCACCGACGTGGGCGGCGTCTATCCCCTTCGCTACGGCGAGTGCTCGTCCAACTGCAGCAGCGCCTCCTCCTGGGCCTTCGTCACCGTGGGCGACGTCGGGATTCAGCGGCGGTCATGCGCACCTGGCCGTCGGAGCCGACGGCAAGGCCCACCTCGTCTGGACCCGCGCGACCTCCATCCTGAACGGCGGCGGCGACGTCCTTTACGCCACCTGCGCCTCGGGCTGCACCTCGGCCGCGGCCTGGCAGTCCGGGGTCCTCATCAGCGACACCACCGCCAACCTCCTCTACGAGGTCCCTGCGGGCCCCAGCCTCGCCGTGGACTCCAAGGGCCGGCCACGCTTCCTGCTGAAGACGCCGGCGGTCTCGACGCAGTACGCCGCGTGCGACGCCGACTGCACCCAGGCCGCCTCCTGGACCTTCACCGAGCTGTCCAGCCACCCCACGGTCGGCGCCTCCCTCGCCTTCTTCGCCGACGCGCCGCGCATCGCCTATGTCGACGGGCTCAACGCCACGCTCTACTTCCGCCAGTGCGAGACGGGCTGCACCTCCGCCGCGTCGTGGACGGCCGAGACCCCGATGTTCTGGGCGGAGAACGGCCACCTGGAGCTGCGGCTGACTTCGGCCGGAAAGCCCCGGCTCGTCTACAACCAGGGCACCTCGGGCGCGAGCGACTCCGCCGTGACCGCCAACGACTGGAAGACCTTCTACGGTTCCTGCGAGAACAACTGCACGGCAGCCGAGCAGTGGACGGTGCAGATGCTGCCGCTCGAGGCCCACCAGGGAGAGTACGGGCTCGCGCTGGCGCTGCGCCGCAATGGAACCCCGGTGGTGGCCTTCGAGAACAACGACACGGGCGTCAGCCAGATCAGCTGCAGCTCGGGCTGCGAGGCGGTCGGCAGCTCCTGGACGACCCAGGCGGTGGACACGAGCGACACCGTCCAGGCGCAGATCCCCGCGCCGCTCCCCAACTGCACCACCGGGACGCCCAAGGCCTTCTGGTATCCGGGCGAGAACGTCCGGGTCGCACTCGACGGCAACGACCGGCCACGCTTCGTCTTCGAGACCTACACGCTGCAGCAGTGCAGCATCAGCGGGTCGGTCACCGAGGGCGTGCGGCTGGCTCGCTACGCCCAATGAGCTGACTGACGCTTCCTGCACCCGCGCGCCTCGCTGCGCCGGCACGAGGCCGGCGTTCCGAGGGGCCGTGCGTGCGTGGCTTGGGGTGAGGTGCCTGCGATGCGCCTCGCTTTCCTCCGAACCGAACACTTGCGCCTCGCGGGAAGAAGCGGCTTTCGGCGGCCGTTCGCCGCGGTGCTATGCAAGCCGCACCACACGCGCGGCACCGGGGGCCGACGGCCATGCGCCAAGCCGAAGATGCAGTGCTCGTGCTGGAGGACGGACGCTCGTTTCCGGGGCGGCGCTTCGGCGCCCGCGGGGACGCGGCCGGTGAGGTCGTCTTCAACACCGCGATGACCGGCTACCAGGAGATCCTGGGCGACCCCTCGTACGCCGCCCAGCTGGTGGTGATGACCTACCCGATGATCGGCAACTACGGGATCACCCCCGAGGACTTCGAGTCCGCCAGGACCTACCTGCGCGCCCTGGTGGTCAAGGAGCCGAGCCGCATCGCCAGCAGCTGGCGCCACGAGCGCACGCTCGACTCCTACCTCGCGGACCAAGGCGTCCCTGGCCTGTGCGACCTCGACACCCGCGCGCTCGTGCTCCACCTGCGCGATCGCGGGGCGCTGCGCGGTGTCATCGGCGACGCCTCCGTGCCCATTCCCCAGCTCGCCGAACGAGCCCGCGCCGTGCCGAGCATGGCCGGGCAGGACCTGGCGAGCGAGGTCTCGACCCGTCAGCCGTACGAGTGGACCCGTCCGCGCATGAGCCTCGACGAGCGCGGCGTGCCCGCCCGCCCCGCCCGTTACCGGGTCGTGGTCTACGACTTCGGGGTCAAGCGCAACATCCTGCGCTCGCTCGTCGACGTCGGCTGCCGGGTGACGGTGGTGCCGGCTTCGACCCCGGCCGCCGAGGTGCTCTCGCTGCGGCCGGACGGGGTCGTGCTCTCCAACGGCCCCGGTGACCCCGAGCCGCTCCGCGACGCCATCGCCAACGTGCGCGCGCTACTCGGCCAGGTGCCGCTGTTCGGCATCTGCCTCGGCCACCAGCTCCTGGCCTTGGCGGGCGGCGCGCGGACCTTCAAGCTCAAGTTCGGCCACCACGGCGCCAACCACCCGGTGCTCGACCGGGAGACCGGCCGCGTGGAGATCACTTCCCAGAACCACGGCTTCGCGGTTGATCCTGCGTCGCTTCCCGCTGGCCTCGCGCAGACGCACACCAACCTCAACGACGGCACCTGCGCCGGCCTGCGCTTCAGGCACGCCCCCGCCTTCAGCGTGCAGTACCACCCCGAGGCCGCTCCCGGCCCGCACGACACGCACTACCTCTTCGAGAGGTTCGCCGAGCTGATGCGCGAAGGAGCACGCCCATGCCGCGGCGCAACGACCTGAAGCGCATCCTGGTGCTGGGCTCTGGGCCCATCGTCATCGGCCAGGCCTGCGAGTTCGACTACTCCGGCACCCAGGCGATCAAGGCGCTGAAGGCCGAAGGCTACGAGGTGGTCCTGGTCAACTCGAACCCGGCGACCATCATGACCGACCCGGAGCTGGCCGACCGGACGTACGTCGAGCCCCTGACGCCCGCCTTCCTGGAGGCGGTCATCGCCCGCGAGAAGCCCGACGCGCTCTTGCCGACGGTGGGCGGACAGACGGCGCTCAACCTGGCCCTGCAGCTCGCCGAGTCGGGCGTGCTGAAGGCCCACGGCGTCGAGGTGCTGGGCGCCAACCCCGAGGCGATCCGCATCGCCGAGGACCGGGCGCTCTTCCGGCAGGCGATGGTGGAGATCGGCCTGAAGGTCCCGGTGAGCGAGGTCGCGACGCACCTCGACCAGGCGCGCGCCTTCGCCGCGCGCACCGGCTACCCGCTGGTCATCCGGCCGTCCTTCACCTTGGGCGGCAGCGGCGGCGGCATCGCCCGGACTCCCGAGCAGCTCGAGCAGATTGTCGAGCGCGGCCTCGCCCTCTCCCCGACCCACCAGGTGCTGGTCGAGGAGGCGCTGCTCGGCTGGAAGGAGTTCGAGCTGGAGGTGATGCGCGACTGCCGCGACAACGTGGTGGTCGTCTGCTCCATCGAGAACGTGGACCCCATGGGCGTGCACACCGGCGACTCGATCACCGTCGCGCCGGCGCAGACGCTCACCGACCTCGAGTACCAGCGGCTGCGCAACGCCGCGGCGGCCATCCTGCGCAAGGTGGGCGTGGCCACCGGCGGCTCGAACGTGCAGTTCGCGGTCGACCCGCGCACCGGGCGGATGCGCGGTGATCGAGATGAACCCGCGCGTCTCCCGCTCCTCGGCGCTGGCCTCCAAGGCCACCGGGTTCCCCATCGCCAAGATCGCCGCCAAGCTCGCCGTCGGCTATTCGCTCGACGAGATCCCCAACGACATCACCAAGAAGACCCCTGCCGCGTTCGAGCCCGCGCTCGACTACGTGGTCACCAAGATCCCCACCTTCGCCTTCGAGAAGTTCCCCGGCGCCGAGGCCACGCTCGGCACGCAGATGAAGTCGGTGGGCGAGGTGATGGCCATCGGCCGGACCCTCAGCGAGTCGTTCTTCAAGGCGCTGCGCTCCCTGGAGGCGCTCCAGCCGTGGCGGCCCAAGGACCTCTCGCGGGAAGACCTGGTCCGGCTGCTCTCGACCCCGCACGAGAACCGGATCCGCGCGGTCGTCCACGCCCTCGAGCAGGAGCAGGCGCTGCCCATCGACGAGATCTCCCGGCTCACCGGCATCGACGCCTGGTTCGTGGAGCAGCTCCAGCGCTTCGCCCAGACCCAGCGAGGCCTGCGCGGCCAGCCTCTGGACGAGCTGGACGACGCGGCGCTGCGCCAGGCCAAGAAGCTCGGCTTCTCCGACCGGCGGCTCGCGAGCCTCACCGGCGCGGACGAGCAGCAGGTGCGCGAGCGGCGCCGCCGCGCGGGCCTCGTCCCGGTCTTCAAGCGTGTGGACACCTGCGCCGGCGAGTTCGAGGCCTCCACGCCGTACCTCTACTCCTGCTACGAGAGCGAGGACGAGAGCCGGCCCGAGCCGCGCCGCAAGGTGATGATCCTCGGCAGCGGCGCCAACCGCATCGGCCAGGGCGTGGAGTTCGACTACTGCTGCTGCCACGCCGCCTTCGCCCTGAAGAAGGCCGGGGTGCAGAGCCTGATGGTCAACTGCAACCCGGAGACGGTCTCCACCGACTATGACACCGCCGACCGGCTCTACTTCGAGCCGCTCACGCTCGAGGACGTGCTCGAGGTCTACGAGCGCGAGAAGCCCGAAGGGGTCATCGTCCAGTTCGGCGGCCAGACGCCGCTCAACCTGACCGCGCCGCTGCACGCGGCCGGCGTCCCCATCCTCGGCACCAGCCCGGACTCCATCGACCTCGCCGAGGATCGCGAGCGCTTCAACGCCCTGCTCGACCGACTCGGCATCCTGCGGCCGCAGAATGCCTTCGCGCGCAGCGTCCAGGAGGCGCGCGAGCAGGCGCGGCGCCTGGGCTTCCCGGTCCTCGTGCGGCCGTCCTACGTGCTCGGCGGACGGGCCATGGCGGTGGTCTACGAGGAGCGCGAACTGGAGCGCTTCGTCGAGGCCGCGTTCCGGGCCTCGCCACACGCCGCGGTGCTCGTCGACCGCTTCCTCGAGGACGCCATGGAGCTGGACGTCGACGCGCTCTGCGACGGCCGCGAGTGCGTCATCGCCGGCATCCTCCAGCACGTCGAGCAGGCCGGCATCCACAGCGGCGACTCGGCGGCGGTGCTGCCGGCCTCGCGCGTCGCGGAGCACCACCTGGAGCGGATCCGCGCCATCACGCGCGCCCTGGCCCGCGAGCTGAAGGTGGTCGGGCTGATGAACGCCCAACTGGCGATCGCCGGGGGAGAGGTCTACGTGCTCGAGGCCAACCCGCGCGCCTCGCGCACCGTGCCCTTCCTGGCCAAGGCGACGGGTGTTCCGCTGGCGCAGGTGGCCACCCGGTTGATGCTGGGCGAGTCGCTGCGCAGCCTGGGGCTCGACCGCGACCTCGAGGTCTCGCGCCACTTCGTCAAGGCGCCGGTCTTCCCGTTCGTGAAGTTCCCCGGCGTCGATCCGCGCCTGGGGCCGGAGATGACCTCCACCGGCGAGGTGATGGGCATCGCCTCGAGCGAGGGGCTCGCCTACCACAAGGCCATGCTCGCCGCGGGGACGACGCTGCCCGACCGAGGCACCGCGCTCATCACCGTCAACGACCGCGACAAGGAAGCGGTGGTGCCGGTGGCACGGCGGCTCGCGCAGCTCGGCTTCGCGCTCGCGGCGACGGGCGGGACCGCGGCCGCGCTGCAACGCGCGGGACTTCCGGTCGAGGTGCTGCGCAAGCTCCACGAGGGCAGCCCCAACCTGCTCGACGCGGTGCGCTCGGGACGCATCCAGCTCATCGTGAACACGCCGCTGGGCAAGGGGGCCCAGAAGGACGGCTGGGCGCTGCGCACGACGGCCCTCCAGCTGAACCTGCCGTGCCTGACGACCATCCCCGGCGCAGCGGCAGCGGCTGAAGCCATCGCCGCGGCGCGCACCGGCTCGCTGGAGCTGACGACCTTGCAGGAGCTGAGCGCGTCCTCCCACCCCTGACCGACCTGACAACCGGCCGCTTCTCGCAGAGAATCGGTGGCAGCTCGGGAGGGAGAGTTGCGCTCGCGGGAACCGCCCCCAGGATCGCCGACACCGCTGCCCGACGACGAGGATGCGACCGCGACCGGTGTCGCCCCCGTTGCTGGCCCCGGCCCGACGACCGACCCCACCCTCGTGGCCGGGACTGACGAGCTCGCTGCCGGCGGCCCCGAGGCCACGCTCCGGATGCAGCTCGCTCCGGTGCCGCGCCTGCTGGGCGAGGACCTCGAGCACACGCCGGCGGGCTCGGGACCGGCGGCGACGCTGCGCCAGGCGCCGCCCGGGTTCGACCCGAAGCGCCTCGGTGGCGAGCCCGCGTCTCGGGGTGCGAACCGGACTGCACCGCCGGCCCCACAGACCACGCTCGTGCAGGACGTCCCCTTCGAATCCGCCGGCGCCTCCGTCCGACCCTTCTTTCCCCGCGGCGACCGTCGTCCAGGACTTCGAGAAGCGCGTCACCGACCCCGTCGTCGTGCCACCGGCCCTCCCGCCTGCCGCGAAGGTGCGCCCAGCGCCGATCAGCGAGCGCCGCCCCGCGCCTCCAGCGCCTCCGGCCGTGCCAGGACTTCGGCGGCTGCCGCCCGCAGCGAGGCCGCTGCCGGCCTTGCCGCCTCACGGTGAGATCCTCGAAGAGCCCAGCCCGGCCGATGCCGCGTCGGGTGGCGTGCCCACCTTGCCCATGTCTCCGTTCCGGGCCCGGCCGGTGCCCGCTCGGGCAGTCCCCGCCTTGCCGCCTGCCGCACCGGAGATGCCCACCCCGGAGCCATCTCCGGCCGTTGGACCGCCGCGCCCTCGGGCGGATCCGCTGAGGGAGCGCCGAATGCGCGCGATCCAGGCGCGGGTCGCCCGCCTGACGAAGCTCACTCATCCAGAAGGTGGAGCAGAAGCCGCCGGTGTGGCGCGTTCTCCTGCTGGGGATGATCGCGGGGCTGCTGATCGCTGGGCTCGCGGCCTTCTTCTACTTCCGCGGCCGCGACGCGCATCCTGCTCCGCCGCCGCCCGTGTCGCATGGCCCCACGCTCAAGGAGTTCGGCTCGACGAGCGAAGAGCCGGACCGATCCGCCGCCGAGACCTTCGAAGACGCGGTGGAGTTCTCGAAGAAGAAGTAGGTCAGTAGAAGACGCCGAGCGCCACGCCCGTGACCAGCACCAGCCCCAGCGTGTCCAGGTACTGCACCTGCTGCTCGACGCCCAGGCTGAGCCAGACCGGAGCCGTGTGCAGCAAGAGGCGCAGGTCCGCACCGAGATCGGGACCTTGCGCGGTCTGGCAGGGCCCGGAGGCGTACTGCTGGTAGTCGAGGCACGCTGCCCAATAGGCCCATCCGGCTGAGCCGCCGAAGCCCAGGTTCAGGCGGTCGCGCAGGAGCGGGAAGAGGCCGCGCAGCTGGAGCCCGAGACTTCCCGTCCACGACATCCCCTTGCCCGATCCCTCTTTGCATCCGCCATTGGCGCAGCCGGTCTTCTCGATGGCCGTCATCAGCCGCAGGCGCGCGCCTATCTGGACGCCGAAGCCGAGCCGGCCTTTGAGCTGGAAGCCGCCCTCCAG
>JASGHK010000003.1:0-125891 GCA_049841135.1 Myxococcales bacterium
TGAAGTCCCAGAAGTTGGAAGATCCTTTAGCTCTTTTGGAGCTAAACCCGCTTTTGTGTCGGGTCGGCTACTTTAGCTAATCTTTCCTTTCGGTCAACTCGAATTTTGAAATTTCTTTCAACTTTCTTCGTCGCCTACTCGAAACTTTCGCTTCAAGCAGCCGCGCCTTTTTTAGAGAGGCGCGAACTCTATCGAGTTCGAGCTTTCACCGGTCAATCGGAGTTTTCGAAGAATTTCAATTTCTCAAGATGCCGTTGGTCAAACCTCGGCCGGCAATTTCCTTTGCCGGGGAGAAAAGCCCTCTCCCTTGTTTCCAAGAGAGAGGGCGTAATACTGGCGACGTCCTACTTTCGCACAACCTATAGAAGCACTATCATCGGGGCTGCAGCGTTTCACTTCCGTGTTCGGAATGGGAACGGGTGGGGCCACTGCGCTGGGATCACCAGAAGTCTGACGAATTTGAGGCCACACTAAGGCTCTCTGGGAGGGTTCTCACTGGGGGGATGAGTCGAACCTCAAATTCGCCAGACTTCTAGCGACCCGCTTTGCGGGTCTGATCGGTGCTTGCGCACCGAAGGGGGGATTTTTAGGTCAATCGACTGCGTCATTCTTCGCTAATTTTTAGACGGTTATCAAAGAATCTATTGCACTGATTCTCTGACATCTACATACAGAAGTTCATACACAATTGCTTCAGGCTAAGTTTTAATAAAAAAGTATTTTCTTCATCCTTTACCAGCAAGGTTCGAGGATGAGGAAAAGACCAAGCCGAACGGATTATTACGTAATTCTCAGCTGAACATGTTACTATGCTTACACCGGAAGCCTATCAACGTGGTGGTCTACCACGATCCTTCGGGGAAGAGTCATCTTGGGAGAGGCTTGGCGCTTAGATGCTTTCAGCGCTTATCCTTTCCGAACATAGCTACCCAGCACTGCCTTTGACAAGACAACTGGAACACCAGTGGTTCGTCAGACCCGGTCCTCTCGTACTAAGGTCTGAACCCCTCACTCTTCCTGCGCCCACAGCGGATAAGGACCGAACTGTCTCGCGACGTTCTGAACCCAGCTCGCGTACCACTTTAACCGGCGAACAGCCGGACCCTTGGGACCTTCTCCAGCCCCAGGATGTGATGAGCCGACATCGAGGTGCCAAACCGAGTCGTCGATATGAGCTCTTGGACTCGATCAGCCTGTTATCCCTAGCGTACCTTTTGTCCGTTGAGCGATGGCAATTCCACATTCAACCACCGGATCACTTGGACCTGCTTTCGCACCTGCTCGACTTGTAGGTCTCACAGTTAGGCTGGCTTATATCCATATACTCGTCACCTGATTACCAACCAGGCTGAGCCAACCTTCGTACTCCTCCGTTACTCTTTGGGAGGATACCGCCCCAGTAAAACTGACCGGCTGCCAGTGTCCCTCTGCCAGATCATGGCGAGAGGTTAGATTTTCCAGTTTCAAAGGGTGGTGTTTCATTGACGACTCATCAGCCCCCGAAAGAGCTGAATCAAAGTCTACCACTTACGCTAAGCATTAAAACCGAAAAAACAGTAACAGCGTACAGTAAAGGTGCATAGGGTCTTTCCGTCCTGCTGCGGGTAGGCGGCATCTTCACCGCCACTACAACTTCGCTGAGCTCCTCGTTGAGACAGCGGTCAACTCGTTACACGATTCGTGCAGGTCGGAACTTACCCGACAAGGAATTTCGCTACCTTAGGACCGTTATAGTTACGGCCGACATTCACGGGGACTTGGGCTCGAAGCTTCGCTTGCGCTAACCTCTTACCGTAATCTTTCCGCATTGGTCACGTGTCACACCCTATACGTTAGTCTTGCGACTTGGCAGAGTGCTGTGTTTTTGTTAAACAGTCGGTTGACCCCTTTCACTGCGGCCGGTCTTGCGACTGGCACCCCTTCTTCCGAAGTTACGGGGCTAGATTGCCGAGTTCCTTAACGAGGTTTCACTCACGCGCCTGGGTATACTCTACCCACCCACCTGTGTCGGTTTACGGTACGGGCGACCTTGGGAACAACGAGAGGTTTTCTTGGTGTTTGCTTTAAAGGATCCGTCTTGGCCGTAGCCTCAACGTCCGCTTGCGCGACTGGTCACTATCAATCGACCAGCCCTTCTCCGCACCCACGTCACTCTCGTTTTAACCATAGCCGGTGCTGGAATATTAAACCAGCTGTCCATCGTCTACGCCCTATCGGCCTCGACTTAGGTCCCGACTAACCCTGTGAGGACGAACCTTGCACAGGAAACCTTGGGTTTACGGCGGCCAGGAATCTAACCTGGCTTATCGCTACTCATGTCTGCATTCTCACTCGTAGAAGCTCCACGGTTGCTTACGCTCCCGCTTCTACGTCGCTACGACGCTCCCCTACCACTCCACACGGACGAATTCCGATGGAAATCCAGAGCTTCGGTATACCGCTTATCGCCAATCATTTTCGGCGCGAAAACACTCGATGAGTCAGCTATTACGCACTGTTTAAATGATGGCTGCCTCTAAGCCAACATCCTCATTGTCTAAGTATCTTCACATCCTTTCCACTGAACGGTATTTGGGCACCTTAGCTGCTGGTCTGGCATGTTTGCCTCTCGCGCGACGAAGCTTATCCCTCGCGCACTGACTCCCGGGTTGTACCCTGTGGCATTCGGAGTTTGATTGAATTCGATACCCTGGTATGGGCTCTAGTTCATCCAGTGCTCTACCTCCGCAAGTCAGCACCCGAGGCTAGCCCTCAAGCTATTTCGGGGAGAACCAGCTATCACCGGGTTTGATTAGTCTTTCGCTCCTACCCACAGTTCATCAGAGGACTTTTCAATGTTCACCTGTTCGGACCTCCACGCGGTATTACCCGCGCTTCATCCTGACCATGGGTAGATCACCTCGGCTTCGGGTCTACTGCCAGCGACTAAAATCGCCCATTTCGGACTCGCTTTCGCTTCGCCTCCATCCCATAAGGACTTAGGCTTGCCACTGACAATAACTCGCAGACTCATTAAGCAAAAGGCACGCCATCACCCTTGCGGGCTTTGACACCTTGTAAGCACATGATTTCAGGGACTATTTCACTCCGCTCAAAGCGGTTCTTTTCACCTTTCCCTCGCGGTACTTGTTCACTATCGGTCGCCAATTAGTATTTAGCCTTACGCCGTGGTCGGCGTGGATTCACGCGAAGCTTCACTTGCATCGCGTTACTCAGGGACTCCCTAGACGTGCTCGGATTTTCGATTACGGGCCTCTCACCCTCTATGGAGCGATTTTCCAGTCGCTTCATCTAATCGTTGCACTATCACATCGGGGCCCTACAACACCCATAGCAAGCTATGAGGTTTGGGCTGTTCCGCTTTCGCTCGCCACTACTTACGGAATCGCTTCGCTTTCTTTTCCTCTGGTTACTGAGATGTTTCACTTCACCAGGTATTGCTCTCGTTGAGCTATGTATTCACTCAGTCAGTAATGGAAGATTAATTCCATTGGGTTACCCCATTCGGAAATGCACGGGTCAAAGCGTATTTGCCGCTATCCGTGCCTTATCGCAGCTTATCACGTCCTTCTTCGCCTATTGGCACCAAGGCATCCATCATGTGCTCTTTGTAGCTTGATCAATCTGATCCTCATGGACTTTCGGCCAGGGGAAATTATGTGATAACTGAAACTCTTGATTTCAGAACTTCAGACTCAATAAAAAGTTGTATTACTTACCTGTATGTAGATGTCAAAGAACCAGTCGATCTCTATTGGATCGACGGTGGTTTGTATTCAGGAATTTTTCCGTCAGTTCAAACTCTAAAACGGTCGTTATTGCTTGCTTTTCCCGCTGTCATCCCTTTTTTACCTGGGCATTCTCGCGATGGTGGGCGTGGCAGGAGTTGAACCTGCGACCCTGCGCTTATCAAGCGCATGCTCTAACCAACTGAGCTACACGCCCAGTGGTTGATTTACACTAGCCATGTTTAAGAGTGGAGGCATGGGGATTCGAACCCCAGACCTATAGCTTGCAAAGCTACCGCTCTACCAACTGAGCTATGCCCCCGATGTTCGGATTTTTATTTGAATGATCCCTGCTCGCTTGATCACGGACGCTTCGCTCCAGGTTCGGGATTTGAAGCAAAAACTGAATTGTGCGCTACCGTTTCAGATTCTCTGATGCTTCGGTTTCTTTCGTTATCGAAGTCTTAGGGTCGCATCGTTTCAAGCGATCCTTGAAGATCGTTCGACATTAGCGATCGACCTATGCCTGCTCCGTGAGGAGGTGAAGGCATTTCTCCTTAGAAAGGAGGTGATCCAGCCGCAGGTTCCCCTACGGCTACCTTGTTACGACTTCATCCCAGTTACCACCCATACCTTAGGGCACTGCCTCCTTGCGGTTGGCGCATGCACTTCGGGTACAAGTGACTTCCATGATGTGACGGGCGGTGTGTACAAGGCCCGGGAACGTATTCACGGCGTCGTAGCTGATACGCCATTACTAGCGATTCCGGCTTCATGGAGGCGAGTTGCAGCCTCCAATCCGAATTGAGCCCAGTTTTTGGGATTTCCTCCACCTCGCGGTTTCGGTTCGTTCTGTACTGGGCATTGTAGTACGTGTGCAGCCCTAGCCGTAAGGGCCATGCTGACTTGACGTCATCCCCACCTTCCTCCCCGTTTCACAGGGCAGTCTGAACAGAGTGCTCTACCCGAAGGTAGGTGGCAACAGTTCACAGGGGTTGCGCTCGTTGCGGGACTTAACCCAACATCTCACGACACGAGCTGACGACAGCCATGCAGCACCTGTGCAAATTGTGTATTGCTATACTCGCCGGCTTTCACCGACTTAGAGATGCATGTCAAGGCTAGGTAAGGTTCTTCGCGTTGCATCGAATTAAGCCACATACTCCACCGCTTGTGCGGGCCCCCGTCAATTTCTTTGAGTTTTAATCTTGCGACCGTACTCCCCAGGCGGCGCGTTTAACGCGTTAGCTCCGGCACAGAAGGGGTCGAATCCTCCCACACCAAACGCGCACCGTTTACTGCCAGGACTACCGGGGTATCTAATCCCGTTTGCTCCCCTGGCCTTCGTGCCTCAGTGTCAGTAACTGTCCAGAGATTCGCCTTCGCCACTGGTCTTCCTTACGATATCTACGCATTTCACTGCTACACCGTAAATTCCAATCTCCTCTCCAGTACTCGAGCACAGGCAGTATCAAGTGCAGTTTCGGAGTTGAGCCCCGAGATTTCACACCTGACTTACCCCGCCACCTACGCACCCTTTACGCCCAATGAATCCGAACAACGCTTGAGACCTCTGTATTACCGCGGCTGCTGGCACAGAGTTAGCCGTCTCTTCCTCTTCTGGTACTATCAAACGCATCTACAGTTAATAACTGCACATTGTTCCCAAATGACAGGAGTTTACAATCCGAAGACCTTCATCCTCCACGCGGCGTCGCTCCTTCAGGGTTTCCCCCATTGAGAAAAATTCTCGACTGCTGCCACCCGTAGGTGTCTGGACCGTGTCTCAGTTCCAGTGTGGCTGGTCGTCCTCTCAGACCAGCTACCCGTCATAGCCTTGGTGAGCCGTTACCTCACCAACTAGCTGATAGGCCGCGGGCTCATCAAGAAGCGCCAGGTTGCCCCGGCTTTGGTGTCGGAAAGATGTCTTCCCTAACCACATGCGGTATTAATTCGCCTTTCGGCGAGCTATCCCCCACTTCTCGGCAGATTGCCCACGTGTTACGCACCCTTGCGCCACTGAACATCATTTGTATTGCTACAAATAATATCCCGTTCGACTTGCATGTCTTATCCACGCCGCCAGCGTTCGTTCTGAGCCAGAATCAAACTCTCCGTGAAAAACGGATGGTGTCAATGCAAGCCCAAAGTTTGCGCAGAGCGGCTGCTAAGGCCGTCCGCTAAATCTGACTGTTCATACCTGCCTGTTCGCCTCAGACCCGAAGGTTGTCAGCTTCCAGCAGGGTTTGTTCAGTCTTTATAATTTTTGAAATCAAAGATCTGACGTATAACGCACAATTCAATTTTTGCTTTTCTCCCGAAGCCGTTCTCGAGGCTTCTATTTGACCGTTCTGAATTTGCTCATTCCGCTGCTTTTCCAGGACTTCCAAGCTTCGTAGTTTCGTCTGCTTCAGTAAAGTCGTGTGACAAATTCCAGAATCAAACTTTCAAAGATCGTTGTCTTCGCTACTTCCGGGCAACAAAAAACTCAATCGTTGTAGTGCCGACTTTAACGTCCTCCGTCATCACGACGCTCGCTCGGTCATTGTCGGGACAAGATTGAGTTCAATCTGAAGTCCCAGAAGTTGGAAAAACCGCTAGCTCTTTTGAGCTAAACCCGCTTTTTGTGTCGGGAGGTGCACTTTAGTGATTCTTTTTTCGGTCAACTCGGAATTTTGAAATTTCTTTCAATTTTCTTTGTCGCCTGCTCAATTACTTTCGCTTCTTTGCAGTCCCGCCTTTCTCGGCGGGGCGTGCAATCTATCGTTTCGCTTTGTTCGGTCAACCCGAATTTTGAAATTTCTTTCAACTTTTTCTGGTCGCCGCTCTTTGCTTTTTCGCTTCTTGCAGCCCCGCTTGTTCGTGGCGGGGCGCGGAAACTAGCGGTTACCGAATTTGGACGACAAGAGGACTTTTTCCAAAAAAGTAACGCGAATTGTAATTTTCGGTACGCGATGCCATCGCGCTTCGTGGATTGATCGCCTGCAAAGCAAGTAAATATCAGGCTTTTCAGGCGATACGGAAATTCGTGCATAGGGCACTGAATGTGTACGCGGAAGATTTTTCGAAATCGTTTTCGCGGGTGCGATTTCACCGGATGCGTAGTGCGAAATCGCTTCACAAATCCGCCAATCGCGAGGGCGGAGATGAGCGCACTGACGAAGTGTAATTTCGTGACGGGTGAGTTTCATCGAGAGGGAAGGCCTCACTTGAAGATGGGGCGACCAGGCACGCGCAGGGAGAGGTGTGGGACGGGCCGTATCTTGGCAGGGAATGGTAGGGCCACGGAATGTATGGCGCGGGACGATTTCCGCGGGAGACGTGCCGACATCGGGGTGGAAGCCTGTGAAACGAGTCCGGCGGGGTGGGCGGCGATGTTTCCTTTGAACAGAAGGCCGCAGCAGTTGAAGCGGATCTGCGGGCTTTCGCTATCTCTCGGCATGGCGTGGAGATGCTCTGCGGGTCTATCAGTTTGCCGTGCGTGGTAGGCCAGGGCACTGCCTCGGATCGATATGCCAGCGCTCGGGCGACTTGCGTGAGATCGTTGCTGATGCTCCAGCGGTCGGGCAAGGGTTCGCCGGTATGGCGTGGGTTTCCGCCCTTCAAGTCCATGCAGCCGGTATTGTCCCCAATGCGACGGATTTCCTCGAGTTCGTCGGCGCTGAGGGTGATCTCGGGCAGCGCGGCGAGCTCATCGATCTTCTCTTCGATAAGGCTTCGCATCGGAGCCGACCTCCTGGATCAGGGCTGGGAATCGCGCTCTTCACCTGGCTTGCGCCGAGATTCCACGAGACATCGCGAGTTGGAGCGCGGTGAGGCCGTGCTTCTCGGCGATGTGGCCGCATGGCATTGAGCCTTCTTGTTGCCGAGCTTCCACCCAGCCGGCAGGACGGAAGGTGCGGTGATCGCGCTCGCCGAATTGGTCCCGGGCTTCACGTCGTCGTGGAAGATACCGCCGTGGTCCACTACGCGGGTGATGAGCTTCACATCATGCTGTTCCGCCGCAGGCAGGCAGATCGAGCCGGGCCACGGCTCCATGGGGCTGAGGATAATCATCGCCCAGTCGAGCAGCGGGCCGAAGCGCTCGAAGTTCAGGATGAGATCGAGGGAAAAGCCATTGGCCGGCCCCGGAGGCGAAACGCGGAGCATTTCGGTGAGGCTGGCTTCCTGCACTTTCTCCATGGCTTTCCGACAGCATCGCCTGGAAGCCTAGCCGATGGAATCCGGGTTGTGCAGCATGAGGCAGTCGAGGTGATCGGTCTTACAACGTTCGGCTGCACTTTCTCGGTCGCTATACGGACGTACTCGGCGTATTCGCGCGGGCCGCGGAGCTGCGGGTGGGTGAAGCGCGGGTAGCCCTTGGAGCCTTCGCGCTGGCCGCTGGTAAAAGTCATGGCCGATCATGCCCACGAGCGCGTAGCTGTCGCGTGGGTAGCCGGAGAGCACGCGGGCGAGCATTTCATCGGCGCCGCCGTTGGAGTAGACGTCGGCAGTCATGAAGGTGCGGATGCCCTTTTCATAGGCGTGGCGGATGGCGGTGAGGAAACGCTTCTCGGGGAGCGGCTCGCCGAAGTGCATGAAGCGGCCGCCAGACCAGGTTCCGTAAGCAGTGCGTGTGAGGTCCATAGGGTAGTGAAATCGGGGATAGAAAGAATCGGGGGCACATTACTAACCCTCGAACGGGCCGGGGAAAACACGGATTTTGTCGAAGGCTGGCCGGCAGTTGCGGTGGCGGGGATGGGGTTGAGAGGCGAATGGGACCGCGGCCCAGCTGGTCCAGCGGGGCGGGGCGCACCTTCTGTGCGGCTTGCAGGGAGGGCCTGGGCATCGGCATTGGCGGGCTCGCGAGCGAGGACGTCGCGCAGCACGCCCTCGGCTTTCGCGGTCTGGCCTTCGCCGAGGAGCACGGCGGCGATGCTGATGCGCGGCTGAGTCCAGTCGGGGCGATATTTCAGCGCGGCGGCGATTCTCGCGAGCGCCTTGCCGGGTTCGTGATTCGAACTCGAGCCAGGTGCCGAGTTGATGGTGCAAGTCGGCCCGCCATGGCATGAGCATGAGCACCCGCGACATGCGGAGGATCGCCTCGGGGTAGGCGCCCCGCTGGCCGCAGACGGCATCGGCGGCGGCGGGTTGCCCGTGCAGTCGGTCTCGGCGAAGCGCACGGCTTCCCTGAAATGCAGTATGGCTTCCTCGCGCCGCTCGCTTTCCCACAGGGCGGTGCCCAGGTTGAATTGCGCGACGTAGTTGGCCGGTTCCACGGCGAGCGCGTGGCGGTAAGATCGTCTCGCTCGTGCGCCACGTCTGCGCCTGGATAAAACTCACCGCCATGCACGCAGCGACCGCACTCGCCCCGAGGGGCCAGCCGACCTTCTTCCCCCACTCCCCTGGCAGCCCTGTGCAGCCATTCCGCAGCCTGCCATACCACTCGGCGATGAACAAGCCGATGAAGGATAAATAGGTATAGCGATCGGCCATCGCCTGGTCGCCGAGCTTGATGATCTCGAGCACCGGGCCGATGACGATGAAGAACCAGAAGATGCCCGTGGTGAGCCAGGGCCGTCGGCGCCATTGCCAGAAAGCCAGCGCCACGAGCAGCAGCCCGGCCAGTGCGCCGAGCATGGCCAGCGGCACACTCAGATGCAGCCCGGGGTGGTACGTAGAAGAAGACCAGCTTCGCGGGCACGAACATCTTGACTACATAGATGCCGAGGCAGAGCGCAGCATTGCCGAGACGCCACGGGAGCGGGAGCGCTTCATCAAGCATCGACGGCGCCGAGGGCCTTTTGCGCGAAGAAGGCGAGCACCGCCACGCCGATGGTGAGGAGGATGATCGGCGCCTTTTCCACGATGAGACGCAGGCCCTGCCGCAGCCATTCACCGTCCCTCCCCGGCCAGCGCCGGAGCGGCCAGAAGTCGAGGAGCAGCAATACGCAGGGGAGCGAGACGCCCATGGGCTTGCCCATGTTCGAGGCCAGCACCGCGGCGAAGACGAGCAGGTATCGCCGCCACCCTGGCCGGGCGACGTAGCAGCCATAGGCCCAGAGCGCGAGCACGTAAAAGAGCGCATTGACGAGATCCTTGCGCGCGGCGAGCCACATCACGGGCTCGACATGCATGGGATGCACGAGGAAGAGGGCCGCGACCAGGGCGCTGCGCCAGAGAGCGCCGGTGAGTTGCCGCAGGGCGGCAAAAAGCGCGAGCCCCGTAGCCAGGTGCAGGAGCACGCTGGTGAGATGATAACCGCCCGCCCACTGGCCATACATCCGGGTCATCCGCCAGCCGCGAGAGCAGCGTGAGCGGCATCCAGTATTCCGCGTGATCGCTCCAGTGAGTGAGATTCGTGCTGAAGGCCCAGACGACGCCGCGCCACGTGATCCCCAGTTCGAAGCCGGGGACGTGCTGGACAAATTGATTGTCGTCGAAGGTGATGAACTCGTATCGCCAAGCCTGCCCGAAGACGAGCAGGGTGATCAGGGCGAGCGCCAGATAGATGCCGATCGTGAGCCCACGACTCCCAGGCGACGCTGGCGGCAAGGGGGCTGCAGAATGACTCGGGGGCATGGGCATCCAGCATGTCGGCTGCCAAGCCCCGGGAATGATTCGGCGCTCTCTATCTTCGCTTCCCACGAGGCGAATCCGTCCTGTGCGCCCAACTCAATTCATCGATCTGCCTGGAAGTGCTGGCGGACGATCGCCACTAAACAGAAGCATTGTCGCCACGACCGGTGATCTTGGCGAAGAGCTTCTTGATCCCGGCGATAGCGGCCACGACGGCCACGACGACGAATTTCTTCAGCGCGAGAATGCCGGCGAGCAGCACCTTGAAGAAGCCGGCCTTGGCCAGCAAGCCACCGGCCACCAGGCCCGCGATGCCGTAGGTCGCCACCTTGTCGGTGCCGGGCTTGAAGTCGGCGTAGCGATGCCCTTCCTGAAAATCGACCATGGAGAGGATGGCCGGTGTCTCTTTCTCGTTCTCAGCGAGCTGAGAGGTGGCGGCGACGGCATTGAGCACGAGCACACCGCGGCGGCCGAGGATGCGGATGTTGTAGTTCAGGGTGGTGTCCGGGCTGTCGGCAAAGCGCAGCTCTTTCGCCCAATAGATCTTGTGCGTGGCGTGCGTCGTAACGCGGCGGCGTGGCCCAGCCGACGAGTGCGATGGCGGGGTAGCCCTGCTTACCCGTTCCTTACTGGCTTCAGCCGTATCCTCTTTCATCTTCTTGAGCAGGTCGTCGTAGTTGATCTTCGCGGCATCGTCATCCTTCACATAGCCGTCCTCTTCATAGGTGATGATCACCGCCCATGCGTGCTTGGTTCACCGGGCTCATCCCGGTGGGGATGAGCATGCCCAGCGTAGTAGCCGGTATCGGGATTGCCCCAGATGCGAGTGAGCGGCACGGTGCGTCTTGAGTCGGCAGCATTGAGGTAACGGAAATTTTCCGGCAGCTTCCCATTTTGGCGATGACGCCGCTCAGGGTCACTTCACCCTGCTCGTAATGCAGCCCATCGGCCAATTTTTGCGCTTCGGCGATGCGCTCTTCACGAGAGGGCGGGAGCGGCTTGGGCCGCGCCGAGGAGAGCGGTGCAGAGCAGGGCGATGGAAGCCAGGAATCGTTTCATAGAGTGGCAACGGTGTATTTTCGAGGTGGAGGTCGGATTTTTGAGTTATCGCCACGCGCCCGTTCAACCTGCCCCCGGGGGAGAACCTGCATCGCGTTTCGAAGGATCCGGCTGGAGTGTTGAGGGAAAAGATCTTGGCGGGCGATCACTCAAAACCATCAAACCAGCGTCTGGCAATTCCCTGGGGCGCACCCAGCCCCCGCTTCACCTTCCCCTCCTCTGCACCTGGCAGGCCACACAAAACAATCCCTCTCTTTCTCTCTTTTCCAGACCCATGACCGATACAACAGTCTTGTCCGATGGATTTGCCCTGATCCGCAATGATAATGCAGGACGCGGAATGCCGGGACTGACCGCGGCGCTGGGCAGGGTGGAAGGAGCAGGCCGGCGTGGGGTCGTTGGCGCAACCCATCGTGGGCAGCCTTGGCCTGATCGGAGCGTTGGTTGGAATTGCTTCGGCCGCATCTTCCAGCAGAGCCGAGGCCGGTGCGGGCGATCTATTTCAACAAATCGGCAGAGATCAATTGGGGCGTGCCGTGGCATCAGGATCTCACTATCTCCGTACAGGCCGGCGCCGTAGGCGCCCGGTTTCGGGCCGTGGCGGAGCGTGAAGGACGGCACACCCCATGTGCAGCCACCGGTGGAACTACTGGAACAGATGCTGGCCATCCCGGCTCACCTCGATGAAGCCGATGAGGCCAATGGCGCACTGTGGGTGCTGCCGGGGTCACACCGGTTTGGCCGACTGAGCGCGGAACAGATTCAAGAATTGCGCGGCTCCAAAACCGAAATTCTCTGTGCGGCACGCGCGGGGGGAGGCCCTGCTCATGCGACCGCTGCTTTTGCACGCCTCAGGCCGGCTCCACCAGTCCACGCCACCGGCGGGTGCTTCATATTGAATATGCGGGGTTCACGCTGCCCACCCCGTTGCAATGGCACGTAGGTGTATAGGTTTCGCCGAAGCCATCTCGACTGGACTTTTTCCACCACCCCCACCGGATGGCAGTGCCCTCCGTGGGAGCAATAGAAAGACGGAAAGCGGAAGATAATGACCTTGATGAGGCCAACGACCAGAGCCAACGCAGACCCGTACGGGGTGGGAACACCAACCCGCCCCGACACCCGCCAATGTCCTGGACTACGAAGCGCTGCGCGAAGTGCTCAACCTGCGCGAAGAGGTGGCGCGCCTCCGGGGCGAGAACCTGCGGCTGTCGGCGCTGGCGTACCGCGACCCACTCACCGGCGTGCGCAACCGGCGCTGCTTCTCGGAGCGGCTCCACGAGGAGCTGTGCCGGCTCAGGCGCAATCCCTGCGGCGCCGTGGCCCTGCTGGTCGTCGATCTCAACGACTTCAAGCGCCTCAACGACACCCGCGGCCACGCCACGGGCGACGCCGCGCTGATGGCGGTCGCCGCCTACCTCGAGCAGTCGGTGCGCGCCGAGGACATGGTCTGCCGCCTGGGCGGGGACGAGTTCGCCATCCTGCTGCCTGGCGCGAACCTCGGCGCCGCGGAGATCGTCGCTGCGCGGCTGCGCCAGCACGCCCGCGTCCTCGAGCTGGGGCCGCGCCCGCTGGCCATCGGCGCCGCGGCGTGGACGAACGGGGACGATGCGGCGAGCCTGCTCGATTGCGCCGACGCTGGGATGTACGCGGACAAGCCGGCGACGATGGCGCGGTCGAACGCAGCCTGAGGCTCCCGCCGGCCTTTGCTTCGGCGCCTCCTGAGGACCGCTGACCGCGCCGCACCACCGCAGCATCCGTTCGTTTTCGGCGATGCGACAATTCCCGGCCGGGCGAGACCTATGGGGGATGGCTGCTACCTCCCTGCCCTCGCCGAGGATGTCCATGATCCGCCCCCCTCTGCTGCTCCTGGCCTGCTTGGCGCTGCCCGGGTGCTTTGGCATCGGGTCCAGAGTTTCAGAGGACGCGTCCGTGCCCGGGTCCGACGCCGCATCCGTACCCGGAGCCGACGCCGCGCCGGTGCTTGGACTCGACGCCGCAATTGCGCTCGACGGATCTGCCCCTGCGCTTGACGCTGCGCAACCTGATGCGAGCGCGGAGCCCGACGCGGCGAGCCGCCCGGACGCCGCGCTAGGCGCCCCGGTCATCACCTCCCCGCTGACTGCCCAGGGAAAGGTCGGAGAGGACTTCCACTACCTGGTCACCGCCACGGGGAGCCCCGCCCTCTTCGGCGCCCTCGGCCTGCCGGCGGGAGTGCTGCTGGAGACGAGCACCGGCGTCATCTCCGGAAAGCCCACCGTGGCAGGGACCTTTGCGGTCGAGCTGAGCGCCACCAGCGGCGCCGGAACCGGCTCGGCTTCCTTGAGCCTGGAGGTCTCGGCCGGTGCGCAGCAGCATACCCTCACGGTCGTCCTGGCCGGCGCGGGGGCCGGCGAGGTCAAGGGTCCTGGCATCGCCTGCGGCAGCGACTGCTCGGAGACCGTGGGCGCGGGGACCGTCATCCCCCTCACCGCGGCCGCGGCCGCCGGGTCCTCCTTCGCCGGCTGGTCGGGCGCCGCCAGCGGCCTGACCCCACCGCCCTGGTCACCATCGACACCGCGAAGTCCGTGACCGCGACGTTCAGCTCCCGTGGTCGGCCCCCAGTTCGCCACCTCGGCGAGCCGGACCGTCGCCGGCACCACCTTCACCTGGGAGTTCAACTGCGGCGGACGGGCTTGCCGGCACGGCACGTTCGTCAACGGCGAGCCTTGGGTCGCGGCCATCGACGACCTCGGCGCGCGGGTCGCCGCGGTCACGCTCACCAACATCCTGCCGGCGGGCACCCAGCATGGAGCCGAGGCCAACTCGAAGGACTACACCCGCCACGGCATCCTCCCCTACCACCCGCTCTATGACGCCTCCCTCAACGTCATGGAGCACCTGCCGTTCGCCGCCGCGCCGAACACCTCCATCTTCAAGGCCTTCGTGGACGGTACGGTCAACGGCTGCCGCAGCGCCCAGGGATGTGTCGCCAGCGACGACGTGCTGACCGTCCTGTCCGACGCCCCCGAGGACGAGGGGGCGACCGTCTTCCGTCCGCCCTTCCACGGCGACTGGAAGCCGCTGTTCTCGCTGCGCAACGTCAGGCTCGAGCGGCTCTCGTCGCTCCCCCAGGTCTCGACAACTGTGTTCGCGAAGGACTCGTTCGCGAGCCGGGTCCCAGCCGTCGTCGAGAGGTGGACGGTCCCGGCCCACATCGTGACCCACATCAACGGCGACACCGACCTGTACCGGATCCTCTCGCCGCTCGCCGTGCTCAGTAACTACGGGGCCTACCAGGCCGGCGCCTACAACGAGGACGTCGAGGCGATGCTCGGCTCCGAGCCGGTGAGCGCCAAGGCCCCGGCGATCTACGCGCTCCTGCAGAAGGGCATCGACGTCTACGGTGCCTTCCGCGCCGACGTCCCGCTCGGCTCGGGCGCCGGGCAGCACCTGGGACAGAAGCCGGCGCTGGCCTTCTTCGCCGCGCTCTACGACGACCCCGCCGTGCTCTCCGAGGTGCGCTCCATCGCCTCCAACCAGGCGTTGCTCGACCGGGGCTTCTTCCAGGAGGACACGCAGGTTGCCCGCAGCATCACCGGCGAGCCCGTCTGGGGCGAGGTCTGGCCGGACCTGGAGACCCGGTACTGGGCCGGCTACTTCGGCACCTGGGCCGCGGTGAACCTCGGCGGCACGGGCTCGGACCGCAACGGCGCCCACGGCGATCCCTACCGCTACATCGACGGTCCGGGCGGTGGCATGGCCGGCAACCAGCCGTCCAGCAGGAACTACCAGACCGTGGCGGTCACCTACCTGGTGGGCTACGCCTTCAACCTGATGCGCATGCCCTGGTACGCGCACGCCTCCAACGACAGCGAGATCACCGACTACGCGGACCGGATCAACGGCTACGGCCTGCCCGGGTTCGCCGGCGGGTTCTGGAGCCTGCCCGACGAGTGCGCCGGCGCGGACGACCGCGAGACCGTCGCCTGCGACCCATGGGGCCTGGGCGCCGGGTGCCAGTACTACCAGCTCACGTGGGGACCGGACCCCAATGCTCCAGGGCAGTGCATCAAGTACTCGGGGAACCCCCACACGACCCATGGAAGGTGGCCGACCTACCACGGGACGAAGCTCGCCGACCCGTCCACGCTCTGGACGCTGATGCGCCAGTGCCTGGATTCGTCCTCGTCGACCTACGGGACTGGAGATTGCTCGGGCCTCGGCCCGCTGCCTTGAGCGCGCGCGGGGGCCGGCTTCAATGTCAGAAAAAGCGGACCTATCTTCTGCATGCCCGAGCCCAACGGTTCGAGGCGCAAGGGCCCGCGCCTACTTCGCCACGTAGTACGTCGACCCGTGGAACTCGAGCCGCTTCACCTTGTTGGTGAACTCCAGCAGCGACTCGGTGGCCCCCACGAGCAGCGCCCCGCCTCGCTTGAGCTGCGCCAGGAGGTTGCCCACCACCTGGCCTTGTCCGCCGCGGAGAAATCGATGAGCACGTTGCGGCAGAGGATGACGTCGAAGGACCCGGACGTGCGCGGCGAGAGCAGGTTGTCGGGCGTGAAGCGGCACAGCCCGCGCAGCTCGTCGCGCACCTTGTAGCGTTCCGCCGGCGTGACGGTGAAGTTGCGCGCTACCTGTCGCGTATCGAGGCCGCGCTCGACCTCGAGCTTGCTGAACTCGGCGCGGTTGGCGGCGTCCACCGCCCCCTCCGAGATGTCCGTCCCCAGGATGCGCACCCGGCACTTCGAGAGGTCGAAGAGGATCTCCTCCAGGCTCATGCACATGCTGTAAGCGCAGACGAACGCTCAGAAGCCGCTGCGGTAGAAGCGGCTCGTGTGCACGCGGCGCGGGGCGTGGACCCGCCGAGCCACGAGGGAGGGGTTCTCGAACAGCTTCACGAGCAGCAGCCCGGCGACGAAGCCCCCGGCGTGCGCCATGAACGCGACTCCGCCGGAGGCTCTCTCCATCCCGGTGAGGCCGGGCAGCGCCGAGAGCAGCTGCAGCACGAACCACCAGACGAGCACGAGCCAGGCGGGCAACGGGAAGATGCGGATGAAGACGAAGACGATGAACAGCATGTTCACCCGCACCCGGGGAAAGAGCACGAGGTAGGCCCCCATCACGCCGGAGATGGCCCCCGAGGCGCCGACCATGGGGACCGGGGCGGAGGGATTGACCGCCACCTGGGCGGCGGCCGCCGCGAGCCCGCACAGCAGGTAGAAGATCACGAAGCGCAAGCGCCCCATGGAGTCCTCGATGTTGTTGCCGAAGACCCATAGGAAGAGCGAGTTCCCGAGCAGGTGCATCCAGCTGCCATGGAGGAACATCGAGGTCAGCGGGGTCAGCCAGTTGAGTCTGCCGGTCGACGACGCAGACCAGCCCCTGCCCCAAGGAGACTCCGGTCCCCACCGGCGCCAGGCGCGTGATCTCCCCGGCCACGAGCCCGAGGTCGCAGACGCTGGCGGCCAGCGTGCGCGGGTCGAGGCCGGCGCCCTGGACGAAGACCCAGACGGCCCCCAGCGCCACCAGCAAGGCGATGGTCACCACCGGGGTGCGCATCGTCGGGTTGTCGTCCGACAGCGGGATCATCCGAGCTGCCCTCCGGGGCGATCAGTAACGCCAAAGGAGGCGCGCCGTCTCGGGTTTGGGCCGGCAGTCGAGGCGAACGCCAACTGGACCGGCCGCCCAATTCCGGACGTCCGGAATTCGCAAGGCAGCTCACGAACTCGGGGCAGAGCGCCTGGGACGGACGAGTGGGGCTCTCGCCACGACCGTGGAGCCTGCGCCCCGGTGCCGGCGCACTCGCTGACCATCCACAGGTTCGACCGCGTCCCATCTGGCCCCGGAGTTGATTTACGCTCGCGCCCTGGACTTGCCGCCTGGCCCCGCAGAGGCGCCTCCTCTCGTCGCCCTGGCGGCCTGAGCGGCTCGGTGATGGGGAGCGACCAGCATGGCTGTCGGGACGCGCGTCAAGAGTGTCACTGCCACTGCGACCGCCAAGGACGTGATGGTAGTCAAGTGCCAGTGTGAACGCTGCAAGACGACCTACTCCTACGAGGAGGGGGTCTCGGCCTCGTGCAGCCAGACGGCACATACGATGTCCCAGGCCGCCGGCGATGCCGCGGGGCTCAAGCTTGGGGCGGCGCTGGCGCTCGCTGAACGACGGGGCGAGGTGGTGCAGAAAGGCGAGGTTGGCTCCAAGCCCTGTCCGAAGTGCGGTTACTTCCAGTCATACATGGCCGAGCACGCGGCCGACCTGCAGGCGCGGATGGTGTCGTGGCTGCCGGCGCTGTTGTTGATGGCCGTGGGCGGGCAGAGGGGGTGCGCAGCCGTGGCGTGCTCATCCTCGGCCGCGAGCGACCTGGCGGGCGGCGACACCAGGGCCCTGCAGGCCGTGCTGTTCTTCGCGGCGGCCTTGGTCGGCAAGTACCTGGTGCAGTTGCTCTACAGGGCCTGGTGGATCGCCGACTGGCAGAAGCGTCGGGTTCGCACGACCTTCAAGCCCGAGGTGTCCTGGAAGAGCGAGCAGAAGGCCTAGCCGTGGGGTCGATCCTCAGCCTTCTCATCGCGTTGGGCGTCGGCGTCGGCGCCGTCTCGTTCTGGAGAGCGCGCAGACGCACAGTCGAAGCGGTCTGGGGAGTCCCGCGGCGCGCTCGGCCGCCGAGGCTTGTCTCGAGGACGACGAGCCGAAGGTCCGCCTGCTCGCGGCACGGATCCTGGGCGGTGAACGGGAACAGGCCACGCTCGACAAGCTCGTTGGCACAGTGTTCGTCGGCCCCGACGTCCGCGTCCAAGCGCTCGAGCGTTTCTCCCAGGTCGCCGCGTACGACCGGATCCAGCCCAGGGTCTCCGAGCTGCTCAGGTCGCCCCACGTCAAGGAGCGGCTCGCGGCGATCGTCGCCGCCACGCGCGGTCGCGACCGGACCGTGGTGCCACAGCTATGCGGGCTCACCGACGCGAACGATCTCGCACTGGCAGGCGCCGCTGCGGCCGCGCTCGGCGAGATCGGCGACCCAGCTGCGCAGGCCTCCCTGCTGCGTCTCGTCGAACGGCGCACCGAGGAGGCGTTCCCGGGCGACTTCCGGCTTCAGGCTGTCGTCGCCCTGGGCAAGGTCGGCGACGCCCGCGCGGTCGAGCCGCTGCTGCCGCTGGCCGAAGCCGTCTTCCCCAGTGCGTTGCGCGACGCGGCGAAAGAGGCCATCCGCAGCATCCAGAGCCGGCTCGATGAGGCGGAGGCGGTGGCTATCGGTGTCGCGGGTCGACGACTCCGCGGCGGCGGGGCTGAGCGTCGTGCCCGCCGACAAGCAGAAGGGCTGAGGGCTGTCCGGGTCCGGCGTCGGGTCTCAGCTCAGGTCATCCCTCCCAATTCTTTCGGTAGAAGCGTGCCTATTGCCAGCATGCCCGAGACCAGAGCCCCTCGGCCTGACGGCTCGACCCGGCGCCTACTTCGCCACGTAGTAGACCGACCCGTGGAACTCGAGCCGCTTCACCTTGTCGGTGATCTCCAGCAGCGACTCGGTGGCCCCCACCAGCAGCGCCCCGCCCCGCTTGAGCCGCGCCAGGAGGTTGCCCACCACCCTGGCCTTGTCCGCCGCGGAGAAATCGATGAGCACGTTGCGGCAGAGGATGAGGTCGAAGGGCCCGGACGTGCGCGACCCGGTAGCGCTTGCCGGCGTCCAGGCAGATGCCGGTCTGCTCCAGCACGAGCTGGTTGATGAGCGCGAGCTCCTGGTCGCTCATCGCAGGCATCGCGCACGCCGTCCCTTTAGCTCGCCGCGGGCTCGCGCCCCAGGGTCCGCACGATGTCCTCGGCGATCCGCTCGACGGGCAGCTCCACGTCCACCACGCCCGCCGCCTTGGCCTCGCGCGGCATGCCGTAGACCGTGCAGCTCCCCTCGCTCTGCCCCACCACCCGCACGCCGAAGCGCTTCATCTCCTTGAGCCCCGCCGTCCCGTCCCTGCCCATCCCGGTGAGGATGACCGCCATCGCCCGCTCCCCGTACACCCGCGCCACCGAGCGGAAGAGGACGTCCACCGCCGGCCGGCAGAAGTTCTCCGCCGGCGCATCGGTGAGCTGGGCCACCCGCCGGCCGCGCGCGCCGGGCGCCACCTCCAGGTGCCGGCCGCCCGGGGCCACGTAGATGACCCCCGGCTCGAGCAGCCGGCCGTGCTCGGCCTCCACCACCTTCAGCGCCGTCTTCGACGCCAGCGAGTGCACCAGCGCCGCGGTGAAGACCGGAGGCATGTGCTGCACCACCACCACCGGCACCTGCAGGTTGCGGGGGAGCCTCGCCACCAGCGACGAGAGCGCCACCGGGCCTCCGGTCGACGCGCCCACCGCGACGATCCGTGGGGTCATCCCCGGCCGCGGCATGGCGATGGGCGCCACCAGCGGCGCCAGCGCCGGCGTGGCGGGTTGGGGTGGATGCGGTGCCGGGAACGGCTTGGGCGTGTTGGCCCCGGCGCCCGCTTGCAGAGCGGCGAGCAGAGTTCGCAATTGCCCGATGTGCTGCGCCGGCTCGGGCTTGGTGACGGCGTCCCGGCGCGGGCGCTCCCGCGCCTCCTCCGGGAAGGCCACCACAGCTTCGTCATCCAAGGGCAAGCTCATCCGTGGCCTCGGCGTCCCGCTGGGGAGTCGGCGCCGGGTCATCGGCACTTCACGTGGTGTCCTTTAGCGAACCGAAAGACCGGCAGGACCCGCCCGGCAGAAAGTGCCTAGCCGGGCTTGGGACTGCGGGCCCCGGGCCTTCGGGTCAGGCAAGCGGTGCGCGAGGTCCGAAGTCCAATGCCCGAAGCCGTCCCTCGACGGGCCCTGGCCGGAGCGTGTATTCGAGCGACGCCCGCGCAACGACGTCGGGACGACGAGGCCTCGCGATGACGACCCACTCACCGATGCACCACGTCTGCGTCTTCTGCGGCTCCAGCCGAGGAAGCCGTCCGGAGTATGCGGAGGCGGCTACCTCGCTCGCCCGCGCGCTCGCCCGCCGCGGGCTGGGCCTGGTCTACGGCGGCGGCAACGTCGGGCTGATGGGCCTGCTGGCGGACGCGATGCTCGCCGCGGGCGGTGAGGTCATCGGCGTCATCCCCCAGGCGCTCAAGGACAAGGAGCTCGGGCACGCCGGGCTGACGCGCCTGCACGTCGTCGGCTCGATGCACGAACGCAAGGCGATGATGGCCTCGCTCTCGGACGCCTTCGTGGCGCTGCCCGGCGGCTTCGGCACCTTCGAGGAGCTGTGCGAGATGCTCACCTGGACCCAGCTCGGGCTGCAGCACAAGCCGTGCGGCCTGCTGGACGTCGCCGGTTTCTACGACGGCCTGCTCGCCCTCTTCGACCGCGCCGTGGCCGAGCAGTTCGTCCGCCCCGATCACCGCAGCATGGTGCTGACCTCGGCCGACCCGGACACCCTCTTGGACCAGATGGGGGCCTGGCAGCCTCCGACGGTGCCCAAGTGGATCGGGCTGAAGACGAGCTAGCTCGGCGTCCGGAGCCAGCCCCGGGCTGCAGTGCCTAGGACCGGGCGGATTGTGCGGGCCCGGAGGCCCGCGGCCACCCACCCCTGGGCTGCTCGCAAAGCCTTCCCGGTCCCCCTCCCGGCTGACGCGTTCCCCCAATCAATCCGGGCCGATCCCCCTCGAAGGCCCGGCGACCTTAAGGCCGCACCGGTTGGGGCCGAAGAGGAGTTGGGGAGGCGCAGGGTCGCCTCGCCTGCCAAACCAAGGTGGGGCACTTGGACGACCTCCTCCAGCGCGCCGGTCCGGCATCCCCTGCCGCCCAGGATCCGGACCTCAGCGAGACCGTCGCGCCGGCGGCGGGCGCCGAGCTCCCTTCGCCCGGCTCGCTGGCTCCGGGCGCCGTCGTCGACGGCCGCTTCCGCATCGAGCACCACCTGGCCTCGGGCGGCATGGGCGAGGTCTACGTCGCCGCCCACGTCTTCATGAAGCGCCGCGTGGCGCTCAAGGTCATCTCCCCCAGCTTCGCGGCCGACCCCGAGATGGGCGCCCGCTTCCAGCGCGAGGCCGAGCTCGTCGGCCGGCTGGAGAGCCCGTACGTGGTGCGGGTGTTCGACTTCGGCCGCTGTGGCGCCAGCTTCTACCTGGCGATGGAGCTCATCGACGGCGTCTCCCTCGACGTGCTCCTGGCCGAGGCGGGCGCGCTCCCTCCCGGCCGGGCGGTCCCGCTGCTGCTCCAGGTCGCCGAGGCCGTCGCCGAGGCCCACGGCCACGCCATCGTCCACCGCGACCTCAAGCCGGCCAACGTGCTGGTGGCCCGCCGGCCCGACGGCTCGGAGCTGGCCAAGGTCCTCGACTTCGGCATCGCCCGCGTGCTCGGCACGACCGGCAGCCCGTCGCTGACGAGCCCCGGCCTGATCATGGGCTCGCCGTCGTACATGTCGCCGGAGGCGGCGCTGGGCCAGCCCGACGTCGACGGCCGCGCCGACCAGTACTCCTTCGGGGCCATGGCCTTCGAGCTGCTCACCGGCCGCCCGCCCTTCGCCTCGGGCAACCTCCAGGAGCTGCTGGCGATGCACATCTCCCGGCCGGCGCCGAGCCCGACCGAGGTGCGCCCCGAGCTGTGCGCCTTCCCCGGCCTGCTGGAGGTCATCCAGACCTGCCTCGCCAAGGAGCGCGAGCGCCGCTTCCCCGACATGCGCGTGCTGTGCGCCGCGCTGGCCGCGGCCCTCGGCGAGGCGCCCCGGCCGCGCACCGCCGCGCCGCCGCCCCCGCCGCGCCCCATCGAGCGCCAGCGCTCCGACCTCCCCGCGGGGGAGAGCGCGCGCCGCGCCCCCGCCGGCAAGTCGGGCCTCGCCGCGGGTCCCGGCTGGGCGCCGGTCACCATCGGCAGCGTCGCCGCCCCGCCGCTCAAGCTCAAGCCGACCGTGTCGCCCCCGCCCGGCCCCAACGGGTCCACCGCAGCCTCGGCGCCGACGCCCCGTGCGACCGCCAACCAGCGGGTCGCGGCGCTCTCGAGCTACCTCGAGGGCCTGGTGCCGCACCTCTCGCGCGGCGAGGTGTCGAGCCTCCTCTCCGACCGCCTGAAGGGCTTCGGCAAGCGGCGCGGCGTGGTCCTGGCCGTCGCCTTCTCGCAGAACCAGCTCTCGCGGGAGAACCTGGCCGCCCTGAAGAAGGGCCAGGCCGTGCTCGTGCAGGTCGCCGCGGCGTACGGGCTCGGCCTGGACTGGCTCGACTCCTCCCGCGCGGTGCTGCTGCTCGACGGCGAGGTCCCCGCGAACCTGGGCCAGCGCGCGGTCCGCGCGGCGCTCGCCGCCCGCGAGGCGGTCCAGGCCGAGCTCGGCGCAACGCGCGGGCTCAAGCTCGCGGTCACCTCCGGCGCCTGGGCCATGCCCACCGACGCCGGCCCCTGCTCCGGCCAGGCCGTCGACGCGGCCCACGCCCTCGCCGCGGCGCTGCCCGAGGACGCCGTCGCGGTGCAGGACACGCTCGGCCGCGACCTGGGCCCGGGCCTGTCGCTGCTGGCCTCGCCGGCCCCGGGCTCGGCGCTCGTCGACCGGGCCGTCTCCACCTTCCTCTGCGCGCTCGCGGCGCCGGTGGGGCGCGACGCCGAGCTCCAGGAGCTCCTCTCGCTCCCGCCGCGCGAGGGCGCGCCCCAGCGGCGCACGGCGCTGCTGCTCGGCGGCCCCGGGACCGGCAAGACGTGGCTGCTCGACGAGCTGGTGGCCCGGGCGCGGGCCGCGGGCCAGCGGGTGGCCCATGCGCGCGACCTGCGCTCGCAGGACGTCCCCGAGCCGCTGGCCGGCGTGGCCGAGCTGATGGCCGGACTGTGCGGCCTGCCCGAGCGCGCCCCCTCCGAGCAGCTGGTCGAGGTCCTGGCCACGCTGGGGTTGCCGCCGCCTCTGGCGGCCGCGGCCCGCGCCATCGCCTCGCTGGGCGAGCCGACCGCCGCGCCGCCCACGCCGGGCGAGGCCGCGTTCGTGCTGCTCTCGGTCGCGCAGGCGGCTTCCGGGGACGCCGGCGCGCTCTTCGTGTTCGACGACCTCGACTACGCCCAGCGGTCGACGCACGAGCTGGTGACGCTCCTGTGCGAGCGGCTGCCGCAGCGGTTCGCGCTGGTGGCGAGCGCGCAGTCGGCGGCGACGCCGGCGCTGGCCGCGCTGCCGCGCCTGCCGCTCGAGCCGCTGGGCCGTGCCGCCACCGGCGACCTGGTGAAGGCGCTGACCGGGGCCGCGCCGCTGCCGGCCCTGCTCGAGTACGTCTTCCGGCAGTCGGCAGGAGTTCCGGAGATGGCGGTCGACTGCGTGCAGGTGCTCGCCCAGCGCGGCTACCTCACGCCCTCCGCCAGCCAGGGCTGCAGCTTCGCCACGCCGCTGCGGCCGCTGGACACCGCCGCCCGCACCGCCGCGCGGGCCGAGGTGCTCGACCCCACCGCGCGGCGCTGCCTGGAGGCGCTGTGCCTGTGCCCGGCGGGCCGCGCGTTCGCGCCGGGCGAGGTGGAGACGGTGCTGGGCGTCGGAGCGGCGCCCGAGGCCTGGTCGGGCCTGTCGCGCAGCGCGCTGGTGCGCGAGCGCGCCGGAGAGTTCCGCGTCCCCAGCCGGCGGCACCGCGCCGCGGTCCTCGCCCGCCTCGGGGAGGCGGCCAGGGAGCCGCATCGGCGCTGGGCCGACGTCCTGCAATCCCGGCCCGGCGAGGCTCGGGCCCGGGCCCGCCACCTGGCCGAGGGCAAGAAGCTCGAGGAGGCCCTGGCGCTCTGGCAGCAGGAAGCCGACGCGGCCATCCGCCGCCGCGAGCACCGGGCGGCGGCGCTGCTGTTGTGGGACTCGGGGGTGGCGCTGGAGAAGCACGGCCGGCAGGCGAGCCAGCTCGCTCCGGCGGCGGTCGCCACGCGCCTCGTCGTGGACCTCGCGCGCGGCGCGGCGCTCGCGCTCGCGACCGGCGACGTCGCGCTGGCGACGGCCATCGCGGCTCCGCTGGAGCAGGGCCGGCACGTCGACGGCGTCGGCCCGGCGGCCGCCTTCGAGATGCTGCTGGTGCTCTCGCGCCTGAAGCTGCGGCGCGGGGACCTGGCGGGCTCGTCGAAGCTGCTCGCGTGGCTGCCGCAGGCGCACCCCGCCAACGCCAAGCACCCCATGGTCCTGGCCGAGCGCGCCGACCTGCACATGGCCGCCGGGAGCCCGGCACTGGCGGTGGACCTCCTGCGTGAGGCCGTCGACGGCGTGCGCGACATCGCGGAGATCGCCTTCTGGCACGGGGAGATCGATCTGGAGGCGCGGCTGCTGGCGCGCCTGGGCGACGTCTTGTTCACGCAAGGGGAGATCGAGCCCGCGCGAAGCGCCTATGGCGGAGCGCTGGTGGCGTTCCAGGCGTCGCACCACCGGTCCGCCGAGGCGCGCGTGCTGGCGAGCCTGGGGGCGCTGACGGCGCAGGCCGGCGCGCTCGACGACTCCATCCACCTCTTCGAGGGCGCGCACGGGTTGGCGCAGGCGTGCGGCGATCTGCTCCTGCAGGCGCAGGCCGAGCTGCGGATCGGCCAGGTGCTCTGGCACCTCGACGACCCGGAGAATGCCAGGGCCTGGACCAGGGCCGCGCAGGATCTCGCCGCGCAGCTCGGCTGGGACGAGGGCGTGCAGTTCGCGAAGGCGATGGGGCGGTAGGCCTTGGGGCTTGTAGCGCCCGGCTTCCACGCGCTTCCACGCCGGGGACACCTTCACGACAGCGAGCGTCCGAGGCGCACTGCGACCAGAGCAACTCTGCGACGCTGGCCGGCATCCTCGGCGAGCCGAAAGTCATGTCACAAAGTAGCTGCCTATCTTTGGCAACCCGCTCAAGGCCCTCGCGGCCCGGGCACCCTTCCCGTCGCACTTGAACGCGACCACGGTCGTCGTGGCCCAGTACGTGGAAGAGCGGTTGTAGGCGATGACGAGCCACTCGCGCTCCCCATCCAGGAAACACTCGTTCATTCCGTCGTCGACGATGCGGGCATACGGAACTTCGCCGCGCGCGTCAGCACGAGGCGAAGATGGGGGCGCCGCCTCCGGGTCGACATGAGGGACCGAAGGACCTCCGCATTCGGCGAGTGGGTCGGGAGCCTCGCGGACGCACGAACCGACTTGGTGACATGACCGGCGAGTCCTCGGACGCCGTCTGGAGTGCGTTCGGGGCAGCGGCGCGGCGAAGTGCGCCCGCCGCGCAGATTCACTGGGACGAGGGCGCGCGGTTCGTGCAGCGCGGTGGCAGGGGGCATTCTGGCCCCTCGACAAGCTCGGGGTGTCGGGGGCTCACGTCCAGCGGCAGCCGAACACCGCCTCGGTCTCCCCGAAGCTGGTCAACGTCACTCGGCCCTCCTTCGGCGCGGAGTGGTGCAGCGCGGCCTCGAAGGCGCGGCCGATCAGCTCCGCGAGCAGCCGGGTGTACAGACGTGCCGGGTAGGTCACCCGGAGCTCCACGGAGCCTTCGGTGTGCCCACTGACGACCATCGCGGTCCCGCCGCGGTGCACCAGCGGGAAGCGGAAGGCCGCCACCTCGGCCAGCATCTTGGGCGAGGTCACCGACATCAGGGCCCGGTAGACGAGGCCGCCGAGCAGCGCGCGGTTCTGCTGGTACTTGCGGTCGAGGAACGCGGCGTCGCTCAGGCCATGGAAGTCGGCCGCCGCCAGGTTGAGCAGCCCGAGCTTGGCCTCCGAGATCCAGCTGCTGTTCGACGGAGGCGTGGCCACCATCGCCAGGATCTCGCCGGGCAGGCCGTCCTTCGCCGCGGCCAGGGGCAGGTCTGAGAGGAGCGAGCGCACCAGCGATCCGCGGGCCTCGCACATGGGATAGGAGGCCAGCCCCTGGGGGAGCGTGGCGAGGTACTGGGCAGCGCGTGGGAAGCGACGGTCGTCGACGGTCATGGCTTGCACACCATAGCTGCGCGGTCGATGCCTCTCCAGCGCCTGCGTCTCACGGGTGCGCGATCTCGACCACGCTGAGCAGCGCCCATGTTGATGAACGCTGACATACCTTTAGCAAGTCCGGAGTGCGGCCTCCGGCAGCAGGGAAAGCGGTAGCTCTCCGAACCCGATGCCGTCCACCGACGCGAAGAGGTCCCCGGCTGATGCCGCTCGGCTGCAGCGTCACCGGTACGCCCTTGGCCGGCAGGTGCAGCCGGTCCGCCGCCATGCGGTCGAGCAGGAGCTGCCCGTCATAGCCCGTATCGACCAGGACCGAGCGTTGAGCCCCACCTGGACGATCGGGAACGGCGCCAGCGTCGGGTGATAGCGCATCGGCACGCTCGCCGCGCTCGGCGGCGCCGCCGCAAGACTCAACGCTGAGAGGAGCGAAGCGAACGCAGGCATCGAGGAGGCCAGTCGCGCGAAGCCCGCCAGCTGGCGAGCCAGCGACCCAGCCCGCGGAGGCGGGCTTCGCCTGTTCAGGCGCGACTTCCGTCGCCGGCTCGTGCCTCCTACCGCCTACCCGCCCCCGCGCGCGACCGGCGTCCCGAAGTCGCGGACCTCCTGCAGCGGCACCGGCGGATAGATCTGCCCGTGTCCGGGCGGCATGGAGTTGTAGACCCAGTCCACCTCCACCTGCCCCGAAGGCAGCACCAGGCCGCGGACCCCGCTGAACCTTCCGCGCACCAGCACGCTCTGCATCTGCATCGTGACCGCCAGGATGGCGACGCTCGCTCCGCTGGGCACCGCCTTCAGCTCGTCACCGAAGGCCGCCGCCGCGCTCAGCACGATCCTCGCCGTCCCCGCCGACTGGGCCTGCAGGACCGGAACGACGACCGGCGTGCCGTCCGCGCGCACATATCCCAGGAACTTGATCGAGGAGGGCGCGTCGAGGAGTTCCCGGCTGAACGGGCCCAGCGCCGGCGCCGGCTTCCTCGGGCGGCGGAGGGCGCGCAGCGCGCGGGTCAGCGCGTAGTCCACCGCGATGCGCGCGACCGGCACCGGCCGCGGTCCCTCCAACTCCAGGAGGTCCGCGTAGTGCACGGTGTTGATGCCGAAGTAGGAGTTGTAGCGAAACATCGCTTGCAGGTTGTACGCCTCGTACTCCGGACCTTCGCGACGCAACCCGGTCCAGCGCGCCGCTCCGCGCCAAAGCCGGCGATCGAGGCTCATCACGGCGAAGCCGAACTCCGGCCGCTCCTGCAGGTACTGCTTGCTGCGGCCCACGCAGAACTGCCCGAGGGTGATCTTCGAGTCCCCCAACACCTGCAGCGAGGTGATCAGCGTCAGGTGCGGGAGGCCCACGGGATCCTTCGTGGCAATCACCGCCACCTTGGCCTGCGCCGCGAAGGCGGACTGATCCGCTGCCGTGAATCGAGCGTTCATGGTGTCTCCTTCGGTCCCTGCGTTGCTCCAGACCAGCGCACGATCGTCGTCCCGGACGCGCCGGCCGCCGACTCGCCGACCTCGCGCCGCGCGACCTCGGCCAGATGCTCCATCTGCTTCGCCGTCATCAGCGGGGTCGTGGCGTGCTGCCAGGCCATCCCCAGCCGCGTGTACTTGTCGCGGCAGAGGTTGTTGAACGCGCACAGATCCCAGCGCTGCACGACGTCCTTGAGGTGAGCGGCGATGAACCGCGCGATGCCGCCGAGGTTCTCCTCGGTGGCGGTGGCCTCGGGGATGACCGGCGTGCGCACCCACAGCGCCGGCGAGCCCCGGTGCGCCCGGATCCAGGCCGCGACCGCGACGGCGTTGGCGAGGATCCGCTCGTTCGACTGGCCGGTGAAGCGCCGGTGCCGCTCCGGGTCGATCTCCTTGAGATCGTAGAGGACGAGGTCGGCCCGAGGCAGGAGCCGCTCCAGCACCTGCGTGGTCGTGTGGCCGCAGGTGTCGAGCGCGGTGTGCAACCCGCGCTCGCGCAGAGAGGCCATCAGGCTCTCGGTGAAGTCGGGCTGGAGCGTCGCGTCGCCGCCGGAGACGGTCACGCCGCCGCCCGAGGACGCGAAGTACGCCCGGTCCTTGGCGAGCTCGTGGACCAGCTCGGGCACCGACCACTGCTTGCCCAACAGCTCCATCGCGGTCGACGGACAGGCCTCGACACAAGCGCCGCAGCCGTCGCACTCGGGCCGGGCGATCTCGATCGCCTTCGAAGCGGAGACCGAGAGGCAGCGCCGGGGGCAGGCTGCGACGCAGCGGTGGCAGCCGATGCAGCGCGAGCCGATCCACTGCACCTCCGGCTGGACGCGCAGGCTCTCGGGGTTGTGGCACCAGGTGCAGCGCAGGCTGCAGCCCTTGAGGAAGACCGTGGTGCGGATGCCCGGCCCGTCCTCGGTGGAGAGGCGCTGGAGCTCGAGCACCGTGCCCCGAACCGCCCCTGCCTCTTTCGCGTTCGCGGCCATCTCTAGAGCCGCTCGTGGCTCAGCCGCGCGATGACCTCGTCCTGCAGCTCGCGGCCGATGGCGGTGAAGTACGCGTTGTAGCCGGTGACCCGCACCAGCAGGTGCCGGTACTCCTGCGGCCGGGCCTGCGCGTCCTTGAGCATGGCCGGGTCGAGCATGTTGATCTGCAGGGCCGTCCCGCCGTTCTCGGCGTAGCCGCGCAGGAAGGCCTTGAACTTGGCGCAGTGCTCCGGGTCGCGCAGCATCGCCGGGTTGAAGGTCATGGTGTGGCTGGCGCCGTTGGGCAGCAGGTTCACGTAGCCCTGCCAGTCGCCGCCGGCGCCGCTGCCATCCCGGCCGCCGAGCACCTTGCCCACCGAGTTGGCGTTGGACGTCGGTCCGTTCAGGTCCGCGCCGTTGCTGGGGCAGATGGCGTTGGAGAGGAAGCGTCCCTGGCACCGCCCGTCGGCGCTGGCGGCCAGCAGGTGCGCGTCGCCGGCCCAGTAGTTCCAGCTGAGCATGCCCGGGCGGTAGCGCCGCCCGGTGGCGCGGGTGCGCTGCTTCCAGGCGAGCTCGGTCCACAGCTCCATCACCCGCCGCCCCAGCGCGTCGGCCCGGTCGTCGTCGCGGCCGTACTTGGGCGCCTTGTTGCGCGCCATGGCCTGCAGGACCTCGTGGCCGCTCCAGTTGTCCTTCAGCGCCCGGATGAGCTCCGCCATGGAGCAGGCGCGCTGCTCGAAGACGAGGTACTGGACGGCCAGCAGCGAGTCGACGGTGGTGGCGAAGGTCACCGCCTCCAGGGTGGTGAGGCTGATGCGCGCCCCGCCCTGCGTGATGTCCAGCCCCTTCTCGGCGCAGCCCTCGACCAGGCAGGAGAGGTAGGGCGTGCGGAAGTAGTCGGCGCGCACGGCCTCGGAGGCCTCGTGCACCGCCACGCAGCGCTCGACGAGGTAGCGGGTCTGCTGGGCGTACGCGTCCCACAGCTGGTCGAAGTTGCGGAAGGAGGTCGGGTCCCCGGTGACCGGGCCGTCCTGGGTGACGGACAGTGGCGCGCCGGTGAGCGCGTCGCGGGCGGGGACGAGGTCCTTGCCGTTGCCCAGCGCCAGCTCCACCGCCTTGAGCAGGTTGAGGTTGTTGTCCACGGTGCCGGAGCGGTCGTTGCCGACCATGGTGTTCTCGAGGCAGCCCACCGGCGCGTAGTCCCAGACCGTCTTCTCGTTGATCACGTCCTGGAGGCCGGCGAGCCGCGCCTCGCGCAGCAGCCCGGCCATGGAGCGCTCGTCGAAGTTGAGCAGGAAGGGCGCGCCCTGGCTGGAGGCGATCATCTCCACCACGGTGTCGAGCAGCTTCTCCGGCGAGCGCCGGTGGAGGCGGACGTTGGGCTTGGGCTCGAGGATGGGCGAGGCCTCGTCGAGCACCTCCAGCAGCAGGAAGGTCAGCTCGTTGCTCGCGTCCTCGCCGTCGGGCCCGAGGCCGCCCAGGGTCAAGAGCTGCCCGAAGCCGGCGGTGATCCCCTGGTTGCCGTTGCGCAGGTGCGCGTCGTAGGCGGTGTTGCAGTGGACCCAGAAGCAGTGCAGCAGCTCCTTGGCCAGCGCGCGGTCCATGCCCTGGGCCACCGAGGCCCGGTAGTACGGCAAGAGGTACTGGTCGATGCGGCCGAACGAGACGCCCGGGCCCGGGTAGTTCTCGTCGCTCATGATGAGCATGTGGTTGAGCCACAGCGCCTGCAGCGCCTCCCAGAAGGTGCGCGGGGGCTCCCACGGGACGCGGTCCAGGTTCTGGGCCATCGCCTCGAGCTCGCTGCGACGCGGGGCGCCCGCGGGCTCGGCCTGGGCCAGCGCCCGGCACTTGGCGGCGTAGCGGGCGGCCAGGTCGCGGGGCATGGTCGCCGCGGTGAGCATCGCCCGAAGCTGCGCGCCCTGGGGGCCCTCGCGCTGTGCAGGCGGCAGCTCCTGGAGCCTGCGGGTCAGATCCTCGTGGACGCCCTTCCATCCCAGGCGCAGCGCGCGCTCGTGGCCGGGCACGAGGTGGCCGCTGGTGGCGCCGGCGTTGCCGTAGCCGTGGTCGTGGAAGCGCATCACCTGCTCGCGTGCGCCGCCCTTGCCCGAGGTGCGGCGGTTCCAGTCCTTCTGCTCGCGCTCGGTCAGGCACAGCGAGGTCTGCACGTTGAAGCGCGCGCCGGCGATCAGCTCCCCGGGGAGGAGCTCCTGCGGCAGGTGGCAGACCATGACCTCGCGCACGAACCAGGCGCGCCGCTCGGCGATGCTCCAGGACCAGAACCCCTCGGGCAGTGGCACCGGGCGCGCCGCCTGCCGGTAGGAGCCGAGCATGGTGTGCATCAGCGGGTAGACCTCGGGGACGATGTAGAAGGTCAGCTCGTTGAACTGCACGTCCCAGCGCGTCCCCGTGGTCCAGGCGGTGTTCTCGTTGCTCCAGGGGCGGCTGGCGCCGGAGAAGTAGTAGTCGCGCAGCCACTGGATGCGCGGGCTCAGCCCCTTGGGCTGGCGCAGCCCCGCGGCGGGGGCGCAGGCGGCAGCGACGGCGGTGGACGGCTCGATGGTCGGGTTCATGGCGTTCCCCCCTTTCGCTGCGCGCGGGCCAGGGTCCGCGCACCGTGATCCAGCATGCGGCGCATCGCGTCCGCGGCGCGCGCCTCGTCCTTGGCGGCGATCGCCTCCACCACCTCGCGGTGGAAGGCCTGCACCGCGCGCAGGGCAGCCGGCGAGGCGTAGAAGCGGCCGGCGACGTTGATGAAGAGCGGCCGGAACGACTGGAAGAGCAGCGGGAGGACCGCGTTCCCGCTCGCCAGCGCCACCAGGTGGTGGAAGTCGAAGTCGACGGACGCGAGCTCGGAGGGGTCGGCCGGCTGGTCGGGCCTGGCGGGCGCAGCTTCCCGGACCAGGTGCTCCTCGAGCCTCCTCGAGCGCCGCCGCCGTCCGGTGCCGGGCCGCGAGCCGGGCGGCCTCGACCTCCAGCAGCCGGCGCATCTCCAGGACGTCCTCGAGGAGCCGGGTGCCCACCGTCCCTTCGGCGTAGTTGAGCAGCGAGGTGAGCGTGGTCAGCGAGCCCGAGCGGCGGTAGTCGGCGACCACCGTGCCCACCCGCGGCTTCTGGGTGACCAGGCCCTTCTGGCCGAGGACCACGAGCCCCTCGTGCACCACCGGGCGGCTCACCTTCATCATCAGCGCCAGCTCCCGCTCGGAGGGCAGGCGCTGCCCGATGGTGAGCTTGCCCGAGAGGATCAGCTCCTCGAAGCGGGAGACGAAGACGTCGGTGAGGCTGTCGGCGCGCAGCGGTCGGAGGAGCTGTTCCATGGGTCCCTGGTGGCTGGTGGTCTTCTGGTCTGACCAGATGCCACGCCAGGGTAGCCGAGCTCGCAGCCTCGTGGCAATGCGGCCGCAGGGCGCGGGCGGGCCAGTGCCGGGGCGATGCGTTCTTTTCATGCGACGGGCACGGGCCTTCGCTAGCCTCCCGGGATGATCCGGTCCTCGAGCTCCCTGCTGTTCACCTCCTTGCTCCTCGCTGCGTGCGGCCCGGCCGCCCCCGAGCGCGCCCTGGGCAGCGCCTCCCAGGCGAGCGTGGTCTGCCCCGGGCCCGACACGGTCGAAGGCATCGACGTCAGCGTCTACGACGGCACCGTCGACTGGGCTGCCGTGGCCGCCAGCGGTCGGGGCTTCGCGCTCGCGCGCCTGGGCCAGGGCACCACTGCCGACCCCAGCTTCGCCACCCACTGGGCAGGCATGAAGGCCGAGGGGCTCGTCCGCGGCGCCTACCTCGAGTTCCGCCCCGCCCTCGATGCCACGGCGCAGGCGAACCTGGTCTCGAGCGCCGTGGGCGCGCTGCAACCGGGCGACCTCCCCGTCGCGCTCTGGGTCGAGGCCATGGACGGCGTCGACAAGGCCACGCTGGTCTCTCGCCTCCAGTCGCTTGCCGATGCCGTCGAGGCCTCCACCGGCCGAAAGCCGATCATCGGTACCGGCAAGAGCGTCTGGGCCTCGGTCAACTCGGCCGAGTTCGCCACCTATCCGCTCTGGATCCCCAGCTACTCGCGCCCTTGCCCCGACCTGCCGGACCAGTGGTCGGAGTGGCTCCTCTTCCAGTACTCGGACAGCGGCACCGTGCCGGGGCTTGCAGCCGGGGTCGCCCGGGTCGACCGCTTCAACGGTTCGCTGGCCGTGCTGCGCGACTTCGCCTTGCTCGATCAGGACGCGGGCCTTCCGGCCGCCGACGCAGCACTTCCCGAGGACGCCTCTGCATCCGCCGAAGACGCCGCCTTCATCGGAGCCGACGACACCGGCCCTGGCACTCCGGAGGACGCGGCCGTCGCAGGTCCCGACGCCAGGACGATCGATGGCGACGCGGGGCCTGCAGCCGACGGAGCCAGCGTCGCCGTCGACGCTTCTGCTCCGGCCCCCGCCGATGCCGGCCCCACCCCCGACGCAGCCCAGCCTGCTCGCGACGCCGCCGCTGCGGACGCCGCGTCGCCGACGGCAGCCTCAGGAGGCTGTGGCTGTGCGGCCGGACCAGGCTCGTCGCTGGGCTCGCTGCTCGCCGCCCTCCCGATGACGCTTCTGCGACGCCGGCGCCGCGTTCCTTTCGCGACGGCATCCCGTTCCTCTCGAGCGTAGACGGCACCCGGGGAGAGCAGCCGATGTGGCCGCGAGAAACGATCGTGGCTACACAAGACCGCTCACACGGGGGCACGGCGAGGCAAGGCGGAGGCATGGTCCTGGAAGATCGCGGCGGGTTGATGGCGGTGGTGGCGGTGGCGGTTCTCTCGGCGTGCGGCGGCAGGACGCCGGGGCAGGTTGGCCCTGACGGCGGCGCTCGCGACGCCAGTCCCGAGGCAGCGGACTCCGGCGCCGATGACTCGGGCCCGGGCGACTCCGGCGTGGACGCGGGAGCAAGCGCCGATGCCGGCCAGAGCCTCGACGCCGCCCTGCCCGCGCTCGCGGTCCAGTACGGCGGCGGCAACTCCGACGAGTTCCTCGACGTGCTCGCCGCCGGCGACCTGGTGTACGTCGCCGGATACCGCAACAGCGCGCTTCCCTGGGAGCCAGAGGGCGACAGCGCCGGGGTCGTGCGTGCGTATGCCACGAACGGGGACGTCGTGTGGGAGAGGCTCTACGACGTCGAGCTCGCCACCGAGGTGGCGGACGCGCTCGCGCTCGATGGCGAGACGCTGCTGGTCGCCGGGCGCACGACGGGGGCCTACCCGGGGTTCACCAACGCCGGGAAGTCGGACCTGGTCCTCTCCCGGCTCGACCGGAAGGGCGCCGCGGTCACGCCGACCCACCAAGCGGGAGACGACCGACCGCAGCACCCGAACCGGATTGCAGTCGACGGCCGCGGGGACGTCGTCGTCAGCGGCCTCAACGACGTCTTCATCCCCACGAACTACGTCGAGGCCTGGGAAGACTCACTGCTGGCGCGCTTCGGCGTCGACCGAGTGGGCAACGCGTTCTCACTGCAGTCCATGACGCGGAGCGATTCGACGGTCTCCGACAGGCTCCTGGGCCTCGCCGCCTACGGCGCGGACGGCGACGTGATCGTCACCGGGAGCGTCAGTGCAGGCCCGGAGCGAGGTCCCTTCGCGCAGCGGCGCACCGCCTCCGGGGCCGTCGTCTGGACGCAGCGCTTCACCGACAGCGGCTACGACGCGGCCAGCGCGGTGGTGGCGGGAGGCGACGGCCTCGTGGTCGTCGCAGGCAGCACCTTCGCGCAGCTGGGCGCCCGCAGCTATGGCCAGCAGGACGCATTCGTCGCGGTGCTCGACGGCGCCACAGGAGCCCTCCTCCGCGCCTTCCAGGCCGGCACCTCGGACACCGACTGGGTGCGCGACCTGGCGGTCGACGCGGAGGGCAACTTCTGGCTGGCCGGCGGAACCTACGGCGCTTTGCCCGGATTCACCTCGCAAGGCGACAACGACGCGTTCCTGATCCGCTTCGACGCGTCCGGCGCCTGGACCGGTTCGTGGCAGCACGGCACTCCCGGCTACGACGACGCCAACGCCGTCGCCCTGGACGCAGCGGGCAACGCGTACGTCGTCGGCAACACCCAAGGGAACTTCGTCGCCGGCGAGACCTACGGCGGGGCCCTCGACGGATTCCTGCTCCGGGTGAGACCGGATCAGCTCGCCGCGCCATCCGACGCTCGGTAAGCCGCGCCCCTCAGAAGGCCCGGCCCGATCCGGTTTCCAGCTCTGCCAGCGCCTTCTTGGCCCTGGCTACCACGTCACGACCACGCGGAAAGACGCTCGGTCGGACGATCGCCGAGCCTGCCCGCGGCGGATTGCTCGCGACGTTGACCCCCCATCGCCAGCCCCGCACGATGGTTCTCCAGGAGGCTCCCATGCGCACCCTTCGCGTCGCCCCCGGCCTGCGCGCCGGCTCCCTCGCCCATGCCCTTGCCCTCGCCAGTGCCCTCGCGGCCTGCGCCCCGCCGCAGTCGACGCCCGCCGAGGCGCAGCCCTCGCGCTACCTGGTCCAGCTCGCCTCGCCGCCGCGCAGCGCCGGTGGAGCTCCTCCTGGCTGGGGACCGAGCGAGCGGACCTGAAGAGCCAGCTGCGGCGCCTCAACCTGGCCCACGTCGTGCGCTTCGAGTACGAGCACCTCTTCAACGGCGTGGCCGTGGAGCTGCGCGACGTCGACGCGCCGCGGCTGGCGGGCCTGCCCGGCGTCGCCGCGGTGTTCCCGGTGCTCGAGGTCACGGCGCCGGCCGAGCCGGAGAACCCGGGCGAGAACCGGCCGGACCTCTTCAACGCCAACACGATGACCGGCGTCGACGTCGCCCAGAGCTCGTTGGGGCTCACCGGCCAGGGCGTGCTGGTGGCCGTCATCGACACCGGCGTGGACTTCCAGCACCCCGACCTGGGCGGCTGCTTCGGCCCGGGCTGCAAGGTGCGCACCGGCTGGGACTTCGTGGGCGACGCCTACGACGCGACCAACCCGGGCACGCAGCCGGTCCCCGATGCCCTCCCCGACGACTGCGCGGGGCACGGCACGCACGTCGCGGGCATCGTCGCCGCGAACGGGCTGGTCAAGGGCGTCGCCCCGAATGCCACGCTCGCGGCCTACCGCGTCTTCGGCTGCATCGGCAGCACCGACAGCGACATCATGCTGGCCGCCATGGAGCGGGCCTACGAGGAAGGGGCTCGGGTGATCAACATCAGCATCGGCTCCGCCTACCAGTGGCCGGAGTACCCCACCGCCACGGCCGCGGACGCCCTGGTGAAGCTGGGCGTGGTGGTCATCGCGTCCACCGGCAACACCGGCACCCCGCTCTTCGCGGCCGGCGCGCCCGGGACCGGCCGCGAGGTGGTGGGCGTGGGCTCGGTGGACAACCTCGCCGTCTCCAGCCCGGCCTTCAGCATCAGCCCCGACAACCGGCTCATCGGTTACGCGGCCGCGAGCGGGACGTCCCCTGCGACCACCCCGCCCATGCCCCCGGCCTCCGGCGCCCTCTCGCTCGCGCGCACCGGCACGACCGCCACGGCCAACGACGCCTGCAACGGCTCCCCCACCCAGCCGGCCCCGGGCTCGCTCACCGGGAAGGCCGCGCTGATCAGGCGCGGCACCTGCAGCTTCACCGAGAAGGTCCAGAACGCCGTCAATGCCGGAGCGGCGGCCGTCGTCCTCTACAACAACACCACCGGAGCCTTATCGCCCGCGCTCAGCAGCGCCTTCCAGGTGCCGGTGCTCGCCATCACCAGTACCGACGGGGCGCTCATCAACTCCCGGCTCGACACGGGATTCGTGACGCTCACCTACACCTCCTCCACGACCTCCACGCCCAGCGCCACCTCGGGCCGGGTGTCCTCCTTCTCCTCGACGGGCCCGACCTACGAGCTCGACCTCAAGCCCGACCTGGTCGCGCCGGGCGGGAACATCTACTCCACCTACCCACTCGAGCTGGGCCGCTATGCCTCGGTCAGCGGCGCGTCGATGGCCTCCCCGCACGTCGCCGGCGCGTCGGCGCTGCTGGTCCAGGCCCGGCCCGAGCTCGACCCCGAGCCAGATCCGCGAGGTCCTGCAGAACACCGCCGTCCCGGCGCTGTGGGCCTCGGACAACGCGACGCCCGAGTCGGTGGCGCGACAGGGCGCGGGCCTCATCCACGTCGACGCCGCAGCCCAGGCCAAGGTCCTGGTCTCCCCGGCCAAGCTCGCCCTGGGCGAGAGCGCCGGCGGGCCGGCGACGCGGACCCTGACGCTGACCAACGCTGGCCTCGCGGCGGTGACCTACGACCTGTCGCACCAGGCCGCCCTGACCCTGGGCGGCAGCCGCTGGACCCCGACCGCATCCGCGGCCAACCCCGCCACCGTGACCTTCGCCGCGCCCAGCATCACCGTCCCCGCGGGCGCCACCGCGGAGCTTCTCGGCGACCATCACCGCCAACGCCGCCCTGGCCGCGGGCAACCTCTACAGCGGCTACCTGGTGCTCACCCCGCAGGGCGGCGGGCAGGTGCTGCGCGTGCCCTACCTGGGGCTCGCCGGCGACTACCAGGCCCAGCCGGTCCTCACGCCCACCGCGAGCAACTATCCGTGGCTCGCCGCCAAGCCCGGCTCCAGCTACATCAACCAGCCCAGCGGCCGCACCTTCACCCTGCAGAACGGCGACGTCCCCTACGTGGTCTTCCACCTCGAGCACGGCGTCGCGGCCCTGCGCATCGAGGCCTTCGACGCGGTCAAGGGCAAGCCGTACGGCACGGTGGCGGAGCAGACGTACCTGGTCCAGGCGACCACCACCACGGGCACCAGCGCCATCGCCTGGAACGGCAAGACGATCTTCAACAAGACGGAGATTCTCGGTCCCCAACGGCGCCTACGTGCTCGAGCTCAGCGTGCTCAAGCCGCTGGGTGACCCGCTGGACCCGGCCGCCTGGGAGACCTGGACCTCGCCCGTCGTGACCCTCAACCACCCGTAGGCACTCGCGCCCCCTCCATGACGACCTCGATTGCGTTCTCGACCTCGATTCGCCCGGGCCGGTCCCTGCCGTCCGCCCTCCCCCAGGCCCTCGCCGCGGCCCTGGCCCTCGCCTTCGCCACCGGCTGTCCGGGCAATCCCCCGATTCTCCGGGCCCGACGCGGGCCCGCTCGGCCCCGACAGCAGCCTGGACCGGGATGCGACCCCCGGCCCCGCCGACGCAAGCCTCGCCCCGGATGCGGGCCCCGCCCCCACCCCCGACGCCTCCGCCGTGCCCGACGACGGCGGCCTGGACCTCCCCGACGGCAGCTCCATGATGGACGCCGGTGGCCTCGACCTCCCCGACGCCAGCACCGCGGTGGACGGCGGCCCCGCCCGTCGCTGCGGCGACGGCTTCATCGACTCCGGCGAGATGTGCGACGACGGCGACTCCGAACCCGGCGACGGCTGCGACGCGAGCTGCCAGCGCGAGCCCGGCTGGGTCTGTGACGGCGCTCCCAGCGTCTGCTCCACCTCGTGCGGCGACGGCATCGTCGCCGGCGCCGAGAAGTGCGACGACCAGAACGCGGTGGCCACGGACGGCTGCGCAAGCTGCACGATCCAGCTGGGCTACGCCTGCAGCGGCGCGCCGAGCGTCTGCGTCACCACCTGCGGCGACGGCCTCACCGCCGGGACCGAGCAGTGCGACGACCAGAACTCCGACCCCGCCGACGGCTGCGACGCCTGCGCCGGGCAGCCGGGCTGGACCTGCACCGGCAGCCCCAGCACCTGCGCGACGACCTGCGGCGACGGCGTCACGGCCGGAACCGAGCCGTGCGACGACGCCAACGCCGTGGCCACCGACGGCTGCGACGGCTGCGTGAAGCACCCTGGCTGGACCTGCACCGGCAGCCCCAGCACCTGCGTGACGACCTGCGGCGATGGCGTCACGGCCGGAACCGAGCAGTGCGACGACGCCAACGCCGTGGCCACCGACGGCTGCGACGGCTGCGTGCAGCTCGCCGGCTGGACCTGCACCGGCGTCCCCAGCGCCTGCGTGACGACCTGCGGCGACGGCGTCCGCGCCGGGGCCGAGCAGTGCGACGACGCCAACGCCGTCGCCACCGACGGCTGCGACGGCTGCGTGCAGCTCGCCGGCTGGACTTGCACCGGCAGCCCCAGCATCTGCGCCACGAACTGCGGCGACGGCATCACCGCCGGCCCCGAGGAGTGCGACGACGCGAACTCCATCGCCACCGACGGCTGCGACGACTGCGTGCGCCTCGCCGGCTGGACCTGCTCCGGCGCCCCGAGCGTCTGCGCGACCACCTGCGGCGACGGCGTCACCGCCGGCGTCGAAGAGTGCGACGACCAGAACGCGGTCTCCTTCGACGGCTGCAACGACCGCTGCCAGAACGACCTGTTCACCGAGGCCGAGGCGAACGACACGACCGCGCAGGCCAACGGCCCGTTCCGGCCGGCGGTGCTCATCCGCGGCGCCGTCACGCCAGCGACCGACCGCGACCACTTCCGCATCACGCTCCCCGGCCGGGCCGACCTGTCGATCGAGACGTTCGACGACGCCCCGGGCAGCTGCAAGAACCTGGACACGGTGGTGACGCTGCGCGGCCCCGACGAGACGACGGTGGTGGCCAAGGACGACGACGGCGGCCCGCGGCGCTGCGCCAGCCTGGTGCCCGAGCGCACCGCCGCGATGCGGCACCTGCCCGCCGGCACCTACGACGTCGAGGTCGGCACCTACGGCGACTACCGGCTCGTCCCCGCCTACACGCTGCTCGTGCGCACCACCGCCCTGTGCGGCGACGGGGTGGTCCAGGGCAGCGAGCAGTGCGACGGCACTCCGGGCTGCACCGCCGACTGCGAGCGCGTGCCCGCCTGCGGCGACGGCTTCGTGGACGGCGGCGAGCAGTGCGACGACCGCAACGCGGTGAGCGGCGACGGCTGCAGCGCCACCTGCCGGTTCGAGGTCCTCGCCGAGGTCGAGCCCAACGACACGCCTTTCATGGCCCGCGCCAGCGGGTTCGGGCTGCTCTTCGGCGGGGCGGTGAGCCCGGCCTCCGACGTGGACTGGCGGCTCTTCACCCTGGTCACCACCAGCGACCTGCGCCTGCAGACCTTCGATGCGTCCGGCCCGGGCCACTGCGCGGGCATCGACACGGTGGTGACCCTCTTCGGCGCCGATGGGACGACGGCGATCCTCTCGCGCGACCAGGGCGGCGTCGGCAACTGCGGGGCGATCGACCCCGCGCGCGAGACCGACGCGGCGGCGCGCCACCTGCCGCCCGGAACCTACTTCGTGCGCGTCGAGAGCCACGCCAACGCGAGCGTCGTGCCCGCCTACACGCTGCTGGTGACCCTGGCCGCCCAGTGCGGCAACGGGGTGACCGAAGGCGCCGAGGAGTGCGACGGCACGCCGGGCTGCAGCGCCACCTGCGACCGCGTCCCGCTCTGCGGCGACGGCCTGGTGGACGCGCCCGAGACCTGCGACGACCGCAACGCGGCCAGCGGCGACGGCTGCAGCGCCACCTGCCAGACCGAGGCCGTCCCCGAGGCCGAGCCCAACGACACCCCGGCGCAGAGCAACGGGCCGTTCGGGTCGCACGCGCTGATGGCCGGGACCATCGACCCCGGCGCCGACGTCGACTTCGTCGCGGTGCAGCTCATCGCCGTCTCCGACCTCGTCCTGCAGGTGTTTGACGCGCGCGGCCCCGGCCACTGCCAGGGCATCGACCCGGTGCTGACGCTCTACGGTCCGGACCGCACCACTGTCCTGGCGACGCGCGACGACGGGGGGATCGGAATGTGCTCGAAGATCGACGCCAAGGTCGACCCGGGCGCCCGGCACCTCGCCCCCGGCACCTACTACGTCAAGGTCGCGGACTTCCAGAGCAACACCGTCATCCCGGGCTATGTGCTGGAGGTCGACTTCGCCGCGGTCTGCGGCGACGGCGCGGTCGAGGGCGCGGAGGAGTGCGACGGCAGCGCCGGCTGCGACGCCTCGTGCAACCGGGTGCCCACCTGCGGCGACGGCCTCGTCGACTCCCCGGAGACCTGCGACGACGCCAACACCGCAAGCGGCGACGGCTGCAGCGCCACCTGCCAGCTCGAGGCCGTGACCGAGGTCGAGCCCGACGACACCCCTGCCCTGGCGGACGCCGCGCCGGTCCAGCTGACCGGCAGCGGCTTCGTCCTCGGCGCCATCGGCCCGGTGGGGGACCGCGACGTCTTCGCGCTCAGCCTGGCGCAGGCCTCGGTCGTGCGCGTGGAGACCTTCGATGGAGTCCTGGGCAGCTGCTCCATCGCCACCAGCCTCGCCGTGCTCGACGCCGCCCGCACCCAGCTCTGGAGCGACGACGGCAGCGGCATCGCCAGCTGCTCGGCGCTGGTCGTGCCGCTCGCCGCGGGGAAGTACTACCTGCAGGTGACGCAGCGGGGGAACACCGGGACCATCCCCGCGTATGTGCTGCAGGTGCAGGTGCTCGCCGCGGGCGGCGCGGAGGCCGAGCCGAACGACACGCGGGCCCAGGCCTCGCCGGCGGGCGCCGCGCACGAGGTCTTCGTGAACGGAGGCCACCAGGCGAACCTGGACGTCGACTTCTTCGCGGTCACCGTGGCCGAGGGCCAGTCGATCCGCGCGGAGCTCGTCGAAGGCTCTGGCGCCGAGACCTGCGAGTCGCTGGGCCTGGACTCGTACCTGACGCTCTACGACGCCAGCGGGCTCGCGCTCGGCTGGGACGACGACGGCGGCCGTGGGTTCTGCTCGCTCATCGACGGCACAGGCGACAGCCCGGCCCAGCCCTTCGCCCACCACCTGCCGGCCGGCACGTACTACCTGGCCGTCGAGGCGGCGCCGTTCGCCCAGCTCCCCACCGACACCGCTGGGCAGTTCGACTACCGGCTGGCCATCACCGTGCGCTGAGGCCGGAACGAGCCTGGATGTACGCTCGCGCCGCGCTCGGGACCGTCCTGCTCAGCCACCACAGCCTGGGTGGCTCTCAAATCAGAAGCCGAGTGGGATTGAGGGAAGAACGACTGGCGGGCCCGGAGGCCCGCAGCCACCACAGCCTGGGGTGTCTTTCGGATCAGAAGGACGAGCGGGTTGAGGGAAGAACGACACGCGGGCCCGGAGGCCCGCAGCCACCACAGCCTGGGGTGTCTCTCGGATCAGAAGCCGAGTGGGATTGAGGGAAGAACGACTGGCGGGCCCGGAGGCCCGCAGCCACCACAGCCTGGGGTGTCTCTCGGATCAAAAGGACGAGTGGGTTGAGGGAAGCACGCCTCGCGAGCCCGGAGGCCCGCAGCCGCCACGGCCTGGGGTGTCTCTCGGATCAGAAGGACGAGCGGGTTGAGGGAAGAACGACTGGCGGGCCCGGAGGCCCGCAGCCACCACAGCCTGGGGTGTCTCTCGGATCAGAAGGACGAGCGGGTTGAGGGAAGCACGCCTCGCGGGCCCGGAGGCCCGCAGCCACCACAGCCTGGGGTGTCTCTCGGATCAGAAGGACGAGCGGGTTGAGGGAAGAACGACTGGCGGGCCCGGAGACCCGCAGCCCCCCTGCCTTCATAGAAGCCTGCGCAGCACCGCACAGCACGGTGCTTCGCGGCGAGCACCGGTGCCTCGCCATGCCTTGGTCGTGACCTCCAGAAGAAGCCCTGCCCGTTCGCATGGCGGGATCGCTCTGCTAGAACACCGCCCTTCGAAGCCGGAGGAACCGTGCCCGCCCCGCAGAACGTCTGCATCGAGCCCCAGGGCCCCGTCGTGATCTGTGTCATCCGTGGCGAAGCCGCGCTCGAGTCCGCCGGCCTACTGCACCAGAGCGCGCTGGAAACGGCCGCACGGTTCCCTCGGGGCCACGCCTCGCTCACGGTGGTGGAGAAGGACGCTCCGCCGCCGTCCAAGCCGCTGCGCGAGGAGCTCGCCAAGAACATCCGCCGGCCTCGAGGGCTCGCTGAAGGCCAGCGTCCTCGTCTTCGAGGGTCGCGGCTTCCAGGCCGCGACCATCCGCGCCGCGGTCGCCGGGCTGGCGTTTCTGAGCGGCAGCCGCCAGACGGTGGTCTCCACGGTCGAGGAGGGAGCGCGGATCGTCGTGGAGAAGCTCGGGCTCGCGGCTCCCACCGAGGCTGCCGCCACGCTCGTCGCGCAGGTGGCTAAGCTCCGCCAGCAGTAGCGCTCCTCGCCAGGCCCGCCCCTCGACGAGCTCGGGGTGATGCGGCCCGCCCCTTCGCAGGACTGGGGCTGGGAGCACGGAAGTGGTAGGAAGGCACGCCCAACACCACGGACGAGACCAACGCATGAAACCCATCGTCACCGCTGACAAGGCCGTCGAGGACATCCAGAGCGGATCCTCCCTGATGGTCGCCGGCTTCATGGGCTGCGGGAATGCCTGCACGCTCATCGACGCCCTGCTGCGCAAAGGTTCCAAGGACCTCACCCTCATCACCAGCGACACCGCCTTCCCGGACATCGGGGTCGGCCGGCTGGTGTGCCAGAACCGGGTGAAGAAGCTCGTGGCCACGCACATCGGCACCAACCCGGTCGTCGGCCAGAAGATGAACGCCGGAGAGCTGGACGTGACGCTGGTGCCGCAGGGCACCTTCAACGAGCGCATCCGCGCCAGGGGCGCCGGGCTGGGCGGCGTGCTCACCCCCACCGGCATCGGCACCGCGGTCGAGAAGGGCAAGGAGAAGCTGGCCATCGAAGGGCAGATCTACCTCCTGGAGCTGCCGCTGGGCGCCGAGTTCGCCTTCGTCAAGGCCGAGGTCTGCGACACGCACGGCAACTGCTTCCTGCCCATGTCGACCAAGAACGCCGCGGTGTCGATGGCCATGGCCGCCGACCGCGTCTTCGTCGAGGCCGAGAAGGTCGTCCAGCCCGGCGAGCTCGACCCCGAGAAGGTCACCATCCCCGGCGTGTTCATCTCGGCGATCGTCCAGTCGACGCTCCCCGCCGAAAACCTCCAGCGCAAGTAGCCCTTCAGAGAGACGACGATGGACCCCAAGGACATGAAGCGGATCAGGATGGCCCGGCGCATCGCGCAGGAGTTCCCCGACGGGTCGCTGGTGAACCTGGGCATCGGCATGCCCACGCTGGTGGCCGACCACCTGCCCAAGGACCGCAAGATCCTCCTGCACTCGGAGAACGGCTTCATCGGGCTCGGGCCGCAGGCCCCGGCGGGCCAGGAAGACCCCCGGCTGGTGAACGCCGGCGGCCAGCCGGTGACCATGGTGCCGGGCGGCTGCTACTTCGACTCGGCCATGTCGTTCGCCATCATCCGCGGCAAGCACCTCGACTACACGGTGCTCGGCGCGCTCGAGGTGGACGCCCACGGCAACCTCGCCAACTACATGATCCCCGGCAAGATGGTCCCGGGCATGGGCGGGGCGATGGACCTGGTGGTCGGCGCGAAGACGGTCATCGTGGCCATGGAGCACGTCAACAAGAACGGCGCCCCGAAGATCCTCAAGCAGTGCACGCTGCCGCTGACCGCGGTGGGCGAGGTGGACATCATCGTCACCGACATGGCGTTCATCCGCGTCACCAAGAAGGGCCTGGTGCTCGAGGAGATCGCCGAGGACACGACCGTCGAGGCGGTGCAGAAGGCGACGGGTGCGCCGCTGCACGTCGGCGGCAAGGTCGGGATGTTCTAGCAGCGGCGGCCGGCTCGAAGGTTGGTTGGCCTGGCCGCGGGGAGGAGACGAGCATGGACGGCCCCACTTACCCGAAGCCTGGCCAGCAGCCGGCGCCGGTCCCGGGCCAGCTGCCGAAGAAGAAGACCAGCGGCTGCCTCATCGCGCTGCTGGTCGTCGCCATCGTCGGGATCGTCATCAGCTGCGCCGTCGGCGTCGTCGTCTGGCAGGCGGCGAAGAGCGAGACCGGCCAGGCCATCCTGGGAGCCCTCGGCGACGCCACCAAGTTGGCCGAGAAGGGGATGAACGCCCCGGGCGCCAAGGAGGTCCAGGCGCTGGGCTGCACCCAGGCGGTCGTCTTCGACCTGGCGGACGTCCAGCAGGTGGTCCGGCACTTCGCCAAGGACGCCGGTGATTCGGAGGAGCTCAAGGGGCGCATCATCACCTGCAGCGTGGGCTTCGCGCAGAAGGCGCCCACCTGCCAGGCCGTCGCCGACACCTACGTCAAGGCACTGGGCGGCCGCTCGGACTCGACCTTCACGGTGATCATCCAACGCCAGAACGATCGCGAGAGCCTCTGCGAGCAGGCGTTCGACGAGGGTGGCGCCTTCGTTCCCGAACCCGCGGAAGCCGAGCCCAAGGCCGAGGCTGAGGGCGAGGACGACACGTCTCCTCCGCCCGATCCTCAGAAGTGAGCAAAGGGGATCGCGCTCACTCGCAGACCGGGAACTGCTCCGAGGTCAGCTGATCGCCCGCGACGTTGAGGGCCACCTGGCCGGCGACCTGCGCTCCCTGGACGTCCGTCACCCGCACCGGGAGGGGCCAGACGCTCGCGGAGAGGGAGGCGTTGATCTGCCAGTAGTTGTAGTCGAGGCGCTCGGTGGCGCTCCAGGCGCCGCCGACCTGCACCTCCACCTTGGCGATGGGCGTGCGGTGGCCCTGCACCAGGAGCTGGTTCCACCAGACGTTGGTGGGCTCCTTGAGGCGGAGGCTGACGTTCCCGGAGGTCGGGCAGGGCACGTAGCGCCAGGAGACGACGCCCGCCGCGCCGCCGTTGCCCGTGCCCAGGTAGCCTTCGCTGAGGTCGCCCACCTGCTCGAAGGCCTTCTTGCTCAGGTCGATGTGCCCGGCGGTGCACTTGGGGTTGGTCGCCACGGGGCACTGGTCGACGATGGTCACCGTCACCTTCCGGGACCCGTCGCGCGTCACCTCGACACAGGCGCCGCAGGCCGCGGCCTGGTCGTAGTCGGCGGTGTTCATCGCGCCGAAGTACTCGCCGTTGCCGGTGGCGACGTGGGCGACGGCGTTGGGCGCGTTCCCGCCGTAGGCCACGACCTCGAAGGCGCAGTTGACCCCAGGGCCCAGCAGCTCGTACCAGGTCAGCGAGCCATGGCCGGAGGTGTACTGAGGCAAGCCGAAGGCACAGGCGGGAGGCGACGCGGCGTCCGGCAATCCTCCACCCGCGGCATCGGGCCCTGACGAGCCCGCGTCCATGGCCTCAAGGCCCTCGGCGTCACTCGGCGAACCAGCCGCATCCGTCCCAGCTGTCGCATCCGTCCCAGCTGTCGCATCCGTCCCAGCTGTCGCATCTGTCCCAGCCATCGCATCTGTCCCAGCCGTCGCATCTGTCCCAGCCGTCGCATCTGTCCCAGCCGTCGCATCAGTCCCAGCCGTCGCATCGGGGCTCGACGGCGGCTCGCCACCACAGGCGGCAAGGCACACTGCGACGACGAGGGCGAGACGGAGGCGAAGAGAGCACATGGCAACTCCCGGAACTGCCGCGACGGCGATGTTCTCACGGACGGTGCGTGCGGCGTCGGCGACCTCGGAGTGCTAGCAAGCAAGGCAGGAGCGCGCTCGCCTTCCGCACACCCCGACCTGGCGGCGCCTGTTGCCGTGCCGACCCGTCCATCCGAGGATGGCCCCCGACGTCGCCGTCGCTCATCGACGGCGGGGAGGAGCCGCTGTGGCCATCGCAAAGCAACACCTTCGCGCCCTGGTGTGCGCATCGCTTCTTCTGCTCGCGTCGTGCCCCAAGCCCGGCGATCCTTCGCCGACACCGCCTTCCGACGCCGGCCCCGGCGCGAACCTCGACGCGGGCGCGGAGGCCGGCCCCTGCGCGGGCCAGACCTGCTCCGGACACGGGACGTGCGCAGCGGCCGACGGGGGCGGCGCCTCCTGCACCTGCGAGTCGGGCTACATGCCGCGCGGGTTGGCCTGCGTGCTCGACGTCGACCTGCCGGTCAATACGTGGACCCTGCTGCCCGGCAAGGTGTCCCGGCCCTATCGCTACAGCTCCCCGGTGTACTCGCCCTCCCGCGGGCAGGTGTTGCACTGGGGCCGAAGCGGAGCGGAGGGCTGGCGCAACGACGTGCTCGCCTTCGACGTGAGCACGCTGAGCTGGGTCTCGGACGGCAACGGCGCCCCGGAGAAGGAGCTCGCCGACGCCCAGCGCGAGGGCACGCTGCTGGGCGTGGCCATCACCGGCACCGCGGGGATGCTGCCCGGCGGGACGCCCGCGCCTTCGACCACCGCCGCGGCCGGCGTCTGGGATTCGAAGCGCAACGAGGTCGTCTACCCGCTCGCCGGCATGACCTTCTCGTACGACCCCACGAAGCGCACCTGGCGCGACTTCAAGGCGGCCAACACGCCTCTGCTCTACGGTCCGGGCGCCGGCTACGACCCGATCAACGACGAGCTCGTCGTCTTCCCTCACTTCGGCGCCCGCAATCGGGACCTCGTCCCCAGCAATGGCAACGTCATCGGTCACCTGGGAACCCACGTCTACAGCTTCCAGGAGAACGCCTGGCGCAGGACGAGCCAGACGTTCGGCTCGCCTGAGGTCCGGGCTGCGCGCAGCGGGCTGCTCGGCGTCGCCACGCACCTGAGCAGGGCCGTCGACGGCGCCTGGGCCCTGCGCCGTGCCGGCAGTGCGGCGACCCCGGCGGAGGTGAAGCAGGCGCTCGCCGAGGCCAAGGCGGCGCTCGATGCCGTGAGCCTTCCCGCCGGGACCGCCGCGTCCCTCGGCGGCGTGGCCACGCCGCTCGCCGAAGCCACCTCCGCGGCCGCGGCCGACGGCTGGGACGCGACGCTCCAGGCCGGCGGCCGGGCGTTGTGGGCGCTCGACGCGCTCCTGGACGGAGCGCTGCGCGTCGAGCCCCCGGCGCGCGCGGGAGCGCCCCTGGTCTACCTGCCGGCGAAGAAGAGCCTGCTCCTCTTCGGCGGGCACGACGGGCTCGTGCGACAGGACCTCAAGGTTCCGGAGAACAAGGGCGGAGAGCCGGGCCGGCGCAACGACACCTGGCTCTACGACTGCACCACGCGGCAGTGGCGCGAGGTCTCGAAGAGCCAGCGTCCCCCCAAGACGCTGTGGCCGGAGGTGGTCTTCGACCCGGCCTCGGGGCTCACGCTGCTGGTGACGCGCACCGGCAATCCCTGGGACGCCAGCGCCGCCGGGACCGTGACCCTCTGGGGCTTCGATCCCGCCACCGAGGAGTGGCAGAAGCTGCACGAGCAGGCGTGGCCCGGAAAGGTCGGGGGCGCCGCGTACACCGGCTGGGGCACGATCATCCAGGAGGTCGTGCTCGACGAGCGCGCCGCGCTGCTCCTCCTGCTGCAGGTGCTCGAGGACGGGACCGGCACTTCGCAGGAGACCTACGCGCTCAAGCTGGACGTGAGCCAGATGAAGCGCTCGCCGGCCATGGACTGGACCGCCCTCGAGCCCATCCGGCCCCACGGCCCCGTTCCGGCCGACGACCCCGCGGTGGTCGGGCGGCTCCAGTCGCTGCCGGCCAACTCCTGGGTCCACATGCACCCGAAGAACGAGGGCCCGGAGCGACAGTGGGGCAACGCGGCCTGTGACCCGGTGCGCGGGCACGTCTACTACTTCGGCGGGGGCCACTCGACCTACCAGGTCAACGACGTGGCCATCTACGCGCCGGGGGTGAACGCCTGGTTCTACGGGGTAGGCGACCACAACGATTGGATGCTATCCCGCGAGCTGGGACGGCTCGAACCTCGGGCTCCGGGGAGGGCGCAACGCGCACCACCAGCGCAACACCTACGTCGCCCTCGACGGGCGCATGTACTCGAGCCTCGGCGCGGAGAGCCGGCGCTGGGGAGCCCAGAGCGCGACCGAGGAGCGTCAGCGCTACGCCTGGTTCTACGACGTGGACCGTGGCGGGGTCTGGCGCGACGCGCCGATCGAGACGAGCAAGGGCCCGGGCGTAACGGGGCTCTACGGCGGCACGCACCTGGCGACTCCGGACGGCCGGGTCCTCGGCTTCGGCGGGGCCCTCGAGCCCTATGACGGCAGGTTGTTTCCCGGGGAGAGCTACTTCGCCTCTCTCGATGTGGCGCGCTCGAAGCTCACCGTCCAGAAGGTCACGGGCGGGCCGCTCAGCGACCCCAACGAGGACCGCCCCTTCGCCTTCCTGCCCGACAAGAACCAGGTCTTCTTCTACGAGTGCGTCGTCACCAACGGCGCGATCGAGCGGCAGGGCACCTGGGTCTACGACGTCGCCGCCAACTCCTTCACGGACCTGAAGCCCGCCCGCCAGCCGCCCGCCGATCCCCAGACCGTCGAGTACCTCTCCACGCAGAACGCCGTCTTCGCCGTCATCCGCGGCGGCCAGCAGTGGATCTACTCCTTCGACCGGAACACCTGGGCACCCCTGCCCATGGCCTCCGACTCCCCGATGGTCTTCGAGACGCCGTACGCCCAGACCGTCTACTCGGCCAAGTACGGCATCCTGGTGAACCTCGGCCGCAATGGCACCGCGGCGATGCGGCCGGACATCACACAAATGACGTGGCCGTAAGCGACGACCGGGTCGACTTTGGACCCCGGGCACTGCAAGCCTGACCCGAAGCCCGAAGCCCGAAGCCCAGAGCCCGGTCAGGGAACGATGGTGCCGCCGTTGTCCACGAACCTCGGCGCGACGTTCGGGCTGTAGCTTCCGCCGTGGAGCTCGAGGGCGCCGCCGGGGTTGAGGACGAGCTGGTTCGCGACCGAAAGGGCGTGGCCCGCCAAATCGAGCCTGCCCTGGTCGATGGTGAGGTCCTGAGCCAGGCCGGGAAGGGTCCAGTCGGAGAGGAGCACCAGGCCGCCCGCGGGCCTGGTCAGGATGACGCTGCCCGCGGGTTGGGTCCCGCCGAGGCTGAGGTAGGTGCCGCTGGAGCTGCCCGCGAAGGTCAGCGTCGCGGTGCCGCCCGCGGCGTTCGCGCCCAGCCGGTAGTCGCCATGGAGGCTCGAAGTCGCCGCGCAGCTCCTCGGCGTTGTCGGTGAAGTCGCCCAGGACGACGAGGGTGCTGCCGTTGAGCACCTCGGTGGCGGAGTGCCATCCGCTCCGGGTCGGTGCGCCGTTGAGCACCAGGTGGTGGAGCTGCAAGCCGGCTGGCACGTCGACGAGGGCGGTGGCGTGGAAGCTGTCGCCGACGTCGCGGGCGCCTTCGATCTGCACGGTCCCCTGGCCCGGCACGAACGTGGCGGCGGGCGAGATCTTCAGGGCCGTCATCGAGCCCTGAACCGGCGTGCCGAGGACCAGCGTCCCGCTCGGGGCGACAAAGGTCCCGCTGGTGACGGTCAGGGCCGCGGCGCGCAGCTCGGTGGTTCCGGCCTCTGGCTCCAGGCTCCCGGTGCCGTTCTCCTGCACGAGCTGGCAGGTCGCGCCACCCGCCTCGAAGCGGTAGCGCTGAGCGGCACCCGCGGCGTTGAAGGTGATGGTGCAGCCGTACGAGATTTCGGTATTCGCGCCCACCAGCAGCCTGCCCTTGACCGCGTAGCTGCCGAGCATGCGGCCCTGCACCTGGTTGAGGTCGTTGAGGACCGTCAGCGTCCCGCTGCCCCGCACCTCGAGAATCGGATTGCCACTCCGAAGACTCGGACGAGACGCCGGGGACGAAGTCCCAGAGCTCGACGTCGGCATCGATCTGGAGGACGCCCTTGGCGCTGCAGCTGGAGGTCGTCGGCCGGCCGGTGCCGCTCACGAATGTGCCCATCGCGTGGCCGAAGGCCGCTGCGGCGCCGAAACGGAAGGCAGTGGTCGTGCCGCACGCTTTGGACCCGACGGTCAACGTCCCCGAGGTCGAGGTGAAGCTCCCCGCCAGCAGCTGCAGGCCGCCGCTGATCGAGATGGGGCCGGTCCCGCCGACGAACGCCCCAGACTCCTGCGTCCAGCCGAGCGCCCCGACGTGAACGGGGACGCCGCCGGCCTGCGCCAGGGCGCCGGTGAAGCCTGCGTTCATCTCGAGCCCGGCGACCTCGACCGCGAGGTCGAGGGTGGCCGAGCAACGGGCAGAGCAGGTGCCGTCGAAGATGGCGGTGTCCGCGGGGCCGGGCGGTCCGGCGGCGCCTGCACACGCTCCGCCGACCACCGCACCACACCAGTTCGCGCCCACGCTCCAGCCGGCTTCGGCGCCCGCTCCGGTCCAGGTGTAGGGCGTCATGACCTTGACCGCGACCGTGCCGGCCTGCGCCGCGCCGCTGCCATCCTGGAAGGTGAAGGAGAAGCTGTCCGTCCCGTGGTAGTCGGCGTTCGGCGTGTAGAGGATCGACCGGGCGCCAACCACGAGAGGGGTGCCCGCAATGCCGGCCGCGGCGCCGGAGACGGTGTAGGCGGGGTCGTCGCCGAGGACCGTCACCGTGCCGCTCCCGTTCATGGCGACGACGAGCACCGCGTTGGCTTCGGGCAAGACGCGAGCGTCGCGGCCGACGAGAGCGGCATCGGCCGCGGCGCCGTCGGCTCCGTCGGCCACAGCGGCGTCCGCGCCGTCGAACGCAGCGCCATCGGCCGCCCCGCCATCCCTCGCCCCAGAATCCAGGGCCGCGCCGCCGGCGTCGGCTCCGCGGCGGTGGGCTTCGAAGGGCACGACCGAGCAGGCGGGAAGCCCCAAGGATCCGAACGAGAGAACGAAGAGGGCGATGGCGATGAACCGCCTGCCATGCATCAAGGGCTCCTCAGTGCGGTTGAGCGAGGGGCCAAGCCTATCAGGGGCCCCGTGCAGTGCTATCAAGGTGGGCATGAGCGTTCCCGCCTTCCGCACGACGAAGGAGCTGTGCCCCGACGAGCCCCTCGCCTCGCGCGTCGACGCCTTGGCGCAGGCGGGCTGCGTGGAGTCCTCGCACGTCGGCTATGCGGGCGCGCCGAGCGAGGTCTACGCGCTCTTCGCCGCGGTCCGCGAGGCGGCGAGCGCGGCGCAGCTCCTCTCCCTCGCCTTCCACGAGCGCCCGGTGGTTCGCCTCTACGCGGTGCGCTGCCTCGCCTGGGAGCGCCCCGCCGAGCTCCTGGCGCTGCTGTCTCTCCTGGACGACGACACGACCGTCGAGGTCCTCGACGGCTGCCTGCGCGCGCGCGACACCGTCGCCGGACATCTGCTCTGCGAAGTGGAGCACCTCGACGCCGCCAAGCCGACCGTCGCCGCAGCCAAGGCCGCGCTCCTCACCGCAGCGCTCGATCGTCCCGCGCTGCGCGACCGTCATCCCCGGCTGCTCATCGCCCTCTCGGGCGTCCAGCCCGCCGGGGCCGCCTCCCGGGCCCCGACGCTCCTGGACGATCCCGCGACGCCGCCGGCCATGCTCTTCGACGCGCTCGCCGTCTGGCGAAACGCCTCGCCGCCCTCCACGGACCTCGAGGCACGGCTGCGCGCCTTTGCGGGACACGCCGACGCCGCGGTGCGAGGCCGCATCGCGCGCACCCTGGGCGAGCTGGGCACCTCCGCGACGCTCGCACTCCTCGAGGGGCTCAGGCGCGATGCGGAGCCCGGCGTGGCGCAGGCGGCCGAGAGCGCCTACGCGTCGCACCCGCTCGCCGACCCACAGCAGGTGCTCGACGGGTTCCGCCGCGCTCCCAACGCTTCCGATGCACTGGTCTCCCTCGTTCACTGCGACGCGCCCGCGGTGCTGGCGGAGCTGGTGGCCTACGTCCGCAGCCACGACGTCGGCACGATCCTCGCGGCGCCCATCGCGGCGCGCCGCACCACTCCGAACTTCACGCTCGCCGCGCGAGAGCTCGCCAGCTTCGACGCGCCCGGCGTCATCTTCGGCGAGAGCCCGCGCTCCTCGGCGCTCAACCACCTGGTCAAGAATCGCGGACCCGCAGGCGCTGCCGCTGTGCCGCGCCGCCCTCGACGCGTGGACCCACAGCGCCGTCCCCCTGGCCGGGGCCCGCGGCGTGGTGAGCCTGACGAGCGACGGCACCGAGGCGACGCTCTTGCCGCTGCTCTCGGACCCCAGCACCACGGTGCGCTGCGAGGTCATGGAGCGGCTGGGCGTCGGCGGTGCCGGCGGGAAGGCGGCCCTCGCCGCACTTGAGAAGCTGCTCCCCACGCTCCCGCCAATGGAGCAGGTCTCCGCCCGCAACGCGGCGCAGTTCATCCGCTCGCGGCTCGGGAGCTGAGCGGCGGGGCTCACGGGAGCAGCCGGCCGGTGCTCACGTCCACGCGCCGGCAGGTCGGCGCCATGGCGCGCGGGGCCAGCGGGTGGTCGGTCCAGCCGGCTTCGACGGTCAGCACGTCGCCATCGCGGCTGAGCTTCGGCCAGCCGCCGCCGCCGTCGACCATCAGGCCCCAGGCGACCTTGCCGCCGGGGAGGACGCGGTGGATGGAGGTGGCATACGGCGAGCCGCCGGCGTTGCTGTGCTCGTTGTTCCAGACGACGAAGAGCGCGTCGCCGTGGACCTCTGCATAGGCGAGGAAGGGCTCCAGGTAGTTGCTGAAGCTCACCCGCGGCAGGACCGCCCGCCAGCGCTCGCCCTCGGTGCCCAGGCAGCGCACCAGCATCCCGCCCGGCGCGCAGATGGCCATCCCGCGCTCGGTCACGACGATGCGCCCTCCGTCGAACTCGACCTCTCGCTCGGCCACGCTCCACCTCCTTCGCGGTCCCGAGCATACGTCCTGTAGCGTGGCGTTCGGGTCGCCACGCGGCTCCTGCAGGAGTGCTCAGAGGTTATGTGCAAGCGCATGGCGAGGATCCTGGCGCGACAGACTCGCAGGTCGCTCCGGCCCCGACCCGACTCCCCGGACCGGACTCAAGCCCTCTGAACCACTCGCCTTTCGGAGCCCAGGAGCATTTTCGCTCGCGACACACCCCCGAACCGGCCAGCCTGCTCTCGCGCATTCGGTACGACAATTCGCCGGATCGATCGACTTAGGAGGAGCGGCACGCTCAGTCGACGAGCCGGCCCCAGCGGAGGCAGCTCTCATGGTGAAGGCGATTCGGTGCTCGAGCTTCGTCGTCCTGGCGCTGGCGAGCTTTGGGTGCTCAGTCGAGATCACCGGGTTGGAGACCGATGCGGCGCGCGAAGGCACTGACGCCGCGCGCGCGTTCGACGCCGGCCCGGCGGACGCGGCAAGTCCGACCAGCGCGGATGCCAACGCGAATTGGCAGGATTCGGGCGTCGCCTCGCCACCAGACGCAGGCGCGCAGGCCGACGCGACCTACCTCGCCGACGCTGCGGCCGGAGCCGACGCCACAGCCGGCACCGACGCCGAAGCCGGCACTGACGCTGCAGCTGGAGCCGACGCGGCAGCTGGAGCCGACGCCGCGGGACCCCGGGCGGATGGAGGCGCGGCGCTCGACGCCGGGTCGACTGCTCCCGGCGACGCAGGCCCGGTGCTCACCGCCACCTCGGTCTCGCAGTACGGAGTGACCTGGAGCTTCGCCGCGCCGGTCGCGACCGGACAGTTCGCCAACGGCGACCCGTGGGTCGTCGGTCCGGTGACCATCACCTCGGTCACCCCAGCCTTCGACGGCGCGCACCACGGCTGGATGGTGAACCCCGTCCCCGGCGTCTACGACCCGACCCTTCCGCCCTGGGAGCTCGCAGGCCAATCGCAGGCGTTCGACAGCCGCGCCGGGAACAGCTTCGCCCCTGCGCTCGTTCCCACCCTGCCCTTCGTCGCCCAGCCCGGCTCGTCCCTCGTCAAGGCGATCAGCATCGACCCGAGCCTGCCGCCCCAGCGCCCGGTGATCACCACCGCCGTGGTGCTGACCGTGCTCGACGCGGTCCCACCCGACCAGGGAGCGACGGTCTTCCGCCCGCCCTACGTGGGCTCGGACAAGCCGCTGTACCGGGTGAGCCAGGTCCGCGCGGACCTGCTGCCACGCCTGGCCGCCACTCCGTCCGCAGGGCCCCTCTCCGACGTCACCGACCGGTTCACGCGGCTGCAGCTCGACTACCTCGAGTTCGACGACGCCCGCGCGCTGCACCCGGCCACCAGCATGCCGGAGTATGGCGGCGACATCGGCCGCACCCTCGCCGACGGCGCGCTGCGGCTGATGCTCGACGAAGTGCCGGCCGACAAGATGCCGGCGCTCATCCACTACCTGCAGGCGGGCATCGACTACTTCCATACCGCCAAGCTCGGCATGCGCTGGCAGAACCAGGGTGGCAACTCCCCCGGCAAGCGCATCGTCCTCGCTTTCACCGCGGCGCTGCTCGACGACGCCACGATGAAGCAGTTCAACCTCGACCTCCTCACGCTGCCGCCCGGGCTGCTGGGCGGCGCGCCAGGGCTGCACGAGGACGCCGCCCTGTCCCGCGGCTTCGGCGGCACGGTGCTCTGGGGCAACGCCGACTCCGAGGACAACTATTGGGCCGTGGTCGCCAACGGCGGTACCTCGGGCAACAAGCTCATCCGCGACCCCTACGGCTTCGTCGACGGCGGCTCGCATCCTGGCAGCGCGTACCAGTCCTGCTGCACCACGCCCATCTGGAAGGGCGAGGTGCTCGCGGCCCGGCTGATGCCGGAGATCCTCGCCCTCTGGGACACCTCGCACCTGGTCTTCGAGTACGTGGACCGGGTGGAGACCGTCGGCCTGTGGGCGCAGCCCGATCCCTGCGCGCCCCTCTCCGAGGGCGGAGGCTCCGCGGGCAGCGGGCAGTGCGTGCTCGACCCGGACCTTACCGCGGGCTCGACCATGACCCAGTTCTCGTGCCAGGCAGGCAAGCAGTGCGGTCGCTTCCCCGACGCGCACGGCCAGCCGGGACCCGGCGGCTCTCCGCTGGCCAACGAGATGTGGCAGGCCTACCGCTGACCGGTTGGCGCGGGTCGAGAGCCGAAGTCGCCGGCATTCCGTCCTCGACGATCTGGCTGGGGTGGTTCAGAGCCAGCCGGGCGAATTCGCGGCCGATGTTGCGGGTGCGTCCTTCGACCGACCGCAACTAGCCTCAGCCAGCCACAGAGTGTTATCTGAGTTGTTACGGCTGGTTACCGGCGACGCCGTTCGCGCGCACCCAAGACGTCGCGTTTGAAGGAACCGGGAGTGTGTGCAAGTGCGAAAGGCCCCCATGAGACCCACTCTGCTGACCCTCCTTCCCCTCCTCGCTCTCGCCGCCGGCTGTGACGGTGGACCGGCGGCAGGTGCCCCCGACTCCGGCGCCGCGACGGCAGGCGACGGCAGCACCCTCCCTTCCACCTTCGACGCCGGCCATGCGGAGACCGGCAACGACGCCTCGGCCTCTGCCGGCGCAGACGCCTCCTCGGCGCCCCCCGATACCGGACCGACTTGCAGGCCGGTGAGCCAGCACGCGGCGGTGTCGCTGGGGACAATCGAAGCCGCGCGCTTCGCGCTCGAATCCAGCGACCGGCGTGCTCGGCGTCGCCTACCTCTCCAACGACGACGCCTTCTTCGTGCGCGTGGACCTCGGCGGCACGATGCTCGGCGCTCCGATTCGCGTGAACAGCGTCGTCGGCCACGCCGAGTCGGTGGACGTCGCGTTCGCGCCGGAGACCAACAGCTGGGGTGTCGTCTCCTGCGGGTCCAACAACTCGAACGACAACCTCACCCTGGTGGAGTTCGACGGCTCGGGCGTCGCGACGGCCACGGCCGCCGAGAGCCTCTTCAACACCAACACCACCACGGCACGCGTCGTCTGGACCGGGACCCGCTTCGTCGTCGGCTGGTCCGAGTGGGACGGCGTGGTCGCAGTGGGGACCAAGACGGGCAGCGGGCTCGAGACGGCCACGGTCGCGAGCGACGCCACGCTCGACGGAGACCTGGAGCTCGCGCACAACCCGCGCACCGGGAAGATCGGCGTCGCCTGGGTCACGAACACGTGGGGCCTGGGCTTCCAGATCGTCGACGAGAACGGAGCGGCGATCTCGGCTCGGCTGGACCAGGCGAGCACCAACGGAGTGCGCGCGCTGGCGCTCGCGACGGTCGACGACGGCTTCCTCGCGATGTGGGAGGACCTGGGCAAGGTCTACGCCTGGCACACCACCGATGCCGGAGCGAACCCCAGGCGCTCCGCCGAGCTCTTCGGCGGCGCCGACGACACCGACCGCCTCTTCCTGACCCCTTGGCAGGGCAAGGCCCTGCTGGCCTCCACCACCTCCAGCGGCAGCCCGCGGGAGATCCACCTGCGTACCGTCGACGCCTCGTTCGCTCTCTCGGCGCCGACGACCCTGCTCAAGGCGGTGCTCCCCATCTCCGGCAGGCCCTTCGCCGATCGCGGTCCCTTCGGCTCGACCGTCGGCGCCGTCACCATCGGCGGAAACGTCGACCACGTGGTGCTCTGCCCGTAGGAGGAGCTCCTACCGGATGGCCGAAGGCAACCAGCGAACCCCCTCCCGCAGTTTGGGAGGGGACTGGGGGGAGGGCTACCGCGACACCTGCACCGTCGAGCGCAGCACCTCGCCCGCCGGGCCGTACTCGCGGATGGTGCGGCGCTCGCCCTCGACGGTGGCGACGACCTTGACCACCGGGACCAGGCCCTTGTCGGTCGGCGCGAAACGCAGGGCCTCGGGGACTTCGGCGGCCTTGGCGACGCGGGTCACCTTGCCGGTGTTGCCGTCGACGAACTCGATCTGTCCGGGGTGGGCCGGCGTCGGCTGGGGAGTCATCGCGCTTCCAGGATTTGGTCGAGGAACGCCAGGCGAGCCGGGATGCGCTCGCGGAGCTCGGCCTCGGCGGGAGTGCCCTTCACCAGCTGGTACATGGCCAGCGTCTCGGAGAAGTCCTCGCCCGGGGCGTTGGCGGCGTACTGGCTGACGCGCAGGCCGTCGGAGTCCGCCGCCTTCTTCCAGTCGTCCCACTTGGCGCCGTAGTCGTCGCCCCACAGGCGCGTGGAGACCGTGTGGCCCATCTCGTGGACCATCGTCGAGCTCATCGACTCCTGGCTCACGGGCGAAGAGCTCGGGTAGATGCGGATCTGCCCGTCGCGGCCGCAGGTCATGTACGAGTGGAAGTTGGGGTTGCCGTACTGCTGCGCCCAGAAGGCGTCGAGGCTGTTGCGCTGGGGCTCCACCGAGACCTCGGTGGTCATGGCGCGCAGGTGCGGCGGGAGCGAGGCCAGGCCCTTGGCCACCTGCTCGATGCTGTGGAAGTGGCCCTGGGCCGGATCGGTGTTCTTGGGCAGGAACACCGGGATCTTCTGGCCCTGGACCTCGACGGTGTAGCGCACCGCCTCCTGCGCGCCCTTGGCCTCCCAGGCGTGGCCCTCGGCGGCCTCCGGCCCGGTGATGGTGTACGGCAGCGAGGTGGTCGCGCCCTTCACGTCGAAGCAGGGGCTGACGACCTGCTGGATGCCGGGCTGGTCCGCCAGGAGCTTGCGCAGCTGGCCGGCCTGACCATCGGCGTCAGCCGAGGTGTACTCGGCGCGCTGAGCCAGCGAGACCAGCTCGAGGCGCGGCATGCGCGAGAGGAGCAGGCTCGTGCCGCCGGCGAAGCGCATCAGCCGCCCCTGCTCGGCGGCCTCGAGCTTGGCGAAGCCGGGCGAGGTGGCGAGCGAGGCCAGCGCGGCGCGAATCTCGGCGTCGTTCGGGTGCTGGCCCAGGACTTTGAGGACCGAGGCGCGCGTCGACTCCGGCAACGCCTGGAACTCGGCGCGCGCGGCCACGACCGTGGGATCGCCAGGATCGGGCTGCGCCGCCGGCCGGAGGTCCACGGTGCCGGAACGCGGCCGCGAGGTGCCCTCGAAGGCGTCGCGCGCTCCGGCAGCGGCGCCGGTCGTCCTGGCCTGCGGCTTCGCGGGAGTGGGCGAAGTGCGGGAAGCAGTGACGCGGGGCAGGCCGGGAGAGGTGACTTTCAAGGGCGGCTCCGAAATCGGATGGAGAGACCTCAACTGGACGATTATCGGCAGGAGCCCTCGCGAAGTTCCCTCCCGGAAGAAAACCCCGCAATCACCCGCACTTAGCCCTGCTCCGGAAACCCGTATTCGAAGCGATAGAAGTGCTGGCCGTCGACGATGTCGATGCCGCGCTCGAGCGCGGCGACGCTTCGGTCGGGGCACTCGCCGCCGAGCTCGGCTACGCCGACCAGGCTCACTTCTGCCGCGACTTCAAGCGGGTCGTCGGCGTCGCGCCTTCACGGTACGCGGCGCGGCTCGTCAGGTGAGCTCGCCGGCTCGGGCTTCGCTCGGCCCGAGCCGGGTCGTGGACGGAGTGGACGGGGTCGACGGAGTGGACCTGGTGGACTGGCTGGATCACCCCGGGGGCGCGGTTGAAGCCCGCGTTGCTCAGTGCCGTCCCTGGTTGCCACCGCCGTGGCCACCGTGCCCACCGTGCCCGCCGCGATTGCCGTTGCCACCACCACCAGGACGCGGGTGCTGACCTTGAGGCTGGCGATGTGGCTGCTGCTGGCCCGGTGAGCCCGAGGGCGGTCCCAGCCTCGCGACACGCTCGACGACGGGCCCCTTCGGGCGCTGCCCTTGCGGAGCCGCGCCTCCTCGCTGGGGCGCCGCCCCCGGGCGCTGGCCGCCGTGGTGACGACCTTGCTGGCCATGCCGCTGCTGCTGCGGGTGCTGACCTTGTTGGCTCTGCTGGCTCTGCTGGCCCTGGTGGTGCGGCGGGCTCTGCGGATGTTGACCCTGCGGATGCGGCTGGCCCTGCTGCGGCCGCTGCTGACCGGAAGACGGCTGCGAGCGCTGCTGCTGTGGATGCGGCTGGCCTTGTCGCGGGGGCTGCTGAGCGCGCTGCTGCTGTGGGCGTGGCGAGCCTTGACGCGGAGGCTGCTGCCCCGCGCGTTGCTGCTGGGGGTGCCGCTGCTCACGGCCCTGCTGCTGCTGGCGCTGCTGGCGCTCGTCTCGGCGCGGCGCGGGCGGCGGGTGCCCCGTCGGCACGAAGTCCGGGGAGAAGCTCGCGGCGGACGTAGGCGCGCCAGATCTCCCGGGCGTCTCCGGCGCAGGCGCTCAGGCTCTTGTCGAAGCCGGCAAAGAAGATCCGCAGGTTCTCCAGGTCGCGGTGGAAGAACGACTCCGAGCGGCTGTTGTGCGCGGCGGCGATGACCTGCGGGAAGTCGATGATGGTCGGGCCGGCGGCGCCCAGGAGCACGTTGTAGGGCGACAGGTCGCCGTGGATGAGGTCGGCGTCGAGCATCCTCACGACCTGGCCGCGCAGGTCGCGGTAGAGCGCGCCCGCGGCCTCGGCGGTCAGGACGCTGTCGATGAGCCGCGGGGCGGGCTGGCCCTGGGCGTCGAGCACCAGCTCCATCAGCAGCACGCCTTCGTAGAAGAGCACCGGCGCCGGGGTGCGCACACCGTGAGCGTGGAGCTTGTGGAGCGCGTCGGCCTCGGCGGACTTCCAGGCCTGCTCGGCGGCTTCGCGCCCGAAGCGGCTGCCCTTGGCGAGGGCGCGGGCGGTCCGGCTGTTGGCGACCTGCCGGCCCTCCTTGTAGGCCGCGTCGTTCTTGAAGCTGCGGAAGTCCCGGTCCCGGTAGAGCTTGGCGGCGACGACCTGGCCGCCGTGCTGGACCAGCCAGAGGTCGGCCTCTTTGCCGCTCTTCAGGCGTCCCAGCACCGCATCGATGATGCCGTCGGCGAGCAGGAGCTCGAGTTCATCCATGAGGACGCAGAATCTACTCTCGCCGGCCGGGCCGGGCGACCGGAAATGCACACCCGGCCCGTGCCGCTCCCTCCCCGGGCGGACGGCCGGCTAGCGGACCTTCTTGCGCGCCTTCGCAATCCAGGGATCCAGCTGCGGGCGCAGGCCGGGGTCCGTCTCCTCCAGGCGCGTCCAGATCTCGACCGCCCGGTCCGGCCTACTCACAGGCCCAGCAGCGTGCTCAGCCGGGAGGTGTCGCTGCCGTGCACGGCCTCGCCGTTGACCACGATGATCGGCACGTGGCAGTTCACCTGGCGCGCCTTGGCGCACAGCTTCATCGCCTCGCTCCAGGCCTGCCGGGAGTGGTCGGCGTCCTTCTCCTCGAACTCGACGCCGTTCTGCTGCAGCCAGGCGCGGACCTGGTCGCAGGACGAGCACTTGCGCAGGGTGTAGAGGACGACCTTCTCGCCCAGCGGGCGCCACTTCTTCTTGGCCTCGGTAGCCTCGGCCTCTTTCCTGAGGTCGCTCTGCTTGTCGATCTCGCGGGCCTGCTGCACAGCCTTGGCGAGCCGCGCCTCCACGTCGTCGTCCTTGCCACTACCTGCCGCGGTCGGGGCGGGGGCGCTCGCTCCGGGCGCCTTGGTCTTGGCGCGGGCCTCGGCGAGCATCGGCGCGACCCTCTTGGCGAGCGCCTTCTCGCCCTCGAACGGCTCGAGCAGCTCCACCACCATCTGCCAGCCGTCGCGCGCCTTCGCGGCCTCGGCGCGCAGCAGCGCCACCTCCCCATCCTTCGGGTCGAGCGCGCCCAGCGACTCGCCGAACCGCTCGGCGTCCTCGTAGCGCTTGTCCTTCAAGGCGGCCGTGGTGCAGGTCCGCAGGGCGCCCTTGTGCTTCGGGTCCAGCGCCACGGCCCGCTCGCAGTAGAGCCCGGCGAGCATGCTGTCGCCCTTGGAGAGCGCCATCGCGGCGGCGTCGGCGAAGACCGCCCCCGCCGCGCCCTTGTCGAGGTTCGAGGTGTCGGCGAGATCGTCGATGACCAGGTCGAACTGGCCGGCCTTCAGGTGGGCGCGCGCCGTGGCGAGCGGGTCGGGCGCGGCGGCGGCGAGGGCGACGACGGCCAGCAGGGGTGCGAGGGCGAGGCGAAGCATGCGGGCGCCTTCCGGGGCGTGAGGAGAGCCGAAGGATAGGTCCAGACGGACCGTATTGTCTCCACCGACCGGGGAGGGCGACGGGCGCGCGGAGGACGACGGCGATAATGTCTGCGACGCACCGCCCACTTGCAGATCCGACTCCGAGGACCCGCCCATGCCCCTCATCTCGCTCCACTTCACCTTCACCCAGCGCTTCCGCCTCCCGGCCCGCGAGGTCTACGCCTGGGCCACCGACTTCTCGCAGGACGATCCGGACGTGATGGGCCTGTCGGGCTCGCGCCGCGTCGAGCACCTCGCGCCCGACACCGTGCTGCTCACCGACCGCTTCGGCCCCCAGGGGAAGCGCGTGACCAAGAAGAAGCTGGTGCGCCTCTACCCCGAGCGGATGTCCTGGACCAATACGCACCTCGCGGGACCGAACCGGCACTCGCAGTTCCTCTACGAGCTCGTCTCCGACGGGCCGCGCGCGTGCCACCTGGTCTTCACCGGCAGCCAGGTCAACTACCCGGCCAAGGCCCCGTCGGCCAAGGAGCTGAAGGCGATGGTCGACCAGGTGCGGGAGGACGATGCCGCGCTCTGGAAGCGCCTCGCGGCGGCGCTCCAGGGGTGAGGTTCGAGGCGGGGGAGCGGCTGGGGCCAGGTTCCGAATTCGAATCCGCGGGACCAAGCGCGGTGCTGGCTTGCGGCAGCGTCCGGGCGGATCCCGAAGCGGTCGAAGTCGGGTGAGGTCGCGCAGCCCGTGCCGAAGACCGAGGCGGAGATTTGGATCGAACCCTTCGAATTCAGTACTGGGGCCCGGGACTTGCCGGATGCACCGAGTCCGTGGGTGTGGTGCTGCGCGCCCTCGGCGCCCAGCCTCTGGCGTGTGGCCAGCACGAGGTCCGCGTTGATGCGACTCAATGCGGAGTTGCCTGGCCTGTGTTCCTCGCCTTGAAGCCAGAGCCCAGCCTCTACTTCAGCGAGCCTCGCATTCGCGCCTTGACCGACACGGACGCCGTCCTCTTGGTGCTCGATGGACAGGTCGAGCGACACGAGGCCAACCGTCATGCCTTGGATGAGCTCGAGCTGGCACTCGCGTCTCACGGTCTTCGTCTACTCCATCGACGCCAACGTGCCGGCCGAGAGTTCCCCTTCTGGCCCGGTGCTGCCCCACCGCCGGTCTACCGGGAAGCTGCAGCGCGTTGGCGTCGTCTCCTCATCGAAAAGACCGAACGAGCGATTCGAGAGGTGCCGATGGTGATCCAGCTCAACAAGATCGATTTGCCCACCTCGCGCGACAGGGAAGGCCTGCTTCGACTTCGTTCGCTCGCCTTCGATGGGGAGGCCCCACCTGTGTTCGAGACTTGCGCCGTCAGCGGCCAGGGCGTGATGCAAGCGTTCGAGGCCGCGCTGCGTTCGGTCACGGCCGTGGAGCTGCCTCGGTAGTTCGGCGTCACCGAGAGGTTGCTGCGTCCACCTCGCACCGCTCCAGGGGCAAGTGACCCCTTCACGAGCAGCCCCACCGGCACCGCTCGCCTGGCCCGGCGTGAGGCGTCCGGACGGGCGGGCGTTGATCTCGACCGCGTGCTAAAGGGGAAGGCCCGTTTCTGAAGACTTCGGCCAGCGGGAAGCGAAGCGCCGGACGAGGTCGAACGCCAAAGACTTTCGGACTCATGTCCCTCCTCACCCGACGCAGCCTGCTCTACACCGCGTTCTTCCTGTCGGGTGCCAGCGCGCTGATGTACCAGGTCCTCTGGGTCCGCCAGCTCGGGCTCGTCTTCGGGACGACGACCGGCGCCATGGCGTGCGTGCTCGGCGCCTTCATGGGCGGCCTGGCGCTCGGCAGCGCCGTCGCGGCGCGCGTCGGCGACCGCCTCGCCTCGCCGCTGCGCGCCTACGGCCTGGCCGAGCTGGGCATCGCCCTGTTCGCTTCGGCCGTGCCCTGGCTCGAGTCGCTGGCACAGGGCCTCTTCCGGCGGTGGGTGCCGGTCGAGGCGCCGGCGGCGGTCGCGCTGGCGGTGCAGCTGCCGCTGAGCGGGCTGGTGCTGCTCGTCCCGACGATGCTGATGGGGACCACGCTGCCGCTCCTCTCGCGGCTGGCGGCGCGCTCCGAAGAGTCGCGGGCACAGGACGTGGGAGCCCTCTACGGGTGCAACACGCTGGGTTCGGTGGTGGGGGCGGCGACGGCCGGCTTCTTTGGCATCGAGCACCTGGGCTTGCGCAGGACGCTGGTGCTGGCGGTGGGCATCAGCACCCTGGTCGCCGCCTGGAGCCTGCTCGCCGCGCGCTCCTGGCCGCGCCCCGTCGCCAGCCCCGAGGTTTCGACCGCTGCCGCGGGTGAGTTCCGGGCACCGCCCCGGGTGTTCGTGGCCGCGGCCCTCTCCGGCCTGCTCTCGCTGGGCAGCGAGGTGGTCTGGACGCGGCTCGCCGGCCTCGTCGCGCTGACCACGACCTACGTCTACACGACGGTGCTCGCGGTGGTCATCGCAGGGCTGGGGGTGGGGAGCCTGCTCGCGACCCGCGCCGCCGACCGCAGCCCAGCGCCCCTGCGCACCTTCGCCTCGCTGCAGGCGGCCGCCGGCATCTGCTCCCTGGCCGTCCTGCCGGTCCTGGTCGGAGTGGTGCGGGTCTGGCCGTCGATCCTGAGCAGCGACCTGGCGCACCAGAGCTGGCTCGCCGCCGGGTGCGGCCTGCTCTTCGCGCCGACGGTCCTCTTGGTGGGAGCCGCCTTCCCGTTCCTCGTCCGCGCCGCGACCGGCCCCCAGGGCGTCCTGGGCAACGCGGTGGGGCGCCTCTACGCCTGGAACACCACCGGCGCCATCGCCGGGTCGCTGCTCGCCGGCTTCGTTCTCCTGCCCACGCTGGGAGCCGTGGGCGCCAGCCAGGTGTTGGGCGCGGTGCATCTGCTGATGGGGTTGTGGCTGCTCAGGGATGGCGTCGTGCCGCGGCGCTTCGCCTTGGCTCTCTCGGCCTCGGCGGTGGTCGCCGGTGGGCTGTCGGCCGGGTGCTCGGTCGAGGATCTCTACCGGCCCAGGCTGCCCGAAGGGGCCCGCGTGCTGGAGATCTCCGAGGGCACGACCTCGACGGTCATGGTGGCCGAGCAGGGCGACCCGCCCATCCGCCGCATCTGGATCCAGAGCAGCTGGGTGGCGGGGTCGGCCGGGCTGCACAAGCTCTTGGGGCACCTGCCCTTGCTGCACGCCGCGGCGGTCGACCGGGTGGCGGGGGTCGCCTTCGGCACCGGCCAGTCCTTCGGCGCGGCCAGCCTCTACCGGCCGCGCGCCCTCGACTGCATCGACCTCGACGCCGAGGTGGTGAAGCTGGGCGGCAAGTGGTTCGGCGACCTCAACCACCGGTTGCTCGACCAGCCGTCGACCCGGGTCTTCATCCAGGACGGCCGCAGCTTCCTCTCCCGGGCGCGCGAGCCGTACGACGCGGTGGTGATGGAGCCGCTGCAGCCGTGGTCGGCGGGCTCGGTCAACCTCTACACGCTCGAGGCCTATCAGACGGTGCGCGCGGCGCTGCGCGACGGGGGCGCGGTCGTGCAGTGGCTGCCGCTGGCCGACCTCCCCGAGGACACCATGCGCTCGGTGGTCGCCACCTTCACCGCCGCCTTCCCGCAGACCATCATCTACCTCCCCAGCAATCTCGAGCCGCTCCTGGTCGGCATCGCGGGGGAGGCGCCGGTGCCGCTCTCGCGCCTCGAGGAGCGGCTGAGCCTCCCCGCCGTGCGCGAGGAGGCGGCCCAGGCGTTCGGCAGCGACCTCCCGGACCTGCTCTCGGCGGTGGTCGCCGGGCCGTCGGACGCGCGGAGCTTCGGGGCGGGCGCGCCGCTGCTCACCGACGACCGTCCCACCATGGAGTTCGTCTCCCCGAAGACGCGGGGAAGCCAGCTCTTCTCCAACGTCCAGGCGCTGCTGGAGGCCTGCCACCGGCCGCTCGAGGCCTACCAGGGGGCCGAGACGCTCCCGCCGGAGCTGCTGGATTGCCGCGCCGCGCGCGGGCTGCTCGAGGCGCTGGTGAAGGCCAAGAAGAACCGTGGCGCGACGATGGCGGACGACTTCCTCGCCGCGGCACGAGCCGCGCCCGGCTTGAATCGGGCGCTGGTGTACGCGCGCACCGCGACCGTCACGCAGGCGGACCGGCTGCTCACGTCCGGCAAGGCGGCCGAGGCCTGTGCGCTCTACGAGAAGCACCTGGCGGTCGACTCCGAGGCCGGGAACCTGTGGCTCAACCTGGGGCTCGCGCAGGTGCGTTCGGGCAACACCGAGGCAGCGCGCGAGGCGTTCGGGCGGGCCTTGAGTGACCCTGCCTCGCGCGTCTCGGCCCAGGTCGCGCTGGACCGTCTGGCGGCGCCCGCGCCCTGACCGACCGGCGGCGGCGTGGAGGCTGGCACAGGGCCGCCAATACCGATCACCAAAGGCGTGCATCGGCGTTCATTTGCCTTGCGGACACGAGGCAGAGAAGCCACGTCGGGCACTTCCTCTTCGTCGCTGCGCACCTCGTTCACCGGTAGAGTGGCCACGACCGCACCGCCCAGAACAGGAGTCCACCGTCCATGCCTCTCGCCTCGCTCCTTGTGGCGCTGCTGCCCGCCACCGCCGCAGCCGCCGTCGGCGACCCCTGCCTCGGGGGCAAGATGGTCGTAGACGACGCCGGCCACTGCTGCTGGGAGCAGCAGGGGTGGTCCCCTGCGTTGCAGGCGTGCGTCGGACCGCCCCGGTGCCCCTCCGGGATGTGGCGTCAGGCCGATACCTGCGTCGAAGAGGTGAAGCCGCGGGAGTCGGCACTGTTCGACGACGACTGGAGGGTCGCGGTGCGGTTCGTGGCCGACCGCGCGGGCGATCAGTTCGAGATCGCGGTGGACGACGAGTACGCCGTGGCCTGCAGCACGCCGTGCGAGCTGCGCCTCAGCCGGGGCCGGCATCGGGTCTTCGTGAAGGGCGCCGCCGCTTTTCGCCAGAAGATCGACGTGCGCGACTGGGCGGGCGAGGTGCGGGTCGAGCGCCGCTCCGGCCCGATGCTCGCGTTGGGCGTCGCCTCCATCACCGTCGGCGCCCTCAGCGCCATCGTCGGCAGCGCCTTCTTCCTCGTCGGCAACAGCTCCTCCTACTTCGACACCGCCTCGGAGCGGGCGCAGCGCCAGAGGATGCGCGACGCTGGGATCCCCATGACCATCGGCGGCGCGGTGGTGGCGGTCGTGGGCGGCATCGTCGGCCTGTCCAACAAGGGTCACAACCGCATGGTGCTGGAACCCGCTCGCGGCTCCACCTCCCAGGCAGCCGGCCTGCGGCTCGAAGGAGTCGCCGTCTCGCCCGTTCGGGGCGGCGCCGTCGCCGGCGCGAGCTTCGCTTTCTGAGCCGCAGCGGCCGCTGCACCCACTTCGCCGTCGGATCGCCGCCGCGTTTTTGCGGGCCGCTGCCCCCTCACGTACGCTCGTGGCCACATCCCATCCACTCGTGAACCGGGGGCGTCGATGTCCAAGCACAAGCACGGCAAGAAGAAGAGCCAGGAGATCGCGGACGTCGTGCCGGCGGGCAAGCTCAAGAAGAAGGCCTACGAGAAGAAGCTCCAGAAGCTGCAGCTCGAGCTGGTCAAGCTGCAGGAGTGGATCAAGTTCAAGGGCCTCAAGGTGGTGGTGCTGTTCGAGGGGCGAGATGCCGCCGGCAAGGGCGGCGCCATCAAGCGCATCACCGAGACGCTCAACCCGCGCATCTGCCGCGTGGTGGCGCTGCCGGCGCCGACGGAGCGCGAGCGGACGCAGTGGTACTTCCAGCGCTACGTCGCCCACCTGCCGTCGGCGGGCGAGATGGTCCTGTTCGACCGCAGCTGGTACAACCGCGCCGGCGTCGAGCGGGTGATGGGCTTCTGCACCGACGCCGAGTACCAGGAGTTCCTGCACACCTGCCCCGAGTTCGAGAAGATGCTCGTCCGCTCGGGCATCGTCCTCATCAAGTACTGGTTCTCGGTCAGCGACGAGGAGCAGGAGAAGCGGTTCCAGGAGCGCATCCAGGACCGCACCCGGCTCTGGAAGCTCAGCCCCATGGACCTGCAGTCGCGCTCCCGCTGGGAGGACTACTCCGAGGCCAAGGACCGGATGTTCGAGGCCTGCGACGTCCCGCCGGTGCGCTGGAACGTGGTGAAGGCCGACGACAAGAAGCGCGCCCGCCTCAACGTCATCGCGCACCTGCTCAGCTGCATCCCCTACAAGGACCTGACGCCGGAGCGCCCGGAGCTGCCGCCGCGCAACAAATCGCGCGGCTACCGGCGCCCCGCGCTCTCGGAGCAGAAGTTCGTTCCCGACACCGCCGGGCTCGAGGTCGATCCCGCGCCCAAGGCCAAGAAGAAGGACCGCGCGGCCGCGTAGCCTGCGAGGGCGAGAGAGAGCGCGCCAACGCTCTTTCCAGCGCTGTCGGTCCCATCGCCTACAATGCCGGCCCTCTCGAGGAGGCAGGCCCTATCGCTCCTGCCAAAGGTCCTCGAGGAGAGGAGGCGTGGCGGGATGGCCAAGGCGAAGACGGTCTTCTCGTGCCAGGAATGCGGGCACAAGGAAGCCAAGTGGCTCGGGCGCTGCCCGGACTGCGGCGGCTGGAACACGCTCGTCGAGGAGGTGGCCGAGCGAGAGGACTCCACCAAGCGCCCTGCCTGGGGCGCCGGCGGAGCGGGCGGCAAGCCGGTGCGCCTGGCCGACGTCAGCTCCGAGCGCGAAGACCGGATGCTCACCCGCATCGGCGAGCTCGACCGCGTGCTCGGCGGCGGCGTCGTCCCCGGCTCCCTCATCCTCCTGGGCGGCGACCCCGGCATCGGCAAGAGCACCCTGCTCTTGTGCGCGCTCGACCGCCTCGCCAAGGACGGCGCCGCGCTCTACGTCACCGGCGAGGAGTCGCTGCGCCAGACGCGCATGCGCGCCGACCGGCTCAACGTGACCAGCCCCAACCTGCACCTGCTCTCCGAGACCGACGCCGACAAGGTCCTGGCCGCGGCGGATCTGATGAAGCCCAAGGCGCTGGCCGTCGACTCCATCCAGACGCTCTTCCTGCCCGAGCTGGGCAGCGCCCCCGGGTCGATCAGCCAGGTGCGCGAGGTCGCCGGCCGCCTGATGGCGTTCGCCAAGCGGACCGAGACCCCCACCTTCATCGTCGGCCACGTCACCAAGGACGGGGCCATCGCCGGCCCGCGCGTGCTCGAGCACATGGTGGACACCGTCCTCTACTTCGAGGGCGACAAGGGCCACCCCTTCCGCGTCCTGCGCGCCCACAAGAACCGCTTCGGCTCCACCAACGAGATCGGCGTCTTCGAGATGAAGGCCGCCGGCCTCTCCGAGGTCACCGACCCCAGCTCGCTCTTCCTCTCGGAGCGGCCCAAGGACGCCGCCGGCTCGACGGTCACCGCTTCGCTCTCCGGCACCCGGCCGCTCCTGGTCGAGGTGCAGGCCCTGGTCGCGCCCACCGGCTACGGCACCGCGCGGCGCACCACCATGGGCGTCGACCACAACCGCGTGGCGCTGCTTGCCGCCGTGCTCGAGAAGAAGGAGGGCGTGGACCTCATCGGCTGCGACCTGTTCGTCAACGTCGCCGGCGGCATCGAGCTCGACGAGCCCAGCGCCGACCTGGCCATCGTCGCCGCGCTCGTCTCCAGCGTGCGCGACCGGCCGGTGGACCACCAGACGATGGTTTTCGGCGAGGTCGGCCTAGCGGGAGAGATCCGCGCGGTGGCCCAGGTCGAGCCGCGCCTCGCCGAGGCGGCGAAGATGGGCTTCAAGCGCGCCATCCTCCCCGCGGCGAGCGCCCGGCGCGTCGAGAGCCCGCCCCTCACCCTGGTCCCTGTCGATACCGTTGGAGAGGCGCTGGAGAAGCTCTTCGAGTGACAGCCGGCTCCACCTGCAGTCTCTGCCGTCATGTCACATTCCAGCTGCCTATCTTTAGCAAGCTCGGGAGGTCGGTTACTGCTGCTGCGCGGACCGCGGGTCGGGCGACGTCTCGAAGGGCTCGAGCGAGACCTCGAGCCCGGAGACGGGCGCGGTGATCTTCCGCTCGTACGGGAGATAGCCCTCGCTCGAGACCATGAGCCGGTAGCCGCCGGGCGCGAGCCCATCGAAGGCGAAGACGCCATCGGTGGTCTTCAACGGCTGCGCATCCCGGTCCTCGACTCCGCGGTACGCGACGGCCTTCCGCAGCGCGATCTCGTAGACGCGCTCCTCCGGGTCGGCGGGCAGTGGGTGCTCGCGGTGGGTCACGGGAGAGAGCATCAGCTGGGCCTTCTTCGCGTTCGAGAGCCGCCCTTCGACCTTCACGCCCGGGACGAGCGCGACCTTCACGACCTTCTTGGCGCCGTGCTCCATCCGCGTCAGCAGCTCGGCGCACTGATGGCCCGGCGCCCGGACGTTGATGTGCCAGAGGCCGGCGTAGATCTTCCCGGCGAGGTAGACGCCCGGCGCCTTCGCCAGAGCCTTCTCTCCGAAGGCCGGCATCATCTGGTCTTGCGCGATGGGCTCGCCGCCGAGCGCGTTGGCGGACGCCGCGAGCAGCCCCCGAATCGCCGTCTGCAGCTCCATCGCGCCGTGCGCGACCCACACCTCGGCGCCCGAGATCGGCTCGCCGTTGGCTCCGGCGACGCGGACCTCGAGCTGCCCGTCTTCACGCAGCTCGAGCACGGCCTGGTTCCACGCGTCGTTGGGCTGCAGGACCCGCGCCGCGGTGCCGTACTCCGGCTTGCCCGTGCCCACGAAGATGGCTGCGGCTTTCGGCGCCTCGAACGCGAACCGGCCCTGAGCGTCGGTCGGCGGTGGCGGCGGCGGAATGCCCTCCCACTCCTTCGGAGGAGTCGTCCCGGAAGGGAAGACCGGTTGCCAGGTCAGCTCCATGCCGGCCAGCGCCTTGCCCTGCGCCAGGATGCGGCCCTGGACCCAGCGCAGGTCCGGCCTGCTCGGCACCCGAGGCGGTTCCGCGGCTTCGGGCACGCTGCTCCTGGCAGGACAGGCCGCGAGGCCCAGGAGCGCGATCGCGGCGAAGCGGGCGACGTTCATGCCCGCGGTATCGCACGGACGGCTCGGGGCCACCAAACTGCCGTCGCCGAGACTCATTGAACGACTTCACCGCTCGGTGCACTAAGGGGCATGGTCCTCAAGCTCCTGCCGCGCCTCGTGCTGACAATCAGTCTCTGGCCGTGCGCGGGCTTCGCCCTCGGCCCGCAAGAAGTGACCGGCCCGGACGAGCCGACCCTTCCCGGCGGAGGCGCGCCACAGATGGAGCTGTTCGCCTTCGCCAAGGTCTACGGCCTGGAGCTCGGTGGGCCGCAGCGCGAAGCCTTCACCATCATCGACATGTCGGTGGGGACCCGCCTCGTCGTGGACCCGGTCAACAACAAGGTCTACCTGCTGGAGGGCGGTCGCTTCCGGCACATCGCCGGCTCGGGCGCGGCCGGCCACCTCGACGGCCCGGGCATCCTCGCCCGCTTCAAGATGGGCATCTACCCCATCCGCCCCACGGGTGGCTTCGGCCCCGACGGGACGATCTACCTGGCCGAGGTCGCCTCCCCCTACGTCCGCGCGCTCACCCCGCAGCCCGACGGCACCTACGTCGTCTCCACCCTCGTCGGCCAAGGATCCACCAAGCTCACCAGCGGCCAGACGCTGCCCGCCGACCAGGTCACGCTCACCGGGCCCACCGGCCTGCACGCCCTGCCTGACGGCCGGGTGGGCTTCTTCGACGCCAGCAACTCCTACTACCAGCTCACCAAGGACCCGATTGGCGTCTGGCAGGCGACCAAGCTGACGCTCGCGGATGCCTCCGGAACCTTGGGCTCGCTCTCCATCGCCGGCGTGACCCACGACTGCCACGGGCAGGTCTACATGTGGCATCGCGGCAACTGGGCCAATGTGCTGCTGCGCGTCGACGGCGACCAGGCCACGCGCGTCGCCGGCCAGTCGGACTCCGAGGTCGACGCCCTGCGCGCGGCCGGCAGCCCCGTGCCCGTGGACGGTCCGGTGGATGAGGCCACGTTCTGGACGACCGCCGGCCCCATCCGCCCTGACGGCCGCGCCGTCTACACCTGCGGCGGTGACGAGGCCGTCCTCCGCCGAATCCTCAACGGCCGCGTCTCCAGCCTGCAGACGGACGGGACCTGGAAGGAGGTGGACAGCCGCAGCCAGGGCTACCAGCTCGGCGGAGGCATCGCCGTGGCCGCCGATGGCTACGGGTACCTCGCGAGGTCTCCGGTCAACGAGGGCGCCGAGCCGGCGCGAATCTTCCGCTTCAAGCTCTTCGAGCCGTCTTCGGACTGCCCGGCACCGCCGCCGGGCCTCGACGCCGGGACGGCCTCGGCCGACGCGGGCACTCCCGCGACCAGCGATGCGGGCGTACCCGCCGACTCCGGTTCAGGCGACGTCGACCCCGGCCTGTCCGGATGCGGCTGCTCGAGCGCCCACGACGCGCTCTCCTGGCTCGCGCTCGCCTCGGTGATCGGTTGGCTGGGCGTGCGCCGGCGGCAGCGCGCCGCGGCGGCGTCGGTATGGCTGGTCGGGCTGCTGCTCGGATTGACGTTGGTGCCGGCATCGGCTTCGGCGGCCACCCTGGGCGACGAGATCAAGCTGACCACCACGCGCACCGTGAAGGGAATCCAGTCCTGGCCGGCGGTCGCCTGCGCCCCCCCGTCGAACCGCTGCCTGGTGGTGTTCGAAGAGGGCCGCCCGGTGGCCAGCGGCGTCAGCGACGTGGTGGCGGCGGTGCTGGACTCGAGCAGCCGGACCGTCACCCGCGAGGGCCTGGACGTCTGCAGCGCCAGCGACTCGCAGGAGCGGCCGGCGATCGTCTCGACCCCCAACGGCTTCCTGGTGGCCTGGCAGGACCTACGCGCCGGCGACTGGGACCTGTGGGCCCGGTGGATGGACCCGAGCGGCAACCCGCTGGGCACCGGGGAGTTTGCCCTCGCTGACGGCGCCGGCAACCAGGCGGTGGTGAACCTGGCCGTCGGCAACGGAACGGTGCTCGCCACCTGGATGGCCTTCAACGGCCACGACTACGACGTGCGCGCGACGGAGCTGGCGGGGATGGTGCCGGCGACCAAGAACGGCGTGGCCCTCGCCGCGACCAACCACTACGAGTGGCTCCCAGCTGCCGCCGCGGTGGGCGACAGCTGGCTGCTGGTCTTCCCCTTCAAGCACATCTCTCAGCCGTGGAAGACCAAGACCTACGCCCAGCGCTTCGCCGCCGGTACGCTCGCGCCGCTCTCCGCTGCACCGCTGGACATCCAGGCAGCGGTCGGAGGCCCGTTCGCGCCGCAGGTGGTGGCCGCGGGGCCCGTGGCGGCGGTGGTCAACGGGCGGATGTGCGGCAAGACCTACCACCCGGCCTGGATGGACGTGACCCGCTACGACTGGGCCGCGGGCAAGGTCCTGGCCAACCCCGCCGAGCCGGCGGGGATGTCCGGCGACTGGAAGCAGGAGGTGCGCAACGCGCTGCCCATCCCGCTCGGCAGGGACTACGACACGACCAGCATGAACCCGAGCATCGCCGCCGAGGGCAACGACCTCGTCGTGGTGTTCGAGCAGCAGAACGCCGCCAATCCCGGCGTGGTCCAGCTCGCGCGCATCGATGCCTCCACCGGGACGCTTGCCGAGTGGCCGCTGACGAAGGTGGCCGGCGACGTGAAGTGCGCGGCGTCGCAGCCGAAGGTGGCGTACGCCGGGCCCGGGCTGTTCCTCATCACCTACCGACTAGATTGCGAGGACGGCGGGCGCATCGCGGCGAGGTTCCTGAGCGTTCCGTAGGCGCGGCGAACCTGGGCACCGCGCGTCACCGGAAGCCGCCGGGGCGGCCCGGCACCCCGAGCTTGGAGACCGACACCCCGAGCTTGTCGAGGGGCCAGAGCTTGAGTCCTTGCCCACTCCAGCCCGTCTTCCCCTCCCATTTGAAGAAGACGGCTGCGCGTCGCCCGACTGAAGAAATGCGCCGCAAGGTGACGAGTCGCTTGCCGCCCCATTCGACCTCTTCGCTCTTCGGCTCCTCGTCAGGGAGCAAAGACCAGCAGCCGCCCGGCGACGAGGATCGGCGGCGTGTCCCAGGACTGCCGCGCTGCCGGCGCGCCCACGAAGGGGAAGTCGGGATCTTCCTCCAGCCAGCGCGCGGTTCCGAGGACCGGGTCGATCTCGACGGTCCCGTACTCCGGCGCATCGGCGTCGAAGTGGCAAATCTGCGCCAGGTAGAGCTTGCCGTCCTTGGCGACCAGGCTCTTCGGGTCGAGCGTGCCCGCGTGCTGTGGGAAGAGCCCGCGGTAGCGCCAGCGTGGCGACGAGCCCGGCGCGATCTCCCAGAGGCCCTGGCCGCCGAGGGCGTAGACGGTCTGGCCTACCAGCGCCAGCGAGACCAGCCTCTCGCTCGCCTGCGCCAGCACCTCGGACGTGAACGCCTTCCGGTCGTAGCGGCGCAGCTCGGTCGTCACGGAAGCCTTCTGTGCCACCAGGTAGTAGACGGCGCTGCCGTCGACTGCCGCGAGGTCGACGAGCTCCTCGCCTGAGGCCAGCTTCTGCAGAGTCCCACCGCCCGCGGGGTAGTAGCTCGCGAGCACGCCGGCGTGGCCGACGAAGTAGTCGGTGCCCACCGCGACGCCGCGGGTGGTGGGCATCGGGATGCCTGGCATGGCCCCGGTGGCCGCCCCGTCGCCCACGGCGAGCAGGAGGTCGTACTTGCGCGAGCCAGCGCCGGTGCCGCGAACGAGCCAGGTGCCGTAGGTGGGCTCGGTGGCCGCGGTCTGGTACGTCACGTTCTGGCTTGGCGGCTGCGAGTCGAGCTCGATGCGCGCCCGGGTGGCGACGTCCACCGAGACCAGGCGCTCCGGGCCAGCCGCGGAGCCCCGGCGGACCTGGAAGAGGACGCGCTGCTCGGTCGCATGGACGACCCAGGCCTGAGCGGCCTCGAGCTCGGCCAAGCTCACCAGGACCTCGGCCAATCCATCTTGGGAGACGAGCATGAAGCAGCCGCCGTCCACGGGGCAGGTCGGGGAAGGCATCGGCGGAGTGCGGCAGAGCGATTCGGAGAGCGGGGGCAACGCCGGGATGAGGCCCGCATCGTCAGCAACGACGATCACGCCGGAGTCGCGCCCCGGGGCTGCGGCGTCCGGAGCCGGGCTCGTCGCATCCGGCATCGGCGGCGCGGCGTCGGGCGCAGCCGGGAGAGATGCATCCAGGCCAGGCGACGCGGCATCGAACGGCGTGCGCCCCGCGTCACGGACGGGAATCGATCCGTCAGCAGGCTCTTCCGGGTTTCCGACCGGGTTGAAGCAGGCCGACGGCAGCGCCAGCACGACGAGACCGAGGACAACTCGCCGCCAAAGCAGGGGTACGCAGGGCAATCGCATGGCGGATTGGATTCCCCAGTCGGGGTGACGTTGTGCCCGCCTGGGGCCCCACGACCCGAAGACGGCCGAGATCTCGGGGGCCGTACGGGAGGTTGCACGATTCCCGTGACCGCAGTCACGCTCTGTCAGCCACAACCAACCCCGGACGCAGGCTCGGGAATTCGGTGCTTGGTGACGAGCGTCACGTCGCGGCCCGCATCGATCATATGGGTGAAGCTGGAGGGCCAGGGCGAGGACGCGATGAGTCCGTCGAGCCGCGTGGCAGGAGCCCGGCCCTGGGCTAGAACCAGACCATGCGCGAAGAGAGCGAGTTGGCGCCGCAGGCCCACTTCCGGACCGCCCAGGACCCGGGCTACCGCTTCCGGGACGTCAGAGTCCCGTACCGCTCCGAGCAGATGGAGCTCTCGGATACCGAGCGAGCTCTCTTGCTGCGCCGCCTCGAGGCCGACCGCGACGATGGCCTGGTCGATCCTGGCGCCGCCCCCCAGGCTCCTCGCCGGCTGATCCTCGACACCGACATCGGCACCGACGCTGACGATGCGCTGGCGCTGCTGCTGCTCCTGAACCTGCCGGCCGCCGACGTCGAGCTTCTTGGGCGTCACGACCGTCTATGGGCACTCGCACCTGCGCGCCGCCGTGGCCCAGAAGGTGGTCGGCGCCTGGGCCGCGCGGCTCGGGAGGCCCGCGCCGAAGGTGGTCGCCGGAGAGTCGACGCCTCTGGGGACGCACATGCCGGTCTGGCACACCGGCTTCGAGGGACACGAGATCCTCCCGCCCGAGGAGGTCGCCGCCCTGATGCGCCGCTCGGACTTCGTGGTCGAGAACGGGCTCGCCCCCGGCACTCGCCACGACGCCGCCCGGTTCATCGTCGAGCAGGTCCGCGCCCGCCCCGGCGAGGTGACGCTGGCGTGCATCGGCGCGCTCTCCAACGTCGCGACCGCGCTCCGCCTCGACCCGGGCATCGCCCCGCTCGTCCGGCGCATCGTCTTCATGGGCACCGGCAGCCGCCTTCGCGCCGCTCCCGACGGCCTCTCCCGCCTGCCGATGGCGGGGCCGAAGGAGCCGGTAGTCCCTGGCCGCGGCGTCCCCTGGCTCCACTACCCCAATCTCAACATCGTGGGCGACACGCTCGCGGCCGTGCGCGTCTTCGAGTCCGGCATCCCCGTTGACGTGGTCGGAGACACGGTGACGAACCAGCTCTGGTGGGGCGCTCCGGACGAGGCCTCGGCGAGCGAGTGCCGCGCGCTGCGCGAGGCTCGCGAGCCGGCGGAGTCGGCGGTGGTGGGCCAGCTGCTCGACGTCTGGCTGCGATACCGCACGGTGATCTTCGGGCGGCCGGTGGCCGGGACCTGCCCTCACGATCCCTTGACCGTCGCCGAGGCCATCTACCCGCGCCGCTTCCTGCAGTTCAGCGCTCCAGGCCACCTGCTGGTGCACGAGTGGGCGGGCTTCTCCACCTTCGTCTGCGGCGCCGGCGGGCCGCATCGCCTCGCGCGCACCGTGGATGCCGGAGGGTTTCTGGAGCTGCTGGGGCGCCGGCTCGTGCCGCGCTACTGATGCCGGAGCGGGCGCATCGAGAATCCCGCGGCTCAGTCGGTACAGCTGGTGTCGGCGGAGTCGCACTCCACGACGGTGAAGGTGTACTCCGCGCCAGTGACGCCCAACGAGTCGACTGCGAAGAAGTAGGTTCCCGCCGCCAGCGTGCCGGCGATCGTGCGCGAGGCGCTCTTCAGGCAACTCCCGCCGTCGGTGCCGTCCAGCAGGTACAGCGCGACACGGTTCGTCTTCTGGTCGAGCACGGTGGCTCGCAACGCGGTGGGCGCGGTGAGCGTCAGCTCGTAGACCACCTCCGGGCCGGGCGCCGCCGTGGCCCCCGGACAGCCGTAGGTGCTCAGCGACGAGCTCGTCGAAGTCGAGGTGTCGCGCAAGTCGGTGAACGGCAGCTGCCCGACGCGAATCGGACTCCCGGTCGAGCCCGTTCCCTCCAGGGTCGGCATCGGCGGGTCGATGGCATCCGCGCCTTCGTTGAAGATCCGGTCGAGCAGGTGCAGCTCCTGGAGGGTGGCCAGGTTGCGCACGTTGTAGCCGTAGCCGAGGTCCTGCGGACGGAACCAGCAGCCGCTGTTGTAGCTCTGCACGGTGGGGTGGATGCCGTCGCCGCCGATGCCGTGCGGCGCAGGCAGCGCCATCAGCTCCCGGTTGAGGTCGATCAGCGGGATTTGCCGGCCCTGGGCGATGGCCCGCGCCACGGCGGTGAAGTGCGGGACCAGCGTGAGGTAGCGCGGGTCGTCCTGGCGCGGGGGCATGGTCGTCACCACCGGGATCACGCCGCGGGCCATCAGCGCGTCCACGTCGGCGAGCAGCGAGGCCTCGTAGGGCGCGAGCTTTTGCTCGAGCGGGTAGGCGGCGCCGCCTCCCAGCCCGATGTCGTTGGAGCCGTACATGACGATGGCGTACTGCGCCTGCGTGGCCGCCAGCTCGCTCTCCAGCGGCGCCGGGTTGCCCGAGAGCGGGTAGCTCGCCGACACGCCCACCTTCGCCGCGAGGCTCACCCGCGAGAACGGCGAGCCGGTCCCCACGACCGCCGAGCGGAAGCGCTGGATGGTGCCCTCGAGCTCCGTCCGGCCATCCAGCAGGACGTTGGTCTCCCACGACGGAGACTGGCCGGTGACGTCGCCGTCGAAGCAGGAGAGGAAGGCGCTGTTGACGGTGATGGAGTCGCCGACCTTCATGAACACGTCGGGGCGCAGCCCGGTGCCGCGCGCCGCGATGGCGCGCAGGTTGGCGACGATCTCGGCGGTCAGCGGCGAGAGTGTCCGGTCCGCTGGATAGAGGACTCGGCTGCCCCCGGTGACGACGACCGCCGCGTCCGCTGGGGCCCCTGAGTCCGGACGCGGGCTGGCGTCCGGAGGGAACTGGCTCGCGTCGCCGGGGTGCTCGGCAGCGTCGCGCGCAGCGGCCGCGTCAGGCGCCTGCGCATCTGAAGGCACCGCCGGCGAGGCGTCCCGGGCGGTCTCCGCGTCCGCCCCGGCCTCCTCCGCAGCATCAGCAGCTTCCGAAGCGGCGTCGGGAGCGGAGGTCAGCAGTGCGTCCGGCGATCCGCCAGGTACCTCAGGAAACGGCTCGACGATGCCGACGCAACCTGCTCCGAGAACTCCCAGCGCTGCCAGGACCCAGGGTCGCATGGACCTCCGTGCTGCCCGCGCCGGCCTCCCTGCGACGCGCGTGCACGGTAGCAAGAGCGTTGGGCCGTCAACAGAAGGCCCCCCGGCAAACCGGAGCGCCACCGAGACAGGCTCACCCGCACGGGCGTGAACTGATCCCCTGAGTTGGAGGGCGCCCCCGCCCACAGCCCCCGGAGGGGCTCAGTAAAGCCACGGGACGATGCGCCAGCGCACGCGCGCGGTGTACGCCTTCCAGTCCTCGCCGTACTTCTCGGCGCAGTGCCGTCCGTCGCGCCACTCGCGGTGCACGAGGAGGATGGTGAAGTAGGTGATGTAGAAGTACGGCACGAGCCGGTCGACGCCGGTGGCCAGGCACCAGGCGAGCCCCATCATCAGGTCGCCCAGGTAGTTGGCGTGGCGCGCGATTCCCCACCAGCCGGAGACGAGCAGCTTCGTCCCGCGCTGCGTCTGGATGAACTCGGCCGGCTTGCCCCAGATCTGCGTCCTGCGGCCGCGGCGGAACTCGTTCTTCTGCAGGTTGGAGGTGCGGAAGATGAAGTAGCCGGCGAAGTTGAGCAGGGCGACGCCGGCCACCGCCCACGCCGGCAGGTCCACCGCGTGGTGCGCGAGGTAGACCGCCTGCAGCGAGAACGTGAAGGGGATCCACACCAGGCACCCCCAGCCCAGGATGAAGCCGAAGCCCTCGTGCTGGATGTCCCAGGTCGAGAGGATGGCCTCCTCGACCACGAAGTAGTCGACCACGTAGAACACCTGGCAGCCGACGACCAGCCACATCGCGGCGCTGACCTGGCCGGTCCGCGCGTGCTGGGCCCAGAGCGCCGACAGGTCGATGAGGACCCAGAGGATCATCCCCGGCCGCGACTCGCAGAAGAACTTCCAGTCGAAGCTCCGGGTGCGCGGGTTGAGCGCGGCGCCCAGCACGTACTTCTCGACCCAGTTCTGCCGGTGCTCCTCCTCGGTCGCCTGGCCGCGCGAGAGCACCGCGACCAGCAGGCAGAAGACGAGCACGATTGCGTTCGCCGCCGTCAGCAGCGGCGCGACGTGGTCGAAGAGCCAGGCCGGATCCAGCCAGCCCGCGGCCGCGGCCCCCACGGCGAAGAGCAGCGTGACCGCGAGCGCGGCCAGCCCGTTGGTCCGGTACGGAAGCGTCCGCCCGTCGGCGAGCGGCATCCCCTGCACGGTCTTGCCCGGGAGCAGCGCCATCAGCGCCGCCTGGAAGGCGAGCCAGCCCAGATACGCCGCCACGACCTCGGGCGTCGGCGCGATCACGCGCAGCGGCGCCAGGAGCGCGCCGTCGAAGAAGACGACCGAGGAGATCAGGTAGAGGGTGACGGCCGGCAGGGCCACCACCATCGCCGCGAGCAGGGCCGTTCGAAGGGGGCGTGGCATCGGCGAATCCTAGAACTTGCGATGGAAGGGGTTGGGCGCGCGCATGCGGACGAGCAAGAGGAGCGGGACCAGAATGTAGGGCGTGTTGAAGGCCAGGAACTTGGCGGGGAAGGTTACGCGCAGCGCCGGGTCGCCGAAGAACTCCTCGGCGAACATGATGCCGGTGATGCTGCAGATCATCGTGGCGTAGATGACCGCCGGCAGCTGGATCCCGTTCTTGCCCTTGATCAGCGCCCAGGCCAGCACCACGTAGAACGGGCCGTAGACGAACGCCGACAGGAAGGTCGCGATGCGCAGCCACAGCGGTGCGTGCATCAGCAGCGGGTCGGTATCGTGCGCGTACCACCAGTTGGCGCGGACGATGGGGTTGGCCGAGTCGGGGATCATCGGCACGCCGAGCGCGACCAGCGAGTCGGAGATGGCGCTGGTGGTGGCGAAGACACAGAAGACGATGGCGAGGACGAGGTCGATGCGGCGCTGGCGCAGGGGCAGGTTCATGGCCTTCGTGTAGTGGGCGCGGATGGCGCGGGACAACGTTCGAGTGCGGCCGGGTGTGCGAATTCGCCCCTGGGCCCCTCCCCCGCCTCCCCTGCGCAGACGGGACCTCCAGATTGAGTTCGGTGGGCTCACTGCTTAGGGGAGGAGCCCGCTTCTGCCCCGTCCGACCTCCGGCGTGACACTTGGGTCCTCTGCGTCCGCCGGGGTCTTATGGGACGCCTCCGGTCGGCTATTGTCTCGCCCGCCCTCCCGGCTTCTCCCTCGGAGTTGAGCGCTCATGGCCGTCCCCGTCCGCTACGTCCTCAAGCAGGGCCCGATGATCCTCACCATCGGCCGCGCCCTCGCCGGCCCGGTGCTGGCCAAGGGGCCCTCGTTCCTCAAGGGCCCACCGACACCCGACACCCTCGCGCGAACGCTGCCGCCGCCACCCGCCGACCTCGTCGACGACTTCGTGCGCGAGATGGGCGGCGATCCCGCGCGCTGGCGCGGCACGGTCCCGCCCCACCTCTTCCCGTTCTGGGGCCTGCCGCTCGCCGGCGCGGTGTTCCGCTCCCTCCCCTACCCGCTGCACCGCATGCTCAACGCCTCCTGCCGGATTCGAGCCGCGCCAGCCCATCCCCCTCGGCGAGCCGCTCCACGTGACGGCGCGAGTCTCGAAGGTGGACGACGACGGCGGCCGCGCCCGCATCCACGGGCTCATCACCACCGGCACCGCGAGCGCGCCCGACGCGCTCCTGGCTCACGTCGAGGGCTTCGTCCCGCTCTCGGCTCGCAAGGGCTCGCGCCCGAAGGAGCGGCCGGTCGTCCCCAAGGACGTGGCACCGGTCGCGAAGTGGCAGCTCTCGCGGCGCGCCGGCCTCGACTTCGCCCTGCTCACCGGCGACTTCAACCCGCTGCACTGGGTGCGTCCCTACGCGCGGCTGATGGGCTTCAAGAGCACCATCGCCCACGGCTACGCGCTGATGGGCCGCGCGCTCGAGGCGATCGTCGCGCACGAGCTCGGCGGCGATGCGGCGCGCCTCGCGGCGCTGGAGGTCCGCTTCACCGCGCCCACCGTGCTGCCCGCCTCGCTCGGGCTCTACCTGGCCAAGGGCGGAGCGTTCACCGTGGGGACCGCGGCGGGCAAGACGGCGAACCTCGTGGGCTCGTTCGAGCGCCGGACCTGACCGGAAGGCCAGGCCCGCGGCTCTACTTCGCCTGGAACGCGTCGGCCGCCATCGCGTCGACCACCTTGTTCATGTTCATGGTCGAGACGCTGGTCGCCGGCACGATGACGAACTTCTTGGCGGCGAACTGCTTGGCCAGCTGCATCTTCACGTAGGCGTCGCCGCCCATCTTGCCCAGCGCCTCCGCCTCCTTGAGCGTGGCGTCGGTCTCGGCCTTGGCCTGCGCCAGGACGGCCTTGGCCTCGTTGGTCTTGGTCTGGCCATAGCCGTCGGCGTCGTTGCGCACGCGGCCCGCCTCGCCCAGCGCGTCCTCCATCCGCTTGTTCCACTCCGCGCGCTTGGCCTGCAGCTCGCTGCGCTTGGCCTCCTCGACGTTCTTCTGCTGCTCGACGAGGGTCTGCACGTCGGCCTCGGCCTGCTTCTGGGCGTTGATGGCCGCCTGGTACTCGGGGTCGAAGCGGTGCTGCTGGACCTGCAGCATGTCGACGAGGATGCCGAAGGAGGCCAGCTCCTTGGCCAGCTGGTCCTTGGCCAGGGCCGCCATCTTGTTCTTCACGGTGACCTGGTAATACTCCTCGCTGTTGATCTCGTTGAACACGTCGCGGACGACCGAGCGCGCGTACGGCCGCACCACCCGCTCCTTGATCTCCTCGATGGTCTCGCCGACGTTGCTGACGATGAAGCCCGCCTTCTGCGGGTCGATGCGCCACATGACGTTGACGTCGACGTAGACGTTGTTGCCGTCCTTGGTCTTGAAGGTGATGTCGTCCGCGCCCGGCCGGTCGCCCTCGGTCTGGTTGGCGTTCATCAGGAGGTTCTGCTGCGCGATGGGCAGCGACTGCCAGGCGTTGACGATGGGCATCACCACGAAGATGCCGCCCGGCTCGTAGATCTGCTGCGCCCCGCGGTTCTCGAAGACGCCCCACAGGCAGGTGCGCACGCCCACCTCGGTGGAGTGCGTGCCGCGGCAGCCCGCGAGCGTCGAGGCCAGCGCGGCGAGAGCAAGAAGCCGGCACGAGGCCGATCCGTAGCGCTTCACTTGGCACCCCCCTCGGCGGCCGCGCCCGGCGAGAGCCCCAAGAGCGCCCACGAGCTGCGGATGAAGGCGATGTACTGCTCCGGGGTCATCACTCCACCCTGGATGTTGTCGAAGATCTTGGCGGTCTCCAGCGCCACCACGTACCGCCCGCCGGCCTTGTTGAGCGCGTCGGCCTTGAGGCGCTTGGCCTCGGCGTTGGCCAGGCCCACCTCGCGGTCGGCGTTGGCCCGGACCTCGGAGGAGTAGAGATCGGCCTCGGCCTTGATCTTGGAGATCCTCGCGTTGACCTCCGACTCGGCGATGGTGATGGCCGCGGTGCCCTTGGACTCGATTCTGCTGGAACTTGGCCCGCTCGTCGTTGACCAGCGACTCCTTGCGGTTCTTCTCCGCCAGCTGCACGGCCACCTTCTTGTCGTGCAGGCTCTTCTCGTAGCTGTCCTGGTAGTGGTAGCTGCGCAGGAGCAGTCGGTGGACCTTGAAGCCGCGCTCCTCGAACTTCTGGCTCAGGAAGTCCTCGGCCTCCTTGATGGCCGAGATGCGCACCTTCTCGTCGTAGAAGCTCTCGGCGTTGAGCTTGCCCAGGGTCGCCAGCACGCCGTTGCGGAAGGTGTTGATGACGAAGGCGTCGACGTACATCGAGCCCCAGCCGAACTCCCGGGCGATCTTCACCGGGTTGGTGATGGCGTAGACCAGCGTCACGTCGGCGGTCACCGCGTAGCCGTCGGAGGTCTGGATGTTGAGCGCGTCGATGCTGCGGTAGGTGTGCGTGCCCAGGATCTCTGCGCGGTTGGCGAAGTACTCGTCGATCCTCTCGGCGACCTGGGTGTTGGCCGCGCGGCGCTTGGATTCCTGCTGGTCGCGGGTGGCGTCCAGCACGTGCATCTCGCGCGGGAAGGTGTGCATGGTCACGCCCGGCCCCACGAAGTAGACGCCGGGGCCGTAGACCTCGTCGGCGATGCCGGTCTTGCTGCCGAAGCGATGCTGCTCGACCCCGTACTCGTTGGGCTCGACCCGCGCGGTGCAGCTGGTGATGAACACCCCGAACAGGAAGAGGACCACCAGCACCAAGAGTCCCAGGCGCCCGGCGGAGCTCCCCAGCCTCCGCAGCGACGCCGCCTTCGCGGCCAACTGGACCATCAGCTCACCCCTTCTTTGTCCCGGGACATCTTCGCCTTCGTGGAATCGCTGGACGCCTCGCCGCCCACCGCCTGCACCGGAGAGAGCTCGGCACGGCGGGCGTCGCTGAGCAGGTAGGCGACGTCGATGCGACCCGCTTCGCGGTCGGCGCGCAGGACGAGCTCGTTCAGGTCCTTCTCGTAGCGGCGGAGCGTGAGGTAGCTGCGCAGGTTGGGGAAGAACAGGCCGGCCACCATGAACGGCACCATGGCCTCCTTGGCCCAGACCGGCGACGGCCCGCGCATCACCAGCGCCCCGACCAGCACGCCGGCGACGCCCCAGCCCACGCGCTCGAGCAGGTGCAGCCCTTCGCGCACCAGGTAGAAGTCGTTGCGCTCTCGAGGGGTGAACCGACCGGTCAGCCGCACGTAGGCCGGCACCACCACGGTGCGGATGAGCTTGTCGACCTCGACGAGGAGCGCGTCGCGGGCCTGCTGCGAGAGGTGCTCCTGCCCCGAGACCAGCTCGCGCAGCCGCGCCGACTCGTTCTCGTAGACCTGCAGGAAGTACTGCTCGCAGGCCTTCTCGCCCTTCTTCAGGGTCTCCTCGGTCAGCCCCGGCCGGCGGTCCTCGAAGGTTTGCAGCAGGCGGTCGATGAAGGTGCCGAACGGGCTCAGCGCCCGCCGGTCGGCGGACGGCTTGGTCAAGAGGCTGATGGAGGCATCGGCGGGGCTCATGGAGGCGCGGAGTATACCCGACGAGTCAAACGCGGCCGGGCAGCCGCGATTGCGTCCGCCAAGGCACGTGATGGACGTCACGCACGCGCCGGATTCCGGGGCTGCTCAGAGGGAAACGGCGGGCGGCTAGGCGTGGCACGCACCATGAAGAGGCGTCTGGGCGTCGAACGAAGCCACCCGGCAGAACCCAAACCCGAAACGACTGGAGAGACTCCGATGACCAAGACCTTCGCCGCCCTGGCCGCCGCGCTGCTGGCCGCCCTTCCCGCCGCCGCTTCCGCGCAGACCGCCGAGCCGACCCCTGACGAGATTGATCGGGTGCTGGAGTACTTCAACTCCGGCAAGGGCCGCGGGCCCATCCTGACCGGCTTCAAGGCCTGCACGTCGGTCGACAACAAGAAGGACAGCCCGACGCGCCTGGAGTGCAGCGAGGAGGTCTCGGGGCCGGTGAAGAAGGGCACGGTGGTCCACGCCTGGACCGCGTGGTTCGTGCCGCAGGGCGACCGGTACGACGACATCGCGGTGCAGTTCGTCCACGAGGGCAGCCTGCGGGCCACGGTCGACGTCTCGGTGACCACGGCCTACCGGACCCGCAGCTACAAGTCGCAGGCGCTGACCAAGAGCGGCAACTGGGAGATCAAGGTGGTGAGGGGAGAGAAGGTGCTGGCCTCGAGCAAGGTGGTGGTGGAGTAGCAGTCGAGCGCGGGGAGCTTCCGCGGGAGGTGTTGGGGGACGCGGGCGGGAGCGCGGAGTGGGAGGGAGCGGCAGGGGGCCCGAGATCGTCAGGCGGGGGCGTCAGGGAGGGGCGTGCAGGGGCCAGTGGGAGGGGAGGAAGGGGAGACGGTCGCCCTCCGGCGAAGCTGCCGGGGGGCGGTCGTCTCTCTGCCTTTCTCGACGTGCGCAAACGCACGGATTGCCGAGTTTCCTGTTCCCGGCCCATCCGCTTTTTTCTAGTCTCCGGCGCGCGGAAGGAACCAAGGAGCCATGAGCGTGCAACCGGAGCTGTTCCAGAACCTCGTGGTCGGCTGGATCGCGATTGCCGCGGCGACCTTCGTCCTGCTCTTCTTCATCAGCGCGCCCTACGGCAGGCACACGCGAAAAGGCTGGGGCCCGCTCATCCCGGCGCGGCTGGCCTGGGTGCTGATGGAGTGCGCGTCTCCGCTGGTGCTGGCCGGCTTCTTCCTGTTCGGCCCCAAGGGGCTCGCCGCTCCGGCCGCCGCGACGGTCGTGCTGCTCGCGCTGTGGGAGACCCACTACGTCCACCGGGCCTTCATCTACCCGTTCCGCCTGGCCAACCCGCGGCCGGTGCCGGTCTCGGTGACGCTGATGGGCGCGACCTTCAACTTCGTCAACGCCGGCATCAACGGCTACTGGCTCTTCTCTCTCGCGGACTACCCGTCCTCCTGGCTGAGCGATCCGCGGTTCATCGTGGGCACGGCCTGCTTCGTCGTCGGCTTCGTGGTCAACCGCTGGTCGGACGCCATCCTGCGCGCGCTGCGCAAGCCGGGCGAGTCCGGCTACAAGATCCCCGCGGCGGACCCTGGGAGCTGGTCTCCAGCCCCAACTACCTGGGCGAGATCCTGGAGTGGACCGGCTTCGCGCTGGCCAGCTGGTCGCTCGCCGGCGTGGCCTTCGCCGCCTGGACCATCGCCAACCTCGCGCCGCGCGCGCGCACCAACCACCAGTGGTACCGCACGCAGTTCCCGGACTACCCCACGGACCGCAGGGCCCTGCTCCCGTTCGTCTGGTGACCGCGCGGCCGCTGGCCTCCCTCCGAGCTACAGCCGCAGGATGGCTTCGCTGACCGCCTGCCCCTTGCCGGGGTTGGAGAAGAGCGCCACGGCGCGTCCGATGTTCTGGGCCAGCCTGGGCAGGTCGGCCCGCTCGATGCTCTCCGGCGTCTTCTTCAGGTAGCGGCACTGCGCGACGAGGATGGGCGCGGGGAAGACCGCGTGCTGCTGCAGCACCTGGTAGATGCGGCGGCCCAGGTCGTTCATGGGCGGGAGCGGCGGGGTGGGAGCAGCGGAGTCCATGGCGGCGGTCGTCCCCGGCTAGCGTCCCTTGCCCAGGCGCGCGATGTGCTCGTCCAGCTTCTCGAACGGCGCCATCACGAACTCGCAGCGCTCGTCGCCGCAGGCCGCGCAGCGAATCTCCCGCGCGTGCACCTCGAGGCCGTAGGCCACCGAGCACCACCCCGCGGAGTAGCCGGCGCTGAAGAAGCACGCCGGCGCCTCGGCCTTCGCCCCGCGCGCCTTGAGCACCTCGGACTCGAAGGTGTTCGGGTGCTGGTAGTGCAGCAGGTAGCTCTGGTCCGGCGAGGGCGAGCTCGAGGGGAAGATGTCGACCCGCGCCCAGCCGGCGAAGGCGAAGTGCACCGGCCCGGCCGACAGGCGCTCGGTGGGATTGGTCACCTTGCGGTCGCGGCAGAACGCCTCGCAGTCCGACCGGCCGATGATGCGCGCCATGTTGTAGATGAACTCGCGCGCCTGCTCCTCGCCGAAGGCGTCCTTGAGCCCGTCGAAGAGCGCCAGGAAGACGCTCTCGGCGCGGAACAGCACGTAGCGCCGCTCGCCGACGTGGATGGTCCCCTTCTCCGGCGCCATCCGCAGCTCGGAGAAGAGGCTGCCGACGTACTTCTCGGCCTGCATGAAGAGGGGCTCGTACGCGGCCGGCACCGACACCGTCTTGACCATCGACTTCTCCCGTTGGCTCCAGCTGCTTCGTTCCGAACAATAACTCTCTTGAAACCTGCCTCACCCGTCCCGTTCACCTGACGGGGGCCACTCATGGGCCGGCTTCAGCTCCCGTAGTCGCGCATCCGCTCCATCGGGCGGCCCACCATGCGGAAGGCGCGCTTCTCGGCCTCGAAGCGGATCCGCTCTTCATCCAGGGTCGTCAGCGCCCCGTCCTTGAGCAGGAACTTGCCGTCGCACAGCACGTGGCGGACGTCGCTGGGGTACGCGCCGTAGACCACGGTGGCCAAGGGATTGTGCCGGGGCCGCCAGTGCGTGCCGCGGGTGTCGAAGAGGACGAGGTCGGCGGCGGCGCCCGGGGCGACCTTGCCGCTGGAGGCGAAGCCCAGCGCGTGGGCGGAGCTGCGCGTCGCCATGCGCATCAGCTGGGCCAGCGGCGCGGCCTCGGCCTTCTGCTGCTCGAGCTTCTGCACCAGGCCGGTCAGGCGCATCGCCTGCATCAGGTCCAGGTCGTAGTTCGAGCCCGGTCCGTCGGTCCCCAGCGCCACGCGGACGTCGGAGTCGAGCAGGCGCTGCAGGGGCGGCATGCCCATCGCCAGCTTCATGTACGTCTTGGGCGTGTGCGCCACGCTGACCCGGTGGCGGGCGAGGATGGCGACGTCGTCCTCGTTGACCACGTTGCAGTGCGCGGCGAGGGTCGGCATCCGGAAGACGCCCAACGCGGCCAGGTGGGCGACGGGGGTGCGGCCGTACGCCTTGAGCGAGGTCTCGACCTGCTCGCGGCTCTCGGAGACGTGCAGGTGGATGCCGGTCTCCAGCCGCTCGGCGGCGGCGACGACCTTCTTGAGCGCCTCCGGCGAGCACATGTAGGGCGAGTGCGGACCGAGGCAGGTGTGGATGCGCCCCTCGCTCTGTCCGCGCCAGCGCTCGACGAAGCCCTCGGTCGTCTGCAGGGTCGTGCCGCCGACCTCCTTGCTGGGGTCGACGCCGAACCAGCACCAGGCCAGCAGCGCCTTCATCCCGCTCTGGGCGACGACCTCGGCGACCCGGTCCATCCAGAAGTAGTGGTCGGCGAAGCCCACCGTGCCCGAGCGGATCATCTCGCAGGCGGCGAGCGCCGCGCCCCAGTAGACGTCGTCCTCGGTCAGCGCCGACTCGGCGACCCAGATCCGCTCGTTGAGCCAGCGGTCGAAGGGCAGGTCCTCGGCCCAGCCGCGCTCCAGCGTCATCGGCGAGTGGCAGTGGGCGTTGAAGAAGCCCGGGGTGGCGAGCAGGTCGGTGCCGTCCAGCGTCTGGTCGGCGACGAAGCCCTGCGGCGCCGCCTCGGCGACGTCGGCGATGGCGTTGCCGTCGATGGCGATGGTCCGCGCCTTGAGGACCTTGCCGCTGGGGTCGAGGACGTCGACGTTGCGGATGAGCAGTCGCATGGCGATGGCGGCGGTGGCAGGCCTTGGCGCCCGTCCGCCTCCCCTGTCAGTTCGACGGGATGCCGTGGTTGACCTGGTCGGCGCAGTAGCCGGCCTGGAAGCCCACGATGTGCAGCTGGAGGATGTACTGCGACAGCTCCTGGTAGGCGGGCTCCGACGGCTCCAGGCCCTTGCCGAAGCTCGCGAGCGCCTCGTCGAGCCAGTGCGTCGCCAGCAGGGAGAGCGCGTCCTTGACCGCCGGGACGTCGAGGCTGAAGGCGGCCAGGCGCTCGGCGGCCTCGCCCTCGTCGATGCGGTCGAACAGCGTGCGCACCCGCTCGCGCACCGGCTCGGCGGCGATGGGCGGGAGCATGGCGTGGTAGCTGCGGACGGCCAGGTACAGGCGCAGCCCATCCCACAGCCAGCGCTCGATGTGCTCGGCGCGGACCTTGCGCGCCTTGGCGTAGGTCATGGTCTTGAAGCGGGGGAGCTGGTCGGCGAGCACGTCCAAGGCCCCCACCGACCACTCGGTGAGGATGGAGACGAGCGCCGGGCTGGCGATGGCGGCGAGCTCCCGAGGCTTCGACCGCCTCGGCGCGGCGCAGGATGTCGGCGACCTCGATGCGCCGGCCGCCCTCGCTGCGCGGCACCGACGGGTCGGCGGGCTCCTCGGTGGCCTCTTCCACGACCTCCTCGAGCTTGCGGCGGGGCCGCTCGCCGTGCCGCTCCCGCCAGACTTCCTTGCGGGCGCGCCAGAGGTCCTTGGAGGCGGCCGACTCGTCCTTGTAGTCCGCCTCGCTGATCTCCTCGATGGCCTCGTCGGGGACGACACAGGCCTTGCGCGCCCCGGCGACGAGCACGAACGTCTGCTCTCCCGGCGTCGTGCGACGGTAGAGGTCATGGACGACCTTGCCGACCATCCCCTCGAGGAGGACCTCTTCGGCCAGGGCATCCTGCGTGATTCGGACGAAGGCACCGGGAGCGAGCACGGCGACACCATATCAGGCTGTAGGCCGTAGGCCGTAGGCTGTAGGCCTAGCTCAGGGCAGCACTTCGAGACGGTCGCCGCCCAGGCTGATGGCCCGCTTCAGGCAGCTGGTGGCGTGCGTGAACAGCTCCTTGAAGGTCACGTCGGCGCCGGAGCCGTCGTATGCCGCCAGGCCGACCGAGACCGTGATCTTGGCGTCCTCGCAGACCTTGGGCAGCAGCTCGCGGATGCGGCGGGCCACGTAGTGCGCGCCGTCGGCGTCGGTCTGGGGCAGGCACACCAGGAAGCGCTGGTCGCCGTCCTGCACCGCCAGGTCGATGTCCCGGATGGTCTCCTGGATCTCCTTGAGCAGCAGACCGACCGCCCGGGTGCGCACGTGCACCGGCAGCCGGCCGAGGGTCTTGGGGAAGTTGTCGACGCCCACGCACAGGAAGGCCAGCGGGTAGCGGTAGCGCTTGGACCGGCGCACCTCGTTGAGCAGGGTCCGCTTGAAGAACTCCACCTCGACCTTGCTCGACTGGCCCGTGTTGGGCGAAGGCGCGAGCGCGGTCTCGTCCGCCTGGTCCTTGACGATTTCGAGCTGCCTGGCCACTTCGCGCACCTTGACCGCCCACTTCACGCAGGAGACCACCGCGCCGGCGTTGTAGGGAGAGAAGAGCCAGCCGTCGGCTCCCGCCGCCTCCGCCTTCTGGTCGGCGTTGGTCAGCTCGACCGGGTACACCAGCAGCACCACGCAGCTGCGGTCGATGCGCTTGACCTGCCGGCACAGCTCCTCGCCGTCCAGGCCCGGGTCGACCGGCGCGATCACCACGTCCGGGCGGAACTCGCGCATCCGCATCAAGGCGCCGGCCTCGGTCGCCGTCGTGTCCACCACCAGCGGCGCGCTCCACAGGTGCCGCGACAGCTCGGCGGCCGCGCGGTAGTCGGGCTCCACCAACAGGACGCGTGATTTCTCGGGCACCTGCGCCTCCTCACCAAATCCCGGGCCGCACGATACCAGAGCCGGACTGCGGACTTCAGGGACGGGCGCGATAGGCTGCGGGCCTCCCAGAAGGAACGGGTGGCCATGGTCTTCGACCGGTTCGAAGTTCTCGTTGATCCAACCCAATACGTGCGCTGGCCCAACGGCGGAGGCTTCCAGCCCGTGGAGCTTCGCATCAACGGCGTCAGCCTGATCGAGCTGGTCAGGAAGGTCGAGCTTCCCCTTCGCCGAACGCGAGTTCGATGAGCGGGCCGCTTCGGGCGTTCGCGCGGAGGAGCTGAGCCCCCGAGGATCCCTCGCCGGCAGTTACCTCTACCTGAATGTTTCCAAGGTCTTCCTTCCGTCGAGGAATTTGCTCGGAGAGCCCTACAAACACTGCTTCAAGACCAGCCCAGACGACCCGAGGAACACCAAGTCGCTCGTGCTCTCCTGCACCTGCGGGGTGACCGAGTGCTGGTTCCTGCTGGTATCCATCACCGTCCATCCCGACCGCGTCGAGTGGTCGGACTTCTGCCAGTTCCACCGTGATTGGCACTACGACTTGGGCCCCTTCGTCTTCGAGCGCAAGGCCTACGAAGCCGCTCTCATCAGGGCCTGAGGCCAAGACGCGGCTGCTCGAACGCGGAGAGGAGAAGCTGAAGCCCGGCTAGGCGGCGTGCCAGCGGATGAGGATGCAGCTGACGTTGTCGTTGCCACCGGCGGCGTTGGCGGCGTCGATGAGGTTCTGCGCCGCTTTGTCGATGTCCGGCTGCTTGGAGAGGATCTCCTCCATCTTCGGATCGGAGACCATGCCCGACAGGCCGTCGGAGCAGAGCAGGAAGATGTCGTTCTCCTGCGGCTGCAGGCGCGTCACGTCCACCACCACCGAGTCCTTCATCCCCAGCGCGCGAACGATGACGTTCTTGTGCGGGAAGTTCTCGATCTCCTCAGGCGTGAGCTTCTTGGCCTTGATGTAGTCGTTGAGGAGCGAGTGGTCCTCGGTGAGCTGGACCAGCTTCTGGTCGGCGGCCACGAAGCGGTAGACGCGGCTGTCGCCGACGTGCCCGACCATGACGTCGCCGTTGACGAAGTAGCAGCTGACGATGGTGGTGCCCATGCCGCGGTACTTCGCCTCGGCCTGGCTGGCTTCGAAGATGCGGGCGTTGGCGACCTTGATGGCCGTCGAGAGGCGGTTCTCGTCGTAGTTGCGGTTCTTGTCCATCTTGAAGGGCCAGGTGATGTCCCGGTCCTTCGCGGTGTACTTGAAGAACTCGCTGACCTCGGTGACCGCGATCTTGCTGGCGATCTCACCCGAGGAGTGGCCGCCCATGCCGTCCGCAACGCAAAAGAGGCTCTCCTCCGGCAATAGGAGGTAGTTGTCCTCGTTGTGGTTGCGCTTCATGCCGACGTGAGTCTTGCCGGCCGATTCCAGACGCATGCGGCCCCCGAAGGCCTGCCCTTGCTGTCACACCTACACCGAAGCGGACGATGTTTACCAAAGCGGGGAAAGGCGCGTCAACCGGGCTGAAATTGGCACTTAGTGACGCCGAACACACGTTCGAGAGCTCACACGGCCCCCAGACAGCCAAATCCTCCGTATTTGCCTGCCCCTGTGCCCTTTGGTAGCGTGCCCGGCGCTGCTTATCGCGAACGGGAAGGCATCGCCCCATGACTCGCCCCTTCAGCGTCCTCGTCTTGGTTGTTGTCCTGCTCGGCCTCACGGCCTGCCCGGCCACGACGGACTACGGCCAGACCTGCCAGATGAACAAGCCGGTCGACGGCGGGATCACGCCCATCCTCGTCGACCCCGACGCCAAGGACCCGAGCTTCGACTACATCGCGCTCGGCGCCCCGGAGTGCGACGACCAGGTCTGCCTGCGCTCCGCATTCAGCTGCAGCGAGGACGCCGACTGCGACAACGGCTCCTGCGGCTGCCCGGGCGGAACCCAGCCGCCGTGTGCGTGCGCCGAGAACAAGCCGAAGTGCGGCACCTGCCTGACTCCCTACACCGACATCGACAACAAGGCGGCGGGCTACTGCACCCGCTCGTGCATGGACGACACCGACTGCCAGCCCGACTACTTGGGCCGCAAGGGGCTCGTCTGCACCCAGCTCCTCTTCTCTCAGGACTACCTCAAGGCACTCCACGACCTGTGCACGTCCCCGACCGACCCCACCTGCCTGTACAACCAGCTCTTCGGCTCGTCGGGCGTCTCGCCCATGTACTGCCTCAAGCCGCGGGTGTCGAAGTAGCCCGCCTCCGACACGCCTCGGTACCGGTCATCGTTCGAGCCCGCCCGCGCTAACCTGACCTGCTCCGAATTCCGAGCTGTCGCCCGAGCCTGTCGAGGGGTCACGGCTTGTTGAGCACTTGGTAGAGCGGCAGCAGGAACTCGAACAAGATCAAGACGACGATGGTCGCCTCGAGCACGAACATCCGGCCGTGCTCCACCTCGCCATTGAGCAGCTCGTAGATCTGCCGGACGAGCGACTCCTTGCGGTCGACCGACTCCTGCCAGGTGGGGATCCGGAAACGGCGCACCGCTGCGCGGTAGACCCGGCCCAGGTAGAAGTCGCCGACCACCTTGAGCGAGTTCTCCACGCGCTCGGTGAACTCGGCGATCTCCAGCATCAGCACCATGACCTCGCGGCGCAGGGCGGCGTAGTCGGAGCGCCACAGCGACCGGAAGCTGCGGTGCTTCTTCTCCATCTCGTCGTAGAGGCGCGTCAGCTGCTTGTCGAGGACGTCGTCGTAGTAGCGCATCTCCAAGAGCTGCGCGGTGGCGATCTCCAGGATGTCGGGGATGTCTCGGCTGCCCGAGGGCTCGTAGACGAAGGCGCAGTTCCAGTCGATGACCGCCAGATCGTCCTCGAAGTAGCTGAAGGCGTGCTTGGTGACGTCCCACTGCTGGTGGTCGCTGAGCTTCTTGGAGGTCGTCGTCTCACCGAGGATCAGCCGCGCGAGGTTCTCGCGCCGCAGGATCTCGTCGCCGCTGGGCTTGGTGCGGAACTGCTCCACGAAGATGACGTGGTAGTCCTCGCTGCCCTCCCAGAAGTGCGGCTTCTTGAAGGCCTCGGACATGTTCTTGGCGAGCGCCTCGGCCTCGGCCCGAGCGAGCTGGTCGACGCCCGGGCTGTCGTAGATCTCGTCGGCGAGCGGCGCGAGGTCACCCAAGGTGGTCCCCGCCGGCAAGGGCAGCCGCAGCTGGATGGAGACCGCTCCGTGGTCGAACAGCCGGGCGATGACCTCGGCGCTCGTCGTCCCGCCCTTGTGGGCCACCGGGCGCTGCCCGAGCAGGAAGGCGATGGGCGGGTTGGGGACCTCCAGGTACTGCGAGCCCTCGCGCGAGAGCTTGAGCCGGGTCACCGCCTGCTTGGAGAGGGCGATGGCCTTCTCGAGGTCGATCTCGTCGGCGACGTCGAACATCCGGTAGACGTGCAGCCAGCCTTTTTCGATGAACAGGGGCTCGGACATGGGCGTCGGGCGATGGGGCTGTTGGTCGTGTGTGGGGTGGTCGAACACCGCCAGCCTACCGCCAACCTGCCGCCGCTGGATGGGCTTTCTGGCCGCAGGCGTTTGGAGCTAGGGTCTAGGCCATCGTGTTCCACATCGACGCCAAGTACTGGGTCATCGGGCTGCTCTTCCTGGCGCTCGTGGTGGCCAAGCTCCTCTCGGGCGGCCGGCCCAACGACCGGCCCGTTCGCCGCGCGCGCCGCTTCGGGCATCGCGGCTACATGAGCCCGCTCAACGAGCCGGGCGCCCGCGAGCGGCCGCCGGCGCCGGAGCCACCGCCCAAGGATCCGGAAGAAGAGTTCTTCGGCAAGAAGGACTAAGTACCGCGGCATCGGCCGGGGGTGGGCCTTACCTTTCCGCCTGCACCCATGGCCGACGACACCTCGACTCCTCCCCTGCCCTCCCATCTCGACGCGCTGCTCCACGACGACGACGACGGACGGCTGCGCTCCGAGATCGAGCGCGTCGCCGGCCGCTCGTCCGAGGGCGTCGCCACTGGGCGATTGGGGCGCGCAATGAAGCTGGGCTCGCTGGCCGTCTCGGGCGGGGCGAAGCTGGCGCTGGGCAAGGCGCGGCAGCTGCTCGGCGGCGAGGGTCCTGCGCTGTCGCGGGAGAGCGGCCTCGCGCTCGCCGGGCAAATGCTCTCCACCTTCTCCGAGCTGCGCGGCGTGGCCATGAAGGTGGGCCAGATGCTCAGCTACGTCGACGACGGCCTGCCCCCGGAGATGCAGCGACTGCTCGCGGTCCTGCAGCGCGACGCCCCCACTCTCCCCTCCGCTACCGTGCGCCAGGTCCTGCGCGAGGAGCTCGGCCGCGATCCCTCTGAGGTCTTCTCCGAGTGGGTCGACGAGCCGCTGGCCGCGGCGAGCATCGGGCAGGTGCACCGCGCCAGGCTCGCGGACGGCACGCCGGTGGCGGTGAAGGTGCAGGTCCCCGGCATCGACCAGGCGATGCGCTCGGACATCAAGAACGGCAAGGTCGCGGCGCTGCTCCAGCGAATCCTGCTGGTGCGCGCCGACGTCGAGGGCGTGCTCGAGGAAGCTCGAGGAGCGCCTGCTCGACGAGTGCGACTACCGCAAGGAGGCCCAGTACCAGCAGACCTTCCATGCCCGCTTCGCTGGGCATCCGACCATCGTCGTGCCCAGGGTCTTCCCCGAGGCCAGCAGCCGCCGGGTGTTGACGACCGCGCTCGAGCACGGACGCACCTACCACCAATGGCTCGCTGCGAACCCCTCCCGTGAAGAGCGCGACCGGGCGGTCAGGGCGCTCTACCGCTTCTACCTGGGCAGCTTCTACCTGGACGGCCTCTTCAACTGCGATCCCCACCCCGGCAACTACCTGTTCCGGGACGACGGCCACATCGTCTTCCTGGACTACGGCTGCTGCCGGCCCTTCCCCGACGACCGGCGACGCGCGTGGATCCGGATGGCGCTGGCGACGCGCGAGGACACGCCCGAGGGGATCGAGAAGGCGGCGCGCGCGATCGGCTTCATCCCGCCGTCGGTGAAGGAGTTCGACTGCGGCTCCTTCCGCGAGCTGATGCGGCACCTGTACGAGCCCTACCTCGTCGACGGCGACTACGACTTCGCGCTGCACCGACCGGCCAAGACCTTCCGCACCATGTTCGTGAGCAACCCGAACCTCTTCCGGATGGACATGCCGCGCGACGCGGTCTTCTTGAACCGCATCACCTTCGGGCTGGTCTCGCTGATGGCGGACATCGGCGTGCCGCACAACACCTACCGGGTCGCCAACGCCTACTTCGCCCGGACCGATCCCGACTGGCCGGACGATCCGTTCCTCGCGGCGGAAAAGCTTCGGGCCGCCCCGTGAGGAGCGGCCCGAGCAGTCCCTCTTCAGTCTGGCGCTACTGGCAGGTCATGCGGCCCGGCGCGAAGCAGTCGACGTTCGGCTGGTTGCAGGGATCCGTCGGGTCGGGCAGGCAGTGCTGGCCGCTGGCGCAGTCGCTGTCGGCCCTGCAGGTCGGGATGGGCAGGCAGATGGTGCGGCCGGCGGCGAAGCAGTAGACCGTGCCGGAGTTGCAGGGGTCGGTCGGGTCGGGCTGGCAGGACTCGCCGTAGGCGCACTCGGCGTTGGACGCGCAAGCGGCGCGCGGGGTGCACACGCCCTGCTGCATGCAGTCCATGTTCGGGCCGCAGTCGACCAGGGCGCACAGCTCGTTGGCCGCGCAATCGCTGTCGGCGCTGCAGGTGCGGTTCGTCGGCACGCAGACGCCGGTGTTCGAGCAGGCGGGATCGGTGGCGGGGCAAGCGTCGACGGCGAAGGCGCAGGTCTCACCGGCGGCGCAGTCGGCATCGGTGCGGCAGCCGGCGGGCGGAGGCACGTCGACGCACACGCCGGCGGGCTGGGCGCACAGGGCGTTCGGCGGGCAGACGATCTCGGGGATGCTGCAGTACTGGCCGGCCTTGCAGTCGGCGTCGCTGGTGCAGGAGGTCTCGAGCTTCACGCAGACGCCGGAGGCCGGGGCGATGCAGCCGCCCGTGCCGCCGCCCTGGTTGCTGCCGTCGTCGCTGCCGGCCCCGCCGCAGTAGGTGGAGGCGAACACGCAGGTCTCGCCGGAGGCGCAGTCGGCGTCGCTCTGGCAGCCGGGCTGGATGGTGTTGCACACGCCCCGGACCGCGACCTTGGCGCAGTCCGAGCCGGGGGCGCAGTCGACCATCGGCATCACGCAGACCTGGCCGGGCAGGCAGTCGGCGTCGGAGGTGCAGCTGTCGTCGCACTGGCAGGTGTTGCAGCCGCGCTCGTCGACCTTGAAGCCCTTCTCGCACCACAGGTCGCACATCACGGGCGGGCAGCCGACGGGCTTGCAGCCGATGAAGTAGCCGGGCATCGGGTCATTGCCGCAGCGCGGGGCCTCGTACATCGCCTCGCAGTCGCGACGGGCCACACACTCGGCCTCGCCGAGCATCTCGCAGGTGGGGATGCAGTAGGTCTGGACCGGAACGAGGGAGTAGCAGAGCTCGTAGCGGCAGGGGTCGTTCGGGTCCATGCCGCAGGTCTGGCCGTAGCCGCACTCCGAGCCGTCGATGCACGGGGTCCGGTCGACGCAGGACGAGAGGCAGCCTGGGCCGTCACAGAGCGGCTCGCAGCGGCGGCCGACACCGCAGTCGGCGTCGGTCAGGCAGCCTCCGGCCGGCTTGCAGCTGCCGCGGGGCGGCGCGCAGAAGGCGTTGGGAGGGCAGTCGATGGTCGGGAACACGCAGGCTTCGCCTGGCTTGCAGTCGGCGTCGGAGTCGCAGCCGGGGTCGGAGACGACGGTGCACACGCCCTGCACCTTGCAGGTGGCGCCGACGCCGCAGTCGACGTCGGGCAGCGCGCAGATCTCGTTGGAGCGGCAGTCCGCGTTGGTCTCGCAGGACGCCGACGCGCAGGCGCAGACCTCGCAGCCGTTCGCGTCGCGGGCCATGCCGTGCTCGCACCACAGGTCGCACGTCACCGGGCTGCAGACGTTGCCCTTGTTCTCGCAGGCCACGAAGACCTTGCTGGAGCCGCCGCAGCGCACGCCTTCGTCGCTCTCGGCCGGCGCGGCGCAGCGATCGACCGCCTCGGCGTAGCGAGCCTGGCAGTCGGCGCGGGTCAGGCAGTCGGTCTCGTCGAGCGCGCTACAGGCGAGCGGCTGACAGACGTCGTCGACGCAGGCGAAGCCGGCCTGACACTGGCAGGTCGGATTGGTCGGAGGGGGCAGACAGGCGGAGGCGAGGAGCAGCGAGCCGAGCAGGAGCGGAAGTGGGCGGTGGGCCATGACGAACCTCGTGAAGGGTTGCCGGCCGTTTGAGCAACCCGCGGGCCACGGGACGCCGGCTCGCACAACCCCTCGGATTCACGCCAAAAGCAGCGGCAGCCGGAATTCGGCCACACCTCTACCGCCTTGGTTTTCTGAGGAAGGCTCTCAGAGCTTCAAGAGCGCGCGCACGGTCTCGACCACGTCCACGAAGCGGACGGGCTTGCGCAGGTAGACGTTGGCGCCGGCCTTCTGGGCCTGGGTCGCGGAGTCGGTGCCGCCCGCGCTGATGGCGATGACCGGCAGCTTCTCGCAGCCCGGCATGGCGCGCAGCTTCTCGATGAGTTGGAGGCCGTCGAGCACGGGCATGAAGAGATCGGTGACCATCAGGTCGAACTTGCCGGCGCTCAGCTTGCCCAATGCATCGTGTCCGTCCGCCGCGAGCACCACTTCGATGGCGACCGAGCCGACCGACAGCTTGCGCATCACGTACTCGTACATCTCCATGATGTGCGGGTTGTCCTCGACGAGCAGGATGCGGTACGCGCGGCGGGCCGGGCTGGCCCCCGCCTTCTCCGCGCGGATCTTCTCGAGGATGACGGCCAGCTTCTGGCGGTCCTCGCCACGGTCATCGGGGATGCGCACGCCGACGCCGGCTGGGGTATCGGGCCCACCCGCGGGCCGCACCCAGGCGACGACGCCCAAGAGCTCGACCGGTGACAGCAGGCCAGGGAACGAGAGCACGAGCGGCAACGTGTCGCCCTGCCTGAACTCGCGGTCGGTCCGGACGAAGACGCCGCCGGCGGAGAGGTTCTCCGTGGCGTCGGCGAAGTAGCCCTCTTTCTCGGGGTACTGCACCTGCAACGTCAGAGGCACGCGAGGCGAGGTGCGTTGCTCGATCGTTGGCATAGCTCCCCCGGATGTTAGAGGGGAATCCTATGTCTTGACAATGAGATCCGCCCTTTCTAGCGTTCGCTGCCCTCACCTTGGGGGGCCGTAAGCAAAAAAGATTCCTGGGTCGGAGGGAGCGGCGGCTGCTACTCCTTCCGCCCGAGATCATTTCCCGGTTCGCCGGAGGCAACGTTCCATGGCGGGACCCTTCAACGCGGAGCAGCAGGCCCGGTTCGACGCCGGCCTTGCCAAGTTGCTCGAGCGCTACCCGTCCGACCACAAGAGCGCCGCGATGCTGCCCGCCCTGCGCCTGTGCCAGGAGCTCCAGGGCTGGGTGTCGCCGGAGGCGATGGACCTGGTGGCGGAGAGGTTGGGCGTCTCGCCTGCGCGAGCCCGCGAGGTGGCGACCTTCTACGTGATGTACCACACGGCTCCGGCAGGCCGGCACACCGTGGACGTGTGCACCAACGTGAGCTGCTGCCTGCGTGGTGGAGAGAAGGTGCTCTCCTACCTGGAGAAGAAGCTGGGCGTCCGCGCCGGGCAGACCACGAGCGACAAGCGCATCACGCTGCGCGAGGTGGAGTGCCTGGCCTCCTGCGGCACCGCGCCGGTGATGCAGGTAGACGAGGCGTACGTCGAGGAGCTCACCCCCGCGAAGATCGACCAGGCCCTCGCGGCGCTGGATTAGGAAGGACGCCGGCAGGACGCCGGCCGCTCCGAAACAAGGATCCCCAAGATGCCCGTCGAGAAGATCCTGACCCGCCGCTGGGGCACCACCGACTCGAGGTCCATCCGGACCTACGAGAAGGACGGCGGCTACCAGAACCTCAAGAAGGCCCTGGAGATGGGGTCGGCGAAGATCATCGACGAGGTGAAGAAGTCGAACCTGCGCGGCCGCGGCGGCGCGGGCTTCGCGACCGGCCTGAAGTGGACCTTCCTGCCCAAGGACAACCCGAAGCCGCGCTACCTGTGCGTCAACGGCGACGAGTCCGAGCCGGGCACCTTCAAGGACCGGGCGATCATCGAGAACGACCCGCACTCGGTCATCGAGGGCATCGCCATCACCTGCCTGGCCATCGGCGCGCACACCGCCTACGTCTACCTGCGCGGCGAGTTCATGCAGCAGGCCAAGATCCTCGAGAAGGCCATCGAGGAGGCCTACCAGAACGGCTGGCTGGGCAAGAAGGTGGCGGGCAGCGACTTCGCCCTCGACATCTTCGTCCACCGCGGCGCCGGCGCCTACATCTGCGGCGAGGAGACGGCGCTCATCGAGTCGCTCGAGGGCAAGAAGGGCTGGCCGCGCCTCAAGCCTCCGTTCCCGGCCGTCGTCGGCCTGTTCGGCTGCCCCACCATCGTCAACAACGTCGAGACCATGGCCAGCGTGCCGCTCATCATCGAGAAGGGCGGCGAGTGGTACGCCAAGCTCGGCCCCGAGAAGAGCGGCGGCACCAAGCTCATCAGCGTCTCGGGCTCGGTGAAGCGGCCTGGCGTCTACGAGATCACCCTCGACACCACCTTCCGGCAGATCATCTACGACCTCTGCGGCGGCCTCGTCGGCGACCGCCAGCTCAAGGCGGTCATCCCCGGCGGCTCGTCCTGCCCGGTGCTCTCGCCCGACCAGATCGACATCCCGGCGGAGTTCGAGGCGCTCAAGAAGGTCAACTCCATGGCCGGCTCGGGCGGCGTGATGGTCTTCGACGAGTCGACTTGCCTCGTCCGCGCGCTCTGGCGCATCACCCGCTTCTACGCCGAGGAGAGCTGCGGGCAGTGCACGCCGTGCCGTGAAGGCATGCCCTGGATGTCGCGGCTGTTGCGCCTCATCGAGGAAGGGCACGCCACCGACCAGGACCTGGCGCAGCTCAAGAGCGTGGCCAACGCCATCTGCCCGTTCCCGCCGATGGGCCTGGGCAACACCATCTGCCCGCTGGGCGACGCGGGCGCGCTGCCGGTGCACTCGTTCCTGGAGAAGTTCCGGCCCGAGTTCGAGGCCCACGTCACCGGCAAGAAGTGCCCGTACCCGCATCCCTGGGGCGAGTGCGCGGAGGCGTTCGCCTAGGATCCGGCCTCCGTGCCGGAAGTCAGTCGTAGCTGCCGGCCCTGGTGCCGGCCTGAAGCAGCAAAGGAACGCCGGCGCGAAGCCGGCGATCCGAGGAGGCGAAGGTGAGCGCAGAGATGCTGTTCTATCCCCTGGCGGCCTTGTGCACGGTCGGCGCCCTGGGCGTCGTGCTCGCGCGCAACCCGCTGCACGGCGCGCTGTGGCTGGTCACCAGCTTCTTCTTCCTGTCGGCCATCTACATCCTTCTGGGTGCGCACTTCGTCGGCATCCTGCAGCTCATCGTCTACGCCGGCGCCATCATGGTGCTCTTCCTCTTCGTCATCATGCTCCTGGCGCTCACCGACGCCGACCTGGGCGAGCGCAAGGTGACGCTGTTCAAGGTGGTCGGCGGCGCTGCGGCGCTCTCGGCCATCCTCATCGCCTGGCAGGTGCTCGCCAAGGCGCCGGCCGGCTCGCCGCCCCCGGAGATCCCCGCCAGCTTCGGCACCGTCGCCGCGGTCGGCTCCAAGCTGTTCACCGAGCTGCCCCTGCAGTTCGAGACCGTCTCGCTCCTGCTGCTCATCGCCATCGCCGGTGCGGTGGTGGTGGCCAAGGCGCGGATCTGAGGAGGCGGCCCATGAGCTCGGTCCCCGTCACCCACTACCTCTTCTTCGCCGCGGTCCTCTTCGGGCTGGGCATGCTCGGCGTGGTCACGCGGCGCAACGCGCTGACCGTCTTCATGTGCGTCGAGCTGATGCTCAACGCCGCCAACCTCACCTTCCTCGCCTTCGCCCGCGAGCGCCTGGACCTGACCGGCCACGCCATCGCCATCCTGGTGATGGCCGTCGCCGCCGCCGAGGCCGCCGTGGGCCTCGCCATCGTCATCGCCGTCTTCCGCACCCGTGGCACGACCAACGTCGACGAAGTCAAGGCGATGAAGCTCTAGCCCGGGAACTTTCGAGAACGACCATGAACTGGCCTCTCCAGTGGGACCCGCGGTCGATTCAGGACTCGCTCTACCTCATCCCGCTCCTGCCCTTCTTCGGCGCGCTGGTGCTGCGCCTGGCGGGGCGGCAGCTGGGCAAGGGCAACGTCTCGATCATCGCCTGCTCCACCGTCTTCGCGTCCTTCGTGCTGTCGGCCTTCATCCTGGTGCCGATGGCCTTCCCGCAGGTCCTGGCGCAGCCGACGCCGCTGTTCCTCTCCGACGACCTGGGCTCCTGGTTCAAGGCCGGGCTGATCGACGTGCGCGCCAGCCTCTACGTCGATCACCTCAACGCGGTGCTGCTGGCGGTGGTGACCGGCATCGGCTTCGTCATCCACGTCTACTCGATCGAGTACATGCGTGACGACCCGGAGTACCACCGGTACTTCGCCTACCTGAACCTCTTCGTCGGCTTCATGTTGGTCCTGGTCCTGGCCAACAACATCGTCCTGATGTTCGTGGGCTGGGAGGGCGTGGGCCTTTGCAGCTACCTGCTCATCGGCTTCTGGTTCGAGGACGACGCCAAGGCCTACGCCGGCCGCAAGGCGTTCGTGGTCAACCGCATCGGCGACTTCGGCTTCCTGCTCGGCGTCTTCGTGCTCGTCGCCACCTTCGGCTCGACCGAGATCAACGCCGTGCCGCAGTCGGGCGTCGGCTCGATGCTCGCCGCGGCGCGGTCGGTCAGCGTCAACGCGCCCATCACCAGCGGCGTCCTGGGGGTGCTGGGGCTCACCTACGGGCAGGCCGTGACCGCCGCCTGCCTGCTCATCTTCGTCGGCGCCACCGGCAAGAGCGCCCAGTTCCCGCTCTACGTCTGGCTGCCCGACGCCATGGCCGGCCCCACCCCGGTCTCCGCCCTCATCCACGCCGCCACGATGGTCACCGCCGGCGTCTACCTCATCGCGCGCCTGTCACTGCTCTTCGCCCTCTCGCCGACCGCGATGATGGTCGTCACCAGCATCGGCGCCTTCACCGCGCTCTTCGCCGCGCTGATGGGCTTCGCGCAGAACGACATCAAGAAGGTGCTGGCCTACTCCACCGTGAGCCAGCTCGGCTTCATGGTTATCGGCGTCGGCATCGGCGCCTGGTGGCAGGCCATCTTCCACCTGGTCACCCACGCCTTCTTCAAGGCCCTGCTCTTCCTGGGCTCCGGCTCGGTCATCCAGGGCTGCCACCACGAGCAGGACATCCGCAAGATGGGCGGGCTCTCCCAGAAGATGCCGTCGACGGCCTTCACCTTCCTCATCGGCACCCTGGCCATCACCGGCGTTGCGCCGCTCTCGGGCTACTTCTCCAAGGACCTGCTTCTCCACTACGTCCGCACCACGCACCTGGCCGGGTACGAGCACCTGCCGCTCGTCGTCTACTACGTGGGCGCCGCGGCGGCGCTGTGCACCGCCTTCTACATGTTCCGCCTGTACTTCCTGACCTTCTCGGGCACGCCGCGCAGCGAGCACGCCGAGCACGCCCAGGAGTCGGGCACGCCGGTCCGCTTCGCGCTGTGGGTGCTGGCCTTCGGCTCGGTCTTCGGCTTGGGCTGGGGCCTACCGATGATCGCCATGGGCGACGGCCGCCAGGTGGTCTTCGAGAACTTCATGAACCCGGTCCTGGGCTACCCGACGCTCGTCGCCCACGGCCACCACGGCGTCTACGCGACCTTCCTCAGCTTCTTCGTCGAGAACGCCTCCGGCTTCGTGTTCGCCCTCGCCGTCGCCTGGGCGGGGATGGGCCTCGCCTTCTGGCTCTACCGCCGCAACGGCATCGACAAGTTCTCGGCCACGCTCAAGCCCGGCCACTGGCTGTACGACGCCTTCGCCAACAAGTTCTACGTCGACGAGATCTACGACTTCGTGGTGGTCACCCCGTTCAAGTTCGTCGCCAACGCGCTCTACACGCTGGTCGACACGCTGGTCATCGAGGGCCTGGCCATCCGCGGGACGACGGCTACCACCCAGGGCCTGGGCAAGCTGCTGCGCCTGGCCCAGAACGGCGACGCGCAGCGCTACGCCGCAGTCATCGCGGTCGCCGTCGTGGCGATCGTCTGGGCCCTGGCAGGGTAGGCGAGAATCAAACATGAGCGACCTCTTCCTCACCCTCGTCGTCTTCGCCCCGCTGGCCCTGGCCGCCGTCGTCGCCATCCTCCCCGGCGCCGAGAAGGGCCAGCTCAAGACCGCGACCCTCATCGCGATGCTGGTCAGCTTCGTGCTGACGCTGGCGCTCTACCTGGCCTACGACCCCGCCGGCCCCGAGTACCAGCTGGTGGTCAACAAGCCCTGGGTGCCCTCGGTGGGCATCGGCTACCACCTGGGCGTCGACGGCCTGGCCGCCTCGCTGATGCTGCTCACCGGCTTCTTGGGCCCCATCGTCGTGCTGGCCAGCTGGAAGAGCGTGCAGGACCGGGTCAAGGAGTTCTGCCTCTCGCTGCTCGTGCTGCAGACCGCGATGCTCGGCGCCTTCGCCGCCCTGGACCTCGCCCTCTTCTACGTCTTCTGGGAGGCGATGCTGGTGCCGATGTACCTGCTCATCGGCGTGTGGGGCTCGGACAACCGCATCTACGCCGCGGTGAAGTTCTTCCTCTACACCTTCGCCGCCAGCGTGCTGATGCTGGTCGCCATCCTCTACCTGTGGACCAAGAGCGGGACGGGGCCCGACCGCAGCTTCGACTACCAGACCATCCTCGCCGCGCTGCAGCAGCCGGGCGCGCTGACGTGGGAGGCGCGCAAGTGGCTGTTCCTGGCCTTCGCGCTGGCCTTCGCCGTCAAGGTCCCGATGTTCCCGCTGCACACCTGGCTGCCCGACGCGCACGTCGAGGCACCCGCCGCCGGGTCGATCATCCTGGCCGGCGTGCTCCTGAAGATGGGCGTCTTCGGCTTCCTGCGCTTCGCGATGCCCTTCTTCCCGGACGCCGCCGCGTACTTCCGGCCGGCCATCGCCGTCCTGGCGGTCATCGGCATCGTCTACGGCTCGCTGATGAGCTTCGTGCAGAAGGACATGAAGAAGCTCGTCGCCTACTCGTCCGTCGCGCACCTGGGCTTCGTCATGCTGGGCGTGATGGCGGCCAGCGTCGAGGCCACCACCGGCGCCATCCTGCAGTCGATCAACCACGGCATCTCCACCGGGGCGCTGTTCCTCCTCATCGGCATCCTCTACGAGCGCACCCACACCCGGGCCATCGCCGACTACGGCGGCATCGCCAAGGTCACCCCGATGTACGCCGGCGTCTTCCTGATCATCCTGCTCTCCTCCATCGGCCTTCCCGGGACCAACGGCTTCGTGGGCGAGTTCCTCATCCTCTCCGGCACCTTCCTGGCGCCGTTCGACCTGCAGGTCGCCGCGCCGGTGGGCGTGGTGATCCCCAACATGGAGACGGTGCTCTTGGCCTGCGTCGGCGCCACCGGCGTGGTGCTGGGCGCGGTCTACATGCTGCGGATGTACCAGCAGGTGATGCTGGGCCCGGTGCGGCACCCCGAGAACCGGCGGCTGACCGACCTGAACCTGCGCGAGTGGTTCGCGGTGGCGCCGCTGGTCGCGGTGGCCATCGGCATGGGCGTCTTCCCCGGCCCCTTCCTCTCGCGCATCGAGCCGTCGGCCAAGGCCTTCTCCGCGCGGATGGGCGCGGTCACGGGCGCGCCGGTGAAGGCCGCTGCCGCGCAGGTCGATGCTCCGTCGGAATCCTTCGGTTCCATCAGCCCCGTCGGCCCCGCATCCTGAGGCCGAAGGGCCGGGAGGCCGCCGGCCGATGCCAGGGAAGACGCAGCCCAGCGGCGTCGTGGTCCCCGGCAACAGACTCCCAGCCAAGCTCCTGCCGGTCATGCAACTGCGCAAGGGAGGGCAGCAGCCGTGATCAGCTCCGTGCACCTCGTCGTGCTCCTTCCCGTCCTGCTGCTCGCGGTGGGCGCGTGCATCCTGATGCTCTCCGAGGCGTTCCTGAAGGGCGAGGACCGGCGCTACCAGTCGGTCGTGGCGGCCATCGCCGCGCTGCTGGCGCTGGCGGCCTCGGTCTACGAACTGGGCGCGGGGCTGACCGCCGGGCCCCTCTTCAAGGGCGCGGCGCGCGGCGACGGGTTCCAGGCCTTCGTCTCCGCGACGGTCTGCGCCGGGCTGCTGCTTTCGGTGCTGGTCTCCCCCAGCTTCCTGCGGAGACAGGAGGCCGAGCGCGGCGAGTACTACGGGCTGATGCTCTTCGCGGCGTCGGGCATGGTGCTGCTGGCCATGAGCGACGACCTGGTGATGATGTTCGTCGCCATCGAGACCATGTCGCTGGCGACCTACGCGCTGTCGGCGTGGCTGCGGCGCTCCCCGCGCTCGGCCGAGTCGGCCTTCAAGTACTTCATCCTCGGCGCCTTCTCGAGCGCGCTGTTCCTGTACGGCACCGCGCTGGTGTACGGCGCGACCGGCACCACCGCTCTCTCGTCGATCGCGGCGGGCGCGCGCGGCTCACACCCCGAGCTTTTGGGCCCGGCCATCGCGCTGCTGGTGGGCGGCTTCGCCTTCAAGATCGCGGCGGTCCCGTTCCACATGTGGGCGCCGGACGTCTACGAGGGCGCACCGACCCCGGTCACCGCGTTCATGGCCGCGGGCGTGAAGGCCGCGGCCTTCGCGGCGCTGTTCCGCACCCTGGCGTTCGCCTTCCAGCACCGGCCCGAGCTGTGGACGCCGGTCGTCCTGGTGCTCGCCATCCTGACCATGGTGGGCGGCAACCTGCTGGCGCTGCCGCAGCGCAACGTCAAGCGGATGCTGGCCTACTCGTCCATCGCGCACGCCGGCTACCTGCTCACCGGCGTGATGGCCGCCACCGGCCGGACGCGCAGCGAGAGCGCCGAGGCGCTGCTGTTCTACCTGCTGTCCTACACCGTGACCGCGGTGGGGGCCTTCGGCGTCGCGGGAGCCATCGAGAAGAAGGACGGCGAGCCGTCGGCCACCTGGGACCTCGACCGCTTCAGTGGGTTGGCCCGCCGCCGGCCGGTGATGGCGGCGTGCATGGCGGTCTTCCTCGTCTCGTTGGCCGGCGTGCCGCCCACGGCCGGCTTCATGGGCAAGCTGCTGGTGTTCAAGGCGGCGGTCGACTCCGGCCAGATCGCGCTCGCGGTCCTCGGCGTGGTCACCTCGGCCATCGGCGCGTACTACTACCTGCGCGTGGTGGTCTACATGTACTTCCGCCCACCCGACGCCGAGCCGCTCACCGAGGAGCGCTCCCCCGCGCTCGACTGGGGCCTGGGGCTCGCCTGTGCGCTGGTGTTCGTGCTGGGCATCGGTCCGGGCCAGGTCATCGAGCTCGCCCGACGCGGAGCGCAGCTGCTGTTCTAGCTCTCGAGAGCCCAGCTTCGCCGCTCTCGACCTCACCATCTCCGGCGCGCTTGCGGCGCCGCACGCCCGCGGGTCACACCTCGTGCGGCACGTCGCGTCCCACCAGCGTGTGGCGCTCGCGCACCGAGGCCGTCCCCAGCAGGGCGGCGAAGAGCGAGAAGAGGATCGACCCGGCGATGGCCCACGCGAAGCCGTTCGGCACGCCGCTGAGGCTGCCCGGACGGTTGAAGTTCATGAAGATGCTGCCGAACACGCCGATGAGCAGCGCCCCCACCGACATGGTGAAGCCCCAGATCACCGCGCCGTGAAGCAGCCCGTCGAAGCGCGTGCCGATGACCCGCGAGCGCGCCGCCACCGCCCCGCCTATGAACAGCGCGACGATGGGCGAGATCAGGTTGTAGATGGCCGTCCAGGTGTTCGGCGCCTTGTCTCCCTGGATGGCTGCCCCCAGCGCGAGCAGGAACATCCACGTCCCCAGCGCCACGAAGCTGCCCCCCAGCACCGCGCTCCAGTGGATCACGAAGGACGACGTGGACATCTCCCGGTTCAGCTCCGTTCGCACGTCAGCCATGGCTCGTCTCCTTGTCCGCCTGCGCCACGTCGTGCGGGCGCACGCACTCTGGGCCCAATATGGGCATCCCCCGGCCGGCTCCACCTGCGGCGCCACGAACCGGCAGCGCGATGGCTGCGTGAGCGGCTGCCCAGCCAGCGACCGTCGAGACTGACAGGCGACTCTCCGCTCCGAACCCGGGCAGTTACGAGCTCCCACGGCGCCTCGGAAACCGCTTTCGACCCGCCCTGAGAATTCCTACAGAAACCTGCTCTCGGAGGTCTTCGATGCTCTCGGTCGGCTCTCCCAGAACGCCATGAAGAACGCGGGCTACGACCCCGGCGCGGCCGACGGCGTCTTCGGTCCCAGGACCAAGGCCGCGGTCACCGCCTTCCAGCAGGCCAAGGGCCTGGGCGTCGACGGCATCGTCGGCCCCAAGACCAACGCGGCGCTCGCCTCCTACCCACCTACAAGGACGGCTACGACGCCGGCAGCGTCTCCGGCCCGGCCGCCACCGGCTCCAACCACGAGAAGCTGATGAGCGCGTGGAAGACCGCCGAGCGCATGGGGCTGACGGTCACCTCGTACAAGGGCGGCCGCCACGCCCCGAACTCCCACCCCTACAGCGGCCGCGCCATCGACGTCGCCGGCTCACCCGCCGCCATGGCGCGCTTCTACCGCTGCATGGAGTCGAGCCGGCCGACGGAGATGTTCTACGACCCGATCGGCGGCATCAAGCACGGCCAGAACATCGGCGCCATCGGCGGCCACAGCGATCACGTGCACATCGCCTTCTGAAACGGTTAGACATCCCGGAGTACATTGTGAGGCGGCATCCCGGTCCTTGGGGTGCCGCTTCGCTCGTATCCCGGGGAGGATGAACCATGCGGACCTACTGCCTGCCGTTGCTCGCACTCGCCCTTGCGGCGTGTGGACCCACCACCCCTATCGCCAGCCGCGACGCCGGCAACGTGAACCCTGGGGTGGAGGACTGCACCAACGGCAAGGACGACGACGGGGACAAGAAGGCCGACTGCGCCGACCCCGACTGCGCCAGCCAGCAGATCTGCACGGGCGAGACCGACTGCGGCAACGGCGCCGACGACGACGCGGACGGCAAGACCGACTGCGCCGACGACGACTGCACCGGAAGCGCCGCCTGCGCCTCCGAGGTCTGCGACAACGGCAAGGACGACGATGGCGACGGCAAGATTGACTGCGCGGATTCCGCCTGCACCGCCTCCGCCAAATGCCAGGGGGGCGAGAGCGACTGCGCCAACCAGGCCGATGACGACGACGACGGCAAGACCGACTGCGCCGACTCCGACTGCACCGGCGACGCGCACTGCGTGCCCGAGACCGCCTGCGACGACGGCCTCGACAACGAGCGCGACGGCCTGACCGACTGCGCCGACCCGGACTGCGGCTGCGCCGCGAGCGAGACGAATTGCGCCGACGGCGTGGACGACGACAAGGACGGCAAGACCGACTGCGCCGACTCCGACTGCGCCCCCGACTCGCGCTGCATCCCGGAGACGGTCTGCGACGACGGGATCGACAACGACCGCGATGGGCAGGCGGACTGCGCGGACAGCGACTGCGCGACGAAGCCCGGCTGCGCGACGACCGAGACCCAGTGCAACGACGGCGTCGACGACGACCGGGACGGGAAGATCGACTGCCTCGACTCGGACTGCGCCGGGACGCCGGCCTGCACTCCCGAGAACTGCAGCGACGGCGCCGACAACGACGGGGACGGCAAGGTCGACTGCGCCGACTCCGACTGCACCGGCGCCCCTGCCTGCACTCCCGAGAACTGCAGCGACGGCGTCGACAACGACGGCGACACCAAGATCGACTGTGCCGACTCCGACTGCGCAGCCAGCGGCTCGTGCCACGAGTCGGCTTGCGACAACCACCTCGACGACGACAAGGACGGCAAGACCGACTGCGCCGACCCCGACTGCGCGCTCTCCCCGGCCTGCGTGAAGGAGACGGCGTGCATCGACGGCATCGACAACGAGGGCGACGGGAAGACCGACTGCGCCGACCCCGACTGCAGACTCGGCCTCCAATTGCTTGCCGGAGACGGCCTGCGCCGACGGCAAGGACAACGACCTCGACGGCTGGGCCGACTGCTCGGACCCCGACTGCGCCGCGGTGTGCGGCACCAAGGAGACGGCCTGCGCCGACGGCCTGGACAACGACTCCGACGGGAAGGTCGACTGCGCCGACTCCGACTGCGCCGCCACCACAGCCTGCACCAAGGAGACCGCCTGCGCCGACGGAGTGGACAACGACTCCGACGGCAAAGCCGACTGCGCCGACTCCGACTGCGCGGCCGCCGCGAACTGCCTCCCCAAGGAGACCGCCTGCTCCGACGGCCTGGACAACGACTCCGACGGAAAGGTCGACTGCGCGGACTCGGACTGCGCCGGCGCCTCGAACTGCACCTACGAGGCGAACTGCTCCAACCTCGCCGACGACGACGCCGACGGGGACGTCGACTGCATGGACGTCGACTGCGACGGCGCCTCCTGCGGCTCGGGCTGCGTCTGCTCCGCTCTCGACTGGGTCGAGACCAGCTGCGACGACGGCGTCGACAACGACGGAGACGGCTGGGCGGACTGCGACGACGCGGACTGCGACGGCTCCTGCTCGAGCTGCGGCGTGCGAGGCGATGCCCGGCCCACCTTCGGCTTGCTGATGGTCGGTGCGCTGGCGGCCTTCACCTGGCGGCGGCGGCGCCAAACGGCCTAGCCATCTCAGCCGCCGCTGTCGCTCTCGCCTGAGGCCACCGGCCTCAGGCTGGGCGTCTGCCGCGTCGGGATGAGCCGCGCGAAGCACTCAAAAAGCGAAGCCCCCGCTCCATGAGGAGCGGGGGCTTCGAGAGAAAACGCGAAGTGCAACAGCCTGCTGAAGCGGCGGGGGGGGGACCAGCTCCAACCCTGCTAGCTGCACTCCGCTGCGCGTGGATTTAGCATCCTGCGTGCCAGAGAGATCCTGGCTTCTAACCCGTTGAAATTACGTACCCTGACTGTTTCGCCGGCGTTTCAATCCTGAAACCATTTCACGGTTGAAATTCCGCTTTGCAGAAGCGAAAGGGCGGCGCGCCACTGGCAAACGCTTGAAAAGACAGGCCCGCCCAACCATTTCGGTCGGGCGGGCCGCTGGATTCGGACAAGGTAGGTGCGCCGCCTACTGCTGGGGCACTGGGGCCGGCATGACCCCACCCTCGGGGGCCGAGCGCAGGCGATGGTCGTCGCGCTCCTTGGCGTCCGGGCTGCGGGCGCCGGGCTTGAGCTCCACCACCTTGGTCTTCGGAGCGTCGCCACCACGCCGGTGGATGATGAGCAGCTTGCGCGCCATGAAGTCCTGGTCCTCCCGGGCCACGACCACGATGGAGTTGTTGCCCACCTTCAGCGGCAGGTCGACCGAGAAGTTGATGCTCGCGCCCGGCGTCTTGGCCGCCTCGAAGAAGACCTTCTGCTCGTTGACGAAGACGTACAGGTCGCGCAGCCCGATCTTGTCCACCGCGCTGCCGGTGAGGGTGTACTTCTCCCCTTCGGTCGCGATGCCGCCCACCGAGGTGTCGGTGTTGAGCGTGATCTTCGGCTCGCTGCGCGTCTCGATGCCGTCGACGGCCTGCGCCTTCGCCTCGGCGACCTTGGCCTCCTTGACCTGCTGCCCGGCCACGAAGCCCAGGCGGTTGCCCAGGTGGATGCGGTACAGGTTGCCGAACTTGGCGTCGCTGGCGAGCACCGTGCCCTTCTTGGCGCTGCCGATGACGGCGCTCTGCTCCGAGGCCGCCGAGTAGACCGGCAGGTCGGCGCTGGCGCGGATGCCGGTCTGGGCGAGCTTGCCCTGCTCCTTGTGCATGGAGACCGGCAGGCTGATCTTCTCGGTCACGAACTCGTCGGTCGCCTCGTCGCCCAGGGTCAGCTGCAGCGGAGCCGCCTGCGCCTTGAAGTCGGGCATCACCTGGAACTCGAAGGTCGCGGACTTGGTCTGCCCGGGCAGCACCTCGCCCATCTTGGAGCGACCCTTGGACAGCGAGAATCTTCTCGTCGCCCTTGTTCTTGAGCGAGCCCAACAGGTCGTAGGCCTTGCCGGCGCCGACGTTCTTGACCTCGACGGCCAGCTCCACGGTCTCGCCCGGCTGGGCCAGGCCGTCGCCGTTGCAGCCCTCGCACTTGTCGACGATCTGCCAGCTGTAGGCGAACAGCGGCCGCGGCAGCTCGACGACGTTCACCTCACCCTTGTGCTCCTCGAGCTTGTCGCCCTCGTCGTCGAAGAACTTGAGGGTGACGTCGTCGCGGCGGCTGACCATCTCCTTGGCCAGCTTCACGTTCACCGTCCAGGTCTTCTTCTCGCCGGGGGCGAGCGCGCCGAAGAGGAACTCACGGCGGTCGAGGTAGGGGTTCTCGCTCTCGCTCCAGGCGTGCAGGCGGTGCACGGCGGCCATGCCCGCATTCTCCACGGTGACGGTCCAGGCGAGCGTCTCGCCCGCGTTGATCCTCTGGCCGGCGGCGGGCTTCATGTCGTAGACGAGCCGCGGCACGGTCGGGCGCGGGGCGGCCGCGGGAGCGGCGTTCCAGTCGAGCCCGAGCGCCTCGACGGCCTTCTCGATCCGGACGGCCTCTTCGGCGCGCCGGCCGGCGATGAACGGCTTGGCCGCGCGGAGCATGGCGTCGCGGGTCGAGGCCGGCGCGGCCAGGATGAGGTCGCGCGCGAAGCGGATCTGGTAGTCCTCGACGATCTCGTCGGTGTCCGGGTCCTCGCCCTCGATGTCGTCGGCCTCGTAGTCGTCGCGGTCGGGCTGCTTCTCCTTCTTCTCGGCGGCGGCCTTGGCGTCCTTGGGAGGCGGCGGCTCGTCGCGCAGGAAGCGCAGCTCCTCGAGCGGCTTGTCCTTGGGGGCGATCTCCTCGCGCTTGCTGGCCACCTTGTCGGAGTTGGGGTTGCCGAAGTGGCCCGACAGGTCCGCCTCGCCCATGGTCTTGCGCGGCGCGAAGAGGTCGACGCGGTCCTTGTTGGCGCGGCTGGGGACGAGCTCGATGTCGGGCGTGATGCCCACCTCCTGGATCGACACGTCGCCGGGGGTCAGGTACTGGGCGATGGTGAGCTTGAGGGCGCTCTCGTCGGGGAAGTCGTAGAGCACCTGCACGCTGCCCTTGCCGAAGCTCTGGCGGCCGACCACCACCCCGCGGTTCAGGTTCTTCAGCGCGCCCGCGACGATCTCCGAGGCCGAGGCGCTGCCGGAGTTGACGATGACCACCAGCGGCAGGTTGGTGTCGGTGTCGTCGGCGTGGGCCTTCTTCACCTCGCGCATCTTGTCCGAGTAGCCGACGGTGGTGACCACGGTGCCCTCGGAGACGAAGGCGTCGCTGACCTGGATGGCCTGCTCGAGCAGGCCGCCCGGGTTGCCGCGCAGGTCGAGCACCACGCCCTTGAGCCCCGGCTTCTGCGGGTCCTTCGAGCTCTGCTGCGCCTCGGTCTTGAGCCGCTTGAGCTCGGCGTGCAGGTCGCGGGCGGTGTTGCCCTGGAAGCCCTTGAGCTTGATGTAGCCCACGTTGTTGTCGAGGAGCTTGGCCTCCACCGACTCGACGTTGATGACCGCGCGGGTCAGCGTCATCTGCTTGGGGGCGGTCCAGCTCGGGCGCAGCACGGTGAGCGAGACGTCGCTGCCCGGCTTGCCGCGCAGGCGGTCGACGGCGTCGTTCAGGTCCATGTTGACGGTGGACTCGTTGCCGATGCGCTGGATGACGTCCTTGCTCTTGATGCCGGCGCGCTGGGCGGGGGTGCCCTTGAGCACGCGGACCACGGTCAAGTTGCCCTCCTTCATCTGGATGATGAAGCCCAGGCCGCCGAACTCGCCCTTGGTCTGAAGCTTCATCTCCTTGAAGTAGTCGGGCTTGAGCAGGATGGAGTGCGGGTCGAGCGTGGAGAGCATGCCGTTGACGGCGGCGTACTCGATGTCCCGGCTGTCCTCCTTGGACTGCGCCGAGAGGTTCTTGTTGACGAAGTCGAAGACGTCCTTGAGCGCGAAGCTCATGCGCCAGAAGGTGTCGACGCCGCTGATGTCGAACTCCTTGCTGACCTTGTTGACGGTGACCTTGAGCTTGGGGCTCTTCTCGTCGCCGTCGACCATGATCTCGGCGACCTGGCGCTCCACGTTGTCGAGCGCCTGCACCAGCATCTTGCGCGGCTGGATGCGCTTGGGGTCGTAGTAGTTGTCCTTGATGAGCAGCACGACGCGGTTGAAGACGCGCAGCGCCGACAGGTCGTGGTCCGACTTGTCCTTGCCGCCCTTCTGCAGGTCGGCCTCGGCGGCGTGCGCAGCGCTGTTGATGGACGGCGGCAGCCGGTCGGAGGCCGCGAAGCCCCACAGCAGCAGCAGGACCACGACCGCGATGACGCGGAAGGGCAGGAACGAACGGGGACGATTGCTGAGGGACACGTGGACCACCTATCGACGGGACGCGGCACGAAGGCCGCCCGGGAGCACCCCGGCAGCTTCAACTTGGGCGAATCGGGTTGGTAGCAAGACTGCCCCTGGCGCAAGGTTTCGCGGGGCGTTCAGCCTTGCGATCGCTTGCTGGCCAGTTGCCATCTTAATCACCGCCTCCAGGCCCTTCAAGGCGACAAACCTGCTTCAGTTCGCGGGGTTGCCAGCTCCCGGGCCCAACAGCCCCGGGTCGGAAAAGATGCCCGGAAGTGCGAGCCGCAGGCCGTAGGCTTTAGGCTGTGGGCCGTGATCGAGAACGCCACAGCTGTGATCGTCGCCGGTGGGCAAGGCACTCGCATGGGCGGGGCCTCGAAGGCCTTCCTGGAGGTCGGAGGGCGCAGCATCCTGGAGCGCCAGCTCGAGGTGCTGCGGTCCCTCTTCGCCCAGATCGTGGTCTGCGCCCCGGATTCGGGCCCCTTCGCTCCCTTCGGGCTGCGAGCGGTGCCTGACCGCTTTGCCGGCAAGGGCGCGCCCGGTGGAGTGCACGCCGCGCTGGCGGCCATCGACAGCGAGTGGGCGTTCTGCGTCGCCTGCGACATGCCGTTCCTTCGCCCCGAGCCCATCGAGCTGCTGGCCAGGCGCAGAGCTTTGGACGTCGATGCGGTCATTCCGATGCGATCCGGGTTCCTCGAGCCGCTCTTCGCGTTCTACAACGTTCGGCTCGAGCCGCCGTTCTCGGCTGCGCTGGGAGCGGGCAATCCATCGCTCGTCCGACTGCTGGAATCGGCTCGCGTGGTCCGAGTGCCCGACGCGGCGCTGGATGCGGTCGACCCAGGCCTGCGCGCACTTGAAAACGTCAATACTCCCGAGGAGTTGCGGCGCGCGCGCGAGCGAAAGTAGCCGACCTGCTGGCCATCATCGCGACTTGACGGCTTCGTGGATGAACCGGTCGAACTGCGCGTCGACTCTCGCGCTGCCGGTGACCGAAAGCCCGGTGCCAGACTCGAGGACCTGCGCTCCTTCCAGCTGCATCTGAACACCATTTTCGGCCCTGATTCCAGAGCCTTGCACCCGAAACACCTCCAGCCCCAGGACCTGGGCGCGAACGCCACCGACGAGGGTCAGTCCGTTGCCGCTGCACTCCTCGGCGAACACCCCCCGAACCTCCGCCTGGGCGTCTTCTACATACAGCGCATCGCCCTCCGTCTCGGTGCTCGCTCGCCGAATCACCGTGCCGGTCACGGTCGCACTTCCGCGGTGAACCGCGATGCCGGTCGCGCCTGGCGAAGCGATGACTCCCTCGATGACCTCGAGTCGTGAGGCGATCCCGGCGACCGCGGCGAGCCTCGCCGGACCGGCGTAGACCAGGTGTCTCAACTGCAACCGCGATTCGCCCTGCACGGTGATCCCCGCCTCTTCACAGAAGCCGACCGCAGCCTCTTCCACCACCGCCTCGGAGTTGGAGCTGACCACGATCCCCTTGGCCCACCGCGAGACCACGACCTCCCGCAGCGTCGCCTTGGAATCGAGCTGAACGGTGATCCCCTCTCCGCGCCCCTGCGCCACGACCGCTCCGACCACCCGGCCGCGGCTGAAGCCCTCGAAGAGGATGCCGCCGAGCGCGCCCTCGATCTCCACGTCCTCGATGTCCAACTCGGCGATGTGACCGTAGACGGCCCAGTGAAAGGGCCCGTCGAAACGGGAGCCCACCACCCTGACGGAAGCCTCGGTGGCTTCGATCCCGTACAGGCCCCTGCGTTCGAAGAGCGCCGCGAACTTTCCCCCGCGGATCTCGACCTTGCTCTTGGCCGGTACCCTCACGCCCGCCACCCGCTGGGCCGAGAAGTCCACGTCCACCAGCCTGGCTCCGTCGCTGGCCTGGACGCCGACTTCACCTCCCTGCACCGCGAAGTGTTCGAGCCGCGCCGGCGCCTGCAGCGCCACGACCGTCCCACTCGCATCCGGCGCGGCGATGACCGACGCCTTGCCGCCGCGCAGAGTGATCGTCTTCGACACCACGACCCGCTCGGTGAACAGGCCGGTCCCGAGCTCGACGGTGTCACCGTCCTTCGCCGCCTGGAGGGCTGCGGCGATGGTCCGGAAAGGCTTCGCTTGGCTGCCGTCCGCGTCCGGGACGACGCTGCGAACATCGACGAACAGCGTGGTCGCCCCCGAGGTCAGGACCAGCAACCCGGAGAGCGCCGCGATCACTTGGCCGTTCCCGGCGGCAGCGCGAGCGGAGGACCCTTGGGCTTCTGCTCCTCGGCGCGCAGGTCGATGGCGTGGCGCACCTCACCCGTGCCCCACTTCGCGTACATCTGCTCGCCGGTCATGCCGAGCTGCGCGCCGGCGAACTCCATCAAGTCCTTCATGTGCACGAAGAGCAGCTCGTCCGCGACGAAGAGCGACGCGAAGACTCCGCCGTACTTCGGCGGCCGGATCCCCAGCGACTCGAGGTGGTAGACCATCCGCGCCACGAGCTTGGTCTCCATCCACTCCTTGCCTGCCTGGGGCTCGAGGACGGCCTCGAAGCTGCGCACCTGCTCGCCCAGCGTCTGGCGGACTCGCGCGATGGCTGCGTTGGCCTCCCGAGCGGGCGCCCGGTCGAAGGCCTTCTCCAAGAGCGGTGCGAAGAACGTCGTGTCCATGGTCGAAGTCTCGGGCCTCAGGGGGCCGCGCTGTAGATTTCTTCGTAGGCGGGGTCGGGAAGGACGGCAAGCGGGTCGACGGGCGAGCCCTCCATCCAGATCTCGAGGTGCAGGTGCGGTCCGGTGCTGCGGCCGGTGTTGCCCGCCAGGCCCAGCGGCCCACGCGCCGGGACCTGCATCCCCTCGGTCACCAGGAGCGTCGAGAGGTGGCTGTAGGAGGTCTTCATGCCGCCCGGATGCTCAATCTCCACGTGGAGCCCATGGCCGGCGTACTTGCGCGCCATCACCACCGTCCCCTGCGCGACCGCCTGGATGAGCTGCCCGGTCTCCGCCTTCAGGTCCACCCCCTGGTGCTCGCGGTCCTCGCCGTTGAACGGGTCGGCGCGCATGCCGAAGAGCGAGGTCACCACCACCGGGTCGATCGGCCAGTACAGACGCTTGACCGGCTTGTTGTGCTGCTGGATCGCGCGAATCTCGACGAGCCGCTGGTCGAGCGCCTTGGCGCGCGCCTGGATGCCAGCCGACAGGCCGTCGGGCATGGCCAGGTAGTGCTCCTTGTCCATCTCCAGCTCCGCCTCGAGCGCGACGCGGGCGCGGACGGCGTCGAGCGGCAGGATCTTGTCGGCGCTGACCCGGAGCAGCCGATCGATGTGCCCCAGCACCTCCGACCAGTTGCTGCGCACCGCCGGCGGCATGGCGATGCCCTTCTCGGTCGTGAACCGCGCCTGCCGCTGCTGGAGCGCGAAGACCATGATCTCGTTGTCGATTCGGACGGCGGGCACGAACTCCTTCTTCGGCTCGCCCAGGGTCTCCACCTTGCGCAGGCTGGGCTCGGAGCGCGCGAGCAGGGGCTGTGGCGCCAGCTGGTAGGGCAGGAAGGGCTTGTGGGGCTCCTCGCGCTTGGGCGCCGTCGCGCAGGCAGCACAGATCGCGCTCGAGGCGGCGAACAGGAGGAAGGTGGCGACGCGAGCGGCCATGAGTGCCCGGATCGTAGCACCCGATCTCGCGGGCTCAAGAAGCTGGCCGAGGCGTATTGGGGCGGCTTCCCGCGCCTTGGCCCGTGTTAGAACTGGGCTCCTTTCGGAGCCTGAATGATCTGCCCGCGCTGCCAAAGCCCGCTCGAGGACTCGACCGCCAAGTTCTGCCCCCTGTGCGGCGCGAGCGTGATTCCCCCGCCCCAGCCGCAACCGCCGCCGCAGGAGCCCGCAACTCCCGGCCTGGGCGGACCGACCTGGAAGCCCGAGCCGGTCAGCGCCTCACCTCACACGGGTTCGGCGCAGCCACCTCCTGCATCGCCAAGCACCGCGCACTGCGCCGTGCACGCCGACCGCACCGCGGTGGACATCTGCAGCCGCTGCGGCACCTTCGCTTGCCGCGAGTGCCTGGTCATCGGCAAGGACGGCCAGGGCGTCTGCTCCGCGTGCCTCGCGCGGCAGGGCGGCGAGGCCGCGCCTCTGCCGTGGGAGCAGCGCAGCGAGCTGGGCTTCTTCAAGGCCTACTGGGAGACGGCCAAGGCCATCATGTTCTCCCCCCAGACCGCCTTCGAGCGGGTCCAGCCCGAGACGGGCAAGTGGTGGGACCCGCTCAGCTTCGCCATCATCTCCAACTTCCTGGCCGCTTCCGGCACCTTGGTCGTGTACGGCTTCGCGGCGTTGTTCGGCGCCCTGGCGGCCGTGATCGGCGCCGGCAACAGTGGCAGCAGCGACCTGAGTGCGCCGGCGTTCGTGGGGGTGGTGGCGCTGATCGTCATCGGGACCGCCATCATCATCCCCATCAACTCCGTCCTCTTCTCCTTCCTGGTCTCCGGAGTCGAGCACCTCACCCTGAAGCTCGTGGGAGTCCAGACGCGGCCCTTCGAGGCCAGCCTGCGGGTCGTCTGCTACGGGCACGCGCCGATGTTCTGGGGCGTCGTCCCCTTCTGCAGCGGGTACGCCTATCCCGTCTGGATGGCGGTTTGCCTCGTCTTCGGCCACAAGGCCATCCACCGAACGACGGGCGGAAAGGCCGCAGCGGGAGTACTGCTGCCAGGAGCCCTGTGCTGCGGCGCGGCGGCGGTCGTCTACGGAATCTTCATCGCAGCGGTCTTGGCCGGAAAGAACTAGGAACCGGTCACCCGAGGGCACCATGGCGGAGCAGCCCAAGATCAAGCAGCCCCTCACGCTGGAGTACGTCGACAATCTGGGCCAGCGGACCATCTTCGAAGGCGTCGTCGCGCAGCTGGCGAGCGGCATGTTCCAGGCCTCGCTCGCGCCCAACGAAGCCACGCTCGACCCCGGCGACGAGGTGCGGGTGCGCTACTGCGACGAGAAGGGCCTGTGCTTCTTCTCCACCCGCGTGCTGGAGGTCCAGCCCGGCAAGCGCGTCTCGGTCTGGCTCGGGAACGGCGAGAAGGCGCAGCGCTCGCAGCGCCGCCGGTTCATGCGACTGGGTGTGCAGGTGCCGGCCGCGTGCATCCGCCTGGACGCCAAGGGCTCGCCACGCGAGGAGTGCTCGACGACGACGCTGGAGCTGGGTGGCAACGGCGCAGGCATCCTCTCGAACACGCCCTTCACGGTGGGCGAGCGGGTGCGCTTCACGCTCGACTTCGGCGAGGACTGGGGCAGCGCGCAGGGCGTGGCGATGGTGAAGCGCTCGGTGCTGGCCCTGACTCCCCAAGGAGCGGAGCACCGGGTGGCGCTGCAGTTCACCGAGATCGACGCCAAGAGCCAGGCGAAGATCCTCTCGTATCTGGTCGCCGCCCGAGCCGAGGGCATCGCCGTGCGCCCGGAGACGTGACCGCCGGCAAGACGCTGTGGAGTGCGGAGGGGACGACCGTGGCCGACCAGAATCCAGCGGGAGCACGTCTACTGGCACGAGCTGCGCTCGCCCATCGGCACGCTCATCAGCCTGCTCGACGTGGCGGCGGATGCCTACGCCCAGGACGTGCCGCCCGAGCTGCTCGACCTCCTCCAGCGCGCCCGGCGCCAGGCGTACCGGCTCTCGGAGATGGCCGCCGCCGCGCACGACATGGAGCGGCTTCGTTGGGGCGCGCTGTCCATCCGCAAGCAGCCCCTGGAGTTGCCGCAGGCCCTCCAGCAGGCCGTGAGCGCGGTGGCCGCCGCGGCCGAGAAGCGCGGAGTGGCGCTCGAGGTGCGCCCCGCCGCGCCGCTCGTGGTGATGAGCGATGCCGTCCTGCTCGGGCGCTGCCTGGAGTGTCTGCTGCGTGCGTCCGTCGAGGCATCGGTGCCGGGCGGTGCGGTGGCGGTGGAGATCGCACTCGCCGACGAGAAGACGACCGTGCGCGCGCACATCGCCAAGCCGGCCAACCCCGAAGGCCTCGCCGTCGCATTCACGCTCGAGAGCGCGCTCGGCATCCGCGGCGGGACCGCCCTGGGCCTGCATGAGGTCAAGCTGCTCGTCGAGGCGATGGGCGGCGCCGTGGCCGTGAACGAGTGCGCGCTCGAGCTGTGCCTGCCACGCGGCGCGTAGCTCCCGCGGCTACTCGGCCCGGGCGGTGCCGTTCAGCCTCGCCCGCGCCTGGTGCACGAGCGCCTGCACGGCCTCGTGCGCCATCTTCCTCGTCTCTTCCGGGTCGCCGGGCGCGATGGGCTCTCCGTGCTCGAGCGCCAGGCGCACCACCTTCATCCCGCCCAGCTTCTTCCAGTGCTCGAGGAAGGAGTCCTCGACGAAGCAGGCGTCCTCGCGCTCGTAGGCCACGCCCAGCGGGACGATCTGCGCCTTCGTCCGCGCGGCCGCCACGAAGGCGCCGGCGCGGAACGGCTGGACCTCGTCGCCGGCGAACGTCGTTCCTTCGGGGAAGACGAGAACGCCCTTGCCGTTGCGTACCGCCTCGGACATCGCCGCCACCGCCGCGCGACCGCTGCTCTTGCTCTCGCGGTCGACGAAGACCGTGCCCACCCGCCGCGCCGCGGCGCCGATGATCGGCCAGTTCGCCAGGTCGCCGCGGCTGAGCGCGAAGGCCTCGACGTGCGCCAGGTAGACGTAGATGTCGAGCATGGAGCGGTGGTTCATCACGAAGATGCGGCCCTTGCCGCTCGCGTCCCGGCCGGGCAGGTAGTCGCCCTTCGGAAGGCCCGTCTCCACCCGCCCGCCGAGCAGCCGCAGGATCTGCCGGCCGTAGAGGCGCATCCAGCGGCGCGTCACCGCCTCGCTCTCGTCCCTGGGCGAAGCCAGTCGCGCCAGCTCCATCCCCGCGAGGTCGCCGAGCGTGATGCCGGCGACGCCCGCCGTTCTGTAGGCCACGCGAAACACGGCGCGCATGGTGCCCTGGAGGAGCGCCCGCGCGCAACGCAGTCGTAGTAGTCTCTCGGGCCTTCTCAGCCGACCCACCAGGAGCGAAACCGCCATGTACGTCGAGGCCCAGGTCGAAGTCACCATCACCGACAAGACCTTCACCTCCACCGACCCCTACGACCTCAAGCTCTGGCTGCAGCGCGGCTTCAAGCAGAACGCCTGCTACCGGATCAGCGACTTCAAGGCCGGGCCGGGCCGCACCTTCAAGGCGGTGGTCGCCATCAACGCGCGCATCCTCCCCGAGCCGCAGTGGAAGGCGCTGGAGACCGGCACCAACGCCGCCGCGATGCGCCAGTTCGTGGAGACCACCTTCGCCGGCAAGGGCACCGTCAAGTGCTCGGCCGACCCGAAGATCAAGGCGTCCTGACCCCGTCGATGGCGACGCGGCGCACCACGGCCCTCGTCCTGCTGGCGATCACGGCGGCGGGAGCGGCGGTGCGCCTGTGGGACGTCACCGACCAGAGCGTGTGGCTCGACGAGGCCGCCTCGCTGCTGCACGCGCGGCGGCCCTGGGCCGAGCTCCTCTCTAGCTCGGTCGATCCCGGCAACCCTCCGCTCTACTACCTCGGGCTCAAGGCCTGGTGCGCGCTCTTCGGCACCGGCGAGCTCGCGCTGCGCCTGCCGGCGGCGCTCTGTGGCATCGCGGCGATCCCGCTGGCGTTCCTCGTCGCCCGCGAGCTCTTCGACGACGAGCGCATCGGTCTTTTCGCCGCGGCGCTGCTCGCCGTCCTGCCCGCCCACGTCTATTACAGCCAGGAGTCGCGCCAGTACGCGCCGCTGGTGCTCTCCGGCCTCGTCACCGCCTGGGCCTACCTCGTCGCCCTGCGCACCGATCGCCGGGCGGCCTGGATCGCGATGGCGGTCTCCGGAGCCCTCGGTTTCTGGCTGCACTACAACGGCGCGCTGGTCGCGGTGGTCATCGCCGTCCACGTGCTGCTCTTCGCCCGACGGCCGCGGGCCTTTGCCTGCCTCGCCGCCTGCGCCGCGCTGTGCGTGCCGACCTTCGTCCTCTACCTGCTGCCCGCGCTCCGGCGAGGCAGCGACGGCTGGCAGGGCTACTTCACGCTCGCGTCGGTCCTCGACTGGGCGAGCTCGCTGTTCGGCTGGATCGTGATGCCCGACGAGCCGCTGTGGGCGAACGTGCCGGCCGCGCTGTCGCTGGCCGTCGCCATCCTCGCACCGCTCGTGCTCGCGGCGGTCGCCAGCCGCTCGGCCAGTCCCGGGCTACGCCGCGGCCTCTCCTTCGCCGCGCTCTACTTCCTGCTCCCGTTCGTCTTGTGGGCCGCGCTCTGCCTCGCCAGGCCGCTGTGGCACCCGCGCTACCAACTGGTGGCCGCACCGGGCTGGGTCTTGCTCGCGGCGTGGGCGCTGGGGACGGTCTCCCGCAAGCCCCGGCTCGCCCTGGGCGCGTTCATCGCGTTCCCCTGCCTGTTGAGCCTGTCGACCGCGCACTTCCGCTGGCTCAAGGCCGACTGGCGCGAGGCCGCCTCGGTCGCGCAGTCGGTGGAGACCGCCAGCCGCGGCCCTGGACGGGTGCTCGTCACCATGCCGTTCCAGGAATGGCCGCTCGCCTACTACCACCGCGGCGCCTGGCCCCGGACCGGCTTCGAGGCCGGCCACCCGGCGGACTGCACCCAGCTGAGGTCGCTGACGGCAGGCGAAGGCACCACCGTCCTCATCCAGGCGAACGCCGCCGACGGCGATCCCTCGCTGGCTGTCGCCAAGGCGCTGGCCCGCGCCCACGGCGGCGGCTACCTTCGCAGCCTCGTGGGCATCCGCGTCTTCGCCTTTGGCTCCGGGGCCGCGGAGTCCGGCGGCCTGCCCGTGACCGAGGCCGACCTCACGCTGCCGGGCAATCCCTGCCCCTGAGCGATCGGTCGAGCCCGCCTGAGGGTCGTGACGGCGGATCCGGACCGTGAGGGCCAGCCACCCATTCGGAGAACGTCTGTCCGTCCCGGTTTCGGTTCCCCCTACACGGCGTGTAGTAACCTCCCCTCGCGCTGCCTGTTCATCCCGAGACACAGCCAGAGCCACTGAGACCCTCCGTCACGGCTCGCGCGTTTGCGGTGAAACCCAGCTGTCCCTCCGAAGAAAGAGGCTCCCGATGATCCGCCTGCCCCTCCTCGTCGTAGCTGCCCTGCTCTGCTCCACGAGCCTCGCCGCGGCGGCCGACAAGGCTCCCGCTGCCCGGTCCGCCACCCTGTTCGTCGCCGCCGGCAAGGTGTCGTGCCAGGGCGGCGAAGCCAAGCAGGAGTGCCTGCAGACGCGCGCCTCCAAGACCGCGGCCTGGACCTTCTTCTACGACGCGATTGAGGGCTTTGCCTTCGAGCCCGGAAACACCTACGAGCTGAAGGTGCAGGTGACCGACGTCCCGAAGCCAGCGCAGGACGCCTCGTCGCTGCACTACAAGCTGGAGAAGGTGGTCTCCAAGGAGGCCGCGCCGGTGGTCGTCCCGGGCACCAGCGTCGGTCCGCTCAAGCTGGGCATGACCGCCGACGCCGTGAAGGCCACGAAGCTCCCCGTGGCCGCGGGCGCCGACAAGTCGACGCTCCGCGCGGGCCCGTTCGAGGTGGGCCTGGGTGCCGACGGCAAGGTGGAGGCCATCTGGATGCAGCTCGCCGACAGCGCCGGCGTCTCGGTCGACGGCAAGATCGTGGGGCCCATGGCGAAGCTCGACGACGTGAAGGCGGCCTTCGGCCCGTGCGACGCCAACCCGCAGCAGGCGCGCGGCGGCAACACCTTCAGCTGCCGGAGCGGCGCCCTCCAGGTGATCGAGGCCGGCCCGACCCAGGTCGTGACCCTCAAGGTGCTCAAGCCGGCGGCTCAATAGCGCTTCAGGGTCGCTCGGAGCCGGTCCTCCATCGCCGGTGGCGTGCGGTCAGGGCTTGCGCGCCCAGGCGCAGAAGCTCATCGCGCTCACATAGACGGAGGTCGGGGCGCGGCTCTCCTCGTCCAGCTGGGCCGCCAACGACGTGAGCTCTGACTCGGTCGCAATGCCGGCGGCGACCACGCGGGCCTGCATCAGCCTCAGCAGCTGGGCGAGCGGATACTGCGAGCCCTGTCCCTCGATGACCGCCTCGGCGCGGACGCGCTCGAAGCGCAGCCCGGCCCGGTCGAGCGTCGCCGGCAAGCAGAACCCCATCGACGTGTTGGCCCGCTCCGCGACCAGCATCTGGCGGAGCCATCCCAACGCCCGGTCGTGCCCGGGCCTCGGCTCGAGCCGCGCGGGTATCACGGTCGAGTCGGTCTCCTCGAACACGACCAGCGCGTCGCGGCGCAGCCAGGCGGAGAGACGGCGCAGCACCTCGGCGGGGTCCGGCAAGTACATCAGCACCCGCCGGCCGGCGAGGGCGTCGTAGGACTCCCGCCGCAGGCTCCCAAGCTCGGAGAGATCGCCCGCGACGTCGGCCGGCACGAACTGGACGTTATTGAGCTGGTGTTCCTCCATCCGCTTTCGGGCGATCGCGAGGAACTCCAGGTTGCAGTCGACCGCCACCACGGCTCCCGACGGCCCGACCAGCTCCGCCAAGAGCTGCGTGACCTCGCCGCCGCCACAGCCGATCTCGATCGCGCGCATTCCGCGGGAGATGCCGGCCTCGGCGAGGAACCGCTTCGTCATCGAGTTGTCGCGCTCCAATCCGCACCTCGGGTCTGCCTGCTCACGCTCGTGCTTCCGCTAACCTCGCTTGCCCAGCTTGGCAAGCCGCTCGGAGGCGGAGGTCGCAGCCTCGCAGCGATCCGAGGACCTCGCAGGGCTGTCGACGACGCCCCATCCGGGCCAGTTGAAACTCGAGGAACCGTCCCCAACGTCACGCCCCAAATTTGCGGCGGGGACGGATCTGCCCGCTCGAGGAGTCCTCATGCGCTGCGCCGTTCGATGGGCCCTGGTCTGCGGGCTGGCCGTTGCGCTGGGCGGCTGTGGCAAGAGCAGCAACCAACCCGACGCGGGCGCCGGCGACGGGGGCGAGACCGCGAGCAAGGGGCTGGGCGCCCCGTTCAAGATCGTCATTCAGTCCGCCGACGTCCCTGCCAGCGGCAGCCCCACGGTGACCTTCCTGCTCACCGAGGACGACGGCACGCCGATCCAGGACCTCGCCACCGAGATCGCCAACGCCGCCGCGACCGCCCCGCAGCCCACGCCGCGAATGACGCCGCACTTCACCCTGGCCCAGCTCGAGGACGACCAGACCTATACGAACCTCTACGAGGTCACCGTCAACGCGCAGCCGTACAAGACCGCCGACGGCACCCAGCAGAACCCCAGCGGCTCGGCGACCCAGCCGCGCACCGAGCCTCCCGGCGGGGCGTTCCCCACGGCCCAACTGCAGAACAAGGGCGGCGGCGTCTACACGTACACCTTCACCGCGCCCACCACGCTCGCGACCAAGCTCGAGCGGACGCGGACGCACCTGCTGGGCTTCTACGCCACGCGCGTGGTGGCGCCCCAGGGCACCGAGCTCTCCTTCCCGGTGAGCGCGACCTTCTCGTTCGTCCCCGGTGGAGGCACGGCCGCGACCTTCGAGCACGTCACCGACGCCGCCTGCAACGCCTGCCACGGGGTGCTGCAGGCCCACGACCAGCGGCGCACCGTCAACCTGTGCCTGACCTGCCACGCCGGCGACCGCGAGGCCACCTACCAGGACCCGGAGACGCTCGCCGACCTCGACCTGCGGGTGATGGCTCACAAGATTCACCGCGGCAGCGACCTGCCCTCGGTGATGAACGGCGTGCCCTACCACATCGTCGGCTTCCGGCAGACCGACCACGACTACTCGGACGTCGGCTTCCCGCGGGACATCCTCGACTGCGCCGTCTGCCACCAGGGCAAGGACGCCACCGCCTGGCGGGCCTCCGCGAGCGCCTGTCTCTCCTGCCACGACAACGTGCGCCTGGACGCGACCGGCACCGAGCCCTGCGGGCCGGGCGTCACCGTCGCGGCGTGCAATCACCGCGGCGGGCAGGTGCTGGCCACCGGAGCCTGCGGCGGCTGCCATGGCGCGCTGGACGTGACCGAGAACCATGTCAGCCCGGTGCGCCAGGCAATCGGCCGCTTCGCCTTCGAGATCACCGACGTGACCACCGGCGCCGACCGCATGCCCGTGATCAGCCTGCGGGTCGTGGATCCCAGCGCCGCCAACAAGCCCTACGTGCTGACCGGCACCCCCGACGAGCCCTGGACGCACGGAGCCGACAGCCGGCTCTTCGTGGACCTCGGCTGGCCCAACGCCGAGTACACCAACGAGGGCAGCGGCGCCGGCTACGGCCAGCCCATCTCCATCGACGTGCTCGGGAAGGGGGTCGCCGCCGCCGGACAGACCGGCGTCTACCAGGTCACCTCACCCACCCCGCTGCCGGCCGGCGTCGAAGACTTCACCGTGGTCCTGGAAGGGCATCCGGCCGTCGCCAACCCGGCGAACACGAGCACCTTCTTGCGCGTGCCGGTGACCAACGCGCTGCGCTACGCCAAGGTCTCGGGCGGCACCGGGGCGACGCGGCGGGTGGTGGTGGACACCAACAAGTGCAACGTCTGCCACGAGCTGGTGAACGCCCACGGGCAGAACCGCACCGGCAACGTCCAGGTCTGCGCCGTCTGCCACAACCCGAACGCCACCGACGGGGCGCGGCGTGTCGCCGCCAACCCGCCCATCTCCGGGGAGCAGTCGGTGGACCTGAAGGTCCTCATTCACGAGGTGCACGCGAGCGGCGTGCGGCAGACGCCGGTGGAGATTATCGGCTTCGGCGGCTCGAAGAACGAGTTCCCGCTGGGCTTCCCCCGCGACATCGGCGACTGCAACGCCTGCCACCTGCCGACCACCTGGACCCTGCCGCTCCCGCCCGAGGTCGCCGACACCACGGTCGCCACCGGAGCCGACCCGGCCAGTGCCGCCGACAACACGCGCCAGGGCCGGACTCAGGCCGTCTGCCTC